>CAVXSP010000005.1:0-23930 GCA_963764505.1 uncultured Acidobacteriota bacterium | reverse complement strand
ATGATCGTCAGGCGGGCCGCAGAGTCAGTCCTGACCGGCGCGGCGAATGCGGGATGGGCCGCCGTTCAGGCGCTCAACCGCCTCAAGCGCCGCAGAGTTTTCAGCCGAGCTGGGCGCCCCGCCCGCTTCTGAAGAGCCAGGAAAAGACGTCGCCGGTGCTCGGCTGGCCCCGTCACCACCGATTCGCTCTGCCCCGACTGCGTCCGCGAGGCGCGCACCCGCATTCTGAGCGGCCTCGACAGTCACGAGATTCTGCGGACCAGCCGCGTCGGCGAGATTTCCGCCCGCATCTTCGAGGAGGACGGCGTCATCCGGCTCGAGAAGACGTGCGAGAAACACGGCACCTTTCGCGACGTCCTCGCGATCGATCCGCGTTCCTGGCGCGGATCGAATCGCAGTTCCCCGGGCGGGATTTCGAGGCGCCGACGGCGCTGCACGACCACGGGATGTCGTCGACCTAGAACGGACGCGGATCCGTCCTCACGATCGACCTGACGAACCGCTGCAACATGATGTGCGACCCGTGCTTCATGGACGCGGACCAGGTCCGCCACGTCCATGAGCTGACGCTCGACGACGTCGAAGAAGCTGCTCGACGACGCGCTGAGCGTCAAGCTGCGGCGGCAGCTGACGGTGCAGTTCTCGGCGGCGAGCCGACTCTCGCCGATCTTCCTTGAGTCGGTGGCCTACGCCGCAGGTCGGCTACTTCGCCGCCCAGGCGGCGACCAACGGCATCCGCTTCGCGCAGGATCCGACTTCGCGATGGAGGCCAAGGCGGCCGGACTGCGCATGGCTTATCTGCAGTTCGACGGCGTCGGCGAACCGGCGAACTCGCACCGCAAGGTGGGCAACCTTTCGACGTGAAGCTGCGCGATCGAGACCTTTTCGCGGGCGGCATCGACATCGCCCTCGTCGCCACGATTGTCAACACGGTCAACAACCATCAGATTGGGCCATTATCAAGTTCGCGCTCGACGACTGCGACAAGATCAGCTTCGTCTCTTTTCAGCCCGTCTCGTTCACCGGCCACGCAGGAGATCGACGACGAGACGCGGCACGCGCGGCGCTACACGCTCTCACATCTCGCGCACGACGCGAAGGCGCAGACCGGCGCGTTCGAGCCGCTGCGGGACTGGTTCCCCTCTCGGCCGCCGGGCGTTCGCCGATCTGACCGACATGCTCCAGGGCCCCGGCGAGGACTGGGGCACCATGAAGTGCAGCTGCCACCCGAACTGCGGCGTCGGCGCGGCGCTGATGGTCAGCAAGAAGACGAAGAAGTGGGTGCCGCTGACCAAGCTCGTCAACACGGACCGGTTGCTCGGCGACGCGCGGCGCATCGTGGACGCCGGCGCGGGCCTGCGATGACCAAGCTGCAAATCGCCCTGAGCCTGCTCCGCAACTACCGGCCGTTCGCGCGCCCGACGGGCTCACGCTCGGCGACCTCGTCAGGAAGTTCGACAAGCAGAGCGGCGGCGCACTCGGCGGCGTCGGCATACCCGCCAGCGGCGACCGCAAGAGCGACGAATGGCTCGTGCTCTTCGTCGCGGGCATGTGGTTCCAGGATCTGTGGACGTACGACTTCCGCGCACCGAGATGTGCATCATTCCGTACGCCACGCAGATGGGCGAAATCTCCTTCTGCGCCTACAACACGGGCGTCGGCTGGCGCCACATCGTGGAGAAGATGCACCAGAACGCGACGGTCGCCGAATGGTACCGCGAGCACGGCAAGCACGCCGTCTATGCGAACCCGCGCAAGGCCGTGCCGCTCGAGGACCAGCCCCCGTCGGAGCTGGCGATTCCGTCCGACGGCCGGCTGATTCCGATCGACAGCCTTAGGAAACACTCGCGGCCGCGGAAGGTCGCCGACATGACGCCCGAGACGGCTGGCTGAGCGCCGCGTCGGTGGCGCGCCAGGATCACTGAACGGCCGAGAGCACCAGCGCCGAGTCGTTGCCGCCGAAGGCGAGCGACGTGGACACGCCGTGACGGATGCGGCACTCTCGTGCCGTGTTCGCGACGATGTCGAGGCCGCACTCGGGGTCGGTGGTTTCGTGGTGGATCGTCGGAGGAATGACGCCGCGGTCGATCGAGAGCGCGAGCACGGCGGCCTCGATCCCGCCCGCCGCGCCCAGGCAGTGTCCGATCATGGACTTGATGGAGGTCACGGGCACCGACGGGCGCGTGGGCCGAATACCGTGTGAAACGCGCGGGCTTCGGCCTGGTCGTTCTGCGGCGTCGCCGTGCCGTGCGCGTTCACGTGATCGACGTCGGCCGGATCGAGCCCTGCCGCCGCCAGCGCACGGGTAATCGCCGAGGCGACCGCCCGACCCTCCGGCTCCGGCGACGTCGCGTGATAGGCCTCGCACGCAGCCGCGTAGGTCGCGACCTCGGCGTACATCTTCACGCCCCGGCGGCGCGCCGTGTCGAAGTCCTCGAGCACGACCACGGCGCCGGCCTCGCCGATGTTCATGCCGGCGCGGCTGACGTCGAACGGACGGCACGGCGCCACGTCGACCAGCCGCAGCGCGTTGAACCCGCTCACCGTGAGATGACAGAGGACGTCCGACCCGCCGGCCAGCATGACATCGGCCTGCCCGGTGCGCACGAGGTCGGCCGCCTGGCCGATGGCAATCGTGCTCGACGAGCATGCGGCCACGACACAGTTCCTGGGACCGCCGTACCCGAACCATTCGCCGACGGCGTCGACCGGCGTGTTCGAGAAGAAGTTGAAGACCAGCGACGGTCGGGCGCGCTCGAGGCCCCGCGTGCGGACCGCCCTCAGGTATTCCTCGTTTCGCCGCAGGTCCGCGGTGCCGGCGCCGAAGATCACCCCCGTGCGCTCCAGCATCGTCCGTCCGTCGAGGCCGGCGTCGGCCACGGCGTCCGACGCGGCGACGATCGCGATCTGGTCAGAGCGGGACAGGCGGCGGCGCTGGCGCGGGGTGAAGCGGGCCTCGGCGCCATAGTCCGCGATCTCGGCGGCGAGCTCGCTGCGATAGCCGGTCGAGTCGAAGTGTACCGGCCGGCCGATCCCGCAGCGGCCTGCGACGAGCGCGTCCCAGACGACCTCGCGGCCGGTGCCCAGACTGGACACCAGCCCGATGCCGGTGATGACGACCCGCCGCTTCGCCACCCGATTCAGGACTCCGCCGGCGTGACCGGACGCCCGTCGAACGCCGCTTTTCCCTGCGGCCGTCCGGCCGCGAGGACTGCGCGCGAGCGGCGGATCTGCGCCGCTTCGCCGCGCTTCAGCTCGAAGGCGACGATCGCGGGCACGAACTGCATCGGCAGGAGCGCCAGCGAACAGAGCGCCGACACCAGTCGCGCCGCCGGCCGCAGGTCCTGGCGCTCGAGGCCGGCCAACGAGAGCCAGAATCTGACGATGACGCCGTAGATCTCGCTCGTCGCGCGCCACAGGCCGCCGTGTTCGCCGCCGGCCGTGCCGAGGCCGGCGCGCACGCTGGCGAGGAACTCGTCGCGAGTGGCGCCGGGCGCGTCCGTGTACGTCGTGCCGACCCACCGCAGCGTGTGCGCGTCGCTGCCGGCCATGACGATCGGCGCCGTGCCTTCTGCGGCCCGGGCCTCCTCGACGAGCTCCGCGATGAATCCGTTGTGACCGGCCGACATGGCGCCGTTGCGCACCTCGACACCGGGCGCCATCCCGAGCATGTCCGCCACGTAGCGCCGGTCCGGCACCTGGCCGCGGAAGAAGAAGAAGAGGTGGTTCACCGCGAACAGGACGTCCTGCTGCCGCAGGTACGCGGCCGCCTCGAACACGTTGCCGCGCAGCGGCCGGACGTCACGATGGATCCGCTCCGTCATGCCGAGCGCGCCGAGATGGACGCGCAGCCCCGGCGCGTCGGGGACGCGGCACTCGATCTCCTCGCCGACGATGAAGTCGTCGGCGCCGGGATGCCGGCTCAGAAAGTCCACACAGCCGTCGAGCGTGTCGTGGTCGGTGAGACAGACGAGGTCCATCCCGCGCGCCTTGGCCGTGCGATAGACGTCCTCGGCCGACGAGTAGCACTCGCGCGAGCGCAGGACGCGCAGCTGCGACGCGTAGCCGGAGTGATACGAATGCACGTGCAGGTCGGCCTTCATCGTCGGACTCAGGACGACGCGCGCGAGACCTCGATGAACGCGGCGATGGAATCGACAGACTGCAGGACGCGCTTGCCGAGCTCCTGATCGCCGATGGTGACGCCGAACGTGCGCTCGATCTCGAGGACCAGCTCGAGGGCGTCGATCGAGTCGAGGCCCAGCCCCTCGCCGAAGAGCGGAATGTCGTCGGCGATCTCCGCCGGGTCGATCGTCAGCCGCAGGCTCGTCACCAACGCCTGCTTGATCTGCAGTTTGAGATCGGTACTCATGCGTATCTCGAACGAACCTCGCTAGGGCATCCCCCCGTCGACCGCCAGGATCTGCCCCGTGACGTAGCTCGCGCCATCCGACGCGAGAAAGCCCACGACCGCCGCGATCTCCTCCGGCGCGCCCGGCCGGTTCAGCGCGACCTGTTGGAGGAGCGACGCCCGCGCGGCCGCCGAGAGCCGGCTCGTCATATCCGTCTCGACGAAACCTGGGGTCACGGCGTTGACGAGCACGCCCTGCGGCGCGACTTCGCGGGCGAGCGCGCGGGTGAAGCCGAACAGCCCCGCCTTGGACGCGGCGTAGTTGACCTGGCCCGCGACCCCCAGCCGGCCGCTCGCCGACCCAATATTGATGATGCGGCCCCACCGGCGCACCATCATGCCCCGAACGACGGCCCGCGCGCACAGGTAAGCGCCCGTCAGGTTGACGTCGATGACCCGATCCCAGCGGGCGCGGTCCATGAACATCAGGACGCTGTCGTCGGCGATCCCGGCGTTGTTCACGAGGATGTCGACCGGCCCGAGCGCCGCGTCGACGTCGGTGAAGAACGCGGCGACCTGCGCCTCGTCGCCGACGTCGCAGGCCCGCGCGACCGCGCGCCCGCCCGTCGACTCGATGTCGCGCACGACCTCGTCGGCGGCGGTGCTGGCGGTCCGGTACGAGAGGCCGACCGCGGCGCCGCGCCGCGCCAGCTCGACCGCAATCGCCCGGCCGATCCCGCGGCTGCCGCCCGTCACCGCGGCCACGCGCCCCTCGAGCGAGTCCCGGCGGTCGCTCATGCGCTCACGGCCAGCGAGTAGCTCGTGCCGCCGCTCGCGAAGCTGTTGACGAGCGCCACGAGCGGGCCCGCGGCGAGCGGCCGCTCCACTGGCGAGACGTCGACCGGGCAGGCCGGGTCCGGTTCCTCGTGGCCGGCCGTCGGCGGCAGCCGCCTGCGGCGCAACGCGTCCAGCGCCGCCTGGAGCGCGGCAGCGCCGGCCGCGCCGCTCTCACCGAGGGCCCCCTTGATGGCCACGACCGGTACGCCGCGATCACCGAAGACATCGGCGAGCGCCGTCGCCTCCACGCGATCGAGCGCGACCGTCGAGTTCGCCGAGGCGAAGACGACGGCGACATCGGCCGGCCCGGCCCCCGCGTCCGCGAGCGCCTCGCGCATCGCCCGCGCGAGCGCGCCCGCGTCCTCGGGCCAGGCATTGAGGGTGGCGCGAGCGGCCGTGGCGCCCACGCCCCGCAGCCAGCCGAGCACGGACGCGCCGCGCGCCGCGGCGAACGGCGGCCGCTCGAGCGCCAGGAGAAAGCCGCCGCTGCCCATCACGAAGCCGTTGCGGCGCCGATCGAACGGCCGCGACGCCTCGCCCTGACCGGCATCGTGAGCCAGGACGCCGAACGCGTCGTGCACGGCGAAGTACATCGCTTCGAAGTCGTCGACGCCACCCGTCACGAGGGCGTCGGCCTGATCGCCCGCGAGCAGCCCCGCGGCGGCAGCGATCGCGCCCGCGGCGGACGCCTCCCTGCACGCGAGCGTCAGGTTCGGCCCGCGCAGGCCGAGCTCGAGTCCGCACAAGCTCGCTGCCGCGTTGCCGACCGTGTTGCTGAAATCCATCGCCGAGGCGCCCGCGCGGCCGCGCTGCGCAAGCCCGTCGAGGTAGCTCACGAGGGTGTGCAGTCCCGCCGTCGCGCTGCCCACCACGACGCCGGCTCGCTCGGCGTCGATCGTCCCGCCCGTCCCGCCGGGTGCCAGTCGCGCGTCGTCGAGCGCGAGCCGGGCGGCCGCGATCGCGAGCTGACCGATGCGGTCGATCCGCCGCAGCCTGGCCGACGGGATGTACCGAGCCGCGTCGAAATCGGCGATGACAGCGCCGGTGCGGGCGCGCGTGCGCGCCTGGTCGAACGGCACCGGCGCGATGGCGGTGCGGCCCGCGGCAAGTCCGCTTTCGAACGACGCGGCGCCTATGCCGAAACCGGAAAAGCTGCTCCGTCCCGTGATTGCGAGCGGCCGCATCAATCAGTCGAGGGCGATTATATCCTTCCGAGACAGGTCCCCGGTCTCAGGTGACGCGCACCGTCAGCTATACTGTTGGCTCTGACTCGGCGCCGCGCCGCGAGCGGCCGCGCCACTCCAGCCCCAGATGGAGCTCGCCTTCCGACGCCTGCTGGTCGCAGCGTTCCGCTATCGCCACGCCACGCTCGCCATCATGGCGGTCATCGGGATCGCCGCGGCGGCCGGCGTCACGTCGGTGTCGTTCAACTCGAACGTCCTCGATCTCCTGCCGCAGCGCGCGCCGACGTTCCAGGCGTTCCGCACGTATCTCGACGACTTCGGCAGCCTCGATCGGCTGTTCGTCTCGATCCAGGCCCCGGACGGCCACACGATCGCGGAGTACGACCACGCCATCGCGGGATACCTCACCCGCCTCCGCGCGCTGCCCGACCTCCACGACGTGCACGGCGGCGCGAACGAGCCCGGACGCGACTGGAGCTATCTGCTCGATCGCCGGCTGCTCCTGCTCGATCCGCCGGCGACGCGCGAGGCGCTCGCTCGACTCGAACGGCCCGCGCTCGGCGCCGCCCTCGCCGAGGCCCGCGATCGCCTCACGATCCCGAGCGCGGACATGCGCGAGCTCGTCCAGAACGATCCGCTGGGCTGGCTCGTCCTCTTGCGCGATCGGCTGCGGAGCGAGGGGCTGCCACTCGGCTGGAGCGGAGACGGCCGCGGCTATGTCTCGGCCGACGGGCGCAGCCGGCTGATCATCGCCCAGCCTGTCGCGCCTCCGCAGAACGTGGACTTCTCGCGCGGGCTGAACGCGAGTCTCGACGCCATCGCCGCCGAGACCCTCGCCCAGCCGAAGGACGAGGCGGGCGATCCGCTGCCGCCGCTCACCATCGAGGAAGGCGGCGGATACCGCATCGCACCGGAAGTCGAAGCGCTCGTCCGCACCGAGAGCATCCGCAACGGCGTGGCGTCGTTCGTCACCGTGACCCTGCTCGTCGTCCTCGTGTTCCGGAGCCCGCGGCCGCTCCTGCTGGTCGCGGCGCCGATCGTGCTGGCGTCGCTCGTGACGATCGTCGTCTGCGGGCTGTTCGAACCGCTGTCGACGGCGGCGAGCGGCAGCGCGGCCATGCTGTTCGGGCTCGGAGTGGACGGCACGCTGCTCCTGTACGTCGCCTATCTCACCGGCCGACGACGGGGACAGGACGCCGAAGGAGCCGTGGCGGGGCTCGCGTCACCGGCCGTGAGCCTGACCATCGGCTTCACGACCACGGCGGCGACGTTTCTGGGTCTCGCGCTCCTCGACTTCCCCGCGCTCGCCGGGCTCGGGCGCATTGTCGGGATCGGCATCCTGCTGTGCGGCGTCTTCACGCTGGCCATGGTGCCGGCCCTCGCGCCGCCGCACCCGACGCCGAACCAGCTGCGACGGCTGGAGGCACGATGGCTGCCGGCGCTCGTCTCGCGGCGGCGCCGGCTCATCGTCGCGGCCGCCGGGTTGATGACGGTCGTCTGTGCGATCGCGGCGCCGGCCCTGCGGCTCGTGCCGACGCTCGACCGGCTGAAGACGGACACTCCCGGCGAGGAGGCAGATGCCCGGCTGGCGCAGCGGTTCGGGCTGCCGGCCGACACGATGATCGTGCTGGCCACCGGCCCGGATCTCGACGCGCTCGTCGACGCCCACAGTCGGCTCGAGGGCGCGCTGCAGGACGCCCCGGCCGTGCCCGTCAGCGCGGTCTCGGCGCTGCTACCGCCGCGCGCGCGGCAGGAGGCGGTCGCGGCGCTCGCGGCCGACGCGCGCGCCTCGCTGGGCGCACTGCCGGACCGGATTGCGCAGGCGGCCGACGCCGCCGGCTTCCGGCCGGGCACGTTCGACGCGTTCACCGCCCGCCTGCCCGTGCTGCTCGACCCGGCGCAGCGCCTCACGCTCGACGGCTACAATGCGCACGGCTTGGCGGATCTTTTGGGCCAATTCGTGCAGCGGAGCGGTGACGAGTACGCCACGGTGACGTACGTGTATCCGCGCTCGGATGCCGAGCGCGCGCGCGTCGGCGAAGTGGTGGCGCGCCTGGGCGCGCCGCTGCGGCTGACCGGCGTCGGCCCCGTGAACGCCGAACTGGCGCAGAGGTTCTGGCCCAGCTTTCTGAGCGGCGCGGCCATCGGCACGGTCGCGGTCGTTCTCATCGTGATCGTGGCGTTTCGCGATCCCCGCGTGGTCGCGCTGGCGCTCGTGCCGACCGCGCTCAGCCTGCTCTGGGCGGCCGGCCTGCTCGCGCTGTTCCGCGTCGAGCTGGACCTGTTCAGCGTGTTCGCCCTCCTGATGTCGGTCGGGATCAGCGTGGACTATGGCGTGCACGTGCTGCACCGGACGCTGCACGCCGGCGCGGATGGTCTTTCCATCGCGCTCACCGAGATGGCGCCGGCCATCCTGCTGGCCGGGGCGTCCACGATTCTCGGCTTCGGCTCGCTCGCCTTCTCGAGCTATCGTCCGCTGCGCCTGCTGGGCCTGGTGACGACGCTCACGGTGGCCGGCAGCCTCGTCGCGTCGCTCCTCGTGCTGCCGGCGATCGTGATGGGACGCCGGCGATGAGGATTGCCGCACTGGTCTCGGCCTACAACGAGGCCGCGACGATCGAACGCGTGGTGCGCGGGCTGCAGCCGCACGTCTCGACCGTCCTCGTCGTCGACGACGGATCGACGGACGGGACGCACCGGCACGCCGAGGCGGCGGGCGCCGAAGTCCTGCGACATCCGCGGAACGCCGGCAAGGGCATGGCGATCCGTTCCGGGCTCGCAACGCTGCTCCCGCGCGACTTCTCGCACGTGCTGTTCATCGACGGCGATCTGCAGCACGACCCGGCCGACGCGCCCGCGCTCATCGCGGCGGCACGCAGCGGACGCGGCGACCTCGTCATCGGCGCACGCCCGTTCGACCGCCGACTGATGCCGGCCTCGCGCTACTATACGAACACGATCAGCAACCGGGTGATATCGGCGATCTTCGTCGGCGTTCCCGTGCGCGACGCGCAGTCCGGCTTCCGGCTGATCGCGACCGAGCTGCTGCGGCGCGTGCGGCTGACCGGACGCGGCTACGAGATCGAGACGGAGATGCTGATCAAGCTGGCGCGGCGAGGCGCCCGGATCGCGCACGCGCCCATCCGCATGCAGGCCGGCAGCTCGACGAGCAAGCTCCGGCCCGTGCGCGACACGACGCGGACCTGCTTCCTGGCCGTGCGGTACCGCTTCTTCCCCGAGTCGCTTCAATGACGGCCACCTCGAGGCCCGCGGCGCCACGCTGGCATCCCAGCGGCCTGAACAACGGCCTCATCTTCGGCGCGACCTATCACGGCGTGTCGCGCCTGCCCCGCTGGATCACGTATCCCATCGGGCACGTCGGCACGTGGATCGCGTACCGGCTGCAGACGACCGGCCGGCAGGCGCTCATCGAGAACCTCCGCGCCGTGCGGCCGGAGGCCGACGACGCCCAGCTGGAGCGCCTGGCGCTCGCCACGTATCGCAACTACGCCCGTGACGCAATCGATTTCATCCGCAGCCTCTCACGCCGGCCCGACCAGCTGACCGCGATGATCGGACGGCAGGACACCGCGTCGTTCGACGAGGCGATCGGCGCGGGCCGCGGCGTGCTGGGCGTGTCGGCCCACTTCGGCAACTGGGAAATCGGCGGCGTGTTCCTCCGTCAACTGACCAGTCACTCGCTGTCGGTCGTGGCGATGCGCGAACCGAGCGAGCGGGTGACGCGACGCCGGCGCGAGTTCCGGGCCTCCCTCGGGATCGGCACCATCGAGGTGCGCCAGGGGCTCGAGACCGGCCTCCGCATCCGCGAGCACCTCGCCCGCAACGAGGTCGTCGCACTGCTCGTGGATCGGCACTTCGGCCGCGACCGCGTGGCCGTGTCGTTCTTCGGCCGCCGTGCGTACTTCCTCCGCACTCCGGCCCTGGTCGCCTCGTGGACCGGCGCGCCCCTCGTGCCGCTGGCCGTCTTCCGCCTGCCGGACGGACGGTTCGCGATCGAGACCGGACCGGCCATCCAGATCGCCCCCGACGTCGACCGCCACGGCGCGATCGCCAGCGCGACGCAAGCGGTCGCCAGCTTCTTCGAAGAGAAGATCACGCGACATCCCGAGTCCTGGTACCAGTTCTATCCCTTCTGGGCCACGCAGGAGGACGACACCCCACGGCCCGGCGCGCTTCCAACGCCTGCCGGACCCTGAAGGTGGATCCGGTCTCCCACTGTCTGCTCGGCCACACGATCGCGTGCCTCGACGGGCGGGGGCGTCTCGGCCGCGGCGCCACGGCCGCCGCGACCCTCGGGGCGATCGCGCCCGACGCGGACATTCTGTGGATGCGGCGCGGCTGGGACGTGTACTTGCTGCATCACGAGGCCGGCACGCACAGCCTGATCTGGTCGCCTGTCGTCGCGATCGCCACCGCGCTGGTCATCCGGTGCCTCGTGCGAGACGCCCGGCTGCTTCGCCTCTGGATCGCCGCCTGGCTTGGGGTCGCGCTCGGCCATCTGGGCCTGGATCTGATTAGTGGCAGCGACATGCGGCTCTTCGCGCCGCTCTGGTCGATCCGTCTGGGGCCGCACTGGTTCGCCATGGCCGACCTGCTGCTCGTCGCGGTGATCGTGGCGGGCGCCGTGGTCACGCGGCGGCGGCGCACGACGGGCGCGGTCCTGACCGTCGCGCTCCTCGCCGCGCTCGTCGGCGTCAAAGCGGCGAGCCAGAATCGCGGCGCGCACCTGCTCGCCGCGGCGGTAGACGCCGGCGACGCCGATTGGATCGTCGGTCCGCTGCACGCCGTGAATGGATCGTTCTCGACCTGGCGGGCGTTCGGCGCGAACGGTCGGAGCCGGCGCGGTTGGGAGGTGGACGCATGGACGGGGCGGACCGCGACGCTCTTCACGCGCGAATCGACCCCGGTGGAGCTCGTGCCCGACGCGGCGTGGCGGACCCCCGTCGCGCGGCACTTTGCCGTCCTGGCCGGCATTCCGATCGTCACGCTCGAGGACCGGCTGGTGCTCTGGTCACACATCCGCGACTGCTCGGCCACGACCTGCGATCTGGCGTTCGGCGTGGAGATCGACGAGCGGGGCCGGCCCTTGCGACAGGTCGTCCGTTTCGGCCCCTGGAGCCTGTGGCGGGCCTTGCCGCCCGATGATCAGTCCGGGGACGCCGGCACAGCCGCACGACGGCCGTAGATCAGGAAGTTGGCGAGGCCGCGGGTCGAACCGGAGCTGGATTTCGATCGCTCGACGGCCAAGCCACGTCGTCTGAGCAGCGTCGTCCATTCGTCGGCCGTGCGGAATGCGAATCGCCGCCCCGGGTGCCCCTCGAACGCGGCTCGCAGCCAGTTCGTCCAGCGCACCACCTGCAGGCGCCAGCCGCCCGCCGCGTCGGCCTCGCGCAGCACGACGACTCCGCCGGGCCGGAGCGCGGCCGCGATGCGGTCGAGCAGCCGCACCTGCGCGTCGGGCGGCAGCATGTGGAGGACGTCGAAGACGAGCACCGCGTCGCTTGGCGGAAGATCCGCCTGGAGCACGTCGCGCGTGTCGATCTCCGCGGCGCCGGCGAGGGCCCGGCGGGCGCGCGAGGCGATGCGCGGGCCGAGCTCGATGCCGAGGAGCCGCACGTCGCGCGGCGGACTCGGCCAGTCGGCGGGCCAGCGATCGGTGCCGCCCAGATCACGCGCGCTGGCCAGGAGCGCGAGCATCAGCCCCTGACCGCAGCCGAGGTCGAGGATCGTGCCGCGGCCGGGAAGGACGCCGTCTTCGAGGACCGTCTGGTAGACCGGATCCATCCGCAGTTTTGCCGACGCGAACTCCCACGCCGCGATGCCGACAGGCAGGAAGCGCTCGGCCGCGGCGTCGAGCACGTGTTGAAGGGCGCGTGTCGGACGATTGGCGAGCACGCCGTAGGTCAACAGCCCGCCCGCGAGCGCCAGGACGCAGCCAACGACGACGCTGCCGATTGCGAGGTCGCTCGTGACGCCGAACAGCCGCACGTCGGCCAGCCCCGACGGCGTGTAGAAGCGGCCGCGCCGGAGCCAGGATCCGACCTGCAGCTCCGCCGTGACGAGAAACGGCGCGACGAACGGATTCGAGATGTTGGCCGCGAGGTAGACCTTGAGTCGGTTCAGGCGAAGCAGCCAGCCCAGGCCGATGGCCATGGCCAGGTGCAGACCGAACAACGGTGTCGCGCCGATGAACAGACCGAGCGCAATCGAACACGCCTGACGCGCGGGGCTCCCGGCTTCGGTGCGGAGCCGATAGAGGGTCCGGACGAGGCGTTGGGAACGGCTGGACAGCAGGCGCGCGGAAGCTCCCACCGTCTCCACCGGATCAAGCCTGGGCGCGCGCGAGGCGCGCCAGAGTGACCTCGCCGGCAGCCACGGTGACGCCATCCGCGGTGACCGTGCCTTCGACGCGGAGCAGCGCGCCCATCGCGCCGGTCACCTGGGCCGTCGTTTCGAGCAACGCGCCCGGCGCCGACGGCGCCGGAAACTTGAACCGGCCGACCGCGGCGACGCGATAAGAGAGCGGCGTGACCTCGTCGGCGCCCGCCGCGAGTCCTCCGGTCTGGGCCACGAGCTCGATGAGCACGATGGCCGGAACCACCGGCTGGCCGGGAAAATGGCCGTTGAAGTACCAGTCGTCCGGTCGGGCCACGCGCCGGGTGCGAGCCATCTTCCCGGGCACGATCTCCACGACCTCCTCGACGAGCCGCATCGGCGGCCGATGCGGCAGCAGCGCGAGAACCTCCTCCGGCGAACGCACCGCTCAATCCTACTAGAGCCGCGCGGGCCGGCCGCCTGGCGCGCGCACGAGTGCGGAGACCGGGTGAACGCCTGCCGGCCGGGTCGTCGGCTCCGGTCACCGGCCCCGCGTCGCGGAGTACTCGCTGAAGATGCCGGCGACGACCGTTCGGTCGGCAGCGAACCCGGTCCGTCGCAGCGACTCGAGGATGACTTCTGGCGCGACGCAGTTCGCGATGGTGTCCCAGTAGAACTTCATCAGCCGCGACGACTCGGCGCTGCGCGTCCCGATCCTCGCGAGGCAGGGCACGATCGTCCCGAAGTACGCCTGCGTCAGCGCCGAACCGAACGCCGAGACGGGCTTCGTGATCTCGAGGAGCAGGAGCGTTCCTGACGGCTTCAGCACGCGGGCGTATTCCGCGAACGTCTGGTCGAGGTCGCTGACGTGGCGCAGCGCATAGCCCATGGTCACGACATCGAAGCGCGCGTTGCCAAACGGCAGCACCTCGCCGACGCCCTGGACCAGCCCCCTGGCGCCGCGGCCGCGGCCGGTCGCCATCATCTCGAACGACGGATCGACGCCGACCACACGTCCGCCCGCGCCGACCAGCCGCGCGGCTTCGCGCGCGAGCAGTCCGGTCCCGGTGCCGACGTCGAGCAGCGTCATGCCCGGCTTCACGCCGGCGCGGCTCAACGCCGCGCGCCGATAGGCGCCGCCGGATCCAAGCGACATGATCGCGCAGGCGCGATCGTAGTGGCGCGCCGTTCGGTCGAACATCGCGTTGACGACACGTTGCCGATCTTCCGGTCGTTGCCAGTACCTGACGGCGCAGCGGAAGCGGCGGATGCAGCATGCTCACCGCGCCACGGGGCTGTCCACGGCCGATTCGCGGCCCCGTTCCGCCGCCCTCGGTCGACGGAACGAGGGCGCGAATCGGAACCAGCGTTGGAGACGGACGAGCAGGAAGAACGTCGCCACCCAGACGCGCGTCTCGAGTGACGGCCGCCAGTAGCCGGCGAAGACGGTGACCAGCGCGCGAAAGAGCCGCGGCGGCGGGTCCGCCGCGAAGAACAGATCCCGGAACTCCGGCCGGTAGAACCCGAGGACGAAGCGGCGGAACGAGAGATACCGCTGGCGCTGACGACGCGCGTAGCGATCGAACTGCGCCCGCGACAAATCGCCGGACGCCAATCCGCGGGCCATCGCCTGACCGGCCTCGATGCCCGACTCGAGAGCGATCGCGACGCCGGTCGAAAACACCGGATCGAGAAACGAGCCGGCGTCGCCGGCCAGGACCCAGCGATCCCCGGCATACGTGCGCGACCGGAACGAAAAGTCCTTCTCGACCCTGACCGGCCACTCGCGCCGCGCGCCGGCGAGCAGGCCGGCGACGACCGGGGTTCCGGCAATCACGTGGTCGAACAGCGCGGCAGGCTCCATCGACGGCATGGCGCGAAACGCCCGTATCGGCAGGACCAGGCCGACGCTCGTCAGATTCTGGGAGATCGGGATGAGCCAGAACCAGCCGAGATCCGACCGCGAGACGATGCGGATGTCGCCGGCGCGCCGCCCGGACCGGCGCGGAACGCCCGAGTAGTGCGAGAACACCGCGATGCTCGCCAGCCGCGGCTCGTCGATGCGCAGGCCGAACTGGCGCGAGAGCAGCGCCGCCCGGCCCGACGCATCCACGAAGGCACGCGCCCGCACGGTGCGCTTCCCACGATCCGGCCCCGTCTGCTGAACCGTGACGGTGACGCCATCGCGGTCGACCGCGACGTCGACGACGCGATGGCGCTCGTGCACCGCCACGCCGCTCGCGGACGCGTGCCGAAGCAGCAGGTCGTCGAACTCGGCGCGTGAGACCTGCCAGGTCTGCGGCTTCGCGACCTCGGGCGCCGTGCCGAAATCGGCATGACGCTCGACGCTGCCGTCGCCGAGCATGAACGTCGCGCCCCACTTCTGCGGGAAGCCCGCGTCGCGCACCAGGTGGTCCGCCCCGATGGCCGCCAGCGCGTCATTGACCGACGCGAGCAGCGATTCGCCGATGTGAAAGCGGGGAAAACTGTCTCGCTCGAAGAGCGTCACCGAATGGCCGCCGCGCGCGAGCCACGCCGACGCGGCCGAGCCGGCCGGACCTCCGCCCGCGACGACGACGTCGCAATCGCAGGCCGCGGCGGTTGACATGGGGCGACAGTATGCCACCGAACGGCCGCGCCCGCGACGCGCGACGACTGGCGTGCGGCCCCGGGGCACGTGCGGGGCCTGTAATAGAATCGTCGCGAAAATGCAGCCAGCGACGCCGCGCCCGCCCGGTGCCGTGCTTCGGTTGCGGCCGCTGCCCCCGGCCTGGGTCGTCGATCTGTTCCCGTCGAGCGATGCGGATCGCCGGCGAGTCGTGGGCCGGCGAGGCACGGCGCTCGTGTCGCGACGTGCCGGCCGGTTCTCTCTCGTGACCGGCAGTATTCCCCAGGCGGTGGCGCTCCCGGCAGCCGCGCTGTGCCGCGAGGTCGCACGCCTCTACGGCGACCTGCTCCACGAAGTCCATCGTCAACAGCGCCACTGCGTACGCGTCTGGAACTTCGTCCCCGACATCCACGCGCCGCTTGGCGACGAGGATCGTTACATGACGTTCAACGCCGGGCGCTTTGCGGCCTACTGCGAGTGGTTCGGCGACGTTCGGGCGTTTCCGATGGCGCTGCCGACGGCGTCCGCCGTCAGCGCCGACGCCGACGCGCTGTCGGTCCACGTCCTGGCCACCGACCAGCCCGGAGCGCCGCTCGAGAATCCCCGGCAGATTCCGGCGTACCAGGTACTCGCACCGCTATGGCCGCCGACCGCCGTGCTTCTCGCGCGCGACGCGGCTCGGCTCGACGCTCCTCATCGGCGGGACCGCGAGCATTCTCGGTCAACACTCCCGACACGACGACGACGTCGACGGACAGGTGCGCGAGACCTTCCGCAACATCGACGCCCTGATCACCGCCGCCTCGCGGTCGGGCGCCGGTGGCCTCGACGCGCTGCGCAGCCTGCGCGTGCACGTGCGCGACGCCGACCACGCCGCCCAGATCGAGAGCCTCGTGCACCGCCTCGCCCCGGACGTCCCGGCCGTCGAGTACGTCGAGGCCGCCCTGTGCCGACGCGAGCTGCTCGTGGAGATCGAGGGCGTCGCGCACCTCCAGCCCTAGCCCGCACGGGCGCGCTCGCGGCGCGCAGGTCGATCGTGCGTGGACGGATGCCGATCCCGCCGTCAGAGCGGCTTCAGGAACAGCACCTGCAGCACGACCGATCCGGTCCCGCGATAGAGGTCCGGAATGAAGCTCTTGCCGATATCGGCAGTGAACATCGTGTTCCAGGGCGTCTTGAACGTCACCGCCACGCCGGTGCCGGTGACCGGCCGCCACGCCGCACGGTCGGACGGGTCGCGCCCGCGGGCGTGATCGACGAACAGGTCGAGGCGGTAGATGTCGAGGACGTTGAAGGAATACGATCCGCGCATCAGCACGAGCTCGTCGAAGCGGATGCCCGCCGAGGGAACGCCGTGCATGCGCACCTCGTCGAAGAGGCCGAACTGATACCGGCTGAATCGATCGAGCCGGGCGCCGCCGTACCAGGCCACGCCGGCATGAACCGATTGGAACGGCCCGAAGAGCACGTCCTTCGATCCGCCGATCGAGTAGCGGCGGTAGGTCTTCGCTTCCGGCGCGTAGTCGCCGGGCCGCCCCCACGGCTTCCACGATGCCCGGGCGAACGCCGACGCCGTCGCCCCGACCTTGTAGCCATGGCGGCTGAACTCGTAGGCGATGGTGGCGCCGTGCGTGGCGGTGCCGGACGGGATCGGGAAGTCGTCGGCCGTGTCCGGCGCACGGAAGTACGCATCGTAGCGCAAGGAATAGCCGGCGGAGACCTTCTGGAACGGCGTGAACTGGTAGCCCAGATTGAGACCGGTCGACGCCGGGATGTTGAGCACGCGTTCGTCGACGCGTTCCCCGCCGGCGTCGTACCGCCGATCCGTCCCTGGGACGGCAATCCCGTAGAAATCCAGGCTCGCATCGAACGGCGTCCGACCGACCTTCGGCGTCTGCAGGTTGCCGGCCACGAACACGCCGGCGAAGAGCAGCGCCAGCTGGCTGCCGGTGCCCTTGACGTCGAAGTTCAGGTAGTTGATGCCGAAGATCGGAAGCGGGAACTGGAACGTCGGGTCGATCGTCGTGCCCATCGCCAATGCGCGGCTCGACGTTCGGACACGGTCGCTCACGACGCGGTCATCGCCCTTCTTGACGAAGTAGCGGACACCGGCATCGGTGTCGCGGAACATGATGTGGTCGCTCGCGCGCGCGGCTCGGCGTTCGTCCTCGAAGTCCGGCGCGTCCACGCGGAAGTCCGAGAACCACTCCTCTTTCTCGAGGAGCAGGTTGCGGCCGGCGATGAGCAGCGTCTGCTTGGTCGAGAGCCGCGTCGGCAGGAACAGCGGCGTCTCCCCTCTCCCCTGCACCGGCCCGTAGCGCGTGATCTCTTCGCTCGAGACGATCATGCCCTCGAGATGCGTCTGAATCGTCTGCAGCCTGAGGCGCAGGAAGGTCTCGGCGTCAATCCAGACCCACCCGCGATAGCGCGACGCCGCCCGGTCGGTCGGCTCGAACGACACGACGTAGCAGAGACGGCCGTCGACGGTCTCGGTGCGCTCGAGGGCGTAGCGGTAGTCGGCATCGAGTCGCAGGTCCAGCGGCAGCGTCAGCACCTTCTCCGCCTGCAGCAGCGGCACACCCGGATGGTTCGGTCCCCACTTCGCCCCGTTCACGGAGAAGCCGCGTTCCTCCCACTCGACGCCATCGGCGCTATAGAAGAACCGGTTGTCGGAGACGACGTCGAAGACCTGGGTCGGCGACGGACGGAAGTGGAGCTCCTGCCGCAGCGTCGCCATGTAGGTCTTGAACGCGTTCGACTGAGCCGCCTGCGCGCGCTGATTCCTGGCGACGATCTCCTCGACGGCGAGACCGCCGGCGGCGGTAACGTCGGCCCTCATCGTGAAGGTATTCGCGGCGCCGTAGTTGAAGTCGATCACGACCGGCGTCTCCGACGGGTGCACGATCATCCGCGAGATCTTCGTGGTGTCGTTCCAGGAGAAGTCCTGGACGGCGGTGACCTGCCGTCTGATTGGATCGCGCGCCATCGGCGAGCGGCCGGTCGCGTCGGTGAGCGCGACCGTGACGCGGTCGGCGCCGGCGTCGACGCCCCAGTACACGACGTAGATCCCGCCGATCGATGTGTTGTAGAAGACGCGATGCGGCACGGTGCCCGTGACGCCGGCGCCGTCGATCTCCAGCGCCAGCGAGACCGATTGGTCGTCGATGGCGATGAGCTCGCTGGTGAGGAGATCCTTGACGTCGATGGCCGCCGCGAGCGCAGGCGCCATCGCGTCGACGCTGCCCGCGAAGGTGGCGCCGGCCATGCCTGGTTCGCCCAGGAGCGCGAAGATCGTCGTCAACAGCCGTCCACCGGCGCGCCCGGCCGGCTCGTCGAGCGCGACGCCGACGCGGAGCCTCGACGCCGACGGATCCCGCCCGGCAATCAGCTTCTCGAGGGGCGCCAGGGCGCTCTCGGCGGCAGCATCCGCGGGCGCCGCGAGCGGCGCCAGGTCGACATAGGACGCCGTGCCTTCGTCGTAGACGGCGGCGAGCCAGGCGGCGTCGTCGGGCCCGACCGTCGCCTGGGCGATGATCGCTCCGGCGTCGATCGCGCGAATGCGCACCGAGGCCAGCTTGATCTGAAACGCGTACTCGCGCGCATCGCGAGCGCCGGTGTCCGCCTCGATCTGATACCCGGCGACGCGGCCTCGGAGATGCTCGGCCAGGGCCTGGACGAGCGGCATCCACGTCGCCGTGTCCGCGACGTCGCCCTGAGGCGGCCCCATCGCGAGCAGGACGGGAAGATTGCGCCGAGTGTAGGCGCTCAGCCGCTCGTCGAGCACCGTCCAGCCCTCGGCAGACGCGCGCTGGAGCGTCGCCCACGACACGCTCAAGCGGACGAACATCGGCAGGCCGGCAGCGGCGCCGTTGAGCCGATCCAGCGCCTGCACGGCGACTGACGGCGCCTCGAGCCGATCGTCGAGGCCGATGCGGCCGCGAAGCGCGTCACTGACGGCGTTGGTCTGCGCGAATGCCGAGGACGCCGCAAGAATTGCGGCCGCGAACAGCACGCGCACGCGGGTCATGACGGGCTGGCTACCGCGAGCGGTCCGAGGGGACCGAATGTCGCGCTCCGCAGAATCGCTTCGAGGCGGCTGGCGAAGCCGGACAGCCGAAAGAAGTGCGCGAAGTGCTTGCCGGGGGGAAGCCATGCCGACGGAGGATTCGCGTCGATCTCCCACGGGTGGACCCACATCACGCTGGTCACCCCGGCGCGTGTGCGCGCGTCGAGCTCACGCAGGACGGTCCGCGGCCTGCTCATCCTCAGGCCCCAACCGCCGCCGAACGGCATGTCGTAGCCGAACCGCCGGACGACCGCCGGCGGATACTCGAGGATCGATCCGGAGTCCGTCGTCCGCCGATAGGGCGTGCGCGGATAGGCCGGATTGCCGACGATCCGCATCGGCGCCATGCTCGAATCGTACAGAAAGCCCCTGCGGGCGAGGACATCGAGCGCCCAGAGCGAGCGGTCGTTGATCGACCACTCCGGCGCGCGGAATCCCTGCACGCCGCGGACGCCGCATGCCGCGATCGCGGCGAGACTGCGATCCAGATCGGCCGCAAAGGTCTCCGGCGTCAACTCGTACACGCGAGCGTGCATGTGGCCGTGCGAGCCGATTTCGTGTCCCGCGCCGGCGATCCGTTCGACGAGTTGCGGATGACGCTCGGCCACGTAGCCGAGCACGAAGAAGGTGGCCTTGACCTGCACGCGGTCGACCATGTCGAGCAGCCGATCGGTCGTCTCGACCACCCGGCTCGGCAGCGCGGGCCACCTCTCCGGCGCCAGCGCCCCATCGACGCCGCAGATGTGGAACCATTCCTCGACGTCGACCGTCAGGACGTTCGGCGCCAGGCTCGACATCAGGACAGGCGGGGCGACGGACGCGGTGCCAATCGCAGAGTCTTCACGATCACGTCCTCGAGACACGGGCAGAGCCGCGCCGCAGCTGCAGACTACGCTATCATGAAGGTTCCGCGCGAAGCAGAGTTCTCGGACCCCAGCACGTGAAGCTACTCTTTGCCCTCGTGACGGGCGTGCTGCTCGCCCTGCCGAGCGCGAGCGCCCGGCAGAGCCAGGATCCTCTCGACGATCTCTTCGCACGAGGGAGAGCCGCGCAGGCCTCCGTCAAGACGCTCAGCGCGTCCTTCAGCGAAACGACGGTCTCCACGCTGCTGCGTAATCCACTGGTGGCGAGCGGCACGCTCATCGCCGCGCTGCCGCTTCGGGTGGTCATGACCTACACGGCGCCGGTCGCCAAGATCGTCGCGCTCGACGAGTCGCGGCTGGTCGTCGTGGGGCCGGGCCCCGGCGACCGCGAAGAGCTCGACATTTCGACCATTCAGAAGCGCGTGCGCAAGTACTTCACCGACGCATCGCCGCAGGAGCTCCGCCAGACGTTCACCATCACGCTCGCTGCCGATCCTGGCGGCCAGAGCCCGTATCGGCTCGATTTCGTGCCGAAACGCAAGCAGGTCGCCGAAGGTCTCGCGCGCCTGCGCCTCTGGATCGACCGCACACGATTGCTCTTGGTCAAGACGACGATGCAGTACCCGAGCGGGGACAGCAAGACGTTCGACCTGCGCGACATCCGCACGAACGTCCCGCTCGCCGACGACGCCTTCGCGGTCTTGAATCGGAAGAACTGACGTCAGCCGGCCATCGCCTGCGGCTCGGCCGTCGCGGGCTGGAGCGCGTGATCGCGGACGTAGTGCTCGGGTTGCAGCATCAGCTGCGTTCGCTGGAGCACGCGCAGCAGGTGCGCCCAGTGGCGCGGCCTGGCGTGCGCCAGCCAGTGCCAGATCTTCTTCTCGCCCTTCAGGTTCAGCACCGAGCGGCGCCACGTCTCGCAATAGAGCTCGAAGAAGCGCTCGACGCCGAGCCGTGGCTCCCAGAGCAGGTGGTGCATGTCGAACTGCGACCAGCGCACCGCGCGAATGCGGTCCCGTGACGCGTCGTAGTACGCCGTGCCCGGCAGGGGCGTGAGGATCGTGAAGCCGGCGCGGCCGAGCTTGTGCCGATCGACGAAGGCCCACAGGCCCTCGAAGTCGCTCTCGGTCCAGTCGGGGTCGATCACGAAGTTGCCGGTGACGCCGTAGCGAAGCTCCCGCGCGATTGCGACGGCGCCGGCCGTGTGGTCGATCGTGGCGTCCTTCGTGAGGGTCGCCAGCCCGGCGTTGGTCGCGGCCTCGAGCCCGAAGAAGATGTCGAACTCGCGCGCGAGCGGGCGCCAGGCTTCGAGGAGCTCCGGATGCCGTGCGACCGTGTCCACGCGCGACTGCACGAGGATCCAGTCCTTGCGCACGCCGCGCGCCTGGAGCGCCTTGGCGAGCGCCAGGCTGCGTGACGGATGGTGCCAGAACAGATCG
Source organism: uncultured Acidobacteriota bacterium (assembly GCA_963764505.1). GTDB lineage: Bacteria > Acidobacteriota > Vicinamibacteria > Vicinamibacterales > SCN-69-37 > CAVXSP01. Next base: position 2,246 of record CAVXSP010000005.1, on the reverse strand, counting down.
TCGGCGATGAAGATCTGATCGCCCGTGGCGGCGAAGTCGTCGCAGACCGACTGGATCGATCGTTCGCGCACCGACCGGTCGAACAACTGCCAGACCGAGCAGAACGAGCAGCGGAATGGACAGCCCCGCGCGGTTTCAATCAGATACGCCGGCCGATGATGGAAGCACGCGTAACGGCGCCGCCATCCGGACACCAGGCGGCGCGCCGGCAGTGGGACGTCGTCGAGCGCGAAGGTCGTCTCGGGCTCGGGCGTCCTCCGCCAGCCCGCGTCGCCGCGGACGAGCCACCCCGGCACGTCCTCGATCCTCGACCTCGCCGCAATCGCATCCACGAGCGCCGGGACCGCGCGTTCGCCGTCGTCGAGGCAGACGGCGTCGACGCCGTCGTCGAAGAACGGCGCCGGAAACGCAGCCGCCGAATGGCCGCCGACGACCACCGTCACGTCCGGCGCAACCGCGCGCACGCCGGAGACGACGTCCCGGACGTCGTCGATCTCGAGCGCGTGCATGCAGGCGATGCCGACGACCCCGGGGCGTACGGTCCGCATCAGTGAGTCGATGGGCTCGGCGAAGCGCAGATCCCGCAGGACGACGCGGTGCCCGCGCGCTTCGAGCGCGGCAGCGACGTACTCCATGCCGAGAGGTTCGATCCTGAAGAACGGGGCGAGGCCGAACTGCTCGTTGCGGGGCGCCGGGCGCAGGAGGAGGATGTTCATCCCTGACGAACGGCACATTATACTTCGCGCGATCGCCCACGATGCCGAGCTCGATTGCCGAAGCGTTCCGCCGACTCGCCCGCGAGGCCCCCGATCGTCCGGCCGTCCACGATCCTGCCGCCGGCCGCACGCTGGCCCGGCGACAGCTGGCGGCCGATGCTCGCAGCATCGGCGACGCGCTGGCGCGGGGCCGTCTCCCCGCTCGGCCGTGTCTCGTCGCCAGAGTGGGCAATCGACCGGCGTTCCTCGCCTTGCTGCTCGCCATCCTCGACGCCGACGCGGCCGTACTGCTGCTCGACGGCGACGGCGGTCTCGACCAGGCACTGGCCACCGGCGCGCGCTTTGGCGCCGACGCGGCCGTCGTTCCAGCCGACACTGTCGCGAACGGCGTCATCCCGCACCATCCGCTCCCGTCCGGCCTCGCCCTGGTGCCCATCGGGCCGCGTGCGAGCGCCGACTGGCGCCGAGACACGACAGGCGAGCCCGTCGTGCTGAAGGTGACGTCCGGCTCCACGGGCCGCGCGCGCGCGGTGATCGCCCACGAGTCGCATCTCGTTCACGACGCCGCGCACATCGCCCAGGCCATGGACATCGGTCCGGCCGACGTCAATCTCGCGGCGATTCCGCTCGCGCATTGGTACGGATCGGCAATCTGGTGCTGCCGCTCTTCCTTCAGGGATCGGCGATGGTGCTCCGCGAGCGATTCTCGCCGCGCGAGATCGCCTCCGACGTCGACCACTTCGGCGTCACGGCGTTTCCGGGCGAGCAGTACCTGTTCGAGCACCTTCGCCGCCAGAACCTGGCCCCGGCGCTCGCGGGCGTCCGGCTCCTCATCACGGCTGGCGCGCCCATCGCCCTCGACACCGTCGAGTACTTCAAGGCGACCATCGGCCGGAAGATTCACTCGTTCTACGGCACGAGTGAAACCGGCGGTATCAGTTTCGACGACGCCGACGATCCGTTACGACGCCGCTCAGCGTCGGGCGGCCGCTGCCGCGGACGGCCGTCGAAGCTCCGGATCCTCCCTCGAGGCCGACGGCGTGGGACGTGTCTTCGTGCGCGGCCCGGCCGTGACCGCCGCCTACGCCGGGGGCGACGCAGGCGAGGGCGATACGGCGTTCACCGAGGGTGGCTTCCTCGACGGCGGACCTCGGCCGGTTCACCGCGGACGGCCGTCTGGTGCTCGCGGGCCGGGTCTCGAGGTTCATCAATGTCGCGGGTCGCAAGGTTGATCCGGTCGAGGTCGAGGCCTACTGTGGTTGATGCCTGGCGTCGCGTGGGCCATGGTCTGTCGGCCTCCCGTGCGAGACGCGCGGCGAGCAGGTGATCGCGCAGGTACGGGCGGGAGGCGCCGACGCTGACCGAGGCCGACGTGCGCCAGTATTGCGCCGCACGGCTGTCCGCGCACAAGGTGCCGCGCCACATCCTGTTCGGCGACGAACTGCCGGCGGATGCCCGCGGCAAGATCGACCGCGGCAGGCTGGGACGACTGATCGCGGCGCGGCCCGACGAGCCGGCGGACGTCTCCCC
>CAVXSP010000004.1:0-143072 GCA_963764505.1 uncultured Acidobacteriota bacterium | reverse complement strand
GCGCGGGATTCCGATCGAAGACGTCTCCGCGCTGCTCGGGCACAGGTCGGTTCGCATCACCGAGGCGTATTACTCGCATTGGGTGAAGGCGCGACGGGAACGGTTGGAGGAGCGCGTTCGAGAGATCTGGACCGAGCGAATGGGGCGGCCGAAAGGAATCTGCGCTATCTGCGGCAGGGGCAAGAAGCTGAGCTTCGAGCACATTCCCCCGAAGTCTGCGCTCAACAGTTCACCGACGACCGTCCACACGTTCCAGAATTGGCTCGACGGAGGGCAAAGAGTCGAGACGATGAAAGGCGGCGTGCCCCAGCCCGAGGGTGTGGTGACCTGCCCCCCCAAATCCGCTACACGGACAATGTGAGGTCCTTGGTTTTCCGGTCTTCGTTCTTGCGAGTCGGCGTCAGCCGGCCAGCCTCCATCGAGTCACGAGCAAAGGCCTGCGGCGTGGCATCGTTCAGCGAGCTATGCGGCCGCACGATGTTGTAGTCGATTCGCCAGATCTCAATCGCGGTCTTCGCGTCCGCCAGATTCAGGAACCAGTTCTCGTTCAAGCATTCGTCGCGAAACTTCCCGTTGAAGCTTTCGACGTACGCGTTCTCGATCGGCTTGCCTGGGCGGATGAAACGCACCGTGACGCCGCGTCCGTAGGCCCACGCGTCGAGCGTTCGACCGGCAAACTCCGGCCCGTAGTCCACGACGATGCTCTGAGGCAGACCGACGGTACCGGCGAGCCGATCAAGGACGCGCGTGACGCGGAGACCTGGCAACGATCGATCGACCTCGATGGCCAGGCATTCCCGCGTGAAGTCGTCCACGATGTTGAGCGTGCGGAAGCCGCGGCCGTCCGCCAGCGTGTCGGTCGTGAAGTCCATGGACCAGCGCTCGCGCGGTCGACTCGGCACCGGGAGCGGCACGCGGTCCGCTCGCGTCAGGCGTTTGCGCTGCCGCCGCCGGCCTTGAAGGCCAGCCGCTCGGTACAGGCGATGGACGCGCTTGTGATTGACGACCAAGCCTTCGCGTTCAAGCAGGATGTGCAGTCGCCGATACCCGTGCCGAGAGAGAGCACCGACGCGGCATTTGTGAGAATTGCCGGCGCCACGATGACTGTCAGCGCCGCGAACGGGCTGCTGGCGAGTGTGTCCATAGACAAGATGTCATAGCTCTGCAGTTCCCGGCGGGCACTGAGAGGTGCCCAGAGCACTCAGCGACAGCAACAAGCCAAAGCGCCGGCGGTGAACCGGCCCCTTGAGCTTCGACTCCGTATCCGTGACGGTTTAGGCGAGCACGGCCCTCGCGAACTCGACACTCTTTGCCACTTCTTTCACCGCATCGGATCCTGCTGGGATTGGCGACTCGAGCTCGACGGTCGCAGGGAACGTCCACTTGTTCCTCTTCATGAGGAGGAGGATGTCTTTGATCTGGCCGTCGCCCTTGCCGTACGGAACGGTCAACGAACAGTGCTCCGGAAGTGTTCGATCCTTCAGGTGGAAGCTCGAGATGCGGTCGTGGTGCTTCTCCAGGAACTGAATCGGCGTTCCGCCGACGTTGCCGGCGGCGACGTAGTGCCCGAGGTCGACATTACAGGTGATCCACTTCGACACAGCCAACGCCTCGTCGAACGCCGTCATGCTGCCTTGCCCGTGCGTATGGAATCCAACGAACACCTTGTGCTTCTCGGCGAACTGCGCCATGCGCTTCGCCAACGCCATGGCATCTGCGCCGGACGGCAGTTCCATATGTAGCGCGGAAGCACCGAGCGTTGACGCGATCGTAAACACGTAGTCGAACTCAGCGTCTGTTGTCTGCATATTCTTCTGCAGCCGGTCCGGTTTGTAGGCGTACATCGTGACGCCCGCGTCGTTGTACATCTTCCTCAGTGCCTTCACCTTCTCCAACGACACGGAAGTGCGCCATTTCCGGAGCGCATCCGCCTCCTGCTGCTGAGCCGCCAATTCTTCGGGCGTCGACTGCGCTCCACCTCGCCCGCCTCCGCCGCCACCCCTGCGGCCTTGACCGGGCGTGCATGACGGCATCGTTCCGGCCATCAACTGCTCGTACGGCGTCGGTCCAGCCGGCGCTTCCGCCCCGCCACGGCGGCCCCCGCCCGCGGCGCCCGCACCGCCCGCGCGTCCAACGGGAGCGGGACGGCCGAGGAAGAGCTCGACCGGTGTGTCCATCAGCTCAATCGCGCTGACACCGGACTCGAGCACGTATTTCAGCGTCGCCTCTGCGCTCTGGTCTGGCATCGAGCGATAGCTGTACGTAATGACACCGATCTGCACTCCGCCGAACTTCGAGTTCGGCTTCCCTTGCGCGAACACCGAGTGGAACAGCGGGTTCTCGATGAACGCCGCAGCAGGAAGGCCCGCGGCCGCCAATCGTCCGAACTCACGTCGTGTAATGGCCATTGTGTTCTCCAGGGAAATGTCTGTAGGGAACGCTAACACTGGAGTGCCGCGCAGGCGGGCCTGTAACGGTTACGCGCGTGGGGCAGGCTACACTGTCGGGTGATGCACATTCTCCTGGTGCACGGCCCGAACCTCAACCGGCTGGGGCGGCGCGACGCGAAGACGTACGGGAACATCACATTGGCCGAGATCGTCTCGGCAGTCAGCCCTGCTGCGGCTGCTCATGGCGCGCAGGTCGAGGCGTTCCAGTCGAATCACGAAGGCGCGTTGATCGACTGGCTCCAGGAAAGCGCTGAAAACGCTGACGCGATCATCATCAATCCCGGCGGTCTTTCCCATTACAGCGTGGCGCTCCGCGACGCGCTCGAAGATACGCGACGGCCAGTCGTGGAGGTCCACATCTCCGAGCCGCTGGCGCGCGAGGAATTCCGGCGGCGACTGATCACAGCCACAGCAGCCCGTCAGGTCATTTCCGGGAAGGGACTCGCCGGCTATCTGGAGGCCGTCGAGCTAGTCACATCAGGCGCGTTGCCAGGTAAACCGGCGTAACCGTATCAGGCCGCTGCGTTCGATCGTGGACGCGACGCCGGGTGCTACCATCCGCCTTTCGATGTCCAGCATGAGCGCGCCAGATCGCCGCCGTACCCACGTTCGCTGGTTTCCGGTGCTGGCGCTCGTCTTTATCGCCACTCTCATCAACTATCTGGACCGGGCCGTCTTCAGTATTGCGCGACCGCTTTTCGTGAAGGATTTGGACATCAGCCCGATCGTCGCGGGGACCATTGGCTCCGCGTTCAGCTGGAGCTATGCGCTGGCGCAGGTGCCTGGTGGCGCTGTACTGGACCGATTCGGCACGCGCCTGGTCTATTTCGTATCGCTGATTGCCTGGTCGGTGACGACGGTCTTTCAAGGACTGATCAGCTCCGTCAGCGCGTTCATCGGGCTCCGTGTCGCGCTCGGCCTGTTTGAGGCCCCGTGCTTTCCGGCCAACAGCCGCGTGCTCAACAGCTGGTTTCCACAGCACGAGCGCGCTCGCGCCAACAGCATCTATGCCATTGGGATTGGCGCCGGCCTGGCGTTTTTCCTCGTGCCGCTGTTCTGGATCGCGGAGCACTATACGTGGCGCGGCCTCTTCGTCGCGGCGGGTGGATTCGGGTTGGTTTTTGGTGTCACCTGGTACGCCGTGTATCACGAGCCACAGGAATCGCGCCAAGTCAACCAAGCAGAGCTGGACTACATCGCCGCCGGAGGAGGGTTCGCTAAGGAGAAGCTCGCGCAGACGCCGATCTCCTGGGCGCACTTTCTGCGGGTCGCAAAGCTGCGGCCGATCCTCATCATCTCGCTCGCCCAGTTCTGCGGCAACACCGTCCTTACGTTTTTCTTGATCGACTTCGTCAACTATCTGGCAACGCAACGCCAGATGCCTTGGATCAAGCTGGGCATCTTCGTCTCATTTCCATATATGGCTGCGGCCCTCGGGGGAGTGGTCGCGGGCTTTGTGGCCGATCGCATCATCCAGCGCGGCGGATCAATCACCTTGGCCAGGAAGCTGCCCGTGGCCTTAGGGCTCGCGCTCGCTTCGTCGTTGATTCTGGCTAACTGGGTTCCGGCCGGGGCGGACAACCTGGTCGTATTGATCATGTCCATCGCGTTCTTCGGCCAGGGGATGTCGAACCTCGGCTGGACGGTGCTGACCGACCTGGCGCCGAAAGACATGGTCGGGCTCGCCGGCGGCTTCTTCAACATGATCACGAACTTCGCCGGTATCCTCACGCCGCTCATTCTTGGCATCATTCTTCAGTTGACTGGCTCCTATTTCTATTCGTTGATCTACGTCGGGATCGTTCCACTCATCGGCTCCGCGCTGTACGTGTTCGCGCTGGGCGAGGTCAAGCGTCTCGAGGTCCGTTGACCGCGGCGGTCAATCGAGGCCGAGTTGTTTGAGAATCGCGGCGAAGCGGTCGTCGTTGCGAAGCGGATCGAAACGTTGATCGACCTTGGCCGAGATGAGGTCGAACGAACGGTCTTCGCAGGCCTTTGACAGCCAGCGGAATCCTACTTCAAGGTCTCCGAGAGCGAGCTGGATCCAGGCGAACTCGAGCGGAGAGATGTAACGGTCGGTGGCGTGCGACTCGAGCTTGCGCAACACTTGCAGTGCGGGACGCCGGCGCCCCGAGAGCGCGAGGGTACGGCCAAGCGCGCCGTGCATGCGTGGCGTCTGCGGTGACAGATGGACCGCGCGCTGCAGCGCGGCGATCGACTCGTCGAAATCACGCCGGTGCGCCTGAATCAACCCGAGCAGCCAGTAGGCCGGGGCGAAATGCGGATTCAACTCGATGGTGTGGTCGCACTGTTCGAGCGCCATCTCGAAATCGCGGCGATAGTAATGAATCATCGCAACGTCCCGCGCGATGATGGACGACACGGGATCGAGGGACTGCGCGAGCAGAATCTCATCGAGCGCTTCGTCGAGGCGGCCGAGCGGCGCCAGGCACGAGGCCGCATACCAATGGTGCCCGGTGGCGTACTTCCTGTCCAGGTCGATCGCACGCTGGTGCTCGCGCTCCGCCCCCGCCCAGTCCCAATCCTGTGTGGCTGTGACGAGCGCGAGTGACGTGCGCGCCTCGGCAGAGAAGGGGTCGAGCATCACCGCGGTCTTCGCGCTCGAGGCCGCCTTGGACCAGACGTCTGCGGGACCGCGCACGCCGTAGTGCGCGAGCAGCCCATACGCATCCGCCATGCCGCTGTGGGCCACGGCGTAGTGCGCATCCTCGCCGAGCGCGCGCTCAAAGAAATCGAGCGCCTTCCGCAACCCGTCCTCCGTGCGCTGGTTGAGGTGATACCGGCCTTGCAGATACAGGTTCTGCGCCGCGAGATTGACGACGGGCCGGTTCACGCGGGTGCGATCGTTCGCATCGGATTCATCGAGCTTCCGGGCCGCCGCGGCGGCCACTCGCTCCTGCAGTCCCAACACATCGTCTGCCGAACCGTCCATGGACTCCGACCAGAGGTAGCTGCCGCTCGCCCCGTCAATCAGGTGCACCGCGATCCGCAGCCGCGTGGCGGATCGTCGGATGCTGCCCGTGATGACCAGGGCGCCCGCGTCGCCGGGCGAAGTCGATGGCGCCGCCTCGGCGGGCCAGGCGGCGAGGATCCGCAGCGCCGGAAGCTGAGCGAGCCGATGCACGAGCTCTTCGCGGAGGCCGTCGCAGATCGCCTCGAGCGACCCGTCGCCGCTGTGATCGGCGAATCGATGCACCGAAATAGTGTTGCGGCTGACGAGCGCTGTGGTGACCGACCGCCTGGGCGCAGGGACCTCGTCCCGGGGTTTGATCACCGGCGTGTAGCCGCCCTTCGGCAGCTCGATGAGCGTGGGATCGGCCCGGCCTTCTTCCCGGAAATAGCGGACGAGCTTCGCGCGCAGCCGGCGGGCCTGAACGCGCACGATGGGGTCGGTGCGCGCGTCGAAGGAGTCCTCCTTGCGGAACACCTGCACGCCGATGACGTACTCCTTGAGTGCGGCTCCTCGTCCGGCCATCGTTTCTCGAACAATGAACGTCAGGAACCGCTTGAGTCGATCGGATCGCTGGAATGTCTCGCTGCGGAGAATGCGCTCGAGCTGCCTGTCGGCGGGCCGTGAGGCGTCCCTCTCGCCCGCCGCCGGCGGCTCGATGAGGGGAGACGTCCGACGTTTGCGGCCGATAGGCAGAGGCACGGGAGTCGATCAAGAGTCGATGATCGTCGCCCAATCCGCTAGGCTGTTACGGTTACAGCGCGGTTAAAGGCCGACCGTCGACGGCGCGCGGTGTTATCGTGCGACCGGAGGATCGAGGATGTCAACACGGCGGACCATGGCGGCCTTGGCGTTCGCGGCGGGTATCGGCGCCGCTCTGCACGCGCAGACGCCTGCGGGCGACTGGGCCTACGTCGGCTACGATGCCGGCGGCTCGAAGTACTCGCCGCTCACGCAGATCACGCCGGCGAACGTCGCTAGTCTCGCCACCGCGTGGACCTACGACCTCGGCTCGCGCAGCGACTTCTCGATGACACCGCTGGCGGTGAACAACGTGCTGTACTTCCCCTTCGGCTCGAACATCATCGCGCTCAAGGCCGACGCCGGCACCGAGCTGTGGAAGTTCGACATGAAGACGGTGACGGAACTCGGGGGCATCACGCCGTCCGCCGGCGGACGCGGGATCTGCGTACTGGCCCGGCTCCGGCCAACAGGGTCCCCGCATCATCGTCGGCGTTGCGCAGGGATACATCCTTCAGCTCAACGCGAAAACGGGTCAGCCGATTCCCGGTCCCGAGCGCGTCATCAACCTCGGCGCCGGCATCATGGACGAGGTCGGCGGCGGCGCCTATCGCATCAATACGCCGCCAGCGCTCTACAGGAATCTCGCGATCATCGCCGGGGAAACCGGCGAAAGCGGCCGCTACGGCGAGCCCGGCGATCCGCGCGCGTTCGATCTGCTGACGGGAAAGGAAGTCTGGCGCTTCCATGTCGTGCCTCACGCCGGTGAAGAGAACTTCGGCACGTGGGGCCTGAACGGCTGGCAGCAGCGCAAGAGCGCCGGCGTCTGGGTCCCGATGGCCGTCGATGTCGCGAACGATCTGGTCTTCATTCCGACGGGCAACGCGACCGATCAGAACTTCGGGAACGGCCGTCCCGGCGAGAATCTCTACGCGACGACGCTGCTGGCATTGCGCGCGTCGACGGGGAAGCGCGTCTGGCACTTCCAGATCACGCATCACGACATCTACGACTGGGATGTGAGCTCACAGCCGTCGCTGTTCGAGGCGACGAAGAACGGCCAGCGCGTGCCCGCCGTCGCGCAGATGACGAAACTCGGCCTGCTCTTCACGTTCAACCGGCTGACCGGCGAGCCGCTGTGGGGCGTCGAGGAGCGGCCGATCCCGCGGTTGGACACGCCCGGCGATCAGGCATGGCCGACGCAGCCGTTTCCGCTGCATCCGACCGGCCTGACACGCGACAGCATGACGCGCACGGAGATTAGCAAGATCTCGCCGGAAGCGGAGAAGTACTGCACGGAGCTCTTCGACAAGGCCGTCAACATGGGGCCGTACACCCCGTACGGCATGGTGCCGAGCCTTGTCTTTCCGGGCTCGGAAGGCGGCGGCGGATGGGGCGGCGTCGCGACCAGCCAGTCGCTTGGACTGACCTTCGTCAACCCTCGTCACCTGGCGGTCATCGGCCAGTTGTCGCAGTCGTCCGGCGTGCTGCCCTCGTTCTCGAAGTCGAAGATTCCGACAACGTATTACACCGATCCGAACGGGTACCCGTGCAATCAGCCGCCGTGGTCCGAGCTCGTCGCCGTCAGCACGAGCACCGGCGACATCGTGTGGCGCGTTCCGCTGGGGGAGTACCCGGATCTCGCCGCGAAAGGCGTCAAGGGCACGGGGACCGCGATGAACACTGGCGCGCCGATTGCGACGGCAAGCGGACTCGTCTTCATCGGCGCGACGGCCGACTCCAGCTTCCGCGCGTTCGACGGTAAGACGGGCAAGGAATTGTGGAAGACCACGCTCGACGACGACGTGAAGATGACGCCGCTGACGTATATGGGCGGCAACGGCAAGCAGTATGTCGTCGCGGTCGCCGCGAATCTGCACGACGCGGCGTTCCACATTCCCGCGCGAACCGGGCCGGCGCCGAACACGAAGATGTACGCGTTTGCGCTGAAGTAGAGGCACCGACATGCACCGACGAGAGTTCTTTCAGAAGAGCCTGATGGCGTCCGTTGCGGGCGCCGTCCTGGCCGATACCACGCTCGCGAGAGCGCGCCAGGCGCCCGCGGCGCAAGCGTCCGAGGCGTCCCCGGCGCCCCGCAAGCTGATCATCGACGCGTACTCCAGGAACTTCCATTGGCTGCGCACGGCCGACGAAGTCGCGGAAGCGGCGATCGAAGTGACCTGCGGCGGGCAGATGCCGACCGTTGGCACCGGCAGCGCGCACGTCGACATCGCGAAGGTCCAGACCGATCTGCCCGCGTGGGTCAATACGATCCGGAAGCATGGCCTGCGCGTGAAGCAGATTCGCGGCGGCAACCAGACGACGGTGGACGCGAGCGTGGAAGCGCTCGTCGGCACGATGGGCCAGCTGGGCGTCACGCACTACTGGCTCGGCACGGACAACTACGATCTGTCGAAGCCGATCCTGCCCCAGCTCGACGCGATCAAGACCAAGGTCGAGCAGTTCGTGAAGCTCAACCAGAAGCACGGCACGACGCTGATGTATCACACGCGCGCGGGCGCGTCGAGCGTCGGATCAGTGGTGTGGGATCTGATGTACGTCTTCAAGGAGTTCGATCCGAAACACGTCGGCTTCCATTGGGATACCGGGCACATGGCTCTGCACGGCCCGATGTGGGAGACGCTGATGCGCACCGCCGACCGGTACGTCGTCGGCATGAGCTGGAAGGATCGCTCATGGGCGCAGAGTCTCGGGTTCGCGGGTGAGACCGGACCGTACCCCGGTCCGGCGGCCGGCGCCGCAGCTGCCGGCGGCCGAGGACCGGGCGGTGGCAGAGCACGTGGCGGCGGGCGCGGCGGCGCCCGTGGCGCCGGCGCGCCGGCAGGTGGTGGACGTCCAGGCGGTCCGCCTGCGGCGGCTCCGGCAGGTCCACCGGCCGCCGGCGGCCGAGTCGGCGGACCTCCAGCCGGCGGACGGGGCGGCGGCCGCGGTCGCGGCCGCGGCGGCCCGGGAGATCTCAGCACCGTGCCGCGGCCCCTGGCCGGGAACGCGTTTGCGCGCGGCGGCGCGTGGAACTCGCCCGAAGTGCCGATGGGCACAGGGCTCGTCGACATCTTCAAGTACGCGCGCGTGCTTCACGACATCGGCTTCGACGGTCCGATGGAGCTCGAAGCGGAATACCCGCTCGGCGGATCCAATAGCGGCGCCACGGAGATCACCCTGCCGCGCATCCAGGTGATCGGCGCCCTGAAGCGTGACGTGCTCACGATTCGCGCGGCGATCGCTCAGTCTGGAACGGGCCTGACGATTTGAAGCAGGGCGCGTAGTTCTTGCGTTCCGCCGGGTTGAGCAGCGTCAGCACCGAGCGCGCCCGGCGGTTGTTGGTGGTCGTGTTCGAGCGGGGCCGGCTGCGGTCAGGGCGTACTGGCGATCCGGTCCGCGTCAAGAGTGGGCCGTGTTTGTCTCCAGCCAAGCGACGGTGTTCTGGAACGCCAAGCGGGCGTACGCGGCGGGACCGAGTGCCGCGGCACGGGTGGGATTCGGCGCCTCGACGGCGTAGACACTCTCGCGCGGCAGCCGCGGAAGAATGCCGGCGAGATCGATCCCGCCTTCGCCAGGGAGGAGACGGTCCGTCCGCGCGAGACGCCGCCGGGCGTCGGGTTCCGACGGCACGTGGGCTGCCGCGTCGCAGATATGGACGATCGGCGCGTGGAGCCCTGCCAGCGCATCCAGAGTCGCCGGGGCATCGCCCGACGAGTGGTGGTGCAGCGTGTCGATCAGCACCCCCGCATTGGTCTGTCCACAATCGCGGACCAGGGCCACGGCCTGCGCGACGCTTCGTACGTCCGAAAAACTTACAGGTTCGAGCAGCATCGTCACCCCGAGCGGCTTCGCGAGTTCGCACAGACGGCCAAGGTCGTCAGCGGCGTGACTCGCGTCGTCGGTGTAGACGTTCACGATCGCGAACCGGGCACCGAGCGCTGCCGCGCCTTCGAGCGCGCGCGCGTAGCTCAGCGGGCGCACGTCATCTCGCACGTGAACGACCTCGACATCGAGAAACTGGATGCCCGTGTCGTCGAGCGCCCGACGGATGTCGCGCGCAGAGTCCGGATCGTCGGCCACCGCGTACCGCGGTTCACCCGGCAGGCCAATCGGAATCAGACGAAGGCCGACGGCCTGAAAACCGGCCGCGTGCGCGGCGCGCACGAGGGCAGCCGGCGGCAGGTCGAGGAGCGTCGCGTGGGCGAGGGAGATCAGCACGTCTCCGATCCGTAGAACTCGCCGAGCAGTTCCTGCTCGCTCGGCTTGTCCTCCGCGATAGGGCGGCTCACCCAGGTCGTGTTCATGTAGTGCTTGACGCTGATGTTCTCGCTGGTGATGTTGCCGCCCCACGTGCCGCAGCCCAGGCTGGCCGTTTGCGGCATCCCGTTGGTGAACGAGCCTGCGTTGCCTCGCACGTTGGGTTGACGCACCATGATGCGGCTGACCGGCGCCATCATCGCCAGGCGATGGATGTGGTCGTCGTCGAAAGACGCGATGCCGACCGAATGGCCTTTGCCACCCACCTCGAGGATCGCCGACACCATCTGCAGCACGGTGTCGAACCCGCTGTACTTGAAAATGGCGAGCACGGGTGACAGCTTCTCGCTCGAGAAGCGGTGCGCCTTTCCAATCCGATCTTCCTTGACGATGATGAATGATTTTCCGGCGGGCAGCGCGAAGCCGGCCTTGGCGGCAATGACGTCGGCCGCGCGCGCGACGGTGTCGAGCGTGCGACGTCCCTCGGCGTCCCACATGACCGCCTCGAGCTTGCGCTTGTCCTCGTCGCGGGCGAGATAACCGCCTTCTTCCTGCAAGGCGTCGAGGAACGCGTCGTACACGGTGGCGTCGACCAGCAGGTTGCCGTCGCACGAGCACCCGGACCCGTGATTCTGCGTCTTGCTGATCCGCGTGTTCATCGCAGCGTCCGCGATGTCGGCCGTCTCGTCGACGATGACGGTCGCGTTGCCGGCGCCGACGCCGTAGGCCGGCCTGCCCGAGCTGTAGGCGGCTTTCACCATGGCGGCGCCGCCGGTCGCGATCGTCAAATCGCACATGGACATGAGCTCCTGGGCGAGGGGAATACTCGGCTTCTCGAGACAGAGGATCAGATCCTCCGGCGCGCCCTGCCTCTTCAGCGCCGTGCGCAGCACGCGCGCGATCTCGAGCGCCGTATTCCGGCTCATCGGGTGGGGCGAGAAGATCACCGCGTCGCGGCACTTGATGGCGTTGATGGCCATGTTGACCATCGTGACGAGTGGATTGGTGACCGGCAGCACACCGGCAATGACGCCGGCGGGCTTGGCGTACTTGACGATACCTTTGGCCGAGATCTCCTCGACGACGCCGACGGTGGGGACGCGTAAAGCATCCCGCAGGATGCCGAGAATCTTCCAGCGCCGCGCGGGCACGCCGTCGGCGCTCCCCATTCCGCTTTCCTCGACGCTCATGCGCGTCAGCCGGCCGAAGGTCTGTTCATTCGCCGTGGCCCACGCCACCGCCTGGCACAAGCGGTCGACTCGCGCCTGGTCGTAGCCGTCGACGGCGGCCATGGCGGCGCGCGCGCGTGTGAGAAGCGCCTGCGCCGCAGCCCGCTCTTCGTCAGTGAGTGCTCTCGCCATCATCGTCGCTCCGCCTTATCGGCCCGGAATCGTCCAGAGAAAGATCCGGCTCGGACCGGCCTCGATCGTCTTCTCCGGCGGCCATTCGGGGCCCATGTTGAACACATGGGACACGACACGTGCGCCCGGTTTCAGTTCGCGCACGAGTTTCGGCCGCAAACGCTCGTTCATGCTTTGCAGGAGATAGAGCGTGACCACCGTGGCGTCGCTGACGTTCGCGGCAAACAAATCCTCTGCGACAAACCGCACGCGATCGGAAACGCCTTCGGCGGTGGCGCGCTCCGTCGCCAGCTTCACCAAGGCCGGGTCGATCTCGATACCGACGCCTCGCGCGCCGTACTTCTTCGCGGCGGTGATCACGATGCGGCCATCGCCCGATCCGAGGTCGTACACGACATCGCCGGCCTTGACCTGCGCGAGGTCCAGCATCGCCTCGACGACCGCCTGCGGCGTGGGCACGTACGGCACCTCGGGCTCGACGCCCGACTGCGGCGCTCCGCGCAGGACCGCTATGGCAGTGGCGAGCAGGGCGACGAACAGGAGTGGTTTCATCTAGACTCAAAGGCATGCTGGTGCTGCATGCCGCGCTGCTGGTCGCACTTGCTGCGACGCAAGCCCCGGCGACGCGCGCCCCCGATATCGACGCCGCGTTTGCGGCTGCCCGCGCGAAGGCGGAAGCCGGCGATCCGGCTGCGCAGTTTGCACTCGGCTCGATGCTGTACTACGGGTCTCCCGACACGGCGCAGGCGATCGAGTGGTTTCGCAAAGCCGCGGCGAAGGGTTACGCACCGGCGGAATTCCAGATGGGCCAGTTGTACGACTTCGGGTTCGGTGTCGCGCAGAACGATGCCATCGCACTTGACTGGTATCGCAAAGCCGCGGAGCACGACCATCCGGCCGCGCAGCGCACCGTGGGGGAGTTCTACAAGGCCGGGCGTGGCGTGGCGGCCGACCTGGTCGAAGCCGTCCGTTGGTTTCGCCGCGGCGCCGACGGCGATGACCTGCGCGCCCAATACCTGCTGGGGCAGATGTACTTCGACGGCGCCGGCGTCGCGCGCGATTACGTGTCGGCGTATGTCTGGTTCACGGTGGCGGCCGGACAGACGCCGCTCCAGGACAACCGGAAGCAGTTGATCGAGCTCAGAAACATCGCCGCCGTCCGCATGACGCCCGAGCAGGCTGCCGAAGCGGCTCGCCGGGCGGCGTCGTGGAAGCCACGGTAGGCTCATTCGTTCCCCAGTCTCAGGAAATCCGCGATGTCCCAATAGCCCGTTCGGGGCATTGGAACGTCGGCGCGCGTTCGCACCTCAAGGAGGTACGGTTGGTCGGAGGCGAGCGCCTTCTTCAGCGCCGGCGCCAGGTCCTCCGGATCGATCACGCAGATCTCCGCCCATGCCGAACGCCTTCGCCAGCAATGGAAAATCCGGGTTGTACGGCTGGCCGTCCGGCGTGGTGAATTCG
Source organism: uncultured Acidobacteriota bacterium (assembly GCA_963764505.1). Classification (GTDB taxonomy): domain Bacteria; phylum Acidobacteriota; class Vicinamibacteria; order Vicinamibacterales; family SCN-69-37; genus CAVXSP01. The sequence continues at coordinate 129,828 of CAVXSP010000004.1, read as the reverse complement.
GTGCCGTAGGCGTTGTTGAAGTAGGTCGTGCCGACCGTGCGGATGGTCGAGAAGCAGAAGTTGTTGAACAGGACGAACAGGACCGGCACGCCGAGCTCGACGGCGGTCGCACACGCGCCGATTGCCGACAGCAAGCCGCCGTCGCCGACCAGGCAGATCACCTTGCGATCCGGCGCGCCGAGCCCGGCGCCAATCGCCGCGCCGGGCGCAAAGCCCATCGTCGCCAGGCCGCCGCTCGTGATGAACGAGCCGGGCCTTGAGATCTTCAGCTGCTGGCCTGCGCCGTTCTTGTTCCAGCCGACATCGGTCACGAAGATCGCGTCGTCGGGGGCGATCTGCGAGATCTCGTGGAGCAGCCGCGCCGGGTGAATCGGGCGCCCCGCGTCCTGCTGGCTCTCCGTCAGCGTCGCTTCCCACGCCGCTCGCGCGCCCGCGAGCCCGGCCAGGCGCGCCTCGTCCTTGTGAAACGGTCCAAGCGCTCGAAGATGGCGAATCAACTCGCGGAGCGTCGCTTTCGCATCGCCAACCAGGCCGACTTCGACCGGATAGATCTTGCCGATCTCGTGCGCTTCGATGTCGATCTGGATCAGCTTCGTCGGCGGGATCGCGAACGTGAAGCGCGGATCCCAGGAGCTGCAGTCGGCCTCGCCGAATGCCGTGCCTACGGCGAGCAGCACGTCGGCGCTGCGGGTCGTGTCGTTGGCGACGGCCGTGCCCCAGATCCCGCTCATGCCCAGCGCGAGCGGGTGCCGTTCGGGGAACGCGCCCTTGCCCATGAGCGTCGTGGCGACGGGAATGCTACGCAGCTCGGCCAGTTGCCGCAGCTCGTCGGCAGCCTCGGACAAGAGGACGCCGTTGCCCGCAAAGATGGCCGGCCTCTCGGCGGCGGCCAGGAGCCGCGCCGCGTCGGCAATCCCGTCGTCGGGCGCGACGAACCGACGGTACTCCGGACGCCGCGCCACCGTGTCCACCTGCGCATCGATCTGCTGTGAGAAGACGTCCATCGGCACGTCGATCAGCACAGGACCGGGCCGTCCGGTCTGCGCCAGGTTCAGCGCGCGCGGCATCACGTCGGCGAAAAACTTGGCGTCGTCCACGCGCCAGACGCGTTTGCAGATAGGCCGGAAGATGTCGCCCTGCGAGGCGTCCGCATGAAAGCGGATGCCCTGATGCGGCTCCCGGGCGTGATGGTAGGAGGGCGTGTTGCCGGCAAAGATGACCATCGGTGTCGAGTCGGCGGCCGCGCTGGCCACGCCGGTCAGAGTATTGGTGAGCCCGGGGGACAGGTGCACGTTCAGCACCGCGAGCTTGTGCGACACGCGGTAGTACGCGTCGGCGGCGTGCGCGGCCAGCTGCTCGTGGCGGAATGACACGTATTCGATGCCGAGCCGGTGGCACGCGTCGATCAGGGCGTAATTGGTGTGGCCGCACTGGCCGAAGACGTTGGTCACGCCCTCCTGCTTGAGGCACTGGGCGATGAACAGGGCTGCCGTCATGGTGATGAATCTTTTCACGTTTCAACGCCGCCGGCTGCCGATGACACCGTGTCATCAAGAAGGCCGAGGCGAGTCTCGGTATGATGGCCTCTTGCGACCGCTTGAAGGCATCCGCGTCCTCGACTTGTCTCGCATGGTCGCCGGCGGTCTCGCCGGGATGCTGCTCGCCGATTTCGGCGCGGACGTTGTCAAAGTCGAGCAGCCCGGCAAAGGCGATCCCCTTCGTCAGTGGACCACGCAGGGCGTGCCATTGTGGTGGAAGGTGTATGCCCGCAATAAGCGACTGATCACACTGAACCTTCAGGCGGAAGAGGGGCGCGCTCTGCTCCTGAAACTCCTGCCACGGTTTGACGTTTTGCTCGAGTCGTTCGTGCCTGGCACTCTCGAGAAGTGGGGCCTTGACCGACAAACGCTTCGTGCCGCGCATCCGGGGCTGATACTCGTGCGGATTTCTGGTTGGGGCCAGACGGGGCCAGGAAGCCGGCGACCCGGGCTCGGCACACTGGTCGAAGCGGCATCCGGGTTTGCCGCGATGACGGGCCAGCCCGACCTTCCGATTCTGCCAAGTTTCCCCGTTGCGGACATGACCGCAGGGCTCTACGCGGTCAACGCGACGATGTTCGCTCTCTATCATCGCGACGCGCGCGGCGGCGAAGGTCAAATGATCGATGTCTCGCTCTTCGAGTCGCTGTTCTCGGTCCTCGGCCCGCTGGCGGCAGAGCACGCGAGTGCAGGCACCGTGCGTGACCGTACCGGAAACCGCTCGCCGAACTCGGGCCCGCGCGGCTGCTACGCGACGCGCGACGGTCAATGGATCGCCGTCAGCGGCTCGACGCCGAAGATGGCGGAGCGCATCCTCTCGGCGTATGGGCTGGGCGATCTGCTCAAGGATCCGCGCTTCGTCACCAACGAAGCCCGCGTGCGGCACGCCGGTGAACTCGACGAGGCCGTCGCGCGCGCGATTGGCGCGCGGACACTCGACGAGAACGTCGCGGTCATCGACGCGCATGCGTTAACCGCGCATCCTGTTCAGACAATTCGGGACATCGAAAGAGATCCGCACTGGCGGGCGCAATCGCTGCTCGTCGACGTCCCCAGCGGCACGTCGACCGTGAGGATGCACAACGTGATTCCTCGGTTGTCGGTGACCGGTGGCGAGATCCGATACGCGGGTGGGGAGCTTGGTGCCGATAATGACGAAGTGTTCGGCGACGAGCTCGGCCTGACTGCCGCCGAACTGGCACGGCTGCGCGAAGGAGGTATCTTGTGAGTAGTGCGGTCCCACCAGGCAACGCGCCTTGGAAAACGGCAATCAGCGATTCAGACGATCTCAGTATCCGGTACCGTGGGTACGACGTCACCGCACTCATGTCCGGCGCGACGTTTGCCGACACCGTGTACCTGCTGCATCGCGGCGAGTTGCCGAGCGCTGCGCAACGGCGCCTGATCGACGCCATCTTGATCGCCGTCGCGGATCACGGTCCAGGATCGCCGTCGGCCGCAGCCGCCCGGCTCGCGGCCACGGGTAATCGCGCCGCGCCGGAGGCGGCTGTCGCAGCCGGGGTGCTGGCCATTGGCGACAAGCACGCCGGTGCCGGTCTGGCTTGCATGGAAATGATCGATGCCGGGCTGCGCGATGCGCGCGAGCGTGGCGTCACGCTTCGTGACGCGGCGCGCGCGCTCGTCGAGCGATCGCAGCGCGACAAATTGCGGTTGCCAGGGATGGGCCATCGAACGCACTCGGTCGATCCGCGAACAGCGGTCCTGTTCGGTCACGCGCGCGAATCGGGGCTGGCAGGGGACGGCATCGCCTTCTTACTCGAGCTTGAGCACGCAGCGGCGGACCTGATCAAGCCGCTGCCGATAAACGTCGACGGTGCGCTTGCGGCCGTGCTGTACGACCTGGGATTTCCGCCACTTTTCGGCAAGTTCATCTTTATTATCGGCCGCGTCGCTGGTCTCACCGCCCAGGTGTTCGAGGAATACACGCGCGAAAAGCCGATGCGCATTCGTATCCCCGTCGTTTACGACGGCGAGCCGCCGCGATGAAGGGGAGAGCGCTCATGCCAGCAGCAACAGCGACTGGAATTCCCTGTCTGTCTGCCTCGATGTCCGAGTCCCTATACTTTCCCGGGCTCAGGCCTATTCTCCCTGAATCCAAAGGAGCCTCCGTGATCCGGATTGTGTTGCGCACTGCACTCGCAGGAATGGCTGTCGCCACTTTTGTCGGTGGTGTCGTTCGCCGGGCCGACGCGCAGGTCACGACACTCACGATCAAGTCGCGGGCGCCGTTCGCAAACGGGCAAGCCTTCGGTAGCGTCGGGCCGTATGAAGAGATCACGGGGCTGGTTGTCGGCGAGATCGACCCGCGCGACCCCAGGAACGCGGTCATCACGGATCTCGACTTGGCCCCTCGACTGCCCAACGGAAACGTCGCATACCGGACCACATTCACCCTCCGCAAGCCGGTCGACATGACCAAAGGGGCGGGGGTGGTTTTTTACAATGTGGTGAATCGCGGTCGGCATCAGGGGCCGGAGATCTTCCAGTATGGCGGGGACCCTGGCGATGGTTTCTTGTACAGACTTGGACAAACCGTGCTCTGGAGCGGATGGCAGGGCGACATGCCGATCTCGGGGGGCGACGGGGAACGCATCGACGTGCCTATCGCCAAGAACCCAGACGGCTCCTCCGTGACGGGCCGCGTCGTGGAGCGATTCATCAACGTCGCTGGCAACCTGAACACCCAATCACTCGCGGGTGCAGGTCGAACGCCACTGACGCTCGACACGACATCCGCAAAGTTGATCTCAGCGACGTCTGAAACGCAGGCCGGCGTCAAGGGCGGGGTTCGTGAAATCGCCAGCACGGATTTCGCGTTCGCCGATTGCCGGACTGTGCCCTTCCCAGGAACGCCCGATCCCTCCCGCATCTGCGTGAAGAGCGGTTTCGACCCCGCCTTGCTGTACGAGTTGGTCTACACCGCGAAGGATCCGTACGTGCTTGGCGTGGGCATGGCGGCTATGCGAGACGTGGTGTCGTTCTTCCGCTACGAGGCGACAGACGCCGCCGGCACGCCGAATCCGATTTTCGGCCAGGTTCATCACGTCATCGGGATGGGCAACTCGCAAGCCGGCCGCTTCGCGAAGGCGTTTATCAATCTGGGGTTCAACGAGGACGTGCGCGGCCGAATCATCTGGGACGGCCTGAACCCGCGGATCGCAGGCATGCTGGGCAGCTTCAACACCCGGTTTGCGCAGCCTGGCGACATTGCCGAACTCTACTATCCAGGCGGCGAGGGGCCGCTGTGGTGGGGCGACTACAAGGACGACGTGCGGGGCCTGCCGACCTGGGGCATCCTGCATCGTTGCACCGCTTCGAACACATGTCCGAAGATCACGGAGACCTATGGCGGACCAGAATTCTGGTACAGCCGGGGCTCCGTGGGGATCGCGGGGCCAACCGGCAAGGAGGATCTGCCACTGCCTGACAACGTGCGGCGGTACTACCACGCCGGGACTACGCACGGCGGAGGCAGGGGCGGGTTCAAGCTGGGCACGGCGTCGACGAATCCGAACTCTTTGGCGAATAATCCGAACCCGGAGCGCGACATCGATCGCGCCCTGTATGTCGCGCTGGTCGATTGGGTCGTGAAAGGGACGCTCCCTCCGCCGAGTGCGTATCCGCGCGTCAGCAACGGCACGCTTGTGCCGGCCACATCGGCCGCGATGGGCTGGCCGAATATTCCAAATACTCCGAAGCCGGACGGCGTGATCAACTCGGTGCTCGACTACGACTACGGTCCGGCGTATCGCTACAACGACAGTTCCGGTGTGATGACGAACGTGCCCCCACCGGTCAAACGGGTGATTCCGACGCTCGTCGCCAAAGTGGACGCGGACGGCAATGACGTGGCCGGCGTGAAGTCGGTGCTGTTTCGAGTGCCGCTTGGGACATACACGGGCTGGAATCCGATTGCGAGCGGCATCTTGAAAGGGCGCGAACGGTCGCTTGCGGCTGGCTACATTCCATTCGCGAAGACGAAAGCCGAGCGGCTGGCCAACGGCGATCCGAGGCTGTCGATCGAAGAACGCTATCCGAATCTATGGACGTACTATTCCCAGGCAGCGGCGGCCGCGGCGGACTTGGTCAAGCAACGTTTCTTGCTGCCACACGATGCGGTCAGGTTACTGAAACAGGTGCTCACGGACATGGAAGCCAGTAAGCTGCTGCCGGACTGAAGTGGCTTGAACCATAACCTGTTCGCCGCGTTGCGCGAGGGCTTTCCCGCCGATCTCGACGCCGTCGCCATCGAATGCGCCGATGGTGCGCCCCTCGCGTACACCTGGCCGTCGTGATCGAGCAGGACCCTTGGGTGCCTCGTGTGACGCGCACTGCGCAGCGCTTCGGCCCAGCGAACGCGTGGCGGCAAGGCGTGCTGCATCCCGAGGTCTGGCTGCTCTGCCCGGCGCCCGGCGTGCCCATCGGCAGGGGCGAGGCCTGCCGCGGCCGACGTTGGAAGACAGCCGCGAAATACCGCCGAATTCCGCGTCGCCGAGGACGGCGGTGAGTGTGAAGCCGGCGGCGCGGACCTGCCGGAGCAATTGCAGGGCCTGCCGCCACTTCTCTTGGAAGTGCACGGTCGACGGGATCCGCGCCCGGGCCCGCTGGTCGGTGGTGAGCCACGCCTCCGGCAGATAGAGCCGCGCGCCGAGGAACCACCCGCGGACGCCCGTCCACAGCGCGGATTAGTGCGTGAGAGACAGGAATCGGCGAGGGCATCTTCGCAGAGTTGCGTCACGACTCGCTAGGACTCTTGGCAGGCAGGCGAACAGGCGGCTTTACACCAGAATTGAGCGCGGGCTTTGGGAACTTCGCGGCATTGAGGTTCGTGGCCGCGCTGTCGTGGCGATGCTCTGGCGTGTTCTGCAGTCGGGACTCTTTCCCGCACGCTAGGCTGCGCGCTGTTGCATGTATACTTGTGTTGTCCATTATGGGCAACACTGCTCAGCTGGGCAACACTCTCTCGGATGGCGTGAAATCGCTCGTATGCCGACTGCCGCCGGGCTGGCGGTTGAACCGGCCGTCTCGAGGCAGCCGCGAAGGAAAAGGGAGGGCCGCCGATACCGTGCTGAGGCTCACGGGGCCTGGTGGTGAAAGCGCCTTAATCCTTGTCCAGACGAAGGCCTCTCTTGAGCCGCAGCACGTTAAGGACCTCGTCCGCGGCCGAGAACTGGGCTCGGCCAGCCCGATCCTGATGCTGGTCCCATTTCTCAGCCCTCGGACTCAGCAGCGCCTCAGGGATGCGGGTTTCAACTACGCCGACCTCACCGGTAACGTTCATCTTTCGTTGTCCAAGCCTGCGCTGTTTATCGACGCACGCGGAGCTGATGAGAACCCGGAACCGATGACGCGCGAGCGCCGCTCTCTCAAGGGGGCCAAGGCTGGGCGGCTGGTCCGCGCCTTGTGCGACTTCACGCCGCCGGTGGGCCTCCGGGAACTTGCGAGGCGAGCGGCGATCGATGCCGGCTACGCGTCACGGGTTGTTCAGTTTCTCGAGCGGGAGGCCATCGTCGTTCGGACCGGCCGGGGGCCCATCACCGAGATTGATTGGCCGGCGCTGATTCGGCGCTGGTCGGAACAGTATTCTCCGTTCAAGCGGGGCCGCGTGGCTTGGTATCTCGCGCCGCGCGGACTTCAGCCGGTTGTGGACACTCTAGAAACCCTGCGCGGGGGCTACGTCGTGACAGGATCCTGGGCGGCGAACCTGCTCGCACCGGTGGCACCCGCCCGCCTGCTGCTGTGCTACGCCGATGACGTCGATCGTCTCGCGAAAAAACTCGACCTGCGTGCAGCTGACGCTGGAATGAACGTCGCTCTGGTGCAGCCGTTCGACGACATCGTGATGGACCGGACGTCGGACCGTGACGGTCTCAAGATCGCGGCCGCATCCCAAATCGCCGCTGACCTGCTTACGTCTCCTGCTCGCGGGCCGAACGAGGCCGAGGCGCTCATCGAGTGGATGCGAGAGAACGAGCGCGTCTGGCGGATAGGATGTCCGTCCGACACTGCAATTGTGAGGCCCGCCGGCTATGATCGCTCCATGGTTCCCTCGTCTCTCTTGGAGCGCCGACAGGACATCCTCGATCTCGCTGCGCGACACGGGGCGCGCAACGTTCGTGTATTCGGATCGTTCGCCCGCGGTGATCAACGAGTGGACAGCGATGTCGACCTTCTGGTCGATGTTGAAGCGGGCCGGACGCTGCTTGACGTGATTGGCCTTGAGCAAGATCTCGAACAACTGCTCGGCCGGAAGGTTGACGTCCAGACCGAGGGCGGCCTGAGTCCGTATTTGCATGAGCGGATCCTGGCTGAAGCACTGACCCTGTGAAGGACGATCGCATCTATCTGCAGCACATCCGGGACGCGCTGCAGGACATCGAGTCCTACACAAGCGCTGGCCGAGAAGCGTTCTTCTCTGAGCGTATCCGGCAGGATGCGACGCTGCGCAAGCTTCAGGTCATCGGCGAGGCCGTAAAGAAGCTTTCCGACGACACGAAGTCAAAGCAGCCGGACATTCCGTGGAAACAAATAGCCGGTATCCGCGACAAGGTGATTCACGACTATTTCGGGATCAAGCTCGAGATCGTGTGGGGTGTTGTCGACAGCGACCTGCCGAGACTTCGCCGCGCCGTTGATGATCTCCTCGGATGATGCGTAGGCGGCGCGCCTTCTAGCTCCTCGGCGGCGAGTCACGACGCGGTCATATACCGCGACGGGAAGCGCAGCTTCGATACACCCGCTTGCGCTCTCGGGCCCATGGCCGTCGACCCGGAAGTCCAGCGCCAAGGTATTGGAACGAAACTGGTCGAAGCCGGCAACGCTTGGTTGCGTCAGACCGGCTGCGCTTTTGACGTGGTCATGGCACACCGCTTCTATCCACGATTCGGCTTCAGGCCAGCGCGACCTCTCGGAATCAGCTGCGACTGGGAAGTGCCCGACGACGTCTTCATGATTCTGGTGCTCAACGAGACGACGATGTCGGGCGCGACCGGCACGGCCGTATACAGGCCGGAGTTCAGCGAAGAGGCGTAGACAGCGTGCCGCCGAACCAGCGGTTGCAGCCGACGGGGCGCGGTGCCATCCTGAGCGTGCCGCGTCTGAAACCGCGGTCGTTTGCCCGCGAACGCGCGACTGCGGTCCGGGAAGAACTCATGAAAGCGCCGCCGCTCGTGGAAACTCTTCGGCTCGTGCTATCGGCACCCGTGGCTGCGGATGCCGAAGCCGTATTCCGGCGGTACGCCAGTGACGATGACGTGACAAGGTACCTGGGATGGCCCAAGCATCGAACGGTCGCCGATACGGAGGGGTTCTTGGCATTCAGCGCCGTTCAGTGGGAGCGTGAGGGGGCGGGGCCCTACCTGATTTGGGCGCGGGCCGATGGTCGATTGCTTGGTAGCACAGGTCTCGGCCTCGAGCCGGGCGGGCAAGCGATCACAGGTTACGTGTTGGCGACGGACGCCTGGGGAAAGGGTTACGCAACGGAGGCGCTGACCGCCGTGGTGGAGGTCGCCACCGACATCGGCGTGAGGCGACTCTACGGTCTGTGTCACCCCCAGCACCGTGCATCATGGCGCGTCTTGGAGAAGTGCGGCTTCGAACGGGATCCGAGTTGGAACCGACAAGTGGAGTTCCCTAATATCGCGGCCGGCATCACGCAAGATGTCCTCTGCTACCGCCGGGGGCTTCAGCGGCACGCGGGCTAACCAATGATGGAGCCGACGCCTCCATCGTCTCGCGCATTATGTCGCGCTGGCGCGCGCCTTTGCCGATGATGTGCGGGCCTGTCTTGCCTACGCCGCATCCAACTCGTTCTCGGCGCACCGCCGCATCATTCTGACCGCAATGCCACCGTCGGATCCACCCGGGTGGCAACCCGAGTGGGTATATATGCCGCCACCAATGCCACGGCGGCGAACAAGAGGGTCACGGTCAGATAGGTCGGGGAATCCAGCGGAGTGAGGTCGAAGAGCATACCGCGCAGGTAACGGGTGAGGCCAAGCGCGCCGCCGACTCCTATCAGAATGCCGAGCGCCGTCAGAAGGATCCCGCGACGCAAGACCAGTCCCAGGATCTGGCGCGGCTGCGCTCCGAGCGCCATGCGTACGCCGAATTCCCGAGTGCGCTGGCCGACGGCACAGGCCACGACCCCGTAGATGCCGACCGCTCCCAGGACCGTTGCGATGACCGCGAAAAGGCCCGGGAGCAATGCATAGAAGCGCTGGCGTGTCAGCGAGGCGCCGACCAGCTCCTCCATCGGCAGCATCGCGTCGATACCCGCCGCGGGGTCGAGGCGGGCGATCAGCGATCGCACGGCGGGCGACAGTGTCGACGGATCACGATCGGTGCGGACGACGAACGAAAGAAACCCGAACGCCAGGCGCTCCTGCACCGGGGTCGGCAGGTTCCGTGCCTGCGTGAGCGCCAGCAGTTGCCGATAGTCGAGGAACATCTGCGCCGCGGGCTCCCGATCGAGCCGCCCCTGGCGCATGTCCTCGACGACGCCGATGATCTGCTGCGGTGGCAGGTCCATGCGTCCGTCCATGTGAACCATCTGCCCCACCGGGTTCTCGTTGTCGAAGAACCGTTGCATGACCTTGCGGTTCACGACGATGACCGGCGGCGCCGCGGCGTCGTCCGTCGCGTGGAACCATCGACCGGCAAGAAGCCGAACGCCCATCGTCTGCAGATAATCGTGACTGACGGCGCGAATGTGCGGCGTATCGGGACCACCACGCATCTGCTCGACGGTTCGGCCTGGCGGGACGAAGACGCCGAGCGTATCGACCAGACCAAGCAGCGGCCCGGCATAGGTGAAGCCCGCGCTCCGCACCTCAGGCATGCGACGAAGCTCGCTCAAGACATCGTCGACGAGCGCTGCCTTGCGCGCGGTTGGATAGTCTTGCGGCATCACGAGATAGAAGTTCAGGACTCCGGAGGCGTTCCATCCCGGGTCGAGGTTGGAAAGCTTCTCGAAACTGTTGATCAGCAGCCCTGCCCCGATGAGGAGAACGATGGCGATACCAAGCTGGCCGACGACCAACACGTCGCGCAGGCCCATCCCACCACGACGAGCGCCGGTCTGTCCGGCTGCGCCCCGTTGATTCATGCCCCGTGCCTGATCGACCCGCGAGACCCGCAGTGCCGGGATGATGCCAACGAGCATCGCCGTCACGCCCGTCACGAGAATCGCGACCAGCAGCAACTTCGCGTCCACCTGGACCTCGTGAAGGCGTGGCAGCATCGCGCCGCCGAACGAGATCCGAAACGGCCCCGGAGCAAGTGGCGACGCGAATTCGCGAAGAAGCCGCACTCCGCCAATGCTCACGAGCACGCCTGCGCCGCCGCCGACGGCGGCCAGAACGGCGCTCTCCGTGAGGAACTGGCGAACGACGCGTCCGCGAGTCGCGCCCACCGCCAGACGCAACGCCACCTCACGCTGACGTGCGGTGCCGCTCGCCAACAACAAGCCGGCGACGTTGGCGCACGCGATGAGCAGCACGGCGCTCGCCGCAACGGCCAGAACGCGAAGCGCCTGCCGGCTCGGGGCGACAATCTGCTCCTTCATGCCCTCCACGATGAACCGCCGCTCGCCCGGCGGAAGGGGCTTGGCGAGCGGGCCGGAGGTTGGCTTGGGCCGCAATGCCTCGCCGATGGAATTGGCTTCGCCGGTCGCGGCTTGAATGGAAATGCCATTCCGGAGCCGTGCAATCACGTCTCCGCTCAACCGCGTCCGCGCCGGCGCACCTTCGCTGATCGGCGCCCAGAAGTCGCAGTCCGGAAATGGAAAGTCGAAACCCTCCGGCATGACGCCGACGATGACCAATGGCGTGCCGTCGAGAAATCCGGCCTCTGGTCCGAGTGTCTGGAGCTCGATGGTGCGGCCGATCACCCCGCGGTCACCCAGGAAGTATCTCTGCCACGCGGCCGAACTGATGACGACCGTGTTGGCGCCGGCGGCGTCGTCCTGTTGGCCGAGCGTGCGGCCGAGCCGTGCGGTTGCACCAAGAACCGTGAACGTATTCGACGACACCAGTGCACCCGTCAAGCGCGTAGACCCGTTCGACGTCGGCATGAGCGTGATCGGCGGCCTGACGGAATACACGAGATCCGACAGCGTGCTGGACCGCTGCCGCCACTGGACGAGCTCTGCCCAGGTCATCGTGATGCGTCGCAGCAGCGGGCCGCCCGGGTCTCCAGGGGCCGCTCGCTCGACGACCCGCACGAGCTGATCGGCATCCTTGTACGGCAGCGGCTCCAGGAGCACCGTGTTCACGACGCTGAAGACCGCGGTGGTCGCGCCGATGCCGAGCGCGAGCGTGAGCACGGCGGCCCCGGTGAACCCGCGCCTCCGTCGCAGGCCGCGGATGGCGTACGGCACGTCGCGACGGAGACCGTCGAGCCATGCGAACGACCGCTCGTCACGGTGCCGTTCCTTCGTCTGCTCGATGCCGCCGAGCGCGCGTCGCGCCGCCGTGCGCGCGGCCTCCGCCGTCAAGCCGCCGCGTACGAACCGCTCTTCGAGCATCGCCAGGTGCGAGGCGATCTCGCGATCGAGCTCTGGCTCGGCGGCGTCGGGTCGAACGGCGTGTGCGAGCCTGCGGAGAAAGCGGCGCAGCGCGGCCATGCGCTTATGGCTCGTCCAGAAGAAGGTCGTCGACGAATCCGGCGAGGCGGCGCCAGCGTTCGGTCTCTTTCGCCAGCGCCCTCGTGCCCGCCGCCGTGATCGCGTAGAACTTCGCCTCGCGATTGTTCTCGGTCCTGCCCCACGACCCCTTGATCCACCCGCGCTGCTCGAGTCGGACCAGCGCCGGGTACAGCGTGCCTTGGTTCAGTGTCAGCGGGTGCGTCGAGACCTGTTCGAGCCGGGCCGCCAGGCTGTACGCATGAAGCGGCCCCATCGAGGCGAGCGCGCGAAGGACGATGAGGTCGAGGGCGCCCTGCAGGAGCTCAACGCCCGGCCTGTCTGTGCTAGACATTCAAGTGAAGCATCGCACGAGGAGGCTGGAACGTCAAGTGGACCTCGCTCGCGTCCCGGAGCGATTTGGCAGGATGCTATCGAGCTATTCCAAACGCAGGAGCGCGACGGGATCGGCACGGACGGCACGCCTCGCCGGCAGGTAGGTCGCGAGCGCGGACGCCGCCAGGAGAACCAGGGCCGAGCCGAGGATGGCCACCGGGTCGAGTGGCGACACCTGATAGAGCGTGCTGCGGACCAGCCGGGCAGCGCCGACCGCTCCCGCGAGTCCGATGCCGGCGCCTACGGCTGCCAGGGCGAGGGCCTCGCCCAGCACGAGCCGACGGACGTCGGTAGCCGTCGCCCCAAGCACCACACGCAGCGCAATGTCTCGATCCCGCTGCCGGACGTAGGTTCCCATCACCGCATAGAGGCCGACGCTCGCGAGGAGCACCGCGACCAGACCAAAGACGTCCGACAGCACGGCGTTGAACCGCGGGCGCGCGAGCGGTCGGGCCATGATGTCGACAAACGGCATCACGCGCGTGACTTGAACCGACCTGTTGAGCGCCTGAAGCTCATCGCGCGCCATCGATGCCACCTGGTGTGCGGATGCCGTCGTTCGAATGGCGAACACCTGCGCGGTCATCAGGAACTGCGTCGCGGGCAGGTAGAGGGTCGGCACCGGGGTGGTCAGCTCGCGGTAGCGGGTCGCACCGGCCACGCCGACCACCGTCAGCCAGGGATCGCGGGAACCCGGGCGCCCCATCTGGAGGCGCTTGCCAATCGGATCCTCCCCTGGCCAGACACGCGCGGCGACGTCGTCACTGACGATTGCCACGGCAGGTGTGCCCTGTCGATCGGCATCGGTGAACGCCCGCCCACGGAGCAGCGGCACGCCGAGCGCTCGGAAATAGTTCGGAAAGACCGACTCGAGGTTGAGCGATGGATTTGCGGCGGCGCGCTCCGGCGTCTGGCCCTGGGCCGACACTTGTGGAACGTCCCATCCTCCCGAGTACGGAGGATTGTTGATGGGCGTGGCGGCCGCGATCGAGGGCAACGATTCGAGGCGCGTGATCGTGGCACGAAGAAAGGCCTCGTAGCGAGGGCGATCCGCCTGCTCTGCGTTCGGCACCGAGAGCGTGGCAAAGACGAGGTGGTCCGCGGCGACGCCCGTGTCCACCGCTTGAAGACGGAGCAGTGTGCGGGTCAGCAGGCCGGCGGCGGCCATCGCGGTGACGGCAAGCGCCACTTGCGCGACCACGAAGCCGCGACGGAGACGCCTCGACCGCGATCCAATCACTCCGCGCCCACCTGCTCTCAAGGTGGGCACGAGATCGGCACCCACCGACAGGATCGGTGCCACGCCGGTCAACACTGCCGTCGCGAGCGCGAGCCCGACCGCGAACAGGACCACGATCGGATCCATGCGTACGGACTCGACGCGCGGCAGGCCATCGGGGACGAGCGCGAGAAGCTTCGGGAGTGACATCCACACGACGGCGAGCCCCGCCGCACCGGCGATGAGGGTCAACGTCACGCCCTCGGCCAATATCTGAGCCGCGATCCGGCCCCGACCGGCCCCGAGTGCCAGTCGAACGGCAAACTCCGAACGGCGAGCCTCGTTGCGCATCAGCAGGAGATTCGCCCCATTCGCGATCGCGATGAAGAGCACGAGCGCGACCGTGAGGAAGAGCGAGGTCATGACAGGACCCACGTCACCGACCACCTGTTGTTCGAGCGTATGAACGACCGGCACGAGACCGCGGGGTGCGCCCGCCGGTCGTTCGAGCTCCAGCCGCCGTACCAGCGCGGTCAGTTGCGCGGTCGCCTGCTCGATCGTCACGCCAGGCCTGAGCCTGCCCACGAGATCGACCTCGCTTCGAGCGGCGTCGCGGAACAATCCGTCGACGGAGGCCGGCGTTCTCCAGAGATCCGCGCCTCGCGGATAGTCCAGATCGGACGGGACGATCCCGACGACTCGGAAGCTGCGATGGCCGATCGTGATTTGCCGCCCGATCGCCTCCGGCGACCCGCCATACCACCGCTGCCATAGGCCACGGCCGATCACGACGACCGGCTCGGCCCCATCGAGGTCGTCGTCGCGGGTGAGCATCCGGCCCCGCACGGGCCGAATACCGAGCACGTCGAAGAAGCCGCCGGTCACCCACGCGTCGTTCGCGTACCGTGCGACGCCGCTCTCGACGACCGCGACCGGAGAGGCACCGGCCCTTCCCACGCCGGCCACCTGTTCGAAAGGACGGGTTGATTCCGCCACTCGCCGGATATCGGCAGCGCCGAAGGGATAATGTGCGAACCCGCTGGAGCGCAGCGCCTTCCAGACGACGACAAGCCGGTCCTGCTGGGGAACGGGCAGGGGCCGCAGCAGCACGCCGTAGACGAGCGCCATCATCGCGGTCATGCCGGCGATCCCGATCGACAGGACGAGGACGGTCGAGAGCGCAGACGCGGGTGCCCTCAGGAGGGACCGGCATGCGTACTTCACGGTGCTCACGCCTTCGTCGAGCCATCGAACGCGCAGAACGCCACGCGCCTCCGCCCGACGTTCGATGCCGCGGTAGGCGTGCAACAGCCGAAGGAACCACCGCTGTCCGTTCACGGCCTCCTCGACAACACACTGTCCATCGTGTTGTCGAATGTCAAGGTCGGGATCAGTCTTGGACACGCTGAATCTCGGCCCACGCTGGATCGGCGCTAGAATTCCGGAGGAGGCTCTCCGTGACGAATTACTGCGTGCTTCAATGGCCGGCCGTGAGCGCGCCGAAGATGACCGACGACTTGAACAAGTACTCCGCGGCCGGATGGAAGCTCCATTCTGTTGTCGTGACAAGTGGGACGATCGTCGCCGTTCTGCACGGCGAAGACGTACAGATTCCGGCGGCCGGTTCCCAGAAATAGGACCGAGGGCCTCTCGCTCTTGGCGGGCCAGCCACCGTTCCAGTCCCACCGGCCACCGCCGCGCCCCCCCATCGATCACGAGCGCTCCGACCTGAGCCTGCGCTCCGCCGTCCCTCTTTGTGCTTCGACAGGAACTGCGGTAACATTCCTGTCGAAGAGCAAGGGATCAGCCGCAGGAGGCCTTCGTGGGCGAGGCTCGCATCGGATTGCCACAGGGCACGCTGGACGTGCTGATCCTCAAGACGCTCGCGCTCGAACCGCTGCACGGGTGGGCCGTGTCGGAGCGCCTGCAGCAGATGTCCAAGGACTCACTGCGGATCGGGCAGGGCTCGATCTATCCCGCGCTCCACCGCCTTCAGCGGCGTGGCTGGATCCGCGCCACGTGGGGCACCAGCGACAACAACCGTCGCGCGAAGTACTACGAGCTCACGGCCGCCGGCCGCCGCCAACTCGAGGCGGGCGTCCGCGGGTGGCGCCGGTTGACGAGCATCATCGGCCGCGTGCTGAGTGAAGGCTGATGTGGGCCGATCTCCGGCACCGCGTGACGTGGTTCTGGCGGCGGCGGGACGTCGAAGCCGAGCTCGCTGACGAACTGCGCGACCATCTCGACTGCGAGACGGAGAAGCGGGTCCGCGCGGGGCTGTCGCGGACGGAGGCCAGGCGGCAGGCCGCGCTGGCGCTCGGCGGCATCGAGCAGGCGCGGGAGGACGTACGCGACGCGTACGGCACGCGCGCGTTCGAAGACGTGTGGCGGGACGTCCTGCTCGCATGCCGAGGCCTCCGTCGTCAGAAGCGCCTGACGGCGGCGCTGATCCTCACCATGGCCCTCGGCGTCGGCGCGAACACGGCCATCGCCGATGTCATCGACGAAATCCTCTGGAGACCGCTGTCCGTCGCGAATCCGGACGAAATCGTCTCGATGTACGGCATCGATCGCAGCACCGCGAGGTACCAAGGTGTGTCCTACCCGGACTTCACCGGCCTCACGACCGACATCGCGGTGTTCGGTGCGCTCGCCGCGTACGACCGGCTGACCATGCGCGTGAGCGCGGGTGGCCAGCCGCAGGCGATCCGCGCGGAGGCCGTGACAGAGGATTACTTTGCGGTGCTCAGTGCCCCACCGCTGGCGGGCCGCGTGCTCGGGCCGGCGGATCAGAGGGACCCCGGAGTGGCGGTCATTTCCGAGCGGCTCTGGCGCCGGCTGTCGTCGGACGCCGCGCCGGCAGACGCCGTCGGCCAGACGATTCACCTCGGCCAACGGGATGTCGTGGTCGTCGGCGTGATGCCCGCGATCTACGGAACCGAGCACGACCTGACGTGGGGCCCGGCACCGGAGGTGTGGGTTCCGCTGTCGACGGTGGCCTCGGACCGCACGCTGCACGAGCCGGACATCGCGGTGCTCGCCGTACTGGCCCGCCTGCGCCCGGACGCCACGCTGTCGACCGCGCAGGCAGCCGTCGACAGATGGGCGAGCCGCCTCGGGCGCGACGGCCGGACCGTACCGGCGCCCGCGTTCAAGCTGCTTCCGGCCGCGCAGTCGAAGTTCTGGCCGGCCAACGGTCCTGCCTTCGTACGCACGCTGGCGATGCTCGGCACGGTGGCGACGCTCGTGCTGCTGCTCGCCTGCGTCAACATCACGAACCTTCTGCTGCAGCAATCGGTGCGACGGCACCGAGAACTGGCCGTCCGCGCGTCGCTCGGCGCCAGCCGTTCACGTCTCGTCCGCCAGCTTTTGATCGAGCCGCTCGTGCTGGCCGCACCGGCGTTCGTGGCCGCGCTGATCGTCGCCCGTCTCCTGCAAGGCGTCATGACGACGTTCCCCCAGGCGCTGGGCATGGCGCTGACCGTGCATCTCCACCTCACCGCAAGGGAATTGCTCTTCTGCGCCATCGTCACGATCGCGGCAGCCGTTGGGACGAGCGTCGTTCCCGCCGTTCGAGCGACGCGCCGGGACGTCCTGGCCCGGCTGCGCGACGACCGCGGTCGACCTGGTCGCCGGCGCGCGCCCTGGCTCGGCCAGATGCTCGTGGCCGCCGAGGTCGCGATCACCGCCGTGCTGCTGCTCGTCTCGCTGCTCATGACCCGCAGCGTGCTGGCCGCGTACAGCGCGCCGCTCGGGTACGACGCCGCGCATCTCGTCGATCTGGCCCTGGCACCTCGCCCGGCCTCGAGCGCCCGGACGCCGATTCCAGACGAGGCGCTGAGGCGCGAGGCATGGGACGGGTCGGGCGTGGCCGGCGCCGCTCTGTCCATCACGTCTCCGCTCCAGTTCTCATACAACCGCGGCGACGTTCGCCGGGCGGGAGAGGCCACGGCTGTGCCGCAGATCGCGCTCGAACAGCACGTCAGCCCGGGATTCTTCTCCACGCTTCAGATTCCATTGCTCTCGGGAGCCGCGTTCGGCGACGCGGACGCGACGTCGGAGCGCCCGGTCGCCGTCGTGAACGCGACGCTCGCAAGACGGCTCTGGGGCACCGAGCCGGCCGTCGGCCGCGCCGTGGAGCTCCTCCACTGGGCGACGCCGTCGCTGCGCCTCGAGGTCGTCGGCGTCGTGCCCGACCTCAAATGGCGGTCGATCGACGAAGCGCCCATGCCGTATCTCTATCGACCCATTGCGGGCAGCTCCCCGCTGGCGCGTCACGTCATTCTGCGGACAACGGGACCGGCGGCCGCAGCCCTGCCGGACGTCGTTCGCGCATGGTCGCGGGTGGCGCCGGCCGCGCCGATCGCGCGGGTCTCGACGGGGACGGATCTCATCCACGAGGCGGTTGGCACCCAGCGGCTGACGGGCACGTTCGTCGGGACGTTCGCCGCCCTGGCCATGATCGTCGCGGGGATCGGGATCTACAGCGCGGTGGCGTGGTCCGTCGAACGGCGGTCGCGGGAGATCGCGCTGCGGATCGCCCTTGGAGGGTCGCCGGGTCGAGTCGGCGGACGCGTGCTCGGTCGAGCCATTGCGATGGCCTGCGCGGGAGCGGCGGCGGGCCTTGCGGCAGGCGTCACCATCGCGTCTCGCGTCCTCGTCCTCGATCCCGGTGTTGGCGCGGCCGATCCTGCCGCAATGGCCGCCGCGGCCACGGTGCTGTCGGGCGCGGCTGTCCTGGCCGCCGTGCTGCCGGCGCGGCGCGCCGCCGGCATCGATCCGCTGCCGCTCCTGAAAGGAGATTGACGATGAAGCGAGCCGGGCTCGCCGTTCGATGGACGGTCGGAGGAGCGATGGCGGCCTGCGTCGCGGTGGTCGCGCCGACAGCGCAGGATGGGGGCGCGGTCGACCCGACGTCTGCCCTGCTCGCGCGCGCGGCCACGTACGTCGACCGCTTCGAGGCCTCGTTTTCCAACATCGTCGCGGAGGAGCGGTACTCGCAGACCGTGATTCCCCAAGGACATACGTACGTCGGCGGACCGCTCGCGCGCCACCGCGAGCTGGTGTCGGACTTCCTGCTCGTCCGCACCACGGAGTCCGGCGAATGGCTGCCCTTCCGAGACGTGTTTCAGGTCGATGGCCGTCCGATTCGGGATCACCAGCAGCGTCTGACCGACCTGTTCGTCAAGCCGACTGCAGATTCCGCCGAGCGGGCCGCGGACATCACCGAGGAGAGCGCCAGGTACAACATCGGCGTGATCCGGACGGTCAACAATCCGCTGCTCGTGCTGCACGTCCTGCGACGCTCGCAGCAAGGGCGTTTCCAGTTTGCCGGGCCGAAGCCCGAGTCCCACATCGCCGGAGTCGTCTGGACTGAATTCGTGGAACGCGAGCGCCCGACCGTCATTCACGGTCCGAGCGGCACCGACATGCCCATGCGCGGCCGCGTGTGGATCAACGATGCGAGCGGCGCGTTGGTCAAAGCCGAGGTGATGGTCGAGAGCCCGGGTGTTTCCGCGACGCTGACCACGCTGTTCGATCGGCGTGAGGGCTTCGCCGTCGCGATCCCGGTCGAGATGACCGAGGACTACCGGCAGCCGGACGGATCGCGCGTCACCGGCACCGCCGTGTACGGCAGGTTTCGGCGGTTCCAGGTCGACGTGAAATCCACGTTCGACCGCGACCAGCGGTGATGCCGATGGCTGGCCGTCAGCGGACACTGCGCGCGCATCGGCTCCTGCCCCTCGCCGCCGTCGTAAGCCTGACCACGTACGTCCAATCGCAGGCGCCGGTGTTCCATGCCGGGACCGATCTCATCGCCGTCGATGTTCAAGTCGTCGACAAGCGCGGAGCGCCCGTCAGGGGCCTTCAGACCGGAGACTTTCGGGTGTCGGTCGGCGGCCATCGACGGCCCGTCGCGTCCGTCCAGTTGATTGACTACGGAGAACCGCCGCCCACGACGACCGCCGCTCCCGCCCCGACCGAGCCCACAACCAATCCCACGCCCGCGAAGGTGCGGCCTCGCGTGTTCGCGATCGCCGTAGACACCGGCAGCTTCGACGCGGCCAGTTCGCGAGGCGTCGCCGAGGCGGCGGCGCAATTCGTCCGCCGTCTGCAGCCCACGGATCTCGTCGGTCTGTACGCGTATCCGGCCGGGCCCGCGATCGCGCCCACGACGAATCACGCGACGGTCATCGCCGCGCTGGATCGGGTGACCGGCTCCCGGCTGCCTCCGCCATCGAGCCGTTTCCAGCTCACGCCCACGGAAATCGTGGACGGCGGCGGCGCGGCTGTCTTCCGGATCTGCGGCGGGAGGCCCGATCCGACCTGCGCGCTCGAGGTGCAGCAGGCGCTCCGGATGCAGGTGCTGTATCTCGAGACGGCGGCGACCGATAGTCTCGGCGCGCTCAGGGAGATTCTCCGCGGGCTGGCAGCGACCGAGGGACGCAAGACCCTCGTCCTGGTCAGCGGCGGGATGACGGTGAGCGACACACCCGGACATCGGCCGGATGTGGGCGACCTCGGCGGGCTGGCCGGTGAAGAGGCAGCACGCGTCAACGTCGCGGTCTACACGCTGTTCGTGGACTGGAAATATCTCGAGTCGTTTTCCGCAGCCAACCGGCAAGCCAGCTCCACCCTCGTGCGCGATAGCGTCATCTCGAGCCGCTGGCTCGATCGCTTTTCAGGCACCGCCGGCGGCAAGCTGTTCACCGTCTCCACCGGAAGTGGCGACAACGCCTTCGACCACATCCTCGCGGAAACGGCGTCGTACTACTTGCTCGGGATCTCACCGGAGCCCGGCGATCGCGACGGCAAACCGAAGCGCCTCGATGTCCGGGTGAACCGATCCGGCGTGACCGTGCGCGCGCGCTCGTGGGTCGTGGTGCCGCGAGGCGAGTAGAAGGCGGCCATGACTCGTCCCGCTGTCGACCGCGTACGGCTCGCGACCATCGGCTGTGTCGTTGCCGCAGTCGTCGCCACTGGTGCCGCCGGGCCGGGTCAGAGCGACAATCTCGAACACGCCTGGGTGGACGCGGTTCGCACGCACGCGCCCGGGCGGTTCGACGACGCCGTGTCCACGCTGGCGTCGTGGTCGAACGGCGAGCTCGCGGCCGTCGTGGCGCGCGCGACTCGCCTGTCGCCGCCTGACGATCCCGATGCCTTCCTGCGCCGCGCCATCCTGCTGCATACGGACGTGGCTGTGCTCTCGCATGGCGACGATGGGCACTATCGGTTGTCGCCCTCGGATCGCACGGTCATCGAATTTGCCGACGGACAGCATCGCGTTGTCCACATGGGGACCGTCCACTGGGCGCTGGCGCGACAGCTCGTCGATTCGCTCTCGCGCCCGACGGCCGACCTGTTTGCCCGGCGCTGGTACGACGCGACGTCGGCGCAGCTCCAGAGCTGGAACGAATATTCCGAGCTCATTCCCCATCTGGCGGCGGGCATGCGGCTGTTCGAAAACGACGCGCGGCTGCTGCTGTACCGCGCAGCGATGCACGAAGACTATGCCAGCCCGAGGATTCAGCGTGCGATTGGCAACGCCCCGGCGCTTGCGGCACCGTTGGGCGGCCCGATGGGCGGCTTGGCGCGCCCGCCGGCACCGGCGCTGGCTCCCCCGAGAGCGGACGAGCTGAACGCCGCCGAGTCCGATCTGCGCAAGGCGCTGAGGCTCGATCCCTCGATGGCCGAAGCGCACCTCAGGCTTGGACACGTGCTCGGCGAACGGCGTCGGCACGCAGAGGCCGTCGCCGCGCTCGTCCGCGCGCTTGCCACGCCCGGACTCACGCTGAACCTGCAGTACGACGGCTGGCTGCTTCTGGGACGCGAGCGGAATGCGCGCGACGACGTCTCAGGGGCCAGAGAGGCGCTCGAGCGGGCGGCGGCGCTCGTGCCCGGCGCGCAGTCGGCACACCTGGCGCTCAGTCAGATCGCCCGCGCCTCGGGCGATCGCCAGCGGGCCGTCGAGGCGCTGCAGTCTCTGTCGACGGATCTGAGCACCGACGATCCCTGGTGGACCTACACGCGCGCCCACGCGCCAACGGCCGGGGCCCTGCTGGACGATCTCCGCAGGAGCTTCGATTCGCCGGGAGGGCGGCGGTGAGCACGCGCTGGACGAGGATAGCCACGGCAGCGCTCGCGCTCGCGCTTGGATGGTCGGTCGCGTCGGCTCAGAGTCCGACGTTCACGTCGCGCGCCGACGTGGTTCTCGTCGACGCGCTCGTGACCGAGGGGCGGATGCCCGTGGCGGGTCTCGGTCGTGACGACTTCGAGCTGCGCGACAACGGCGTGCCGCAGACGATCGCCCGCGTGAGCCAGGGGCAGGTGCCGCTCGGCGTCGTCCTGGCGATGGACACGAGTGGCAGCGTCAGCGGTGCGCGGCTCGGCGCCTTGCAGGCGGCGGCCGGATCGGTGGTGGCCCTGCTCCAGCCGGCGGATCGGCTGGCGGTCGTGACGTTCGGCAGCCGGGTCCGGTGGCGGCAGCTGACGTCGATCACGGCGCCGGCAGCGGCCGACGCGCTCCAGCCCGTCCCTGATCCTGGCGACACCTCGTTGTTCGATGCGGCCTACACCGCCCTGACGCTGGGCGAATCGCCAGGCACACGTGGGCTGGCGATCGTCTTCAGCGACGGCGTCGACACGTCGAGCATCCTCCCGGCCGCGTCGGTCCTCGACACGGCTCGCCGGGCGGACGTCGTGCTGTTCGGCGTCTCGGTCGGCGGCGCCGACCAGTCGTTCCTGCGCGATCTGTCGGACGCCACCGGCGGCCGGACGCTTTCGGTGGAGTCCGACCGCGCCCTGGGTGCCACGCTCGGATCGATCGTCGCGGAGTTTCGATCCCGCTATCTCCTCGGCTACACGCCGGTCGGGGTGGCGCACGGCGCCTGGCACCGGCTCGACGTCCGGGTCAAGGGGCGGCGGGTCACGGTGAATGCTCGTCCCGGCTACCAGGACTGACGCGACCGAGGCCAAGGGCAGCGGCGCCGTGGATCCGGTGCGGCCTTCACCGCATTGACGGGCTCGGCCGAGCTGTCCACGTCCCGAGATCGTTGATCAGGATCGTACGCCACGATAGATCAGCCAGGCAGCCGAGAGATCGATCCCGGCGGCGATCACGTCGATTCCGACGGCCTTCGGGCCTTCAGAAATCGGACAGAAGCCAAGCACGTTGCCTGCGAACGGGTTCGCGAACGTGACGAGCAGGAGCACGGTCAGCCCCAGGAGGATGCTCGCGGCTCTCGGCACCCGGCGATTCTAGCAGTTCAGTCCGTGACCGTCACCGCATGTCGAACCCGCTCTCCTCCAGGTCTCTGACGCCCGCATGGGTGGCGTCTTCTTCGACGACACGGCCATCGAAGAGATGAATGCTGCGCTCGGCGTGCCGCGCGTAACGCGGATCGTGCGTGACCATGCAGATGGTCGCGCCCTCACCGTGCAATTCCTTCAGCAGGTCCATGACGGCTTCGCCGTTCTTGGAGTCGAGATTGCCGGTCGGCTCGTCCGCGAGGAGGATCGACGGCGCGCCGCCGACCGCGCGGGCGACCGCCACACGCTGCTGCTGACCGCCGGAGAGCTGGCTGGGCAGGTGCTTCGCGCGATGGGACATGCCCACCTTTTCCAGGGCGGCCATGGCCCGTTCCTTCCGCTCGCTTGCCCGCATCCCGCGGTAGGTCAGCGGCAGTTCGACGTTCTCGTAGACGGTGAGGTCGCCAATCAGGTTGAAGCTCTGGAAGATGAACCCGATCTCGCGGTTCCGTACGCGCGCCCGCTCGGCCAGCGGCAGGTCTTCGACCGAGCGCCCGTTGAGCGTGTAGGTGCCCTCGGTCGGCGTGTCCAGCAGCCCGAGAATGGAGAGCAGCGTCGACTTGCCGCAGCCGGACGGCCCGGCAATCGAGATGTACTCCCCGCGGCGAATCTCCAGGTGGATCCCGTCGAGCGCGTGCGTCTCGATCTCGTCCGTGTAGAAGATCTTCTTCAGATCGTCGAGATGAATGAGGCTGGCGCTTGCGTCGGTCATGGCCGCCCTCCTACAGAGCCCCGAGGGACTCCTGTTGAATACGAGGAGGAGTATCCGCATACTCCTCTTGAATGTCAACACGAGCATCCCAGGCTGTCTTGGGCGGGGTTGCCCTGACGACCGCCATTCCTCTCGCGTTCGCGATCGCAAGAAGGAGTTGCCGATGAAGTCCCGGCTGATGGCTTGTGCGCTTCCCTTTGTCTGGGCGGCGTGCGGCGGAACGCCTCAGGACTCGCCCCCAGCGGTCAGCGCGCCCGCAGTGGAGGCTGCCCCGCCGACCGTGCCACTCCACATCCGCTTCGACCCGTCCGCGGCGTATGCCTACACGAAGCAGGTCGTCGCGTTCGGCGAGCGCCCGCCCGGTTCCGCCGCACACGAGAAGACGCAGCGACTGATCCGCGACGTGCTCGGCCGCAACGGCGCCACGATCGACACCGACGAGTTCACGGCCGAGACGCCTCGCGGACCGATTCCCGTCCGCACCATCATCGGGAAGTTCAACCGCCGCCGCGGCTCGCCGCAGCCGATCATCGTCCTCGCAGGCCACTACGACACGCTCTTCCAGCGGGGTTTCGTGGGTGCGAACGACGGCGGATCGAGCACCGCGATTCTGCTCGCGCTTGCCGACGCGCTGAAGGACCAGCCGACGAATGCGCAGATCTGGCTCGTCTGGACGGATCTGGAGGAGGCGGTGGTCGGTTTCAGCGACCGCGATGGGCTCTATGGCAGCCGCCATCTCGCGGCGCGGCTCCGCGCCGAGGGCGTCGTGCCGCGCGTCAAGGCGTTCTTCCTGCTCGACATGATTGGCGACAGGGATTTGCAGATCACGCGGGAAAGGCAGTCGACACGCTGGCTCCAGGACTTCATCGAGCACGCCGCCGCGCAGCTTGGCTACGGCGAGCACTTCTTCCACCGCGAGATGGATATCACCGACGACCACGTGCCGTTCCTGAATGCAGGGATCCCGGCCGTCGACGTCGTGGACGCCGAGTTCGGGCGCATGGGGCCGGCGTTCGACGCGATGGGCGAATTCCACCACGCGAATACGGATACCCTCGACAAGGTGTCGGAGCGCAGCCTCGAGATCGTCGGGCGGACCATCCTGCTGACCGTCGAACTGCTGGACCGCTGAAGCACGCCGGCTCTTCCCGCCCGGCCTCACCGGACGAGTCGAATCTCGCCGATCGCCCCCATCGCATCGAGCCGGACGGTGACCGGGGCCTGCACGCGGTCGGGATTGATCCACACGCCATTGCGCTTCTCGAGCCCGGTTGCGGAGATGCTTCCCAGGACTCCCGAGGCCGTCGCCGAGACGGCGACATCTCGCGGCAGGTAGATGGTGGCCTGTCCGACGCCGCCATGCACGGCGACGTCGTAATCGCGCGTGGGGTCGCCGCGCAGGTCCAACTTCACCTCGCCGGCCCCGACGTGGACGTCGACGTGACGAAGGTTCATCTTTCCGAGATCGAGCGTCGCCTCGCCCGCTCCAAGATGGGCATCGACGTCCAGCGACACATGGTCATTCAGCCGGACGTCCCATCTGTTCTCCGTCCGGCCGGTGCCGCTGCCCACGCTCTTGCCCTGGGAAATCGTCACCTCGCCGCGACCGCCCTGGGGGTGGTAGCTCACGTCCGGCCGCCATTCATCGACGTTGAAGGCGAACCGGGCGTCCACCAGTTTCGGCGTCCCGTTCTGCACGCGCAGCTCTCCGGCCTCCATCCGGAGCACGACATGAGCGGTCTCGAGGGGGTCCAGATCGATGACCGCCGTCTCGCGGCGGGTGTCCCCGACGACGACGGTTCCGTTGTGGCAGCCGCTGACCAGCAGCATTGCCAGGCCCAGCCCGAATCCGGCCTTCATCATGGAGCGGTCCTCCCTGCCCGGTACGCTCTACGGAACGTCGGGGGCCCAGGTTTCGGGCGGGGGGCGGAAAAACCGCTGCGGCCGCGGGGACGGAGCCGGGCTGGCGCGGCGCATGGCGCCCTCCGCCGGCCGCTCCCGAGGTCACTTCAACCGATATTCGAGCACCATCTCGATGGTGCATGCGACTGGCTTCCCATCTTTGGTACAGGGCGCGAAGGCCCACTTCTTCGTCGCCTCGACGGCGGCCTCATCGAGGCCATGCTTCGAATCCAATGACTGGACGACACGAATCCGGTCGACGCGGCCATCGGGCTCGACGACCGCGGAGAGGTGGACTTCTCCCTCAATCCTCTGGTCCATCGCCTCCCGCGTGTACTCGGGAGCGACCTGCTTCAAGGGTCTGGGCCATGTCACGCCCGGGCCGGGCCTGACCGGATCGAGCTCGCGAACGTCAGGCCCGCGGCCGCCCAATCCGCCGGCCGGTGTATTCGTCGTTGGCGCCGGCACGCATGCCGCGAGCACGATGAAGGCCACCGTGGCCATCAGCGCCGCGGCGTTCCGGATCCCGACGAAGCGAGGAGGGTCGAGATGCATGGCGGAAATCCTCCTGGCCACGCGCGACGCACGTTCGAGCATGGCCGGCGTGACGAGAAGATGGTGGGCGGGACGGGACCTGGCGACGGTCAACAACAACTCGCTGTAGACCACGCGAGCGCGGTCGGCGTCCATCGAGGTGCTGGACGCCAGCACCCGCGAATCGCAGTCGAGCTCGATCGCCAGCTTCAATCGCGAGAACATCCACCACGCTGCCGGATTCCACGGCATGGCCGCGACCGCGAAGCCGGCGGTGTGCAGCAGGAGCGGATCCCCCGCGCGCTGATGCTCGCGCTCGTGCGCGAGCATCAGACGGAGGCTCGGGTCGGCGAATGGCAACGCCCACTCTGGGAGCACGATGCGCGACTCGAGGCACCCGACAACGGCGGGACCGAGGTCCCGGGCGAGGAGTACCGGGATCCCGAGCACCGTCGCTTCGACCCACGCGCGCCGCCTGCGGTGCAGTTCGACGCGTCCGGCGAGGTACACGCCGGCGAGTGCCAGGGTACCGAGCGCCCAGATTCCGCCGGCAGCCCGATTCAACCATGACGAATCCGGATCGCCAACGGCCGCGACCGACCCGGACACTGCGCCCACGACTCGCACCGTCCAGGTGGAACCGGCGGCATCCGATCGGAGCGATGGCAGCCACGGACTGACCGTGCTGAGCGCGAGAGTGACGAGCAGCAACAGGGCCCACGACCAGCGCCGGGGGAGACGAACGGTCGCGGCGAGCCCGTCCGCCATGACGCCTGCAAGGGCCAACAGGATCCCGATGACGATGGCGTACGCCCAGAGCTGGACGATCATCGCCTCTTGCTCCGCTTGGCCGAGCCGTCGATGAGCCCCCGCAGGCGCTTCACCTCGGAAGGCGAGAGGTCGCGATCCTCGACGAGATGCGTGACGAGCAGCTCGGCAGATCCCCCGAAGAGGCGGTCCAGCATGCGGCCGAGCGCCGTCTGGCGAGCCGCCTCCGCCGTCACTTTGGCGAAGTAGCGGTAGGCTCTGCCCTCCTCGCGATGACTGATGTACCCCTTCTCTTCGAGAGTCCGCAACACTGTGAGTACGGTGTTGTAGGCGAGCGCGTCCTCGAGCTGGTCACGGACTTGCGCGACCGTCGAGCCCCCGTGCCGCCAGAGCACCGACATGACGTCGAGCTCGCGCTCGGTGAAGTGAGACATGGCTCGACAACTATTCTTATAGTTGCCAGGCGTCCCGTCAACTACTTTGTTAGTTGACGCCCGGATCGGGCTACCTTGTGCGGCGGGACGCCACCCTCGCCGAGCTGGAGCGTCGCGGGTGTGGGGCGCGGAAGACGTAGCGAACGACGAACACGATCGACAGAACGGTCACGATCACGGCCGCGAGAGACACCTCCGCGATCAGCAATCCACGGATGACGCGAATGATTTCTCCGGCCATCGATCCCCAACCCTACGCCGATCGGAGGCCGTGCGCAAATCGCAGAATCAAGGTTGCGCGCCAGCGGCACGCGTCCGCACCAGCTTCGCCGTCGTCACGATCTGACCGGTATGGCGCGACGCGTGCTCGGCGGCGTGGAAGAGCAGCCCGATGACCGTCGACGGCAGCCGGGCGCGTCCGACGACGCGCGGCTCGGCAAGCGTCGCGTCAGGCGTCGTGGAGAACTGGACGAGCGCGGCGTCCACCGCGCGATGCCAGGCGGCCAGGAGATCGCCGAGCGGCGGCCGAAGCGAGGCGAGCGCGGCCTCCAGGGCGAGCGCCGCGC
Organism: uncultured Acidobacteriota bacterium; assembly: GCA_963764505.1. GTDB lineage: Bacteria > Acidobacteriota > Vicinamibacteria > Vicinamibacterales > SCN-69-37 > CAVXSP01. The sequence goes on along the minus strand of CAVXSP010000004.1, from coordinate 101,808 downwards.
GCTGGGACTCCGACAGGGTCTCGCCGCGTGCGTAGGTGAGCAGCCGATCCGTGCTGCCCGCCAGGTGCGCAAGATGGAAGCCGGCCGACGCGACCCCGCCTGGCTGACGCCACAGCTCCTCGACGGTCAGCCCCTCGACCGCGCGCTCGGCGTCTTCCCGCGCCATGACGAAGGCATGGGCCACCGGCTGCAACATCCATGGGATGCCTGGAACGGGACCTCGGAGCCAGGGTTCGGGCTGCGTCATCGCCTCCATTCTGACCATCCCCGCTCCGCTACACTAGCGCGATGTCCAGCCCGCCGGCGCTCCCCGCCATGCGTGTGAGCGGCCTTCGAAAGCGGTACAAGGACGTCGTGGCGGTGGACGGGCTCGATCTCGAGGTTCGCGCCGGCGAATGCTTCGGCCTGCTCGGCCCGAACGGCGCCGGCAAGACGACGACGATCGAGATCTGCGAGGGACTCACCGAGCCCGACGGCGGCGAGGTCGAGGTCCTGGGCCGGCGTTGGGCACGCGACGCCGTCCGACTGCGGCAGCGGCTCGGCATCCAGCTGCAGGAGACGCAGCTCTCGGACAAGCTCACCGTCCGCGAGACGCTGTCGCTCTTCCGCAGCTTCTTCGATCGGGGCCGGACGCCGGACGAGATCGTCGCGCTCGTGAAGCTCGAGGAGAAGCGCCACGCGCGTGTCGGCACGCTGTCGGGCGGGCAGAAACAGCGGCTCGCCCTGGCCTGTGCGCTCGTCGGCGATCCCGATCTGCTGTTCCTCGACGAGCCGACGACGGGCCTCGATCCGCAGGCGCGCCGACAGCTCTGGGATCTGATCGAGAAGTTCAAGGCCGAGGGACGAACCATCCTGCTGACGACGCACTACATGGACGAAGCCGAGCGCCTCTGCGACCGCGTGGCGATCATCGACCACGGCAGGGTGATTGCCCGCGGCACTCCGCGCGAGATGATCGAGTCGCTCGGCGTCGAGCACGTCATCGTCTTCTCCGCCGACGGAGCGGTGCGTCCGGATCTGGACGCGCTGCGGCGGATCGACGGCGTGGGCGACGCGCGAATGGAGGACGGCCGCGTCCGGCTGCAGGCAGTACCGGCTGCACCGGGTCGTGCCCGCCCTGCTCGACGAGCTTGGCCGGCAGCAGCTCCCGCTGACCGAGCTGCGGACGCACTCGGCCACGCTCGAGGACGTGTTCGTCTCCCTCACGGGCCGCCACCTTCGCGATGAGTGACGCGTCCGGCGCACGCCACCCGCTCGTCGAGCTCACACTCGTGCGGATTCGCGAGTTCGTGCGCGAGCCCGAGGCCGTCTTCTGGGCCGTCTTCTTCCCCGTCCTGCTCACGGCGGGGCTCGGACTCGCCTTTCGAAGCCAGCCGGCCGAGGTGCTGGCCGTGGCGACGACCTCCCCGGCGCTCGCCGCGCCGATGCGGGCGGAGCCCTCGCTCGACGTCTCGGCGATGTCCGACGCGGAGGCGCGACACGCGCTGGCGATTGGCCGGGTCGTCCTGCTCGCCGAGCGGCGGCCGGACGGAAGCGTCGTGTTCCAGTACGACGCGACGAATCCGGAAGCGCGCGCCGCCCGATCGCTGGCGGACGCCGCCATCCAGCGCGCCGCCGGGCGGCGCGACCCGGTGCGCGTGCGCGAGGATCTGGTTCGCGAGCCCGGATCGCGCTACGTCGATTTCCTCGTCCCGGGACTCGTGGGCCTCGGGATCATGAGCAACTGCCTCTGGGGCCTGGGGTTCTCGATCGTGGACGCGCGCCGCCGCCACCTGACGAAGCGGCTGATCGCGACGCCCATGCCGCGCAGCTACTACCTGCTGTCCTACCTCTTCTGGCGCATGCTGATCCTCGGCGTCGAGGTCGGCGTGCCGGTCGGGTTCGGCATGGTCGTGTTCGGCGTGCCGGTGCGCGGTTCACTCCTCGATCTGGTCGTCATCTGCGTGACGGCATCGCTGTCGTTCAGCGCGCTCGGCCTGCTGCTCGCCAGCCGGCCACGGACGATCGAGGCCGTCTCCGGGCTGGTGAACCTGGTCCAGGTGCCGATGTGGATCCTGTCGGGCGTGTTCTTCTCGGCGCAGCGCTTCCCGGACCTCGTCCGGCCGCTGATCAAGGCGCTGCCGCTCACGGCCGTCATCGATGCGCTTCGGGCGCACATGCTGCAGGGGGCGACGCTGGCCCAGGTCGGCCCCGAGCTGGGCACGCTCGGCGCGTGGCTGGTCGTCTGTTTCGCGCTCGCGATGAAGCTGTTCCGGTGGCGGTGAAGGGGACGGCCGCCGACGCGGGTGCCTTCAGCGAGCACTCGTGCCGCCGACGGCGTCCGCCAGCGCATCGGCGATGAGGCTCATGCCGGCGCGATTGGGATGACACCCGTCAGTCGTGACGTAGAGACGCCACTTCTCCCGCATGGCGTCGAGCCCGTAGATGTTCTCGTAGTACCGGACCTCGTCCGGATACACGCGATGGGCCTTCAGATCCTCGAAGCGGTCGGCGAACAGGCCGTAGGCGTCCACGATCGGGACCTGGGCCGCGGCGGCAACGCTTCGCATCTCCTCGACCTGGGGAGGCAGCGCGCAGACGGCCAGCAGCACCGAGCGCGCACCGCGCCCACGGGCGATGCGCGTCATCGTCTTGAGGTTCGCGACATACTGCGCGTCGCTCACTGCGGGGACGAGGTCCGCCGGCCGCACGTCTCCGGGCCGTGACGTCGGGTCGTGCAGCCTGAACGCGATTTTCCTGAGGAGGCGGTACGTCTCGAACCGGAGCGCGGCGAAGCGCACGGCCCCGCGCCAGCCGTCGTCCTGCGCCAGCACCTCGTCGACGGGCCTGAGCACCCGACGAGGATCGTTCGCCCCGAAGCTGAAGATGAAGATGTCGGGATCGAGATCGAGGGCGTAATGCCGGAGCACGCCGAGCCCGTGTCTGGAGGTGAAGCCCGGGATGCCCAGATTGAAGACTTCGTACCGGGTGCCGCCCGATTGATTGAGCCGGACTTCGAGCAGCCGGGGGTACGTGTACTCGTCGTCCACGCCCCATCCGAACGTGCTCGAATCGCCGATGCAGACGATCCGGATCACGCCGGGCCGTTTCGGCGCGAACTCCCGCCCGCGGAACCCGTCTCCGTTCGACGAGAAGTGGAACGTGATCCCCTTCGCGAGCTCGATCGGATCGTAGGGATTGAGCGCGTCGACGTCGACGTTCGGCTTCAGTCGGGTCCAGATGTACCGGGCTTCCGTGAAGTTCCGCAGCCAGGCCACGTCGACGGCCCGGATCCCGGGCTGCAGGCCGGACGCGAAGTTCTCGTCCGCCATGAGCCAGGCGGGGATCGCGATCTTCACGTTCTCGCTGGGGACCAGCTCGGTATCGATGCCCGACACCCGGATCGCGAGCTCGACGATCCCGAGGAGCACGACGAGCGACAGGATCGAGAGCAGCGGCAGGAACAGCTTCGCGCGCCGGGAGAGGCGCGCCGCGCGGACGCCGCCAGATCCGCTGGGTTCGGGGAGAGGGCTCATGTCGGGCAACCGCTCGGTCCGGGGCCCTACATGTGCTCGATCACCACGTCACGGACCTGCTCGATGTCGGCGTAGACGTCGGGTCCCGCCGGAATGCCTCGCTCGATCAGATAGATGCCCTGGTACTTGAACTCCTCGCGCATCATCCGGAGCGCCGTCGGCAGGTCGTACTGGGCCGGGTTGAGGCGCATGTGCGTGTTGCCGACGGTGTAGGGGAACAGGGCCCGCATCCCGGCGTGCTGGGCTTCCTGGCTGCCGAAATTGGCGAGGTCCACGTTGGCGTAGATCCCCGCGGCCTTGATGACCTTTGCCAGCAGCACGTATGGCGGCGCGGAGGCCGGCGCTTCCGCCGCGGCCGGCGGCGCGCTGCCGCGCCGACCGCCCCCGCCGCCGCGCGGCTCAAGCGACACCATCACGCCCTTGGAGCGTCCGTACTCCCCCATCGCCCGGAGCGCAGCGACGGCGATCGCCTCGTTCTCCTCGGAGAGGGCGCCCTGGTTCACCATGACCCGCGGACACCCGAGCGTGGCCGCGTGGTCGATCCATTCTCTGGTGAGGTCGATCGCCTGCAGCCGGCCGACCTGTGACTCGGCGGACGCCGTCATCGTCCCGCCGAATTCGAGGTTGATGTTCGACACCTGAGAGCGCGTCTTCGCGAGTCTGGCGCGGAAGTCCTCGAGCCACGCCTTCTCGGTCGAGGGCAGATAGCTGTGCTGGAGCTCCACGTTGTGGACGCCGTACCGGTCCGCGAACATCTGACCGAGGTCCATGAGATCGAGCGAGCGCGTCGGACTGTCCGGCGCGTTCGCATTCTTGAGCAAGCTGCCGAAGCTCAGGCTCATGATGGCGAGACGCGCCAGCTTCGCCGAATCGGCGGCGCGCTGGGCCGCAGACCGCCGCACGAACACGAAGGGGGCTGCCACGGCAGCGCCGGCGAGAAAGTCACGGCGTTTCATCTTCGAGCCTCCTCTGTGCGACTCGCGCGCGTCCCGCCCACGGGACCGGACAATACTACCCGGTCGAGCGTCCGCCTGCGCTATTGTGGGTCTCGTGACCGTCGCCGGCCGTCTTTCGCTGTCGATTGCGCTCGTTGTCGTCCTGGGCAGCGGCGCGTTCGCCCAGACGACGCAGGACCTCAAACGCATGAGTCTCGAGCAGCTCATGCAGATCGAGGTCACGACGGTGTCGCGCACCCCGAACGAGGCGGCGCTCGTGCCGGCCGCCGTGTTCGTGATCACGCAGGACGACATCCGCCGGTCGGGGGCGCGGTCGATTCCGGAAGCCCTGCGACTCGCGCCCGGCATGCAGGTGGCGCGCATCAACGGCGGCACGTGGGCGGTCGGGATTCGGGGATTCGCGGACCGGCTGGCCCGATCGATGCTCGTCCTCATCGATGGACGAGCGGTCTACTCGCCGCTGTTCGCCGGCACGTACTGGGAGACGCAGGACGTGCTGCTCTCCGACATCGACCGCATCGAGATCATCCGCGGTCCGGGCGGCACGCTGTGGGGATCGAACGCCGTCAACGGCATCATCAATATCGTCACCAAGCCCGCGAGAGAGACGCAGGGCCTGCTGGTAAACGCCGGCGCCGGGTCGGAAGAGCGGGGGTTCGGCAGCCTCCGGTACGGCGGCTCGGCCGGAGCGCTCACCTACCGGGCGTATGTCAAAGCATTCGATCGCGGGCCCGAGTTCCATCCGAACGGGAACGACTACGACGGCTGGCGCGCCGGCCAGGGCGGGTTCCGCGCGGATTGGGCGCTGGCGAACGCACGAAGTCTGACGCTCGAGGGCGACATCTACGACGGCCGGCTCGGCGAGCGCCCCACGGTCGCGCTCTACACCAGCCCGTTCTCGCGGACCACGGACCTCGACGCGGCGCTCTCCGGCGGCAGCCTCCTGATGCGCCTCGGCGGGAACACCGGCACCAGCCGCGACTACCAGTTCCAGATGTACTACGACCGGACGAACCGGGACGAAGTGCCGGTCTCGGAGGACCGCGACACGTTCGATTTGGATTTCCAACAGACGCTGGGACGGATGCGCCGCAACACGATCACGTGGGGCGGCGGATACCGGGTCACCACGGGCCGGATCGACGCCGTCGCCCCGGCGGCGTTCTCACCCGACCGCCGCACCGACAATCTGTTCAGCGCCTTCGCCCAGGACGAGGTCGCGCTCGTGCCGAACCGCTGGCGGCTCACGCTCGGCACGAAGCTCGAGCACAACGCCTACAGCGGCTTCGAGCTCCAGCCCACGGCACGGCTGCTGTGGATGGCCGACCGGGCGAACACGCTCTTCGGCTCCGTCACCCGGGCGGTGCGGACCCCGTCGCGCGTCGAGACGGATTACACCGTCACCAGCCTGGTCAGCGCGGACTCGACGCCGACGTTCGTGCGTCTGCTCCCCAACCCGTCGTTCGAGCCGGAGAAGCTCGTCGCCTACGAACTCGGCTACCGCACGCATCCCAGAGAACCGATCTACCTGACCGTCTCGGGCTTCTACAACGTGCTCCACGATACGCTCAGCACAGAGCTCCTGGCGTCGTTCGTCGAAGCGGATCCGGGGCCCGCGCGGCTGATCCTGCCCGTGCAGTTCGCCAACGGCCTGCATGGCCGCAGCTACGGAGCCGAGCTCACCGGCGACGTTCGGCCGACAGCCTGGTGGCGGCTCACCGCCGGGTATTCGTACCTCGACGTCGTGATGTCGAAGAACGCAGGCAGCCGCGACGTCTCGCAGGAGCGACGCTACGAGGGTCTGATCCCGCATCATCAGGTCCAGCTCGGTTCATCGATCGACGTCCAGGGGGGATGGTCGTTCGATGGGTTCGTCCGCTACGTCTCCGAGCTTCCGGCCGGGAGCATCCCGTCATACGGCACCTGGAACCTGCGGGTCGGGCGCCGCTTCGCCGAGGGGCTCGACGTCTCCGTCATCGGGCAGGATTCTGCTGCACGATCACCACGCGGAGTGGCCGTCCGATAACGGCGGGGCCGTCGAAGTGCAGCGCAGCGTCTATGTCCGATTGGCCTGGCAGCGTTGAGCACGAGAGACGGACGCCGGATGACTCGCGCTTCCCGTACGCCCGCCGCCCTGCTGGCGCTGACGCTGGTTTTCGCCGGGTCCGGACGCCTCCACGCGCAGCGTTCCCTGACGGAGACGCGGTTGGAGGCCGCGATCGTCGCGAAGCTGGTGCCGTTCATCGACTGGCCGCCGGGCGCGCTCGAGGGGCGCAGGAGCGTCGATGTGTGCGTCGCCGGGTCGACGTCCTTCACGTCCGATCTGGAAGAGCTCGAATCGGGGGAGACGCTGAAGAACCTGCCCGTCGCGGTGCGCCGCGTCGATCGCGAACGCGACCTCGACGGGTGTCACGTGCTCGTCCTGCCTTCCCGACCGAACTCGGGCGCCTCGTGGCGGCTGCTTCTCCGCAAGGCGAGCTCGCTGCCGATTCTCACCATCAGCGACGACGATCGGTTCCTGGACGACGGGGGGATCGTCAGATTGCAGATCGTGGATGGCCATCCGCGCTTCGACATCAACGATGCCGTCGCCCGTCGGGTCGGCCTGCGGATCAGCTCACGGCTGCTGGGGCTCGCCGCGACGGTGCGCCGGGGGAGCGTGTGAGGCCGACGTGCTGAGGCCCCCCGGTCCCTTCCGTGATCTGCCGATTCGGCGGAAGCTGATTGTCGTCGGCCTGGCGACGGCGATCTCGGCCGTCGTGTTGACGACCATCATTTTTCTCCTGTCCGCCTACGTGCTGGGCCGCCGCAGCTACCAGGCGGGCGTCGACATGCTTGCGTCGATTGTCGCGGACAATCTGACGGCGGCGGTCTCGTTCAAGGACAGCAAGGCGACCCGCGAGACCCTGAACGCGCTGCGCGCCACGCCGACGGTCCGGCTGGCTTGCGCCTACAGCCTGAACTTCTCATTGCTCGCCGAGATGACGCGGGACTCCGGTCGCGGCTGCCCCAGCCTCCCGCCGCCGGATCAACTGTGGGTCAAGGGCGGCACGGTCATCGACGTGCATCCGATCCGGTTCGAAGGGCAGCGCGTCGGCACCCTGTACCTCGAGGGCTCGTTAGTGCTCCTGGGCCAACAGCTCAGGGTCCAGGCGATCGCGGCCCTGTGCGGAGCGTTCGTGGGCCTGATCGTGGCGATCCTGATCGCGAGCCGGCTCCACCGCGAGATCGCCGGGCCGATCACGGCCCTCTCGAAGACCGCGGCGCAGATCTCCCGCGACGCCGACTACACGGTCCGCGCCAGGAAGCTGGGCAACGACGAGCTCGGCACCCTGGTCGAGACCTTCAATGACATGGTCTCCGGAATCGAGCGCCGCGACGAGGAGCTGCGCGCCGCGAACCGCATGAAGGACGAATTCCTCGCGGCGCTCTCCCACGAGCTGCGCACGCCTTTGAACGCGATCGTCGGCTGGCTCCAGATCCTGCGCACGAACCCGCGCGATCCGGCCGTCGTCGACCAGGCGATCGTCCGGCTGGATCGCAACGCACGGGCGCAGGTCCGGCTGATCGAGGATCTGCTCGACGTCTCGCGCATCGTCTCTGGCAAGCTCGATCTGAAGCTCGCGGCTGTCGATCTGGTCGCGATCGTCCAGGCCGCCATCGACGTGATCCGGCCGTCGGCCGACGCCAAGGGCATCGTGATCGCGGCGGACCTGCCGGCCTCGCCGTGCATGGCCTCCGGCGACCCGGACCGGCTGCAGCAGGTGCTCGTCAATCTGCTGTCCAACGGCGTCAAGTTCACGTCCAACGAGGGGCACATCCAGATCCGGCTGAGCGTGTCGGAGAGGACCTACGTCATCGCGGTGGAGGACGATGGCATCGGGATTCCTCCGGCGTTCCTGCCGCAGGTGTTCGATCGGTTCAGGCAGGCGGACGGCTCGATTACCAGGCAGCACGGAGGATTGGGCCTTGGCCTGGCGATCGCGCGCGACCTCATCGCGCTTCATCACGGACGCCTCGAGGCCGCCAGCGCCGGGCCCGGCCAGGGCGCGACGTTCACGATCACCCTGCCGCGATCGCTCGGCGAGTCGGCGCCCGCCCGCCAGTCCAGGCCCGGCGGCACCGTCCGCCTCACCGGCCTCACCGTGCTCGTGACCGACGACGATGCGGACGCGCGAACCGTCGCGGAAGAGGCGCTCGTCGCCGCCGGCGCACGCGTGGTGGTCGCCGCCGACGAGTCCGAATCCCTGAGCGCGGTGACCGAGGAGGAGTTCGACGTCTTCGTGTGCGATTTGCAGATGCCCCGGCTCGACGGCTATGGACTGCTGCGGGAGATCAGGAAGCAGCTCGCGCCGAGGGGTCGATTCCTGCCGGCCATCGCCGTGACGGCGCACGCGTCGGTCGCCGAACAGGTGCGCGCCAGACGGGCGGGCTTCCAGCAGGTGGTCACGAAGCCGTACGATTTCCCGGTGCTCGTCGCCGCGGTCGCCGAAGCCGCCGGGGGAATGCGCCTCTATGCCTCGACGCCGACCGCCGGCCCGAGCCATACGTGACCACTCGAGGGCGTGCCGTCCCGGGTCACGGCCGTGCCGGCCGCTCCGGAGCCGCTGGTTTCCTCACGGCAGCGGGATGGCGCTCCGCGGCACGCCACCGAACCCCGCTGGGGCGGCCTGGCCAGCATGGCGCGACGCTCACTCGGCGCGGAGCGTGATCAGGGGATCGACGCGCGCGGCCCGGAACGCCGGAACCAGAGCGGCCGCGACGCCGGCGCCGAGCAGGACGGCCGCCACGATCGCGTAGATCGACACGTCGGTCGGCCCCACTCCGAACAGCAGCCCCGCGAAGACCCGAGAGATTCCCGAGGCCATGGGCAGGCCGATCGCGAGCCCGGCGACCAGATAGCGCAACGAGTGGGCCAGCACGCCGCCCATCACCTGCCGGGTCGTGGCGCCCAGCGCGAGCCGGACGCCGTGCTCGCGCGTGCGCTGCGCGACGATGGAGGACATGACCCCGTAGACGCCGGCGGAGCCGAGAAGGAGCGCCAGCACGCCGAACAGCGCCATGAGCGTCGCGTTGAACCGCCGATCCGCGGTGATGTTGCGAAATGCGTCCTCGACGCTGCGAATCTGCACGGGACGCCCTCCGGCCGGCCGCCACGGCTCGAGCGCTGCCCGAATCGCGGGAACCGCCGCCGCCGCCGGCTGTGCGAAGCGGACGAGCAGGTCCGCTCCGGACGTGTCCGCCGGAAGAGGCAGGTAGATTTGCGGAGCTGAAGGCCGCTCCGGTCCGCTCATCCGGATGCTCCGGACGACCGCCACGACCCGTCGAACGCCAATCGCCGGCATCGCCGCGCTCACCTCGGCGCCCACCGGATCGGTCGTTCCGAACAGTGCCGCCGCCGTGCGCTCGTCCACGATCAGCGATCCGGCCCGGTCGGCGTCGCTCTCTCCGAAGACGCGACCCCGCACGACGGCGATGCCGGCGGTGGCGAAGTAGCCGGACGAGACGCGGCGGAACTCGACGAGCGCCGGCGGGACACGCGCATCGCGAACCTGAATTCTCGTGGCGGACGCGCCGCCGCCAAATCCGGCGGCGATGAGCGGCGGAGAGCCGTAGGCGACGGCGGCGGTCGACGCGACGCCGGACACCTGGCCGACGCGATCCATCACTGCGCCGAGCCGCGCCTCCCGAAGTCCCCTCGTGCCGACCACCAGCAGATCGGATCGGTCGAACCCGAGATCCGCGGTCGAGACGCGTATGAAGCTGCCGACCATGAGGGCCGTGGCAACCAGGAGCACGGTGATGAAGGCGACCTGCGCCACCGCCAGCGCGGCTCGCCACTGTGGGGGACCGGCCGCCGCGGTCGTCGCCGGCTGCTTCAGCAGCGTCACGAGATCGTCGCGCGAGGCGTGCCACGCCGGCACGACGCCGAACGCCAACCCGGCGGCCACCGCCGTGCCAATCGCGGCGATGAGGACCCGGGCGTCCATGGCCATCTGCTCGAGACGAGGAATCCCGGCCGGCAGCGACGCTCGCGCGACGCCGATGCCCCATCCGGCGAGCACGATTGCCAGCGCCGCCGCGGTCAGCGACAGCATCAGGCTTTCGGCGACGAGCGACAGGACGACCTGACGGCGGGTTGCGCCGAGTGACGCTCGAATCGACAGCTCGCGGGCGCGATACGCCGCGCGGGTGAGCTGCAGGTTCGCCACGTTCACGCAGGCGATGGCGACGACGAACCCGACGGCACAGAGGATGAGGAGCATCCAGCCCCGCACCGGCTCGACCAGCCGATCCTTCAGCCGCACGACGCGGAACGCCTCCGGGTCGCGAGCGCCTGGCTCGGCGGCGATCATCGTCGCGATGGCGGTCGCCTCTACCTGGGACTGGTCCGGCGAAACATGCGGCCGGAGACGCCCGATGACGTCGAGATACCGGCTGCGATCGGTGCCGACCCGCTCCTCGGCCGACATCACGTACGGAGTCCAGAGTTCAGGCCCCTGGCCCGCCACGACCGGGTAGACGAATCCTCGCGGCATGACCCCGAGCACGGTGACCGCGATCCGGGCCGTCTTGCCTCCGAGCACGGCCGTGCGCGTGATCCGAATCGTCCGGCCGATGATGCCGGCGTCTCGCCCGAACTGCCGCCGCCACAGGTCATAGCCGAGCACGGCGACGTCGTCGCAACCGTCGGCTTCGTTGGCGGATGTGAAGACATGGCCCAGCAGGGGCGCCACTCGCAGCGCGGCGAACAGGCTGGCGGTCACCCGCGCCGATGACACGCGCGCCGGTTCGCCCTCCCCCTCCAGGGTCAGCCGCTCCGTCGTCACGGCGGCCAGCGATTCGAGCGTCTCGAGCCTGTTCCGCAGGGCCGCGAACTGCATGGGCGTCAGCGCCGGGCTCGAAGACGACGAGCGTGAGTCCCGGGCCTCGACCACCACCAGCCCGCTCGGGTCGCCGAACGGGAGCGGTCTGAACACGACGGTGTCCACGACCGAGAACGTGACGGTCGCGGCGCCGATGCCGAGCGCGAGGACGAGCACGATGAACGCGCTCGTGCCGGGCGCGCCGAGCACCGAGCGCTTCGCGTCTCCGAGGGCGTGCCGCACCATGGCCGACCCTAGTGCGCCTCGCCGTGATCGAGCATCCGGCGGCTGCGCTCGAGCAGTGGGCCGAGGTCCCACTCGAGGACCGATGGATTCGGCTGCCAGCTCAGCCCGTAGAGCGCGGTGCCCGACGGATCCAGCCGGATCCGTTGCACGGGTGTCGACAGATGCCACACGCCCGCCGGACGGCCGTCCCATGAGAAGACCTGCACTTCCGATCCCATGCCGAACTGCTTCGGTCCCTTCCGCTTCTCCTGTCCAGAGGTACAGAGCCAGGATGAGCCGGTCCGTCGACGCGGCGTCGAGATAGGTGAAGGCGGATTCGGGCGCGAGCGTGAACGCCTGCTCGTCGTGGTACCGTCCCACGGCGAAATCCAGCCTCGTGGTCCTGGCACCGGCGATCATCCGCTCCAACCCGAGCGTGGCCGCGTCGTACACGTGGATCCGATCGCTCCACCTGAGCGCGGCGGCGATCCGGGTCCCGTCCGGGCTCACCGTGATCGCCGCCGAGTTGAGTTGCTTCGCGAATGCGGCCTGCAGGCCCGGAAAGAGCGGCGGCCCGACAGACGCCGTCGGCGACAGCCACCTGATGGCGTCCGCCGACGCGCCCCGCACCGGGAGCGCCGCCGCCGGCACCGTGTAGGCACGCACGATGCTGCGCTCGAAGAGCCCCGAGGCGACGAGCCGCCCGCCCGCGATCCGATAGACGTTCTGCAGCTCTCGATCGAGGCCGACTCCGGCGCTCGGACCGTCGGCCACGGAGTAGTCGAGCAGCTCGCCCGAACCGAAGCTGTAGACGCCGACCCGTTCGCCAGCCGCCTGCGTCAGGGCCGTCGCTCCGCCGAATCCCGCCGCCTCCGCCAGCGCGTCCGTTCGCCGCACGCGTCCCGTCGTCCGGTCCAACGCAACAACCAGTTTGTCGCTGGCGAGGACGACTGCGGAGGGCGTGACGGCGAAATCGTTGAACCAGCGTGCGCCGCTCCCCGGATCGGCGCGGGCGATCTGGACCGCGGCGCCGAGCTCGTCACCGGCCGCCGCCTTGTCCGGATCGATGTAGTCGGAGAAGTTCTCGACTCTGGCGGGCGCGTCCTTGTCGACGCGATGAAGAGTCGCTTCGGCGACCAGATTCGCCGTCCACACGAGCAGAAACGGCCCGGCGGTCACGGCCGCCAGCATCGCAAGTCTTCGGATCCTCATGGCTGAACGTCCCTTCTGCGTCCACGGTCGCGCACGACTCACTGCAGGCCTGCACACGCGCCTAGCTGCAATCGCCGTCCCAGTAGAAGTAGTTGGCGTACGCGTGCCTGTTCACCGAACACACCGGGCCCGGCGACGGGCAACACACGCCGTCCGCGCAGGCGGGCGCCGCGCCGGCGAGCGCCGTGGTCGCGTGCTTTCCTGGCGCCAGGAGCAGCGCGCCGGCAGTCGAGAGCACGAGCAGGGACTTCGTCACGAACGCTTCGTCGATTGTCTTCATGGCCGTCTCCTCCGAAGGCAAGAAACCTTCTGTTGCGCAGGGATTTCGTCGAGCGTTGAATCGGCCGCCCATGGCTGCAAGATGTGAACCACGGGGCGGCGCGGAACGAGACCGCCGCGCGGCGCATCCCGTCGTGCGCCGCAGGAGACGGCCGTCCCGGATCCGGGATGCGCGCGTGCCGCGGCCGGGATGACGAAACGAGCCGCGTTGACTAGAATCAGCGGCGCGGCGCTGGCACAGTTCTTTCTTCCTTGCTCCGGTTCGGAGGGAAACGAGAGTCGCAATGCCTCCATCTCCATCGCCCCAGATCCTCGTTGCCGACGATCAACTCGACATCCGCGAAGCGTTGAGGCTGCTGCTGAGCGGCCACGACTTCCGTGTGGAGACCGTGGGCAGCCCGTTCGACGTGGTTCGCCAGGTGGAGCAGACCGAATTCGATCTCGCCCTGATCGACTTGAACTTCGCGAGGGACACGACGTCGGGGCGCGAAGGGTTCGCCCTGCTCGATCGGCTGAAAGAGATCGACCCCGCGCTTCCGGTCCTCGTCATGACGGGGTGGAGCAGCGTTCCGGTGGCGGTCGAAGCCATGCGGCGCGGGGCCAGGGACTTCATCGAGAAGCCCTGGGACAACGAGCGGCTGGTGACCGCGATTCGCACGCAGCTCGAGCTCCGTCAGGCCCTGCGGACCACTCGGCGGCTCCAGGAACAGAACGTCCGGCTCCAGGAGGGCGGCGCGCTGGCGGTCATCGCGGCTTCTGCCGAGATGCGGGCTGTCGTCCAGACCGCTGCACGGGTCGCGCCCTCCGACGCATGCGTCCTGATCACGGGCGAGAACGGCACGGGAAAGGAAGTGATCGCGCGACTGGTCCACCGGTTGTCGGATCGAGCACAGAAGCCGCTCGTGACCGTGAACGCGGGCGCGCTGTCGGAAGGCATCGTCGAGTCGGAGCTGTTCGGCCACGTCAAGGGCGCGTTCACCGACGCCCGGGCCGATCGCATCGGCTGTTTCGAGCTGGCGGACGGCGGCACGCTGTTTCTCGACGAGATCGCCAACATGCCGAGCAGCCTGCAGCCAAAGCTGCTCAGGGTGCTGCAGACCGGAGAGCTGCAGCGGGTCGGCTCGCCGCGCGTCTGCTTCGTGAACGTCCGCGTGATCTCCGCGACCAATGCCGATCTGATGCAGCAGATCGCGGCGGGCCGGTTCCGCGAGGACCTCTTCTATCGGCTCAACACGGTCATCATTCATGTGCCGCCGCTCAGGTCCCGCGCCGAAGACCTGCAGCCGCTGGCGGAGCACTACCTGGAGTTCTATTCGGAGAAGTACCGCCGCCGATTCGAGGGCTTCGCCGCTTCGGCGCTCGAGGCGCTCGGACGGCACGAATGGCCCGGCAACGTGCGCGAGCTCGCGCACGTGCTCGAACGGGCGGTCCTGCTGGCGCAGACCGATTGGATCTCTGCGGCCGACCTCGGCCTCCAGACCCCGCGCGGTGCCGACGGCCGCGAGGTCATGACCCTCGAGGAGGCGGAGAAGCTCTTCATCCAGAAGGTCATGACGCGACACGGGGGCGACGTCCTGCAGTCCGCGAAGCAGCTCGGGATGAGCCGAAGCGCGCTGTACCGTCGGCTGCAGCATTTCCGGCTGTGAGGAGGCACGCGATGGCCATCACATCGGTCGCAGGACATCAGCGTGTCCCTCGCGGGCCACACCTGGAGGTCACGCTGATCGCGATTGCGACCATGGGAATCGTGCCGGCGCTCGTCTTGTCCGGTTATTTCCTCTGGGCGGGGCCGCTGCCCACCGAGCTGCGCTGGACGCTCCTGCTCTTCGTCTTCGGCTCCTGGCTCGCGTCGATGTCCATCATGCGTCAGGCCCTCGGCCGCTCGATGCTGCAGATCAGCAGCCTGCTGAGCGCGCTGCGCGAGGGTGACTATTCCCTGAGGGGGGTCAACCTGCAGCGCAATGCGCCCCTCGCATCCGTCGTGCGCGAAATCAACGAGCTCGGATCCACGCTGCACACCCAGCGCAGCGAAGCCCTCGAGTCGGCCGCGCTCCTGTCTCAGGTCATGGAGGACGTGACGATCGCCGTGTTCGCCTTCGATCCGGACAAGCGCCTCGTGCTGCTCAACCGCGCCGCGGAGAAGCTTCTCCGCGCGCCGCGCGCGGACCTGCTCGGGCAGCCGGCGTCACAGATGGGATTGGATCAGTGTCTCGCCGGCGAGCCCCGCCGGGTGATGGATCGCGCCTTTGGCGATCGTTCCCGGCGGTACGAACTGCACCGATCGACGTTCTACCGGCACGGCCGGCCGCACCTGCTCCTCGTCATGACCGACGTGAGCCAGGCCCTGCGCGAAGAGGAGCTCGCCGCCTGGCAGCGCATCGTCCGCGTCCTGTCGCACGAGGTGAACAACTCGGTCGCGCCGATCAAGTCGCTCGCCAATTCGCTGCAGACGATTCTGGACAAGCTGCCGACCACCGGCAATCCGGAGGACATCCGCCGGGGCCTGTCGATCATCGAGACCAGAGCCGGGGCGCTCGGACGGTTCCTTCGCACCTACGCCCAGCTCGCCAGCCTCCCACGCCCGAGGTTCAAGACGCTGCCGCTGCACGAGACCGTCAGCCGCGTCGCCGCGCTCGAAACGCGGTCGATGGTCTCGATTTCGGGACCGCGGGATCTCGACGTGCACGCGGACCCGGATCAGATCGAGCACCTGCTGATCAATCTCGTCCGGAATGCCGTGGACGCCTCCCTCGAGACCGGAGGAGGAATCGATGTGCACTGGCATGCGGCCGGAGAGTGGATCGAGATTCGCATCGACGACGAGGGGAAGGGCCTGCCGGACCATTCGAATCTGTTCGTGCCGTTCTTCACGACGAAGTCCGGCGGCTCGGGGATCGGACTCGTGCTGAGCCGGCAGATTGCGGAAGCCCACGGCGGCACACTGACGCTCGAGAATCGTCCGCCGGCCGGGTGCCGCGCAACGCTTCGGCTGCCGGTCCGCCGCATGCCGCCGGACGGCCCGCGGCCAGATCCGCGTCGTCAATGGAACACCGCCTGACCTGCGCCGCGGCCGAGCGGGATCTCTACTACGTCCCGCCATGGTCGTGCCACTCGATCGGCGAGAACCGATTCCTCGTCTGCGCGTGCGCGGCCGACGCCGTGCCGGTCGAAACGGATGCGCTCGCGATTCGAGCGCTCGCCCTCTCGACTGGCGCCCGCACCCTGCGCGATCACCTCCAGCGTCTCCGGCAGATCTGCTCGGCGCCGACCGAGGTGCTCGAGCAGCTCGTGCAGGCGCTTCGTCAGTGCGGTCTGCTCCGCCCCTTCGAGCGTGCCCCTGAGGCCGAGAGCCGGCGCGCCCGCGGAACTTCGATACAGGCGGTCGGCATACCGACAGCCGGCCGGCCGGAGATCCTCCGTACGGCCCTGTCGGATGCCGTTCGCCACATCGACGATCACGGCGCAAGGATTGGCTGCTGGGTGCTCGACGGGTCCACCCACGTTGCGGATCAGGAGCGCAACCGGGATCTCGTCGAGGCGATCGGTCCGCGTGCCGCCTACGTCGGCGCGCGGCAGCGCGAGGCCATCGTCGGTCGTCTCGCGGGCGGAGGCGTCGATCCGAAGCTGCTGCAACTGGCCCTCGGTGGAGGAACCATCGGCAGCCAGCGGAACCTGCTGCTCATCCTGACCGCAGGCCGCGGCGTGCTGATGACCGATGACGACATCCGGTGGGCGGCCTGGCGGCCGTCCGCGCACCGGCCGGGTCTGGCGCTCGCCGGACACACCGAGGCGCGCGAGCATCGTTTCTTCGCAAGCCGCGACGAGGCGGTCGCTGATTGCGGGCAGGAATCGGGGAACCTGCTCGCGCTGCACGAAGCCGTCCTGGGGCGGCCGGTCCGGGATCTGATCGACGGCGACACCGACCTCTCCCAGGCGTGCGCTCACCTGCTCGATGCGCTCCATTCTCCGCCATCGCCGATCGTCCGGGTCAGCATGGCCGGGCTCGCCGGTGATGCCGGCACCTACTGCCCCCATCTCCGGCTGCTCGCGGAGGGGTCGCTCAAGGCGGCGCTCGCAGCCGACGAGGCAGCGTTCACGCTCGCCTTGTCCAGCCGCGAGATCCAGCGGATCGCGCGGCAGACGCTCGTGACGCACGAGCCCAGGTGCATGGCGGGGTGCATGGCGCTCGACAACCGGGAGGTGACGCCGCCGTTCATGTGGCGTGGCAGCAACGAAGACGGCGTCTTTGGAATGATGCTGGGCGCCGTCGATCGACGCGCGCTCTTCGCCCATCTCGCGCACGGCGTCATCCATGCGTCGACGCGCCCCTCGGTCCGGGACTCCGGACCGATCGTCTCGGCCGCGCAGACGCGCCTGGCCGATCTGCTGCCGATGATCGCGACCCGCGTGGCAGGCTCGCCCGCGCCCGACGTGCCGACCGGGCTCGCGTCGGTGGCCCGACGCTGTCGCGAGCTGGGCTGCCTGCGCCTGGAGGAGTTTCGAGATCAGGCGCGCGCGTGGCTGCTCGAGGCGCGGAGCCGGCAGCTCCTGCGGCTCGCGGAGATCGCCGACGACGGATTGTACCCGGAATACTGGCGCGCCGCGGCGCGGCACTATCGGGGCGCGTGTCTCGCCAGCTTGCAGGACCCGTGGTTCTACTGTCCGGTCGAGTTCCGGCAACCCGGCCGGCCGATCGGCGACTGCTTCGAGGAGGCGCGGGCGTTCACGCGGGCGTTCGGCGAGCTCCTCGACATCTGGCCGGCGCTCTGGGCCCGCGCCCGCCAGCTCGGATCGGACGCCCTGCTCGGCGCGTAGTCGACGCCCGCTTGCAATTCCCGCTTCGATCCCGTACCGTGCCGCTGCTTTGCCGCGCGTGAGCGGAACCGGCGCTGCCGTTCCGGTGCGCGCGTGCTGCCAGGAGTCGCTGTGGGCACCGGGGGCGTCCTCAGATTCGATCTCAGGTCCGCGTGTTCCAGTCTTCGCGCCAGCCCGGGCTTCTCCTCCGCCGTAATCGTCAGCCTGGCCACGGGCATCGCCGCCGCGGCCACGATGCTGACCGTCGTCATCCACACGCTCGTGGAGCCGTATCCGAAGGCCGGACGCGGGCGAGTCGTCGCGCTGGTGCAGATGCTCGATGCCGGCCGGAGCCCGGTCCGGGCCGGAATCACCCAACAGCAGCTTCGCGATCTTCGGGATCGCTCGCGGGCGCTCACGCACGTCGGACTGGTGGCGCAACAGACGATCGTCGTCGCCGCCACCGCGGGCATGAGCCGCCTGAACGGCGTGCGCATGTCGGGCGACCTGTTTGCCGCGGTCCATCCGGCGGCCGCGCTCGGGCGAGGCCTGCTGCCAGCGGATGATGAAGCGACACCGGAGCAGCCGCTCGTGCTCAGCTGGCGCACCTGGGTCGACCTGTTCCACGGCGACCCCGCCGCGGTGGGCACGACGCTGCGCGTCGGCGCGGCCCAGTTCAGAATCGTCGGCGTCATGCCAGAGCAGGACCGGTTCCCGCTGATGACCCGAGTCTTCAGAAACTCCCGAGGCGACCTCGACGCGACCCCGGAATTCTGGCTCCCGTTTCAGCAGGCCGGATCCGGCTCGAGCAGCTTCACCTTCTGGCCGGCGATGGGCATCCTGGACGCCCACCAGAGCACAGCGCAGGCAACAGCCGACTTGATCGCCACCGAGCCGCCGACGACCGGTGCCCGGCTGCAGAGTCAGGTCGTCGAACTGGGAGTCGAGCTCACGCGTCACGTACGGGTCGTGCTCCTTCAGTTGCTCGCCGGTGCTCTGTTCGTCCTGATCGTCTCGGCGCTCAACGTCGTCAGCCTCACCTCCAATCGCATGCTGCGAACGCGGCGTTCCTTCGCGATCCGATCTGCGCTCGGCGCGACGCCCGGTCAGCTGCGGCGGCACTTCGTCATGGAGGGGCTCGTGCTTTCCCTCGCGGCCGCTTCCATCGGCCTGTTGATGGCGTGGGACCTCCTGCTGGTCGTTCGGCAGGTCTCTCCGGCCGACCTGCCACACCTGCGAGACGTGCGCTTCGACGTGAACTCCTTTCTCGTCTCCGCGCTCACAGCGGTACTCGCCGGCCTGGCGGCGACGTTGGCACCTGCGCTGCGAACGCGTTTCGATGCACTGTTCCTCGTGTTCAAACCCGCCGGGCATGTTCGTCCATACTCGGTCGTCCGGCATTCGCTGACGGTACTCGCGACACTCGAGGTAGCCGTCGCTGTCGTCCTCATGGTGTGGGCTGCCCTGTCCGTGGCGAATCTCGCGGCGCTCCGGTCCGGACGGCACGGGTTCAATCCGGCCGGTCTGATCACGTTCAAGACGAGTCTGCCCGAGTCGCAGTCGGTTGCACCTGAAGAACAGTCGGCAATCAACCGACGCCTCGCCGCCATCATCGGAAGTGTCCGGAACGTGGAGGCGTTCGCGACCGCCAGGGCCGTCGAGCTCGTGCTGACCATGGCCGTCGACGGACGGGCGCTCGACCAGGGCGTGCCGGTTCAGCCCGTCAGCCCCGGCTACTTCGGCACGCTCGGCGCGCACCTGATTCGCGGCCGGGAATTCTCCGACGAAGAGGCGACGGGGGACGCCGCGACCGCGATCGTGAACCAGAGCTTCGCCGACCAGTTCGGCCACGGCGCGGACATCCTCGGCCGCTTGCTCACGATCAACGATCGCGCTCCGCTCACCGTGATCGGCCTCGTCTCGGACATCCGCGAAGGCCGCGCCGACAGCCCCCCGGCGCCCGAAGTGTACGTGCCGTTCGACGAACGGCGTCCGAGCGCGACGACGACCTGGGACGTCCGCACGACCGGTCGACTGGACCCGACGGAGCTGAGACGCGCCATCAGCCGGGCGGGGCTTCCGGTCGCGCTGTACGACTTCGCCCCTGCGGCGGCCATCCAGCGGGAGGCGGTTGCGCCCGACCTGATGTACGCCCTTGTCGCGAGCGCGTTCGCCGCCGTGTCGCTCCTGTTCGCCTCGCTGGGGCTGTTCGGGCTGGTCTCGAGTGCCATCAGCGCCCGCTGGACCGAGTTCCGCCTCCGCTGCGTATTCGGCGCGGCTGCGGCCACGATCCTGCGCGCCCTGGCCGGGCGCGCGCTCGCGGTCGCCGGCACGGGCCTGCTCCTCGGCGGCACGGCGGCCGTGGTGGTGGCCCGCTTCGTCCCCTGGGGGGCCGACCGGGAGTTGCGCGCCTCGCCGTCGATCGGCATCGGAGTCGCCCTGCTGGCCGCGATCATCGCGCTCGCCGCCTACCTGCCGCTGCGGCGCCTGATACGTCTCGACCCGTCCGCCGTGTTGAAGTGGCGGTAGTCGTCCCGGTTCCGGGACCCGGTCGTCCCGAAAGCCGGACGAGCGCGTCGGTGGGCGCGCGGAACGCCGCCATGAACTCCGCCGGCTTCGTTCACGCGGCCAGCGAGTCGAGCAGGATTCTGGCGACAGCCCGGGGCACTGTTCTTGCACGCCGCTCGAGAGACGTGACCGCACGACCGCAGGCGCCGGATTTCGACGAACGTCAGACCATCCGACGTCCGGGCAGCATGGACGTCCTCGTCACGGTGGAGGGCTGGGCCGGGCTGCACGCGGAACTGCGCGACCTCAGTCTCGGCGGGTTCGCACTCATGTGCATGAAGCCGTTCTCGCCCGGCATGACGCAGGATTTCACGTTCACCGTCCAGGGCGGCTTCACGTTCAGCATCGTCGCCAAGGCCGTGCACTGCTCCAAGGCGCCCGACGGATTTCTCAGCGGCTGGCAATTCTGCAGGCAGGAGGGCGACAACGCGCTGATTCACCAGCTCGTCCATCACACCCTGGACCACGAGTGAAGCTCGACACCTGGCGCCCGCCACCGCCATCGTGCGGGCGTGATCGTGACAGAATGGGCGCCGCGGTTTGGCGCCGGTCGCCCGACCTCCGCCGGGCGACCCACGCAGCACCTATGCGTTCTTCTTGCGGTTCCCGCCTCGAGCCTCCGTCGTGACGCCGAGGTCCAGACAGACCCCGCCGGATTCTGACGCGCCTCCGTCAGGCGGTCGACGCCTCTGGCGAGGTCATCTTCATGACCGACCCCGAAGGTGTGTTCACGTTCGTGAACGCCGAGTTCCAGCGTCTGTACGGCTACGCGCCCGACGAGGTGGTTGGGCGGGCCACGCCGAGGCTGCTCAAGGGTGGCGCTGTCCCACGACAGGACTACGGGGAGATCTGGGGGCGCCTGGTGCAGGGGCACCCGATCAAGGCGCTCTTCGTCAACCGCACCAAGGCCGGCCGCCTGGTCGACGTAGAGGCCGCCCTGAGCCCCATCTGGGACGAAGCACACAGGATGGTCGGGTTCCTCGCGATCGAGCGCGACGTCTCGGAGCGCCGCCGGATGGACCAGGCGCTCCGGCAGGAGCGCGACCGTGCACAGCAGTATCTCGACACCGCGGACGTGATGCTCGTGGCGCTCGACCTGCAGGCGCGCATCACGATGATCAATCGCAAGGGCTCGTCGCTCCTCGGGTGGACCGAGGACCTGATCGGACGCAACTGGATCGAGACGTGCGTACCCGAGAGACTCCGGAACGCGGTCACCGAGCGGCTGCGCGTCTTCCACACCGGCGACGTCTCACCGGGCGAGAGCGTCGTCCTCACCCGGACGGGCGAAGAGCGCCTGATCCTCTGGCGCAACATGCTCGTCAGGGACGGCAATGATCGCATCGTCGGGACGCTCAGCTCCGGCGAGGACGTGACCGAGCGCCGGCTGGTCGAGCAGCAGCTCCGCGAGAGCCAGATCCAGCTGCAGCTCATCTCCGACAACATGCTGGATCTGGTCAGCCAGGTGCGCCTCGACGGCACGTTCGTGTACGCCAGCCCCAGCTTCCGGATCGTGCTCGGGCACGATCCGCGCGATCTCGTCGGCACGTCCGCCTTCTCGCTGGTGCACCCGGAAGACCTGGAGCACGTCATCGGCGTGCTCGCGGAGACCGTCGAGCGCAGGAGCGTCGGGCGCGCGGAGTTCCGGATCCGCCATGCAGACGGGACCTACATCTGGCTGGAGACCGTCGGGAGGCTGCTGTTCGACACGCGGCAGATGCCGAGCGCTGCGATTCTCAGCGGCCGCGACACGACGGCCCGCCGGCAGCTGGAGGATCGCCTCCGTCAGGCGCAGAAGCTCGAGGCCGTGGGCAGCCTGGCCGGCGGCATCGCGCACGATTTCAACAACCTGCTGACGGCGATCATGGGTTACGCGGATCTGGCGACGGCCGCGCTCGAGCCGGACAGCCCGATCCGCGCCGATCTCGAGGAGATCTCGCGCGCGGGCCGCAGCGCGGAGGCCCTCACCAGGCAGTTGCTGATCTTCAGCCGCAAGAGCGTCCCGCGTCTGGTGCCGCTCAACCTGAACGACATCGTGCTGCGGCTCGACAACATGCTCCGTCGAATGGTCGGCGAGCACATCCAGTTCGACATCCGTCTCGCGCCGGACCTCGGCGTCGTCGTGGCCGACGCCGGCCAGATGGAACAGGTGCTCATGAACCTGGTCGTGAACGCCCGCGACGCCATGCCGACCGGAGGTCTGCTCACGATCGAAACGCGCCGCGTGACGGGAAGCTCCGCCGGCCTCCGCGATCCGTCCGGCGGCGGATCCGGCCTGTTCAACGCGATCGTCGTGACCGACAGCGGATGCGGCATGACGGCCGAGGTCCGATCCCGAATCTTCGATCCCTTCTTCACGACGAAGGGACCGGAGAAGGGCACCGGACTGGGCCTCGCGACCGTTGACGGGATCGCGCAGCAGGCCGGCGGATACGTCACGGTGGAGAGCGC
Organism: uncultured Acidobacteriota bacterium; assembly: GCA_963764505.1. Lineage (GTDB taxonomy): Bacteria > Acidobacteriota > Vicinamibacteria > Vicinamibacterales > SCN-69-37 > CAVXSP01. The sequence goes on along the minus strand of CAVXSP010000004.1, from coordinate 78,942 downwards.
ACCCGGCGAGGGGTCCACGTTCGTCGTCGCGCTGCCCGCCTCGGACCAGGCGGAGCACGAGGTCACGTGGTTGACGGAGAAGGCGGATTCGCTCGCCGGGCGCGAGACCATTCTCTTCGTGGAAGACAGCGCCACCATCCGCGCCGTCGCCTCCAGAGCGCTGGAACGCTACGGCTACACCGTGCTGACGGCCCGGAGCGCGGCGGACGCGCTGGAGCAGCTCGAAGGCGGCGTGAACCCCGACCTCCTGATCACCGACGTCGTGCTACCCGAGATGGACGGCCGCGCCCTCGCCGAGCGGGTGCGCGCGACGCACGTCCGGATGAAGGTGGTGTTCACCTCCGGCTTCTCGGACGACTCCGAACTGCTGCGCGGTCTTCGATCCGGAGAGATGCCCTTCCTGCAGAAGCCCTACACGATGGACACGCTCGCCCGCACGGTGCGGCACGCGCTCGACGGCTCGTGAGCGCCCGCTACCGATCCGGCGAGCCTCCCCAGAGCAGCGCGACGGGGCTGGTCCGCAGCACGTCGGCGACGACCAGCGCGGCGCCCCCCTCCGCGGGGACGGGCTCGACCACTTCGCCCGTGACGAGATGCCGATAGGGGCCGGAGCCGACCGGCGCCGGCAGCAGAACGCGCGTCGAGCCCCAGACGGCGTCCCCGACTGGAATCGGCCGCTCTTCGGAGGTCAGCAGCGTGACCAGTCGCGGCACGAGCGCCACCATCGTGCCCGCGGCATGGACGCGCGCGAACGCCAGGACGTGCTCGGCCGCGGGTCCGTCCGGCCGCAGCGGCACGTACGCGCCGCCGAGCACGGCCTCCGCATGGTGCCGCCGGGCCCGGAGGCCGAGCGCGGTGACCAGCTGCTTGATGGCGCCGTCCTGCCAGCGCGCGAGCAGGCCGCTCACGTCGGCGCTGCGGCACTCCCCGCGTTCGACGCCGTCGATGAGCGGGCGCAACTGCTCGAGCAGGCGACGCCGCGTCGTGAAGTCCACGGGACGGCGATTGTCCGGGTCCACGAGACTGAAGTCCCACAGCTCGTTGCCCTGATAGATATCCGCGACGCCCGGGGACGCCAGCTTGAGGACCAGCTGAGCGAGCGAGTTCACCATGCCGGCCTGCGCCAGACGCCGCTGAAACGGCACGAACGTCCGCAGGAACCGCGGGCTGTGGGGGCCGCCGAGCGCCTGCTCGACGAAGCGGGCGACGGCCCGGCCGTACGCCTGGTCCTCGTCGATCCAGCTCGTGTGCACCTTCGCCTCGCGCACCGCCTTCTGCATGTACGCGCTCACGCGGGCGATGACGTTCTCGGCCGCACGCTCGGGGACGGGCGCGCCGACCGGTTCCGCCGGCCAGACACCGGCGAGCGTCTGGTAGAAGAGGTACTCGTCGTTGCGGTCCGGCACCCAGTTCCCGCCGACCTTCGCGCGATGCCGGCCGTTGAGGCGCATCCAGTCCGACACGGCCCGCCGCCAGGTCTCGGGCATCTCCGAGAGCACGCTGATCCGCGCGCGCGTGTCCTCGCCCCGCTTCGTGTCGTGCGTCGCCGTCGTGACCATGCCGAACGGCCAGTGGGCGAGACGCCTGGCGTTCGCCTCGTGAAACTCCGCCGCCGTGACACCGAGGCGCCCCGGATGGCCGCCGACGTCGTTGGCCGACACGAGCACGTGGTACCGGTAGAACGCCGTGTCCTCGACCCCCTTGGCCTGCACGGGCGCGCTGAACTGCTGCAGCTTCATGGCGAACTGCAGGCGGTCGCCTGTCCGCGGCGGCTCGGCGCCGGCAGCGCCGCCGGCTGGCCCGAGCAGGACGTCCTCGAGGAACTCGAAAATGGACGCTTCCATCAGCGGATTGCGGCGCCGGGCCCGTCGGATCGCCTTGCCGATGACCTCCCGGTCGAACTCGTCCACGCCGCGGGCACTGATGTACGTGCGATAGACCGGGAAGCAGGCGATGACTTCCCGCAGGAGCTTGCGGCAGTTGTTCAGCGTGAAATCGCGCAGCCGCCGGTCGCGCTCGGAGATCCGGTTCAGCGCATGCGCGAGCACGTTGAGCTCGCTCGAAAGCGCCGTGAGCATGATGACCAGCTTGCTCTCGTAGACCACCTCGTCGAACGTCTCCTGCCGTCCGGTGAGGCGCGAGTAGACGCGGTGCAACCGTCTGGCGTTCCGGCCGTCGATGAACACGCCGGCCACCAGGTTGAGGAACTCGTAGCCCGTCGTTCCGGCGACCGGCCAGCCCGTCCGCAGCGATTCCCCCTCCGACAGAATCTTCTCGGCCACCACGTAGAACGGCTCGCGCGCCTCTCCGCCACGCGCCGCGGTCACCATCTCCTGCAGCCGTTGGACGTACTCCAGCGGGTCGAACAGACCGTCCGGATGGTCGATGCGAACGCCCGTGACCTGGCCGGCGGCCACGAGGCGCCTCAGCAGCGCGTGGGTGGCTTCGAACACGTCCGGCTCCTCCATCCGGAGTCCCACGAGCTCGTTCACATCGAAGAAGCGGCGGTAGTTGATTTCGTCGAACGCCGTGCGCCAGTAGGCGAGCCGGTAGGGCTGGTGCTCGAGCAGCTCGTGGAGCAGGTCGAAGCTCGCGCGCTCGCCCGGCGTGCCGTTGGCGATCCGGACGGCGTTCTCGACGTGCCGGGCGATGGCCGGAGATCCGTCCACGAGCCGGACCAGCCGCTCGCGGGCGACCTCCTTCTCCCGCTGCCGCTCGACGACGCGGGTGGAGTCCTGCTCGGTGTAGGGAGGCAGATTCTGGAGCGCCGTCAGGATGCTGAGGGTACTCGCGCAGCGCCGGCTCGCCGTCCATCTGCCGCTCCAGCCGATCGATCTCGAGGCCGAGCACCCGCGGCGTCTGCCGCGGGTTGATCGGCAGATCGCGTTCGAAGTACCCCAGGTGCAGCGCGCCTTCGTCGAACCTGAGCTGCAGTTCCCCTCGCTCGAGGACCTGGCCGTACTGATCGCCGAGCAGGGGCAGCAGCACCTTGCCCTTCAGCTCCGGCTTGACGGGGGCCCAATCGATGTCGAAGTAGCGCGCGTAGGGCGAGCTGGGACCGTTCTCGAGCACGTCGCGCCACCAGGGATTCGCCATCGGATCGCAGGACATGTGATTCGGCACGAAGTCGGCGAGATGACCGAGGCCGCGGCTGCGAAGAGCGGCGCACCAGGACGCGTACTCCTCCTCGTCTCCGAGCTCGGGATTGAGCGCCGTGTGGTCGCAGATGTCGTACCCGTGGGTGCTCCCCGGCGTCGCCTTGATGTGCGGCGAGCTGTAGCAGTCCGTGATGCCCAACTGCTCGAGGTACGGCAGGAGCTCCGCGGCGTCGGCGAAACGGAACTGGCCGCTGAACTGGAGCCGGTACGTGCTGATCGGGTGCTGCGCTTCCGCCATGATGTCGCCGCTCCTATCTTTCCCGACTTTCGTCACCGATGGCTACCGCGCCCGGACGGCTGGACCAGCGCGCGCCTGTTTTCGGTTTTGATCGACCGGCGTGCCGCCGGTACACTGTAGGGACCGATGCCACGCCGCGCCCCTGCCCGCGTCGTGATCGAGCGCGTCCGTCCCGAAGTCGATGGCGGCCGCTTCGCGATCAAACGGACGACGGGCGAGTCCGTCCGCGTCACGGCCTGGGCGCACGCCGACGGCCACGACGTGCTCGCCGTCGTGCTGCGCTCGCGCCCCGTGATCGGCGCCGAGCGGCCGGGAGCCTGGCGTGAGACGCCCATGCAGTCGCTCGGCAACGACGAGTGGGCCGGCGTGTTCGAAATCGAACGCCGCTGCCCCCACGAGTACACCGTGCTCGCCTGGATCGACGCCTTCGCGACCTGGCGCAAGGAAGTGGCGGCGAAGGTCGAGGCGAGACAGGACGTCTCGAGCGAGCTGCTCGAGGGCGCCGGCCTGATCCGCGCGGCCGTGCGGCGGGCCCGCGCCGAGCGATCGTCGGAGGCGGGGCGGTGGCTCGCGGCGCAGGCCAGCGCCCTCAGCGGCCCGGGCGATCTCTTCGAGCGCGCCAGGATCGGCCTCGACGACGAGCTGGCGCGCGTCGTCGGCCGGTTTCCCGATCGTCGGCAGGCGACGGTGTACGAGCACCTGCTGGATGTGTGGGTCGACCGCGATCGTGCGCGCGTCGGCGCGTGGTACGAGATGTTCCCGCGGTCCTGGGGTCCGGACCCGACGCGGAGCGCCACGTTCGCCGAAGCCGAGGCCCACCTGCTCCGTGTCGCCGAAATGGGCTTCGACGTCGTCTACCTTCCGCCGATCCATCCGATCGGCACGAGCCACCGGAAGGGCCGCGGCAATACGCTCGCGGCCCAGCCGGGCGACCCGGGCAGCCCGTGGGCCATCGGGTCCCAAGCGGGCGGCCACAAGGCCGTCGACCCGGGCCTCGGCACCCTGGACGACTTCGACCACTTCGTCGCCGAGGCGCGCCGGCTCGGTCTGGAAGTCGCGCTCGACATCGCGTACCAGTGCTCGCCGGACCACCCGTACGTCCGCGAGCACCCGGAGTGGTTCCGCCATCGGCCCGACGGCACGATCAAGTACGCGGAGAACCCGCCGAAGAAATACCAGGACATCTATCCGTTCGATTTCGAGTGCGACGATTGGCGGGCGCTCTGGGACGAGCTGAAGTCGGTCGTCGAGTTCTGGATCGGCCACGGCGTGCTCATCTTCCGCGTGGACAACCCTCACACGAAGCCGTACCGCTTCTGGGAATGGCTCATCGCGGAAATCAGGCGCGACCACCCGGACGCGATCTTCCTCTCGGAGGCGTTCACACGTCCGAAGGTCATGTACTACCTGGCCAAGCTGGGGTTCACGCAGTCGTACACCTACTTCACGTGGCGGAACAGCAAGCCGGAGCTGACCGAGTACTTCACGGACCTCACCCAGACCGACGTCGTGGACTTCTTCCGGCCGAACCTCTTCGCCAACACGCCCGACATCCTGCATGCCTATCTGCAGACCGGCGGTCCGCCGGCCTTCAAGATCCGCTTCATCCTGGCGGCCACGCTGGGAGCGAGCTACGGCATCTACAGCGGGTTCGAGCTCTGCGAAGGACGGGCCGTGCCGGGTACCGAAGAGTACTTGAACTCGGAGAAGTACGAGTTCCACGAATGGGAGTGGCATCGCCCCGGCCACATCCGCGATCTGGTCACCATCGTGAACCGGATCCGGCACGAGAACCCGGCGCTCGAGTGGGATCGGACCCTGACGTTCTGCCCGACCGACAACCCGCATCTGCTGGCGTTCCACAAGACGTCGGCCGACGGCTCGAACGCGATCCTGGTCGTGGTGAACCTCGACGTCGTGCATCTGCAGCACGGCTGGGTGCAGATCCCGCTCGACCAGCTCGGACTGCCGGCTCACGATCCGTTCGAGCTCGTGGACCTGCTCGACGGCGAGCGCTACCGCTGGCAGGGCGCCCGGAACTACGTCCGGCTCGACCCGACGATGCGGCCCGCCCACATCCTGAAGGTGCGGTAATGGCCGACGTACCAGTGCTGGCCTCGAGCTCTCCCGGCCATCCGCTGGCGGATGCCGGCCTGCGGCAGGCGTTCGAGCACCGGGTGCTCGGACCGTTCCTCGGCCGTCAGCGGTGGTTTGCCGGGAAGGCCCGGCGCATCGCCACCACCCGGCTGGCGGACTGGTCCACCGCGCCGGACCCGGACACGCCCGTCCTGACCATGGTCGAGGTCGCCTTCGTCGACGGCGGCACGGATCGCTACTTCCTGCCGCTGGCGTTCGTCAGCGAGCCGGCGAGCGGCGAACCGACCGTGCTCGCCAGAATCGAAGGCGCCCGCGCCGGCTTCCTCGTCGATGCGCTCGCCGACGACGGGGCGTGTCGTGCGCTGGCGGGTGCGATGCTCGAGGAGCGTGCGCTCGCCATGCACGACGGCACGACCGTCCCGGCGGCATACGTCCGGGACGCGGTCGCACCGCGCAGCGGCCGGATCGTCAGAAGCACCGCCGAGCAGAGCAACAGCTGCGTCATCTTCGACGACCGGTTCGTCCTCAAGCTCCTCCGGCATCTCGAGCCGGGCCCGAATCCCGAGCTCGAGATCTCGCGGTTCCTCGCCGGGCGGTTTCCGCACGTGCCGCCCCTCGTCGCCGCCCTGGAGTACAAGGACGCGGGCCCGGAGGCGACCTCGCTGGCCATGCTGCAGGGCTTCGTGCCCAACCAGGGCACGGGCTGGGAACGAGCCGTCGCCGATTCCCGGCGCTTCGTCACCTCCGGCGCGGCGGAGGCCTTGGGCACCGACTTCGTGCCGCTGGCCGCCACGCTCGGACGCCGGACGGCCGAGCTCCACCTGGCGCTGGCCGTCGGCTCGGAGGACGCCGCGTTCTCGCCCGAGCGGTTCACGGTCGTCGATGCCGTGACGCTGGCCCAGCACACCCAGCGGGACGCGAGACGCACGCTGGCGGCGCTGTCCGACCGGATGGACTCGCTGCCAGAGGCCGCGCGGCCGCATGCACGAGCGGTGCTCGCCACGCGCGAGCGGCTCCTGGCGCGCATCCTGGCCGTCGCCAGCGGCTCGGCGCGCTCGATGCGGACGCGCGTCCACGGCGACTACCATCTCGGGCAGGTGCTGGTCGTGGACGCCGACTTCGTGATCATCGACTTCGAAGGCGAGCCCGCGCGGTCGCTTCGCGAGCGGCGCGCGAAACAGTCCCCCCTGAAGGACGTCTCGGGCATGCTGCGCTCGTTCAGCTACGCCGCGTACGCCACGCTGCTGGCGGCGTCGGGAGAAGACGAGGCCAGCCTCGCGCGACTCGCGCCCCGGGCGCGCGCCTGGGACGAGGCCGTCTCGGACGCCTTCCTCGACGAGTACCGCCGCATGACGGAGGCCTCCGGAATCGTGCCCGCCGTCGGGCACGAGTTCGATCGGCTGCTCGACGCGTTCATGCTGGAAAAGGCCGTCTACGAGCTGGGCTACGAGCTGGCGAGCCGGCCGCAGTGGATCGATATCCCGCTGCTCGGCATCCTGCAGGTGCTCGGCGCTCCAGTGGAAACATGACCGACGCGCTCCGACGCGGATGGACGCCATCCCTGGGAGCGTGGCCCGTCCCGGATGGCGTCCGGTTCCGCGTGTGGGCGCCATGGACGCGGCACGTGGAGGTCGTGATCGATCGCGGTGAGCGTTCGATCCGCCACGCCCTCGAGCCCGGTCCGGACGGCACCTTCTCGGGCGTGGTTCCCGACGCCGCCGCCGGCGACCGCTATTGGTACTGCCTCGACGGGGGCCGCCCTCTCCCGGACCCCGCGTCGCGCTCGCAACCTGACGGCGTCCATGGGCCCTCGGCGGTCGTCGACCCTCGAACGTTTCGCTGGACCGACGCCGGGTGGACCGGGCTCGGTCTGTCCGATCTCGTGCTCTACGAGCTCCACGTCGGGACGTTCAGCCCGGAAGGGACCTTCGCGGGTGCGGCGGCCCGGCTGCCGGAGCTCGCCGCGCTCGGCGTCACGGGGATCGAGCTGATGCCGGTGGCGGATTTCCCGGGATCGCGCAACTGGGGATACGACGGCGCGGCGCTCTTCGCCCCGGCACGCTGCTACGGCGCGCCGGACGACCTGCGGGCGCTCGTCGACGCGGCGCATCGCCTCGGGCTCGCCGTCGTGCTCGACGTGGTCTACAACCACTTCGGTCCGGACGGCGCCTATGCCGCATCGTTCAGCCCGTACTACCTGACCGAGCGGCACCGGACGCCCTGGGGCGCGGGGCTCAACTTCGACGGCGAGCACAGCGCCATGGTGCGGGCGTTCTTCATCGAGAACGCCTGCCACTGGGTGCACGAGTATCACGTCGACGGTCTGCGGCTCGACGCGACGCACGCGATCGCCGACGACAGTCCCCGGCACTTCCTGGCGGAGCTGTCGGCGCGCGTGCGCGATTCGGTCGGCCGCCGGCGCGTGCTCGTCATCGCCGAGGATCACCGGAACATCGACCGGATGCTGCGGCCGGAACGCGACGGCGGCTGGGGCCTGGACGCCGTCTGGGCCGACGATTTCCATCATGAAGTGCGCCGGCTGCTCGCGGGCGATGCCGAAGGCTACTTTCGCGACTACACGGGCCGGACCGCGGATCTGGCGGAGACGCTGCAGCGCGGCTGGTTCTTCACCGGACAGCACTCGACGCATCTCGGGCACCCGCGCGGCACGGATCCCGCCGGCCTGGCCCTCCAGCGGTTCGTCATCTGTCTTCAGAATCACGATCAGATCGGCAACCGGGCGCTCGGGACCCGGCTGAACCACGAGATCGATCCCTCCGCGTACCGCGCGGCGTCGGTCGTGCTGCTGGCGGCGCCGGAAACGCCGCTCCTGTTCATGGGGCAGGAATGGGCGGCCAGCACGCCCTTCCTGTACTTCACGGACCACGACGCCGACCTCGGCCGGCTCGTCACCGCCGGCCGGCGCGAGGAGTTCCGCCACTTCACGGCGTTCTCGGATCCGGCGGCGCGCGAGCAGATTCCGGATCCCCAGTCGCCGGCGACATTCCTCGCCAGCCGGCTCAACTGGGAGGAGCGCGAGGCCGAGCCGCATGCGTCGATGCTCCGGCTGTACGGGGCCGTCCTCGCGCTGCGGAGCCGCGAGCCGGCCCTTCGGGACGCCGCCGAGCTGAGCGTGTCCGCGCTCGACGAGGGGACCATCGCGATCCGCCGGCGCCTTCCGCCGACGACGTTCCTGATCGTCGCGCGCTTGAAGGGGGCCGGCGCGGTCGACCTCTCGAACGTGCCGGGACGGACGCCCGGCCGCGTCCCGGCCGACTGGGCGATCGCGCTGACCAGCGAGGACCCGGCGTTCAGCGACGACCCCGCGCCTCCCGTGCTGGCCGTCGAGCCTGCCCTGACGGTGCGCTTCGCACGTCCGTCCGCCATGATCCTGAGAGCCGTGGACTGACGACCACTGAGGCGCCGCGTCCTCTCCCAGGCGCCTCAGACGTGATCGAGCCGGTCGTCCCGCCGCGCGCGTTCGCGCGACTGCCGCTCGAGCGCGCGCGATACCGCGTCCTTGGCGCCCAGCCCGAGGGCGAGCGCCGCCGCCAGCACGACGCCGCCGAAAAAGATGCCAAATGCCAGCAGGAGGATGCTGCGCCCGATCCCGAGGTGATCGAGCGCCATCGCCACGGCGACGAGGAGCACGAGCCACTTCACGGCCAGGCTGATGAGGCGCGCCGAGTGCCACTGCATGTTGACGGCGCCGATGAGCGCCGAATGCGCCAGCAGCCGCGCCGCGATGTTGCCGACCACGAGAATCAGGAAGGCCGCGACCAGATGCGGCAGATACTCGAATACCGACAGCGCGAGGCGCGAGGGCATCGACGCATCGAGCGCCGTGAGGCTCAACAGGAGGCCGAGAATCAGAATCGTCCAGTAGGTCACCTGGGCCACCGTCTGCGACGGCGTCGCGGCCGTGGGCCGGCCCAGCATGCCGGTGACCCCCCAGCGGTCGGCATGCCGGTCGAAGTCGAGCCCCCGCAGTCCGCGGGCGAGCAGCAGGCGCACCAGAATCGCCACGACGAGCGTGAAGACGATCAGCATCAGCGCGACGACGAGGCCCGGCAGGAAGTCCGCCACGTGTTCGGCAATCTGTCGGGTCGCCTGCCGGAAGATCTGTTCAATCTCGGACCACATAGGTTCCTCACTGGTTCCGGGGGGCTGCGTTCCCGCGGCCCCCCCGACGCGCGCGCTCGCGCGGCGCGGCGTCGCCTCGCTCCGGGCGTGCGGGCTCGCTCCCTACCGCTCGCTCGTCTCCTCCGCGCCGCTCGTGGCATCGACGGTCATCTCAGGCGTTCAGGCCAGCGCCATCGGGAAATCAGGTGCCGCTTCTCCGCTTCGAACGCCAGGCACAACTGCTCCAGGCGCTGCTCCGCCCGGTCGAGCGTGCTGCTCCCGGCTTCCGCGAGGAAGGAGGCGAGCCAGCCCGTATAGAGCGGCGTCAACGACCGCAGCAGGTGATCGTGCGGCATGACGCGAAAGCTGTAGCCGATCGCGAAATCGTAGACGATGCTGGCCCACAGCCGATCGTCGAGTTGAAACCGGTCCGGCGTCGCCGCCGTGAGCCTGCGCAGCTCGACAATCGTGCGCGGCGGCAGGACGTAGGTCCAGATCTCCCGGAGCTCCTGATAGCCGAGGCGGAAGGACTCGATCAGCCCGTCGATGGAGATCGACACGGGGTCGAGCTCCGCCGACGGCGGCGGCGCGCCGACGACGGGTATCGCGACCGACCCCCGCGTGCGCTGCCAGAATTCGACGCGCTGGTCGAGATCGGCGAACAGCGCGCCGACGACCTGCGCGAGCGTCGTGCTCAGGTCGATGGCCGGCGAGTCGTGGGACGTCACCCTCGGGCCGAGCGACGCTTCGCAGGTCCGATAGCCTCCGCAGACGGCGGCCACCGCCAGCCACAGATCGATACCGACTTCGGCGTGCTCCGCGTCCCAGAAGTCCTGGGCCAGGTAGTAGGTCACGAGCCGCGCCGCGCAGCCGAACTCGCCGGCGGCCGGCTGGCGCAGGCGGACGCCGTAGAGCGCGCGAAAGAGCGGATACACGATCGCCTTCGTGATGGCCCCGTCGCTCACCCGCCGGAGATAGTGCGGCGACACGTAGTCGCAGCCCTCGTCCAGCACGGGGGCGATCAGGCGCTCGATCCAGTCTTCCGAGACGTTCTCGATCCCGGCGTCGAGCACCGCGCAGGCCTGGGCGCCGACGCGCGCGGCCGTCTGGAAGATGGCGCGAATGGTCCGGCCGCGGTCGGGATGGCCGTGGTAGGGCAGCTCGAGCAGCGCCGCGGCCGGTTGCGGATCGAGCTCGATGAACCGGTCGCTGCCGGCCGCCGCGCGGGCCGCTTCGCGCGTGCCATCGGTCGAGCGCGCGTCCGCCAGCACGATCAGCGTCTCGCGCGATCCGAAATGACGCGCCAGGCCGTCGCGCGCGGCGCGCGCGACGGCCGCGACCGTGCGCTCGTCGTTGTAGCTCGTCAGCGCGACGACGACGTCGGCGCGTGTGGAGGCGACGTCGGTTCCGGCGTCAGCCGCCGCGTTGGAGTTCGAACCAATAGAAGCCATACGGTCCGAGAGTCAGGAAATACGGCATCGTGCCGACGGCGGGGAACTCCGTGTACCCCAGCATCTCGACCGGCACCATCCCGGCGAACGCCTGCAAGTCCAACTCGACCGGCTGCGCGGACCGGGAGAGATTGGCGACACAGAGGATCATGTCGTCGGCGAAGCGGCGGATGTAGACGAGCACCTTGCGGTTGGCGGGCTGCAGGAACTCGATCGTGCCGCGGCCGAAGACCTTGAACAGCCTGCGGAGCCGGATCATGTTGCGCATCCAGTGCAGCAGCGACGCCTTGTCGCTCTCCTCGGATTCGACGTTCACCGCCTGGTAGCCGTAGACAGGATCCATGATCACGGGGCTGTACAGGCGCGCCGGGTCGCAGCGCGAGAAGCCCGCGTTCCGGTCGCCGGTCCACTGCATCGGCGTCCGCACGCCGTTGCGGTCACCGAGGAACAGGTTGTCGCCCATGCCGATCTCGTCCCCGTAGTAGATGATCGGCGTCCCCGGAAACGAGAAGAGCAGCGCGTTGAGCAGCTCGATCCGCCGGCGGCTGTTGCCGACGAGCGGCGCCAGCCGCCGCCGGATCCCGAGATTCAGCCGCGCCTGCGGATCCATGCTGTACGCCAGGTACATGTAGTCCCGCTCGTCGTCGGTCACCATCTCGAGCGTCAGCTCGTCGTGATTGCGGAGGAACAGCGCCCACTGGCACGTGTCGGGAATCGACGGCGTCCGCTCCATGACGTCGACGATCGGCAGCCGATCCTCCAGGTGCAGCCCCATGAAAATGCGCGGCATCACGGGGAAGTGGTACGCCATGTGGCATTCGTCGCCCTCGCCGAAGTAGGCGCGGACCTCGGCCGGCAGCTGGTTGGCCTCGGCGAGCAGCATGCGGTTGGGCGCCGTCTCGTCGATGTGCTGGCGGAACGCGCGGATGACCGCGTGCGTCTCGGCGAGATTCTCGCAGCTGGTGCCGTCGCGCTCGACGAGATACGGCACCGCATCGAGCCGGAACCCGTCCACGCCGAGCCCGATCCAGAAGTCGAGCACCGTGAGCAGCTCGCGGATCACCGCGGGGTTGTCGTAGTTCAGGTCCGGCTGGTGATGGAAGAAGCGGTGCCAGTAGTACGCCTGCGCGACCGGATCCCAGCTCCAGTTGGAGCGCTCCGTGTCCAGGAAGATGATGCGGGCGTCCCGATACTTCTGATCCGTGTCGCTCCAGACGTAGAAATCGCGCTCGGGCGAGCCGGACGGCGCCAGCCGTGCCCGCTGGAACCACGGATGCTGATCGGAGGTGTGATTGAGGACCATCTCGATCACGACCTGCAGCCCGCGATCGTGCGCCGCAGCGAGGCACTGCTTGAAATCCTCCAGCGTGCCGTAGTTCGGATGCACGCTGACGTAGTCCGCGATGTCGTACCCGTCGTCCTTCAGCGGCGACGGGAAGAACGGCAGGAGCCAGAGGCAGGTGACGCCGAGGTCCTGAAGGTAGTCCAGCCGGCTGTAGAGTCCCCGGAAGTCGCCGACGCCGTCGCCGTTCCCGTCGCAGAACGACTTGACCGGCAGCTCGTAGATGACGGCGTCCTTGTACCAGCGTGGATCGTCGGGGTTCCCGGTGCGCCGCATGACTCCTTCGGTGTCACCCTACCATGGGGTCATGGGCGAATGGGCAATGGGCAATAGGCGGTCCCGCGCGCACGCGAGCGGAGCGGGCAAAGGGCCGCCGCGAGCGAGCGTGTAAGGGTCCGGGGGACAGCCCCCCGGATCAGCGTTGGACGCGCGGACTACTTCTTCTCGGCGGGATTCGGCGCCGCGGTCACCTTGGTCACCGCGATCTTGAACGCCGGACTCGTCTTCGACGCGACGGCCGGACCGCCCGTCTTCAGCTCGACCTCCCCCAGCACCTGGTCGGGCGCCTGCGCGGTGGCTCCCTTGAAGATTGTCACGACGACCTGGTTCCACGGCTTCGAATCCAGAATGGTCGGCCGGAACTTGTACTCTGTGTTCCCGACCTTCAGCATCCCGACTTCGCTCTCGCGGACGGGCAGTTCCTGCGTCTTGCCGTCGGGGGTGGTCACACTGATGGTCACGGTCGGCGAATAGATGTCCGCCGCGGCCGCGGCACGAATCGTCAGGAGGCCGGCCACCAGGACCAGGCTCAGAACCAGCACGGACGTTCTCGTTCGGGTCATTGCTTCCTCCACATCCAGGCAGATACTTTTTTCCGAGGCGCGACGCTTGTCAAGTGATGTCCTCCTCCCCGAGGCAGGCGAACGGACGAAACGAGCGGGCGAGCGACCCGCCCCGGAGCGGGCGCGCCCCCGGGAAGGGACAAGACCCGCTTGCTATCATGAGGCGTTGACCCTCGGGCACGCGTTCCCTCTCCGCGGCCTCCTTCCCGTGCTGGCCGCCGCTCTCGCCGGCACCCTCCTGATGGCCGCGAGACCGGCCTCGCAGTCCGCGCCGTCTGCCTACACGCTGGTCGCGGCGAGCGGCCGGCGCCAGCTGCCGTTCCGGCCGGCGGGGGCCGCCGACCTGATGCCGCTCGATCAACTGGCCGCCGTCTTCGACTTCACGGTGCAGGACGATCCGCAGGCCGGCGGCCTGGTCGTGCTCGCCCGCGGTCAGCGGGTCCTGTTGACGCTGGGTCAGCCGCTCGTTTCGGTCGGCGGGCGAATCATCTCTCTTTCCGCGCCGGTCCAGCGGCAGGGCGCGACGGTCCTGGTGCCCGTCGACTTCCTCTCGCGCGCGCTCGGGCCGGCGCTCAATCAGCGCATCGAAGTCCGCCGCGGATCGCGCCTGGTGATCGTCGGCGACCTGCGGGTGCCGCAGGTCGCGACCCGCTTCGAACGGCAGGGCGCGAACGGACGGCTGACGGTCGACGTGCAGCCGCCGGCCGTCCACCGAACGACCCGTGACGGCAATCGACTCGTCGTCCGATTCGAGGCCGACGCGCTCGACCTCGTCTCCAGCTCCCTCGGGTCGGCCGACCTCATCGGTCCCGGACACGTGGACGGTCCGGCCCTGATCTTCGATCTCGGACCGGCGACCACTGCCGTGACTCCTGACGATACCGACCCGTCGCGCGTCGTCGTCGATCTCCTGACGACGGCGACGCCAGCCCCGGCGGCGCCGGCGGCTCCCGCGCCGGGCGCCGGCCGAGCCACCGCGCCGCCCCTTCCGGATCTCGCGCCATCGGGCGCGGTCCGGACGGTCGTCATCGATCCCGGGCACGGAGGGGAGGACGCCGGCGTGCGCGGGGCTGCCGGCGCGGTGGAAAAGGACCTCACGCTGCAGTTCGCGCGACGGCTCAAGGCGGCCATCGAAAGCCGCATCGGCCTGCGCGTGCTGCTCACCCGGGAGACCGACGAGGCGGTGCCGATCGAGCGTCGGACAGCGCTCGCCAACAACAACAAAGCCGACCTGCTGCTGAGCCTCCACGCCAACGCCTCGTTCCAGCCGGCGTCGCGCGGCGCGCAGGTGCTCTCGCTCAGCCTCGAGGACTACCGGAACCGGGCGCGCGGCCTGCCCGTCAGCCTGCCCGTTCCCCTCGTCGGCGGCGGCACGCGCGTCGTCGACGCGATGCCCTGGGACCTGGCGCAGATTCCGCACGCGCCGCAGTCGGCGGCGCTCGCGGCCGTCGTGGTCCGGCACCTGACCGCGCACGGGATCGCGATGTACGCGCGTCCGAGCGATCAGGCCCCGCTCGGCGTGCTCGTCGGCGCGAACATGCCGGCAGTGCTCGTCGAGCTGGGATTCCTGTCGAACGCCGAGGACGAGCGGGCGCTGCTCGAAGGAGAGCACTCCGGCGCCATCGTCGAGGCGCTGATTGAAAGCGTGATGGACGTCCGCAACGGCGTTCCCTCGACGTCCGAGCCGCACCCATGAACTGGCGGACACGTGCGGAGCGCCTCGCGGCGCGCTCGGGCCGGCCGATGTGGCTCGTCTTCGGCGTCGGGATTGCCGGCATCGCCTTCGGACTCTGGCTCGTGATGGCGATGCTGCCCCGCGGGATTGGTCCGACGCCGGCGGCGGCCCCGGCCGCCGGTGCCGCGGCCGGCGAGACCCGCAAGATCCACGCGACGATCTTCTACGTGGCGGAGAACGGCGCGGAGCTCGTGCCGGTCAGCCAGGAGGTGCCCCTCGGGGGCACGCCCGCGGAGCAGGCACGCCGGATTCTCGAGGCGGAGCTGCGTCCGGCCCCTTCCGGCCTCTATTCCGCGATTCCCGCCGGCACGCAGGTACACCACGTCTACGTCACGTCGAAAGGCGAGGCGTTCGTCGACCTCAGTCGTGAGATCATGACGGGGCACACGGGCGGCTCCCTGGACGAGGCGCTGACCGTGTTCGCGATCGTGAACGCCGTCACCGTGAATCTGCCAGACGTCACGGGCGTGCAGATCCTCATCGACGGCAAGGAAGTGGATACGCTGGCCGGACACATCGATTTGCGTCATCCGCTCGGACGATCCCTCAGGTGGATCAGGCGCGAAGAAGCCAGCAGCCAGAAGCCAGACGCCAAGAGCCCATAGCCCAGAGCCCAGAGCCCACAACCCCCAACCCACACCCACCCATGCCCAGACCCGACGGCCGCGCCGCGGATGCGATCCGCACGACCCAGCTCACCCCGAACTACCTCATCCACGCCGAGGGCTCGGCCCTGATCGACGTCGGGCGCACGCGCGTCATCTGCGCCGCGTCGATCGAGGATCGCGTGCCCCCGTTCCTCCGAGGTTCCGGCAAGGGATGGGTGACGGCCGAATACGGAATGCTTCCGCGCGCGACCTCGACGCGGACGATTCGGGAGGCGTCGACGGGCAAGCTCGGCGGCCGGACGCAGGAGATTCAACGCCTCATCGGCCGCTCGCTGCGCTCCGTCGTTTCTCTGCCGGCGTTGGGCGAACGGACGATCTGGGTGGACTGCGACGTCCTGCAGGCGGACGGCGGCACGCGCACGGCGGCGATCACCGGCGGCTTCGTCGCGCTCGTGCTCGCGCTCGAACGCCTTCGTGAGCTCGGCGGCATCCCCCGGGTGCCCGTGACCCACTACCTGGCGGCCACGAGCGTCGGCGTCGTGCAGGGCACGCCGTTGCTCGATCTCGCCTACGAAGAGGACTCGCGCGCCGACGTCGACATGAACGTCGTCAAGACGTCCGATGGACGGTTCATCGAGCTGCAGGGCACGGCCGAGACACAGCCGTTCGGCCGGGACGTCCTCGACGCGCTGCTCGCGCTGGCCGACAAGGGGATCGGCGAGCTCATCGACAAGCAGCGCGACATCGTCGGCCGGATCCTCGAGTCCTGAGGCGCGTTGCGGAGCCTGCTGCTCGCCACGACCAATCCCGGCAAGGTCCGCGAGATTCCGGCGGGTCCTTGAAGACGCTCCGGTCGAGCTGTTCACGCTGGACGATTTGCCGCCCCTCGCGGAGCCCGAGGAGACCGGCGCGACGTTCGCCGCGAACGCGCTCGCGAAGGCGCAGTACTACGGCGCGCACAGCCGACGGCTGACGGTCGCCGAGGACTCGGGTCTCGCGATTGACGTCCTCGATGGCCGCCCGGGCGTGGCGAGCGCCCGATATCCGGGCGCCACCTATGCCGAGAAGTTCGCGCGGCTCTACGGCGAGCTCGCGCGTCATCCGCGGCCGTGGACCGCGCGGTTCGTCTGTTCGCTGGCGGTGGTCGATGCCCCGGTGGATGCGGCGGCCCGGCGCGCGGACCTCGCAGCGGTTCTCTTCACCTGCGAAGGGACCGTCGAAGGCGAGATCGCGCCCCATCCGCGCGGCGCGAACGGCTTCGGCTACGACCCGATCTTCTACTTCCCCCCGTACGGGCGGACGCTCGGAGAGGTCACGGACGCCGAGAAGCTGGCGGTGTCCCACCGCGGCCAGGCCTTCCGGCTGCTGCGCGACTGGCTCCGGCGCCCTGTCGATTGGGAGGCCGCCGGACGATCCTGACGCGTGGCGCCTGGCTCAGGCGCCGGCCGCCAGCGCCGCCACTTCACGCGCGGCGCGTTGGCCGCTCTCGACGGCGCCGTTCATGTAGCCCTGCCACCGGATGCTCGTGTGCTCGCCCGCGAAGACCACGCGGCCCGCCGGGCGAGCGAGCCAGTCGCGCAGTCGCGGATCGAATCCCGGATCGAAATACGCGTAGCCGCCGCCCGCCCAGGGGTCGTCCTCCCAGACGACCATCCGCCACACCCGCGCGGGCGCCGGCTGGCCGAGCCACGACAGGCGGCGCACGACACCGTCGACGCCCTCGGATCGAACGATGGTCTGCAGCTCTGCGGACGCGCGGCCTCCCGCGAGGAGGCTGAGAATGCCTTCCGGGCCCGTCTGCTGCTCGTTGCCGTCCCAGACCGCGCCGGTCGGCTGATCCGACCCGAACGCGTTGGGCCGGCCCGCCTTCCGCCAGAACCGGCGCCCGAACTGGACGAGCAGTCGCGTGGCCGAACCGTAGCGCAGCCGCGCGAACGCGTCGCGCTGCGTGGGCGGGACGTCCGCATGCCACGCGACCTCACGCAGCGTCGTCGCCGGCAGCGCCGCCACGAGATAGTCGGCCTCGAGCTCCTGCAGACCCGACGCGGACTCCAGCTTCGCGACGACGCGGCGCCGACGCGCCGAGACGCGCCGCAGCACGCAGCGGAGGCGCACCGGCCGGCGCAGCCGGGCAGCGGCTTCCGTGGCCAATCGATCGTTGCCGTCGATCAGCCGCATCATCTTCCCGTGTCCGAAGGCGTCGCCCGCGAAGAAGTCGACGAGCGCCAGGAGCGACAGATCTTCGGGATCGGCCAGGAACAGCCCGCGCAGGCCGCGGAACCGGCCGGAGACGACCGGATCGGCGTGGATGCGCCGCAGCCACTCGGCGACGGACTGCCGGCCCAGATCGCGCGCGATCGCGCCGTCCCAGCGCTGCTCCGTCAGCCGGTAGTCGGCGACGAGATGCTGGAGCGGCTCCCACACCGGCCGAAACGCCCGATCGACCGACTGGATGCAGACGCGGCCGCGACGGTCGGCGCCGCAGTAGCCGAAGCCCCGGCGGAGAATCGGCGCCAGGCCGAGGCCGAGGTCACGGGCCAGGCCGACGACCGCCTCCTGCTCCGATTCGATGAGGTCGGCGCCGGCCTCGGCGTGCTGGTCCCGATGGAACGCGGAGCGCATCGTCCACACACGCCCCCCCACGCGGTCGCGGGCCTCGATGACGGTGACATCCGCACCGCGCGCTTCGAGGTCGCGGGCCGCGGCCAGTCCGGCCAGGCCGGCGCCGGCGACCAGCACGCGCACGCCGCGAAGACGTCGCTCCACGCTCACCGACCAGCATATCGACTGGAGGTCTACAATGCGCACCATGCGTGAAGATCAGCGACGCTGGAATCGCCGTGAGTTCGTGGCCGCCTGCACGGGCGTCACCGCGGCGCTCGGGCTGGGGCGGGTCACCGGCGCTCGGTCGGGCTCGGACGGTGAGGCGCCGGCCAGACCGAGTCCCACTCCCTCGCAGCTCGACTGGCAGGCGGACGAACTGGCGCTGTTCTTCCACTTCGGCGTGAACACCTTCACCGATCGCGAGTGGGGGACGGCACCGAGAACCCCGCGCATCTTCGCGCCCGCCGCGCTCGACGCGCGTCAGTGGACCCGCGCCGCGCGCGCCGGCGGCGCCCGCGCCGCAATCCTGACGGCCAAGCACCACGACGGCTTCTGCCTGTGGCCGACGAAGACGACCGATCATTCCGTGGCGAAGAGCCCGTGGCGCGCCGGGCACGGCGACCTCGTCCGCGAGTTCGTCGAAGCCTGCCGGGCCGAAGGGCTGAAGGCAGGGGTGTACCTCTCGCCCTGGGATCGCCACGAGCCGCGATACGGCGACTCGTCCCGCTACAACGACTTCTACTGCGATCAGCTCACGGAGCTCCTGACGCAGTATGGAGAGATTCACGAGGTCTGGTTCGACGGCGCGAACGGCGAAGGCCCGAACGGCAGGAAGCAGGAATACGACTGGCCGCGCTTCTGGGGACTCGTCCGCAGGCTGCAGCCGCGCGCGGTCATCTTCTCCGATGCGGGCCCCGATGTGCGATGGATCGGGAACGAACGCGGCATCGCCGGCGACCCCAACTGGTCCACCGTCGACCCCGCCGTCGTGCCCTATCCCGGCGCTGGCGGCCGCGCGGTTCGGGCGATGCTGCAGAACGGCGACCCGAACGGCTCGGCCTGGCGACCCGGCGAGGCGGACGTGTCGATCCGCCCCGGCTGGTTCTATCATCCGGCCGAGGACTCGCGGGTGAAGACGGTCGACGATCTCGTCGGGCTGTACTTCAGTTCCGTCGGACGCAACTCGAAGCTCCTGCTCAACGTGCCGCCCACGCGGGACGGCCTGCTGCACGCCACGGACGTGGCGCGGCTGGCGGGGATGCGTGAACGGCTGTCAGCGATTCTGGGACGCAATCTGGCCTCGGGCCGCCGCGGGGTTTGGCGGCCAGCGAGCGGCAACGCCGCCACGCTGCAGATCGACCTCGGCCGCACGGTCGCGATTACGGTGGCCGACCTGCGCGAGCGCGTCGATCGCGCCGGCCAGATCGTGACGAGCTACACGCTGGAGGGACGGATCGGCTCCGCGTGGCAGATCATCACGCGCGGGACGACGATCGGCCGCCGCAAGCTCGACCGATTCGAGCCGGTCGGCGTGCGGTCGGTACGGCTGACGGTCCAGGCGCTGGAGGCGCCTCGGCCGATCGAGCTCGGGGCATACGGGGACGTTGGTGATCGGTGATCGGCAATCGGCAATCGGCAATCGCCGGTTGCCCCTTACCGGCTACTGCGCCCACGGCACCATGGGCGAGCGGTAGAAGTTCACGCCGAGCGCCGACCAGCGCGGGGCCTGGGCGCCGAGGCGCACCTTGAACTCGTCCCACCGGCGATTGGCCGGCTGCGCCCAGGCGACGTCGGCGATCGCGGCGAGCCGGGGGAACGCCATGAACTCCACGTCCTGGATCGTCGCGAGCGTCTCCGTCCAGATCGGCGCCTCGACGCCCGCGATGGCTGACAGCGGCACGCCGCGGACGAGCGTCGCCGGGTCCCACGCGTACGCGGCCGGCACGTCGATGTAGCCGGCCCAGTGCTGCCCGAGCGGCGTGTCGGGTCGGTATTTCATGTCGAGGTACGCCCTGTTCGCGAGCGACGCGATCACCTTGGCGCCCTGGGCCACGGCCGCCGCCGGTGATCCCTCGGGCCTCCAGTGCTGCACGAGCGTCGTCGGGTCGAGCCGCGCCGGCGCGATCTCGTCCCAGCCGATCATCTGCTTGCCGTACTTCCGCACGATCTGCTGCACGCGCTCGATGAAACGCACGTACTGCTCCGGCGTGAGCGTCTTCACCTCGTCGCCGCCGATGTGCATATACGGACCCGGCGTCATCGCCGCGATTTCGCGGATCACGTCGTCGATGAACGCGTAGGTGGCCTCGCTGTCCACGCAGAACGCGCTGAAGCCGACCTCGACGCCCGTGTACGGCTGGCGGAGCACGCCGTCGCAGTTCAGCTCGGCGTACGAGGCAAGCGCGGCGTTCGTGTGTCCCGGCATGTCGATCTCCGGCACGATCGTGACGAACCGATCGGCCGCGTACGCGACGAGATCCGCGTACTCCGCCTGCGTGTAGAACCCGCCCGGCCCGCCGCCGACCTCCGTCACCGCGCCGCGCGTGGTGAGCGCGGGACGCGACGTGATTCCGAGTCGCCAGCCCTGATCGTCAGCAAGGTGCAGGTGGAGCCGATTCATCTTGTGGAGGGCAATCAGGTCGACGTAGCGCTTGACGTCTTCCACGGAGAAGAAGTGGCGCGCGACATCCAGCATCGCGCCGCGCCAGCCGAACCGCGGATGGTCGACGACGTGGACCGCCCTGGCGCCGACGACGAGGTCGCTCGGCCGGACCGCTTCGAGCTCGACGAAGGGCGGCAGGGCCTGGCGGAAGGTCTGGACGCCGTAGAACAGGCCCGCCGGCGTGTTCGCGGTGATCGTGACGTGATCCGGCGCCACGACCAGGTCGTATCCTTCGTCCCCGGCGGACTCGACGCGGCCGATCACGAGCTGGATGGCGCCCGGAGGCGCCGGGCCGTCCGCCGGCACGACCGCCGGCGGCTCGGGCGCCGCTGCGAGCCCGATGAACGCGGCAAGGAAGCGGCCGACCTTTGCCGCGGCTTCGTTCCCCGGCGGCACCACGATTGTCGTCGAGCGGGTGACGCGGAACTCGCCACTCGGGGCCAGATTGACCGAAACCGGAGTCGGCACGAACGACGGCGGACCCGCCGCCGGCGTCCGCGTCTGGGCATCGAGGTGCGCACCGATCGCCGCCGCCGAAGCGGCCGCGAGCAGCGCGAGAGCCGGCTGGTTGAGAATGCTGCGCCACATGCGCAGAGTCTAGCAGGGCGGCTGGCCCGGGGAGAGGCCGAAGCGGGGTGCTACGCGCCGTCGACCCGCGTCACCGGAAAGCGCACCTGGAAGAAGGCGCCCTGGTCGACCGTCCCGTCGAAATAGAGGTCTCCGCCGCAGCGCTGGACGATGAGCTCGAGCGCCGAAGAGGCCTGCGGGGGATGAACGCCGTAGCCCGACGCTCTGACGATCAGCAGGCAGTGACCGCCCGCCCGACCGTCGGCTGGTTCGGGTCTCGCCGGGTCGGCGTCGGTCCGGCGGGTCTGCACGGTGAGCGACCCTCCCACCGGAAGGAGGTCGCGGCCGGAGAAGACCAGGGCGGTCACGAGGTGCTCGACATCGTCCGCGCTCGCGCTGATCGTGCCCGGCTCGCCGAGTTCGAAGCGCAGGTCGATGTCCGTGCCCGCCATCTGCCGGAGCACGGGCTCGACGCGCCGCACGGCGGCGTCCACGTCCAGGGGCTCCAGCGCTTTCGACTGCTTCTCGCTGAACGTCAGGAGCTGTCGGAGCAGCACGGCCGCGCGCTCGGACAACGCGACGATCTCCCGGGCCGACGCCTGACATGGGTCCGATGCGTCGAGCGCGCTCGTGAGATCGGAGCTTCGCCGGTCGATCGACGCGACGAGTCCCTTGAGGTCGGGCGCCATGGCGCCCGCGAGCCGGCCCACTTCCTCGAGGCGCCGCGCGTCGTTCAGCCGCTGCTCGAGCTCCGCGCGAATGTCGCCGTGGAACTCGGCTTCCACCTTGCGGCGGAAGTCGTCCGACTCGACCGCGAGCTGCTGGAGCGTGGCGGTGGTCTCGGCCAGCTGCGCTTCGAGCGCGGCGTGCGCCGACACCAGGTCGGCGTACCGGGTGCGCGACGCCTCGAGCGCCTGCTGCAGATGCGCACGATCCTGTTCGATCGTCTGGCCGTGACGCAGGCGGGCTTCGAGCTCGCGGCGGGTCGCGTTCCACGTGGCGCGCTCGGACGCGTGAGCCTCCAGCGCCTTCTGATGCATCATCTGCGCTTCGCCCAGCTCCGCCTGGAAGCTCGACCGCGCGTCTGCCATCTCCAGACGTTCGGTCGTCCGCGCCTGGAGCTCGGCGGCCTGAGCCTCGGCGGCCGCCGCCAGGTCCGCCCGGAGGCGATTGAGATCCGCCTCGAGCTGCTTGCGCGCCGCTTCCCAGGACTCGCGCTCGCATGCCTGCGCCGCGGCGGCCCGGCTCAGGTCGGCGCGCGCGCCGTCGAGCTCCCCCGCCATCGCCGCGCGCGCGCTGGCGCCCTCGAGCAGCTGCGCCCTGACGGCGCCGAGATCGGCTTCGTGCGCGGACAGCGCGCTCGCGGACGCGGCGAGCCTCGCCTCCGCGGTCTCGAGGGCGGCCTCGAGAAGACGGGCCCGCTCGGCCAGCGTCGCGCGCTCCTCGGCGCGCTCGGCGGCGGCCTGTCGCAGCGCGCTCTTCGAGTCGGCGAGCGCGGCCTTCAACTCCGCGCGGGCTCTTTCCGTCGCGGACAGACGTCTGGCCTGCGCGTCGAGTTGTTCCCGCGTAGCGGTCCAGGCCGCCCGCGCGGCCTCATGGTCGTCGAGCAGGCGCTGCCGTTCGCGCTCGCCCTCCTCCAGCGCCGTTTCGAGCGGGCGCTTCGCCTCGAGCGCCGCCTGGAGTGCGCGTTCGTTCGCCGTCCGCTCCGCGCCGTGCGCGTCGACCGCGCTCGCGAGTTCGGCCCGAGCGCTGGCCAGCGCAGCCTCCAGCGAAGCCTTCGCGCTCACCGCCTCCTGCAGCTCCGCTTCGTGCCGTGCGGTTGCCTGCGCGAGCGCCTCGGCGATCCGGCCGGCCTCCGCCTGAACCTGCCCGCGCGCGGCATCCCAGGCGGCGCGTTCCTCCGCGTGCGAGTCGATCGTCTGTGTCAGCGCGCTCTGGCTGTCCTCGAGGGCGGTCTCGAGCTGCCGGGCGCGGGCGGCGGCCTCGACCTGCTCGCTGACCCGCCGATCGGCGGCCTCGCGGAGCGCGCGATGCGCCTCGTCCAGCGTGGCGTGAAGCTCCGCGCGGGCCTCTTCGAGCGCCTGGAGCCTGCCGGCCCCGGCGTCCAACTCGCCGCGCGCGACGTTCCAGCCGTTGCGGGCGGCCTCCAGTTCGTCCACGAGCTGTTGCCGGTTCGTGTCGCGCTCGCAGAGGGCGGCTTCGAGGCGGGCGTTCGCGTCGAGCGCCTCCCGCATCGCGGCGGCGGCCTCGACCTGCTCACTGACCCGCCGATCGGCGGCCTCGCGGAGCGCGCGATGCGCCTCGTCCAGCGTGGCCTGAAGCTCCGTGCGGGCCTCTTCGAGCGCCTGGAGCCTGCCGGCCTTGGCGTCCAACTCGGCGCGCGCGACGTTCCAGCCGTTGCGGGCGGCCTCCAGTTCGTCCACGAGCTGTTGCCGGTTCGTGTCGCGCTCGCAGAGGGCGGCTTCGAGGCGGGCGTTCGCGTCGAGCGCCTCCCGCATCGCGGCACCATGCGCCTCGGCGGCACGGGCGGCCTCTGCCTGACTCTGGTCTCGCGCTGCCTCCCACGCGGCGCGCTCCGCCTCGAACGAGTCGGCCGCCTGCTTCAGTTTGATGTCGCTGTCCTCGAGAGCGAGCTCGAGATCCTGCGCGCGGAGTGCCCATTCGGCGCGCTCCTGCGCCTGCCGCTCCGTCGCCTGGCGCAACGCGTGCTCGGACTCCGCCAGGCCGACCTCGACAGCCCTGCGGGCGTCTTCCAGCCCCTCGATCCGGGCGACCTGACTCTCCAGCCCGGCGCGCGCGATGCTCCAGGCCCGGCGGGCGGCCTCGTGCTCGTCCACGAGCCCCTGGCGTGCCGTGTCGCGCTCGCAGAGCGCCGCTTCGAGCCGGGCGTTCGCGTCGAGCGCCTCCCGCATGGCCGCGCCATGCGCTTCGGTGAGCGTGGAGAGCTCGGCGCGCGCCGCGCTCAGCGCCACGTCGCGCTGCTCGCGCTGGTCGGTCCAGGCGGTCCGCTCCGCGGCGTGTGCGTCCAGCGCCTGCCGGTGCTCGGCCCAGGCCAGGTCGAGCGACGCCTTGAGCTCCTCGCGAGTCGTCTCCCACGCCGCGCGCTCGGCGGCCTGGGCGGCGAGCGCCTGCGCCGAGTGCGCCTGCAGCGTCGAAAGTGTCGACTCGAGCGCCGCGCGCTCGTCGATCGCCGCGTTCAGCTCGTCCAGCCGCGCCCGCATGTCCGCCGCGTGCGCGTCAATCTTCTGCCGCAGGTGCGCGCGCACGTCGTGCAGCGCGTCCTCGAGCTCCAGCCGCGTTCGTGTCTCCGCGGCCGCGGCTTTCACCTGCCCCTCGAGCTCGCGGCGCGCCGACTGCCATGCCGCCCGCTCGGCCGCGTGCCCCTCGATTGCCTCACGCAACTGCGTCTGGGAGCGGCTCAACTCGTTGAGCACGTCGGCGAACTGAAGTGCCTCCAACGACTCCTCCGAGTTCTTCTCGGGCGCGCGGAACGGCACCTCGGAGACCTCAGGCTCGGGCGGCCGTGCTGCGCCGTTCCCCTCGCGCAGCTCGTCTTCGAGTCTGGCTGCCGCGACTTCCACCTGCCGCAACCGATCCGCGAGACGCTCGCGGGCCTCGGCGGCCGAGAGCTCCTCAGCGCTGCGCACGCGCCGGACCTGCGGGTCGGTGAACGCGAGTTGGAGCTTGCGCAAGCCGCTGAGCGCTTTCCGGGCCGTCGTGCTGGCCGCGCCGTCGACGGCCGCGGACGGCGCAGACACACCGTCGGATTCCTTCTGCTCCTCCGGGCCGTGGGGCTGCCTGATCGATGGTGAACCGGCCATGACTCTGGTCCTAGAGGCGGTGGCAAGAGGTGTGCCGCACACGGACGGCTCCGCGGCGCGCCAACCGCAGGCCGGTCGCCTTCAGGATTGGCAGCGACATTACAGAAATGGACGACGGTGATTCGTAGGGCGTCGAAACCGTCAGCGGCCCGCTGCTGCCGGCCCGTCGTGGTAGAAGGACAGAATCCAGTTGACCTTTTCGCTGAGCAGGTCGATCGCGCGCTGAGCGTCGGGCGTCTGCGCCTCGATGAACTCCAGGCCGCTCCGATAGGACACGGGTCCAAGGCGCCGCCCGGACTGGCGGCAATGGACGACCTGTGCTTTCAGCATGAACGACGAGCCGTCGGTCGACGTGAACCGGAACTCGTGGACGGCGCCGACCCGGACACGAAACGCCGTCTCCATCGCGAATCCGCCGAACCCGATGTCGCGAATCTTGATTGGCGCGCCGGACCCGACGAGCTGACCGGCGACCAGCTTGCCGACGTCGAGGCGCCGGCCGCGGCGAAGTTCGCGAGGGGATGGCGTGCTCATGCGAATCGTCTCGGAGTCCGAGTTCCTCCCGAAAGCGTCGCAAGAGCTGTACCACGGCGGGACGTCGAGCGATTCCGGGCAATCTCGTGTAAGGTTCGGCAGACAGCCAAGGAGGTCCTGACGCGTGGAGGCCGCCGCCCAAGCCGGAGTCGTCTCGTACTGGCCGCTCGTGGTGCTCGCCGTCAACGTGGCGTTCGTCGTCGTGGCGATCGCGCTCCTGCGTCTGCACGCGTTCATCGTCCTGATGCTGGCGGCGATTCTCGTGGGTCTCATGTCCGCGCACCTGCCCGGCGTCCCGCCGGCGAACGCCTGGGTCCAGGCGGTCGAGCTGCCGATGCGGGAGTTCGGGACGGCTGCCGGCAATATCGCGTTCATCATCGTGCTCGCCGCCATCATCGGCCAGTGCATGCTCGACAGCGGCGCCGCAGACAGCATCGTGCGGCGATTCATGTCCGTGCTCGGCGAATCGCGCGCGGCGCTGGCGCTGCTCGCGAGCGGGTTCCTGCTGTCGATCCCGGTCTTCTTCGACACGGTGTTCTTTCTGCTCGTGCCGCTGGCGCGCGCGCTCGGCCTCCGGACCGGCAAGAACTACATGCTGTACGTGATGGCGATGTGCGGCGGGGGCGTCCTGACACACTCGCTCGTCGCGCCGACGCCGGGACCGCTCCTCGTGGCCGAGGCCCTGCGGCCGGCGGGCGTCGATCTCGGCGCGTCGATGGCCGCAGGACTGATTGCCGGCGTGCTGCCGGCCATCGGGGTGCTCTGGCTGGCGCGCTGGCTGAACCGGCGCGTGCCCGTGCCGGTGCGCGAGACGCCCGGCGCCCCGTCACGCGAGCTGCACGAGCTGATCGAGCAGCCCGCGACGGCGCTCCCGGCGTTCGGCGTGGCCATTCTCCCCGTGCTGCTGCCGGTGTTCCTGATCGCCAGCGCGTCGTTCCTGGCCATGAGCCAGACGAGCCTCCCGGCCGTGGTCGCGGCGCTTGGCGGGACGCCGAGCTTCGGGCGGATCAAGGCCGTCGCCGACTTCGTCGGGAACCGGAACGTCGCGATGCTCATCGGGACCGCGATCGCGCTCGCCGTGCTCGCGCGACAGAAGGGCCTCGGGATCCGCCAGCTCGGCGAGGCGATGGCCCCGCCGCTCGAGATGGCCGGTGTGATCATCCTGATCACGGCGGCCGGCGGCGCGTTCGGAGCCATGATCCGCAACTCGGGTGTCGGCGACGTCATCAGCACCCTCGCGAAGGGACACGACGTCGACTACGTCCTGCTCGCCTGGGGCGTCACGGCGGTGATCCGGCTGGCCCAGGGATCCGCAACGGTCGCGATGATCACCGGCGTCGGTCTGATGGCGGCCATCGTCGGCAACGGCGCTGCGCTGCCCTTCCACCCGATCTATCTGTTTCTGGCGATCGGCTTCGGTTCGATGATCGCATCGTGGATGAACGACAGCGGCTTCTGGGTGGTCGGACGCCTGTCGGGGTTCACCGAGCGCGAGACGCTGAAGACGTGGACCGTCCTGACGACCTTCATTTCGGTCGCCGGCCTCGTCGAGGTGCTCATCGCGTCGCACGTGCTGCCGATGCGGTGACCGAGTGCAGGCGAAGTCGCAGGAGGCTGAGATGCGTGTCATCGGAATCACGGCCGTGCTGGCGTTCAGCGTGCTGGCGGCCCCGTCCTCGCGATCCATCCCACAGGACTCCGGCGCCGCCGGCGCCTGGCAGAGGATTCAGAAGCTCCGCACGACGGCGAGCGTGCTCCACGGTACGGCCCATCCCGACGACGAGCACGGCGGCGTGCTGGCGCTGCTCAGCCGCCGGGACGGCGCGCGCGTGATTCTGATGACGCTGACCCGTGGCGAGAGCGGCGACAACGCCATCGGACCGCAGCTCTTCGAAGGCCTCGCGCTCATCAGGACCGACGAGCTGCTGACGGCCGACCAGTACTACGGCGTGGACCAGCAGGTGTTCTCGACGATGATCGACTACGGCTTCTCGAAGCGGCTGGACGAGACGACGGAGAAGTGGGGCCTCGAGAACGCGTTCCGGGACGTCGTGCGCGTCATCCGGATGACGCGGCCGTGGGTCGTCATTTCGCGGTTCCAGGGCAACGCGCGCGACGGCCACGGCAACCATCAGGCCGCCGGCCTCCTGTCGCAGCAGGCGTCGGAGGCGGCCGGCGACCCGACGAAATTCCCGGAGCAGATCGCGGAAGGGCTGCGGCCGTGGACGCCGTTCAAGGTGTACATGGGCGGCGTACGGCCCGACGAGAACTGGACGATCCGCGTCGACACCGGCGAGTACAGCCCGTGGCTCGGCGACTCGTACGCCAACGTCGCGGCGTTCGGTCTGAGCTTCCAGCGCTCGCAGAACGGCGGGCGGTTCAATCCTGGAGCCGGACCGAACTATTCGTACTATCTGCGGACGGCCTCGCGCGTCACCTCTCCGGAGAAGGAAACCTCGTTCTTCGACGGCATCGACACGACGTATGCCGGCCTGTTCGAGCAGCTCGGCCGGCCCGCGCCCACCGGAGTGGACGCCCTGCTCGGAAGCATCGACGCAGCGGTCGGCCGGGCGGCCTCGTCGTTCACGCTCCAGGATCCGTCCGCATCCGTCGCGCCGCTCGCCGACGGCCTCCGGCTGACTCGCGAGGTCATCGCCAGGAGCGCCGGCGAGCCGGACGCGCTGTTCGCGCTGCGCATCAAGGAGGAGCAGTTCGAAGACGCGATCAACGCCGCGCTCGGACTGGATCTCAGCGCCGTCGCCCAGCCGTCCGCCGATCCGCCCCCGGCCGGCGGCCGCGGAGGCCGTGGCGGCGGGTTCGGCGGCGCGCCCACGATGACGGCGCCGGTCCCGGGCCAGACGTTCGGCGTGACCGTGCGGCTGGCGAATCGCGGCGGCGTGCCGATTCAGTTGGCGGGAAGCGGCGACAGCGTGCGGATCCAGACGACGAGCGGATGGACGGCGACGCCCGCGCAACCGATCAGCACGATGCTCGGCCCCGTCCCGGCACCAGGATCCGGGGGACGAGCGAGCGGCCCTCCCGTGCTGAGCCGGGGACAGGCGGTCAGCGGCTTCTTCTCGGTGCACATCGCCGACGACGCCCCGATTTCGACGAAACCCTACTTCACCCGACCCGCCTTCACGGTCAACCACTACACGCTGTCGGACCCCTCGTGGTTCGGCCGGCCGTTCAATCCCCCGCCGCTCGTCGCGGTGGCGAGCTACAGCGTGAACGGCGTGCCGGTCGAGAAGACGACGGTCGTCACGCGCCAGGAGCCGAACCTGCCGTACGGAAACGTGACCCGCGAGGTGCGAACCGTGCCCCGCGTCGGGGTGACCGTCTCCCCCACGACGGCCGTCATCCCGCTCGCGTCGCCGACGCACACGGCGGAGCTGGACGTCGCGCTCGTGCACAACGGCGCCGACCCGACGAGCGGCCAGGTCGCGCTGACGCTTCCCGCGGGGTGGAAGTCGAGTCCGGCCCAGCAGCCGTTCGCGTTCGAGCGGCCCGGCGAGCGGACGACCTATCACTTCACCGTCACGGCCAGCGCCATCGATACCCGGCTGCACGATGTCGTCGCGGTCGCGACGGCAAACGGCCGGTCGTACCGGGAAGGCTACGAGCTCATCGAGCCAAGGGACCTCGAGGCCCGCTATCTGTATCAGCCGTCGACGACGCAGGTGCGCGGCGTGGACGTGAAGCTGGTGCCGAACCTGAAGGTGGGCTACGTGATGGGCATCGGCGACCAGGTGCCGACCGGGCTCCGCCAGCTCGGCGCGCAGGTGACGCTTCTCGGCGAGCGCGATCTGGCGAGCGCCGACCTGTCCGCGTTCGACGCCATCGTGACCGGGACGCGGGCGTACCTCGTTCGCGACGATCTGAAGACGTACAACAAGCGGCTGCTCGACTACGTGAAGGCGGGCGGCAACATGATCGTCCTCTACAACACGTTCGAGTTCGTTCCCGACCAGTTCGCCCCGTACCCCGGCGAACTGCTGCCGAGCGCCGAAGAAGTGTCGGAGGAGGACTCGCCGATCACGATCCTCGCCCCGACTCAGCAGTCCTTCACCTGGCCGAACAAGATCACACCCGCGGACTTCGACGGCTGGGTCGAGCAGCGCGGGTCCAAGTTCTGGTCGAAGTGGGATCCTGCCTACACGCCCATGATCTCGACCTTCGACAAAGGCCAGGCGCCGCAGAGCGGAGGCTGGCTCACCGCCAGGTACGGCAGCGGCACCTGGACCTACTTCGGCTACGCCATGCACCGGCAGCTGCCGTACGGCGTCCCGGGCATGGTCCGGATCACCGCCAACCTGCTGGCGCTGGGCAAGAGGCCGAACTGATCACGTCTGCCGCCCGCCCGGTATGTCGTTCCGACACGCCTCGACCGCCGTCGCGGTCGGTGCGCGCAGCCTTTCGTGCCGTGGCATCCTGGCACCCGCTTTGCTTGGATACGATGCGGATGGAGTAACGTGACGAGCCACTCACCTGCATTTCGGCGTGTTGTAGCGGGACTGATCATCAGGGCCGTCGGACTGGCACTGCTCGGACCGGCGGTCATCATCGGTCTGGCCGTGATCTTCTCCCGCTGAGCGATTCGCTTTCAGTACTGAACGACCCGCGTCAGTTCTGCGTCCGCGCCCGGCGGTCTCACACGAGCGAGCCCTGAATGAATCGGGCCGCCATGACGATCCAGACACCAAGGAAAACGGCCAGAAGCGCCAGCGTCACCGGCCACCGCGAGCGCGGCATGGCGGCGACCGAGGGCGCAAGCAGCGACTCCGCCCGATACGGGCTCAGCGTACCGCCGAGAATCAGCGGAATCAGCCAGTAGACCAGCCCGTAGGCAGCCAGCAGTCCGTCTCCAGGTCGGCCCCGTCCCTGCCGGCTCCGCAGCGCGGCGCCAACCGCGACCGTGACGGCGACGCAGGTGGCCAGGGCGCTTTGCGCGCCAGTCTGCCACTCCAGGACCGACTGCCAGATGAGCTGCATCCGCTCCCACCAGACGGCGGCCGGGTTGTGGAGCGCGTGCCCGTACTTCGCCTGAATCATGAAGAACGCGTCCCATCGGCCGATGACGGCCGCCTGCAGCGCCAGCACGGCGGCAAACCCGAGCACGGGACCGAACGCGGGGATCCAGGCCATCGCGGGGACCGGCCGGCGCATGCGGCGGACTGCCAGCGCTCCGGCAACGACCATGGCGAGCCACAGACCCGCCGGATACGTGAAACCGGCGCCGGCCCCGGCGGTCAATCCGAGCCACGGATGCTCCTCGCGCGCGGCCCACAGCGCCACCAGCGTGCAACAGACGGTCATCGACATCGGGAACGCGACGATGAAGTAATACGTGCCTGGCGCGAACGCGCAGAGCAGGAGAACCAGCACGCCGCGGCCCGAGAGCCAGAGGTTCCAGATGAGCGCCAGGTCGACCAGCGTCAGGACTTCGCTCACGAGAACCGCGAGCCGTGGCGGGTGACGACTGGTGAGCCGATGAAGCGCCCGCACGAGATACGGATAGCCGGGAAACCAGCCCGCGTTCCCGCACCATTGAGTCGGATCCTGACCGGCGACCTCACGACAGCTGAACAGCTCGTACCCGCGGTCCGCGATCGACAGGTAGTGGCCGCTGTCCCACTTGATCCTCGTCTCGTCGCGGAGGACCGGCTCGCCGAGGCGCCATGCGACGGTTTCGAAGACGGCGTTCATCAAGACGGCGGCAATCAGCGGCGGCAGCAAGGCGCGGACGGCACGCCGGCTCCATCGCCGTGACGCGCCGTCTGGAGCTGCGATTGACACAGGGCTGCCAGGATACCGGAATGACGGGCCGCGGTAAGATCCGGCGACCATGAGAACGGGTGCGCTCACAGCCGCCCTGGGCCTGTTGATGATCGGCTCGCCCCAGGCGCCCCGGCCGGATCCGTCGCTGGCGGCATACGTCGAATCGGTTCGCGCGATCGACAACCATGCGCATGTCGTCGCACCCGACCTGGCGCAGGACAGGGACTACGACGCGCTGCCCTGCGATGCGCTGCCGGCGGGATCGGCGCCACCGCCCTGGAACCTGCGCTTCGGTCCACAGACGCTGGCCGCCTGGAACGCTCTGTACGGCCTTGCGCCGACCGGGACGGAGGACGCCCAAATCCAGGCAGCCGAGCGCGCGCGTGAGGCGGCCCGGCGCCGCGAAGGCCGCGGTTACTTCACCTGGGTGCTGGACCGCGCCGGCATCGACACCGTGCTTGCGAACCGCGTCAGGATGGCGCCGGAGCTGTCGGGCCCGCGGTTCCGGTGGGTCCCGTACGACGACGCGCTCCTGTTCCCGCTCGACAACGGCATCGAGCAGGCGCGCACCCCCGATCGCCAGGTGTTCTACGCACGCGAGCAGCGGATCCTGCAGCAGTACCCTGAAGGACGGCCCGGTCAGCACGCTGCCCTCGACGCTGGACCACTACCTCGACTTCGCCGGCTGGACGCTGCAGCAGCAGAAGAGCGCCGGCGCGGTCGCGATCAAGTTCGAAGCGGCGTACCTGCGGTCACTCGATTTCGAGCCGGCCGAGCGCGCGGTCGCGGAGCGGACGTTCGCGCGATACTACTCCGGCGGCACGCCCGATCCGGTGAGCTACAAGGCGCTGCAGGATTTCCTGTTCCGGGCAATCGCGGCCGAGGCCGGACGGATCGGTCTCGCGGTGCACATCCACACCGGCGTCGGGTGCGGCGAGGCGTTCGACGTCCGCGGCAGCCAGCCGAGGCTCCTGACCTCGGTGCTGAACGATCCGGCGCTGCAGAAGACGACCTTCGTCCTGCTGCACGGCGGGTCACCCGACGAACGCTCGATCGCGGCGCTCATCACCCACTCGAACACCTACGTGGACACGTCCCTGCTCGAATACCTCTGGTCGCCGAGCGAGCTTGCGCGCGTGCTCCGGCCATGGCTCGAGTCGGCGCCCGAGCACGTGCTCTTCGGCACCGACGCCGGGCCCATCGGCCCCGGCATGGAATGGGAGGAGGCTACGTGGAGCGGCAGCCATCGGCTCCGGCAGGCGCTCGCGCTCGCGCTGACGCAGATGACCGAGGAGGGCATCGTGACGCCGGCGCAGGCGCGAGACCTCGCGGACAAGGTCCTGCGCGCCAACGCGGCGGCGCTCTATCGACTCGGGCAATGACCGATCCTCCGCCTCGCTCGCGATCTCGCCCGCCACCAGACCGGCGCGCGGCTTCAGGTGACGTTCAGCGTCTCGAGATACGCGACGCTCTTCACGGTCAGATCCCAGGACTGCTCGACGAAGAAGTTCTGGAGCCCGCCAGTCTTGCCGGCCTCGAACACCTTGGTCCAGTCGACGCTGTCCTCGCCGACGGCCAGCCCTCCGCCCTCGCCCCGGCCGCCGCCGCGTCCGGCGGCCGAAGCGCCGCCGGCGCCACGCGCCGATGGCTGCCCGGGCGACGGCTTGACGGTCAGCGCGGCGCGGCCCGGCTCGGCCATGCCGGCGGCCGCGTCGACGCCCTGCAGGTGCGCGGACGCGAACCGGCCCGGATACATCGTGAAGTACATCACCGGATCGCCGACCGTGCGCATCGACGACATCTGGAACTGCATCTTCATGACCTCCGGATCGAGATACTCGAGCAGCACCGGATACGTGAGCCGGCCATCGTCGAGGCGCGAGTTCTCGAAGCCTTCGTTGTGGGTCATCATCTGCAGGCCGTCTTTCCTGGCGACGGCTCCGAGCTTGTTGAACTCTTCGCACGTCCGCTTGACGGTCTCGAGCGTGGTCACGCCGTTCACCGTCTTGCCGCCCATGCTGGCCATGCTCATGTGGGTCATGCCGATGTCGTGCGCCCACTGCATGAGCGTGGGCAGGTTCGTCCGGATCCCACGGAAGTGCGCGCTGGGGCTCTTCATGCCGGCGTCGTCGAGCACTTTCCTGACCTGCTTGCCGTCGGTCAGGCTCGCGAACTCGCCGCTCGGCGAGATGAGCTCGACGGCGTCGATCCCGATCGCCTTCATGTCCCCGAGGAGCGAGGCGAGGCCTGCGTAGCCGTTCGCGCCGATCCGCGCCCGGTGCGGCCACGTCTGGCTTCCGATGGGCAGCCCGAGCGGGCTGGCCTGGAGCTTGATTCCGTTGGCGACCATGAACGCCAGCGCCGCCGAGGCGCCGCCGGCGTGCAGGAACTCCCGTCTGGACAGTGGAGCCATCAGTCCCTCCTTGCGCCGCCGATTGTGCCACACGTCCCCGTGCCGGTGCCGTCGAAGCCGGACGAGTTCAGGTACACTGTCGCCTCCGCGAAACCGACCGCCCGATGAACCCGAGCCATGACTCGCGTTGACACGGCCGAGGCTCGACGCGAGCGTGTCAAGGACATCTTCTTCGCCGCGCTGGAGCAGCCGGACGCCGAGCGGCGCCGGTTCATCGGGAGCGCGTGCGGCGACGACGCCGTCCTCCGCCAGGAGGTCGAGTCGCTGATCGAGCACCACCAGCCGAGCGAACGCCTGGCGCCGGACGCTGGGAACGGCTCCGGTGCGAAAGCCGACGGCCGCGCGACGGTCTTTCGCCGGCCCGCCGCCCGGTCCGAGTCTGCGTCCGGCACTGGCTTCGGCCTCCCCGCCGATCTGCTCGGCAAGTCGCGCCGGCGGCTCGAGGTCGTCGCCTGGCTCGTCGTGACGGCCTCGCTCGCCGATCTCGCGGCGATGGCGGTGTCGGTCGTGTTCGGCCCCGCCACGGCGACGATCGCGGCCACGATGACGAGCTGGCCGTTCGTTTCGAACCTGTTCCACGTCGCGATGAGCGCCGGCGTCATCGTCGCCGCCCGCAGTCCGGCGGTCCGCAACGTCAGACTGCTCGACCT
The DNA here is from genome assembly GCA_963764505.1 of uncultured Acidobacteriota bacterium. Taxonomy (GTDB): domain Bacteria; phylum Acidobacteriota; class Vicinamibacteria; order Vicinamibacterales; family SCN-69-37; genus CAVXSP01. Next base: position 44,320 of record CAVXSP010000004.1, on the reverse strand, counting down.
GGCGCTCGCGTACGAAGTGGCGCTGTGTCTGACCCTGTCGCTCACCAACCCGCTCGTGTTCTACAGGGAGACCGGGGCGCTGCCGACCCTCACGTGGGTCACGCCGCTCATCATCCTCTTTCCCCTGATCGTGCCGTGTCCGCCGCGGCGAACGCTCCTTGGCGCCGGCCTCGCGGCGGCAACCGCGCCGCTGGGACTGTGGGCGCTCGAGGCGATGGGGGAGGTCCAGGCGGACGCAAGTGCGTTCCTGTCGGTGTCGTTTGGACCGGTGCTCGCCGTCGTGATGGCCTACTTCGGCTCGCGCGTCATCTACGGGCTCGGGCGCGAGGTCGCCGAAGCGCAGCGGATGGGCAGCTACCAGCTCGAGCGTCTGCTCGGCGCGGGCGGAATGGGCGAGGTGTGGCTGGGCCGCCACCGCCTGCTGGCGCGGCCGGCCGCGGTGAAGCTCGTGCGCGCCGACGTGCTGGGCGCCAGCGCCGAGGAGCACGCACGCGCGCTTCAGCGGTTCGAGCGCGAAGCTCAATCGACGGCGTCGTTGTGCTCGCCGCACACGGTCGGCCTCTACGACTTCGGGATCGCCAGCGACGGCGCGTTCTACTACGTGATGGAACTGCTCGACGGATGCAACGCCGACGTGCTCGTCAGACGCTTCGGTCCGCAGCCGCCCGAGCGCGTCGTCCACCTGCTGCGGCAGGTGTGCCACTCGCTGGCCGAAGCGCACGGGCGAGGGCTCGTGCATCGCGACATCAAGCCGGCGAACCTGTTCGTGTGCCGGTACGGCCGCGACGTGGATTTCGTGAAGGTGCTGGACTTCGGCCTCGTCAAGCGCATCGGCGGCAGCCCGCAGGCCGACCTCACCGCGCAGAACCTGGTCTTCGGCACGCCGGCCTTCATGGCGCCCGAGCAGGCGCTCGAACAGCGTCGGGACGACCCGCGATTGGACCTCTACGCGGTCGGATGCGTCGCGTACTTCCTGCTCACCGGGCAGCCGGTGTTCGACGGCAGGTCGCCGCTCTCCGTGCTGCTCGCGCATCAGCAGGCGGCGCCGATGCCGCCGTCGACGCGGGTGGAGACGCCGATTCCGCCCGCATTGGACCGGCTCGTCCTCTCGTGCCTCGCGAAGAATCCCCTCGAGCGCCCGCAGAGCGCCGTCGCGCTCGACGAGGCCCTCGCGCTCAGTGGGGCCTCGCCGGCCTGGACGCCGGAGCGAGCCAGCCGGTGGTGGGCGGACCACATGCCCGAGACGGCCGATTGACGATCGAACGGTCTACAATCAGCGGCGTCCGCCAAGGAGATCCGATGCGCCTGCATGTTGTCGCGGCTGTCTTCGCCCTGCTCGCCTCCTGCGGCCTCGCCGCCCAGACCCAGCCGGCGTCCCCGGCCCGCGCCAGGCTCGACGAGGTGCAGCGGCTCGCAAGCGTGGGCGACTACGCTGGCGCGACGACGCTGTTCGAGGCGGTCAAGGCGCAGTCGCCGGAGGCGATCGAGTCGCTCGACGGCCTCAAGATCGCGATCGTCTATCTGCAGACGGGCAACACGGCCAGGTTCCTCGAGCTGACGCACTGGCTCGTCGCCCGCTACCAGTCGCCGAAGACCTCCACGGACGCCGAGCGATCCGTCAAGGCCTACATCGTCTGGAAGGGCGCCAAGGACCCGAAGATCCTGGCGCACGCGGTCGAGATGACGACGTTCGCGAGCGAGCATGCCGTCGCGTCCGGCGAAGGCGAATACCAGGGGTTCTTCGACACGTCGCGCGGCATCGCGCTCTATCGCGTCGGCCGGTACGCGGAGGCGGCCCAGTGGCTGCCCAAGACGCTCGATCACGACGACGTCCTCGTCCGGAGTCTTGCGCTCGCATTCAACGCGATGAACGAGTGGAAGCTTGGCCATCGCGCCCGGGCGACCGAGCTCATGGCGCGGGCCCGGCAGGAAGCCCCCAAACTGCCGGCGCCAGGTTCTCCGACATTCGGCGCCGATTGGACCGACGTGCTCATCACGAAGATGGTCCTGGCGGAAGCCGAGACGGTGGTGAAGTAGCCCCAGGCGGCGCGGGCGGCGACTGAGAGCGCGGTTATGATGTCGGCGTCATGGCGCTCGCCACCGACGAACGCCGCGCCGCCGCACCTGCCGCGACCCAGTCGCGCGTCTTCGTGCGTGCGGTGCTCGCCAATCCTCAGGGCGGACTGCTGCTGGTCATCCTGCTGCTGGCGACGCTGCTGGCGATCACGGCCGGCAGCCACGTCGACCCGCAGACGGGCGTGACCGTCAACAACTTCCTCAACCTCCACACCCTGCTGCAGACCGCGACCGACGCGAGCTTCTTCGCGATCATGGCGGTCGGCGCGACGGTCGTCATCATCTCGGGCGGCATCGACCTGTCGGTCGGCTCGATCTACGCCCTGGCGGGCGTCGCGATGGCCATGGCGATCCGATCGGTCGCTCCCTCGTCGCCGGCGGCAGTCGTCCTGGTCGGGCTCGGAGTGTCGATTGGCGCCGGGCTGTTGTGCGGCCTCGCGAACGGGCTGATGGTGGTCGGCCTGCGCGTCCATCCGTTCATCATCACGCTCGGCACGATGTGGATCGTCCGCGGGATCGCCTTCGTCTCCAGTCATGCCGAGAGCATCCTCGTGCCGCAGGCGCTGACCAGCGTCGCCAAGGCGTCCTTCGGGCTCGGCGAATCGCTCTACCCGGTGCCGCTGCTCGTGATGGCGGCCGTGACGGCACTCGGCAGCATCTACCTGACCCGCACGGTCATGGGCCGTCACGTCTTCGCCGTTGGGGGCAACGCCGAGGCGAGCCGGTTCTCGGGTCTGCGGCTGGACCGGATCCGGCTGGGCGTCTACGTGATCTCCGGCCTGACCGCCGGTGCCGCGGCGTTCCTCGGCGCGAGCTACTACGGCTCGGCGTCGTGCGCCGACGCGACGGGCTACGAGCTGTACGTCATCGCCTCGGCCGTGGTCGGGGGGGCGAGCCTCTCGGGCGGCAAGGGCAGCGCGGTCAGCGCCACGCTCGGCGCCCTGCTGATCGTGCTGATTCGGCAGTCGATCCGGACGCTGCATTTCGATCAGAACTACGAGTGGATCATCATTGGCGGCGCGACCGTGCTGGCGGTCGTGCTGGACCAGGCCAGCGCCCGGTTCGCGGCGCGCCAGCTCGCCGCCCGCGCCGGACGCTGACACGAACGAGTAGCACGGAAAGCCGAAGGAGTCTTATGAGTCGCATCGCCGCCGCGTTCACGACCACCGTAATGGCCATCGCCCTTGCCGGCTGCAGCCAGACGCCCCCATCCGGCAGCGCGCCCAAGCCCGGCCTGAAGATCGCCATGATCGCCAAGAGCTCGACCAATCCGGTGTTCCTCTCGGCGCGAACGGGCGCCGAGGCGGCTGCCAGGGAACTGACCGAGAAGACCGGAACGCCGGTGACGATCGAATGGCTCACGCCGCCGTCGGAGGACGGCCAGGTGCAGGCGCAGCGGATTGCGCAGGCGGTGAACGAAGGCGCCAATGCCGTGCTGATCTCCTGCTCGGACGCCGGCAAGGTCACGGGCGCGATCAACGACGCCGTCGCCCGCGGCGTGCCCGTCATGACCTTCGACAGCGATGCGCCCGAGTCGAAGCGCTTCGCGTTCTACGGCGTCGACGACCTGAAGACCGGCGAGGCGGTGATGGACGAGCTGGCGACGCAGATGGGAGGCAAGGGCGCGGTCGCCATCCTGGCCGGCAATCAGAACGCGCCGAACCTCCGCAAGCGCGTCGACGGCGTCAAGCAGGCGGTCGCGAAGTATCCGAACATGAAGATCGTCGACACCTTCTACCACATCGAGACGCCGCAGGATGCCGCGGCGGAAGTGCTCCGCGTGCAGGGCGCGTACCCGCAGATCCAGGGCTGGGCCATGATCGGCGGCTGGCCGCTGTTCACGCAGACGCTGCTCTCGGATCTCGACCCGAAGAAGGTCAAGATCGTCGCCGTGGATGCGTTGCCCGCCGAACTGGCGTACGTCGACAAGGGGCTGGCGCCCGTCCTGCTCGCGCAGCCGACCTACCTGTGGGGACAGGTGTCCGTGCAGCGCATCTTCGACAAGGTGCAGCTCGAGAAGGACGTGCCGGAGATCATCCCGATGGACCTCGTTCGCGTGTCGAAGGAGAACCTCGGCACATGGGCCCGCCAGCTCAGGGACTGGGGGTTCACCGACGTGCCCGACGCCTACCTCCGGATGCCGTAGCTCGCACGTCGCAGACCGTGTCCGTCCCCGCCGTTTCGTTCGAGCACGTCACGAAGCGCTTTCCGGGCGTTCTCGCGCTCGACGATGTCTCGTTCGACGTGGCCGCCGGCTCCTGCCACGCGCTCTGCGGCGAGAACGGCGCCGGCAAGAGCACGCTGGGGCGCCTGCTCGCCGGCATCTACCGCCCCGACGCCGGTCGCATCTCGTTCTTCGGCGCGCCGCTGTCGCTCTCCTCCCCCGCCGACGCGCTCGCCGCCGGCATCGGCATCGTCCATCAGGAGCTGGCGTTCTGCGAGAACCTGACCGTGGCCGAGAACCTCTGCCTCCGATCGCTGCCGAGCCGCGGCCCGTTCGTCTCCCTCTCCGAGACCCGCCGGCGGGCCGAGGAGATGCTCGCGTCGATCGACGCCCATCTCGACGTGGGCCGTCCGGTCGGGGAGCTGACGATCGGCCAGCAGCAGGTGCTCCAGATCGCCGCCGCCGTCAGCCACGGCGCGCGCGCGATCGTCTTCGACGAGCCGACGAGCAGCCTGTCTGAGCACGAGGCGCGGAAGCTGTACGACCTGATCGGGCGGCTGCGCGCGCGGGGCGTGACCTGCCTGTACGTCACGCATCGGATGGAGGAGATCTTCAGGCTGGCAGACACCGTGACCGTCCTGCGCGACGGGCGCCACGTCGCGACGCGGCCTCGGGACACGCTCGACACGCACGCGGTCGTGGAGATGATGATCGGCCGCGCCATCGCGGCGTTCTTCCCCGAACGCCGCTCGGCGGCGCGCAGCGAGCCGCTCCTGCGGCTCGAGCACTTCTCTCACGCGCCGCACTTCGAGAACGTCTCGCTCACGCTGCACGCGGGTGAAGTGCTGGGCGTGGCCGGGTTGATCGGTGCCGGACGATCGGAGCTGGCGCAGGCGATCTTCGGCCTGGATCCGGCCGCCACGGGCCGGCTCTGGGTCCGCGGCGAGCGTGCGACGATCACCTCTCCGCGCGATGCGATGAAGCGCGGCATCGGCCTCGTTCCCGAAGACCGCAAGCGCCAGGGCCTCGTCCTGTCGATGGCGGGGCGCGGCAATCTCAGCCTCGCCGTGCTCGATCGCCTGTCCACCCTCGGGTTCATCCGCCAGGACGAGGAACGCGCGCTCGCCCGCCGCTCGTTCGCCGAGCTGCGCGTCCGCGCGCCGTCAGTCGACGCGCCGGCCGCGGGGCTGTCGGGCGGAACGCAGCAGAAGATCGTGCTGGCGCGGTGGCTGGCGGCGGAGTGCGATATCCTCCTGCTCGATGAGCCGACCCGCGGCATCGACGTCGGCGCCAAGGCCCAGATTCATCAGATCGTGGCCGACCTGGCCAGCCGCGGCGCCGGCGTGCTGCTCATTTCGAGCGAGTTACCGGAGCTGCTGCATCTGTCCTCGCGCGTCCTCGTGCTTCGCGAGGGCCGGCTCGTCGGCGACGTGTCTCGGGCAGAGGCGACACAGGACGGTCTGATGCGCCTGATGGCAGGAGTTGGGGAGTAATCGAAGGTGGCCATGATCAAACGTCGAGAATTTCTGATGGGGCTGGCCGTCATGTCGGCGCTGGCGCATGGCCGTCTGGAGGGTGCCGGCGTCCGGATCCGGCGCGCCCGGAAGATCGGCGTCGATCGCATTGCGATCATGACGCTCAACTTCACCAACCTGCTCGAGACGCCATGGCAGCCGCCCAGCCCCGACCGCACGCTCGACCTGTTCGATCTGCCGCAGATGTACGCCGACACCTACGGCGTCCATAACATCGAGCTGCAGCACTATCACCTGGCGTCGACCGAGCCGTCGTACTTCAAGGCGCTCCGCGAGCGCATCGACCGCGCCAGGTCGAAGGCCACCCAGCTCATCGTCGAATTCGGCGCCCTGAACATCTCGGCGCCCGATCACAACTTCCTGCCCCGGCTCCAGGCCATCGACCTCACCAAGGTCTGGATTGACCGCGCGGCCGTGCTGGGCTGCCCGCGGATCATGGTGAACCAGGGCCAGCCGACGCACGAGAACGAGTCCTACGCGGTCGAGACCCTGAAGGCCATGGTCGATTACGGCAGGACGAAAGGCGTCAAGGTCACGATGGAGACGCGCGGCAGCGGTGCCGGCCGTGGGGCGGCCGGCACGCCGCCCGCGCCGGCTGAGCCCGCCTGGGTCCTGCTGAACGACATCGCCAGGAGCGCTGGCGCCTACGTCAACATCGACCTTGGCGGCATCGGCGCGAAGAGCCAGGACGAGCTCGACACCGCACTCCTGGCGCTGCTGCCGACGACGTCGGGCAGCATGCACGTGAAGCAGAACGCGGCGTGGGATCTCGGAACGGCGCTCGACTTCATCGAGGCGCAGGGCTACGCGGGGCTCTACTCGATCGAGGCGCGGGGGCACGATGCCACCCGCGCGATCTACGACACGATTCTGGGCCGGGCGTAGCGGCACGCGGCGCGTCCAGGGAGCGGCTTCCGGCCGCGGGAGCGCGTGCCTACCGGTATTCTTCGAACAGGAGCTCCGCGCCGATCATCTGAGACAGGCCTCTCGCCGCGTTCCGCATCATCGCCCGGTGATTGCGGACGAACACCGGCCGAAGCACCGGCGCCAGCGTTCGCATCCAGGGCCTGGTCGGCGCCACGTCCCAGAGGTACCGCAGCGTTGTCGCGCCGTCCTGCTCCGACAGCTCCCAGCGCACCGTGCCCTCGAGCTGCCCCGCGACGCGCCCTTCCAGCAGGGTCGGCTCCTCGGACCGGGTCGACGTCACCTCGAACTGCAGCGCATAGGGCAGCTGCGTCTGCATGCTGAAGCGCTGCACCGTTCCCACGCCCGCATCAGCCCGGCGAAGCGTCTCCACGTTCCGGCAGTTCCGCCACCACCTCGGCCATTCCTCGGCGGAATTGATCATGCGCCAGACGTCGCCGATCGGCGCCCCCAGCCGCCAGGTCATACGAAAGGAGAACAGCGCCATCGATCACCGATCCCCGATCACCGATCCTCTGGCCCATCCCCAGTAGGCCGCGACGCCGCCCAGCAGGAAGAGCACCGAGAAGACGATGCCGGCCCACGGTCCGGTGAAGAAGATGAAGAGCCAGAGGAGGCCCGACAGCACCGCGGGCCACGGATAGAGCCACATCGTGAACGGCTGCGGGATGTCGGGCCGGTAGCGGCGTAGCAGGACGACCGCGGCGCACTGCCAGATGAAGCGCAGCAGCACCTGCACCTGGATCAGCCAGCTCACGAGCTGCCCGAGCGTGAAGAAACAGAACGGAATCGAGACGAGCGCCATCAGCGCGAGCGACAGGTCCGGAAAGTGCTTCGTCGGATGGACGTGCCCGAAGACCCTGAAGAAGTTGCCGTCCTTTGCAGCGGCGAACGGGATGCGCGAATAGCCGAGAATCGTCGCGTAGAGCGACGCGGCCGCCACGAACAGGATGAGCGCGGTCATCACGGACCCGGCGATGTGGCCGGCGGCCGGATCCGAGAACGTCCGCTGAATGAAGACCGAGGCGACCGTCCGCGAGTCGCGGACCTCGGGCCACGGAATCATCCCGAGGATGACGACCGTCATGAGGATGTACAGCGCGGCCACGAGGAACGTCGACAGGACGATCGAGCGCGGAATCGTACGTGTCGGAATCCTTGATCTCGCCGCCGATGTTGCACACCTGGTTGTAGCCGCCGTAGCTGTACATCGCGAGCACCGACGCGGCGCCGACGCTCATGAGCAGGCTGCGGTCGAGCGTGAACGCCGCCGGCGGGAAGTCGAACGCCTGGGCGGGCGAGAACGTGAACAGGCCGGCGACGATCACCCAGCCCACCGTGACGAGGACGACGACCAGCATCACGACCGCGAGCCGGCCGACCTCCTCGATGTTGCGCCAGAGCAGCCCGGCCATCGCCACGCAGACGGCCGCGGCGACCAGGTTGTGCGCGGCGGGCCCCATGCCGGTCCACACGAACCGCAGATAGTCGGCGAACCCGACCGCGCCGCCCGCCACCGAGAGCGGTGCGACCAGCAACGTCTGGAAGATGAAGAGGAACGCCATGAGGCGGCCGAGCCCGAACGGCTGGAACGCTTCGCGCAGGTACAGATACCCGCCGCCGCTGCCGGGCAGCGCGGCGCCGAGCTGCGCGTACACCAGGCCGTCGGCCAGCGCGAGCACGAGGCCCGCCAGCCAGGCATAGATGACGTGCGGTCCGTTCATCGCGGCCACCATGAACGGAATGGTCAGGAACGGCCCGACGCCGACCATGCTGATCACGTTGGTCGCGGTGGCCTGGAGCAGGCCCATCCCGCGTTCGAGCGCGGGGGCCGCCGGCTTCGTCGTCTCCGTCTCGATCATGACGGGATGAGCGCGTCGGCGAGCGCGGGCTGGCGATCGGGCGCGCCCGCCAGCGGGTTCAGCGCCAGTGCCCGCAGCCGGTCGCCGCGCGAGCCGCTCAGTGCCGCGGCCACCGTGGCGCGCTCGTACTCCTTGACGCGGGTGATGAGCGATTCGCAGTGGGCCGGCACCGGCGCCACGTGCAGGGCTCGCGGACCGTTCCGGTCCACCAGACACGGCACCTCGATCACGTCGTCGTCGCGCAGGAACGGAAAGTTGCCGTGGTTCGTGACGTCGAGGGGAACGACGTCGCGTGTGTCGCGAAAGATGCCGCGCAACGTCAGGAGGGCGATCTTGTCGTAGCCGGACAGCTCGGCCCAGGCGGGCTTCACGCGCGGCTCGGTGCCGCCGGTCTCGACCTGCATGTAGCTGGCATCGCGCGCCGCGAGATACTGCTCGTACCGCGCCAGCGGATCCGCGACCCCTCGAGTCAGGTCGGCGAAGAGGATCTCCGTCAGCTCCGAGACGACCACGCCGCGGCTCGTGCCGGCGCGCTGCATGTGGTCGAGCGCCACGTCCGGCCGGTAGTAATAGTAGAGATACTCCGTCGGCAGCAGTCGGAGGTGCTGCAGCCTTTCGGTCTCGAATAGCGGATCGCGGTAGGCCGAGGCCAGGCGCGCGGCATCGCCCCACAGACGGTGCATCTGCGGCACGCCGCGGTAGTGGATCTCGCGGAGCCAGCCGAGATGATTCAGCCCGAAGTAGTCGTAGGCGCATTGGGCGGCGGGCAGCCCGAGTGCGTGCGCGGCGTCCTCGCAGATCTCGAGCGGCGTGTCGCAGATGCCGATGGCCCGCGCGTCGGACTCCTGACGCACCGCCTGCGTCACGACGCTGACCGGATTCGTGAAGTTGATCAGCCACGCCGCGGGCGCCAGCGCGGCCGTCAGGCGCGCGTAGCCCACCATCGCCGGAATCGCGCGGAGCGCCATGGCGAAGCCCGCCGGCCCCACCGTCTCCTGGCCAACCGCGCCATGCGCGATGGCCGTGGCCTCGTCGCGGGCGCGCTGGCCGCTGCCGCCCACCCGGATGCTCGTGACGACGACGTCCGCCCCTTCGATGCAGGGCTCCGGGCGGTCGTGCGCCGCGACCGGCACTCCCTCGACGACGCGCCGGGCGAGATCCGCGATCACGCGCAGGCGCACGTGGTCGGTGTCGAAGAGCGCGACTTCTCGGATCCCCAGGTCGGAGCGGACGAGCCCGCGAACGAGCAGGGGCACGCGGACGCCCGCACCGCCGATGATGCAGATCTTCACGTCGTCGAGCGGGGGGCTCCGCCCCCGCGCTCCCCCCACGCCGTCGCTCACGGGGCCGCTCGCGCCCCGCTCCGCTCCGGCGGGCGCGCTGCGCGTCGTTCGCCCGTGACCGTGCGGCTGCGGGTCGCGGCAACCCGTCGATCCCGCCCGTCTTGCGCGTCGAGGCGGCGCCCAGGCGGTTGCCCGCCTTCAGACACGCGAGCAGCGGCCCGCCGCGCAGCCACTCGGCGAGGAAGCCGCCGTTGAACGCATCGCCCGCGCCCGTCGTGTCGACCGCTTTCACGCGCGGCGCGGGTGCCGCTGGTTCGCCCTCGTCCGCCAGCGCGCGACTGCCCTTCGCGCCCTCCTTGATGACGACGATCGGGCGGCGCGCCCTCCAGAACGGCAACGACGCCTCGAGTCCGCTCGCGCCCGCATACAGTGCGGCCTCGTGCTCGTTCACGAAGACGATGCTGAGCTGGTCGATGAGCGCCACGAGGCCGGCGTCGCGCGCGAGCACGTCGTTCCAGCCGAAATCCCAGGAGGTGGTCACCTTTCGCCGGCGCAGCGCGGCGAGCCGTCGCGCCCAGGCGCGCGTCCGGCGCGGATAGAGCGCCAGGTGCACGTGCTCGGCCCGGATCGAGCGGATCGCGCCCGCGAGCCTCGGCTCCAGACGGACGTTCACGCCGTCGAACGTCGCGAAGCCGCGTTCCTCGGCCGTGGACAGCGCGACGGTAATCGCGTGCGGCTCGGTCGGCCTGCGCAGGTTCGTCACGCGCACGCCTTCGTCGCGCAGCCGCGCGGCGGCCTTGTCGGAGAGCGCGCTCGCCAGCGCGACGTCGACGCCGAGCCTCGCGGCCGCGATGGCCGTGATCACGGCGCCGCCGCCAATCGTCGCCGTGAAGCGGTCGGTGCGGATTTCCTCGCCGGGCCCGGGGAGGCGCGGGAGCCCGGCAAAGATCAGGTCTTCGAAGGCCTCTCCGGCCGAGAGCAGACGCGTCACGGGCACGCGGGATTGTAGCCTGCCACGCCCGCACGGCACGCAGATTCGATCGTCAGCGCGGATCGGCCGGCTCGGATCGCGCGTCCGCCACGAGGCCGCGCCGGGCGCGCCCGCCGAGGCCGGCCAGCCCCAGTCCGACCAGCAGGATGACGACGGTGCCGATCACGATGATCAGATCGGGATGGAACGGGCTGCGCCAGCCGACCCCCGACGGCCATGCCGGCGAGAAGGTCATCCAGAGAATCACCAGGACGCCCAGTGCGACGCCGGCCTGCGCGTGGACGCTGCCCGCCGATCGCGACATCCGGCCGAGCAGGAACAGCCCGAGCATGCCGCCGCTGAAGATGCTCGCGAGCTGCCACCAGCCATCCAGGGCGCTCCGCACGTGCATCATCGCCAGCGCCGCGGCGATGCCGATCGCACCGACCACGAGGCTCGCGCCACGGAGCACGGCGAGCCGCTCGGCGTCGCGGGCCTGCGGCCGGAGATGACGTGCGTAGACGTCGCACAGCAGCAGGGTCGCCGATCCGTTGACGCTGCTCGAGATCGTCGACTGCGCCGCGGCGAACAGCGAGGCGATCACCAGGCCGCCGACTCCGGGCGGCAGCTCCGTGGCGATGAAATGCGGGAACACGGCATCGGGCATGGCGGCGAGTCCCGCCGGCAGCCGGTCCGGCTGCGCCGCGTAGAAGGCGAACAGGCCCGAACCAATGAGCAGGAACGCCGCGCTGATCGGCACGTACAGCCAGCCCCCGATCCAGACGCTGCGCCGCGCGTCGCGCGCCGACCTCGCCGCCTGGTATCGCTGCACGTAGCTCTGGTCGATCCCGAAGTTCTGCAGGTTGATGAAAAGGCCGTACAGCAGCACGACCCAGACGGTGGGCTGCCCGACGCCGGCGCCCAGGCTGCCCAGGCTGAACTTGTGCGCGCCGCCGGCCAGCCGGAACAGCGCGCCCGGGCCGTGCGTGCCGGCGAGGAGCACCGCGATGCACGCCGCCGCGCCCCCCACGAACACGACGCTCTGGACGACCTCCGTCCAGATCACGGCCCGAAGTCCGCCGTAGAGCGTGTAGATCAGGCTCACGATCCCGGCAACGAGGATGAGCGTGCGAATCGTCCAGCCGGTGAGCGGCGCCAGCGCCAGCGCCAGCAGATAGAGAATCGTCCCCACGCGCGCCACCTGCGTCAGCAGGTAGCACGTCATCGCGTAGAGCCTGGCCCACGCGCCGAACCGGCGCTCCAGGTGTGTGTAGGCCGACACCGAACCGGCCGCACGATGGAACGGCACGAACCATCGCGCCGAAATCCACATCGCCGGCGGCAGGGCCAGGCTGAACACGAACGGATTCCAGTCGCTGCCGAACGCTTTGCCCGGCAGGGCCAGGAAGCTGATGCTGCTGACGTACGCGCCGAGGATCGAGAGGCCGACGGCCCACCCGGGCACGCGCCGTCCGGCGGTCATGAACTCGTCGCTCGTGGCACCCGATCGCCCGGCCCACACGCCGAGCCCGACCGTCCCGGCCAGATAGCCGGCGAGGACGGCCAGATCGAGCCGGTTCACTTCGCCGATCCGTCGACGCGAGGCCACTCGCCGGCCGGCATCGCCCGCAGCACGAGCGCCCCGGGATCGAGGACGACGTGACGGATGCGCTGGCGCCGCCAGGTATACGTGATGTGCACCAGACCGTCAGCCGTCTGGATGACTGCCGGGTACGAGTACTCCCGGCCGGGATCGTCCTCGAGCACGAGCGCGGCGTCCCACGTCCGTCCGTCGCGCGAGACGGCGACGTTCAACGGACTCCGGCCGTCGGCAGTGTGGTTGTACACGACGAGGAACCGGCCATCGCGCAACGTCACGGCGTCGATGCCGGCGTTCGGATTCGGCAGCGTCGTGAGCGCAAGCCGGCTCCACGTGCGGCCCGAGTCGGTCGACCACGTCTCGAAAATCCGCCCCGATCGGGTGCGTCCGATCGACTGAAGACGGCCGTCGGGGTGGACGAGCAGCGTCGGTTGGATGGCTGCCATCTGCCGGCCGTCGTTGACCGGCGGTGTCGCGGTCCACGTGCGCCCGTTGTCGCTCGAGCGCTCGAAGTGGACCTTCCAGCCATCGTCCTCCGTGCTCGATCCCGCCAGCAGATCCCCGTTCGCCAATTGCACGGGCTTGTCCTTGATGGGGCCGAGAATGCCGGCCGGCAGCCGCTGCGGCGTCCCCCACGTCCGGCCGCCATCGGACGAGCGGGCAATCATGCCCCACCACGCGCTTGGACTCGGCCCGACTTTGTAGAAGAGCAGCAGCGGTCCGGTCTTCGGCTGGAAGAGAACGGGATTCCAGGTCGGATAGCGGAGCGTCGCCGACTGCACGCCGTTCTCGACCTCCACCGGCGCCCTCCAGCGGCCGCCCTCGAGTCGCGAGACCCAGATGCCGACGTCGGGATTGCGCTCGGCCGTGCCGCCGAACCAGGCGGCCACCAGCGTGCCGCCCGTCTCGACGATGGTCGAGGCGTGGCAGGACGGGAACGGCGCCGTTTCGAAGATGAACTCCGATCGCACCAGGCCCGGCGTGGCCTGGCGCGCGGACATCGACCCTGCAGCCGACACGAGCACCAGGGTCAGCAGGAACAGGCGCCCTCGCTTCGGCACGCCGCTATCCGCCCCCGCGCGCGGCCTCGGCCCGCATCTCGTCGGTGACGATGGCGACGCGGCCTCCGGCGCCGAGACCCGCGTCGATGATGGTCATGATGTCGCCGTAGCGGACGGAACGGTCGCCGATCACGAACACGCTCTTGTCCGTGCGCGCGTCGAGCAGATCGCGGAGCCGAAGCGGCAGTTCCTGTGCGGTCGTCGGCTGCTTGTTGATGGACAGCTGATGCGTGGCGGTGTACTCGACCACGATCTGGCCCAGATCCTCTTTGGGCGGCGTCGAGACTCTGTTGACCTCGAGCGGCAGGTTGATGTCCACGCCTTCCTGAGCGAGCGGGAGCGTGGCCATGAAGATCACGAGGAGCACGAGCAGGACATCGATGAGCGGCGTGACGTTCATGTCCGCCGAGCGCTCGCCAACCGCGCGCCGGACGACGATTTCTGCCTCGGCATGTGTGCGCCGACGAGCCACTGCTGCACCTCAACCTTGATCTGGGGACTGCGTCCCCAGACCCCTGACACGCTCGCTCGCGGGGCCCCGTCGCCCCGCGCCGCTCGCGTGACTCGCTCGCCGCCCGCTCGCTCGTGCTTGATCCGGGGACGGCGTCCCCAGACCCCTGACACGCTCGCTCGCGGGGCCCCGTCGCCCCGCGCCGCTCGCGTGACTCGCTCGCCGCCCGCTCGCTCGTGCTTGATCCGGGGACTGCGTCCCCAGACCCCGCACGCTCGCTCGCGGTCAGCTCCCTCGTGCGCGGCCGCACGAGCCCGCGCGTCGATCCATGCCAGGCGGGACGGCTGGCTCTGAGATTGTAGCAGCCCGGACCGGCGCGACGTGGCCGCGGCCGACGAGGGACCCCGTGCTTGCGGCACGGGGTCCCGACGGCCTGCCCGGCTATTCCTCGTCTTCCTGATCCTCGCTCTCCTCGTCCTCGAACGCGTCGTCATCTTCCTCGTTGTCGTCGCCCTCGAGGGCGTCCTCGTCGCGGGCGCTCGCCGGACCCGCATGACCCGGCGCCTCGGGGTCGTCCTCCCGAGGCCGTCTGACGGACTCGTCGCGTGGCGCGGACGTCGATTCGCGGTCCTTCTGGGCGGGCTGACCAGCGGTTCGCTTTGAATGCGGCATACGGGTCTCCTTTTCCTGTTCTGATCCGGGGTGGGTGATGAGATTTCAGTGCTCGGCCCTGGCGGCGCCGGGACGCGGCTGCGGGCCCGGCCCAGCTCACCCGGCGGTGGTGCGCCCCCCGAGGAGGGTGAGCACCTCGCCGGTGACGTAGCTGGAATCCGCCTCCGAGGCGAAATAGACGTAGGCGGGCGCGATCTCCTCCGGCTGGGCGGGCCGCTTCATCGGCGTCTGCCCGCCGAAGTTGGCGACCTTGTCTGCAGGCTGATCGGCGACGTTGAGCGGCGTCCACACGGGACCAGGCGCCACGCAGTTCACCCGGATGCCGCGATCGAGCAGGTTCTGAGCGAGCGACTTCGTGAATGCGTGGATGGCCCCTTTGGTCGCCGAGTAGTCCAGCAGCTGGCGGTTCCCTTCCAGGCCGGTGATCGAACCGGTGTTGATGATCACGCCGCCGCGCGGCAGATGCGCCAGCGCGGCACGCGCCATGTAGAAATAGCCATAGATGTTCGTCCGGAACGTCCTGTCCCATTGCTCGTCGTCGATCGCCTCCGGACTGGCCTGGTGCTCCTGATACGCGGCGTTGTTGACGAGGACGTCGAGCCGCCCGAGCTCGGAAACGACGCGGTCCACGGCCTCGCGGCAGAACGCCGGGTCGCGAACGTCGCCGGCGATCGTCAGACAGCGGGCGTCTTCCTTCTCGATCGCGGTGCGCGCGTCTGCGGCGTCCCGATCCTCCGCCGGCTGGTGCACGATCGCGACGTGCGCGCCCTCGCGGGCGAACAGGACGGCGACCGCCCGGCCGATCCCCGAGTCGCCGCCGGTGATGAGCGCGACCTTGCCGGCTAGCTTCCCGGAAGCTTTGTAGGCCGGCGCCTCGAATCGCGGCGCTGGCGTGATATCCGCCTGGAGGCCCGGGCGTTCCTGGTGCTGCGGCGGGAATGGTGGCGTCGGCTGCCGGGACGAGGTGGTGGACATGACGCGCTTCCTTGCTGGACCTGGCGGGTTGCAAGAGCATTGCCGACCGCCGGCCGGCCGGCGGCGCGGGGCGCCGAGGACCCGTTGTCCGGGCGCGCGACATGCGCGGCGCGCGTGCCCGGTCGCGCGACATCGCCACCGGCGCTGGCGCGGCCGCCGCGTCGGCGCAGCGATCGCAGGAACCCGAGCAGTGCCCGCTCTGCGGCGGAATTCCCGATGAGCTGCCGCGACGTCACGGCATCCTCTGGCGCCGGCGGCAGCTCGATCATCTGGCCGGCGTCCAGGTAGCGATCAATCACCGCCGGGTGCACGTAGCATTTGCGGCACACGCTCCGTGTGTTGCCGAGTGCGCACGCGACGCGATCGATCGCCGCGACGACGTGGCGCTTGCGCGCGGCGAGCGACCGTCCGGGACCGTTGCGCGCGACCTGACCGAGCGCGCATGCCGCCAGGAGCGTGCCGGCCCAGGTACGGAAGTCCTTGGCCGTGAAGTCCCGCCCCGCGATGTCGTGCAGATACGCGTTGACGTCGCCCGACCCGAAGGTCTGGGTCTGACCCTCCGAGTCCAGGTACTCGAACAGCTTCTGCCCGGGTAGCTCCTGGCAGCGCTTCACGCTTCGGGCGAGCTGCCCATCGTCGAGCGATACGTGCTGGTGCAGTCCGCTCTTCGCCCGGAAGTCGAACTCGAGCCGGCTTCCGCGGATCTTGACGTGATGGTTGCGGAGCGTGGTCAACCCGTACGAGCGGTTCGACCGGGCGTATTCGTCATTGCCGATCCGGATGAGCGTCTTCTCGAGAAGACGAACGACGGCGGCCAGCACCCGCCTCCGGGAGAGCGCGGGGGCTTTCAGGTCCTTCGACGCGCGTCGCCGGATCCTGGGCAGCGCCAGGCCGAATTCGAGGAGGCGTTCGTACTTCGCCTCGTCGCGCGCCGCGCTCCAGGCCCGGTGATAGCGATACTGCTTCCGTCCCCGGGCGTCCCGGCCGGTCGCCTGGATGTGCCCGCTCGCGTCGGGGCAGATCCAGACGTCGGTCCAGGCCGGCGGAATCGCGAGGGCCTCGATGCGGTCCAGCGTGCCGGCATCGCGGATCCGCCGGCCCGAACGCTCGACGTAGACGAACCCAGCTCCGACCCGCCGCCGACGGATGCCGGCGGACGAGTCGGTGACGTGCCGGAGCATGGGCGTGCGCGCGTGAACGGTGCGGGGAACAGCGCGGACGGCTACTTGCCGCCCGAACTGCCCGCGCCGAGCGTCTTCTGCAGACGCTGCGCCTCCTGCAGATGGTGCTGCAGCGTCGAGACCGTGGTCTGCGCGAACGACTTCACGTCGGACGCCACGCTGCTGCTTGCTTCCTTCTGGAACAGGCTCACGGCTTTCTGATGGTTCGATACCATCGCGTCGATGTACGCGCGGTCGAACGAGGCGCCGCTCAGATCCTGCAGCCGATCCTTCTCGGCGCTCTGGGCCGCGGCGACGCCGCTCGGCAGATCGATCTTGTTCTGCTTGGCGAGCGAGGTGACCTTTTCCTGCGCCTTGGTGTGATCGGACACCAGCATCTGCGCGTACTGCTTCACTTGCGGGTTCGCCGACTTGCTCTGCGCGAGCTGGGCCAGCTCGATTTCGGCCTGGTTGTCCTGCGCGACGGTCTTCAGGAAGTCCGCCGCCGACGGCGCCGACTGCATCGAACTGCTGCTCGCGCTCTTCTGCGGCCGCTGGCTGCTCGACTGGCCGTACTGCGGCTGGGCCGCGAGACTGACGGCGAAGACGAACGCCGCCCCGGTAACGATCGAAAGTGGCTTCAGCATGGATCCTCCTTGCACTGGCTTGGCGGCGGAAACGCGCGCGCCTCCATCCCAAGTGCAAGACGGCTGCCGCTGGCCCGAGCGGGACAGACGGCGGCCAGAAGGGCCGCACGGCTTGCAGCGCGGCTCCGCCGCCGGCGCGCCTGTCCGGATCCAGGACAGGCCCGCCTGGCCCCGTGTAAGAGTGAACCGGATCGATCCGCTCAGTAGAGCGAGAAAGAGAACAGCGCGTCGCCAGCCGCGGCCAGCACGTACTGCTTCCCGTCGAGCATGTACGTCTCGGGCGCGTTCGAGACGTTGCCGATGCGGGAGTGCCAGATCGGCGTGCCGTTCGCCGGATCGTAGGCCACCAGGTTGCCCGCGCCGTCGCCCGCGAAGAGCAACCGGCCGGCCGTCGTCAGCATGCCGCCGCCGGCGCTCTCGATCTCGTGCCGCCAGGCGACCTTGGCCGTCGTCGGATTGATGGCCGTGATGTAGCTCTTCCCGCCGCCAGGCCCGCCGCCCCCCTGCGTGCCGCCCAGCCCCATCGATCCGCGCGGGTCCGCGTCGATGAGATACCGGATCGAGAGATCGTTGTTCTCGCCCACGTAGAACAGGCCCGTATCCGGCGAATACGCGGGCGGCGGCCAGTTCGTGACGCTCCCGTTCACCATCGACCCGGCGATCGTGGCCGCCTTCTCGGGATTCATGATCGGCCGGCCCTGCTCGTCCATGCCGCTCGCCCAGTTCGCCTGCGTGCCGTACTTGCCGCTGGCCACGTACTCGCCCGTGACCCGGTCGACCGTGAAGAAGTATCCGTTGCGCGCCGCGGTGGAGACGAGCTTGCGCGGGCGTCCCGCGAGCCCCCCATCGATCAGCACCGGGGTCTGGGCCGAGTCCCAGTCGTGCATGTCGCGCGGCGAGGTCTGGTAGTACCAGGCCATCTTGCCCGTATCGGGGTTGACCGCCACGAGCGAGCAGGTGAACAGGCCGGAGCCCTTGCCGCGGCCCGCCAGCGTGTAGGCGGGCGTCGGGTTGCCCGTGCCGAAGATGTACAGATTGGTCTCCGGATCGTACACGCCGGGGACCCACGGCTGCCCGCCGCCGTGACGCGCCGCCTCGAGGCTCGGCCACGTGTCGAGGCCGGGATCGCCCGGGTTCATCGGGACCGTATAGAAGATCCACTGCCGCTTGCCCGTTTCGGGATCGTAGGACTGCAGGTAGCCCGGCGCGTCCAGATCGTTCCCCGTGCCGACGATGACGTGGTCGCGGATGATGACGGGCGCCATCGACGAGAAGTACTGCTGCTCGAAGGGCGCCAGCTCGACGTGCCAGACTTCCTTCCCCGTTCGCGCATCGATCTTGATCAGATAGTCGTCGTGCGTCTCCATGAACAGGTAGTCGTGCCACATGCCGACGCCGCGATGGCCCGTATGCGTTCCGCCGCGCGTCTTCCAGTAGAAGTGCCAGAGCACCGTGCCGTCGCGGGCGTCGATGGCCCAGAGGTTGTCGGGCGACGTCGCGTACAGCACGCCGTCGACCATCAGGATCGATCCGCGCACCTGCGCCGGACCGCCGCGGTTGAACTCCCCGCTGGCTTCGCCGGCGACGATCAGCGGCGCAGCCGCGCCTCCCCGACCGAACCCGCCGCCGCCCGCCAGCCCCGTGCCGCCTTCCGCGCCGCGGCCGGCCGGGCCGGAGCCTTCGGTGAGATCCCGCGTCACCCAGGCGAGGCCCATGTTCTTGACCGTCGTCTGGTCGATCTGTGTCAGCGAGCTGTACCGGCGGCCGGTGTAGTCGCCCGAGTAGGTCGGCCACGAATCGGACAGCGGCTTCAGAATCTCCGCCGGATCCAGTCCGCCGGCCTGCTGTGCGATCAGCAGCGCCGGGGCCAGGACGAGCGCAAGAGCGAAGGGAGGTCTCTTCATCGCATCACACCCCGTGCCTCACTGTCCCTGCGGAATCAGCGAAGCCCCCACAGGTAAGCCGTCACGTCGTGCATGTCCTGGTCGGTGAGCGTGGCGGCGAAGTCGTAGTGCGCCGCCATCGGGTCGTGGACCTCGATCTTCGGGTCCGCGCCGTTGCGCCGGATCGTCCGGCGCGTGCCGTCGTCCTGCACGAGCGTGACGAGGAAGTCGTCCATGCGGACGAGCCGGCCTTCGAGGCGCGGTCCGTTCGCCGGGATCACGGTCACCGTCGTCGGCCGCCCCGGCGTCGACGGGCCGCCGCGCCCGGCGCCACGGCCGCGCGCCGCGCCGCCCGAGACCCAGCGGTTCTGGAGATCGCGCGCGTCGGCGACGCGCGCGGCGAGCCCCTTGAGATCGCCCGTAACCGAATGGCAGCTGCTGCAGTGCGCCGCGAAATACGCCTGGCCCGCGGCGGGATCGCCGACGAGGATCTTCTCTGGCGGCACCTCGTCGCCGGCCGGCGGCCGTCCCTGGCGCCCGGCGTCGGCCAGCACGCCATGGATGTACTCGGCAATCGCGTGGATGGCATCGGGTGCGAGGGGGAACGGCGGCATCACCGGCGATCCCGGCGGTGGGTTCGGACGACCGTTCTGCACGACGGGCGTGATCAGCTCACCGTGGTCGTCGCTGAGCACCAGTTGGGAGCGCAACAGGTTCGGACCTCCCTGCTGCCCGCCTCGGAGATCGATGCCGTGGCACGCCGCGCAATTGCTCTCGTAGAGTCCCTTCCCGCGGGCGAGGACGGCGGGATCCGCCAGCTCCCGGCTGAACTGAGGGAACGTCCCGCGGCCCGGTCCACCCGGTCCAGGGCCAGCCTGACGGCCGCGACCACCGGCGGCGGGGGCCTGTCCCTGCACCGCCGCCAGCGTCACCGCCGTCGCGAGCGCCGCCACCGCCGCGCACGCCAGGATGCGGAAGGTCTGTCGGATTTGCATGAGGGCCGTACTTTACACCGGCTCACTGCCCCATTGCCTCATTCCACGCTGAGCCTGAGAATGAGCGGGTGACCCTCCTGCGCTTTCTCCAAGCCGAGCCCGAAGTCGACCTTGCCCGCACCTATGATGCCGTCGTCATCGGGTCCGGCGCGGCGGGCGGCATGGCGGCGCACGTGCTCACGTCGAGAGGATTGAGTGTGCTGATGCTCGAGGCCGGCAAGCGGCTCGACATCAACAAAGAGCTCAACTCGATGCAGTGGCCCTACGAGCACCCGCGCCGGGGCGAGCTGCCGCCGGGACATCACGCGATCACGCAGAACGAGTACACGATTCGACGGCCGCCCTACGCGGAGAACTCGACGTTCACCAAGGTCTACTCGTACGTCGAGAGCTGGTCCTACGCCGACTACAGCAAGAACATCGTCGTCGACGAGAAGGAACATCCGTACAGCGGGACGCCGTACGCGTGGGTGCGCGCGCGCTGCCTCGGCGGCAAGACGAACATCTGGGGCCGGCTGGCGCTCCGGATGTCCGACTACGATTTCAAGGCGAAGAGCCGCGACGGCTTCGGCGAGGACTGGCCGATCGCGTACAAGGACATCGAGCCGTACTACGACCGCGTCGATCGGTATCTCGGCATCTCGGGCGTGGCGGAGCACCTCCCGCACCTGCCGGACAGCCTGTTCCAGCGGCCGACCCGCCTGGCCGCGGCCGAGGTGACGCTGCGGAAGGCGTTGAAGACGATGAACCGGACGCTCACGCCGTATCGGGCGGGCGTGACGACCGACGGGCTCAAGCACAACAAGTATCGGAGCCGCTGCTTCGGCCGCGGCGCCTGCAACCGCCGCGTCGGCGGCTGCGACATCCACGCGGCGTTCGACTCGCCGACAGGACTGATCTATCCGGCCATGGACACGGGCCGGCTCACGCTGCGGACCAATGCGATCTGCCGCGAGATACTGGTCGATCCCGACACCGGCAAGGCGCGCGGCGTCGCGTTCGTCGACAGCGAGACCGGCCGGTCGCTCGAGGCCCGAGCGAGGATCGTCGTCGTCGCGGCGTCCACGCTGGAATCGGCGCGGCTGCTCCTGCTGTCGAAATCGCGGCAGCATCCGAACGGGATCGGCAACTCGAGCGGACACGTCGGCCACAACTTCTGCGAGCACGTCATGGGGCCGTCGGTCACCGGCCTGGTCAAGGACCGCATCGGCAAACCGAAGACGATCGACGACGGCCGGCCGGGCGGCTTCTACGTGGCGCGATTCCGGAATCTCGCCGAGAAGCAGCCCGATTTCATCCGGGGCTACGGGTTCGAGGGGATCGCCGGCAGCACCATGTTTCCGGACCACGCGACCGAGACGCCTGGCTTTGGCGCCGGATTCAAGAAGCGTGTGCGCGACTACGGCGGCGCGTACATCGAGATGGGCGGCTTCGGCGAGGTGCTCGCCCGGTACGAGAACCAGGTCGACCTCGATCCGGTGAGAACCGACCGCTGGGGCGTCCCGGTGCTGCGGTTCAACTACCGGTTCGGCGGCAACGAGCGGAAGATGTGCGCCGACATGGCCGCCACGGCGCAGGAGATGTTCGAAGCGGCAGGCTTCGAAGTGCTCGCCGTGCGGCGCGAGATCCTGACGGAGGGCTGGTCGATTCACGAACTGGGAACCGCCCGCATGGGCAGCGATCCGAACACATCGGTGCTCAACCAGTTCCAGCAGTCGCACGACGTGAAGAACCTGTTCGTCGTCGACGGCAGCAGCCACGTGAACGCGTCCTGTCAGAATCCGACCTGGACGATCATGGCGCTCGCCTGGCGATCGTGCGACTACCTGGCGGACGAGCTCCGGAAAGGCAATCTCTGATGGCGGACGATCCCAAGGCGAACGGCTCGACGAGCGACCTCACGCGCCGCGAGCTCATGAAGCTCGGCGCGGCCGCAGTGGCCGTCTCGGTCGGCGTCGATACCCCAGCGGCGCAGTCGTCGAAAGCGTTCTTCACCGCCGACGAGCTGGCGCTCGTCGACGAACTGAGCGAGCTGATCGTGCCCACCGACGACCATTCGCCGGGGGCGAAGGCGGCCAAGGCGGCGGCCTACATCGACAGCCGACTGGCGGAGGCCTGGGACGAGCAGGATCGGACGACGTGGCGCGAAGGGCTCCGGTCGATCGACCGGATCGCAGAGGAGATGGCCGGCGCGCCGTTCATGCAGGCCCGCGCGGACCAGCGCGTCGCCGTGCTGACGCGCCTTGCGCAGAACGAGGCCAATCCCCAGAGCGCCGACGACCGGTTCTTCGTCGAGCTGAAGGGACGCATCGTGCAGGCCTACTACTCGTCCGAGATCGGCATCAAGCAGGAGATGGAGTACAAGGGCAACGTCTTCCTGGCGGAATTCGTCGGGACGGACGTGAGCGGGGACTAGCGGATTGCCGGCGTCCGGAATCGTGTAGTGCGCTGTCGGCCCTCACTCGCGATCTCGCGCGCCACCAAACCGGCGCGCTGCTCGGATTCGGGCCCACAGCGCACTACACGATTCCGGACGCCGCGTGAGATCGCCGTGGGCTGTTCTCGACCGATACACAGGCGCATCGCCGCGCTCGGTCTGGCGGCCACGCTCTGCGCCGCCTGCAGCAGCACGCCGCGGCAGGAGCCGGAACCCGATTCCGCCGCGCGCGACCTTGTCAGCCAGGCTCGAAAACTCGACCTCGCGGGGCGCCAGCCCGAGGCCATTGCGCTCTACCGGCAGGCGCTCGAGCGCGACGCCGACTCGTTCGACGGTCAGTACGGCATCGCGCGCGCCCTCGACCTCGCCGGCGACTACGACGAGGCGCGCCAGCACTTCACGAAGGCGATCGAGCTCGCGCCCGAGAGCAGCAGGGACCAGGCGCTTCGGATGATGGGCGTCGCCTGGACCTTCGTCGGCAATGTGGACGAGGCGAGCCGCTACTTCCGCCAGGTCTTCGACCGGCGCGTCGCGGAAAACAATCCGAGCTCGGCGGCGGAGGTCGCCAACGAGCTGGGGCGCGTCTATCTCGAGTCGGGCGATCTGGATCGGGCCGAGGAGTGGTACCGCCGCGGCCACGACATGGCCGCGCGGGCGCCCGATCGGCCGACGTGGCAGATCGATCTTGCCGACATGCGCTGGGCGCACGCCCAGGCGCGAATCGCCGCGCGCCGCGGCCGCGCCGCCGATGCGCGAGCGCAGGCGGCCGTCGTCAAGCGCCTGCTCGACAAGGGCGGCAACGAGACCGAGCAGGTTCAGTACACGTACCTGCTGGGCTATATCGACTACTACCTCGGGGAGTCTCGCGCCTCGATTGACGCGCTCGCGCGCGCCGATCAGGACGATCCGTTCATCCTGCTCCTGCTCGCGCAGGCGAGCGAGAAGCTTGGCCGCACGGACGAGGCGCGCAAATACTACGAAAAGGTGCTGAAGTCGAGCTCGCACGCGGTCAACGCCGCGTTCGCGCGGCCGATCGCCCGCCGTCGACTCGGCGAACCGGGGCGCTCGGGCGCAACGGAAGTCGAGCCGACAAAGGGCGTTCGCTGAACCGCGCCGTGCGGGCCGGCGGATGCGCTACGGGTACAGTGCCGCCGGTGCAATCGCCGCCGCCGGCTCTCCGACGTCTGACATCCGGGCGAGCAGCCGCTGTCGGAGCCGCGCGGAGACGTCGCGCGTCTCGCGCCGGCCCGCCAGGTTCACGAGCTGGTGCGGGTCCGAGCGCAAGTCGTAGAGCTGGTACTCGACGTACGCCGGCGCGTGCTCGCGCGACTGACCGTCCGGCACGGCGACCACGTACGTCCACTCCGGCGTCCGCAGCGCGCGGCCGGTCATCGATTCGCTGATCTGGATGAAGACCTCGTCGAATCCCTCGGGAGCGCCGCTCCCTTCGACGAGCGGCATCGCCGATCGCCCCTGCATCGAGCTCGGAATCGGCACACCGGCCGCCGCGAGCAGCGTGGGCGCGATGTCGATGTGGGATACGAGCTCCGCCACGGTTCGGCGGTGGTTGAAGCGAGGACCCGCCACGACCAGCGGCACGTGAATCGAGCTCTCGTGCCCGCTGCGCTTGTACTCGGCATTGCGCGTACGGAAGTGGCACCCGTGGTCGCTCACGAGCGCCACGACGGTGCGGTCGGCGAGACCGAGGGTGTCCAGCTCCCGGCGAAGGCGGCCGATGCTCGCGTCCACGCTCGCGATGCAGCCGTAGTAGTCCGGAAGCTGGGTCTGCCAGTCGCCAGGAAAGAACGACAGGTCCCGCGGCACGAACGCGTTTCTGTATTTGTCGGCCTCGCCGGTCGGCGCGACGAAGCAGTTGCAGTCGTTCTGGAAGTGCGGTTCGAGATACGACACGACCAGGAAGAACGGTTCCCGCGCGGGCTGGCGAAGGAAGCTCACCACCCGATCGGTGAGGAAGTCGACGCGGTACTGGCTCTCGAACCTGATCTCGCGTCCGGCCCCGTCCCAGATGCTGCCCTCGTACGGATGGGACGTCAGCTCGAGAACGTTGGCCCCTTCCCAGAAATCGTCGAAGCCGCCGCGATAGGCGGGCGGTACGGCACCCAGCGTGCCGGCGTCGCCCTGCTGCACGGGCGCGAGGTGCCATTTGCCGATGTAGTTCGACGAGTAGCCCGCCGATCGGAACACTCTGGCAATCGTCGCGGCGTCGGGCGGCAGCGGCAGGCTGTTGCGCCAGACGCCATGCTGCGTCGGGTAGCGTCCCGTGAAGAGCGTCGCGCGTGCAGGCGCGCACACCGGCTGGTTGACGATGGCGTTGGCGAAGTTCGTGCCCTGGGCGGCCATCGCATCGAGATTCGGGGTGAGGTTCAGGGGCGTCCGGCCGTTGGCGCCGAGGCAATCCCACCGGAACTGATCCGAGATGATCAGGATCACGTTCGGGCGCGGCCCCTGCGCCTGCGCCTGCGTGAGCGCCGACGCCGCGAGCGGGATGGACGCAGCGGCCGGCGCGTGTCGAAGGAACTCGCGGCGGGACACGGGACCGGTGCCGCCGCCTTCTGGCGTCTGACTCATGGCGTGGCGATCCTACACCCGGCCGGCGCGAGTCGCCCTGCAAGCGGTCCAGTGCGCTCCTTCGAGGCGCGAACCAACCGCCCGCCCGCCCTTGACGTCCAATGTCTGTCACGGCACTATCTGGCTATGACAGACACCAAGGACATGGACGCCCGCGCCCTGGATCGCGAGCTCAAGAAGGGCTCCGCCGAGCTCCTGATCCTCTCGCTGCTCGACGCGCGCCCGCGCCACGGCTACGAGCTGAGCAAGCTGATTCATGCGCGATCCGGCGGCCGGCTCGTGTTTCACCTCGATTCGCTGTACCCCCTGCTCTACCGGCTCGAGGAGCGGGCCTGGATCAAGGGCACGTGGGTGGAGAAGGCCGGCGAGCGGCGGCGGCGCTACTACAAGGTCACGGCCGAAGGCCGCCGCGTGCTCGCGCGTCAGCGCAAGATCTGGGCGACGTTCGTCGAGGCCGTGCGTCGAGTCACCGGAGGCGAGCATGCCTGACTGGAGGCCGGAGATCCGTCGCCGCCTCGCGTCGCTGTCGATCGCGCCCACGCGCGAGGCGGACATCGTCGAGGAGCTGTCGCAGCATCTCGACGACCGCTGGCGGGAGCTCGTGGCCGGCGGCCTCGATCCCGCGGCCGCCGGCAGGCAGCTCCTGGCCGAGCTGCGCGAGCGCGACCTGCTCGCGCGCTACATGGCGCCGCTGCGGCAGGCTCGGTGGGCCGACTCGACGCCGGCACCGCGTCACAGGTCCTTCGTGGGCTTCCTCGAGGCCGTCGCCCGCGATCTGTCGGTACGCGATGCGGGTCCTGCGGAAGAGCCCGGGCTTCACCGTCGCGGTCGTGATCTCGCTGGCCCTCGGCATTGGCGCGAATACGGCCATTTTCAGCCTGCTCGACGCCGTGATGTGGCGCACGCTGCCGGTGCACGATCCGGCCGGCCTCTGGGCCGTCGACCCACACCTGACGTTCAGCCAGTACCGCACGCTGCGCGACGGCACCGAGGCCGCCGACCTCGCGGGTTACGCGCCCGTCCGCCTCAACGTCGGCGTCGACGGCCTCGCGGAGCCGACGCTCGACGGCCAGTTGGTGTCCGGCACGTACTTTCCGTTGCTCGGCGTGCGCGCGGTGGTCGGCCGGACGATTGGACCGGACGATGACCGCGTGCCGAACGGGCATCCGGTGGCGATGATCGGCCACGGCTACTGGCGCCGCCGCTTCGACGGGACGCCCGGCGTCGTCGGCCGCTCGCTGACGATCTCCGGCACGCGCTTCACCATCATCGGCGTCACGCCCGCGGAGTTCTTCGGTGTGGACGTCGGGTCGAATCCCGACATCTTCCTGCCGATGATGATGCAGCCCACGGCCATGCCGGCGTCCGAGAACCTGCTCGAGGATCCGATCGTGTACGACACGTGGATCACGCCGCTGGCGCGGCTCCGCCCCGGTCGGGAGGTGCGGGCGGCGACGGACGCGCTCAGCGCGATCTGGGCGCCGACCGTGCCGAACGGCGGCAAGTTCGGCGCGCCGCCGGATCGGCTGACGCTCGTCCCAGCCGCCACCGGGTTGTCGAGCCTGCGGCGACAGTTCTCCCAGCCGCTGCAGGTCCTCATGGCCGTCGTCGGTATCGTGTTGCTCATTGCATGCGCCAATACCGCGACGCTGCTGATCGCGCGCATGGCGGCCCGCCGGAACGAGTTCGCGATGCGGCTCGGCCTCGGTGCCGGGCGCTGGCGGCTCACCCGGCAACTGCTGGTCGAGTGCCTCACGCTGGCGGTCCTCGGCGGCGCCGGCGGCATCCTGCTCGCCGGATGGGCGACCCGCCTGCTGGTCGCGTTCATGTCGTCGGGCCGCTCGCCCGTCGCCCTCGATCTCGCTCCCAGCGTCCGCATGCTGACGTTCACGACCGCGGTCTCGCTGACGACGGGCATCGTCTTCGGTCTCGCGCCGGCCTGGCGTGCCGCCGCCACCGACGTCTGGCCGGCACTGAAGAATCTCGGCGAGGCGGTCACGCGGCCGCGCGGGGCTCTCAGGTCCGTCAAGGTGCTCGCCGTGGCGCAGGTCTCGCTCTCGCTGGTGCTGCTGATCACGGCCGGCCTCTTCGTGCGCAGCCTGAACGCGATGAGCGGCGACAGCTTCGGCACACCGCGCGACTCGGTGCTCGTCATGCCCGTCCAGCCGAGAGGCAGCGACCAGCGGAACGTCCCTGGCATGACGGCGCGCCTCGACCGACAGTATCGCGACCTCCTCGAACGGGTGCGTGCCCTGCCTGGCGTCCGCTCGGCCAGCGTCGGCCAGCCGACGCCGACGACGCCCTTCTGGGGCGCGGGCGCGCTCGTGACGTCGGCATCCGGAGCGAGCTTCCGCGTGGCGCTGACGATGCTCTACTCCGGCTACTTCGGGACGGTGGGCGTGCCGATGGTCGCGGGCCGGGAGTTCGCCGACGGCGACATGGCGGAGAACGCCCCGCCGGTCTGCGTGGTCAACGAAGCCTTCGTGCGCAAGGTCTATCCAGGCCAGAACGCGCTCGGCCGGACGTGCTTCAGCGGCCGCCGCCCCAACGTGCACGATCTGACCGGGCCTCGCTACGGCGACAACGACGTGGACTATCAGATCGTCGGCGTGGTCGAGGACGCGCGCTACAGCAACCCGACCGGAGACGCGCCGCCGATCATCTACACGCCGTTTCTCCAGACGCCGACCGGTCGGGGCCAGATGGTGCTCTACGTGCGTCTCGGCGGCGACGCCGGTGCGACGAAGGTTCGGATTCGCGAGGAAGTCCAGCGTCTCGATCCGACGTTGCCCCTGTTCGACGAGCACACGCTCCAGGAAGAGATGGACGCCGCGCTCGTGCAGCAGCGGCTCGTGGCGCTGCTGTCGACGCTCTTCGGCGGCCTCGCGCTTCTCCTGGCCTGCGTGGGCCTGTACGGCCTGCTGGCGTTCGGCGTCGCACAGAGGCGGCGCGAGCTCGGCATCCGCCTCGCGCTCGGCGCCGAGCGAGCCAGCGTCGTCCGGCTCGTCCTTCGTGAGGCGATGGCGCTCGTGGGAATGGGCATCGCCATCGGTCTTCCCTTGGCGTTCGGCGCGGCGCGGCTGGCCGGCAGCCGGATCGCCGGGCTGCTGTTCGGCGTGACGGCCACCGATCCCGAGACGATGGCGCTGGCGGCCGCGCTGCTGATTGGCGTGGCCCTCTGCGCGGCGTATCTGCCCGCATGGCGGGCGTCGCGCATCGACCCTCTCGTCACGCTGAAAGCCGAATAGCCCGCAATTTCTGCCGAAAATCCCGCAGCCCTTGCGGGATTTCCGCGGCGCGAGCGGGTCCTTGGCGCTCGCGCGTCTTTCATTTCCACTTGCGCCGCTCGGCATGGCTTGTGCGGCGCAGGTCGCCGTCTGATTCGAGCGAG
Organism: uncultured Acidobacteriota bacterium; assembly: GCA_963764505.1. GTDB lineage: Bacteria > Acidobacteriota > Vicinamibacteria > Vicinamibacterales > SCN-69-37 > CAVXSP01. Next base: position 15,645 of record CAVXSP010000004.1, on the reverse strand, counting down.
GCACGCCATGGCTCACCACGCAACGCCGGAACGCACGGCCGTCGAAGGTTTCGTCCGCCCAGGCTTCGAGGCCGTCCGGGAGGCCTTCGAGGAGAATTTCGCCGACCGGCACGAGCTGGGCGGGGCGTGCTGCGTCTACCACCACGGCGCGAAGATGGTCGACCTCTGGGGTGGCATCCGGAACCGGCAGACCCGAGAGCCCTGGGAAGAGGACACGATGGTCGTCGTCCATTCGGCGACGAAAGGTCTGGCCGCGATGACGCTCGCGATCGCGCACTCGCGAGGCTGGCTCGACTACGAGGAACGGGTCTGCGCCTACTGGCCGGAGTTCGCGCAGGAGGGCAAGGAGCGCATCACGGTTCGGCAGTTGCTGGCGCACCAGGCCGGCCTGTTCGCCATAGAGGACGACGAGCGCGTCGATCGAGCCGTCGTCGCCGATCTCGATCGGCTCGCGGGCGTGCTGGCGCGACAGAAGCCCGCGTGGGAGCCGGGCAGCCGGCAGGCCTATCACGCGCTCACGCTCGGGTTCTACGAGGGCGAGCTGCTTCGGCGAGTCGATCCGCAGCATCGCAGCCTGGGACGCTTTTTCCGGGACGAGATCGCTTCGCCGCTCGGCGAGGACGTGCACATCGGACTGCCCGAGGCGATCCCGAACTCGCGGCTGGCGATTCTGGCGCCGCCCGGGCGACTCGAGATGCTCTTCGGCTTTCCGCTGCGGTTCACGCTGGAGGCGATGAACCGTCGTTCCAACATCTATCGGGCGCTCGAGGTCAATCCGGGCGTCGCCGTCTATTTCGACCCGCACCGCATCTACGCGCGTGATCTGGAGGTGCCGTCCGGCAACGGCGTCGGCACGGCGAGGGGCATCGCGCACGCGTACGGCGTGTTCGCGACGGACGGACGCGAGCTCGGCCTGCGCAAGGACACGCTCGACCTGCTGGCCGCTCCCGCGATCCCGCCGGCGCACGGGTTCTACGACGAGTGCCTGAAGGGCGAGGGCGTGCAGTTCTCGCTCGGGTTCATGAAGGCCAGCCGCGCCTGGCCGTTCGGCGGCCCGCGCTCGTTCGGATCGCCCGGGTCCGGGGGATCGCTCGGCTTCGCGGATCCGGACGCGGGCATCGGCTACGCGTACGTGACGAGCCAATCGGGCACGGCGCTCACCGGAGACCCGCGCGACGTGGCGCTCAGGGCGGCGCTCTACGCCGCGCTCGGGCGGTGATCGTTCGACGCGAACGGGAGGTCGTCCATGCGGTCGTTCATCAGGAGGGTGCTTACGGCGCGCCCGGTGACTGCCTATTTCGCGCTGACGTTCGCGATCTCCTGGGGCGGCGCGCTGCTGGCCATCGGCGGAGCGGGCGGGATGCGTGGGACGACGCCGGGGAGCGATCCGCGATTCGCGTACGCGTTGATTGCGATGTCCGTGCTCCTCGTGGGGCTCGCGGTCGGCGCGTCGGCCGGCGTCTTCGAGGAACTGGGCTGGACGGGGTTCGCGACTCCGGCGCTCGGATGCCGACGCCGTCCGCTGCCGGCGGGGCTCATCATCGGTGTCTGGTGGAGCGCCTGGCATCTGCTGCCGAACGTCTGGTCGAGCCGCGCCGCCTCCGGCGAGCTTGCCGTACCGATCTTTCTGGCGGCGACCGCCGTCAGCGTGTTCGTGGGATATCTCACGGCGTTCCGGATCCTGATGGTCTGGGTGTACGACCACACGCGCAGCGTTGTGCTGGCGATGCTCATGCACGCGAGCCTCACCGCCAGCCTGCTCGTTCTCAATCCGCTCGACATCGCGGGGGCGGATCTCTTGATCTATTCTTTCGCGCTCGCGGCCGCGGTCTGGATCCTCGTCGCGGCGGTGGCCGCGGTCGAGCGCCGGCGGTTCGCAGGGGAGTCGCGCCGCGGACGGGCGGCCTGACGCGCCGGGCCGGCGGTCGAGGCGGCGAGTGGACTCGTGCGGGGAGGGGACGATGCTGGTCGATGACTTTCTTCCGGTGTTCGACGTTTCGGATGCCGTGGCGACGACGGTTGATGCGGACGTCACGACGACGTGGGAGGCCTTGATGGAGGTCGACCTGATCGAGGTGGGCCGGCGTCGGCCGCTGGTCGGGGCGCTGGGCGCGCTGCGTCTTCTGCCAGAGCTGGCGGCCCATCTCCTGCATGGCGAGGCGCCCCCGCCCGCGCCCGCACGACTCCGGCTGCGCGACACGCCGACGCTCCCGCAGGATCAGGGCGGATGGATCCTGCTTGGCGAACGTCCGCGCGACGAGCTCGCGTTGGGTCTGGTCGGCAAGTTCTGGCGGCCTGTGATCGAATATGCCCGGGTCTCGGCCGACGGCTTCCGCGAGTTCCGCGAGCCTGGGTATGCCAAGACGGTCTACGCGCTCTCGGTTCGCGCGGTCGGCGACGGCCGGACGCTGCTGACCGGCGTCATGCGCACGGCGACCACCGACGAGCACGCGCGCCGGTGGTTCCGGCGGTACTGGACGCTGGGGGTCGGCTCGGGCGCGCACGTGCTGGTGAACGGGCTGCTCGAGGTCACGCGTGAGATGGCGGAAGGGCACGCGTCGAAGCCGTGAGCGCCCGGCCGAGGCAGTATGATGAGGAGTCTTCGAGTCGGGGCGTAGCGCAGCCTGGTAGCGCACCTGCCTTGGGCGCAGGGGGTCGCTGGTTCGAATCCAGTCGCCCCGACCACTTTTCGCCTGAGCGTTTGCAACGAGATTGCAATGCGCGGGCCGAATTCCTGCCGCGCCGCACTGGGTTCGCGTCGCCGTCCCTGCTGACGGGTGGCATTCGAGACGCACTGAAGGCGCTGGCCGTCTGCGCGACGCTGGCAGCGACGGAAACTGCCGACGATGGCCGCAAGAGGGCGGGCGAATTGGCGAACGTCGTCGGGTTCGCCTTTGCCAGGGGCCGGCGCACGGCCAGTGAAGTCCTCCCTCTGGAAAGGCGGCATGTCGATCCGGTCGAGACATCGGGACTCAGGCCGTGTGCATGCTCACGGAGGTCCCCTCCTCGTTCCCGCCCGCCCAAGGAGAATCGGACAGCCCACCTGGCTCCTGGTTAAATCGTAGCAGCTCGCCGAAGAACCTCGAAGATCGCCTCGGCTATCTCCTCGACCACTTCAAGCACAGTCGTCAGGCTGCCAGCTTGCGTCCGCTCGCTCTGAAGGCGAAGTCATTCAAACCACTCGACCCGTCCGTTCGCGTCGTGGCAAGCCTCGCGCGAGCCAAGGCGCCCGATGCGCCCGCTTGGAAGCTGGGTCTGAACGTCCCGCTGGAGATCGACGCGTGATTTGCTCATAGGACGAACTTGAGGCGTGCATGGCCATACTGCTTGACGTATAACGCACGGCGTTATACCCTGGAGTTCAGGTGATTCGGTCGTTCAAGGACCCCGAAGCCGAGGCGCTATTCTCCGGCAAGTTCAGCCGCCGGTTACAGCGCGTGGCGCGGGTCGCCCAGCGGAAGCTGCAGCAGCTACACGCGGCTCGAGAACTCCGCGACCTGGCGGCGTTTCCTGGTAACCGGCTCGAGGCGCTCGCAGGCGACCGGCGCGGCCAACACAGCATTCGGGTCAACGATCAGTACCGCATCTGTTTCGTCTGGCACGACGGGGACGCGGATGATGTGGAGATCGTGGACTATCACTAGCGCAGGAGGAAATGATGGCGAAGAGTCGCCGACTACCGCCGGTGCATCCCGGAGAGGTCCTACGAGAGGATCTCATGGCACCGCTTGGGCTGAGCATCAACGGCCTCTCCCGCGACCTGCGGGTGCCTGTCACCAGGATGAGCGAGATCGTGAACGGCCGCCGGAGCATCACGGCGGACACCGCGTTGCGCCTGGCGCGCTACTTCGCCATGACGCCGCAGTTCTGGATGAACCTGCAGGCTGCGTACGATCTCGATGTCGCCACGCGCGCATTAGCAGACCGGATCAAACGGGACGTGCATCCGCGCGAGGCTGCGTAGGGTTCTTCCGGCGCGTGGCAGTTCTGGCGGTCACAGGAGGACGATTCACGTGCACCACAAACGTCGACGACCGAAGCACCAGCGATCCGGCTGCCTCTGGTGCAAGCCGCACAAGGACGAGCGCCGAGCCAAACTGATTCGTCTGAAGGGACTCAAAGCTCCGCGACGGATTCGATCTGAAGACGTAACGGTCGAACTGTTATGAACCGCTCTGGGATTCGGACCACACGCCGCTTGGCATCTGCGTCAGTGCGATCACGCGCGGACCGTTTCGTCACGATCGAGTTCGACGCCTCGTCGCCGTCGCTCGCCGTGAGCGACGGCGCATCGCCGCTCGAGTGGTCACAGAATTGGTCACACCCTCTCGCGAGCACCGCAAATCATTCGAGAATCACCACGAAACTCTCCTTAGCTTGCCTGGGCGCGGGAGTCCGGTGGCGTCAGCGACATCGCTCGACGGACTGCAATGCTGTCCATGGGCTATAAGCGCGTCACCACCGGGCGGAAGCATCTGACTCCACGCTTCGGTGGACGCTCGGGCGGGGTTACAATTCCGCGTCGCAGGAACTGATGACCGACCACGGCCACGACGCCCATACCGCCTCCTCCGGCGGAGAGGAGCGCGCCGCCGCGTACGCCGAGGCCAGCGCCGCGGCGCAGCCCGACCCGGGACGCCGGGTCGTGACAGTCGAGATCGACGCTCGCGAGATCGACTGGGAATTCGTGCCGGGCGTCTCCACTCGCGCGTGGGGCTTCAATGGAACGGTTCCGGGTCCCACTCTCGAAGCCACCGTGGGCGACGTACTCGAGATCACCCTCGCCAACCGTCTTCCCGAACCGACCGTCGTGCACTGGCACGGGCTCCGGATCCCAGCAGCCATGGACGGGACAGAGAGGGTGCAACGGCCGGTTGGTCCGGGCGAGACCTTCACCTACCGGTTCCGCCTGCCGGACGCCGGGACCTTCTGGTATCACTCCCACTTCAACGAGACGGTGCAGCTCGAGCGCGGCCTCTACGGCGCGCTGATCGTGCGCGCGCCAGAGGAGCCGGTGTTCGATGCCGATCGGATCCTGGTGCTGGACGACGTCGAACTGGAGAAGAACGGCGAGATCAAGCCGCCTGGCCGGTGGCTCGAGTCGCATGACGGCCGCGAGGGAAGCACTCGCCTGGTGAACGGCAAACAGGAGCCCGACATCCTGATGGCGGCGGGCCAGACCGAGCGCTGGCGCATCGTCAATGCTGCCAGCGCACGCTATGTGCTCTTCTCGGTGAGCGGCCGGCCCTTCAGGATCATCGGCACCGACGGCGGCTTGATTCCCTCGCCAGTCACCGCCACCGAGGTGCTGCTCGCCGCCGCGGATCGCGCCGAGATCGCCATCGGCCCGTTCACCGAGGGCGAAAGGCTGCGCGTCGAGAGCCTGCCGTTCAACCGGGGATCGTTCAAGGCTCACCGGAAGCCGGAGCTGTTCGCCACAGTGCGGGTAGGAGCCGCCGCGGCATCCAGGGCACGACTTCCGGACCGGCTGCGGGAGATCGATCCGCTGGTGACCGGCCTCGTCACCCCCAATCGCACCGTGCGCCTCGGGTTCAGCCTGGGGCTGAAGCACGGTGTCGAGTTCAACATCAACCACGAGCAGCATCACCAGGCCGAACCCGTTCGGGTCGGGGAACTGCAGATCTGGGACGTGCTCAACCGCTCGCCGGTGCATCATCCCTTCCACCTGCATGGCTTCTTCTTCCAGGTGCTGGAGGTGAACGGCACGCCGCCCGATTTCCTCTCGTGGGAAGACACTGTGAACGTGCCGGCGTTCGGCAGCGTCCGCATCGCCTGGATGCCAGACGACCGGCCCGGCAGATGGATGTATCACTGCCACATCCTGGAGCATCACGCCGCCGGGATGATGGCGCACTTCGACGTCGTGCGCTGAGTCAGCGGCGGAACACCGCCCTCTCGGCAAGAACCCTCCGACCGCACGCAGCGCCGGAACCGGTCCCGCCCACTGCCGGGGGCCAGGAGCTCGCCCGGCTCCGCGAAAAGAATCCCGAACTGCCGCCGATTGACGGTTGGATGGAGATCCTGGGGTTGTCCCGCGCTCGGACGCCGTACGCGCCCGGTCGCTGCCGACTCAGATTGGGGGACCGCCTATAATAGGCGGCTCGCGACCGACGGAACCACAGGACCACCCGGCCGCGTGTTGCGGGGGGATGGGCACGGAGGGGGAATGATTGTCAGGCGGGCCGCTGAGTCTCTGCTGACCGGCGCGGCGACGGTGGGATGGGTCGCCGTTCAGGCGCTCAATCGCCTCAAGGCCCCGCAGAGCTTCCAGCCGAAGTGGGCGCCGCGCGCGCTGCTCAAGAGTCGGGAAAAGACGTCGCCGGCGCTTGGCTGGCCCCGCACGACCGATTCGCTCTGCCCCGATTGCGTCCGCGAGGCGCGCACGCGCATCCTCAGCGGGCTCGACAGCCACGACATCCTGCGGACCAGCCGCGTCGGCGAGATTCCCGCCCGCATCTTCGAAGAGGACGGCGTCGTCCGGATCGAGAAGACGTGCGAGAAGCACGGCACCTTTCGCGACGTCCTCGCGATCGATCCCGCGTTTCTGAAGCGGATCGAATCGCAGTTCCCCGGACGGGACTTCGAGGCGCTGACGTCGCTGCACGACCACGGCACGTCGTCGATCAAGTACGGACGCGGGTCGGTGCTCACGATCGACCTGACGAACCGCTGCAACATGATGTGCGACCCGTGCTTCATGGACGCCAACCAGGTCGGGTACGTCCACGAGCTGACGCTCGACGACGTCAAGAAGCTGCTCGACGACGCGGTGAGCGTCAAGCCGCGCCGGCAGCTGACGGTGCAGTTCTCGGGCGGCGAGCCGACGCTCTCGCCGATCTTCCTCGAGTCGGTGGCCTACGCCCGTCAGGTCGGCTACTTCGCCGCCCAGGCGGCGACCAACGGCATCCGCTTCGCGCAGGATCCCGACTTCGCGATGGCCGCCAAGGCGGCCGGCCTGCGCACGGCCTACCTGCAGTTCGACGGCGTCGGCGAATTGGCCAACTCGCATCGCAAGGTGGGCAACCTCTTCGACGTGAAGCTGCGCGCCATCGAGAACCTTTCGCGGGCGGGCATCGACATCGCCCTCGTCGCGACGATCGTCAATACCGTCAACAACCATCAGATCGGGCCGATCATCAAGTTCGCGCTCGACAACTGCGACAAGATCAGCTTCGTCTCGTTTCAGCCGGTCTCGTTCACGGGCCGCGACGAGGAGATCGACGACGAGACGCGGCACGCGCGGCGCTACACGCTCTCACATCTCGCGCACGACGCGAAGGCGCAGACCGGCGCGTTCGAGCCGCTGCGGGACTGGTTCCCGCTCTCGGCCGCCGGGGCGTTCGCCGATCTGACCGACATGCTCCAGGGCCCCGGCGAGGACTGGGGCACCATGAAGTGCAGCTGCCACCCGAACTGCGGCGTCGGCGCGGCGCTGATGGTCAGCAAGAAGACGAAGAAGTGGGTGCCGCTGACCAAGCTCGTCAACACGGACCGGTTGCTCGGCGACGCGCGGCGCATCGTGGACGCCGGCCGCGGGCCTGCGATGACCAAGCTGCAGATCGCCCTGAGCTTGCTCCGCAACTACCGGCCGTTCGCCGCGCCCGACGGGCTCACGCTCGGCGACCTCGTCAGGAAGTTCGACAAGCAGAGCGGCGGCGCACTCGGCGGCGTGGGCCTGCCCGCCAGCGGCGACCGGAAGAGCGACGAGTGGCTCGTGCTCTTCGTCGCGGGCATGTGGTTCCAGGATCTGTGGACGTACGACTTCCGTCGCACCGAGATGTGCATCATTCCGTACGCCACGCAGATGGGAGAAGTCTCCTTCTGCGCCTACAACACGGGCGTCGGCTGGCGCCAGATCGTCGAGAAGATGCACCAGAACGCCACGGTCGCCGAATGGTACCGCGAGCACGGCAAGCACGCCGTCTATGCGAACCCGCGCAAGGGCGTGCCACTCGAGGACCAGCCGCCGTCGGCGCTGGTGATTCCGTCCGACGGCCGGCTGATTCCGATCGACAGCCTTCGGAAGCACTCGCGGCCGCGGAAGGTCGCCGACATGACGCCCGAGACGGCTGGCTGAGCGCCGCGTCGGTGGCGCGCCAGGATCACTGAACGGCCGAGAGCACCAGCGCCGAGTCGTTGCCGCCGAAGGCGAGCGACGTGGACACGCCGTGACGGATGCGGCACTCTCGTGCCGTGTTCGCGACGATGTCGAGGCCGCACTCGGGGTCGGTGGTTTCGTGGTGGATCGTCGGAGGAATGACGCCGCGGTCGATCGAGAGCGCGAGCACGGCGGCCTCGATCCCGCCCGCCGCGCCCAGGCAGTGTCCGATCATGGACTTGATGGAGGTCACGGGCAGCCGACGGGCCCGTGGGCCGAATACCGTGTGAAACGCGCGGGCTTCGGCCTGGTCGTTCTGCGGCGTCGCCGTGCCGTGCGCGTTCACGTGATCGACGTCGGCCGGATCGAGCCCTGCCGCCGCCAGCGCACGGGTAATCGCCGAGGCGACCGCCCGACCCTCCGGCTCCGGCGACGTCGCGTGATAGGCCTCGCACGCAGCCGCGTAGGTCGCGACCTCGGCGTACATCTTCACGCCCCGGCGGCGCGCCGTGTCGAAGTCCTCGAGCACGACCACGGCGCCGGCCTCGCCGATGTTCATGCCGGCGCGGCTGACGTCGAACGGACGGCACGGCGCCACGTCGACCAGCCGCAGCGCGTTGAACCCGCTCACCGTGAGATGACAGAGGACGTCCGACCCGCCGGCCAGCATGACATCGGCCTGTCCGGTGCGCACGAGGTCGGCCGCCTGGCCGATGGCAATCGTGCTCGACGAGCATGCGGCCACGACACAGTTCCTGGGACCGCCGTACCCGAACCATTCGCCGACGGCGTCGACCGGCGTGTTCGAGAAGAAGTTGAAGACCAGCGACGGTCGGGCGCGCTCGAGGCCCCGCGTGCGGACCGCCCTCAGGTATTCCTCGTTTCGCCGCAGGTCCGCGGTGCCGGCGCCGAAAATCACCCCCGTGCGCTCCAGCATCGTCCGTCCGTCGAGGCCGGCGTCGGCCACGGCGTCCGACGCGGCGACGATCGCGATCTGGTCAGAGCGGGACAGGCGGCGGCGCTGGCGCGGGGTGAAGCGGGCCTCGGCGCCATAGTCCGCGATCTCGGCGGCGAGCTCGCTGCGATAGCCGGTCGAGTCGAAGTGTACCGGCCGGCCGATCCCGCAGCGGCCTGCGACGAGCGCGTCCCAGACGACCTCGCGGCCGGTGCCCAGACTGGACACCAGCCCGATGCCGGTGATGACGACCCGCCGCTTCGCCACCCGATTCAGGACTCCGCCGGCGTGACCGGACGCCCGTCGAACGCCGCTTTTCCCTGCGGCCGTCCGGCCGCGAGGACTGCGCGCGAGCGGCGGATCTGCGCCGCTTCGCCGCGCTTCAGCTCGAAGGCGACGATCGCGGGCACGAACTGCATCGGCAGGAGCGCCAGCGAACAGAGCGCCGACACCAGTCGCGCCGCCGGCCGCAGGTCCTGGCGCTCGAGGCCGGCCAACGAGAGCCAGAATCTGACGATGACGCCGTAGATCTCGCTCGTCGCGCGCCACAGGCCGCCGTGTTCGCCGCCGGCCATGCCGAGGCCGGCGCGCACGCTGGCGAGGAACTCGTCGCGAGTGGCGCCGGGCGCGTCCGTGTACGTCGTGCCGACCCACCGCAGCGTGTGCGCGTCGCTGCCGGCCATGACGATCGGCGCCGTGCCTTCTGCGGCCCGGGCCTCCTCGACGAGCTCCGCGATGAATCCGTTGTGACCGGCCGACATGGCGCCGTTGCGCACCTCGACACCGGGCGCCATCCCGAGCATGTCCGCCACGTAGCGCCGGTCCGGCACCTGGCCGCGGAAGAAGAAGAAGAGGTGGTTCACCGCGAACAGGACGTCCTGCTGCCGCAGGTACGCGGCCGCCTCGAACACGTTGCCGCGCAGCGGCCGGACGTCACGATGGATCCGCTCCGTCATGCCGAGCGCGCCGAGATGGACGCGCAGCCCCGGCGCGTCGGGGACGCGGCACTCGATCTCCTCGCCGACGATGAAGTCGTCGGCGCCGGGATGCCGGCTCAGAAAGTCCACACAGCCGTCGAGCGTGTCGTGGTCGGTGAGACAGACGAGGTCCATCCCGCGCGCCTTGGCCGTGCGATAGACGTCCTCGGCCGACGAGTAGCACTCGCGCGAGCGCAGGACGCGCAGCTGCGACGCGTAGCCGGAGTGATACGAATGCACGTGCAGGTCGGCCTTCATCGTCGGACTCAGGACGACGCGCGCGAGACCTCGATGAACGCGGCGATGGAATCGACAGACTGCAGGACGCGCTTGCCGAGCTCCTGATCGCCGATGGTGACGCCGAACGTGCGCTCGATCTCGAGGACCAGCTCGAGGGCGTCGATCGAGTCGAGGCCCAGCCCCTCGCCGAAGAGCGGAATGTCGTCGGCGATCTCCGCCGGGTCGATCGTCAGCCGCAGGCTCGTCACCAACGCCTGCTTGATCTGCAGTTTGAGATCGGTACTCATGCGTATCTCGAACGAACCTCGCTAGGGCATCCCCCCGTCGACCGCCAGGATCTGCCCCGTGACGTAGCTCGCGCCATCCGACGCGAGAAAGCCCACGACCGCCGCGATCTCCTCCGGCGCGCCCGGCCGGTTCAGCGCGACCTGTTGGAGGAGCGACGCCCGCGCGGCCGCCGAGAGCCGGCTCGTCATATCCGTCTCGACGAAACCTGGGGTCACGGCGTTGACGAGCACGCCCTGCGGCGCGACTTCGCGGGCGAGCGCGCGGGTGAAGCCGAACAGCCCCGCCTTGGACGCGGCGTAGTTGACCTGGCCCGCGACCCCCAGCCGGCCGCTCGCCGACCCAATATTGATGATGCGGCCCCACCGGCGCACCATCATGCCCCGAACGACGGCCCGCGCGCACAGGTAAGCGCCCGTCAGGTTGACGTCGATGACCCGATCCCAGCGGGCGCGGTCCATGAACATCAGGACGCTGTCGTCGGCGATCCCGGCGTTGTTCACGAGGATGTCGACCGGCCCGAGCGCCGCGTCGACGTCGGTGAAGAACGCGGCGACCTGCGCCTCGTCGCCGACGTCGCAGGCCCGCGCGACCGCGCGCCCGCCCGTCGACTCGATGTCGCGCACGACCTCGTCGGCGGCGGTGCTGGCGGTCCGGTACGAGAGGCCGACCGCGGCGCCGCGCCGCGCCAGCTCGACCGCAATCGCCCGGCCGATCCCGCGGCTGCCGCCCGTCACCGCGGCCACGCGCCCCTCGAGCGAGTCCCGGCGGTCGCTCATGCGCTCACGGCCAGCGAGTAGCTCGTGCCGCCGCTCGCGAAGCTGTTGACGAGCGCCACGAGCGGGCCCGCGGCGAGCGGCCGCTCCACTGGCGAGACGTCGACCGGGCAGGCCGGGTCCGGTTCCTCGTGGCCGGCCGTCGGCGGCAGCCGCCTGCGGCGCAACGCGTCCAGCGCCGCCTGGAGCGCGGCAGCGCCGGCCGCGCCGCTCTCACCGAGGGCCCCCTTGATGGCCACGACCGGTACGCCGCGATCACCGAAGACATCGGCGAGCGCCGTCGCCTCCACGCGATCGAGCGCGACCGTCGAGTTCGCCGAGGCGAAGACGACGGCGACATCGGCCGGCCCGGCCCCCGCGTCCGCGAGCGCCTCGCGCATCGCCCGCGCGAGCGCGCCCGCGTCCTCGGGCCAGGCATTGAGGGTGGCGCGAGCGGCCGTGGCGCCCACGCCCCGCAGCCAGCCGAGCACGGACGCGCCGCGCGCCGCGGCGAACGGCGGCCGCTCGAGCGCCAGGAGAAAGCCGCCGCTGCCCATCACGAAGCCGTTGCGGCGCCGATCGAACGGCCGCGACGCCTCGCCCTGGCCGGCATCGTGAGCCAGGACGCCGAACGCGTCGTGCACGGCGAAGTACATCGCTTCGAAGTCGTCGACGCCACCCGTCACGAGGGCGTCGGCCTGATCGCCCGCGAGCAGCCCCGCGGCGGCAGCGATCGCGCCCGCGGCGGACGCCTCCCTGCACGCGAGCGTCAGGTTCGGCCCGCGCAGGCCGAGCTCGAGTCCGCACAAGCTCGCTGCCGCGTTGCCGACCGTGTTGCTGAAATCCATCGCCGAGGCGCCCGCGCGGCCGCGCTGCGCAAGCCCGTCGAGGTAGCTCACGAGGGTGTGCAGTCCCGCCGTCGCGCTGCCCACCACGACGCCGGCTCGCTCGGCGTCGATCGTCCCGCCCGTCCCGCCGGGCGCCAGTCGCGCGTCGTCGAGCGCGAGCCGGGCGGCCGCGATCGCGAGCTGACCGATGCGGTCGATCCGCCGCAGCCTGGCCGACGGGATGTACCGAGCCGCGTCGAAATCGGCGATGACAGCGCCGGTGCGGGCGCGCGTGCGCGCCTGGTCGAACGGCACCGGCGCGATGGCGGTGCGGCCCGCGGCAAGTCCGCTTTCGAACGACGCGGCGCCTATGCCGAAACCGGAAAAGCTGCTCCGTCCCGTGATTGCGAGCGGCCGCATCAATCAGTCGAGGGCGATTATATCCTTCCGAGACAGGTCCCCGGTCTCAGGTGACGCGCACCGTCAGCTATACTGTTGGCTCTGACTCGGCGCCGCGCCGCGAGCGGCCGCGCCACTCCAGCCCCAGATGGAGCTCGCCTTCCGACGCCTGCTGGTCGCAGCGTTCCGCTATCGCCACGCCACGCTCGCCATCATGGCGGTCATCGGGATCGCCGCGGCGGCCGGCGTCACGTCGGTGTCGTTCAACTCGAACGTCCTCGATCTCCTGCCGCAGCGCGCGCCGACGTTCCAGGCGTTCCGCACGTATCTCGACGACTTCGGCAGCCTCGATCGGCTGTTCGTCTCGATCCAGGCCCCGGACGGCCACACGATCGCGGAGTACGACCACGCCATCGCGGGATACCTCACCCGCCTCCGCGCGCTGCCCGACCTCCACGACGTGCACGGCGGCGCGAACGAGCCCGGACGCGACTGGAGCTATCTGCTCGATCGCCGGCTGCTCCTGCTCGATCCGCCGGCGACGCGCGAGGCGCTCGCTCGACTCGAACGGCCCGCGCTCGGCGCCGCCCTCGCCGAGGCCCGCGATCGCCTCACGATCCCGAGCGCGGACATGCGCGAGCTCGTCCAGAACGATCCGCTGGGCTGGCTCGTCCTCTTGCGCGATCGGCTGCGGAGCGAGGGGCTGCCACTCGGCTGGAGCGGAGACGGCCGCGGCTATGTCTCGGCCGACGGGCGCAGCCGGCTGATCATCGCCCAGCCTGTCGCGCCTCCGCAGAACGTGGACTTCTCGCGCGGGCTGAACGCGAGTCTCGACGCCATCGCCGCCGAGACCCTCGCCCAGCCGAAGGACGAGGCGGGCGATCCGCTGCCGCCGCTCACCATCGAGGAAGGCGGCGGATACCGCATCGCACCGGAAGTCGAAGCGCTCGTCCGCACCGAGAGCATCCGCAACGGCGTGGCGTCGTTCGTCACCGTGACCCTGCTCGTCGTCCTCGTGTTCCGGAGCCCGCGGCCGCTCCTGCTGGTCGCGGCGCCGATCGTGCTGGCGTCGCTCGTGACGATCGTCGTCTGCGGGCTGTTCGAACCGCTGTCGACGGCGGCGAGCGGCAGCGCGGCCATGCTGTTCGGGCTCGGAGTGGACGGCACGCTGCTCCTGTACGTCGCCTATCTCACCGGCCGACGACGGGGACAGGACGCCGAAGGAGCCGTGGCGGGGCTCGCGTCACCGGCCGTGAGCCTGACCATCGGCTTCACGACCACGGCGGCGACGTTTCTGGGTCTCGCGCTCCTCGACTTCCCCGCGCTCGCCGGGCTCGGGCGCATTGTCGGGATCGGCATCCTGCTGTGCGGCGTCTTCACGCTGGCCATGGTGCCGGCCCTCGCGCCGCCGCACCCGACGCCGAACCAGCTGCGACGGCTGGAGGCACGATGGCTGCCGGCGCTCGTCTCGCGGCGGCGCCGGCTCATCGTCGCGGCCGCCGGGTTGATGACGGTCGTCTGTGCGATCGCGGCGCCGGCCCTGCGGCTCGTGCCGACGCTCGACCGGCTGAAGACGGACACTCCCGGCGAGGAGGCAGATGCCCGGCTGGCGCAGCGGTTCGGGCTGCCGGCCGACACGATGATCGTGCTGGCCACCGGCCCGGATCTCGACGCGCTCGTCGACGCCCACAGTCGGCTCGAGGGCGCGCTGCAGGACGCCCCGGCCGTGCCCGTCAGCGCGGTCTCGGCGCTGCTACCGCCGCGCGCGCGGCAGGAGGCGGTCGCGGCGCTCGCGGCCGACGCGCGCGCCTCGCTGGGCGCACTGCCGGACCGGATTGCGCAGGCGGCCGACGCCGCCGGCTTCCGGCCGGGCACGTTCGACGCGTTCACCGCCCGCCTGCCCGTGCTGCTCGACCCGGCGCAGCGCCTGACGCTCGACGGCTACAATGCGCACGGCTTGGCGGATCTTTTGGGCCAATTCGTGCAGCGGAGCGGTGACGAGTACACCACGGTGACGTACGTGTATCCGCGCTCGGATGCCGAGCGCGCGCGCGTCGGCGAAGTGGTGGCGCGCCTGGGCGCGCCGCTGCGGCTGACCGGCGTCGGCCCCGTGAACGCCGAACTGGCGCAGAGGTTCTGGCCCAGCTTTCTGAGCGGCGCGGCCATCGGCACGGTCGCGGTCGTTCTCATCGTGATCGTGGCGTTTCGCGATCCCCGCGTGGTCGCGCTGGCGCTCGTGCCGACCGCGCTCAGCCTGCTCTGGGCGGCCGGCCTGCTTGCGCTGTTCCGCGTCGAGCTGGACCTGTTCAGCGTGTTCGCCCTCCTGATGTCGGTCGGGATCAGCGTGGACTATGGCGTGCACGTGCTGCACCGGACGCTGCACGCCGGCGCGGATGGTCTTTCCATCGCGCTCACCGAGATGGCGCCGGCCATCCTGCTGGCCGGGGCGTCCACGATTCTCGGCTTCGGCTCGCTCGCCTTCTCGAGCTATCGTCCGCTGCGCCTGCTGGGCCTGGTGACGACGCTCACGGTGGCCGGCAGCCTCGTCGCGTCGCTCCTCGTGCTGCCGGCGATCGTGATGGGACGCCGGCGATGAGGACTCCGCACTGGTCTCGGCCTACAACGAGGCCGCGACGATCGAACGCGTGGTGCGCGGGCTGCAGCCGCACGTCTCGACCGTCCTCGTCGTCGACGACGGATCGACGGACGGGACGCACCGGCACGCCGAGGCGGCGGGCGCCGAAGTCCTGCGACATCCGCGGAACGCCGGCAAGGGCATGGCGATCCGTTCCGGGCTCGCAACGCTGCTCCCGCGCGACTTCTCGCACGTGCTGTTCATCGACGGCGATCTGCAGCACGACCCGGCCGACGCGCCCGCGCTCATCGCGCGCACGCAGCGGACGCGGCGACCTCGTCATCGGCGCACGCCCGTTCGACCGCCGACTGATGCCGGCCTCGCGCTACTATACGAACACGATCAGCAACCGGGTGATATCGGCGATCTTCGTCGGCGTTCCCGTGCGCGACGCGCAGTCCGGCTTCCGGCTGATTGCGACCGAGCTGCTGCGGCGCGTGCGGCTGACCGGAC
>CAVXSP010000003.1:0-319871 GCA_963764505.1 uncultured Acidobacteriota bacterium | reverse complement strand
CTCGCGCCGACGGAGGCCGGTGGACCTGAAGAGGCGACTGCTATCGGCGCGTGGGTGATGGAATACCTCGACAACCCTGCGAACGCCCTGTCCCGCTCGGCGCAGCATGCGTTGATCGAGTTGTTGGAGCGCCGGGATGGGACGGTGCGAGACTGGGTACATCTCGTTACATATCAACAAGCCCTACGGAGCTTGGGCTACCTGCGATCACGTTGTCTGCTGCGGCAGTCCATGATGCAGCTGTTCTCGCACCTTTCAACAGTCAGCTGAGCGACCTGACAGTGGCGAGCCACTTTGGGGTTCGGCGTCTTGCCCAGCGGCTTTGCGCAGGCACCATCCGTTTCTGCGAGGACGGGCATACCGGCGGCGGTTCGTAGGCCTGAACGCCACGATCTACCACCTGCGTATGATCTACGGCGGACCCGGAAGTACCAGAAAACGGGGCGCCGGCTCCGTGGACATCCCAGTCTCCTCACGAGAGTTCCTGCCTCCCACTGAAGACGCTGCCGAGCTTAGAATCAGCCCGTTTCGTGGCGAGGCGAAATTAATCGCAGAAATTGCGAACGTCCAGCCGGAGGCCGTCTACCAGCGGGCTGCGGAGCTGATGGTTGAACTGGGCGGCGCAGACTTTGACAACGCTGAACATGAGCTTCGTCGACGACTCGATGGAATGGAACTTAAGTTAGTGTTTCGCCGTCCTCGCGCCGCGTTAGCGCGCAGGGCCCTCGGAGTCGCCGCGACGGAATTAATTGACGCGGGACGGATTCCAGAAGAGGCGCTCGAGTCAGTCGACATCATCTTGCGAGCTGGCAATCCCATGATGCTCCTGCATCGGCCAGGTCTCCGGCCTACATCAATAGAGCCAATTCGCGAACGAGCGGAGAACGGCTCCTTACGGTACCGGATGGGAAGCCCGCGTGTCGATCAATCAATCCGCACTGCTGCAACCCGAAGAGATTCTTGAGCGGAGTCGTCCTCGCGGAGGAGACTCACCTGCGATGGCTTGAGTGGGACAGACCTGAGGAGACTCGAATGGGTGCGTTCGTGTGGGGGCGTGCCGCCAGTTTCGCTCCTCAACGAAGACAACCCGCTGCTGCGTCTGTGCGTAGAGTGGCAACATGAGCTCGTCAAGGACTACGACGGTTTGGGAGGACCGGCGAAACACATCGTCGGCGTTCAGAACGGCTATCGATTCGAGACGCCCGGAGAACGCTGGCTGGCATTCAATCCATCGGTGGCGCGTTCACTCGGCTGGATGCGTGATTTGACAGGTCTGTTTCGCTGGACCGATACGGTCGGGCGCACCGTCGTCGGTCGAGACTCTCCTCTGGCAAGACGGTCTGTACGGGCCCGCAGCAGGCGCCGAAGCCGAAAGTCGAAGTGGGATGGGGATGGCTCGTCAAGGCGTCCCCTGCTGGGTGGACTCAGATTCACAATATCCATGATACCGTTCGCGTTGCGTCTGTGTCAGCGCCGGAAATCCGAAAAAATAGGAATTCAGCGTGCGGTCGCAATTCTTGTCGCGTGATCACAGAGCCGGTCACAACATCGACTACGAAGATAGGGCCGTCTATGACCTATCCGACTTGCGGATCGAGCGATCGAAATCCCTGAACCGCTTTATCTCGGAGCGCTGCGTCTGTGCAAATGCGAGTTCCACCTCGTGCGAGAGCTTCTTGACTAACTTGATGTTAACGATTGCGTCTAAGCTCGGAGTGAGCATCATCAACGCACAGAGAATCTGAACCGCGGAGACGACAGCCGTCGATGCTGGTGTTGCGAAGCCATCATTCGTAGCGCTCGCCAACATGCCCCGTCGGCCCAAGGCACCAAGCTTGAAGTACAGTCCCTTCGAATTCGCGTGCACGGGATGGCTCGCCAACTGATCGTACGGGCGTAGATGGTGGAGGATCCGCTGGGAGTTTGATATGCGGCGAAAGACGGGCGCTCCTTTTGGAGTTGTTCGGCGGCCCAGCCGTACTGTTCTTTGAATTCCTTTCCGTAACTTCGCGACGACCGAGTCGTAACGAATCTTGAGCGTCTGCTGCGCCTTCAGAGAAGGGGGGCGCTCCGATATCCGGCCCTGGTATTTGACATGCTTCAGAACGGCTTTCCAAGACTCCACGACTTGGTGATCGATATATCTCGCCGCGAGTTTGTCGTCGCCTTGCTGCAGGAACATGGCTGTGACGGCAATTTCGTGAAGAGTCCGACAACGTGACATGGCGCCGTCCGCAAACCCTCCTTCGATTAACGTGATGATTTCATACAAGACCTGACAAGAGCGGGCGTGAAGCTCAATCACGAGTCTTGCGGTCAGCGGGCGTCCGTCAGCAGTCGTTCCAAGCAGCGCATTTGCCCAGTGCCTCGCCACTTTCGCGATAGACGGTCATAAACATGTGGAACAATCCGAACGGATGGTCCCACCGCTTTCGGAGGCGGCGGCGGAATCCTGCTCGTTCTCTGTGCTGGCGTGCGTACCTCTAGACGCGATTTGTTGTGCAGTGCGTTCAGGACGTGAGCTGCGTGGCTGTCGCTCTGTTTGAGCGCGCGATGGAAGACAGCCATCACGCGCTTCAATGCTTCGGCGGTGAGAGCTTCTCCATCGTCTGCGGTAAACATGACTGTCGGTTCTCGGGAACAACCTGGTCCCTTCTGTTCTTGACGATTTCTCAAAACCTTTCCCCCCTCGCGGCTGAAGTTTCTCAAAACCTTTCCCCCCTGCCTGACCGCGCGATAGACGTTCCCGTTTCGGCTCCGAGCAGAGCCGGAGCAGGAGGCGTGGATGTTTCGCGAGGTCACGATGATCGGAGATCACAGGAGAGGTCCTCCGGCTCTGGGTGGCCGGGACCGGCAAGAAGCGGATTGCCGCCCAGCTCGGGCTCGACCCGAAGACGGTCCGGCGGTAAGTCGCCGTGGCCGGCGCAGGCCGGCGTGCAGCCGGGGGGCCAAGTTGAGCGACGAGTTGGTGCGCGACGTCTTACTCGCGCTCCATCCTGGGGGCGGGCGGCCGCGCGGCGAGCGCTGGGCCGCCTGCGAGGCCCAGCGCGCAGCGATCGATAGCTGGCTCGAGACGGCATTCGGCTGACCAAGGTGCGCAAGCTGCTCGCCCGCGGGCGTCGACATTCCGTACCCGACGCTGCATCGCTTCGCCGTGGCGGAGCTCGTTTCGGCCGGCGGCCTCGACGATCCCCGTCGCGGACGGTGGGCCGGGGGAGGAGCTGCAGTGCGACACGGGCTGGATGACGCATCTCGAGCCCGATTTGTTCGGCAAGAGACGCCGATTCCGGGCCTGGATCTTCACCTCAGTCCTCTCCCGCCACCGCTATGTCCATCCTGTCTTCCGCGAGACGACCGAGACGGCCATCGAGGCGTGTGAAGCGGCCTGGGAGTTCTTCGAAGGTGTCTTTCGTGCCCTCATCATCGATAACACCAAGGCGATCATCCACACCGCCGATCCGCTCGGGGCGAAGATCGTCCGCGGTTTTCTCGAGTACGCGCAGGCGCGCGGCTTCGTCATCGACACAACCCGTGTGCGAAGCCCGAAGGACAAGCCCCGCGTCGAGCGGGCTGTGCGGACCGTCCGTGAGGATTGCTTCGCGGGGGAGCGGATCCACGACCTCGAGCAGGCCCGCGAGCGCGCGCGGAGCTGGTGCCGCCACGAGTACGGCATGCGCCGCCACAGCACGACCCAACGACTCCCCCTCGAGCAGTTCGAAGCCGAGGAGAGGCCTGTTCTGCGCCCGGCGCCGACCGAACCGTACGACGTCCCCGCCTGGAGCGAGCCCAAGGTCGCCCGCGATCAGCACGCTCAGGTCGCCAAGGCTCTGTACTCGCTCCCGCACGATCTTGTCGGCAAGACCCTCGAGGCCCGCGCCGACCGCACGACCGTGCGCTTCTACAATGGGGCCGCGCTCGTCAAGACCCACCCCCGGGTCCCGCCCGGCAAGCGCTCGACGGATCCCAACGACTTCCCCGCGGAGAAGCCGCCTACGCCTTGCGGGATGTGAACTTCCTCGCCCGCCAGGCCCGCAACCACGGAGACGCCGTCGGGCGGTTCGCCGCCGCCTTGCTCGCGGGCGATCTGCCGTGGACCCGGATGCGGCAGGCCTATGCGCTGCTGGGGCTGGCCCGTCGCTACGGCGATGCTCGCCTCGACGCCGCCTGCCAGACCGCCCTCGAGGCCGACATGGTCGATGTTCGGCGCCTTGCGCGTCTGCTCGAGCTCGCCCCGCCAGCGCCTCAGCCGAACTCCAGCAAGGTGATTCCCCTGGCCCGTTACCTGCGCCCCGCCAGCCAGTACCCTCTGCCGCTGCACTCGCAACCCAAGGAAGGAGGAGAAGAACCGTGAGCACCGACACCGTCAGCAAGGATCTCAAGACCGTGCTGCGCCGCCTGAGGCTCTCTCCGCTGCTCGATACCTTGCCCGAGCGGCTCGTCCTCGCGCGCCAGCAGAAGATCCCCCACCAGGACTTCCTCCTGCTCGTGCTCGGCGACGAGGCCTCACGCCGCGACGGGCAGGCCGCCTCCGTCCGCGCTCAGCGCGGCAAGCTTGACCCCGACTACCGGATCGAGCGATGGGACGAGACCACCAAGGTCAACTACGACCGGGCTCTGCTCAACGAGCTCGTCTCCCTGCGCTTCTTCGAACAGCACCACCACGTCGCCCTTGTCGGGCCCGCCGGCGTCGGCAAGACCTTCCTCGCCCACGCCCTCGGGCACATCGCCTGCCGCCACGGCCACACCGTGCTCGCCGTGAGGGCCGACAAGATGCTGAAGACCCTCAAGCACGCTCGGCTCACGAACACCCACGAAGCCGAGATCCGCAAGCTCCTCGCCGTGGACCTGCTGATCGTCGACGATTTTGCCCTCGATGGCATGGACAGCCAGGAAAGCCGCGACGCCTACGAAATCTTCATCGAGCGCCACCGCTCCGGATCCATGATTCTCACGTCGAACCGCGGCCCTGACGAGTGGATCGCCACCTTCGCGGATCCGGTTCGCGCCCAGAGCGCCATCGACCGGTTCACGTCGAACTCCTACGATCTCGTCCTCGAGGGGGAGTCGTACCGCCGGCGCTTGAAACCGACCCTGTCACCGGAGGCGCGTCGATGATCGCCGCGTCCACACCGTCCCGGACGGCTGTGGAAATGCCGCGGCCGTGGAAATCACAGACCGAATTTCCACCACCGCTTTGGAAATCTCGCACAGAACGCGAGATTCCCACATTTCCACAAGCCGATGCCTGGCCCTTATTGATCATGACGCACAGAAAGGACCGAGCGCTGGCGCGCAGCGGCTGGACAAGCGCCGCGCAAATCAGGCAGGCTGAGGCGCGGTCAGCTCAGGAGGGAACGCCGGGGGGAAAGGTTTTGAGAAACAAAGGTCCCATCCTTCTGAGAACCGACACATGACGGAAGCACCCTTGCGGCGACGTTCGATCGAAAACTCATCCGCCTTACCACTCGTGATTGCCTGATGTAGCTTGCGCTTTTCAGGAACGGTTAAGCGGATGCCTGCCGCAGCGAACTTCTTTGCGACGATGCGCACGGCCACCGTTGGCCCGATCAGGTCCGTTGACATTTTGAGAATGTCATCCTGCAGTGGCGTGGGACTGCGAGTCTTCTCGCGCTTCCGCTTGGTAGTCATGTTCGAGGGCTACACATTGGGTCACGTGGTGTAAGGTGTGCGACGCCTTCGATGCTCATTTTGCCGGCGGTGCTCGTCTGGCGGTCGCGCCCGCTTCTTCGATGTACGCGATCTTCAACGCTCAGGGCCTCGTCGATGATCTCGTCGGGCGCGCTTTGAATCAATGACGCGACCTCGGCGGTAGGATTCGAGCGCGGCTTCGATCGCCAGCCTCTTCCTCGAGCGTCAGCGCCGACGCTTCGTCTTCGACGGCCTCGACGACATAGTGGCCAGGCAGGTCGCGCAGTTCAGGGCGAACATCCTTGCCCTGCCATGTCACGACTCGGACGCGGCGGTCGCATACCCGCGATTTTAAGCTCGCGGTCGGACTGTGACGTAATCGTGACGTGACCCGATCGATTCCGCGAGATCTACTGAGGTTTACGGCGATCGACCGGCGTGACGCGATCGCCGCTAAGTGGTTGGCTTCGCAACGGTAATCGAAATCTGCAGCACGCCATCGCACACCGCCAGAGCAATTTCCAAGCGTGCTCCTTCAACCACTCGGACATCTCTCCGCTTTAGAATCAACGGTTTGCGGATGGCCTGGAACAGTGTAGCGCAAAACCCCGGCGGGAGCAGGGATGTCTTGGCGTCTCGGACCGTCGTGACGCGGTCGGCGATCGCCGCCACGAACCAATGGCGTTCATCGTGACCGCAGAGAAGCCGTTCCGCGGCGCGTTCCGCGGCCGCGTACAGCAGCAGATGCCGGCCGGCCGGATCGACATTCAGGATGTCAAAGGACGGCGGGTGCAGCGACACGACGAGATCGAAGTACTCGCCATAGCGGTCCTGGCCGACATCGAGCCGGAATGGCCGCGCGAGTCGATCGCGCCGCCGCACCACGAGTCGCCGATCGTGTTGAACTGCCTCACGAGGTGAACGGTATCCACAAAAAGCGGAACAGACTACACGAGTGGCCGCCTGGTGTCCAGCCAAACCGGGCCGCGACGCGCGGTACCATCGCCGATGGAGCGATGCTCTATTGGTGACAGACGCAGCGCACGTGCGTCGTGGGCTCGCCGACGCTCCTGCCGCGGACGACACCACTCAGGATCCTGAGCTAGAATGAATTCGAGATGGCTGAAGAGCTGATCGTCTCCGATCCGAAGATTCTCGGTGGCAAACCGTGCGTCCGCGGGACGCGATTGAGCGTCGAGTTCCTCCTCGAACTGGCGGCGAGCGGTGCGACGCAGGAGCAAATTCTCGCACAGCACCCGCAGCTCACGCAGGATGGCTTGGCGGCGGCGTTTCGGTATGCCGCAGACGTGCTGAAGGGCGAGCACGTCTGGGATCTCAAGACCACGGCGTGAGGCCACTCGACCTTCCCCTTCTGACCTACGAGAACATCGCCGCTGACGTGGTCGCCGGCCTTCGGGCACGAGGTTGCGACGTACGGTCGGCCGAGGAGGAACGGCTGATCGGCCGTGGGGACGGCGAAGTCCTGGAACGCGCAACGGCTCTGCATCGCGTCGTCGTCACGCACGATCTGGCGTTCGGCAAGGTTGAAATCCGTGGCGGCGCATCATTCGTCGGGATTGTCTACCTCCGTCCCGGACACATCTCGGCGGCATTCGTCCTCGCCATGATCGACGCTCTACGCGAGTCCTCGATTGATGTTCAACCGCCATTCATTGTCGTCGCTGATCGGCGTGAGACGAGCATTCGCGTACGCGCTCGCACGACGCCGCCTTGGTAGGTCGGAGGAGGTCGGCATCAAGCGAGACGAGTCGGTAAGCGAAAGCAGGAACTGTGTAAGAACTGTGTAGGGCGGGCTCAAGACCGACGGCGAACACTGAGGTTTACGGGTTCACTTCGAGGAGTATCTTGGAGGCGTAAGTTGTTGAGCCGCTTGCGCAACGAGATGTCTCGGTGTCGCTTGGTAAGCATCGCCACAATTGCTTTCCCAGCGTGCTCCTTCAGCCACTCGGACATCTCTCCGTTTAGAATCAACAACTTGCGGGCGGCCTTGAACAGGATAGCGCCAAACCTCCCTTCACGCATCTCCGATTCGAGATGTGCTGTCGTTTCAATCGTTTGCTGAGACGCGTGTGCGCGACCAGACAGGAAATTGTGTCAGACTTTCAACCCTCCGAGATCACCGCGTACACCAGGATGAAGTTGGTCATCGCGAGGATGTGAAACAGCTGGCTGAGAAACGCGCCAAGCGCCAGCATCGCCGGTCTTACGACTTCGGGTGCAGCGATGTACCGGTTCGGCAATGTCATCGCCACTGAGAACCGGATCATTTCGGCGACAACGCCAAGCAGGAATCCGAACGACGTCACGATCACGCCACTGAGCGCCGCTGGACCACCGGGCGCCAGAACGGGATACATCGCAAGCTATGCCAGGATCGAAAGGCAGGGCGCGATGATCGCCAGAGAAAACAACATTCGTAACCAGCCCGCCTGGAAGAAGACCAGTTGCTCGCCGATACCACAATTCATGGCGTTCGCTTGCGCCGGCGACAAGCCGTGTGACGTCGACACGGCGATGGCCGCGATCTCTGCAGCCATCGACAGAAGGACGCACATACCGGCTCTTTGGCGATGAACCTGTCGCTCATGGCTTCCTCCCGATAAACCCGTCTCTCCGGTCTGTCCAGCCGCACGCGACAGCTGCGCCGCTGAGAAATCATCTGCTTCGGACCGACCTGGCTTCTTCACCAGCAGCGTTCTTCGAGCGTACGTTGCGCGCACGATGACAGCAATGTTCGACACACTACGACATGTCCGCAGGCTCCTACATCAGCCTTCGCCATCACGAGAGGCGACGTCGTGCAGGTTCATGCCGTCGGCTCGTTCAGATCAACTGGGTGAGATGATTCGCGAGGCGAGCACGTGCCAGACGGTACTGTTTCCAATGGCGACGCGGACTGGAAACGACAGCAGAATGACGATGGCGCCCCACGTGCTCGCGGGATGCAGGCGCCGCCGCGCCAGGTAGTCACGAACGGGCAACGCAACGACGAGAGCAATGAGAAGACCAAACATGCGAGCTGGATTGGGCGCGATCAAGGGCATTCGCGTGATCGCCGGCCACATCAGGCCCGCTAACGTGCCAAGGAGCATGAACCGTTTGTGCCAGTCCGGACGACGCCGGTAGTACAGACCTGCAGCTACGAAACCCGAGAAGAGGAGGACATCCCCGAGCGTCACCGCGAGGAAGCCGATCGAATCGTGAAACGGCCCGCCAGGGTTCCATCCGTCGCGCGCACCGCGAAGTGCGGTGAGCACGCCCAGCACCACTCATGCGAGTCCGATCCCGGCGCCCGCCACCCCCAGCTTCCGGTGGGTACCGACCCGGTCCGCCGCCACCGGCGACGTCTGTGTGATCAGCAGTAGCAGCCATGCCGTGGATACAAGCGCGTGCACATGGATGAGCAGCGGCAGAGTCGACGACACGACCTGCCCGCTCGGATATCGAATCGCATGTGCAATGGGCCGAAGGTAGTAGGTAGGCGCGAATCCGCCGAATACGACTGCTGTCGCGGCAATGGCCATGCCCCCAAAAAACCTCGACTGCGTCGCGGCGGGGGGTGCGTATGATTGTCCGAGCATTCTCGTCCCGCCGGCACGTAATATCGGGGGCGCGCCGCATCGTTGGGAAGCACGGAACGGTTCGCGAACCGCACGTGCCAGGAAGGTACCCATGGATCCCATCGCCCTATCAGCCGAGGCTCTCGCCAATGCATTGAATCGGGTGCTGTCGAGCCGAACCTTCGAAAACGCCGGCCGCTCGACTGCGCTGCTGCGCTTTCTTGTCGACGAAACCGTCAATGGCCGCGCCGATCGGCTGAAGGAATACACGCTCGGCGCGGAGGCATTGAGCAAGGCGGAGACCTTCGACCCTCGCACCGATCCGATCGTGCGCGCCGAGGCGTCCCGTCTGCGGAGCCGTCTGGAGCGGTACTACTCTAATGAGGGCCGGCTAGATTCGGTCGTCATCGAATTGCCGAGGGGGACTTATGTTCCCCAGTTCCGAGCGCAAGCTGCCAATCGCGAAGTCGCGGCGCAGGATCGACCGACCATCTCGTCGACCGCAGCGGCGATCGTCGTTGCGGTGTGCGTCCTGGGTCTGGCTGTGATCGCCATCGCATTCTGGAGCCGACCGCCTGTTGCAGCTTCAGCCGATGTCGGCGGCGTCGCGCGGTTCGACGCGCAGCTCCTGCCGACTGGCGTAGTCGGATCGGAAGTCGGCACCGATGTCGTGCTGTCCGACGCGTGGTGTTCGTGTCACAGGCTCCGACCGGCGAATCACGCCTGAATGACGGGGCCCCCGACGGTCGAATCGCGGCACTCGTGGCGCCCACCGTGGCAGGCGACGAGTCGGCGAATCACGCGACGTTCATTCTCAATTTCCTGGAGATGGTCCGGCGTCAGGACACGACCTCGGCGAAATAGGTATGAGTCGCACGTCGAACAGGGTCTTGCGTCAGAACTGTGTCAGATACCCCGTGAAACCCTGGGTCAACATCACCACTGACGGGAACGCGCCGACGCGCATTGATGTTGCGGAAGTCGTTGATTCAGAACTGCGTGGTGGGATTTCGTGTGCGTCAGCACGCGCGGGGGGAATCAATTTCCAAGCGTGCTCTTCAACCACTCGGACATCTCTCCCTCTTTAGAATCAAACAACTTGCGCGCAAGACGGAGGAGCCTGCGGTCGGGTGGGTCGGTCGGCATCCCTGATTACAGACAGAGGGCGGCGGCACCAGCGCGGACTTCTGTGCCACTGAGAGAGGCGGATAGGGACGGGCCGGGACGCCGCGGCGGACGTCCAGGAACCGGCCTTATGTTATCCAATGCGGCCTTCTATGAAGCGGCTGGCGATGTCAATCACATCAGCCCGATCTGATCTGTCGATCGTTGGCGGCGTCGGTCAAGAGCGAGATCCCTCATCCTTCTATTCGCGCTCGTCGTGGCGATCGAAACGTCGCCGGCGCAGTATGGGAGACGCTGGCGTGGCGTGCGATCTATCCTTCGGCTCTCACGTGCGGCCAGGAAGCATTTCGCACTGCCACGCCATTCTGTTGACCGTCGCTGCCGGCCGGTCTCAGCGGACCGGCACGGCTACGCCGCCGCCGTCAGCACGCGCACTCGCGTGCCGTCAAAATCTCGGCCGTCCCGCCACATGGCGTAGAGACACCGTGCCAGCCGTCGGGCGAGGGCGACGACGGCAATGCGTCGGCCCCGACGTGCCGCGAGGCGATGGACCCAGGCATGTAACGCGATCGCGCCCCCGCGGCCGCTGCGCCAGATGTGCCAGCCCGCTTGGACCAACAGCGTTCGCGGCTGGCCGGGCCCGGCTTTCGTGATCGCCCCCCGGTGCCGCCGGTCCGCCGAGCTGTCTTCGCGCGGCACCAAGCCGAGGTACGCCGTGACGCGCCCCGCATCGGGAAATCGTTCGACCCGATCGAGCGTGGCGCGATAACTCAGCGCGGTGACGGGGCCGACGCCAGGTGTTGTCATCAACCGGCGCACCACCGGGTCCGCGGCGGCCGCCTGGCGCGCCCACGTCTCGGCCTCGCGCAGGGAGACCGCGAGGCCCTCGAGCTGCTCGGCGAGCGGGCGCAGGGTCTCGCGCATCGGCGCCGACAACTCGAGGGCGGCGAACCGCCGGCCGAACGTTTCGGCGGCGCCCGTCGGGACGCGCCGGCCGGTCGCACGCACTTGCGACCGCAGCAGGTTGATGATCTGGGTGCGCATGCGCACGAGCTGGCTCCGCACCAGCAACCGCTGCCGGACGGCACGCTGGGCCGCACTGACGCGATACGCCGGCCGATAGATCCCGGTGCGGTTGGCTTCTGCCAACGCCGCGACGTCACGCCGATCCGTCTTGATTCGGCGGGTCCGCATCCCATACATCGCCGCGTAATTGGGATCGGCGACGACCGCCTCGTGCCCGAGCTCTTCCAGACACGTGGCGACCCACTCGCTTTCCGGTACTGGACTCAAGGAGGATGCGCATCCGGGCGCGCCCGCCAAACACCGCGGCGAACTGATCCGCGTGCGTGACGATGCGCCGTTCGAAGACTACCGCGCCGTCCGCCGTCACAATCCGGATCTGGCTATGCTTCGTATGCAGATCGATGGCACCATACTCCATGGCTGGCTGCTCCTTTGCGCCGTGAGCGCGTTTAACCCTGGTGGAGCCGTACGCTACCACCCCGGATCAGCCAGCCGCTTCATCCCATCTATCCTCAACCGTCTCCGAGTCGTTGCCATGCGGCGTTCGAGCGGAGCGCATGGCTTCACCATACGCCGCGCCGTCATGCCAAGCCGAGGACCTGGACCCGTCCGTACTGCCGGAAATGATGGTCGAACGTGAACGCGCGTCGGACGTGGCGCGCCTCCAGCACGGCAAACGAAATGGCATCGCACAGGGTCCAGTCCTTATCCGTGTAGCGAGCCAGGATGTCTGTGGCCTTCCGCTCCTCCGCCGGGAGCACCGAGATCACCGGCAGCCCGCCGGTGAGGAGCCACTGGCGCGCGATCTCCCGTCCGAGCTTTCTGACCAGCAAGGCGTGGGTCTCTGCCTCGACATAGTTCGTGACGAAGGACGGCCGCCGTTCGGACGCGATGGTCCGCGCCACGGACACCGCGCGGGCATGGTCGGCATCGTCTGCGTCGAGCAGCGCGAGGATCGCGCTCGAGTCCCAGAGAACGCTGCCGGTCACCGGTCCAGGATGGCGTGCTTGTCGCGGGCCCCTGGCCTGGCTCCGCCGCCGCGCCCCGCCCCCACGAGACGGAAGATGGGATGGTGATCAGAGAAGGCCGGTATGCGGGTGTTGGTTCGGCGCGTCCGCGTTCGGGCGCGCACCGCCGTCGCCTGGACGAGACGACGTCCGCCCCGGCGGACGCTGGGAAGGCCGCCGCGCTGGATCAGCCGCCACACCGTCGAGCGCGAGACGCCGAGGGCTCGGCCCGCCTCTGCCACGGTCATCATGTTCTCGGCCGTCATGCTGAGATCGTATCAGAACAGTCCAACCGTCTCAATCGTCTCACATGGTTACACGTCTGGCGAAGCTCGCAGCCCGTCCGCGGCGCGGAGCGCGCGGCACGCCGTGTCCCAC
The DNA here is from genome assembly GCA_963764505.1 of uncultured Acidobacteriota bacterium. Classification (GTDB taxonomy): domain Bacteria; phylum Acidobacteriota; class Vicinamibacteria; order Vicinamibacterales; family SCN-69-37; genus CAVXSP01. Next base: position 307,105 of record CAVXSP010000003.1, on the reverse strand, counting down.
TTCAGCATCGGCTGGTGGGATCGTCGTGCCACCACCGACCGGCGGGCCAGAAGTACTGCTCGGCTCGGTGTGGCCGAGCAGGTCGGCTCGCTCGTGCTCCGGCCGCGAGGCAACGAAGTTGAGGAAGCGAGACGTTGTGCCAGATGATCATGGAGGGTGGTGCGTGCATGGAGATGGCCTATCGGGAGCGGTGGGAGGCGGAGATCGTCGAGATGCGGCGGGTGCTCGCCGGCTTGGCGATGAAGGAGGAGTGTAAGTGGGGTAAGCCCACCTACACGCTGGATGGGAAGAACATCGTCATCATGCAGGGCTTCAAAGAGTACTTCGGGCTGGGCTTCTTTCAAGGCGGACTGCTGAAGGACCCCAGGAAGCTGCTGGTGCAGCTCGGCCAGGTGCACGCCGGGCGCGTGATGAAGTTCACCAGCGCGAGGGACATCGCGGCGAAGGCGGCGACCATCAAGGCCTACGTGCGCGAGGCCATCGCGATCGAGAAGGCTGGGCTGCGGATGGAGCGGAAGAAGACCTCGGATTGTCCGGTGCCCGAGGAGCTGAGGGAGCGGTTCCGAAGGGACCCGCGCTTCAAGCACGCCTTCGAGGCGCTGACGCCGGGGCGGCAGAGGAGTTACCTGTACCACTTTGCCGCGGCCAAGCAGTCGGCGACGCGGGTGGCGCGAATCGAAAAGGCGATGCCGGCGATATTCGAAGGCAGGGGGTTCCTGGAGAGACGCTGAGGAGACCTGGATCCGTGGGATGAACTACCAGTTCGAACGCGCGGCCGTCACGCAATCGAACACACGGGTGCACCCGTGGCCCCAGAATCACAGCAGAGACTGCGTAGAAACTGCGTAACGAGGATTCGCATCCGGCGAGGAATACGGTCGCCCGTCAACGGACGTCACAGCCTCACGCTCCGGTCGAAGGCAGGCCGCTCGGCTGCTTGAGGCCGATCGGCAGCGCGACGAGCGTCGAAACGCCAAGTGCCACGCCCAACACGACCAACGACACGACCGCGTCTGGTTTCGCAACCATCAAGAACACGACCGCCAGACCGAAGGCCGTGCGCACTCGGACCGAGATCCGCCGCAGTGCGTCCGATCGCCGCGCGAGCGTGCCGGCGGCCATCATGACGACGATCCCACCGTAGGATGCGCGCATCCAGTCGTCGCCGAGGACGCCGAATCGTGCGCCCAGATAGAACCCGGACAGCAGAGTCAACGCCGCCCCGATTCCAGAAATGCGGGGAGTCGCTCGTCCCGCTGTTTCAGCCACGAACGTTTCGAGCGCGAGGCCGGCGAACATCGCCAGTACGCCCGTGATGTGAATGAACAAGACCAATGAGCGAATCATGATGGACCTCTTCTTCCGCCGGCCAAGCCGGCGATTGGCGGTGCCGCCAGTTCAGCCAGGAACGAGCCGTCTCATACAGGAAGACGGCCGTCGACGCCGGCGTGTGACACCCACGGCTGCGGTACCGCGCTGTCACAGACGGCCTCCGCCACTCGTCTAGGAATGCAGCGGGGAATGGAGGTAGCCTGAGCCATGGCAGCAGTCGAGTGGGACGGACCGACGTTCGAGGCACATCGTCCGCTGTTGTTCTCGATTGTGTACCGGATGCTCGGCAGCGCCAGCGAGGCCGAGGATGTCATCCAGGACGCGTGGGTCCGGGCGCGTGAAGCGGAGGACGCCGACGTCCGCTCCACCCGCGCCTATCTCACGACCATCGTCACGCGGCTGTGCATCGACCGCCTCCGCAGCGCGGAGCGAACGCGCATGGAGTATCCAGGCCCGTGGCTGCCCGAACCGTTGGCCGAAGCGAATCAGGAATCCGCCGAGCTGGCATCGTCGTTGACCACGGCATTTCTCGTCCTGCTGGAGCGGCTGGCGCCGACCGAGCGCGCCGTGTTTCTGCTGCGCGAGGTGTTCGAGCTCGGCTTCGACGAGATCGCGAGGAGTGTGGGCAAGAGCGAGGCGAACACGCGGCAGATCCTCACCCGCGCGCGCGGCCGGCTGCGCGAGTCGCGCCCGCGCTTCACGGCGTCGCGTCGTGAATCGGAGGAGATCGTGCGGCGCTTCCGGCACGCCTACGCCACAGGTGACGTCGAGGAGTTGCTGGTGGTGCTGCACACCGACGCAACGCTCGTCGCCGATGGCGGCGGCAAGGCGCCTGCGGCCATACATCCCGTACTCGGCGCGGATCGGATCGCGAAGTTCGTGGTCGGCCTGGCCGGCAAGATGCGCTGGTCCGAGTCCGACTTCCAGCTCGTGACGGTCAACGGCGCGCCCGGTCTCCTGATGCGCCATCCGATCGCCGGCAGCGGTACCTACTCATTTGACATCGCCGACGGCCGCATTCGCGCGATCTACGTCGTCCGTAACCCCGACAAGCTGCGTGGATTCCTCGAGCACACGCATTGAGGCGGGAGTAGTGTCGAGGCCTCGCGTGCCGAGCCGGCCACCGTCGCCGAGTGGCTGCCGGTGCTCGCCGAGCGGCGCGGCGCCAAGAAACCGATGCGCGTGCCGCGGTGGATTGGCCGGCTGTTCGCGCGAGAGTTCGGCGTCGTCCTGATGACAGAGCTTCGCGGCGCCTCCGAGACGAGATGCGAGCCACCGCGTTCTTCGACGTTCCGCGCAGCCGGGTCATCGAGATTGGCGCTCAGATCGAGTTGTAGGAGGACGGAGAGAAGATGATCGAACGCGTTCTGGTTGCCGGGGCGACCGGCTATCTGGGAGGTTTCGTGGTCGCCGAGCTGGCGCGGCGCGGCCTGTGGGTGCGCGCGCTGGCACGGCCCGGCAAGAAGGTGAAGGGGGCCAGCGAAGTGTTCGAGGGTGAAGCCACCCGGCCCGACACCCTCACCGGGGTGTGCGACGGGATCCATGCGGTGTTCTCGTCACTGGGCATCACCCGACAGACCGACAAGGTCACCTTCCGCGACGTCGACTACGGCGCCAACAAGTCGGTGCTCGCGGTCGCGCGCGCGGCCGGAGTCGAACGCTTCGGCTTCGTCTCGGTAGTGAGCCCGGAGCTGTTCTCCGGGTCGGCCCTCACCGACGCCCGCGAAGCCTTCGTTGCCGAGCTGCGCGCGGCCGATGGCATCGAGCCGCTGGTGATCCGCTCCACCGGCTTCTTCAACGATCTGCGCGCGCCCTTCGACATGGCGCTCAAGGGGCGCGTCTATCTGATCGGCGACGGCAACGCGCGCATCAATCCCATCCACGGCGCCGATCTCGCCAAGGTGGTGGTGGACGCCCTGCTCGGCGACCAGGCCGAGGTATCGGTGGGAGGCCCGGAGACCTATACCTGGAACGAGATCGCGGCCCTGGTGTTCGAGGCCCTGAACAAGCGCGTCAAGGTCGGCCACGTGCCCGTATGGCTCACCCGCGGCAGCCTGGGCCTGGTCCGCGTGTTCAAGCGCCGCACCTACGACATCGCATCGTTCGTGCGGATCGTGAGCAGTCACGACGTGCTGGCCCCCCCCACGGCGACCACAGCCTGCGCGAGTTCTACCGCGAGCTGGCGGCCGAGCAGTCCACAGGAGAGGCGACCCATCGCGGCTGCGGCCCGTCGACCTGAATGTCCGTGATGAAGCCAACGGAACCGTCAGTGCCCGAGACCGTCGCGGGAGGGCACTGATGGCCGAACATGCCGTGGTGATCGCCGGAGGAGGTCCGACGGGCCTGATGTTGGCGGGCGAGCTGGCGCTGGCGGGGGTCGACGTCGCCATCGTCGAGCGGCGCGCCAACCAGGACCTCGCCGGCTCCCGCGCGGGCGGTCTGCACCCACGCACGATCGAGGTGCTCGATCGCCGAGGTCGAGTGGTCCGAAGAGCCGGCGAACCGACCCTGCGCGATGTCAGTGAAGCCCTGATCGCCGTATACGGGACCGATTTCTGGAGCCACAGTCCCACCTGGATCTCCAGGTTCACCGATATGACTCGCCAGACCGCGGCCTACCGCGACAGAAGGGTCCTCCTGGCTGGCGACGCTGCGCACGTGCATTCAGTTGATCGACGCCACATACGCGGGCACGTGGGAGCTTCCGGCAATCGGGGCGGTCACGGCTCCCACCGCCGTGTTGGATCGGCCCGACGGATATGTAGCCTGGGTGGGAGACCGGACTCAGGTGGGGCTCGCTGACGCGCTGACCACCTGGTTCGGACGCGCCGTGTGACGATTCACTCACGGCTCGATGGCGATGACGGAGCCGTCGTCGAACGAGAGTGACGCGGTCGTTCACGGGCGCGACGGGGCAGACCGCGCTCCTCGTCCAATACCCTCCGATACTCCATCATTGAATGCCTCGAACGGAATCGTCCCCTTGCGTCTGTTCTCTTCCCGCATCTCCTCGGTCGGACGTGGCGATCGCGCGCCACCCCGCGTACGCGCGGAGGCTCTGGATCTTGCCGTCCCTCACCTCGATGATGTCCACGGAGAACTTCTCTGCATCCGAGGACGCACTTCTGTACTCGATAGCGACCGTGTTCCCCCGGATGATCGGCGGCTCGTGTCCTCCCCATGGCCTGCCGCGCTTCGAGAGCGCGAGCGCCAACTCCCGTATTTCAGCCCGCCCCCGGCACACACCTTCCCGCCGGTTGAAGACGCGCGAGACCAGGTAGCTCTCGATCGTTGCGTCAGGCGCGAAGAGCGCAACGATTGCCTCGACGTCGTTCCGAGAAGAGGCGGCTTCCAAATCGCTGATGAGCTGCTCCACCGTGGTGACCTGCTCGTGTTCCATGACGGCTCCTGTGCGCCGGTTGGATCGGCGCGGGGCGATAGATGCGAGTTCGAAGCGTCGGGGACGGCACGCGGGCGATCAGCTTGCCGCGTGCACCCTCGCGAGGCTGCCGGGCACGTAGTCGCCCGGGACCGTGCGCGCGGCGGCGTTGAGCCGGTTCCAGCCGTTGATCGACACGATTGCCAGAGTCAGGTGCAGCAACGCGTCCTCCGAGAACTGCTCCCGCACTCGCTCGTACACCTCGTCCGGGACATGAGTCTCGGAGACCAGCGTGAGCACTTCGGTCCACTCGAGCGCAGCGCGCTCGGACGCCGAATAGTACGGCGTTTCGCGCCATGCAGTGAGACCGTACAGGCGCTGTTCGGTCTCGCCGTTCGCGCGCGCATCCTTGCTGTGAATATCCAGGCAGCAGGAGCAACCGTTGATTTGCGACGCGCGCATCCGGACGAGGTCCAGCAGCGTGGTGTCGAGGCCTGCCTTCTGAACCTGCCGCTCGAGGCCGAGCATGGCCTGGACGACGCCGGGGTTCGCGTGCATGAGGTCGATTCGAGCTTTCATGATGTCTGTGCCCTCCACAAATCAAGACGAATCAGACATGGTCCTGTGACACATCGGCGACGGCCGCATTCGCACGATCATCCCCTCCTTGCGACGAGCGGCGCGACGATGTCGTTGATCCCCTGAAGGCGGCCTCACGGCAATGGACATCAAAAGTGGCTCGTCCTCGAGAAGGGGCTCGTCGCGCGATGCTCGGACGCGCCGTCGGACTGGGGATCGTCTCGCACCTCGTACTCGATCTCCTGACGCACGCGCGTGGCGGACTGCAGCAATTGAAGGGGCCTCCATTCGCCATTGCTGTGTTCCTCCGCGGCTGCGTCGCGAAAAGGAAACCATCGCGGTAACGGCGTCGTCGTACTCATTTGGATGCCCTCACCTGTGCCGAACTCTGGAGGTGAGTTCCGTCCACCTCAGGCCAATTGGTGGAGCAGAAGACATATCAATGCCTCGCCGAACCCCAGCGAGGCCTTCCCGGTGCGGTCGTGGTGATGGCGAAGGTCATCGACTGTACCGGTACCGCCGGTAGCCCGGGTCGAAGATCAAAGGAGGGTCATTTGAAAACCGAAACCGACATCCAGCTCTCGCACCTCCGCACAAGAGTGATCGGCAACGTGATTGGCTCGGACGACCCGCAGTACGACGACGTGCGTCGAGTGTTCTTCACCGGCTTCGACCGTCGGCCGGCGGCCATCGTCCGCGTCGGCGACGCCTCGGACGTCGCGCGCGTCGTGACGCTGGCCAGGGAGTGCGGCGCCGAGCTCGCAGTCCGGAGCGGCGGCCACAGCCGAGCGGGCCACGGTACGTCCGACGGCGGCATCGTCCTCGACCTCTCCGCAATGAACGCAGTCGAAATCGACGCCGGCGGCCGAGCGGCTTGGGCTCAGACCGGCATCACCGCCGGCGACTACACCAGAGCGACGGGCGAACACGGTCTCGCGACAGGGCTCGGCGACACCGCGAGCGTCGGCCTTGGTGGGATCACACTCGGCGGCGGCATCGGCTTCCTGGTCCGCAAGCACGGCCTCACGATCGACGACGTGCTCGCGGCTGAAGTGGTGACTGCCGACGGCGAGCGTCTCGACGTGGACGAGCACGCTCACCCGGATCTTTTTTGGGCCCTTCGAGGAGGCGGCGGCAACTTCGGTGTCGTGACCAGACTTCGTCTGCGGCTGCACGAGATCGACCGGGTCGTCGGCGGAATGCTCGTGCTCCCCGCGAGTGCCGATGTGATCACCGGGCTCGTCGCCGCGGCGGATGCGGCGCCCGAGGACCTGTCCGTGATCGCGAACGTGTTGAAGGCGCCGCCGCTGCCCTTCATTCGCCAGGAGCAGCACGGCAAGCCCGTGGTGATGGCCGTCATGGTCTACGCGGGCCCGCCCGCAGCTGGCGAGAAGGCAATCGCGCCGATCCGCGCTCTCGCCACTCCGCTCGCCGACATGATTCGGTCGATCCGCTACCCGCAGATGTACGAAGGAACGGAAGCCCCGGGTCCGGCGTTCGCCGTGGGAACGAACATGCTCGTCGATGGGCTCTCGGACGGCGGCGCGGAGACGATCCTCGCGCATCTCGAGACTGCGACTGCCGCGATAGCCGCCGTCCAACTGCGCGTTCTCGGGGGCGCAGTGGCGCGCGTCGCCGACGCGGCGACCGCGTTCGGCCACCGACGAGCGCAGCTCATGGTGAACATCGCCGCCATGGATCAGCGCGTCGAGGCGCGCGTGGAGCATGAGACCTGGGCCGCCGGCCTGGCCAACGCGCTTTCTCGTGGAGTCAGGACTCCGGCCTACGTCGGGTTCCTCGGCGAGGAGGGCGAGGATGGTGTCCGTCGCGCGTACCCGCCAGCCACCTTGAAGCGCCTCAGGCTGGTGAAGCGTCGGTACGACCCCGACAACGTCTTTCACCTGAACGTGAACGTCGCGGCCGACATGAAGGCGGGGTGAGCGAACAGCGCACGCGAATTCCCGTTTGTCGTAGCCGCCAAGACAAGGCGAGCGCAGCCCTGCTGGAGAGTGAGAAATGATTGGCAACACGAGAGTCGCCCTGGTCGATCGCGAACTGGAACCATTCATCTCGATGTTCCCTCGGGCCGACCTGAATGATCCAGTCGCCGCGCGCGAGAAGCTCCGCGAGTTGTCCGCCAAGGCACCCGCGCCGGATATTCAGGGAATGGAGATCACGGATCGCACGTTGCCCGCTACGCCCAACGTGCCGGTACGGATCTATCGCCCGCAGGGCGCGCAGGGTGGGATCGTCTGGCTGCACGGCGGCGGATTTGTCATGGGCGGACTGGACGTCGAGCATCCGTGGGCCGCCCGGATCGCGCGCTCCTCCAGGACAGTGGTGGTGTCGGTCGGCTACCGACTGGCTCCGGAGCATCGGTTTCCGGCCGCCCTCGACGATGCCTACGTCGCCGTGATGTGGACGGCGGAGCACGCCGCCGACCTTGGCCTTGACCCGCAACACATCGCCGTCGGCGGTCACGCTGCCGGCGCGGGGCTCGCGGCCGCGGTGGCGTTGCGCGCGCGTGATCAACGGCGGCCAGCAATCAGCTTTCAACTGCTCAATCAGCCCGAGCTCGACGATCGGCAGGAGACCTGGTCGGCGCGGAACTTCACCGATACGCCATTCATGACGCGGGACAAGGTCTCTGCATCGTGGCGGCACTATCTGGGCTCCGCGTCGGCCTCGCCCTACGCCGCTCCGGCACGGGCGAGCGATCTGTCGGGCCTACCGCCCGCCTACATCGCGACCGCGGAGTTCGATCCGAACCGCGATGAAGCGATCGTCTACGCGCAGCGGCTGATGGAGGCTGGCGTGGCAGTCGAACTCCATCAGTGGCGCGGGACCTTCCACGGATCGCAAGCGGTCCTGACTGCCCAGGTGTCGCAGCGGCAGATCGCCGAACTGGGTACCGTCCTGCACGATGCCCTCGCCGGGTGAGGTACCGCCCGGCAGTCGTTGACGCGTGCGCAGAACCTGTCACATCGAGGGTACTGCCGGTTCGCGGCGGTGCATCGGGGTCGAGGTGCGAGCCGAACGGCGCGTCCGGGCGCCCATAGCAGCCTCGGGAGCTATCGCCCCACCATCAGATGCAGCGCCGCCTCGGTGGAGATGTGATTCTTCACGCTGTAGCCGAGCGCTGGCAGGTCGATGCCTTCGAACAGCGGCTCGCCTTGGCCGAGCAGGATCGGCGAGACCGCCCTCCATCTCCAACGAAGGGCGCGCATGGTGCGTCAGAACGAACACCGGCACGTGGTACGGCGGATTGGCGCCCCACCAGCCCTTCCACTCGTGGTCCGGCCACGGCCCGCGCTGCGGCCCAAACATGTTTCGGCCCATGATCCAGGCGCCAAGGTTCTCGAACGAGCGTGCCGCGAAGTCGTTGTCGACGCCGGTCGTCCCCCCGTCGCGCCGCTGTACGTCCCGCTGGAAGGTGCGGGTCGGAAGGAACCACTGGTGCAGTTGTTACGCGAACCTTGGACATCATCGCCGTGTCCCGAGCGACAGTGCGCGCCGCGGAAACGCGCTTGTGACTTCGTGATTCGGGCGGTGCGGTCCGATCGGGTACTCGAGCTGCATGGCGACGAACTCCGTCGTCTGTGTGCCATAGCGCGGGCGAATCGCGTCGAGCGCGTCGTCCAGCGCCTTGGCCGGTTGCCGATCGACAGCTGATCATCGCACGGCACGTGCCGGCGGCTGTGGCGGCGTACAGCAGGTCGTGCCGGCGACGTCTCCAGGCGTCGGCACGCAGCAGCCGGTCCGCTTCTGCAGACGCTCAGCGTCCTTGTGCACGACGTCGACGTGCGTTAGCGCGTGGCGGACCGCGTCGACGATCGCCGCCAGAACGGGATCGGCCGGGCGGCCCAACCGGTAGTGAATCCACAAGCCGCTCCGGCGCGTTTCGACGAGACCGGATCGCCGCAGGTACGCCAAGTGCCGCGACGCCTTCGATTGAGGAATCTTGAGGCTCTCGTGGATGTCGCAGACGCACACTTCGCCCGTGAGCAGCAGGCCGAGAATCCTCAGCCGGGTCGAGTCTGCGAGCGCCTTGAACAGCGTCTCCATTTCGCTCAGCGGCTTCGCCATATATCTGTGTTGACAAATGTATCATGGCCGCCTAGACTCTATATATTCGTGTGTCCGCATGCATGGGAGCCGGTGATGTCAGACATTCGGCAGGCGGTGAAAGAGAAGTACGGCGCGATCGCCACGGCCGTCCGGGAGTCCTCGGCGACGGCGCAGACCGGCTGCTGCGGGCCGACGGCATGCGGGTGCGGCGACCCGATCACGTCCAATCTGTATTCCGACGCGGACCGTGGCGGCCTGCCCGCCCTAGCCGTCGCCGCGTCGCTCGGCTGCGGCAATCCAACCGCGCGGCTCTCGCTCGAACCGGGACAGACGGTCCTCGATCTCGGATCCGGCGGCGGTATCGACGTGTTGCTTTCAGCCAAACGCGTCGGTCCCGCCGGTAAGGTGTACGGGCTGGACATGACCGACGAAATGCTGGCGCTCGCGCGCGAGAATCAGCGCAGGGCCGGAGCGACGAACGTCGAGTTCCTGAAGGGCACGATCGAGTCGATTCCGCTCCCCGACGACTCGGTCGACGTGATCATTTCGAATTGCGTGATCAATCTGTCCAGCGACAAGGATGCGGTGCTGCGGGAGGCCTTCCGTGTGCTGAAGCCGGGCGGGCATCTCGCCGTGTCGGACGTCGTGGTCCGGGGCGAGGTGCCGGCGGATGTCCGGCGCAGCATGGAATTGTGGGTCGGATGCATCGCGGGGGCGCTCGAGGATCGCGAGTACGATGCGAAGCTCCGGGCTGCCGGTTTCGAGAACGTCGAGGTCGAGCCCTGGCGCATCTACCAGGTCGATGACGCCCGCGCGTTCCTCACGGAGAGCGGCGTCGACGTCGAGCGCCTCGCGCCCGAAGTCGAGGGCAAGTTCGCCAGCGCGTTCGTTCGGGCCACGAAGCCGACGGCGTCCACGTGCTGCGGACCGACGTGCTGCCGCGACTGACGGCCGGCACCCAATCGGTGGTGTCGCTCGCCGAGCATCGACGTCCTTCGCGAATCCGGCAGTGACCGTCGCCCGAACCATGACCGACACGGTCGCCGGCATTCGTCCGGCCGAGGCGTCAGCATTCATCGTCCCGCACAGGGCGGAGGGGGCGTAGATGGACCGCGTGATCTTCGCGTGCGTCCACAACGCGGGTCGCTCGCAGATGGCCGCAGCCTTCTTCTCGCTGCTGGCGGATCCCGAGCGGGCGGTGGCGATCTCCGCGGGGACCGACCCCGGTGAACGCGTCCATCCGGAAGTCGTTCAAGTGATGCGCGACGTCGGCATCGACCTGAGCGCGAAGCGACCCCAGAAGCTGACCAGCGAGCTCGCAGGCGGAGCTTCGTTGCTGATCACCATGGGGTGCGGCGACCAGTGTCCGTATGTGCCGGGGCTTCGACGCGACGATTGGCCCCTCGAAGACCCCAAGGGCCGGCCGATCGAGGACGTGCGGCGGATCCGCGACCAGATCCAGGACCGCGTCAGCGCCCTCGTCGTCGCGCACGGCTGGAGTCGAGCGAGGCTCGCACCATGACGCGAAGTGGCGCCGATCAGCGCTTGAGCGTGCTGTTTCTTTGCACGGGGAACTCGGCGCGGTCGCAGATGGCCGAGGCCCTGCTGCGGCAACTCTCCGGCAATCGGATCGACGTCTGCAGCGCGGGCAGCGCGCCGCAGCCCGAAGTCCATCCAATGGCGCGCGCGACGCTCGAGACGAAGTACGGCATCGATACCAGCGACCTGCATCCCAAGCCGCTGAATCTGTTTCTCGGTCGCCGCTTCGACTACGTCATCACGGTCTGTGACCGAGCCGCGGAGACCTGTCCCGTGTTTCCTGGTGACCCGCAGCGGATTCATTGGAGCTTCGAAGACCCTGCCGCCGTGAGCCACGAGACGGAGCGGCGGCGCGCGTTCGAGCACGTTGCGACAGGCTTGGCGGGGCGGCTGCGGATCTGGCTCTCGCTGCCGGACATCCGCCGGCGCGTGACGTCGTGAGGCGCCGCCGGCCTGCGATACCTGCCTCGGACGATGTGGAACGGCGTCCCGGCCCGGCGGTCGTCGCATTCTCCTCTATGATGGCGTCTGCGAGGAGCCCCGATGAAACATCGCGAGCAGCATCTGAGTGGGCGGATCGGCTGGCTCCGCGCCGCCGTCCTCGGCGCCAACGACGGCATCGTCTCCACTGCGAGCCTGGTCGTCGGCGTCGCGTCTGCCGCGTCGAGTCGTCAGGCGATCCTCGTCGCCGGGATTGCCGGGCTGGTCGCCGGGGCTCTGTCGATGGCGGCCGGTGAATACGTGTCGGTCAGCTCGCAACGGGATACCGAGCGCGCCGACCTGGAACGCGAGCGCCGGGAACTGGCCACGCAGCCGAAGGCGGAAGAGGACGAGCTCGCGGCGATCTACAGGCGTCGGGGCGTCGAGCCGGACCTCGCCCGGAGCGTCGCGCGCCAGTTGATGGCGAAGGACGCGCTCGCCGCGCATGCGCGCGACGAATTGGGGCTGACCGACAAGACGGCCGCGCGGCCGCTGCAGGCGGCGTTCGCGTCGGCGGCCACGTTCGCGACGGGCGCGGCCGTCCCGATTCTCGCAATCGTCGTCGTGCCCCCGAGCGTCGTCGTCGTGTCCCTGGTGTCGCTGCTCTGTCTGGTCGCGCTCGGCGCAATCGCCGCACGGGCCGGCGGGGCGCCGGCCCTCGTCGGCGCGGCGCGCGTCGGCTTCTGGGGCGCGCTGGCGATGGCGGCCACGGCCGGAGTCGGCAGCCTGTTCGGAACCACGGCCGGCTGAAGCCGCCGACGGCCAGCGGCCGCGCGCCTAGGGCGTCTCGCCCTCCGCGTACATCAACCGCAGCTCCGACTCGCCCTGCCACTCGGGCCAGTGCTGGCGATGCAGCTCCATGAAGACCCGCGCCTCCTCGATGGCCGCCTCCTTCGACGGCAGCTCCATGATCGCGAAGCCGCCGATGACTTCCTTGGCCTCGGAGAACGGTCCGTCGATCACGGTGACCTTGCCGCCGTCCAGGCGCACGCGCGCCCCGTCGGCCGAGTGGCGCAGTCCGCCCGTCGACACCAGCTTGCCCTGCTTGCCGGCCTCGACCATGAGCTGGCCGATGGCGTCCATCAGGGCCTTGGGCGGCGGCCCGGACCGGTCGACCTTCTCGTCGCTCTTCACGATGAACATGTAACGCATGCTTCCTCCTGGTCTCTCTTCTACGTCGAACGGGCGACGGGTGGATCGACACGGCGCGGACGAGGTGGAGTACCGTGGACGGCTGTGCGGACGCACTATACCTTCGGGGACGTCGACCTGGCGGCCGAGCGGCTGTTCCATCTGGCGCGCGTGTTCGAGCCGTCGCTCCTCGCGTTCCTGAGGCGAGCGTTGGGGCCGGACGCGCTCCTGGCCGAGCGTGCCGCGCCGCGCGTGCTGGATCTCGGCTGCGGGCCGGGCTGCACGACGCGAACGCTGCTCCGGGAGCTCGCGCCCCGCGCCATCATCGGGGTCGACGGCTCCGAGCGCTTCCTCACGCGGGCCCGCGCCGAGTCCCCGCCTGAGATCGAGTACACGCGCGACGACGTCACGACGGCAGACCTTGGCGGGCTCGCCGTGGACCTGGTCTATTCGCGCTTCCTGCTGACGCACCTGCCGGATCCTGCGGCCGCGCTCTCGCACTGGGCGGCCGCCCTGGTCCCTGGCGGCCGGCTGCTGCTGCAGGAGACGGCGGCGCTCGAGAGCGCACACCCCGCGCTCGCCCGGTACTACGAGCTCGTGGCAGAGCTCCAGCGGCGCCACGGGCAGACGCTGCACATCGGGCGCGAGCTGCCCGCGTTGATGGACCGCGGGCTGTACCGCTCCGTGAGCTTCGCCGAGACCCCAATCCCGGTGGCTGCACCCGACATGGCCCGATTGCACGCGATGAACATCCAGACCTGGCGGCACGACGCGGCCGCGGCCGATTTCGATCGCGCCGAGGTCCAGCGGCTCACTGACGAGCTGATCGCCATGGCAAACGACGGGGGGCCGCCGGCCGCCGTAACGTACACGATGGGCGAGATGGTCCTCGCGCGCCTTTGACGCGTAGGTGTGTAGGCCACGGTTACCCTTCCGTAATTTCGCCGCGGCGATTCGCGACGCCGACCCCGAGGACTTCGGAGGCCGCGTCGTTCCGGAACGGATTGCGGAAGGCATCACTTTTGCGTCTGGCGGGTCCGTGAAGCAGAAGGCCACGACGCCAGCCGCGCCAGACGGTCGCCGCGACGTCCGCCATCTGCCGACGACGCGCATCGCCGTCGCCGTGGAGGATCTGGGGGGACTGCCCGTCGAGCTCTTCGACCTCAGCGGCGGCGGCTTCGCGATCATCTCCTCGAAGCCCTTCTGGACCGGCATGACGTACCGGTTCTGCTTCACGACGGCCTCGGGCCGCACCTTTCGATTCGCCGCGAAATCGGTCCATTCCTCCGAGATGGTCGAAGACACGTTCATCAGCGGCTGGGAGTTCTCCCGGACGATCCACGAAGCGTCGCTGCGCCGATTCGTCGAGGCCGTGACGCGGAGCCCGCTCGGCGCCTGATCAACGAGCCACCGCCGCGCCGCCTACTGCGGCACCCTGACCGTCTGCAGCCAGGCGAGCGCGCGGTCGGCGAGCCCGTGAAATGCCGGGACGTACTGATAGCCGAGCCAGCCGAGAATCGCGAGCGCGACCAGCGACGTCAGGCCGCCCGACCGGACGACGATGCCCGGGCCGCCGCGCGACCAGGCGTGCGCCATGACGAGCGGGGAGGCGACGAACTGATAGAGCACGATGAGCGCCGCCGCCGCGACCCAGACCGGGACGCCGACCGGAGGAGGCCAGCCGAAGATCGTGCCGGTCCGGAAGAGCGAGAAGAGCGCGAACAGCAGGGCGAACAGCCACGCCGCGTTCAGGAGGTTCAGGATGGGCAGGGTCAGCCCCAGGGCTTCGGGATAGGTCCAGACGAACGCCTGGTCGCGCATCTGGCGTCGAATGTGCCGCGTGGCCTGGCGGCGCTGCTTCCGCCAGTGACGCTGCCAGCTCGTGTCGGATCGGACACGCGCGTAGTTCCGCTTCGCCTGGTCGACGATCGCCTTCGCGCTGAACGGCTGGCCGTGCGCTGCCGCCTGCTCTTCGGGGCTCGTCGCGTACGGAATGACGAACATGAGAACGCCGTACACCGCGAGCCACAGGCCCTTCGTGAGTACGGCCAGAATCACGAAGGCGACGCGGATGATGGTGACGTCGATGTCGAAGTAGGCGGCGAGGCCCTGACAGAGGCCGCTGATCATCGCGCCTTCGCGAATCTGGTAGAGCCGCTTGGGCGCGGCCGCGCCGGAGTCCGCGGGCTCGTCCCGGTCGGCGCCGCGGGCGTCCCCGGCAGGCGCGGCCTCGACCGGTCCCATTTCGGCAAGGACCTGTTCGATCTCGCGGGCCGTGACCACGGTCTTGTGCGATCCGAGGAGGCCGCGGCACTTGTCGCCAATCGCCTGCTCGAGATCCGCGAGAATCTCGGCCTGGTCCGGATTGCCCGAGAGCGCGGCGCGCGCCTGCTCCAGGTAGGCGCGCAGCCTCCTGTAGGCGGGCTCCTCGATCTGATACGCGACGCCATTGAGGTTGACGCTGATCACTGGTTCCATGGCTATCGTCCAAGCTGCGCGATGGTCTCGTTGAGCTGCTGCCAGTAGTTCGTGAGGTCCCTCAGATGCGTGCGGCCCTTCGACGTGAGCCGGTAGTACTTGCGCGGCGGACCGGCGTCCGATTCCCGCCACTCGTAGTCGAGCAGCCCGTCCCGCCGCATCTTGCTGAGGAGCGGATAGAGCGTGCCCTCCTGGGTCGCGAACTCGGTCGGACCGAGCAGCTTCAGCATGTCGGCCACGTAGACGGGACCGGCGGCGACGATCTTGAGGATGAGGAACTCGAGCAGGCCCTTACGGATTGCGGCGAACCGCTCGGTCACGCCCATCAGATATAAAGCTACCTTGTTTAAACAAGGTAGCGCCGGGCGACGACCAAGTCAAGGCCCGCGGGCGAGCGCGCCCGCCCGCACGGGCTCGCTGAGTCGGACGCCGACGCCGTCGCTACGGCTTCAGGTCCCAGCCGCGGCGGTAGGTGCGGGTGAGGTACCGGTCCGCGTCTGCTCTGTTCGGGAACTTCAGGCCACGGGCGTCGAACTCGAGCGTCTCGCCGGGAAACCGGGCGGCCGCGTTGCCGAGAATCACCGACTCGCTGAGCGGACCCGAATAGCTGAAGTCCGTCGAGCAGCGCCCGTCGCCCGCGAGGACGACGTCGACGAACTCGCGGTAGTGGTTCCTCTCCGGCAGATCGATGGCCGGCAGGGCGGGCATCTTCGAATCCGGGAGGACGAACGGGTCGGCGGTCATGTGGGGCAGCACGATCATCCCGTCCGTGCCGACGAGCACGCTGCCCTGATCGGGCCAGCGGCCGGCAATCGGCTCGCGCACGGCGTCGGGCGGGAGCTCGCCTCCGTCGTACCACCAGACATCGACGCGATCGCTCGCCGTGTACTCCGTGCCCGGATAGGTCAGCTTGATTTTCGCGCGCGTCGCCCAGTTCTCGGCGGTCGGCGCCGGTCCGTACGACGTGACCGCGACCGGCGAGGTCAGCGCCAGCGCACGGTACGGCGGACTGAAGATGTGGCACCCCATGTCGCCGAGCGTGCCGGTGCCGAAGCCCACTCGTCGCCGCCACTCGGCCGGATGGTACGCGCCGCGTTTGAACGGCCGCGGCTCGCTCACGCCGAGCCAGCCGTTCCAGTCGAGCGGAGGGGGCACCGGATCCGTGCTGTCGCCTATCGGCGCCTCGTCCCCCCAGCTCTTGTTCGAGAACGTATGCACTTCCCGGATCCGGCCGACGATGCCGCTGCGGACGAGCGCCTCGCCATACCGCTGCGGACGCGTGGACGAGATCTGGATGCCCATCTGCGTGACCGCGCCGCGCCGGCGCGCGTACTCCGTGAGCAAGCGGACCTCGCGCACGTTGTTGCAGAGCGGCTTCTCGACGTAGACGGCCTTGCCGCGCTTCATCGCCTCCAGCGCCACCAGGCAGTGCATGTGGTCGGGAATCGACACGTTCACCGAGTCGATCTGCTTCTCCTCGCGCTCGAGCAGCTCGCGCCAGTCCTGGTACCACCGCACTTTCGGGAACAGCCGCTGGACCGGCTCGATCCGGCCGAGGTCGACGTCGGCGACCGCGACCAGATCGAACGCCGGATGCGCGGCGAGCGCTTTGATGTCGGCAAGCGCCTGGCCCGACGCGCCGATGCTGGCGTGCCGGAGTACGGGCGCCGCTGCACACGGACGCGTGAGCGCCCACGGCGCCACCGCCGCCGACGCGGCGACGGTCTTGAGAAATGCACGGCGCGAAAGGGATGGCATGGCGCAGAGGCTAACATAGTCCCACGTGCTCCCCTCCCGACTCCTCCTCGTGCGCCAGCGGTTCCCGGACCTGCGTGTCCCCGACGTCGCGGCCGAGACGACGCGCGCGCTCGCGGCGAGCGGCCTGGCCGCCCGCCTGCGGCCGGGCGCGCGGGTCGCAATCGGCGTCGGCAGCCGCGGGATCGCGAACCTCGCAACGATTGTCGGCGCCACGGTCGCGTACTGGCGCGAGGCGGGCATGCGGCCGTTCATCTTCCCGGCGATGGGCAGCCATGGCGCGGCGACCGCGGACGGGCAGGCGGACGTCCTCGCGCACTTCGGTATCGCCGGGCACGCGATGGGCTGTCCGATCGTCAGCCGGCTGGACGTCGTGCCGCTCGGCACGACCGCAGACGGGATCGAGACGTTCATGGACGCCTCCGCCCATGCCGCGGACGGGGTGATGCTCGTCGGACGGGTGAAGTGGCACACCAACTTCGACGGCCGGCTCGAGAGCGGCCTCTTCAAGATGATGGCGATCGGTCTCGGCAAGCTCGCCGGCGCGCGCCGCTATCACGCCCATGCCCAGCGGCTGGGCCTCGAGCACGTCGTCCGCACTGTCGGCCGCGAGGTGCTGCGCTCGGGCAAGATGCTCGGAGGCCTGGCGATCCTCGAGGATGCGCATCACCGGACCGCGAAGCTCGAGGCGGTCGTCGCGGACTGCCTGGAAGCGCGCGAAGAGGCGCTCCTCGCGCTCGTGAAGTCCTGGATGCCGACGCTTCCCTGCGACCTCGACGTGCTCATCGTCGACGAGATGGGCAAGAACATCAGCGGCACGGGGATGGACGCGAAGGTCGTGAACCGCGGCCCGAAGAGCGAGTACAACGCCTGGCCGGGCCTGCCGACCGTCGAGCGCATCTTCGTCCGCGATTTGAGCGCGGAGAGCTACGGGAACGCGGTCGGCATCGGACTGGCCGATGTGACGACGACGCGTCTGGTGAGCCGGATTGATTGGAGACCGACGGCCGTGAACGCCGGAACGTCGGGGTCGCCCGCGCGCATCCGGGTGCCGGTGCAGTTCGGGAGCGATCGCGACTGCGTCGAATGGGTGGCGGCGACGGTGGGGAGGTCCGACCCGTCCGAGGTGACGTACGGCTGGATCCGCAGCACGCTCGACCTCGACCGCGTCGCGGTCAGCGAGAATCTGCGCGAGGCGGTCGAGCGCAACCCGCGGGTCGCGATCGAGGGCGAGTTCGCGCCGCGCGTCGACCCGAGCGGCAATCTGGCGAGTCCGTTCACCGAAGGCGCGTAGCCGCGCTCACATGACGGCGCCGATCTGCCAGGGCGAGAACTCGGCTTCGCCGAAGCCCTGGACCTCGCTCTTCGTGCGCTCGCCGGAGGCGACGCGGAGGATGGCGTCGAAGATCCGGCGCCCGCACGCGTCGACGGTCTCCTCGCCGTCGGCGATGCCGCCGCAGTCGAGGTCCATGTCCTCGTTCATCCGGACGAACAGCGGCGTGTTCGTGGCGAGCTTGATCGACGGAGCCGGTACGCACCCGAACACGGATCCGCGGCCGGTCGTGAAGCAGATGAGATTGGCGCCGCCCGCGACCTGCCCGGTGGCCGATACGGGGTCGTAGCCCGGCGTGTCCATGAAGACGAACCCCTTCGACCGGATCGGCTCGGCGTACCGGACGACGTCGACGAGGTTCGTCGTGCCCGCCTTGGCCACCGCGCCGAGCGACTTCTCGAGGATCGTGGTGATGCCGCCGGCCTTGTTGCCGGGCGACGGATTGTTGTCCATCTCGCCGCCGTTGCGGGCCGTGTAGTCCTTCCACCAGTCGAACAGCCGGAGCAGCCGTTCGCCGACCTCGCGGCCCACCGCGCGCCGCGTGAGCAGGTGCTCGGCGCCGAACGTCTCGGGCGTCTCCGAGAGCACCACCGTCCCGCCATGACGCACGACGAGGTCGGAGGCCGCGCCGAGCGCCGGATTCGCCGTGATGCCCGAGTAGCCGTCCGACCCGCCGCACTGGAGCGCGACCACGAGATTGCCCGCCGGCACCGGCTGGCGGACGATGCGGTTGACGTCCGGCAGCAGCTCGCGGATCTGCGCGATGCCGCGCGCGATCGTCTTGCGGGCACCGCCGACGTCCTGAATCGTGAAGGCGTCGGTCGACCGGGCCAGCTTGAGGCCCTGGGTGCCGACGATCTGCGTGATCTGGTTGGCCTCGCAGCCCAGCCCGATCATGAGGGTCGTCGCGAAGTTCGCATGGCGTGCGAACCCGGCCATCGTCCGCCGGAGCACGTCGATGCCCTCGCCCTCGGTCGCCTGTCCGCAGCCCGTCCGATGCGTGAGCGCGACGACGCCGTCCACGTTCGGAAACTCGGCCAGACGGCCTTCACCCGTGAGGGGATCCCTCCGGAACGCGTCCGCGATGTGGCGCGAAACGGTCGCCGAGCAGTTGACCGACGAGAGGATGCCGACGTAGTTGCGCGTGGCGATCCGACCGTCGGCGCGGACGATCCCCTGGAACGTCGCCGCCGGGCTCACGTACTCGGTCGGCGCCGCCGCGATCGAGAACTCGTAGCTGCGGTCGAAGTCGCGCATCGCGCAGTTGTGCGTGTGCACGTGCTCGCCGGCGGCGATGTCGCGCGATGCCGCGCCGATCACCTGACCGTAGCGGTAGATCGGATCGCCGGCGGCAATCGCGCGGGTCGCGATCTTGTGCCCCGCGGGAATCGTGCCGGCCGCGACCACCCGCTCGGCCGCGAGAGGCGTCGACCTCGCGATCGTCGCGCGCGCCACGACCACGTTGTCGGCGGGATTCAGACGAATGGTGACGGTTTGATCGACGATGGCCATGGGGTCCGATGATAGCAAGCCAGAAGCCAGAAGCCAGAAGCCAGAAGCCAGAAGCCAGAAGCCAGAAGCCAGAAGCCTGCAGATCGCGAGCGAGCGGAGCGACGCGAGCCCGCGCGAACGGAGCGGGGATCGAGGGGCCCCGCGAGTGAGCGCGTCGGGGGGTCCGCGGGGGCGAAGCCCCCCGGAGTCAAGACGACGCGAGATGTTGCAGGATCCGCACCTGGTAATGGTACGAGTTCACGCCGGATCCGTTGTAGCGCCGCACCGCGTACGGCCAGTCGCAGCCGATGCCGGCCCGGTCGGGCACCCGACGGTAGAACGCCGCGGACCGCTGCATGTCGTAGTACTGCGTGCTCGTATAGGTCTGCGGGGTGGCCGGGTAGAGCGGGGTCCGGTCCTCGACGATCTGGTGCGAGCCCGCGGCGAGCAGGCACTGGCGGCAGTCCGACATGAACCGCGGGTCGTCGGGCGAGTGCTTGCAGAGCCGAAGCGGTCCGGCGCCGATCTCCGCGATCCGGTCGTCGGCCCGCGCGCCCGGATTCGGGCCGGCGACGAAGTGATCGAACTTCTCCCGCAGCTCCCTGGCCGCGCCCTGCACGTTCTTCGCCGGATCCAGCATCAGCGCGGTGACCTCCTGCGGGCTGGGCGGGTGATGGAACAGCGTGTACTGCCCGGCGCCGTAGCCGCGCGACGTGATGATGTGCGGCGGCCCCGCGTTGCGGTCGAGTCCGACGGTGATGAACGTGTCGTCCTCGCCGGCGCGCGGCTCGTGGAAGTGCTTCAGCCCGCTCTCCTGCGTCAGAATCGCCAGCAGAAACGGCGTCGGCGCGTCGGTCGAGGGCAGCGTGCGCAACTGCGCGAGCACCCGGCGGTTCTCCGCGACCGGATCGGGCGAGGAGGGCAGCTTCTGGCAGTTCGGATCGTCGAGCAGGTCCGAGAGGCACTCGACCATCGCCTGATCGACCTCGCCGGAGACAGCCGCCACGCGGCTCCGGTTGTAGTCCCGAATCCTGACCGGCGCCGCACCGTCCCGGCCGCCGCCGCCGTTCGACAGCAGGTCGTACTGCAGCGCCCTGACGGCGAGCTCCGTTCCGCCCTTGAAGCTGCCGTCGACGCCGGAGGCGAGATAACCGAGCCGCCGGAGGTCGCGCTGCAGGTCGCGGACCTGCTCGGCGGTCGCCGCGGCGCCGCCGGCGCGGAGCGTCAGTCCGACCTGTCGATAGCTCAGAAGCGCCATTGGGATGTTCACGGCGGACGCGTCAGCGCCGGCGTCCACTCGCCGCCAGCGCATAGTATCGCAGCCCGCTCAGTCGCGCGGAAGCGTGTAGGCGACGATGCCCACGGGATCGGTCGGCGCCGCGCCGGCCGGTGCGCCCGGGCGTCCGCCCCGGCCGCCGGCCGGCGACGCCGTCACGAGCAGATACTGCCGCCCGCCGGCTTCGTACATCGACGGCGACCCGGTCGTGGCGCCGCCCAGGGGGAGTTGCGAGATCTGCTCGCCGGTGCGGCTGTCGTAGACGTGCACCTTGCGGTCGGCCGCCGTGACGAACAGCAGGCCGCTCGCCGTCGGGATGATCCCGCCTTTCGCCGTCCCTGCCGTGCCCGTTCCGGTGATGCCCTGGATGACGAGCCGGAGATCGTCGCCGAGCCCGATCTGCCATCGGATCGTGCCCGCGTTGAGGTCGTAGGCGGTCAGCGTCGTGTACGGCGGGTTGACGATCGTGGGGAACAGGCCGAACCCGTTGGTGACGTAGCGCCCGTCGGCCACGGTTTCCGGCGGCCCGCCGTTGCGCCCGGGGCGCGTCTCGCCAGGCCTCAGCAGCCGCAGAATCGTCGGCACGTTGAATCCGATCACGTAGACGCTGCCGTCCGCCGGATTCGCCGCGGTGCTGCCCCAGTTCGATCCGCCCTGATTGCCGGGCATGTGGACGACCTCGTCGAACCCGATCGGCGTGAACGGACCGTCGTTCCGGGCCTTCAGGATCCGCTCCCGGAACTGCTCGCGCTGCTGCGGCGTGAGGATGTTCGGGTTCACATCGTCGGCCGTGAACTTCTGGCGGGAAAACGGCGGAGGGTTCGTCGGGAACGGCTGCGTGGCCGACAGCGCTTCGCCGGGTACCGTCGTGCCCTGCGGCACGGTACGTTCCTCGATCGGCCAGATCGGCTCGCCGGTCGCGCGATCGAACACGTACAGATACCCTGTCTTGCTGGCCATCGCGACGACGTCGATCGTCCGCCCGTTGCGTCGAATCGTCGTCAACTGCGGCGCCGAGTTGTTGTCGAGGTCCCAGATGTCATGGTGGACGGTCTGGAAGTGCCAGAGGCGCCGGCCGGTCCTGGCGTCGAGCGCGAGCAGGCAATCCCCGAAGAGATTCGCCCCGTGGCGGTTGCCGCCGTAGAAGTTGTACTTGGGGCTGCCGGTCGGGACGTACACGACACCGCGCTGCGCGTCGATCGACTGCTCGCCCCAGTTGTTGGCGCCGCCGACGGTCTTCCGTGCGTCGGGCGGCCAGGTCTCGGCGCCGAACTCGCCGGCGCGTGGCACGGTATGGAACGTCCAGACCAGCGCGCCCGTCCGGACGTCGAATGCGCGGATGTCGCCCGGCGCCGACGCGTACTCCTCGTTGGTGGCCGACCCGAGAATGATGAGGTTCTCGAACACGCGTCCGGGTGTGCGGCTCTGCTGGTCGATCGCCGACGCATCGCGGTCGAGCCCGGCGCGCAGGTCCACGCGGCCGTTCACTCCGAAGCTGGAGATCGACCGGCCGGTGCGCGCGTCGATCTCCTGCAGCAGGTTCTTCACGCTGAAGATCAGGCGGCGGTCTCCGCCGTCCGCGCTCTCCCAGTAGTTCACGCCGCGCGCGTTGAACCCGCTGAGGCCCTCGTGCGTCCAGAGGACTCTTCCGGACGCAGCGTCGAGCGCCACGAAGGAGTCGTTCGGCCCCCGGCCGTAGACGACGCCGCGCGCGACGATCGGATTGAAATCGGTCTGCCCGGACGGGAAGGTCCAGGCCACCTGCAGGCGCGCGACGTTCGTTCGGGTAATCTGCGTGGCCGCGACGTAGCGCGAGCTGTCGGGGCCCCCGGCATAGTCGCGCCACTCCTGCACGGTCTGCCCGAAACCGGTGACGACGGCCGCCGATATCGCTGCCGCGGTCGCGGCACAGGCGGCGAGGCGGCGGAATGCTGAATCAGCGGGTCCCCTGGCCATGAGCGCGTCTCCTCTGCGCGAAGAGTCTACGGCAGATCACCTTGCCCGTGTTCGCGCGTCCGTTCACGCCACCTCTCGAAGTCCTCGATTTGCGGCGCAGCACGCCAGACGGCCGGCGTCTGCTATAACAACGCCTTCCGGGGATTCCGGCGGGATCCTCGCGGGAGAATGCATGGCCGTCCCGAAACGTCCCGAGGATCTCCGCAGCCATCGCTGGTACGGCACGACGGATCTGCGCGCCTTCGCGCACCGCTCCCGCACTGCGCAGATGGGGTTCGGTCGCGCCGACTACGCCGGCAAGCCGGTCATCGCGGTTCTCAACACCTGGAGCGACATCAACCCCTGTCACGCGCACTTCAAGCAGCGCGTGGAGGAGGTGAAGCGCGGCATCTGGCAGGCCGGCGGGTTTCCGGTCGAGCTTCCGGTGATGACGCTCTCCGAGGTCTTTCAGAAGCCCTCGACGATGCTCTACCGCAACTTCCTCGCCATGGAGGCGGAGGAAGTGCTGCGCTCCTATCCGGCTGACGGCGTCGTGCTCATGGGCGGATGCGACAAGACCACGCCGGCGCTCATCATGGGCGCCACGTCGATGAACCTGCCGGCGATCTTTCTGCCGGCCGGTCCCATGCTTCGCGGCGACTGGGCCGGCGCGACGCTCGGATCGGGATCCGACGCGTGGAAGTACTGGGCCGAGCTGCGCGCCGGCACGATCACCGAGCGGGAGTGGTGCGGCGTCGAGCAGGGGATCGCGCGCTCCCCTGGGCACTGCATGACAATGGGCACGGCGTCGACGATGACGGCGGCGGCGGAGGCGCTGGGCCTGACGCTGCCGGGGGCGACGTCGATTCCGGCGGCCGACTCGCGGCACGCCATCATGGCCTCGGAGACCGGACGTCGCATCGTCGCGATGGTGTGGGAGGATCTGAAGCCGTCCGACGTGCTGACGGCCGCCGCGTTCCGCAACGCAGTGACGACGGTGCTGGCGATGGGCGGATCGACGAACGCGACGATTCATCTCGTCGCCATGGCGAAGCGTGCGGGGGTGCCGCTGGGGCTCGAGCAGTTCGACGCGCTCGCGCGCACTACCCCCCTGCTCGCCAACATCCGTCCGTCCGGCCAGTATCTGATGGAGGACTTCTTCTACGCCGGCGGCCTCCGCGCCCTGCTGCGGAATCTGGGCGAGCGGCTGGATCCCCGGGCGCCGACGATCAACGGACGTACGCTCGGCGAGAACATCGCGTCGGCGACCGTCTTCAACCGCGACGTGATCCGGGACGTCGAGGCG
Source organism: uncultured Acidobacteriota bacterium (assembly GCA_963764505.1). GTDB lineage: Bacteria > Acidobacteriota > Vicinamibacteria > Vicinamibacterales > SCN-69-37 > CAVXSP01. Next base: position 283,023 of record CAVXSP010000003.1, on the reverse strand, counting down.
CCCGTCATCGCATCGGACACGCTCGCCGTGCTGCGCGGCAACCTCGCGCCCGACGGGGCCGTGATCAAGCCGCCGGCCGCCGATCCGAAGCTCCACCGGCACACGGGGCGCGCCGTCGTGTTCGCCGACTACAACGACATGGCCGCGCGGATCGACCGGCGCGACCTGCCGGTCGACGAGACGTCGGTGCTCGTCCTCAAGCACGCGGGGCCGCTCGGCGGGCCCGGCATGCCTGAATGGGGACAGCTGCCGATCCCGAAGAAGCTGCTCGAGCGCGGCGTCCGCGACATGGTGCGCATCTCCGACGCGCGGATGAGCGGGACGAGCTACGGCACGTGCGTCCTGCACGTCGCGCCGGAGTCGTTCGTCGGCGGACCGTTGGCTCTCGTCGCCGACGGCGACGAGATCGAGCTGGACGTGCCGGCGCGCCGTCTGATGCTCCACGTCCCCGACGACGAGCTGGCGCGGCGGCGCAACGGCTGGCGGCCTCCGCCCCCGCCGTACGTCCGCGGGTACGGCGCGCTGTACTCCCGTCACATGACGCAGGCGAACGAGGGCTGCGACTTCGACTTCCTCGAGCGCGGGCCGGCCACGCCGGATCCGGAGATCCACTAGCCGGCGCGGTCGCGCCGCCACCAGCCATGACGGTCACCGCGAGCGCGCCAGACGCCATCGAGCGGCGCGCCATGCGCAAGATCTCATGGCGGCTGCTGCCGCTCGTGGTGACGCTCTACTTCGTCGCCTACGTCGATCGCACCAACGTCGGCTTCGCCGCGCTGGGGATGAACGCCGATCTGGGCTTCAGCGCGTATCTGTACGGCTGGGGCGCCGGCATCTTCTTCCTGGGGTATTTCCTGTTCGAGGTGCCCAGCAATCTGATCCTCGAGCGCGTCGGCGCGCGCCGCTGGATCGCCCGCATCATGCTCACCTGGGGCGTCGTGTCGGGCCTCATGGTCTTCGTGCGAGGGCCCGCGAGCTTTCTCGGACTCCGCTTCCTGCTCGGCGCCGCCGAGGCCGGATTCTTTCCGGGGATCCTCTTGTACTTCACGTACTGGTTTCCCGGCCGGTACCGCGCCCGCGTCGTGTCGGCGCTCTTCCTCGCGGTGCCCGGCTCGAATGCGGTCGCCGCGGCGCTCTCCGGCGTGCTGCTCCAGCTCGATGGCGTCTGGCGGCTCGCCGGCTGGCAATGGCTGTTCCTTGTCGAGTCGCTGCCGGCGATCGTGCTCGCGCCCGTCGTGCTCGCGCGGCTCACGGACCGTCCGTCGCGCGCGGCGTGGCTCGAGGTGGACGAGCGCGCCTGGCTCGAGGCGCACCTCGGTGCGGAGCAGCGCGCGATCGAGGCCGGCCGGCACGTCACGGTGCGCGAGGCGCTCGGCGATCCCCGAGTGCTCGGTCTGTCGTTCGTCTACCTCACGATCGTCACCGCCACCTACGGGATCACGTTCTTCCTGCCGCTCATCGTGAAATCACAGGGGTTCTCGAACGTCTCGACCGGCCTGCTGACGGCGTTGCCGTACCTGGCCGGACTGGTCGGCATGATGCTGTGGGCCTGGTCCTCGGATCGCCAACGCGAGCGGCGTTGGCACTTCATCGCCGCGGCGCTGCTGGCGTCGGCGAGCCTCGCGGCGGCGGGCGTCGCGGCCGGGCGCCCCGCCCTCTCGCTCGTGGCGCTGGGCGCCGCGGCAATTGGCCTGTACGGGTCGAAGCCGGCGTTCTGGCCGCTCCCGTCCGAGTTCCTCAGCGGGAGGGCGGCCGCCGGAGGCATCGCGCTGGTGAACGCGATCGGGAACCTCGGCGGGTTCGCCGGTCCGTACGCGGTCGGCTGGATCCGCGACGCGACGCGCAGCTACGCCGCCGGCCTGTACTTCCTGGCCGGATGCGCCGCGCTCTCCGCGGCCGCGGCGCTGTTCTTCGCAGCGCCTGCCCGGCTCGCGGCAAAGGGACCGCGTGCCGCTCCGTGACCGGATCGCGCCCGGCGTGCGCCTGCTCTTCGTCGGCATCAATCCGGGCCTGCGGTCCGAGGCCATCGGGCACCATTTCGCCGGGCACTCGAACCGGTTCTGGAAGCTGCTGTACGACGCCCGCATCGTGCCGGAGCGAATCGGAACGGAAGACGACGACCGGTTGGCCGAATGGCGGCTGGGGATCACCAATCTGGTGCCGCGGGCGACGGCCGGCATCGACACGCTGCGCCCGGGCGAGTACGCGGCCGGCCTGCCGGCGCTTCGACGCAAGGTCCGCCGGTTCAAGCCAGCCGTCGTGGCGTTCGTCGGCGTCTCGTTGTACCGGGCGGTGTTCGGGAAGAAGGGGGCCGTCACGCTCGGCCGGCAGCTCGAGAGATTCGAAGGCGCCCAGGTGTTCGTGCTCCCGAATCCGAGCGGGCGCAACGCGAATTTCTCCTACGATGAGATGCGCGCCGCGTTCGCGAGCGTCGCACGGGCGCTCAATCGGGCGATAAGGTCATCACCCGAGAATCCGGCGGAATAACCCCGAGAACGGCGTTCGCGCAGGGACGTTCTGGATACTCTTGGATTTCCAATGAGCGACTGGACCCGAAACAGCCAGCGGTTCGCAGCGACGTGCGGCCTGGCCGTCTGTGCGATCGGCGGTCTCGCCCTGCTCGGGTGGGCCGTCGATGACAGCCGGCTCATGGCGGTCGCCGCCGGCATCGTCATCAAGACGAACACCGCGGTGGCGTTGCTCGCCGCCGGCCTCTCTCTCTTCTTCTCGAGCCGGCCGGGCCGCTCGCGGATCGAGGTCGGGCTCGGACAGGTGCTCGCGGTCGGCGTGATTCTCATCGGGCTCGCCACGTTGAGCGAGCACCTGTTCGGGTGGGATCTCCACATCGATCAATCGCTCTTTCGGGAGGAGCCGGGGGCGCCGGCGACCACCAGCCCGAACCGGATGGGCCCGCCCGCGTCGATCTGCCTGCCGCTGTTCGGCTTCGCGATGCTGTGGCTGGACACGCGGAGCCGGCGAGAGGTGCCGCTCCATCAACGCCTGGCGCTGGCGGGCATCCTCATCGCGTTGCTGCCGACGCTCGGCTACTTCTTTCAGGTCCACGAGCTGTATGGACTCGCCCGGTTCACCGGGATCGCCCTCAACACGGCGGTGGCGCTGATCGTCCTGGGCGTCGGCGTGCTGTTCGCCCGGCCCGAGGTCGGGATCGCCAGGCGGAGCCTCGCGCACGACGCCGGCGGCGTGCTGCTCCGCCGGATGATTCCGGCGGCGATCCTGCTGCCGATCCTGCTCGGGCTGCTGCGGCTGGCGGGCGAGCAGGCCCGCCTGTTCGATACGGCGTTCGGTCTGTCCATTCTGATCTTCGCGTTCGTCGCGCTCTTCTCCGGGTTCACGTGGTGGACGGCGTCGGCGCTGCAGCGGCAGGCCGCGGCCCGTTCCCGGGCCGAAGCGGCCGAGCGCGAGCTGAGCGAGAAGCTCGCGGCGACGCTGGAGAGCGAGCGGTCCGCCCGCGCGCTCGCCGAGCGATCCAACCGCCTCAAGGACGAGTTCCTCGCGACGGTCAGCCACGAGCTGAGGACCCCGCTCTCCGCGATCACCGGCTGGGTGCAGCTGCTGATGAGTGGGATGCTCGGCGAGGCCGACCGCAAGAAGGCGCTCGACGCCATTCACCGCAACTCGCGCCTGCAGGCGGATCTCGTCAACGACCTGCTCGACATGTCGCGGATCGAGGCGGGCACGCTCCGGCTGGAGATGCAGGACGTCGATCTCACGGCCGTCGCCGAGTCGGCGATCGCGGCGGCGTCGCCGGCCATGGACGCCAAGGGGCTGGTGCTCGAGCGGCGGCTGGCGCCCGACGCGCCGATCGTGCGCGGCGATCCCGTACGGCTGCAGCAGGTGGTCGGCAACCTCATCAGCAACGCCGTGAAGTTCACGCCGCGTGGGGGCCGCATCACGGTGTCGCTCTCTGGCGTGCCCGGCGGCGCGGAGCTCTCGGTGCGCGATACGGGGATCGGAATCAGCCCGGAGCTCACCGATCAGATCTTCGACCGCTTCAGGCAGGTGGATGCCTCCACGACGCGCAGTCACTCGGGCCTCGGGCTCGGCCTGTCGATCGCGCGGCAGCTGATGGAGATGCACGGGGGGACCCTCGTCGGCCGGAGCGACGGTGCCGGCCAGGGCTCCACGTTCACGATGCGCGTGCCCAGCCGGGAGGCGGCAGCGCTGACGGGAGACCCGGCAGCCTCATCGCTCGAGGCGCCGCTCTGGCTCGCCGGCGTCCGGGTGCTGGTCGTCGACGACTCGCCGGACGTCTGCGAGCTCGCGGAGCGCATGTTGGCGACGCACGGCGCCCAGGTGACGACCGCCGGCAGCGTGGACGAAGCCGTCGCGGCGTTCGATGCAGGGCGATTCGACGTGCTGGTCAGCGACATCAGCATGCCGGCGCGCGACGGCTACGATCTCATCCGCCACGTGCGGGCGCTCGATCCCCATGTGCCCGCGATTGCGCTCACCGCGTTCGCGCGTCCGATCGACGCCGAGCGCGTGCTCGCGGCCGGCTTCCAGCGCCACCTCACGAAGCCGATCACGCCCGATCGCATCGTCCAGGCCGTGGCCGAGCTGCGGCGGGAGCGCGTCGGCCTGGAGATCGGCTGACGCGGATCGGCGCGATTTGCGCGTGCTACACTCGCTCAGGAGCCGCCGCGCCTCGGATCGCGGTCCGGACCCTGTGCAAGTTCAGCCGACGAACCGCGTCAGGGCCGGAAGGCAGCAGCGCTAAGTCGATCCTGTGCTGTGCCGCAGGCCCTCCGGACCGCGGTCGGAGGCGCGGAACTTCTTTTCCCATGCCTCATGTTGCTCTCGCCCGCAAGTGGCGTCCCCAGCGCTTCGAGGACGTCATCGGTCAGCGCGGCGTCGTCGAGACGCTGAAGAACGCCATCGCGACCGGGCGTCTCGCGCAGGCGTTCATCTTCGCCGGTCCCCGCGGCGTGGGCAAGACGACGACGGCGAGGATCCTGGCGCGCGCGCTGAACTGCGTGCAGGGCCCGACGCCGGAACCGTGCGGCCGGTGCGACGCGTGTCTCGAGATCGCCGAGGGCCGCGACGTCGACGTCTTCGAGATTGACGGCGCCACCTATACGGGCGTCGATGCGGTGCGCGAGGTCATCGTCGAGCCGCTGAGCATCGCGCCGATGCGGGACCGCTTCAAGGTCTTCATCATCGACGAAGTGCACCGGCTGTCGAAGAGCGCGTTCGACGCCCTGCTCAAGTCGATCGAGGAACCCCCGCCGTACGTGAAGTTCATGATGGCGACCACGGAGCTGCACGCCGTGCCGGCGACGATTCAGTCCCGGTCCCAGGTGTTCGAGCTGAAGACGCTGCCGTTCGGCGCGATTCGAGAGCAGCTCGCGCGGGTCACGGCGAGCGAGCAGGTCGAGGTCGACGAGGGCGCGCTGGCGCTGGTCGCGCGATCGGCCGAGGGCAGCATGCGCGACGCGCTCAGCGCGCTCGACCAGGTGCTCGCATTCACGAGCGACCGCATCACGATGGCGGGCGTCAGCACGGTCCTCGGGCTGATCGGCCGCGACCTGCAATTCGAGATCGTCGAGACGATCGCACGCGAGGACCCGAAAGCCGCCTTCGAGCTGGCGGACCGGGTCGTCGACGGCGGCTTCGATCTCCGGATCGTCTGCCGGGAGCTCTCACGGCTCATGCGCGACCTGATGGTCGTGAAGATCGACGAGAGCCGCCTTGCTGATCCAGAGATCGCGGCGGAAGGAGAGCGGCCGCGCCTCGCCGATCTCGCGGCCCGGTTCTCCCGCGAGGACCTGATGCGCGCCTTCGACCTGCTCTCGCGCAGCGAGTTCGAGATCAAGGGCGCCTCGCAGCCGCGGCACCAGTTCGAGATGGCGCTGGTCAAGTGGATGCATCTCCGCCAGCTCACGCCGCTCGTCGAGATCATCGCCGGCCTCGAGGGTGGCGCTCCGCGGCGCCAGATGCCGGCGCCCGCCAGGCCGGCGGCCGCGCCTTCGGCGCCGGCGAGAACCCCGGAGCCCCAGAACCCCAGAACCTCGGAACCCCAGAACCCCAGGACCTCGGAACCTGGGAGCCCCGGAACCGGCAGCGTCGGGTCCGATCCGAAGTCCGCCCTGCTCGCCGCCATCCGCGAGCGCAACCGCGTGTTCTACAGCATGGTCGTCGCGCAGGCGAAGAGCGTCGAGGTCGAGGCCGATACGATCGTGTTCACGTTCGCGCCGGTGCACAAGACGCTGCGCGCCGAGTTCGACCGGCAGAGCGGATGGATTCAGGAGCTGGCACGCTCGGTGAGCAGCCTGCCGCTGCGCGTGGCCGCCCGCGAAGGCGCGTCCGCGCCGTCGGCGGCGCCCGATCCCGCCGCCGAACGGAAAGCCGAGCTCACCGCGCGCGCCCGGACGGAGCCCGCGGTCCAGGCCGTCCTCGACGTCTTTGGCGGGACCATCGAGGACGTGGAGGAGATCCAGTAGGTGTGAGTCGTGAGTTTTAGTTGTGAGTTGTGAGTTCTGAGTTCTGAGTTGTGAGTGTGGCGCTCAGCTCGAGGTGGGAGTTCAACTCACAACTCAGGACTCACAACTCAAGACTCATGACTCATGACTCACAACCACGGTGAAACCATGAACATACAGAAGATGATGCAGCAGGCGCAGCAGATGCAGGAGCAGCTGCAGCGCCAGATGGCGGACATGCGCGTGGAGGCCAGCGCCGGGGGCGGCATGGTCACGGTCGTCATCAACGGGCACAAGCAGCTGCAGAGCCTCAGGATCGATCCCGAGGTCGTCTCCAAGGACGACATCGAGATGCTGCAGGACCTGATCGTCGCCGCCGTCAACGACGCGCACCGCCGGGCGGACGAGGCCCTCGCCGGCCAGATGCAGGGCATGATGGGCGGCATGAAGCTTCCCGGCCTGCCCTGATGGCGCGTCCGGAGCCGCTGGCGGTCCTCATCGAGGCGCTCCAGCGTCTGCCCGGGATCGGGGCCCGGAGCGCGCAGCGGCTCGCGTACCATCTGCTCAAGACGCCGCGCGCCGAGGTCGACGCGCTCTGCGATGCGATGCGCTTCGTCAAGGAGCGGGTCACCTACTGCTCGATCTGCAGCACCATCACCGACGTGGATCCCTGCGTCTACTGCACGGGTGCGGATCGCGACGCCCGCGCCATCTGCGTCGTCGAGCAGCCGGAGAACGTCGGCGCGATCGAGAAGACCCGCGGCTTCCGCGGCCGCTATCACGTGCTGATGGGCGCAATTGCGCCGCTCCAGGGCGTCGGGCCGGACGACCTGAAGATCCGCAGCCTGCTGGCGCGGATCGAGCCCGGCGGCGTCGAGGAAGTGATCCTCGCCACCAATCCGAACGTCGAAGGCGAGGCCACGGCGCTCTATCTCGCGAAGCTGCTGAAGCCGCTCGGCGTCCGCGTCACGCGCATCGCGATGGGCGTGCCGGTCGGTAGCGACCTCGACTACACGGACGAGTTCACGATGTCGAAGGCCATGGAAGGCCGGCGGGAACTGTAGAATCGCCGACGATGCCCGACCCGCTCCTCTCGACGCCGGGCGCGTTGGCGCTGATGACGCGGTCGACCTCGGACCCGCGCATCAAGGCGCGGTTGACGCCGCGCGTGCCGGCCGAGGATGGGCGCCGCGACCTGGCGCTCGCGTTCATCGACGATCTGGTCGATCGCGCCGGCGCGCTGCCGAACGTGCGCGTGCGGCTGGCGGTCACGCCGCCCGTCGAGGGGCTGCGGGTGGCGCGCCCGGCGCTCCCGGCCGAGACGTTCGTCGCGCAGCGCGGCACGAGCCTCGCCGAGCGGCAGCGCCACGTGTTCGAGGACCTGGCGGCGAGCGGCTTCCGCCGCGTCGTCGTGATGGGATCCGACCTGCCGGATCTGCCGATCGCGTACTTGGAGCAGGCGTTCGCGTCGCTCGGCGGCGCCGCGCCGACAGTCGTGCTCGGACCGGCAGAGAGCGGCGGGTGCTATCTGATGGGCGCGGCAGTCGCGCCGGGTGCCGTGCCGGACGTGTTCTCGAACGTGCGCTGGGAGAGCTCGCACGCCCTCGAGGAAGTCGCACGCGCCTGCGGGCAGGCCGGGCTCGAGGTCGTGCGGCTGGCGCCGTGGAACGACGTCGACGCGCCCGCGGATCTGGACCGGCTCGTGTCGCGCCTTCGAGACGCGCCGCAGAGCGCGCCCCGCACGGCGGCCGTCCTGCGCAAGCTACGCCTGCTGTAGCAGTTTGTCGACCGCGTCGATCATGGCCGACGGCATCATCGGCTTCTGCAAGAAGATCGACGGCGGCCCGGGCATGAGGTCGCGGTCCGACAGGTAGCCGGACATCAGCACGACCGGCAGCAGGGGCTGACGCGCTCGCAGGGCGTCGGTCAGCTGTCGACCGTTCACCTCCGGCAGGATCAGGTCGACGACCAGCAGATCGATCGGATCCTGAACCGCCAGCGCTTCGGTGGCGCTCGGGCAGGTGATGACGCGGTAGCCGCGGCGCTCGAGCACGCGGCCGACGAGTTGTCGGATGCCTTGTTCGTCGTCGACGATCAGAATGGTGGGCATGTTGGGGAGCCGCGTCGGCGCCGGACTCAGGGCATGGCCCGCCTCTCGTCTGGCTCGGCAATGTCGCTCACGGTCAGTCCCTTGCGTACCGCGAGGCCGATCCCCACGGCCGCCCAGACGAGCATCCGACCCTTGCGTGCGAGGGCGATAGTAACACCGACGGCCGGACTGAAGCCGATCGCCGGGGCCACGATGGCCGTGCTGGCCTCGTCGACCCCAATCCGCAGGGGCATGGCGCGGAAGACGACGTTCACGATCCGGTTGAACGTGTCGAACACGAACGCCGCCAGCGGCGCCGATTGGCCGGTGATGAGCCAGAGCGTGTAATAGGCCTCCGCGAAGCTCAGCAGGTGGAACGCCGCCTCGCAGGCGAGCACGATTCCGAGCGGTCGGCCCGACTGGCCGAGCAGCGAGTAGGTCGTCGTCTCGTACCGGCGGACGCGCTCGAGCAGGGCGGCGGCCGCGGGGAAGGGCAGCCGTTGCAGCGCGGCGCTCGCCAGCGCCGGCTTGCGCCAGGCCAGCCAGAGCGCGCCAGCGAGGACGGCCGCCATCATGCCGAGGGCGAGCAGGCCCGCCCAGCGGAGTCGGCGATCGGGGATGGCGAAGGCGTCGAGCATCGCCGCCGTGCCCAGAGCGATGAAGACGGCCACCGACACGCTGTAGAAGAAGTTCTCGGCGGTCAGCGCCGGAAACGACCGCGACCCGGAGACGCGTCCGCGCAGGTACAGGGCCTTCGCCGGCTCGCTGACGAGCAGGCTCAGCGGCGTCACGTTGCCGATCGCATCGCCCGCCAGCGTCGCGGCGACGGCCGCCGCGAGCGACGGCCGGCCGCCCATCAGCGTCGTCCAGGCGAGCGAGCGCAGCACGAAGCGCGCGAACGACAGCGCGAGGATGACGAGAAAGCCCCAGCCGAGCGCCCCGAGGCCGCTCGCGATCGCCGCCGTTCCCACCCGCCTGATCTGCCAGACCAGCAGCGCGATGCCCGCGATCGACAGCGCGATGCCGATGGCCACTCGGCGCGGGCTCGGGCGGGGAGGGGACATGGAGGAGACAGGATAGTGCGGGCTGTGGGCTAGGGGCTATGGGCTGTGGGCTGTGGGCCGGCTCTTGTCGCCGGACGACGCGCGTCAGTTCCGGACGACGCCGTTGTTGTCATAGACTCCGGAGGTGCTTCCCGTTGTGTACGCCACGCCGGTGGCGGTCATCCTGCTCGTCGGCGGTCTCATGGCGTGTTTCGCGGGTTACCGGCTGTTCCGGGTCGTGCTCGGCATCTACGGCTTCATGGTGGGGGCGGCCGTCACGATCTCGATCGTGGGGCACATGAGCACGTTCGCCCTGATCGCCGCGGCGATCGTGGGCGGGCTGGTCGGCGCCGCACTGATGGTGGCCGCTTACTTCATCGGCGTCGGGCTGGTCGGCGGGGGCCTGGCGTCGCTGGCGCTCCACTGGGTCTGGCAGATCATGCGCCACCACGATCCGCCGACGGCCGTGCTCGTCGTCGTCGCCGTGGTCGGCGCGCTGCTCGCGCTCTCGGTCGCGCGATACGTCGTCGTCTTCGGCACGGCGCTCGGCGGCTCGTGGACCGGGATCGTCGGGGCGCTTTCGCTCTGGAGCCGGGCGCCGGCACAACTCGCCGCGGCAGGCGCGTGGTCGCTCTCTCCGCTGGAGCCCGCGCCGAACCGATGGTGGTTCTTCATTGTCTGGATCGGGGTCGCGATCGTCGGTGCCGTCGTGCAGCTGGCGACGACGACGAAGCTGGGGGCGAGGAAGGTCCGGAACGCTCGGGGCTGACCCTTGCATTTGTTTCAGAAGGAGTCACGCAATGGCGACGTTTTCCCGCAATGCCACCGTCAACTGGAAGGGCTCGCTGATGGACGGATCGGGCGAGGCCAAGGCCGGCACCGGCGCGTTCACCGTCCCGGTCACGTTTCCGCACCGCATCGGCGATCCGGAGGGCCAGACCAGCCCGGAGGAGCTGATGGCGGCCGCGCACGCCGTCTGCTACGCGATGGTGGTCAACGCGGCGATCGGCAAGAAGGGCGGGTCGATCGACAAGACGACGGTCACCTGCACGATTACGGCGGACAAGGGCGATGCCGGCATCAAGATCACGACGTCGAAGCTGGTCGTGTCGGCGGCGGGCCTGAAGGGCATGGCGCCGGCGGACTTCCCGGCGTTCGCGAAGGAGGCCGAGAAAGGGTGTCCGGTCTCGAACGCCCTGCGCGGCAGCCTCGATATTCAGGTCGAGGCATCGGCCACGTAAAAACGACGGGCCTCAGCCTCGCGTCGCGTGAGTGCGTCCCGCGGCCGCCTGACGGCCGGCCTTGAAGAGGTCGATCATCTTCTCGTTGAACGCGGGGATGTCGTCCGGCTTGCGGGACGACACGATGCCGCGATCGACGACGACCGTCTCGTCGACCCAGTCGGCGCCGGCGTTCCTCAGGTCGGTCTGGAGGGACGGCCACGACGTCATTCGCGCGCCGCGGACGACGTCGGCCTCGACGAGCGTCCACGGGCCGTGGCAGATGGCGGCGATCGGCTTGCCGTCGTCGAACATCTGCCGGACGAACCGGACGGCCTTCTCGTTGGTGCGCAGGCGATCGGGATTCATCACGCCGCCGGGCAGGAGCAGCGCGTCGTAGTCGCCCGGCATGGCCTGGTCGAGCGCGCGGTCGACGTTCACCTCGTCGCCCCACTCCGTGTGGTTCCATCCGCGCACCTTGCCCGGGCGCGGCGAGATCACGTCCACGGTCGCGCCGGCCGCTTCGAGGGCGCCCTTCGGCTCGAGGAGCTCGATCTGCTCGAAGCCGTTCTCGACGAGGGCCGCGACGCGCTTGCCTTGCAGTGCTTTCGCCATGACTCGTGACCTCCCCGGGGAAATATCGGATCGCTGACCCGGGTGCAATGGCTGCGCCAGTCTCGAGGGCGCGGAGGCCACGGCGGGTGTGTGGCCGAGCGGCGTCGTTCAGTGCACGACGGCCCGTGTGCGGTCGTGCCTCGATACACGGGCATCCGAGCGAGCAATCGCCGAGCCGCTGTTCGAACGGGCAGGCGACGGTGCTCCGGTGAGGTGACGGCGCTGCGGCTGAAGCTGACGGGCGGCCGCTGGCGTTCGTGGTTCGCGCACGGGCGGGTGTCTCGGACGGGACGCGGCGCCGCGGGTCGCGGCCGCGTGTTGCGCGGGGGCGCCCGGTCCCACTAGAATTGAGGGTCCTGCTGAGCGGGATTCGGCGGGTCGAGCGCCCGCCACCCGCTGCACGCGCCACCGTTCCTCGGTAGCTCAATGGCAGAGCATCCGGCTGTTAACCGGAGGGTTGCTGGTTCGAGTCCAGCCCGAGGAGCCAATCCTGCAATAACTTACGAACGACCGCGAATCACTTAGAAATGGGCGTGCCGTTTATTGGCCGTTTACGTCGCACAAAACAGGCGCAATTTCAGAGAGAAAGTCCTCAGAATATCCGGTCAAAAACCGGAAGGTTTGATCTTAACTAGGGACTACGTGAACGAAGCGAAGGCGCAAGGTGGTCTTGCTCATCGACGAATCCAACGTGTTCACTCTGAATGCCCGACGCCAGCGACTCTGACGCCGTGTCGGCGGCCGTTGCGGGCGGCGTCGCTGACCCACGGGAAGAACGGCGTCACGCGTTGTACGGTTAGGATGAAGGTCGAGGGTCGGATCCGGGCGTGCAGTCGCTCAAACTGATCGTCACGCAGCAGTCTCCGCCGGACGCAAAGATCGCGCTCTTTCGATCGCTGTTCCGCGGGCGAGACGACGTCTACCCGCGCCGATACGAGAGCCGGAAGACCGGAAAGTCAGGGTACGCGCCGGCCTGTGCGAACGAATGGGTTCGCGGCGTCTGCGAGAAACCGCGAATAAAGTGCGCCGATTGTTCGAACCGTCGATTCCTCTCTCTCAATGAAGCCGTCGTTCATTGGCATCTGTCGGGTCACGACGACACCGGGCAGCCGTTCGTCGCCGGCGTCTATCCGATGCTGCTCGACGAGACCTGTTTCTTCCTGGCGATCGATTTCGACAAGCAAAGCTGGGAGGATGACGCTCGCGCGTTCACGGACACCTGCCGCGAGATGAATCTGCCGGTCGCGCTCGAGCGGTCACGCTCGGGGCGCGGAGCGCACGTGTGGTTCTTCTTCGCCGAGGCCATTCCGGCGGCCTTGGCTCGGCGGCTGGGTTCGTACGTGCTGACCGAATCCATGGAACGGCGGCCGGACATCGGATTCCAGTCCTACGATCGGTTCTTTCCGAGCCAGGACACGTTGCCGCAGGGCGGGTTTGGAAATCTGATCGCGCTGCCGCTGCAGAAAGCACGCTCGCGAGCGCGGCAACAGCGTCTTCGTCGACGACCAACTCGTGCCTCACGCCGATCAGTGGGCGTTTCTGTCCGGCATCCGCCCGCTGAATCGCGCCGCAGGTCGACCAGATCGTCGCGGATGGCGAGCGGCGAGGCCAGATCGTCGGCCTCCGCCTCCCCGTGGACGATGAGGATGGCGAGCCGTGGAAGGCGCCCCCATCGCGTGCGCCGTGCCATTCCGCCCGATTGCCGGCGATCTGCCGCGGTCGATCGAACTGGTCCTCGGCAACGAGATCTACATCGCCAAAGACGGGCTGAGCCCCTGGTTGCGAAACCAGTTGATCCGGCTTGCCGCGTTTCAGAATCCGGAGTTCTATCGAGCCCAGGCGATGCGGCTGCCGACGTATGGCAAGCCGCGCATCATTTCCGGAGCGGAGGATCACTCGGCGCACATCGGCCTGCCGCGCGGCTGTCTCGGACGATGTCGGGCAGTTCCTGAAGGATCTCGAGATTCCGTTCACGGTTCGTGACGAGCGAGTGGCAGGCCAGCGCCATCAACGTCGACGTTCCAGGGCACGCTTCGACCCGACCAACAGTAGGCCGCTGATGCGCTCGCTGGCGCACGAGACCGGCGTGCTGGCCGCCACGACGGCGTTCGGGAAGACCGTGCTGGCCGCGTGGCTGATCGCCAAGCGCGGCGTGAACACGCTCGTGCTCGTTCACCGGCGTCAACTGCTTGACCAGTGGATCGAACGGCTCTCGTCGTTTCTGAATGTGCCGAAGTCGTCGATTGGGCGAATCGGCGCCGGCCGGAACACGCCCACCGGGCAGATCGATGTCGCCATCATTCAGAGCCTGATCCGGAAGGGCGTGGTCGACGATCGCCTTGGCGACTACGGCCATCTGATCGTCGACGAGTGCCATCACCTGTCGGCACAGAGCTTCGAGCAGGTCGCGCGCCGCGCAAAGGCACGGTTCGTCCTCGGACTGTCCGCGACCGTCACCCGCAAGGACGGACATCACCCGATCATCTTCATGCAGTGCGGGCCCGTGCGACATCGAGTCGACGCCAAGGCGCAGGCGGCGCTGCGGCCATTCCGGCACAGCGTCATCGTCCGGCCGACCGGCTTTGTCAGCTCACGGACTCGCGGCGTCGGACAAGCGGATCCAGTTTCAATCGCTCTACGCAGAACTTGTTCGACGACGAGCACCGCAACCGGGCCATCTCTGACGACGTGCTCGAGGTCGTTCGGGCCGGCCGGTCGCCGCTGATCCTGACCGAACGCCAGGAGCACCTGGAATGGTTTGCGATCCAACTGACTGGACGTGTTCGCCATGTCGTCGTGCTCCGAGGCGGACGAGGCAAGAAAGAGCGTGCAGGCGGTCGCCGGACAGCTTGCCGGCATCCCGGCTGACGACGAACGGGTGCTGCTGGGCACGGGCAAGTACATTGGCGAGGGGTTTGACGACGCGCGCCTCGACACGTTATTCCTCACGCTCCCGGTCTCGTGGCGAGGGACGGTCGCGCAGTATGTGGGACGGCTCCATCGGCTGTGCGACGGCAAACGGGATGTTCGCGTCTACGACTATGCCGACCTCAACGTGCGCATGCTGTCGAGGATGTTCGACCGGCGGTGCCAGGGGTACGAGTCTCTGGGCTATGAGATCGTCCTGCCGGCCAGCGCCATCCCCGGTTGGCCCGCCGACGTCCATCTTCCGTCCGACCCGCTCTGGAAACGCGACTACGCCGCGAGCGTCCGTCGGCTCATTCGCGACGGCGTCGAAGTCCCGCTCGCCCGACTGTTCGTCGAGGCCGCTCGGCCCATTCCCTCGGAGGCCGAAGGGGCCGCCCGAGCGCGGAGCGCCAGTGAGGCGTTTCTCTATCGGCGGCTGGAGACGCTCGCGCAGACGCACGGTCGCTTTCGCCTCAACGCTGAGCTTGCGATTGCATTCGACGGCCAGGGCCGCATGGAAATCGATCTTCTCTGCGAAGACGCTCGTATCGCCGTCGAAGTCGATGGAGCGCTGCATCTCGGCGACACTGAAGCCTATCGTCGAGATCGGCATAAGGACCGCCTCCTGCAGGAGAACGGGTACACGGTCTTGCGCTTCCTCGCGGAGGATCTCGGCAAGGACCTGGATACGGTGCTGGACGCGATTCTTCGGTCGCTCGACATGTCTATTCGCCGGCGAGCCTGAGAATCTCCATCTCCAACTCGCTGGTCCGAGCGGCGAGTCCAGGATCCCGAGTTGGAACGTCAGTTTCGACACGAGATCTTCGTCGAAGCCTGCGAATTCGACGGCAGCCTGATCTTCGTCCGACGCCGGGGACGGCGGAATGCGTTCAGCGCGCGTCGCCCCTTCGAGGTCTTCCTTCTCCGAAACTGGCGCCGAGTGAGTTTCATGCTCTTTCCACCGGATCTGCGGATCAAGAGCAGGCAGAGGTCACAATCACCCTGTACCGTGTCAATTCCACCACAGAGTGCGCGAGACAGAGGCACACCAGCCATCGAACTCCTTTTGCGCGGCAGACGTGGAGGCCGGCCGCGCGCTCTTCGGTTACGTCCGATCGGAGTCGGCGCCTTCTGCTACGCCTACTGGACGATACCGCGTAACCTGGGGCGCCCAGCCGGCCGAGGCGTCGCGTCACGGTGGGCGCCGGGTCAGCTACACTGAGCGGGAGGAGCGGCAATGATCAGAACAGTCGAAGCCATCATCGACGAAAACGGGCAGGTGAGCCTCCTTGAACCCGTCCGTCCTTCTTCTGCCCGGCGTGCCATCGTGACCATCCTCGAGGAGGCACCGGTCGCGGAGACAGCACTCCTCAGCGAGGCTGTGCTCTCCGAGGATTGGGATCGAGCCGAGGAGGACGCGGCGTGGGCACACCTGCAACCGGTGCGGTAGTTCTCGTTCGATTCCCTTTCTCGGATCTGTCTCGATCGAAACTGCGTCCGGCTGTCGTGCTGGCCGACGCCGGTCGAGGCGACGCCGTGCTCTGTCAAGTCACGAGCAAATCGTACGGCGACGAACGCGCCGTCACCATCGCCAGCACCGACCTGGCCACGGGTTCCCTGCGGGTGATCAGCTTCGCTCGACCGGGGAAGATCTTCACGGCGAACGAAGCCATCATCACGACTGCAGTTGCGAGCCTCACGCCGGAAGCGTTGGCGCGGGTACTGGACGCCGTTGTTCATTTGCTGCGGCCACCGATTCCGCAGAACGCACCGATGGAGGCAGGTTCATCGTAAGGGCGGTTGCGACGCGTGCCGTTTTCGTGCCGTTTGGTGGATGCATCCTCCGGCTACACGCGTTAACAACAAGCATCAGCCAGCAACTCGCAAGTTTCTGAGGGGACAAGGCTTCAGCAACTCCCGGCAGCCTTCGGCATAACACTGCAATTCGCGGCAAGACTGGGGAGAACTCGCTGTTAACCGGAGGGTTGCTGGTTCGAGTCCAGCCCGAGGAGCCAGCTCGTTAAAGCCTGTAAAATCAACAACTTACGTGATGAGTACGCAGACGAGTCGATAAGCTGTTGATCCTCAGTGACTTGCGGCGTCTGGGCCGCACTGGACCATTTCCGCAACTGGCTGCGATTGGACGAAGGTTCACGCCGTGAAAGCCGACGCCGCGAACCAACGCGGTGGCGACATCTTTCGCATGCTGGTCATCGCCGCAGTATTGAGACTCGGTGGTTCGCGGAGCGTCTGGGGATGTCCCGGCGCCTGTTGAAATTCAGCGGCGGCTCAGGTGACGACTACGCGACGTTCTCCACGGCCTTCACGAATCCGAGCTGCTGATCGCGCACGCGGAGCGCCGTCACCAGCGTCGGCATTTCCTTGTGACCTTTCAGACGACGGAAGCCTTTGACGGCTTCAAGGACGCCGGCGGCGACCCAGCGTAGCACCATCTGCCCGCCGCGCCAGCGCTTCACATTCCGCTTCACGTGTCGCGTCCGACTGATGAGACTCTCGGCGGCATTCGTCTGTACTCAGCGAGCGCCGCAAGGCCGGCGAGAGCCGCAGCCCGATGATGGTGAGCGTCTCCTCCAGGCCTTCGCGCACACTCTCGGCGGCACTGGGATACTCGCCGTCCAGTCGGCGCGCCAGATCCTGCAGCAGGCGTTTCGCCGTCGCGACGTCGTCCTGGCGATAGGCGCGTTGCAGGATCGCCTTGACCCACGGGCGCTGTCGGTCCGGCAGATGGTCGAGCACGTTGCGCAGTTTGTGAACGTGACATCGCTGGACGAGCGCGGCCTCGCCAAACATCATCCGGACGGCCTTGTGCAGGGCCTTTGAGCCATCGAGGATCACGAGCAGACTCCGATCGGTGCGCAGGCCTCGACTCTGCAGATTCGCGAGCAAGCTCTGACACACGGTGCTGTTTTCCGTCGAGCCGTCCCAGAGGCCCAACGCGTGTTTCGTGCCGTCTTCCGTGACGCCCACGGCCACGATGAGGCAGTGCTCGCCGACGTGCACGCCGTCGAGCAGCAAGACCGCGAGCGCCAAATCCTCCAACGGCCGCGCCTGCCACGTTTCCAGTTGGGCCTGGGTCTTCGCCACGAAGCGGCGGCTCACCGCGCTCTTGCTCGTGCCACGGCTGGGCACGTCGGCCGGCACCGGGTCCAAGCTCCGGACGTACTGCCGCGTGGCCACGCCGACGAGCATCTGCTCGACCACGCGGCGATCCAGCGGATCTCGCTGCGCCATGGTCTGGAAGGTCGGCAGGGGCACTTCGCCCGCCGCCGTCCGCACGCGCGGTCGCTGAATGATGACCTTGCGGCCGCCCAGCACGACCTCGCCGCGGACGGTGCCGGCCCGACTCGCCGGCCGATCGGGCTCGTGGGCGTACCGTGGGCCACAGACCGCGGTGCGATCCTCCTCGAGCATGGCACCGAGGACCTTCAGGCCCGATCGCGTGACGAGTTCCAGCAGCTCGGTCCGCGTATCGACTAACAGATCGACCAAGGGCAAGTGACGCAGTGGGGTTTCGTCTTGGGGAACGGAACGGGCTATGTGAGACTTCTTCACGGCGGCTCCTTCTGAGAGGCCTTGGCCTCGGGCTTAGTCACCACTCGTGGTATCACGAGCAGTGAGGAGCCGCCGCTTTCAATTTTCAACAATCAGAGGGACATCCCCAGCGTCTCCGCGAGTGGACGACGGCGGCGGGTGTGACGGGCCCAAAAGCGACCGCTCGTTTTGCTCTTGCATCCAATATGGATACTAATATAGTATCCATAAATGGCTTCCGTAAACACTCAATTTTCGATTGCCGTCCACGTACTGGCGGCAATCGCACATCACGAGGGAGTTTTCACGTCGGAAATTCTCGCAGGCAGCGTGAATGCAAACCCGGTTTTCGTTAAGAGAATCCTCGTTAAACTCTCGAAGGCGAAGCTGGCTAAGACGACTGTTGGTAGGTCGGGTGGTTATGGCCTGGCACGAAGCCCAAAGAGTATTTCCCTCTTAGACATCTACTCTGCGGTAAACCCTCCAGATGCTTTTGCCATCCATGCCTATCCCAAAACGAAGGAGTGTGTCGTGAGCTGTAACATCAAGGAAGTCATGAGCGACGTGCTGGTTGGCACTCAGGAGGCCGTCCGTAGGGATCTGAGGCAGACGACATTGGCGGACGTGGTGTCGAAAATCAGGGCCAGGTCCGGTTAGTTTTTTTTGTTCATAATGGATACTTTTATCGTAACTAATTGTCACCGAAAGGAACACGAGATGACTAGACTGAATGGAAGGACCCCTGTGATCACCGGCGGAGCCGCAGCAAAGCGGGGCATGGATGCGCCTACCGCCGTTCTCATCGGGGTGACCGGAGGACTTGGTCACGCCCTGGCCAGGCTCCTCGCGGCCGAGGGGTACCGGATGGTGCTCGCGGCGCGGCGCGAGCACGACGCCGCGGCGCTGACCGGCCGGAGCGACGGTTCGGCGATTTACCTGCGCGCGGACGTCACCGATCCGGCGAGCCTCGAGAAGCTGGCGGCAGCGGCCTTCGAGCACCTCGGTCGGATCGATGCGGTGGTGAACCTCGCGGGCATCTCGCCGCGCAAGTCCATCGAGGACTACACGCCGGCCGACGTGGACGCGCTGCTCGCGGTCAACGTGAAGGGGCCCATCTTCGTGACCCAGGCATTCCTGCCGGGGCTGCGCAAGCAAGCCGGCGGCGGCGTGGTCGTCCACCTCGGCGGCGCCATGGACGGCCGGGTGGCGCTGCCGTTCATGAGTGCCTACGCGGCGACCCGCGGAGCGCTGGCGAGCTACGTGCAAGGCGCCAATCGCGAGCTTGCCGGGACCGACGTGGTGCTTTCTTTCTTCGGGCCTGTGCCCTCCAACACCGAGTCGGAGTCCCCATATTTCGACATGTGGCGCAAGATGGGCGTCGCCCTCTGCGAGCCCGACGTGGTCGCGCGCGAGATCCTCGCCACCATCCGCCAGCGACGTCGCGCCCACATCATGGGCGGAGGGCTGCTCAGGATGCTCACGCTCGCGAACGCCGTGTCGCCGTCCGCTGCCGACGCGATCGGTCTGCGGCGGTTCGCGAAGCTCATCGAGCAGCATCGTCCACGCTGATCTCCGCGAGAGGAAACCCCTCAGTGACGAGAGGCATCCAGGCGAAGAGATGAGCGATCATTTCGACAACGGGCGGTTCTTCAACCCGAACGGCGCAGACGCACAGCCGTTCTGGAAGGCGCCGCGCATGCTGTTCGAGCGTTACGCGCCATGGCCTGCGCAGGTGCCAGTCGTGCAACGGCCCTCGCCTCCGCCGACCAGCGGCGGCGAGATCGTCGTCACCTTCATCGGTCACGCGACCTTTCTGATTCAGACGAGCGCCGGCAACATCATCACCGACCCGGTCTTCGCGCAACGCGCCGGACCGTTCGGCTGGACGGGGCCACGGCGCGTGCGTCAGCCGGGCGTTCGCTTCGACGATCTGCCTCCGATTGCTTACGTACTCCTGAGTCACAATCACTACGACCACTGCGATCTGGAAACACTGCGGGCGTTGCAGCACCGCGATCATCCACGCTTCGTGACGCTGCAGGAAAACGCGACGCTGCTGCGATCGGCAGGCGTGACTCAGATCGCCGAACTAGACTGGTGGCAGCGCATGCCAGCTGAAATGTCGGCCATGCGAGGTGCGCAGACGCTCGACCCGGCCGTCTTCTCTGGACGCGAGTTGGAGATCACCGCGACCCAGGCGCAGCACTTTTCCGCCCGCACGCCCTTCGATCGCAACCGCGCGTTATGGGGCGGCTTCATGATCACGATCGACGAGCAGCAGATCTACTTCGCAGGCGACAGCGGGTACGGTCCCCATTTCCTGGAGGTCGGCCGGCGTTTTCCGCGGATCGATCTTGCGCTGATACCGATCGGCGCATATGAACCGCGCTGGTTCATGAAGGACATTCACATGAATCCTGAGGAGGCCGTGCAGGCGCATATGGACGTCGGAGCTCGCCGCAGCATCGGCATGCACTTCGGCACGTTTCGGCTGACGACCGAAGGACCGAATGAGCCGGTGGCCGCGCTCGGCCGTGCGCGGTCCGCTGCCGGTATCGACGATGCCGCCTTCACGACGCTCGACGTCGGTGAATCCGCGCGCCTCTGAGCGGCTGACGGCGGCCGATCAAGGGCCACAATCTGCGGACCGGTTCGAAACGGCAGCTCGAATTCACGAACGATTCCTTCCGGACTCATCAAATGACTCCATTTGAGAGCTAACGTTGAGGCGCCCACATGGCGGGTGGTGGCGTTGAGAGGATAGGGGGGAGTCTTCCGCGGCACGATCGCGAAACCCTGGCTAATCCCTCGAAACCAAGGCCAGTTAGGCTGCTTCCTGGATCAACCAGTTGCGGACATCGTCCAGTGCGGCGAGCCAGCTCCGTAAGATCAATGAAATCAACTAGTTGTGAGCGTGGAAATAAACCGCTCTCCTAAGAGCGCGTTTCAAAACAGTCTCCGCGGGGCCTTGAGATAGTTCCAGCAGATGAGCACACAGCCGAGGGTGAGGAAGGCTTGATGGACGTCGGCGCGGCGTTCGTAGCGGACGGTGAGCCGGCGGAACCGGTGCAGCCAGGCGAGGGTGCGCTCAATGACCCAGCGGGACGTGCCCAAGCCACTGCCGTGCGGGGTCCGTCGGCGGGCGAGGACGGGCCGCGATGCCGCGGGCCCACAAGCGGTCACGATGCGGCTGGGAGTCGTAGCCGCGGTCGCCCTGGAGCGCGTCCGGGGTGCGGCGCGGGCGCCCGCGACGACCGCGCACCGCCAGCAGGGCATCGACCATCGGGTCCAGGTGCGTGATGTCGTTGACGTTCGCCGCCGTTACCTGGGCGACGAGTGGGACGCCGCGCGCGTCGGTGATGAGGTGGTGTTTGGAACCCGCCTTGCGGCGATCGGTTGGGTTCGGTCCAGTTTTTTTCCCCCGCGCACCGCGCGAACCGAGCCGCTGTCGATCACGGTCCAGCGCTGGTCGAGGCGCCCGCGGCGACGGAGCTCGGCCAGCAGGGTCTCGTGGAGCCGTTGCCACACCCCGGTGCGCTGCCACCGGACCAAGCGGCGCCAACACGTACTGCCCGACCCGCAGCCCATTTGCTTGGGCAGCATCTGCCAGGGGATGCCGGCGCGGAGGACGAAGAGAATGCCGGTCAGAATCGCGCGGTCCGGAATCGGGATCCGGCCGTGCCGGTGGCCACGCTTCGGGCGCCGCTTCGGGATCAGCGGTTCCAGGCGCGCCCAGATCGCATCATCGATGAGGGCCTGAGACATGCCCGACCGTACCAAGCTGCGCGTCTTGGTACAAGAGGGCCGCTAACGGAGTTTTGAAACGCGCTCTAAGTCTCATTCCCTCAGACATTTGTGACGCACAGGCCGCACTGGACGATGTCCGCAACTGGATGTTTGGTTTTCCTCCCCTCGAGCCGGGCACAGAAGTTCAGTCAAAAGCGAGTGACGTCGAGAGTTCCCGGTGCGCCTCGATTTCCGCCTTCAGATCAGCGATCTTCTGCTCGGTGGTGGCGATCACGGATCGCTCGCGGAATCTGTCTGGAGGGTGTGCGACGTATCAAGCATTCAGTGCGGTTGGCCGGACCCCATAAAAGGTGGGACACCCGGCGAGCATCACGAAAAAAATGGTGATCTCGACGGGTCAGTTCTTCCTGGACTCGATCGAGCCATCTTCGGTCTCAGGGGGTTTCGATTGCCGCGACACGCGCGGCTGAGGCACCGCTCACGTGGGCACGCCGAGCCGGGGCAGGACCCAGACCTGCAGAACAATCCACCCGCCTAAGACGCCGAGCACCGTGAACATGCTGTCCATTTCTCTCTCCCTCCGTCACCCGCCCGTTACGTCGAGGTCGCTGACTCGAGGGCGGCCAACGCTCGCCGCAGGCGTTCGTCCGCTTCTCTCGCAACCTCCTGGAGCGCGGGATTCGGACCCACGACCCCGAGCGCAGCCATCGGCGCCATGGCCGCGACCACGCTCTGCCCGGTGCCCGTTTCGTAGACGATGACGTTGCACGGTAACAACAGTCCGATCTCGAGTTCGGTCTGCAGGGCACGGTCGGCCAACGCCGGGTTGCACGCACCAAGAATCATGTACTTCCGGAAATCCCGATTCAGTTTCGTCTTCAGCGTCTGCTGCACGTCTATCGTGGTCAGCACGCCGAAGCCTTCAGCCTTCAGCGCCGCCGTGGCGTCCGCCACCGCGGTGTCGAAGGGAACTGGAAGCGTGACACGTAATCCGTAGGGGCTGTGTTCCATGTGCGTTGCCTCAGCGTTTCGTCATCTCCGGCTCCACGCGACGCTACGTCACGCGGAAGTTCCGCATCATGCCCATGTCTTCATGCTCGAGGATATGACAGTGGTAGAGGTACAGGCCCGGATGATGTGTGAATGTGATCTGCACTCGAACGGTTTCTCCGGGGAGCACAAGGACGGTATCCCTCCACCCGCCGTCGACGATGCCGGCGCGCAACGTGTTCGTCGCGCGTCCGCCCGTTCGATCGATCACACGAAACTGGCGGCCGTGGATGTGAATGGGATGGGCGGCCTCCATGCCCATCGGGTTCGCCTGATTCTCGAACTCCCAGAGCTGCGTCGAGCCCGCGGCAACGGTTTCTTCGGGGGCGACATCGGCCATGGCAAACGTGCGGCCACCAAGCAACCACTCCATGCGCTGAAACGTCAGCGAAACGCGCCTAATCGGTGCGCCGGCCCGCGGCGCCCAGGCCGCGTCAAACGAGGACAGCCGCTCGGGCACGCGGAAGGCCGCGCCTTGCCTCGCGCGCGTGCGCAGGGTCATCACGCGCAGCGGCGTTCCATTCGGCACGCTCGAATTGCCACTCATCATGCCCCCCATACCGCGACCCCTCACGCCACCCATCCCGCGACCGCCCATGCCCATCATGCCGACGAGGCCGGCGTCGGCTTCGGCAAATGCCTGGCTCTCGAGATGCACTTCGGTGCCGACCGGCAGGCCCGTGAGATCGAGTAAGAGGTCCGCGCGTTGGCCAGGCGCAAGCGTAAGTGCCTGCTGGTGTAGCGGCGTTTCCAGGAGCCCGCCGTCTCCGCCAATCACGGCCATCTGCACATCGCGGCTCCAGGCCAGCTTGTAGAGGCGCGCGTTCGAGGCGTTCACCAGGCGCACCCGGTGCCACGCGGCGTCCACCTCCGTTGTCGGCTGCGGCTGGCCGTTCACGAGCACGCGGTCGCCGAGAAAGCCGTTCATCATTTCCATCATGACGCCGCCTTGGAAGACCAGTTGGTTGCGCGCGTCGAATTGACGATCCTGGATGACGCAGAGAAGCTCGGTTCCCCCGGAGGGCAGCGCCAGCTTGTCTTCTTCGTCGTCCTGCACCAGGAGCACACCAGCCAGACCCTGATACACCTGCGCGCCCGTGCGCATGTGCGGGTGCGGGTGATACCAGTACGTCCCCGCGCGGTTGGTCACTTCGAACTCGTACACGTACTCGCGACCGTGGCCGACGGCCAGACGGGGGTGGCCGTCGGCGCTCTCGGGCACGTCCAGGCCGTGCCAGTGGACGATCGAGTCTTCGGCGAGCTTGTTTGCGAAACGCACACGCACCTTCTGCCCACGACGAAGGCGGATCACGGGGCCAAGGTAGGAGCCATGAAGCGTCTGGAGCGTGTCGGCCGGGCCCTTGAGCAGGCGGCCCGAGAAACGCCACACGCGCGTCGGCGCGCCGGGAAGTACCGCCACTTCGTCAGGAACGGCAGTCAACAGGAACTCGACGTCGGGTACGAACCCAGCGCCGGATGTGGTCTCCGGCGAGAATGCGGCCGGACGCGCGCTGGCGGACGGCCCCTTGCACGCGACGGTGCCGGCGAGGGTTGACAGGCTCAAGAGACGAAGCAGCTCGCGACGATCCATCGGCCTATTTCCCCTTGACTCCTCGGGTCGGCAAGACAGCGGGCACTACTGTCGATCAACGCCGCTAGGAACCACTCAGGCTTCTCGCTGGTTCTTCAGGATCACCTTGAGCGCACCCTCCTTCGCCGCATTCCCAAACGTGTCGTACGCTTTCATCACATCGTCGAGGGCGAAGCGGTGCGTCACGAGCTTGCTTGGTTGTAACTTGCCCGAGCCGACCACCTTCAGCAGCATTGGCGTCGTCACGGTATCGACGAGTCTTGTGGTCAGCGTGATGTTGCGATCCCAGAGCTTCTCGACGTGCAGCTCCACCGGTTTGCCGTGGACGCCGACATTCGCAAGGTGCCCGCCGGGCGCGAGGATGGACTGGCAGATGTCGAACGTCGCGGGCATGCCCACCGCTTCGACCGCTACGTCCACGCCCTCGCCGCCGGTCAACTCCAGCACGCGCTCGACTGCCTTGCCGTCGGCGCTGTTGATCAGGGTTGTAGCCCCGAACTCTCTTCGCCACGCGGAGCCGATTCTCGTCGAGATCGATCATCATGTATCGGCAGCTGGCGAATAGAACTGCGCCGTTAGCAGGACGGCCAGACCGATCGGGCCGGCACCCACGATAGCGACCGTGTCTCCAGGTTTCACCTGACCGTTCAGCACGCCGCATTCGAAGCCGGTCGGCAAGATGTCGCTTAGCATGACGAGCGCTTCTTCGTCGCCGCCCGGCGGAAAGTGATAGAGACTCATGTCGGCATGCGGGATCCGCACGAGTTCCGCCTGCGTGCCGTCGATGGTGTTGCCTAGGATCCAGCCCCCGTCGCGGCAATGCGAGTACATTCCTTTCCTGCAGTAGTCGCACTTTCCGCAGGCCGTGACACAGGAGATGATCACCCGATCGCCTGGACGAACGGCCGTCACGGCAGTGCCCACCTCCATCACGACGCCGATGCCTTCGTGCCCGAGAATACGGCCGGGCGTCACACTCGGCAGGTCGCCCTTCAGGATGTGCAGGTCGGTACCGCAGATGGTTGACGTGGTGATCCGGACGATGGCGTCGGTCGCGTTCTGGATCGCCGGACGAGGCGTTTCTTCCCAGGCGCGCTTGCCCGGACCGTGATAGACCAGCGCCTGCATGCGACCTGTAGCGGTGCTCCTGGTTTGCGGAGACGCGGGTTCGGCGGCTACAGTCATGAGAACAACTCCTTGAAGCACCGATAATCACCGATTCGGCGAATCGCCGCTGTGCAATAGGAGACGGTTCCGCGGTCTGTCCGCCGGTAACCTGATCAAGTGTGGGGTGATCTGTCTCGAACGGAAGGCTGTGCCGACGTCGAGTCGATGATTGACCGGCCGCTGGTAGTGGACGAGACCGGGCAGAAGCCGTCGCGTCCGTGGCACCGCAAGACCACGGTCATCGCAGCGCTCTCCGTCGCGGCGATCCTTGCGCACCTCGCGCTTCGCTTCGGTTTCCGCGCCACGCCAACGACCTCCCAGATTCCGCTGCTGATCACGCTCGCGATCGGCGGCGTGCCCCTCCTCTGTGACCTGCTGCGGAAGCTCCTGAAGCAGGAATTCGGTTCGGATTTGCTCGGCGGCATTTCCATCATCACGTCGGTCCTGCTGGGCGAGTACCTGGCGGGCTCCATCATTGTGTTGATGCTCGCGGGAGGGGAGGCGCTGGAGAGCTACGCCTTACGCAGCGCCTCCTCGGTGCTGGCCGCGCTGGCTAAGCGGATGCCGTCGGTGGCCCACCGGAAACGGGATGCTGCGATCGTGGACGTCGGGCTGCAGGACGTGGCCGTCGGGGACACCCTCGTGATCTATCCGCACGACATCTGCCCGGTGGACGGCGTCGTGATCGACGGCCATGGCGTGATGGACGAATCCTACCTAACGGGCGAGCCGTTTCAGATCACCAAGACTCGTGGCTCCACGGTGCTTTCGGGCGCGATCAACGGCGAGTCCGCCCTGACGATACGCACCACCCAACGCGCCGCCGATTCGCGCTACGCGAAGATTATGAACGTCATGCGCGAGTCCGAGTCCAGCCGGCCGACGCTCCGCCGGCTCGGGGATCGCTTGGGCGCGATCTACACACCGGTCGCGCTGACGGTCGCCGTGTTCGCGTGGATCATGACGGGAGACGCCCTTCGCTTCCTCGCGGTCATGGTCATCGCGACGCCCTGCCCGCTCCTCATCGCTATCCCAATCGCGATCATTGGCTCCATTTCCCTGTGCGCCCGCCGTGCGATCATCGTCAAGAGTCCCGTCGTTCTCGAGCAGATCGCCGAGTGTCGCACCGCGATCTTCGACAAGACCGGGACGCTCACCTACGGCGAGCCAACCCTCGCCGAACAACTGATCGCCCCGGGCTTCTCCCAGCCGGAAGTGCTGACACTCGTTGCGAGTCTGGAGCACTACTCGAAACATCCGCTCGCGCGCGCCATCCTGGCGTCCGCGACGAAGGCCGGGATGCAGATTCCGGAAGCCACCGAGGTGAGCGAACCTCCCGGCCAGGGGCTGAGTGGAACGGTGGCGGGCCACCAGGTGCAGGTCACCAGCCGGAACAAGCTGATGGCGCAACACATGCCGGGCGCCGATCAACTCCCGCCGCTCGCCGGGGGACTCGAGTGCGTGGTGGCGATTGACCAGCGCTACGCGGCGGCCTTGCGCTTTCGTGATGCGGCTCGCGCGGAGAGCCTTTCCTTCGTAAGGCATCTGGGCCCCAAGCACCAATTCCGGAAGGTCATGATCGTGTCTGGCGATCGCGAGTCGGAGGTGCGCTATCTCGCGGAGCGGGTGGGCATCACGGAGATCCACGCGCAGAAGAGTCCTGAAGAAAAGCTCGCCATCGTCCGCGCGGAAACCGCCGCCGCCAAAACACTGTACGTGGGGGATGGCATCAATGACGCCCCGGCCATGATGGCCGCGACGGTCGGCATGGCGATCGGACAAAACAGCGACGTGACCGCCGAAGCGGCGGGCGTCGTGGTGATGGACAACTCTCTTGAGAAGGTCGACGAGTTCATGCACATCAGCCGCCGGATGCGGTCCATCGCCCTTCAGAGTGCGGTGGGAGGCATGGCGCTGAGCGTGATCGGCATGGCCTTCGCCGCTACCGGGTACCTAAGCCCAGTGGGGGGCGCCATCAGCCAGGAAGTCATCGACATTCTGGCCGTGCTGAATGCCCTGCGGGCCGCCTTTCCTCCCACCGTAATTCATGATCTCTGAGGCTTGGCACATCTGGGCAGGTTGCCGATTTCCGTCTGCCGCTCGCCGTTGGTCCTATCGTTGCTCCGACACGCACCGGTGATGGGGCTGTTCGCTCAATGTGTTTATCACGGGGTGCCAATGACCACGGAATCATGAGGGGCTCGAAAACGAGCTCATCGAGGCAGACGCACTTGGTCGAACCGAAGACGCAATCCGTCGACGTTCGCACCTAGGAGTGGCTGACTAATCTACTGTGAGCGAGCGGCGTGAAAACTGGCGTCACTCGGGCGCGCCCGCTCGGCTCAAATCCGGAGCAATGCGGCCACCGAGGCGAAATAGTGACGAAAGTCGCTAGGAACTGGCCAATTTAAGCGGCCTCTCGGATGAGCCAGTTGCGGAAATCGTCCAGTGCGGCGAGCCACCTCGCCCGGGTCCATTCTGAGCACATGGGTGACGGTCTATTCCGAGCGCATGGGTAGCAGTTTCCGGTCGAACGGGCGTCGCAGCCGAGGCGTGGCAGCGCGGTATTCAGGTCACAGGCCGAGCCGCATGTGTCAGTAGCGTTCGCTTTGCGCTATTCGGTCGCCTACGCCGGCCGCCGGCCGGCCGGCGATATCCGGTGAATCAGCATGCCGACGAACCCGCCCGTCAGGCCAACGACCGAGACGACGGGTACGAGCACAATCGGCAGGCCCCAGACCTCGCCCCAGTCGCCGGTCACTTGAAAGAGACGCAGCATCTCGGCATTCCGGCTGATGACCGTCACGAACAAGACGATCGTGATGGGGATGGTGATGGCATTGGCGACGACATGCGCCGCCACCGCGATGAGTGCGCCGCCCACCGCGCGTCGCGTTCTCCAGCCGGCGAGCACGCCCGCGAAGAGGTACGCGTAAATCGCGCCAAACGTGGTCAGGGTCGATCGGAATTGATAGCTGAGCGGCGGCGCCACCGTGTCCGCGATCTCACGCGTGACCATCTGGAATACCATGATCGCCGCGAAGGGCCAGCTCAGCCGCCACAGGAATCCGACGACCTGCCGCACGTACCAGCGATCAGCCCCGCGTCGACTGTGCGCCAGCCGCTCTCGGTACTCTTCGAGCAGATCGCCTTCGATGTTTTCGGCGCGATCCGCCCGGACGAGCCACGGCACGAGCGCCTCCGCCCACTCGGGCGGGCGGTTCAACGCGTCGTCCGTCAGGCGCGACTCTTCAGCGGCCATGGCAGCCCCCGCCAGATGTTGTCGATCGTCGTTTTCGAGTCATTGAGCGCGCGGACGCCAATGCCGGTCAGCGTGTAATACCGCCGCGTGCGGCCGCCGCGCGCCGCGGTGCCCGGCGCCAGCCGCGAGCCCACGAGTTCTTTGAATTCGAGCCGATCGAGCGTCGCATAGACGGCACCGGCGGTGACGTCGCGCGCCAGGCGTTCCTCCACGTCGCGCAGAATGCCACGACCGTACGCGTGAGGTCCGAGTCGCAGGATTGCAACAAGGACGGCCTGCTCGAAGGAGCCAAGGACGTCGGACATGACTACATTGTAGGCGTTTCGAGCCCTCGGTCAAGCCTCACCGGCGTCACCTTGACTTCCGATGCGGCCGACTGCCTTGTCTCTGCTTCGTCACTCCTTGTGACTCTCGATGAGGATTTCTTCATATGAACCTGCTGTCGAGAAAACGGAATGACCTGATCCTCGTGGCGCTGGCGCCCTCTGCCTGCAAGTAATCCGATAGCGGCTCCGAGGAGTGTAGCTGCGGCCTCTCTGCCATTGACGTGAGGGATCTCCCGTAGGTGATGATCCAGGTGGCACCAGGTGCTGCAATTGCGAACCTCGGACGCAGGCCCTTCACACCGCCAACGTCCAAACGTAGCCTTGGAAGTCGACCAGCACGAAGATAATCTGGCCCGATGCTACGATCGGCGCGACGGCGGCGACCCATCGCGAGCACGATCATCTCGCTGAGGGTCAGGACGTGGTTGCGATCGACATTCTCACGGGCCAGCCGAGGAGCAACCGATGACAATCGTGAGACTGAGTGTGGTCACGGTCGGCTTGGCGTTTGCGGGATTGATTCTGTCTGCACAATCCGCGGCCGTCGTGGACGTGACCGGCGGACGAATCCAAGGGGAGTTCCTCGCGGGAGGTGGAGCCGCATTTAAAGGAATTCCCTACGCCGAACCGCCAATCGGCGACCTCCGCTGGCGCGAGCCCATGCCGGTTCGCGCGTGGAAGGGCACACGGGATGCGACGGCGTTCGGCGCCGTGTGTATCCAGGAACCAGGTCAGATCCCCAACGCCGCCGAGATTGCGAGCGAGGATTGCCTCACGCTCAACATCTGGACCTCGCAGTGGCCGAGCACTGGCCGGTTGCCGGTCATGGTCTGGATTCACGGCGGCGGGCACAACGTTGGCGGAGCGGTTCGTCCCGAGATGGATGGCGAACACCTGAGTCGTCTCGGTGTCGTCGTGTTGACGTTCAACTACCGGCTCGGATCGTTCGGCTACTTTTCCCACCCGGCGTTGACGAGCGAGTCGCCACATCGTGCATCGGGCAATCAGGCGATTCTCGACCAGATTGCTGCGCTCAGGTGGGTCAGAAGCAACATCTCGCGATTCGGCGGCGATCCCGGCAACGTCACGATCTTCGGCGAGTCGTCTGGCGCGCTCGATGTCAACATCCTCATGACCTCGCCGTTGTCCAAGGGGCTGTTTCATCGAGCGATCGCCCAAAGTGGTCCCGCCGTCCGTCAGGAGGCGCCGTTGTCCCTCGGCGAGGCGGAACGTCGAGGGCAAACGCAGTCCACCCGTTGGGCGCCGGCCGGCTCATCCCTCTCACGGCTGCGGGCGGTAGGCGCGGCTGCCATTCTCAACTCCAATCCCGCGTCGACGCGCGAGGAACCGTATCTCGGCACGACGATCGACGGCTACGTGCTCACAAGAAGCCCTGCAGAGGCGTTCGCCAATGCAGGGCAGCATCCCCTCCCGATCATCCTCGGAAGCAATGCTCACGAGCGGCGGCCGGGAAGTGTGCCGAGCGCGGACTTGAGGGCGGCCATCGACGAGGCCTATGGTCCGCTCGCTGGAAGAGCGCACGCTCTGTACGTCGACGCGGATCCAGAGTACCGATCGCCCGAAAATCAGTGGGCGACTGATACGTCGTTTCGCTGTACGTCGGTGGCCCAGCTCGCTTGGCACGCAGATGCGGGCTATCCCGCCTACCAGTATGAGTTCGCGCGGGTGCTCCCAGGCCGGGAGGAATTGGGATCAACGCACGCGTCGGAGATCTCTTTCGTCTTTGGAAATCTAGACCGGAGGATTGCGGGCGTCGGCCCCCCGGCTCGGGCGACCGCCGTTGACACGGCCATCTCCAGCGTAATGCAGCAATACTGGATCAACTTTGCGAAGACCGGTAACCCGAACGGTGAAGGGCTGCCAGTGTGGCCGGTGTTTCGCAATCCCCAACGCGCCTATCTGCAGTTCCGCGATACGGGTCCTATGGCGAAGGAAGGCCTTCGCCGTCCGTTCTGTGATTTGTACTTCGAGAACGCGAAGCGACTGATTGCGATCGGCAGGTGAGCTTGGCGGACACACGTTCTGAAACGTTTCTGGCAGTGCGCGAGCCACGCGGAGAAATCCTCGGAGTTTCGTTGGCGGATTCGATGGGAATCTGAGCAGCGGTCAACAGCCAGTTCCGAATTCCGTCCCCGACATCGAGCGAACTGGGATTCCAACGCGCCTCACGCCGCCTCACGGATGAGCCAGTTGCGGAAATCGTCCAGTGCGCCGAGCCAAATCTCAAAGTTCAAATTTCCTCACGGTTCTCACAAGATCGGCCGTTCTGGCCGACCGCCGATCGGCTCGAGCGGTGTCCGGAAGCGTGTAGTGCGCTGTGGGCCCTCACTCGCGTTCTCGCGCGCCACCAGACCGGCGCGCTGCTCGAATTCGGGCCCACAGCACACCACACGCTTCCGAAAACCGCGCTAACGCGTCCGCGGCGGATTCGCGACGAACTGGTTTGCGCCGGCGCAACGCGGCGACCGACCGCAGGATCGGGCGTCAGCCCTTCCGCAGGCCGCGATCGTAGCTCTGGATGGCCGCGCCAATCGTCCATGACCAGGCGAAGACCTCGTAGTCGCGGAAGGCCGGCGGCACGACGTAGCGCTCCACCGCTTCGTCGATCGGGACCCCGGCCCCATGCATCCGCTCGGCGTGCTGCCGCAGGTCGTCGAACAGATGCAGTTGCGGGACGACATCGTCGCGGCTGCACACCGGCCCGTGCCCGGGCACGATCCGCGTCGACCGGCCAACGCGCGACAGGGCTTCGAGAACGGTGCGCCAGGCGATCATATCGGCGCTGACGGCCACGGGATACTGCCGATGGAAGAGGAGATCGCCGACGAACATGACGTCGCGGTCGGGCACCGTGATGACGACGTCGGCCGGCGTGTGCCCGCGGTGGGTGTCGAGCACGGCGGCCAGACCGCCAAGGTCGACGTGCCGGGGCGACGATTGCGGATCCAGCAATTCGGTGGGGCAGGTCAGCGTGACCGTGTCGATCGCGCCGTACTCCCACCGCACGGCCGCGAGCTCGTCCTGTCGCCGCTGCCGCTCCTCCGGCGTCCGTGCGTTGGCGGTGCGCTGCTCGAGCGGCCGGAGCAGGGACGCCTTGTCCACGCCCTGGAGCGCACCGTAGTCGTGCTTCATCAGCGCGGGGACCTGGGCGTGCGCGATGATCGGAATGCGCTCCTGCGCGTAACCGGCGTTGCCAAACGTGTGATCGAAATGGAAGTGGGTATTGACGGCGCCGCGGATCGGATGTGTCGAGAGCAGCCGCGCCGCTTCAAGCTCGAGCGCTGCGCCGGCGGGCTGAAAGTGTCCCTCGACGATCAGGCTGGCATCCCGGCCGGTGATGATGCCGCCGTTGGACAGGCAGCCCGGGCCTTTGGCTGGATCGGCCAGCGTGACGTAGACGTTCTCCCTCAGTCGCTCCACTCGTCCGAATCCCTTGTCCAGCACCGCGCGCGGCGCCTGTCGCGCGGCCAGCAACGGCGCCGCCACAGCGGCCACGAGGAACTGCCGGCGGTCAGTCTCCATGCGGTGATCTCACCCCCGAGGAACGGTGACGCGATAGATGTTGCGATGGGTCGAGACTCGCGGGAACGCGTAGACCGATGGCCGGTCGCCCATGAACGCCCGGTCCTCGGCGACTGGCTGGCCGCCGAGCAGCCGGGCAGCGCCTTCGATCGTCGCCACACCTTGCGGCGGGAGGGCCGGGATCAGCTGGCCGGGCTTCAGCGTCGCGACGTACGTCTTCCGGGTTCCGGTGTCGTGAAGGTACAGGGAGTGGCCGTCTCGCGACCAGCGAATCAGGGGCGGCGTGACGCCGCGGTTCTCTTCCCCTGCCGTCCCGCAGGTCTGGCAGACGAGGATGCGTGATCCGCCGGCCGTCGGATAGAACGCGACGGCGCTCCCCACCCACGCGGCGACCCATTTCCCGTCCGGCGAGACGTCATACAGGAAGTCCGCCGGCGCATCGATGACCTTGCGGACGGCGCCGTCGGTGAGCGACAGACGATACAGGTACAAGCTGGTCGTCTCACCGCCGATGAAATAGAGATCGCGGTCGCTGCCGTAGAGCACCCGGATCGCGCCGTACGACGACAGCCGGCGCGGAGGCACCCTCCCGTCGAGCGCGGCTTCCCAGACCGACGAGCGGCCCGAGTCGTCCAGCGCGACGAAGGCGACACGGGTGCCGTCTGGCGACACGTCGCAATTCTCCATCACACGGTCGGGCAGGAGCCGTTCACGCGTGCCGGTCTGGAGATCGATGGTCCACAGCTCGCCGCTCACGAACCGACGATCGGCGTTGGAACGCTGAAGGTAGTAGAGACGCGTGCCGTCCGGACTGAACGACGGCAGGTAGGCGAAGCCCTCGAACGTGACCTGCCGCGTACTGCCGGCGTGCACCCAGAGCGTGCTCTGTCGGTCGCCGATCGACGTCACGAACGATTGTCCGTCGGGCGCGAGCGATACTCCCTGCTCCTCGGTCGCGGTGTAGGTCACCTGCTCGGGCTGGCCGTCGGGGAAGCGCTGGCGCCAGATGTGAAAGCCGTTGCCGGTGTTGGCCGACAGGTACATCCAGCGCCCATCCCGCGACCAGGCGGCATGAGTGCATTGCGACCGCGCTGGGCCGACCGGGTGGCCGGCGGAGCTTCCATCGAGCGGCACCAGGCGACAGGGACGCCAGCCCAGCATGTCCATCTCGACGGCCAGCGCCGATTGGCCGTCGGGAGACGGATAAGCGCGGTGCACCATGCCATTCACGTCGCCGGGCATGTACACCGTGCGCTCATCGGCGCGGCTCTCGGAGGCGGTGAACAGTCCCATGTGGATGCCTTCGCCCGTCAGCGCGGCAAGCAGGATCCGCCGTGGCTCCGCCGCGTCGGGACGAATCCAGGACAGCGACGACGCGTTGGCCATCAGCCGCGTCGGCTGTCCACCGAGCACCGGCACGGTCCAGGCCTGGCCGTAGTTGACGGTGTAGACGATTCGCGATCCGTCCGGCGAGAACACGAGGGGGCCCATCTTCTGCGAGCCGTCGTGGGTGAGCGGGGACGGCTCCCCATCGGGCAGGAGCTTGACGTAGACCTCGCCGATGCCGACGAACGTGCTCTCGCCGCGGATGAACGCGAGAATGCGTCCGTCCGGTGAGATCGAGGGCGCCACGGCGGAATCGGCGAAGCTGGTGAGTTGCGTGTATTCGACCTGCGCGGGTTCCGCGGGCGTCCGGGATCCCCACCACAGGGCGGCGGCCACGAACAGGGCCGCCAACACCAGACTTCCCGCCAACGCCCACGGCCAGAGCCATCGCCGCACCGCGGGCGCGGCGGCGGGCACCTCGCCGCTCTGCCGCAGCAGGCGCCGCAGGTCCACGATCAGTTCCCGCATCGACTGATAGCGGTCAGCGGGATCCTTTTCCAGCGCCTTCTCGACAATCGACCGCAGGGCGGGCGGCACGGCCTCGGGCAGCGGCGGCATCGGGGTATGGACGATGGCGTGCAGCGTGTCGAGGCCAGTGGCCCCGATGAAGGGCCGCCGGGCGGCCAGCAGCTCGTAGAGCAGCACGCCAAACGAGAAGATGTCGCTGCGGGCGTCGGGCGATCCTCCCGACGCCTGCTCGGGCGAGACGTAAGCGATGGTCCCGAGCACGGTTCCGGGGCGGGTCACCATCGTGACCCTCGTCTGGGTGACCCCGTCCGCACTCGGCTGCACGCGCGCGAGCCCGAAGTCCGCCAGTTTCGCGTAGCCGCTCTTCGTGAGCAGCACGTTGTCCGGTTTGATGTCGCGGTGGAGGATGCCCGCCTCGTGCGCCGACGCCAGCGCGTCGGCGACACCCAGCAGCAACTCGATCACCTGGCGCCACGATCGATGCTCGCGAGCCCACGCCGTCAGCGTGCCGCCGTCGGCGAGTTCCGTGACCAGGTACTGGCGGCCATCGAGTTCGCCGACGTCGTGGACGCTGATGATATGGGGATGGTTGAGGGAGGAAGCGGTCTGCGCCTCCCGTTGAAACCGGCGGCGCTCGGTGGCCGTCGCGGCGTCGGACGACAGGAACTTCACGGCGACTGGCCGGTTCAGTTTCGTGTCGATCGCCCTGTAGACGACACCCATGCCGCCTTCGCCGAGCACGGCCTCGATCCGGTAAGACCCCACCGACGTGCCGGGCGCAATTCTCGCCACCGGAACTGGATGTTACTCCAGCAAGGCCGATCTCACGCCAAGCCGCCAGGACAGGGCGGTGCTGCCCATCAAGCTTCTGAGATCTCTCGGACGATCTTCCGCTGCTGCGATCGCTCGTCGATCGCCGCGCGGGCGGCCAGAAGCGATTGCCGATGCCCGGCCGGGGCGAGGAGCGCGTGCCCGCCACGCTGTTCGCCGGCGGGCCGGCCGAGGCGGCAGCGTACGGGGAGGCTTCGCGGCCGTACGGCGGGGCGTCCACGGTGGCGGAAGGCGCCGCACAGGAGCCCGACACGCAACGTCCCGAGCTGGGCAATCCGTCAGACGAGCGAGCGGCGACGCCGACTGCCGGCGGGCGGGAAGGGACGTCGCTGGCGCTCGCCGCGTTGGCGGTGGAAACGCAAAGCGAGCACACCTTCATCACGCAGTTCCTCGCCCATTGGGGCGGATCGCAGCCGGGATCTTGAAGAGTGCGAACGCCGCGAAAGATGGTGGCTCGGCACCCGCCGAGCGTCGGGTACACTCTTCGGCAGCTTCGTGCCGCCTCCCTCCCACCGCCGGACCAAGATCGTCGCGACCGTTGGGCCGGCGTCGTCATCCCCGGACGTGCTGCACGCGTTGTTCGACGCGGGCGTGGACGTCGCGCGCGTGACGCTCGCGCATGGGACGGTCGCATCGCAGCTCGCGCTGGCGGCGGCCATCCGGCGCGAGGCCGATGCGGCAGAGAAGCCCGTGGCGATTCTGGTCGACCTGCCCGGCCCCAAAGTGAGGACCACGCGGTTTGCCGCGGAGGTGAAGCTACAGGGCGACGACCGAGTCGTGCTGGTCGCCGGCCGCGAGACCCCGAGTACCGCCTCGCGTTTCGTGATCGAGTACGCCACGCTCGATGACGATTTGCAGGTAGGCGATCTCGTCGCGATCGGCGACGGCGGCGTGCAGTTGCGCGTGGAATCACGCGAGGCCGACGGTCTGATCGCCCGCGCGCTTCAGGGGGGCACGTTGACCGGGCGCAAGGGCGTGAAAATCCCCGCCGCGCGATTTCGAGCGAGCGTGCCGACGGCTGAGGACTTGGCGTTGATCGACGCGTTTCGCGGCGCCGAGGTCGACATCCTGGCCGTGTCGTTCGTCCGATCCGCCGCGGACCTGCGGAAGGTGCGCGCGGCGGCCGGCGACCGCGGCCCGTGGCTGATGGCGAAGATCGAGACCGCCTCCGCCGTCGAGCACCTGACGGAGATCATCGACGCCTCCGACGCGGTCATGGTCGCCCGGGGCGACCTCGGCATCGAGATGCCGATCGAAGACGTCCCGCATCTGCAAAAGCGCATCATTCGCGAGACCGTCCGGAAAGGAAAGCCGGTGCTGGTGGCGACGCAGATGCTCGAGTCCATGGTCGAGTCGCCCATGCCGACGCGCGCCGAGGCCGGCGACGTCGCCAACGCGGTATTCGACCAGGCGAGCGCCGTCATGCTGTCGGCCGAGACCGCTGTCGGCCGCGATCCGGCGGCCGTGGTCCGGACGATGGCACGGCTGATTTCTCGCGCGGAGCGCGAGGTCGACCCGGCGCATCTCCAGATCTTTGCGTTCGACGAACGCGATCTCTCCGACATCAACGTGGCCACGGCGCACGCGGCCTGGCACGTCGCCCGGGACCTGCAGGCGAGCGCGATCCTCTGCTGTACGAGAACCGGATCGACCGCGCGCAAGATGGCGAGTCTGCGCCCGCTCACGCCGCTGTTCGGCCTGACGGCCGACCCGGCCGCGCTGCGCCGGTTGTCGTTGTGCTGGGGCGTGCACCCGCTGTTCATGCCGCAGCCGGCGACCTCGACCGAAGAGGTGATGCGCGGCGCGCTCGAGGCCGCGAAGGCCAACGGCATCGTGCAGGCCGGCGACATCGTCGTGGTCCTCGCGGGCTCGCCCGAAGCGGGACCCGGCCATACCGACTCGCTGCGGGTCGCGACGATCGCCTGATGCCGTGCAAGAGTCGGATCAAGCGCGGACGCTTCCTCCTCCCACACCCCCAAGCCTCGGGCTTTCGGGCTACGTCAAGACCAGCGATCAGGTCATGCGCAATGCCACAGTCGGGTCGACTGTCATTGCGCGTCGCGCTGGAAGATAGCAGGCGCCAATGGCCACGGTGGTCAGCAACAGCGAGACGGTCGCGAATGTCAACGGATCGCTGGCAGTCACGCCAAACAGCAGACTCGAGACCGCTCGGCCGAGCCCCCAGGCTCCTACGAGCCCAAGCGTGAGACCGGTCAGACTCAGCGTCAGCCCCTCCCCGAGGATCATGCGGAAGATGTCGCCAGCCGGTGCGCCGAGGGCTTGGCGCACGCCGATTTCCTGCGTGCGCGTCGCGACGGAATAGTGGATGAGCCCATAGATCCCGACGGCGGCCATGATCAGCGCCACGATGGAAAAGCCGGTCAGGAGCATGGTCTGGAAGCGCCGCTCCGTCAGGTAGGTTCCGAACCGCTGTTCGAGTGGCGCCACACCGTAGATCGGTGCATTCTTCTCCACGCGCCGTACGGCCAGTCGAAGAGGCCCGGCCATCGCTAGTGGGTCGTTCGACGCGGTTCGAATGAGCATGTCCACGCTCCGAGGAGGATCCTGCGCGAGCGACACGAACATCTGCAGGACCGGTTCACGCTCCGGCCCCTGCCGGCGCATGTCGGTCACCACGCCCACGACCGTGAACCATGCGCGCTGGGAATTCCGCGGGCCCAACTTGAACCTTCTGCCCACGGGATCTTGGCGAGGCCACGCGCGCCGAGCCATGGTCTCGTTGATGATCGCGACCGGCGGCGCGTCGGGACCGTCCGCGACCGAAAAGAAGCGGCCTTGAAGCAATGGCGTCCCGGCGGCTTTGAAAAAGTCGGCGCTGACCTCGTCTCCTCGTAACCGCAGCCGCTCGGACACCGTTCCATCGGCCCGTTCGATGGTGACGACCTGTTCTCGGCTGTTCTCGATGAACAGATCACCGATGACGCCGGCGGTCTCCACGCCAGGCACCGTCTGAATCTGTTCGAGCACGCGGCGGTAGAGGTCGGACCGCTGGGCGGGGCGCTGTAGGTCGTCGGAGCGGAAAGCTCCATGACCAGGACCCGTTCAGGCCTGAATCCGGGATCAACGCGGGTCACGTTCCACCAGCTTCGGACGAGCAGACCGGCACCGACGAGCAGGACGATCGCCAGTGCGAACTCCGCGAGAACGAGCGCGCGTCGGATTCTTCGTGCGGCCACCCCGCCTGAAATGCTCCGGCCGGCGAGCGTGACGTTTTCGGTGAGGAGCTGCCGGACGATCCGTCCGGCACTGGCTCCGAGCACAGCACGAAGGGCCATCTCGCGGGCGCGGCCGACGCTGCGCGCGAGCGAGAGGCTGGTGACGTTGCCAGCCGCAATCAGAAACACGAAGAACACGCTCGACCGGCAAACACGCTCGGGCGCTGGCTGACGCTCGTCCTGCTTCAGCGACGCACTTGACGCGTTGACATTGGGTCGTGTCTGCGACGGTTTCAGCCGCTCCGCTATTCCTGCCGCAGCGCGACGACGGGATCGACTGAGGCCGCACGACGAGCCGGCAGCCAACACGCCACGATCGCCGCGACCACGACGGCCAGACACGAAACGAGATACGTGAGGCCATCGGTGGTTGGGACGCCGAAGACCAGGTTGGACATCGCCTGGCGAGCCAGCAGGGTAGCGGCGACGCCGATGGCGAGTCCCACGCCGACCAGCCGTGCACCTTGCGAGAGGATCAGCCTCGCCACGCTGTCCGCCGTTGCGCCGAGCGCCATGCGGACGCCGATCTCCGGCGTGCGCTGCGCGACGGATTCCGCGAGCACGCTGTAGATCCCCAGCATCGACAGGCCCAACGCCACGACGGCAAACAGGCCGAACAGCCGGAGCACGAATCGCGTGGGCGCCATCTGTTCGTCGACGCGATCCTGCAAGGTCTCGACGGATGTCAGTGGCGCCATCGGATCGACCGATTTCAAGACCGTGCGGATCGCCGGCACGATCGCCCTCGGATCGCTGACCGTCCGTACGAGCAGCGTGTCCCACATGAACGTCGTCGTCTGCGCCTCGGGGACGTACATCGTGGGTTCGGCCGCCGTCATGAGGTCCTGGTTTCTGGTATTGCCGAGGACGCCGACCACCTCCAGCGGCTCGCGTTCTCCGTCCAGAACGCGCCACAGCACGCGTCCGATGGCGTCCTCACGGCCCCAGAACTGCCGAGCCGCGGCCTCGTTCACGACGGCCACATGCGGCGTGTCGATGGCGTCGGTGGGCTCGAATACCCGTCCCCTGGCCAGATGGGCGCCAAGCGCCTCGACATATCCGGGACTGACCGCGCCCACGGCGGTCTGCACTCCCGCGTCCGAGGGATCGAGATGAACCACCCACGTCGTCTCACCAAGGAGTGGCCTCGGGCCGATGCCCGCCGCGACGACGCCGCTGATCCGCCGGACGCCGGTGAGCAACTCCGAGTGCATCGTCAGATTGCTTGTGCGTTGAAATGTCGAGGGTGAGGGATTCAAGTTGGCCGCAAGGACGTTGGTCGGATCGAACCCGAGATCCACGGCCTGGAGGGCTCGCTCCGTTCGCACGAGCAGGCCCGTCGCAATGACGAGCAGCACGGCCAGGCTGACCTGCACGGTGGTGAGCGCGTGCCGCAGCCGACGGCCCGGTCCGTGCAGTCCCCGCTGGCGCAGGGCCATGGACGCTGGAGCCGCGAGCCTCCGGACGGGCGCGCACGCCACGAGACCGCAGGCCACGCCAATCGCGAGGGCCAGCGCGAACGCGAACGCGGCCACGTCGCCATCGACGACAATCCCCGCGAGCCGGGGCACGTTCGCAGGCGCCAGGCGCACGAGCAGCGGCACGGCCCAATACGCCAGCAGGCCACCGCCAAGGCCGCCCAGACCGCACAGGATCAGGCTCTCCACGAGCAACTGCCGCACCAGGCGCCATCGAGTCGCACCCACCGCGACCCGCGCGGCCAGTTCGTGCTGCCGCCCCGAGACGCTGACCAGGAGCAGATTCGAGAGATTCGCCGCGGCAATCAACAGCACGCAGCCCGCGGCCGACCACAAGAGCCACAACTGCCGCCGGACATCGCGGACGATGGTCTCGAGCGGCGGCAGCAGCCGCACGGTCCAGCCGCCATCCTCTGTCGGATACGCGCGTGCCAGACGAGCCGAGATGGCATCGAACTCGGCTTGCGCGCGTTCGATGGAGACGCCCGGCGCGAGCCGGCCGACGGCCGCGAGGTAGCGGCCGCGCCGCCACACCGGGTCCGGGATCTTCGCCGTCCAGATATCCGCCTTCCAGGCGGACAGGAGGCCCTCGGCCGAGAAGTCGGCGGGCAGCACGCCAATGACCTCGACACGATGGCCGTCCAGGAGAAACGTATGACCCAAGACGTCCGGCCGCGCGCCGAACTGCCGCCGCCAAAATCCGTCGCTGATGACCACGACACCCGGCCCCGCGTAGTTTCGTGGCTGGACGAACATCGTGCCGCCGCGAACGTAGTCGGTCTCGACGAAAGGCCGCCCGAGCTCGGGGCCGACGTCCGACATCTCGAAGAAGCCGCGCCCGACCTCGGCCGTCGAAATCCTTTCGGGCGATTTCCCCGGAATGACGACGGTCCACGACGCGGCCGCGGTGGCGGCAAGCTTGTCCAGCGTTTTCGTCTCGGCGATCCAATCGGTCACGTTGCCCGGTGAGACGCCGCGCAGGTTCCCCGGCTCGCGCGAGTTCACCTCGAACAGCCGGACCAATCGCTCGCTGTGCGGAATCGGAAGCGGCCGCAAGAGCACGCCTGTGACGACGGTGAAGAGCGCCGTATTCAGGCCGATGCCGACCGTCAGCGTCAGAATGCCGCTCGCCATGAGCCCCGGCCGCCGACGGAGAAGACGAAGCGCGTACGCCGTGTCGCGCCTCAGGAGATCGAGCTGCCTGGCGATCGGTCCGGACGCCTGTTCCCGCGCCTGCTCCTTTATCCCCTCGACGCCGCCGAACCGGATGCGCGCGCGGCGCCTGGCCTCCATCTCTGTCAACCCGGCCCGCCGGTCTTTCGCCGCCTGCTGGTCGAGATGGAACTGAATTTCATCGTGCAGCCGCGCATCGAGCCGCTCCGAGCGCCGCCGGATCCGCCACGGCCACCGCCACCGATGAGGGCCACGTGCCACGGTCGCTTCACCTCCTGAATCGACGCGCCGAGGATTAGGCGTCCCGCAGGCTGTCAGTCGGCGCTGTACGGGCCGCGCGCACAGCAGGCGTCAGACTCGCGAGGACCGCTGCGAGCACGGTCACCCCCGTGACGCCCACGAGAATCGCCGGATCCGTCGGACTCACGTCGAACAGCAGGCTGCGGACGAACCGCGCGGCGGCCAACGAGATCCCCAGCCCGACGAGACCGCCTCCAACCGCCAACAGGGCGCCGCGAACCACGACGAGCTTCACGACACTGAACGGCGTGGCGCCCAGCGCGAGTCGAATGCCGATCTCGCGCGTTCGCTGTGCGACGAGGTAGGCGATGAGCCCGTACAGGCCCAACATCGCGAGCGCCAGCGCGGCGACGCCCAATGCGGCCACCAACATGAAGCTGACTCGCCGGCCAGCGAGCGACGCGTCGAAGGCGTCCTCAATCGTCCGCGCCTGAACCGGCAATTCGGGATTGAGCTGGCGAACCAGCGCCCGGGCTTGCTTGTTCAATCCCTCCCCGCCGTCACCACGGACGACCATGCTGACTGACCAGATGGAGTTCGGCCGCTGCCGGTAGGACGCGTAGAACGTCGGACGGGGAGTCGTCTCGAGCGTCCGCTCCCGCACGTCACCGACGACGCCGATGATGCGAAAGCCCGTGAGATCGCCGTCCATGTTGCCGAACTGAACAAACCGCCCGACCGGATCGCGATCTGGCCACTTCACCTTGGCGAGCGACTGGCTGATGACCGCCACATGAGGCGCATCAGGACCGTCGCTCCGCTCGAACAGCCGCCCGCGCACGAGCGGAATGCCCATGGCCTGAAAATAGCCGGAGCTGACCACACGGAAGGCGGCCTGCCCCGTTCGAGCCTTCGCGGCGGCCGGCCCGAGCTGTGCGGCATCAGCGAAACTGTGGAACTCATCGACGGAGGTCATTTCGAGGAATTGCCCATTGGAGTAGTTGCCCCGATCGCCAAGCGGAAAACCGGTGGTCATGCCGACAGTGGTGACGCCCGGGAGCACGCTCAACCCATCCAGCAGCCGATCGAGAAACGCGACCTTTCTCGCTCGCCAGTCATTCCCATCGAAGGCGACGGTCGTGTCCAGCACGAGCGCATCGTCGACGCGGTAGCCGGGATTCACCGCGATCACATTCAGAAAGCTTCGTCCAAGGAGACCAACGCCTGCGAGCAGGACGAGCGTCATCGCGACTTGTGTCGCAATCAAGAAGTGGCGAACCGCGAGGCCGCGCCTATCCCCGGCGATCGTCCGATAGCCGTGTGAGAGGACCGCCGAGAGCCCCGTATCCCGGATGCTGGCGGTCGTCAGCAAGCCGAGGACCACGGCAGACGCCGCTGATGCGACGGCGGCAAACACGAGCACGGGTCGGTCAACCGCCACGAGATCCATGCGGGGCGCCAGACCAGCGGCCGTCGCCGCAATCCATTTCACGGCCCACGACGCGGCGAGAGCGCCAACGGCCGCGCCAGCCAGGCAGAGCACCGCCACCTCAGCGGTCACCTGCCGGCCCAGCCGCAGACGGCCCGCACCTATCGCGAGTTGGACCGCGAATTCATGCCGTCTGGCCGCCGCCCGTGCGAGCAGCAAGCTCGAGACGTTCGTATTGGCCACGACGAGCAAGAGCAGCGCGGCGGCAAAGAGCAGTTCGAGGGCGGGTTTGGATTCGACGGTCAAGACGTCGAGGACCGGGACCGCGGTGGCATCGGACATCCACGTGTCCTCGCCATATTGCTGCTTCAATTGGCGAGATACCGCCGTGAGTTCCGTGCGCGCAGCCGCCAGAGCGAGATTGTCGCGAACGCGCGAGATAACCTGGTAGTTGTGGGCCGTGCGTGAATCCTGCGCGGGTTCGTTCAGCTCGCTCGGCGCCCAGATGTCGGTGCCGAGCGGGTAGTCGAAGTTCATCGGCATCACGCCGACAATCGGATAGATGCGCTCACCCACACGGATCGTGCGGCCCTCGAGCGTTGCCGGACCGCCGACTCGCGTGACCCAGAAGGCGTGACTGACCATCACGGCGGGTTCGCCGTTCCTTCGGGATTCGTTCGACGTGAACGTGCGTCCGAGCGATGGCCTCACGCCCATTACTTCGAAGAAATCCCGCGACACGAGCGCCACGGTGGCCATCGTCGGCTGGGCGGCGGCGACCACCGGCACCGATCCCCACGGCGCGATTTCGGCCATGGCCGAAAAACTGTGGGTCAGCCGTTGCCAGTCGTGGAAGTTCGGACCCGACACGTTGTTCATCCGGCGACCGGCGTCGTCGAGCTGAAAGAGACGGACGAGGCGATCCGAATGCGGATACGGCAGAGGCTTGAGCAGCACGCCGTCAATGACGCTGAACGCGGCGGTGACGACGCCGAGACCGAGACCCAGGGTCAGAACGGTGGTCAGCGCAAACGTGCGGTTCCGCGCGAGGACGCGAGTGGCCAGCCGCAGGTCGCGAGCCAGCTCGCGCACCGAGGCGAACGCGAATTCATCGCGCGTCCGCTCTTTCAGCAGTTCGGCACTCCCGAATCGGATCGCCGCCGCCCGGCGTGCTTCGGCGGCGGACATGCCCTGGCGAATGTTTCTCGCCGTCTCCTGCTCGATGTGGAACTGAATCTCCTGGTCCAACCGCGCGTCGAGCGGCTCCGAACGCCGGATCCGCCACGGCCACCGCCACCGATGAGGACTGCCCGCCACGTTCGCCTCGCTTCCTAAATGGATGCGCTGAGGACGAGGTTGATCGCCCGCGACAGGCGCTGCCAGGACGCCAGTTCGCGGGCCAGGTGGCGCCGGCCGGCAGCCGTCAATGAGTAATAGCGAGCCCGCCTGTTGTTCTCGCTCGTCCCCCACTCCGACGTGATCAGCCCCTGACGTTCGAGGCGGTAGAGCGCGGGATAGAGGGTGCCCTGCCCGAGTTGCAGGACGCGCTCGGACCATTGCTCGAGCCGCTCGGCAATGCCCCACCCGTGCATCGGCTCGAGCTGGACGGCCCGGAGCACGAGCATGTCGAGCGTGCCCTGCAAGACCTCTTCGGCATCGCTATCGGGACGCGATCGATCGTTGACCATGGGACGTCGCTCCCTTTCGACGCTCGGGGGAAGATACACGCTTACCTTTCGAGCGTCAAGGGGAGAGAGGCGCCTGATTGGTTGACATGCGTCTATTTAATAAATATTGTTGTATATATGGGGCGTCGGGAATTTCTCGGAGGATTCGAACTCCTGGTCTTGCTGGCGTTGCTCCGGCTCGATGATGAGGCCTACGGCGTCCCGATCGCCAAAGTCATTGAAGAGAGCAGCGGGCGTGAAGTGGCGCTCGGAAGCGTGTACATCACCCTGGATCGCCTCGAGGGGAAGGGCCTGGTGACTTCCCAACTCGGTGCGCCGACCGCCGTCCGTGGCGGCCGCGCCAAGACCTATTTTCGGATTACGAGCCAGGGCCTGCGGGCGGCGCGGCACGCGCAGCGAACGTTGACCAAGCTCTGGGAAGG
The DNA here is from genome assembly GCA_963764505.1 of uncultured Acidobacteriota bacterium. GTDB lineage: Bacteria > Acidobacteriota > Vicinamibacteria > Vicinamibacterales > SCN-69-37 > CAVXSP01. The sequence continues at coordinate 238,120 of CAVXSP010000003.1, read as the reverse complement.
TGCCCCAAAACTCAAGGGAGCGTCAGCATGAGTGCCAGACAACCGCCACGATTCGCGACATGGCTGGCTCTCCATCTCCTTTCAGGCCGACGGCGGGACTCCCTGGTTGGTGACCTGCTCGAACGGTACGGTGAGCGCCCGTCAAACGGTTGGTACTGGCGTCAGGTGCTGCTGGCCATCGTGGCATCTGCAACCCGCGACGTGGCGGAGCACAAGGTGCTCGCCTTGCGCGCGCTGCTCGTTGGTTGGACGCTCTACTATGTCTCTGCCGAGATCGTTATTCGGGTGCTCCCCACGGTCCGAACATGGGTCGGCCACTGGACCCCTGCGTCATTCTGGGCCGATCACATTCCATTTAGCCTGCTCGTCGACTCCGCATGTGCCATGAGCGGCTGGCTCGTTGCGCGGCTACACCGTCGAACTGCGGTGGGGATGGTCTCCTTGTTCGCCGGGTCGGTGTTTCTACTGGTGTACGGAACGATCGTCTGGAGGCTCCTGGCGCAGCCGGCCCCGCCTTGGGTCGTGCCGCCGCGCGACCTCGTTATCATTCCTTTGCTCACGATCGGACAACCGTTGGGCGTGGTACTTGGTGGTCTCTGGGGCGCATCCCAGAATCCGGATGCGTCGCCTGCGGGCTCAGTCGAACAACACACGTGACCGATCATTCCCACCGGGCGCTTCAGCGTTCGAGGACTTCGACCGGGTTGATCCGGGATGCCCGCCATGCCGGTGCGAGGCTGGCGGCGAGTACGAGACCGGTAAGCAGGAGCGCCGCGCCGCCAAGCACGAGAGGACTTGTCGGTCCGACACCAAACAGGCGGCTCTTCAGGAGCCCGCCGACGACGGACGCACCCGCGAGACCCGCGGAAAGGCCGAGGCCGATGATGACGAGCGCTGTCGTGAAGACGCGCAGGAAGATGCCGCGCGTAGTTTCGCCAAGAGCCAAGCGAATCCCGATTTCACGCCGCCGCTCCGAGATGGTGTAGGCCATGACCCCGTAGACGCCGACCGCCGACAGCACGAGGGCCGCGGCGGCAAAGAGCATCGCGATCAGCATCGGTGCGCGGCGATCGAGGAATCCGAGATCGACCCAGTCCCGCATCGATCGTGGCCGGTACATCGGCACCTGCGGGTCGGTCCGGGTCATGACCTCGCGGATGCGGCCGGTGAGGTCGGCGGGCGTCCGGGCGCGCGCCAGGAAGGCAATCGTCGTGTCCGGACGTTGAGTGTACGCGGTGAACACGACTCCGGCAGGGTCGTTCGAGTGATTGGCAAGAAACGGCGTCGCGGCAACGCCAGGCGGTCCGAGCCGCACGGCATTGACGACCCCGATGACGGTGAAGTACTTCGTGCTGGCGCTCGTCTTCTCGGGGTGTTCCACGTCGTCCGGATAGTAGAGTTGCTTTCCGATCGGCTCCTGTCCAGGGCTGAAGGGCACGCCCCACATCGCCGCGGCGGTCGCGGATTCAATCTCCGGCATCGCCCGAAGCGCGTCGATGGTTCGCCGCACGTAGTCGAGCTGGCGCGGGACGCTCCGATACGACGCCGGCAGTTCGACCGTTACCGTCGAGACGTTCGCCGGATCGAATCCAAGTTCCACGCGCGTCGCGGCGACGAAGCTCGCGTAGAGCAGGGCGGCGCCCGCGAGGACGACGAACGCGACGCAAACTGCGCGGTCGCGATCAGCGCACGCCTCAGGACCGTCCTCCGTTCCGACGTGCCGCCGCGCCCGTGGCGGCGCAACTCGGCTTCGAGATGGAGGCCTCGCATCCGCACCGCGGGCACCAATCCGAGCAGCAGGCCGAGTCCCAGCGTGACGGCCAGCACGACGGCCATGACGGTCGCGTCAAAGCCGATTTCATCGCCGCGCGGCAACTGATTCCTGACGTCGGAGCTCGGGGGGCATCCGGTCGATCGTTCGAACGTTGAGCGCGTCGATCTGGGACTGCGCGACGCTCAGCGACGCGCCTGGCCGCAAGCGCCCGAGCATCTGGAAACGCCGCCGGGCGGTCCGTGCGGTCCGCAGGACCGAGAGCGCGCGGCACGATGACCTCGATGTCGTTCGCCCCGAGAAACGAGAATCCAGGTGGCAGAACGCCCACAATGCGGTGCGGCACCTCACCGAAACGAACCATGCGATCGACCACGGGCTTCTGTCCGAACTTGCGCCGCCACAGTCCATCGCTGATCAACAGCACACGACCGTTGCCGGGTTCGCCTTCGGCCTCGCTGAAGATTCGTCCCTGGCTCGGGTTCACTCGGAGAATCCGAAGGAAGGCCGTGAGGGTGGCTGTGCGATCGAAGTACTCCTGCGAGCTCGTACCGGCACGCAGCTCGCCGCGCTTTCCATACGCGTTGGAGATCAGCACCAGCGTATCCGCATCCGGGTATGGCAGCGGCTTGAAGATGACCGAGCGCACGACCGTGAACATCGCGGTGTTCGCGCCGATGCAGATGGCGAGCGTCAAGAGCACGGTCAGCGTATAGGTCCGATCCCCTGCCAGGACCCTGGCTGCGAATCGCACGTCTTGCCACACGCTTTCGACCCCCGGAAAGCCGTTCATCGCGTGCACGTCGTCGCGGGTGCTCGTCACGTTGCCGAACTGCCGTCGCGCGGCGGAAGGCGGTGGTCCTCAGGCGCTTGTTTGTGAACATGCGCGTGCGTCGGCTATTCGACACGCAACGCGTCGGTCGGTTCCACGCGTGCTGCGCGCCGCACGGGGACGAGGGCCGCGGCCAGCGCGACGACCACGAGGATCCCCGCCACGATGACGAGCGTGGCCGGATTGCGGGCGTGGATGTACAGGAAGTTGGCCTCGAGCAGAAGGCCGGCGCCGACCGAAAGAGGAGCGCCTAACAGGAGCCCGCCGGTCACGACCCACGCACTCGTTCGCACGAACAGCCAGCCGATGTCGCCCGGTCGTGCGCCCAGGGCCATCCTGAGGGCAATCTCCTGCGTTCGCTTGCTGACGGCGTACGCCATCACGGAGTAGAGCCCTACCGCCGCGAGAACGAGCGCGACGACGGCCACGGCGGTGAACTGAGAAGTCAGCATGGTCGAGGGCAGACGCGCGTTGTCGCGCAGTTCGTCGAGCGGCCTCATGACACCCAGCGCGAGATCGCGATCGATGGCATACACCGCGTCGCGGGCTGCCGACATGACGCGTGCAGGCCCGCCCGAGCCCCGCACCATCAGGGTCACGCCGGCCGGTGCCGCAGCCCGATACGGGAGGTAGACCATGGGCTCCACGTCGCCCTGTCCCTGCCGAATGTCCGGCGAGACGCCCACGATCGCGAACGGCACGGCAGGTGCGGACTGCTGGCGGGGAGGCTCGAGGTCAATGCGCCGCCCGATCGGATTCCCCACGCCGAGATACCTCTCCATGAAGCGGCGGTTCACGATCGCGGCCTCCTCGCCGGGCGCGCCTTGCCGCGGCGAGAATGAATCGCCGAGGACGAGTGGGACGCCCAGCGCGCGGAAGTATCCCGGGTCCACGGCGGCGGTCAAAACGCTTGGCGCCGGATCCTCCACCGGACGTCCATCCACGGAGGTCAGGCCTCGGCCGCCGCCCAAGGAGCCGAAGGGCGGCGCGGTGGTGATGGTGCTCGCCGTGATTCCGGGTGCCGCCGCGAGCCGTTCCCGCAGTTGCTCGTGGAATGCGATCCGCTGGTCCGACGTCGCGTACTTCTGGGGCGGCAACCGGATAACGGCCGTGATCCAATCGGACGTGTCCACCTGAACGTCGAGCTCACGGATCGCGTAGAAACCTTTGGCCGACACGCCGGCGGCGCTCAGCAGCGTGAGCGTCAATGCGAACTGCGCGACGAGAAGTCCGTTCGTCCAGAACCGCGTCTTCGGGCCCGCGCCCGCCCGCCCCCCTTCCTTCATCCCGTCGGCGGTTCCGTGGCGCGCGGCGTACAAGGCGGGCGCCAGACCGAACAGAGCGGTGGTGAGAAGCGCGACGCCGCCAAGCAGCGCGAGCAGGCGGCCGTCCACGGCCAGCCGCATGTACGGCGCAAGCTTCTGGAGCTGGGTCGAGAATGGCTGAACAGCGACCCATGACACGCCGAGCGCCAGACCCGTCGCGATGAGCGAGAGGACCAGGCTCTCGACCAGGAGCTGTCTCGCGATCCGCCACCGGGTCGCGCCGAGCGAGACGCGGATGGCGATCTCCCGCGATCGATGGGCCGCGCGCGCCAGGAGCAGATTCGCGAGGTTGGCGCACGCGATCAGCAGGATGAATCCTGCGGCCAGGAGCGGCATCAGGCGCAGGGCCATGGTCGTGGTTCCGTTGAAGGCCGTGGCGAGCCAATCCACACCAGGGCCCACATCCTTGTTCGTGTCCGGATACTTCGTCGCGAGGTTCGCGGCAATGGTCGAGAGCTCGGCACGGACGCGGTCGAGGCCGACACCGTCGGGCACGCGGCCGAGGGCGAAGAGCGAGCGGGCGTCCCGGCGCTGACGGGCGGCGGCCGGCATCTGCGAGATCGGCAGCCAGACGTCCACCCATTCATGGAAGCGGAAACCGTTGGGCATCACGCCGATGATGGTGGCGGGCACGGTCCCGTTCACATAGATCGGGCGCCCCACCACGTCAGGGCTGGCGCCGTATCGGTTCTTCCAGAGACTGTCGCCGATGATGACGACGGCTTCGGCGCCGGGCCGGTCATCGGTGGCCGAAAAGTCTCGGCCAAGCGCCGGCCGGACCCCGAGCACGCGAAACGTGCTGGCTGAGACATACAGGCTGTTGAACTGCTCCGGAACGGCGCCGTCTCCGCCCAGGCTGACGGTGCTCGGCGAAAACGCGGCCATCGTGCCGAACACCCGCGCGTCGCGGCGCCAGTCCTCGAAGTCAGGGTAGGAGACGCCGCCGATCATGACGCCCTGCGCATTCTGCGTCGTCATGATCGCGATGCGGTCAGGACGCTCGACCGGCAAGCCACGCAACTGGGTGGAGAGCACCGTCATGAACGCGATATTCGCGAGACCCATGGCCAATCCGAGGGCAAGGACGGCGCCGGCGGCGAACCACCGATCCTTGACAAGGATGCGCGTCGCAAATCGCAGGTCTGCAGCGATGTCCGCCAGTACCGGCGGAACTCGGACATCCCGACATGCTTCTTTGACCTGGTCGAGTCCGCCGAACGACAAGCGGATCTGACGACGGACCTCGGCCTCGGACCGTCCAGCGCGGACGCCATCGGCGACGTGGCGCTCGATGTGGTCACGCAGTTCGGCGTCGAGTTCGTGATCGAGGGCGCGGCTGTGGAACAGACGACGCCAGAGATTCATTGCGATCCTCCCGCGGTCTTGAGAATCAGGCCGATCGCCTCCGTGAGCCGTAACCAACTGGCGGCTTCTTCCTTCAATTGCCGTCGTCCCTTGAGCGTGAGGCGGTAGAACTTCGACTCGCGACCGGTGTCGGACAGTTTCCAGTCAGCGGTCAACAGCCCGCGGTTCTCCAGCCGGTGCAGGGCGGGATACAGCGAGCCCTGCGGGACTTGAACGACGTCGCGGGAAATCTGCTGCAGGCGCTGGGCGATGCCGTAGCCGTGGATCTCACCAGCGGCCACGACGTGAAGAATCAGCAGGTCGAGCGTGCCCTGGGGGAGGTCCGAGCGGTCCGGCATCGTACACCTCTGACTTCTACATATACGCGACCACGTGTAGAAGTGCAAGGTGTATTGGGCCCGATTTCTCTGCTTTGGCCGCGGATAGCAGCGCCCGACCAAGGCACTCTCCACCCAGTCGATCCACATGGCTTGACCCCGACGCAACGTCAGGCTCCATGATCGTCGGGAGACATCCCGTGACACCTGCCGACCGCACCTACCGGACCGCTGCATTTGCCGCTCTCGCCGGCGTCACGGCGCGTGCGCTCCATCACTATGACCGGCTCGGCCTGCTCAAGCCGAAACGCTCGAGCGCCGGATACCGCCTCTACTCGGAGCGCGATCTCCAGACGCTCGAAGAGATCGTCGCCCTCAAGTTCATCGGCGTGCCGCTACGGAAGATCGCGGCACTCCGGCGGGGAAGTCGGGCGAGGTTTGCGGATGTTCTCGGGGCGCAGCGCGTGGCGCTCGAATCCAAACGAGGGACGCTCACGCGCGCCATTGAGGCGATCGGCGCGGCGGAAGCGGCCCTCCGATCCGGGACACAACTGGACGCCACCGTGTTCCGCCGCATTATCGAGGTCATGCACATGGACAGGAATCACGAAGACACCCTCGCCACCTACAGTTCGCTGCTCAAGGCCAAGCTGGCGCACCTCTCGGCGTTGTCCGAGAGTCAGCGCGCCGCCCTCCACAAGCAATGGGAGGAGCTGGTAACGGATGTGAAGGCGGCGGTCGGCGAAGATCCGGGCACTCCGAAAGCTCAGGCGCTGTTGGACCGCTGGGTTGGCCTACTGCAGGCACTGACGGGCACGCGGGCCGCCACGCTTGCAGCATCGGGCGCCGACGCGGCGCCGTTCAGTGCGACGTCAGAGCTCCGCGACCAGCTCTGGGCCCGCCGGGCGGAATGGTTGTCCAGCAATGCCCGACCCGGCGCGGAGGGGACTGGTAGCGAGGACGCACTGGCTCGAGCCCGGAAGCGGGCCGAGCGGTTCGCCGATCCCGCGGTCGTGGATTTCATGAAGCGCGCGCGAGCGGCCCGCGGATGACGCCAAGGCCTCGCCCAGGGACCACGGCGCCCTTGACCCTCACGTCGCGTCGCAGTTCATCTGCGCGCGGAGGCCGAGTGGCCACGATCTCCGGACCTCGAGGCCAGAGGTTGGACCAGGTGCTCCGTTGGTCCCTCGATGATCATGGCCAGTTGGTGATGGAAGTCACGAACAACGATCTCGACTCCGCCCGAATGAGATATAAGAGGCAACCGTAGCGCGGCCCGGATCGTCGGCGTTCCTCCGCGAGCGTTCCGTTCCCTCGGCGATGGACGATGTCTAGAGCGGCGACCCGCCCGCCCCTTCCAGACACGAATCGGATCCCAGGCCCATCTCCCGGATCCGCCCTATCGCGGCAACGCCGCAACCGGGAACCGAAGACCGCAACCACCGCTGAATTCGGCCGGAGACGGTGAGCCATACAGGAGACCAGACCACTTGCTTACCGAGAGGAGATGACGTATAGTCTCGGTAACCGAGTAGAACCGCCTCTGTGGGAGCTGCCCCGCGCGGGCCGGCAGGGCCTCGAGACCGCATCGTGCTCCTCTTCACCGCAGGAATGGCCGGACTGACGACGCTATGTGTCGGTGTGCTGCCAGCGTTCCAGGCGACGGTCCCACGCCCATGGAACGTCTCGCACAATCGCTCCATCGCCGCTGGCCGCGGCCGTCTTCATGGCGTACTGGTCGTCGTCGAGATCGCCCTGTCCCTTGTGCTGCTGGCCGGCGCGGGGCTGATGCTGAAGACCTTTCTGCAACTTCGTGCGGTTGACACCGGGTTCACGACGCAGGGCGTGCTCACGGCGACGGTCGATCTGCCCTCGGAGAGCTATCCAAAGGCCACGGGGATTCGTCGGTTCTACGGGGACGTGCTGAGGCGACTGCAGGCGCTCGATGGCGTCCAATCGGCCGGCATCGTCAATTGGCTGCCCTTCGGCGACATGACCATCAGTCGCGATTTTCAGCTGGAGGGCAGGATCGCGCCTCACGGGTTCAACGTGGACAAGCCGGCCGTCAGCGCCAACTACTTTCGCGCGATGGGCATTCGCCTTCGGGCGGGTAGGGAATTTAAAGATGCCGACGGGCCGAGTGCGGCACCGGTGGCGATCGTGAGCCCATCCGCGGCGGAGTCGTTCTGGCCAGGAGAGGATCCCAGAGGCAAACTCCTCGATCAGGTCGCCGGCAAGCGGCTCGTTTTCGGGAACGAATCGCTCGAGGAGCCACCGCGCCAAGCGCGGGGGGTGAGGGTTCATTGTGCCTCCCGTTCACGCAGTGCGGGGACATCCTTCCACAGGGCGACGAGCGCCCTCTGCGTGTCCTTGACCGCCTGCAGACCACGTGGTGTGACCTCGAAAAAGCGTTTGGCGCGTCCGCCACGCTCCGATGTCGGGTGTCCGGTCCTCGACGAGACGAGTCCGCGTCGTTCCAGGCGATCGAGGGCGGCGTACGCGGCGCCCAGTAGCACGCGTCGCCCTGCGGTACGCTCGATGTCGCGGGCGATCTGCACGCCGTAGGCGTGATCTCCCGTCCGCATCGCAGCCAAGAGGAGCATCAACTCGCCGCGTGCTTTCGCCGGACTGGCCGGAGATCTCCGCGAGGCGGAGTTTGCTCGGGAATCTCTGGTGACGTTGCCCTTCTTGTGCCCTTTTCGATCACCAGGGACCGGCTCAAGCCGGCAGACGGCGGCATCGTCCGAACGCTGGCTTGGTTGGTTGAGCGGCGCAGCGACCTGCGAGCTAACGTGGGTGTCCGTGCCCGCTTCTTCAATCGTCTTCAGAACTTGATCATCACCTTGATGGCTTCGCGGTCATTCATCGCACGGTAGCCGTCGGGGACACCATCGATGTCCGTGATGCGATCGAACACCAGGCCGGGCTCGATTCGGCCCTCCAGCACGTCAGGCATCAGCTCGTGCATGTAGGCGCGTACTGGCGCCGGACCGCCGGCGATGGTGATGTTCGCGTAGAACGTCGGCTGCGCATTCGGAATCGTCGCCTCTTGAGGAACCCCGACGCGGCCGACGGCACCGCCTGCGCGCGCAATGCTCACGGCCGTGCGCATCGACTCTCCGTGCCCGACGCACTCGAGGACGGAGTGGGCGCCGAGCCCGCCCGTCAACGCGCGGACACGTTCGATCGCCGCGTCCCCCCGCTCGCTGACGACATCGCTAGCGCCAAACCTGCGAGCCAAGGCAATACGGTCGGCGTGACGGCCGAGCATGATGATCTGCTCCGCACCGAGTCGACGGGCGGCAATGACGCCACAGAGACCGACTGCGCCATCACCCACGACGGCGGTGATGTGGCCCGGCCGCACGTTTGCCCGTAGCGCCGCGTGATGGCCGGTGCCCATCACATCGGAGAGGGTCAGGAGCGACGGCATGAGGGCGTGGTCAGGTCCGACCGGAAGCGCCACCAACGTGCCGTCCGCCTGCGGCACACGCACCGCTTCCCCTTGGCCGCCGTCGAGCGTCGTACCGCCCCACCATCCGCCGTGCAGACAGGACGTCTGCAGCCCTTGCTGGCAGAATTCGCAGGTGCCATCGGACCAGGCAAACGGCGCGACGACCAGATCGCCCTTCTTCACCGTCCGTACATCGGCGCCGGTCGACTCGACGACGCCGATGAACTCGTGGCCCATCCTGTTGCCAGTCGTGCTCGCGAGCATGGAGTTGTACGGCCACAGATCGCTGCCGCAAATACACGCACGGGTGACCCGCACCAGGGCGTCAGTCGGTTCGACGATCCTGGCGTCGGGAACGGTTTCCACGCGCACATCGTGCGCGCCATACATCACAGTCGCTCGCATTGAATACCTTCAATCCTCGGCCACAGCGTAGCAAGGTGTCGGAGTGTTGGGTAGCCGGAGGAATCGACAAGGGCTCGGCGCCGGGCTGGCGTTCGCGCTCGAGGACCACGTCGCGAAGCTCAATAGGTTGCGGCTGCCCAGGCCGCACTGAACGATGTCCGTAGCTGGCTGCAGCATCGCTCGTTCAACCCATCTGGTACTCAGGCAGTGTGAAATCGTCGTGCAGCGAGCGCTTCCAAAATGGCTTCCCGAGCCACGGGAGCGAGAACGCGTGGACAGCCAGGTCGCGCACCATGAGCCCCAGGGCCGTTTGCGGTGCGAAAAACCCACGGAACCACTGCGCACCCTTCTGCTTGGCTGACACGAACGTCTTCAGCCGCCTCTGGTACTCCGCCAACGCGCGGGCACAGTCACCGTCGGCTCGATGCAGCTCTCCCGCCAAGACGTACGCCTCCAGCATCCCGAGGCCGGTGCCTTCCCCGGCGAGCAGCGACGGACAGGCGGCCGCATCGCCAACCAGCGCCACGCGGCTGGCACTCCAATGCGGCAGGTGGATCTGGCTGACGCGATCGAAGTACACATCGTCAGAGGCATCCATCGCGGCGAGCAGTTCGGGCGCTTCCCATCCCATGTCGCCGTACGCCTGGCGCAGCGCAGGGCGCGGGTTTCCGTGCCGAAGGCGATCGGCGGGGATGAATTCGGCGCGGCAGACCAGCATCACCAGCGTTTCGTCGTCGCGGAGTGATACCCGGGCCGCCTGACGCCCGCGCACCGTGTGCGACACGAACGTCAGTTCATCGCGGTGCGGATAGCCGCGGACGCGGAACGCCGCGACATAACAGTCCAGAAACCGTTCGAATTGCGCTTCCGGGCCGAAGGCGAGGGCTCGCACCTCCGAGTGCAGTCCATCGGCTCCGACGACCAGATCGAACCGATCCTGCCGGCCGTCCGAGAGCGTGACGATCGCATCGGCGCTGTCCTGCGCGATCGCGCTGATCGACACGTCGAAATGCACGGGAATTCCCTGGCACGCGCCGGCGAGCGCCGACGCGAGGTCGGCCCGCGCCAGGCTGATGAACCGGCCGCGCTGCGCCTCGAACAACGCCGCGAGATCCATGTGCACCTGCTCCCGGCCGTCGCGATCGACCATCTGCAACCGCTTCATTTCGTAACCGCGTTCGCGCAACGTCGAGAGGATTCCCATGCGCTCCGCGATCTCGTACCCAAGTCCCCAGAAGTCGATGAGGTAGCCGCCTGCTCGAACTGCCGGCGCCTTCTCGAAGAGCACCGGATCGTGCCCCGACCGTCGCAGCCAGTAGGCGAGTGTCGGTCCAGCGATGCCCATGCCGTTGATTGCGACTCTCATGGCGGATGTCCCTTCTCGTGAGCAGCAGGGCTCGGTGACAAGCCCGTCTCCCGCTAACAACGCTCGGTCATGCGCGCGTCGCGACGACTTCGAGATACTCGGCATCTACCGTCGTGCGTCCCCCGACGGCCGCGGTGTTGTGAGCGCTCCACAGCTGCACCAGCTCGGCACGAAGCGCCGCCTGCTCGGCTTCGCCGAGCGTCGCGAAGGCCCGGGTCGCTGGACCGTAGTATTGGCGGAAGAACTCCACGACGTCCGCCGGTCCGAACGGGTAATCGAAGCGGTAGAGGACGCGGGTCAGCCTGAGATCCGAGACTCTGGCGCCGAAGCGCTCGCGTACGACACTCTCGTCGCCCCAGAGCAAGGGAGACGGCATGTCGGGCGGCATCAAGAAGCGCGTGAATGTCTTGAACATCGTGCCGACGAATCCCTCCTTCGTCCAGTTGGCCATGGCCACGATGCCCCCGGGACGGCAGACGCGGAACAGTTCGGCAGCCACGCGCTCGGGCCGCGGCGCGAACATCGCGCCGTAGAGACTGGCAACCACGTCGAAATCGGCATCAGGGTACGGCAGTTCCTCGGCGTCCCCTTCATCGAACCGCGTATCGAGGCCCGCGGCGGCGGCCCGGCCGCGCGCAGCCAGAATCAGGTTCGTCGCGATGTCGACGCCCGTGACCTTCAAGCCGCGCTCGGCGGAGACGAGCGCCAGCTGTCCCGACCCACACGCCACGTCGAGCAGCGTGGCCCCAGGGGACAGCGCGAGCGAATCGAGGAATTGGGCCGCACTCGACGCCATGAACCGGGAGAAGTAGTCATAATTTCCGTCCATCCATGTGGCCTTCAGGCGCGTCTTGAGAACGTCGAGCGCGGTGTCGGCAGTCGTCGATGTCATGGTCATGTCCTCCTGCGGACACTATGACGGCGGTCCGCTCCGGAGTACTTGTCTGCGTGTCCCGCGTACTTGACCGATCAGCCGAAAGACCGGTAGTAGACTGCCTCCATGGACGCACTAGCCGAGGTGCTCCGCGCCATCAAGATCGACGCGGCGATCTACTTGAACGGCGAGTTCTCGGAGCCCTGGTGCGTCCTGGCACCCGAGGCCACGTCGCTCGCGCCGCTCTTCGGACGCGACGGGGCCCACGTGATCATCTACCACCTGCTCTGCGAGGGCCGGGCGCGCTGTGAAGTCGACGATAGTGACCCCGTCGATCTCTCCGCCGGCGATCTTGTCGCCCTGCCGCACGGGCATTCCCACCGGATCGGCAACGGGCGGTCCGTAACGCCGCTCGACGTAAGCGACGCCCTTCCAGGACTTCTCGAGCGTGGCCTCCAGCCGCTGATGGCTGGCGGCGGCGGCAACGTGTCCAGGTTCATCTGCGGCTACCTCGCCTGCGATCGATACCTCAGTCAGGCGTTCCTGACAGGTCTGCCGCCGCTGATCCGTCTCAATATCCGCGACGACGTGTCGGGACAATGGCTGGAGAACTCTTTGCGGTTCTCGGTCGCCCAGGCGGCGTCGCGCGACGAGGGCGCTCTGGAAGTGGTGGCGAAGCTGTCGGAGGTCTTCGTGGCGGAAGCACTGCGCCGGTACCAGCGCGAGTTGCCGCCGGAACAGACGGGGTGGCTCGCCGGCGCACGTGAGCCGGCCGTCGGTCGGGCGCTGATGTTGATGCACCACCGCTCCGCGCATCCATGGACGATCCTGAGCCTGGCGCACGAAGTCGGTGTCTCTCGCTCGGTGCTCTCCGAGCGGTTCCGGCATTATCTCGGCGAGTCTCCCATCGCGTATCTCACTCGTTGGCGCCTACGGCTCGCGGCTCGCGCGCTCACGTCGACAGGCCACACTGTGGCCCAGATTGCCCTGGACGTGGGCTACGAGTCCGAAGCGGCGTTCAACCGAGCCTTCAAGCGTGAGTACGGTCACCCCCCTGCTCGATACCGACGCCAGCGCCAGGCGGGTAAATAGAGCACACACTCACCATCCGGCCCGTCGGGTCCACCGAACCCGACCCGCAGTCATGGCGCCCTTTTCGACGACGACCTCGACAGCGTCACCTTCCTCGATGTGGACGGCCTCGGCGACGGACCTGGGGGGGGCAGGCCGAGGCGCGATCATCGCGTCCGTTCCGCGAAGGCGTCCCCGACTCGCAGCGCCAGCGAGGACGTGTTCGCGTGCGCCATGTTCGACGTGACAGCGATGACGGTGCCGCTGTGGCCCGTCATCAGCGACATCACCAGGCCGCCGGCGAGCTCACCGTTGACGCTGCCGGGGTTCGTCGCCAGCGCGAAGCGCACGAGATCGGACGGCGTGGAATAGAACGCCATCCCGTTCGCGCAACAGGCCAGGTCGCGCATGTACATCAGTCGTCGTCCACGACGGGGATTGTCATCGGATCTCGGGACATAGAACGTCGCGCGATCGCCCGGCAATGGCTGCGCAGTGGCGAGACCGATTGGCCTGAAGATGACGTGGCGGATGATCGTGAAGAGCGGGAAGTCCTCTTCCGGCTCGCCGATATGCTCAGGACTCCATTCTGCCGCCGAGTCAGCGCCGGTATTGGTCAGCCCGAGCGGCGCGACGGCGGCGGAGACCGCGGATGCCGCCGTGCCGATGTTGAATCGCGTGTCCGCCGTGACGGGCGCCCGCGTCACGACGTCCCTCCATCCGAATCCTTCGGCCCAGACGACGGTGCGGCCGGCACCGACGGCCACGGACACCCCGGGCAGGTTCTGCTCCACTGCGGCTGAGCGCACGAGCTCCCGCGCGCGCTCGACGGCTGCCGCATATTGCGGCGGCGGCGCCGAGTCGGCGACCGATGGCACCGCCTGCGACCGTGGGAAGAGAGGGGCGGTCACAACGACCGCGTGGGTCAGAAATGCCGCGAACGCGGCGACGAGGACGCCGACGGCAAGCGCCGCGCGGGCAGCCCATCTCGGGAGCCGGTTGCGCGCGGCCCTGACACCGAGCACGACTCCCGCCGCCATCAGCAGCATGCCGATGACCGCGGCGCCTGGCGCGTCGTCGGCGTTGCCCACGTAGATTCCCATGGCCGCGATGGCCAGGCCGAGAGCGACAAGGGTGAATCCCTTCACGGGGGGCATCACAGAGGTCTTCACGCCCGCAGTGTGACCGAGGCCCGGCTGCGGAGTCCTCACCCAACCGTGAGCGGCCGCTGAGATTCGAATGAGATGCCGCGAAAGTCGCCTATTGCCTTCGGAGGTAGATGGTGGCAACTCACGCCGACCGGGCCGGCTCGGCGCAATGAGGCGAAATGGCGGCGAACCGCTCGCGCCGTATGCCGCTTCTCGAATCAACGGTTGCGGCGCGCAAGGACGCCGACGAGCACCAATGAGACGACGATTTGCACGAAGATGAACGTCACGAGAAGCAGAGGGCGCCCAGCCAGGTGCTGCTCGGGGCCGGGAATGTCGGGCGAAAAGATCGACAGGTTCGCCAGGTTGCCGATCGTGATGAGCGCGAGCAGGCCGGGCCCGCCTCGATGGACGTACCAACAGAACGTTCCGTAGACAAGCTCGACGAAGAACGCAACCATGGGAGCAGCCGCGTACAGCCCGAGCCCCAGCTTTGGCGCCGCCAGACCCGGCCAAAGCACGATGTCATGACCGTGCGTCGCCAGGTCGAGGATCAGATGCGACACCATGCCGAGACCAACGGCACGGCCCAAGAACGCGCGGCCGAGACCTTTCTCGATGATCAACCATGTGAGCAACGCGGCGCCGACCGCGCTCCCAGCCGAGTGCGAGTACGGCATGTAGGCCAAGTGAATGTCGCCGACACTGCGGACGGTCTCCGCTGTCGTGGTTCGTTCGATGCCGAGGTAGTTGAAGGCGACCCAGGCGAGCTCCATCGCCTGGACCGACAGGAGCATCGGCGTCAACGAAACGGAAGGGAAACGTCGTTTGATCAGAAGCGCGGTGGCGGCATGGTCGACAGCGAACATATGACCTTCAATCCAAGGCCCGTCAACTGGTGGCCTCGAGACTGATTGTGCCGACCGTGTCTCTCAGGGGCTGTGACTTTCGTCACGCGCACGCGACCACAACTCGTGGCTCATCCGTACGGGATCGAGAATCTCCACACGGCCTGGCGACGTGCGAACGAGGTGTTCCGAACGAAGTTCTGCGAGGACACGCGCGACCACTTCGCGGACCGAACCGACGCTGTTCGCGAGATCCTGCTGATTCACCAAAGCAGTCAGCGTACGGCTCGCTTCGAGGCGCGACGTCGCAAGGTCGAGGAGGTGGCGTGCGACGCGTTGGCGGACCGACGCGAATGTATTTCCGGCAAGCTCCTCCAGGACGTCGTAGAGCCGGTGAACCGACTCCTCCCCGAGTGCCCACGCCAACGCCGCGTCGCTCCGCGCCGCGCGCTTGACGCGATCGACGTCGAAGAAGAACGCAGTGCCGTACGTCACGGCCTGCACGAAGACCGGCGCAGGTCCGCCAATCAGTGCCGGCGCACCCAGCAGATCACCGGCTCGAACGTAGCGCACGGTGACCTGGCGGCCGTCTCCGGCGTGCATGTAGACGCGCAGCAGGCCGCCCATCATGACGGCCAGTCTTTCAGCATCCGCTTCCGCATACACAGTGCCGCCGGACGGGAAGTCGACGACTCGCCCACCAGCGGTCAGTGATTCGATGGTTCCGATCGGGACCGCAGCCCAACATCCGCGTCGGAGCAGCCCGACGACGCTCACGGCAGTGCGGTCACGCTGCAACCGATCCGGCGCCATCGATCCAGATTAGAACGGGATCGCTGATTGACGAGCACGGGCTTTCGACTCCGCGGACCCTTGCGGCGGACTGGCAGCGGCGCAATTGGTGAATGGTATTCACAAGCCTTGTAAACAGGTCGCGTCTACCGGATCCGAAGTCCTGCGACTACGCTGAGAGACCATCAGGCCCTGTCCAGGAGTTCGTCCATGAGCACCGTCACCCTGAATGTCAACGGCGCGCCACATACCGTGGAGGTCGCGGAAGGCGCGCCATTGATTTACGTGCTCCGCAACGACCTCGAGCTGAAGGGGCCGCAGTTCGGGTGCGGCCTGGCCCAGTGCGGCGCCTGCTCCGTGCTGCTCGACGGCAGGGAGATCCGGTCGTGCATCACGCCGGCCGCGGCCGTCGCGGGTGCGGAGATCACCACGCTCGAAGGGCTGCCCGCCAGGTGGGCGAAGCAGCACGGGCGGACCACAGCCGGCGCCGACGAAGCGCTGCACCCCGTGCAGCAAGCCTGGATCGACGAACAGGTGCCGATGTGCGGGTTCTGCCAGAGCGGCATGATGATCAAGGCCACCGAGCTGCTCGAGCAGACCCCCTCGCCGACCACCGACCAGATTCGCGAGGCGTTCATGAGCGGTCCGTCTCCCCATCTGTGCCGCTGCGGGACCTACGTGGCGATTCAGGCGGCCGTCCAGCGCGCGGCCGAGGCGATGGCGAACGGGAGGAAGGGCTGATGGAGACGATCACCAGCATCCATGGCGCCGCGCTCAGCCGGCGCCATTTCCTCAAGGCCGGTGGCGTTCTCGTCGTCGGGTTCGGCCTGGCTGGCAGCCGGGCGTTCGCTCGCGCCGCGGACGCATCACCCAACTCACTGGATCCGGCCGTCTGGCGGTCGTGGTTCGAGATCCGGGCCGACAACACGCTGGCAATTCACACCGGGCGCGTCGATTTCGGTCAGTCCACGGTCACGACCGCGTATCGGCAGATCGTGGCGGACGAATTGAGCGTGCCGTTCGAGTCGATCACGACCATGGTCATGGGCGACACGGACCGGACGCCGGACGGTGGCCTGTCGGCGGGTTTTCTCGCCGGCGGCGGCCAGAATCTGCGCAAGGCCGCGGCATACACCTACCAGGCCCTGCTCGAACTGGCCGCATCGAGCTTCGGCGTCGACAAGAGCCGGCTGACCGTACGCGACGGCGTTGTCTCCGCCGCCGGCCGCCGGATGAGCTATGGCGAGCTCGTCAGAGGCGAGGCGCTCAGCCTCACGATTCCGGTCGAGGGCGAGCTCACCACGTTTCGGGGCCTGACCGTGATGGGCAATCCGCCCATGAAGCCGGTCACCCAGTACTCGGTGATCGGCAAGAGCTTCACGAACAGCGTCACCGACAGCAAAGTGCGCGGCCGCGAGCTCTGGGTGACCGATGTTCGACTGCCCGGCATGCTGCATGGCCGCGTAGTGCATCCGAAGACGCTCGGTTCGACTCTGGTCTCCGCCGGCAGTCTGGACGCCGGGACGTGCCCGAACTCGCGGGTCGTCGTGCGCGGCAATCTCGTCGGCGTGGTCGCGCCCAACGAGTGGGAGGCCGTGCAGGCCGCGCAGGCGCTCGAGCGGACGACCCGGTGGAGCGAGTGGAAGGGGTTGCCGGGCCACTCGCGTCTGCACGAGTGGTTTCGCACCGAGGCCGACTGGAAGGCCACGCCGGTGATGGACGGCGCGAAACAGGGCGACACGGAAGCGGCGTTTCGTGGCGCGGTCAGGATGTTCTCGGGCCGGTACGAGCTGCCGTACATGAAGCACGCGCCGATCGGCCCGACGATCGCCGTGGGCGACGTGAGGCCTGACGGCACGGTCTTCGTCCACACGCACAACCAGAACCCGCAGACGCTCCGCGGACAGATAGCGACGATGCTTGGCACGAGCGTCGACCACGTCGTCGTGCGGATCTATGCGGGCGCCGGGCACTACGGCCGGTCGAACGGCGGCAACGCCGGCGCCGAAGACGAGGCCGTCCTGCTGTCGCAGGCGGTCGGAAAGCCGGTGCGGGTGCAGTGGTCGCGCGCTGACGACCTCGCGTGGTCGACGCAGGGCGCCGCCGGCTTTTCCGAGATCCGGCTCGCCATCGATCCCGCCGGCATCGTCACCGCGTACGAGGCCGACCACCACATGCCCGCGATGCAGGACGACCGTCTGGTCGGCGCCGTGATTGCGGGCATGCCGACGCAGCCGGCTCCTCAGGTCGGCACGGAGCGGATCTTCTCGACGGCGAACACCATCATGGATCCCTGGGTCTACACGCACGTGGCGAACGTCAGGGAGCGCGGACTCGGGACGCTGCAGGTGGGGCAGCAGGCGTCGCCGCTGGGTATCGGGCTGCGGGACCACAGCATGCGCACGCCGGGGCAGCGCCAGCAGAACGTGCCGCGCGAGTTGGCGTTCAGCGAGGCCGCCGCCGCGGCTGGCATCGATCCGATCGAATTCCGGCTGAAGCAGACGGCGGACGCGCGTCTGATCGGTGTGCTCGAAGCAGTCCGCGCCGCCGCGGGCTGGGAGGCGCGCCCGGGGCCGAAACCCGGCGCGCGAGCGGCGGGCAGCGCGCCGCTCAGCGGCCAGGGCGTGTCCGTGATGCTGCGGGCGAACAGTTACTGGGCCTGCGTGTGCCAGGTCTCGGTCGTGCCCGACAGTGGCAGGGTGACCGTCACGAAGTACACGATCGCCGTCGATCCCGGCATCGTGATCAATCCGCTTCAGCTCGAGCGCCAGGTCCAGGGCGGCGCGCTCATGGGACTCAGCCATGCGCTGTACGAAGAAGTGAAGTTCGACGAGAGCGCCATCACGAGCCGCGACTGGTCGAGCTATCCGATCCTGACGATGGCCGACGTCCCGGAGGTCAAGGTTGTCATCATCAACAACCCGGCGGTCGGCGCGTACGGTGGCGGCTCGGAAGCGGCGAATGCGTTGGCGATGTCGGCTGTGGGGGCCGCGTTCTTCGATGCCACCGGCAAGCCGATCCGCCGGATGCCGCTGCGGCCCGAGTACGTGAAGGCCGCGCTGCAAGCCTGACCGCCATTGCTGGCGCCGCCGCGCCAAGCACGCGGCTCGACAGGTCTTCCTCACCGGTGCGTCAGCTTCAGGACGGCCTCTGGAAGCCGCGCGCCCTGCACGGGGATCTTCGACGCGGCATCGTCGATCTCGCGCAGATCGGCCTCGGTCAACTCCACCGAGGCGGCGGCGAGGTTCTCTTCGAGGCGCTCGACCTTTCGCGTCCCAGGGATCGGGACGATCCAGGCCTTCTGCGCGAGCAGCCAGGCGAGCGCGATCTGCGCGGGCGTGGCACGCTTCCGCTCGGCGATGCCCTCGAGCAGGTCGACCACCGCCATGTTGGCGGCGCGGGCGTCCGGCGCGAAGCGCGGCGAGATGTTGCGGAAGTCGGTGCCGGTGAAGGTCGTGCTCGCGTCGATCTTGCCCGTGAGAAACCCCGCGCCAAGCGGCGTGAACGCGACGAAGCCGATGCCGAGTTCCTCACAGGCGGCGAGCACGCCGTTGCGCTCGACATCGCGCGTCCAGAGCGAGTACTCGCTCTGAACCGCCGCGACGGGCTGGACGGCGTGCGCGCGACGGATCGTCTGCGCACTGGCCTCGGACAGCCCGAAGCGCTCGACCTTGCCCTGCTGAATCAGGTCCTTCACCGTGCCCGCGACGTCGTCGATGGGAACGTTCGGGTCCACGCGGTGCTGATACAGCAGGTCGATGTGGGCGACCTTCAGCCGCGTCAGCATGGCGTCGACCACCTGCCGGATGTGCGCGGGCCGGCTGTCGACGCCATAGCGCGTGCCGTCCGGATTGATGCCGAATCCGAACTTCGTCGCAATCACGACACGTTGGCGGACGGGCGCCAGCGCCTCGCCGACGAGCTCCTCGTTCGTGAACGGCCCGTAGGCCTCCGCCGTGTCGAACATCGTCACGCCGCGTTCGACCGCGGCATGCAGGATCGCGATGGCTTGCTGACGGTCGGCAGGGCCGTACGTCCCCGTCAGTCCCATGCAGCCATAGCCGATCGCTGAGACCTCGAGGCCACTGTTGGCGAGGCGGCGTGTCTTCATGATCTCCGCGTCCTCTCTATCGGGCCGGATACGGCACGGCCACGGCGCGCAGCCGTTCCACCAGAACGAATGCCTGATCGCCGACCTGCGTCACGGCCGTCGCGCCGGTGAGGCCATCCTCGAGAACGCGGACGTCGGCGCGGGTGCCGTTGATGGTGATCTCCGTGAGGCGCCCCTGGCCTTCGGCCTGGAGCATCCTGTTGGAGCCAGTCGTGCGCAGGCCGTCCGGACGAGTGAAGGGCACCGACGTCTCCACCTTCGTGAGCGGGCCGGCCGTTCCATCCGACTGGATGCCGGCCCGGAACAGTTCTCCGGAGAAGAAGCAGTTCACGTAGACGCTGCCGTTGAGGATAGCCACACCGTCGAGGCCATTGAGTTGCTGATCGGTCACCCACACGTCGAGCGCCGTCGCGCCCGGTCTCAACCGCAGGACGCGGCGGCCGGTCGTGTCCGTCGCGTACGCCGTGCCGTCGGCCGCGACGGCGATGTCGTTGCAGAAGCCGCCGCCTGGAAAGGGCCACGCTCCCTTCGGGGTGCCGGACGCCAGGTCGAAGGCGCGCAGCGCCGTCTGTCCGGCCGTGGGCGCGCCGCGACCGCCGGTCGCGTTCGCGCACACCCAGAGTGTGCTGGCCTCGTCGTCGGCGAGCACGCCGAGCACGTTCGTGAGTCCGGTGGTCGATGCCTGAATCCACACGTCGGCCTGCGCCGTCCCTGGCTGCGCGCGGTAGATGTTTCCCTTGGTTGTGCTGCCGAGGAAGATCGTGCCGTCCCGGCTCGACGTCACGCTCTCGGGCATCACCGCCGTGTCGTTGATGGCGACCTCCGCACGCGACTGGGCATGCACTGCGGACGACGCGCTCACGAGCGCGGCGCCCAGCAGCGCGCCGAGGAGACTTCGGCGATTCATCAGCATGGCGAGACTCCTCATCGGCTGTAGCTCACACGCAGCACCCGGTTGCCCGTGTCGTCGCTAATCAGAATCGACCCGTCCGGCAGCTGCAACACGTCCGCGGGGCGGCCGATTGCCGGCGCGCCGGTGCCGCGGCCGTCTGGCGCGTCGTACCGCACGCCCGGAAGGAAGCCGTCGACGAGCGGCGCGTACTTCGTGACCGTGTGCCCGTCGAGCTCCACCACCATGACGCGATAGCCAATCGGGATCGACCGGTTCCACGAGCCGTGCTGCGCGACGATGATCGTGTTCCTTAGAGCCATCCGTCAGGACCGAAATCGAGGAACTTCCAGAAGTGGCTTGAGGGCCACGCCGTTCGGGGACGTCAACCACGACGCGAGGACCTTCACCTCGTCCGCGATGTGGTCCGCGTTCCGGTCGACCAGCGCGAAGACCTTGTCCGTCGTTCGCGATCCGACGAACACCGTGCCCCTGGCGCCGAGCGTCATCTGCCGGGCGTTCTGGACATTGGCCGCGTAGACACTGATGTGAAACCCGCGGGGGAGCACCAGTGATGACAGCGGATCTCCTGGGGATGTGGCCCGTCGAGCCGAGACACCCCAGCCGGTGGCGACGGCGACGACGGCGGCCAGGGCGAGAGCGGGGCGGGCGGTGGCTGTCATGGCACCTCTGCATCACCACGGTACCGGGTGGCCGCGGATCGGACTAGTCCGCCGGATTCGCATGGGGATGTGAGTACCGATTCACCAATGCAGCTGGACCACCTGAACGTCCTGGCGGCGTTCCTGATCATCGCGGAAGAGCGGAGCTTCACCAAGGCGGCGAAGCGGCTGGGCGTGTCGAGGTCCGCGCTCAGCCACGCGATCCGAGGTCTGGAAGAACGCCTCGGCATCCGGCTCCTCGCCCGCACTACGCGCAGCGTGGCGCCGACGGAAGCGGGGCAACAGCTCATCGGTCGACTGCGTCCGGCGCTCGGCGAAGTGGAGTCGGTCCTCGATCGGATCGTCGGCCTGCGCGAGCGGCCCATGGGACGCGTGCGGCTGCTGGTGACACCGCTGTCGGCGACGTTGGTGCTCGCACCCAAGCTGGTGCCATTTGCCCGTCGGTTCCCGGCCATCGTCCTCGACGTCACCACGACGCAGGAGGGGCGCACGGAGCTCGTCGCCGCAGGCTTCGACGCGGGCATTCATCTCGGCGAATCGATCCAGCGCGACATGGTGGCCGTGCGCGTCTCTCGCGACCACCGGCTGGCCGTCGTGGGTTCGCCGGAGTACTTCGCCTCGCACCCCGAGCCGACCTCACCACACGATCTGCCGGACCACCGGTGCATCAACCTCCGCGGCGGCTCCGCCGGGCCGTATCGCTGGGAGTTCGAGAAGGACGGCGAAGCCCTCGCCGTGGACGTGAGCGGTCCCTTGATCCTCGACGATGCGGACCTCATGATTCGCGCCGCCATCGACGGTCTCGGGCTCACGTTCTCCCTGGAAGAGCACGCCGCGCCATATCTCGCGAGCGGCGCGCTCGTGCGCGTGCTGGAGGATTGGTGCCCGCCGTTTCCCGGCTACTTTCTGTACTACCCGAGCCGAAGACAGCAGCCGGCCGCCCTGACGGCCTTGATTGAGACGTTGCGTCTGTCCTGAAGTGGTGGAACCGCCGGGTCGTCATCTGCTCGATGACGACGTCCGCGCCTGTTCGCGCCGGCGTGCGGCACGCAGGGCCTGCCCACCGCACCATGCGCTCCACTCACCGGCGAAAGGCCCCCGCGTGATCGCGGGCCCAGTCGAAGTACTCGCGTGGCGAGGAGCCCGTGACCTCCGCGACGGTCCGGGTCACGTACGCAGGCTGGCCGACGGCTGCCGTCCATGACTTCAGCAACATGTCGACGACCGGGGCAGGCCAGGTTGGAGCCCACTCGCGGCGGGCGTCCTCCGGCGACATCTCTTCGATGCGCAACGATCGGCCGATCGCGCGGCCAATCGTCGAGATCTGATCGAGCTGAGTCAGCGACTGCGGCCCCGTCAACACGAAGTCCGCGCCGGCGTGGCCCGGCTCGAGCAGCGCGCGAGCCGCGACGGCGGCGATGTCGCGCTCGTCGATGGGAGCGGTCGGGGCAGCCAGGCAGGGCCACCGCACGACGTCGCCGTTCCGGATCTGCGGCGCCCACCATGCCAGCGCGTTCGACGCGAGCATGCCGGGACGCAGGATGGTCCACTCCACGCCGGACGTCTGGATGCGCCGCTCGTTCTCCTCGTGCAGGACCGCGCTCGGGTTCGGAAGCGAGGCCCGGAAGAACGGATGCGGCGTCTTGATCGGCGCCGAGAGATAGACGACGCGGCGCGCGTGCCGGGTGATGCGCTCCAGGGAGGGCGCTGCGGCGGCCGGCGGGGCGGTCCACACGAGGAAGACGGCGTCGATCTCCCGCAGCGGCTCATCCAGCGTGTCGGGAATCGTCAAATCTCCACGACGCAGCTCGACGGTCGGCGGCAGCCCGGCCGACTCGGGGTCGCGAACCATGGCGCGAACGTCGGCGCCCGCGGCGGTCAGTTGCGCAACGACGTGGCGGCCGACGGCGCCGGTGGCGCCGATGACGAGGACTCGTGTGATGGTTGGCCCTGACCCCGCTGGCCGTCACTTGCCCCG
The DNA here is from genome assembly GCA_963764505.1 of uncultured Acidobacteriota bacterium. GTDB lineage: Bacteria > Acidobacteriota > Vicinamibacteria > Vicinamibacterales > SCN-69-37 > CAVXSP01. The sequence continues at coordinate 214,891 of CAVXSP010000003.1, read as the reverse complement.
TCGCGCGGCCTCGATCGTGGCGATGTCGATCTTCTTCATCGGCATCATCGCCTCGAAGGCGCGCTTGGCCTCATCGCCGCCGGCCGCGAGCGCGTCGCTGAGGGCGCGCGGCGTGACCTGCCAGGAGAGGCCCCATCGGTCCTTGCACCAGCCGCACTGACTTTCCTGGCCGCCATTGCCGACGATGGCGTTCCAGTAGCGGTCCGTCTCTTCCTGGGTGTCCGTCGCGATCTGGAAGGAAAAGGCCTCGCTGTGCTTGAACGCCGGCCCGCCGTTCAGCCCGAGGCAGGGAATGCCCGCCACGGTGAACTCCACCGTCAGCACATCGCCTTTCTTGCCGCCGGGGTAGTCACTCGGCGCCTCGTGAACCGCGGTCACGGCACTGCTCGCAAAGGTGGCAGCGTAGAAACGCGCCGCCTCGAGCGCATCCTTGTCGAACCAGAGGCAGATTGTATTCTTCGGCTTCATGTTCACGTGCTCCTTGTGGCCGATCGTCCGGCGTTCGACTCTCGAGGTAAGGGGACGCCTTCCACGAGTAGCAAAATCATCGCCATCGTTCCGGTCCACGGGGCTCGCGGCCTCGGCTACAGGAGAAAACCTCCGAGCGCGCCTCCGAGCAGGATGAACAGCAGCGCGTACAGGAGCGGGGCGGCCGACGCCGCGGCCTGCATGCTCGGTGGCAAGTGCACCGAGACGAGGACAATCAGCATCAGAAGATCGATGACGGCCAGCCAGAAGAATCCCCATCCTACCGACGGCTCCCGAAGCCGGCGGGCGCTCTGGTGCGCCCCGAGCCCGGCTACCACGGCGAGAATCGCCGCAATGACGCCCCATTTGCGGATCGGCGCGCCGACGGGAATGAACTCGTACGCGCGATCGGCGTAGAGCAGGGCCGCGGCGGCCAACCCGCCGAGATACTTGAACGCCCCGACACCGTCATGGATCAAGTCGACCACCGATCGCGGTGGTGCAGGCGGCGGAGGCGTGTTGCTGCCGGTGTAATGGTGTCTGTCCACGATGGGAGGGATGAAGGGCTGGACTATGGTGCCATTGATCGGCAGGCGACGCCTAGTCATCGCCTGGCCAGGTCCTGCAGGCCACGGGCTTACTTCGTCCGCGAGTCGAGCTCGTCCCAACGGCCGTACGAACGGTCGATCGCGAGAGTCAGTTCCGCGAGGCGCGCCAGCACGGTCTTGATGGTCTCGGCAGACTCCTTATAGAAGTTCGGACCGGCGACCTGTGCCTGCAGAGCCGCCTGTTCCGCCTCGAGGGCTGCCAGCTGCTTGGGCAGGCCGTCGAGCTCGCGCCGCTCGTTGAACGAGAGCTTCGTCTTGGGCGCGGGCGCCGGCGCCTCACGCCTGGGGGCTGGCGCCGACGCATCTGGCTCCGAAGCGCCTCGCGCCGGCCGCTGCGCGAGCCAGTCCGTATAGCCGCCGACGTACTCCCGCACGATGCCGTCGCCCTCGAAGACCAGCGTGCTGGTAACAACGTTGTCGAGGAACCGGCGATCGTGGGTGACGATGAGGAGCGTGCCCGGAAAGGCCGTCAGCTGGGTTTCGAGGACCTCGAGCGTCTCGAGATCGAGGTCGTTCGTCGGCTCGTCGAGAATCAGCACGTTTGCCGGGCGTGTGAGCAGCCGCGCCAGCAGCAGTCGATTCCGCTCGCCTCCGGACAGCGTCTTCACCGGCGACCGTGCCCGTTCCGGTGAAAAGAGGAAATCGTCGAGATACCCGTAGACGTGCCGCGTGATCCCACCGACGGTCACGACGTCGTTGCCGTCGGCGATTGTCTCGACGACCGTCCGCTCGGGATCGAGCTGCTCGCGCTGCTGGTCGAAGTACGCGACCTGCAGATTCGTCCCGCGGCGAATCTCTCCCGCGTCGGGCGCCATCTCGCCCACCAGCATCCGCAGGAGCGTCGTCTTGCCCGCGCCGTTCGGTCCGATGAGGCCGACCCGGTCGCCGCGCAGAACCCTTGTCGAGAAGTCGCGGACGACGACCGTTTCGCCGTAGGACTTGCCGACCTGCTCCGCTTCGAATACGACCTTGCCCGTCCGGTCTGCGACGCCCACGCTGAGGCGCACCTGTCCCACATGCGCCCGCCGGTTCGCGCGTTCCTCGCGCATCGTCATGAGCGCGCGCACGCGGCCTTCGTCCCGCGTTCTGCGCGCCTTGACGCCGCGGCGAAGCCACGTTTCCTCGCGAGCCATGACCTTGTCGAACTTCGCGTCCGCCATGGCCTCCTGCTCGAGCAGCACCGCCTTCTTCTCCAGATAGCTCGCGTACTCGCCCGGCCAGGACGTCAGGCGTCCGCGATCGAGCTCGACCACGCGAGTGGCCAGCCTCTGAAGGAACGCGCGGTCGTGCGTGACGAACACGACCGCGCCCGCGTAATCGCCGAGGAAGGTCTCCAGCCACTCGATGGCAGGCACGTCGAGATGGTTGGTTGGCTCATCGAGAAGCAGCAAGGATGGCCGGGCGACCAGGGCGCGCGCCAGCAGCACGCGCCGCCGCCATCCGCCAGACAGGGAATCCACCGGCGCGTCCGGCGGCAGGCGAAGCGTGGTCAAGACGCGCTCGACCTGCTGCTCCACGCGCCAGCCGCCGCGCTCGTCGAGCTCGTGGTGGAGGCGGCCCAGCGCGGCCAGCGCCTCCGGCGTCGCATGCTCGGCGACGCGAACCGCCGCGTGGTGGTACGCGGTGACGGCGTCACGTAGTTCGTCGAGGCCTTCGGCCACGACGTCGAAGACCGTCTGCGACGTCGAGATGGCGGCGTCCTGCACGAGCCGCGCGGCGCGCAGATCGGGCGCGCGCCAGATCGATCCGGCGTCCGGCTGGAGGTCGCCCGACAGGAGCCGGAGCAGCGTGGACTTGCCAGCGCCGTTGCGGCCGATGACGGCGATGCGCTCACCGGCGTCGATCGTCAGGCTCGCATGGTCGAGCACCGGCAGGTGGCCAAAGGCGACGGACAGGTCTTCACACGCGAGAATCGGCACCGTTCCGACGGTACCACGCCCGACCGGCAGGAGTGAGGGACCGACCCGCCGCGCGCATTCTCCGCGCGGCGCGATCGCCGGATCGGCCGCGGCGGCCGGCGCACGAATGGGGGCCTCTCCCCTGGCATAATGACCTGGGGCCCTGGTCACGCCTCGCAGAGTTTCGCATCCGCGAAGCCATGCAGGAACGCGCCGACGGGCCGGGCCGCCGGATGCGGGCCGTTTGACGGGGTCTGTGCAGCGGGGCCGCGATTGGGGTAGAATAGGGATGCTGTCGCGCTTTCCTGAAGTAACCTTCGCTGGCATTTCACACCGGCCGGCGTCTTTTCCCTCATCAAACGCGTAGTTCACTCGTTCCCCGACAGGTGTCGGGCGCTCGACGAACCGTGTCATTGCGATGCGCGGCGCCCTTTCATCGCAAACAAACAAAGAGGCAGTCAGATGGCTACAACGAATGGCACAGTCAAGCGGTTGGTCGGCGACAAGGGGTTTGGATTCATCGAGGCCGCCGACGGCAGCGAGTATTTCTTTCACCAGTCCGCATGCGCCGAGTTCGATTCGCTGCGCGAGGGACAGAGCGTCACGTTCGAGAAGGGGCAGGGCCCGAAGGGCCCGCGCGCCGAGAACGTGCGCGTCGCGTAGCTGGTCGACCGAGGAGTTTCGAACCCGCGTCGGCGTGTGCGACGTTTCGTCGAGCGGCGACGCGGGAGACTCCCCAAGGAGGGAGCGCCATGAAGTTCAGACCACTGCACGATCGGGTCATCATCGAACGCATCGAAGAGACGGAACAGCGCGTCGGCGGCATCATCATCCCCGACTCCGCCAAGGAGAAGCCCCAGCAGGGCAAGATCATCGCCGCGGGCAAGGGCCGGATCGAGAAGGAGGGCGGCACAATCACGCCGCTCGATGTCAAGGCCGGCGACACGATCCTGTTCGGCAAGTATGCCGGTCAGGAAATCAAGATCGACGGCCGCGAGTACCTCATCATGCGTGAGGAAGAAGTACTCGGCGTGATCGAGAAGTAGGGGAGATTCCAGTCATGGCAAAGCAGATTATCTATGGCGAGGAGTCGCGGCACGCGATCCTCCGCGGCGTCAACGCGCTGGCCGACGCCGTCAAGGTCACGCTCGGCCCCAAGGGCCGGAACGTCGTCATCGACAAGCGGTTCGGCTCGCCCACCATCACCAAGGACGGCGTGACGGTGGCGAAGGAGATCGACCTGAAGGATCCGGTCGAGAACATGGGCGCCCAGATGGTGCGCGAGGTGGCGAGCAAGACCTCGGACACCGCGGGTGACGGCACGACCACGGCGACCGTGCTCGCGCAGGCCGTCTACCGTGAAGGCCTGAAGATGGTCACGGCCGGCGCGAACCCGATGGAGCTCAAGCGCGGCATCGAGAAGGCCGTCGACGCCATCACCGCGCAGCTCAAGAAGATCTCCAAGCCCGTCGCGGGCCACATGATCGGCCAGGTCGGCACGATCTCGGCAAACAGCGACGAGACCATCGGCACGATCATCGCCGAGGCGATGGAGAAGGTCGGCAAGGACGGCGTCATCACGGTGGAAGAGGCGAAGAGCATGGAGACCTCGCTCGAGGTGGTCGAGGGCATGCAGTTCGACCGCGGATACCTGTCGCCGTATTTCGTCACCGATCCCGAGCGCATGGAGACGGTGCTCGAGAATCCGGTCATCCTCATCCACGAGAAGAAGATCAGCTCGATGAAGGACCTCCTGCCGGTCCTCGAGCAGGTCGCGCGCGGCGGGCGGCCGCTCGTCATCCTCGCGGAGGACGTCGACGGTGAGGCGCTGGCGACGCTCGTCGTCAACAAGCTGCGCGGCACGCTGCAGGTCGCGGCCGTCAAGGCGCCGGGCTTCGGCGATCGCCGCAAGGCCATGCTCGAGGACATCGCGGTTCTCACCGGCGGCAAGGCGATCACCGAGGACCTCGGCATCAAGCTCGAGAACATCAAGCTCGAGGACCTCGGCCAGGCGAAGAAGGTGACGATCGACAAGGACACGACGACGATCGTCGAAGGCGGCGGCACGCAGTCGGCCATCGAGGGCCGCGTGAAGCAGCTGCGCACGCAGGTCGAGGACACCACCTCGGACTACGACCGGGAGAAGCTGCAGGAGCGGCTCGCGAAGCTCGTCGGCGGCGTCGCCGTCATCAAGGTCGGTGCGGCCACCGAAACCGAGATGAAGGAGAAGAAGGCCCGCGTCGAAGACGCGATGCACGCGACGAAGGCGGCGGTGGAGGAAGGCATCGTGCCGGGCGGCGGCGTCGCGCTCGTCCGCTGCGGCAAGGTGCTCGACGACCTCAAGGTCGACGGCGACCAGAAGGTGGGCGTCGAGATCGTGCGACGCGCGATCGAAGCCCCGATGCGCTGGATTGCGACCAATGCCGGCCAGGAAGGCACGATCGTCGTGCAGAAGGTCAAGGAGAAGGACAGCGCGTCCTTCGGCTACAACGCGGCGACCGACACCTACGAGGATCTGGTCAAGGCCGGCGTGATCGACCCGACGAAGGTCGTTCGGTCGGCGCTCCAGAATGCCGCGTCGATCGCGTCCCTGCTGCTCACGACCGAAGCCATGATCGCCGACATTCCGGAGGAGAAGAAGGACGCTCCCGGAGGCGGCGGCCCGGGCGGCATGGGCGGAATGTACTGACGAGTCGAAAGCCGACGGACACGCAAACGGCTCGACGCCCTCACGTGCGTCGGGCCGTTCGCCGCCGCCCTGCCGGCGTCAGCCGCGTCTTCTTCGCGCGCACGCTCGACGTGGGCTTCGGCGCGGGAGCCTTGTCGCGGCGACGCCGTGCGGCCGGCATGGTCGGTGTCCTGGACGACGAAGCGCCGCCGGAAGGTTGGGGTCGCGGTTCCCTCGCCACCTCGATCCCGAAGACGTCCGACAGCGACGACTCGTCGGCGATGCGGCGCGAGCCCGGGGCGCCGCCGCGTCCGGAGACGAGCGCCGCCGCGGCGCGCGCTCCGGCGCCTCCGACGAGGTCGGCTTCCTTCACCCGGCGCAGCGTGAAGAGCAGGCCGGGCTCGCGGTCGAGCCGGGCGCCGACGCCGTACAGTACGGCGGCCACATGCTTGCACATCCACGCGCCATCCGGGCAGCTGCAGGCGAAGTCGATCTCGCGGGGCGAGGGAAACAGCCCCGTGCCGTCGGCGCACAAGCGCGTCATGACGCGGTCCGACAGGCGTCCCTGCAGAAGCTCGATCACCGACTCGATCGCGCCGGACACGTCGCGGCACACGGCGCGCCAGCGCGATTCGGCAAGCGCGTCCACCTCGACGCGCACCTGATACACGTCCGATCCGCTGACGAGTGCCGTCACGACGCCCGGTGCAATCTGAAGGTCGATGACCGATCCGTGGCGGGCGTAGCTGCGCCCGCGCGGCAGCCGGTTGGCGAAGTCGCTGTAGCGTTCGAGGTTGTCGCACCACGATTCACCCCAGAACGTCGTCGCGATCTTGCGCCCTTCGATGACGACCGGCGTGACGGGTCGTCCGTTCCTGCGCAACTCGCCGAGCCGCCGGACGGCCTGCGCGCGGCGAGACGCGACGCCGACATGGGGCGCGAAGCCGTACAGATACGCGAACGACACGCCGGCCCAGCGATTCGCGCCGTATTTCGACTTCATCTCATCCCTCCGCCGCCGCGCGGTGGATATCGAGCGCCACCAGCTCCAGCAGCTCGTCGTCCGGCATCTCCGTCAGCGCCAGCTCGGCGCTGCCGCCGCCCGCGAGAACCCCGTCCGACAACCGGCGCTTCGAGGCGATGAGCGCGTCGATCTTCTCTTCGACCGTTCCGCGGCACAGGAACTTGTGGATGAGCACCGGTTTGGTCTGGCCGATCCGAAACGCTCGGTCCGTCGCTTGGTCCTCCACCGCCGGGTTCCACCAGCGGTCGAAGTGTATGACATGTGAGGCCGCCGTGAGATTGAGCCCGACGCCGCCCGCCTTGAGCGACAGCACGAAGAACGGCGTCGCCTCGTCTTCCTGAAACCGCGTGACGAGCGCGCGGCGTTCGGCGACCGGCGTGCCGCCGTGGAGCACCGCGCCGGGGCGGCCGAACGTCGACCTCAGCAGGGCGGCCAGCGGTCCGGTGATCTCGCGGAATTGCGTGAAGACGAGCACCTTTTCCTGCCGGGCGGCGATGGTCTCCGCGATCTCGCCCAGGCGCCGGAACTTGCCGCTGTCGGCCTCGCGCCACCGGCCGTCGCCGAGCCATTGCGACGGATGGTTCGCAATCTGCTTGAACCGCATGAGGTAGGCGAGCACGAGGCCGCGCCGCTCAATCGCCCGGACCGTCCCGAGCTTTCGCGCCATCTCGTCCACCGCCTGCTGATAGAGCGCGGCCTGCCGCGCCGACAGCGGGCAGAACGCCGGCACCTCCGTCTTCTGCGGCAGGTCGCGGATCACGGCCGGGTCCGTCTTCATCCGCCTGAGGATGTAGGGCCGCACCAGCTCGCGGAGCGGGCCGAACGTTGGCTGCGGCGAGGCGGCCATCGACTTGGTCCAGCGCGCGAACGCCCGATGCGGCCCGAGGAGGCCGGGATTGATCGCATCGAAGATCGACCACAGGTCGGTCAGGCGGTTCTCCACAGGCGTGCCCGTCAGCGCGATCCGCGCGCGCGCCTCGAGCGATTTCACGACACGCGTTTGCCGGGCGGCCGGATTCTTGATCGCCTGCGCCTCGTCCAGCACGACGAGATCCCATCGGACGGCCGCGATCCACGGCACGCGCGTCAGCGTGCCGTAGGTCGTGATGACGACGTCGATTCCCGGATCCAGCGAGGCGTCATCCATCGCCATGAGATCCTTGCGCGGCGTCGCCGACGGATGCGCGACCAGCACGCGAAGCGCGGGGGTGAATCGCGCCATCTCCGACATCCAGTTGGCGACGAGCGATGCGGGAGCGACGATGAGCGCCGGACGGCGACGATCGGCCGGCGTCGCGGCGACCGTCCCTTTCGGCGCGCTCGGGCGGGCGGCCAGAAGCGCCAGCACTTGAAGGGTCTTGCCGAGACCCATGTCGTCGGCCAGGCATGCGCCAAGCCCAAGAGACGAGAGCAGGTGCAGCCACCGTACGCCGACGTGCTGATACGGCCGGAGCGTGGCGCGGACCCGTGGACCGGCGTCCAGACGCGCAAGTCGTTCCGGACTGCGCAGCCCGGCGAGCAGGTGGCGCAGCCATGGACCCGCAGTCACCTCCGACCACTCGCGTCCTGCGACAGGGTCGACGGCCTCCTCGCCGGGCCTCGCGCCGGCGACGAGACGCATCGCTTCGGCGAACGTGACGCCCTCCGCCCTCGAGAGCCGCTCGACCCGCTCGAACGAAGCGATGATCCGCCCGAGCGCCTCGCGCTGGACCTCGACCCACCGTCCTCGAACGAGATGCAGCCCGTCGGCGGCCGACAGGAGCGACGCGAGCTCCTGCCGCGTGAGCGTCTCGCCGTCGAGCGTGACGTCCATGTGGAAGTCGAGCAGGGCGCTCGTGCCCAGTCCCGAGGGCGCCTTCGTGCCGACCGTCGCCGTCGCTCGCGGGCGCGGTGGTCGTCCGGTCTTCCAGGACGCGGGCAGACGCACGACGAGCCCTGCGGCCTCGAACTGTGGGACCGCCTGCAGGAAGCGATACGCGTCCCCGGCCGTCCACCGCAGGGGATGGAACACATCGCCGTTGTCCACCATCGTCTCGAGCCAGTCACACTTCTCGGCGGCGCGTTGAAGCGGCACGAGGAGCGCAAGCAGTCTGGTCCGATTCGCCGCACCCGCGTACTCCGTCAGCGCGCGACCGAGCGGCGCGTGCTGTGCGGCGCCGGAGGCGGAGAGCGAAACCGTGTAGGTGGCGAGGAACGCGAAGGGCGTCTCGGGGTCGAGTTTGTATTCCGCGAGATTGAAATGCACGCGGCCGACGACGCTCCAGGCCGGATGTCGGGAATGGAGAAACGCCTGGAGTGGCTGGGCCGAACGCGAAAAGGCCGCGCGAAACGCCGTGTCGAGCGCCGCCCAGAGGGCCGCGAGCGCGCCCGCGTTCAGATACTCGAGACCGGTCATTGGCGGCGCTGAGGCCGCGACCTCGGTCAGTTCGCCGGACGACGGGGCTGCGACCTCCATCTGCACGATGGCCTCGGATGCATGGCAGACGGCCGTCACGTAACGGGTCGCGAAGGCGCGCCAGAAGCCGATCACCGCCGGCAGCGGCGTCGTGACCTCCGACGCCCCCAGCTGCAACAGACCGGGGCCAGCACCCTGGGCGAACGCGGCCGCGAGCCGATCCGCGGCCGCTCCGTCAATCGGCGGCGCGCCGTCGTCGTACGCGGCCACGAGATGACCACGCGGCGTCAGGTGCAGCGTCAGAAACGGCTGTGGTGCGGCCATGCGTCTCGCGGCGATCGTACACGGTGGGCAACGTCGGGGCGGGGCCGTGGAGCCCGGCCAGGACCGGTCTGATAGACTGGTCGAGATATATGGGCACCAATACATATGGCGGCGCCGACGTACAGCGGGTCCTGGACGGCATCCGGCGCATCGTCCACGGGCTGCACGAGTCCTCACGGGAGGCCCAGCGCCGCGTCGGTCTCACCGGCGCGCAGCTCTTCGTGCTGCGCCGGCTCGCCGACTCCGGGCCGCTTTCGGTGAACGAGCTCGCCGCCCGCACGTTCACGCACCAGAGCTCGGTCTCGGTCGTCGTCTCGCGCCTGAGGGCGCGAAGGCTGGTGGCGGCGCACCCCGATTCGCGTGACGGCCGGCGCCGCATTCTCGCGCTGACGGCCGCGGGCGGCGCGGCTCTGGCGGCAGCGCCCGACGCCGCTCAGGAGCGGTTGATCGACGCCGTGCTCCACCTGGCGCCGGCCACCCGTCGAACGGTGGCCACCGCCCTCGCCCGAATGGCGGACACGATGGCGACGGTGCGGCGGCCCGGGATGTTCTTCGAGAAGCGGAGGCGGCATGGCTGACGGCCTTCCGATTGCGCCGTCGCTCACGCCGGCCCGCCGGCCGGCGGCCCTCCGTGCCGCGCGTGCGGTCGACCATCGCGTGGTGTTCATGAGCGGCATCGCGCTCGTGCTCGGCAGCGCGGCCGCACTCGTGGCCGAAGGGCTCCGGGCACTGATCGCGCTCGTGACGAATCTGTCGTTCTACGGCCGGTGGGCGTGGACGACCGCCAGCCCGGCCGGGCACCACCTCGGGTGGCTCGTGGTGGGCCCGCCGGTCCTGGGCGGACTCGTTGTCGGCCTGATGGCCCGGTACGGGTCTACGGCGATCCGCGGCCATGGCATCCCCGAAGCCATGGAGCAGGTCCTGTTCAATCGCAGCCGCATTCCGGCACGAGTGACGGTGCTGAAGCCGCTCTCGGCCGCGATCGCGATCGGGACCGGCGGTCCCTTCGGCGCCGAAGGGCCGATTATCGCGACAGGCGGCGCCCTCGGTTCGGTGGTCGGTCAGATCATCGCCGTGACGGCGGTCGAACGGAAGGCGCTGCTCGCGGCCGGCGCGGCGGCCGGCATGGCGGCGACGTTCGGGACGCCGGTCGCGGCCGTGCTCCTGGCGATCGAGCTTCTGCTGTTCGAGTTCCGCGCGCGGTCGATGATACCGGTCGCACTGGCCAGCGTCGCGGCGACCGCCGTGCGCTTCGCGTTCCGCGGCGGCGGCCCGATGTTCGCCATGGCGGCGGTCTCCCAGCCGGGCGGCGCGGCGATAGCGGCGTACGTGGTCCTGGGTGCGCTCATGGGTGTCGCCGGAGTCATCGCCACCCGCGCGGTCTACGCCGTGGAGGACGCGTTCGAGCGACTGCCGCTGCACTGGATGTATTGGCCGGCGATCGGCGCCGTGGCCGTCGGCGTCGTCGGATTCATCGAGCCGTCGACGCTTGGTGTCGGCTACGAGAACATCGAGCGTGCGTTGCGGGGCCTGCTCACGTGGCGTGCGCTGCTGGTGCTTGGGATCCTGAAATTCGTCTCCTGGTCCATTGCGCTTGGCAGCGGCACGTCGGGTGGCACCCTCGCGCCGCTGTTCACGGTGGGCGGCGCGCTCGGGGCCGCCGCGGGGGCCGCGGTCGCCAGCGCGCTTCCACATGCCGGCGTCGATCCGCGGCTGGCCGCGCTGGTCGGCATGGCAGCCCTGTTCTCTGCTGCCTCGCACTCGATGCTCGCCTGGGTGGTTTTTGCCCTCGAAACGACGCGCCAGCCGGTCGGTCTGCTGCCGCTGTTGGGCGGCTGCGCAGCAGCCTATCTCGTCTCCACCCTCTGGATGCGCCACTCGATCATGACGGAGAAGATCGCCCGCAGCGGATCGCCGATCGACGCAGGCTACGAGGTCGACCATCTGCGGCAGCAGCTCGTGGGGGACTGGGCGTCGAGCCAGGTCGTCACGATCCGAGCCGACGAGCCGCTAGGCGACGCGCGGGCGCGCCTCCTCGACCGACACGTCGGCCCCTTCCACCACGGCTTTCCCGTCGTGGATGGCGCTGGCCGGCTCCTCGGCGTGCTCACCCGTCGCGATCTGGCTGGGCACCTGCCGCCTGACGAGTGTCCGGTCGCCGATCTCGTCCGGCGCGCGCCTGTCGTCGCGGGCTTCGATTGGACGTTGCGTGAGGCGGCAGATGAGATGGTCCGGGAAGACGTCGGGCGCCTGCCGGTCGTCGATCCCGCAACCGGCAGTCTGGTCGGAATCATCGCGCGGAGCGATCTCCTCAGGGCGCACGGCACACGGCTCGAGGGTCTGCATCGCCGCGAGGCCGCCATCATGGACCGGATTACGGCACGGGCGAGGACGCGCCGCGTTGCGCGGCGGCGCCGATCCCGGTCGAAGACGCAGAGGCCCCGGTGACGCGGTCATCTCACCACGTCTGCGAGGACTGCGAAGGCCGGACCTGAGGTTCGCCGACATGCCGTTCGACAGGCAGTCTCGTCTCCGGCAGAATGTCCGCATGAAGCAACTGACGATTCTGACGGCAGCCGCCGCGGTGATGGCGCTGGGCCTTTCGGCCCGGGCGGCCGATCCGCGCGTCACGGTGGCGCAGGGCGTGCTCGAGGGCACCGTGGACAACGGGGTGAACGTCTTCCTGGGCGTGCCGTTCGCCGCGCCGCCGGTGGGCGATCTCCGGTGGGCGCCGCCAAAGCCGCCGGCGAGCTGGGGTGGGCAGCCGCGACCGGCGAAAGCGTTCGGCCCGGCATGCACCCAGACGCTGGCGCCGGGCGGCCGGGCACAGTGGACGAGCGAGTACATGACCCCCGAAGCGCCCGGCGTTTCGGAGGACTGCCTCTATCTCAACGTCTGGACGCCGGCCAACCTTGCCGGCACCGCGCGTCCGGCGGCGACCCTTCCCGTCCTTTTCTATATCTACGGCGGAGGCTTCAACGAAGGCTCCGGGGCCGTCGCGGTCTACAACGGCGTCAATCTCGCGAAGAAGGGGCTCGTCGTCGTGAACGTGAACTACCGCGTGGGCAGCCTCGGGTTCATGGCGCACCCCGAGCTCACGACGGAGCAGGGTGGGGCGTCGGGCAACTACGGCATCCAGGATCAGATTGCGGCGCTCCAGTGGGTCCGCGACAACGTCGCGGCCTTCGGCGGGGATCCCGCGAAGGTCGCGCTTGCGGGACAGTCCGCCGGCGCGATGTCGGAACAGGCCTTGCTCGTCTCACCGGTCGCCAAGGGCCTCTTCCGGGGCGCGATCATCCAGAGCCCGGCCGCCCCAGGCACCAATGGCAATTACACGCCGAGGGCGACGGCCGAACGGGCCGCGGTGGAGGCATTCGGCCGCGCGGGCGTGTCGTCGATCAAGGAGGCGCGCGCGCTGCCGGCCGCGCAGGCCAACACGGTGGGCGGGCGCGGCGGGCTCGTCGCCGACGGACGCATCATTCCCGAGGCCACGGGCCCTCGTCCGTTCGCGAGCGACGTGCCCGTGATGATCGGCTATACGCTGAACGATCTCTTCGTCTCGCGCGCGCCGGTCACGGCGCAGAGCTGGAAGGCCGAGGCCGCCGAGCGCTACGGCGATCGCGCGGCCGAGTTCCTCGAGTTCTACCCGGGAGACGATGATGCGCAGGCCGCTCGGTCGGCGCAGCGCGAGGCCGTGGATCGCGCTTTCAATCTGAAGCTGGTGGACTGGCTCGCGATTCGCGGCGGCACGAAGCCGGTGTTCGCGTATCTGTTCACCCACGTGGAGCCGGGACCGGAATCGGGACGCTACGGGGCGTTCCACACGTCCGACGTGCCGTACGAATTCAACACGCTCCATTTGTCGCCTGGACGCAACTTCACGGACGTCGATCGCCGCCTGGCCGATCAGGTCTCCTCGTACGTGGCCAATTTCGTCAAGACCGGCGACCCGAACGGCGGCTCGTTGACGAAGTGGCCCGCGATGACCGCCGAGAACAAGGCGCTGATGGACCTCGGCGACCGCGTCGGCGTCACCCGCGCGGTTCCGGCGGGCGCCGATGCGGTGATCGCGGCCGGAAAGCCGCCCGCGGCGCCTGGCCGGCGTGGAGGCGCCGGCCGCGGGGCGGGGTCCTGATTGATCTCAATCGGAGGGACGCATGAAGCCCTCGATCGCGTTAGCGCTCGTTTTCGTGACCGGAGCCCTGGCCGCGACTCGAGAGCAAGGTCATGTCGCCTCGGGCGACCTCGGGACGGTGGCGTTCGCGACATCGTGCACACCTGAGGCGCAGGCTCGATTCAACCGGGCCGTCGCGTTGCTGCACTCGTTCGAGTTCGGTCGGGCCGTCAGCGGGTTCGGCGACACCCTCAGCACCGATCCCTCCTGCGCCATTGCCGAATGGGGCATCGCGCTGAGCCGTTGGGGCAATCCCTTCGGCGTCGGCGTTCGGCCCGCGCCGGTGCTTCGGTTGGGCAGCGACGCGGTCCAGCGCGCACGCACGATCGGGGCGCGAACCGTGCGAGAAGGCCGGTACATCGACGCCGTCGCGCATTTGTACGAGCGCTCCGAGGTGGTCGATCAGCTCAGCCGCCTCATCGCGTATCGCGACGCGATGGCCGCGCTGGCCTCAACTTACGCAGACGACCCCGAAGCCGCGATCTTCCACGCGTTGTCGATCGCCGTGGTCGCGGCCTCGTCGCCGCCGGATTCGTCGCTTGCCGAGCCGCTGAAGGCTGGCGCGATCCTCGAACGGCTGTTTGCGACGCTGCCCGACCATCCGGGCCTGGCCCACTACATCATCCACACGTACGACTATCCGCCGCTCGCCCCGCGCGCGATCGAGGCGGCCCGGCGTTACGCGAAGATCGCGCCCGACTCGCCGCACGCCCACCACATGCCGTCGCACACGTTCACTCTGGTGGGACTGTGGCAGGAATCGATCGACGCGAACATCGCGTCGGCCGAGGCCGCGCGCCGCGACGGGGTCGTCGGAGAACAGCTGCACACGATGGACTACCGGACGTACGCGTATCTGCAGATGGCGCAGGATGCGCAGGCCCGCTCGCTCGTCGAGGCGTTGCCCGAAGTGGCGGGGCGGTACGACGCCAGAACGGACGCCGGTGCGACTCCTCCGTTGGCGGCCTACTTTGCAATGGCTGCGATTCCCGCGAGGTTCGCGCTCGAACGCAGCGCGTGGAGCGAAGCTTCGGCGCTCGTGCCCAAGCCGACGGACTATCCGTTCACCGAGGCGCTCACCTATCTCGCGCGCGCCGTCGGCGCCGGGCATACTGGCGATCGCGAGATCATCAAGGCGTCCGTGGACGCTCTCGCGGACATTACGCGGACGCTCGCGAGCCGCCAGGAGTCATACTGGGCAGAGCAAACCGACATCCAGCGGCACGAAGCTGCTGCCTGGCTCGCCTTTGTCGACAAGCGGACCGATGCCGCGCTCGCGGAGCTCCGCACGGCGGCGGCCATGGAGGACGAGACCGAAAAGTCTGCGGTAACTCCCGGTCCGCTGGCGCCGGCGCGCGAGATGCTCGGCGAGATGCTCCTGGACGTCAAGCAGCCCGCCGCGGCCCTGAAGGAATTCGAGGCGACCTTGAAAAGAGAGCCGAACCGGTTCCGGGCGCTGTACGGGGCGGCAAGGGCCGCGTCGCTGTCCGGCGATCGCGCGCGGGCTCGTTCGGTACTACGCCCAACTCGTGAAGATGTGTGACCGGGCCGACACGCCGGCCCGTGCCGAGCTGATCGAAGCGCGCAAGGCTCTCTGAGGCTCATCGGCTTTGGCCATGCGAACGAAGAGACCTCTGAGAGAACCCGTGCGCGACGCGCCGGGGCCGAAGCTGAAGAACTACATCACGCCCGCCGGGTTGGAGCGCCTGAAGGACGAGCACCGGTTTCTGATGAACCGGGAACGGCCCGCGGTCACGCAGGTCGTGGCATGGGCCGCCAGCAACGGGGATCGCAGCGAGAACGCCGACTACCTCTACGGCAAGCGGCGGCTGCGCCAGATCGACTCGCGGATCCGCTTCCTGACCAAGCGCATCGATGCCGCCGAAGTCGTCGATCCGGCCGCGCCACGGCCGGCATCGGCAGCCACGCGCGTGTTCTTCGGGGCAACGGTCACCTACAAGGACGCCGGCGGTCACGAACACGTCGTCAGCATCGTCGGCATCGACGAAGTGGACCTGAACCGCCGTTACATCAGCTGGAGGTCGCCGCTGGCTCGCGCGCTGATGAAGTCGAGCCCGGGCGACCGCGTCGTCCTGCGGGCGCCGAAGAAGACCGAACGCCTCGAGATCCTCGAGGTCGAGTACGCGCCGGTCCCGATGGACCCGTTCTGCGAACCGCGAGGCGCCGAAGCTGCGGCCGCGTCTTCCGGGGACCGTTCGAGGAGTTGAAGGCGTTGACGTCGCCGATCATCGCGATCGTCGGCGGCGGTATCGCCGGTCACGCGTCCCCTCTCGCACCGAGCCGGTGGAGCGCGATGCCTGTGGCGACCGCGACGTTCAGCGAGTCCACGTCTCCAGAGGTGGCGATCCGAGCGCGGTAGTCGGCCGCAGCGATGGCGGCGGCCGAGAGGCCCGCGCCTTCGTTGCCGACGACGAGTGCGACCTTCGATCCGCCGAGCTTGTGCGCAACCTCCTCGATCGGCTCGGACGGCTCCCCGGGCGTCAACGCGACGAGCGTGAATCCCGCCGCGCGAAGCGCCGCGAGGGCGACGGGCCAGTCGCGCGCACGCGCGAATGGGATCCGCAGCGCCGCGGCCATCGAGGTCCGGATCGCCTTGCGATACAACGGGTCACAGCTCGCGGGGTCGAGCAGCACGCCGCCTGCGCCAAACGCCGCCGCGTTGCGGAAGATGCCGCCCACGTTGTCGGCGTTGGACACGCCGTCGAGGACGACGAGCAGCCGAACTTCGTGCAGCGCCTCGGTCGGAAGCGGCGCCGGGCGCTCGACGAGCGCGAGGCAGCCGCGGTGGAAGTTGTAGCCGGTCAGCGTTGCGAAGTCGTCCGGGCGCGCGACATAGACCGGCGCGTCGGTGGCCGTGAGACACGAAGCGAGGTGGCGTGCCGCCGCCGGGTTGAGCAGAATCGCCCGGATCCGATAGCGCGCATCGTCGAGAAGACGCCGGACGACGACGCGGCCTTCCGCAGCGAACAGGCCGTGCGCGCGCAGGAGCTCGGCGTCTGCCACGCCAGCGAACAGCGCGATGCGGGGATCGCGCAGGTCGTCCACGAAGTTGGCGCGGGAAGGCGTGTCCACGGAGTCGCTCCGCGCGCAGCTAGACCTGATCCTCCAGGAACGCCGCCGCGAATTCGCCGGCTCTGGCGGCCAGGCCGCGGTGGCGCCACGCCTCGTAGGTGACGCGGTCCGAGATCCGCGCATCGTCGAGGAAGACGCGACGCAGTTCGCCCGCCCAGTCGGCGTCGTACACGCAGACGTTGTTCTCTTCGTTGTGCGCGAAGGACCGGTTGTCGAAGTTCGTGGTGCCGACGGTCGCCCACAACCCGTCGATGACCATCGTCTTCTGGTGCAGCATGGTTCGGTTGTACTCGAGGATCGTGATGCCCTCTCGCAGCAGCTGTCCGTACAGCCGCACGCTGTTGCGCCTGGCCAGCCAGGTATCGTTGTGGATGCCGGACACGATGATCTGCACGTCGACGCCGCGCCGGTGCGCATCGACGAGCGCGGCGACGGCGACCTCGTCTGGCACGAAATAGGGGTTCGCGATGTAGATCGACCGCCGGGCGCAGACGATCGACAGGTAGTACATCGTCCGCGCCGCCGAGGCGCCGATTTCAGGCGAGCTCATGATCGTGAACGCTCGCAGGCGGCCGGCATCGGACGCGGTCGGGAAGAAGCGCTCGCCGGTGATCAGCTCGCTCGTGGACTGGAGCCAGTTGTGCGAGAAGCCCGTCTGCAGCGGCCGGACGGCGGGTCCCTCGATGCGAATCTGCATGTCGCGCCAGTGCTGCGGATCCTGCGCGTGCCCGCGCCAGTGGTCCGCGATGCCGGCGCCGCCCGTGAAGGCGACCCGACCGTCCACGATGAGCGACTTGCGGTGTGTCCGGTGGTTCAGCCGCCCGATCGAATACCAGCGGATCGGGTTGTACCAGGCGACGTGGCAGTGTCCGTCCGCGAGGATCTCCAGGATGTTCTCGCCGATGGTGGAGCAGCCGACCGCGTCGAGCAGGATCTTGACTGCGACGCCGTCGCGCGATCGGTCGGCCAATGCGCGGGCGAACTCCTCGCCGATCTCCCCCGCCCAGTAGATGTACGCCTCGATCGTGATTGACTCCCGTGCGGAACGGACCGCCTCCAGCATGGCGGGGTAGAACTCATCGCCGTTGTTGAGGACCGTAATCGAGTTGCCGGGACTCGCGTTCTGCCCGGTGACGCCAGCGAGGGTCGGCAGGAACTCAGGATCCTGGATCGCAAACTCGTGGTCGAGACCGTGCTGCGGCGGATGCTCGACCGGCGCAATCAGGAAGCTGATCCAGGCCATGACGCCGGTGCCGCCGGCGGCGGTCCACTTGCGCTCGACCAGGAGCCAGACCGTCAGCGCGGTCCACGGCAGCCAGTGCCAGAACAACCGGCGCAGCCGGGTCGACACGCGCGGCGGCGCCTTGGCGGGACGGTTTGCCGGATCCGGCGCGAGCCGTCGCCGCCAGCGACGGACAATGCGGTGGGACCGCATCTCACTTCGCGAGCGACGTGGCGGTCGTCGATTCCCTGCCCAGGCCGCGCGGAGCCCAGCCGTTGACCAGAGTCCTCGCCACCCTGGCAATCAGGAGCTCGCCTTCGTTCTCGGGCGTCCAGCTCGTATCGGCGTTGTCGTAGGTGAACGCCGAGATGACGATCGGACCGTCCTTCGTGTAGACGAGCCCGACATCGTTGCGCACTCTGTCGAGACTGCCGGTCTTGTTGGCCACGTGGCTGGCGACCTCGGTCGTGTCTGCGTCTTCCAGATAGTGGGGAATGCCGTTGCGCCAGAACTGATGCTCCAGGATGTCGATCATCCTCGCGCAGAGGGTCGGATCGCCGAGATCGCAGCGGTCGATCGACTCGAGAATGCCCGCCATCTCCCGTGCGGTCGTTCGCCCGATGCCGAACGGCTTCAGCTCGGGGCTCGGGTCACCTTCGCCGGGCCGGCCGATCGGCCGCACGCTCGTCGTGACCTGGAAACCAAGCGTGCGCAGGCGTTCGTTGACGTTCTCGCGGCCGACGTGCGCCAGCACGAGATTGGCCGCCGTGTTGTCGCTCTGCGTAATCATCAGCGCGATCGCCGTCTCGAAGCTGATGTCCGCCGGCGTGCGGAACAGGAGCAGCACGCCCGAGCCGGACACCTGATCCTCCTTGCGAAGATGCAGCACGTCGTCGAACGAGACCCGGTGGTCGCGCACCTGGTACATCGCTTCGAGCATGACCGCGAGCTTGATCACGGATGCCGTGGCGACCGGGACGTCGGGATCGATGGCCACGGTCTGTCCGGTGCGAAGCGCCTTCGCGAAGAGCGCCACCTTGCCGTGATGATGCCGCGCGTAGCCGTCCACCAGGTTCTGCATGACGGCATCGGGCCGTTCGGCCCGCTGCGGCGTCGATGCGGCCGGCTG
This sequence comes from uncultured Acidobacteriota bacterium, assembly GCA_963764505.1. Taxonomy (GTDB): domain Bacteria; phylum Acidobacteriota; class Vicinamibacteria; order Vicinamibacterales; family SCN-69-37; genus CAVXSP01. The sequence goes on along the minus strand of CAVXSP010000003.1, from coordinate 195,888 downwards.
ACCTGTCGCGGCCAGGATGCACGCCAGCAGCGCGAGCGTTCCGAGAAACATTCAAAAGCCTCCTGGCAGCGGATGGCCGCCGCTTGCTGGCCGGCCTACCGGGCTTCGAGCGCCACCCCGCCTGCCGCGGCGCGGCGTGCGCAAACGGTCAGATTCCCCAGTCCGGGGACGATTGCGAGTCGCCGCATGCCGGGCCTCCAGGGCTGAGCGCGCACGCACTCGATGATACCCTCGGCTCGCCGAACACGTGCCGGCGCGCGCCCAGCTCGGGCCGTGGAGGAGGCGCGGGCGCCGCCCCGGGCGCCGCTCGATTGCGTCTCCCGTGTCCGGGCCGCATAATTCGACCCGTTCCATCTGATTTTTGGGGGACGCATGCAACGACGCACATTTCTGACGAGCGCCCTCGCGGGCCTGGGCGCGGCAGCGGCAGGAGCCGTTGCCGCCACGCAGCGACGGGCGGCGCCGACCAGGCCGGACGCAGACATTCCCGCGGCGGCCGTTGCCGCGGGTCAGGGGCCGGCGCCGGTGGCGGCCGAGAAGCTCCGCCGCATCGGCATCATGACGCTCGACTACAGCAGCGTCATCAAGCTGCCGTGGGATCCGGCGCCGGGCGCGGGCAAGACGCTGGCGGTGCTCGACGTGCCCCGGTTCCTGGTCGAGAACTACGGCGTCACGAACGTCGAGTTCCAGCACTCGCATCTCGCGCAGGGCGCGAGCGATCCCGATCCCGGGTTCTTCAAGGAGATGAGGGGACGGCTCGACGCGGCTGGCGTCCACGCGAACCAGATCAACCTCGAGATCGGCCAGATCACGCAGTTGGACACGACGGAGAAGCGCGACGCCTGGCTCGCGCGCGCGCGGAAGTGGGCAGATGCCGCCCCGATTCTGGGCGCGACGCGCCTGTTGATCAACCAGACCGGACTGTCCGAGGCGAACAAGGCCGACGCGATCGCCGCGTGGAAGGCGTTTCAGGACTACGCGAAGCCCAAGGGCATCAAGATCTCTGCCGAGTGCCGGCCGTTCAGCAGTGCGGCGTACGGGCCGCCGGCCGACTACCCGGACCGCGCGCGGGCCATCTGGGGCCTGATGCAGCAGTGCGCGGGTGCGTCAGGCGCCTACACGAATCTCGACTTCGGCCGGACCGGCCGGTTCCTCAGCCAGCAGGAGCTCCACGACGCGATTCGCGGCACGTTGAAGACCAACTCCGGCAACCTGCACGTGAAGATGACGCCGCACTGGGACCTCGGCACGGCCATCCGGTTCACCGAGTCGCTCGGCTACACGGGCCTGTACACGATCGAGGTGCCCGAGGACCCGGCCGTGCGGATGATCTACGACACCGTGCTCGCGAACCTGTCGTAGACAGCGACCGGCCGCGCCAGCGCCCGGCCGCCCTGCGTTCGACGTGAGGCCGTAGTCTTTCGCGATCGCGGCGTCCGCATCCGAGGCGACCGCAATCTTCCCCGCGAAGTACTGCGGGTCGGCGGAGAACGCGTTCAGCCGCTCGATGCTGTCCTGGGAGACGCCAAACGCCGGGTGAGTGACGCCCGGCGCGTCGGGTTCGCGGCGTTTGACAACCGGCAGGGCACAGGCCGATACTCTTATCCCTAACTAGTTAGGTATGAGCCAGACCAAGAACGACATCCTCCAGGGCACCCTGACCCTGCTGATCCTGCAGACGCTGGAGACCAACGGCGTCGCTCACGGGTATGCGCTGTGCGGGCTGATCCAGTCCGCGTCCTCCGACCTCCTGAGGATCGAAGAGGGGTCGCTCTATCCCGCACTCCATCGCATGGAGCAGGCCGGGTGGCTGAAAGCGACGTGGAAGATCACGGAGAAGGGCCGGCGGGCGAGGTTCTACGAGATCACCGCACGCGGCCGCGCGGAGCTGGCGCGGGAGAAGGAGAGTTGGCGGCGGCTCACTCGCGGAGTCGCCCTCGTGCTGAAGCCCAGCTAAAGGACGGACGCGATGAGCTGGTACCGGAGAGTCCTCAACGTATTCCGCTCGAAGAGCGTGTCGGTCAACGTGGACGATGAGCTCGCGTTCCACATCGAAGAGTTGACGGACGAGCTCATGGCTCGTGGCTTGACGCCGGAGCAGGCTCGCCGGGAAGCGGCACGCCGATTCGGCAACTACGCCAGCCGGCGGGAGGAGGTCGGCGACATGGAGATCGCGCGGTGGCTGCAACGGCTGGTCTCAGACGTCCGGTACGGCTCCAGGCAACTGCGTGGGGCGCCCGCCTTCACGATCGTGGCCGTGCTGTCGCTCGCGCTCGGCATCGGCGCCAATTCGGCGATCTTCCAGCTCATCAACGCCATCGGTCTGCGCGGTCTGCCCGTTCGCGACCCCGGCCAGCTCGTCGCCATCGACGCGGCGCCGGGGTTCTATGCGTCGGGATGGTCCTCCGGCCGTCACCGGGTCTTCACGTACGCGCAGGTCGACGAGCTCTCGCGTCTCCAGAAGGCCTTCACGGGGGTGCTCGCGTTCGGCACGACGCGCTTCAATCTCGCGGAGAGCGGCGACGTCCGTTATGCCGAAGGGCTGTTCGTCACGCCGAATTTCCTCGACGTGCTTGGCGTGGCTCCCGCGCTCGGACGCTGGCTTCCGTCCGATACCGATCCGAAGGACTGCTCACGGGCAGGCGCCCTCCTCGACTACGGGTTCTGGCAGCGGGAGTACGGCGGCAATCCCGCCGTGATCGGCCGCGACATCCGGTTGAACGGCCGGCGCTTGCCCGTCCTCGGCGTCACGCCGCGCCCGTTCTTCGGCGTGGAGCCCGCGCGGCGGTTCGACGTGGCGGTGCCGATCTGCGCGGACGCCCTGCTCGCGGAGGACGGGAAGGGTCGACTCACGAATCGGATTGCCTGGTGGCTGACGCCGCTCGCCAGGCTGAAGCCCGGCTGGACCGTGGATCGGGCGTCGGCTCACTTGAGGAGCATTTCACCCACGATCTTCCGTGAGACCCAGCCGGAGGTGTACGCGGCCGACGCCGTGACGAAGTATCTGGCGAACCGGCTGACCGCCGTTCCCGCGTATACAGGCGTGTCGGACGTGCGCCGGGAGATTCAGGCGCCGCTCTGGATCCTGCTGGCGAGCACCGCCTTCGTCCTCTTGATTGCCTGCGCGAACCTGGCCAACCTGCTGCTCGCCCGAGCGAGCGTGCGCGAGCGGGAGGTGGCCTTGCGTCAGGCCCTGGGCGCCTCGCGCCGCCGGCTGGTCGCGCAATTGATGACGGAGAGCCTCCTCCTGGCCGCGGCCGGAGCGCTTCTGGGGTCCTGGCTCGCACACCAGCTCGGCCGTGGAGTCGTCTGGTTCCTCAACACCGGTGGGGAGCGCCTGGACGTGCCGTTGACCGTCGACTGGCGTGTCGTGGGCTTCACGGCAGCCGTCGCGGTCGCGACGGTCTTTCTGTTCGGGTTGGTGCCGGCGATCCGGGCGACGCGGACCGCGCCGATTGCCGCCATGCGCGGCGGGCGCGGCGCGGCGGCCGAACGTCACGGCTTCCGGCGGGCCCTCATCGTGTTTCAGATCGCGCTTTCCTTCGTGCTGCTGGTCGGCGCCCTCCTGCTCGCGCGCAGTCTGCGGAACCTGACGACGACCGACACCGGACTCGTCACCAAGGGCGTCCTCGTCGCGGACATCAGCGGCAGGCTGCCCGACCTCGATGTCCCGCATCGCCTGGAGATGTTTCGCGAGCTCGGTGATCGGATCGACCGGCTCCCGGACGTGGCATCGGCCAGCCTGGTCGCGATGAGTCCGTTCAGCGGCAATGCATGGAACGAGAATGTCAATGCCGACAACGACGCGACGGCGAACGGCGGCACGCTGACGTGGTTCAACCGCGTCGGTCCGGGGTACTTCCGGACGCTGGGGATTCCGCTCATGGCCGGCCGAGACTTCGACCGGAACGACACTGCGGTCGCCGAGCGCGTCGCCATTGTCAACGAGAAGTTCGCCCGCGACATCCTCGGCAGCCTCCAGGCGGTTGGGCGAACGTTCCGCTACGAAGCCTATGCCGGCGAGATCGACCCCGTGTTCCGGGTGGTCGGCGTCGTCGGCAATACGAAGTACAACGCGCTCCGCGAAGCGCCCCGCGCGATCGCGTTCCTGCCGGTCGCGCAGGACGCCGACCCGGGAGACAGCCTGAGCATCGTCATTCGCGCGCGCGGGCCGGTGGGTGCGATCACGGCCGGCGTCAAGCAGCGCATGGCCGAGGTCGACGGGCGTCTCCTCGTCGAGTTCCACGACCTCGACGACCAAATCGCGCAGAGCGTGCTCAGAGAGCGCCTCGTGGCGGACCTTTCGGAAGGCTTCGGCCTGCTCGCGGTGCTGCTGTCTATGCTCGGGCTGTATGGCGTGATGTCGTACATCGTGGCGCGGCGCCGGACCGAGATCGGCGTTCGCATGGCGCTCGGCGCGCGGCCCGGCGGCATCCTCCGCATGGTGACCGTCGACATCGGCTGGCTGCTCGGCATCGGTCTGGCGATAGGTCTCGGCGGATCGTTCGGGCTGTCCCGATACCTGGAGTCGCTCCTGTTCAACCAGAAGCCGAATGACGTCACGACGCTGGGTCTGGCATGCGCGCTCCTCGCGGTGACGGCGTTCGCGGCGGCGCTCGTCCCCATGCGGCGCGCCGTCAGCGTCGATCCGGCGGTGGTGCTGCGCAGCGAGTGACGCGTCGCTACTTGCCGGCCGGCGTCACCCGGAACAACCCGCCGGGATTGGCGTCCTCGAGCAGCCACACCGCGCCGTCCGGCGCTACTTCGATATCGCGGATGCGGTGGCCCACCGCCCAGCGCTCGGCGGGCGTGGCGCCGCCCTTGCCGTCGAACGTGATCCGGTTGATCGTCGACGTCGCCATGCCGCCCAGGAGCGCCGATCCGTTCCACTGCGGGAACATCGCGCCCTTATAGAAGGTCAAGCTGCCCGGCGCGATGATCGGGGTCCAGTAGATGACCGGCTTCGTGAGGTCCTGCCGCGTGTCGGGGCCCGGAACCGGCACGCCGTTGTAGTTGGTCGCGTACGAGACGAGTGGCCAGCCGTAGTTCTTCCCGGGCTCGATCAGGTTCAACTCGTCGCCGCCGCGCGGGCCGTGCTCGGCTTCCCACAGCCGGCCGTCCGGCGCGAACGCGAGGCCGTACGGCGTCCGGTGGCCGGTGCTCCACGTCTCCGCGGGCGCGAGGTTCGGCCCAGGAAACGTGTACGTGCTGATCACGGGAGCGGTCTTGGCGACCTCCGTGTCCTGCGGCGGATTGATCAATGGCACGCTGGATGCGCCCGTCCGGCCCGCCATCGGATTGCCCGGCGCCGGCTTGCCGTCGAGCGTGAGCCGCAGGATCTTGCCCAGTTCCTGATTGGGATCCTGCGCCGGGGTCATACGCTGCCGTTCGCCGACGGCAAGGAACAGATATTGTCCATCGGGCGAGAATGCGATCTGGGCGCCGAACTGACCGCCGCGGCCTTTGGGCATCTGGCGCCAGATCACCTGCAGGCCGTCCAGACTCGCCGATCCCTGTCCGAGGGCCAGCCGCGCCCGCGCCAGCGCGAGGCTCGATCCGCCATCGCCCGGCTCGGAGTAGGTGAGATAGACGTTGTGGTCCGTCCCGTAGTGCGGCGAGAGGAAGACGCCGAGCATGCCGCCCTGGCCCTGATAGAGGACCTCCGGCACGTTCGCCACCGGCGTCTTGGCGCCCTCCTGCGTGACGAGCCACACGGGGCCGACCTTCTCCGTGATCAGCATCCGTCCGTCGGGCAGGAACGCGACGCGCCAGGGCAGCTTGAACTCCGCCACCCGGGTCAGCGTGAACGGCACGCTCGCCTCGGGCTTCAGGCCGCCTGCATTGATCTGTCCGTTCGCGCCGGTCGGCAGAAGTGCCAGTGACAGCGCGGCAATCGCCAGTCTGTGCATGTGGTGCGTCTCCTCGGTCCTCGTGCACGCCGATTATGTCATCCCTCGGCTGATCGTCGCCCGGTACAATCGATCGCTCATGGGTCGCGAGGACCTCGTCGCCAGACGGCTCGCCTACATCGAACGGCAGAAGCGGCTGCATGCCGAGGCCGTGAACGTCGACGTCGGGCGGAGCGGACCGCCGCAGGGCACCGGGCCGGCCAACCGCGACGGCCTGCCGAAGCTGCCGGTCGGGCAGCACGTCGTGAAGAACTGGCCAGTCCTCGATCTGGGCGGTGTACCGGACATTGCGCGTTCGGCGTGGCGACTCGAGGTCGGCGGCCGCGTGCACAACCCGGTCACGCTGACCTGGGACGATTTCATGGCGCTGCCTCAGACCGAGGACGTCAGCGATTTTCACTGCGTCACGACATGGAGCCGGTTCGACAACCATTGGCGCGGCGTCCGCATGCGCGATCTCGCGGAGCTGACCGTGCCCGACGATGACGCGCGATACGTGCTGTTCACCGGCTCCGACACGGAGCCGCTCACCGGCATTCCCTACACCACGAACCTGCCGCTCGCGCGTGCGACAGAGGACGACGTCCTCCTCGTGCACACCTGGGAAGGCCGGCCGCTGCCACGCGAGCACGGCGGCCCGGTCCGGGTGATCACGCCGAAGCTCTACGCCTGGAAGGGAGCGAAGTGGGTGCGCCGGATCGACTTCCTGACCCACGAGCAGCTCGGCTTCTGGGAACGACGCGGCTATTCCAGGACCGCGGAGCCATGGCTGAACGACCGCTATTCGTAGGGATCCCGGCGCGCGGCGGGCCCCCTCGAAGGTCTTGCCGGGACCGCCCGTCTGACCGATCATCTGCCCTGTCGGGCGTCGGCCGGCAGCCCGGTCTGGGCGCCACATCGGAGGGGCCATGGGCATCGATGCGAGAAGCCGTCGGAGATTCGTGAACAGCATGATGGCGGCGACTGCTGCCGCCATGAGCGGAGCGATGGTCTTTGGGGCGGCGCCGCAGGATGCGCCTGCCGCGCCGGCGCAGAGCGGCAGCCGCGGCCGCGGAGGGCGAGGAGCGCCGCGCCCGCCGCGGCCGAGACCGGCCGGCATCGCGTGGATTTCCGGGACCGGCATCGAGCGCCAGCCCGGGCCGAATACCTGGGACCTCAAGGATCACACGCGGCTGACGATGGACAACGTGAAGCGCAACGTCGAGCGGCTCGGCGGCACGATGAGCGACTTCCTGTACATGCAGGTCTTCTTCTGCCTGCGTCTGGATGACGTCGCACCGACGCCCGCCGGCAGCGCCGCGTTCGCGGCCTACCAGCAGGGCTACGAGGACCTGAACAGCGTCTACAACACGTACTGGCAGGACGCGAAGTACGGCGCGCCGCCGCGATCCTGCTTCGCGCTGTCCTGGATTCCTGGCAACTCGCTCATCGAGGTCGTCGGGGCGGCCTACATCGAACCAGGTGTGACGCCGTCGTAGCCGTCGCCCGTCAGCGCGAAGCTGGCGCATTCGGCCAGCCTCCCGCGTGCCGCCGGCCGCACTGGACGGACGTCGTCACTGCAAGCGCCAGGGCGAGCGGTCCGGCCAGTGGCGCATCGCGTCGGTCGCCCAGGCCGTCGACTTGCCGGTGTGGCACGACGTGCACGGATTCGGAATCCGATAGGCGTCCGTCATCCCCGGCGTGATGAACCGGAAGGTGTGCGCATGGACGTTGGTGTTCGGCACGCCCTCGCTCTCGATGGCGGGCATGTGGCACGCCACGCACTGACTGCCGGGGCTGTCGGCCTTGTGATGCGTGTGGGCCTCGATCGTCGGGGCTCGCGGCCCGTTCGGCGATGACGCTCCGTGACAGTCGAGACACAGCGTCTGGGAAGGCTTCACGAGCTGTGCGTAGTTGTCCGTGCCGTGCACGTCATGGCAGTCGAAGCACGTGACGCCGCGGCGGTACATGACGCTCTGGGCGAAGTCGTTGCCCTGCATCCGATTCTTGTGGGCCGTGCCATCGGCGAAGTAGTAGAAGTTCGTCTGGCCCAGGGTGTGCCCCTCGAGTTGCCAGAAGTCCGCCAGGCGCAAACCGACGTTGTAGCCCACGGGCCAGTCGTAGTAGCGGCCGCTGATGGGGTTCGTGAGCGGGCGACCCTGCGAGTGGCACTGGATGCACGTGTCGTTGGCCGCCACCTCGCCCATCCGTGCCGGATTCAGGATGTTGCCGGTGGTCGGATGCGCGGCGTGCTCGCCGCCCGGCCCGTGGCAGCGCTCGCACCCGACATTCCACTCGGCCACCTGTTTCGTCCGGAGGTCGTAACCGACCGAGTGACAGCCGTCGCAGGTGGGACCGGTGGGCCGCTGCATGTTGTCCGCCGGATAGAACGGCTCCCACCAGTCGCCGCCCTTCGGCACCATGTACTTGCTCCAGGTGTGATTGGCGACCTCCCACTGAACGGGCAGGGGATAGTAATCGTCTCCGATCCTGGTGAAATAGCGCTGCTTCCACAGGCTGCCGTATACGAACGCCACCTGGTCGATCGTGAACGGCGAGACGTGGTTGGTGGACAGCACGGGAAGGATTGCGGCCGGCGCCTGGCGGGGATCGCGCACGATATTGGCCATGGGCGTCTGCTTCCAGCGCCGGTAGATCTCGGCGTGGCAGCGCTCGCAGGCTGCCGAGCCGACGTACTGCGCGGTGCGGACCGCCCGAAGCGTCGGCGCGGTCGCCGCCGCCTCGTACGGCCGCAGCGTCCGGATGAACTCCACGACCCTCCAGGTGTCGTCACCCGTGAGGCCCCGCGGATGGGCCCATGCGGCCATGCCCGTCAGCGGCACACCGTTGGCGATGATGTACTGCAGCTCACCGTCGCTCAGCGATTGTGTCGCGTCCGCGCGGAGGTCCGGTGGGCGCGGGTAGAGGCTGCGACCGATCGGCGTGAGGCCGCCGCCGTCGCGCGCGTGACAGTCTGCGCACTGCGCCCGGAACACCTCGCGCCCCCGCGCCAGGTCGGCGGCCGTGGTCTGCAGAGGATTGCGCTGGCGCCGGGCCGACCGGGGAATGGTCCAGTGCCGCAAGGTCCGGGCGACGGCCGTTTCGAGCGCGGACGGTTCGACGGTCGCGCGAAGGCCGCCGGACCAGAGCACGTATCCGACGATCCCCAGCGCGCCGATCGTGCCGAGCGTGCCCACGAGCGCCAGTACGCGGACGACCCGCTTCAACGGCTTCAGGCGTCGCTCCCTTCCGGGCCCGGGCCCTGGATTCACACGGCGCCACTCGAGCGGCGCGAGTCGATTTTTCGGAAGTGCGGCGGGCGGATCGATCGTCCGCGCATCTCCATTGTACGACGTTCGTCGTTCCGAGAAACAGACTTCCGCGGCGTGTGAATCCCCATTAGAGTTGGCGTTCCCGGCAGTTCCGAGACCAATCCGTTTGGAGGTTCCGATGAAGGACGCGCCTCGGCGCGCGCTCGCGAGGATCCTGGCCGCGCCGCATCTCGCCCGACTGGTGCCGCAGCTCCAGCCCGAAGCGCTGCATCGCGTGATCCAGGCGTGCGGGCTGGAGGACTGCGGCGAGCTGCTGACGCTCGCGACGCCGGCACAGCTCCGGCAGCTGTGCGATCTCGACCTCTGGCGTCCCGAGCGGCCCGGCCGCGCCGAAACGTTCGATGCGGCTCGCTTCGGCACCTGGATCGAAGTGCTGGTCGAGACGGATCCGAGCCTCGCGGCCAGTCGGCTGGCCGAGCTCGACCGCGGCGTCCTGACGGCCGGACTCGCACGCCACGTGATCGTCTGCGACGAAGCGGCGATTGCGGACTACGTCACCACGGACGGCGAGACGGTCCAGGGCCGTCGTTTCGAGGATCGGCTGACGGCCGATCTCGGCGGCTATCTGATCGTCGCGCGCCGCACGGACGCGTGGGACGCCATCCTCGCGGCGCTGGGGTGCCTCGAGACGGATCGGCCGGACTGCTTCGTCGAGGTCATGAGCGCGGTGCGCGCGCTGTCGAATTCCACGCCCGAGCGCGACGGGCTGCACGACCTGCTCGACGACGGGGACCAACTGGTCTACGAGCTCGGCGTCGGCCGCGAGGAGCGGCGGCACCGCCGGGGTTACGTCGCCGCCGCCGAAGCCCGTGCGTTTCTCCAGGCCGCGCGTCAGGCCGGGGTCGCGAACGTCCCCGGGCCGGCCCGCGTCGCGTTCGGACGAGTCGTCGAAGAAGGGACATCGGGCGACCCGGCCGAGGGCGCCGAGGCGCCGCTCGTCAATCTGCTCGTGGACGCCGGCATCCTGGTCTCGGACCCGCCTTCGCGAGCGCTCCTCGCCGGCGCGCCGCCGGAGGGGGCAGCCCTGCCGCGGCTGCGCGACCAGATGCGGTTCCTGGTCGATCACGACCCGCCGGTCTACGACGCACGGAACGCCGACCTGGCGTTCCTGGCAAACACGCTCGTCGCGGGCTGCCCGATCCAGGGCCGTGGCTTCGCCGTGCAGGAGGCGTGGGACGCTGCGGCCGCGACCTGCAACCTCGCCCTGGATCATCTCGACGCGCCGGACGGCTTCCTCGTCGACCACGATCTGATTCGAGTGTTCCAGACCGGCTGGACGATCCTGCACGACGAAGTCGTCATGTACGCGGCGGACCGTCTGGCCGGCGCCCTTCCCGGTCTCTGCTGCCGGGATCGTCTGATCCAGGCCGACCTCGATGCGCTTCGCCGCGAGTTGATCGCGCACCTGCGCACCGGCACGCCCTGGCGGGCACGGCCGCGAATGGACGTGCTGGCGAGCCTCGACGGCCCGGCATGGGCCGCGCTGCTCGGGCTGATCGACGAGTGCCCCGTGCGGCACGCCGCGCTTTCCGCCGCACGAGATCCGGGCGTCCACGCGGTGAGCGCTTCGGCATTCGAGTTCATCTCTCAGGTGTCGACGGTCCGGGAGATCCGGAGTTTCCTGGAGTCCCTGCCCGCGGCGTTCGGCATGGCCCATGTCGGTTCGTGACGCGCAAGGTTGCGATCGCCGGATCGATCCTGAAAGACTACTCTGACCTGGGCGCACCCGTGCGGAGGACGCGTTCGTGTCATCGATGAAACCGCGCTCTTCGACTGCGAAGTCGAGGTCCACGTCCGCTCCAGACTCCGGGTCCGCGGAGCGCGCCGGCCTCCGTCGACGTGCTGTCGAGGCGGGCTGTCCGTCATACTGAAACGACATCTTCTCGTGCCCATGCGACGCAAACGACCCGCGGCCCCTGCCGGTCACGAACACCATGACCACGCGCACCACCACCATCGGGATGGAGGCCACTCGCACGCGGTGAGCATCGACGCGGACCGGCGCCACCTGACGGTCGCGCTCGCCCTGATCGTCGGATTCATGGCGTTCGAGGTCGTCGTCGGGATTCTGTCGCACTCGCTCGCGCTGCTGTCCGACGCCGGACACATGCTGACGGATGCCGGCGCGCTGGTGCTCTCGCTCATCGTCATGCGGCTCGTGCAGCGGCCGTCGGGCGAGTACCTGACGTACGGCATGCGGCGCGCGGAGGTTCTGAGCGGCCAGGCCAACGGTGCCGTGCTGCTGGTGCTCGGCGCGCTGGTCGTCTACGAGGCCATCGCGCGCCTCATCACACCGCCGCACGTCGCGGCGCGCCTCATGACGGCCGTCGCCGCCATCGGAGTGGTCGTCAATCTCGTCGCCGCATGGGTCCTGGCGAAGGCCAACCGCGAGAGCCTCAACGTGGAAGGAAGCTTTCAGCACATCGTCACGGACCTGTACGCGTTCATCGGCACGTTCGTGGCCGGCCTCGTGATTGTATTCACGGGGTTCGACCGCGCCGACGCGATCGCGTCGATTTTCGTCGCCGTGCTGATGATCCGATCCGGCTTCGGCCTGCAGCGCAAGGCAATCCGCGTCCTGCTCGAGGGCGCCCCGGAGCATCTCACCCCGGGCGAGATCGGCACGGCGATGGCGCGCGCCGAACACGTGAAACAGGTGCACGACCTCCATCTCTGGGAGCTCGCGCCCGGCACGCCCATCCTGACCGCGCACGTGCTCGTCGCGGCCGGCGCCGACTGCCACGCCATCCGCCGGCGGCTCGAACAGCTCCTCCGCCGCCGCTTCGACGTCGCGCATACCACCCTTCAGGTGGATCACGCGCCGGAGGAGTTCCTCTCGATCGGCCGACTGCGGCGGTGACCGCGCCGCGCCGCCGGCGCGTCAGATCGTGGCGGCCGGCTGCGCGACCAACCTGCGCGATCGCCGACCCGAATCGTCCCTGCGCGCACGATTGGCGCCGCGATCCGCTGGCGGAGCAACGTGTCACACTTCTCGCCGGGTGGCATCTCAGGGACGCCGGACGTGCTGCAGGAGGCAGGCGCCATTCCGGCGCGAACGGGACGGCTACCTCGGTGGCGGAGCCACGGCCGCCACGCCGACGCGAGTGTCCGCAGCGCCGTAGTAGACGAGCCAGCGGTCGGGCTGCACGATCAGGCCTTCGACGAACACGACGTTCGGCACCTGGCCCTCTCGCTCCCAGGGCGTGTCGGGCTCGAAGAGGGGCTCGTCGCTTCGCGCGATCAGGCGCGTGGGATCGCGGGCGTCGAAGAGCGCCCAGCCGGTGCGATAGACCAGCCGGTCGTCGGCGCCGTTGTACAGCAGGAGCACGCCGTCCTTCGTCATGATCGGCGGTGGACCCGGCTCCACGACGCGGGAGTCGAACTTGCCAGGGCGCCGCTCGAGAATCGGATGATCCAGCGCCTCGGTCCACGTGAGCAGGTTGTCGGAAAAGGCAATGCCCGTCTGGTCCGGCCGGTCCCTGGCGTCCGCCATGTAGAACATCCAGTACCGGCCGGCGACGCGTTCCGTCAGGATCGCGCCCGACTTGGTCCAGTGCACGTTCCAGCGGCCCTGGTTGGCGGGGAGGATGACGCCTTTCCTCTCCCAGTGATGCAGGTCGCGGGACGTGGCGAGCGCCAGTTGCGCGTCGCGGCCGTTGTAGGCCGTGTAGGTGAGGTAGTAGGTCGTTCCAATCCGGACGAGCCGCGGGTCCTCCACGCCTCCGCCCCGTTCGTACGGCGAGTCCGGCGACAGCACGGGCGCCGGGTCGCGGACGAACGTCACGCCGTCGGCGCTCGACGCGTAGCCCAGACGCGAGATGCCCTGGGCGTCCTGTGCGCGGTAGAGCATCGCCATCCGCGCGCCCACCATGGTGACGGCGGGATTGAACACGCCCCTGGCCTCGAAGCCATCGCCGCGTGGCGAGAGGATCGGTTGTCCGTCGTTCAAGCGCCTCCACGGCTGGAAGGCGGGCACCGATGGCTGCCGCTGCACGGCCATGAGTGACGTTGCGGCCGCGAGCATCGTGCCGGCTGCAACCGTGCGAAGCCGCCGCCGGCGAGTCCAGCCCTCGTGTGCAGCGGTCATGGCATGCGACAAGGCGTGAAGCCCGTCAGCCGATCAGGACCTTCCTCGGGAACTGCGCATTGTCCTCGAGGAACGTCTTCTTGGCGGACAGGTCGTCCTGGGTGGGCTGCACGTCGCCGTTGGCATCGGTCACGCGCGACACGAGCGTATGCTCGCCCGGCGAGGGATTCGCCCAGGCGTAGCGGAACAGTTTCCAGGAGAATCGGCTGCTCGTCGCCGGGTCGAGGACGGCCGGCTGCCACCGGCCGTCGTCCACCTTGATTTCGACGGACTCGATCGGCGTGCCGTCGTTGAGCACGACGCCGAGGATCGTGCACCGATCGCCCGTGCGCGTGACCCGCGCGATGAACGACTTGAGGTGCATCCGGGAGATCGCGGTTTCCACCCACTTCAACTCGCCGCCGATCATCTCCTCCTGCAGCCGCCGGTACCATCGCGCCTGATACTTGCCGAGGTACGTCTCCGATTGCGCGTGGATCTGCGAGAGCCACTTGACGTTCGCGACGCCGTACCACCCGGGCACGACGAGGCGGAGCGGCGAGCCCTGATGGCGCGTGAGCGGCTCGCCGTTCAGCGCGTAGGCGAGAAACGGCTCCGGTGCCAGCGCGTCCTCGCGCGAGAGGCTGCGCCCGAACTGTTGTTCGACGGGGAACGTCTGCGTCCTGAACTCGACTTGTTCGGTGCCGCGGTCGGCGCCGAAGAAGACGAACTCCCGCGCGTCCGGTTTCACGCCCGCCGAAGCGAGCACGGTGCGGAGCGGCACGCCGGTCCAGCGTCCGTTGCTGCAAAGCCCCTGCAGCGGCGGGCGGTTGCCGGAGCACTCCCAGCCCGCAATGAGCTCCGCGCCGCCGACCGTGCGCAGATCGTCCAGCGAGAGCGCGAGCGGCTTCTCGACGAGCCCGGTTACCTTCAGCCGGTAGGTCGACGGATCGACGACCGGGTGTCCGAGGTGCTGCAGCGTGTAGAACTCGTCTGCCGGCGTGAACGGGCCGTCGATCCTGCGGATGTCGTAGACCCGCCGTTCTCCGTCGCCCTGAGGAAAGGTGGCGGGCAGATCGGTGAACGGCACCAGCGTCTCACCCTGGGCCGCGACCGGCACGCCCCATCGGGGCAAGCCCGCCAGCCCCACGCCAAGCAGGGCCAGGCTCGCTTTGATCACCTCGCGACGCGTCGTCTCGCTCCCCACGGCGTGCCTCCAGGAACCGCGGGTATCGTATTCTGCTGAGCCGCCGAACGCCACTGGAGCGGCTTCGGGCTCAGCCCTTGAGCTGCGCCATCATGCCGGCCACGTCGATGTAGTGGGCGGATCGTGTGATCTGCGTGCCGTTCGTTTCCAGGAACCGCCGCTCTCACGCTGACCGCCTTGCCGGTCGCCGGTTGGCCCATCAGGGAGCCGCACCGGCGCGCCCGGGGACATCAGGGGCCGCCGGCCGTCCCGCGGCCATCGCGACGAGCTCCGGACAGGTCACCCGCAGAATCGCGAGCACGGACGTGGGCACGCCGGTGACGACGGCGTCCTGGCCGTGGCTCGTGAGCAGCGTCAGGATGACCTTGGACACGCCGAACCAGTGTCCGTCGATTTCGGCGCTCGCGAGGAATCTCGCCTCCGTGCGATCCGCCATCATCTCATTCCTCGGACGCGCGGTCGCACCGCTCGCAAGCGCCCGCGACACATCCGAGGTGAGGCAGTGCTCCTGCGCGGAGGCGGCGCCGCCGGGCAGCAGGGCCTCGGGCGCCGGCTCGACGGAGTCCGCCTCGGGAACCACGTAGAGCGTGCCGTTCGGCTGGGCCGACGCATTGCGGGCGTGCGGCCGCGCGATGCGGGCCTCGAGCGCGCCGATCACGTTCGCGAACACCTGCGACGCCCACTCGCCGGAATGATCGAAATGCTCGCGTTCCCCTTCGCTCCTCGGCAGCGCTCGCCACCCGGTCGCGCGCGCCAGCTTGTCCTCGAGCCGTTCCCGTCCGGCGAACATGTCTTCCAGGCTGAGGCCGAACGACGGCTGCCCGAGAAGCGTGCTCACGGCCATGTTCGACAGCACGTCCGCGACGAATCCGTAGACGATCCCGAGCGGCGAGTACACTTTGTCCACCGGGTCGAGCGCCGCGGCGTCGTCGCGCAGCCGGTGCGCCAGGCGCCCGATCAGGTCTCCATAGCGATCGACCATCTGCGCGTGCGCGCCTCCGATCGGCGTGCTCCTCACGCCTCCCTCGCCGTTCCGCTCGACGAAGAGCCCTTCGATGACCGTGCACGGCCCGAGCAGATCCAGGCGAAGAAGGAACAGCTCGGGGTCCACCGACAAGCCCTGCAGGATGGCGTCCGCCAGATCCAGCCGCGCGCCGGGATTCGCAGCCGTCGCCCCCTCGTACGCCTCCAGCAGCGGGACGAGGTCGTGAACGAGCAGCGCCATGTCCATGGAGTTCGAGTTGCGCGTCACGGCCAGGATGTTCGGATCGTCAGCGGACCTCTCGGCTTCCCAGCTCCGGTAGCGGAGCTGCGACCGCAGATGCCCGCCGGCCAGCCTGGCGCCGGCCTTGTGGATCTCGAGGCGTGCGGGCGCCGGGAGCGAAGCCGCGACCTGGCCGGCAATCCTGAAGTACGGCTCGGGCTGTCGCGTCAACGGACCCTGCGCCGTCTGGATCAGCCAGCGCGCGTCGCGGACCAAGACGATGGGGCGCGCCGGCTCGTTCAGGCGATCGAGCAGATGCTGCACCTCCTCGATCCGCGCCGCCGCCGGCTCGGGACCGTCGTCCCAGACTCGCAGACTCAGATGCTCCAGATGGCGCAGCACGAACACCCCGTAGATCGTCTCGGCGTACGTCAGCCGGCCGGCATGGCCCGGCCACCGCTCCCGGTCCCAGTGGCGATAGGCCCGGACGACGAGCTCGAGCGGATCCAGCTCGTGCACGAACCGATCGAGGCGGACGGGCTCGAATCCGTCCGCGAGGTGCGCCGCCGCCAGCTGCCCCTCGAGGCGGCGGAACGGCCCCGCGAGCTCCGGCACGCCGAGGATGCAGCCGTCCAGGAGGCGAGCGAAGACGTTCCGATCCCGGCTGCGCGAGACCGGCTTGTCGCGCACGTTCAGGAGCGTGCGCTCGATCCTGTCGACGATGGCCTGGCGCCGGTCCAGGATCTGGGCGAGCAGCGCGACGTGCTCGCCGAACGCGGCGATCATCGAGTCGGGACCGGCGCGAGCCGTGAAGGATACGCGTGGTCGAGCACGGTCCACATGAAGTCGGTCGTCATGCGCGCGCGGTTGTGGCAGTTCATGCAGCCGAGCTGCACGCCCGTCTGGTCGAAGGTCTCCATCGTGACGTTCGCGAAGGCGGAGAAGGCGGCGACGCCGGGAAACGTGTTCGGCACGGTCCCATCCTGGTTCGGAGGCACCGGCACGGCCTGGTTGCCATCGAGACGCGGCCACTGCGTCAGGACCAGCTTGTAGTAGCGCCACGGCGTGCCCGCCAGCAGATCCTGGTACGCGAAGCTGGTCAGATCGGTGCGCGTCAGGATCGGTGCACGAGCGGCGCGCACGATGTTGAACGGCCGGACCGGCTCCGCGGCGAGCGGCACGAGGGAGAGCGGATTCCTCACCGGCATCGGCGTCGCCGTGCCGTCGTGCAGCACGAAGTACCCGGGCGAGTCGGACCAGGCCGGCGGCACGGTGTCCTTCTGCTCGAACGACGACCAGATCCACTGCGGCCGGCTCGGCGTCTTCTGCGCGATGTGCAGTCCCACGAGCCCGATGGTCCGCCGCTCGCAGCCGGCGCCGCCGGCGCGTTTGACCAGCGCAGGCCGCGTGTAGAAGCGCTTCACGAGCGCGGGCGGCAGACCTTCGACATCGATCCACGCGCTCTTCACGGCGATCGAGCCCATCGGGAACTCGACGACCGGGCGTTCGGGCCGCGGCCGCGGCACCGGCGGCAGCTCGCTTCTCAGGAACAGCCGATCCCGGACGATGCGGTCGAACTCGACCTGGTTGAAGAGCGTCAGCGTCCGGACGTACCGGCCGTTCTGCGCGACGATCGGCGGGTCGAGGGCGCCGTTGCCGGCCTGCCCGATGTCGTCGATCCCCGACATCGATCCGATCACGAGATCGCCGAACGCGGACGGCGCGCCGCACGGGTTGTGCGCCGCCGACTCGTACGCGTCGAACGACGATGCGGGTGCCGAGCCGTCGGCGTGGAAGACCTCCCATCCCGACCGGAAGGTCTCGAAGACGCGTGGGCCGCCGGCCGCGAGTCCCTTCGACGGGTCGGGCACGCCGCGCCGGCCGGGCGCCGCCGGCCAGACGAGCGCGGCGAACAGACGCCACGAGTAGTCGTCGAAGTACTCCATCGGCACGTCGGTGAAGCCGTCCGGAATGCAGACGTCGGCAGGCGCGACGCGTGAGAGTGCGGCCGTCGGATGGGCCGGGCACCCGGCCGGCGTCTGGCGGGGCGCCGCGCGGCCGGCGAGCGTGGCCAGGGCCGCCAGCGCCAGGCCGGCGGCCGTCGAGCAGGTTCTCGTGCGCACGATTTTGGGGATTATAATCACGAACACCAACCGGCACGGCAGGCAGCCCGGCGGCGAACGCTCTCAGAGGAGTGGCCCATGACCGCGCTCTCGCGACGTGAGTTCGGAAGGATCGTCATCGCCAGCGCGTCCTTCGCGCCGCTGGCGGGCTCGATCGGATCCACGGCACTGGCCGCGGGACGCGTGACGCTCGGCGTCAGCACGTCGAGCTTCCGCGACCTGCCGCGGGTCACCGGACGCGACAACGTCGATGCCGTCGTTCGCGCCCTCCAGGCGGTCGGCGCCAGCCACATCGAACTGGACCTCGCCAATGTCGAGCCCGCGCCGCCCGACACCGGGCCGAGGACTGGCGGCTCGGCCGCCTATCCGCAGCTGATCATCCTCACGCCGGCGCAGATTGCCGCGATCCAGGCGGCCGCCCGGGCGGATCTCCGGACCTGGCGCGCCCGAACGGGCCCGGCCTATTTCGAGCAGGTCCGGGACCGGCTGCAGGCCGCGGGCCTGACGCTCCATGCGTGCGCCGTCGCCTGCGACGATTCGTTCACCGACGACGAGATTGACGCGACGTTCCGACAGGTCAAGACCCTCGGCGCGACGACGGTGAGCTCGCCGCTGACCATGGCGATGGCGGCGCGGCTGGTTCCGTTCGCCGAGCGACACCAGCTCTCGGTGGCGATTCACAACCAGACGGACGGCAATCCGGCGGGAGAGATCGCGACGGAGCAGTTGAGCGAGGCGCTCGCGCTCTCGCCCGTGTTCAAGCTCAAGCTCGACGTCGGCAACCTGACGGCGTCCAACTGCGACGCCGTTGCAGAGCTCCGCGAGCGCGAAACGCGCGTGTCGTACGTCCTCGTGAAGGATCGGCTCCGGAACGGCGGCGCGAGCCAGCACCTCGGCGAGGGTGACACGCCGATTCCGGCGGTGCTCGCGGTGCTCCAGGAGTCCGCCGTTGCCGCTCCCGCGCTCTTCGAATACGACTACGTGGGCCTGTACCCCGCAGTGGACGAGGTCAAGGCATCGATGGCATATCTGACGCGCGCGATGTCGTAGCCGCGACGTCGCGTTCTTCGGCGGCGGCCGGTGAGATCGCCCGCCGCCTACATGAAAACCCGGCGTGATCTCGGGCGCGCCTCTTGCCATGATGAATGGCATGCGCCAGACCCTCCGTTGTCTCGCCATCGCCCTGGCCGTGCTGGCCGCCCCGCGGCCGGCTCTCGCCGGTTGGGATCTGCTGATTTTCCTGGGCCGCGCGTTTCCGAAGTCCGACGATCGCCTGACGTTCCCGTTGCCGCCGCCGTCGATCCCGGGCGTCGATGTCACGGTCAACGGCACACCGCGCCTCGAGACCGACGGCGGCCTGACCTTCGGCGGAGCCGTGACGGCCGAGGCGGGGGTGATCGGGATCGAGGGCCGGCTGGATTCCCCGAGGATCGGCTTCGACCTCGCCGGCGCGCGCTACGCCCTCGCCGGGGTCGAGCCGCCGCTCACGGGACAGGCCGCGACGATCGTGCTGTCGGACGGGCGCTTCGACGTCGACCGCCTGCATCTCTGGTCGGTCAACCTGCGCCTCCGCACGCCGGGACCCGTGGGGCTCGTCGCCTCGGGCGGCCTGACGTTCATGCCGGATTTCCAGGTCACCGGGTCGGTGCCGATCGAGGTGCAGGGCGCGGCCGGCGTCGGAGACTTCGGGACGGGGCTCCGGCTGACCGTCGCGCCCGGCGAGTCGAAGAACCGGACCGGCGTGAACGCCGGCGGCGGCCTCCGCGTGGGCGGCTCGCACGTCGCGCTCGTCGTCGAGGGCCGGGTCTTCTATTTCCGCGAATACGAACTCCAGATCCTGGCCGACGACGACCTGCCCGTGTTCGACGGCCTGGCCGCATCCTTCAACACGGTCCGATTCAGGCCGGTGATCGTCACCGCGCAGGCCGGTCTGCTGTTTCGATTCTGACGCGCCGGCGCCGCGGCGACACCGTGCTCGTCACTCGTCGCGATCGAGCCGTCGCGCGAGCTATACTGGCGCCCGGCGATCTCAGGGCGCCTCCTGTCCGCGGAAAGGGATCATCCCGCCTGACGTCGAGCGGACGGCCGCTGCGTGGACTACGCACCTCTGCCCCGGTGTGCGGACATGGGGCTCTCCAGGAGGTCGTAGCATGTCCGCTGAATCCTCGTCTCCGTTCAATCTCCAGCACCTGAGGAAGGACGCGAAGCGCCGGCTGCGGGCGTGCCGTGCCGGCGATGCCGCGGCGATTGCGTTCGTCCGCGATCGGCTGGCCGGCATGCGGCGGTTCGAGCCCGGCGACGTCGCCCGCTCCATTCGCTTGTCGGACATGCACCAGGCGCTCGCGATCGACCGCGGCTTCTCCAGTTGGGGCGACCTGACCCGGTTCGGCGACCCGGTCGCGCGCCTCCTCGTCGCCGTTCGAGGCCATCACCTGGCGACGCTGCGCCGGGATCTGAGCCGCTTCAAGGACCTGGCCCGGGCCAATGTGTTCGCGGCGAGCTCGCTCGGCCACGCCGAAGCGCTCCGGCAGATCCTCCATGACAATCCTTCGCTGGCCGTCAGTGCGAGCGAGGGCTGGACGCCGCTGGACTACGTGTGCTCGTCGCCCGTGGCGCGGCTCAGCACGCGCCATGCAACCGGTCTCGGCGATTGCGCGGATCTGCTCCTCGCGGCGGGCGCCAATCCGAGCACGGCGGCGAGCGACGAGCGGATTCCCGGGAAACGGCTGCCGGCGATCGTCCGCGCGCTCCTGTCGGGCAATGCCGGCCTGATGGCCGTCCTCAAGCGCGGCGGCGCGGAGGAGCCGCACGAAACCATTCGCCAGGAGCTTCTTGCCGGAACGACGGGCGATGCCGCCGCGATACAGGAATCGTTCCGCGACTATTTCCGGCGACCCGACGTGCGGGCGCACGTGCAGACGACGGTCGAACAGTTCAAGGCCGACGGGAAGACGCATCCGCCGCTTCCGTCGGATCCCCGCGAGCTGCAGCATCTTCGGATGCCAAACCTGATCGGCGCGCGGCAGGACCTCTGGACGGCGCTGCTCGATCGCGGGTTCGACCCGGCCGCACCGGGCGCAACGGGCCGCACCGCGCTGCACACACTGGTGACCTACGCGCCGGCCTCGTTCGTCGAGACGGTGCTCGCGCGCGGCGTCAAATTCGACCGACGGGCCGCCGACGGAGAGTCGGTGATGGCGGCGGCGGTGCGCGCCGGCAATCGCGAGGTGGCCGATCTCCTGCTCGCGCGGGAGGTTCCCGACGATTCGACGCCCATGGACGCGCTGATCGGCCGCTGTCTCGCCGACGATGCCGAAGGCGCCAAGGAGGTGCTGGCCGGGCAACCGTCCCTGCTCGAGCGCGTCGACCGACGGGACGCCGACGAGCTCGTTCGCGCGGCGGCTCGCGGCGCCGTCGCGCAGGTACGCCTGCTGCTCGCCTGCGGCTTTCCGCCCGACGTCGTCGGCGAGGCGGGCGCCACGGCCCTGCAGATGGCTGCCTGGCGTGGACAGGTGCCCATGGTCGAGCGGCTGCTGGCGCACGGCGCCTCACCGATGAAGCGCGACGAGCTGTACGGCGAAACCGCCCGGGGATGGGCCGAGCACGGCGCGTCTCACGCGCAGGGGGCCGAAGAGCCGTGCCGAGCGGCCGCGCGGCTGCTGGAAGCCGCGGAGAGGCGTCGCGCCTGACTCGAGTAGGTCGGTGCCGCTCGCCTGGCCACCACTTGCGCCCGCCGGCGCGTCGAGGCGCGCACCGGCCGGGCCACGTCGCCGGGCGCGATCTATACGAGCCTCGACCGGCTCGAGAGGCGCGGCCTCGTCGCCTCGCGGCTCGGCGACCCGACGCCGCAGCGCGGCGGCAAGCGGCGCCGCCTGTATCGCGCGACGGCAGAGGGCGTCGCCCGGCTCCGCGCGGCGCACGACATCGTCGGGCAGATGGCGAAGGGCCTTCAGCCCAAGCTCCACTCGTCATGAGCGGCGGCCGGCCTCGTCCGCCTCGCCTGGCCGATCGAGCGATCGCCTGGCGTTTCCGCGGAGACGCGCGGGAAGTCATCCTGGGCGATCTGCACGAGGAATTCGCCGACGCCGTCGCCGCGGGCGTCCCGCCGCGCCGCGCGGCGCGCCGGTACTGGCGGCAGACGATCGCGTCGATAGCCGCCCGTCATCGCCCGGCGACGATCGACCCGGCGCCGCGCCCGTGGTGATGATCAGGGAGGCCCTCTGGCAGAGCCATTTCAACCGCGATCCGGCCATCGTCGGCGGACGGATCGTCCTCGACGGCATCTCATCCACGGTGGTCGGCATCGCCCCGCCGCAGCTCGGTCGGCTCTCGATCGGCGACGTCTGGAGGCCGCTGACGATCGAGCCGGCCCGGGAGATGCGGCTGAATCATGTCGTCCTGGCGTTCGGCCGGCTGCGGCCGGCGGCGAGCCTCGAGCACGCGCAGGCGGAGATGGACGGCGTCGCCGCGCGGATGAGCGGGCAGTACCCGGAGATGAAGGACTGGTGCGTTCGCCTCGTGACGTTCCACGATTTGTTCGTCAGTCCGCAGTTGAGTACGACGCTGCTCGTCCTGCTCTGCGCGGTCGGCTGCGTGCTGTTGATCGCCGCCGCCAACGTCGCCAACCTCTGCCTGGCGCGTGCGATGTCGCGGCGGCGCGAGCCGAGCCTGAGGACGGCGCTCGGCGCCAGCCGCGCGCGCGTGCTCGTGCAGTTGCTGTCTGAAAGTCTGCTGCTCAGCACGAGTGGCGGCGCGCTGGGCCTGCTGGCGGCGGTGTGCGCCGTGCGCTCGATCGACGCGTGGCTGCCGCCAAACCTGCTGCCGGTCTCCGACGTGCCGATCGACGTCCGCGTGCTGGGCTTCGCGATCGCGCTGATCGTCGTCACCGGGCTGGCGTTCGGGACGGCACCGGCGTGGCACTCGGCGCGCGCGAGCGTGACCGACGTCCTCCGGCAGGCAGGCCGCGGCGTCGTGCCCGGCCGCACGCGACTGCGGCAGTCGCTCGCGGGCGTCCAGCTCGCGCTGGCGACGGTCCTGCTCATCGGCGCCAGCCTGCTCGCGCAGAGCGTGATGCGCCTCCAGCGCGTGCCGCTCGGCTTCGAGCCGGGCCGCCTGTTGACGTTCCAGCTCGCCCTGCCGCCCGCGCGGTATCCAGCGGATCGCGGCACGACGTTCTACCGCGAGCTGCTGGCGTCGCTGAACGCGGCGCCGGGCGTGCGGAGCGCCGCGATGTCGAGCGGCATCCCGTTCGGCGTCGGCAGTTACACGACGACGCCGATTGCGACGCGGGGGCCGTCCGCGCTGGCGCCTGACACGGGCATCGCCACCGACTGGCGCATCGTGAGCCCGGGCTACTTCAGGACGATGCAGATTCCCCTGCTGCGAGGGCGCCGGTTCACCGACGCGGAGATGACGCCGTCGGCGAAGGTCGTGATCGTCAGCCAGACCACGGCACGCCGGTTCTGGGGCGATGCCGATCCGATCGGGCGGACGCTGCACCGCCAGAACGACGCGCGTGAGTACACGGTCGTGGGCGTCGTGGGAGACGTGCGGCAGAACGCGCTGAATCAGGAAACGCCGAGCGTCTACTACGCGAGCAGCCTCATTGGCATCTGGCCTGGGATGGGCGTCGTCGTTCGGACGGCCGGCGACCCGGCCGCCCTCCTGCCGGTCGTGCGGCAGCGCGTCCGCGACCTGGACGCGAGTCTGCCGCTCTCGTCGATCCGCACCATGGACGAGTGGGTCTCGAGCGGCGCCGCCCCGGCCAGGCTCAACGCCGTCATGATGGTCGCGTTCGCCGTCGTCGCGCTGGTGCTGGCGGGCGTGGGAATCTACGGCGTGCTCGCGTACAGCATCACGCAGCGCACGCAGGAAATCGGTGTGCGTCTGGCGTTGGGCGCCGACCCGACGGGCGTCGTGCGGATGATCGGTACGAGCCTGGTGTACGGCGTTACCGTCCTGGATTCCTGGACGTACGTCGGCGCCAGGAGTGAGCCGGCCTGGCTAGGGCTCGACCGCCACCGGCGCCGGTGCGCGCTTCGCGCCCCCGGGCTTCAGCCGCACCTGCAGCTGCGCCATGTAGGTGAAGAACACCGGCGTCAGATACAGCGTGACGAGCTGCGAGAAGATCAGCCCGCCGACGACGACCAGCCCGAGCGGCTGCCGCGCCTCGCCGCCGGCCCCGAGTCCGAGCGCGATCGGCACCGCGCCCAGCAGCGCGGCCATCGTCGTCATCATGATGGGCCTGAAGCGGATCAGGCAGCCCTGATAGATCGCCTGCTCCGGGTGCATCCCGCGCCGCTCTGCTTCGAGCGCGAAATCGATCTGCATGATGGCGTTCTTCTCGACGATGCCGATCAGCATGATCATGCCGACGAACGCATAGATGTTCAGATCCATGCGGAAGACGATCAGGGTGAGCAGCGCGCCGAAGGCCGCCGACGGCAGTCCGGAGAGGATCGTGAGCGGGTGGATGTAGCTCTCGTACAGGATGCCCAGCACGATGTAGACGACGAGCACGGCAATCACGAGGAGGACGGCCAGGTTCGACAGCGCGCCCTGGAAGGCGGCGGCCGCGCCCTGGAACTGCCCGGTGACGCCCTCCGGGACGAGGCGCGCGGTCGTCTCGCGGACGCGGCTCAGCACGTCGCCGAGCGACGCGCCAGGCGCCAGGCCGAACGAGACCGTGACGGCCGGGAGCTGCCCGTAGTGGTTCACGGTCTGCGGCCCGATCTGCTGCTTGATCGTCGCCAGCGTGTCGAGCGGGACGACCGGGCTCGACGCGCCGCCACCCTTGAAGTACAGCATCGACAGGGCGCTCGGGTCCTGCTGGAACTGCGGCGCGAGCTCGAGCAGGACTTTGTACTCGTTCACCGCGCCGTAGATCGTCGACACCCAGCGCGGCCCGTACGCGTCGTAGAAGGCGCCCTCGATCTGGCTGGCCGTCACGCCGAGCGCCGCCGCCTTGTCGCGATCGATGTCGACACTGACCTGCGGGCTGGTGACCTGCAGGTCGCTCGTGACGTCCTGCAGGCCAGGCAGCTCGGCCAGCGCCGACCGCAGCGCGCGCGCGGCGGCGTAGAGGGCGTCGCGATCCGGAGACTGCATCGAGTACCTGGTACAGGCTCTTGCTCACCTGCGAGCCGATGCGGATCGTCGGCGGATTCTGCAGGTAGACGAACATGCCCGTGATGTCGGCGAGCTGCGGCCGGAGCGTCTCGATGACCTGGTCGACGGACGCCCTGCGCCCGCTGCGGGGCTCGAGCGTGACGACGATCTGCCCAAGGTTCGGTCCGCCGAGGGTCGTCGACGCGGCGCCGCCGATCGTGGACACCAGGCCCTGCACGTTCGGGTCGCGGCGGATGATCTCGGCGACCTGGTCCTGGTACTTGACGAGCAGGTCGTAGGCCGTGCCCTGCGCGGCCTCGGTGACGACGGAGATCTGGGACGTGTCCTGGTCGGGGATGAAGCCCTTCGGGACGAGGACGAACAGCGCGCCGGTCGCGAGGAGCACGGCCGCGAAGGCCGCCATGGTCGCGGGCCGGTGGCGCATGACCATCTGCAGCGTGCGGTCGTAGCCCGCGAGCAGACGCTGGAAGCCGCGCTCGGTCGCGGCGGCGATCCGGGACGCGCCCGCGGCGGCGTCGTGTTCGCGCGGCTTCCTGAGGAAGCGGCTGCACAGCATCGGCGTGAGGGTCACCGAGACGAGGCCGGAGATGAGGATCGCGACGCAGATCGTGACGGAGAACTCGCGGAAGAGGCGGCCCAGGACGCCGCCCATGAACAGCACGGGGATGAACACGGCGGCGAGCGACAGCGTCATCGAGACGATCGTGAACCCGATCTCGCGCGACCCGACGAGCGAGGCCTGCAGCGGATCCTCGCCCTTTTCGACGTGCCGGAAGATGTTCTCCAGCATCACGATCGCGTCGTCGACGACGAAGCCGACCGAGAGGATGAGCGCCATCATCGACAGGTTGTCCAGGCTGTAGTCGAGGAAGTACATCGCCGCGAACGTGCCGATGATCGAGAAGGGCAGCGCGAGGCTGGGGATGACGGTGGCCCAGACGTTGCGGAGGAACACGAAGATCACGAAGATGACCAGCGCCAGCGTCAGCGCCATCGTGAACTGGACGTCGTGATAGGACTCGCGGATCGTGTCCGACCGGTCGTACAGCAGCTCCATGTGGACGCTCGCCGGCAGCTCGGCGCGGAACTGCGGCAGGAGATTCTTGACGGCGTCCGCCACCGCGATGGTGTTCGTGCCGGGCTGGCGCTGGATCCCGAGCGTGATCGCGCGCTGCTTCACCTCGTGGGAGTAGTACCAGGATGCGGTGCGCGGGTCCTCGACGCCGTCGATGATCGTGCCGAGCTGCTCGAGCCGGACCGGGGCGCCGTTGCGGTACGAGATGATCTGGTTGCGGTACTCGTCCGCGTTCATGAGCTGGCCGCTCGCCTGCAGCGTGAACACCTGGTGCGGCCCGATGATCGACCCGGTCGGGACGTTGACGTTCCAGTTCCGCAGCGCCGCCTCGACCTCGTTGATGCCGATCTGCCGCGCCGCCAGCGCGTGCGGATCGAGCTGGGCGTGCATGGCGTACTTCTGCCCCCCGAACACCTGCACCTGGGCGACGCCCGAGACCTGCGAGATCCGCTGCGCGATGCGCGTCTCGGCGAACTCGTCGAGGCTCCACGGCGGCAGCGTCGTCGACGTGACGACGAGATAGAGGATCGGCTGGTCGGCCGGGTTCACCTTCGTGAACACGGGCGGCGTCGGCATGCCCTGCGGCAGCAGGCGCGAGGCCTGCGTGATCGCGCCCTGCACGTCCACGGCCGCGCCGTCCAGACTCCGGTTGAGCGCGAACTCGAGCGTGATCTGCGTCGAACCGAGCGAGTTGACCGACGTCATCTGCTCGAGCCCCGAGATGGTCGAGAACTGGTTCTCGAGCGGCGTCGCGACCGAGGCGCCCATCGTCTCCGGGCTGGCGCCTGGCAGTTGCGCCGTGACGAGCAGCGTCGGAAAGTCGACGTTCGGCAGGTCGCTCACCGGCAGCTCGCGGTACGCCACCAGGCCGAACAGCGCGATCGCCGCCATGAGCAGACTGGTGGCGATCGGGCGGGTGATGAAGCCTTGGGAAATATTCAAAGAAGAGGCTCCGGGCGATTGGGCTTCGGGCTATGGGCCATGGGCTTTGGGCTATGGGCTGCGCAATTCGCTCAACGCCGCCGGCACCTGGGCAATCCTCGTCGTCTTCACCCATGTGGCCATGTAGGTGTAGACGACCGGGGTCAGGTAGAGCGTGATGATCTGCGACACGATCAGCCCGCCGACGACGGCCAGCCCGAGCGGACGGCGCGCCTCGCCGCCGGCGCCCAATCCGAGCGCGATCGGCAGGGCGCCGAGCATCGTCGCGACGCGCGTCATCATGATCGGCCGGAAGCGGACGATGCATCCCTCGAAGATCGCCTCGGTAGGCGTCTTGTTCTGGCGGCGCTCGGCGTCGAGGGCGAAATCGATCTGCATGATCGCGTTCTTCATCACGAGGCCGATCAGCAGGATCAGCCCGACGAACGAGTAGATGTTGAGCTCGTTGCCGAACAGCCAGAGCGTCACGAGCCCGCCGAGCGCCGCGGAGGGCAGACCGGACAGGATCGTGATCGGATGGATGTAGCTCTCGTAGAGCATGCCGAGGACGATGTAGACGACGCCGATCGCGACGAAGAACAGCAGGCTCAGGTTCGACAGCGAATCCTGGAAGACCTTGGCCGAGCCCTGGAACGTGGTGGTGACGGTCGGGGGCAGCACCTGCCTGGCGACCTGGTTGACGTGGTCGATCGCCGCGCCGAGCGACGCGCCCGGCTTCAGTCCGAACGAGATGTTGACCGCCGGCAACTGGCCGAAGTGGTTCACGCTCTGCGGACCGACGTCCTCCTTGATGTTGACGACTTCCTCGAGCGGCACCAGCCCGCCGAACGCGGTCCGGAAGGAGATCTTCTTCAGCGACTCCGGCCGCTCCTGGTACTTCGGGTCCACTTCGAGCACGACACGGTACTGGGTGCGCTCTCCGTAGATCGTGCCCACCAGCCGCTGGCCGAAGCCGCTCGAGAGCGTCTGCGTGATCTGCGTCGCGTTCAAGCCGGCGGCGGCCGCCTTGTCGCGGTCGATCGTCATGTTCACCCGCGGGCTCTTCAGCTCCATGTTGTCGGAGACGTCCTGGACCTCCGGGATGCCCGCGATGGCGTCCTCGAGCCGCGGCGCCCACGTGTAGAGCTCCTCGTAGTTCAGGCTCTGCACGTTCACGTTGAAGTTGCTGTTCCCGCGGAAGCCGCCGATCTGCAGGGCCGCCGGGACGTTGACCGTCGCGCGGAAGCCCGGGAAGCGTCCGAGCGGCCCGCGGAGCTGCTGGGCGATCTGCTGCGCCGTGAGCGGCCGCGCGGCGCGTGGCGTGAGCTGCACGTTGAAGTTGCCCGCGCCGCCGAAGCCGCCGGGGCCGCCGCCGACGTTGACCATGACGGCGTCGACGTACGGATTCCGGCGCAGGATCTCGGCGACACGCTGGGCGTAGTTCACCGACTCGTAGAACGACGTGCCCTGGGCGGCCTGGAGGTTGACGTTCAACGAGTCGTTGTCCGTGTCGGGGATGAAGCCCTTCGGGACGACGCCGAACATGCCGACCGTCGCGGCAATCACCGCGGCGAAGACGACCAGCATCACCCGGCGGTGCACGAGGACCCAGCGCAGGCTCGACGCATAGGCCCCGCGGAGGCGCTCGAACACGCGATCCATGAAGCCCTTGAAGCCGGTCTTCACGTGGACGACGCGCAGGAAGCGGCTGCAGAGCATCGGCGTGAGCGTGATCGACACCAGGCCCGAGATGAGGACGGCCGCGGTGATCGTGACGGCGAACTCGCGGAACAGCCGCCCGAGTATGCCCCCCATGAAGAGGATCGGGATGAAGACGGCGGCGAGCGAGATCGTCATCGTGACGATCGTGAAGCCGATCTCCCGCGACCCCTTCAGCGCCGCCTCGACGATTGACTCGCCCGCCTCGATGTGGCGCACGGCGTTCTCCAGCATCACGATCGCGTCGTCGACGACGAACCCGACGCAGAGGATGAGCGCCATCATCGACAGGTTGTCGAGGCTGTAGTCCATGACCTGCATGACGACGAAGGTGCCGAGAATCGAGAACGGCAGCGCGAGCGCCGGGATCACCGTCGCCGATCCGTTGTGCAGGAACAGATAGATCACGCCGACCACGAGGATCAGCGTGACGAGCATCGTCAGGCGGATGTCGCTGAAGGCCTGGCGGATGTTGACGGAGCGGTCCTGGCGGATCCCCAGGTGCACCGACGGCGGCAGCTGGCTCTCGAGCGTCGGCAGGACGGCACGTACGGCGTCGGCAACCTGGATCACGTTCGTGCCAGGCTGCTTCTGCACCTGCAGCGTGATCGACCGCCGCTGGAAGTCCTTGGTGATGTACCAGGCGCGCTGGGTCAGGGCCTGGACGCTGTCGAGCACGTTGGCGACCTGGGACAGGCGCACCGGCCGGCCGTTGCGGTACGCGACGACGATCTGCCGGAACTCGGCGGCGTCGTTCAACTGCCCCCTGGTCGAGATCGTGTAGGTCGAGCGCGGCCCGAACAGCTGTCCCGTCGGCTCCGTCACGTTCCAGTTCTGCAGCGCGGTGTCGATCTCGTTGAAGCCGATCTTCTGGGCCTCGAGCCGCTCCGGATCGACCTGGACGCGCACGGCGTACTTGGCCGAGCCCTGTACGGTCACCTGCGAGACGCCGTCCACCATCGAGATGCGGGGCGCCAGCACGTCCTCCGCGTACTCGTCGACCTTCGTCATGTCGAGCGTGTCGGACGTGAGGTTGATCTGCAGGATGGGGAAGTCCGCCGGGTTCTGCTTGCGGAAGGACGGCGGCGCCGTCAGCGTCGGCGGCAGCAGCGGCAGCGCGGCCGAGATCGCGGTCTGGACGTCCGTGACCGCGCTCTCGATGTCGCGGCCGAGGTCGAACGTCAGCGTGATGTTGGTGCTGCCGGTGCCGCTGCGCGAGGTCATCTCGTCGACGCCGGCTATCGTCGTGAACTGCCGCTCGAGCGGGCTCGCGACCGACGCCGCCATCGTGCCGGGATCGCCGCCCGGCAGGCTGGCGTTGACGCTGATGGTGGGATATTCCACGGCCGGCAGGTCGCTGATCGGCAGCCGCTGGTAGGCGACCACGCCGAAGAGCGCAATGGCCGCCATCACCAGACTGGTGGCAATCGGACGCCGGATGAACGTCTCGGAGATGTGCACGACGCCGCTCAGTCGTTCTGGTCGCCCGCCCGGCCCGATCCGCCGGACCCGTTCCGGCCGCCGCCGCGCCGGCCTCCGCGGCCGCGTCCCGCGCGGCCGCGCGCGGCGCCTCCGCCGTCCGGCTGTCCGTCGCCCACCTGCACGCGCGTGCCCTGCTCGAGCCGGAGCTGCCCCTCCGTCACGATCGTCTCTCCCGGCGTCAGCCCCTTGTCGACGACCACGGTCTCGCCCATGCGCTGGGCGACGGTGATCGGACGCTGTTCGACCGTGCTCTCGGATGTGACGACGAAGACGAACTGCCCGTCCTGCCCGACCTGGACCGCCTGGCTGGGAATCACCGTCGCGTGCGGCAGCGTCGCGAGCCGCAGGCTGACACGCGTGAACTCCCCCGGCCAGAGACGGAGATCCCCGTTCGGGAACGTCGCCTTCAGCTTGATCGTGTCGGTCGCCGTGTCGATCGTGTTGTCGATGAACGTCAGCCGCCCTTCGATCGGCTGCGCGTTCCCGTCCTGGGGCGCCGCCGTGACGGACAGCGTGTCCTCGGCCATCCTCGACTTGATCGCAGTCAGGTGCATCGCCGGCACGGTGAAGCCGACGTACACGGGCTGCAGCTGCGCGATCGTCACCAGCTCGGTATTGTTGGCGGTCACGAGATTCCCGGTCTTGACCGTGTTGTTGCCGGTGCGGCCGTCGATCGTGGCGCGAATGATCGTGTAGTCCAGCAGGACCTTGGCGTTGTCCACCGCGGACTGCTGGACCGCGAGCTGCGCCTTCGCGCTCTCGATGGCCGCCTTGTCGGCCACAATCGTCGCCGCGGTCGATGCGGCCGTGGCGTGAGACTGGTCGGCCGCTTCCTTCGAGACCAGCCCGCGGTCCATGAGCTTCGCCTGTCTGTCGGCCGCCATCTGCTGGTAGTCCGCGTTGGCGGTGTCCCGCGCGAGCTGGGCCTCGGCCTGATTGAGGAGCGCCTGGTCGCGCACCAGGTTGGCCTCGGCCTGCTGGAGCGAGGACGCGAGCGGGCGGGAGTCGATCTGGAAGAGCTTGTCGCCCTTCTTCACGACGTCGCCCTCGCGGAAGAACGCCTGCTCGAGCTGGCCGGTGACCTGCGATCGGACGGAGACGCTGGTGTACGCCTCGACGTTGCCGACGGCGGCCACGTCGACCGGCACGTCGCGCTGGGACACCCGCGTCGTCACGACGGGCTGGGCGCCGCCGCGGCCGCCTCGTCCCCCTCGTCCGCCGCGACCCCCGGCCGGCGGGTCGCCCGTTGCCGGCGTCCGGCCGCAGCCGGTCGCCGCGGTCGCGAGCCCGACGAGAAGACAGACGATGGTGAGGGCGCGGATCCGTCGCGCGAGCAACGGCCGCTCGGAGCAGGGGACGATCTCAGACAGGGCAGACAGACTGGTCGACACAGACAGACTCCCAGGATTCCGATACCACGAGCGAGAGATCGACACGGATGACGAGGTCACCCGGCGGGCAAGGAGGATGGCGCGCTCAGGCGGCCGACGATGGCGCAGGAGGCGCGCGGGGCGGGAGATTCCGAAGGACGAGAACGGAGCGGGGATTCACCGGCCGTATCGGGACCGCCACGGCGAGGGGCACGAGCGTCACGTGCGGCGATTCGCCGGGAGACGCCGGCGAGTGGCCGCCCTCGGGCGATCCGCGACGGCGCAGCTTGTGGGAGAGCGACTTCTTCGGGGTGATCGGACGAAGTGGTTTGACGGTGCCCTGCGGCGCGGAGAGTCCGGCGCCCGACCCTCCGTCCGGAGCGATGGCGAAGGCGGACGTCGCGGGCGGTGCCGGCGTCCAGGACGTGGCGCGCGCCTCCGCCGCGTGCGCCGCCAGCGAAAGGGCGAGCGCCAGCAGCACCGCGTGCCACGGGATGTGCAACCGATCGGCGGTCTTCACGTCAGGCGGTCCCGGACGCGGCGTCCGGACGCTCCCCGAGCGGGCGCCTCCAGCCGCGCACATTGACTACGGCTCGCGCAAGTGGCTCGTTTACCCGAGCCGCCACGGCCGACTCGGTACTGGCTGGCATCCACGGTGCGTCCCCGGGGATGATAGCGCAATTGGAAACGAGCCCGCCCGAACGGCCCGCGTGGGCGGATTCAACGCGACGAGGCGGTCATGTGCCGAAACATCAGGACGCTTGCGAACTTCGAACCCCCCGCGACCAGGGAAGAGATCCGGGCGTCCGCGCTGCAGTTCGTCCG
Source organism: uncultured Acidobacteriota bacterium (assembly GCA_963764505.1). Lineage (GTDB taxonomy): Bacteria > Acidobacteriota > Vicinamibacteria > Vicinamibacterales > SCN-69-37 > CAVXSP01. The sequence continues at coordinate 163,548 of CAVXSP010000003.1, read as the reverse complement.
GAAGCTGAGCGGGATGCAGAAGCCCTCCCGCGCCAACGAGGCCGTGTTCAACCGGGCGGTCGATGAGGTCGCCGCCGCCGCCGAGCGGCTCGTCGGGTCGCTCACGACCGCCGCAGCACCGAGGAACCGCGAGGACGAAGCGCGGCGCGCGAGGGAGCGGGCGCGAGCGCGGTTCGCCTAGGCGGGCGTCATTCCCGCGCGTCGGGCCCGGAAGCGGGTCCGGTCGACACGACGCGTCCGGCGCCGAGCTGCATGACGGTGTCGGCCACGGCGCCGACGAACTCCAGGTCGTGACTGGCCAGGATCATCGGCAGTGCGAGCTCGTGCCGGATTCGCTGCAGGTAGGGCACGATGCGCCAGCGCAGCGACGGGTCGAGCGCCGCCAGCGGCTCGTCGAGGAGGAGCAGCGAGGGCGAGGCCATCAGTGCGCGTGCCAGCGCGACCCGTTGCCGTTCGCCGCCCGAGAGCCGGTCGATTCGTCGGCTCAGGAGCGGCGCGATTCTCGAGCATGTCGAGCACGCGCGCGAGCGGCAGCCGGGAGTCGCGGCCCGCGCCGTAGAGAATGTTCCGGCGCACGTCCATGTGCGGAAACAGGAGCGCGTCCTGCGGGACGTAGCCGACGCGCCGGTGGCGCGCCGGCACGTCCACCTTCCGGGCAGACGAGAACAGCGTCCGCCCCCCCACGGCGATCTCGCCTTCGGCCGGCGTCCGGAGCCCGGCGATCGACTCGAGCAGGGAGGTCTTGCCGGCGCCCGACGGGCCGACGAGCGCCAGCGCGTCGGTGGCGAGCTGCTCGCGGATCTCGAGCGTGAAGGCGCCCTGCCGGAGCACGAACGCGAGGCCGATGGCGAGCGGCATGCCCGGCTACGTCCGGGCCTCGTGCGGCGGGCGATGCACCAGTGCGTTCGACAGCGCAACGGCGGCAAAGGCGATCACGACGGACACGGCGAGGAGCATCCCGGCGCGGCCGTCGTGGCCGACCTCGGTCTCGCTGAAGATCGCGACGGCCAGCGTGCGCGTCCGGCCGGGGATGCTGCCGGCGAGCAGGATCGTGGCGCCGAACTCGCCGAGCGCGCGCGAGAAGGCGAGCAGCGCGCCGGCCAGGACGGCGCGCGAGGCGAGCGGCAGCGTGACGGTGAAGAAGATCCGGCGCGGGCTGGCTCCGAGCGTGGCCGCGAGCTGCTCGTAGCGGACCCGCACCTGCTCGAAGCCGGTGCGCGCCGTGCGCACGAGCAGGGGGAATCCCATCACGGCCATGGCGACGACGACCGCCTTCCAGGTGAACACGACCTCGATGCCCCACGCCTCGAGGACGCGGCCGATCGGCCCGCGGCGTCCGAACAGGTACAGCAGGATGAGTCCGGTCGCGACCGGCGGCATGACGAGCGGGAGCGACGCCAGCGTGTCGACCACGCTCTTGCCGCGGAACTCGCGTCGGGCGAGCACCCAGGCGAGGGCGACGCCGGGCGGCAGCATGAGGGCCGTGGCGCCGAGCGCCGCCAGGATCGTGAACGCCGTGATGCTCCAGAGGTCAGCGGTCATCGCTCTCCGCCCGCGACGACGAACCCGAAGGCCTCGAACGTGTCGCGCGCCTCTCGACCGCGCAGGTAGGCGAGGAACGCGCGCGCCGCGGCGCCGTGAGGCCGGTTCCGGACGACCGCCGCGGGATACGTGATGCGCGGGCCGTCGGCCAGGGGCACTCGGAAGACGATCGCTGCCGACCGGGCGATCGCGGCATCGGTTCTGTAGACGAAGGCGGCGTCGGCGTTGCCGCTGTCCACGGCCGCGAGCGCGGCCCGCACGTCGAGCGTGGGCACGACCTTCGGCGCGAGGGGGCCCCACAACCCGAGCGATTCGAGATAGCGCCGTGCGTAGACGCCGGCCGGCACGGCGGCCGGATCGGCGAGCGCGATCCGGCGGACGCGGGCCGCCGTGAGGTCGTGGGGCGAGGCGAGCGCCCTGGCGCCGGCGGGCATGACGATCACGAGCTGGTTGCTCAGCAGGTCGACGCGGGTCGACGGCTCGAGCTGGCCGGCCCGTTCGACCGTGTCCATCTGCGCCTCGTCGGCGCTCAGGAACACGTCCACCGGCGCGCCGTTGACGATCTGCCGCGCCAGGCCGCTCGACGGGCCGAAGTTCAGCGCCAGATGGATTCTGGTTTCCTGCTCGTAGGCCCGCGCGATCGCGGTCAGGGCGTCGGTGAGGCTCGCCGCGGCGGAGACGAGCAGTTGGTCGGCGGCGCGCGTCTGCGCGGCGGCCGCGAGCGGGGCGGACCGGTTCACGAGCAGCAGCGCGGACGCCGCGAGCGCGGCACCCAAGAGACGGCGCGTCATGTGGTTCACAACTTAAGCCGGATTAGTATATTTATAGCAACGTTTTGAGTCGATTATATCGACACGGCATGCACGCAGGAGGTCGCCACGGTGCGTTTGCGCGTCGCCACACTCGGGTGCAGTCTGCTGTTGCTGCCCGGCCCGCTGTTCGGCCAGACCCCAGCGGCGGGCGCGCCGCCCGTCGCCAAACCGACGTTGACGCTGAGCGGGTATTTCCAGGGACAGTTCGACGCTGGAACCGGCGGCGACTCACGGTTCCCCGCGCTCGACGACCGGTTCCTCGTGCGGCGGGCCCGGCTGACGGCCAGCGGCGTCGTCATGCCGGACCTGACGTACCGTCTCCAAGCCGAGTTCGCCGGGGGGCTGGGATCGAGCACCGGCGTCGGCGTCTCGCTGACCGACGGGTTCGTCGAATGGACGAAGCTGCCGGCCGCGCACCTCCGGTTCGGCCAGTTCAAGTCCCCGTACGGGCGCGAGTGGCTCGTGGCGAGCACCCAGCTCGTGACGATCGAGCGGTCGCTCGTCTCCGATCGCCTGACGCTCAACCGTCAAGTCGGTTTGGAAGCGCTCGGCGAGGCCCGCGGCGGCCGGCTCGGGTACCAGGCGGCGATCTTCAACGGCAGCGGCCGGAACACGACCGTGAACGACAACACCGACTACATGTACGTCGTCCGCGGGACCGCGACCGCGTGGCAGGGTGCGCGTCTGGGAACCCTCCAGGTCGGCGCGAACGCCTTCTGGTCGTACGACACACGTCTGCCGGTGCCGAAGGAGTTCGGTATCGATTCCACACCAGAGACGCCAGAGGCCGACAACTTGTACACCGGCCGTCACAGCGGCGGGGGAGTGGACGAACATTTCGAACGCGGAATCTGGGGGATCGACGCCGAGTGGCTGCGCGTTCGCTTCGAGCAGGACGCGAGCGGGGAGCCGGTCGTGACGAGCGAGGGTTGGTACGCCACGCCGAGCGCCTTCGTGCTGGGCCGGCGGCTCCAGGTCGTGGGCCGCTACGAGTGGTATCGGTCCGATCTCCTTCTCGCCGGAAACGAGGTCTCCATCTGGACGGCCGGCGTAAACTACTACGCGCGCGGCAACGACGCGAAGCTCATGCTGGACTATCTGTGGATCGAAACGCCGGGGGCGACCGACCACGCGAAGCTGCTCGCCCGGCTGCAGGTCATGTTCTGATGGCGCGCCGATCGGCGCGCGATCGCCAGTCGCGCGGGAAGGAACGGGCATGCGGCTCACCGTGAGCGACGCCGCCGAGCGGCTCGGCGTCAGCTACTCCACGCTGAAGCAGTGGATCTACAAGGGCGCCATCCGCACGACGCAGACGGCGGGCGGGCATCATCGCGTGGCCGAGTCCGAGATCGAACGGCTGCTGGCCGGCCAGAACCGTCCACCGGCCGCGCGGCGGCCGTCGCGGCCGGCCGTGGCACCCGTCATCGCCTCGATCAGCGGACGCAACCAGCTCCGCGGGATCATCGACGAGATCCGCGTGAGCGGCGTGCTGGCGCAGGTCCGCCTCCGGATCGGCGACCAGCGGCTGACGGCGGTCATCACCCGCGACGCCGTCGACGAGCTGCACCTGAAGCGCGGCGACGAGGCGCTCGCCATCGTGAAGTCCACCGAGGTGATGATTGCCCGCGAAGGGGCTTCTGCCGCGAGCGCGGTGCGCAATCGCAGAAGACGCGAATAGGATTGGCGCCCGGCGCCAGGGCGTGTGCAGGCGCCAGCGCTCGGAGAAGCGGCGATGAAGGGCCTCGGGGTGCGGGTGATCGAACTTGGGATGCTGGCGCTCGCCGCGGTGATCGCCCTGGAGTTGGCGTCCCGGTGGGGTCCCTTCACGCTCTTCAACACGAAGCTCGACCCGTCGCAGCTCACCGGGTTCGTCGTGTTCGGACTGTACGGGGCGATCCTCGTGGTCTCTCCGCTCGCCGCCCTGCCGTGGCCCAGGAAGTACTTCGATCCGCGGGCGAAGTTCATCGGCACGTACGCGAGCCTGGCCGCCGACGGCACGACGATCAGCCTGTTCGAGATCCGCCGCGAGTTCTTTCGTCCCCGCTACCGTCTCGAAGGGTACTCGGTACGATCGGTCGAACGTCGGCCAATCCACCGGAAACTGGACCTCCGACCTGCTGGACTTCGACATCAAGGGGAACGTCCTCAGGTACATCTACACGGGCGGACCCCTTCGCGGCGCCGGCGGCCAGCACGGACCGCACCAGGGGAACGGCTACGCGCGGATCAACTTCCTCGATCCCCGGCTGACACAGGGGACGGGCAGCTTCGTCGACGATGCGTCTGGGGCGGAGTGGCGGGCGAGCCGGTACATCAAAGTCGATCGTCGGCTCGTCCGCCGGCATCTCGGGCGCTGGAGACGCCTGAGCCACCGGCACTACGCGACGTTCCTGAGCTCCTACGTCAGGAGCTTGCCCGTGGCGGGCCGGCCCTGACGTGGCGCCGGCGCGCGCCGCGGGGAACGACCGCCGCCGGCCGGCGCGATCGTCCGGAGGAACGCCGCGGCCGCGCGCGGGACGTCCACGTCGTGCACGATTGCGGCGGCCCCCGGCGCGAGGCTGCGCGGCCCGATCAGGAACCGCCCCCGCTCCGGGCCGGCGGTCGTGTCGACCGAGACGCGATGCGTGCGCATCGCGAAGAGGTCCGGCCTCGACGCGACCAGGACGGCGAGCACGTCGAAGGGCGTGACCACGCCGCCCGCCGCGCCGCGGCGCAGCGGGCGAAGCTGTTCCTCCAGCAGCGCGCGCGCCAGCCGCTCGGGCCGGCCGCGAGGCTCGAGGCGTCTGATTGGCGCGGCGGAAATCCTGAACGCCCGACCTGCTTCGAGCGGCACGACGATCTTCGGGACCGGGGACCGGAGCACGAGCCGCGCGGCTTCGGGGTCCATCAGGAAGTTGAACTCGGCGCGGGCGGACGCGTTGCCGGCGCCGACGGCGCCGCCGAAGATGATCAACCGGCGGATTCCGCCGCATCGCGCGGGGATCCCGGCGGAGCGCGTCGGCCATGTTCGTGAGCGGCCCCGTCGCCACGAGCAGCAGTCTCGGCCCGTGTGCGCGCGCCGATTCGACGAGGAAGTCCGCGGCGCCGGTACGCGCCAGCCGTCCGCGGGCTGGTAGGGCCGAGAGGACCCCGCTCCGCGCCGCGCCGATGGCGGACGGCGCGGGCGTCAGTGGCCGGCCGGCGCCCGCATGGACGGCCAGTCGGCCGCCGGGCAAGGTCGCGAGCACGCGGCGGGCGTTCGCGGTCGTCTCGCCGACAGCAGCGTTGCCGTGGACGGTCGTGACACCGATCAGGTCGAGCCCCGGGCAGAGCGCCGCATAGACCAGCGCCAGCGCATCGTCCCATCCCGGGTCGCCGTCGATCACGACGGGAAACGGGGGAGACGCGCCGCCGCGAGTTCGCGACAAACGACTGGCTGAATGTTCCGGGGACACCGTAGAATCGAGCGCCGCCGCCTGAACCGGCCGCGGACACGGTCACACCATGGCGAGCGTACCTGTCAGCGGCAAGACGTTCAAGCACGGTTTCCTTGGAGGCGCCGGCACGATCGAGATCACGCCCGCGGCCGCAGCGGCGGCGGCGATCCTGCCGGACCAGCGGTTCCCCGACGGCGCGCGGGATCTGATCGTCGCCAAGGTCGGGGCCGGCACGCCCGAGCTGAAGTTCGGGAGCAGCGCGTCGTTCGAGTGCACGAGCTCGCTGTCCGGCCAGTCCGAGATGACGCTGCGTCTCTATCACGCCGGCGACGCCACGCCGATCCCGTCGGGGACGCCGGCTGAGCAGGTGCCGGAAGGGATGCTCGGCGCCCTGGTCGAGCTGAACGCGCAGGCCAGGGCCGCCGCGTCGGCGGCCGTGCCCGGGCCGGCAGGGTTCTCCTTCGGCGTGACGGCGAGCGGCGGCGGCGACGTACGGCTCGCGCGTTACCGGCTGTACGACCGGAACCAGCCGGCCGGGGCGATTCTGCTCGACGTGCTCTCCGACATCCGTCTGCCGCAGGACCGTGGCACGCCCGATGCCCTGCCGCAGCCCGATGAGATCGTTCAGTTCGGCTACAGCGGCTTCCTGGAGCTCGGCGCCGCGCTGAACTGGGGATACGCGTTGAGTGGCGCCGAAGGGTTCGGCCTTCGCGACCTCCAGGCCTCGGCCGACTACGCGCTGAAAGCCAAAGCCGCGCTGTCGATCGACTACCGCCTGGCGGGCGACTTCGCGATGACGGTGCGCCGCGGCGGCGAGCCCGGATTCGTCCGGCTCGTCGTCCAGAAGCATCGCGAAAGCCGACGACAGTATGCGGCGGGATTCGACGTCGAGGCGGGCTACCGGATCGACGGGCTTCCCGAGACGCCGGAGGAGTTTCTCGCCACGTTTCTCGGCACCGATCTGAGCGCGGCGCTAACCGCCTTCGAACAGGGACTCGAGTCGCCCGAGTCCGGCGGCTTCGAGCGGCAGATCGGAAAGCTCTTCGCCGGCGTGCTCGAAGATCTGGCGCGCCGCTGGGCCGGCGGCGGCTTCGGTCCGGCGGACGTCGATCGCGTTCAGGCCGAGCTGCGGAAGGCGGTCGCGGCCTACCGCGGCATCGACGACCGGATCGTCGGCGCCGCGATGGATCTCTACGACAAGGCACTCGGACCTCGGCGCGACGCGATGATCCGCGCCCTGACGGCGATCCAGCAGCTGCAGGCAGGCGGCGACGTCGTGGCGCTGGGCGATCCGGACGTCTGGAACCTCCTGCAGGAGCTGACGGGCGGGGACGTCTTCGCGCTGGTCTTCGGGGAGGGCGGCCAGGCGCTGGCGCGCGTGCGCGACACGGCCGCGGCGGCGCTCGCGATCCTGATCGCGCCGGATTTCGAGCGCCTTCGGGATCTCATCGACACCGTCAAGGCAGGCCTGAATCTCGATCAGCTGTTCGCCCGGCTCGAGCAGATCTCCACGCCGGGGGGCCTTGCGGAGCTGGCGGACACGACATTGCAGGGGCTCGTCGAACGCGTGCTCGGCCGCCCGTTCGAATCGCTCGGGCGCGATCCGGGCGACGCCTTTCGCGACCTGCGAGCGACGCTCGGGAAGCTGGGTGCGTTCAAGCAGCGGTTCTGCGAGAAGATGCGGCAGGCGCTGGAGCAGTCCGTCTCGCTCCGGATCAATTCTGTCTACACACACGCCACGGCCGACCAGGCGCTGCTCGACCTCGAGATCGACGTGCGCACGCCGTCGGGACAGCAGCTCTTCCGCCAGGCGGTGTCCGGCCGGTTGCGCGAGGCGTTCCTGCGGGCGCGCGGCGGGGACGTTCGGGTGCATCAGGCCGCGCTCAGTCACGAGCTGACGCAGTCGTCGCAACTGCAGATCAGCGTGCTCGGATGGCGGGAGAAGCGCCTCGTCGAGGTCGTCTGCGGCAGCGAGCACAGCCTGCAGGCGCACGACGGCGGCCTCGTGCAGGTCTTCACGACCACGGCGTCGATCAAGGAAGTCGTCGAGCGGGGAACGGAAACACTGCAGTCGAACTTCGTGCTGCGGCTGGCCGGCGAGAGCGCCGGCGCGTTGCAGGACGACGGGACTCGACGGTTCATTGCGCGCACGCTGTCGCGCATGAGCGTCGACTACGAGATCCTGCAGTCGGACGAGATGACGGAGCCGGCGGACCTCGCCGGGTACCTCGCGCTCGGCGAGGACCTGGGCCTCACGCCGCCCGGCGTGCTCGACGATCTCGGGCGCGAGTTCGCGGCCGGCTTCGGCCGCGTTTCGGCCCGGTACGTGGTTCGCTACGACGACGAGGCGGTGCGGAACGCGTTCGCGCTCCCGGCGGAGCAGGTCGTGGCCCTGGCGCGCGCGACGGCGCGGCGGCTGGTGTCGAGCTGCTTCGTCCAGGGGAAGCACCGAGCCTTTCTGGCAGCCGTCGGGCTGGCGTACGCCGATCCCGGGATCGCCGCGATCTACTACGACCACGGCGGGCTCCTTCAGCTCGCGCGGACCGAGATCGCCGTGACCCTTCCGGCCTCGGTCACGGGCGGGTCCGCGGCGGCCGACCGGATCGGGCCGGCGACGCGTGACAAGCGGAACGACGTCCTCGGCCGCCTGTTCGCGAACGAGGACATCCTGTCGGGCCGGCTCGCCGCCCTCGACGGCGCCATCGCGCGCGCGCGGCTGCAGGGGCAGGCCGTGACGATCGGCGAGCTCGAGGACGCGAGCCGGGCGGTGGTTGGCGCGGCGGCGGACATGAACCAGCTTGGCGGCCCGAATGCCTTCTTCGCCGTCATCGACGCGCTCGTCGCGGCGGGCGCCGGCCGCCGCACCAGACGGGAGTCGGCGCTCGTCCTCGAGGTGACGCCGCCCGGCGGTCAGAAGGTCACGAAGATGTTCATGCAGGCGGCCTGAGCGGGTCGCTACAGCCCGAGCAGCTTGCGCAAACGCGGCTGCACGTCGTGCCAGGCGGCCGAGAAGAACGACTCCATGTTCGCGTTGGCCATCGCCGATCCGCCGAAGGCGAGCACGAATCCGATCACGATGAAGACGATGTGCATCCTCACGCTGCCCAGCCCGATCCACAGCGCGTCGGGCGTGGTGGGCAGCGCGGCGGTGTACCGGCCCGCCCGCGCGCTGGAGAGCGCGAACGACCCGTAGCGGAAGAGCAGCGCCGCGACCAGGACGATGGCGGTCAGGAACACGTAGTACGAGGCCAGCGCGATCCCGATCCAGTTCTTGACGCCGTTGGTGAGCGGCGTCTGGCTGCCGGTCAGATCCAGGGAGACCGTGGAGATCCGTTCGAGCCCCGGAAGCGGGTGCGTCGTGCAGACGACCTCGCACCCGCCCGGCACGTTGCCGGGCGCGTAGCCGGCGGTCGCCCGCGCGGCGCGCTCGAACGCGCTCTGGTGCACCTTCGGCGCGACGTGGTGCTCCCGGCAGAGTCTGGCGATGTTCCTGGGCTTCCAGCGGTACAGGATCCCCACGCCGGCCCGGGAGTCGTACAGCTCGTCGTCCACCGAATGGCACTGCTGAGAGAAGAGGCGCTGGCTCGGCACGAAGCGGAGTCCGGCCTTCTCCGCGTTCATCAGCATCCAGTCCAGCGTCACGAGCGACATGCCCTGCTTCGGATAGCCGCCGCCGACGTTCGAGTGCACGCCGGCGAACCAGACCTGCTGGATGCGATCGTCGCCCTTCATCTGCTGCCAGAGGACGGGCGCGAAGCTCTCCCGCTGCTCGTCGATCGCCAGCGCGTGGCAGGCCCGTTTCACGCGCGCGCTGAGCTTGCGATCGGTGAACTTGAACCTGTGCACGAAGCTGTTCAGGAAATCGGCGATGTGGAACGGGAGGCCGACCGCATCGACCGTGTCCCACACCCCGATGAACTCGATCGCGATCCGTCCGTCGGGCGCGTACTCGGAATCGTGGACGGAGTAGGCCGCCCGGAACTCCTCGTCACGGGGCTGGCGTGGTCCGTACACGAGCCGGGACAGGACCACCTGGTACTTCCGCCGGTACTCGGCGTAGGCGCGGGAGACCGTCCGGCGCAGCGCCGCTTCCGTCTCGCACCGGCGGACGTCGATGATTCCGCACGTGTCGATCAGGCCCGCGAGCGTCCGGACCGTGAAGGCGCCGCGGCTGAACCCGAACAGGTATATGCCGTCGCCCGGTTCGTACAGCCGCGCGATGGCGGTGTACAGCTGCCGCACGTTCCGGGCCAGCCCAAAGCCGGTCGCGCCGGTGAACGCGCGCCACCACCGGAAGCTCTCGGTGCCGACGCCGTCGTGGTAGACGGCGACCTGCGGCCTCAGCGTCCGATCGACGCGGTGGCCGTTCTGATCCACCGCCTCGTAGAGCTTGAACACGTTGGTGCCGCGCCCGATGATCGACGAGTTGCCCGTGCCGTCGGCGCAGACGGCGATGTTCTTCGGCATCGGCGGTTCACCTCCGGAGCGGTCGCGTCAACCCGGCCGCGGGCATGATAGAGCGATCTCGCGCGGAGCTTCCACGGGGCCGCCGAACATGCTAGCGTTCCGGGAACCTCAGGAGGACGCGCATGTCGATCGTGGACGATCTGGTGGCCTCGCTGGTCGAGCGGAACGGGATCAAGGTGAACGGCCGTCTGCGGATCCGGCTGCTCGACGGCGGCCTGAAGGTCGAGGGCACGCTCGCCTCCACGCTGATCGACCTGAAGAAGAACCGGAGTCTCCTGAACGTCGACGTGCCGGTCGACGCGACCGTCCGCGTGGGCGAGATCGTCGTGCCCGTGCCGCAGATTCCATGACGGCCGTCGGGCCGGCGGCGCGCGGGGTCGCCCTGCCAGGGCGGGAAGGTGGCAACGATGGCTGATGTGAACGGGTTCATCGACGCGGTCGGCAAGGACGTCAGCGCGACGGTCGCGCCGAAGGTCGAGAGCCTGGTCGAGAGCATCGGCGCGAAGGCCGTCGCCGACTACGTGCCGAAGGTGTCGGCGTTCGCGAGCCAGCTGGTGAAAGAGGTCATCGACGAGCAGGCCGTCGTCGTCCGCGATTTCGTCACCGCGCTGATTCAGGATCTGTTCCAGCGGTACCGGCCCGAGCTGGCGGGCGAGCTCCACACGCGGGTCGTCCAGGACGGGATCGAGCTGACCGGCCACGGCGTCGCGCTGAACCTGAAACGCCGGGACACGGGCGCGGCGGTCTCGTCGCTCGACATCCCCGTCTCCCTGAAGATCCGCATCGACGCGCTCGATCTCACGCTGCAGGACGCCACGATCACGCTCGACGTCGTGCGGTAGAAGACACGAAGCCGCCGCGACGTCAGCCGCCCCGCAGCGAGACGACGGGGTCCACGAGCGACGTGCGCCCTTGTGTCGCTGGCCAGGCTCATCTCGCCTTCATCACCGGCATCTTCGCGGTGAGCTTGTCATAGAGCGCGCTCACGTTGTGGTGCTGGACGTGTTCGAGCATGTACTCCTGCCCGATGTCCACCGGGAATCGATCGGCAAAGCTGATCTTCTGGAGGCACTCTTCCTTGGACCACCCCTTCCCGATTGCGACGGCGACGGCGGTCTGCCACTCCATCAGGAAGGCGCGCTGCACATAGATCTCCTGCTTGTTGCACACCGGACCGTGGCCGGGAACGATGTAGTCGACGTCGAGCTCGAGCAGGCGGTCGAGCGTCCCGATCCACTGGTTGACATCCGACACATAGAGCCAGGTCTGGCACCCATGGAAGATGGTGTCGCCGGTGAAGAGGACGCGCTCTTCCGGAATATAGACGGCGAGCTCGCCCTGGGTGTGGCCGGGCGTGTAGAGAAGCCTGAAGGTGTGCTTGCCGACGGTGAGCGTCCCATCGCCATCGAGAATGATGTTGGGCCTGTTCGGATCCGCGAAGTAGGTCTTCTCATCCGGAAGGATCTTGAGGCCCTCGGGGTCGTCGGTGGGCAGAGCCTCCTTGGCGTACTCGTAGGGATTGATCTCCGGGGTCACCGTCATGAAGTTGTCCACGGTGACGCGATGGGCGACCACGTTCTCCGCCGACTTGAAGAAGTAGTTACCGAAGATGTGATCGACGTGGTATTCGGTGTTGATCAGAAAACGGATTGGCCCGTGCGACTCCGCCTCCTTGCACATCGCCACCGCCTGGGTTGGCAGCTGCGGGGTGTCGATGACCACCACGCCGTCGGAGGTGACCACGTAGCCGGGGTTGCATCCCCGGGTCTTCGTTTCGGCGTAGACGTTCGGTGTGACCTTTTGCATTCGTTTCTCCCTCGTGTCTTTGCTCGGCTCCCGTGAGCTGCCGCGCGCCTTGGATGAGCCGGGATTGATCGGACGCAGCGCGCCAGCCCGCGGGTCAGGGCCGCCAGCCGTCGCTCCAGACGGTCCGGCCAGCCGGTGAAGGCCCTCGAGACCATCCGAAGCGCCGAGAGGTCGATTGCGAGGCGCGAATCTATGTCACAGGCCGGAGGTTTCCGCCGGGGCCCTCGGTCCAGTCGTGGAACCCTACGAGATCCACGGGCGAAACTTCACCTGACGCGATGCGGCTGCACCATCCTGAATGGTCTGAAAATACTGCGGCCGCGCCGGTCGACCGAGCTCATCGTGCCGAGCGAGTATACATCGCCAGAACGGCCGAGCCGATGGCTGGCCGGGGCGCATTTTCGGCGAGGTCGTCGACGTCACCACGCGCCTGCGCGCCGGCATCGGCAGGGTGTTTCGACGTAGGCTATGGCGGCGATGCCAGCCCCTGTCCGGTCGAGCACCGGTGTGCGCGATCACGTGCGCCGCGACGTTCCCAGCGATCGGCTGACCGTGGCCGCGATGGCCGTGCTGGTGTACGTGGCCGCCAACGTACTGCACGAGGGACTCGGGCACGGGGGCGCTTGCGTGCTGACGGGTGGGGCGCCTCGCCTGTGGACGTCGGTCAGCTTCCAGTGCGACGTCGCCTCCGCCGGCGCCGGCCGGCTCGTGGCGGCCGGCGGAACGGTGACCAATCTCATCGCCGGCGGCCTTGCGGCACTGGCGTACCGGCGTTCGGCGCCGGACCGGGTGGCGCAGCGCTTCTGCTGGTGGCTGTTTGCCACCGTCAATCTGCTGCAGGCCTTCGGCTACTGGCTCTTTTCGGGCGTCGGCCGAATCGGCGACTGGGCGGTGGTGATGGCGCCGGTCGAGCCTCAATGGCTCTGGCGCGCCGTTCTGGCGGTCGCCGGCGGCGTCCTGTACTGGCTGGCCACGCGGCGCGCGTTCATGGCGCTCGGCCGGTGGATCGGCGGCCCGGCCTCGACGCGCTACGCCGTCGGCCGCCGCCTCGCGTGGGTGGCGTATCTGACCGGCGCGCTGCTGTACATGCTGTCGGGGCTGCTCAATCCGGGCGGCGTGTTCCTGCTGGCGGTATCGGCGGCCGCGGCCTCGCTCGGCGGCACGTCGGGCCTCGCCTGGGGCGCCAACTTCCTTCGGGATTCGAAGGATGGCGCGGACACTGCGGCGACAGCGGCACGGATCACCGGGAATCCGCGCCTCATCGTGGCCGCCGCCATCGTTGCGCTGCTGTTCGTGTTCGTGCTGGGGCCAGGCATTTCGCTCCGATGAACCGTCGAGCCCGTCATGACGTCAGTCGCCGCGCAGCGAGACGATGGGGTCGACGAGCGACGCGCGCCGGGCGGGTAGATAGCTCGCCACCAGGCCGATAACCACCATGCCCGCGGACATCGCGGCGAACGTCGCCGGGTCGATGCTGCGGACCTCGAAGAGCAGCGTCTCGAGCGCTCGCGCGGACAGGGCGGCGACGAGCACACCGGCGGCGACACCCATGCCGACGACGCGGATGCCTTGCATCACCACCATTCGCCGGACCTGATCGGCGCGCGCGCCGAGTGCCATCCGCACGCCGATCTCGCGCGTGCGTTCCGCGACGACATAGGAAAGGACGCCGTAGAGGCCGACCGCGCCCAGCGCGAGCGCGAGGGCGGACGCGAGGCCGAGCGTCAGCATCGTGAACGAGAGATTCACCATCGAGTCCCGCGCGAGTCCGGCCAGCGTGTAGACGCGATACATCGGCGCCATCGGCGCCACTTCGTGCACGAGCGCGCGGACGTCGCCGGCAATCTCCTCGGCGCGCGGCGTCTTGACGACGTACGCCGGCGACGAGATGGCCCACTCGCGGGGCGTGGGGCCGACCAGCGGGAAGTAGACGAGCGGCTCCGGCGTATCCCTGAAGTTGTACTGCTTCACGTCGGCCACGACGCCGATGACCGTGAAGACCGCGCCGGACACATGTTCAGGACGGAGGCGCCTGCCAATGGCGTCCTCCCCGGGCCAAAGCGCTGTGGCGGCCGATCGGCTGACGAGAATGTCGGGTATCGCGTTCAGGTGATCGCTCGTGTCGAAGGTCCGGCCCTGGAGCAGCCGGATGCCCATCGCCTTGAAGTAATCGCCCGCCGCGAACGTGTACTGCAGCAGCGGTCCGGCCGCGGTCTGGCCCTCCGGCTGGAAGCGCATGCTGTCGGTGCCCTCGTTGAGCGGCACGTTCTCGACGAGGCCGACGGTCTGCACGCCCGGCAGCGCGCGCAGGCGATCCATGAAGCTCAGGTCGAATCGCGCGTACGACGGGCCGTCGTTGAGCTCCGGGCCTTCCGGCGCGATCTGGAAGGTGAAGACGTCCGTCGTGTCGTAGCCGGGATCGACGTGGCGCAGCTCCCAGAAGCTCTTCATCAGCAGGCCCGCGCCGATGAGCAGCACGAGCGCGAGGCCGGTCTGCGCGGCGACGAGGCCGTCGCGGATCCAGCGGCGGCGGCTCGTGAGCCCGCGCCCGCCGTCGCGCAGGCGGGCGAAATCGGGCGACGAGGCGCGAAGCGCGGGAATCGTGCCGCACGCGAGGACGGCGAAGAGCGCCGCAGCCGCCGTGAAGACGAGCGTCGCACCGCCAATCGCCACGTCGCCGATGCGCGGAATGCCCGGAGGCGCGGCGCGCAAGAACAACGGCAGCGTGAGCGCGGCCAGACCGATCGCGAGCACGCCGGCCAGGACGGCGACCAACGCGACCTCTGCCATCTGGTGGCGAACGAGCTGTCCGCGCGCGGCGCCAATCGCCCGGCGCACGGCCAGATCCCGCTGACGGGCCTCGGTCCGGACCATGAAAAGGTTGGCGACGTTGGCGCAGGCGATGAGCAGCACCACGCCGGCCGCTGCCATGAGCACCCAGAGCGGACGCGCGACGCCGCCGAACATCTCCTCGACGAGCGGGTGCACGACCGCGCGATGCCGCCCCAGCAACCGCGCGTATTGCTGGTCGCCGCCGAACCGCTCCGGCAGCGTGCGGGCGAGCACGGTCAGCTCCCGCGCCAGCCCTTCGGGCGTCGCGCCCGGCGCCATGCGGCCGACCAGGTGCAGTCCAAAGCGGCCCGGTTCGATGCCGTCGTCGCGGATGCGGCTCGAGATCCAGAGCCGCGTGTCGTCATCCGGAAACCGGAACGTCGGCCCCATCACGCCGACGATGGTGCGGTCGGCGCCGGAGGCGTAGCACACGCGGTTCAGCACGCCCGGATCGCCGCCGAACCACGACTGCCACAGCGCGTAGCTGATCACCACGACGTGGTCGTCGTCTTCGGGGACGGGCAGGCGGCCGAGGATCGGGCGGGCGCCGAGCGTCGTGAAGAGCGAAGTCGTCGGCCACGACATCGGAACGCGCTCGACGCGATCGCCGACGCGAAGGGTGGACGTGAACGAGTTGTAGGTCGAGACGTCCTCGAGCAGCCGCGACCGTTCCTTGTACTGCAGGTAGAACTCCGGGCCCACGCCGAACTCGGCCGGGAAATCGGAGCCCGGCGCCGATGCGCTGATCGTCACCAGGCGATCGGCGTGCGCATACGGCAGCGGCGCCAGCAGCACCTTGTCGACGACGCTGAACATGCCGGCCGTCACGCCGATGGCCAGGCCGAGCGTGCCCACCGCCGTCGCGGTGAATCCAGGCGTCCGCCTGAGGGCACGCGCGGCGTACCGCAGACCCCGCGCCCACTCACCGACCATGCCGCCCATCTCCACCCCCCGCTTCGTGCGCGACGTCTGTCGCCCTATTTCAGGAGCCCTGCCGGCAGCTCGGCGATCGGCTCGAGCTCGATGTTGCGATAGAACGCTTCCGCGCCCTCCGACTGGAGCTGGATCTTTCCGCTGGTCAGCGGTCTCGTCTGGCCGTTCTCGTACAGCCGCGTGTTGTAGGCGACGAGGACGACCTGGCCGCCGACGACGTGCACCGCCGTCGCGCCGACCGTGTAGAGCTCCAGCGTCACCCAGTCGCTCGCCGGATCCTTGAAGCTCGCGAGACGGTCCACGCCGCCGCCATTGTCGGTGACCTCGGACACGCGGCTGAACGTGCGCCGCTGGCCGTTCGGGTCGTAGAAGAAGCCCTTGCCGTCCGGGCCGGTCACCGTCGGGACGTCGGCGACGCACCCCGCGATGGTGATCAGCCGGCCGTACCGATCCAGGCATGACCTGGTACTCGAACGAGCGCATCCAGTAGTCGTTGTCCACGCCGTGCGGCCCACCGGCGTGGTACAGCAGGCCGCTGTCGGGCTGCGCGCGGTTCCACGGATGGCCCTCGCCCCACTTCATCTGCAGGCGCAGATGATAATTCTCGTACGACTGCACCGTGGAGAGGCCGCCGCCGATCTCGCCCGAGACGCGGATGACCGGCCCGCCGTCCACCTGCGCGACCGAAAAGACGTGCTGCGGGTCGTTGTTGAGGCCGCTGGCCGACCCCGGAATCTTGTTGCCCTTGGCGTCGAGCTTCGGACCGATATAGGCGTCCCAGCCTGTCAGGTCGGTTCCGTCGAAGAGCTGCACCCGATCGCCGGGGGCGGCGGAGGCAGCGGTGGCGACGGGTTCCGGCGCCTCGGAGCCGCAGCCCGCCAGCACGCATGAGAGGAGAAGCGCGGGAGCGGCGTGTTTGAACGACAGAGACATTGGCATCGGCTCCTTTCGACAGGCGTAACGGGTTCGGACGGCTTCGCCCTACCACAGCCGGCGGCGGCACCGGCTTCGGCCGTCCGACGATCGATGATCAGTGACGATCGGTCGACCGTACCACAGACGTGCCGGGCGCGCTACTTGAACGGCGCGGACGTGACGTCGCCGGATCCCGGAAAAACGCTCCGGCGTGTACCGGAATCCTGTGTTGCCAGGATTTCTGGCGCAGGAGCATGTCGCGAGAACGCGATGGTGTATGTCCACGACCGGCCGCTAGCCGGCCGGTGAGCGGTGAGAACCGGTGCTGCCGTGTTCCGAGGCGGCGAGCTGGTGGCGCCGACCTCAGGCCCAGGCCAGGCGTTCGGTCGCCGTTTCACCCGTCGCCCGCCTCGCGCGCGAACACGATCACGCCGTTCGCCGGAATCACCAGCGTGGCCGAAACCGGCCATCCCTCCAGCCCGGGGCCGCCGGCGACGATCTCGCCGCTGTTGCCGGCGACGTGCGGGTTGAAGCGCCCGTCCCCCGGCAGGCTGTCGTAGGCGTCGCTATTGAAGACCTCGAGCCAGCGGCCGCCCCCGGGGAACGGCAGCCGGTAGTTCCAGTACGTCGTCTCGCACAGCGAGGCGACCACGACGACATCCTCGCCCGCGCCCTCGATCCAGCGGTGGAACGCGAGCACACGGTTGTGGTCGTGGGCGTAGTACGGGTTGATGTGCTCGCCGGTCAGGGCCGGACGGCTTCGCCGGAGCCGGCACAGGTCCGCCGTGAAGCGCAGGAAGTCGCGCATGGGACCCGGCGCCTCGAGCCCGGCCCAGTAGATGAGGTACTCGGTGCGATCGGGGCTGTTGTGCCAGGACTTGTCCTCGAGGAACTCCTGGCCCATGAACAGCATCGGAACCCCGGGCGCGGTGAGAAGCAGCGCCGTCGCGACCCGCGACCGGCTGCGGGCCAGCCAGTCGCGCCGGTCGGCCCAGTGCGCCAGCGCGGGCACGCGCGGCTGGATCTGCGAGGCATCCGGCCGGTCGGCGTCGACGAGATCGTGATTCTCGAGGTGCGTGACGGCCCGCCAGGCGCTGGGGAAGCCCGCCGGGCGCGGCAGCGCGTTGCGGATCGCATCGATGTCGACGAACGCGTCGGCGCCGCCGGCCGCCGCGGCGATCGCGCCGCGGATCGCCGACCGCAGTCCGTCGTGCAGGGTGGCGTCGAACCCGAGCCCGTACGGCGGCGGGATCACCGCGCTGGCGCGGTCCCAGTTCCAGTACTCGGCGATTTGGATCGCCGTGTTCCTGACGAATCGCACCGTGCCGGTGAGGTCCCGGCAGAACCGCGCGCCGCCGTTGTTGGTGCAGACGCTGACCTCGTCGTACCGGAAGCCGTCGACGTGAAATTCCTCCAGCAGCCACGTGGCATTGTCGATGAGGAACTGCCGGACGTCGTCGCGCGCGTAGTCGAACACCCGGCCGCCGGCCCAGCCGTTGCCGCCGATGAAATACACGTCGGGATCCCACCATTCGTGACTGGCCGGGCGCTCGAGGAATCGCATGCTCTGGTCGTCGAATGGCCCGCCCGCGTGGTTGTAGACGACGTCCAGCACGACGGCGAGGCCGTAGACGTGGCACACATCGACGAGGGCCTTGAGCTGGCTCTCCTGGGTCAGCAGATGGACGGCATCCAGTCCGGGCTGGCCTTTCTGGCGCAGCAGCCGGTTGGCCTCGGCCAGATACGGCGCGAGCTCGTCGGGCGGGACCGCGTAGTCCATTTCGGGCGAGAAGAAATCCGTGTTGTTGTAGCCGCGGCTGTGCTCCCCCTGCCACTCCACGACGGGCAGCGGCTGGATGGCCGTGACGCCCAGCGCCGCGAGATACTCGAGCCGCCCGAGCACGTCGAGGAACTTGCTGACGCGATGCGGCCGGAGATCGCGGACGCCGTCGGACGCGTAGAACACGCCGACGTGGAGCTGGTAGAGGATCGACTGGTGGAACGGCGCCGGCCGGAACGCGGCGTCGTGCCAGGGGTACGGCTCCGCGCCGCCGCGCACGATGCAGTCGCAGTCCGGATAGGCGTCGAGTTCCAGTTCGCGGGCTCGCGGGTCGCGTTTGTAGCCTTCGCCGCCGGGCCCTACGACCCAGAACCGGTAGCGGCTGCCCTCCGCCACGCCTGGGAAGAAGCCGGACCAGCATCCGCGCCCGTCCCGGACCAGCCGGTTCTCCTCGGAGGCGGTCCAGTATCCGGGCTCCGGATGACCGTCGCCGTGGAGCGCCACATGCACGGCGATCGCGCCAGGCGCCCAGAGGCGGAACGTCGCTCCGCCGGGCACGAGCGCCGCGCCGAGCGGCGTCTCATCGGAGAGGTGCTGCTGGGAGGCGGGCATGGCGCGGGCTCGAGACTCACGACTCACGACTGACCCCGCCTCGCGTCGGCGATCATCACGTCGGCGGCCTTCTCGCCAATCATGTACACGGCGCTGACGATGAACAGCCCGGGCGCTCTCGGGAACACGGAGGCATCGACGACGCGCAGGCCCTCGGTGCCGCGGACCTTGAAGTCGCTCGAGAGCACCGGTCCAATCGGGCAGGTGCAGGAGGCGTGGTGTCCCCAGGCCTGGTCCCGCACGAACGCCCGGAGGTCGTCGTCCGACTGGACCTCCGGACCGGGCAGCTCCTCGGTGGCCTCGAGGCCCCGCCGCCCGAGGCCGGCCGTCAGCCGCCTGACGAACTTGACGCCTTCGACGACCGACTGCAGGTCCTCGGCCGCCGCATCGTTGCCCTCCTCGAAGTAGCGGAAGTTGACGAGCGGAGGCTCGCGCGGGTCCGCCGACCGCAGTGTCACCTCGCCCGCCGTGTTGTTCGTGTGGCCCTTGAGCACGACCCAGGTCAGCACGTTCGGGTTCTCGGGCAGCCGCTTCGAATAGCCGGGGAAGTAGCCTCGGAAGTCGCCGATCAGGCCGTAGCAGAACAGATCCGGCGCGGGTCTGCCCGGCGAGGAAGGAAGGATGACCGAGAGGACGGCGCCGTTCGTGGTGTACGCCCCGGTCCGATGGTCGCGCCATTCGCGGAACTGCGCGTCATCGCGCGTGAACGTCGCGCCGCGGAGCGCCGCCCACGAGTCGAAGGCCATCCGGTTGACGACGGCGACTTCGTAGCGATCCTGGAGGTTCTGTCCGACCGGCAGGTCGGCGCGGACCGGGATGGCGTGGGCCTCGAGCGTGGCCCGCGGACCGATGCCCGAGAGCATCAGCAGTTGCGGCGTGTTGAACACGCCGCCGGCGAGCACGACCTCGCGCGAGGCGCGCGCGATCCGCCGCTCGCCCGGCGCGTCGCTGGGCCGGCCGTGCGCCCGGTACAGCCGCTCGCCTTTCAGGTACTCGACTCCGATCGCCCGCGTCCCCTCGAAGAGGACCCGCGTGGCCAGCGCGTCCGTCTCGATCCGGAGCCGTTCCGGATACCGCTGCTGCACCGCGAGAATCCGCTCGCGTGTGCCCATCCTGGCGTGGTCGCGCGTCGTGAGCGGCGTGTAGCGGATGCCCGACCCGGTCGCCTCGACGAACCGCCAGTCGTTCGGATCGGCCTGGCTGTCGAGGCGCGCGCGCTCGTCGAGGAGCGGATGCCCGATCTCGTCGAACGCCTGGCGAATCGAGCTCACGACGGCCTCGCCGAGCGCGTGGTCGCCCAGAACCATCGCCGGATTGGCGCGCTCGGTCTGCAGCCAGCCGGACCAGCCGTGCCGGCTCGGATTCCTGCCCTCCCGCGCGAGGAACCGGTCGAGTGGCCGGTGATGGCAGTCCTCGAGCCGCTCGAAGTAGCTCCGCATCGGATCGGCCCGCCACGACGGATCGCCGGTGAGGTCGGCGAGCTCGTTCCAATCCGCGTTGTGCGGATAGACGAAGATCATCGCGTTGTGCGCCGTACATCCGCCGAGCGTGCCCGCCCGGGGATAGAGCACGCCGTCGACCGGCGCGTCGTTCCAGGTGGCCCGGTACTTCGGGTCGCGCCGCTGCTGCGCGTCGTCCGCGTAGTGGCGGACGAAGAAGTCCCACTTCATCGACTCGTTCTCGGTCGCGAGGGGATGGAAGGCCGGGATGTCGTAGTCCTCTGGCATGGTTCGGCCGTCCGGCCTCAGCGGGTTGCCGCCGGCGAGCGTCTTCGGGTCGCCGCCCGCCTCGAGGAGCAGGACGCTGAAGCCGTTCTCGGCGAGTCGTGCCGCGAGCGTGCCGCCGCCCGCGCCGGAGCCGACCACGATGAATTCGGGCAGATCGAGACGCGTCACGAGGGCCGTCACCGGAGATCAGAACGTCTTCAGGAACCCGATCAGGGCCCGTTTGTCGTCGTCGCTCAGCCCCGGCTCGTCCGGCTGGAGGTCCGTGCCGAAGTAGTGGCCCTTGTTGACGACGAAGTCCGGGCACTTGCTCACCTGCAGCATCCGATCGAGGAGCGCCGGGTCGGCGAACGGGTTGACGCCGCGCTTCAGGTCGCGCTTCACGAGCCCGAGGGTCCCGACGAGCTGCTTCTGATGATCGACGCGCTCGTTGATCGGGAGGTCGGCGCCGAGCAGGTCGGCGTTTGCGACCAGGCTCACCGGCGTGCCTTTGGGAATGGGCCCGATCTCGATCGATCCGTTGCGGAAGAAGAACGGAAACAGCCGCTGGCCGAGGCCGAGCAGCCCGCGCAGCTCGTCGGGCACGTAGCCGGCCGGGATCCAGATCGAGCTGTCAGCGGTCGTCCGATCGATGACGCCGACGCCCGCGCCGGTGTCGCTGGCGAAGATCGGATCTTTCGGCCGCCGCTCCGGCCAGAGCATCTGCTCGATCGACTGCTCGAAGACGCGCATGCGCGCCTCGACCGACGGGCTCGGGTCGAACGGCCCCACAGTGTTGTTCTGCAGGAACGGGGCCGTCGACCAGAGGCTCACGAGCGAGGCCGGGCGCGTGAACCCTCGGCCGCCGCCCGGCAGCACGAACTCCGACTCGGCGCCGGTCAGCGGGTTCCGGACCTTGACCGAGCCGACCGACGGCAGCTCCTTGTACGACTGCGACGAGAAGTTGTCCCAGATGTTGCCGGCAATCGCGTTGGTCGCAATCGGGCTGCAGACGTTCGTCTGCATCAGGGTGGATGGGATTCGCAGCTCGGTCGAGAGATAGTTGCCGTCGAGGAAGTCGTCGGCCAGGACGATCTTCGTCACGTCGCTCTTGAACTGGTCGGTCTTGGTCCACGCCCAGTACCGGTCCCAGCACGTCAGGTAGTCCTTGCCGTTGCAGTTCTCGAGGTCCAGGCCGGCAGGCAGCGGCGGCAGCTTGCTCGAATGGCAGCGCGCGCAGCGCTCCGCGAAGACCTCCTTGCCGCGTCCGAGCGTCGCGGCGTCCCCGGCGAGGTAGGCGGCGCCGCCGGGCGCGTCCTTCAGGTGATGGGGCGCCGTGCTCCTGAGGAAGAACCGGGCCATGTTCGGCGTCTGCAGCTCGGTGGAGCCCCAGTATGCCGAGTTCTTCCGCGCGACGGCGATTTCAATCGGCGTGATCTTCTGACCGCCGACGAGCGGCCGGAAGTGGAGCAGCCATTCCTCGCTGAAGAGGCCGATGTTCAGGTACACCCGGTTGAGCGCCCCGAGCGCGCCGACCGAGTCGGAGCCGTCCTTGAGCACACGCGGCGTCCAGGTGATGTTCGGCGGCTGGAAGAACTGGCTGAGCGGGTCGCCGGCCGGCACGAAGTCGTTGAACTGGCGGTTGTTCAATTCGCCGCCGGCCAGCACCTCCTTGCCCCACTTCCTGGCGAGCGCCATCCGCGGGCCGAGCTCGTAGACGGCGTTCATCGTCCGCGGGTTGTTGATGTTGTCGGTCGAGACGAGCGACGTGTCGAGCGAGCCGGGGCGCGACGTGTGAAAGAGCTGGAAGAAGAAGCTCCCGCTGTTCTCGTCGCCGCGCCAGTTGAAGATCCGGTCCACCCAGAAGTACTGCGCGCCGACGTTCGAGCTCAGGTTCTCCCACTGCGGGCTCTCCGGGTCCGCCGGCGGCTTCACCGGGTTCGGGCCGACGTGGCAGAACGCGCAGGACATCCCGACGCGGTAGGGCCTCACCAGATCGCGCGAGAAGTAGTAGTCCGGATCCCGGTAGTAGCGCTCCGAGTCCCACTTCCGGCGCGCGTTCTCGTCGAAGTCCGGGTTCGGGAAGAGGCGGAGGCCGACGACCCCCGAGGGCTCGCCGTAGTAGGACCCGACCGGCACCGTCTTGCCGCGGGAGCCGATCGCGACGCCCGGGTACTTGGCGGCGTCGGCGAACGGATCCGGCGGACAGCTCGAATCGCGCACGTCGAGCCAGAGCCCGTAGCGGTTCGGATCCGGCCCGGTCGCCTTCCGATAGCACGGCTCGTTCACCAGTCCCAGGTAGCGCCACCGGTTGTCCCGGCTGTACTTCATGGTCGGGTGCGACGAGAGCGTCTTGAGGAAGTCCAGCGTGCCGAAGCTCGTGGCGGAGATGCCGTCCCAGAACCGATCGTTGCCGCCGGTCCAGACGAGCCACGTGTTGCGGCCCTGAATCTCCTCGGGCGTCAGCGGCAGTGCGCCGTCCATGTCGTGGAAGTAGTCCTCGCCGGCGGCGGGAAGCGACTCGGCCGTCCGGTGCACGCGGGAGGCTTCGTCGAGCACGTGCCCCGGGAGCCCCTGGCTGGCGCCGCAGGCGGCGAGCGCGCCGGCGGCGGCCAGCGCGCCGGCGAGCGCCGCGGCGCGGGCGATGAGCGGACGTGACGGGATGGCGGGCATCACTGGCATGCCTCCTGGCCTACAGGGGAGGCGAGCGCGAGCGGCGTCAGCAGGCCTCGCGACGCGAACCCGGTGAATCGGTCCAGCCGATCGAAGAAGTCGTCACGCAGCGCGGGCGCGGACTGGAGCGTCCAGAGCACCTGCGCGTTGGTCCACGCGGCCTCGCGCGCGGCGCGGACGTTCCACATCGCGACCCGATTGTCGAGCGGCGCCGTCAGCGCGTCCACCTTCCCGACCCACCCCGTCGTGAACTCGCGCTTCATGTCCGTCTCGACCTGCTCGAGGACGTCGTTGACGCGCTCGAAATCCTCGCGCCGGGCATCCGGCACCGTCGGACTGCCGCCGAGCTCCCGGTAGGCCGTGACGATGCCGGCCGGCAGATCCCGGTTGATGTGGGCGTTCATGCCGGCGAGCGCGAACTGGATTGGGTGCCGGACCGCCGCGCGCGCTTCCAGGAGCGGCCGCCACGCCGCCGGCGCTCCGCCCGGGTCCTCATTGCCTGTTTCGGCCGCCGCGAAGTAGAGGTTCGCGAACACCACGTCGAGCCGAACGAGGAAGGTCGCGTCCTCGAAGCGTCTCGATTCCGCCAGCGCCGACTGGACGGCGCGCGTGACCTGCAGGTAGAGGTGATTGAACCAACGGAGGCCGTCCGATGCCGGGAGCGCCCCGTCGATCGCGGTCATCAGCGCGATCGCCTGATCGATCGACGTCGCCGGTCCGCGAGCGAGGACCGTCCGCAAGCCCATGATGAACCTCCGCGCACGCGAAATTCGGGAAGTTCCGCGCGCGAAAGACGGTATCACGTCCGCGCACGTCTCGACACCCGGAGGCGAGTCTTCTAAGATGCGCGACGGGAGCGACCATGGACGCGGACCCGGCGAAGAAGCCGTTCACGCCAGAAGTGCTCGACAAGACCGTCATCGCCATTCCGCTGCTGGACCTCCTGAAGACGAGGGAGGAGGGCCCCGAGCCGCGCCAGCCGCTGCCGGTCATCATCGACATCAACCTGGAGTACCCCGACGGCGCGCGCGCCGCGCGGGCGCGCATCGAGGAGGAGGTAGGCGCCGCCATCGCGCAGTTCGGGACGCCCGGCGTGCCGCAGGGGATCAGCGCCGCGAAGAGCCGCCTGTCCGACCAGTACCTGTTCGGGGCGTTCGAGCCGGCCGTGATTCGCGGCCTCGTCCGCCTCGACGGGGAAGCCGCCGTGACGGTCGAACAGACGGAGCGGCGCCCGACGCGGCGCGCGATCTACCGCATCTGGCCGGACTTCCAGATCAAGGCCCTCATCAACCGGAGCGTGGCGACCGTGAAGGCCGACGCGGCGCGCTCGTCCTTCTCCGCCTTCGGCCGCGAGGTGGTGTGGGCCGTGATGGATTCGGGGATCGACGCCTCGCATCCGCACTTCGCCACCCACCGCAATCTGGCGCTGAGTCCGGCCCTGCCGCACCAGGACTTCACGGCGCTCGAGGGGCCCGGCGATGCGCTCAGCGACGAGTTCGGCCACGGCACGCACGTGGCCGGCATCATCGCCGGCGAGATCCCCAGGGGGGACGACCGCCGGATCGTGGCGCTGGCCCGCCATCGGGACGAGCGCGGGGAAATCACGTTCGACCGGCTCGAGCTCGACGCCATTGCCGGGATGGCGCCGCAGTGCAAGCTCCTCAGCCTGAAGGTGCTCGACGCGAACGGCCAGGGGACGGCGAGCAACCTGATTGCCGCCATCGCCGCGATCCAGCAGGTCAACGGCTACGGGCGCCGCCTGCAGATCCACGGCGTGAACATGAGCGTCGGCTACGACTTCGAGCCGGAGTGGTTCGCCTGCGGCCAGAGTCCCTTGTGCGTCGAGGTCGATCGCCTCGTCCGGAGCGGCGTCGTGGTCGTCGTGGCGGCGGGGAACACCGGCTACGGATTCGCCCAGTCGGCGTTCAAGGGCACCGTCGCGGCCGGCATGGGCCTGACGATCAACGATCCGGGGAATGCGGACCTCGCGATCACGGTCGGGGCGACGCACCGGGACATGCCGCACGTCTACGGCGTGTCGTACTTCTCCTCGAAGGGACCGACCGGCGACGGCCGGCCCAAGCCGGACCTGGTCGCGCCTGGCGAGAAGATCCTGTCCTGCGCGGCGGGTCAGCTGAGGCAGACGACGCTCACGCAAGCCGCCGCCGGCAGCGACGAGCCCTCGCCGGCGTGCCGCGGCGACTGCCTCTACGTGGAGGACAGCGGCACCAGCATGGCGGCCCCGCACGTCTCGGGCGTGATTGCCGCCTTCCTCTCGATCCGGCGGGAGTTCATCGGCCGGCCGGAGGAGGTCAAACGGATCTTCACCAGCAGTGCGACGGATCTCAACCGCGACCGATACTTCCAGGGCCACGGCCTCGTGGACCTGATGCGCGCGATCCAGTCCGTCTGACACAGGAGACGACCGTGCCGGCACTCAGCGGATTCCCGTGCTTCGAGGTCGAGTTCACCAAGGATGGAGCCGTGCACGACCCGGCGCAGGTCGTCGCGCTCGAGCAGGGCACGGCCGCGGATTCCGGGGTGACGGACCTGCTGGCGATTCTCGCACGGCTGGAACAACGACATGACCGACGCGCGGGCGCTGTACGCGCGGTTCTTCGCATGCGTGCGGGCCGTCCTCGACCGGCGCCCGCCGCCGGTGTCGCCGGACCGGACCTTTGCCATCATGGCCGTGCTCTGGCCCTCGAAGAAGTTCGCCGAGGAGGAGCTGATTCCAGGCGCGGCGGCCGGGCTCGGGTCCGCCGTCCCGGCTGCCTTCATCGAACAGCAGCTCGATCGGTTCAACGAGACGCTGGCGGCGCCGGATAAGGCGCCAGTGCTCCAGCGCGCACGCGCGCTCATTCCCATCCTCCCGAACAGTCCCAAGGCCCAGGAGGAGTTCGCGGACCTCGTCCGGTCGGTGCTGACGCCCGCCGGTGCGCAGGCGGAGGATGCGTCGACGGATTTCTTCGCGCAGAACGGGAAGACGCTGATGGATTGGCTGTCGAAGCCGACGCTGGCCCGACGGCCCGGCCCCCCGAGCGGTGGAGCGGCGGCGATTCGCACCCTGCCAGTCGGGGCGCCCGCCGGTTCGGCGGCGGGGTTCGCGGAGGCCTTCAGCGGGGTTCTCTCCGGCGCGCGCAACCTCCTCAACTACTCCACCTACTACCTCATGAAGGAGCGCGCGGGGACAGTGGGGCGGCTCGGCGTGAGCGGCGTGTTGCGGCGGCTGAAGGCGCTACGCCCCGACATGCGCGTGCACCTGATCGGCCACAGTTTCGGCGCGCGGCTCGTCACCGCGGCGGCCGACGGCCCCGCGGATCAGGCCCCGGTCGTCTTCGATAGCCTGACGCTCCTGCAGGCGGCGTTCTCGCACAACGGGTTCGCGTCCAAGTTCGACGGGACCCGGGACGGTGGATTCCGGCAGGTGCTGACCGAGCACAAGGTGCGCGGCCCGATCATCGTGACGCATAGCGAGCACGACAGCGCCGTCGGGGTCGCCTACCCGCTCGCCTCGCGCGTGGCAGGACAGGACGCCTCGGCGATTGGCGACGAGAACGACCGGTTCGGCGGCCTCGGGCGCAACGGCGCGCAGCACACGCCCGAGCGGGTGGTCGGCACGCTGCAGGCCGCTGGGACGCCGTATGCGTTCGAAGCCGGCAAGGTCTTCAATCTCCGGGCGGACCAGATCATCGCCGAGCACGAGGACATCTGCCACGACGAGGTGGCGTTCGCGCTGCTCTCGGGCGTCGCGGCGTCGTAGCAGAGCGGCCGGAGACACGTGAGGGGTCGGATGTGACGCTCGATCACCTGGACATGGCCATCGCGTTCGCCGTCGTGATGCTGACGGTGAGCCTGCTCGTCACGATCTTCGTGCAGACGATGTCGGCCGTCTCCGGGCTGCGGGGGACGAACCTCCGCTGGGGCGTCGAGCAGCTCCTCCGGGCGCTGCATCCGGACCTCGGCGTCCGGGCGGGCGCCATCGCGGACCGGATCCTGCAGCACCCCATCGTCTCGGACTCGGCGATGGCGCGGGCCGCGTGGCTGCGTGAGATCCCGCTCGTTGGACGCTGGATCGGGCGCCTGCACTACGCGAGCGCGATCCGGGTCCAGGAGCTCGTCGGGATGATGGGGCTGCTCGCGGGCGGGACGCCGGCGCCGGCGAGCCTCGCGGCGGCGAAGACCGAGGCCGAACAGATGGCGTATCTCGCCGCGGCGGCGCGGGCCAGCCTCCTGGCCGGCGGCGAGGGCGTGACGGCGTGGTTCAACACGATCATGGATCGCGTCTCGCAGCGGTTCGCGACGCACGTGCGGCTGTGGACGATCGCCTTCTCGGTGGTCGTCGCGTTCGCGCTGCACCTCGACACGTTCCGGCTGCTCTCGGAGCTGGCGGCGAATCCCGAGGCCCGCGCGCGGCTCGCCGCGGCATCGGACGCGATCGAGCGCGTCGCCGCCGGGACGACCGGCGTCGCCCAAGCGGCGCCGCCGGCGCGCTCGCCCGCGCCGCCGGTGCTCTATCAGGACGTGATGAAGCGCTATCTCGCGGGCGGCGGCCCTCTTGCGCGCGTCCCGCCAGGCTCGCTGCCGGGCTTCTTCGCCGACCGGGTCGCCGCCGGGGAATGGCTGCGCGAAGCGATGACCGGCGTCGGCACGGCGCCGGACGAGATTGAGGCGGCGGTGGCCGGCTACCAGCACGCGGTCGACGAGGCGCTGGTCGAGAACGTCAGCCAGCGCGAAGCCGAGATCCGGCGGCTCTCCGACCAGGCCCTGACCGCGCGCGGCATTCTCGGCGGGACCGGGTTCCAGCTCGTGCCGGACCCGTACCACTCCTGGGACTTCTCGCCCTGGTGGCCCGCGCCGCTCTGGGCCGGCGTGCGATGGCGGACGGCGGCCAACTTCGCGCACGATCTGTTCTTCGTCCGGCCGTCGAATCTCCACTTCTGGGGGATCCTGTTCTCGGCCGGGCTGCTGAGCCTGGGCGCGCCGTTCTGGTACAACGCGTTGAAGAGCCTGAGCGCGCTCAAGCCTGTCGTGGCGAAAAAGGAAGATCAGGAACGGACTGTATGACCCACATCGCGCGATTGCTGCGACCGCCGGAGCGATCGCGCGCGAGTTGGCGCGAAGGTGCTTGATCAACGCGGGCCGGCTGAGCCTAGAATGCGCATGCGCTTCGTGCGGACGCAGGCAATGGCGAAACCGCTAGAGGCTCGACTCACGATACGGAACTCCCACCGCCGTCTCGTCACCGGCGTGTTCGTCGTCGCGGTGGGTGTCTCGATGGCAGGCTGCGGATCGAGCACGGGCCGCGAAGCCAGTCCTCCAGAATCCGAGCGTCCATCCCGTGCCCTCAATTCGAAGACAGCGGCCGGTGAGGGGTACAGCTACGGCGGCAGTCATCTCACCGACGCCGAGAGCCGCGGGCGGGACACCTGGTACTTCTGGACGGCCGGCGACCAGCAGTTCTGGCGTCGCGTCGCGGTGCTCACGCGCGGCGAGGTCGACCTGCTGATGTTCGTCGATTCGCGCCAGCACGACCGGCGCTTCGAGACGTTCGGGGTGATCAACGAGCCCCGCTGCCGGGCGGCGGCTGCGCCCGACCGCTATGGACTGTGGATGGACGACTGTTCGGAGGCCGATCCGATCGCGCAGATGCCCGGCGCCCCGGTCGGCATCGTCGGGCTCCGCCGGTTCGACAACCCGGCCTTCGACGCGTCGAAGTGGAGTCTCGCGGCCTACATGAGGGATCGAAGCTCGGTCGAGCCGCCGTACCTCGTCGGGATGGCGTGCGGGTTCTGCCACGTCGGGCTGAACCCGGTCGACCCGCCGGCGGATCCGGACGTCCCCGCGTGGCGGAACCTGGCGCCGACGATCGGCAACCAGTACCTGCGCGAGGGGCGGCTGTTCGATTTTGGGATGACGCCGTCGGATTTCCGCTGGCAGGTCGGCAACAGCCAGCCGCCCGGTACGTCCGACACCTCGCGGATGGCGACCGACCACATCGACAACCCGAGCGCCATCAACACGATCTACAACCTCGCGGACCGGCCGGTCATCGCCGAGCGGATGGCGGACGGCTCCGTCCGCCCCGTGCCGCACATCCTCAAGGACGGGGCCGACTCGATCGGGATCGCGGGCGCCTCGCTGCGCGTCTACGTGAACATCGGGCTCTGCGGCGACTATTCGCTGACGCTGCACGACCCGATCGCCGGCGTCGCGAGGCCGCAGGCGCCGTTCGACATGGACCACGCCCGGGCGACGTGCGCGGACTGGCGCGCGACGGAGGCGCGGATGGCCGACGCCGGGGCGTTCCTGAAGACGCAGGCGCCGCTGCACGTGGCCGACGCGCCGGGCGGCGCCGCGTACCTGGCGGCGGCGCCCGAGGTGCTGCGCCGTGGCAAGGTCGCGTTCGCCGACCGGTGCGCGTCCTGCCATTCGAGCAAACAGCCGCCCGAGACGACGACCGATCGGCGGCAGTGGTACCGTGACTCGGTGCTGGCCGACGACTTCCTGGCCGACAACTTCCTGTCGGACGACGTCCGATATCCGGTGACGGAGATCGGGACGAACATCGGCCGGGCGGTCGCATCCAATGCCACGCGCGGGCACATCTGGGATCAGTTCTCGTCCGAGAGCTACAAGCACCTGCCTGCCGTCGGGACGGTGCGTGGGCTGTTCAACCCGCGGGACCCGGATCACCCGATCGACTTCACGCTTCCGGCCGGCGGCCGCGGCTACTATCGGACGCCGTCGCTCACCAGCCTCTGGGCGACCGCGCCGTATCTCCACAACAACTCGGTCGGCGTGTTCAACGGCGATCCGTCAGTGGCCGGCCGGATGGCGGCCTTCGCCGACGGGATGGAGAAGCTCCTGTGGCCGGAGCGGCGGCCCGGGCGGCGGGGCATTCCGGTCACGTCCGCCGACAGCACGATCGCGATCCCGGGGACGAGCCGGACGCTGCGGATCCCCAAGGGGACGCCGATCGACTACGTCGCCCGCGTCGATCCCACCGAGATCGCCCGTCTCGTCGCGGCGCTGCCCGGCGTCGACCTGGCCCTTTCGCTGACGCCGGACGACCTGCTGCTGGCGGCGCTCCTGAAGGACAACCTCGCGCCGGATTTCGTCCTGGATCGGGGGCACACGTTCGGCGCGAATCTCTCGGATGAGGACAAGCGTGCCCTGATCGAGTTCCTCAAGACGTTCTGATCAACGGCTCCGGTGAGCGAAAGGGATGGTCTCGATGCCCAACGACGTGATCTTCGAACCTCTGGTCTTCAAGAACCTGAAGGTCAAGAACCGGATTTTCCGATCGAATATCGCCGGCCGTCTGGACAACTACGACGGATCGGGCAACCAGGCGCGGATCAACTGGGAAGTGAAGTTCGCGGAGGGCGGAGTCGGCGCGATCATCTCGTCCTTCGTGCCGGTGCTCATCCACGGGCGGATCATGCCCAACTACGCGACGATCGACACCGACGAGCGCATCCCCTTCTGGCACGAGGTCGGCGAGGCGGTCCACCGGTACGATTGCCGGTACATCCTGCAGCTCAGCCACAGCGGGCGGCAGCGCGACATCCCCGGGATCGAATACCCCGTCGGACTGAGCTCGACGGACAAGCCGGATCCGCTGCACGGGTTCCAGTGCCGCCGGATGACGATCGCCGACATCCGCGATACGGTCGCGGCGTTCGCGGAGGGCGCGCGGCGCGCGCGGGAGGCGGGGCTGGACGGCGTCGAGCTCCACGGCGCGAACGGCTACCTCATCACGCAGTTCCTGAGCTCGGCGATCAACGATCGGACCGACGAGTACGGCGGCTCGCTCGAGAACCGCGCGCGCTTCGTGATCGACGTCGTCAAGGCGATCCGGGCGAAGGTCGGGTCGGACTTCCACCTGCAGATGAAGATCAGCGCGACCGAGTACAACGACTCCCTCCTGTTCCTCAAGTTCGAGGGGCACGGGAACGTCATCGGCGACTCGGTCCAGGTGTGCAAATGGCTCGTCGAGGCGGGCGTCGACGCCGTCCACGTCTCGACCGGCAGCTCGTTCCCGCACCCGCGCAATCCCGCCGGAGCGGATTTCCCGGTGGACGTGCTGGCGGGCACCTACGAGCAGCTGATCTCGAGCGGTGCGAACACCTTCCGCAATTTCCTGTTCTTCAGGGGCGATCTGACCGGCCAGCTGTTCAAGCGGCAGTGGCTGGACGCGGGCGTGCCCGCCGACCAGATCGAGGGCCTCAGCCTGCCGGACGCCCGGGCGATCAAGCAGGCGGTGACCGTGCCGATCATCTGCACGGGCGGATTCCAGACCGCGTCGGTGATCCGGAACGCGATTGCGCGAGGGGACTGCGACGGGGTGAGCATGGCGCGTCCGCTCGTCGCGAACAACGACCTCGTACAGCAGTTCGCCGCCGGCCGCGACCGCGCGGAGCGCCCGTGCACCTACTGCAACAAGTGCCTCATCCATGTGGTCGAGCATCCGATCGGCTGCTACGAGGAGAGCCGGTTCAGCAGCCGCGAAGCGATGCTGGCGGAGGTGATGTCCGTCTTCCATCCGCCCGCGTTCCAGTGAGCGGGACCGGGCAAATGCGGCGTCGGGTTCTGCGGGGGGTCGGCCTCGCGGCCGCCGCGGCCGCGATCGCCGCCGGAGTGTGGGCGATCGTCTCCGTGTCGGCCGATCGCCCGGTGACCTACGAGCCGATCGCCGAGCATTTCAAGTACGGATCGATCGGCAGCGAGCCCGGAGGCTCGCTGCTCAGCTCGATTGGCGGCGCACTCCCGCCCTACCAGGTCTTCAAGTCGCTCCCGATCATCTGCCGCGACCAGCTGCCCGGCGGCTACGCATCCGTGGGGCTGATCGTCGAGCCGGGGCACGACCTGCCCATCGGCATCGCGCGCCGGCGCCGGCTGGGCGTCGACCAGGTCGGGTTCAACTGCGCGCTGTGCCACACCGGCACCGTGCGGGATTCGCCGACGGCGACGCCGCGCATCGTGCTCGGCATGCCGGCGCAGCAGTTGGATCTCGAGGCGCTCGTCCAGTTCGTGCTCGACTGCTCGCTCGACAACCGCGTGACGGCGGAGAGCGTCTCCGGCCGCTTCGCCCAGGCCGGCGGTCGGGTGTCGCCGTTCGAGGCGCTGCTCACGCGCTTCGGACTCGTGAACCGGCTGAAGCTCGTGACGCTCGATCTGCGCAACCGGATCGCGCCGATCCTCGACGAGCGCATGCCGCGCTGGGGCCGCGGACGGGTCGACACGTTCAATCCGTACAAGTCCGTCCAGTTCAACTGGCGCCTCGACCAGCTGCCCGAGTCGGAGCTCATCGGCGCGTCCGATTTCCCGTCGCTGTGGAACCAGGCGCCCCGGGAAGGCATGCACCTGCACTGGGACGGCGACAACACCTCGGTCGACGAGCGGAACCTCAGCGCGGCGCTCGGCGCCGGCGTCACGCCGGTGACCGTCGACCACGCGGCCATCAAGCGCGTCCGCGACTGGATCTGGACGCTGCCGCCCCCGCCGTACGCGTATCCGATCGATCGCGCGCTGGCGGCGCGCGGCGGCGAAATCTACGGCCAGTACTGTCTCGACTGCCACGCAGGGAGCCGCTTCCGCGAGGGCGTCAAGGAGGGCGCGCACGTCGGCCAGGTCGAGCCGATCGACCGCATCGGCACGGACCGTCACCGGCTCGATTCCTACACGGAGGCGTTCGCGGCCAACCAGTACGCGCTGTACCCCGATTCCCGGTACCGCTTCACGCACTTCACGAAGACCCATGGCTACGCCAACCAGCCGCTCGACGGCATCTGGCTGCGCGGGCCCTTCCTGCACAACGGCTCCGTCCCGACCCTTCGTGACCTGCTCGAGCCCCCCGAACGGCGGCCCCAGACCTTCTATCGCGGCTACGACGTCTTCGATCAGACGAACGTCGGGTTCGTGTCGAGCGTCCCGCAGGCCGACGGGCGGACGTTCTTCCGCTACGACACGTCGCTGCCCGGCAACGGCAACGGCGGGCATCTGTACGGCACGACGCTGCCCGACGCCGATAAGCGCGCGCTGGTCGAGTACCTGAAGACGTTCTGACGGACTCCAGATGGCCTCTCTGCCCGCTCGATGACCATGTCGCTGCTCAGACGCTCACTCTTCTTCTGGCTGATCCTGCTCGCGCTGGTCGTGCTGGGCGGGGCGATCGCGTACGTCGGGTTCCTCCGCGAAGAGCCCGCACCCTACTTCGCCTCCGACGAGGATCACTTCCTGTTCGGATCCATCGGCACCGAGGCGCAGGACGGGATCCCCTACTGGATCTGGCTGGTCCTTCCGCGCGTGTTCCCGGAGCACCTGCCCGGACCCGGCGGCTACGCTTCGCTCGGCCTGCTGGCGAAAGACGCGCACGAGATGCCGGTCGGCCTGACCAAGGTGACGATCGGGTACCCGCGCGTCGGGATCAACTGCGCCTTGTGCCACACGACGCGCGTTCGCACCCGCCCGGACGAATCGCCGAGCATCGTCGCGGCCGGCCCATCGAACACGACGGCCGCGCAGGGCTACCTGCGGTTCCTCTTCGCGTGCGCGTCCGACCCGAGGTTCACGGCCGGCACGATCCTGCACGAAATCTCCAAGAACTATCGCCTCTCGCTCGTCGACCGGCTGATCTACCGGTTCGTGCTCGTGCCTCGGACGCGCCGGGCGCTGTTGCGGCTCCAGGCCGACGACTCCTGGATGGCGCGCAACCCGGACTGGGGCCGCGGCCGCGTGGACCTGCTCAATCCGGTCAAGTTCCGGGTCCTCGGGCAGCCGATCGACCGCACGATCGGCACCTCGGACACCATGCCGCTCTGGGACCTGAAGCAGCACCCCGCCGCGTATCAGTGGGACGGCCTCGACGCGAATCTGCAGGAAGTCGTCCTCTCGTCGGCCGTTGCCGCCGGCACGACGCCGGCCTGGCTGGACCGGGACTTCGCGAAGTGGAGCCGCACGCGGCCGGAGGAGATGTCGAGCCTTCGCCGCATCGAGAGCTACATCAGCAATCTCCAGCCGCCGAAGTACCCGTTCGCCGTCGACACACAGCTCGCCGCCGCCGGCTCATCCGTGTTCCAGACCGTGTGCGCCTCGTGTCACGCCGCCGGCGGCGCCCGCGCCGGCGCCGTCATCCCGGTCGCCGAGGTCGGCACGGATCGTCACCGGCTCGACGCGTGGACGCCCGCGTCGGCGGCCGCCTTCAACGCGTACGGCCAGGGGCATCCCTGGAAGTTCAGCGGGTTCCGCACGACCAACGGCTACGTCGCGGCGCCGCTGGAGGGGCTCTGGCTGCGTGGGCCCTACCTGCACAACGGGTCCGTGCCGACGCTCGTGGATCTGCTGGAGCCGCCGTCGGCCCGTCCGGCGCGCTTCTGGCGCGGATACGACGTCTACGATGCGGTGCGCGTCGGCTTCGTGTCGACGGGCCCGGAGGCGGAGCGCGCCGGCACGTTCTTCGACGCGGCCCAGCCCGGCAACGGCAACGGCGGCCATCTCTACGGCACGAGTCTGTCCCCGGCCGACAAGCGCGCGCTGCTCGAATATCTCAAGACCCTCTGACGATGGATCGCGACCGTATCGAAGAGCTGTTCTACGGCAAGCCGGAGCACCAGCGGCGCTTCACGCAGGATTTCCCGATCCTGCCGGACGTCTGGATCGCGTACGGCCGGACGCCGGCCGCGCGAATCGAGCTGCTGCTGACGCCGTACACCGAGTCTTCGGCCGCGGCCGCGGCCGCGGCCTTGCGGGCGAGGCTCGCTGCTGATCGCGCGGCGGCCGGCGGCGCCGCCGAGCCGGGTGCGGGCGGGCCGCGGGTGCTCTTCAACGAATCGGTCGTGCTCGCCTCGCTCACGTTCGGCGAGCTGCTCCGTGCGGCGCTGCCGCTGACGCAGTGGTGGAGCCGCACGATCGCGCCGATCGCGATCGACTGGAGCCGCGCCGGCCTCGTGGCGATCGCCGATCGGCTCAGGACCCTGCCTGCCGCCGGAGCGCCCGTTCTGCCGCGGATCGATCTGCGCCTCCTCGTGATGCTGGTCCGCGTCGCGGGCGGCATCGAGAGCGAGCGCCGCGGCCGGCCGCTGCCGGACGTTCGCGTGGATGAGCCGACGCTCACCGATCAGGAGGTCGACGCGTTCATCGACCTGTTCGCGGGTCTTGCGCCGACGCCGGCGTCCGCGGCCGGCGCGCTGTGGAGCATCAGCCTCAACCGGCAAGCGAGCACGGGTGTCTGGCGGTCGCGGCTGACGATCAAGGCCGATGCCGCTGCGCGTCTCTTCGACGCGAAGACGGCGGGCATCCGCTGGGCGGTTCTCGACACCGGGATCGATGCGCGGCATCCGGCCTTCCAGCCGCGCGACGCGGCGGGGCGCGTGCGCGTCGCGGCGCCCGATGCGCTCGACTCGCGCGTCGTCAGGACGTACGATTTCCTTCGGATCAAAGACCTCCTCGATCCCGACGCGCCGCTGCCGGAGCCGGCCGCGGCCGGCGAGTCGGAGCCGCTGCACGCGGTGCGACAGGAGCTCGCGCGAAGTCTGAGGCTGGGGCGTGCGCTCGACTGGACGCTGCTCGAGCCGCTCCTCCGGGTGCCGCACACGACGCAGGGCTACCGGCCGCCGACGCACGACTCCCATGGCACGCACGTGGCGGGCATCCTGGCGGCGAACTGGCCCGAGGCGGCGGAGCAGACGCCGCTCGGCGCGCCGCTGTACGGCGTCTGTCCGGAGCTCGAGCTGTACGATCTGCGCGTCCTGCCGGACGACCCGCGCGACTCGGCCGACGAGTTCACGGTCATCGCCGCGCTCCAGTTCATCCGGCACCTCAACGCC
The DNA here is from genome assembly GCA_963764505.1 of uncultured Acidobacteriota bacterium. Taxonomy (GTDB): domain Bacteria; phylum Acidobacteriota; class Vicinamibacteria; order Vicinamibacterales; family SCN-69-37; genus CAVXSP01. The sequence continues at coordinate 127,227 of CAVXSP010000003.1, read as the reverse complement.
CACAAGGATCTGATGGTGATCCACGGCGTCAACCTGAGCCTGTCGGTGCCGCACGACGTGGCGAACTACGCGTGCGGGCGGACGCCGGTCTGCGAGGAGTGCGAGCGGGTCGTGGCCAGCGGCGTCGTGGTGGTGACCGCGGCGGGCAATCGCGGCTTCGAGAAGCGCGACGGCGAGCCGGTCTCGTTCGGCGACTACCGCTACATCAGCATCACGGATCCCGGCAATGCCGACGGCGTGATCACGGTCGGGTCGACGCACCGGATGCAGCCGCACAGCTACGGCGTGTCCTACTTCTCCAGCCGCGGCCCGACCGGGGACGGCCGGCGCAAGCCGGACCTCGTCGCGCCCGGCGAGCGGATCGACTCGTGCGCGATTGATGGCTACTACGGAACGATGGACGGGACGAGCATGGCGGCGCCGCACGTCAGCGGCGCGGCCGCGCTGCTCCTCGCGCGGCATCGCGAGCTCATCGGCCGGCCCCGCGAGGTGAAGGAGATCCTCTGCCGGACGGCCACCGACCTCGGGCGCGAGCCGAGATTCCAGGGCGCCGGCCTCGTCGACGTGCTCCGGGCGATTCAGTCGGTCTGAAGGGTCCCCATGCGATTCGCGCTCGAGGCGCTCCAGGCGAACGACGGCGACTGCCTGCTCCTGCACTACGAGCCGGCGGGCGCGCCGCCGCAGCGCGTGCTGGTCGACGGCGGCTCCCGATCGATCTACGCGTCGGTCCTCAAGCCGCGCCTGGACCAGTTGCGGGGCGCCGCGCCGCTCGACCTACGAATGGTCGTCGTCAGCCACATCGACGCGGATCACATCACCGGCATCGTCGACCTGTTCAAGGCGCTCTCGGAGATGCAGACCGACGGGAGCGAGCCGTTCTGCCGGATTCGCACGCTGTGGCACAACAGCTTCTCCGACCTGCACGGCAGCGTGCCGACCGGCGCCGTGGCGGTCGTGCTGAAGGCGTCGCTCGAGGGCGAGCCGCCGCCGGGGCTCGACGACGTCGCGCGCGCCGTGGTCGCGAGCATTCCGCAGGGCAATCAGTTGCGCGCGTACGCCGCAGACCTGGCCGTGCCGATCAATCTGGGCGCCGGCGGGGCCCTCGTGCTGGCGCCGGAGACGGGCCAGCTCCAGGCGGGCCTCGCCGACGGCCTGACGTTCACGGTGCTGGCGCCCCACGAGGCGCAGCTCGATCGCCTGCAGGCTGCCTGGCAGGCCGCCCAGACGGCGCATCCCGCGGATCCGGCGGCGCAGACGGCCGACTACCTCAACAACACGGTACCGAACATGTCCAGCATCGTCGTCCTGGCGGAAGCCGACGTGGCGCCGGGCGCGCGCAAGCGCATGCTGCTGACGGGCGACGCGCGCGGCGATGTCATCCTCGACGCGCTGGAGGCGGCCGGGCTGAGCGAGCAGGGCCGCGCACATTTCGACCTGCTCAAGGTGCAGCACCACGGCAGCAGCCACAGCACGACGCAGGAGTTCTTCGAGGGCGTCACGGCCGACCAATACGTGATCTCCGGCAACGGCAGGGCCGGCAATCCGCATCCCGACGCGCTCCGCTGGCTGTCGCAGGCGCGCCACGGCCAGCCATTCACGGCCTATCTCACCAACCGGCACGGCGTCGAGGATCTCGACAAGACGCTCGACGCGTTCCTGGCGGAGGAGGCGCGCCGGGAGCCGGCGCACGTCTACCGATTTCGAGAGGATCCGGCGCTGTCGATCACCGTCGAGCTCTGAGTGGAGGAGGGTTTCCGCCGGCGTCGCTTCGCCAGCAGGCCGAGGCCGCCGGTGGCCACGAGAAGGAGGGAAGCCGGCTCGGGGACGGGGGCCGCGGGCAGGTCGACCGCGGCGACCACGGCGCTCACGGCGTCGTCGGTTCCGCTGGGCGCAGAGAGCGTCACGTTCAGATTGTTCAGACCGAGCGTCAGGAACGAGGTGAGGTCGAACGTCGTGAGGTCGGTCAGGCTGCCGTTGCTCACGCCGGCGCCCGGGGCATAGGGCGCCTGTCCCTGAAAGATCCCGCCGGTGGCCAGCGGCACGCCATTGATCGACAGCGTGCCGTCGTCCATCGGGCCGAAGACCTGGCCGTCGGATGCGTACATCAGGAAGTTGGCCGGCCCGCCCAGGTAGTTGACGCCGTTCATCGTGAAGTCCCAGCCCGCGTCGTCGAACGCGCTGGCCCAGTTTCCGTCGTTCCCATTGAACAGCGTGACGTCGCGGTTGTTCGCCGCGTTGCCATCGTCGTAGAAGACGAACAGGCTGGCGCCGTTGATCGCGACGTCCGGCAGCTTCTGCAGATCGCTCAGGGAGTAGGAGCCGTTGCCGGCCACGAGCGCGGTCACGTCCGCGCGGTACGCCTGGCTGTTGTCCATCATCCAGAAATTGTCGTGCGAGAAGCCGATGTTCGTGCCCACGACGGTCGCGCCGTCGAAGGTGATGCTCGCGTTGGCGGTCGGATCGGACGAGTTGGTGGGGCCGTGCCAGAAGAGGATCGCCTTGGTCACCGTCCCGCTGATGCCGCTCACGAGGAGGTCGCCCTCGCCGACGTTCCGGAGCCCTACGGCTGCCGTCACATAGTCGGTGTCGGACACGGTCGTGTAGAACGTGATGGGGTCCGCCGCGGCGCGCCCGGCGGACATCGCCACCAGGGCCAGTCCGAGCGCGGCGCTCCTGAGCACTCGTCGTCGCATCATTCCTCGCGTGAAGCTGGCGTCTGCCAGGGCTGTTCCTGGCGTCACTGCCGTGACGCAAGAAGCACACCACGCGCGCCCATCGGAGTGTCGCCGGCAGGCCACGCGATGGGGATATCCTGGCGGCCTGACAGATCTGAAACCGCCAGCAATCGGCCCTTGTCCGGTCGGAGGGCGACTATGGTCTCCCGAGAAAGCTCCGAGGAAGCCTTTGCGGACCCTGCGCGATCCGCGATAGGGCGCTCCGTGGCGATTTCGACAGGAGTCTCCGGCCCGGCATATACTTCGGCTGCCCGGAAGGACCGTCTCGGCGGGATCGAACGGCGGGAGGCAAATCAGATGCAGTACACACGACGTGAGTTCGGAAGACTGGCGTTGGCGGGCCTGCCCGCTGCCGCGCTCCTCGAGCGGCCGTGGCTCGGATCGGTCTTGGCGCAGGCCAGGCCGAACTCGGTGTTCGGCGGCGTGCAGATTGGCGTGATCACCTACAGCTACCGCAGCATGGCGGACCAGAGCGGCGAGGCGACGCTGAAGTACGTGCTCGGCTCCGGCATCAGCGGGATCGAGCTGATGGACGGGCCGGCCGAACAGTTCGCCGGTGCGCCGGCCGCGCCCCCGCGTGGCGGTGGCCCCGGTCGGGGCGCGGCGCGCGGGGGGCAGCGCGCCGGACTGGCAGGCGCGGCAGCGGACGAGCAGGCGTGCACGCCCGAGAGGCTCGCGGCCATGGCCGCGCGCCGGGGCGGTGGCGGAGGCGGCGGCGGGCGCCGCGGCGCCCGCGGCGAAATGACGCCGGAACAGCAGGCGGCGCAGGCCGCTCAGCAGGAGCATCAGGCGGCGCTGAAGAAGTGGCGCACGTCGGTGTCGATGGACCGGTTCAAGGCGCTCCGGAAGATGTACAACGACGCCGGCGTGACGATCTACGCCTACAAGTCCGACGGCATGCAGAAGAACATGCAGACCTCCGACGAGGAGCTCGACTACATGTTCACCGTCGCCAAGACGCTCGGCGCGACTCACACGACCATGGAGCTTCCGGCACCGGGGGCGGATGGCACGGCGATGCTCAAGCGGATGGCACAGTTCGGCGAGAAGCATCAGATCTACGTCGCCTACCACACGCACGGACAGGGCAGCATGACGGTATTCGACGACGCGCTTGCGATGTCGAAGTGGAACATGTCGAACGTCGACCTCGGTCACTACGTCGCCGCCGGCAACGTGGGCGGCGGGCCGATCGAGTTCCTCGAGCGCCACCACGATCGGATCGCGAGCTTTCACCTGAAGGACCGCACGCTGCCCGAGCACTGCTCGATGACGGTGCCGTTCGGGACCGGTGACGGGCAGATCAAGGAAATCCTCCAGACCGTCAAGAAGAACAAGTGGAAGTTCCCGGCGACGATCGAGCTGGAGTATCCGATTCCACAGGGGTCGGATGCCGTGAAGGAAGTCGCCAGGTGCGTGCAGTTCAGCAAGGACGCGCTGGCGTAGCGTCGGTTCGGCACCGGGCGCCATCGCCTCACGCGAGCGTCTTCGTCATCGTCACGTGCTCGATTCCCGCTTCTTCGAACGGCGCGCTCGCGACCGCGTACCCGAGCCGCTCGTAGAATGGCACGGCCGCGCGCTGCGCGTGGCACCAGACGCGGGTCAGACCGTGGGCCAGGGCGACGCGGTGGAAATGCGACATCAACGCCGCGCCGGCACCGGCGCGCCGATACGGCGCGAGCACCGCGACGCGGCCGATTCGCCCGCCCTGCTCGAGGTCGATCCGTCCGGTGCCGATGGGCCTGCGTCCCGCGTACGCGAGCGCGTGCGCACATGCCGGGTCGCGGTCGTCCGCTTCGATGTCGAGGGGCACGCCCTGCTCCTGCACGAACACGGCGATGCGAATGGGCAGGATCAGCCTGCGATCCCTGGGGAAATCGGCGGGCCGGACGTGGACGGGCACGGCTCATCATAGTCTGACTTGCGCAACAGAAATCGTTGCGCAACAGAGTGTGTTGCGCTATGATGGCCGTGTGCCCGTCGCCACCGCGAGCAAGGTCCAGGCCCTCCGGCACGACTTCCGTTCCGCCGCCCAGCTCGCCGACATGCTCGGCGTCAGCCGATCCCAGGTGACCCGCTGGCTCCGCGGCGCCGGCATCGACCCGCTCAACGCCGAGAAGGTCGATCTGCTCGAGCTCGTGTGGTCGAGCCTGCTCCGGCTGTACGAGCGGGACGCGGCGCTGGCGTGGCTGTTCGGCGTCAACCCGCGGCTCGGAGACCAGCGGCCGATTGATCTGGTGCGACGCGGCCGTATCGAAGACCTGATGCGCGCGATCCGCGCGGAGCGTTCCGACGCGTTCGTGTGAGGCTCTACCGCGCGTTCGCCTGGAACTCGAGCGCACGCCCCGAGGCGCCCGACGGGCCGCTCTGGTTCCCACGGCCGTTCCAGGGCGAAGGACGCCACGACCAGCCCGGCACCTACGGGTGCCTCTATCTGGCGGACCGGGCCGTCTCCTGCGTCGCCGAGCAGCTCGCGGCCTTCCGCGGGCAGCGGCTGGCGGCCGCCGTGCTGCGCCGCCGCCACCTGCCGCTAGCGCTCGCGACCATCGACCTCGACGACGAGGCCGTCGTCATCGACCTCGACGACCCGGCTGTCCTGCGCCGGGAGCGCCTGCGGCCCTCGGCCGTCGCCACGCGCCGGCGCGACGTGACGCAGGCGCAGGCGCTCGAACTCCACCGTCGCCACCCCGAGGCCGCCGGCCTCCGGTGGTGGTCGATCTGGGAAGCGCTCTGGGCGAACCTGACGATCTTCGACCGCGCCGCGGCGCGGCTGCACCTGCATGACGTCCACGAGCTGACCCTCGAACACCCGGCGGTCGCCGAGGCCGCCGACCTGTTCGGTCTTCGCATCGTCTAGACCCCGCGGCGCCATCATTCCGCGCGGAGCGCCAGCGCCGGGTGCACGCCCGCGGCGCGGCGCGACGGCAGGTAGGTGGCGACGACCGACGTGAGCACGAGGCCGGCCGAGACGAGCGCGTACGTCAGCGGATCCACGGCGCTGACGCCGAAGAGCAGCGACGACATGAGGCGCACGGCGAAGAAGGCCGCGGTGAGTCCGCACGCCACGCCGACGATCGCCAGGCGCAGGCCGTCCCACACGAACATGCCGGTCAGCCGGTCGGGCCGGGCGCCGAGCGCGAGGCGGATCCCGATCTCTCTCGTGCGCTGCGAGACGGAGTAGGCGATCACCCCGTAGAGCCCGATGACGCCCAGCAGGAGCGCGAGCCCGCCGGCCACGCCCACGAGCAGCAGCGTGAACGACGTGCGCGCGAGCGAGCGCCGGTAGAACTGGTCCAGCGTGCGCACCGCGAACAGCGGCACGTTCGGATCGACCGCCCAGACGGCCTGTTGGAGGTCCTTCTCGAGCGCGCTCGAGCCGGCGCGCGACGAGCGCACGACGAAGACGACGGATCGGTGCACGCTGAGAGCGTCGCTCTCGAACCGTTCCTGAATCATCGGCCAGTACACCGTCGCGATCGGCCCCCGCGTGATCCCGTCGTCGTAGACGTCTCCGGCGACGCCGATGACCTCGCGCCAGTCGTCCTTCGAGCCGACGCGAATGCGCCGGCCGACCGCCTGCTCCGGCCGTCCCCAGGTACTCGACCGCGAAGTTGCGGGTGATCACCGCGACGGGCGTATGCAGGCGGATCTCGCTCCACGTGAAATCGCGTCCGGCGATGAGCGGCGCTCCGATCGTGCTGAAGTACCCGGGCAGCACGAACTTGAACCGACGGATGGGCGCCATCTCGCCCTCGCGGTAGGCGCGGTCCTCGGCGAAGACCGGGTCGTTCGAGGAATCGCCGTCCATCGGCACGCCGGTGGACACGGCGACCGCGGTCACGCCGGGCACCGCCTGCAGGCGCTCCCGCATCGACTCCTGCATGCGCACGACGCGATCCGGGTCTGGCGCCGTCCCCTCCGGGACGTAGACGCGGAAGGTCTGTACGTGCGCGGGGTCGACGAACCCGGGGTCGACGTGCGTCAGTGCGACGAACGTCCGAGCCATCAGCCCGGAGCAGATGAGCAGCACGAGCGCGAGGGCGACCTGCACGACGACCAGCGCGCCACGGACGCGGTGCTGCCCGCGGCTCTGACTCAGCGACCGTCCGGCGTCGCGGAGGCTGGCGCTCGGACCGGTGCGCGCGTATTTCAGGATCGGCGCCAGGCCGAACAACAGGCTCGCGGCGATCGCGACGACGAAGGTGAAGAGCACGACGGTCGAATCCAGGCCGATATCGCGCAGGCGCGGGATCCCGGCGGGCGCCATCGCCACGAGCGTCCGCAGCGCGGCCCAGCCGAGGCCCAATCCCGCCGCGCCGCTCGCCGTTCCGATCAGGAGACACTCGAGCAGCATCTCGCCGGCCAGGCGCGCGCGTCCGGCGCCGAGCGCCGCGCGGAGCGCCAACTCGCGGCGCCGTGCCTCGAGATGCACCAGCCAGAGGTTCGCCACGTTCGCGCACGCGATGAGCAGCACGACCCCGATGCAGCCCATCAGCACGCCCAGCGCGCCGCCGGCATCGCCGATCACGTCGTCCTTCAACAGATGAAGGCTCGGTCCGATGCGGGCGTCCTCGAAGAGCTTCAGCGGGAAGCCTTCGGGCGCCGGGAACGAGCGCAGCACGATCGGCAGCATCCGGGCCACGTCGGCATTGGCCTCGGCCAGCGTGACGCCCGGCTTGAGACGAGCCAGCCCCTCGTAGCTGAACTGGCCCAGGTGAGTGTCGGCGCGGTTCAACCGGAGCGGCAGGACGACGGCCGGATCGGGGAGATCCAGAAACCGGAACTCGCGCGGGAGAATGCCGACGATCCGCCGGCCGACACCGTCGATCCGGACCGTGCGCCCGACGGTCGTGGCCTCGCCGCCGAACCGTCTCTGCCAATAGGCGTAGCCGATCATCGCCGTGGCGGGACCGGCCGGGACGTCGTCGGCGCGCGTGAACTGACGCCCCGCCGCCGGAGAGACGCCGAGAATCGACAGCACGCCGTCGGTGACCGCGATCGCGGACACGTGCTCGGCCTCGCCGGTTCCCGTGATGCTGACGTCCTCCGATCGATACAGGCCGACGTCCTGGAAGCTTCGGCCCTGCTCGCGATAGACGAAGTAGTTCGACGGCGCCATGTTCACCCGGTCGAGGTTCACGCCAGGCGCGACGTGCCAGAGGCCGACGAGCTCTTCAGGATCTGGATAGGGGAGCGGCTTCAAGAGGACGCCATTGAGCACGCCGAAGACGGCGGTGTTCGCGCCCACCGCCACGACCAAGGTCAACAGCGCCACGAGCGTGAACCGCGGCGCGCGTGCCAGCCGCCGCGCCGCCTGGGCCAGTCGATTGCCGGACTTCGTCATCTCACCGCCTGCGAACCCTGAATACGGGGAACGGGCGCCGCCGGTTCACCGCTCGCGCGATCCCTCTGCCGCTGCCGCTCGTCCCCGGATGCGACAATACCGGGAATGCGCCGATCCGGCACCGCCGATCTCCCGCTCCACGGCGGCCGCGTGCCCGCCTGGCTCGCGGACCGCATGACGCGGCTCGGCACGGCGATCGCCGAGATGGTCGTCCACCACTACGGCGCGTCCGGGCTGCTGACCCGTCTGAGCGATCCGTTCTGGTTCCAGGCGCTGGGCGCGGTCATGGGCATGGACTGGCACTCGTCCGGCATCACGACCTCCGTAATGGGCGCGCTCAAGCGCGGACTGAACCCTCGCGCCGGGGAGCTGGGCATTCACATCTGCGGCGGCCGCGGCCGGCACTCGCGGCGCACCCCGGAGGAGCTCCGCGCGCTGGCCGACAGGCTGAGCCTCTGCGGCGAGTCGCTCGTGTCGGCGAGCCGCCTCACGGCGCGCGTCGACAACAACGCCATCGCCGACGGCTTCCAGCTCTACCTGCACGCGTTCGTGCTCACCGACGCGGGCGAATGGGCCGTCGTGCAGCAGGGCCTGAACGCCAGGACGCGGACGGCACGACGGTATCACTGGCATTCCGCCGCGGTTCGTGACTTCACCGCCGACCCGCACACGGCGATCGTCGGCGAGCCCGCGGGCCTGGTCCGCAATCTCGTCGACGCACGGGCGCGACCCGCGCAGCACGCCATGCTCGAGATCGCGCGGCAGCCTCCGGAGGCAACCCTCCGCGAGCTCCGTCGCCTCGTCGCGCCGCCTCGCCACGACGTTCGCGCGGAGGACGTCGATTCGACACGCCTGGGTGCCGTGCTCGCCGTCGCGTACGAGCGGGATCTGCGCGATTTCGCGTCGTTGCTCCTCGTGGATCGGCTCGGGGCCCGAACGCTCCAGTCGCTGGCGCTCGTCGCCGAGGTCGTGCACGGAACGCCAACGCGCTTCGAGGATCCAGCCCGGTTCTCGTTCGCGCACGGCGGGAAGGACGGGCATCCGTTCCCGGTGCCCCTCACGACGTACGACGCGACGATTGACGTGCTCCGTCGCAGCCTCGATCGGGCCAGAGTCGACCGCTCGGAGAAGCTCGACGGGATACGGCGGCTCGAGCGCTTCGTCAGGGCCGTGGAGCAGCGCCGGGCGCCCGCCGCGGACGTCCGGAGCGTGCTCGAGACCGAGCGCGGCCTGTCCGCCGTGCTCGGCGGGCGGACCGTCTTCGCCGACGGGCAGCCCGGCCGGACCCGCCGGGCCGCCGCCAGGCCACCTCGTCAGCTCGCGCTCTTCTGACGCGCGCGGGCGTCGGACCGCCTTCAGGACGTCGTCAGCGGGCTCGTGCAGAACGCGCAGCGCCGCGCGGCGATCGGCACCTCGCTCAGACACTCCGGACACTTTTTCGTCGTCGGATCGGGCGCCGGCTCGCCGCGGCGCATCCGTGCCGTCAGCCGGTTCACGGGCATGACGACGAAGAAATAGATGGCGACGGCAATCAGGAGGAACGAGATGACGGCGTTGATGAAGTCGCCCACCTCGAACCGGCTCCCGTTCACCGTAAAGGCGATCGCGGAGAAATCGGGCTGGCCGCCGGCCGCCGCGATGAGCGGCGTCAGCAGGTCCTTCACCAGCGCCGTCACGATGGCGCCAAACGCTCCGCCGATCACGACCGCGACCGCCAAATCGATGACGTTGCCGCGGAGCACGAACTGTTTGAATCCTCTGAGCACGCCGCACCTCCTGTCTCCGACCCTGCCCCGTCTTGCGCCCGGTGGGGCCGCACACGGACGCCGACCGTTCGCGTCCCGTGCGCGCGTGCTACGTTACATGTACTCCCTGAACGCGTGCCAGGCGCGCCGCGGTCTGGACCGGATCTCGCGAACGTGCACTGGTTCCCGATTCTGCAGCTCGTCATCCTGGTCCTGACCGCAAACGGCGCGCCGGTCGTCGCGACGAAGCTGGCAGGTCACGGCGTGCCGCTCGATCGCGGGATCCGGTGGTTCGACGGCCGGCCCCTGCTGGGCGGGTCGAAGACCCTGCGCGGGATCGCGATCGCGATTTCGGCGGGAACACTGGCTGCCGCAGTGCTCGGTCTCGGGTGGTGGACGGGGTTCCTGGCGGGCGGCGCGGCGATGCTGGGCGATCTGTCGTCCAGCTTCGCGAAACGGCGTCTCGGCCTGCCGTCAGCGAGCCGCGCGTCCATCCTGGACCAGGTGCCGGAGTCGCTGCTGCCTGCGCTGGCGACCCGCCAGGCACTCGGGCTCGGCGCGCTGGACATCGCCGTGGCCGTTTCGATATTCGTCGTCGGCGACGTGCTGCTGTCGCTCTGGCTGTACCGGATCGGGATGAGGGAGAGGCCGTACTGACGGGGGTGCGGACGGGGGTGCGGACGGGGGTGCGGACGAGGGTGCGGACGGGGGTGCGGACGAGGGTGCGCACGGGGGTGCGCACGACGGTGCCGACTCAGTGCGGGACCCGCAGCTGGTGCAGCACAATCTCCGGAGGGCAGTTGAATCGTACCGGCACCACCGACGAGCCGGCGCCGACCGACGTGTAGCCGTCCATGTCGTGGTACTTCCACGCGCCCGAGCCGAGGCGCCGCGGCAGTCTGGCGTCGAGCGTGATCGGAATCGCGCCGGGCAGGCAGATCTGCCCACCGTGCGTGTGGCCGCTCAGCAGGATCCGAAAGTCCGCGTGGGCGGCCTGGCGGAAGATCTCGGGTGTGTGCGAGAGGAGGATCGAGAACGCGCCCTGCGGGATGTCCGCGGTCGCCCGCTCCATGTTGTCGACGCGGTAGTAGTGGGCGTCGTCGATGCCGGCGAGGTAGATGTTCTGATCGCCGCGAACGATCGGGACGGACTCGTTCAGCAGCAGCCGGATGCCCATGTCCTCCAGGCCGGGCACCATCCTGATCGTGTCGTGATTGCCGAGCACGGCGTAGACCGGTGCGCTGAGATGGCGCCGCAGCCGGTCCAATCCCTCGAGCGCAGCGTCGTACGGGCCGGCCGTCTGGCCGCGGTAGTCGCCCGTGAGGACGCACACGTCGTACTCGAGGCCGGTGACCAGCTCCGCGAGTCTGGCCATCGGCCGTGGGTTCATGTCGACGTGCAGGTCGCTGATCTGCAGGATCGTGAGCCGGTCGAAGCGCGGGGGGAGGTCCGACCGGATGAGCACGTTGTGGCGAATGCCGATCTGCCGCGCGTTGCGCAGACCACGCCAGTACAGACCCGTCACCTGCAGCGTGCGCCGGATGATCGACTGAATCGAGTACCAGTTCTCGATATGGAAGAAGTTGAGGCCGCCGCCGAAGACGCGGGCCTCGTGATCGCGTTCGACCCCGAGCCGTTGCCTGGCGTGCAGCCGGCCAAGGCGCTGTTCCAGCTCCTGCAGGACGTCCGGCTGCATGTGCGCTCTCCATTGTCCGACATGCGGCGCACCTGGCGAAACGTCGCGGCGCCCGCCGGCGGCTACAGAACGCCTCGCGCCTTCAGCCGAGCCGCCACGGCCGGCGCGCCGTCCAGGGTCTTGCCCCACCGGTTCGAGAGAGCCTCCCTGGTCGCCTCGGCGCCGGCGTCGATGAGGAGGTCGACGATCGCGCAGTAGCGATCGTCATCGGCGTGGCACGTCGAGCCGTGTGCCGCCCATCCGAGGGGAGTGCTGCCGTAGTGCCAGTCGCGCAGGTCGAGAGGCGCGCCGAGGCGCGTGAGCTGCCGCACGGCGTCGATCCTGCCGAGCCATGCGGCCCAGTGGAGCGGCGTCGCGCCGCCCGGGTCCCGCGGCCCGGGCTCGAAGCCGACGTCGACCATCAGCCGGATGGCGTCAGCGCGGTCCTGGCGGACCGCGTCGCCCAGCACGGTCGCCCCGTCGGCGGCGATCGTGGCGTGGAGGTCCGGACGCTGCGCGAGCAGGGCGCGGACGCGCGCCTCGTCGCCGGCCAGGCACGCGCCGAAGAACTCGTCGGCCGGCGAAAGGCCCGTGGTATCGGCGCCATGGTCGCGAAGGATCGACGCGATCGTCTCGTTCCCGCGCCGCACGGCGATTTGGTACGGCGTCCGGCCGTCGAGGCGGCGTGCATTGATGTCCGCTCCGTGCGCCAGCAGCGCGAGCGCGGTGGCCGGCTTGGGGGCGCCGGCCGCCAGCGCGTGCAGGGGCGTCTCCGCGGACGTGTAGCTCGGCACGTTGGGGTCCGCGCCGTGCTCCAGCAGCCACACGAGACCCTGGAACCAGGGCGCGCGGCCGTTCGCATCGTCGTGATGGCCGACCAGGAAGTACAGCGGCGTGTTCCCGTACGGCGACTGGGCGGAGGACAGGTCCGCGCCGTGCTCGAGCAGCAGCTCGAGACACGCTCGCCGGTCGTGCTGCGCCGCATGGTAGATCGACTCGCCGTCCTGCGTGGCGGCGCCACGCTCGAGGAGCCACTCGACCAGCTCCCGGTGATCGCTCATGCAGGCGTGGTAGAGGACAGAAATCGGCACCTTCTTGGCGTCGGACTCCCAATACGCGCTGAAGCTGTTGGGGCTGGCTCCGGCCTCGAGCAGCCGCGCGGCGGCGCGCCGCAGGCCCGCCGCCCGATCCGGCGTCGTCGCGTGGAGCGGCGATCGGCAGACGTAGGCGAGCGGCGGCCATTCCTCGGTGCCATGCGTTGCCACGGCCAGCGAAGGATCGCGCGCGAGGAGTCCGTCGAGCGCGTCGACGTTTCCGGCGCCGGCGGCGGCGAAGACGTCGGCCCTCTCCAGGCCCGCGTGCGCCTCCAGCAGCGCGGCGGCTTCGGCGCCGCGATCGTTTCGGATCGCGTCGAGAAACCGTTCGACGATCTCGCGGTCGATTGGCGTCATAGGGATGGATCCGCGATGGCCGTCCTCAAGGAGCGCGGCACACGCCGCGCGACGCCGGTCCGGACGGCCGCGCGCGCCACCGCGCGGGCGACGACCGCGGCCACGCGGCGATCGAACACGCTGGGGACGATGTACTCCGCCGAGAGCTCCGCGGGCCCGACCACCGAGGCGATCGCCCTGGCGGCGGCAAGCTTCATCGGCTCGTTGATGTCGCGTGCGTGCACCGAGAGCGCGCCCTTGAAGATTCCCGGAAAACAGAGCACGTTGTTGATCTGGTTCGGATAGTCGCTCCGGCCGGTGGCGACGATGCGGACGTTGTCCGGCACCGCTTCGGGCGTCACCTCCGGGTCGGGATTCGCCATCGCGAAGATCATCGCCGGCTTCGCCATGCGCTTCAACCAGCCCGGATCGATTGTGCCGGGTCCGGACACGCCCAGGAAGAGGTGCGCCCCTTTCAAGGCGCCGGCGATGTCGCCCCGGTAGTTGGAGGGGTTGGTGAGGGCCGCGAACTCCTCCTTCGACGGATTCATGTGCTCGGCCCGCCCGCGGTAGAGCGCGCCGGCGGTGTCGAATCCGATGATCCGCCGCACCCCGGCGCGCCGGAGGATCTTCGTGCAGGCCATCCCGGCCGCGCCGACCCCGCTCACCACGACCTCGAGGGATCGGATCGGCCGCTTCAGCAGCTTGCACGCGTTGTAGAGCGCCGCCAGCATGACCACGGCCGTGCCGTGCTGGTCGTCGTGGAACACCGGAATGTCGAGCCGCGCCTTCAACTGCCGCTCGATGTCGAAACATCGGGGGGCGGAGATGTCCTCGAGGTTGACGCCGCCGAATCCGGGCGCGAACGCGCTCACCGCCTCCACGATGGCGTCGGCGTCGCGCGTCGCCAGGCACACCGGGAAGGCGCTGATACCGCCGAATTCGCGAAAGAGCATCGCCTTGCCCTCCATCACCGGCAGGGCCGCCAGGGGGCCGATGTCGCCGAGCCCCAGGACGGCCGTCCCGTCGGTGACGATCGCGACGGTCGAGCCCTTCATGGTCAGCGACCAGGCGGCCTTCGGCTCGCGCTGGATCGCCAGGCACACCCGCGCGACGCCGGGCGTGTACGCCATCGACAGGTCATCGCGCGTCTTGATCGGCGTCCGGTTCTCGATCGTGATCTTGCCGCCGAGATGGAGCAGGAACGTGCGATCCGAGACGCTCCGGACCTCGAACTCTGGGGCGTTGTGCACCGCCGCGATGATCCGCTGCGCATGCGCGTCGTCGGCGGCCGAGACGGTCACGTCGCGCAGCTTGAACTTGCGATCCGCCGAGACGAGATCGATCGCGCCGAGCTCGCCGCCCGCCTGGCCGATGATGCTGGCCAGCCGTGCGAACATGCCCGGCTTCGTCGGCAGCCGCACGCGCATGGTGAACGAGTAGGACGCGCTCGGAGCGCCCGCGCTCCAGGCGCGCCGCGTCCTCTGCCGGCGAGGCTTCATGGGCAGGGATCATAAGGCTGAAAGGCAGGGAGTCCCGGGTAGAGATTTGCGTCCGGTCGCGGACGTTTGCCGGCTGTCGCTAACTCTTCCTGCTGCAGCGGTTACAGGACCAATCGCTTCTGCTGCTGTTCGCCTCCATTTGCCCCGGTGCTGACGCTTCGCCTGAAGGCATCGGCACGCTCAGCGATCGATCAATCGCTCCATGGCTTCGGGATACCGCGCGCCCTGCACGGCGACCAAGGACGCGGCCTCTTCGATATTCTGCATGTCGTCAGCCGTAAGCTCGATCGCCGCGGCGCCCAGGTTCTCGTCGAGCCGCTCGAGACGACGGGTCCCGGGAATGGGCACAATCCACGGCTTCTTTGCGAGGAGCCATGCCAACGCCATCTGTGCCAAGGTCGCGCCCTTCGACGTCGCCACGATGGTCAGCGTATCGACGAGCGCACGGTTGACCTTCCGGTTCTCCGGCGAGAAGCGCGGAATGCTATTGCGAAAGTCCGAGCGGTCGAGTTCAGTCGTCGTGGTGATGGTGCCCGTCAGGAATCCCTTGCCGAGCGGGCTGAATGGCACGAACCCGATGCCCAGCTCCTCGAGCACTGGGAGCAGGGCCCGTTCCGGCTCTCGCCACCAGAGGGAATATTCGCTCTGGACCGCGGCGACGGGCTGGACCGCGTGCGCGCGACGGATGGTTCGAGGGCTGGCCTCCGATAGCCCGAAGTGTTTCACCTTGCCTTCACGAATCAGGTCCTGCACCGCACCGGCCACGTCTTCGATCGGCACCTCCGGGTCGACGCGATGCTGGTAGAGGAGATCGATCGCGCCGACGTTCAGTCGCCTGAGCGATCCCTCCACGGCCTGCTTGATGTGCGCCGGGCGGCTGTTCAGTGCGCTCCATCGCGCCTCCCCCTCGGTCGCGGGCGCGAAGCCGAACTTCGTGGCAATCACGACCTGACCACGAAACGGTGCGACGGCTTCTCCCACGAGTTCCTCGTTCGCATACGGTCCGTACACTTCCGCCGTGTCGAAGAACGTGACGCCGCGCTCGACGGCCGCGCGGATCAGCGTGATCATCTCGCTTCGTTCGGGCGACGGCCCGTACGAGAAGCTCATGCCCATGCAACCGAGCCCGAGCGTCGAGACCTGAAGACCGTGACCAAGCGTGCGTGTTCGCATCTGTGCATCCTCGGAGGTCAAGTCAGGGCCCTGTGCGCCGCCCGGCCGCGGTGCGATCGACGACCATCGTCATGCCGAACCGCCGCCGGGCTCCGAACAGGACGGCGTCGATCGGCACGCGCCGCACGCCTGTCGCTCCGGCGGAGGCCAGTCCGAGAAGCCCACGCACGGCGCCTTCCGCAATCGTCACCGCACCGCCACCGACGCCCGCGACCGTCCCGCGAATCTCGCCGGACGGCGTCAGGACGATCGCGCCGACGTAGCGGGCGGCCTGGCCGGGCGCGATCGACTCCGCCGGCCCGATCGCCGAGGCCGTCGCGGCCGCGCGCCGCGCGAGATCGATCGCGCGCTGCCGCTGGTCGTTTTGAACCGCGCGCCGGACGCTTCTGATCTGCTCGAACAGGGCGGAGGCTTCGGCGGGCGATCCGGATGCCCCCCGCAGCACGTCGGACAGCCGGTACGCGCCGTCGAGCGCCGCGACGGCGTCGGATCGCGCGTCGGCCGCCATCGCGGAGGCGAAGAACTCCAGGTCGATTTGAAGCCCCTCGACGACGCTGGCAGGCGCGGCGGCCGTCGGGAACGGGGCGGTGACGCGGTGACGGTAGAGGAGCGACATTCCCATCAGGGCGGCGGCGCCGAACGCGAACATCCCGATGACGCCGAGGGCGGTCCGCATCGAATCAGGACCTCATCGGATGCCGTGCTTCCATTCGATCTTCACGAGCCAGTAGTTCATCGGAAACGTCACCACGTATCCGACCAGGAGGCCGAAGGCGCCGAAGCCCCAGAAGGCGGCCGTCACCGGCGTGGGCTGCTGCCCGACGACCAGCGGCGTCACGTAGAGCATGACCGCGCCCATGCCGGCCATCACCGTCATCATGGAGAAGAACTCGGCGCGGCCCCCCATCCACAGGGCCGTCAGCGCGCTGTCCGTCATGGTGATCATGGCCTTGTACTGGAAGATGAACCAGCCGAACGCGAACCCGACCGCGTACTCGAACCAGAACTCGGACCAGGGGCTGAAGCGCCAGATTCGCGCGAGCACCATGGCGGTCATGATGCCGAGGCCGTCTCCGCCGACGCAGTGGATGACGGAGGCCGCGACCTTCCGGAACGTGGCGCGCGCGTACTCGTGAAACGCCCGCTCGGCCTCCTGGCCCTGGAGGCGCTCGATTCCAGGAGGGCGGCAGGTCCACCAGTACAAAGCGAGGCCGATGACCGAGAAGAACAGCACGATGATCGGCCACGCCCATTGGAGAGCCGTCGGCACGTTCCGGTTCGCGTGGTGCTCGTCGTGCCACACCCAGATTGCCGCGGCGGCCCCGAAGGCGTACCACCCGCCGACGAACAGCGGCGCCGCGAGAAAGGCCAGGGCGTTCACGGTGCCGCCGGAGCCTCAGGGCGCGGCCACTGCAGCAATCTCCGGCGCGTGCCTCCGGCGAGCGATCTGGACCACGAGGGGAATCGTCGTGAACGCGCCGATGGCCAGCAGCGTGCGCCCGACGGCGCGCCGCCGGTCGTTCGAAAGCTTGCCGGCCGCCAGCAGACCGATGCCGGCGCCGAGCATGCCGCGCGTTCCTGCGATGAGCGCAATCTCCGGGAGGGTCACTTTCATGGTTTCAGCTTGCGCGGGGCCGCGGCTGTCGCGGTATCGGGCGAGTGCGGGAGGGCGCCGAGTGGAGATCCCTGAGACCCCTGTCGTGGACGCAACTGCAAAATACCCTACCGGAGCACGTATAGGTGATGGTATTGTGCCCGCGCCATCTGCGGCGGAGGTGCGATTGGTCCATCCCAGACTGCGCGCGAAGCATCGATTCTCCCCACCGGATCTCGCGATCGAAGCCCGCCGAACCGTCCGCCGGCTGCCGGTCACGGATGTCACCGGATTGATCGATGGATCGAATCTCATGGTCCAGCTGTTCGATTTGAGCCTGGGCGGCTTCGCGATCTTGTCCGCGCAGGCGTTCCAGCGGGGCGTGATTCATTGGTTCACGTTCACCGCCGACACGGGACGGACGTTCCAGGTGCTCGCGCGGGCGGTGCATACCTTCGAGCTGATGGTGGGGATGGATCAGTTCATCAGCGGATGGGAATTCGTCGAGAGCAATCCATACGTCCTCATTCACCAGTTCGTCGAGGCCGTGACGATGATCGGCATCCGCGGCTGATCGGCTGAACGCGCCGGCGGGCAGCCGGGCCGTCGCAGTAGACTGGGATCGTGAAGCTGGCCGTCCCGCTCGTGGCCGGTCTGGCCGTCGCGTGGATCGCGGTCGCGATCTCCAGCGGCGGGGGCGGAACGGGGCCTGCGGCTGGCTCGCCGCTCGCTCCGGTGTCGGCTGCCGCGACGGTGCCGCCGTGGTCGCCGGACGCGCTGGACGAGGCCGCACGCGCGCTGCCTCGCCTGCACAGCGTGCTCGTGAGCCGCCGGAACGAGCTCATCTTCGAGCGGTACTACAACGGCACGCGCGCCGGCAGCCTCGAGAACATCAAGTCCGCCTCCAAGAGCGTCATCTCGGCGCTCGTCGGGATCGCCATCGACCGGGGACTCATTCCGGGCGTGGACACGCCGATTGTCACGTATTTTCCGGAGCTGCGGCAGGATCCCGATCCCCGAAAGCGGGAGATCACCGTCGAAGATCTGCTCGCGATGCGTTCTGGCCTCGATGGCACGAGCGGACGCAACTACGGCGCGTGGGTCACGAGCCGGAACTGGGTGCGCTACGCGCTGGCCCGGCCGATGTTCGCGGCACCCGGTGAGGAGATGGAGTACAGCACGGGCAATACGCATCTGCTGTCGGCCATCCTGACCAAGGCGACCGGGGAGAGCACGCGGCAGTTCGCCAACGAGACGCTGGCCAAGCCGCTCGGCTTCACGCTGGCGGGGTGGCCGCGGGATCCGCAGGGCGTCTACTTCGGCGGCAACGACATGCGAATGACGCCGCAGCAGATGCTCGCGTTCGGCGAGCTGTACCTGCACCACGGGCGGGCCGGCGCGCAGCAGATCGTCCCCGAACCGTGGGTCGCGCGATCGTGCGAGGGACGCGCCCGGAATCGGCGTCCTGGCGGCCCGGAATTCGGCGCGAACGATCCGATGCGCGATCGGCGCTACGGCTACGCGTGGTGGGTCCACGACATCGACGACCACGAGGCGTGCTTTGCATGGGGCTACGGCGGGCAGTACATCTTCGTCGTGCCCGATCTCGACCTCGTGATGGTCGCCACGTCGTCGGCCGATGTCGGCGAGGATCGCCGCGGGCACCGCCGGACGCTACTCGAGATCCTCGACGAACTGGTCGTGGCGCCGCTCGCCGCGAGCTGACGCGGCGCCGCTCCGCTCCTCCACGCGCTTCCGTGGGGAAATTCCGGCGGCTCTGAGAAATATCGCGCACACCGGCTGGTGCCCGACGGTTTTCCTGCCGCCGACGGAATGGCCGCCCTCCGGGAGCCGCCAGTGGATCCGTTCTTGCTCCGAGGTGGAGCATGCAGCGTCCCGGTCGCTTCCGGCCAGTTCTCATGGGACTGGCGACCCTTGCCGCATTGCTCGTCTCGATCGCGGCGTCGGCCCAGAGTCCGCGCGGCACTGCCGCCGCCAAGCAACTGAAGAATCCGGTGCCCTCCACGCCGGCCTCGGTCAGCGCGGGCGAGACCGCCTACAAGACGTACTGCGCGCTTTGTCACGGCAACGACGCAAAGGGCAACGGTCCGCTGGCCCCTCCGAACTCCAATCCTCCGAGTCTCGTGGACGCCACGTGGGTACACGGTTCGAGCGAGGGCGAGATCTTCTCCGTCATCGCCAACGGTCCCCCTCCGGCGGCGCCAGGCGCCCCGCCCAAGATGGTGGGTTTCAAAGGGGCGATTCCGGACCGGGACATCTGGAACATTGTCAACTACCTGCGCAGCATCGGTCCGAAGACCGCTCCGCGCTGACCCTGGGGAACGATCCTGCCCGGCCGCGTCCAGTTCCTCGTCGTTGTGGCCTGTCTCGTCGTGGGCAGCGGCTGTCGCGTCTTCGAGCCGGCGGCTTCGACCGCCGCCTCCGCGACGCCGCCGCTTCCGGGCCAGCCGACCGGCGTCGTCACGACGGCTCGCCCGACGATCCGCGACGCCATCGACGACTTCTTCGCGCGTCGGCCGGCGCCGCGACAGCCGATCGAGTTTCCGCACGACATCCACGTCGCGAAGAAGATTCAGTGCGCGGTCTGCCACCAGGGAGTCGAACGGGGACCGGTGGCCGGCCTGCCGAGCGTGGCGCTGTGCATGACCTGCCACGCCGCGATTGCGACCGACCGGCCGCGCATCCAGGAGATCGCGGGTCTGCGCGCCAAGGGGCTCGATCTGGCGTGGCAGCGGGTCTACGGCTTCGTCGACGAGAGCCATGTCACCTTCCATCATGCCGCGCACGTTCGCGCGAAGGTCGAATGCGCCACCTGTCACGGGAACATCGCCGCCCAAAGCGTGGCCCAGCGGAGCGTCAACCTGACGATGGGATTCTGCGTGGCGTGCCACAAGGCACGTGAGGCTCCGCTCGATTGCATGACCTGTCACTTCTAGCTGCGCCATGGATCGCCGTACCTTCATCAAGCTCACCGCCGTGACCGGCAGCGCCGCGGCGCTCGCCGCGTGCGGCCATCCCGAGCACCAGATCGTCCGGTTCCTGCCCGACGAGAACATCATCCCGGGTCTCGCGGAGTGGAAGCCCGCGGTGTGCCCGGGCTGCCAAGCCGGGTGCGGCCTGACGGTGCGCGTGATGGCTGCCGATGCCGACGTCGTGCGCGGCGGCCAGGCCGGAGTGGTCCGCATCGGCGCGGCGAAGAAGCTCGAAGGCGCCCCGGATCATCCCGTCAACCGCGGCGCCCTCTGCGCGCGCGGTCAGGCGGCGATCCAGATTACCTATCACCCCGATCGGATCACGCAGCCGCTCCGACGCGTCGGCGCCCGCGGCGAGGGCCGATACGAGGCCGTTTCCTGGGACGAGGCCGTCGCCGAGGTTGCCGCGCGCCTGGATGCGCTCGATGCCGCCGGCGCCCCCGGTGCACTGGCGTTTCTCGCCCGCCGCGCGCCGAGTCACCGCGCGGCGCTGATCGGCCAGTTCCTCGCGCGGTTCGGCGCGCGCGCGCCAATCACCTGGGAGCTGTTCGACGACGCGGTGCTCAGGCGGGCCAACGCGATGAGCTTCGGCCGCGAGCAGTTGCCGACGTTCGATCTGGCGAACTCGCGATACGTGCTCGGTCTCGGCGCGGACTTTCTCGGGACGTGGAACTCGCCGGTGGCCCAGAGCGTGGCGTACGGCCTGATGCGCCGGGGACGTCTCGGGATGCGCGGCGTATTCGTCCAGGTCGAGCCAAGGATGTCGCTGACCGGCGCGAGCGCCGACGTCTGGATCCCGGCGCGTCCCGGGACCGAAGGCGTGCTCGCGCTCGGGCTGGCTCACGTGATGATGGCGTCGGGCCTCCACCCGTCGGCCGCGGGGCGTGCGGGCGAGCTGATTCAGGGTTGGCGGGACGGCCTCGCCGAGTACGCGCCGGAACAGGTTCAGCAGCTCACGGGCGTGCCGGCGGCACGCGTCGAGCACCTGGCGCGGCAGTTCGCCGAGACGCGGCCGTCGGTCGCCATCGTCGCCGGACCGCCCCTGGCGCACTCGAACGGCCTCTTCACGGCACTGGCGGTGAACGCGCTCAATGCCCTCGCCGGGAGCCTCGAACAGCCCGGCGGAATCTTCTTCACGCCGCAGCTCGACGTCACCGCAGCCCTGAAGGGCGGCGGTCCGGCTCCGCGTCCCGCCCCGGCGCTCGAGCAATTCGCCGCGGACGCCCTGGCCGGCGGGCCGGCGGCCCCGCAGTTGCTCATGATCGATGGCGTCAACCCGGTCTTCACGGCGCCCCGTGCATGGCGGGTCCAGGACGCCCTCGCGAAAGTCCCGCACATCGTCAGCTTCGGCAGCTTCCTGGACGAGACCAGCATCTTCGCGGATCTCGTCCTGCCCGACCATTCGTTCCTGGAATCCTGGAGCGAGGCGCTGCCCGAGGCCGGGACGACGGTCGCCGTGGCCGGCGCGGCGCCGCCGGCGATGCGTCCGCTCTACGAGACGCGCGCGACGGCGGACGTCCTGCTCGACATCGGCCGGCGGCTGAAGCGACCGCTGGATCTGCCGTGGGAGACGTTCGACGAAATGCTGGCGGCGACCTTCGCGGCGCTGCCGCCCGCGGCTCCGGAGGGCGACGCGTGGTCGGAGGCTCAGAGCACCGGCTTCTGGCGCGGCGCCCTGCCCGGGCCCATCCGGCGCGCGGCGGCCGCGGATGCGTCGCGCGCCGCGGCCGCATTCGAACCGCCACGCTTCGACGGCGAGACCGGGCAGTACCCGTTCCACCTCCTGCCGTACCCGTCGACCGCCTTTCTCGACGGATCGCTCGCGCATCTGCCGTGGCTTCAGGAGCTGCCGGATCCCGTGTCCACGGCGATGTGGGGCAGCTGGGTCGAGATCAACCCGGCGAGCGCGGCTCGCCTCGGGATCGGTCAGGGCGACATCGTCGAGGTGGCGTCGAGCCAGGGGACCGTCCGGGCCGCCGCCGCGATCGTGCCTGGGGTCGCCCCCGACGTGGTCGCGATGCCCATGGGCCAGGGGCATCGCACGTTCACCCGCTACGCCAGCGGGCGAGGCGCCAATCCCGCGGAGCTGCTTGCGCCGGTGACGGAGCCCGCCACGGGCGCCGTCGCGTGGGCGGCCACGCGGGTCCGCGTCTCCCGAGTCGGGCCTGCCGACGGACGGCTCATCCTGTTCGGGGGCGGGCTTCGCGAGCGAACGGAGGGACACCGCTGATGGCGCGTTGGGGGATGGCCGTGGATCTCGATCGGTGCACCGGATGCGCCGCCTGTGTCGTGGCCTGCCACGCCGAGAACAACATCTCGACCGTGGGGGACGCGGAGGCGGCCAGAGGGCGCGCGAAGCACTGGATTGCGATAGAGCGGTACTGGGAGGGCGAGTTCCCCGACGTACGGCTGAAGTTCCGGCCCTTGATGTGCCAGCAGTGCGACAGCGCCCCCTGCGAGTCGGTCTGTCCCACCTACGCGAGCTACCACACGGAAGACGGGCTGAACGGCCAGGCGTACAACCGCTGCATCGGCACGCGCTATTGCGAGAACGCGTGTCCGTACACCGCACGGTTCTTCGATTTCTTCAACTCCTCCTGGGAGAAGCCGCTGGACCTGCAGCTCAATCCGGATGTTTCCCGGCGGGAAGTCGGCGTCACGGAGAAGTGCACGTTCTGCGTGCAGCGCATCCGGGCCGCGCAGATCCAGGCGAAGGCCGACGGGCGCGAGCTTCGCGACGGCGACATCCAGCCGGCGTGCGTGCAGTCCTGCGCGCCGCGCGCGCTCGTGTTCGGGGATTTGAGCGACCCGGACAGCGAGGTCTCACGCCTCTCCGCATCGACGCGGGGTTCGAAGCTGCTCGAAGACGTCGGCACGCGGCCGAAGGTCACCTATCTCGCCAAAGAGGTGGCGTCGTGACGCATCCGGCCGGCCGTCGAATCAACCGCGACCTGCTGCGCCCGCTGCTGCTGACCTCGTGGCGCTTCTACGTGCTCGCGGCCTGTTTCGGGGCGTTCGTGCTCGCGGGCGCAATCGCGTGGTTCAGCCAGATCTATTACGGCATCGGCATCTCGGGGCTGCAGCGGCCCATCTTCTGGGCCTTCTACATCACCAACTTCGTCTTCTGGATCGGGATCAGCCACGCCGGCACGCTGATCTCTGCGATTCTCCGGCTCGTCAACGCCGGATGGCGCCGTCCGGTGACGCGGTGCGCGGAGGTCATCACGGTGTTCGCCCTGATGATCGGCGCGATGTTTCCGATCATCCACCTCGGCCGGCCGTGGCTGTTCTTCTGGCTCGTCCCGTACCCGAGCCAGCGGCTCATCTGGCCCAACTTCCGCTCGCCGCTGGTCTGGGACTTCTTCGCGATCAACACGTACCTCACGGGCAGCGTCCTGTTCCTCCTGCTGCCGATGATTCCCGACTTCGCGATCGTGCGCGACAGGGCGATTGGCGTCAGGCGCCGCATCTACCGCGTCCTCGCCCTCGGATGGCGCGGCACGCCGAAGCAGTGGCACCGGCTCGAGACCGCCATGCAGATCATGGCGATCGCGATCATTCCCATCGCCGTCTCGGTGCACACGATCGTGTCGTTCGATTTCTCGATGGCGCCGGTGCCGATGTGGCAGTCGACCATCTTTGGACCCTACTTCGTGGCCGGCGCGATCTTCAGCGGCATCGCCGCGCTCATCGTGGCGATGGCGCTCGTGCGCCGGTTCCTGCACCTCGAGGACTACCTCCATCCGGTCCACTTCGAGAATCTGGGAAAGCTGCTCCTCGTCATGGCGCTCCTGTGGGGCTATTTCGTGTTCAACGAGCGCCTCGTGACCTACTACGGAAACGGCCCAGCCGAGATGGGCGTGTTCTTCCGCACGCAGCGGGAGTCGTTCGCGCCGCTCTACTGGACGATGATCGTGCTGAACTTCGTCGTGCCGCTCGTCCTGCTGGGCATCCGCCGCTTCAGGACGATCGCCGGCTGCGTCGTCGCGGCGCTCGGTGTGATCGTCGGCATGTGGCTGGAGCGCTTCCTGATCGTCGTGCCCTCGCTCGGGGCCAAGTACCTGCCGTACAACTTCGGCCACTACCGTCCTCAGCCGGTCGAGATCGTGATCACCGTCGCCACATTCGGCGCCATGGCCCTGCTGTACGTGCTCTTCACGAAGTTCGTTCCGATCATCTCGATCTGGGAGCTCAAGGCGGGCGGCCACCCGTCGCCCGAACTGATTCCGCCGGCGACCGAAGAACACCGGCTTGGAGAGCTGCATCTATGAGCGCCGTCTATGGGCTGTATCCCGACGGGCGGTCGGCCCAGCAGGCGGTCAATCGCCTGCGGGCGGCAGGCGTCCCCGACCGCGAGATCACGGTGATCTCGTCGCAGCCGATGGAGGACTACGAATTCGCCGCCATGGACAAGGCGACCTGGATGTGGTGGTTCGCCTGCCTGGGCGGCCTCGTCGGCCTGGCGGCCGGCTACGGCCTCGCATGGTACAGCGAGGTGCCGTGGCCGATCGAGGTGGGCGGGCTGCCGATCTTCGCCTGGTGGCCGAACCTGATCGTGATCTTCGAGCTCACGATGCTCGGGGCCATCGTGGCGACGGTGATCACGCTGGTCGTCACGGCGCTGCTCCCGTCGCGGGGCCAGAGACTGTACGACCCGGAGGTCACGACCGAAGGCAGCATTCTGGTCGGCGTAGAGGAAGCGCTGGAGGGAGCCGTGCCGCAGTTGGAGACGGCGCTCAGCAGTCCGCCAGGTGCACGGGTCAAGATCATCTGGCCGATTCGGAGGTCCTGAACGATGCGACGCACAATCTTCTCGACATCCTCGATCGTGGTCGTGACGGCTCTGTATGCTGGCTGGCCCGCGCGGGCGCAGGCTCCGCCATCGCAGGATGTGGCCAAGGTGGTGGCGGAGGTCTGTGCGTCCTGTCACGGGCCGCAGGGCAACAGCCCCGAAGTCGCGTACCCGCGGCTGGCGGGCCAGCAGAAGGACTATCTGGAGGTCCAGCTGAAGGCGTTTCGGGACCGGAAGCGCGGCGGACCGATGGCGCAGGCGTACATGTGGATTCAGGCGTCGCACCTGAGCGACGACATGATCGCGAAGCTGGCCGCCTACTTGGCCGATCAGAAGCCGTCCAGCCCTGGGCCCGCCGATTCATCCGTGCTGCAGACCGGCCAGACGATCTACGAGCGCGGTATACCCTCAGCGCGCGTGGTCGCCTGCGCGACGTGTCACGGCAAACAGGCCCAAGGCGACGCGGTGATTCCCCGGCTGGCCAACCAGCATCCCGAATACCTGGTCAAGCAGCTCGTCTCGTTCAAGAACGAGGTTCGCGCCGAGGCGAACGCGGCGCCGATGCACGCCGTGACGTCGGGCATGACGCTCCAGCAGATCATCGCGGTCGCCGCCTGGGCCAGCCACCTGGGAGGATGACGGTCACACGCTGCCTCGAATCGTCGCCGATCCCGAGGCCGCCTGAAAGGCGGTGAAAATCACGCGCCGCTGCGGAATATTCAGCAGACACTCGCCGGCCTCGATTGGCCGAGGAAGAAGGCGCAGGAACGCAGTCTTTGGATCATGTCTTGCTCGATTTTTTTCGCATGCAACCTTCCACCTCACTTCGAATAGCTGGTGCTGCAGTCATTCTTTCCATCGTCCTAGCGGGCACCACCGCGTCGCTCGAGGCCGTTCCTTCGTTTGCCCGGCAAACGGGCCTGGCCTGCCAGGCTTGCCACACGGTATTTCCCGAACTGACGCCGTTCGGCCGGCTTTTCAAGCTGAATGGCTACCAAATCGACAACATTCGCCAGGTGCGGGGCATCACGCCGTCGAATGACGCCACGCTGCTCTTGAACGAGATCCCACCGCTTTCGTTCATGCTGCAGACGTCGTACACGCGAACGCAGAAGGCGCTGCCTGATTCGGCAGTCGAGGGTTCGACGGCCCAAAACGGCCAGGTCTTGCTTCCCCAGCAGGTCAGCCTCTTCTACGCCGGACGGATCGCGCCGAACCTCGGCGCGTTCGTCCAGATGACCTACGAAGGCGGATCGGGCTCCTTCGGCTGGGACAACACAGAAATCCGATATGCGAAGCAGGTGGGAGGGGTCAACGGCGTGACCTACGGCCTGACGCTGAACAACAATCCGACCGTGCAGGACGTCTGGAACACCACGCCGGCGTGGCAGATGCCGTTCGATCAAGTGACCAGCGCGGCCCCCGCGGCCGGCGCGGGAACGCAAGTCGGCGGCGGGCTCACCGACCGGGGCGTCGTCGGTCTGACGGGGTACGTCTGGCTGAAGAACTCGACCTACGGCGAGGTCGGAGTGTACCGGTCGGCGCCTCAGGGGTTCAGCGTCAACGACGCGGACGGGCCGCTCGACAGTACGGCCGGCGGCGTGATCACGGGGGCGGCGCCGTACTGGCGTGTGGCCCACGAGCGCCAATGGGGAAATCATGCGCTCTCGGTTGGCGCCTACGGCATGGTGGCGAAGCTCGGCCTCGAGGGTCAGCCGGTCGGCCCGCCGACCGACAGGTTCCGCGACGTGGCTGTCGACAGTCAGTATCAATACCTCGGCGACAAGCACCTCCTCTCGGTGCAGACGACCTACATCAGGGAACACCAGTCGCTCGACGCGAGCTTCGCGGAGGGTTTGGCGGCGAATGCCGCCGACGATCTGCGGACGGCTCGTCTGGGTGGCAGCTACTTCTTCCAGCGGAAGTACGGTGCTGCTGTTGGCGCATTCTCGACCCGCGGCTCGTCGGACACCGTCCTATATCCGGATGGTCCCGTCTCCGGGTTCGCGGCCGGCAGTCCCAACAGTCGCGGCTGGATTGGCGAGCTGAACTACGTGCCGTGGCAGAACGTCAGGCTCATCATGCAGTACGTTCGCTACCAGAAGTTCAACGGTGGAAGGGTGAACTACGATGAGGCCGGCAGGAGCGCGAGCGACAACAATAGCTTGTACGTCCTCTGCTGGCTTGCCTTCTAGCGAACCTCGCTTGCCGACGCCCCCATTGCGGGTGTCGCAGAACGTTCGGAGATTGACGATGAGACTCCAATTGACGGCGACGGTTTCAGCCATGGCGCTCGTCTGCGCCGCCGGCTCGACGACGTTCCAGGCGCAGCAGCCGGACGCCGCCGCGGTGGCAGGTCAGATCTGCGCCTCTTGTCACGGCCCACGAGGCAACAGCGTCTCGCCGGCCTTCCCGAAGCTGGCCGGCCAGCAAGAGGACTATCTGGATGGCCAACTCAAAGCGTTTCGCGACCGTACGCGCGGCGACCCCATGGCCCAGGCGTACATGTGGGGGATGACCGCGCAACTGACCGACGACATGATCGCCAAGCTCGCGACGTACTACGCCCAACAGACGCCGTCGCCAGGGAAGGCTCCCGATCCGAAGCTCGCCCAAGCCGGCCAGGCGATCTTCGAGCAGGGGATTGCCTCGGAGGGCGTGCCGGCATGCCAGACTTGTCATGGCCAGCGCGCCGAGGGCAACGCCATCATTCCTCGGCTGGCAGATCAGCATCCTGAGTATCTCGTGAAGCAATTGGTGTCGTTCAAGAGCCGGACCCGCGCGGAAGCGACCGCGCCGCCGATGCACGCCGTCACCTCGGGCATGACGATCGATCAGATCGTCGCTGTCGCGGCCTGGGCCAGTCACCTCGGAGGGTGACGAACTGGACGTGGAGCGCCATCAGTCGCCGGTTCCGCCGGCGGCTTCGGCTGACGGTCCGCCCAGAGCCGCCTGAATCTCTCCGAAGTCTTCGTCGCTCAGGCCTGGCGAGAAGTGTCTCAGCCGCGCGGCGAGGCGGTCCGTCTCGACATAGGTCCGGGCGCAGGCGAGGTGAACGTACCCGCCGGGCGAGAATCGTCCGTCCTCGTAGTAGGCGAGCCCGATGCGCCATCCGTCTTTCGCGATGGGCGTGCGGCAGGCGCGACACGTGGCGCGTCCGGTCGGCGCGCGTTCGGCCGCCCGCAGGCGCGGCAGCCGGTGGTGTTCGACGCCGAGCCTGGCCTCTGCTTCCAGCCGGTCTCGATCGCCGACCGCGCCCGGTGTCGGCCCGAGCCCCTCCAGGAACGCCTCCGGACGCGTGAACGCCGCGCAGGGCACGTGGTACCAGTGCGTCGTCTCGCTGCCGTCCTCGCCGAACGGATTCGGCACCCGCTCGCCGAAGCGCGTCTCGCCGGACGCAATGCGGCCACCGCAGGCGCGGCACTTCGCGCGGCCGGTGGTCGCAGGCTCGATGGTGTGACTCATGGCGCAGCCCTCGCCGGCCGGACCCGTCAACACCAAGATAGCGGAAGAACGGTCACAGACGAATCATACGGTGGACGATCCGGTCGTTTCGGAGCGCGTGGTACAGGGCATTGCCGATATGGACCACGACGATCCCCAATAGACCGTAGGCGGTCCACGAGTGGATGTCTCCATACAGGATGTTCAGCGCGTCGTTGTCGCCGCCCCAGTTCGGCAGATCGAACAGCCACCAGACTCGGGTGGCCCACCCGCTATACGCCGACGAGAGGTACCCGCTGAGACAGCAGGTGAGTACGAGCGTGTACAAGAGGACGTGCTGAACGAGCGAGACTCCCCGCAGCCGCGCATGGGAGCCGCCGGCGGTGATCAGATACCGAAGCCGCGCGTACAACAGCACCATTACCAGGGCCACGACGGTGAGCCCTACGTTCTTGTGCAGTTGGAATGGCATGGCTCGATAGGTGAAGACCTTCGACGGCAGCGGCAGGGCCATCATCCACCAACTGGAGATCAACACGAAGAACACCGCAACGGCGATCAAGGCGTGGACGAGAGGAAGCGCCGATCGGATGTTTCGTCGTGACATGGAAATCGTCCCCGCGTGTCCCGTCAGGCGGCGGCCGCCGCCGTGTCCGGCCGGGCGAGGCTGGCCTGACGGCCGACAATCGCGCCAGCGGTCAGGCACAGGTGAATCGAACACCAAAAGAGAATGTTCGACAGGTACACGGCCCGCAGCAGCGGTCCCGTATAGCTTGCGATCGCGAAACCGACGACGTCGATCGCCAGCAGCACGGCGAACGTCGCCACAGCCGCACCTGGCGCCCAGGCCCTGGCATCGACCAGGGCGACGCCGACGAGAATCGAGCCGAACGCCACGAGCGCGCCGGCGAGCGCCAGACCCATCTGAACACCCCGGAACCACGGCGGCTGCGACGCCAGCCTGAGCCGGACGTTGGCCACCATCAGCTCGCACTCGGCGACCGACACGTCTTCCTGCTCGGCTTCATCCGGGCGGCATTCGATCGGGACGTTCCGATCCGCGGCGGTGCCGGGGGCGATGACGGTCTGGATCAGCGCCTCGTTGCCTTGGACTGCCGCGAAGAGGGCGCCGAACAATACGGCAATGATGCCCAGACAGGTGGTCCAAGCGGGACCAGTCGCGTGGTGATTCGGAGAGGCGACGGCCATGAGCGCCGAGTGTGCAGCGACGAAATGCACGTCCAGTGCCACGCAGGGCACCATGCGCTATCGGGCCGTGGCGTCGCCGTCGGCGCCGCGACGCCTCGCGGATGGAAAAATTCCCGGTCACTGCGGAGATTTCCTCAAAGACGTCGATCGACGAGATCGGCAGACACTGCAACGGCGGGCTGGGCCCGCGCTCGCTTCTTGCAATGGGTCGGGCGCGTCCGCAGACCGTGAGACGAGAGGCCATCGCAGGCACCGATGGCGCATCGGCACGAATCTTTAGACACTCTTTCGAACGCAGGGAGTACCCTGATGGCGGATCGCACCACGCGCTCATTCGATGCAGGTCGAATTCGTATCGGTATCGGGCGTGCGATCGTCGCGGTCCTGGTTGGCGTGACGGCAGCAGACGCCGGTGCGCAGGCGCGAGGACAGCGCCCTGGCGGCAGCGGCGAGAGCACGCGGGTGTTTCTCGGTCTGGGACCGGCACCGGACGAAGCCGCCGCAAGCCGCGGCGAGCCGCTCTACAACCAGCTCTGCGCGAGTTGCCACGGACCGGAGGGACGCGGGGCACAAGCGCCCAGTCTCCTCCGCTCACCCGTGGTGCTGCACGACGAAAAGGGGGAGCAGATCGGTCCCGTCGTCAAGGCCGGGCGTCCGGGCACGCCGGGTATGCCGCCGCAGCCGAATGTGACGGACGCCCAGCTCTACGATCTCTCGCAGTACATCCACCTTCAGGTCGAGCTGGTCGCCAATCGCGGCACGTATGACGAGACCTATGCCTCGTTGAGGAGTCAGCCCACGGGCGATCCCCGGCGTGGCGAAACGTTCTTCACCGGACCCGGCGGATGCACGAACTGCCACTCGGCGACAGGCGATCTGGCCGGCGTCGGCGCCAGGTTCCCGCAGGTCGCGGCTCTGAAGGCGCGTTTTCTGTGGCCCTCGGCGCGCGGCCCGGCCAGGGCCACGGTCACGACCAGCACGGGCCAGACCATCACGGGAACGGTCAGGACCATCAATGATTTCGATGTCTCGCTGGTCGACGCGGCCGGCACCTACCACTACTGGCGGCGCGATCAGGTCACGGTGGACGTCGAAGACAATCTGGCCGGACACCGCGGGCTGCTGCCGAAGTACTCGGACGAGAACATCAACGATCTCGCCGCCTACCTGGTGACACTGAAATGAACGCGCACCGATGGCTCCTCCGCCTATTGCCGGTGCTGGCGCTTGCGCTCGTCGTTCAGTCGCTGCACAGCCAGGGGCTCGACCCGAGCGCGATCGGGCTGTTCACGATGCCGCCGGAATCCTGGCCGATCTACAACGGTGACTACTCGGGCCGCCGCTACAGCGAGCTGCGCCAGATCAATCAATCCAACGTCGGCCTGCTGAAGATTGAGTGGATGTATCGGATCCAGGGGATCGGAACCCAGCGCGGTGTCGGCAACCCGACCATCAAGTCCACGCCGCTGCTGGTGGACGGCATCCTGTACTTCACGATTCCGGACCACATCTTCGCGGTCAACGCCCGGACCGGCGAACGTCTGTGGCAGTACGACTTCGTGGATCAGGGCGGTCACCTGATCGGCCAGCGCGGCGTCGGCATGTATCGCGACTGGCTGTACTTCGAAAGTCCTGACGGTTGGTTCATCTCGCTCGACGCCAGGAGCGGGAAGGAGCGCTGGCGGAAGAAGATCGCCGACGAGAAGCAGCAGTACTTCACGACGATGGCGCCGCTCGTCGTGAAGAACCACGTGCTCGTCGGGATCGGCGGGGACGCCATGGACGTGCGAGGGTATCTGGAGTCGCGCGACCCCGATACCGGCGAGCTGCAGTGGCGCTGGTACACCACGCCCGAGAAGATGGGGGATCCGGGCTCGGAGACCTGGCCGAGCCAGGAGGCGATGGACCACGGCGGCGGCATGACCTGGCTTCCCGGCACCTACGACCCCGATCTGAATCTGATCTACTGGGGCACGGGCAACGCCAATCCGGTGTTCGCGGGTCAAAGCCGCCAGGGAGCGAACCTCTGGACGGCATGCATCGTCGCACTCAACCCGGACACCGGGAAGCTCGTGTGGTGGTTCCAGGCCTCGCCGCACGACACGCACGACTGGGACAACGTCGAAACCCCGGTGCTGTTCGACGCCGTGATCGACGGCCAGCCGCGCAAGCTGCTGGCGCAGGCCTCGCGATCCGGGTGGTTCTTCGTGCTCGATCGAACCAACGGGAAGAGCCTCGTCTCGAAGCCGTTCGCGGGCACCGGCAACTGGGCGCTCGATGTCGACGGAAAAGGACAGCCGATTCCGAACCCGGCCAAGGAACCTGCGGTGGACGGCACCATGATCGACATGCCGGCCTTGGGTGCCACCAACTGGCCGCCACCAAGCTACAGCCCGGAAACCGACTTGTTCTACTTCAACGCCTCGCTCGGCTACGGTCTGGCCTACCTGTACGACACTACGGACCGTCCGCAGGGATACGGCGGCGGGGGCGGAGGGAACTTCGACACGCGGACGGCGTTGATGGCGATGGACGTCCGCACTGGCGCCGTGAGGTGGAGCCACGAGCATCGCACCGGCAGCGGGAACCTCAGCGGTGGCGTGCTGACCACCGCCGGGGGGCTGCTGTTCACTGGCGATTCTGGCGACCTCGTCGCCTTCGATCCGGCTGACGGGAAGCCGCTCTGGCACCAGCGGCTCGTCAGTGGCGTGAGCAACGGGCCATCTACGTGGACGTTGGACGGCAGGCAGTACCTCATCGTCGGCGCCGGCGACACGCTGTACGCCATGACGCTGGCAGGGAGCGACCGGCCGCGGTAGGAGTCGCTCGCTACGGCGTCCGGGACGCCACGTACGCGAGGATGTCCACCATGTCCTGCGCCGTGAGGTTGGCGACGGCCGGCTTCATCAGTGCCGCGAAGGCGCCGTTTCTCGCACCCACCTTGAAGTCGTAGAGCTGGCGCCCGAGATAGCTCGGCGAGCGGTTCGCGAGGCCGGGAATCCCGGCCACGCCTTTGAGGTCCGGTCCGTGACAGGTGGTGCACGGAAAGGTCTTGCCACCTCCAGTCGTCACGAGCGCTGCGCCGCGCGCGATGCTGCCCACCGGCACGTAGGCGACGAATCCCGTGCGCGGGGCGCGCAGCTGTTCCTCTTCTTCGTTCTCCGGGGCCTCCACGATCCGCGTGCCGATCGGCTCGGTCGTGCCGTCGTCGATGAGATGGAACATCTGACCGGCGATGCGCGTCTTCGGCACCGTGTCGGTTTCGACGACGCGGATCCACGGCGTCCAGGGCATCGACGAAAAGTATTCGGCGGCCTCCACCATGTCCTGTTCGCTGATGTTCTGGGCGATCTGGAGCATGTCCTTGGGCTTGCGAGGCTCGGCCGTGTCGCGTGCGCCGCTCGCGAACTCCTTGAGCTGGTTCACGAGGTAGTCCTTCGGAAAGCCGGCGAGCGGAGAGTTCTCCGGCCGGCCCTTGCCGTTCGGCATGTGGCAGAAGCCGCAGGCGCGCGCGTTCGGTGCCCGGCCCTGGGCCACGACCTCGGGCATCACCGGGTGGTCCTCCGGGAACCAGTCGGCCGGCCCGAAGGCGTTCCGGATTTCGGAGAGCGTGAAGGAAAACCGCGATCCGGGTAGCGTGTGCTTCGTGGGATCAGGCGTTCCGCGGCCGGCACCGCGGGCGGGTCCGCCGGCTCGACGGCCGGCCCCGGCGCCTCGCACGGGCGCCCCGGGCGCTACTGCGTATGCCCAGGTGGGCTTGTCAGGAGGATCGGTCGGCTCCTGTGCAGCCGTGCTCGCCAGCACCAGAGCGACGCCGATTGGGAGTACCACCGCGAGTCGCCTCATGATTCACCTCCGCGCGATGGTCCGGCTACTGCTGCGATGCGACCGTTCCGTCCGCGTCGAGAGTATAGGCCTCATCCTCGGCCGGCTCCAGGCTCCAGCCTCGCCAGATGTAGTAGATGGCGGGGAAGACCAGCAGCACGACGATGACGGACGTGATGATACCGCCGACCATGGGCGCTGCGATGCGCTTCATCACGTCGGTGCCCGTGCCGTGGCCCCACATGATCGGGAGCAAGCCAGCGAGGATCACGCTTGCGGTCATGATCTTCGGCCGGACCCGGCCGACGGCGCCCCGGTAGACCGCTTCGACGAGGTCGCGCCGCGTGTTCAAACGTCCGGCGGCGGCCGATTCGTCGCAGGCGCCGTCGAGATAGAGGAGCATCACCACGCCGGTCTCGGCGCTGACCCCGCCCAGGGCGATGACGCCGACCCAGACGGCGATGCTCATGTCGTAGTGGAGCAGGTACAGGAGCCAGAACGCACCGATCAACGCGAAGGGCACGGCGAGGAGCACGAGCAGCGTCTTGAACACCGACTTGGTGTTCAGGTACAGGATGACGACGATGATGACGAGCGTCATCGGGACCACGTACCTGAGCCGCGCCTGGGCGCGCATCATGTACCTGGTACTGGCCGCTCCAGGCGAGGCTGTAACCCGGCGGCACCTGCACGCCGCTCGCGACCGCCCGCTGCGCGTTGCGCACGTACGTCCCCACGTCCACCCCTTCGAGGTCCACGTAGATCCAGGCGTTGGGTCGGGCGTTTTCGGTCTTGATCGCCGGAGGGCCTTTCACGACCTCCACGCGGGTGAGCTGCCCGAGCGGGACCTGCTGCCCGCCCGGCGCCGAGACGACGATCTCGCGCAGCGCCGGCACGTTGTCGCGGAGCTCGCGACTGTAGCGCAGGTTGACCGGATACCGTTCGAGACCTTCCACCGTCGTGGTGATGTTCATGCCGCCGATGGCCGACTGGATGACGTCCTCGACGTCGCTCACCGTGAGGCCGTAGCGCGCGATCGCGCTCCGATCGATCTGGAAGTTCAGGTAGTTGCCGCCCATCACGCGCTCGGCGTAGACCGACAGCGTGCCCGGGACGGTCCTGACAACTGCTTCGATCTGCCGGCCGAGACGGTCGAGCACGGCGAGGTCCGGCCCTGAGACCTTGATCCCCACCGGGGTCTTGATGCCCGTCGACAGCATGTCGATGCGTGTCTTGATCGGCATCGTCCAGGCGTTGGTGACCCCGGGGATCTGGATCGCCCGATTCATCTCGCGGGTCAGCCGTTCTGGGGTCATTCCGGCGGGCCAGTCCGACTGCGGCTTCAGCGTGATGGTGGTTTCGACCATGCTGAGCGGCGCGGGATCGGTCGCCGTGTCCGCCCGGCCGACCTTGCCGAAGACGCGAGCGACCTCCGGGAACGACCGGATGATCTTGTCCGTCTGCTGGAGGACTTCGCGCGCTTTGCCGATCGACACGCCCGGGAGCATCGTCGGCATGTACAGGAGGTCGCCCTCCCACAGCGGGGGCATGAATTCGGAGCCGAGCCGCGAGTACCGGAATCCAGGTCATGCCCAGCGCCGCGACCGTCAGGGCGAGAACAGCCCACCGCCAGCGGAGGACGAGGTGGACGACAGGACGGTACAGGCTGATGATGATCCGGTTCACCGGGTTGCGTGTCTCGGGCCGGATGCGCCCTCGAATCCAGTAGCCCATGAGCACGGGGACGAGCGTCACCGACAGCAGGGAGGCGGCGGCCATGGAATACGTCTTGGTGAAGGCGAGGGGCTTGAAGAGGCGCCCTTCCTGGGCTTCGAGTGCGAACACCGGCATGAACGACACCGTGATGACGAGGAGCGCGTAGAAGAGCGTCGGACCGACCTCCTTCGCCGCATCGGCGATGATCTCCCAATGCTCCTTCCGTCCGGCGTCGCGCTCGAGGTGCTTGTGCGCGTTCTCGATCATCACGATCGCCGCGTCGACCATGGCGCCGACTGCGATCGCGATGCCGCCGAGGGACATGACGTTCGCATCGATGCCCTGGTAATCCATGAGGACAAAGGCCATCAGCACCGCGATCGGCAGGGTGAAGATCGCCACGAGCGCCGAGCGGACGTGCAGGAGGAACACCAGGCACACGAGCGCCACCACGATGCTCTCCTCGACGAGTTTTTCCTCCAGCGTGCTCACGGATCGCTCGATGAGGCCCGAGCGGTCGTAGGCGATCAGGATCTGCACGTCCTCCGGCAGTCCGGGCCGGATCTCCGCCAGCTTGTCCTTGACGCGGCGGATGACGTCATGGGCATTGGCGCCGGAGCGGACGATCACGATGCCGCCGACCGTCTCGCCCCGGCCGTCGAGCTCGGCCAGCCCCCGGCGAATCTCGGGGCCGACCTGGACGTCTCCGACGTCCCTGAGGAGGATGGGCGTGCCGCTGGGGTCGACGCCGAGCGCCACGCTGTCGATGTCCGCGACGTCACGGATATAACCCTTGCCGCGAACCATGAACTCGCTCTCGGCCATCTCGATCACCCGGCCGCCGACGTCGTTGTTGCTGCGCTGTACGGCGCTCCGGATCTGGGCCAGCGAAAGGTGATACGCGCGGAGCTTGTTCGGGTCGACCGTGATCTGGTACTGCTTGATGAATCCGCCGACGCTCGCGACCTCTGAGACCCCGGGGACGCCCGTGAGCTGGTACTTCAGGTACCAGTCCTGAAGCGAGCGCAGCTCTGCGAGATTGCGTTCCGGTGACTGCAGCACGTACATGAACGCCCAGCCGACTCCGGTGGCATCCGGGCCGAGCGACGGCGTCACGCCGCGCGGGAGCTTGCCGCCCACGTAGTTCAGGTACTCGAGCACCCGGCTGCGCGCCCAGTACAGGTCCGTGCCGTCCTCGAAGATCACGTAGACGAACGAGAAGCCGAAGAACGAGTAGCCGCGAACGACCCGTGCCGAGGGCACCGCCAGCATCTGCGTCGTGATCGGGTAGGTCACCTGGTCCTCGACGACCTGCGGCGCCTGTCCCGGATACTCCGTGTAGACGATGACCTGCACATCGGACAGATCGGGGATTGCATCGAGCGGCGTCTGGCGCACGGCATACACCCCGGCCAACGCAAGGAACACCGTGGCCAGGATCACCAGGAACTTGTTGCGAATCGACCAGTCGATGACACGCGGCAGCATGGCGGCCCTACCTGGTTCAGTGGCGGTGCGCGATCGACGTGTCGGTCGTCGTCGCCGGCGGCGGGACCTGCGCGTCGGCCGGCGCCGACATGCTCGCGATGGCCGCCTTGAGATTGCTCTCCGAATCGATCAGGAACTGCGCCGAGACGACCACGCGGTCGCCGTCGTCCAGGCCGCGGGTGACCTCCCACAGGCCGTGGCCGTTGGCGCCGAGCGCCACGTCGCGCGCCTGGAACAGGCCGCTGCCCAGGTCGAGCACGACGATGTCGCGCTGTCCGCTGTGGATGACGGCGTTCTCGGGGACCGCGAGAACTCCGCGCGCGGACGGCACGTCGATCGTGACGTTGGCATACATGTCCGCGCGCAGCTTCGCGCCGGGGTTCGGCAGCTCGATCGACGCCGTCATCGTGCGTGTTTGCGGGTCGAGCGAGGGGTGCAGGAACCGCACGAGCCCGGTGGACCGCCGCCCCGCCTCGTAGGGCAGCTCGACCGTGGCGCGCTGACCGACCTTCACCCGCGGCACCTGGTTCTCGAAGACCTGCACGTCGACCCAGATCGTCGAGAGGTTGACGATCTTGTAGAGCACCATGCCGGGTGTCGCCTGCATGCCCTCGAGCGCCTGGTTCATCTTCTCGACCACCAGACCGTCCACGGGAGACCGCACGGAGAGCGTGCGCTGCACCTGGCCGGACGCCGCCAGCGCGTCGATCTGCGCATCGCTGATGTCCCAGTACGTCAGCCGCTGGCGCGCCGACTCCACCAGCGCCCGCGCTCGTGCGGCAGCGTCCGGATACGGGCTCTCCGCCATCCGCTCGGCGTAGTCGATCGCCTGCAGGTACTCCTGCTCCGTTGTCACGAGCTGCGGACTGTAGATGTCGAACAGGTCCTGGCCCTTCTTCACCGGCTCGCCGACGTAGTTCACGTGGACCGTTTCGATCCAGCCCTCGTACTTCGTCGTGATGAGCGCAACCTGCCGGTCGTTGTACGCGAACGTGCCGACCGTACGGATGGTCAGCGGAATGTCCGCGCGGCGGACCGGCTCCGACTTGACGCCCATGTTCTGCACGAACGTGGGGTCGATCGTGACGGTGCCCGGCGCCGACGCACCCGCTTCGTCCTCGTACACGGGAATCAGGTCCATGCCCATGGGCGACTTGCCCGGCTCGTTCCGGACGTAGGTCGGGTCCATCGGCGCGCGCCAGTACTTGATTCGGCGTTCGCGTGCCGCCGGGGTCGCCTCGGGCGATGCGGATGTCGGCTGAACGATTGGGCGGCGTGGCCGATCCAGCCACGACCAGTGCCCCGGGTTCGCCACGACGAACAGCGCGGCGCCGATGCCGAGGAGAAACGCCAGCAGGGCGAGCAGGACACGGTTCTTCATGGGATCCTCGTCGCTTCCGGAAAGGGCGCGCCGACAGCGCGTTCGAGATTCGCGAGCGCCACCAGGTAGTCGGCGGTGTCCCGCGCGTGAATCAACCGGACGTCGAGCCGGCCGCGCTCGCTGTCGAGCAGATCGAGCACGCCGGCCTCCCCGGTCTCATAAGCGGCTTCGGTCGATCGCAGCGCCTCGTCCGTCTGCGGCATCAGCACCTCGCCCACCAGCCGGAGCTGCTCCGCCAGCGTCTGGAGGCGGACGACCTGGTCGCGGACCGCAAACGCCATCTCGTTGTGGGCATCGGCGCGAGACAGTCGCGCCGCCGAGAGCGCCTCGGCCGCCCGCCGCTCCTCGGCCCGGTACTTGTCGCGGCGGATCGGCATGTTGAGACCGAACGTGAGACTCCAGACGTTGCGGCCGTTGTCGGGAGGCGGTTGGGCGATCCCCGGGGCGTCAGTGCGCCCGGTCACGTTGATGAACGTCGCGCCGACGGTGACGTCGGGCCGGCCCGCCCGATGCGCCAGGTCGCGCATCCGTTCGCCGCGCCCGATGAGCGCGTCCGCCGCCCTGATTTCCGGGCGTTCGGCGTCGCCCCGCGACTCGAGGGTCTCGAGATCGAGCGGCGCCGCCGGTGGCAGGGTCGGCGACGCGATCGCCGCCACCGCCAGTTCCGGCGACCGGTTCATCAGGATGTTGAGCCTCGCCGCCAGCGTGCTGCGCTGCTGCTGCAGCGCGATCTGGCGGTCCTGAACCTTCGTGAGCTCCGCCTGAATCCGGATGACGGCCTGCTGGAGGCCCTGCCCGGCGGCGTACCGCGCCCGCGACAATTCCTCGTAGTGGCCGAGCAGCGCCTCCTCCTCGCCCGCGATGCCGAGCGCCGCGTCGATGTAGCCCAGGTTGTAGTAGGCCGACTTCACCTGCAGGATCACGTCGCGCTGACGGGCCCGGTAGGCTTCCTGTGCCGCCGCCGCATCCTGGCCCGCGATCTGCCCGCGCAGGTCGAGCTTGCCGAACCATGGGAGCGTCTGGCTGATCGTCACCACCTCGCGCTGGGGGCCGACGCGTGTCTGCACAGGATCGATCGCCTGGCCGACGCTGAGCATGGGGTCGGGCAGTGCAGAGGCCGCCGGCACGCTCTCCAGCGACGCGCGATAGGACGACCGGGTGGCCTGCACGCCCGGATTGGCGGCCAGTGCCGCCCGGACGTATCCGGCGAGCACGGGGTCCGGTGTATAGAAGCCGGGCGCCTCGCTGCCCGAAGCGGACGGTGAACTGACCGGCAGGTCCTGCGCCCGGACGCCGGACGCTGCCGAGCACACAACAACGAGAAGCACGGAAGCGACGCGACTGACCATGATCCCCCTCGATCGAGCAGGAATTCGCCCGCACCGGCGCGAGCGCGACCACGCAGGAGCGGCGACACGGAGGGGCACCCACCATTGGATGCGCCCAGTCAGGCGGCGTGTGTCAGATCAGAAGGGCGAGATGGAGCGTCGGCAGATCGGGAGGCGAGCCGTGGACGGGAACAGTGCGAACGGCCAGCGCCGGCCCGGACGCGGGCACGACGGGCGCGACAGGCAGCATCGCGGGAACGAACGCATGATGCGGTGCCGCCGCTGCCTGTTCGGGCGCTCCGAGCGTTGGAGACGGCGCGCCGGCGTCGCAACAGCAGGTCAGGATGGGCGCACGGCAGTGGCTCCGGTCGAGGCACCGTTCCGAAGAGCCATCCGCACGAACGCCCGCCAGAGCTCCCACCAGCATGGCGAGCATGACGAGGAGCGCCGACGTTCGTGCCTGCGGAACTGGCATGTCGGTCTTTCAATCAAGCATGGATCGTGCCAGGGGCGGGTCCTGCGCCTGTCGCGGGAATCGCCGAAGCCGATTGGCCCCGGGCGAACGCGAGGCGCGATTTCCCGCGCCGTTGGGCAATTGTCCCACGCGTGGCCCAATGTGAGATGGCGCGACGAGATGCGCCCGACCTGACGAGTGGCGACCGCGTTGGCAATCGCGACACTCGCCGGTGCCCCGGCGGCGACGGGCCTTCACAACCTTCGAGCTCGACTCTGGCGATGGTCTTGCACCACATCGGGGCGGGAGGATCCATGAAGGTCAAAGAACAGGACACCGAAAAGCTCACCACCCGAGAGCGACGGCGGGAGCGCAAGCACGCCGGAGACGTGCTCGGACTTGGCACCGCGGATCCGAACGTTCACATTCCGACGCGTCCTGGCAGCGGGTCCGTCGAAGGCATCGAGGTTCGCGACCGCGCGACTGGCATCGACGACGTGCCCCAGCGCTCGGGCGCGACCGGTATCGACATGGGAGCCGCGGGCGAAGGGACGGATATCCGCGAGCACTCGAGCCGACCGAAGAGCGCCGACGAGCCCGAGGAGTAGTCGGCGCTTCGATCAATCCATGCATCGGCCGATGCGGGCCGACTGACGGTTGACTCCACAGTCGATGCGTATCGGCCGATGCACACGTCCCTCGATGCCAGCATCGGCTTCAGGGATTGATCCAGTAGCTCCACTTCACGGCGAGCACGTTGTTCGCCCTTCCGCCGAAGACCGTTCCGAGCGCACGACTCACCGAGAAGTCCTCCATGCGGTCGGGATCCAGACGATCCTGCTGCCAGACGATGTACATGGTGCTGCCGGGGCGGTACTCCCAGCGCAGCACCGCGTTGCCGCGCAGCGATCGGGCGGTGAAGCTGCGGTCGGGCACCGGGAAGGCCGCCAGCGCGCCGTCGCCGTCCGGGTCGACCAGGTACCCGGTCGTCGTGCGGGAGACCGTGCCGATGTCGCGTCCGTACTCGGCGAACTCGTAGGATGACGGCCGCTCGAACTGTTTCAGCGCCCCATAGACGCCGTTCGAGACGAGCGGCTGCATGTAGGTTTCGAGTGACAGGTTGGGAGTGAACGTGATGTTGAATCGCGTGACCAGGCTCAGCTCTTTCTGGTCGAGCGGCGCGAAGATGTACCGGACGCCGCTCGTCGCGGTCATCGCCGGATCGGCCACGGCGGAGACGTACTGTTCGTCCTGCCGCACGCGCGTGAAACGAGGGCCGACGGAGAGGTTCCAGCGCGGCGAGGTACGGAACGTGAGGCTGGTGTCCCACGTCGTGTTGTCGCTGCCCGCCCGGTCGGCGACGAGCGCATAGCTGGCGCTGCCGCTGAGCGCCTTCCGCGGATCCGAGGTCACCGCCGCGTTGTAGCGCCAGTTCGCCGGCCGCAGCGCCAGCGGCCCGCCGCGGGTGAACCGGTCGTCGGTGCGCTCCGGCTCGTACCAGACGCTGCCGGTCGCCTGCCAGTAGCTGACGTGCGTGAACGTGAACGACGTCCAGTAGAAGTAGTCGATCAGATCGCCGTCGTAGTTCGTCGCCCGGTTCACGTAGCTGGTCGACTTCCAGTCCCGGAAGAACCGTCCCGGCCGCTGCTCCTTGTACGTGATGCCCTGCCCGAAGGCCCGGCGATCCGATCGCTGGAGGAAGCCCATGTCGTTGATCTCGAATCCGGGCGAAATCGTCTGCAGCCAGCTGTCGGTCGTCCAGTGCAGGCCGGCGGATTTCTTGAGCTGCACCGAGGCGGCGATCCCGCCGAGGGACGTCGCGTGCGGATCGAGCGCCAGGTGCCTCGCGTCGGGACGCTGGTAGTACCGGGTCGACGACCGCTGCGTCTGGAGGATCGCCTGCTCGGTGCCTCCGACCTGACTGCCGACGAGAAACCCCGTCACGGCCCAGGTGCGGTGGGCGAACTCGTGGACGAAGTCGAGTCCTCCGGTGTAGGCGTTCGCCCGAAGGGCGTCCGTATCCGGGGTGTTGGACCGATCGACGCTCGTGAAGATGCCGCCGATGGACGTCTGGCCCTGCCGCAGTTCGCGGCTCACGCGGCCGACGAAGTAGTTCGTACGGGGCTCGACGGACGCGTGCTGGATCCCGCCCTGGGCATCGAGGTATCGCCCGGTCGCGGCGCCGGTCAGCGCGTTGAGGACGCCGACCGACCAGCCGCCGGGCGTCTTGCCCGACACCTTGGCGGCGCCGAGAATCGTCGCGGTATCCGGCACGTCGCGCTCGCTCGCGCGCAGCTCGATCTGCGGGGTGCGGCCGAGGCGACGCGAGTAGAACAGACTGGCGGCCGTCGCGCTGGGGCCACCCACGGTCCCGCCGAACTTGAAGCTGCCCGCGCC
This sequence comes from uncultured Acidobacteriota bacterium, assembly GCA_963764505.1. Taxonomy (GTDB): domain Bacteria; phylum Acidobacteriota; class Vicinamibacteria; order Vicinamibacterales; family SCN-69-37; genus CAVXSP01. Next base: position 85,002 of record CAVXSP010000003.1, on the reverse strand, counting down.
CTCGACGAAGAACGGGCGCTTCTCGTCGTACCGGGTCTCGAACGCGGACAGGTTGATGATCGCCGGGTCCACCTCGACCTGGCCGAAGTCCGGATTCGCGGTGGCGGCGAGCGTCAGGTTCGACGTGATGCGGTAGCGCGCGTCCAGGCCGGCGTTCGCGCTGAGGTCCCGGGCTCCGGTGAACGGGTTCGTCGACCCGGCGACGAACTTGCCGCGGCTGAGCAGATAGGGCATCAGCTCCAGCCGCCGCCCCGGCCGCAGATCGCGCAGCCCGCGGAGCGTCCCGAACGACGGGATCCCGCCCTGCTCGGCCTTCGGCGAGAAGGCGAACATGTCGAGCTCCTGATTCCGGTCGATGATGCGCTCGAGCTGGAGCCCCCACTCCTGATCGGCCGCAGGCGAATAGTGGAGCTGGCTGAACGGGACGCGCATCTCGACCGACCAGCCGTCCGCGTCGATTCTGGCGGCGGCGTCCCAGACGCCATCCCACGCGAGGTCGCCGTCGCCGCTCGTCGACCCGCCCGTCAACACGGCATCGCGCCGCACGCCCGAAGGGTTCACGTCGAATCGCAAGGCGGTCCGCCGGTCGTGCAGGCTGTCCAGGCTGACGCGGAACCAGTCGGACCCGGTGGTCGGCATGTCCCGGCGGCCGAGCCTGGTCGTGACGGCCATCCGATCGTGGAGCCGCGCCGCGATGTAGATCGCCACGTCGTCGTAGCTGATCCAGACCTCGGTCCGCTCGCTCTCGGGCGCGCCCTCGACCGGATCGCGCTGGGTGAAGGTCCGGAGGGGCGTCGCGCCGGTCCACGCGGCGTCGTCCACGCGGCCGTCGATGGTCGGCGCGCTGGCCGCGTAGCTCGCCGACGCCGTCGGCGCGATGGGGGTCGGCCCGTTCCCGGCGACGCCCGCGCCGGCGCCGTCGCCGCGGACCTGTGCCGCGGCGCCGCCAGGCGCGGCGAGCAGACAGAGCGCGGCAATCAGGAGTCCGGCGCGCGGCATTGCCGGAAAGTATAGCAACCGCGACCTGCTAGAATCGGCGCATCGATGTTCGTCTTCGGTCACGTCGGGTTCGGACGCACGATCATCGGGCCTCTCCGGCGTGCGCTGCCGATCGTGCCGTTCATCGTCGGAACGCTGCTGCCGGACGCGGTCGACAAGCCGCTGTACTACTCGCACGTGTCCGGGTTCGTGAGCTGCACGCGGACGTTCGCGCATACCGGACTGTTCCTCGCCGCGCTGGCAGCCGCGGCGTGGGTCCTCCGATCGCGCGTCTGGAGCGCGATTGCGATCGGCGTGGCGACGCACCTCGTGCTCGACGCGTCGATGGACATGCTGAGTCCGTTTCCCAGCTCGGAGCTCATCGCGCTGACCTGGCCCGCGCTCCACGGGCGTTTCGCGAGCTACGATTTCACCTCGCCGCTCGACCAGCTCGGTCAGGTCTGGAAGCCGCAGATCATGCTCACGGAAGCCATCGGCCTCGGGCTCCTCGCGCGCGAGTACATCGTCTATCAGCGAACGCGCGCCGCCCGGGATCCCGAGCGCGCCAAGGCCTGAACGTCGTCATTCCCGCCGTCGGCATCGAACCGTGCGATGAACGGGCCGAACCAGCGTCGGAAGGCCAGCCCGGCCGCGGCTGAGATGAGGAGCGCTGCGGCAGTGGCCCTTCCGCGGCCGACGTAAGCGCACGAGAGCGCCACGACCGCCGCGCCGATCGTCACGGCGCCGCAGGCGGCGATCCCCAGGCCTTCGACAATGGGACGGGGGCCAGGGGCCGGGGGCACGTCCGGCGGGCGGCCTCCGGCCAGCCGCGCGCCGGCCTTCTCGGCAATCGGACCCCACCACCCCATCGGCCGCGCGCGCAGATAGAACGCGACGAGCGTCTCCTCGGGCTCCGGCTCGGTCAGCCACGCGACGGCGAGCCAGAGCAGCGTCGTGGCGCCAATCGACGCGAACACGACGAGGTACACGGACGCGTCGCCAGCGTCGACGAGGTAGCGGAACACGACGAACTGGTTGAAGAGGAACAGGAGCGGCCCGCCGAAGGACGCCGCCATTCTCGCCTTGCCGTTGAACCGCCACCACCACCATTGCGCCCAGTTGGCGGTCAGCTCGGCCGAGGAGAGGCCCAGCATGAACACTGCGATATCGATCACGTTCTCGACGCGCGTGGCGACGAGCATCGCGAGGCCGATGATCGTGGCGGCGACCACGCGGCCGACGAGCAGGTAGTGCCGCTCGGAGGCGTGCGGAACCAGCGAGCGCCTGTAGACGTCGTTCAGGAACACCTGCGCGCCGAAGTTCATGTTGGAGCTGAGCGTCGACATGATCGACGCGAGCATGCCGCTGATCGCGAGCCCGAGCAGCCCGGCCGGCAGGTAGTGGCCGAGCAGCATGCCGTAGGCGAGCTCCTTGTTGATGCTGCCGTCGCGCAGGCCCGGCCATCGGACCATCGCGCCCAGGGCGGGCAGCGTCAGCACGGCGAGCATGACGAAGAGCACGACCTGCGTCCAGACGTACATCTTGGCGGCTTCCCGGCCGTTCCGGCACGAGAGAATCCGCTGGCCCTCCATGGCGCCGGCCATCGGCGCGGTGTCGCCCCCATAGCCCACGGCCGTGCCGAGCGTCCATGCCGCCACGCCGAGCGCGCCGAGCAGCTCGTGGTGCAGCGGCGGATGCCAGCTGACGACGCCGTCGCCGAACGAGGCGACCAGGGCGTGATACAGGCCGCTCGGACCCCCGAAGTCCGCCTGCACCGCCCACATGAGCGTCAGCGAGGCGCCGATGATCACGATGGTCTGGAAGAAGTCGGAGATGACCACGCCCAGGTAGCCGGAGAGCAGCACGTAGAAGAGGAGGATCGGCAGCACGACCGCGAACGTCGTGCCGATGTTCCATCCGAGCAGCGGCTGCGCCACTTTGTGCATGCCCAGCAGGCCGGCGCCCGTCCAGGCGACCACCGCGACGAAGGCGCTCCGCAGCGCGACCCACGTACGGATGGCGACTGCCGGGCCGCCGCCGAAGCGCAGCTCGTAGAACTCCGGCGACGTCATGATCGCGAGGCGCCGCCAGAAGACGGCGAACAGCACGCCGCCGATCATCAACGCCAGCCCGAACCGGCTGAAATACCACCAGCAGATGAAGAGGCCGGTGACGACCGTCATGCCGCAGTAGGCGGGCGCCACGTCCGCGTTGAGGCACGTGGCGGCGTAGGAGCACCCGTTCAGCCAGCCCGGGAGCGTGCGGCCGGCGAGGAAATAGCTCTCCATGTCGGTGCCGGCCCTGCGCCGGAGAAACCATCCGAGGCCCACGAGGGCCAGCATGTAGGCGCCCATGACGGCGTAGTCGATCGGCTGGAGGTGCGCGTACGTACTCATTCCCCCATTTCTCCGAGCAGCCCGGCGCAGTACCACTGCATCCTGGGCAGGTGGAACGGCCCCTTCCACAGGTTGCCCTTCAGCCGTGTGGACACGGACCCGTCGCGGTGCAGGTAGCCGTACCACTCGCCGTGCTCCGGGTCGGGGAAGTGCGCGTAGGCCCAGTCGTGCACCTGCGTGTGCCAGCGCGCGTAGCGGCGCTCGCCAGTCAGATGCCAGGCGAGCAGCGTGGCGACGATCGCCTCGTTGTGCGGCCACCACAGCTTCATGTCGTGCGGGTACTCGGCGCTCGGCAGTCCGCGCGCGTCGGTGAAATAGACGAGCCCGCCGTGCCCGGCGTCCCAGCCCGCGTCGAGCGACCAGTCGATGATGGTCGTGCCGAGCTCGATGAGCCTGGCCGCCTCCGCCTGGCGTGCCGGCGTTGACGCGCGCTGGCGCCGGCGCGCTTCCTCGAGGATGAACCAACCCGCCTCGATCGCGTGGCCGGGACAGACCGTGCGCCCTTCGAACGTGTCGTAGTCTTCGCCGCGCGGCCCGACCGTCTCGAGCAGGCAACGCCACTCGGGCTTCAGGAAGTCGCGCTCGATCTCGCGGATGTTCGAGTCGATCACTTCGTCGCAGAGCGGATCGCCGGTCGCCTTTCGCAGCTCCTGCGCCGTGGCGATCAGGATCATCGGCATGGCGAGCCCTTTCATCGGGCGCGTCGCCGGGTTCACTTTGGGCTCGAGCCGTCCGGGCTCCCGGTGGTACTCGAGCAGCATCCGGAAGAGGTCCCGCGCCCGCGCGGTGCAGCCGGCATCGTTGGCCGCCGCGCCGTAGGCGGCGTACGCGATGACCGCGAAGGCTTCGGAGAAGAGATAGCGCCGCTTCCTCAACGGCCGTCCGTCGCGGGTCACCGAGAAGAACATCCGCCCGTCCGCGTCGAACCCGTGCCGGTCGAGGAAGTCGATGCCGTGCTTCGAGAGCTCCAGCCATTCGGCCCGGGGCTCGACCGTCGCGTGGAGCGTCGCGAGGAGCCACGCGAATCGACCCTGCGCCCAGATGGACTTGTCGGTCTGGAGCAGCGATCCGTCGCGGTCGAGGGCCGTGAGATAGCCGCCGTGTTCGCGATCGATCGCCCGGGGGATCCAGAAGGGCAGGGTGTCGCCCAGGAGGCCGTCCCGATAGGTGGCGCGCAGAACGTTCAGCCGGTCCCGGGACAGGGTCTCGATCCCGTGCTCGCTCATCGGGCCGTCAGCATACAACGCAGGTGTATGATTCGCCCGCGCCGGTCGCGCGCGTCAGCTCAAGGGAGGCAGCCATGTTCACTCCGCTCGTACGAGTCCTGGCCGGACGTTCCGGCCGCCTGCTCGTTGCCGCCGGCGCGGCGTTCGCGCTCGGCGCGGCGCTCGATGCCGGTCCGGCACCGCAGGCGCCGGCCTCTCCAGCGCCTGCGCCGTCCGGACGGCAGGGCAGGGCCGGAGGCCAGCGCGGCGGCGGTCCGGCCGTCGACGAAGGTCCCGTGCGCGACGCGAACGGGGCGATCATCGGATACACGAAGCTCGCGGAGATCCCCGGCACGCCCTGGAGGATCCACGACGCCGCCCGCCCGCATCCCGCGGTCGTGACGCCCGGGGCCGTGCCGACCGCGCCGCCCTCCGACGCCATCGTCCTGTTCGACGGCAGGGATCTCTCGCGCTGGCAGCAGATCAAGAACGGCCAGCCGGCCGACGCGCCCTGGCCCGTTCGCGACGGCTACTTCGAGACCGGCGCCGGCAGCGGATCGATCCAGACGCGGGAGAAGTTCGGCGACGTGCAGCTCCATCTCGAATGGGCGACGCCCAGTCCCGCGCGCGGCTTCAGCCAGGATCGCGGGAACAGCGGCGTCATCTTCATGGGCCGCTACGAGGTGCAGGTGCTCGATTCGTACGAGAACGTGACCTATGCGGACGGCCAGGCCGCGGCGATCTATGGCGAGTATCCGCCGCTCGTCAACGCCGCGAAGAAGCCGGGGGAGTGGCAGTACTACGACATCGTCTTCGAGGCGCCGCAGTTCGACGGGGCGATGGCCGTCAAGCCCGCATACATCACGGTCTTCTGGAACGGCCTGCTCGTCCAGCACCGGCGCGCGCTCGACGGCCCGACCTCACCCACGCGGACCGTGCACGCCTACGCTCCGCACGATCCCGAACTGCCGCTGACGTTGCAGGATCACGCGCACCCGGTCCGCTATCGCAATGTCTGGATTCGCCGCCTGGGCGGGACCGGCGAGCCACACTGACGAGAAACGGCCTCGTCAGCTCCTCCGTCCGATGCCGAACTGGTCGCCGTTCCTGACGGGCTTCTGGCCGTCGAACACGATCTCGACGAGCTTCTCGCTGCCGATCTGACGGCCGGTCTCGTCCTCGAGCGCCGCAACGAGCTTCTTCGTTCGCGTGTCGAACACCTCTCCCGTGGAGGGGTAGGCGTGCCTGCCGTCCAGGCTGAACGTCACCCAGCCCGGCTGATCCCGCAGCTTGATGGTCGTCGTCTGCTTGGGGGGCGAGACGGTGTTGTCGAAGACGTGCATCGCCTTGTTGTGGCCGTCGCTGACCCAGATCTCCCGCTCGTCGGGCGTGAGGCCGATGCCGTGGCTGGGGCAGCCGTGCCGATCGACGGGCCCCTTCTCGTAGCCGGCGACTTCGACATGGTGCAACTTCTTGCCTGTACGGAGATCGCCGACCTCGAACCCCAGTAGGTTGTCGCAGTTCACGTAGCAGCGGGTCTGCGCCGCGTCGATCGTGAATGGCCGGATATGGTCCGCGAACGGCCCGACCGTGCCGACAATCGTGTGGGTGACCGGATCGGCCACGTGCAGCAGGGGTGAGGCCAGGCCCTCGAGATAGACGCGGCGTCCGTCGGGGCCAAAGAGCGTGTTGTGCGCCCGGTTGCTCAGGGTGATCGTCCTGAGCGTGTCGCCGGTCGCGGCGTCGACCACGTTCCAGATCGGCCCCTCGAACGACGGCACGTACAGGAGCTTCGCGTCGGGTGAAATGGCGAGACGATCGCAGCCGCCCGGCGGCGTCTTGTCCCAGACGATTCGATCCGTGACGAGATCGAGGCACGCCAGGTGCCGGATGGTCGTGATGTACAGCCGGCGCGTTGCCGCGCTGGCGGCGATGCCCTTGACGTTCTCCGGCTCCTGCCCGGCCACCGTGGGCCAGGTCGGGATCCGCTTGACGAACCTGTAGCCGTTGTCGATGTCGTAGACGAGCACGCCGACGCCGCCGTACCTGACGTAGTTCCGGATGCCCGGCTCGGCGATGTAGAGAAGATGCCGCTCCGGAGCGGCGGACACGAGTCTGGCCAGCGGCAGCGCCAGCGCCGCGGCCGTCGTCGTCACGAAGTCCCGTCTGTTCATGGCCGCCCCCCTGGTCCGCGCCTATGATACTCAGAAGTCAGTGACCGACTTCGACGAACTTCGTCGTCGCGAATACCGCCGGCTGGACCGCGAGCGCGACGTGTATCTCGACTACACGGGGGCCGGCCTGTACGCGGAATCGCAGCTCGTCGAGCACCACGCGCTGCTGTCCGGCCGCGTGCTCGGCAATCCGCATTCGGCGAGCCGCTGCTCGATGGCGACCACCGATCTCGTCGAGCGCGCGCGGCGGGCGGTGCTGGCGTATTTCAATGCGCCGGCCGACGAGTACACCGCCGTGTTCACGCTGAATGCGTCGGCGGCCCTGAAGCTCGTCGGCGAATCGTACCCGTTCGGCGCCGAGTGCGGCGCGGTGCTCACCGTCGACAATCACAACTCGGTGAACGGCATCAGGGAGTTCGCCGCGGCCAGGGCGGCCCGCGTCTGGTACGCGCCGCTGACGTTTCCGGAGCTGCGCATCGACCGGGTCCGCCTGGACGAGCTGCTGGCCCGTCCGGCCGGCGGGACGTCGCGCGGCGGCCTGTTCGCGTTTCCCGCGCAGTCCAACTTCTCCGGCGTGAAGCACCCGCTCGATCTGGTCGATCGCGCCCACGCCAGCGGCTGGGACGTGCTGCTCGACGCCGCCGCGTTCGTGCCGACCAACCGGCTCGATCTGCAGCGGGTGCAGCCCGAGTTCGTGACGCTCTCCTTCTACAAGATGTTCGGGTATCCCACCGGCGTGGGGTGTCTCGTCGCGAAGCGGGCGGCGCTCGCCCGCCTGCGCCGTCCGTGGTTCGCCGGCGGGACCGTGAACTTCGCGACCGTCCAGGGATGCCGGCACATCCTCTCGCCGGGCGAAGCCGGCTTCGAGGACGGGACGTTGAACTTCCTCGCCATCCCGGCCGTCGAGATCGGCCTCCGTCATCTCGAGACGATCGGCATCGATCGGATCCAGACGCACGTGGCCGGGCTGACGGAGGTCCTGCTCGCCGAGCTCGTCGCCATGCGTCACGACAACGGCCGGCCAATGGTCAGGATCTACGGCCCCGTCACCACGGCGATGCGTGGCGGGACCGTGACGATGAATTTCTACGACCCGGACGGGCATTTGCTGGACTACCGCCGGATCGAGGAGCTGGCGACGGAGCGGCGCATCTCGGTTCGCACGGGGTGCTTCTGCAACCCGGGCGCCGGAGAGACGGCCGAGGGCCTCACCGAGACCGACATGATCGCGGCCGCCGAAATGGGCGAGATGACGCTGCCGCGCTTTCTCCAGGTGATGGAACATCGCGGCGGCAAGAGCGCTGGCGCGATCCGCGTCTCCCTCGGCCTCGCGAGCAACCTCGCGGACGTCCGGGCCTTCCTCGAGTTCGCGGCGACGTTCACGAATCAAGCCCGGCTGGCCGTGGGCGCCTTCACGTTCGATATCGACTCGTGCCGGGTGATTCGCGACGGAAGCTGACGCCCGCGACGTGCAGGCAGCCGTCAGCTCTCGACGACCGCGATTTCGTGATCGAGGACGGACGGCAGCTCGAACGTCGTCCATCCGGCTTGGACGCGCGCCGGAATGACCCGGTCGGCGACGAGCAGCCGCACGCGCCGGGCGCGCACGTCGCCAGGCGGCCGCACGCGCACGCGCAGCGGGCCGACCGGGATCAGCTCGTCGAGGGGCGCGCGCCACGTCCCTTCGTTCGTCAGGTTCACGCAGTGCAGGATCGCGCGGCCGGGCTGACGGTAGAGATGCCAGTCGAGCAGCCCGGGACCGTCCACCTCGAGCGGGATGTCGCCGTTGGCGGCCCACCGGACGGCATTCGCCAGGAGATTGCCGAAGTCCGGATTGTTCTCGCGCGCGAAGCGCCGGTCCAGATCGGCGGCCAAGTACACGACGCGCCCAGCACCGGGCCGTCCGGGTGCGGCCGCCACACCTTCCTTGACGACGAGTCCGGGCAGATCGGTCACGGTGTCGCGCGACCAGACCGCTTCCGGGGGGAACGCCGGACGAGGCGGCACGAAGGTCAGCAGGACCTGGGCGGACGGGTCCACGGTCAGGGTGCCGAGCGATCCGCCGAACGGCAGGATGTCGGTCTGCCCGAAGCCGTCGAGGACGGGGTGGCGCGTTCCGGCCGCCGCCGGCTCGCCGCCCGGGTGCGGACCGTAGACGCCCGCCCGCAGCTCGGGCGTGAGACGCAGGTAGGTCTGGACGTTCTCGGCGGCCGACCGCCGCCGGCCCGCCGGATCGCGCGAGGCGTGGTCGGACGGGAGGCGCACGCCCAACACGTCGCCGAGCGCGAGATCCGCACGCGCGTCGCCCCACCGGTCGCACAGGCTGGTCGCGCCCGTCGCGATCAGCCCGCCGCCTCGGCCGGCGAACGCGCGCACGGCGGCGGCCTGTTCGTCGGTGAGCAGGCCCAGATTCGGAAGAATCAGGACGCGCAGCCCCGCGCCGTCGCGCGCGAGGTCGTCCGCGTTGACGAAGAGGAACGGAATCCGCGCGCGCGTCAGCGCCTGCGTGAAGCCCCGCTGCGGCAGCGTCACTTGCGCGTCCGCGTCGTCGCGGCCGAAGAAATCGTGATTGCGCTGCGAGTAGACGATCCCGACGGTCGCGATCGGTTCGCGGCGTGTCAGGACGTCCTCGTGCCGCGCGAGCCACTGCCCGAGCGCCACGGGTGTCTGGTACCTGGCGCCGGTCCTCGTGGTACGCGTTCACGTAGTGCCACCACGGCTGGATGCCGCCCGCGGCGCCGTCGAGGGCCCAGAGCCGGAGCTCGGGCTCCGGGCGGCTGGCGAGCCGGAACGTGCCGCCCTCGGTCTGGTAGAGCGCGAAGCTCTCCGGCATCAGCTTGTCCCAGCCGAGCATCCCGTGCACGAGCTTGCCGGTCTGGCCGTTGGCCTGGAATCCGGTCGCGTCGGCGCGATGCTGGTTGTCGAGCATGACCATTTCCGTGCGCCGGCAGATCTCGCGATAGTCGCGAAACGCGGAGGCGGAGGCCGCGATCGTGCCCCCCGTCATGCCCACCCAGAGGCACTCGGGACCGCCCGCCTCGCGCGCGGTGCGATTGAACAGGTCCCAGACCTCCAGCCGGCACCCGTAGCTCCACTCGATCCATGCCCGATAGTCCGGCGCGTTCCAGTCGGCGCGCGCCGGGAGATCCATGCCCCGTTCGCGTCTGAACTTCCCGCGGCAGTTGTCGCAGTAGCAGATGCTGCCGCGCCCGAGGCCGCTCCAGCTGTTGTCGGTGAAGCCTTCGGGGCGGTAGGTCGCCGCGATCTCGCGCAGAATCGCCGGGATGTGCTCGCGATAGTACGGGCCGTTGAGGCAGGGAACGTTCAGCGTCTGATCGCGCCGGTAGGGCCTCCCGCCCGTATTGCGCGTGAACCAGTCGGGATGGGCCTGCACGACGTCCTCGCCGGCGCCGTTCGAGTCCATCCGTGCGAACACCGCGATGCCGTCGGCGCGCGCGGCCGCCAGGATTTCCCCGAACAGGTCCCGGTCGCCCAGGAACTCGGCGCGGCGGTGGAACGGCACCTTCGTCGGGTAGTAGGCGACGATGCCGCCGGCATTGACGACGATGCCCTGCGTGCTGGTGCGGGCCCAGTGCTGGCGCCAGAAGGGAATGTCGTACCGCGTGACGTCGATCTCCGCGATGTTCGTCTGCATCCAGCGGAACGTGCGGCGGTACCACGGCGCCGCCTGCGCAGAGGGCGCCGACGCCTGGAGGACGGCGGCTCGAAGCCGCGGCGCGCCCGCGAGGGCCGCCGCCGCCGCGGCCGAGCGCGTCAGGAACTGGCGGCGGGTGCCGTGCGCTGGATGCATGAATCGGTCCCCCGGCGGGTGCCGGCGCGCCTATTTCCCCTGCTCGGCCTCGGCGCTCTTTCCGAACATCTTCTCGAAGCTGGCCGCGAGCTCGTCGCGCTGCGCGTCGGTCAGCCGGGCGTTGCCATGCAGCAGCAGGTAGTCCCACTGCGGCATCTCCCCGGTGCGGACCTCTTCGGCCGCGTCTTTCGCATGCTGCTGTGGGCGCTGCCATTCGGAGAAGTTGACGTGCCGGCGTCCCTCGTCCACGTCGTACTGGACCAGCCACGACGACGGGGCGATGTTCGCGTACCAGGGCCAGGTCGTCTCGTTGCTGTGGCAGTCGAAGCACGAGGCGTGCACCAGATCGCGGGTCTTCGCGGCATCCCACGCCGGCTCCTGCACGACCGGCGGGTTCGTGTGCGCCCGGCCGTAGGGCACGAGCTGAATCACGAGGGCCGTGGCGACGATCCAGAGGGCGAGACGTTTCGGGCGGATCACACAGCTCCTAGACAGGTAGCGCCGGGTACGCCGGGTACGCCAGGTACGCCGGGTACGAGGAACGGGCTGACGAGTGTCATCTTATTCAATTTCCGAAAGAAGATGGCCAGCGCGAGCTCCTTTGCTCCTCGCGTACCCGGCGTACCCGGCCGTACCCGGGTCTACCCGACCTTCACTTGGGTTACAATTCCGGCCTTCCATGCAGATCGTCCGCTCACCGAAGGTCTTCGACGTGTGCATCGTCGGATCGGGCGCCGGCGGCGGCACGGCGGCGAAAGTGCTCACCGAGGCCGGCGCCGAGGTCGTGCTGCTCGAGGCGGGGCCGCTGTGGGACTCGGCGACCGACGGCAAGATGTTCGCCTGGAACTATGAGTCGCCCACGCGGGGCTGGGGCGGGGACAAGAAGCCCTTCGGCGCCTTCGACGGCTGTATCGGCGGCTGGGAGATCGAAGGCGAGCCGTACACCATCGGCACCGGCGCGTGGCGGTGGTTTCGAGCGCGGGCGCTCGGCGGCCGGACGAACCACTGGGGCCGCATCTCGCTTCGGTTCGGGCCCGACGACTTCCGGCGGAGGAGCCTCGACGGACAGGGCGACGACTGGCCGTTCGCCTACGACGATCTGAAGCCGTACTACGACAAGCTCGACGAGTTCGTCGGGATCTTCGGCACGAACCACGCGAGCCAGACCGGGCTGCACAACGAGCCGGACGGCATCTTCCTGCCACCACCGAAGCCGCGGGCGCACGAGCTGCTGATCAAGAAGGCCTGCGACCGGCTGAAGATCCCCGTCGTGCCATCCAGGTTGTCGATCCTGACGCGGCCGCACAACGGGCGCGCCGCCTGCCACTATTGCGGGCAGTGCGGCCGCGGCTGCGGCGTGCACGCGAACTTCTCGAGCACGTCGGTCATGCTGCCGCCGGCGCGCGCGACCGGCAAGCTCACCGTCGTGCCGTACGCGATGGCGCGCGAGGTCACGACCGGGCCGGACGGCCTCGCGACGGGCGTGTCGTACGTCGACACCGAGCAGCTCACCGAACACCACGTGCGCGCCCGCGTTGTCGTGCTGGCCGCGAGCTGCTGCGAGTCGGCCCGGCTGCTGCTCAATTCGAAATCGGCCCGCTTTCCCGACGGCCTCGCGAACTCGAGCGGGCTCGTTGGCAGATTCCTCACCGACTCGACGGGGCTCAGCGTCAGCGGGTTCATTCCCGCGCTCCAGGATCTGCCGCGCTACAACTCGGACGGCGTCGGCGGCATGCACCTCTACATGCCCTGGTGGGGCGACAACAAGCAGCTCGGGTTTCCGCGCGGCTATCACGTCGAGCTCGGCGGCGGGTTCGGCATGCCCGGCTACGGCTTCATGAGCGGCATTCACGACCTGCCCGGCAGTCGAGGCGGCGGATACGGCGCGGAGCTGAAGGAGGAGTACCGCCGCTACTACGGCGCGTTCGTCAACTTCGCCGGCCGGGGCGAGCAGATCGCGCGCGAGGACTGCTTCTGCGAGATCGACCCGAACACCGTTGACCGTTGGGGCATACCGGTGCTGCGCTTCCACCACACGTGGAGCGACGCCGAGCGTCTGCAGGCGAAGCACATGCAGGAGACCTTCCGGACGATCATCGGCGAGATGGGCGGCGAGCCGACCTCCCCGATGCCCGACCGGAGTCGCGACTACGGGCTCAGCACCGGAGGCCTGATCATCCATGAAGCCGGCGCCACGCGCATGGGCAGCGACCCGAAGAGATCCGTGCTCAACGCGCACTGCCAGGCGCACGACGTCCGGAACGTGTTCGTGGCCGACGGCGGCCCGTTCGTCTCGCAGGCCGACAAGAACCTGACCTGGACGATCATGGCGCTCTCGTGGCGAACGTCGGAGTACATCGCCGACGAGCGGCGCAAGGGGAACCTCTAGGAAGCCAGAAGCCAGAAGCCAGAAGCCAGAAGCCAGAAGCCAGAAGCCAGAAGCCCTATGACTCACTTCCACCGCCGCGACGTGCTGAAAACCCTTGCGGCCGCCCCGGCGGCCATGGCCTTCACGTGGACGGCCGACGAAGCCGCGGCGGCCGCGCAGCAGGCCCGGCAGGCGCGCACGGCGGCCGCGGCCGCGAACCAGCCCTACGCGCCGCGCTTCTTCACGGCGCACGAGTACGCGACGGTCGTGGCGCTCGGTGACATGATCATTCCGAAGGACGCACGATCGGGCAGCGCCTCCGACGCGGGCGCGCCCGAGTTCATCGACTATCTCATCGCCGAGCAGCCGGAGCGCCAGACGGCGATCCGCGGCGGCCTCATGTGGCTGGACGCCGAATGCCTCTCACGCGTCGACAAGGCGTTCGTCGACTGCTCGGACGCCGAACGCAGGGGTGTGCTCGACGACGTCGCCTGGCCGCAGCGCGCGAAGCCGGAGTTCCGCCAGGCCGCCCGGTTCTTCACCACGATGCGCGATCTGGTCGCGACCGGATTCTGGACGAGCCGGATCGGCGTCGATGACCTCGGCTATCTGGGCAACCGCCCCGTGGCCGAGTGGACGGGCGCGCCGGAGGAGATCCTCAGGAAGATCGGCGTCAGTGATTGATCGGGTACGCCAGGTACGCCGGGTACGCCAGGTACGAGGAACCTGATTTTTGCCAACTTCCTTCAAGAAGAGCTGACCACCCTCAGCTCGTCCCTTGTGGCCCCACCATCGCGACGCCTGGAGAGGCCGCATCGATCGCGCAGTGATCGACAGGCTGCCCGGACTCGAGATCATCGCGAGCGTTGGCGATGCCGAGTCGGTCGCCGCGGCGGTTCGACGATCCTGCAGGGGCTATACTCGATTGCGGAACCGTCCAAAGAGGCCGATGTGAAAGCGAAGCAGTACGCAACCTTCGACGCCCAGGCCTTCCTGGACTCGTCGGGGATCGCGAGAAAGATCGCAAGCTTTCAGCGAGACGAAGTCATCTTCTCGCAAGGCGATCCTTGCAGCGAGGTCCTGTACATCCAGGCAGGCGGGGTGAAGCTCTCGGTGCTCTCGAAGGGGGGGCGAGAGGCGGTCGTGGCGATGCTGGGACCAGGGGAGTTCTTCGGCGAGGGTGGCCTGGCGGGCCAACGCGTCCGTATGGGAACGGCGACCGCCATCACACACAGCAGCATTCTGCTCGTGGACCAGGAGGAGATGGCGAGCCTCCTGCACAAGGAGCATGCCCTCTCGGATCGATTCATCGCGCACATGCTGGCCCGGAACATCCAGATCGAAGAAGCCCTGATCGATCAGTTGTTCAACTCCAGTGAAAAACGGCTGGCACGGGCGCTGTTGTTGCTGGCGCGGTACGGCAAGCACGACGCAGCGGTTCGGGTGGTTCCGCCAATCGCCCAGGAGACGCTGGCACAAATGGTGGGCACGACGCGATCGCGCATCAATTTCTTCATGAGGAAATTTCAGCGATTGGGGTTCATCGACTACACCGATGGGCTCAAAGTCAACAAGTCACTGCTCACTGTCGTCCTGCACGACTAGCGACGCTGCGCTCAGCACGTCCCTTCAGGCCCGTTCGACGGATTGACTCGCCCACGTCGGCCATGGCGCCTGTTCTCTTGTGGACACCGCATGGCTCGGCCGTGTGACATGCTCGGCCCATGCGGTCCAGAGGACGCCCGGAGCCCGTCGCGAAGGCCACTGGGGAGAATCCGCAGCAGGTGCTGCTCGGGGCAGGGGTGGCGAAGACCGTCGTGCAGTACGGTCGAGATGAGACCATCTTCAGGCAAGGAGATCCCTGCGAGCACGTCATGTACATCCAATCCGGCGGCGTCAAGCTGTCGGTGCTGTCGAAGATCGCCAGGGAGGCCATCGTGGCCGTCCTCGGGCCCGGCGACTTCTTTGGCGAGGGGTGTCTGGCGGCTCAGCCGCGCCGCACGGGAAGCGCCACGGCTATCACCCCGAGCGCGATCCTGGCCATCAGGAAAGACACGATGCTCCGGCTGCTGCGCAACCGGCATGCGATGTCGGACCAGTTCATCTCACACCTGTTGGTGCGCCACATGCGGATCCAGGAGGATCTGGTCGATCAGCTCTTCGACTCGAGCGAGAAACGGCTCGCGCGCATGCTGTTGCGACTGGCGCGCTACGGGACGCGGGACAAGCCGATGCGGGTGTTGCCGAAGCTCTCCGAGGCAACGCTCGCCAAGAGGATCGGGACGACGCGCTCGCGCGTGATCTTCTTTCTCAACAAGTTCAAAACACTCGGCTTCATCGAATACAATGGCGGGATTCCGCTCAAGATCAACAGTTCCCTGCTCAACATCGTCCTGCACGATTGAGGAGCCGCTCCCATGAAGCCGATTGCAATCGCTGGCGTCGTACTCATCGTGCTCGGTGTCGTGGCGCTTCTTTACCAAGGCTTCACGTACACGAGTCGCGAGACGGTCCTCGACATCGGTCCCGTGCACGCCACAGCAGACCGACAGAAGACGTTCCCGCTGCCGCCGGTGCTCGGAATCGTGGCGGTCGCCGGCGGCGTGGCTCTGCTCGTCGTCGGTCTTCGCAAGCGCTCGTAGCGTCGTCGTCAGGAGCCGGCGGCCTCAGGGAAGAGCGAGGCGTTGCCGAACGGCAGGGCAGACCTCTGCCCTGCCGCCTGCTCGCGTCTCTCTTGGCACGCCTGGCAGCGCACCGCGAACGGCAGCGCACGCAGCCGACGATCGGAGATGTGTTCAGCGCAATCGCCGCAGGAGCCATATTCGCCCGCGTCGAGCCGCACGAGCGCCTGTCCGATGAGGACCAGCGTCTCCGCCTTCATCTGGAGCAGCGCGCCGTCGAGAATCGCCCTGGCTCCCGGCGTCGGCCTGGTCGAGGTCGTCGCCAACCTCACGGGGCCGGTCGGTGCGGCCGTCCAGGACACGTCTCCGGATGTCGCCTTCCAGCTCAACCCGGCGCTCCATCAGCATCTGCCGCAACTGCACGTTCCTCACATTCCTCCCGGCGATGCCGACGATGTTCGGCGCCTGCGTGACGCAGGATGCCGCAAGAGGATTCTGTGCGGCTGTACCCTTTTGGACACGCCTCTTCCCAGTGCCCGCGTAGGGTAAGGACATGAGCACCCCGGACATGAACGGACACACCGAAGAACCTCGAGACTCCCGCTTCGTCATCGGACTGTTGGCCGGCGCGGTCGTTGGCGCCGGGCTCGCCTTGTGGCTGGCGCCGGAGGCGGCCTCGGAGTTGCGCCGGCGACTGACCGATTCGGCGAAGGGGCTGGGCCGGCGAGCGTCCGACCAGTATCAGCAGGTCAACACGCGCGTCGGTGACGCGGTCGACGATCTCGCCCGGAAGGGGAGAGGCGTTCGCGACGACATCGCCGGCGCCGTGGCGCGTGGCGCGCATCACGTGGAACGCTATGCGACGGCCGTCAAGGGCGATTCGGATACGGAGACCGTGAAACGCTCCGTCTCAGAACGCCAACCTTAGGTGCCGAGCTCGCCGTGCGAGTTGGCGAAACGGGACGGGGCCGGCGGCCCAGATCGCGGATTGCTGACTCTCGCCGTCCCGGCGCTGGCGTGGCGACGATGAGCGACACCGCAGGGACGAGAGAGCAACGGCCATGATGCAGATCGTCGACCCGGCGCGCTTCGATGCGTTCGTCCGGCTGCTGGCGCAATCCGATCCAGCGGACCTGCCCCGACGGGGCCATGTGCTTCGATACGAGGGCGATCCGAATCGACGCGCCACGCGCCTGCCCGGGATCTTCATGGCGTGGCTGCAGCGGCGCCATCTGGCCATCGACGGCGAGCAGCCGCTCGCCCCGGCGACGCGGACGTTCCGGCAGCACGCACGGCCGGTCAATCCCCGCTTGCGCCTGCTGCGTCCCACCGGCACCGGCTAGCCAGCGCCACGCTGGCGCACGACATGACAGAAGTAAGAGGTCTTTCAACCAGGAAGGTGCACGTGAAACTGATTATTGCAACGACTGTGGCGACGACGTTGGCCCTCACACCACTGCTGGCGCAGGACAACGAGCCGGCGAAGCGACTGGACGCGGCGGCGGCCGTGTTTTCGGAAATCATGGCGGCACCGGATAAGGGCATCCCGCAGGAACTGCTCGAGAACGCCCATTGCATCGTGATTGTCCCGGACCTCAAGACGGCGGCATTCGTCGTTGGCGGGAAGTACGGGAAGGGGTACTTGTCCTGTCGAAATACCGGCAAGGCCGGTTGGTCGGCGCCGGCGACGGTTCGCATCGAGGGCGGAAGCGTCGGCTTCCAGATCGGCGGGTCGTCGACGGACTTGATCATGTTGGTCATGAGTCAGCGGGGAGCGGACAAGCTGCTGGACAGCAAGTTCACGCTGGGGGCGGAGGGCTCCGTTGCGGCAGGTCCCGTGGGGCGCACGGCCACGGCGCAAACAGACGCGCAGATGCATGCGGACATCCTGTCGTGGTCGCGGTCGCAGGGGCTGTTTGCTGGCGTCGCGCTGCAAGGGGCCACATTGCGCCAGGACCTGGACGACAACACCACCCTGTACGGCAAGCCCCTCGAGAACCGAGACATCGTCACGAACGGCGTGGGCGCACCACAGGCCGCCGCCAAGCTGCTCCAGCTGCTGAATCGGTACTCGGCCAAGGAGAGCATGGACTAGTCCCGGACTCGACAGAGCATCTGC
Source organism: uncultured Acidobacteriota bacterium (assembly GCA_963764505.1). Classification (GTDB taxonomy): domain Bacteria; phylum Acidobacteriota; class Vicinamibacteria; order Vicinamibacterales; family SCN-69-37; genus CAVXSP01. The sequence goes on along the minus strand of CAVXSP010000003.1, from coordinate 67,330 downwards.
GACGAGTCGCCGCGCCGTGGAGCGCGGCGACTCGCGTGCAGCCGATCAGCTCACTGCCGGGTCTGTTCGACGATCACGCTCGCCCCGACACTCCGTCGAACGACTGGGTTGGGGCGCCCGGTCGATAGGCCGGCGACGCGTGAACGATGGTCGCGTCCAGTTGCGCGCCGAGCAGGATGGCGAGACTGGTGCCGTAGAACCACAGGAGGGTCACCAGGGCGCCGCCGATCGCGCCGTACGTTTTCTGGTAGTCGCCGAAATGGCTGACGTACCACCTGAAGCCGAGCGAGATGAGCAGCCACAGGGCGGTGGCCGCCAGCGAGCCTGGAGAAATCCACACCCACTCGCGTGACGTGTCTGGCGCGAAGCGATAGACGCATCCAAGCGCGGTGACGACGAGCGCGGCGGCCGTCGGCCACCGCAGGACGCTCCAGGTCCAGACGAACAGAGGGCCGAACCCCAGCCAGTTCGCGGCCTGTCGGACCGCTGGCGGCCCCACGATGACCAGGCCGAACGCCAGCAGGGTGCCACCCGTCAGCGCGAGCGTGAGGACCGTGGCCGTCAGGCGCACCCGCCACCATGGCCGCCGTTCCACAATGCGGTACGCCTGATTGAGCGTATCGATCAGCGCGGACACGCCTGAGGACAGACTCCAGATGGAGCCGACCAGGCTCAACGTCAGCAGGCCGATGCTTGGCCGAGCCGTGATTTGTTCGATCTGCTGGCGGGCGATGGCCACGACATCGGCCGGCGCCACGTGACCGAGCATCGTCACGACCCGGTCAATCAACCATTGAACCGGCAGGACGCTCGCGAGCGAGACCACGAAGAGCAGCGCGGGGAAGAGCGCCAGGAAGAAATAGAACGCGAGGGTTGCCGCCCACGAGAAGCAGTCGCCAGTGAAAATCTCGACCCCGGTCCGCTTGAGAATGTCGGTCCAGGCCAGCGGTGTGGATAGGTTCAGTGCGCGCATGAACGACGCCTGGCTACGACAGGATCGGCAGCGCTGTGTCGCAGCGTAGCCAGTTCGGCTCGGCGCACCCGGGGCTTCAGACGCTCAAGCGATGGCCTGGCTAGGCAAGGCGCCGACCTTGAATGAGACGAACCAGGATCAGCACGACCGCCACGACGAGCAGAATGTGAACGAAGCCGCCCATCGTGTACGCGCTCACTATTCCGAGCAGCCATAGCACGACGAGAATTGCAGCCAGAGTCTGAAGCATGATGTCCTCTAGACGCACTGTAGCCATTCACGGCGGGTCCGTCTGTGCACTAACGGACAGCGCTCCGCTCGCGACGGCGCTAACATCGTTTTCGATGGGCTCATGAGGCGCATCGTGCAGGTCAGATTCACCCGGAACGTGCTGGCGCCAAGCTGGATCCTGATCTTCGGATGCGTCTCCCTCACCGTCCGCCCGCTCGGCCTCGTGACAAGTCTGACTCTGGTGCTGATGGGCGTCGTCGTCGTTCCAGCGCTCATGCTCATCCCGGGCCTCTGCCGTCGGGACTGATTGTCACCCATCCCTCCGGCGGCACAGCCCGGATATGCTGGGTGGCAGGCGGCGAAGGAAGGCGGTCGCGTGCCACCGGGGGCAGTGTCACGTCGGCGTCGCCACCGGTCGAGGCCGACGCCGGCAGCGTAGATTGAATCGGTGGCCGCGATCGGCACATGCTGTGAAGGGCTGATGTCGGTCACGGATCAGGGGCTCAGCGGCGTCGAGGCGGCGCGGCGCCTCGACGAATACGGGCCGAATGAGCCCGCGCCCGTCCGGCGTCTCTCGGCCGCCGTGCAACTGGCCCACCTCTTCGCGAATCCCCTCGTCGTCATCCTGATCGTGGCGGGCGCGATTGCCGGCGCGCTGGGGCAACGCGTCGATGCACTGATCATCGTGACGATCGTGGCGCTGGGCGTCTCGATCAACTTCTGGCAATCGTACCGTTCACACCAGGCGGCGGAGCGACTTCGGTCGTCGGTGATCCCGACCGCGACGGTGCTCCGCGATGGAATCTGGGGCGAGACGCCCCTCCGGAACGTCGTGCCAGGCGACGTGTTTCGGCTGTCGGCGGGCGACCTGGTGCCCGCCGATGCGCGTCTGCTCGAGTCACGAGATCTGTCGGTTCAGCAATCGATGTTGACCGGCGAGTCCCTGCCGGCCGATAAGGCCGCATCGGTCGCCGGTGATGGGAGAACGAGCGGCCCCGACGCACCGCACCTGGTGTTTCTCGGCACGTCGGTCGTGAGCGGCACGGCGACGGCGCTGGCCACCGCGACAGGGCCGAAGACGATGTTCGGCGATATCGCCGGGCGGCTGCAGAGCCGCCCTCCGGAAACGGAGTTCGAACATGGACTGCGGCGATTCAGTCTCCTGATCCTCCGAACGACCGTCGTGCTCGTGCTGTTCATCGGTACTGATGGGCATCGTGTTCAAGCACGACGCGTTCGAATCGCTGCTCTTCGCCGTGGCGCTGGGCGTCGGTCTCACGCCGGAATTCCTTCCGATGATCAGCTCCGTGACGCTCACGCGGGGCGCGTTGCGGATGGCGCGCGACCAGGTGATCGTCAAGCATCTGCCGGCCATTCAGAACTTCGGGAGCATCGATATTCTGTGCAGCGACAAGACGGGGACGCTCACCAGTGGAGTCATGCAGTTCGATCGGTCGGTGGATCCCGCGGGCGCGGCCTCGCCGCGGGCCTTGACGCTGGCGTTTATCAACGGCAGTTTCGAGACCGGGATCCGGAGTCCGCTGGATGCCGCAATTCTTCGGCACGGGGCCGCCGACGTGACGGGCTATCGGAAAATCGACGAAATTCCGTTCGATTTCGAGCGGCGCCGCCTTTCGGTCGTCGTGTTGGCGCCTGACGGCGGCAATCGCGGGCTCCTCATCACCAAAGGGGCGCCCGAATCGATCCTCGAGCGGTCAACCGCATTCGAAACGGAGGGTCGCGTCACGCCGTTCGACGCGGCGGCTCGGCAGGCATGTGCCGCGGTCCACGAGCACCTGAGCGAGGACGGTCTGCGCGTCCTGGCGGTCGCCTACCGCTGGCTGGAGTCCCGGCCCGCCTACTCGCGCGCCGATGAGGCTGATCTCGTGCTGGCGGGCTTCGTCAGCTTCGCCGATCCCGTCCTGCCTGACGTCGCTGACGTGCTGGCGGAGCTCAAACGCGACGCCGTGACGGTCAAGATCCTGACTGGCGACAACGAGCGCGTCGCGCGCCACCTCTGCCGGGCCGTGGCGCTGGACGAGCAGCAGATCGTGACGGGCGAGGACCTGGCCCAGATCGACGACGCGGCCCTCGGTCATCTGGCGGAGCAGTCGTCCGTGTTCACGCGGGTCTCGCCGGCGCAGAAGGACCGGATCATTCTGGCGCTGAAGCGCCGGGGGCACGTCGTGGGCTTCATGGGCGACGGCATCAATGACGCGCCCTCCTTGCGCACCGCCGATGTCGGCATTTCGGTGATGACGGCTGCCGACGTCGCGCGCGATGCGGCCGATGTGATTCTCCGGCAGCCCAGCCTGCGCGTGCTGCATCGCGGGATTCTGGATGGCCGCCGGGCCTCCGCCAACATGATGAAATACCTGCTGATGGGCACGAGCTCGAATTTCGGCAACATGTTCAGCATGGCGGCGGCATCCGTGTTCCTGCCGTTCCTGCCGATGCTGCCGACGCAGATTCTGCTGAACAACTTCCTGTACGACATGGCCCAGGTCACGATCCCGGGCGACACCGTCGACGATGCCTATCTGCGGCGTCCCCAGCGGTGGGACATACGCGTCATCCGCGACTTCATGCTGTTCATCGGCCCGATCAGCTCGATCTTCGACTTCCTCACGTTCTACGTGCTGCTGAACTACTTCCACGCGCACGCGTCGTTGTTCCATACGGGCTGGTTCATCGAGTCGCTGGCGACCCAGACCCTGGTGCTGTTCGTCATCCGCACAATGGGGAACCCATTCCGGAGCCGTCCGAGTCGTGCGTTGACCGTGACGACGCTCCTCATCGTCGCCATCGGCGCCGTGCTGCCGGCAACACCGGTGGCGACGCTCTTGGGATTCACGAGGCCGCCGGCGTCCTATTTTGCGTTCCTGATTCCCGCGACCGTCGCGTATCTGGTGACGGTCGACGTGGCCAAGCGGTACCTCGTTCGGCGACTGGGATTGGCAGTGGAACTGGACACGCCAGTGCGGTGAGGCGGGAGGGGCCTCGGTCCCCGCAATCCACACGCCTCACCGCGTCCCGGCCCATGCGTCGCGGCTGTACCGTTCTGCACAGACGCGGACCACACGCACGGGTAGACTGATCGGGAACGATACCCATGACCACCACGCTGCTGCCAGCAATCGCGATCCTCCCTGTCCTCGTCTTCGTCTGGGTCGCGACGTGCCTCCACATTCTCCGCGAGACCAGGCGGCGAGGCGCCGGCACCATGTTCGGCGTGCGCGCGCTGCAGTGCGCGGACGCGCCAGCGCGCGTGGCCAGGCCATGACCGTCACGCTGACGGCTCCGTCGCACGTCGTCGAGCATGTCCAGTGCGCGTCGTGCCACCGCGCCGTGGATCTCGAGTGCCATGGCCTGCCCGGCTTCTGGGGTTACCGGACGTACAACGAGTATTTCTGCCCGTACTGCCGCAAGCAGAATCACGCCCGGACGACGGGAGCCGTCGTCTCTGCTCGTGCCTCGGAGGACGATGCCCGGAGATCCGCGTAGGGCACAGGCGCGCGCGGCCGATTTCGAGCTGTCGGGTCCCGATGCGCGGCGAACGTGTTGATCTTCGTCGTCGCGTTGCCGTGCGAGCGGTACTGAGTCCGATCAGAATCTGACGCCAATCCCGATTCGCAGCTGATCCACGTCGAGATCGCCGCCACTGAGCGCCGCTTCGATCGCGTTGCCCTTCAGAATTCTGTGGTGGCGATACCCCAGGTCGAGGAAGAGGGGGCCCCCCTGCACCATGACCCCGGCCCCGACGCCGAGGATTGGGTGGTTGCGACCCAACAGTTGAAGCCCCGTGTTGATGTACGGATCGTAGCTGCTGCCGGCGCCTTTGAAGGTGGCGTAAAGATGGGAATATCCGACCGTGCCTTCGGCGTACGGCCGGACGGGGTGCCGCGACCCTCCGGCGATGCGGATACCGGCTTCACCATAGTACGCCGCCAGCCGGACGTCCACCGGCGTGAGGTCGAGGAGGGTCGCTATCGTCGGCGACAGGATGTCCGTGAACCGCCCGCCTTCGACCAGGACGTGGATGTTATCGGTCAATGGCACCGCGACGCTGGCGCCGAAGAGCGGCTGGGTTGAACTGCCGCGGAGCGTGAAGCCGCCGAAGCCCTGAATCTGCGCCTGGTGGTCCTGCGCCATGGCCGCCGCGGGAAGGACGATGGGGAACAGCAAGGACAGGAGAGTCAACAGTCGGCGCATGGTACCTCCGGCACGCTCCGCACCTTGGTAGATTCCAGGCGCGGGCAGCGGCGCGATCGTCTGCAACATCACGAACGACTTCCTTCGCCGGCGGAGTACTCCGGGATCTGAAGAAGGGCTCCCGCCCCTGGTTAGTTCAGCGTGCGGCCCCCCGGGGACGTCTGAGGCCAGCGGTGCGGCCCGACAACAGCACGCCGGCGACGGCGCCGACAACACGCGAGAGGTCATCGCACGAACGCGATGGATCCGATGACATTGCGGAATGTCCCCTCGTAGTCCGAATAACGGTCCCGGGGAGCGACCCCGATCGCGTAGAAGAGATTCCCGTCATCGAGCAGCATCGCAAATACCGCGATGCGCTCCTCCTGGTTGGTGGTCGCCGATCGGTTCGACAGGGTTGCACGGAGCCCCTGCCGGCCACCGATCTTCGCGCGGCTGTAGCCGGAAGGGTGGCCGAGGTTCGGATTGGCGGACGCCAGCGAGGCGACGAACTCGTCGGTCGCAGTCCGCACGTCATGCGTCTCGTTTCGGGCGACCCCGATCTCCATGCCATGGGTAAAGACCTTTTGCCCGTCCCCAGTGCTGTACGCGCCCTCTGGCGCGAAGATCACGGCGTTGTTGCCCGGTAACTCCCGCCAGTTCGATGGCACGCTGATGCGAAACAGGTCGCCTTCCGCATACATGGTATACGTCGGCGAGGGTGGCGCGACGCCACCAGGCTCGAGACGTCCTTCGGTCGCTGGCACGGCGCCACGATTGGCCGTCTTCCGCGTCGCCTCTTCGGTGGTCGGCGCCGGCGTCATCTGACGCAATCGCGCCTGCGCGTTCGCGAATGCACGGGTATCGCGCACCGGGTTCTGAACCTCGAGCAGATCCGCTTCGCGCGTGATCGATGCGTAGCGGTCCCCTGGGTCCGGATGGTCGCTCAGCCATTGCGGGCCGCCCGATCCCGCTTGCTTCTCAATCGTCTTGAACATGCTGGCCATCTCACGCGGGTCATACCCGGCGGCGGCCATGATGTGAGATCCGAGCAGATCGGCCTGACGTTCGAACTCCCGACTGAACCGCAAGAATGCCGTGCCAAGTCCGAACTGCGTGCCTTGCGCCACGGCACTGCCCACGTTGCCCCCGATGATGGAGCCCACGACGGCACCCAGGAGCGTCCCGATCTCGTATTTCGTCGCCTTGGTGGCCTGGGCCGTGCCATGCCTGAGCGCAACATGGCTGAGCTCGTGAGCCACCACGCCGGCGACCTCGCCCTGGGTGTGCGCCTGCGTGATCATGCCGCGATTGATGTACATCGGCCCGCCGGGCAGCGCGAACGCGTTGATCTCGCGCACGTTGACGACGTGGAATGAGGTACTGGAACTCCGGATGGCGCAATTCCTCCGGGATGAACTGGACCAACCGCTCCCCTATCGACGCCACGAACGGCGTCACCACCTCATCGCGCAGCATCGGCAGCTGCTGCTCGACCTCGACGGCAGCCTGTCGCCCGAGCTCCACGTCCTGCGCGGGCGTGTACTTGTTATCCGGCGGCGTGACAACGGTCTGGCTCCGCAGAGCGCCCAGTGACAGCAGCACGCTGATGCCGACGACCGCCGTGACGCGTGAAGAGACTCGTATGTTCATGCTCGACGTCCTTGACGGTGACCCGCGCGCTTCGGCGAGGCACGCTCGTGTCGGACACGACCCAAAGCTGACCTGTCGTCATCGATCCGATAGACGCCGCGATCGGCGAGCGAGTAGTTGTCGACAACCGCGCCGGACAGTCGAACCTCGCGATTCCTGTAGGGAAGACGGTCCGTGATGATCTGGTTCACAGTTATCGAAGAGCAGCCGTCGATGCCAGTGCGCCCACCGCGAGCATCACCAGTAACCCCAATCGGTACAGCCGCCGGCGCGTTGTCGTCCTCATGCTGTTCCTGTCAACGAGTGTGCTGCGCAGTCTTGCGAGGCTCGTGCGTGGGGGTGTTCATGTCCTGTGGCACCTCTCGGCATCTTACGCGGCCGCCACCGAGGGGCGGTGTGCACAACGGCACAGTCGTGCTCGCGTGTGCTGTTCGGGACAGCGCGCCGCCCCTCGGGCACGCTATGTTGCCGATGCCGGAAAGCGAAAACCGGGCCGTCGGGTGCGCGGAGACCAGCGTGCGGGTCCATCCGCTTCAGGAGAGACCGTCATGGGGAAGGGGTCGCGAAGCTTCGGTGTTGTCGTGTTCCTTGCGTTGGCCGCGGCGTGTACCAGCCAGCGGGAAGTGGACAAGATCGCGGTGGGCCAGGATATCGCTGTCACCAAGGCCGACGGCGGCGTGGTGGAGGGTAAGGTCGCCAGCCTCGACGACAAGAACGTGCGCGTGACGACCGGTCGGACCACGAAATCGATCCAGAAGGATCAGATCGTGGACGTGAAGGTCGTCGACGAGGCCAAGCCGACCGACCTGCCGCCGGCCGCCAAGTTTCGGGAGTACACCGTGCCAGAGGGCACGGCACTCTCCCTGAGGCTCGGGACGCCGATCAACTCAGGCACGAACAGGGTTGAAGATCCTGTCGAAGCGACCCTGGCCGAGGCCGTGTCTGTCGGAGGCGCCGAAGTGCTGCCTGCGGGCAGCACCTTGAAGGGCACGATCTCCGCGGTTGAATCCTCGGGGAAGATCAACGGTCGGGCCAGTATCAGCCTGCATTTCACGAGCCTGACCGCGGCAGGACGGGACGATCATTACGACATCGACGCGACGTATTCGGAGACGGCCGAGGCCACGAAGGGTGCGGACGCGACGAAGATCGGGATCGGCGCCGGTGCGGGCGCCGCAATCGGCGGCCTGCTGGGCGGCAAAGGTGGCGCCGCAAAGGGAGCTGCTATCGGCGGTAGCGCGGGCACTGCGGTCGTCCTGTCGACGAAGGGCGAGGAAATCGAACGGCCCGCCGGCGCCAGGTTGACCGTCGGGCTCAAGAGAAACATTGAGGTGAGAGTGCCGATCAGATAAGTCCGGGGCGCTGGTTCTCTCCTTGCGAGTAGACCCGCCCCGTCCCTTTCTCCCTGACACACCTCGGCAGCGTCCAAGATCAGAGCGTCCTCGAGGAGTCTGCCGTGGCCACCGCAACGTGCTTCCCGCGACGACGGAGCGCGCCTGGCCGTCGGAATTCGGCGCCAGCCACTCAACCGTGCGGTCGGCGGACGCAGCACTGCGAACGGCGGTTACGTGATGCGGCGGCCGCCCAGCAGCCCGATCAGAAACAAGACGACCGCGATGACCAGTAGAACGTGGATGAACGCGCCAATCGTGTAGCCGGTCACAAGACCGAGCAGCCACAGGACCAGCAGAACCACGGCGATGGTGTACAACATGGCGCGTCTCCTTCGATACCGAGTCTGGGGCCCAGGGTCGCGCATACACCAACTGCGACCCGACGGCTGTATCTGCTGCGTCGTCCATGCAATGCATGGGCCACGACCTTTGCCTCGTGACAGGCGAGGCATACCTCTCGGCTCCCGCATCTTTCCATAGCTCCCGCGGAATATTCCTCTCCACTCGGTGCGACAGAGGCACATCGAGAGAGGCCGCGTTCGATTGGCGGTGACGGCGCCCAAACGGCACGGAGGGGAGCTGTGGTGCTGCGCCTGGCCCTCACGCTGTTCGCGTCGAGCCTTGCCGCTCTCGAGTATTTCCACATCGGAAACGATCGGCGCCGTCCTGCCAGGGTGTGTCCGATTGTGAACACGGGCCGTCGCGATTTGCATGCACACTGGTGGGTGAGATGCGATGACACGAGCCGGCGAGGCATGAAGCGATGACGGTTGCGTTGGTGCGAGCCGCCGCGGAGCCGTGGCCCAGCTCCGGCAGATGGCCGCGCGGCGGCAGCTCGAGGAGGAATCGATGAGACTTTCGAGATGTCTAATGGCGGCAGGGCTCGCCGGCGCCGTCTTCGCCGGTCAGGCCTGCACGAGGAACGCGGCTGACACAACGGACAAGGATGTCGGCGTCGCACGCGACGCCAGCAAGGCGGAGGCCGACAGGGCCCTCGACGCGACGAAGGACGCCGGTGGCAGGACGGCGGACATCGTGCAGACCGCCGGCGACCGGGCGGGCGCAATGGCCGCCAAGGTCGCGGAGAAAACCAAGGACGTCGTCGGGAAGAGCCAGGACGCTGCCTCCGCGGCTGGGGCGGCGGTGACCGACGGCTGGATCACGACGAAGGTGAAGGCGAAATTCGCCGACGAAACTCTGCTCAAGGACAGCGCCATCACCGTCGACACCCACGATCACGCAGTCACGCTCAAAGGCTCGGTGCGGACGGTGGCGGCGAAGACGCGGGCGGCGGAGATCGCCAGCGGCACCAAGGGCGTGACACGCGTCGTCAATCACCTCGTCGTGAACTAGAGCGGCCCCCCGCCGGGCAGCGCCTACTGCCCGGCGCTGCTGCCCGCGGTTCAACGGGGGCGAGCGCGACGCCACGTTGCAGGTCGTCAGCCCGTAGTGGGCGGCTGCCGTTCACGGATGTCGCGCAGCGTCCGTCGCATTTCCTCGACGACCTTCATGTTTTCGAGCGTCGCGTGGAGGTTCGCGGAGGTGGCGCGCATGGCATCCATCGCTTCCGCCTGGTTTCTCGCCAACTCCGATGCAGCGAGGTGCTCTCCGGCGACCCGTCGGTCCGGCACTGCCGTCATGTCGTCATTCGGCATCTTGGAGGCCCTTCACACGCATGCGCACGTTCGCATGGCCGCTAGTAGCGCTCGTGCGTCATGGCGGCGACGAAGATCACCATGTTCTTGAAGTCGCACGCCGCGTTCCAGACGAGCGTCAGCGGGTTGAGCCGCCACAGCTGCCAGCCTCGCAGCCGGCGCTCCATCAGGCCCCAATAGGCGCTCAGCGCGCGGCGGGCCTCGAGATTGGGCGCTCCCCAGCCGTTCAAGCGCGCGGTCAATCGGCCGGGCACGCGTCGCGGGCGCAGCGCCGGCAGGCTCTGCACGCGCAGCTCGGACAACGTGGACTCGGCGGCGCGGGCCAGTTCGTCCGCCCGTTGCCCAATCGCCCGCCGGACGGCCTCGAGGCGCTCGGACATCGCGGCGCTCACACGGAGGGCGGGCCCTTCGGTCGATGCTCGCCAGTCACGAAGCCGGACGGAGAGGACGGCGTGCGCGCGCGCCCAGCCCGCCTTGACCTCCAGCATGGCGGTGGCGCGCGTTTTGAGCGCGCGCAGGTCGCCGACGAATGGGTATTCCTCGTGCCGGATCCGCGTTGCGAGCCAGAGCTCCTGCATTTCCAGCAGGAGTTTCGCGTACGCCAGGGCGATCTGCCCGGACTCGCGCACGCGGCGCCGAAGGAAACGCCAACGTCCTTCGAGGGGCCGTCCGGGGCGGCGTGACCGGCGATCCTTCAGCCGGAAGAAGCCTGTCACCATGGGATGCGATCCCTCGACCATCGACGCGCGGTACCACACGAAGCACTTGAACATGCCCCAGTACGTGTGAGGGTTCTGGCGCAGCAGGGCCCGGCGCATGTGATCGTACGAATAGAAGGTCGTCCACGCGTCGCGATACGCGGCGGTCCATTCCTCGGCGGACATCAGCGGATGCGGCATCGTGGCCCGGAATGAATCGAAGTTGTTGTAGTCGGGGTCCATCGGCGTCCCGGCGTCGACTGCGACGCGGTGGTCGCGCGATCCCGGCAGCGGCGTCAGCATGAAGAACGATGCCTGATCGACCAGCAGCTCGTCGCGAAGCGAGCGGACGTCCTCCATGATGCGGTCGTAGGTGTCGTACGGAAAGCCGATGATGAACCCGACGTGGCAGACGATGCCGGCCTCGTGCCAGCGCGCGATCGACTCACGGTACTGGCTGACCCGGTTCTGCCGCTTGCACGCCGCCTGCAGGTTGTCTTCTCGCAGCGATTCCATCCCGATGAAGACTTGGAGGCAGCCGGCGTGCGACGCCTTCTCGATGAAACGGGGAATGCGCGAGGCGGCCGTATCCACCTGCATCATGAAGTCGATCGCGATTCCCTCATCGCGACGGAGGGCAATCAACCCGTCGAAGATGTCCTCCCAGTACGGATTTCTCGAGAAGTTGTCATCAGTGAAGAAGTAGTGCCAGATACCCTTCTTCCGTCCCCCCGGTAATGAGCCCGGATGTGATCCATGATGTGCGCCGCGCCGCGGCTGCGCATCGCGTGGCCCTGCACGTTGATGATCGTGCAAAACGAACAATTGAAGGGGCAGCCGCGGCCGGCATCGATCGTGCCGTACCCGCGGACGGCGAACTTCCGCTGCAATCGTCCCGAGACCTTCGGCAGCGGCTTGGTTCGGAGGTCCGGCAGGTCCTCGAGGAAATCGTACAGCGGGCGCAGGCGGCCCGTGGCGGCGTCCTGAAGGAGGGCCGCCCAACGATCTTCGACCTCGCCCAGCACCAGGGTGATGCCTTCATCGATCATCGCCTGGCACTCGGACGGAATCGCGTGCGCCATTGCCACGGATCCGCTGACGTGGAATCCGCCGATCATCACATCGAAGCCCTCAGCCTTGAACTGACGGGCCAGGTCCTGCGCGCGTGGAAACTGATTCGTCTGCACGCCGGCGAGCGCGACCAACACCTTCGTGCCGGGCCGCCGGAGCCTTCGGCCGAGCCGCCGAGGGTCGATGCGGTCGACCGCTTCGTCGAGGACGTGCACACGAACGTTCACCGGCCCCAGCGCTCCGCTCGCGACGGCGTCGTGCGTGAGACCGTTCAGACAGCTCAACGTGTTGCTTGGCAGCGTGCCCCGCCAGTGCCGCACGACGTAACCGTCGTCGTCGTACCGCGTGGGCCGCACGAGAAGCACGGCCAGGCTGTCGCACGCGAATGAGGCCGGTGCCATCACGTCTCGCAGGACAGCGGTTCGCGCCGACATGTCAGGTCTCCCCGTCCGGGTTCAGCTCAGGTCATGGCAGCCGCCGATGGTCGAAGTGCGCCGGCGGCTGTCCCCTCGTTCAGGCCGTCCGGACGTTCTCGGCGCGCGGTCCCTTCGGCCCCTGCCCCGGATCGAACGTCACCGGCTGTCCCTCTCGAAGCGTATCGAACGGGCTGCCCATGCACGCGGATTGGTGGAAGAAGTACTCGTGGCCGTCCGACGCCTCGACAAATCCGAAGCCCTTTTCGCTGACCAGCCGTTTCACCGTTCCATTGATTGACGACATCTGACCTCCAGAGTGCGATTCAAGACATCCGCGGATCGCATGTTGCCCACTCAGCCGCGGTCGATTCGATGTTCCACGATCCAGACGCGGCTCACGGAACCGAGGTCCCGTGAGCGACCGCGGCGCCAGAGCGCCGCCACCAGCGCGACGACGCCGAGCCCGATCGTGATTCCTGCGGCCGTTGACATGCCGTCCACTCCAAATGCCGTGACAAGCCACTATCGTCCGGGACGCACCGGCACGCTGTCCCGTTTTGGACACCGGTGCGGCGGCCGGGCCAGCATCCATCGACGGCTCGCCCCGTGACGTGCACGTGGTGCTCGGCACGTGCGATCATAGCGAGGGTTCGGACGTATCGCGGGAGCGATCCATGACCAAGACGACGAACGACGCAGCCGGACACGTGAAGGAGATGCTCGCCGATCTCTCTTATCTGATCGAGGCGCTCGATCGCCGCGTGCCGCACATCGAACGTCTCGGCGAATCGCAAATCGCACAGGACGCAGCCGAACTCCGGCAGCGTGCGGCGAGCTTGATTCGTCGGCTCGAAGGCACGGAGACCTTCAAGGGTGAGTCGGGCCCAGAAGGGCGATAAGCGCCAGAAGCGGGCGCGGCGGCGCCTTCCCGAACGGGAATGCGCACGCTCCGCCCCTCCGCCGAGCGCCGCTACGCGGCCCGTAGCTTGCGATAGACAAGGCGCAACGCAATCGCACCAAGAATCGACATGACGAAGCCAGCGGCGTCGACCTAGGGAATCCGCAGCACTTGTCCCGGCTTGATCCGGTTCGGATCCGTCAACTGATCCTTGTTCAGCTCGAAGATCTTCATGTACGCGCCAGCGCTTCCGAGATGCTCCTTGGCAATGGCGCCGAGGGTGTCGCCGGCCTTGACCGTGTAGGTCTTGGCGCCGGCCGACGCCGGGGCTGTGACTGGCGCGCCGGCGCCCGCACCGGGTCCGCCTGTCACCTGGATATCAGCGGCGATGTCCGTCTGCCAGGTCGGAATCGTCTTGATGGCGTTCCAGATCTCGTTCTTCTCGGCTTCGGTGGCGACGGTGCCTTTGAAGTACAGCTTGCCCTCGCGCTCCTCGGCGCCGCCGTGGAACTTCCCCTTCGCCGTCTGAATCGCGTGCGCGTAAGTGTCTCTCAGACCCACCTGTCACCTCCATTGTCGGACGACTTCTGCAGACCCGCCCATCTTGCCAGAGGATGGCGTCCCAGCTCTCCGCAAGCACACCAGCGCCTGGGTTTCATCGACTGCACGGGCTCACGTGATGCGGCGGCCGCCCAGCAGCCCGACGAGAAACAACACGACCGCGATGACCAATAGGACGTGGATGAACGCGCCAATCGTGTAGCCGGTCACGAGACCGAGCAGCCACAGGACCAGCAGAACCAGGGCGACGGTGTACAGCATGACGCTTCTCCTTGGAAACCGAGTGTCGATGCCCGGGCCGCGCACAGATCGACTTCGACCCGAGGACTGCAGCTTCTGCGTCGCGCCGCCGCGGGCTGCAGCCCGCGGCCTACGGCCGTCCAGGAAGTCAATAAGTGCGACGTTCGGGATCAGGCGCGAGGCTGCCCCGGGGCTGCCCGATGGCCGCGAGCGTCTCCACGAGCTCGCGGTCCGCGCCGCTCTTCGTGGCGGGTGTGGTCACTCGCGCGATGTCGTTCATCGCCACCATCCCGACGGGACGACGGTCCGCGTCCAGCACCGGAACTCGCCGAATCTGCTTGTCCCGCATCACGTGTTCCGCAGTTTCGATCGCATCGTCGCTGTGCAACGAAAACACGTGTTTCGTCATCGCCGACGTGATCGGGATGGCCGAGAGGGGCCTGTCCTGGCTATACGCCGCCATACAGATATCGCGATCCGTGATGACACCGGCCAGACATCCGTCGTCGCCGACGATTGGCACGATGCCGCAATCGAACTCCCACATCAGCCGCGCTGCGGCAGCCAGCGTGCAGTTGGTCGGCGCCGTGACGACGGGTTGGCTCATGATCTCGTTGATACGCATCGTTGCTCCATTTTGGAAACGGCCGCGGGACTCGTCCCAGGCGGTCGTGCCTCTTGCGATCCACCCTACAGCCGTCCGCCAAGATCCGGTGTCCCGGATTGCACGCGCCGGCTCGACGCTAATGTCTGGCCGCGACGACGTTCTTGAAGTCGATGAACCCGCGCTCGACGTTGACCGACACGAGCTGCACGCGAATCCGGTCGCCAACGTCGACGCCCTCCAATCCTTGCACCACCCGCCCTTCGACTGGAATGGTGAGCAGCCTGGCCCAGGTGCCCTTATCGGACGCGCCAGTGACCAATGCGTCGAATTGCTCGCCGATCCTCGTTTCCAGGAGCATCGCCGCGGCGGACTTGGCAACCTGGCGCTCGACCTTGTTGGCGGCATCCTCCTCCTGGGTGAAATGCTTGGCCAGCACCTCCAGATCGTCAGTGCCGTAGGGCACCGGTCGGCCGGCGATGGCGGCCTTCAATAGACGCTGCGTGACCAGATCCGGGTAGCGGCGGTTCGGAGCCGTGGCATGTGTGTAGTCCTTGACTGCGAGACCGAAGTGGCCCGGGGACGCCGCGCCAGGCCGTTCTGCCACGTACTCCCCTGCGCCCAGGAGTTTGATGACCGCGAGGGACAGGTCGGGGAAGCGCTCCGGGTCGGCTCCCCGTTGCTTGACCAGAAAGGCCTCGAGCGCGACCGGGTCGGGAGTCATCGGCAGGCTGATCCCGAGCGCGTGCGCGAGGTCGACGATGCGGTCCCAGCGCTTCGGCACACGCACGACGCGCCGGATGGAGGGGAAGTTCCTCGCCGCGAGATATCGAGCGGTCACGCCGTTGGCCGCGATCATGAAATTCTCGATGATCTCGGTAGCGCGGCTCTTTTGTTCGACGTCGAGTCCCCGGATGCGGTCGCGGTCAAAGATCGGTCTCGTCCGGATGGTCTCCAGACTCAGCGCTCCGTGAACACGCCGCACGTCTTTCAGGCGCTGGGCGACGCGATCCTGCTCGCGCAGGTTCTCCGCGAGTCCGGCGACACCCGCAATCGACCTGGGAATCGGACCATTCCCATCGAGCCAGGCGGCCACGCCGCGGTAGGCGAGCTTCGCACGATTGCGGACACGCGCCCGGTAGACGTCCGCGTCCTGGACGGATCCGTCTGGACCGACGACCACTTCCACGACCAGCGCCAGGCGGTCCTGGTCGAGATTCAGGGACGTGAGATCGGTGGAGAGCTTTTCGGGCAGCATCGGAAAGATCCCGCCCGCCGTGTAGACCGAGGTCGTGTTGTGACGCGCGTGAACGTCGATCGCCGAGCCGTCTGTGACCAGGGCAGCCACGTCGGCGATGGCCACGCGAATCTTGACGGTGTCTTCAGCGGGGGAGTCGGCAACCGTGAGCTGATCCAGGTCGCGGGAGTCGTCGTTGTCGATCGACGCCCACAGTAGGCCGGTCAGATCGCGGATCGCCGGGGCCCCGGGGCCAGACGGATCGCGGGCGACGGCGGGCGAATGAATCCCCTCGAGTTCGGCCCGCGCCGCGGCCGAGAAGGTCGGCAGCAAGCCTCGCTCGAGCATCGCCCGCTCGGCGATGCGCTGCAAGATGGCGCGGTGCTGTTCGTCCGAATGCGATGCAGGCGGCACAGGGTGTCTCCAGGTCAAGGCGCGCGGCTGGGTGTGCACAAAGGTACAGCCTACAGACGACCCGTTGCTGAATGCTATGCGAGGAGCATCCTGCGGGCGCGGTCTCCTCGGTCTCGTGCTGATCATTCCGCTCATTCTGCCGTTCTCGCCAGGCCGGCTTTCGTGTGCCCAAAGAGACAATTCCGTCGCCGAGCTATGCTGGATCACGAATGCTGGACATGCTCTTCACACCGCGCCGAACCCGCGTGCCCCCCTCGTTCCTTCGCATCTTTGGGCGCCCGACCGGGCTGTTCGGAGGGGACACCGACGAGCTGATTCGGAGCGAGCTCTTCGGCGTCGAACGACTCGAGCAGCATGCCGAAAGCCTCGCGGCTGCCCAGCAGGTCACCACGGGCCCGAGCAACAGTCGACATCTTGACCGACGCTTGAAGGACAACGGCCGGGTGCTGCTCGAGGCGTATCGGGGCGTCGAGCAGGCGGTTCGCGAGAATCGGGCCATCACCCCTGCGGACGAGTGGCTACTCGACAACTCGTATGTCGCGCAGGAGCAGATTCGCCAAATCCGAGAAGATCTCCCGCGCGGGTTCTATCGCGGGCTGCCCAGGCTCGCCGCGGGCCCGCTCAAGGGCTTTCCGCGGGTCTTCGGACTGGCCTGGGCCTTCGTCGCGCACACCGACAGCCGGCTCGACCGGCAGATGTTGATCCGGTTCGTCGCCGCATATCAGCGCGTGCAGCCGCTGACGATCGGCGAATTGTGGGCCGTGGCGACCACGCTGCGCATCGTCTTGATCGAGAACCTGCGGCGCGCGGCCGAGCGGATCGTCAGTGAGCGAACGGCGTGTCTGGAGGCCGACGCCCTGGCGGACCGGCTCCTCGGCCTCGGTGGCCGCCGAGCGGCCGAAACACCGGACACCGTGCTGCGCCGCTTCGACTCCACGCCCCTGCCGACGGCCTTTGTCGTGCGGCTGCTTCAACGCCTCCGAGACCAGGATCCGCGCGTGACGCCAGCGCTCGTCTGGTTGGACGACCACCTCAAACGCCAGGGCACGACCGCCGACGAGATCGTCCGTGAAGAGCATCAGCGGCAGGGCGGGATGAACGTGACCGTTCGCAACGTGATCACGAGCATGCGCCTGGTCTCCAGCCTCGATTGGGCGAAAGTCTTCGAGAGCGTCAGTCTCGTCGATGCGGTGCTTCGCGTTGACAGCTGCTTCGCGGAGATGGACTTCCCCACGCGGGATCGCTATCGGCATGCGATCGAGGAACTGGCCCGAGGATCGGGCCTTGCCGAATTGGAGGTCGCGCGGCGAGCGATTGCGGCCGCCACGCGTCCCATCGCGGAGCCGAGCACGACCGGTGACACGTGCCCAGACCGCGAGCGCGATCCCGGCTACTACCTGATCGCGAATGCCCGGCGGGATTTCGAGAAGGCCCTCGGGTTTCGCATTCCGGTCACCGAGTGGTTCGTTCGCTCGATGACGCGATCTGGTATCGTCGGCTACGTCGGGGCCATCGGGTTCATCACCGTGTTGTTCCTGGCGCTCCCCTTGCTGGCGCTGTCGGCGGTCGGTGTCGGCGGGTGGCCTCTCGGCCTGCTGGGCGTCCTCGCGCTGGCCCCGGCATCCGACCTGGCGGTGGCGGTCATCAACCGTGCGGTCACGCACGACCTCCGTCCCAAGACCCTCCCCGCGATGGAGCTCCGCGACGGCGTGCCGGCGGCACTGCGCACCATGGTCGTCGTTCCGACGCTCTTGACGACGAGCGCGGCAATCGACGATCAGATCGAACGCCTGGAGATTCACTACCTGGCGAATGCGGACGGCGACCTCCACTTTGCCCTCCTGTCGGACTGGACCGATGCCCTCACCGACACGGTGCCGGGTGATGAGGCATTGCTCGCCGCCGCCGCCGAGGGCATCGCTCGATTGAATCGACGCTACGGCCCGGCGCCGGAAGGTCCGCGCTTCTTCCTCCTGCATCGCCGACGGATCTGGAACGAGGGGCAGGCCACCTGGATCGCATGGGAACGCAAGCGGGGAAAGCTGCACGAGCTGAATCGATGGCTCCGTGGGGCCACTGACACGACCTTTGTGCCCGTCAATGGGGCCCTTCCCGTCGCACCTCCGGCGGTGCGCTACGTGATCACGCTGGACGCGGACACGCGGCTCCCCCGTGGAACGGCCAGGCGCCTGGTCGGGAAGATGGCGCATCCGCTGAATCGTCCTCGGCTGGATCCGGTTCGCGGCCGGGTCGTCGAGGGGTACGCCGTGCTTCAGCCGCGCGTCACGCCGGCCTTGCCGACCCGGCGGAGCGGCTCGCTCTTTCAGCGCGTGTTCACGAGCCCCAGCGGACTGGACCCCTACGCGTTCGCCGTCTCCGACGTGTACCAGGATCTCTTCGGAGAAGGCTCGTACATCGGGAAGGGCATCTACGACGTCGACGTGTTCGAGGCGGCACTCGACCAGCGCATCCCGGAGAGCACCCTGCTCAGTCATGATCTGCTCGAGGGAATCTTCGCCCGGGCCGGGCTGGTCTCGGACATCGAGGTCGTCGAAGAGTTTCCCTCACGCTACGACGTCGCGGCGGCTCGGCAGCATCGATGGGCGCGCGGAGACTGGCAACTGTTGCCCTGGATTCTTGGCCGCGGTCCCGGGTCCGGCGATCCGCACCGACGCGCGATTCCGCTGATCGGCCGCTGGAAGATGCTCGACAACCTGCGTCGCACGCTGGCAGCGCCCGCCGTCTTTCTCGCGCTACTGGCTGGATGGCTGCTGCCGCTGCCGGCGGCAGCCATCTGGAGCGGGTTCGTCCTCGCGACGTTCGCGATTCCGCCCTTGCTCCCGGCCGTCACCGGGATCGTGCCGAGACGGCTCGGCATCTCGCAGCGGAGGCACTGGCGCGCGGTCCGCGCCGATTTCATCCTCGTGCTGTTCCAGATCGGGCTGCTGGTCACCCTCGTCGCCCATCAGGCCTGGTTGATGGCCGATGCCATTGCTCGGACGCTGTTCCGTCTGTTCGTGAGGCGCCGGCGGCTGCTCGAATGGATGACCGCCGCGCAGTCAGAGGCGGGTGCTCAGCTCGATCTTCGCGGCACGTACCGGCGGATGAGTGGCGGCGTGGCGCTGGCTGCTGGCGCCGCCCTGCTGGTTGCGCGCTTCGAGCCAGATTCCTGGCCGATCGCCGCGCCGTTCCTGATCCTTTGGATGCTGTCACCACTCGCCGCGCGACGAGCGAGCGTTCCGCAGGGCTACGCAGGCATCACGGCGATTTCCGACGTGGACGCACACGCCCTGCGGGTCACTGCCCGGCGAACGTGGCGCTTCTTCGAGACGTTCGTCACGCCGTTGGATCATTGGCTGCCGCCCGACAATTTTCAGGAAGATCCGGCGCCCGTGATCGCGCACCGGACTTCTCCCACGAACATCGGGCTCTATTTGCTGTCGGTCATCGCCGCCCACGATTTTGGATGGCTCGGAACGATGGACACCGTGGATCGGCTCGAGGCGACGGTTGCGACCATGAACGGCCTCGAGCGTTTTCACGGTCATTTCTACAACTGGTACGACACCCTCGACCTTCGTCCGCTGGAGCCGAGGTTCATCTCGACGGTCGACAGCGGGAATCTCGCCGGACACTTGATCGTGCTTGGAGCGGCCTGTCGCCAGATGAGCGCCGCGCCCGCGGCTGCGGTGGAATGGCTCCCCGGAATCGATGACGGCCTCCAGATCACTCGGGAGTCCCTGCGCCTGATCGCGGACGATCTTCGCACGCACACGGTCACGCGACGGGATCTGGACGGCGCGCTCGACGCGTTCTCCCGCGCCGTCGCAGGCCTCCACGGGCCCATGGGGAGCTCGGGGCTGCAGGAATTGACGCTCCACGCCGACACGGTCGTCGATATCGCGCGTACGCTGAGCGCCGAGCGGGGCGATCCTGGCAGCGCAGACGTCCTCGCCTGTGCAGTCGCCGTTCAGGCGTCGATCAAGAGCCACGTTCGCGACCTCGATCTCGTTCCTCAGCCCAGCCTCGCCGCCGAGCCACCGTCCGGGTCGCTCACCGGGCGTCTGGAGGCACTGGTCGAGCGGACCCGGTCGATGATCGAGACGATGGAATTCGGCTGGCTCTTCGACGCCGACCTTCAACTCCTCTCGATCGGCTACCGGGTCAACGACGGAACGCGCGATCCCAGCTGTTACGACCTCCTCGCGTCGGAAGCGCGGCTCGCGAGTTTCGTGGCGATCGCCAAGGGCGACGTGCCGACCGTGCACTGGTTCCACCTGGGACGGACGACTACGCCGGTGCACGGCCGTTTGGCGCTGGTGTCCTGGTCTGGGTCGATGTTCGAGTATCTGATGCCGAGCCTGGTGATGCGCTCACCCGCGGGAAGTCTCCTCGACGAGACCAATCTGGTCGTCGTGCGTCGCCAGGTGGAATACGGCGGCGAACGTGGTCTCCCCTGGGGCGTGTCGGAATCGGCGTACAACGCCCGCGACTTCGAGCTCACGTATCAGTATTCGAGCTTCGGCGTCCCCGGTCTTGGACTCAAACGCGGCCTCGGGGACGAAGCCGTGGTGGCCCCGTATGCCACGGCACTGGCGGCGATGATCACGCCGGGCGCGGCGGTGCAGAACTTCGCGCGTTTGACTCGGGCGGGCGGATGCGGCCGATTCGGCTGGTACGAGGCGCTCGACTACACGCCGGCGCGTCTTCCTGAAGGCGAGAGGGTGGCCATTGTGCGCTCCTATATGGCGCACCACCAGGGCATGACACTGGTGGCGCTCGCCAACGCACTTCAGGGCGGCACGATGCGTGCCCGCTTTCACGCCGAGCCGATCGTCCAGGCCACCGAGCTCCTCCTGCAGGAACGCACGCCGCGCGACGTGGACGTCGCTCATCCGCGACGCGAGGAGGCGCAGGCGGCGGCGCTCGTGCGCGAGCTCGTCCCGCCCACGTCGCGCCGCTTCCAGTCGCCGCACCAGTCCATCGTCCACACGCAGCTTCTGTCCAATGGCCGGTACGCCGTGATGATGACTTCGGCTGGATCCGGATACAGCCGCTGGGGAGATCTCGCCGTGACCCGCTGGCGCGAGGACCCGACGTGCGACAATTGGGGCTCGTACATCTTCCTTCGCGACCCCGAACGCGGCACCGTGTGGTCGGCGGGGTACCAACCGAGTCGGGTAGAACCGGACAGCTACGAAGCCACGTTTCTCGAAGATCGAGTCGAAATCGTCAGGCGCGATGGCGCGATCACCACCAAGCTGGAAGTGATCGTCTCGTCCGAAGACGATGCCGAAGCGCGCCGTGTCACGATCTCCAACCTTGGACGCCGGACTCGTGAGATCGACGTGACGTCGTACGCCGAGGTCGTCCTGGCTCCAGCCGCGGCCGATGCGGCGCATCCGGCTTTTTCCAATCTGTTCGTGCAAACGGAGTTCGTCGCCGACATCGGCGCGCTGCTGGCCACCCGTCGGCGCCGGTCAGCCGACGAGCCGCAAGTCTGGGCGGCTCACCTGGCCGTGATCGAAGGCGAGGTCGTCGGCAGCCCGCAATTCGAAACGGACCGGGCACGCTTTCTGGGACGCGGGCGCGTCATCCGCACACCCATTTCGGTCATCGATGGTCGGCCGCTCTCCAACACGTCGGGCGCCGTGCTCGATCCGATCTTCAGTCTCCGGCGCCGCATCCGACTGGCACCAGGGGCCACCGCGCACGTCACGTTCTGGACGCTCGTCGCGGCCTCGCGCGGCGACGTCCTCAGCCTGGCCGACAAGCATCACGACCCCGCCGCGTTCGAGCGGGCCAGCACTCTGGCATGGACACTGGTGCAGGTACAACTGTTCCATCTCGGCATCGGATCAGACGAGGCCAGTCTGTTCCAACGCCTCGCCGGTCACGTGCTCTACGCGAATCCGGCCCTTCGCCCTTCATCCGATGTCCTCACTCGCAGTGAAGGCGGACCACCAGCACTGTGGCGGTACGGCATTTCTGGCGACCTGCCGATCGTCGTGTGCCGGATCGACGACATCGGCGATTTGCAGATCGTTCGCCACCTGCTCCAGGCTCATGCGTATTGGCGGATGAAGCAACTGGCGGTGGATCTGGTCATTCTGAACGAACACCCCGCGTCTTACCCGCACGAGCTGCAGACGGCCTTGGAGGCGATGGTCCGAGCCAGCCGGTCGCGACAACCGCTGGGAAACACGACGGCGCATGGAGCCGTGTTCATCCTTCGAGCCGATCTGGTCCCGGTCGCGGTGCGAACCCTGCTCCAGAGTGCCGCACGTGCCGTGCTCTTCAGCCGCCGCGGCAGCCTGTTCGACCAGGTGCGGCGCCTGGACGCACCCGAGCCTCTCGTCCCGCGCCTCACACGCCGCGCGGCCGCGAATGACGTGCCGCCGCCCGTCGCGGCCCGGCCCGATCTCGAGTTCTTCAATGGTCTTGGCGGGTTTGCGGCTGCCGGACGTGAATACGTGACCATCCTCGGCGAAGGGCAATGGACGCCAATGCCCTGGATCAACGTCGTCGCCAATCCCTCGTTCGGCTTCCAGGCATCCGTCGAAGGCGGAGGATATACGTGGGCGATCAACAGCCAGCAGCACCAGTTGACGTCCTGGTGCAACGATCCCGTGAGCGACCGGCCTGGCGAAGTGATCTACGTGCGAGACGAGGAGAACGGCGCCGTCTGGACGCCGACGGCCCTGCCGATTCGCGAGGAAGCGTTCCCCTATATCGTCAGCCACGGACAGGGGTACAGCCGGTTCGAGCACGTCTCGCACGGCATCTCGCTCGCCCTGCTGCAATACGTGCCGCCGGATGACCCCATCAAGATTTCCCGCCTCACCATCGCCAATCAGTCGGGCCGGCCGCGCCGGCTCTCGATCACGGCGTATGTGGAGTGGGTCCTCGGCGCATCCCGCGCTGCGGCCGCGCCTTTCATCGTGACCGAGATCGATCCCGAGACCCGCACGATGCTCGCGCGGAATCACTGGAGCGCGGAGTTCGGGACCCGTGTGGCGTTTGCCGATCTCGGCGGGCGCCAACGGTCCTGGACCGGCAACCGAAGGGAATTCCTCGGCCGCCACGGGACGCTCGATTATCCCGCGGCCCTCGCCGACGGCGCGCCGCTGACGAATCAGGTCGGCGGCGGCCTCGACCCCTGCGCCGCTCTCCAGACAACGCTGGAGCTCGAGGCCAACGGAGTCGCGGAGATCGTATTCCTTCTCGGCGAGACCGCGACGAAGGCGGAAGCCCTGTCGCTGGTCGCGCGCTATCGGACGACCGATCTCGACGCGGTCTTCAGGGCGGCGACTGGAGCGTGGGAGAACGCCCTGGGCACCGTTCAGGTCAAGACGCCCGACCGCGCGATGGATATTCTCCTCAACCGCTGGCTCCTCTATCAGACGCTCGCCTGCCGCGTGTGGGCGCGTGCGGCGTTCTACCAGGCCAGCGGCGCGTACGGGTTCCGCGACCAACTCCAGGACGTTCTGGCGCTCAGCGTGTCGATGCCGCAGGTCACGCGAGCCCACGTGCTGCGCGCCGCGGCGCGGCAATTCGTCGAAGGCGACGTCCAGCACTGGTGGCTGCCGCCGCTCGGCCAGGGCGTGCGCACTCGGGTCTCCGACGACCGGCTCTGGCTGCCGTATGCCACCGCCCAGTACGTCGAGATCACGGGCGATCGCGGCATTCTCGATGAACTCGTGCCCTTCCTGGAAGGCCCGGAGCTGAAGGCTGACGAGCTGGAATCGTTCTTTCGTCCGAACGCGTCCGCCGAGCCGGCTACGCTATTCGAACACTGTGCCCGCGCCCTCGATACCAGTCTTATGGTCGGTCGCCACGGGTTGCCGCTGATCGGCACCGGGGACTGGAACGACGGCTTCAATCGGATCGGGGCGGGCGGCAGAGGCGAGAGCATCTGGCTCGGCTGGTTTCTCCATGCGTCGCTGTCCGCGTTCGCGCCCATCGCGGATGGCCGAGGCGAGTCCGCACGCGGCGCGTCCTGGCGGCGCCACGCCGCCGAACTGGAACAATCGCTCGAACGCGACGGATGGGACGGCCACTGGTACCTGCGTGCGTATTTCGACGACGGCACGCCGCTTGGCGGCGGCGCGAGCGCCGAGTGTCGAATCGATTCGATCGCGCAGTCGTGGGCCGTGCTCTCAGGGGCCGCCGGGAGCGGCCGCGCCGCGATGGCCATGGCGGAGGTGGACAAGCAGTTGATCCGTCGCGACGAGGGGCTGGCGCTGATCTTCGCGCCGCCATTCGACCACGCTCAGCTCGATACCGGGTACATCCAGGGCTACCCACCCGGCATCCGAGAGAACGGCGGCCAATACACCCATGCCGCGCTCTGGTCAGTGATCGCCTTCGCAAGACTCGGTGAGGGCGACAAAGCGGCCGAGTTGTTCGAAATGCTCAATCCGATCAACCACACGCGGACGCGCGCGGATACGCATCGGTACAAGGTCGAACCGTACGTGGCCTGCGCCGACGTGTACGCCGCGCCGAACCATGTGGGGCGAGGAGGATGGACATGGTACACCGGCTCGGCCGGCTGGATGTACAGGGCGGGACTCGAGGAGATCCTGGGATTTCAGCTGGGAGGCGCGACCCTCGTCATCGATCCCTCGATACCGAAGGCGTGGCCGGGTTTCGAGATCACCTTTCAGTTCCGCTCGGCGCGTTACGAGATCAGCGTCGAGAACCCGAGCCGCGTCAGCCATGGCGTGTCGCTCGTGGTCCTCGACGGCGACACGCTGCCGACAGTTCCGGCGGGGATCGACTTGGCTGACGACGCGGCCACCCATCAGGTGCGGGTGGTCATGGGATGATCGAACGAGCGACCGGCTAGGTCACGGCCACGCGGACTCTCTTGGTCCGGCGCGTCGGCGGCACGATGGGTGGAACGATAGCGGGCGGGACCGGGCAGCCGATGAAGATCAAACCTTCCGGCTCCGCGTTCACCGATCGCAGCCGGTACGCGCGATGGTCGGGATCGGCGCCTTGCCATCCGTCTTGGAAAATATCGACGATCGGCTGAAGGGTCGCGATCACCAGGCTTTGGATTTGAGGCCCGAGGAACGCCTGGATCAGGTCCGCCGCCATCGGTTGGATGATGGCTTGTGCCGCGGTGGCGGAACCCAGCGAGGCGATATGCTCGGCCAGGTGAAAGATCACGTCCACGGAGACGTGGCTGAGCCGCGCTCCCAGCAGGCGCTGGCCTCCCGGCGGTGTGCGTATGAAGAGCGCGATGGTCAGGTCGACGTTGACGTCGGCATTGAAGAAGTTCGGAATGTCGGCGGTCATCGGCACGTGAAAGACCATCTCGCCGGGCGGTTTCATGGCCACCGTCAGGTCGCCGCGCGAGGAAAGACTGCCCGCCACCAGCAGATTCTTGACCGCCTGCGCCTGAACCTCGATGGATCTCCGCGGCAGGCCCGCATCGACACACTCGGAGGCGTCGATTTGGAGGAGTTTCGTGCCGAGCACGCGTCCGGTGTGCTCCGACCGCACCTCCAATTGGAACGCGTGCGACGTGAACGGCGACACGACCTTCGAGCCGGACTTGGGCACGAAGTCTCCATCCAGCTTGAACGAAACCGCGATCTCGGACGAGACGCTCGCCGGCACGTCTACGTCCCAGGCGACCGTGGCCTGTTCGAACGGGTGGATCGTGGACGGGCTCACCGTGAACGACCTGAGCCGAACCTTGTTCAGAAGCTTCCGGTCTGCCAGAGTCTCCTGAATTTCGGCGTGTCCTTCGGGATCGGGTGGGGGCATGCTTTCGTCACCTCGCGGGGTTGAATCTTAGCACCCGCCAGACTCCGCGCCGCCGCCCGCGCCGGAGAGCCGTCGGCGTCGCTCGTGTCCGCGTCAGCGCGGCTGCCTCACAGTACCCGTAATCTCGATCACCGCGTTTTCCCTCGTCTTCCCGAAGGTCGGCGCCTCTCCAGCGGCCTTCGCGGTGAATGCCCCGACCGAAACTGGCGCTCCTCTTGCAGTCTGCCCTCAGTTGTATCGATCCGCACGTCCGAGGCTGCCATGGCCCGCCCTGTCCACGTTCTGATGGTCGAGGATTCGGAGGACGACGCCGAACTCCTCCTGCGCGAGCTTCGTCGCCGCGGATTCGCACCGACGGCGACCCGCGTCGACACCGGCCCAGCCCTGCGAGCCGCTCTAGCCGAGGGCCCATGGGACGTCGTGATTTCGGATCACAACATGCCCTGTTTCAGCGGCGACGACGCGTTGAAGCTGGTGAAGACGGCGGCGCCCGACGTGCCGTTCATCGTCGTGTCCGGCACACGTGGCGAGGAACACGCCGTGGATGCCATGCGCGCGGGCGCGAGCGACTTCATTGTCAAGACGCGGCTGCACCGGCTGTCGCCGGTCGTCGAACGCGAGCTGCACGAAGCCGCCCGGCGCGGCGAGCAGCGACGGATGGCTGCGGCCCTCGCCGAATCGCAGCATCAGCTTCGCCAGGCCCAGAAACTCGAGGCACTGGGGCGGCTGGCCGGTGGCGTGGCGCACGACTTCAACAACCTCCTGGCGGTGATCCTGGGTTACGCAGATATCGTTCTCCGGAACATGCCGTTCGACGACTCACATCGAGGCGACCTCCAGGAGATCAAGCGCGCCGGTTCACGGGCGGCCGAGTTGACGGAACAGTTGCTGGCCTTCAGCCGCCAACAGGTGCTGGAGCCCACGGTCCTGAATCTGAACGGGGTGATCGACGGCGTGCTGCAGCTCCTGCGGCACCTTGTCGACGAGTCGATCGCAATCGATCTGAACTGTCAGAGCGACCTCTGGAATATCAGGGGAGACCGGATTCGGATGGAGCAGGTGCTGATGAATCTCGTCTCGAACGCTCGGGATGCGATGCCGAACGGCGGCACGCTGATGCTGACGACGGCCAACATCGTCGTCCGGTCGCCGGACGACGTCCCGGGGCCCCTGTCTCCGGGACCCTACGTCCGCCTCGAGGTGCGCGACACAGGCATGGGCATTGCCGAAGACGTCCTGCCGAAGATCTTCGAGCCGTTCTTCACGACCAAGGAAGTGGGCAGAGGCACGGGGCTGGGATTGGCGACGGTGCACGGCATCGTGCAGCAGAGCCGGGGCTCGATCTTCGTCGAGAGCCGGCCGGAGCAGGGCACCACGTTCAGTATCTACCTGCCGCAAACGGCCGAGCCCATGGCCGCCGAGGCGGTCGGGCTGACCAGCGCAGGGCCGGCGACCTGCGACCGCATCCTCCTCGTCGACAGCGACCCGGCCGTGCGGGAGCTGGGCGCGCGCGTGTTGACTGAAGCGGGGTACCGCGTGACCGTCACGGCGACTCCAGACCGCGCCCTTGACGCGCTCACCAGCGACGCGGCCCCCGTCGCTCTGCTCGTGACCGCGATGACCTTGCCGGGCACGACCGGCCTGATGCTGGCCGATCGGATGCGCGCCAGCCACCCGAATCTTCCGGCCGTGTTCATCACCGACCCGAGAGGCCCCCGGATCGATCTGTGCGACATGTTCGAGCACGGCGACATCCTCGTGAAGCCGTTCACCTCGGCGGATCTCGTGGCGAAGGTGCGCGAGGCGTTCGAGTCGGGCGACTCCTAGCTCGATCGATGCCATCATTTCTGCGGTGGTCCTCGTTCGGCCTGCGCACCAAGGGTCTCATCGCCGTCAGTCTGTCCGTGCTGCCGCTGGTCTGCTTCTGGGTGATCATCGCCCTGACGTCGTTCCAGCCGGAGACGCCCACCAACACGGGAACCCGCAGCCTGGTCGTGCAGTCGGATCTCGCACACGTCTCCAGCGCGCTGCTCGATGCAGACGCCGGCGCGCGCGACCACCTGCTCACCGACAACGTCGACGCGCTGGATCGTTATCGCGCGGCGATCGGCCGGGTTCGAGCGAGCATGGCCGAGCTCGGTGACGCCCTCATCGACCCGGATCTGCGCAAGACGCTCCAGACGCTGAATGCCGTGGTCGATGACGAGCTGATGGTGCTCAGCTGGATCGCCGACGGGCCGTCAGCGGGAACACCTCCCCTCGGCGAGCGGCCCATGCTCGACCGCAGCGTTCGGTACCTCGGGCGCATCCGCGAGCTCGCGGCGGCGATCGAGCAGCGGCAGGCCGCGCTGTCGGCCGCCGAGGACCTGCGGCGCGGACAGTCGGCGCAGGCGCTCCTGCTCACCTTTCTCGCAGGCTCGATCGTCTGTGTGGCCGGTGGGTTCTTCGCCGCGATCGTGACGTCAGACGGTCTCAGCCGCAGAATCGGCCTGCTCGCGAGAAATGCGGATCGGCTGGCGCGCGGAGAGGACATCAAGGGAGCGCCGATGGGCGCCGACGAGGTCGCGCACCTCGATGCCAGAATTCGCGAGGCCGCCCGGCGCCTGCGCGAGCGCGAGGCGGAGCTGCAGAGCTTCAGCCAGCAGCAGAGCCTCCTGAATGCCGCGTTGCAGGCGCGCACCAGCGATCTGGAACAGGCCAACCAGGAGCTGGACGCGTTCAGCTACTCCGTCTCGCACGATCTCCGCGCGCCGCTCCGGGCCATCGATGGCTTCAGCCAGGTGATCGAGGAGGATTACGACGAGCGGCTCGACGATGCGGGCCGGGCCGCCCTGCGGCGCGTGCGGGCAGCCGCGCAGCGCATGGGCACGCTCATGGACGAGCTGCTGACTCTGTCACGGCTCACGCGCCTGGAACTCAAACGCGAACCCGTGGATCTGGGCGCGGCCGCCGATGGCATCCTCGCCGACCTCGCGCGACAGGGGCCCGCGCGTACGGTCGACGTTCGCATCGAACCCGACCTCCTCGTCGATGCCGATCCGAACCTGGCGCGAGTCGTGCTCCAGAACCTGCTCGACAATGCGTTGAAATACACCGGCAAGACAGACCGGCCGCGTATCGAGATCGGCTCCTCGCCCAACGGTCGGGCGCGGGTCTTTCACGTACGCGACAACGGCGCCGGTTTCGACATGACCTACGCCGGCAAGCTCTTCCAGCCGTTTCAGCGCCTGCATTCGCTGCAGGACTTCGAGGGAACCGGCGTCGGCCTCGCAACGGTGCACCGCATCGTCCGACGTCATGGCGGCCGAATCTGGGCGGAGGGCGCCGTAGGCAGCGGCGCGACGTTCTATTTCACCCTCGAGCCCGAGAGCCACGGATCGGCATGAGCTCTGGACAGATCCTGCTGGTCGAGGACAACCCCGACGACGCCGACCTGACGTTGCGGGCGTTCCGGAAGAACAACATCTTGAACGACATTTGTGTGGCGCGCGACGGCGTCGAAGCGCTCGACTGCCTGCTTGGCCGCGGCGATATGCCACCGACTTCCGTCCTGCCGGCGGTGGTCCTCCTGGATTTGAAGCTGCCGAGAATCGACGGACTCGGCGTGCTTCGCCGGATTCGCACTGACGAGCGCACCCGCTTCCTGCCCGTGGTCGTTCTGACGTCATCGACCGACGAGCGCGACATCGTGGACGCCTATCGGCTCGGGGCCAACTGGTACAGTACCAAAGCCGGTCGACTTCGGCGAGTTTCTCAAGGCCATGCTGCAGCTCGGCCTGTATTGGCTGGTGCTCAACGAGGGGGTCCCGACGCCGAGCGGAGAAGCGACACGGTCGAAGCGTGAGCGTTCGCCTTCGCGTGAGCGTCCCGAGCGCTGTTAGGCGCTATGCCGCCGGAAAAGGCGAGCGCGACAACTCGCGACCTGACAAACCCATGTGCGCTCAATCCTCCGGCTTGTCGACCTTCGTCCCCGGCAGGAGCGGCAGGGCGGACCCGGTGCCGAGGCTCAGGAGGCCGGCTTTCGAGTAGGTCAACAGCTTCTGCCGCGTGTCGATGACGTCGAGGTTGCGCATCGTCAACTGGCCGATGCGGTCCTGCGGCGTGAAGAACACCTCGTCGCCCTTCTCCATCGTCAGCCGCTCGGGCTTGTAGGTCAGATTGGGGCTCGTCGTGTCGAGAATCGAGTAGTCGTTGCCGCGCCGCAGCTCGAGCGTCACTTCCCCCGTGACGGCGCGGGCTACCCAGCGCTGGGCGGTCTCGCGCAGCATCATCGCCTGGGGATCGAACCATCGACCCTGGTAGAGCAGCCGGCCCAGCCGCCTGCCGCTCTCGCGGTACTGCTCGATCGTGTCCTCGTTGTGGATGCCGGTGACGAGCCGTTCGTACGCGATGAAGAGAAGCGCCATCCCCGGCGCCTCGTAGATGCCCCGGCTCTTGGCCTCGATGATCCGGTTCTCGATCTGATCGCTCATGCCGAGCCCATGGCGCCCGCCGATCGCGTTCGCCTCGCCCATGAGCTGTACCGGGTCGTGCAGGACCACGCCGTTCAGCGCGACCGGCGTTCCCTCGTCGAACCGGATCGCCACGGTCTCCTTCCTGATCGCGATCTCGTCACGCCAGAACGGGACGCCCATGATGGGCTGCACGATCGTGATGCCGGTGTCGAGCCGTTCGAGGTCCTTCGCCTCGTGCGTCGCGCCGAGCAGGTTCGAATCGGTCGAGTAGGCCTTCTCCGTGCTCATCTTGTAGGCGAGCCCGGCGCGCGCCATGTATTCGGACATCTCCTTGCGGCCGCCGAGCTCGTCGATGAAGGCCCGGTCCAGCCAGGGCTTGTAGATCCGGAGGTTCGGATTGGCGAGCAGACCGTACCGGTAGAACCGCTCGATGTCGTTGCCCTTGTAGGTGCTGCCGTCTCCCCAGATGTTGACGTCGTCTTCCTTCATCGCGATGACGAGGAGCGTTCCCGTCACCGCCCGGCCGATCGGCGTCGTGTTGAAGTACGGCACCCCTGCCGTGGAGATGTGAAACGCTCCGCTCTGGAGGGCCGCCCAGCCCTCGGTGACGAGCGGCAGACGGCAGTCGATCAACCGGGCCCGCTCGGCCCCGTAGAGCAGCGCCTTCTTGGGGATCTCGTCGTAGTCCGGCTCGTCCGGCTGGCCGAGATTCGCGGTGTAGGCGAACGGGACGGCGCCCTTGTGCCGCATCCAGTGAATCGCGGCGCTCGTATCGAGGCCGCCGGAGAAGGCGAGGCCGACCTTGTGGCCGACCGGAACGGATTGAAGGATGTTCGACACGGGAACCGATCATATGCGTCCCTTTGGCCAAAGGTCCAAAGGCGCCGGTGGATTGCAGCCGGTTTGGCAGCTCGACCACAATGACGCATGTTCTTTCGGGGCCGCCGCCCTCTCGTCGCCACTCTCGGAGTCGCCCTGCTCGCGGTGCCGCTCCTGAATGCGTCGGCGCAGACCGCGGGCGCGCCGCCGCCGTCTTCCTCATCACAGGCCGGCGCTCAGGCCGAGCCATGGATGCTGCGCTCGGCCAGCGGCGATTACCAGGTCGGACCGACCGGCAGCATCCAGGCGGGCGCATTGGCGATGCTCGCCAACCGGTCGCCCGTCCAGAGTGGGCTGCTGCTGCGCCGGGCGCGCCTGGGCGCCAACGGACGCGTTGCGCGATATGTCGCCTTCAACACCGGCTGGAACTTCGTAAACGGCGCGCCGACGCTGGTGAACGCCTACGCGACCGTGCGGCTCTCACCGCTCTTCGGTGTACGTGTCGGCAAGGACAAGGTTCCCGTTGGCTACGAGTACCTGATTTCCGGCAACTACATCCTGTTCCCTGAGCGCGCGCTGCCCACGTTGCTCGCGGCGGGGCGCGAGCTCGGCATCAGGGCGCTCGGTGAGCTGCCGGTTCGCGGCACGACCTACGACGTCGGCGTCTTCAGCGGAAAGGAGCTGGCCGGACGCGTCGTGACCCGACCGCTGCGGTCCACACGAGGCTGGATTGCCGGGCTGGGCGGTCAGCTCGGGATCTCGACCGAGGGGCACGCGCGCACGCTGACGTCCCTGAACACGTCCGTCGACCAGACGTACTTCTGGTACGCGCCGGACGTGACGCCTCGCGGCCGCCTGACCCGTGTGGTGCCGGCCGCCTTCTATTACTGGAAGTCGGTCGGTGCGTTCGGCGAGTACATCCGCGCGACCGAGTCGATCTCGCGCAGGGGCGTCGCGACGGACGTGGCGAGTCAGGCGTGGCAGGTGGCCGCGTCGGTCGTCCTGACGGGAGAGGCCGCGACCGAAGCGGGTCTCCGGCCGCTGCACCGTCTGAATCCGCGCGCGGGGCACTGGGGCGCCGTTCAGGTCGCGCTGCGCTACGGTCGGCTGACCGTCGGTCGGGAGGCCTTTGCGTCAGCGGCTGCGGCGGCAGACGCAAGCGACGGGGCCAGGGAGTTCACTGCGGGCGTGAGCTGGTATCCGGAGGCGCACCTCAGGTACGAGCTCGCCTTCGAGCGAACCACGTTCGGCGCGGGCCCGTCGGGTACGCGTCCGCCGGAGAACAGCCTGCAGATGCGCGCCCAGGCGGCGTTCTAAGTAACTGCGAAGTTCGAACTTCGCAGTTCGAACTTCGCAGTTTAGTTAGAACGCCGCCGTCATCCACTGAAATAGACATACGCCGCCGCGATCAGCAACAGCACGAGCGACGAGTTGACCACGTCCCAGTGGTTCCACGTCGCGCGCGACGCGCGGCGCTGCTCGCGCGAGACGCCGGCGTAGGTCAACCCGAGCACGTGGCGTTCGGCAGGACGCTCAGTCGCGTAGCTGACGCCGATCAGCACGGCTGCCGAGACGAGAAAGATGATGACGCTGTAGTACTGGAAGAACATGTTGTTCACGATCCAGAGCAGCGTGCCCGGCGCGTAGCCGGATTCGAATCCCGCCATCTGCAGCGTCACCGGCGTATCGACGATCAGGCGGAACGCGCCCAGCGCGAAGCCGACGAGCAGCGCGGCGAGGCAGCCCTTCCCGTTGAGCCGCTTCATGAAGACGCCGAGGAAGAACACGGCGGCGATCGGCGGCGCCAGATACGCCTGGACGCCCTGGAGGTAGTCGTAGAGGCCGCGGGCGCCCTGAATGACCGGAATCCAGAACAATCCGATGACCACCATCACCGCGGTCGCGGCGCGGCCGATCCACACGAGCTGATGCTGGGTGGCGCGCGGGTGCAGCTTCTGGTAGCAGTCGATCGTGAACAGCGTCGAGCTGGCGTTGAAGACGCCGGCGAGCGAGCTCATGAGCGCCGCGAGCAGCCCCGCGACAACCAGCCCGCGGATGCCGGTCGGCATCACCTGCTGCACGAGCATCGGGAACGCTCCCTGGGCCATCGCCGGAATCGCCTGCCCCTGCGCGTCGACGAGGGCCCCGAGTCCAGGGACGCGGCCGGTGCGCGCCAGGGCGAGCGCGATCATGCCGGGCACGATGAAGATGAACACTGGCAGGAGCTTCAGCGCGGCGGCGAAGATCGTCCCGCGCCGTGCGGCGCGCTCGTCGGGCGCGGCCAGCACCCGCTGGACGATGTATTGGTCCGTACACCAGTACCAGAGGCCGATAATCGGAGCGCACACCGCCATCCCGAGCCAGGGGTAGTTGCCGTTGAAGTACCAGGCCATGCGGCCCGGCTCGAGGACCGGCGCCCAGGTGCCCTCGACCCCGGCCGGGACGAGCGGCTTCCAGAGGTCGAACATCTCGGGCCCGAGCACCCGGTGCAGCTCGTGCCAGCCGCCCAGGGCCCGCAACCCGAACACGGTCAGGAGCAGCGACCCGAGCACCAGCACGATGGTCTGGAGCCCGTCGGCGTACGCGACGGCCCGCATCCCGCCGAGCACGGTATAGAGGCCCGTCAGCACGATCACCAGGACGGATCCGATCCAGAAGCTGTTGAAGACGTGGGAGCCGATCTGGAACTGCAGCTCGGGGAGCAGCGTACCGAAGACGATGCCGCCGGCGAAGATCCCCACGGCGATCTTCGTGAGGACGTAGGCGACGAGCGAAATCACGGAGAGCACCCAGCGGGACGCGGGCGAGAACCTGCGCTCCAGGAACTGCGGCATCGTGAACACTTTCGACCGCAGATAGAAGGGGACGAGCACCCAGCCGAGCACGAGCGCGCACCAGGCGTGGAGCTCGTAATGGGCCAGCGCGACGCCGCTCGTCGCCCCGGCGCCCGCCAGCCCGACCAGGTGCTCCGAGCCGATGTTCGAGGCGAAGATCGACGCGCCGATCACCGTCCAGCCGAGATTCCTGCCGGCCAGGAAGTAGTCGTCGGCCGTCTCGCGGTTCTGCGAGACGACCCACCAGTTCAGGCCGAACAGACCACCGAAGTAGACCGCGATGATGAGCCAGTCGAGCGAGGTCATGGGCGAGCTGCGGGCATTCTATGCGGGGCGGGCCTTTTCGAAGTAAGTTGTTATATTCAGGGCTTCTCGGGCGTATTTCTACGGAGTGAAGCACACGTCATGATCGAAAGTCACCTGTACGAGCGGGGGGCGGAGCGGGGTCGGAGGGCGGTCTGGACGACCGGCGCGACGGTGCTGTCGTTCGTGGCCCTGCTGGGGATCGCGATGCATGCGAACGCGCGTCCGGCGCAGGACCCGGCGGAGGACGCGTTCTGGAAGGTCTGCAGCGACTGCCACGACCCGGACCGGATCCGGGAGACGCGGCGGACGCGCAGCGGCTGGGAGGACGTCATCTACCAGATGATCGACAAGGGCGCCGTCGGCACGGACCAGGACTTCAACCTGACGCTGCAGTACCTGCTCGGCCACTACGGCATGGTGAACGTCAACCAGGCGCCCGTCGAGGAGATTGCGCTGGTCACCGGGCTGTCCGCCAAGGAGGCCGATGCGGTCGTCGCGTACCGGAAGGAGAACGGCAATTTCAAGAACTTCGACGCGCTCGTGAAGGTGCCGGGCGTCGACGCCCAGAAGCTCGAGGCCCATCGCGCGGCGATCCTGTTCTGATTGGTCACGTCCCAGGGAGGTAGTCTCCATTGTTCATCGTTCTCGCACTACTCTCGTTCATTCCCTCGCTCACCCCGCTCCCGGCCGCCCAAGCCAGGCCCGCGGCCGCGCAAACGTCTCAATCCACCGCATCGGTCGCCGGCGTCGTGCGCGACAGCGGCGGCGGCGTGGTCTCGGGCGCGACGGTCGTGGCCCGCACGCCGTCCGGCGTCGAACAGCGAACGGTGACCGGTTTGGACGGCCGGTTCACCATCTCGCTGCCCGCGCCGTTCGACCTGACCGTCCTCGCCGGCGGTTTCGCTGAGAAGAAACAGACGGTCGACGCGGCGGCGGCGCGCTCGCCGCTCGACATCACGCTGACTCCCGGCGGCGTCGCCGAGCAGGTCACCGTGACGGCGACGCGCGGCGAGGAGCGGCTGGCCGACGTGCCGGCCAGCGTCACCGTGCTCAGCCACGAAGATATCCGCCAGTCGCCGGCCATCGTCGCCGACGACCTGCTGCGGCAGCTGCCGCAGTTCAGCCTGTTCCGGCGCGCCAGCAGCCTGGCCGCCCACCCGACCTCGCAAGGCGTCTCGCTGCGCGGCATCGGCCCGAGCGGCGTCAGCCGATCGCTCGTGCTGGTCGACGGCGTGCCCTACAACGATCCCTTCGGCGGCTGGGTGTACTGGACCGGGATTCCACTGGAGTCGGCCGACCGGGTCGAGGTCGTCGACAACGCGAGCTCGAGCCTGTACGGCAACTACGCGATGGGAGGGGTCATCAACATTCTGACGGCGAAGCCGACCCCGCGCACGGTCGAGCTCAAGACGCAGTACGGCAATCGGAACACGCCGAAGGTCGACTTCCGGGCCAGCGACGTGTGGGGCAAGCTCGGCGTGAGCGTCGATGGCGCCGCGTTCGACACGGACGGCTATCCGAACGTCGTGCCCAGCGAACGCCGGCCGACCGACGCCAACCCGCCGGGCGTGGACAACAACATCAACGCGAAGTTCCACGACGTCCACGTGCGGGCCCAGTACGCCGCGAGCGACCGGGTGAACATCTTCGGCCATTTCGGCTACTTCAAGGAGAACCGCGACAACGGCAAGGCCAGCACCTACGATCCGAGCGGCGCCTACGTCGGCAACCAGACCGAGGAGGCGAACGACACCCTCTGGAAGACGAGCAGCGTCGGTACCCGCATCCAGCTGCCCGATCAGAGCACGCTTCAGGCCACCTTTTTCACGGACAACGAAACCTTCGGCAGCAACTTCCTGGCGGTCCCCGGCAATCCGATTCCACGGAGCATCGGCCGTGTCTCGCTGGCGCAGACCGTGCCGACGAAGGGCGTGGGCGGAATGGCGCAGTGGACGCGCGCCTTCGGCGTCAAACAGGTCGTCAGCGCCGGCTGGGACTTCCGCTGGGTGGAAGGGGAGAGTCAGGAGACGGCGATGGACCCCCAGAAGGGCCTGACGCCTGTGACGAGCCGGTTCGCCGGGGGCGACCAGCGGCTGACGGGTGCGTTCGTCCAGGACATCGTCACGCCGATGTCGAAGCTGCAGCTGACTTTCAGCGCGCGGCTCGACCACTGGCTCAACTACAACGCGCACTTCCTCGAGACCACGATCGCGACCGGTCAGCCGACCGGCAACTACAAGACGTCGTGCGAGGCGGCCTCGCCGAGCAGCCCGTGCCTCGCGAACCGGAGCGATACGGTCGTGAGCCCGCGCGCCGCGGCCCTGTACCACCTCACGAACGCCGTGAGCGTGTGGGGTGATTTCGGGCTCGGGTTCCGCGCGCCCACGCTGAACGAGCTCTATCGACAGTTCCAGGTCGGCGCCGTGCTCACGCGGGCCAACGATCAGCTCGGGCCCGAGCGGCTGAAGGGCGGCGAGATCGGCGTCAATCTCACGCCGATGCCCGATCTGACCGTTCGGTCGACGTGGTTCGACAATCGGGTCAGGGATCCAATCTCGAACGTGACGATCGGCAACAACCTCCAGCAGCGGCAGAATCTCGGTCGGACGCGCATCGCCGGACTCCAGACGGACGTGGAGTACCGGTTCGGCCCGTCCTGGCGGTTCGCCGGCAGCTACCTGTACGAGCGCCCGCGGGTCACCGAATCCGATGCGACGCTCGGGCTGCCGGCGGGCACGAACCTCGCGACGAACTGCCCCGGACCGGACGCCACTGGAACGACGGGCGGCAGCGGCACCGGTGAAGCCTGCTATCTGGCGGAAGTTCCGAAGAATCGAGGCGCCCTTCGAGTCACCTACTCGAATCCGAGGTACGCCACCGTGGCGCTCGGCGTCCAGTTCGTCGGCGCCCAGTTCGACGATGACCAGAACTCACGCGTGATCCCGGCGGCGGCGCTGGAGGACGCGGGCTACGACCCGATCCCGAGGCCCATTACCGATCCGAACGACGCGGGACTGCCGAAGTACACGCTCGTGGATCTGAGCGCCTCGAGGACGATCGGGGGCGGGGTAGACGTCTTCCTCGCGGCCGAGAACCTGCTCAACAAGGACTACTTCATCGGCACCGTGCCGACCCTGCTCGGGCCGCCGCGCCTCGTGACGGTGGGATTCCGAGTTCACTGGCAGGGGAAGTAGCGACGACGGTGCGCACGGCGATGCGGACGGAGGTGCGCACGTCGGTGCGGACGGAAGTGCGCACGGCGGTGCGGACGGAAGTGCGGGGCATCCCCACGTGACGCAGGCGCGCACGCCTGCGCGAGAGACCGCGCGCCGCTCGCCATTCGCGCCGTCCGGCGTACTACACCGACCCGGAAAACGGCGATAGCGTCTGTCCGCTTTGATGGACTCTCGTCGCGACCGCGCGCCGTCCAGCGCGCGGTTCCGTGTCCGAGACGCAGCCGCCGCCTGGCAGCAGTCTTGCTCATTCGCGCAGCAGCATCTGCCGAAGGAGCAACGATGAAGCAGCTATGGCTGGTGTTCGGAGCGACCGCCGTGCTGGCGGTGGGTGCCGCCGCGCAGGCGCCGAAGACCCGGACGATTCACATCAGCGTTACAGATGACGAAGGAGCCCCGGTGACCGGGCTGTCGCCCTCGGACCTCGGCGTCGCCGAAGACGGCGTGTCGAGGCCGATTGTCGGTGTGGCGACGGCCGCGGACCCGTTGTCGGTCGGGATCGTGCTGGACGACCGCGCCTTGTGGGCGCCGCCCGTCCGGGCGAGCGTGCGCGCCTTTGCCCGTTCGCTGGCCGGCAAGGCGGCGGTCGGCGTGTTCTCGTACAGCCGGCCCGAATGGACGGTCCTGGAGTTCACACGGAACGACGCGGCGGTCGACCACGCGCTCGAGACGATGGCCGCGGTGCCGACGACGAACAACGATCCGGAGGGGCTCATCCAGACGTTGGCGCGGTGGTCTCAAAAGCAGGAGGCGTCTCACACGGTGCTCGTCGTGCTGACGTTCGGGGCGCCGACGTGCGGGCCGAGAAACTGTCCGCCCTCCATCGTGCCTCGCTGGGACCTGGTGCTCGCGGATCTGCTGCGCGGCGGCACGACCGTGTATGCCGTCGGCACCAACCCCATCGAGCCGGCGCACTTGATCTACGCGTCGGTGGAGGGCACCGGCGGGTGGGCCGAGCGGCTCCTCACCGATTCGGCGGCGCCGCTCGCGATGCAGCGCACGGCGGAAAGAATTCTGTCCGAGCAGGCGTTGACGTTCACGTCGGTCGAGGCGCCTCGCGCGGGATTCAAGCTCCGCGTGACGGCGACGCGGCCGGGTCTTCACGTCCGCGCGCCAGCGCGGGATTTCTGACGGGGGTGCGGACGAGGGTGCGGACGAGGGTGCGGACCGAAAGTGCGGACAGGGGGTGCGAACAAACGCGCCCGCGGGCGCCGAGTGCGGATGAACAGCTCACCCGCACCGCCGTGCGCACCTACGTTCGCACTCTCGTTCGCACTTCCGTCCGCACCCCCCCGTCAACTACGGCAGCGCGAACGCGATATACCCGTACGGCCCCTGCGGATTGTCCGGCCGTGCGCTGTTGCCGCCGCCGCGGGCCCCGCCCGCCGCGCCCGGTTCGACCGGCGGCGACATGAACACGATGTACTGCTTGCCCTTCGATTCGTACATCGTCGGGATTCCGATCGACTGACCGGCGACCTTCCCCTTCCAGAGCACTTTGCCGGTGTCTTCGTCGTAGGCGCGCGCCCAGCCGTCCTTCCCCATCGAGAAGAGCAGGCCGGTCTGCGTCACGATGATCCCGTTGCGCGCGCCGACCCCGCCGGTGTCGTGCACGCCCGTAGCCGTGCAGCCGGATTCGGGCGGGGCCGGAGGCGCGACCGCCGCGCCGCGACCACCGCCGCCCCCGCCACCGCGAAGCGGCGGGCAGACGCCGTCCTTGAGCGTCGTGGCGTCGACCGTCGCCGGGTCGTCGCCGTTCGGCACCTGCCATTTGATTTCGCCCGTGTTCAAATCGTAGGCCGTGATCGTGGTGTACGGCGGCTTCGTGGACG
Source organism: uncultured Acidobacteriota bacterium (assembly GCA_963764505.1). GTDB lineage: Bacteria > Acidobacteriota > Vicinamibacteria > Vicinamibacterales > SCN-69-37 > CAVXSP01. The sequence goes on along the minus strand of CAVXSP010000003.1, from coordinate 27,836 downwards.
TCGCCATGACGTTGTAGCCCGACTGATAGCGCTTGTGCAGCGTTCTCGCGGCCTCGGTGTCCTCCGGCCAGAGCCGGTTGCCGGTGGTCCCGCCGACACCGGCCCAGACCGGCCCGTCATACGGCGGGGGAACCGGCGCGTGCGGGGCGGCACCGGTGCCGGCGACGTTCGCCGGCGGGAGCGGGCCGCTGAAGCCGCCCCGGCCCCGGCCGCCGCGGCCGCCATTCGGATTCATGGACCCGAGGTACGCGTAGATCGCCTGGATGTCTTCATTGGTGGCGTCGAGGATCGGCCGCATGTTGTTGCGGCCCTCGCTGACGATCACGCGAACGCTCTCCTCGTCGATCCGATCGGTGACGCCCACGAGTGACGGCGTGCCCGGAAGCGGGTTCTGGAGATTGACGCCGTGGCACGCCGCGCAGCCGAGCTGGGTGTACTTCGTCTCGCCCTGCTGCTCCTGCGGCGTGGTCGGGCCGCCTCGACCGCCACGACCACCCCGGGCGCCGCCGCGCCGGCCGGCCGCGCCGACGATGGCCGGATCCTCGATGTCGTTGATCCGAAGAATCGCGACCTGGTTCACGCCCGTGACGAAGACCATCCCCTTCTGCGGGTCGGCCGCCGTCGTGCCCCAGTTCGAGCCGCCCTGGTTGCCGGGCATCGAGATGCTGTCGCCGTTGAGCTGGGTCGGATTGAACATGCCGCCCTGCGGCCCTTGACCGTTGTTCGCGTTCCGCACGCGCTCCTTCAAGGCGTCGTACTCGGCCTTGGTCAGGAGGTACGGGTTGACGTCGTCTTCCGTGTAGGACTGCCGCGCGAACGCCGGCGGCTTCGTCGGGAACGGCTGCGTCGGCCACGACAGCTCGTTCGGCACGGTGCTCCTGCCGACCTCGCGCTCGTCGATCGGCCACAACGGCTCACCGGTCACCCGGTTGAACACGTACAGGAAGCCGGTCTTGCCGGCGTGCGCGACGACGTCGATCTTCTGGCCGTTGTGCGTGACGGTGACGAGCTGCGGGGCGGAGACGTTGTCCAGGTCCCACAGATCGTGATGGACGGTCTGGAAGTGCCACAGCCGCCTGCCCGTCCGCACGTCGAGCGCGAGCAGGCAGTTGGCGAACAGGTTCTGGCCGTGGCGGTCCGCGCCCCAGAAGTCCGGCGTCGACGAGCCGGTCGGGACGTACGCGATGCCGCGCTCCTCGTCGATCGACATCTCCCCCCAGTTGTTCGATCCGCCCTGGTATTTGTAGCCGTCCGGCGGGTTGGTGTCGTAACCGTACTCGCCCGGCAGCGGCTGCGTGTGGAACGTCCACAGGAGCTTGCCCGTGAGCACGTCGTAACCGCGGAGGTAACCAGGCGGCGTCAGAATCTGTTCGCCGGACTGGCCGCCATAGACGATCGTGTTGTGCCAGATGCGGCCCGGACTGGCCGGCATGGCGCGCGCGCTCGTGCCCTCGGCCCACGCCAGGCCCTTGCGCAAGTCGACCGAGCCGTCCACGCCGAACGTCGGGATGATCTTGCCGGTCTGGGCATCGATCTCGTTGATGAAGCTGTCGACGACGAAGATCAGCCGGCGGTCCCTGCCGTCTTCACTCTCCCAGTAGTTCATGCCCTTGTTCTGAATCCCGTTGAGGCCCTCGTGCACCCACAGCTCCTTGCCCGTCGGCGCGTCCAGCGCCACGATCGCCGAGTTGTTGCGGCCGAAGCCGTAGAGCACGTCGTGTGCGTACACCGGGCTGAACGTCGGCGCGGCGTACGGATAGAACCACGCCTGCTGCAGCTGGCTGACGTTGGCCTTCGTAATCTGCGTGAGACTCTTGAAGTTCGAACTGTCCGGCCCGGGCAGGCTCTTGCTCGTGCTTTGCGCCACTGCGAGCACGCCGAGCGAGACACTGACAGCGAGTGCCACTGCCACGACGGAAAACGCGCGTCTCGAGGATTTCATCGGATACGTCCTTTGATGACGGGCCGACCGGGTGCGCGATCGAGCCGCGTCCCGACATGGGCCAGGAAAATCGAGGTGATGATACCCCGGGCGGGAGGGGTGAAAACAAGGGCCAGGCCGCCGATCCGGCGGCGTCAGTTCTTGGGCGCGCTCTTTCGCCGCCGGGCCTTCTCCGGGCGGGTCGGCGCCGGCTCATCGCTGGCGCTCAGGGACACCATATCGGTGATGAAGGTGCGTTTGCCATGCTGGTCGAACTCGATGACGGTGTAGCGCTCATCCGACGTCATCACCGTGCCCGACCCGTACTGCGACTGTGAGACCCGACTCCCCTTGGCGAAGAGCTTCATGGCGTCCCTCTCGAAAAACGGCCGTCCGGGCCCAACCGAAGCCCGAACGGCCTGCTGATCAATCCCTCGTGCGCGTTACCAGCGCGGCTCCTGGCGGCGGCGGCCTCCGCCGCCCGCACCGCGACCGGCCGAGCTGTACTCCGGCTGGGGCCGCGCTTCGTTGACCGTCAAGCGCCGTCCCTCCAGCTCCTGACCATTGAATCGGTCGATGGCCGCCTGCGCAGCCTCTTCCGTCTGCATCTCGACGAACGCGAAGCCACGAGACTGGCCGGTGGCCTGGTCGCGCATCAGCCGGACCGAGTCGACCGGCCCCGCCTCGCCGAACACCGACTCGATCGCCTGCTCCTCGGTGCGGAACGAAAGATTTCCCACGTACAATTTGCGATTCACGATAGTTCCATTTCTCGTCCTCGCTCGCGACATGCGAACTGCCGCCCATGCGGCGAGATCACCCGTGTGGACCATCCACGAACTGCTGCAGGGACGAGAGGGAAACGAGAACGAACTCGGTCGGCTCTAGACGATGCGAGCGGTGGGCTGGATCTGATGACCCAATAATCATATGCGGTCAGAGCGCGGTTGGCAAGAGACGCGCCGTCTGGCCGGCGCCCTAACGGACCGGCGCTCACGATCCGCCGATGTCCACGAACGCCGAGTACTCGAGGTGACCGCCGGCTTGGGGGGCCTGCGCACTGTTCGGCGTCAGCGCCGATCGCGGCAGCCGCGTGCCGTTGGTCCCCACGATCCCCAGAACGTCGCGAGGCTGCCAGTCCCGATTGAACCGGGAGGTGATCTCTATCCGGAACCGCCTGGCCGCGGGCAGCGCGAACGGACCCGCTTCGAACGATCCGTCGCTCGTCAGGTACAGCTCGGCACGGTCGAGCGGCGTATCGGACGCCGAAGTCGCCGGGTAGACCTCGACCCAGACCCTCGTGCTCTCGGGCAGCAGCAGTCGCCCGGTCACGACGACTTGCCCGTCGGCTGTGCGCCGGCCGATCAGCGACTGGACGAGGGACGCCGTCCCATCGGGCGGGAGCGTGTACGGCGCGACGGAGGACTGGGCTGCGGCGCCGGACGTCGAACCCGCCGGCGCGGGTTCCGAACGGCATGCGCCCGCGGCCGCCAGCGCACCGAGCGCCGCGGCCACCCCTAGGACCGAAAGGCGGCCGCCAGCCGCCCGCCCGATCATGCGCCGAGAACATACCAGCGGCGGCCTCGGTCCGTCCAGACGCGGCCGCGTGGCCGCAGACGTTCGGCCGGTCAATGGATTACGATTGCACTCGGAGGACGCGTGCAGAAATCACGACCCACCCAGAACAAGCGAGCGCGCGAGCGCGCGAGGCAGGAGCGACAGAAGGAGAAGCAGGCCCGTCGCCTCGAGGCGAAATCTCGGAAGGCGCACGTGCCTCCGGCTGCGACCGGGGAGGATCCCGATATCGCGGGGATCGTGCCCGGTCCGCAGCCGAACCCGTGGGGCGACGAGGCCGAGGCGGAAGAGACGGAAGAAGCGGAGTAGCCGCTACTTCTTCTCGCCCTTCACGTACGCGGACTTGATGATGTCGTTCAGCGCCAGCTTGTCGACCACCGTCATGCCGTCCGTGACGTGTCCGATCACGGCGTACTTGCCGTCCGCCGCCGAGTTGCTGCCCTTGATGATGAACAGATAGCTGTCTGCCGGTACTCGGCTTGTAGTCCGGACGATAGCCGAGCCCCACCACGCCGCGCAGGAACTTGTGCTTGGCCATCTTGGTCTCGTCGACGCCGACCGAGTGTCCGCTGCCGTTGGTGCCCCAGGAATCCTTCTTGGTCATGTCGCGCGTCGTCGGGTCACCGAACTGGAGAAGCGCCGGCGTCACCCACCAGATCCGCTGACCGCGGTAGAAGTTGTGCCGCACGAGGTCGAGGATGTGTTCGACGGACTTGGGGGCTTCCGTCGGAAAGGTCTCGATCTCGACCGTGCCCTTGTCGAATTCGAACACCAGTGTCGGGCCCGGCGGCTCGGCGGCCTCGGCCTGCGCCGGCGCCTTGGACGCCGCCTTCCTGGCCTGCCGTGCCGATGCCACTGGACTGAGGAGCGCTCCGGCGAGGGCCAGAGTGATGAAGAAACGGGGCTGGGGCATGTAGCACCTCCGTGGGGGCATAGTGTAAGCCGGTTCCAGAGTTCCGTACAGGGCTTTTCGAAGCCTCATCGCTTCGCCTTCACCAGGATCAAGGGATGAACGGCCGATTCTGGTGTGCTGGCCGGAGGCGGTCCGCACGGGGTGCCTGAGGCGCACGATGGACAGGATGGCGCGGAACGGCGCCGGGCGCCGAGTGCCCGCCACAGGAACGCGCCTCCCGCCGCGACGGCGGCGATCGTCACGATCACGTCCTGCGCACCCGCGGCGCTCATGAGATGCCCGCCATTCGCAGCCCCTGAAATACCAGAAACGCCGTCACGTACGCCAGTCCCGACATGTAGCCGAACTGCAGCGCCGGATACTTGAGGCTCCCCGTCTCGCGTCGGGTGATCGCCAGCGTCGCCAGACACTGCATCGCCAGCACGAAGAAGACGAGCGCGCTGGCCGACGTGGCGCGCGTGAAGACGGGCGATCCGTCCGCGCGGGTCATCGAGCGGATGTGGCCGAGGACGCCTTCGGAGCTGCCGCCCCCGGCCAGCACCGACATCGTCGAGACGAAGACTTCGCGTGCCAGGAAGCTCGTGAGAATCCCGACCGTGAGTTGCCAATCGTAGCCGAGCGGCCTGAACGCCGGCTCGATCGTCCGCCCGATCCGGCCGGCGAAGCTGCCGGCCTGTTCCGACCGGGCGTCGATGGCGTCGGCGCGCGCGCGCAGTTCGGCCGCGTCCGTCGCCCCGATGGACGTCTCCTGCGCCCGGGCGCGAAGCGCCTCGGCCTCGGCCGTCGGCGCGATCTTGGGATAGGCGCTCAGCCACCACATGACGATGCAGATGGCCATGATCACCGTGCCGGCCGTCTTCAGGAACGACAGACCCTGGTCCATGGCCGCGAGCAGCGCGTTGCGCACCGACGGGCGCTTGTACGTGGGCAGCTCCAGCACCATGGGTCTCGGTTGACCGCGCAGAACGGTCTTGCCGAAGAGCAGGGCGCTGGCAAAGGCCGCCGCGGCGCCGAGCAGATAGCACAGCGCGAACGCCAGGCCGGCCAGGGCCGGACGATCGGCGAACAGCAGGCTCGTCAGCAGGACGTAGACGGGCAGGCGCGCCGAGCAGCTCATGAACGGCGCGACCAGGATCGTGGCGAGCCGGTCGCGCCGGTGCGGAATCAGCCGCGCGCTCATGATGCCTGGCAAGGCGCAGGCGTGCGCGGTCAACAACGGCACGAACGCCTGCCCGGGCAGGCCGAACCGCCGGAAGAACCGGTCGTTGACGAAGGCCGCGCGAGCCAGATAGCCCGTGTCCTCGAGCAGGCTGATGAGGAAGAACAGCAGACAGATCTGTGGCAGGAAGACGGCCGTGCCCGCAATCCCGGCGATGATGCCGTCCGAGATCAGGGCCTGCACCGGGCCGTCCGGAAGCCACCGACCGGCCAGCCCTCCGAGCTCGGCGAACGTGGCTTCGATGAGCGCCATCGGCACGGCCGCCAGCGCGAACAGCGACCAGAACAGCCCGCCCATCACGGCCAGGAAGACCAGGAGCCCGAGAATCGGATGGGTCAGAATGCGGTCGAGCCGCTCGGTGCGCTCGTCGCCGGCCCACGGTCCGTCGGCGTGCTCGCCGCAGACCGCAGCCGCGACGGCATCGGCCCAGACGGTCAGCGCCTCGACGCTGGCATCCGGAGCGGGCGGGTCGGCCGTCCGTCCCCGCGCCGGCGCGAGCGAAGGGCTCTCGAGCGCGGCGCGCACGGCGTCGAGGCCCCGCCCCTTCTTCGCGACCATGGGGACGACGGGCGCGCCGAGCCGCGCCGACAGACCGGGCGCGTCGATCGTCAAGCCTCGCCGCTCCGCCAGATCGATCATGTTGAGGGCGACGACGACGGCGTCGCCGCGAGCGATCAGCTCGCCGACCAGCACGAGGTTTCTGGCGAGATTCGTGGCGTCCACGATCGCGACGATCGCGTCGGGACGGGCGTGCGGGTCCGCGCCGTGGAGCACATCCGCCACGATCCGGGCTTCGGGACTGGAGGAGGCCAGGCCGTAGACGCCGGGCAGGTCGATGACATCGAGCGGCCGCGGCGGATCGCCGATCGCGCTCCGGCCCGTGCGAACCGCGGTCGTCGTGCCTGGAAAGTTCGACGTCTTCGCTTTCGTGCCGCACAGCCGGTTGAACAGCGTGGTCTTGCCCGTGTTCGGGTTGCCGACCAGCGCGATGCGCGAGACGCGGAGCGGCCGGACCGATGTCGTGACGGAGGAGGCCAGGGCGGAAGCGGACATGTTCAGCGTGCCGACGGCTCGGGGATGACGAAGATCGATCCCGCCACCGCGCGTGAGAGGCCGATCCGCGTGGCGCGCACCTGGACGATGTACGGCTCGCCGGCCTTGCAGAGACGGACCAGACTGGACCGGGTCAGTCCCAGGCAGCGCAGCAGGTGACACGCGTCCGGATCGAGGTGCGCCTCCTCGAAGCGCGCCAACGCGCCGACCGCGAGATCGGATAGGCGAATTGGCGTCATGCCGTCACTCCCCCGGGGCCGAGCGGCGAGGCGCCCGCCCTTTCCGTCTGCCCGCCCGCGCCGGTGACCGCGTCGACGGGGCGGCGGACGCGTCGCGCCCGGATGGGGCGGTCGGGCGCCGCCCGCCGGTCCGGTGTGGCCGCCAGATCGGGATGGCCGTCCAGCACGCGCGCCGCCGCATCGGCGGCGCCGTCCAGCAGGCTCGAGACGCCGAGACGGCCGACATAGTTGCCGGCGATGGCCAGCCGCGGCGGCAGGGTCGCGAGCGCGGCGCGAGCGTCGAGCACCGCCGTGTCGTAGAGCGGCAGCGACCCGGGCTGGCGCGTCACGTAGCTCGCCTGCGGCGCGCCCGATCGGCTCGTCAAGGCCGAACGATCGCGGCCCATCTGAGCGATGAGCTCGTCGTCGGTCGCCGGCAGGCTCGAGGCGTTCAGATCTCCGTAGATCCAGGTCTCCGATCGCAGGCGGCTCCGATCGGTGAAGACGTCGGCATTGAAGATCGCGCCGAGGGCGCCGATCCCGGACTGCCGCGGAAACAGAATGCCGAACCCGCGGAGATCGTCGGGGTGAGGCGCGAAGAATGCCGTGACGAGCGCGAGCGAGACCATGCGGATGCGCGCGAGCGCGGCCGCCAGCGCCGGCGCCTCGCGCGCGAGCAGCCGCGCCGCCGCCGGAGCGCTCGTGCAGATCACGGCGGGCGAGCCGGCGACCTCGATGTCGGACAGGCGGCGCCCGAACTCGAACGTCACCCCGCGCTGTTCGAGCGTACGCTGCAGCGCCTCGATGAGCTCGCCCATTCCCTGGCGCGGCGCTCCGAGCTTCCCGCCGCGCGGCCGGCCCTGTCCGAACAGCGCCGACGCAGACAGGATCCCCGGCGGCGATGCGTAGATGCCCTGCAGCGCCGGTGCGAGGAGCCAGGTCGTCGCGGCGCGCCCCAGCACGCGCGCGCCCCAGCATTCAACCGTTTCCGCGCCCCGCGGCCGGACCTGCCGGCGCGCCCACGCCAGCCCGAACCGGGCGGCCGCGCCACCGGTCTCGGCCCAGGAGAGCGGCCAGCGCCTCGGCCTTCCGTCGCGATAGACGTACCGCCGTTTGCTTTCCTCGCGCGCGAAGATCGGCGGCACGCCCGCTGCCGCGAACAGGGCGTCCGTTCGTGGCGTCCACGGAAACGCCCGCGCGGCCGTTTCGATCATGCCCTCGGGCACCCGCAGCGTCTGAATCAGCCCGCCGGGCCGGGAGGCCGCCTCCACGACGTGCACCGGCGCGCCGCGCTCGGACAGGCACCACGCGGTGGCGAGCCCCGACAGACCGGCGCCGACGACGACGACGCGACCAGCCGCGACGGTCGGCACGTCACCCATCAGACGGCCCTCGAATACTGTGGCCCGCTCGGCTGGCTGTTCCTGAGGTGCACGTCGAACAGCGTCGCCGCGTTGCGCAGGAACGGACGGCCGTGCGGCGGGATCCGCAGTTCGTCGCCGTCGAGCTCGACGATGCCGTCCGCCAGCAGGGGAGCGAGAAACGCCCGGGCGTCCCCGACTTCCTCCGGATCCAGCCGGACGCGGAACGTGGTCATCAACGACAGGATCCTCTCGCGACGGCGCCGGTCGTCCGGCGAAAGGCGATGGCCGCGCAGCGTCGGGATCTCGCCGCGCTGGATCCGTCGTTCGTAGACGGTGATGATCTTCTCGTTCTGGTGGTAGCAGTCGGGCGTCTCCGAGATGGCCGACACGCCCAGCCCGAGGAGCGCGGTCGTGCGTCGCTCCGTGTAACCCTGGAAATTGCGGTGCATCGTCCCGGCGGCCGCCGCGCGTGCGAGGCCGTCGTGCGTCCGGGCGAAATGATCCATGCCGAGCTCCACGTAGCCGTGCTCGAGGAGCGGCCGCCGGATGACGTCGTAGAGCGCCCGCTTCTCTGCGCCAACCGGCACCTGGTCGTCCCGGAACTTGCGCTGCTGAGGCTTGATCCAGGGCACGCGGGCGAAGCTGTAGACGGCCATGCGGTCGGGATTCAGCCGGAGGACCTGATCGGCGGTATGGCGCATCGACTCGGGCGTCTGGCCGGGCAGCCCGTAGATGAGATCGAAATTGATCGACTCGTAGCCGCTGGCGCGCGCCCGCGCGACGAGATCCCCGACGAGGGCCTCGGACTGAGTCCGGTTCACGAGCTGCTGGGTCTCGGGATTGAAGTCCTGGACGCCGAGCGAGAGACGCGTGAACCCGCGGGCGGCCAGCGTCTCGAGATGCGCCGGCGTGGTGACGCGCGGATCCGCCTCGACCGATCCCTCGAATCCGTCGGTCGTGCGCGTCAGGCGTGCGAACAGCCCGTCGACGAGCCCGGCGAGCTGTTCTGGCGATAAGAACGTCGGAGTTCCGCCGCCCAGGTGCAGCTGGCACACGGCGCGCGACGCGAGCGACGGCACGCGCGCCAGGTAGAGATCCAGCTCGCGGAGCACCAGCTCCACGTAGGGCTGCGCGCGGCCGTGGTCGCGCGTGATCACCGTGTTGCACCCGCAGAACGTGCACAGCGACTCGCAGAAGGGCAGATGCAGGTAGAGCGACAGCGTCGAGCCCGGCGGCTCGAGCGCCGCCGCCAGCGACTGGGTCCAGTCGTCGGTCGTCGGCGCCGCGTGCCACTCCGGCACGGTCGGATAGCTCGTATATCGCGGCACGGGAACGTCGTACTTGGCAAAGAGGTCAGTCATGGGTGGTCAAGGGCAGCGCAAGCCAGAAGCCAGAAGCCAGAAGCCAGAAGCCAGAAGCCAGAAGCCACTTCTGGCTTCTGGCCTTGAACTTCTGGCTTACTCAAAACGCCTCCCGGATCTTTCGCACGAACGTCCTGACGCTCTCCTCGGGCGTGCCGGGCAGAACGCCGTGTCCGAGCCCGCAGATCCATCCCCGCCGCGTCTCGGCGTCGAGCGCGCGCAGCGGCGCGAGGAACGCCTCGATCGCACGGCCGAGCGCGTCGCCCGTCAGTCGCAGCGACGCGGGATCGAAGTTGCCTTGCAGGAATCCGCGCGCGGGCCGCTGATTCAGCGCCCGCGCGAGATCCCAGCCCTGATCGAGTCCGAGCCCGGCCAGCTCGTCCAGAAATGCAGGCCGGCTCGCCGGGCGCGACGGATCCGGCGATCCCGTCTCGAGATGGGCCGGCCGGAGCCCCTTCGCGTAATAGCCCAGCCGCCCTGGGAAGCCCCGCGTGAGGGCCGACAGATCCGGCACGAGCGCACGCTGAAACACGTCCGGCGGCAGCTCGCCGGCGGCGGTATCGAAGATCATCACGATGTCGGCGCCACCCTCGAACTGGAGCCGGATGTTCTCGATCAGGAGCGGCACGATCCGTTCAGCGAACGCGGCGTACAGGTCGAGCGACGACTTGGCCCGCGCGAGCGGCCCGGCGTGCGTGCCTTCGACTGCGTAGACGAACAACGTCCACGGACCGCCGACGAACCCCAGGAGGCCCTTGCCTGCCGGCAGCAGCGCGCGCGTGGCCTGCAGCGCATCGCGCTGGAACAGCAGGCGCGCGCGGGCGTCCTCGAGCGGCCGGAACTGCCCCACGCGATCGGGGGTGAGCGACCCGTCGAGCTTCGGCGGGCCGTCGTCGTAGCTCAGGCCGAATCCGAGCGCCTCCAAGGGGAACAGCAGATCGCTGAACAGGATCGCGGCGTCGAAGTCGAAGTCGCGCATCGGTCCCATGGCCACTTCGGCCGCGAGATCGGGCCGGCGGCAGAGCGTGTCGAAGCTGTAGCGCGCGCGCAGTTGCATGTACGGCGTGTGATAGCGGCCCGCCTGCCGCATGAGCCAGACGGGCGGCACCGCGATCGCCTCGCCCTTCAGCGCGCGGCGAAAGATGCCGTTCGGCATGGTGTCGTTCCCGTTCGCGCGCGCCACGTCGCTCATTCGCGTTCGCCCGCCCACTGATATCCGACGCCGCGCACCGACCGAATCAGCCGTCCGTCCTCGTCGTTCAGCGCCTGCCGGAGCCGGACGACGGCGTTGTCGACGGCGCGGGCGGTCGGAAACTGATCCTCGCCCCACACCTGGTCGAGGATGGTTGCGCGATCGACGACCCGCGGCGCGGCCTCGACGAGCAGGCGCAGGACACGGGTGTCCCGGACCTGCAGGAACGTACGGCGCCCGTCCGCGGTCTCGATCGACATCGCATCCAAGTCGACGGTCATGCCGTTGACGCGCACGGCCCGTGTCGTCCGAGACCGCCCGAGCACGTTGCGCACGCGGATGATGAACTCCTTCAGATGAAACGGTTTGGGCAGGTACTCGTCCGCGCCGATCTCGAATCCTTCCAGCCGGTTCTCCGCCGAATTGAGCGCCGTCATGAACATGATCGGCATCGTCGTCTGCTCGCGAATCCGCCGCGCGAACGCGAAGCCCGACCCGTCCGGCAGCTTCACGTCGACAATCGCCAGACCCCACGGACCCGCGCCCAGCCGCGCCGTCGCGTCACCGATCGTCTGCACCCACTCCACGGTCAAGCCTTCCTTCTCCAGTCGCTCGGCAAGCGTGCGGCCGAGCGAGGCGTCGTCTTCGACCAGCAACACTCTTGGCATCGCGAAACCCAGAGCCCAGAGCCCGCCCCCCTATCTTGCCCCCGGCAGCTCCAACACCGCCGTGAACCCGGCCTCGCCCGCGCCACCGAACCGCAGATCGCCGCGCATCCGGCGGGCCAGCTGCTGCGACACGAAGAGGCCGACGCCCGTGCCGCTGGTCGGCGCCGGCCGCTCGAACGGGCGGCCCAGGGCACGCACGATGCGGTCCGGCGCGCCGCGGCCGTCATCGACGGCGGCGATCGCGACGCGCCCGTCGGGGCGGCGATCCACCCGCACCGTAACGCGCCTGGCGCCGCCGTGAATCACGGCGTTCTGCAGCAGGTTGCGCCACACGCTCTCGAGCGCGCGCGCATCGGCGAGCACGGTCGCGTCCCCTTCGACGCGGACGTCGAGCTCCGGCCAGTCGGCTGCGAGCCGCCCGATGAAGGTCGCGAGACCGACCGGCTCGACCAGCAGGTGGCCCTCGGGCTGCGCGAAGTAGAGCGAGTTCTCGAGCTGCACGCCCAGGCGCACCGTGTCCTTGAGGAGCCGCGCCATGTTCGGATGCGTCGCCGCGTCCGGCAGATCCTCGACGAGGCTCTCGGCCTGCAGCTGCAGGCTCGCGAGCGCCGTCTTCAGATCGTGCGTGAAGGCCATGAAAAACGCCTCGACCGCGTGCTGGCGCTCCTGTTCGCGCCGGATGCTGACGACCAGCGCCACTCCTCCAGCGACGAGCAGACCGATGAACGTGACCCCCTCCCACACGATCATCCGCTGGACCCGCTGCAGGTGCACGGCCTCGGGCGCCTGCAGCAACCCGAGCTGCTGAGCCTGGGCCAGGCCGAACCACATCCACCAGCCGGCCAGCGTCACCGTCAGCAGCAGCCAGATCACCGCGCCGACGTACAGCAGCCGGTGACGGGCAGGGGACATCACGGCTCGCCAGCCTCCTGAGCGGCCTCCACCAGTGCGGCACGGGCCGTCTCGAGCACGTCGGCGTCGTGCGCGAGCGACAGGAAACACACCTCGAAGCCGGACGGCGGTAGATACACGTTGCGTGCCAGGGCCGCATGGAACAGCCGGCCGAACCAGGCGCTCTGGACAGCGGGAATCTCGTCGACGCGCCGCACGGCCGCGGCGGTCTTCGGCCGCAGCCAGAAGATCGATCCGCGCGTCACGACCTCGATCGGCAGGCCGGCCCGGGAAAAATCCCCCTGCAGCGCCGCGGAGAATTGCCCGGCGCGCTCACCGAGCGCGCGCCAGCCGTCGACGGCCTCCATCTTGGCCAGCGTCGCCAGTCCTGCCCGCATCCCGACGGGATTCGCGCTGAGCGTGCCCGCCTGGTAGACCGGTCCCGACGGCGCGACCTGCTCCATCAGATCGGCCCGGCCCGCATAGGCGGCGACGGGGAAGCCGCCGCCGATCACCTTGCCGTAGGTGACGAGGTCCGGCGCGAGGCCCGTCTCGCGCGCCATGCCATCGCGTCCGATGCGAAATCCGGAGATCACCTCGTCGAAGATCAGCAGGGCGCCGCGCTCGCGGCAGCAGGCGGCGATGCGGGCGAGCCACTCGGCGCGCTGGGGCAGCAGGCCGTAGTTGGCGGGCAGCGGCTCGACGATCGTCGCGGCGATCGACGGGCCGTGCTCGGCGAAGATCCGCTCGAGGGCGTCGAGATCGTCGAGCGGCGCCACGAGCGTGTCGCCGAGCACGCCGTCGGGAACGCCCGCGCTCGAGGCCGCCGCCCGTCCCGCCAGACCGCTGCCCGCCTGCACGAGCATGGCGTCGGTGTGGCCGTGATAGCAGCCCTCGAACTTGAGGAGCCGCGTCCGGCCGGTCGCGGCTCGTGCGACGCGCAGCGCGGACATGACCGCCTCGGTGCCGGACGAGACGAAACGGATCCGCTCGGCCCACGGAAGACGGGTCGCGATCCATTCGGCGAGCGCCAGCGAATACGGCTCGCAGGCGCCGAACGACCAGCCGTCGGCCACCGCGTTGTGGACCGCGCGCGCGACGTCCGGATCGGCGTGGCCGAGAATCAGCGGGCCGAAGCTCTGGCAGAAGTCGATGTAGGCGCGGCCGTCGACATCGAACAGATGCGCGCCCGATCCACGGGCGAAGAAAATCGGGGAGCCGCCGACGCTCCGGAAGGCGCGCACGGGGCTGTGGACGCCGCCCGGCGTCACGTGCCGCGCGCGCTCGAACAGCGCCGCCGAACGGGGCCGAACAGCCTCCAGACCGATCGTCACAGCCCGAGCCTCCTCGCCTGGCGCGCGGCGTAGGTGATGATGTACGCCGCTCCGGCGCGGCGGAAGACGTGCCACGTCTCGAGGAGCGCCGCGTCGAGGTTGACGAGACCCTGCGCGGCGAGCGCGAGCAGGCTCGCGTACTCGCCGCTGACCTGATAGGCGCCCACCGCGCGGCCGGTCGCCTCGCTGATCGGCCGGATCAGATCCAGCGACGTCAGGCCGGGCTTCACCATCAGCACGTCCGCGCCCTCTTGCGCGCAACGCACGCCGGAGGCAATGGCGTCGCGGCGCGCGCGCACGTCGATCTGATAGTGACGCCGGTCGCCGAACTGCGGCGCCGAGCCGGCCGCCTCGCGGAACGGACCGTAGAACTGGCTCGCGAACTTCGTGCTGTAGCTCATGATCGGCACGCGCTCGTGTCCGCGCTCGTCGAGCGCGGCACGCAGGTGCGCCGTGCGTCCATCCATCATGTCGCTGGGGCTGACGCCGTCGGCGCCCGCCTCGGCGACGCCCACCGCCATGTCCGCGAGCGCCTCGAGCGTCGCGTCGAGCTCGATCCGGCCCTCGCCATCGAGGACGGCGCAGTGGCCGTGCTCGGTTGATGCGCACAGGCAGACGTCCACCCAGAGATGCAGCGCGTCGCCGAACTGCGCCTTGATGGCGCCAACGGCGCGCCGCGCGTGATCGAACGTCAGACCGCGCGCCTGCTTGCCCGCGGGCACGGGAAAGAGCAGGAAGTGCCGGACACCCGCATCCAGGTCGCGGGCGACCTGATCGAGCGCCGCGCGCTCGCCGAGCCGGGCGGTGTCCCCGAGCCCGGGAACCGGCGCCGCGCCGGCCAGCCCTTCCACGACGAACAGCGGCTGAATGAGCTGCGCGACCGAGAAGGTCGTTTCCGCGAGCAGATCGCGAAGATGCGCCGACTGCCGCAGCCGGAGCTGCGACCACGGCGCGCGGGTGTGGGTCGTCACCGTCATGTGTGCCTGCCTGTTGTCGTCTCGCGCCGCCGGGACCTCACCCCTGCGAGGCCTCGGGCGCGACCTCCCGCCGCCAATCGTCGTAGTCGAGCCAGACCCGCGCGCGCGCGCCGCTGCCGAGCGTCTCGACCAGCTTCCGCCACGTCCGTCCCGGCCCGCTGCCGTGCCACCCTTCCCGCAGCGCGGGCCAGCGCGCGACCGCCTCCCGGAAGAGCACGCCGCTCGTCCAGAAGAAATGCGTGCGGGCCGGCAGATCGTCCGGCAGCGCGTCCTCGACCACATACGTGGCGAGGGCGTCCGGATCCTCGAGCGCGGCGGCCGCGTGCGTCAACCGGAGCCAGCGCACGCGATCGCCGGCCAGCAGGTCGACGGCGGCCGGCTCGGTGTCGCCGAGGCCGTCGGCGCAGCCGTGCACCCAGACGCCGCGCGAGGCGAGCCGCCGCCAGGTGGTGCTGCCCGCCGCCCAGACGATCCGATCGACGTCGACCGGCCACGCGTCCGGCAATGCCTCGGCCCGCGCGACCCAGAAGCCGACGCCCGATTCCGGCGGCGCGACGGCCAGGGGCCGCCGCACGGCGCGGTGCCGCTCGTCCGGCCGAGGCCAGATCATCTGTTGGGTCGTCCGCGGCGGCGGCGCTCCCGCGCCTTCGATCGACCACCCGTGGTCGACCCGCCCGCCGCTCGAGCGGCCGCGGACGGAAACGACCCGCCCGTACTCGCGGGGCAGGACCGCGGCGCCGAGCGCCTCGTGACACCCACCGCCATAGGCGGCGAGCACGTCGCGCTCCCGCCGCACCGCGTCCCAGGTCGGCTCGTGCGAGATGGCGCGCAGCCGCTCGAACGCGGGGCCCTCCCGCAGCGTCTCGACCGCGAGCGCGCCTTGGGCCGGCGCGCCTGGCACTTCCCGCAGCGGCATCACCATCCAGGCACACTGTCCGATCGCCGCCCGTACCCTGCGGGCCGCGTCCCCGAATGGCGGGCCGAAGCCGAGGAGCCGATCCAGCGCCGCTTTTGCGACGACCAGTCCGTCCGCCCGGCCTGCTGCCTGCCCCTCCACCAGCTTGGACAGCCGAGTCGCGATGTTCCCGCGTACGGGCAGGAACTCGATCGAGTCGACGGCCCAGGGCAGGAAAGCCGGCAGGACCGGCTCGAGCAGCCAGCTTCGCCGCGGCGAGGACGACAGAACTCGGAGCACCCGCGGCTGCTGTTCGATGGCATCGCGGCGCACGAGCAGGACGTCGCGTGGGTCGGCCCGCGGCAGCGTCGCCGCGATCGTCGTGCCGGGCCGATCCTCCAGCGGCAGGTCTTTCCACGAGTGGACCACGGCGTCGGCGTCCCCTCTGGCGAGCGCATCGGAGCAGATCCGCCGTGAACGCGCCCTTGTCGGGTAGCGCGGCAAGCGGCGTGGTCGTGTCACGGTCGCCGGCGGCGGCCCGGCTTCCCATCTGGAGGTTCAAATCGGGCCATCGGGCCTCGAGGGCCCGGGCGACGAGCAGGGCTTGCAGTCTCGCGAGGTCGCTCGCGCGGCTCAGCAGTCTCAGGCGCACAGATCGTCCCAGCCGAACGGACGCAGCTCGTCGCGCAGCTCGTACCGTCGGCTTCGGGACTGGATCTCGGCTCGGGCCGCCTCAACGCGGCGGGCTGCGGATCCATGCGTCGCGCGCATCTGCGCGAACAGATCCTGCAGCGTGACGACGGGAACCGGCGTGCGAAGCGGCTCGCCGTCCAGTTCGCCGCGGAGATCGATGACGCAGCGCAGCCCGCCGTAGCAGGCCGCGACGCGATCGATGATCGCGGACGGAACGGGCGCGGCGATGACGAGCGCCGTCGGATCCGACGATCCCGCGAACGTGACGACTCCGTCGAGAAGCCGATAGGCGAACGGAGCAGCCAGCGCGGCATCCGCGCTCGGTGTCTCCGCCGTCCGTCCCCACTGGTCCACCGATCGCGAGCTGTCCGCCAGGAACGGCAGGACCTCCTGGGCGAGCTTCCCGGTGCCGATGAGCACGGCGTGTCGAATATCCGTCAGATACCGCCGGACCGCGCTGCCGTAGGAGCGAGACCCCAGCCCCTGGAGATGGCGCGCGCGGATCTCGCGTGCGTCGGCGAGCAGCCGCTGGCCGAGGCGGGTGAGCCAGGCGTCCTCGCGTCCGAGAGAGGAGAGAAACGCCTTGAACTGTCCCATGACCTGCGTTTCGCCGAGCATCGGCGACTGCAAACCGCAGAGAATCTCGAGAACGAGCCGGTAGGCGTCTCCCTCCATCACGGGCCGAGGGCCGTCATGGGCGCGCCTGATGCCGTCGGCGTCTTCCGCGAAGACGACCTCCCGCAGACACGTGCGCCACACGGGCGTCCCCGGCGGGACCGACTGCGCGCCGGGCTCACGGTTGACGATCGCGAAGGACATGCCACGTCAATGCTACAGAGTCCGGTCGGATGAATTGTCACGGTTTTGTCAGGGAAAGCCTCTAGGGGGGCGGGTCTCGAACTGTGGAAAACCCGACGAATCCGGCCGGGTTTTCCACAGTTCGAGACCCGTCCCCCTTCTGTGGAAAACTCGTCACATGCTCGGTGTCGTGTTGCTCCAGCTCGGGACCCCGGAACGCCCGACTCCACGGGCCCTGCGGCGCTATCTGCGCCAGTTCCTGTCCGATCGCCGGGTGGTCGACCTGCCACGCGCGGTCTGGTGGCCCATCCTGTATCTGATCGTCCTGCCGACGCGCCCCAGGCAGTCGGCCCGGTTGTACCGGAAGGTCTGGACCCCGGCGGGATCACCGCTGCTCGTGACCACCCGGTTGCAGGCGCAGGCCCTGGAGCGGGCGCTGTCCGAGACGCACGGCGCGCCCGTGCGGGTCGCCGTCGCGATGCGGTACGGCGAGCCGTCCGTCGCCCGCGCCATCGCAGATCTGACGCGCGCCGGCGTCGATCGTCTGCTTGCATTCCCGCTCTATCCCCAATACGCCAGCGCCACGACCGGGTCGAGCCTCCAGGAGTTGTTCGAGCACCTCGAGCCCCGCCGTGTCGTGCCCTCGATACGCGTCGTCCCGCCGTACTACGACGACCCGGCGTACATCGACGCGCTGGCGACGGTCGCGCGGGAGTCGCTCGACACGCTCCCGCAGCCGCCGACCCATCTTCTGGCGAGCTTCCATGGGTTGCCCAAGCGATACGCCGAAGAAGGCGACCCCTATCCGGAGCAGTGCGTGGCCACCACGCGGTCACTCGAGACGGCGCTCGGCCTTCCGCAGGGATCCGTCGCGGTCGTGTACCAGTCGCGGTTCGGCCGGGAGGAGTGGCTGCAGCCCTACACGGACCGGACGTTCGAATCGCTCGGCCGCTCGAACGCCCGGGTCGCCGTGATGTGCCCGGGCTTCACCGCCGATTGCCTCGAGACGCTCGAAGAGATCAGGCTTCGCGGATACGAGCAGTTCCACTCGACCGGAGGACGGGAGTTCCTCGCAATTCCCTGCCTGAATGATCATCCCGTCTGGCTCGACGCGATGGCCGCGATCGCGCGACGCGAGCTCCAGGGTTGGATCTGATCGCGTTCAGATTTCCGACATCATCTGTCACGGGACAGACACCGCGCGTCCCTTCCGGACGAGGACGGGCCTGTCTGCAGTGGCCGGCCTCTTGCACCGCCCCGACGCGTCGGAGCCGCAAGATCTCGGCTCGAAAGGACGCGTCATGGCGAACATCGCGGTATTCGGGATCTATGCAACGCGCGAGAACCTCGAGTCGGCTGTCCGCCAGCTCGAGCTCGACGGTTTTCGCGCGGCGGACGTCTCCGTGCTGGTGCCGCAGAACATCGGCACCAAGGACCTGGCGCACACGAAAGCCACCAAAGCGCCCGAGGGCGCTGCGGCGGGCGCCGGATCCGGCGCGGTCATCGGCGGCGCGCTCGGGTGGCTCGCCGGAATCGGCGCGCTGGCCGTGCCCGGCATCGGTCCGCTGATCGCGGCCGGGCCGATCGTCGCGGCGCTCGCCGGTCTCGGCGCCGTCGGAGCGATCGGCGGAATCGCTGGGGCCCTGATTGGCCTCGGGATTCCCGAGTACGAGGCCAAACGCTACGAGGGGCGGCTCAGAAAGGGCGGCATCCTCGTCTCGGTCCACGCCGACAACCACGAGTGGGCCCGCAAGGCGAAGACGATCCTCGAGCGCACCGGTGGCGAGGAGGTGGCAGCGGCGGGCGAGGAACGCGGCGATTTCGCCAACGCCGAGAAGCCGTCCGCCCGGTGACGATCGCGATCGGCCGGTTTCCTCGCGCGTCTCCTGCTACACTGCGCGCCCATGACGCCATTCCGTCATGTGTCCGATCTGGACGTGCTGCCGATCTGGAACGGCGTCACCGCCCGCGTCGTCGAAGGCCGGGCGGTGACGTTCTCGCTCGTGGAGCTGGAGCCCAACGCGGTCGTGGCGCTTCACGAGCATGCGAACGAGCAGGTCGGCGTCGTGCTCACCGGCCTCCTGCGGTTCACCGTCGGCGACCAGACCCGCGAGCTTCGTGCCGGCGACACGTATCTGATTCCCGGAGGGACGCCGCATACCGCGGTCGCCGGACCCGACGGCGCCGCCGTCGTCGATGTGTTCTCGCCCGTCCGCGATGACTGGCGTCGATTCGCCCCCGAGCCGCCTCGAGCGGCCCGCTGGCCGGCCTGACTTCAGCTTCGCCTCACTTCGCGGGGTCGCGCTGGTACGGTGTTCGCTTAGAATGGGGCATCCGGAATTCCGATGCTCCTGAGCGGTCTGTTCGCCACCCTCGTTGCCGGTGCTCTCGTCCAGTCCGCGACTCCTGCGCCAGCTCCGGCGCCATTGTCTGCCGAGGCGAACGCCGCCGTCGGCCAGCGGTTCAGCGGCACGTGGGAATACAACCCGGAGCTGAGCGTCGACGCGGCGACGGGCCGCTCTGAGAGCTCGGCGGCCGCCAGCCAGCGGCGCGGCGTCATCGGAGGGCCGGCTCCGGCCGTCGTCCGCGGGACGGCCGGGCTTGGGCCGTCGAGCAGCAGCGTGATCCAGGACGGCGTCTACAGCCTGTACGTGGCCCGCCGCGACACCCGCCGAGACCTGCTCGAGATCGCGCCGCAGTTCCGAATCCAGGTGGCGCAGGATGCCCTGGTGGTCACCGACGATCTCGACCGTGTCCTGACGTTCCCGGCCAACGGCGAGAAGCAGAGCTACCAGCTCGGCGCGGCATTGTTCGACGCCCGGAGCAGCTGGGACGGAGACCGGTTCAGGATCGACATCGAGGGCCCCGACGGCCTGAAGATCGACGAGACCTGGTTCCTGAGCGAGGACGGGTCGCGCCTGTTCCTCGTCATTCGGGTCGGCGATCCTGACAAGGACACGCGGGTGGTCGGCGTCAACCGCGTGTACGATCGCGTGCAGTAGCCGCTCGGTGATTACCCGCTATCTGCTCATCGCTCTCACGTTCGGACTGGCTGTCTATCGCGGCGCGCAGGGCGCCTGGCTCGCCTCGGGCGGGCTGTTCGCCATGGCTGCGGGCCTGGTCGTGTTGAAGATCGCCGAGCGCCGGCCTGCGCTCCGGCCGATCGCGTACGTCTGCTTCGCCGGCACCGCGGTCGCGATTGGCGTGATCCTGATTCAGGGGCGGCAGTAGCGCCGCCCCTACTTCTTCTCCTTGAATCCGGCCGGGACCGCGACGGCCTCGGTGGAGGCCGACGGATCGATCGACAGCCGCTCCAGCGTCGTGGTCAGCACCGTGCTTCGCTGCTGCGTTGGCCCGCGCATCTTGCGGGCGAGCATTCCACCGAGCCTGCCCGACAGCCCGCCGCTCCCGGAGGACTGCGCGCCGGCGGCTTTCATGTCCTCGTCGCTCTTCACCGACTCGAACAGCATTGTCGTCGAAAGGGCCGTTCCCTGAAGCTTCTTGCCCTGTCCTTCCATCTGCTGGGCCATCCGCTGGAACGACGGGACCAGTGCCGAGAGTGCCGCCATCTGCTGGGGATCGACCTCGAGCGCCTCGCCGTAGACCTGCTGGACGTATTTCAGTTGGAACGCCGTGATCTCGTCCAGTGCCGCGATCCTCGGGCCGAGCCACATGTCGTTGGTCATCACGAACCCGCCGCCTTCTTCAATCGTCCTGCCCTTCTCGTGCGCGGTGATGGTCAGGACCACTTCATGAGCGTCGTAGCCGGCGATGCTCTTGTGCTGCCCCGTCTCCTTCACATCGGCCTCGAACTCGATCTGCTTGCCCTCCTGCGCCTGATCGTTCGTCTCCGGCGCCGGCTGGCTCTTCGCCTGCTTTTCCGCTCGTTCGCGGGCCTCCTGCAGCTCGCGCCGGATCTCGTCGAAGGTCTTCACCCGGTATTCCTTCTTCTTCATGTCCAGCTGATAGACCTTCTGCTCGCCGAGGTCGATGATCTCGCCGGTGACGTCGTTGATGCGGGCGAGCCTCTGCCCCCGCAGCGCCACGCTCGAGACGACGCCGTCCCTGGCGGCGGCGCCGCCGAAGGCATTCATCATTCGGCCGAGCAGCCCTTCCAGCTTGAAGGTCGTCTTTTCTTTCGTCGTGACATCGGCGCCGAGAATGGCCGGGAGCGACAGGACTGCGATCAGGGCCGCGAAAATCGCCAACGAGCGTCTCATGGTCTGGCCTCCGGGAATCGGGGAGTCACCGTATTCTAATCGGGAGCGGAGTGGAGGTGACACGCATGCGGTCCCGGGAAGGCCAGCCGGAGCGGCCCGACCGTCCGGGCGGGGGGCGGGAGCGCGGGTCCACCGGCAATGGGTGGAGGCGCGATCGCGTGCGCGCTTGGGCGGTCGGCGCCGTGCTGGTGGGACTGTTGTTGGTGCTGCGGCTCCACCTCATCGCGGCGCTCTTTTCAGGGCTGCTGGTCCACGAGCTCGTCCACGCGTTGGCGCCACACGTCACGCCCGGCGGGATGGAGCGGAGCAGCGGCCGCTGGCTGACCGTCGGCCTGATCGCGACGCTCGTCATCGCGGCGCTCGTGACGGTGACGCTGCTGGGCGTCGCGTTCCTGCGGAGCGAGATTGCCGGTCCGAGCGGCCTGCTGGTGCGGCTCGCGGACATCGTCGAGCAGTCGCGTGCCTCCCTGCCCTGGTGGATCCGCGACCAGCTCCCGGCCGATCCGCAGACCATGCGCGAGATGCTGGTCGGCTGGATCCGCGAGCACGCGCAGGAGGTGCAACAGCTCGGTCGATCCGTCGGCCTCGCCGTCGCGCACGTCGCGTTCGGCTCGGTCATCGGCGCGCTGATCTGCGTGCGCGAGGCGCGCGGGATGCCGCGCCCGACGCCGCTCGTCGAGGAGCTCGAGACGCGGTTGCGGCTGCTGGCCCGGGCCTTCAGGCGAATCGTGTTCGCGCAGCTCAAGATTTCGACCATCAATACGCTGTTGACGGCCTTCTACCTGTACCTAGTGCTGCCCCTCGCCGGCGTCCACCTGCCGCTCAGGAAGACGACGCTGGCCGTGACCTTCCTGGCGGGCCTCCTCCCAATCGCCGGCAATCTGATCTCGAACAGCCTGATCGTCGTCGTCAGCCTGTCGGCGTCGTTCGCCACCGCGGCGGTGTCGCTGGTGTTCCTGATTCTGCTGCACAAGCTCGAGTACTTCCTGAACGCGCGCATCGTCGGGGTCGAGATCGAGGCGTCGGCCTGGGAGCTGCTCTGCGCGATGCTCGTCGGCGAGGCCGCGTTCGGCGTGCCGGGCCTGATCGCCGCTCCGGTGCTCTACGCCTACGCGAAGGATGAACTCAAGGCGGCGGGCTGGATGTAGCCGCCGGCCGGGGCCTACTCGAGCACCTTGTACGGGTTGATCGGCGTGCCGCCCCACCACCGTTTGTCGGCGTCCAGTGTGGCGATCGCGAAGTGCAGATGTGGCGCGTTCTCCGGTGCGTTGCCGGAGGTTCCCACATAGCCGAGGACGTCGCCGCGCGAGACCGCCTCGCCTTCCTGCAGGTGCTCGGCGTACCGCTGCAGGTGCGCGTAGTAGTACACGTAGGTCGAGGTCGGGTCGAACTGATAGATCGTGGTGCCGCCCGCGCGGCTCTGGAACAACTTGGCGATCCGGCCGTCCTCGACCGCGACGACCGGAGTGCCGCGCGGCGCCGGAATGTCCAGGGCCTCGTGCTGCCCGCCCGCGCGCGTGTCGTCGTACGAATCGCGGAGCGCCGATCGCGCAACGCCCAGCACGGGAACCTCCAGATGACGGGCGCGCAGCTCCCGGATCGGATCCGATCTCATGCCGGCCAGCACGCAGACGCTGGCGACCAGAGCGACAACGGTCCATCTGCGCGCACTCATGGCTCGAACACCACCGGCGTGCCGACCCGCACGATTGAAGCCAGCCGCTCGGCGTCCCAGTTCGTCAGACGCACACATCCGTGCGACGTCGACTTGCCGATCAGCGACGGCTCCGCCGTGCCGTGAAGGCCGTAGTGCTCCTTGTCGAGGCCGATCCAGATCGTGCCGACCGGCCCGTTCGGGCCGGCGGGCAGCGTGGCCTTGGAGCGCGTCGGGTCGGCGTCCCAGAACAAGTCGGGATCGTAGTGGAACACGGGGTCGTGCAGCACCGACGTGACCTTCCAGGCGCCGATCGGCAGCGGGTCGTGCTCGCTGCCGCTCGTGACCGGCGCGAACATGACGACGCGTCCGTTCGGATCCAGGACCGTCAGCGATCCACCGCTGGCAGAGACGGCGACGTGTTCGATGAGCACCGGCCCGCTGTCCTCCTGGGCCAGCACGTCGGGCACGCGAATCTCGGCGCCCTCGACGAATGCCACGTCCGGATTGAGGTCGCGCAGGAGGGCCGGTGAGGCGTGAAAGCGCTCGCTCAACGCTTCCAGCGGAGAACGATAGGCCAGCGCCGGGAGCTCCGACTGCGCGACGAGGTCGTCTGGGATCGTCGGCGTGAACGGACCCGCGACGTCGGCCGTCGTGATGGTGTACATGCGGAACGGTCGGATCGCCGCCGCAGCCTGCGCCGAGAGCGAATCTGACGCATCAGCAGGAAGCTTGTGGGCCGCCTTGTAAGCCAGGACGGCCTTCTCGGTGTTGCTGCCCCACCGCCCGTCGATTTCTCCCGGCGAGAAGTGCGCCCGATCGAGAAACACCTGGAGAGTGAGCGTCTTGATCTGCAACGAAGATCCCGCGCCTGCGGCGGGACGATGCCGATCGGTCGAACGGTTCGCCGCCGGGTCCGCGCAGAGCCACGGCAGCAACAGAACGGCGAGCGCGGACGCGAGCCGGCGCGGGAACGGAGTCGTCATCACCCGGACGACACGCAATGCGTGTTCCAGCGGCCCTGTCCACATTCACGACATCACAGCCGGCCGCACAGGCGCCTCGCCGTGGGGCGGCCAGACCGCGTACGACGGTCGATCGGTTGCAGCGCCCAGCGCTGGCCGTGGGGGACGGCCTGCAAGGAGCCCAACCGGCGATCACCCGCTCAGGTCGCGGAGGATTCCGGAATGGGCGCGGAGAACTTACCGATCGGACGCCGGATGTTCGGATCGGCCGATCACGGCCGCATCGGGTAGGTCCGTTGGACGTACTCGTCGATGAGGAGTTGAAAGGCGGCCGCCAGCTCGTCGTACGTGCCGCGGAGCGAGGTCACGTGCCGACCGTCGACGAAGACCGGGCAGTTCGGCGATTCGCCCGTGCCGGGCAGCGAGATCCCGATGTTGGCCGCCTTCGATTCGCCCGGGCCGTTGACGACGCAGCCCATGACGGCGACCGACATGTCCTCGACGCCCGGGTGCGTGTCCCTCCAGACCGGCATCATCTCCCGGACGTAGGACTGAATCCGCTCCGACAGCTCCTGGAACGTCGTCGACGTCGTCCGGCCGCAGCCCGGACAGGCGGTGATGGATGGCGCGAAGGACCGGAGGCCGAGCGCCTGCAGGATCTCGCACGCCACGTAGACTTCCTCCCGCCGATCGCCGGCCGGACGTGGAGTGAGGGAGACCCGAATCGTGTCACCGATGCCTTCGTTGAGCAGAATCGCGAGGGCGGACGCCGACCAGGCGATGCCCTTCGAGCCCATGCCGGCCTCCGTCAACCCGAGATGGAGCGGCTGATCGGTGCGCCGCGCCAGCTCGCGGTAGACGGCGATCAGGTGTCGCGGGCGCGAGACCTTGCAGGAGATGATGATCTGGTCCTTCCGCAGGCCCGACTCGATCGCCAGCTCGGTGGACTGGAGCGCCGAGAGCACCATGCACTCGTCGAGGATGTCGTCGGAGGACCGTCCGAGCGCGCGGTCGGTGTTCTCCTGCATCTTCGCCATCACCAGTTCCTGATTGAGGGAGCCGCCGTTGACGCCGATCCGCACGGGCCGGCCGCACTCGACGGCCACCTTGCAGATCGTGGAGAACTGCTCGTCGCGTCGCCGTCCGGTGCCGACGTTTCCCGGGTTGATGCGGTATTTGTCGAGCGCGCGGGCGCACGCGGGCACGCGCGTGAGCAACTGGTGTCCGTTGTAGTGGAAGTCGCCGATGAGCGGCGCCTGGCAGCCGGCGTCGAGCAGGCGCTGCTTGATTTCGGGCACGGCGGTCGCCGCCTCCAGCGTGTTCACGGTCACGCGCACCATTTCGGAGCCGGCGTCCGCGAGCTCGAGGCACTGCCGCGCGGTGGCCTCGGCGTCGGCCGTCTCCGTCATGGTCATGCTCTGCACCACGATTGGAGCGCCGCCCCCCACCTGGACGGGCCCGACGCGCACGCCAATCGTCCTGTGGAGCCGGAGCGGTGATGCCACAGGAGGATCATAAACGGTCCGGGGCCCTCTTTCGTTTTCGTTCAGTGCTTCGGCCGGTTTCGGGGTATTGATCCTCTAGGCCGGGTGCCTGTGCCCGGGCGGCAAAGGAGATCTCCATGCGGACACTTCGTCACGGCATTGCGGCGCTCGTCCTCGTCTGCATCGCGGGCGCGGCGGCGGCCGCCTTCCAGGCCCAGGTCACGGCCGCGGACATCGACCGGCTCGGCGCCACGGCGTCCGAGATCGAGCAACAGGTGAAGGCCGTCGAAGGCACCGATCCCACGCTTGCAGCGGACGCGACGAAGTCGCTGGCCGATCTTCGTGACGAAGTCACCTATCTCCGCGTCAGGCTGCGGCGCGATGGCGCCGTCCCGCGCGCGGACTACGGCGACGTTCGGGACCGGCTCGAGACACTGCGGGTGCGCGTCCTGGGCGCACAGGCCGCCGCGGCGCCGGTCCCGAGCGAGCGGTCCGCGGCCGAGAACGAACGCATGTACACGCTCGCCGTCGGCGCCGAGATGGACGTACGTCTCCAGACGCCGCTCTCCTCCGCCACGGCGAAGCCGGAACAGCGCTTCGAGGCCACGACCGTGGACGATGTGATGGTCGGCGGGGAAGTGGCGGTGCCGTCCGGATCGGTCGTTCGCGGTTTCGTCAGTTCGGTCCGCCCGGCGGGCCGGATCGACCGGACCGGGAGTCTGACGCTGTCGTTCGATGAGCTCGTGGTCGGCCAGCGAATCTCGCGCCTGCGCGGCTCCGTGGTGCGGGCGCTCGATCCGAAGACGAGCGACGACGTGACGCGCATCGGGGCGGGTGCGGCGGTCGGCGCGGTGATTGGAGGGCTGCTCGGCGGCGGCAAGGGCGCGCTGCTGGGCGTGCTCATCGGCGGCGGCGGCACGATTGCCTCGACCGAGGGGTCCGACGTCGATCTGCCGGCGGGGATCGTCCTGCGGGTGCGGATTGATCAGCCGGTCGAGGTCTGGCGCGCCCCGGCGGGCGGCAAGTAGGGGAGCGCGGTCGCCCGTCAGCTCTCGCGCACGAGGCCCCAGCGCCGCCGCTTCAGGAACAGTCCCTTGCGCGAGATGCCGAGCAGCTGCGCGGCGTCCGCGACCCGGCCGCCGGCGCTCTCCATCGCGCGGTCGACGAAGGTGCGCTCGAGCTCCTCGATCGCGCGATCGAGCGGCTGGTCCAGGCGGATCACCACGGTGCGCTGTCCCGGGTCCGTCGACGGCGAGGTCGACCGGTTGTTCCAGGCGGCCGTGATGTCCGGGGCCAGGTCGCCGCTGTGGAGGACCTGGCCGTCGTCGGCCATTGCGACGACGCGCCGGATTTCGTTCGCGAGCTGTCGGATGTTTCCAGGCCAGTCGTAGAGCAGCAGCGCGGCGATGAGGTCGTCGCCGAGGCGGACGCCCGTGCGGTGGCATTCCCTCGCGTACCGTGCCAGGAACAGCGAAGCCAGCGCCGGGATTTCGTCCTTGCGCTCGCGCAGCGGGGGCAGGGCGAGCTGGGCGACGCCGATCCGGTAGAACAGGTCGCGACGGAAGCGGCCTTCCTGGACGAGTTGGTCGAGGTTCGCGTTCGTGGCGGCCACGATGCGGACCGGGACGCGCTGCGGCTTCAGCTCGCCGACCGGATGGATCTCGGCGCCTTCGAGGAAGCGAAGGAGCTTGGGCTGGATGGCCGGTTCGAGGTCTCCGACTTCGTCGAGGAACAGGGTGCCGTGCTCGGCCGAGCGGATCAGGCCGGGAAACGAGTCGGTCGCGCCGGTGAAGGCGCCGCGTCGATGGCCGAAGAGCTGGCTCTCGACGAGGTCGCGCGGCATGTTGGAGCAGTTGTAGGGCACGAATGGGCCGCGTTTGGAACGGCTGTGCTCGTGGATGAGCCGCGCGAACACTTCCTTGCCCGTGCCGGTCTCGCCCGCGATCAGGATGGGGAGCTCGGTCGTGGCGAGGCGCATGGCGATTCTGACGAGCTCGGTCATCCGGGGCGATTGGAACACGGTGTCATCGGTGCCGGGCACGGGTGCGCGGGGCCAGAGATTGGGCTCGTCTTCGTCGGCATCGAGTCCGGTGGTTCGGTGGACGGCGGCACGGACGAGGTCGGCGATGCTCTTGACGAGCGACACTTCGTCGAGCGAGCGGACCTGGCGCACGTGAATGGCCACGGATCGGTCGGAGCCCTGGACGCGGATCCGGACGGTGCCGTCGCTGGCCTGTTCCCACTGGGTGGCCGGTTCCGTCTGGTATTCGCGCGCGGGCTCTGTCTGGAGCTCGACACGGCCCGGGCCGAAAGCGCTCTCGAGAACCGCGACGGTTCGATGGGCGAGCAGGTCGATGGAGGGGCCGGCGCCGAGGATGGTCGTTACGTCGCTGAGCAGCAGCGCCGCGCCGGTCAGGTCGATGGCGCGCCGGCTCGGGCGA
>CAVXSP010000002.1:0-131493 GCA_963764505.1 uncultured Acidobacteriota bacterium | reverse complement strand
CCGGCGCGATGGCGGTGCGGCCCGCGGCAAGTCCGCTTTCGAACGACGCGGCGCCTATGCCGAAACCGGAAAAGCTGCTCCGTCCCGTGATTGCGAGCGGCCGCATCAATCAGTCGAGGGCGATTATATCCTTCCGAGACAGGTCCCCGGTCTCAGGTGACGCGCACCGTCAGCTATACTGTTGGCTCTGACTCGGCGCCGCGCCGCGAGCGGCCGCGCCACTCCAGCCCCAGATGGAGCTCGCCTTCCGACGCCTGCTGGTCGCAGCGTTCCGCTATCGCCACGCCACGCTCGCCATCATGGCGGTCATCGGGATCGCCGCGGCGGCCGGCGTCACGTCGGTGTCGTTCAACTCGAACGTCCTCGATCTCCTGCCGCAGCGCGCGCCGACGTTCCAGGCGTTCCGCACGTATCTCGACGACTTCGGCAGCCTCGATCGGCTGTTCGTCTCGATCCAGGCCCCGGACGGCCACACGATCGCGCAGTACGACGACGCCATCGCGGGATACCTCACCCGCCTCCGCGCGCTGCCCCACCTCCACGACGTGCACGGCGGCGCGAACGAGCCCGGACGCGACTGGAGCTATCTGCTCGATCGCCGGCTGCTCCTGCTCGATCCGCCGGCGACGCGCGAGGCGCTCGCTCGACTCGAACGGCCCGCGCTCGGCGCCGCCCTCGCCGAGGCCCGCTATCGCCTCACGATCCCGAGCGCGGACATGCGCGAACTCGTCCAGAACGATCCGCTGGGCTGGCTCGTCCTCTTGCGCGATCGGCTGCGGAGCGAGGGGCTGCCACTCGGCTGGAGCGGAGACGGCCGCGGCTATGTCCGGCCGACGGGCGCAGCCGGCTGATCATCGCCCAGCCTGTCGCGCCTCCGCAGAACGTGGACTTCTCGCGCGGGCTGAACGCGAGTCTCGACGCCATCGCCGCCGAGACCCTCGCCCAGCCGAAGGACGAGGCGGGCGATCCGCTGCCGCCGCTCACCATCGAGGAAGGCGGCGGATACCGCATCGCACCGGAAGTCGACGCTCGTCCGCACCGAGAGCATCCGCAACGGCGTGGCGTCGTTCGTCACCGTGACCCTGCTCGTCGTCCTCGTGTTCCGGAGCCCGCGGCCGCTCCTGCTGGTCGCGGCGCCGATTGCTGGCGTCGCTCGTGACGATTGTCGTCTGCGGGCTGTTCGAACCGCTGTCGACGGCGGCGAGCGGCAGCGCGGCCATGCTGTTCGGGCTCGGAGTGGACGGCACGCTGCTCCTGGACGTCGCCTATCTCACCGGCCGACGACGGGGACAGGACGCCGAAGGAGCCGTGGCGGGGCTCGCGTCACCGGCCGTGAGCCTGACCATCGGCTTCACGACCACGGCGGCGACGTTTCTGGGTCTCGCGCTCCTCGACTTCCCCGCGCTCGCCGGGCTCGGGCGCATTGTCGGGATCGGCATCCTGCTGTGCGGCGTCTTCACGCTGGCCATGGTGCCGGCCCTCGCGCCGCCGCACCCGACGCCGAACCAGCTGCGACGGCTGGAGGCACGATGGCTGCCGGCGCTCGTCTCGCGGCGGCGCCGGCTCATCGTCGCGGCCGCCGGGTTGATGACGGTCGTCTGCGCGATTGCGGCGCCGGCCCTGCGGCTCGTGCCGACGCTCGACCGGCTGAAGACGGACACTCCCGGCGAGGAGGCAGATGCCCGGCTGGCGCAGCGGTTCGGGCTGCCGGCCGACACGATGATTGTGCTGGCCACCGGCCCGGATCTCGACGCGCTCGTCGACGCCCACAGTCGGCTCGAGGGCGCGCTGCAGGACGCCCCGGCCGTGCCCGTCAGCGCGGTCTCGGCGCTGCTACCGCCGCGCGCGCGGCGGAGGCGGTCGCGGCGCTCGCGGCCGACGCGCGCGCCTCGCTGGGCGCACTGCCGGACCGGATTGCGCAGGCGGCCGACGCCGCCGGCTTCCGGCCGGGCACGTTCGACGCGTTCACCGCCCGCCTGCCCGTGCTGCTCGACCCGGCGCAGCGCCTCACGCTCGACGGCTACAATGCGCACGGCTTGGCGGATCTTTTGGGCCAATTCGTGCAGCGGAGCGGTGACGAGTACGCCACGGTGACGTACGTGTATCCGCGCTCGGATGCCGAGCGCGCGCGCGTCGGCGAAGTGGTGGCGCGCCTGGGCGCGCCGCTGCGGCTGACCGGCGTCGGCCCCGTGAACGCCGAACTGGCGCAGAGGTTCTGGCCCAGCTTTCTGAGCGGCGCGGCCATCGGCACGGTCGCGGTCGTTCTCATCGTGATCGTGGCGTTTCGCGATCCCCGCGTGGTCGCGCTGGCGCTCGTGCCGACCGCGCTCAGCCTGCTCTGGGCGGCCGGCCTGCTCGCGCTGTTCCGCGTCGAGCTGGACCTGTTCAGCGTGTTCGCCCTCCTGATGTCGGTCGGGATCAGCGTGGACTATGGCGTGCACGTGCTGCACCGGACGCTGCACGCCGGCGCGGATGGTCTTTCCATCGCGCTCACCGAGATGGCGCCGGCCATCCTGCTGGCCGGGGCGTCCACGATTCTCGGCTTCGGCTCGCTCGCCTTCTCGAGCTATCGTCCGCTGCGCCTGCTGGGCCTGGTGACGACGCTCACGGTGGCCGGCAGCCTCGTCGCGTCGCTCCTCGTGCTGCCGGCGATCGTGATGGGACGCCGGCGATGAGGATTGCCGCACTGGTCTCGGCCTACAACGAGGCCGCGACGATCGAACGCGTGGTGCGCGGGCTGCAGCCGCACGTCTCGACCGTCCTCGTCGTCGACGACGGATCGACGGACGGGACGCACCGGCACGCCGAGGCGGCGGGCGCCGAAGTCCTGCGACATCCGCGGAACGCCGGCAAGGGCATGGCGATCCGTTCCGGGCTCGCAACGCTGCTCCCGCGCGACTTCTCGCACGTGCTGTTCATCGACGGCGATCTGCAGCACGACCCGGCCGACGCGCCCGCGCTCATCGCGGCGGCACGCAGCGGACGCGGCGACCTCGTCATCGGCGCACGCCCGTTCGACCGCCGACTGATGCCGGCCTCGCGCTACTATACGAACACGATCAGCAACCGGGTGATATCGGCGATCTTCGTCGGCGTTCCCGTGCGCGACGCGCAGTCCGGCTTCCGGCTGATCGCGACCGAGCTGCTGCGGCGCGTGCGGCTGACCGGACGCGGCTACGAGATCGAGACGGAGATGCTGATCAAGCTGGCGCGGCGAGGCGCCCGGATCGCGCACGCGCCCATCCGCATGCAGGCCGGCAGCTCGACGAGCAAGCTCCGGCCCGTGCGCGACACGACGCGGACCTGCTTCCTGGCCGTGCGGTACCGCTTCTTCCCCGAGTCGCTTCAATGACGGCCACCTCGAGGCCCGCGGCGCCACGCTGGCATCCCAGCGGCCTGAACAACGGCCTCATCTTCGGCGCGACCTATCACGGCGTGTCGCGCCTGCCCCGCTGGATCACGTATCCCATCGGGCACGTCGGCACGTGGATCGCGTACCGGCTGCAGACGACCGGCCGGCAGGCGCTCATCGAGAACCTCCGCGCCGTGCGGCCGGAGGCCGACGACGCCCAACTGGAGCGCCTGGCGCTCGCCACGTATCGCAACTACGCCCGTGACGCAATCGATTTCATCCGCAGCCTCTCACGCCGGCCGACCAGCTGACCGCGATGATCGGACGGCAGGACACCGCGTCGTTCGACGAGGCGATGGCGCGGGCCGCGGCGTGCTGGGCGTGTCGGCCCACTTCGGCAACTGGGAAATCGGCGGCGTGTTCCTCCGTCAACTGACCAGTCACTCGCTGTCGGTCGTGGCGATGCGCGAACCGAGCGAGCAGGTGACGCGACGCCGGCGCGAGTTCCGGGCCTCCCTCGGGATCGGCACCATCGAGGTGCGCCAGGGGCTCGAGACCGGCCTCCGCATCCGCGAGCACCTCGCCCGCAACGAGGTCGTCGCACTGCTCGTGGATCGGCAC
The DNA here is from genome assembly GCA_963764505.1 of uncultured Acidobacteriota bacterium. Lineage (GTDB taxonomy): Bacteria > Acidobacteriota > Vicinamibacteria > Vicinamibacterales > SCN-69-37 > CAVXSP01. Next base: position 127,520 of record CAVXSP010000002.1, on the reverse strand, counting down.
TTCGGCCGCGACCGCGTGGCCGTGTCGTTCTTCGGCCGCCGTGCGTACTTCCTCCGCACTCCGGCCCTGGTCGCCTCGTGGACCGGCGCGCCCCTCGTGCCGCTGGCCGTCTTCCGCCTGCCGGACGGACGGTTCGCGATCGAGACCGGACCGGCCATCCAGATCGCCCCCGACGTCGACCGCCACGGCGCGATCGCCAGCGCGACGCAAGCGGTCGCCAGCTTCTTCGAAGAGAAGATCACGCGACATCCCGAGTCCTGGTACCAGTTCTATCCCTTCTGGGCCACGCAGGAGGACGACACCCCACGGCCCGGCGCGCTTCCAACGCCTGCCGGACCCTGACGGTGGATCCGGTCTCCCACTGTCTGCTCGGCCACACGATCGCGTGCCTCGACGGGCGGGGGCGTCTCGGCCGCGGCGCCACGGCCGCCGCGACCCTCGGGGCGATCGCGCCCGACGCGGACATTCTGTGGATGCGGCGCGGCTGGGACGTGTACTTGCTGCATCACGAGGCCGGCACGCACAGCCTGATCTGGTCGCCTGTCGTCGCGATCGCCACCGCGCTGGTCGTCCGGTCCGTCGTGCGAGACGCCCGGCTGCTTCGCCTCTGGATCGCCGCCTGGCTTGGGGTCGCGCTCGGCCATCTGGGCCTGGATCTGATCAGTGGCAGCGACATGCGGCTCTTCGCGCCGCTCTGGTCGATCCGTCTGGGGCCGCACTGGTTCGCCATGGCCGACCTGCTGCTCGTCGCGGTGATCGTGGCGGGCGCCGTGGTCACGCGGCGGCGGCGCACGACGGGCGCGGTCCTGACCGTCGCGCTCCTCGCCGCGCTCGTCGGCGTCAAAGCGGCGAGCCAGAATCGCGGCGCGCACCTGCTCGCCGCGGCGGTAGACTCCGGCGACGCCGATTGGATCGTCGGTCCGCTGCACGCCGTGAATCGATCGTTCTCGACCTGGCGGGCGTTCGGCGCGAACGGTCGGAGCCGGCGCGGTTGGGAGATGGACGCATGGACGGGGCGGACCGCGACGCTCTTCACGCGCGAATCGACCCCGGTGGAGCTCGTGCCCGACGCGGCGTGGCGGACCCCCGTCGCGCGGCACTTTGCCGTCCTGGCCGGCATTCCGATCGTCACGCTCGAGGACCGGCTGGTGCTCTGGTCACACATCCGCGACTGCTCGGCCACGACCTGCGATTTGGCGTTCGGCGTGGAGATCGACGAGCGGGGCCGGCCCTTGCGACAGGTCGTCCGTTTCGGCCCCTGGAGCCTGTGGCGGGCCTTGCCGCCCGATGATCAGTCCGGGGACGCCGGCACAGCCGCACGACGGCCGTAGATCAGGAAGTTGGCGAGGCCGCGGGTCGAACCGGAGCTGGATTTCGATCGCTCGACGGCCAAGCCACGTCGTCTGAGCAGCGTCGTCCATTCGTCGGCCGTGCGGAATGCGAATCGCCGCCCCGGGTGCCCCTCGAACGCGGCTCGCAGCCAGTTCGTCCAGCGCACCACCTGCAGGCGCCAGCCGCCCGCCGCGTCGGCCTCGCGCAGCACGACGACTCCGCCGGGCCGGAGCGCGGCCGCGATGCGGTCGAGCAGCCGCACCTGCGCGTCGGGCGGCAGCATGTGGAGGACGTCGAAGACGAGCACCGCGTCGCTTGGCGGAAGATCCGCCTGGAGCACGTCGCGCGTGTCGATCTCCGCGGCGCCGGCGAGGGCCCGGCGGGCGCGCGAGGCGATGCGCGGGCCGAGCTCGATGCCGAGGAGCCGCACGTCGCGCGGCGGACTCGGCCAGTCGGCGGGCCAGCGATCGGTGCCGCCCAGATCACGCGCGCTGGCCAGGAGCGCGAGCATCAGCCCCTGACCGCAGCCGAGGTCGAGGATCGTGCCGCGGCCGGGAAGGACGCCGTCTTCGAGGACCGTCTGGTAGACCGGATCCATCCGCAGTTTTGCCGACGCGAACTCCCACGCCGCGATGCCGACAGGCAGGAAGCGCTCGGCCGCGGCGTCGAGCACGTGTTGAAGGGCGCGTGTCGGACGATTGGCGAGCACGCCGTAGGTCAACAGCCCGCCCGCGAGCGCCAGGACGCAGCCAACGACGACGCTGCCGATTGCGAGGTCGCTCGTGACGCCGAGCAGCCGCACGTCGGCCAGCCCCGACGGCGTGTAGAAGCGGCCGCGCCGGAGCCAGGATCGACCTGCAGCTCCGCCGTGACGAGAAACGGCGCGACGAACGGATTCGAGATGTTGGCCGCGAGGTAGACCTTGAGTCGGTTCAGGCGAAGCAGCCAGCCCAGGCCGATGGCCATGGCCAGGTGCAGACCGAACAACGGTGTCGCGCCGATGAACAGACCGAGCGCAATCGAACACGCCTGACGCGCGGGGCTCCCGGCTTCGGTGCGGAGCCGATAGAGGGTCCGGACGAGGCGTTGGGAACGGCTGGACAGCAGGCGCGCGGAAGCTCCCACCGTCTCCACCGGATCAAGCCTGGGCGCGCGCGAGGCGCGCCAGAGTGACCTCGCCGGCAGCCACGGTGACGCCATCCGCGGTGACCGTGCCTTCGACGCGGAGCAGCGCGCCCATCGCGCCGGTCACCTGGGCCGTCGTTTCGAGCAACGCGCCCGGCGCCGACGGCGCCGGAAACTTGAACCGGCCGACCGCGGCGACGCGATAAGAGAGCGGCGTGACCTCGTCGGCGCCCGCCGCGAGTCCTCCGGTCTGGGCCACGAGCTCGATGAGCACGATGGCCGGAACCACCGGCTGGCCGGGAAAATGGCCGTTGAAGTACCAGTCGTCCGGTCGGGCCACGCGCCGGGTGCGAGCCATCTTCCCGGGCACGATCTCCACGACCTCCTCGACGAGCCGCATCGGCGGCCGATGCGGCAGCAGCGCGAGAACCTCCTCCGGCGAACGCACCGCTCAATCCTACTAGAGCCGCGCGGGCCGGCCGCCTGGCGCGCGCACAAGTGCGGAGACCGGGTGAACGCCTGCGGGCCGAGTCGTCGGCTCCGGTCACCGGCCCCGCGTCGCGGAGTACTCGCTGAAGATGCCGGCGACGACCGTTCGGTCGGCAGCGAACCCGGTCCGTCGGAGCGACTCGAGGATGACTTCTGGCGCGACGCAGTTCGCGATGGTGTCCCAGTAGAACTTCATCAGCCGCGACGACTCGGCGCTGCGCGTCCCAATCCTCGCGAGGCAGGGCACGATCGTCCCGAAGTACACCTGCGTCAGCGCCGAACCGAACGCCGAGACGGGCTTCGTGATCTCGAGGAGCAGGAGCGTTCCTGACGGCTTCAGCACGCGGGCGTATTCCGCGAACGTCTGGTCGAGGTCGCTGACGTGGCGCAGCGCATAGCCCATCGTCACGACATCGAAGCGCGCGTTGCCAAACGGCAGCACCTCGCCGACGCCCTGGACGAGCCCCATGGCGCCGCGGCCGCGGCCGGTCGCCATCATCTCGAACGACGGATCGACGCCGACCACACGCCCGCCCGCGCCGACCAGCCGCGCGGCCTCGCGCGCGAGCAGTCCTGTCCCGGTGCCGACGTCGAGCAGCGTCATGCCCCGCTTCACGCCGGCGCGGCTCAACGCCGCGCGCCGATAGGCGCCGCCGGATCCAAGCGACATGATCGCGCAGGCGCGATCGTAGTGGCGCGCCGTCCGGTCGAACATCGTGTTGACGACACGCTGCCGATCTTCCGGTCGTTGCCAGTACCTGACGGCGCAGCGGGAGCGGCGGATGCAGCATGGTCACCGCGCCATGGGGCTGTCCATGGCCGATTCGCGGCCCCGGCCCGCCGCCCTCGGCCGACGGAACGAGGGCGCGAATCGGAACCAGCGTTGGAGACGGACGAGCAGGAAGAACGTCGCCACCCAGACGCGCGTCTCGAGTGACGGCCGCCAGTAGCCGGCGAAGACGGTGACCAGCGCGCGAAACAGCCGCGGCGGCGGGTCCTCCGCGAAGAACAGATCCCGGAACTCCGGCCGGTAGAACCCGAGGACGAAGCGGCGGAACGAGAGATACCGCTGCCGCTGACGACGCGCGTAGCGATCGAACTGCGCCCGCGACAAATCGCCAGACGCCAATCCGCGGGCCATCGCCTGACCGGCCTCGATACCCGACTCGAGGGCGATCGCGACGCCGGTCGAAAACACCGGATCGAGAAACGAGCCGGCGTCGCCGGCCAGGACCCAGCGATCCCCGGCATACGCGCGCGACCGGAACGAAAAGTCCTTCTCGACCCTGACCGGCCATTCGCGACGTGCGCCGGCGAGCAGGCCGGCGACGACTGGGGTTCCGGCAATCACGTGGTCGAGCAGCGCGGCAGGCTCCATCGACGGCACGGCGCGAAACGCCCGCATCGGCAGGACCAGGCCGACGCTCGTCAGATTCTGGGAGATCGGGATGAGCCAGAACCAGCCCAGATCCGACCGCGAGACGATGCGGATGTCGCCGGCGCGCCGCCCGGACCGGCGCGGAACGCCCGAGTAGTGCGAGAACACCGCGATGCTCGCCAGCCGCGGCTCGTCGATGCGCAAGCCGAATTGGCGCGACAGCAGCGCCGCCCGGCCCGACGCATCCACGAAGGCACGCGCCCGCACGGTGCGCTTCCCACGATCCGGAGCCGTCTGCTGAACCGTGACGGTGACGCCATCGCGGTCGAACGTGACGTCGACGACGCGATGGCGCTCGTGCACGGCCACGCCGCTCGCGGACGCGTGCCGAAGCAGCAGGTCGTCGAACTCGGCGCGCGAGACCTGCCAGGTCTGCGGCGTCGCGACATCGGGCGCCGTGCCGAAATCGGCATGGCGCTCGACGCTGCCGTCGCCGAGCATGAACGTCGCGCCCCACTTCTGCGGGAAGCCCGCGTCGCGCACCAGGTGGTCCGCCCCGATGGCCGCCAGCGCGTCGTTGACCGACGCGAGCAGCGATTCGCCGATGTGAAAGCGGGGAAAACTGTCTCGCTCGAAGAGCGTGACCGAATGGCCGCCGCGCGCGAGCCACGCCGACGCGGCCGAGCCGGCCGGACCTCCGCCCGCGACGACGACGTCGCAATCGCAGGCCGCGGCGGTTGACATGGGGCGACAGTATGCCACCGAACGGCCGCGCCCACGACGCGCGACGACTGGCGTGCGGCCCGGCAGGCACGTGCGAGGCCTGTAATAGAATCGTCGCGAAAATGCAGCCAGCGACGCCGCGCCCGCCCGGTGCCGTGCTTCGGTTGCGGCCGCTGCCCCCGGCCTGGGTCGTCGATCTGTTCCCGACGAGCGATGCGGATCGCCGGCATGTCGTGGGCCGGCGAGGCACGGCGCTCGTGTCGCGACGTGCCGGCCGGTTCTCCCTCGTGACCGGCAGTATTCCCGAGGCGGTGGCGCTCCCGGCAGCCGCGCTGTGCCGCGAGGTCGCGCGCCTCTACGCCGACCTGCTGCACGAAGTCCATCGTCAACAGCGCCACTGCGTGCGCGTCTGGAACTTCGTCCCCGACATCCACGCGCCGCTTGGCGACGAGGATCGGTACATGACGTTCAACGCCGGGCGCTTTGCGGCCTACTGCGAGTGGTTTGGCGACGTTCGGGCGTTTGCGATGGCGCTGCCGACAGCGTCCACCGTCAGCGCCGATGCCGACGCGCTGTCGGTCCACGTCCTGGCCACCGACCAGCCCGGCGCGCCGCTCGAGAATCCTCGGCAGATTCCGGCGTACCAGGTACTCGCACCGCTATGGCCGCCGACCGCCGTGCTTCTCGCGCGCGACGCGGCTCGGCTCGACGCTCCTCATCGGCGGGACCGCGAGCATTCTCGGTCAACACTCCCGACACGACGACGACGTCGACGGACAGGTGCGCGAGACCTTCCGCAACATCGACGCCTTGATCGGCGCCGCCTCGCGGTCGGGCGCCGGCGGCCTCGACGCGCTGCGCAGCCTGCGCGTGCACGTGCGCGACGCCGACCACGCCGCCCAGATCGAGAGCCTCGTGCACCGCCTCGCCCCGGACGTCCCGGCCGTCGAGTACGTCGAGGCCGCTCTGTGCCGACGCGAGCTGCTCGTGGAAATCGAGGGCGTCGCGCACCTCAAGCCCTAGCCCGCACGGGCGCGCGCGCGGCGCGCGCAGGTCGATCGTGCGTGGACGGATGGCGATCCCGCGTCAGAGCGGCTTCAGGAACAGCACCTGCAGCACGACCGATCCGGTCCCGCGATAGAGATCCGGAATGAAGCTCTTGCCGATGTCGGCGGTGAACATCGTGTTCCAGGGCGTCTTGAACGTCACCGCCACGCCGGTGCCGGTGACCGGCCGCCACAACGCACGGTCGGACGGGTCGCGCCCGCGGGCGTGATCGATGAACAGGTCGAGGCGGTAGATGTCGAGGACGTTGAAGGAATACGACCCGCGCATCAGCACGAGCTCGTCGAAGCGGATGCCTGCCGAGGGAACGCCGTGCATGCGCACCTCGTCGAAGAGGCCGAACTGATACCGGCTGAATCGATCGAGCCGGGCGCCGCCGTACCAGGCGACGCCGGCATGAACCGATTGGAACGGCCCGAAGAGCACGTCCTTCGATCCGCCGATCGAATAGCGCCGGTAGGTCTTCGCTTCGGGCGCGTAGTCGCCGGGCCGCCCCCATGGCTTCCACGATGCCCGGGCGAACGCCGACGCCGTCGCCCCGACCTTGTAGCCGTGGCGGCTGAACTCGTAGGCGATGGTGCCGCCGTGCGTGGCGGTGCCGGACGGGATCGGGAAGTCCTCGGCCGTGTCCGGCGCACGGAAGTACGCGTCGTAGCGCAAGGAGTAGCCGGCGGAGACCTTCTGGAACGGCGTGAACTGGTAGCCCAGATTGAGACCGGTCGACGCCGGGATGTTGAGCACGCGTTCGTCGACCTGTTCCCCGCCGGCGTCGTACCGCCGATCCGTCCCCGGGACGGCAATCCCGTAGAAATCCAGGCTCGCATCGAACGGCGTCCGTCCGACCTTCGGCGTCTGCAGGTTGCCGGCCACGAACACGCCGGCGAAGAGCAGCGCCAGCTGGCTGCCTGTGCCCTTGACGTCGAAGTTCAGGTAGTTGATGCCGAAGATCGGAAGCGGGAACTGGAACGTCGGGTCGATCGTCGTGCCCATCGCCAATGCGCGGCTCGACGTTCGGACACGGTCGCTCACGACGCGGTCATCGCCCTTCTTGACGAAGTAGCGGACACCGGCATCGGTGTCGCGGAACATGATGTGGTCGCTCGCGCGCGCGGCTCGGCGTTCGTCCTCGAAGTCCGGCGCGTCCACGCGGAAGTCCGAGAACCACTCCTCTTTCTCGAGGAGCAGGTTGCGGCCGGCGATGAGCAGCGTCTGCTTGGTCGAGAGCCGCGTCGGCAGGAACAGCGGCGTCTCCCCTCTCCCCTGCACCGGCCCGGAGCGCGTGATCTCTTCGCTCGAGACGATCATGCCCTCGAGGTGCGTCTGAATCGTCTGCAGCTTGAGGCGCAGGAAGGTCTCGGCGTCAATCCAGACCCACCCGCGATAGCGCGACGCCGCCCGGTCGGTCGGCTCGAACGACACGACGTAGCAGAGACGGCCGTCGACGGTCTCGGTGCGCTCGAGGGCGTAGCGGTAGTCGGCATCGAGCCGCAGGTCCAGCGGCAGCGTCAGCACTTTCTCCGCCTGCAGCAGCGGCACACCCGGATGGTTCGGTCCCCACTTCGCCCCGTTCACGGAGAAGCCGCGTTCCTCCCACTCGACGCCATCGGCGCCATAGAAGAACCGGTTGTCGGAGACGACGTCGAAGACCTGGGTCGGCGACGGACGGAAGTGGAGCTCCTGCCGCAGCGTCGCCATATAGGTCTTGAACGCGTTCGATTGAGCCGCCTGCGCGCGCTGATTCCTGGCGACGATCTCCTCGACGGCGAGACCGCCGGCGGCGGTGACGTCGGCCCTCATCGTAAAGGTATTCGCGGCGCCGTAGTTGAAGTCGATCACGACCGGCGTCTCCGACGCGTGCACGATCATCCGCGAGATCTTCGTGGTGTCGTTCCAGGAGAAGCCCTGGACGGCGGTGACCTGCCGTCTGATTGGATCGCGCGCCATCGGCGAGCGGCCGGTCGCGTCGGTGAGCGCGACCGTGACGCGGTCGGCGCCGGCGTCGACGCCCCAGTACACGACGTAGATCCCGCCGATCGACGCGTTGTAGAAGACGCGATGCGGCACGGTGCCCGTGACGCCGGCGCCGTCGATCTCCAGCGCCAGCGAGACCGATTGGTCGTCGATCGTGATGAGCTCGCTGGCGAGGAGATCCTTGACGTCGATGGCCGCGGCAAGCGCAGGCGCCATCGCGTCGACGCTGCCGGCGAATGTGGCGCCGGCCATGCCCGGTTCACCCAGGAGTGCGAACATCGTCGTCAACAGCCGTCCACCGGCGCGTCCGGCCGGCTCGTCGAGCGCGACACCGACGCGGAGCCTCGACGCCGACGGATCCCGCCCGGCAATGAGCTTCTCGAGGGGCGCCAGGGCGCTTTCGGCGGCAGCATCCGCGGACGCCGCGAGCGGCGCCAGGTCGACATAGGGCGCCGTGCCTTCGTCGTAGACGGCGGCGAGCCAGGCGGCGTCGTCGGGCTGCACCGTCGCCTGGGCGATGATCGCTCCGGCGTCGATCGCGCGAATGCGCACCGAGGCCAGCTTGATCTGAAACGCGTACTCGCGCGCATCGCGGGCGCCGGTGTCCGCCTCGATCTGATACCCCGCGACGCGGCCTCGGAGATGCTCGGCGAGGGCCTGGACGAGCGGCATCCACGTCGCCGTGTCCGCGACGTCGCCCTGAGGCGGCCCCACCGCGAGCAGGACGGGAAGATTGCGCCGAGTGTAGGCGCTCAGCCGCTCGTCGAGCACCGTCCAGCCCTCGGCAGACGCGCGCTGGAGCGTCGCCCACGACACGCTCAAGCGGACGAACATCGGCAGGCCGGCAGCGGCGCCGTTGAGCCGATCCAGCGCCTGCACGGCGACGGACGGCGCTTCGAGCCGATCGTCGAGGCCGATGCGGCCGCGAAGCGCGCCACTGACGGCGTTGGTCTGCGCGAATGCCGAGGACGCCGCAAGAATTGCGGCCGCGAACAGCACGCGCACGCGGGTCATGATGGGCTGGCTACCGCGAGCGGGCCGAGGGGACCGAATGTCGCGCTCCGCAGAATCGCTTCGAGGCGGCTGGCGAAGCCGGACAGCCGAAAGAAGTGCGCGAAGTGCTTGCCGGGGGGAAGCCATGCCGACGGAGGATTCGCGTCGATCTCCCACGGGTGGACCCACATCACGCTGGTCACCCCGGCGCGTGTGCGCGCGTCGAGCTCACGCAGGACGGTCCGCGGCCTGCTCATCCTGAGGCCCCAACCGCCGCCGAACGGCATGTCGTAGCCGAACCGCCGGACGACCGCCGGCGGATACTCGAGGATCGATCCGGAGTCCGTCGTCCGCCGATAGGGCGTGCGCGGATAGGCCGGATTGCCGACGATCCGCATCGGCGCCATGCTCGAATCGTACAGAAAGCCCCTGCGGGCGAGGACATCGAGCGCCCAGAGCGAGCGGTCGTTGATCGACCACTCCGGCGCGCGGAATCCCTGCACGCCGCGGACGCCGCATGCCGCGATCGCGGCGAGACTGCGATCCAGATCGGCCGCAAAGGTCTCCGGCGTCAACTCGTACACGCGAGCGTGCATGTGGCCGTGCGAGCCGATTTCGTGTCCCGCGCCGGCGATCCGTTCGACGAGTTGCGGATGACGCTCGGCCACGTAGCCGAGCACGAAGAAGGTGGCCTTGACCTGCACGCGGTCGACCATGTCGAGCAGCCGATCGGTCGTCTCGACCACCCGGCTCGGCAGCGCGGGCCACCTCTCCGGCGCCAGCGCCCCATCGACGCCGCAGATGTGGAACCATTCCTCGACGTCGACCGTCAGGACGTTCGGCGCCAGGCTCGACATCAGGACAGGCGGGGCGACGGACGCGGTGCCAATCGCAGAGTCTTCACGATCACGTCCTCGAGACACGGGCAGAGCCGCGCCGCAGCTGCAGACTACGCTATCATGAAGGTTCCGCGCGAAGCAGAGTTCTCGGACCCCAGCACGTGAAGCTACTCTTTGCCCTCGTGACGGGCGTGCTGCTCGCCCTGCCGAGCGCGAGCGCCCGGCAGAGCCAGGATCCTCTCGACGATCTCTTCGCACGAGGGAGAGCCGCGCAGGCCTCCGTCAAGACGCTCAGCGCGTCCTTCAGCGAAACGACGGTCTCCACGCTGCTGCGTGATCCACTGGTGGCGAGCGGCACGCTCATCGCCGCGCTGCCGCTCAGGGTGGTCATGACCTACACGGCGCCGGTCGCCAAGATCGTCGCGCTCGACGAGTCGCGGCTGGTCGTCGTGGGGCCGGGACCCGGCGACCGCGAAGAGCTCGACATTTCGACCATTCAGAAGCGCGTGCGCAAGTACTTCACCGACGCATCGCCGCAGGAGCTCCGCCAGACGTTCACCATCACGCTCGCTGCCGATCCTGGCGGCCAGAGCCCGTATCGGCTCGATTTCGTGCCGAAACGCAAGCAGGTCGCCGAAGGTCTCGCGCGCCTGCGCCTCTGGATCGACCGCACACGATTGCTCTTGGTCAAGACGACGATGCAGTACCCGAGCGGGGACAGCAAGACGTTCGACCTGCGCGACATCCGCACGAACGTCCCGCTCGCCGACGACGCCTTCGCGGTCTTGAATCGGAAGAACTGACGTCAGCCGGCCATCGCCTGCGGCTCGGCCGTCGCGGGCTGGAGCGCGTGATCGCGGACGTAGTGCTCGGGTTGCAGCATCAGCTGCGTTCGCTGGAGCACGCGCAGCAGGTGCGCCCAGTGGCGCGGCCTGGCGTGCGCCAGCCAGTGCCAGATCTTCTTCTCGCCCTTCAGGTTCAGCACCGAGCGGCGCCACGTCTCGCAATAGAGCTCGAAGAAGCGCTCGACGCCGAGCCGTGGCTCCCAGAGCAGGTGGTGCATGTCGAACTGCGACCAGCGCACCGCGCGAATGCGGTCCCGTGACGCGTCGTAGTACGCCGTGCCCGGCAGGGGCGTGAGGATCGTGAAGCCGGCGCGGCCGAGCTTGTGCCGATCGACGAAGGCCCACAGGCCCTCGAAGTCGCTCTCGGTCCAGTCGGGGTCGATCACGAAGTTGCCGGTGACGCCGTAGCGAAGCTCCCGCGCGATTGCGACGGCGCCGGCCGTGTGGTCGATCGTGGCGTCCTTCGTGAGGGTCGCCAGCCCGGCGTTGGTCGCGGCCTCGAGCCCGAAGAAGATGTCGAACTCGCGCGCGAGCGGGCGCCAGGCTTCGAGGAGCTCCGGATGCCGTGCGACCGTGTCCACGCGCGACTGCACGAGGATCCAGTCCTTGCGCACGCCGCGCGCCTGGAGCGCCTTGGCGAGCGCCAGGCTGCGTGACGGATGGTGCCAGAACAGATCGTCGGCGATGAAGATCTGATCGCCCGTGGCGGCGAAGTCGTCGCAGACCGACTGGATCGATCGTTCGCGCACCGACCGGTCGAACAACTGCCAGACCGAGCAGAACGAGCAGCGGAATGGACAGCCCCGCGCGGTTTCAATCAGATACGCCGGCCGATGATGGAAGCACGCGTAACGGCGCCGCCATCCGGACACCAGGCGGCGCGCCGGCAGTGGGACGTCGTCGAGCGCGAAGGTCGTCTCGGGCTCGGGCGTCCTCCGCCAGCCCGCGTCGCCGCGGACGAGCCACCCCGGCACGTCCTCGATCCTCGACCTCGCCGCAATCGCATCCACGAGCGCCGGGACCGCGCGTTCGCCGTCGTCGAGGCAGACGGCGTCGACGCCGTCGTCGAAGAACGGCGCCGGAAACGCAGCCGCCGAATGGCCGCCGACGACCACCGTCACGTCCGGCGCAACCGCGCGCACGCCGGAGACGACGTCCCGGACGTCGTCGATCTCGAGCGCGTGCATGCAGGCGATGCCGACGACCCCGGGGCGTACGGTCCGCATCAGTGAGTCGATGGGCTCGGCGAAGCGCAGATCCCGCAGGACGACGCGGTGCCCGCGCGCTTCGAGCGCGGCAGCGACGTACTCCATGCCGAGAGGTTCGATCCTGAAGAACGGGGCGAGGCCGAACTGCTCGTTGCGGGGCGCCGGGCGCAGGAGGAGGATGTTCATCCCTGACGAACGGCACATTATACTTCGCGCGATCGCCCACGATGCCGAGCTCGATTGCCGAAGCGTTCCGCCGACTCGCCCGCGAGGCCCCCGATCGTCCGGCCGTCCACGATCCTGCCGCCGGCCGCACGCGGGCCCGGCGACAGCTGGCGGCCGATGCTCGCAGCATCGGCGACGCGCTGGCGCGGGGCCGTCTCCCCGCTCGGCCGTGTCTCGTCGCCAGAGTGGGCAATCGACCGGCGTTCCTCGCCTTGCTGCTCGCCATCCTCGACGCCGACGCGGCCGTACTGCTGCTCGACGGCGACGGCGGTCTCGACCAGGCACTGGCCACCGGCGCGCGCTTTGGCGCCGACGCGGCCGTCGTTCCAGCCGACACCGTCGCGAACGGCGTCATCCCGCACCATCCGCTCCCGTCCGGCCTCGCCCTGGTGCCTATCGGGCCGCGTGCGAGCGCCGACTGGCGCCGAGACACGGCAGGCGAGCCCGTCGTGCTGAAGGTGACGTCCGGCTCCACGGGCCGCGCGCGCGCGGTGATCGCCCACGAGTCGCATCTCGTGCACGACGCCGCGCACATCGCCCAGGCCATGGACATCGGTCCCGCCGACGTCAACCTCGCGGCCATTCCGCTCGCGCACTCGTACGGGCTCGGCAATCTGGTGCTGCCGCTCTTCCTTCAGGGATCCGCGATCGTGCTCCGCGAGCGATTCTCGCCGCGCGAGATCGCCGCGGACGTCGTCCGCTACGGCGTGACGACGTTCCCGGGCGTGCCGTACGTGTTCGAGCACCTTCGCCGCCACGGCCTGGCGCCCGCCGTCGCGAGCGTCCGGCTCTTGATCACCGCCGGCGCTCCCATCGCGCCCGACACGGTTCACTACTTCAAGCAGGCCATCGGCCGGAAGATCCACTCGTTCTACGGCACGAGCGAAACCGGCGGCATCAGCTTCGACGACTCGGACGAGGCCGTGACGCCGCTCAGCGTCGGGCGGCCCCTGCCCCGGATGTCAGTGACGCTCCGCGATCGCTCCGCGGATGGTGAGCCGGGCCGCGTCTTCGTTCGGGGGCCCGCCGTCGCCGCCGGGTACGCGGGATCGGACGGCGACGAGGATGACACCGCGTTCACCGACGGCGGCTTCCTCACCGCCGACCTCGGCCGATTCACCGCGGATGGCCGCCTGGTGCTCGCCGGCCGAGTCTCCAGGTTCATCAATGTCGCCGGTCGAAAGGTCGATCCGGCCGAAGTCGAGGTCGTGCTGCGGTCGATTCCGGGCGTGGCGGACGCGACGGTGGTCGGGCTCCCGTGCGAGAACCGCGGCGAACAGGTGGTCGCCCACGTGCGCGCGGGGGCGACGTCGCTGACCGAGGCCGACGTCCGCCGGTACTGCGCTGCGCGCCTGTCCCCCCACAAGGTGCCTCGCCACATCGTCTTCGGAGACGACCTGCCGGCCGATGCGCGCGGCAAGATTGACCGCGGCGGGCTGGAGCGACTGATCGCTGCAAGGGCCGACGAGCCGGCGGACGTCTCCCCCGACAACACCGGCAGTTGAAAGCGGCCTACCGCACCGGCGCCAGCAGTTTCCAGGCTTCGTCGAAGAACCCCTGCGCCTCGACGTAAAGAGGGAGATACCGATAGTTGTTCGTCGGCTTCGTCGTATCCACCACTGCCCAGTCGGCCAGCTTGGGCGATTGCATGTCGTTGTTCGACTGGTCGTGGAACGTGAAGCCGCTGTTGACGACCACGTACTTCCGGGGGTTGAGCGGGTTGGGAAAGATGAACACCGGCGCGTGCGTCGCGGGGTACTGCTGCCCGCCGACGACCACGCCGTCGCGGGTCCACCGAATGGGCAGCTTCGACGCGATGCGCTTGTAGACCGCGTTGCTCGACGGGTCGCCGAAGAGCGCCAGGTTGTAGGCCGCGATGTCGGCATCCGTGATCTCGGTATCCTTCTTCACGCGCGGCTCGCCGCGGAAGAAATGGATCCATTCGCTGATGGCGTAGTCCCCCTGCCCGCCTGCCCACGCACCGAGCGCCGGGCTCAGCGGCGTGCCGGTCGGACGGACGAACACGAACGGCTCCATGAACGCGTCGTCGATCGGGCCCTGGAGATCGTGGGTCTTGTGGAGGACGCCGGCCAGCTCGCCGAGCGCCCAGCCGACGCCGCGCTTCACCAGGCCGGCCGCCAGCGATCGATCGGCCGCCACGGCCGGCAGCGTCAGCGTCGCGCCGTCGATCGCCAGCGCGGGCCTGCTCCCCGGCGCGAACGGCGCCAGACCGGGGTCGAAGCGCAGATGCAGCGCCGTGACGTTGCTCGTCGTCACGACGATGGCGTTGCCTTCGACGCTCGCGTCGGCACGGGCCCGCTGCCATTCGTGCTCCATCGCGTCCACGGTGACCCAGAACATCGAGTTGTACTTGAGCGTCCACGTGGTGAACCGGATCACCCGAGGAGACCGGTTGCGGCCTTTCGCGGCGTAGGCATCGAGCTTGTCCTGGAGCTGCTGGCGGACCCCGGGCTCGTAGGCGTGCGCGGTGTTGGGTCCGATCAGGTGGTCGAGCGTGAGCCCCTCGTCCCTCATCGCCGCCGCCATCGCGTCGGCGGCCTGCTTCTGCGCGTCGATCTCGCCGGAATAGGCGACCAGCGGCACGTTGAACGCGTTGACCGCATAGTCGGTCGAGTCGTACAGGTGCCATAGGACCCGCTGAGCCGTGCTCTGCGGCTGACGCTGCAGGGCGCCGCGCAGGAACACCTCGGTTTCGGTGAATCCGGCGCCGGCGGACACGGCCGCCCAATGGTCGGCGTAGTGCAGCCCGTACTGCCACGCGGAGGCGCCGCCCATGGAGAACCCCGTCATGACGATCCGGTCGCGATCGATCGGATACGCCTTCGCCACGGACTCGATCGCTTCGAGCGCGTCCACTTCGCCCGCGAAACGGTTGGCGTTCGTGTAGCGGCCGTACGGCTGCAGCATGAACCGGTCCGCGCCGGGGCCGAGCGGCTTCGAGCTGTACCCGGTCGTCGACTTGGTCATGAACTGCTGCTCGAGCGTCGTGTCGTCGCGGCCGTGCAGAAAGACGTCGAGCCGGTACGGTCCCTTCGTCGCGGCGTCGTACCGGTCCGGCATTGTCAGAATGTAGGGCTGAGCCGAGCCATCCAGGCGGGAGTAGAAGCCGCGCACCCCGCTCTCGCTCATCCACGGCGTCCGGCCCGAAGCCAGTGCCGCCGCGCGCTCGAGCCCGGTGTTCAGCGTCTGCATCGCATAGGCGGCCGGCGTGCTGCCACGCCCGGCATACATCCGCTCGCCGTACTTCAGCGGACGCCGGACCGCGTCGAGATAGACCTCGACATCGGCGATACGGTCGGCCATGGCGCCGCTCCCATATTGTCCGTGCAGGGCCGCCACCTTCGCCGCGAGGCCGTCGACCGCAGTCTGCAGGCTGGCCGCCTCCTCAGGTGAGAGTCCGGTGCCCATCGGCGGGAACTGCGCGGGCGGCGCCGTCCCGCGCCCGGCGCGGCCGGCGGGTTCCGCGGGCGGAGTCTGCGGCGCGGCCGAGGGAACGCCGGCGGCGAGGGCGGCCGAGAAGCCGAGAACCAGGAACACGATGATGACGCGCAGCCGGCGCATGGGGTCCTCCGTTGTCGGGGCGCGCGTATTATGCCGCGTTCGACACGAAGAATCGTGCGCGGCGATCGTCGCGCCCGTTGCGCCCGGCCGACGCGCCGGAGTACGCTTCGCCACTCATGACCCAGGCGCCGAAGGTCACCATCTTCCTTCCGGGCCAATTGCGCGTCTACTGCCGCGGCGCCGGGCAGCTCACCATTTCCGCGCCGACCGTCCGCGCCGCGCTCGACGTCATCGAGCGGACGCAGGCGGTGCTCTACCGCAACGTCTGCGACGAGACCGGCCGGGTTCGCCGGCATCTCAACATCTTCGTCAACGAGGACAACGTGCGCGATCTCGACGGGGTCGACACGAAGCTCACGCCGGGGGACGTCGTGACGATCCTACCGGCCGTCTCAGGAGGCTAGATGGCCGATCGCGTCATTCTCACCATTGGCACCAAGAAGGGCGTGTTCGTCGCGGAGGCGGGCAAGCCCCGGCGGACGTTCGCGCTGCGCGGACCGTTCGGCCCGGGCGTCCCCGTCTACGCGACGCTCATCGACACGCGCGGCGCGCCCCGCCTGTACGCCTCGAGCTGCAACCCGTTCTTCGGGATGAAGGTCCTGCGCTCCACGAACCTGGGTAAGAGCTTCGCCGAGACCAAAGCGGCGCCGGCATTCCCCAAGGACGACGGCCGGGCGCTCGCGAACATCTGGGCGCTCGAGCCCGGCGACGGCCGGAAGGAGCTGTTCTGCGGCGTCGAGCCGGCCTCGCTCTTCCGGAGCGTCGACGGCGGTGACTCGTGGGAGATGGTGCCGGGCATCAGCAACCACGCGCACGCGCGCAAGTGGAACCCCGGCGGCGGCGGCCTCTGCCTGCACACGATCGTCCGCGACGGACGGCGGATGCACATCGGCATCTCGACCGGCGGCCACTACCTGAGCGAGGACGGCGGTCAGACGTTCGAGCCGTCGAACAAGGGCGTCGGCGCCGGCTTCGCGCCCGATCCCTATCCGGAGTTCGGGCAGTGCGTGCACAAGATCGCGCGCCACGAAGACGCGCCCGGCCGGCTCTACATGCAGAACCACGGCGGTTGGGCGGAATGGACGGGCCCCGGCGGTCCGCGCCCGGACATCGGCGTGCTCCGCAGCGACGACTACGGCCGCTCCTGGCGATCGATCGCCAAGGGCCTGCCGTCGGATTTCGGTTTTCCCATCGTCGTGCACCCTGACGACGCCGACACGGTGTACGTCATGCCGCTCGAGCCCCCGACGCGGACGTGCCCGGGCGGCGCACCGGCCGTGTGGCGCAGCGAGAACGGCGGCGAGTCGTGGAGCCGGCTGGCGCGGGGACTCCCGAAGAAACAGACCTACTTCACCGTGTTGCGCGACGCGATGGACGTCGACCGCCTCAAGACGCCGGCGCTCTACTTCGGCACGACGACCGGCCAGCTCTGGATGGGCCGCGAAGGCGGGGAACGCTGGGAGTGCCTGTTCGACTCGCTGCCGCCCATCCACAACGTCAAGGTCGCGATCGTCTAGCGGTCGCGGCCCGGTCGACTGTCTCTCCTTCGCGGATGTCGATCGCGCGGCGGACCTTGCCGTCGAGGCTCGAGTTGAAGAGATGGGCCGGATCCTTCAGCGACGCGCGCGCGATCAGTCCTCCGCCGGCGGCACGTCGGGCTGCCAGCACAGGGACAACGGCGAGTCGCCTCTGCCCGTCCGAGCGGCGCCCCAGCCAATCGCCGCCAGTCCGGCGACGCCGGAGGCGACCATGCCGAGCCGCATCATCGGCGAGTTCCAGACCGCTGCGCGCCTCCTGGCTGGAGGCGTGCCCGTTCCCTGGAGCTCGGGCACGCTGTCCGCCTCGCGAGAGACGCGGAGTCGATTGTCGATCGCGATGACTCCCTCGACCTGCCGCACGGCCGAGAGGAGTCGATTGACTTCGCCCGACAGCACCGCGCCGTCGAGGCGGACGATGTCGTCCTCCACCATGACGTGGACGGCGCCCGAGTGGGACACGGCTCGCCCGATTGCCGTCCGCACGCGCACGGTCAGCAGATCGTCGTCCGCCTCGCCGCGCGGCGGCTTCACGCGGCCGGCTCGCGCCGCCAGGCCCGAGAGCCGATTGCCCGCATCCCTGACCGCCCCGCGAAGGACACGCCCGCCCTTTCGCGCGGCGTGCGCCGCCTGATCGAGGGCGGCCGATCGTCGGCGCCGGCCATACGCCGGATCCAGGAGGAGCGTCGCGGCCGCTCCGACGCCGATGCCAGCCAGCAAAGAAGTCGTGTTCATCGTGCCTCCTCGACGAACCGCTCCTATAGTTGGCAAGCAACTTGATTGCCAGACCTCCTCGGGGAGCCGCTTCCCGGCCCGCGGCGGACGCTGGATGATTGCCAACACTGGCATGTCTTCGAATCGAACGATTTGTCGCTCGTTGGTTCAGAAGGTCTGGAGCACCTCAGCGGCTCATTCGTGACGAAGCGCGGATGAGACGTCGGCGCGCAGCACGGCGCGTACGGGCAGCCAGGCAGCAACGAGCGCGATCGACAAGAGCAGGAGCGGAATCCCAATCCAGGCCTGCAGCCCGCGGAGCTCTGCGACTCGCTCGCGAAGATCCAGATAGGTCGGGTACGAGAGATACCGCAGCGTCGCCGAGGAGGGACGGCTCGCCGCGAGCACCAGGAGGTCGCCGCCGTTGCTGACGGGCGCGGCACGGAGACCATCGAATGTCTATATCGATGGCCGGTCCTGCCGGCGCCCTCCGGCGCCGCGCGCCGACGGCCCTATTCTTTCTGGACCGTGACGTTCCCGCTGAACGTCGTGGCGCTCACGTAGGCACTGCCGTCGCCGAACGTGCCGCGCACGGTCCGCTGCGGGCGCCGCGAGTCGCTGCCGCTCCTCGGGAGCGGCGGCGTCGTCCGGATCGAGCCGGAGAAAGAGGTCCCTTCGAACTCGAAACCGGTCGAGCCGGAGAGCGTGAGCCGGATATCACCCGAGTGCGCCTTCAGCTCGTAGCGCGCACGCGGGCGCAGGGCGCCCGTGCACGTCAGGTTGCCGGAGGTCGAGCTCAGCGACAGCGCGTCGGCCGACACCTGCTGGAGCACGACGTCTCCGCTGACGGTGCTGAGGCTCAGCCGTCCAGCCGAGACGTCGGTCGCCCTGACGGTGCCGCTCGTGGTCCTTCCCTCGAGGGGGCCGTCGACGTTGGAGCGTTCAATCGTCACGTCACCCGAGACGGTGGACAACCCGCCCACCTGCACGGCATCGGCCACGTGCACATTGCCGCTGACGGTGTCGAGCGAGACGTCGCCATGGATGCCGGTCGCGGTGATATTGCCGGAGACGACCTTCACCGCCACCTGCGTGCCGACCGGCGCCGTCACTCGATAGGACACGCTGACCGAGTAGGGCGAGTGATCTTCGCGCGGGTATTCGGCGCGAATGCTCGCGCGCGATCCTCGGACGTCGACGACCGCCCGTACACGCTCGAGACCGAGCCGGGCGTCCGCGTCGGTCCGGCCGCGCGACTCTCGGACGATCTCGACGCTCACGTCGCGCGCGCCGCCCGCAGTGACGTCCACGTTGCCGCTGACGGTCTCGAGGTTCAGCTCGCCGTTGTCGCCGATCGCGAGGGTACGCGTCTCGCGGCTCGTCTGCACGGCGCGCCGGCCGCCCTGGCGTGCGGCGTCGGCGGCCGCGAGCCCGCGCCCGTCCGCCGGACCCTCCGTGGCGCGCACGTCCGCGTGCGCCGTCGCTCCGACGAGCGCCGCCGCCGCAATCCAGCCCCAATACTTCATGTCCTCTCTCCTCCCGTCCCTCCGACGCTCACGACGACTTGCGGCCCGCCGCTCCCGCACGCGAGCCCGCGTCCGCGTCCTGCGCCTCGCCGACCAGCGCGATCGTGTCCTGCAGCAAGCGCACCTTCCGGCGAAGCGCCGCGAACAGGCTGATGCGCGCCGCGTCGTTCGTCGGATCCCGGTCGACCGCCGCGCGGCTCTCGGCGATGGCCCGATCGAGCACCGTCTGGCTGTCTCTCAGGCTCGCCGCGATCGCCGGATCGATCGTCGCCGCGTCGGCATCGGCGATCGCCTCGAGCCTCGCGATCGCGTCGCTGTAGAGTCGATCGGCCTGCTGCAGATCCTGTTCGATGGTTTTGACGGAGTCCTGCGCGCCGGCGTTGCCCGCGCCCAGCGGCCGGCCGGGCGCCGCGGGCTGCGAGCGCGTGGCGAGCGCGACGTACGCCGTCGCCGCGGCGACCAGAACCGCGGCGGCGAGCCCGATCCACCGCGCAGGGGTGCGGACGCGCGGCGCCGGCGTTGCGGAGTCCACGGCGGGCTTCGCGTTCCGCGGGAGGGCGCCGGCGATCCGGGACCACACGATCGCCGGCGGCGTCATCGGCCCGAGCGCGCGCGCGGCCGTGCGAATCCTGGCGAGGTCCGACGCCAGACCCGCGCAAGCCGGACAGAGGGCGAGATGCGCGGCCATCGCGTCCCGCTCCGCCGGTGCCAGCGTGCCGTCGACGTGGTCATCGAGCTGACGAGCGGCTTCTGCACATGTCATGGCTGACGGACCTCGTGGCGGCGGAGCGGCGGCGCGGCCGGGCGCTCGCCGGCGATGATCGCACGCAGGCGTCTGCGCGCCTTGCACAGTTGCGACTTGGACGTGCCCCAGGAGACGCCGAGCAGCGCCGCGACTTCCTGATGGCCCAGCCCCTCGACGTCGTGCAGCACGAACACCTGACGACAGCCGGGCGGCAGCGTGGCGATCGCGCGCTCCAGATCGAGACGATCGAGCACGCCCAGAATCGGGCCGGCCTGCGATCCCCTGGAGACCGGCTCGGCGTCCTCGAGCGGCTCGCTGCGCCCGGCCATCCGCGCGCCCCGGCTCCGCAGGAAATCCACGCACAGGTTCGTCGCGAGCCGGAACAGCCAGGTGCCCAGCGACGCCTCTCCCCGGTACATCGCGAGCTTGCGATGCGCGGCGAGAAAGATCTCCTGGAGCAGGTCGTCGGCTTCACGCCGGTCCACGAGCCGGCAGGCCAGCGCGTACAGCCGCGGGGCGTGCGTGCGATAGACCTCTTCGAACGCCGCGGTGTCGCCCCCGCAGCAGCGACGAGCCAGCGCGAAATCGGCGTGAGCGGCAGCACCCTCGACCGCCGCGCCTGGAGAGCCGAGCATCATTCGTTGGACGGGGCGCGACGCCCCAGGGTTGCCGCCTCGAGGATACTCTTCCGGCGCAGTCGATGCGGCGCGCCGCGTCGACTGGAAGCCGTCAGCCGGACAGTGCGGCCGCGCCGGACGCGCTGGGCAGGAACTCGCCGATCTCGACCCGATCGCGCCCGTTCTGCTTGGCACGGAGCAGCCCTCGATCGGCGCCGTCGATCAGCTCGTGCAGGCCGGCGAGATCGTCGCCACGGGCGCAGATGACGCCACCCGACACGCTGACGTTCACGGCAACGGATCCGAGCAGGATCGGGCGGGCGGCAACCGCGAGCGCGAACCGCTCCGCCGCGAGCTGGGCGTCGACCAGCGTCGTGTTCGGCAGGACGGCCACGAACTCCTCGCCGCCCCATCGGCCGACGGAGTCGTACTGCCGGCGCGCCGCCTCGAGCCGGCGCGCCACTTCACGCAGCACGACGTCCCCCATCGGATGGCCGTGCGCGTCGTTGATGGCCTTGAAGCGGTCGATGTCGAACATCAGGACGCTGACGGGCTCGCGGAGGCGCCCGGCGCGGCTCAACTCGTCGGCGGCTCTCGCTTCGAAGGCCCGGCGATTCATGAGCCCGGTGAGCTGGTCGGTGCTCGCGACGCGCGTCAGTTCCTCGAGCGCCTCCTTCAGCTCGCGCTGGGTGCGTTCGAGCAGATCGGCATAGCGCTGCAGCCGCTCCCGGTCGCCGCGCTGGTTCGTGATGTCCCGGCCCGACGCGTAGATCCGGCCGGTATTCAGGTCGGCCCGCGCGGACCACTGGAACCAGCGGATCTCGCCGGCCGCCGTGATCGACCGGTTCTCGAGCAGCACGGTGGTCGAGCCCTGGGCGTTCCCTTTCAGCTCGGCCAGCACCGCGTCGATGTCGTCGGGGTGGATGAACGACAGGAACGAGCGGCCGATCAGCTCGGCTTCCGTGTACCCGAGCGCGCTCACGTAGGCCGGATTCACCGCCAGGAGCTCGCCTTTGAGCGACGCGACGCAGAGGAGGTCGACGGAGAGATCGAACAGATGCACGAGGTCCGACGAATCGATTCCAGGCACGAGCGCACTCCGAGCGGCGGGGGGCTCGCCATGGGATCTTATCGGCCGCGGCGGGCGATTCCGTGATACGGAGGCCCACGATGCGCTGGTCGGGCGTTCGGCCAGACGGCCGCGCTCGCCCTACTTGATCCTGACCCGGTCGTACGCGTCGTACTGCGACATGTCCGAGAGGATGACCTGGTCGCCAGGCTTCAACCCTTCGAGCACCTGGATTTCCGTCACGGCCGCCTTGCCGAGCTTGACCGGCGTGCGAACCGCCTCGGTGCCGTCCGGCGTGAGCTTGAAGATCGTGATCGAGGAATTCTCCTGACCGAACGCCGGACGGGACATCTTGATGACGTCAGGCAGCTTCTCGAGCTCGATCGTGCCGTCGACGCTCAGGTCCGGGCGGTCGCCGGAATGCAGCGGGTCGTCCAGCGTGACGTCGACGCCGACGGTGCCGCCCTGAGACGATGGATCGATGCGGACGACATGCCCACCGAGGGGCGTGCCGTTGCGGGTGTCGACCTCGGCGACCTGGCCGATCGCCAGGTCACTCGTCTGCGTCTCCGAGATGCGGATGACGGCCTTGAGCTTGGACGGATCGGCGACGCGAGCCACGTTCGTGCCGGCGGTCACCTGCTGCCCGAGCTCGACGGGCACGATCTGCAGGACGCCGGCCATGCCCGCCTTGACTTTCAGATCCTCGACCTGCCGCTGCAGGTTGTCGTAGCCGGCCTTTGCCTGATTGACGGCCGCCTGCTCGGGCGCCATCTGCGAGGTCTCGTTCTCGGCGGCGATCCGGAGCTGCTCGCGCGCCAGGTCGAGCCGGTTGCGCGCCGTGTCGACGACCGACTGCTTCTGCTTGACGGTGAGCTGGCTGACCAGTCCCTGATCGGCGAGCTGCTTGTTGGCGTCGAGGTCCTCGCGGGCGAGGTTGTACTGCGACTCGGCGTCCTTGACGGCATTCTCCTGCGTGAGACGGGACGCGCGCAGCGAGGCGCGCTTGTTGTCGAGCTGCGCGAGCGCCGACTTCCAGGAGAGCTCGGCGTTGCGCGCGCTCTGCTGCAAATCGGGGTTGTTGAGCTCGAGGATCACGCTCTCGGGCCGCACGGTCGCCCCAGGGCGCAGCACCAGCTTCTCGACCCGGCCCGCCGTCGTCGCCGTGATCCAGCGGATGTCCTCCGGCACGAGCGTGCCCGATCCGTGCACGTTGCGCATCATCTCGCCGCGCTTGACCGCCTCGATCCAGGGCACGCCGGCCGGCACGAGCGGCGCAGCAGGCTTCAGGCGCGAGACGGCGACGGAGATCACGGCCAGTGCCAGGATCCCGACGCCGGCGAAGATCCCCCGCCTGATGCGCTTGCGCCGCAGGATTTTGGGATCACGTTTGAGATCCATTGCCATGAAGGCACTCCAAGGCGCCGGCCGACGGCGGCCGGGCCGATTACGTCCTGGGCGCGAGCTGGAGAAGCCGGCCGATCAGGCCGGCAATGCGCTCCCAGTTGCGCGTCTCGGCCTCCAGTTGCCGGCGGCCGGCCTTCGAAATGGCGTAGAACTTGGCGCGGCGGTTGTTCTCGGACGTGCCCCACTTCGCGGTGATCCACCCCTTCTGGACGAGCCGGATCAGGCAGATGTAGATCGTGCCCTGATTCACGCGAAGTGCGTCCTCGCTGACCTGCTCGATGCGACGCGCGATGCCGTACCCGTGCAAGGGTCCCATCGCGTCGAGCGCCTTGAGCACCATGAGGTCGAGGGTCCCCTGCAGAATGTCCGCCTTGGCCGCCACGTTCGCTCCTGTTGAATGTTAAGAGGAGTATTTCGCAGGACCTCTGGAATGTCAACAGGAAGGGCTTTGGGCTACGGGCTACCCTACGGGCTACCCCGCAGGACGAGGTTCGCGAATGCCCCGTCCGATCCGTTGCCGACCCAGACGCCGACCCAGCCCGTGCGGCGGTCGCTGAGCTGCGTCACCTCGAGCGTCGCGGTCGTCCCGTCGTTCACGAAGACTCGGACGGAGGGATACGCGAGGACGACGCGCGCGTGGAACCACGTGTTCGGGTCGGGCACCGGCGCGATCGCATGCTCGGTACTGGCCAGCGTGCTCCGAACGCAGTTTGTCCCAGGTGTAGAGCGGATGGGAGATGTACTGCACCGCGTGCGACCGAGCCAGCAGGTCGGCCGCCTTGAAGTTGAACGGTCGGAAGTAGATCGCGTCGAACGTCTTCTCGTCCTCGCCGTGGAAGGCGACGCCGACGAAGCTCTGTCCTTGAAGGTCCCTGCCAAGAATCTCGAGCTCAATGGTGCCGTCGCCGAACTGGACGTCGGGCCACCACGCCACGCCATCGCCGCCTCTCGCGTCGAGCCGCAGCCCGTGCCACGTCCCTTCCGCGATCGGCTGCATCGTGCGATTCGTGACCTGCGACGGCACCGCCGACGTCAGGAGGCGGGCTCCTGCCTGAGCAGCGCGCACGTGAACATCGAGGCCGACGACCGCACCGAGCACACCGGCCATCGCCACGGGCAGGACGATTCGAGCACGCATGTGAGTCCTCCTCAGCCGGACGTTTCGTCTCCGATGGTCTTCCTCGACCATCGACGCGGGTTCGGCCGCGCGAATCAGAACTTCGGACCCGGCAGCGGCGGGGCCGCGGCCGGGGGCAGCCGGCCGCCAATCTTGAACGCCCAGAGATTGTCCCCCATCGCCGAGCTCATGTACTGATTGCCGCCGGCCAGGATCGCGACGTACTGCTCGCCCGCGATCTCGTAGGTCGCCACGGGAGCGTCGGCGCCGGCGCCGGTCTGGAACGTCCAGAGCACGTCGCCGGTCGCGGCGTCGTGCACGACGAGGTGGCCGTCCGACTCGCCGTGGAACAGCAGCCCGGACGCCGTGCTGAGGAATCCGCTGCCGGAGCCGCACGGCCACGGCAGCAGCTTCTGCCAGACGATCCGGTTGAGCGTCGGATCCATGGCGGTGACCGTGCCGCTGCGCGGCTGCGGCCACGGCAGGCGGAAGAACCCGCGGCCGGTGCCGGGCGCCGTCACCAGGCGCCCGGTCCTCTCATCGAGCGTCTGGACCCGGAGCTCGTGTCCCGAGACGTTGACCGTGCCGCAGACGTAGACGAGCTTCGTCTGCGGACTGTAGCTCATCGGCGCCCACGAGAGGCCTCCGTCGGTTCCGGGCGCGATTGCCGTCGGCTCGGTGTAGTAGGGCGTGAAGATGCAGCCGCTCCGGAAACCGGCTTGCACGCTGCCCGGACCGGGACAGGTGGGCACGAACGTGTCGCCAACCGCGAACGGCTGCGTGCGCGTCGTCTTCATCCGCGGTTCCTGCTCGACGGGCCGCTCGACGATCCCGATGAGGGGCTGGCCGTTGGTGCGATCGAGGATGTACATCATGCCGGTCTTGCCGGCGTGCATCAGTATCTTGCGGGGCTGCCCCTGATACGTGATGTCGGCGAGCACCGGCGGCGACGGGCTATCGTAGTCCCAGATGTCGTGATGGACCTCCTGGAAGTGCCAGCGATACGCGCCCGTCTTGAGGTCCAGCGCGACGACGGAGACCGTGAACAGGTTGTCTCCGCCGCGCCGCGTGCCGTCGTTGTCCGGCGACGCGTTCCCGGTCGGCACGTAGATCATGCCGAGCTCCGGATCGATCGCCGGATGCGTCCAGACCGGCGCGCCGCCGTACTTCCAGGAGTCTCCTTCCCACGTCTCGTGGCCGAGCTCGCCGGGACCGGGCACGGTCCAGAACTTCCAGACTTCCTGCCCGGTCTTCGCATCGTAGGCACCGAACTGGCCGCGCACGCCCGACTCGCCGCCGCCGACGCCGATGTACACCAGACCGTCGTAGTAGATCGCGGGCGCGTTCGTGACACCGCGCGCGGCCAGCGTGGTCTGCCAGACGAGCGCGCCGGTCGCCTGATTCAGCGCGACCAGCGTGTTGCCCGGCCCGGCCGAGAAGACCTTCCCTTCGGCGACGGCCACGCCGCGGTTGAAGTACGAGCCGTTCGTGAGATCGCCGGACGGGTACCGCCACTCGAGCGCGCCGGTCCTCGCGTCCCGCGCCCAGATGTGGCCGGTGGACATGTACATGATGCCCTTGACGACGAGCGGAGTTCCCTGCATCCAGCCGCCCACCTTCCCCTCCGGGTGCACCATCCACGCCGCGCCCAGGCGCCTGACATTCGAAGGCGTGATCTTCGTCAGCGACGAATAGCGCTGGTTGGACAGGCCCCCGCCGATGTGGGGGAAGTCCACGCCGTAGTGGGGCATGAACTGCGGCGACTGGCCCGAGACGACGGCCGTCAGGCCGAGCCCCGTCGCGATGCCGATCCACTTGAGAAGCAGCGACGCGCGCATGGCACCCACGGGCGGGGACATCATACCGCCGGGTAGGCGTTCGTCTTGACACGCGCGTCGCAGAGGAGAAATTTGGTGCGAGGGGGGTCCGCATGAATCTCCAGGAATTGGACGAGCTGGCCGTTCGCGCCGGCGAGCGAGAACGCGTGGATGCCGAAGCGTATCCAGCGGAGACGATGCGGGAGCTCTTCGGGTGCGGGCTGATGGCCGCGCCCTTCGGCGCCGAGGACGGCGGAAGCGCATGGTCGTGCCTGCAGGCGACGACGGCGATCGAACGGCTGGCGGCCCACTCGCCGTCGGCGGCCCTGATTGCGGCGATGCCGCTCGGGTTCGCTGGCGTCTCGGCGGGCGTGACGCCGGTGGTTCCCCCGGAATGGCGAGCCGGCTGGATGGCGCAGGCGTCGTCGATCGCCGCGGATTTCCAGGCCGGCCGCCTCTACGCCGCGTGCAACTCGGAGAAAGGGGCCGGTGGATCGCTCGACGCCACCAAGACCGTGGCCATGCGACGAGCGGACGGGTGGCGGCTGACGGGGGCCAAGATCCTCGCCTCCGGAGGCACGCACGCCGACATGTTCCTCTCGTCGGCGAAAGTGGCGCAGGCCGATCTGCCCGGCGCGGGGATCGTCGAATTCTTCCTCGTTCCGGCGCACGGCGCCGGCGTGGCGATTGCCGCCGACTGGGACGGCTTCGGCATGCGCAGCACCGAGAGCCAGAGCGTGCGCTACGAGGAGGCGCCGGCCGCCGCACTGTGGGGATTTCCGAACTTCATCGAGGCGACGCAGCCCGTCTCGTACTGGTATTGCCTGTTCGCCGCGGTGCCGCTGGGCTGCGCGGCCGGCCTGCTCAGGCTCATGAGCACGCCGAGCCCGGCGTCTCCCGCGCTCCGGCTGCGGCTGTCGGAGGCGCGGATGCGCGTGGAAGCCCTGGCCGCCTACCTCCACGAAACGGCCGCCGCCTGGCGCCCGGCCGCGGGATCCGGCTATGCCGCACGCGTCCTCCGGACCAAGACCTTCGTCGCCTCGGAGGCCACGAAGCTCTGCGCCGAGCTGTTCGCGCTCGGCGGCGGCCGCCACTACCGCCGGGGCGATCCGGCCGCCCGGTTCCTCGCCGACTCGTTCGCCGGCACTGCGCTGCGTCCGCCGCTTGCGCTCGCGCTCGACGCGCTGGTCGAGCAGTTCGAGTCCTGAGACGGACACGTGCCGCCGGACTGTGCCAGAATGTCCGGCGCTCCACTCCCGGCATCAACGGAGGGTCCATGGCTCTCTACGCGTTCGACGGAACCTGGAACGAGGAAAAGACCGGCGACGATCCCCAGTACACGAACACGAACGTCGTCCGTTTCTTCCGGGCGTATGCGGGGAACACGGACGACCGGAACTTCTACGTCGCCGGCGTCGGGACCAGGTTCGATCTCGCGGGCCGGATCGTCGGCGGCGTGTTCGGCGCCGGCGAACTGCCGAGGCTGAACGAGGCCTACGATCACCTCTGCCAGCGCTGGGCGGCCGGCGACACGGCCATCGACATCGTCGGCTTCAGCCGGGGTGCGGCGACCACGCTCGATTTCTGCCACATCATCCAGAGCCGCAAGATTCGCCGGCCGGGGACCGATGACGTCGTGGAGGCGAGCCCTCGGATCCGCTTCCTCGGCGTCTGGGACGTCGTCGCGGCCTTCGGCCTCGCGAATCTGGGCGGCGTCGATCTGAACATCGGCCATCATCTCTCGCTGCCGAAGAAGAACATCCAGTACGCGTTCCACGCGCTGGCGCTCGACGAGCGGCGGCTGTCCTTTCTTCCGACGCGGCTGCCCGGCGCCTACGAGGTGTGGTTTCGCGGGGTCCATTCGGACGTGGGGGGCGGCAACGGCAACCGCGGGCTGAACGACGTCGCCCTCGGATGGATGATGTCCAAGGCCAAGGCGGCGGGCCTCCCCATCACGGACGCCGACATCGCCAGCCTTGCGCCCGACCCGACATCTCCGGCGCGCCTGAAGGAGCTCCTGACCAAGGACATCCGGCTCGTCTCCCGCGTGGATCGCCGCCACTACACGGTCGCGCCCGAAGCGGGATGCCGGACGCCGCCGGAGACGTGCCCGATCGAGCGCGTCGAAGACGAGAAGGCTGCCGAGGAGGTCGGCGCGAACGGCCTGGAGGTGCTGCCGCCCGTCGCCAGGGCGCGGCTCTCGGCGCTCGTGGCCATCGCCGACGAGACCGCGGCCCGCATCCACTGCCAGCTGGGCGACGTGCGCGACGTGCTCGTCGCGCTCATTCAGCATCGGATTCCGCTGGTGGACACCGACGAGAAGCTGTCGACGGCGAAGGAATCGGTCGCGCGGCTCGTGATCGACATGGCGGCGGTCGCCCGCCGGCTCGGGTTCGAGGCGAACGAATTCGCCCTGAACAAAGCTCTCTACGATCTCTGGCCGATCTTCCCGTTTTCCGACTGAGCTCGGGCCTCGCTGGCCGGCACGCAGCGGTTCCGTCCGGCGCTCTTCGCGAGGTACATCGCCGCGTCGGCCGAGCGCACGAGAGCGGGCCAGGAGGACGCGACGCTGCTCGTGTGCGCCAGCCCGAAGCTCGCCGTCACGGGAACGCCGCCGACGACGTCGACGGGCACGTTGGCGAGCGCCTCGCGCAAGCGTTCGGCCGCCTGCAGCACCTCGCGCTCGGTCGTGTCTGCGACGAGCACGACGAATTCCTCGCCGCCGTACCGGCCGCAGATGTCGCTCGCGCGAAGCCTGCCGCTGACGCGGCGCACGACCTCCTGCAGGACCGCGTCTCCGGCGGCATGGCCGCAGGCGTCGTTGATCGCCTTGAAACGGTCGATGTCGAAGAGAATGACGCCGAATGGCGTCGAGTGCTCGACGTACTCGGCCCACGCGCGCTCGATGCGCAGGTCGACGGCGCGGCGCGTCAGCGCTCCCGTGAGGGCGTCCAGGTCGGCCAGCCGCTGCAGCTGGCGCGTCTGCTCGAGCAGCATCCGATTGTGCGCGACGAGCTGTTCGTACACGCGGCTCTTCTCAATCACCGCCGCGACCTGCTGCGCGATCTGCTGGAACACGGCCTGATGCGTGTCGCGATAGGTTCCCTTCTCGCGGCTCGTGAAGAAGAGAAACCCCAGCGGGCGCTGGTCGACGACCAGCGGGCAGGTCAGGCTGGATCGGCCGCCCTCGAGGACGATGCGCCGCGTCGCCTCGGAGTCCGGCTTCTGCCACAGATATTCCTCGAGGTCGTTCAGGATGCGCGGCTGGCGCATGAGGAGGATCCGTTCCAGGCTGCTGCCGGCCATCGGCCGGCTGTATCCGCGCTGGATCTGGACCGGGCCCAGCTCGCTGCGCGCCCAGTAGGCCACGAGCTCCTGGCCGTTGTCGGACAGGAACGCGCAGCCGATGCGATCGAAGGGGATCAGTCCCTTGAATGCGTCGAAGATCCGCTGCAGCACGTCGTCGAGCATGACGCCGCGTTCGACGGTCTGCACGAGATCGAACAGCTCCCGCAGCTCGGCGTCACGGCGGCTCATCGTCTCCCAGAGCAGCTCGAGCTCGCGGCCGAGATGCGCGAGCGGGTCGGCGACGTCGGTCGTCAGCTCGGGCGGCCGGTGTCCCGTCCGAACCGTCCGCACCCACGATGCGTACGCTTCGACGCGGTCGCTGAAGGGAGTCGCGGGATTCTCCACCATCCTTGCCCGCTTCGGAGTATCGGCAGAACTCACCCGGATCTGCAGCGGCGCCGGCGAGGAGACCCGTCGCACCTCACCCGGGATGGCCCTCGCCCGCCAGCCCGTCAGCCGCTCTCGAGATCAGATCCAGGCTTCGCGCGATCGCCTTCGAGCGCCAGGCGCGGTCGGCCGGGCAGAACAGCTCCCTGAGCGCCGCCTTCGCGCGAATCGTCCCGGGATCGAGGGGCCGTCCCCAATGATGCGCCTGGTTCTCCGCACGCAGACCGGCGAGGACCCGCGCGCCAGCGAACGTTCCGAACTCCGCGTAGGCGAACAGATACTCGCCCGCGGGACGGGGACGCTGCGACACGCACCATCGTCCCAGCCCGCCGCGCGCGGTGTAGGCCGTGCGGCTCGAGTCCGGCGTGGAGAACGCCTTCGCGCCGAACCAACGGGTCAGCCGATCGCGCTGGCGGCCGGTGAGCGTGTAGTCGATCAGCAGGCGGCCGTCGCCACGTCCTCCCAGGCCCGTGTGCAGATCGAGATGTACGACGTCGGCCGCCCCCGCCAACCGGGCGCGCAGCGCGGCTTCGATCGCCGCCGCTGCGGGGCTCGCCTCGAAGCCGCCGAAGAACAGGCCGCACGGAAACTGGTACTGCCCGACCGCTACGGTCCGGCGGATGCCGGCGGCGCCTCTCCGCGCGAGGACCGGCAGCGCTTTCAACAGGAACGGAATGACGTCCGGCGGCGGCCGGCGCGGATTCAGGAGCGGATCGAGCGCCGCATAGCCCGGCGGCGACCCGGTGTAGGTTTCGTGGTCGAGCAGAAAGTTGCGGTTCAGGTCCACGTTGCGATCGTCGGTGCGCCGGAGCCAGGCGAACCCGAAGGGATTGAGCGCGTGCAGGAGCACGCAGGACACTGGTGGCGTCGCCCCCCAGCGATCGAGCAGCGAGAGTTGAACGGCAGCGCCAAAGAATCCCTCCACCCCGTGGAGGCCACTCGAGATCACCAGCACGCGCCGTCCAGCCGGCGGCGAGCTGGTCGCCGCGTCGATCGACAGCCGCTCGCCGCCCGGCCCGTCGGAGGTCACCGGATGCGCGTCCAGACGCCAGCCGACAGCCGCCGCCGCGTGCCGGAAGCGCTGACGGGACGTGCTGAAGTCCGGCGAGAACCATTCGTCAGGTGAAACGCTCACCGGAATACAGAGCTTACTCGACGGGCTCGCACACAGCACCGGCGGCACGTCAGGTGTCTGCCTGATTTCGAGACGGACGGCATGTGCAGTACATCTGAACAGACTGTTCTGCCGGCCGAACTGTGGACCACCAATGAGCGTGAAGGCCCACTCGATGAGGAATTTCAGCGAAGCGCGCCAGGCGGCGCTGTTCGAGGCGGTGTGCGCCTGCCATACGCAGGTGGCCCCGGCCGAGATCGAGACGCGTTCGCCCGACGTCCTGGCCCGGGAGATCGCGGCGCTGCAGCAGCAGGGCTGGGCGCTCCAGACCGAGCTCCGCGAACGGACGAGGCTCGAGAACGCGCTGAGCGACGCGCATCGCGCGATCTCGGACGCGCACCAGCGGCGCGATCAGTTCCTCGCGACGCTGGCGCACGAACTGCGCAGCCCGCTGGCGCCCCTGCAGAACGCGGTCCAGATTCTACGGGCCAGGGCCTCGGTGGGCGCGGAGTTCGCCACCGACGTGATCGAGCGCCAGCTGCGGCAGCTGACGCGGCTCATCGACGACCTGCTCGACCTGTCACGCATCACGAACGGCCGGATCGAGCTGCGGCCCCAGCGGGTCTCCGTGCGCGAGATCTTCCAGGTGGCGCTGGAGATGAGCCGACCGATGATCGATCGCGCAGGGCACGAGATCGTGGTTTCGACACCGCCAGCCTCGCTGCACGTCGACGCCGACCTCACGCGACTGACCCAGGTTCTCGGCAATCTGCTGGACAACGCCGCGAAGTACATGGACCGTGGCGGACGGATCACGCTCGAGGCCGAGCGCGTCGGAAACGAGGCCGTCATGCTCGTCACCGACACGGGGATCGGCATCCGGCCCGAGATGGTAGACCGCGTCTTCGACATGTTCACGCAGGCGGCGGGCGAGCGCGGGCGTGCGCCTGGCGGGCTGGGGATCGGGCTGACGGTCGCCAGGCAGCTCGTCGAGCTGCACGGCGGGCGGATTGCCGCCGCCAGCGACGGGCCGGGACGTGGCACCACGTTCCGCGTCGCGCTGCCAATCGCGCGCGGAGCCAACGACATCGGAGACGGGTCGCGCTCGGGGCGCACCGCCGGGGCCGGCCTCCGGATCCTGGTGGTCGACGACAACGTCGACTCCGCGTCGACAATGGCCATGTTCCTGGAGATCTGCGGCCACACCATTCGCGTCGCGCACGACGGCGTGGACGCGGTCAGCGAGGCGAGTGACTTCCGGCCGGATGTCGTGCTGATGGACATCGGCCTGCCCGGCATGAACGGGCACGAGGCCGGCCGGGCCATCCGCGCCGAGTCCTGGGGCGAAGGAGTCGTGCTGATCGCGCTGTCGGGCTGGGGGCAGGACGCCGACAGGCAGCGCTCGCGCGAGGCCGGCTTCAACCATCATCTCGTGAAGCCGGTCGACCACGCGGTGCTGTCGCAGATCCTGACGCAGACCGCGGAGGTCCGAGGACTGCGGCACGGCCATAACTGACGGGCCGGCGACGAGAATCAGCCCCGCAGGTACTTGTTGAACCAGTCCAGCGTCCGCTTCCACGCGAGCTTCGCCGCCTCCTCGTCGTATCGCGGCGTCGTGTCGTTGTGGAATCCGTGGTTGGCCTTCGGATAGATGAACCCCTCGTGCGTCACGCCGGCGGCCGTCAGCGC
Organism: uncultured Acidobacteriota bacterium; assembly: GCA_963764505.1. Classification (GTDB taxonomy): domain Bacteria; phylum Acidobacteriota; class Vicinamibacteria; order Vicinamibacterales; family SCN-69-37; genus CAVXSP01. The sequence goes on along the minus strand of CAVXSP010000002.1, from coordinate 94,660 downwards.
CTTGTCGTAGTCCGGCCAGGTCGAGGCGAGACGGGTGTCGAGCTCGCCGTGGTGAACGAGGACGGCCGCCTTGATCTTCGGAATCTCCGCCGCGGGAGGCGGCGTGCCATAGAAGGGCACCGCCGCGCCGAGCTCGGGCAGCCTGGTCGCCAGCGTGTTGGCGATGCCGCCGCCGAAGCAGAATCCGACGACGCCGATGCGGCCGGTGCACTCCGGCCGCCCCTCGAGCCACTTCGCCGCGGCGACGAAGTCCTCCGTCATCTTCGCGCGGTCGACCTGACCGAACAGCGCGCCGCCGCGCTCGTCGTCGCCAGGGTATCCGCCGACCGAGGTGAGACCGTCCGGAGCCAGGGCGAGGAAGTTCTCGGTTCCCAGGCGCCGCGCGACGTCCTCGATGTAGGGATTGAGCCCCCTGTTCTCGTGGACCACCAGCACGCCCGGCTGCCTGGCCCCGCCGCTCGGCCGCACGAAATACCCCTTGATGGAACCGTTTCCCTGCGGAGAAGGGACGGTGACGTACTCGGTACGGACCCGGGCGTCGTCCTTCGGGACCTGCTGCGCCCACGCGTAGTTCGGTTTCAGCAGGTCGAAGAGGGCCGCGGCCGAGAGGCCGCCGATCGAGAAGCGGCCCGCACGGTCCAGAAACGTCCGCCGATCGATCTCGCCGTGCACGTACAGATGGAACTCGTCGAGGAGCTCCTGCGGGAAATCCGAGGCCTTCCTGCGCTCCATGACCGCCTCCTTGGAGGCGGATAGTTTACCGCGTGGCCGGCCGGCCCGGATCTCCTGGCGTCAGCGCGCCCGCCCGGCCCGCCCGTTGTCGGTCCGCGGGGCGGTCGCGCGGCTGCTCCGGCGGGAGCCTGGCCCCTCCGCCGTCCTGCCGGCTCTTCGGTCGGCGTCTGCGGCGGCGGCGTTGACGATGCGCTCGGCAATCCGTGTCAGCGTCTCGTCCGCAGCCTTCTCCTCCTCGAGTGAGGGCTGCAGCAGCGTGACGATTCTGATCGCGTCCGAGCTGCCTGGCGAAGGCGAGGACGGTGCCGTACGCGGCGATCTCGTAATGCTCGGCCCGCTGCGCGCCGCCGATGAGCGCGGCGTCCTTCAAGGAGTCGTCGCCGAAGTCCTCGCCCATCATTTCACTGCCTTCATCGATGATGCCCCGGATGCCCGGGCACGTCTTCGCCTTCACCGGCGCGCCGAGCACCTTCAGCGCCTTCTCCACGCGGGTCACGTGCTGTTCCGTCTGACCCAGATGCTCCGTGAACGCCGAGCGCAGCTCGTCGTTGTTCGAGGCCTTCGCCAGCTTCGGAAGGGTCTTGGTGAGCCGGTGCTCGACGTCGAGCAGATCGCGCAGCTCGTGCGTGAGCAGGGTCTCGAGCGAATCGATGGATGCCATCGGAATGAACCTCCGCACCGGGCCAAGCAAGCGACGTTCCATCTCGACGCGCCGAGCGGTCCGTACGAGATGCAGGGAATCGCTGCACCGAACAGATCATGCTGTATCGCGGCCAGCGCCGTTCACGCGATTGACCTCAGCCCGCGTCCGGAGCGGAGCACGCGTGGCCGATCCAGGTGACGATCTGCAGTAGGACGGCAGACGAGCGACGGTCCGATTCTTGAAAACCCCGAACAACGGAGGGAGAGACCAATGCGCACGATCCAAGTTGCAGGAGTCTATGCATCGGTCCTGGCGTTGGCGGCGCTGGGGACACCAGCAGGTGCCCAGGCCCGCGCGGGCGACCAGGATCGCACGCCCCGGTACGGCTATCAGGCTCGCTACGAAACGCTGACCGGCACCTACGAGCTCGATCGCAGCCGAAGCGACGACCCGCAGCGGATCGTCGACGACGCGATGCGACAGCTGCCGCCGGGGGAGCAGACCGCGGTAACCCGGCGGTTGATGCGACGGCTGAATCCGCCGGAGGAGCTCGCGATCGATCAGCGCGGGAATCAGGTGAGCCTCGCGTCGTCGCGCGTGCCGGAGATGACCTTCGTCGCTGACGGTGGGACGCAGACGGAGACGGGGCCAGGCGGCCGGCAGATGGCGACGCGCGCGGCGCTGTACGGCGACAGGCTCGAGGTCTCGGCGACCGGCACGGCGGGCAACGATTTCTCCGTCAGCTTCGCCCCTCTGGAGCGCGGCGACGGGCTGCGCATGACGCGCCGGGTCTTCGACACCGGCCTGCGCGCCCCGATCGTCATGCAGAGCGTCTATCAGCGGACGTCGACGATGCCGGACTGGGACGTCTACTCGGAGGCGAACCTCCGGAGGCCGGGCGCGTCGCCGAACCGATCGCCGCGGTACAGCGGCTACAACCCGTCGGTCGTTCCCGAAGGGACCACGCTCGTCGCGCGGCTGGATCGGCCGATCCATCTGTCGAGCGCCAGACCCGACGAGCGCGTCACGCTCGTCGTGGACAGCGCCCCTGAGGCGTACCTGCGAGGTGCGGTCATCGAGGGCTATCTGCTCGACACGCCGACGACATCCAACGGCCGCACGTCCGTCAATCTCGATTTCGACACCGTCCGGCTTCAGAACGGACAGAGCGGGCGGTTCGACGGCATCATCGAAGGGATCCGCGGGCCGAACGGCGAGGCCATCGAATACAACGGCGAGCCCGTCCCGCCGAACGATCAGCAGCAGCAGGCCGTGCAGCGCGGCGCGGTCGGGGCCGCCGTCGGCGCTCTGATTGGCGCGATCGCGGGTGGCGGCAAGGGCGCCCTGATCGGCGCCGTGCTCGGCGGCGGAGGCGCGGCGGCGACCGTGGTCCTCGATCCCAGGAACGCCTCGACGCTGCCAGAAGGAACCGCGTTCACCATCCGCGCACAGGCGTCGCAGCGCTGACGCGGTGCACTGCACTCCGGGGCGGCCCGACGGTCGCCCCGGCCCATTCCCTGCCTGGAACGCGGCTTGCTGCACAATGGTGTGGGCCGCCCGGGCCCTTCCAAGGAGGTGGCGATGAGTCCGTTCTCTCTTGCACGACCGTTGCGTTTCGGGGCCGCCGCGCTCGTCGCGCTCGCGGTCATCGGGTTGCGCGCCGACGCCCAGAGCGGCGACGCGGCCGTGCGGCTCAGCGCGACCGCCGTCGATCTGAACGCGCCCGCGGGCGCCGCGACGATGCCGGTCGAGATCCTGATCCAGCGCTGGTCGACCGACGCGGAGCGGGACCGCGTGATGAACGCGATTCTGGAAAGCGGCCAGGCCCAGCTCCGGAACGTGCTGCAGAAGCTCCCGCGGATCGGAGCTCTCCGCACCCCGGGCAGCGTCGGCTGGGACCTCCGGTACGCAGGGCATTCCCCCGGAACGGATGGCCGGGACCACATCACGATCCTCACGGATCGGCCGGTCGCCTTCTGGGAGCTGCGGGCCGGCACGCGCACGGTGGACTATCCCTTCACGCTGATCGACCTGACGATCGGATCGAACAACCGCGGAGAAGGCAAGCTGTACGTCGGCGCCAAGATCACCCCGGACAAGGAAGATCGGACGATCGTCGTCGAGAACTACGATATCCAGCCGGTGATGCTCAACAACGTCCGGCGCGACAAGTAGCCGGGCGGGCCGTCAGAAGAGGTTTGCCGTCTCGAGCTGTCCGAACGCAGGCTCGGAGTTGAGCCGTGCGGGAAACGTCTCGACGTACGACTCGAGGTGCGGGAGGAAGACGTACCGGTAGTGGAAGGCCTTCATCTCGTCGATCGCCCGGCTGGGCGTCCAGTGATCGAGCACGATTCGGTACAGCGCGACGAACACGCCGGTGCGGTCGGCGCCCGCCTTGCAATGGACGAACACCGTGCGGTTCGGGTGTTCCCTCACGAGCGTGAGGAATTCGACGATCTGGTTCGCGTTCGGATCGTGCACGCTGCTCCAGGGCAGGTTCACGAACCGCATGCCGAGCGACTCGACCACGGCCCGCTCGGCAGTGCTCCCCTCTTCCCCGAGGCTCAGCCGCACCACGGTGTCGACGCCCAATCCGCGCAGATGAGCGAAGCCGTCGGTCGTGGGCTGGGCGCCCCGGTACAGGTGCGGGTTGACCTTGCCGAAGTTGCCCACGCCGCCGAGCGACAGCTTTTCCTGCCGGTACGAGAGCGACCAGCGGAGCTCGTATCCAGCGATGGAGGTGAAGGCCAGCAGTCCGACTGCCAGGCAGCACTTCGCGAGGATCGTTCGTGGACGTCGAAACAGCACCAGGAAGCCTCGGTCGAGGCTGCTTGATTGTATCGGTCGCGGCGGGTTCTGTCACCACGGGGTGGGCTCCGGGGTTCCGGGTTCCTGGGGTTCTGGGGTTCCGAGGTTCGGCCCGCCGGAAAATGGCACGTCGCACGCCGCGGCTCCCGAACCCCGGAACCCTGGAACCCCGGAACCTCAGAAGTATTTCTTGTACCCGAACGCCAGCGTCCAATAGCCGGACTCGTAGTCCGTCAGCAGGCTGTCGGTGCGGCCCGGCACGAGGCGAACCTGCAGTTCTCCCAGGAGCGTGTCATGGCGCGTGAGGAAATACTCCGCGCCGCCGCCCAGGTTCACGCCGAACTTGTTATCGCTGCTGTCGAGCGAAGACTCGGTGAACTTGTAGTGATACCAGCCGATTCCGGCGGTCACGTACGGGTGCCAGATCCCCCGTTCCCAGTTGTGCACGAGGTTCCCCTCCAGCGCGATCGGGTGAACGGTCCCGGTGAACCCCCGCCCGCTGATGTCGAACCAGGCACCGCTGATCTTCCCGCGCACCGACTCCCGCGGCGTCAGGTATCGCTCCACCTGCGCGCCGAAATCGACGCCGTTGTCGAGCGCTTCATCGCTCGGCAGCGACGCGCCGACGGTGAAGCCGACGGCGGTCATTCCGGTATCCGGCACTGCGGCCTGAGCGGCCGCGCTGGCCGGCACAAGGACAATGACGCTCAGCACCCCCGCAGCCACAAGCCCGTAACTGTTCCTCATCGTGTCCTCCCCTATTGGTGAGGACGATGCTGCGAGCGCGCCGGCTCGTCGGGTGATTTCCTCATCCGCGAACGGAGATCTCCGTTCAGCCGGACGCGGGCTCCTGAATGGATTCGGGCGCGCGGGTCGCGACGCCGGGCAGCCGCACCCGGACGCAACAACCCCCGCCCGGCGGAACCGGATCGAGATCGATCGCTCCGCCGTGACGCTCGACGATCGTGCGCGCCAGAGCCAGGCCGAGGCCGCTCCCGTCTGCGGAGGCCCTGGCGGCCGCGCCGCGATAGAACCGGTCGAACACGAATGGGAGCTCGACCGGGCTGATCCCCGGCCCTGTATCCGCGAGTTCGACGATCGCAATGCGCTCGTTGTCGGCCCCGCGCTCTTCCCGCACCGTCAGCGACAGCACGCCGCCGCCTGGGGTGTACTTGATCGCGTTGTCGAGCAGGATGAGGACCAGACGGTGCAGCGACTCCGCCGTGCCGCGGACCGCGGCCGAGGACTCCCGTCTGAGCTCGAGCGTCAGTCCGCGCTGCTCGAGGCTCGGCCGCACCTCGCGGCTCGCTTCCTCGACGAGCGCGGCGAGGTGCACGTCCTCGGTCTCGCGCGGCTCCACGCCCGCGTCTGCCCTCGCCAACGACAACAGATCGGCGACGAGCACCGAGAGGCGCTCGGTCTGGGCGAGCACGTCGGCAAGCGCCTCCCGATAGGCCTCGTTCGTCCTCGGCTGCGCCAACGTGACCTCGGCCGTCGCGCGCATCAGCGACACGGGCGTGCGGAGCTCGTGCGAGGCCTCCGCGGTGAAACGCACCATGTCGGCCACGGCGGCCTGGAGCCTGGCGAGCATGTCGTTGAACGTGACGGCCAGTCGCCGGAGCTCGTCTTCGGCGTGCGGCACCTCGAGCCGGCGGTCCAGGTTCCTCAGGGAGATCGCCTGGACGGTCCGCGTCATGCGATCGACGGGCGCGAGGGCACGGCCGCTGATCCAGTACCCGGCGGCCGCGGCTGCGATCCCGATGGGCGGCAGCAGCAGCGCGAGCAGCCAGCCGAACCGCGCCAGCGCAGCGTCGGCGGGTCCCATGGGAACTGCCGCGACGACGCGGTACCGGCGGGCTCCGGCCATGAGCGTCGCGGCCGCGACGCGAAACGGCCGGCCGGACGCGACGCGATTCGTGAACAGGATCGACCCGGCCGGCGGGGCATCCGTCCTGACCTCGGCCCAGTCGGCGAGCGCCGGCCGGTACAGCGGAGTCCCGGTCTCGTCGACGACCTCGAGCAGGGGCTCGCCCGCGCTCAACTGTCCGTATTCGGCGAGCTCGTCCTGCACTTCACCGGGCGCCAGCGAGCGCTGCATCGCGTCGATGAACCGGTGCACGCCGTCGATGCGCTCGGCCAGGCTGCGGTCCGCGGCCGAGACGATGCTGCGATGGAAGAGCCACCAGCTTCCCAGCGCCAACGCCACCATCGTCAGGCCGATGGCGGCCAGGTACGAGGTCGTCAGGCGGGCGCGAATCGAGCGCGGGCTCACTCGGGACCTCCCTCCCGCAGGCTGTAGCCCACGCCGCGAACCGTCTGGATGAGGCGCGGTCGATCGCCGGCATCGAGCTTCCGCCGGAGCGATTTCACGAATGCATCCAGCGTGTTCTCCTCGACCTCGCGCGCCGTGCCCCAGAGATGTTCGATCAGCGACCGGCGGGTGACCACGCGTCCCGCGTTGCGCAGCAGGCACTCGAGCAGATTGAATTCGGTGCGCGTCAGCGGCACGAGCGCGCCCGCGCGAGTGACCGCGTGGCTGGCAACGTCGAGCGACAGATCGGACGAGGTCAGGAGGGTCCCGTGGAGCGCCGGCCCCCGGCGTCCCAGCGCCCGCAGCCTCGCCAGCAGCACGACAAAGGAGAACGGCTTGGTGAGATAGTCGTCGGCGCCGGCATCGAGGCCGGCCACGACGTCGGCGGCCGCGTCGCGCGCCGTCAGCATCAGCACCGGCGTCCGATCACCGTTCGCGCGGATCCGCCGCACGGCCTCCACGCCGCTGCACCCGGGCAACATCACGTCCACGACCAGGACGTCGAAGGACCCGCCGCGGGCGCATTCGACCGCGGCCGGTCCGGCGTCGGCGACGTCGACCACGTGGCCGTATTCGACCAGACCTCTGCGGATGAGCGCCCGCATGCGCGCGTTGTCCTCGACCAGCAGCAGCCGCATGATCCGCCCGGTTCCGGCTCGATTGTACACGCTCGTCGCCGCGAGGCCGCCCGCCGCGCCGGCTTCAGACGTTCTTCAGGAACGCGTGGTTCAATGACCGAGCGAAGGGAGATCGGATGCGTACTCGCGTGAGCATGGACGGCCCGACCCAGTTGAGCCGCCGTCGGCAGAACGATCCCGCCTCGTTTCGTGTGTCGGTCCGCGCGCACGCCTGACCTACAATCGCTGCATGCCACGGCTGTGCTCCGTCTTCGGCTGCGTGGCGGCGCTCGTCGGATGCCTCGTCGCCCCGCGTCCGGCGCCCGGCCAGACCCCGGCTTCGGCCCTGACGCTCGAGCAGGCGATCGAACGGGCCCTGGCGGCGAACCGCACGATCGCGGCCTCGCGACTGCAGCGGCCCGTGAATGTCGCGGCCGTCGGCGTGGCGCGCGAGCGTCCCAACCCCGAGGTGTCGTTCGAAGGCTCGCGCGACGTGCCGCGGCAGGCGCTCGGGGCGACCGTGCCGATCGAGCTCGGCGGCAAGCGTCAGGCGCGCATCGACGCCGCCAACGCCGCCGTCGCCGTGAGCGAGGCCGACCTCGCGCGCGTGGTCGCGGAAGTGCGCAACGACGTCCGGCGCACCTACTTCGACGTCGTCGCGGCCGATCAGCGAGTGGCGTTCGCCGAGGAACTGCAGGCGCTGGCGACGCGCGCGCGGGACGCCGCCCGGGCGCGCGTGGATGCCGGCGACGTGCCGCAGTCGGACCTCACGCAGGCCTCTCTGGCCCTCGCGTCGAGCGACAACGAGCTCGCGGCCGCACGCGGCGAGGCCGTCGCGGCCCGGGAGGATCTCAACGCGCTGCTCGGCCAGACGGCCGGAACCCCGCTGACCCTCGCCGACCAGATGACGACGGGCGTGCTCATGAGCCTGCAGGACGCGTTCGCGCAGGCCACGCAATCGAACGCCGAGCTGCAGTCGCTCGACCGTCAGATCGACGCGCAGACCGCCCGCGTGCGTCTGGCCCGGGCGCTTCGGACACCGGACATCTCCGCCGGCTCGGCGCTCACCTATGACGCGGAGCCGGAGTTCAAGTACGGATGGCGCGTGACCGGCGCGATCACGCTTCCCGTCTTCACCACGCACCAGGCGGGCGTGCTCGTCGAGGAAGCCGAGCTGGCGCGCCTCAAGGGCGAACGCGAGGCCGCCGTCGCCCGGATCGAGGGCGCGATCGCGTCGGCGCTCGCGCGCGCCGACGCCGCCCGGGACCGCCTCACGCGGTATCAGACCGAGATCCTGCCCCTCGCGCTCGAAGCCGAGCGGCAGGCGCAAATCGCGTACAGCGCGGGCCAGACCGGCCTCGTGGCGCTCGTCGAGGCGCTCCGGACCGCGCGCGAGACACGCCAGGGCGGCCTGCAGGCGGCGCAGGACTTCCAGCATGCGCTCGCCGATCTCGAGCGCGCGATAGGAGCCGGCGTGCAATGAGGCCACTGCGACCTTCGGAGCGTGCGGCCGAGCCGCGCCGGCGTGCGGCACGCCTGGCGCTCGCCGGCGTCCTCGCGCTCGGCCTGGCGGCCGCATCGTGCGAACGGGCGTCGGTCGAGCAGGTGGAAACCCAGGCGGCGGTGCCGGTCACCGTCGAAGCGGCCAAGGTGGAGACGTTCCAGAGCACGATCACGGCGGCAGGGACCGTGACGCCGGCACCCGGCGCCGAGCTGACGGTGGTCGCCCCGGCCCCGGCGCGCATCGCCGAGCTCCCGAAGGCCGAGGGCGACGCAGTGCGCCAGGGCGATCTGCTGGTGCGGTTCGACATTCCGAGCATGGCCTCGGACCTCGCGGCCAGGCAGGCGGCCGTGGCGCAGGCCGACGCGCGCCTCGAGGCCGCCAGGGCCAGCTTCGCGCGATTGTCCGGTTTGCTCTCGGAGGGCGTCGCAGCGCCGCGCGAGGTCGAGGACGCCAAGCGACAGCAGGCCGAGGCCGAAGCCGATCTGGCGCAGGCGAAGAGCGCCGTCGAGGCCGCGGCCGCCCTCTCGACACGCGCCGTCGTCCGCGCGCCGTTCGCCGGCATCGTCTCGCAGCGCTTCCACAATCCGGGGGACCTCGTCGACGCGTCGGCGAGCGATCCGATCCTCAAAGTAATCAACCCCGCGGAGCTCCAGGTCGTCGCCGCGATCCCGGCGGCCGAGGTGGCGCGCGTGGTCGTCGGGCACGCGGCGCGCGTCGTGCTGCCCGGCCGCGACGAGCCGGAAGCTGCGAGCGTGCTGACCCGACCAGCGCACGTGGATTCCGCCAGCGCGACGGCACCCGTGCGCCTCGGCTTCGTCGCGCCGACGCGCCTGGCGGCCGGCACGGTCGTGCAGGTCGAGATCGTGGCCGAGGAGCATCCGAAGGCCCTCGTCATCCCGGCAGCCGCGATCGTCCGCGAGGAAGGCGAACCGTTCGTGATGGTGGCCGGCGCGGACAAGAAGGCGCACAAGCATCCGGTCACGATCGGCCTGGCCACGCACGACGCCGTGGAGATCACGAGCGGGCTCCAGGCCGGCGACCGCGTCATCGTCCGCGGCCAGAAGGAGCTGCCCGACGGCGCGGACGTCACGGTCGAGCAATGAATCCGGCCCGGTTCGCTCTCCGGCAGTCGCGCGCGGTCCTGCTCGTCACCGGTCTGCTCGTGCTCGCCGGGGCGATCGCGAGCTTCTCGCTGCCGAGCAGCATCTACCCGCCGCTGCAGTTTCCCCGCATCGCCGTCATCGCGCACGCCGGAACGACGCCCGCGGCGACGATGACGCTGACGGTCGCGCGCCCGCTGGAGCAGGCGCTGATGCAGGTGCCCGGCGTGCGCCGCGTCCGGTCGCGCACGTTTCGAGGGGCGACGGAGATCTTCGCCCAGTTCGAGCCAGCGACCGACATGATCCAGGCGCTCCAGCAGGCGCAGAGCTACATCGCCGAGATCCGCGGCGACCTGCCGTCCGACACGGAGCTGTTCGTGGACCGCCTCACGCCGGCGGCCTTTCCCATCTACAGCCTGAACCTGTCCGGGCCGTTGCCGCCGGCCGATCTGAACGACTACGCGTTCTACGTGATCCGGCCGGCGCTCGCCCGCGTCTCCGGCGTGGGGCGAGTCGAGGTGCAGTCGAGCGACACCCGCGAGATCGAGGTGATCGTCGACCCGGCCAAGATGCTCGCGGCGAAGCTCACGGTCGAGGATGTCGCCGCGGCGCTGAAGGGCGCGAATCTCCTGGAGCCCGTCGGCCGCTATCCGGAGAACGGCCAGTTCCACCTGGCCGTGGCCTCCGGGCTCTGGGACTCCGCGAGCCAGATCGGCGACACGCCCGTGGTCGTGAAGGCCGGCGCGACGCTTCGCGTCCGCGATCTGGCCACGGTCACGCCGGGCGCGCCGGACCGCACGATGCTCGTCGTCGGGGAGGGCGGCCCTTCGACGTCGATCAACGTCTCGCAGCAGATCGGCGCCAACATCCTGACGATCCGGCGCGGGCTCGAGGACGCGCTCGCGCAGCTCGTCCAGACGCTCCCGGCCGGCCTGAAGATCACGAAGACGTACGACCTCGCCGCGTTCGTGCAGACCGCGATCGCCAATGTCCGCGACGCGATCGTCGTGGGCGGACTGCTCGCGGTGCTCGTGCTGCTCGCGTTCCTGCGCAACTGGCGCCTCACGCTCGTCGCGGCGAGCACGCTGCCAATCACCGTCGTCTCGACGTTCTTCTTCATGTGGCTCCTGGGCGCGTCCATCAACGTCATGTCCATGGGCGGCATGGCCGTCGCCATCGGGCTGGTGATCGACGACGCCGTCGTGGTGGTGGAGAACATCCACCGGCGCCTCGCAGAGGGCGGCGGAACCGCGGCGATCGAAGCCGCGACCGGCGAACTGGTGGGACCGGTGGTCGGCTCGACACTCACGACCGTGGTCGTCTTCACGCCGCTCGGCCTGCTGCAGGGAGTCGTCGGCGACTTCTTCAAGGCGCTGTCGATCACGCTGTCGGTGGCCGTGCTCATCTCGCTCGCGCTGTCCCTCACCCTGACGCCGCTGCTCGCGCGGATGGCGTACCGGCCGCATGCCGACGACCGCGCGCACCACGAGGACCGGCCGGGCGTGCTCGATCGCGTCTACGTCCGCACGCTGCCCCTGCTCTTCGGGCGCAACGTCCTCGTCGCCCTCGTCGCGCTGGTGCTGGCCGGCGCGGCGGCTGCGGGGTACTTCGGGGTGGGGACGGGGTTTCTGCCCAAGGCTGACGAGGGCGGCTTCGTGATCGACTACATCACGCCCGCCGGCAGCTCCTTCGAGGAGACCGACGCGCGGATGCGCAAGGTCGAGGCCCTCCTGCGCGAGACACCCGAGGTGGCCTCCTTCGTCCGGCGCACGGGCTCCGAGATGGGCATGTTCGCCACGCAGATCAACAGCGGCGACATCCTCGTCCGGCTCAAACCGCGCAACCAGCGGAGCCGATCGGCGGAAGAGGTGTTGACCGATCTCCGCGACAAGATCGCCGACGCGGTCCCAGACACCGATATCGAGTTCGTCCAGCTCCTCCAGGACATGCTGGGCGACCTCGAAGGCGCGCCCGATCCGATCGAGGTGAAGATCTTCGGGGACGATCAGGCGGAGCTGAATCAGCTGTCGGAGGACGTCGAATCGCGCCTCGAGAAGATTCGCGGCGTCGTCGACGTCGTCGGACTGCAGGAAGGCTCGCCCGAGGTGACCTGGCACATCGATCCCGTGACGGCGGGCCGGCTCGGCCTCACGGTCGCGCAGGTGGCGGCGCAGTTGTCGAACGCGTGGCTCGGCGACGTGGCAACGGAGCTGCGCCTGTTCGACCGGACGATTCCGGTGAGGGTGCGCTTCCCGGATGTCAGCCGGTTCCACCCGGCGCGGCTGCCGGACACGCCCGTGCGCGGCGCCGACGGTCAGCTGGTGCCGGCCTCCTCGCTCGTGACGATTACCGAAGAGCCGGGTGAACCCGAGCTCCTGCGCGAGAACCTTCGGCCCATGGCGCTCGTCACCGCTCGGCTGGAGAACCGCGACCTGGGCGGCGCCGTGCAGGAGATTCGCGCCGTGCTGGAGGGGATACGTCTGCCGGTCGGCTACACGTACGAGATCGGCGGACAGTACCAGTCGCAGCGGCAGGCGTTCCGCGAGCTGCTGCTCGTGTCCGGGATCGCGACCGCGCTCGTCTTCGTCATTCTCGTGATCCAGTTCCGCCGGTTCACCCAGGCCGCGCTGATCCTGGCCGCCGCGCCGCTCTCGCTCGGCGGCGCGCTGGGGCTCCTGATCCTCACGGGCACGGAGCTGAACGTCTCCTCCGCCATGGGCCTGATCCTGCTCGTCGGCCTCGTCGTCAAGAACGGCATCGTGCTCCTGGACTTCGCCGAGAAGCGCCACGCGGACGGCCTGCCGCTCGCCGATGCCATTTTCGCCGCCGGCCGCGTGCGCCTTCGGCCCATCCTGATGACGACGCTGTGCACGCTGTTCGGACTGCTGCCGCTCGCGCTCGGCATCGGCGCCGGCGCGGAGCTCCAGAAGCCGCTCGCGCTCGCCGTCATCGGAGGGCTGAGCCTGTCGACGCTGGTCACGCTGTACCTGGTGCCGTCGGCCTATCTGACGCTGGCCGGACGCCGGCGCTGACGTCGGAAGCGCCTCGTCCGGCGGGTCTCACGCGCCGAGCGCGTGGTCGAAGTCGGCCGGATGATTGGCGCGGGCCGCCGCGTCCGCGCGATCGACGACCCCCGCCTTCACGAGACGCGCGAGGCACTCCTCGAGCGAGAACGAGCCGAGCTTGCGCGTGATCGTGATCTCCTGGTGAAGGTGCTGCAGCGCGTTGCGACGGATGTGCTGCCGCGCGCCGTAGCCGACGAGCAGGAGCTCGGCGGCGGGCACGCGGCCGCCGGCGCTCTGGCGCGGCAGCAGCGTCTGGACGAAGACCGCGCTCAGCGCGGCGGCAATCTCCTGCCGGATGGTCGGCTGCCGCTCGGCCGGAAACGAGTCGGTCATGCGCGCGATTGTCGACGGCACGTCCGTCGTGTGAAGCGTCGAGAACACGAGGTGTCCCGTTTCGCCGGCCGCCAGGGCAATCTGCATCGTCTCGGGATCCCGCATCTCGCCGACCACGATGACATCGGGCGCCTGCCGCAGCGCGGCACGGAGCGCGACCGGGAAGCTGGGGGCGTCGAGCCCAATTTCCACCTGCTGGACGATCCCCTTGTGGTTCGCGTGCTCGTATTCGATCGGGTCCTCGATCGTGATGATGTGGCTGGCGCTCCGCTGGTTGATCTCGCCGACGATGGCCGCGAGCGTGGTCGTCTTGCCCGAGCCGGTCGCCCCGCCGATGAGGACGAGGCCGCGCGTGAGCTGCGTCAGCAACTCGGTCCCAGGGGGAAGATCGAGACCCGCCAGCGTCGGCACCCTGCACGGCAGCATGCGGATGGCGGCGGCTGCGCGTCCCCGCTCCCGGTGGAGGTTGATCCGGAACCGTCCGACACCGGCCACTCGGCGGGACGCGTCGGATGCACCCGTCTCCCGGAACGCCCGCTGCGCGTGGGGCGGCAGCTCCGGCAGCACGAGCTCCTCGATCTCCGCGCCGTCGAGCACGGCCGCGCTGCTGCGCACGATGCGGCCGTGAACACGGAAGGCCGGCGGCTCGCCCGCGACGAGCAGGAGATCGCTCGCCTCGCGCTCGGCGACGGCGCGCAGCCAGAACTCGAGCCGAGACTCGCCGCGGGGTGGGCGAACCCGCTCACCATCGAGCTCCGACACGAGTCGATCGAGGTCGTCGAACGGGTCGGCCATCGCCCGCTCAGTATGCCCGATTCGCCGACGCGGCCGTGGCGGCCCGCGGGACGGGTTTCGCGGGCTTCGTCTACGGGTTCTCCGCGATCGTCGCCAGCACGAGCTCTCCCAGCTCCTCGGCTTTTCTGGCGCCCACGCCGTAGACCTGCCGGAGCTCGGCGGGGCTGCGCGGCTTCCGGCGCGCCAGCTCGCGCAGCGTCGCGTCGTGGAAGATCACGTACGGCGGCACGCCCCGCTCGCGCGCGAGGCGCAGCCGGAGCGCCCGCAGCCCCTCGAAGAGATCCCGATCGACGCCGTCCCAGGACTCCGCCTCGACGCGCGAGCGCGGTTCCGGGCGGCTCTTCTCCGGCTTTCGCTGGCGGGCGAGCATCAGGTCCGGCGAACCCGCGCCCTCACGCATCAGCGCCAGACCGGCGGCCGTGAGCTGCAGCACGGGATAGGCGTCCTCCGTCTGGCGCAGCAGCCCGCGGGCGACCAGCTGATCGATGTAGCCCCGCACCTCGTCCACCGACCGCTCCCGGAGCAGCCCGAACACGCTCAGGCGCTCGTGGCCTCGCGCGCGGATCTGGTCGGTGTCGGCGCCGCGCAGCACGCCGGTCACGTGGGCCGTGCCGAAGCGCTGGCGGACCCGCGCCACAGCCGAGAGAATCTTCCGCGCCAGCGTCAGCGCATCCGGCACCGCCTCCATCTCGCCCAGACAGAAGTCGCAGGCGCCGCACTCGGTCCTGGCATACGGCTCGCCGAAATGCGCGAGGAGCCGCCGATGGCGGCAGCCGACGCTGCTGGCGTACCGCTCCATGTCGCGCATCAGCGCGCGGCGCGAGTCGTTCCATTCGCCGTTCTTCTCGAGCATCATCCGCCACTTCAGGAAGTCCGCGGCCGAGTAGATCAGCACGCACTCGGCCTCCAGACCATCGCGACCCGCGCGGCCGGACTCCTGCTGGTAGTGCTCGAGCGACTGCGGCGCGCCGGCGTGCACCACGAAGCGCACGTCCGACCGGTCGATTCCCATCCCGAACGCCACGGTGGCAACGACGACGTCGACGTCCTCGTTGAGGAACGCGTCCTGATGCCGATGGCGCACCTCGTCGGTCAGGCCGGCGTGGTACGCGACCGCACGAATGCCGATCGTCGGGAGCCACGCCGCCAGGGCATCGACCTCGCGGCGCGACTGACAGTAGACGATGCCCGCCTGTGCCGCGTGGCGCGCGAGCACGTCCTGGATCTGCCGCTTGAGGGCCGCGCGCGGCAGCACGCGGTAGACGAGGTTCGGCCGATCGAAGGACCCGACGAGCTGCTCGGGATCGCGCAGCGCGAGCTGGCCGACGATGTCCTGCCGGACGCGGGCCGTCGCCGTGGCGGTGAACGCGTGCAGGCCGACCCCGGGCCAGGTACTCGCGCAGCATTGCGAGTTGCCGGTACTCGGGGCGGAAATCGTGGCCCCACTGGCTGATGCAGTGCGCTTCGTCGATGGCGACGAAGCTCGGCGGCCGGCGGCCGAGCAGCGCCACGAACCCGTCCCGCCCCTCGCCTACCAGCCGCTCGGGCGCGACGTACAGGAGCCGATACCGCCCGTCGCGCAGGCCCGTCACCACGCTCGCCCGCGCGTCCGCCCCCAGCGCGCTGTGGTAGCAGGCCGCGGCGACGCCGTTGCCGACGAGCGTGTCGACCTGATCCTTCATCAGCGAGATCAACGGCGAGACGACGACCGCCAGCCCCTCGCGAACGAGCGCCGGCGCCTGGAAGCAGATCGATTTCCCGCCGCCGGTCGGCAGCACGACGAGCGAGTCGCGCCCGTCGAGAATCGCCTGCATCGCCTGCTGCTGGAGCGGCCGGAACGACGTGTAGCCCCAGACCCGTTCGAGCACCGAGAGGAGCATGCGTCTAGTCTCCGGGCCGGCAGAGGTAGTAGCCATGGATCGACGGCCGATCGCCGCAGGGTGCCGTCTCGAGGACGACGAGCCCGTCGCCCGCCTCGCGCGCAAGGCGATCGTACTCTTCGATGCGCTCGAGCTCGCTCGAGGCTATCTTGACCCGCTCCCGCGACAGGAACGTCAGCTTGTACGACCGCCAGTATCCGGCGCGCGCGACGCGGATGCCTCGGGCGACGAGCCCGTCGGCCAGCTCCTGCGCGACGTCGGGCTCCTGCCCGGACCAGTAGTGGGCGAACAGACGTTCGTGGTCGACGCCGGAGACGACCGCCCATCCGAGCAGCACGGCGATGGCCGTCCTCCGGACCGGGACCCGCGGCTCGAGCGCCAGCAGGACGGCCGCGATCCCGATGGGCGCATAGATCGTCAGGAGCATGTACCTATTGACCAGGCCGCTGGCGAGCGGACGGGTCAGCACGTAGCCGAACGCAGAGAGGCAGCCGACGCCGAACAGGTACCAGCCGAAGAGCGGCACGGCCGCTCGATGCCCGGCGGCCCGCCAGGTCAGCTGGACTCCCCGCCCCAGGCTGGCTGCGAGGAACAGCATGACGGGCCAGAACATCCAGTCCCGCCCCTGGACCGCCGCCGCGGAGTCGATGTGGCGCGCATTGATCTGCCGGGGAAAGTACTCGCGGGCCATCACGCCGGCCCGCGCCGCCAGCTCAGCGGGCGTGATCGCGATCCGGTCGAGGACGTTGCCGACCAGGGAGCCGGCCGATCCGTTCACGAGCTGCCCGCGCGTCCCCGGCCCCATCAGGTCGGCGTACGGCTCGAGCGCCGCCACGCTCTGCCAGACGGCCAGGAACGCGCCGGCGACGAGCAGCCAGTGGCGCAGGCCTTCGCGGCGAAACAGCCGGCCGCTGGCGACGTGCCCGGCGAAGACGAGCGGCAGGGCATAAATCGTGAACTCGCGGTTGAGCACGCCGAACCCGAGCACCGCGCCGAACCACAAGGGACGGTCGCGCAGGACCCAGAGGAGGAGCACGTAGAGGAACGGGCCGATGTTGGCCCCCGCCTCGACGAGCGACATCGTGGTGAACGGCGGCGCGAACGTGAAGAAGATCGAGACCGCCAGCGCCTCGAACGGGCGCAGCTGGCACCAGCGAACGAGGCACACGATGAGCACGGCCGCGACCGCCAGATTGACCGCCATGATCGCCGTGTGCAGCGCGCCGACGGTCGGCCCGGCAATCAGGAAGAACGGGACGGCCACCCACGCGTCCACGCCGAGCATGTACGTCTGCCCGTAATAGAAGAGCGGAAAGGCTCGGCCCTCCAGCAGGTGCTTGGCCATGAGGCCGACAATGGCCTGATCCGAATCGAACGACGACTGCGGATAGACGATGAAGACGGCGCTGCGGATCAGAACGAGCAGCCAGGCCGCGCCGATCGCCAGGACGAGGTCGCGCCGCCGAGCCTGATCCGCAGACGCGGCGCGCTCCCGCCGGAACACGTGCATGCTCCGCGGTATGCTACCACGCGGGTTTTCGCGCCATGCCCAGCATGGCCCTACAGGCCCCAGCAGGCACGGATATGGCAGTAAACCCGATATACGGGCGACGCGCCCGCTTCTAGACTGGATGTATGGCCAATCGGCTGGCCGCGGGGTTGCCGCGCATCGTGCGGACGGCGGACACGGCGAGTCCGTCGCTCGACGATCTGCGCGCGCTCATCACCTTGAGCCGCAGACACCGGTCCGATTGCGGCCAGCGGCAGGTGTTCGTGCGCCTCGACGGCGGCTCGAAGGTCAAGCTCGCGTTCGGCGATTCGTTCACGCTGGAGGTCCAGCCGGGCGTCCATCACCTTCGCATCCACAACACGCTGGTGTGGAAGAACATCCATTTCACGATCGAGCCCGGCGAGCATCTAGACTTCCTGATCAGCAACGAGGCGCGCTGGTGGACCTGGGGGATGGTCGCGGTCCTCGGGTCGGCGCCGCTGTTCCTGCGGGTCGAGAAGCGCAGCCGCGTCTGATCCGGCGGCTTCAGCCTCCCCGCTGAGCGAGCCGGCGCTCGAGCTCCGCCCGGCGCGCCGCCGCGGCGGACGCGGCCACGGCGCGATGCTCGACTTTCCGCGTCCACTCGGCCGCGCGCGCCTCGGCGGCTGACACTCGCGCTTTGACCTGCGTCAGATCCCGCTCTGCCTTCGCGAGCGCGGCGCGCCCCTGGCGCAGCGCCGCCTCGGCCGCGCGAGCCGCCTCCCGCGCGGACTTCAGCGCTTCCCTCAGCGTTCTGAACTCGGCCTCCCGGGCCCGGGCCTCGCGTTTCGCCTGCGCGTCGGCGTGCGCTGCCTCCTGCCTGGCCGTGCGGCGCGCCGCCGCGTCTGACGCGGCCGCGGTCCGCGACTCGGGCGCTCGCGTGAATGGCAGGACGGCCGCGCCGGTGGCCTTCCGTCCGCCTCCCCCGAGCAGCCCGGCGAGTGCATCGAAACCGGCAGGCTTCAACGGCTTCGTCAGCCGTCCCGGCGGTTCCGGGCCCGGCAGCGCATCGAGCGTCTCGGCGAGGGCGTGGAGTGTGGCGGCCGACGCGCGCTCGCCCGCGTCGGCGAGGATCTTCCGTGTGCGATCCAGCGCGTTCTTTCGGGCGCCAACGTGTTCCGCTTCCGCGCGCGGGACGTCGGCGCGCCGGCCCTCGAGCGCCGCCAACTGCGCGGCGCGTAATCGTTCCGCGGCGGCCACGAGCGCGTCGTACGTCCGGCGCTCGCGCCAGTACAACTGGTTCACCGCCCACGCAGGGAGGTTCGGCTTCTGCAGGGCGCGAATGGCGGCTCGATCCGGGCCGGCGTGCTTCGCCAGATCGTCGCGAGCGCTGGTGAACTCGGCCAGGGGCAGCTGATAGAGACGGTCGAGGTCGCGACCGGGCGGCGGCATCGACGACTCAGGCCGGATACGTGCCGGTCCGAGGCGTCCTGCCGTCCCCGATCGGCGCTACGCGCAGCCGCTCGTCGTGCCGCAGTTGGTGCATTTGTAGCAGGCGCCCGAGCGGACCATGATCGACCCGCAGGTCGAGCACGGCGGCGCGTCCTCCTGATTCTGGATGGGGGCGAACGTCAACGGCCCGGCGCTCGAGGCCGAGGCCGGCGAGGCGGCGACCGCGGCAGCGCCCCCCGATCCGGCGGTGGCGCCGGTCGGCAGCGTGAGCTGCTCGGGCGCCGTGACGTCCTCGCGGTTGTTCACCCCGGCGCGGTACTGCGCCTCGGGCGAGAGGAACTTCGCGGCCATCCAGCGGAAGATGTAGTCGACGATCGACTTCGCGAAGCGGATGTCCGGGTTCCGCGTCATGCCTGCCGGCTCGAACCGCACGTGGCTGAACTTGTCGACCAGGTCCTGCAGCGGCACGCCGTACTGCAGGGCGTAGCTGATGGCCTGCGCGAACGCGTCGGCGAAGCCGGAGATGGTCGAGCCCTCTTTGGCCATCGTCAGGAAGAGCTCGCCGGGCTGCCCGTCCTCGTAGAGGCCGACGGTGATGTAGCCTTCGTGGCCGCCGATGTCGAACTTGTGCGTGATCGAGCGCCGCTCGTCCGGCAGTCGATGCCGATGCGGCTGCGCCAGGCCCGTCGTCTCGGGAGCGGCCTGCTTGTCGCGGGACGTGTTGAGCGGCTGCGTCCGCTTGCTGCCGTCGCGATAGATCGACACGGCCTTCGCGCCGATGCGCCACGCGTCCAGATAGGCCTGCTCGATCTCCTCGACGGTCGCCGCCTTCGGGACGTTCACGGTCTTCGAGATCGCGCCGGAGATGAAGGGCTGCACGGCGCCCATCATCTTGATGTGGCCCATGTAGTGGATCGACCGCTCGCCGCGCGCCGGTTTGAACGCGCAGTCGAAGACCGCCAGGTCCTTGTCCTTGAGGTGCGGCGCGCCTTCGATGGTCTCGTGCTCGTCGATGTGCCCGACGATGTCCTTGATCTGCGCCGGCGTGTAGCCGAGCCGCTTGAGCGCCATCGGGACGGTGCCGTTGACGATCTTCATCAGCCCGCCGCCGACCAGCTTCTTGTACTTGACGAGCGCGATGTCGGGCTCGACGCCGGTCGTGTCGCAGTCCATCATGAACCCGATGGTGCCGGTCGGCGCGAGCACGGTCGCCTGCGCGTTCCGGTACCCGTGCTTCTCGCCCAGATCGACGCACTCGTCCCAGATCTCGCGCGCGTGCTCGTACAGCGCCCTGGGCACGTGCGTCCGGTTGATGTCCTTGAGGGCGGCGCGGTGCTTGCGCATGACCCGCAGCATCGGCTCGCGGTTCTTCTCGTAGCCCGGGAAGGGCCCGCCGTGATCGCGCGCCACCCGCGCCGACTGCGCATAGGCGGCGCCGTGCATCACGGCCGTGATCGCCGCGGCGTAGTCGCGGCCCGCTTCGCCGTCGTACGGCAGGCCTCGCGACATCAGCAGCGCGCCGAGGTTCGCGTACCCGAGGCCCAGCGGCCGATAGTCATGGCTGTTCCGCTCGATCGGCCTGGTCGGATAGCTCGCGTTGTCGACCAGGATCTCCTGGGCCGTGATGAAGGTCCGGCACGCCATCTCGAACGCCGCGGCGTCGAATTCCCCCTCCTTGTCGACGAACTTCATCAGGTTGATCGACGCGAGATTGCAGGCCGAGTCGTCCAGGAACATGTACTCGGAACACGGGTTGGACGCGTTGATCCGCGCCGTGTTCGGGCAGGTGTGCCAGTCGTTGACGGTGGTGTCGAACTGCATCCCCGGGTCGCCGCAGATCCAGGTGCCCTCCGCGATGAGGTGCATCAGATCGCGCGCCTTGCAGGTATCCATCACCTCGCCCGTCGTGACCGCCCGCGTCTGCCAGTCGCCGTCGTCCAGCACCGCGCGCATGAACTCGTCGGTCACCCGCACGGAGTTGTTCGAGTTCTGGAAGAACACCGACGCGTACGCCGGTCCCGTGAACGACCCGTCGTAGCCGGCGTCGATGAGCGCCCACGCCTTCTTCTCTTCGTCGACCTTGCAGTTGATGAAGTCGACGATGTCCGGATGCTCGGCGTTGAGGATGACCATCTTCGCGGCGCGCCGCGTCTTGCCGCCGGACTTGATCACGCCGGCGAAGGCATCGAAGCCCTTCATGAACGACACGGGCCCGGACGCCGTCCCGCCGCCCGCCAGGATCTCTCTCGACGACCGGATCGCCGAGAGATTCGAGCCCGTGCCGGACCCGAACTTGAAGAGCATGCCCTCGGTCTTCGCCAGCGTCAGGATCGAGTCCATCGTGTCCTGCACGGCGTTGATGAAACAGGCCGAGCACTGCGGCGCCTTCTCGAACCCGCAATTGAACCAGACCGGGCTGTTGAACGACCCCTTCTGATAGAGCAGCAGGTGCTTCAGCTCGTCGCTGAACGCCTGGAGGTCGTCCTCGGAGGCGAAGTACTCCTGCTCTCGCGCCCAGCGCGTGATCGTGTCGACGACGCGGCCGATCAGCTGCTTGACCGATCGCTCCCGCTCCGGCGTGCCGATCTGGCCCCGGAAATACTTCGACACGACGATGTTCGTCGCCTGCTGCGACCAGAACGTCGGGAACTCGACCTCCCGCTGCTCGAAGACCAGCTCGCCCTTCTCGTTGGCAATCACCGCCGAGCGCAGCTCCCATTCGACCTCGTCGAACGGATCCACGCCCTCTTTCGTGAAATAGCGCTCGAATTCGAGACCGGAGACCGACCGGCCCGGCCCGAACACACGGCGCGCGGCGGGCGCTACGGCGGATTCAACGTGATGAGCGCTTGGCATGGACCCCCCTCTGAAGAACGTGCGCCGCTGCCCGGCGTGGCGGCTCCCACCGGACTCCGACGCGATCGAAAACGGTCAGATGTCGCCGGAACAACTCAGCCGATGCGGATCGCTCGCAGAGGGTCGGTTCGCGTTCGGCTGTTGCGTGGCCGGCGAGAAAATATGCGCCTCGTTTACGCGGTTGTCAAGGCGCAACCTACGACATATTGTGTCGCACTTCCACGGCCCACGCCACATATTGACAATGATCCCATTCTTTCGCCACTTCTTGCAGGTGCCCTATTTTGCGGCCAAGGCCGCACTCCCGGCCGGCTCCCGGCGGCCGGCGCGCGGCAGCCCTCCTGATAGAGTTCCCACGTGGAGTCGCTGCCCGGTGACCGGCCGTCGCCGGAGCCCTGGAGTCGCCCCGAGCCGCCCGATCGCGCGGCGCCCCCCCTTTCGCGCGTCTTCGCCGCGGTGCAGGTGTTCCTGGTCTGCGGCATTCCGACCCAGGTCCTGGTCTACCTCGCGCTGCTCGGGACGGGCACGAGGATGGGGGCGGACGGCGCCACGCTCGCGGCAGACCCCACGAACATCTCGCTCGAGTTCTTCGCGATGGCCAGCCTCTTCGACACGGCGCTCATCGCGCTCCTCATCCGGACCTTCCTGGGCCTGAGCGGCGAGTCGTCGCGCGACGTGTTCCTCGGCCGGCTGCCGGTCGCGCGCGAAGCCTGGCGCGGCCTTGCGCTCATCCCGCTTCTGTGGATTCTCGTCATCGGCGTGGTCGCCGCCATCACCGCCTGGCTGCCGACGCTGCACAACGTGCCCCACAACCCTCTCGAGCGCTTCATGGACACGCCGGTCCGGGCCGGCGTGTTCCTGGTGGTCGTGATCCTCGCGGGCGGCGTGCGCGAAGAACTTCAGCGGGGCTTCATCCTGCACCGGTTCGCGCAGCGACTCGGCGGGGCCTGGGTCGGTCTCGTCGCCTTCAGCATCGCCTTCGGGCTGTTCCATATCCCGCAGGGCTTCGACGTGGCGATCGCGGTCGGGCTGCTCGGCGTGATCTGGGGCGTGCTCTACATCAGACGCGGGTCGGTGGTGGCGCCGATGGTCAGCCATGCCGGATTCGACGTCGCGCAGGTCCTGCAGCAGGTGCTGCTGCGGACTCTTTCGACCTGACGCATGCGATCCGGCTCCGGCGCCTCGCCGTTCTCTGCGCGCCTCCTGCTCGTCCTGATGTTCGCGCTGTCGCTGCCGGCCGTGACCGGCCGCATCTACGCGTCGGACGAGGTCGAGGGATTCGCCTGGCTCCACTCGCTGGCGTTCGACCACGACGTGTCGTTCGAGAACGAATACCGCTACTTCTACGATTCGGGCCAGGTGAAGAATCCGGGGTTCCACAGCACGTTCCTCGAAGACCGCAGAACCGCCGCCGGGCTGCGGCCGAATTTCGCGACGATGGGCGCGGCGATGCTGTGGGCGCCGTTCTACGCGGCCGGGCACGTCGCGGCGCTGGCGAGCGGCCGGCCCGCCGACGGACTGTCACGTCCGTACGTCGTCGCCGTCGCGATTGGATCCGCGACCTACGGTTTCCTGGCCCTGCTGCTCTCGATCTCGGTCGCGCGGCGGGTCACCGGCGACGGCGCGGCGGCGGCGCTCGCGGTCTGGCTCGGAACGCCTCTGCTCTTTTACATGTATGTCACGCCGCTCTTCACGCACGCGTGCTCGGCGTTCGCCGTGGCCCTGTTCCTCTGGACGTGGTTTCGCGTGCGCGACGGCTGGACGCCGGCAGGCGCCGTCGCGCTGGGACTTGCGGGCGGCCTCATGACGATCGTCCGCGCGCAGGACTCGCTGTTCATCCTGGGGCCGGCCGTCGATTTCGTGGCGGCGTTCGGACGAGCCGCGCCGATCGGGCGTTCGCCGGACGCCGTCCGCGCCGCCGCGGCCCGACGCCGGGCAGCCGACTGGATCCGGCTGCCCGCGGCCGGCGCGCTCGGATTCCTCCTGGCCGCGGCTCCCCAACTGCTCGCGTTCAAGGCGCTGAATGGCCGGTTCGAACAGAGCGAATACGAGACGCGCAAGATGAGCTGGACGTCGCCGCACGGCTGGCAGGTGCTCTTCAACCACGAGCACGGCTTCTTCTTCTGGACGCCGCTCGCGGCGCTCGCGATCGCCGGGCTGGCGTGGACGATCGTCCGGCCCGCCGGATCCGGCGCCGCTTCCCGCGCCGACGCGCGATGGCTCGCGTTGCTGGCGTTGGTCATGTTCGCGCTCCAAGCGTATATTTCCGGCGCGGTGGAGTCCTGGACGGTGGCCGGCGCATTCGGACAGCGGCGGTTCGTATCCGTCACGCCCCTCCTCGTGCTCGGGCTGTCTTCACTCGTGGTGCGCGCCCGGCGCGGATCGATGCGCGATCGGGCCCTGCTGACCGTCGGCATCGGCCTGTGCGTCTGGTGGAACGTCGGCCTGATGGCGCAGTTCGGGCTGCACACCATGGATCGGGAGCGACTGACACTGCGGTCGAACGCCTGGCAGTCGTTCGTCGAGCTGCCACGATCGGCGCCCTCGCTGGCGTGGCGGTACCTCACCAACCGCGCGTCCTTCTACAACCTGCCGCGCCGGTAGACGACGAGACGTGACGATTCTGTGCTTCGCGGACACGCGCTTCCCCATCGAACGCGCCAACGGGATGCAGACGATGGCGACCTGCCATGCGCTGGCGATGCAGGGCCATTCCGTGACGCTCGTCGTGCGGCCGGACACGTCCGTACCGCCGCGCGATCCCTTCGAGTTCTACGGCCTGCCCGACACGCCGGGCCTCACCGTCCTGCCCGTCCCGGGTCCGCGCGGCGCGCGCGCGCGGCGCGCGCAGTTCCTCCTCGCCGCCGCCCGGCGCGTCGTCATCAGCCGGCCCGACGTCGTGTTCACGCGCGACCTGGGCGTGGCGGCGTTCGTGCTGCGCATCCCGCCGGCCCGTCGCCCTCCAATCGTGTACGAGTCCCACGGCGTGTCGGTCACCGTCAGCGTGGAACTGCCGTCACTGCTCGGGAGGCCCGACCTCGCGCCGTCGCCGGCGAAACGGCAGCGTCTCGACCGCCGCGAGCGCCGCGTCTGGCGCCGGGCGGGCGCGTATGTGACGATCACACGTGCGCTCGCGGACGAGCTGGCGTCGCGGTATGGCCCACGGGATCGAGTATTCGTGGTGCCGGACGGGGCGAGGATGGATCAGGGGGACGGGTGTCGATCTGTGGAAAACTCAACGGCGCCTGACCGAGGAGTTGTCCACAGATCGACACCCGTCCCCCTTGCCGCCTACGCCGGCCACTTGTACCCCTGGAAGGGCGTCGACGTCTTCCTGCAGGCGATCGCGCGTGTGCCCCATGTCCGGGGCCTCGTCGTCGGCGGCCATCCCGGCGAATCGGACGTGGCGCGCATCGAGGCGTTGATTCGAACCCTCGACCTGCAGGACCGGGTGGATCTGACCGGACTCGTCGGCCCGACCGACGTGCGCAATCAACTCGCCGCGGCGACGATGCTCGTCCTGCCGAACACGCGGTCCGCCATCTCGGAGCGCTACACGTCACCGCTCAAGCTGTTCGAATACCTGACGATGGGCCGGCCGATCATCGCGTCCGATCTGCCGGCGATCCGCGAGGTGCTCGCCCCTGACGTGAGCGCGCTGCTCGTGCCGCCCGGCGATGCGGATGCGCTCGCAGAGGCCATTGCCCGTCTGGCGGCCGACCCGGTGCTGTCCGCCCGCCTTGCGCAGGGCGCCGGCGCGCTCGCCCCGCAGTACACGTGGACCCGCCGGGCGGAGCGGCTGGAAGCGGCGTTCGCCGCCGCGATGGCCGCATGATCTCCGCCGCCCTGCTCGCGGCCGCCCGCTGTCCGGACTGCGCGGGCGCGCTGACGCTCACGAGCGCACCCGGCGTGCAGTGCCGCGGCTGCGGGCGCCAGTTCGACAGTTCGCACGGCTACCTCGACCTCCGCCCGCTCGCGCCGTTCGCCGAACAGACCAAGTACCTCGACGAGGCGCTGCACGCCGACGCCCGCCACGCATCGGTCGCGCCGCCGGTGCTCGGGTCGCGCATTCGCCACGACCGGCTGCGCGCGTTCCTTCGTCTCGCGGCGGGCGATCGCGTCCTCGACCTCGGCTGCGGCAGCGGCCGCGCACTCGTCTGGAACAGCGACACCGGCGCGCGGCTGACTGGGATCGACATCAGTCCGTTCTTCGCTCGCGAGGCGGTCGACCGCTGCGAGCTGCTGCTGGGCGACCTGCGGCGGCTCCCGCTCCGCGACGGCATGTTCGACAAGGCCTGGTCCCTCGATGTGCTCGAGCACCTGTCGCCCCAGGCGCTCGGCGACGTGCTGCGCGAAGCGCACCGGGTCCTGGCGCCGGGCGGCGCCCTGTTCGTCTACACGCACGTCCGGAAGAACGGCTGGCTGGCCGGCGGCGTGCGGATCGTCAACCGGTTCGCCGGACTCTGCGAGCGCGCCGGGCTGATCGATCTCCGGCAGGAGCGCCTCCGCAAGTCCGACCACCTGAACCCGATCGCGGACCACGACGAGCTGCGAGCGGTGGTCGAGGCAAGCGGCTTCCAGATCGAGCGGATCACGTACTACACGCCCGTGATCGGTGCCTTCATCGAGAACGTCGTCGTCAGGATCGCCGAGCGGATGATGACCATCGTCGCGCAGAGGTCCAAGGTCCAAAGGTCCAAGAGTCCGGTGCGGGCGAGACGGTCCGCCGCGTGCGCGCCTCGGCCAAGGCGCGCGTTCGGAGCGGCGGGCCGACGTATCTCGCGCTGCGTCTGCTCACCGCGCTGATGGGGCTGGACGTCTGGCTGTTCGGGCGCATCCGGTCGGGTCCGTTCTTCGCGCTGTTCCGCAAGGGTCGAGACCCGCACCACGCCGCCGCGGCGCGGGCCGAGATCGAAAGCGACGCGTGATCCCGATGCGCCTGCTGTACGTCGCGATCGATCAGACGGTGCCTGGAACGCTCGGCGGCTCGGTGCACGTCCAGGGCGTGGCCGAAGGACTCGCGGCGCTCGGCCACGACGTGCACGTGGCGACGACGCCCGGCGGCGACTGGCCCAGGGGATCCGTGACGTGGCATGCGATGTCGTCGCCGCTCGGCGTGCCAGCGCTGCGTTGGGCGCGGACGCGCGAGGTCGCCCGGCTTGTGCAGACGATCGGCGCGGATCTCGTGATGGAGCGCTACTACAACTTCGGCGGCGAGGGCGTGCTGGCCGCGCGCCGGCTGGGGCTGCCGGCCGTCCTCGAGGTCAACGCTCCGGTCGTCGACTATCCCGGGTCGCCGAAAGCCGCGCTCGATCGCGCCCTGATCGTCCAGCCGATGCGCCGGTGGCGCGAGCGCCTCTGCCGTCTCGCGGACCTGTTCGTCGCGCCGAGCGCCTCGATGCTCCCCGCGTGGGTCGACCGGGCGCGGGTGCTCGAAATCGAGTGGGGCGCGGACACGGCGAGGTTCAGGCCGGATGCCGCGGCGACCTCCTCGCGCCCGCGCGACGCGAGCCGCATCTGGTGCGCCTTCGCCGGCGCGTTCCGCGCCTGGCACGGCGCCCCGCACCTGGCGGCCGCGCTGGCGCGTCTGCATCGGAGCGGCGATCAACGGTTCGGCGGCCTGTTCATTGGCGACGGGCCGGAGCGCGCGGCAGCCGAGCGGGCGGCCGCGGGCGTGCCCGGGATCGTCTTCACCGGCCGCGTCCCGCACGAGGATCTGCCCGCCTATCTGGCGTCGAGCGACATCGGCGTGGCGCCGTTCGATCCCGCGCGCCACCCGCCAATGCGGCTGGGCTTCTTCTGGTCGCCGCTCAAGGTGTTCGAGTACATGGCATCCGGACTGCCGGTGGTCGTGCCGAGGATCGCGCGCCTCGATCGGCTGATCGAGCACAATCAGGAGGGCCTGCTCTACGACCCTCGGGAGCCGCATGGGCTCGAGCGTGCGCTGACCGCGCTGGCCGATCCGGCGCTTCGGCGGCGACTCGGGGCCGCCGCCCGCGCGCGCGCCGTTCGGGAGTTCGGCTGGGACGTGCACTGCGCGAAACTCGACGCGCGGCTGAGAGTGCTCCGGCACAAGGAGTAGGATTCGCTTCTTCTGGCTTCTGGCTTCTGGCTTCTGGCTTCTGGCTTCTGGCTTTCATGAGCTCTCCCCTCCGCGTCCTCGTCGTCACCGATTCGTTCCCGCCGTTGTGCGGCGGGAGCGGCTGGAGCACGTTCGAGCTCGTGCGCGGTCTGATGGCGCGCGGCCATCACGTCGAGGTCGTGAAGATCGACGCCCGCTCACGTTCTGGCGAATTCGAGCGGAGCTACGAGGGCGTGCGCGTGACGCAGTTCTGCCGCCAGTCGCCGACGACTCCCGTCGTGCGGAACTTCGCGAAGAACGAGCGGCTGTGGGACGCACTCACGCGGTTCCTGACGACGCGTCTGTCGCAGGGCGCGTTCGATGTCGTGCACGCCCAGCACGTCATGTCGACCGTGCCGGCGATTCGCGCCGGTGCGCGGGATGGCACGCCGGTCGTCGCGACGGTCCGCGACTACTGGCCGGTCTGCTACTGGTCGGATCTCATCTACGACCCCGACGCCGCCGGGCTCTGTCCGGAGTGCACCGTCCGGATGATGACGCGCTGCGTGCGGCCGCGCGCCGGTGCGGCGCTTCCGCTCGCGTGGCCGATCATCCCGTACATGCGCCGCAATCTTCGGGTCAAACGGCGCACGCTGGCCCGCGCCGGCGCCGTGATCGCCGTCAGCCACGCGATTGCCGACGACCTCCGGCGCCGCGCGCCCGAGCTCGCGGCAACGCCTCTCTATACGATTCCGAACCCCGTCGACATGGCCCGGCTCGACGACGTCTTCCGGGAGGCCACGGCTCCGATGCTCGGCGAGTACGTGCTGTACGCGGGGAAGCTGGCCACGAACAAAGGCGTCCAGTTTCTGCTCGATGCCTACAGGCGGGCGCAACTGACCTGGCCGCTCGTGGTCGTCGGCGACGGGCCGCTGCGCGGCCGGCTCGAATCGGAGGCCCGCGCCCGCGGCATCGACCTCCGGCTGCTCGGCTGGCTCGGCCGCACCGACGCGCTCGGCTGGATGCGGCACGCCGCGCTGCTGGCGTTCCCGTCCTACGGGCCGGAGTCCTTGAGCCGCGTGCTGCTCGAGGCCGCGGCGCTGGGCGTTCCGATTGCCGCGATGGACACCGGCGGCACGCGCGACATCCTCCGCCATGGCACGACCGCCCTGCTGTCGAAGAGTCCGAGCGCCTTCGCGGATGATCTCGCCCGCCTCGCCGGCGACGCGCAACTGCGCGACGAGCTGGGCGCCGCGGCGCGGGCCGACGTCCACACGCGCTTCAGCGCCTCTACGGTCGTCGAGCAGGTCGAGCAGGTCTATCGATCGCTGCTGCTGCCCGACGCGGCTTGAGCACATGCCACCCCACGGTCCCGCGCCTCGATGTCGCTGAAGGTCATCGTCGTCGCGCGTGCGGTGATGCCTCTGCATGGCGTGGGCGGCCTCGAACGATCCGTCCACGATCTCGTCCGGCACCTGGCCGACAGGGGCGCCCGCGTCACGCTGATCACGCCGCCGCCCGGCGCCGTCCGTCCGCAGGCGGTCGATCCGTTCGCGTCCGCGAACATCACCCTTCGGTCCGTGCCGTACGTCACGTTCCCGTTCGCCGGCCGGCGCGGCACGACGATTCTCGACCGCAGCACGGCCTATCCCCTGTTCGGGTTTCGCGCCGGACGACTCGCGCGGGCGCTCGCGCGAACCGGCGGCGTCGACGTCGTCCATGGGTTCGGGGCGAGCGTGCTCGGCTACGCGATGGGGCGCCGGCGTGACGACCCGCCGCTCGTGTTCAACCCGCAGGGCCTCGAAGAGTTCGGCGCGTCAGCCATCGAGGCGCCGGTCGCGAAGATGCTGGGATACTGGCCCCTGCAGCGCGCCGTGCGGCAATGCAGCCGGGCCGCAGATGCCGTGATCGTCACCGACACGGCGCTCGAGCCGGTGGTCGCGCGCCATCTTCGTCCCCGGCCGGAGCAGCTGCGAACGATTCCGAACGGCATCGATCTGGTCGCGCTCGCCGGATTCGCCGGACCGGCCGACGGGCGCCTCATCCGGGAGCGGCACGGCATCCGCGCGGGCGAGACGGTGCTCTTGAGCGTCGGCCGTCTCGAGCAGAACAAAGGGCTCGACGTTCTCGCGGACGCGCTGGCCCGTATCGTCCACGGCGACAGTCCGCTCGCGCGCCACGGCTGGCGGTGGGTCATCGTGGGGAGCGGGCCCTTCCGGCGCGAGCTCGAGCGGACGATCGAGGCGCACGGACTCGGCGCGCACGTGACGCTGGCCGGCCGGGCGCCCGATCGGGATCTCCACGCCTGGTACGAAGCGGCGACGCTGTTCGTGCACCCGACGCGATACGAGGGCAGCTCGCTCGTGACCCTCGAAGCCATGGCGCACCGCAAGCCGGTGGTGGCGACCAGGGCCGGCGGCCTGCCCGACAAGGTGCAGCCGGGCGTGAACGGCTGGCTCGTGGAGCCGGGCGACGCCGCGGCACTGGCGGCGGCGATCAGCGATGCGGTCGGCGATCCGGTCCGGCTGCTCGGCATGGCCGCACGCAGCCGGCAGATCGTGGAGTCCACGTTCGCGTGGGGCGTGCTGGTGGATCGCTATCTGGACCTCTACTCGGAGCTCGCCGCCAGGCGTTCGTCCCGCGGCGATTAGAATCCTGGCGTGGCCGATTTCCCGATTCCAGGCCGTCGAACCCGGCTGGCTGTGCTCGGCATCCTGGCCGGGGGCCTCGGCCTCCGGTGCTGGAGCATCGGCAACGGCATTCCGCACACCGTCGGCGTCGACGAGCCGGAAATCCTGCGGCGCGTCGTGCTGATGATGAAGTCCGGGGACCTCAACCCGCACTTCTTCGACTACGGCGGACTGATCATCTACTTCCATCTGGCGGTGGCCAGCGCGCGGTTCGCCACCGGCGCCCTCGCCGGCGACCCGGCGTTCGCTTCGCTCGATCGCGTCTGGGACGGCGATTTCTACCTGTGGGCGCGGTACGCCACGGCGCTCGCCGGGACGATGCTCATCTATGTCGTGTACCGAACCGGGCTGCGGTGGGGCGAGCGCGCGGCGCTGATCGCCGCCTTCATCGTGGCCATCCAGCCGAATCTCGTGCGCGAGGCGCACTTCGCGCTCACCGACACGCCGTTGGCGCTGCTCGTCGCGTGGGCGCTCCTGCTCTCCCTTCTCGCGTCGGAGACCGGCCGCCCGGCGTGGTTCCTCGCCGCGGGCGTGGCGGCTGGCCTGGCGACGGCGGTGAAGTACAACGGCGCGATCGCGCTCGTCATGCCGCTCGCCGCGGCGGCGACCGCCCCTCCCGTCCGGATCCGCACGCTCGCCGTCCTGGCGAGCCTCGCGGGAGCAGCCGGGGCCTTCGTCGCGGCCGCGCCCTACTCGGTACTGGACCTGCCACACTTCCTCGGCGGCTTCGCGCACCTGGCGGCGTCGTACAACCAGCCGCGCGATCCGAGCAGGGTGGCCGGCCTGTACGTCACCTATCTCCGGAACGGATTCGGGTTCGGCCCTCCCGGCTGGTCCCGGCTCATTGGCTGGATCGCGCTGCTGCTGTCTCTCGCGGGGTTCGTTCTGCTCGCCGCGCAGATCGCGGCCTCACGGCAGAGGCGGCCGGCGGCGCTCGCGATTCTGACGTTCTCCGCGTCCTACTTCTGGATGATTTCGCACCAGTCTCTCGTCTACGCGCGGTACGCGCTCCCGCTGCTGCCGATGCTCGGCCTCGCAGTAGGCGTCACGGTCGCACGAATCGGCCAGGTGCGCGATGCGGCCCGCGCGCCGCTCCGCGCCCGGCTCGCGCTCGCCGCCGCGCTGGTCGTGATCGTGCCGCCCCTCTGGCAGTCCGCGAAGTTCGACTGGGATCGACGCCGCACCGGCACGGAAGAGCTGCTGGCGCGCTGGCTCGAACGGCACGTCGCCCCGGCCGACCCGATCGTGATGGAGACTCCGGTCATCGCGCTCCCGCCGGGGTTCCATTCGGACTACACGCCGTCGCTCGCGCTCGAGCCGCTGGATGCGTACCGCCGCGCGGGCGTCAGGTATCTCGTCGTGTCCTCGGAGAAGTTCGACTCCGGACATCCCGGCGACGATCCCCACGCGGCCGCGTACCGGCAGCTCTTCGCCGCGACCCAGATCGTCGCGGTCGTTTCGCAGAGCCGGGAGCATCCCGGCCCGACGCTGACCGTGCTCCAAGTGCCGACGCCCGACGGCGCCCCCGCCGATGCGGGGATGTCTCGATAGCGGGACGTTCGCCTAACGCGGTTTTCGGGAATCGTGTAGTGGGCTGTAGGCCCGAATTCGAGCAGCGCGCCGCTGTGGTGGCGCGCGAGATCGCGAGTGAGGGCCAACAGCGCACTACACGATTCCCGAAACCGCTGTTAGGCGGCGGCCGCCGCTGGCCGCACGGCTTTTCGCCCGATGCCAGGCGCCGAGACGCGAGGGGCCGTTTGCCCTACTCGCGAATCTCCAGATCGCCCACCATCAGCCGGCACTCCGACTCGTCGGTCCGCAACTCGACGCGGTGCGACGAGGACGGCGCACGCGCGGGATCGAGCGGCAGGTCGACGTACCTGCCAGCCGGCCGCCGTGACATCGACGATGTTCGCCGGCGCCCCGTCGAGATCGACGTGCACACGGCAGAAAGACGGGGAATCGTCGGTCACGCGGAGCGGAATCCGGACACTGCGTGCCGCCGACGGCACGAACCACAGGGAGCGCGCCGCGGCCATCCGGTACCACGCACCGCCTGCATCCCGGCTCGGCGGCCCGACGCCGATCGCGACACGGTGCAGATCCTGGTGGCGCAGCTCCCAGAACCGGACCGGCGCGGCGACGAGGACAGCCGCCGTCACGGCAGACGCGATGCGGCGACTCCACGCGCCGACAGCGGGGCGCGGGCGGGCGGGCCCCAGTCCGGCGGTCACACCGAGCGCCGCGAGAAAGACCCAGAGGACTTCGGTCGTCAGGAACGGATGGCCCGCGAGGCAGGTGATCAGGAACGCCAGCACGCCGCCCGCCAGTCCCAGATGCAGGTCGTCGATCCGGCCAAGCCGCCAGGCGCGGCCGAGCGGCCGCGCGGCGGCGGCCAGCAGCCACAGGAACGCCAGGAGTCCGGCGATCCCGAGCTCCGCGAGAATCTGCAGGAAGTTGTTGTGCGCGTTCTCGCCGACCGCCGTCTCGGGGAAGAGCGTCACGACGTCGGGCGTGACGAACGCACGGGACGCCTGCCGAAACTCGCCGAGTCCGATGCCGAACACCGGATGTTCCTGCGTGATCTGCAGGGCGATCCCGGCCATCTTCCATCGGATGCCCAGCGAGCGCCCCGAGGAGACCTGCTGCTCCGACGGCGGACTCACGGCAACGAAGACGATGAGCAGCACGGCGGCGAGTCCGACGGCGGCCGCGGCCGTACGGCGGGCGGGGCGCCGCGACGCCAGCCACGCCGAAGCCAGTGCGACGAGGGCGCCCGCATCGGCGGCGCGCGAGTGCGTCATCCAGAGCGCGAGAGCGATCACAACGGCCGCCGCGCCGCCCCCCGCCCCTCGAAGCCATTGCCGGGTCCCACTGCGACGACCGCCACCGCGCCACGCCAGCCAGGCGGCCGGGACGAGGCACAAGGCGTACAGCGAGCCGGCGGCGTTCACATCGGTGAACAGCGTATTGATGCGCTGCGTTTGCAGGAAACCGAGGGCCGCCGCGAACGGCTCCGGCCGGCGCCATGAAATCTGGATCAGCCGGAGCCACGACGTGGCGGCCGCCGCGGCGCCGCCCCAGACGAGCGCGGTCCGGCCCGCACTGCCCGAGCGGATCAGCCGCTCGGCGAGCGCGGCGAGCGCCAGGCCTTCAATCCACCAGGCCGCCAGGTGATACGCGACGAAGTCCGCGGAATCCGCGAAGTAGTGGGCCCAGAGGTGATCCACGAGGTGCCGCACGAAGTCGAGCGGCCACGTCGTGACCTGTTGGCGCTCCGCGAGCCCGACGGCGCCGCCAATCGCAATCAGGCCGCCGAGAACGACGGCCGGCCGGACCAGTTCCGTCCCCTGCGGCCGGCCGAGCGCCGCACGCACACCCGCGGCCAGCAGGAACGGCGCGAGCAGGATTTCTGCGGCCGCCGGCGACGCCACCTCGGCTCCGAGGATGGCCGACAGATACGGCGACACCGGCAGCAGCGCGGCAACGGCCAGCAGACCCCAGCCGGGTCGGACGGCGGTCAGAAGCAGCAGCGCCGCGGACAGACTCTGGAGTGTGGGCGGCACGCCCGGGCTGCGCCAGGTCGCCACGATCGGGAGTGCGAACAGCGTGCACCCCACGAGGCCGAGGGCCGCGAGCAGCCGATCGCGACCGACGGATCCACGCACGGGGGCCGTGTCCAACTGGAGCCTGCCGTTCTGCCGGCGCCCGCTGACCCACACGTTCGCGGGGATGCCGACGCTACTGCAGCCCCGCCCGCTGCCGGAGCACGCCCAGCCAGCTCGCGAGATTGGCGCTGCGGGAGCCGAAGCGCTGCGTCTCGTACGCCTCGAGCCGCATGTCGTCCCGGAGCCAGCCCCGCACGCCGGCGTCGGTCATGCCGGCGCGCGCGAGGCGATTGGCCGGGTCGACGCCGTCGCCAAGCGTGCGGCTCCACGCCCGGTATCGCGCGTCCACCGCTTCTGCGGTCGGCTCGGCCGGAGGATTGCGCCGGACTTCCGCCAGCATCAGCTTCCGGTTGACGAGCGCCGTGACGTACGCCTCGTCCGTGTCGTTCGCGGCGTCCACCAGCTTGAGGAGGCGGGCCTGGCGCACGTCGAGCTGCGTGACGATGTCGCCCCCGAACCGGAGAACTACGTGGTCGAGCACTTGCTGGGCGGGCAGGGCGACCGAGAAGAGGATGACGAATGCCAGTGCGTTCATTGGGACAGGACCGTTCAGAGCTCCGAGTTGATCGTTCCGTGTTGAGATGGCGTCTAGAACGCCTCGCCGATGTTGAGGTGGTACTCCCAGCCGCGCTCGAGACGTCCTCCAATCGTCTGGCGGTCCGTCTTGAAGCCGAAATCGAGCCGCACCGGCCCGAGCGGCGAGTTGTAGCGCAAGCCGAAGCCGATCGACGCGCGCAGGCGCGCGAGATCGAGGTCGCTGGCTTTCGCGAAGACGTTGCCGGCGTCCGCGAACGTCGCGATGCCGAACTCGCGCCCGAGCAGCCGGCCAATGGTGGTCCGCAGCTCGGCGTTCAGAATCACCACGCCGTTGCCGCCTTGCGACAGCCCGTCGGAGGTGAGCACCTCCGACGCGCCGAGGCGGTCGAGCTGGAATCCGCGGACGGTCGTGCTGCCGCCCGCGAAGAAGCGCTGGCTGATCGGCAGATCCGTCGTGACGACCGGCACGCCGGTGGCCGGGTCGACGGTGCTGCGCTCGAACCCGCGGGCGAGCCCGAGCTCGGCCCTTCCGGCGAGGATCGTCCGCGGCGTGCTGCTGACCGCGTGATAGGCCGACGTCTGGAGGAACACCTTCGCGAATCCCACCTGTGAGCCGAGGCCCCGCGCGGCCAGTTCCAGGTCGGCGCTCGTGAGCGTGCCGTGCGCGGGGTCAACGGGATCGTCGCGCCGGTCCCAGACGGCGCCGCCCGAGATGAGCGACAGACGCACCTGGGGGAACAGCCGATCGACCGTCACCTGGTCGGCGGGCCCGATGATCGTCGGATCGACGTCGCGCAGCCGCGTATGTTCCAGGCCGTAGCGTCCGGTCACGCTCACCTGGTTCGACAGGCGGCGAAGAACCTGCAAGGTCGCGCTCCGGCGGAAGAAATTGAAGCCGGTGCGCACGGCCTGCTCCGACGCGAGACCGACCGTGACGTCCGTATCGGATTCGAACGCGTGCGGCTCGCGGTAGGTGGCGCTCATCCGATACTCGAGGAACCCGAAGTTCTCGCTGGTCGTCGTCGCCGGCCGGGGGGCCACGCGGGAGAAGAGGTCGATCGATCGATTCTTCCCCCACAGATTGCGGCGGCCCACCTCGAAGAACCCGCGCGGCGCGAAGAACGTCCGATCCTCGAACGCGCCGTCGGGCGTCTTGAGCGGCTGCCGGCCTCCTTCGAGACCGCCGCCGTAGGCGATGCTCGTCGCCGGCAGCTCCTCGACGGCGACGATGACGTGCGCCACCGTGTCGCCGCTGGCGCGCGGCTCCTCGTCGATGCTGACCTGCCGGAAGACGCCCATCTGGTACAGGCGCCGGGTGCTCTCCCGACGGGCGGCCTCGCCGAAGGGCTGGCCTTCCTTGAGCGTGATCTCGCTCTTGATGGCCTGCTCGGACACGCGGCGGTTGCCGACGATCCGAATGTCGCCGACGAGGATCTGCGGGCCTTCGTCGACGTTGACGGTGACCTCGAGGCTGGCGGCGTTCTCGCGCGGCGCGGCCTGCGGAATGCCGACCTGAACGCTCTCGAAGCCGAGATTCCGGTAATAGGCCTCAATCTCGGCGCGGTCGCGCTCGAGGAGCTCACGCACGTACGGCGCGCCGGGCTTCGTCGTCATGAGCCGGCGGACAGCGGCCTGACGGGGCGGGCTGACGCCCGCCAGCTCGATCGTGCCCACTCGCGCCTGCGGCCCCTCCGCCACCTCGATGCGGACGTCCACGTGCACCTGGTTCGGCGTGCGGGCCACTTCCTCCGGATCCAGTTCCTTGACGGACACCTGATAGTAGCCCAGGCGCAGATAGCTCGTCCGCAGGCGCGCCAGCCCCGCCGAGACGAGGGACTGGTCGTAGGGCACGCCCGGACGGACGCCCAGCGTCTCCCGCACGGCGTCGTCGCTCATGTTCGCGTTGCCGGTGATGCGGACGGTGCCGGTGACGTACTGCAGCCCCCGGTCGACGTGCATCGTGACGACGAGCTGGTCCGCCTGCACCTCGCGGGAGTGGGTCACCCGCACATCGCGGAAGCCCTGGCGGCGCCAGTAGACCGCGACACGCTGATCGGAGTCCTCGAGCAGATCCTCGTCGACGGATCGCTGGCGCCGCATGGGAACGAACTCCTCCGGATCGCCGGGGGGCTGGGGGCCGTCCCAGCGCAGCGTCACGCGCGGCCCCGCATTGACGAGCAGCGTCACGACGAATCCGCTGTCGGTGAGGATCGGGTCGGAGGGCAGCAGGGCCACCGCGCTGTAGTACCCCTGCTTGCGCAGATCGTCTTCGATCGCGACCAGCCTGGCCTCGAGATCGGAGCGCAGGAGCGGCTGGCCCGGCGCGGCGTTCGTCAGCTCGATGATGCGCGCCGGCGAGAGCGGCGAGGTGCCCTCGACGTCGGTCCGCGCGATTGGCGGCCGCGGTCCGGCGGCGACGTTCAGCACGAGGGTGGCCCGATCGGGATTGTGCGTCACGTCGACGCGCGGCTCGACCTTCGCCTCGGGAAAGCCTTCGTCGCGCAGGAGACCGGCGAGCGCCAGGGCCACGCCCTGGGGGGGCTCGCGCGCCGGCAGGCCGCCGTACCGTTCCCGGAGCTGCCGCTCGAGCTCGTTGGCCGGCAGCCCGGTGGCGCCAGTGAACTCGAGCCGATCGATCGGATGCCGGGGCGTCAGGTTGAACAGCAGGTGCAGGCCGTCCGGAGCATCCGTATAGGACACCTGGACGTCCTCGTAGCCGCCGGCGCTGACGAGGTGGCTTTCCGCTTCGCGAACGGCCTCGAGTTGGAGCGGGTCGCCGATCCTGATGGGCACGAGCGACTGGAGCTCGGCCGACGTGACCGGGCGGTCCTCGACCTCGAACTGGACGGCCGCGACGGGCCGGCCGATCGCGCCCAGCACGACGTCCTGGGCGCGTGCGGAGGACACGAGACCGAAGGCGGCGAGAACGGCGGCGAGGACCTGTCCGGCTCGACCGATCATCAATCTAGAAGACGTGCCGGATCCGGAAATCGAGCGCAAACGTGCGGTCCTCGTTCCGCGACAGCACCCATGACATGCGGTCGCTCTGTTCGTACTCGAGCAGCACGATGTCGTACTGCTTCGTGGCGTTGAGCGCGCGCGAGTAGGTCAGGAACACGCGATCCGAAATCCTCTTGCCCAGCGTCACGCGCGCGCCCGGCGTCAGCGCCTGGAGCGTCGCCTCGTTGCCGAGCAGCGGCACGATGGAGAACGTGTCGAACGGAATCGTGCGCTGGACGACGCTGCCGATCCGCGACGAGATCGGCAGCGTCAGGAGCTGCGCCGCGAGGTTGCGCATCGCCTGCTGCTGGGCGATCTGCGGCGAAACCGCCGCCCGCAGCTCGGCGCTGCCCAGCGTTCCGGGGTCGTAGCGCTCGCCGAGCAGGAGATTGACGAGATCGTACAACGGCAGGTAGGGATCCGACGTCACGTTCAGATCGAGCCGATCGGCCTCGCCGGTGAACCGGATGGTGACCTCGTAGGTCTGCTGCGGAACCCTGACGCGCGTCGAGAACGTGACGTCGAACGACGGCTGGATCCGCGACGGATTGAAGAAGTCGATCGAGCTCGGCAGCACGGTGTAGCGGTTCCCGAACGCGAAGAAGCTGCCTCCCTCGATGGTCACCAGCCCGTTGACCGCGGGCGCGTCGATCGTCCCGCCGACGGTCAGGTTGGCGGAGCCGGCGATCTGGGCAATCGGCGTGTCGATGGTGACCCGGCGCGAAGGCGCCCGGATGGTCAGATCGAGCTTCACCGGGAAGGTGCTCTCGTCGGCGACGCCCGCCTCTGCGCCCGTCGACGACCCCAGCGCGGCCAGCGCCAGGTAGGCCTGATCGCTGTCGATCTCCTGCAGGTAGGTCGACCGCAGCACCGTCACGTCGCCGCCGAGCGTCGGGCCATCCACGGGCCCGGTGAGCGTCAGGTTGGCGTTGACCGTCGACTGGAACCCCGCGGGATATCTCAGGCTCATCGAGCGTCCGTCCGCGTGCAGGTCGTACTGATCCGGCACGAGACCCTTCAGATCGATCGCCCCCGTGAACGTCACGTCCCCTTCGCCCAGTCGCGCCCGCACGCGGTCGACGGTGATCCGATTGGCATCGAACGTCAGCGGGCCGTTGATCTGTTCCAGCCCGTGCGGAAAGCTGCGGTAGCGCAGCCGGCCGTCGCTGATCTCGCCTTGGCCCGAGATGGTGAGCGCGTGGAGATCTCCGCCGAACTGCACGTTCACGGTCGCGACGCCCGAGCTCGCGAGATTCGGAAAGATGAGCTGCAGGATCGCCAGGTTGGCCCGGCCGTTCGCCGTCACCCGCATCGGCGCCGCGGACCGCGGTATGTCGCCGGCAATCGTCAGGCTGGTGTCCTTCCCTGTCAGCACGAGATGGCCGATGGTCGCCACGTCGTGGTCGAACGCGAGCTGGATCGGCCCGTCGTTCGAGAGGGTGTAGTCGAAGAGCGTCAGGTCGGCCCGCTCGACGCTCGCCGACGCGGAGAGCCGCGAGAGGTCCTTCAGCCCGCCGTGCACCTGCACGACGCCGGCCACGACGGCACGCGTGTACTGCGACAGCTCCGACGCCAGCTTCGGGGCGACGAGCGGAAGATAGGGATCGATCCGGCTGTTCGCGAACCTGAAGTTCAGCGTGGAGTCGTAGACGTCGTTCAGGGCGATGCTGCCCGAGCCCGAGAGCTGCAGCAGGACCGAGTGCGCCTCGAGCTGCTGGATGAACAGCGTGTGGTCGCGGACCTCCAGCACGCCCGACACGGCGCCAATCCCCTGGCTCCCCGCCGAGAGGTCGGGAACGGTCGCCTTGAACACGTAGGCGGGCGAAGAGAATTCGCCTTCTCCGGACGCCGTGAAGTGCAGCACGCCCGAGAGCGGCGCCGACGGCACCGCCACGCTCGTCAGCGACTCCACGGGAATCCGATCGCCGGCGGCGTCGAAGGCGTAGGTGCCGTCCCACTTGATGACCGCCGAGCCGACGACATGTCCGCCGGCCTTGCCCATGACGATCTGCGTGATGTCGAGGCCCGCGCCGGTGAAGGCGAGCTCGCCGCCTACCGTGTCGAACGTCTCGCCCCAGGCCGTGCCGCGGTCGATCCGCAGCGTGCCGCTTCCGCGCGGACCGCGGTACGGACCGGAAAGGCGAATGTCGGCGGCGCCAACCGTTCCCGCGACCGGCCAGTCGGCCAGACCGAACGCCTGGCGGAAGTCGTCGACGGGCCAGCCGGTCACCCGCGCGCGCACGTCCGTCAGCTCGCGGGCGCTGTCGCCCGCGGGACGGAAGCCCAGCGCAAACCGGCCGTCGACCAGAATCCGCCGCTCGGGCCCGGAACCGACGATGCCGTCGGCCACGGTGACGAACTGATCCTCGATCGTGACGTGCCCCGCGACCTGGCCCCACGTGATGCCCCAGGCCCTCGTGGCGTCGCCGATGAACTCGCCTTCGATGCGGGGCTTGGAGAACGACGCGGTCATCACGCCGTCGAACTGCCCGTGGCCGCCGACCGGGATCGCGCTCGTCGGCTGGCCCATGGACGTCAGGATCGCGGCCAGCAGTCGATCGCTCTGCTCCCAGTCGCGGCTCGTGACGTGGAACGGCAGGTTCGAGCGCGCGCCGTAGTCCGCGCGCCCGCGAAAGCTGATGAAGGTCGAGGGACTGGCGACCCAGCCCGGCTCCAGATCGAGACCGTCCGGATCCATCCGATACGCAATCTCGCCCCCGACGGGCAGCGGCCCCAGAGCGGCGTCCGCGCCGCTGCCGGCGCCGTCGCCGAGGGTCGCGTCATCGGACGGCCCCGGGGCTTCGCCGGCAAGCGCCGTGCCCGCCGGCGGCGTCAGCGTCAGCGCGCCGTGCCCGGAGACCGTCGGGCGCAGCCGGCCGTTCTGCCAGGTCAGCTCCTGTCGACCGCTCGCGCGCCCCCGCAGGTCCATGCCCGTCCAGTCGATCCCGCGGATGAACGCGGTCAGGTCGACGTCCTGGTAGTCGGTCGCGAAGGTCGCTCTCGCGGGCCGGGACGACCCGAGCGGCGCGAGCACGTAGGAGAAGCCCGCCCGGCCGCCGTAGAATCCGGCGCTCGCGTCGGTCACGCTGAAACGGTCTGGAAGCCACGCCAGTGACCCGCGCAGGTTCGGAAACACGAGGCGGGTTCCGGGCGTGTCGAGCACGGCGGTCTGGCTCGCGAACGAACCGCGCAGCTCCCTGCCCCCGCCCTGCGGAAGATGGAACGTGCCGGTGAAGCGCCCGTCGCCGTTCACGCGCCAGCTCTCGTTGGCGAAGAACAGCTCGCGCATCCGCGCGAAGCTCAGCTGCGAATCGACGTGATAGGTCTGTTCCGGCCAGCGATCCAGGTACACGTCGCCCGAGAGCGTGGATTGGGCGCCGTCGGTGAGGAGATCGATCCGGGGAAGATGGACGTGGCCGCCATCGAGCGTGAAGGCGGTCGACAGGCGCGCGCTCATCGGGAGGAAGTTCTGGATCTGGACCACGCCGTCGTCGAAATGCATCTGCCCGACATAGGTGTGCAGCTTCTCGTCCCGCTGAAGCCCGAACGCCAGGTTCGGCGCGAGGACGCTCCAGGGCGTGCCGTGATCGAAGAAGGCGAACTGTCCCCGGTTGGCCAGCACCCGCACCGTCGTCGTGAACCGCTTGGGTCCGTTGCC
Organism: uncultured Acidobacteriota bacterium; assembly: GCA_963764505.1. Taxonomy (GTDB): domain Bacteria; phylum Acidobacteriota; class Vicinamibacteria; order Vicinamibacterales; family SCN-69-37; genus CAVXSP01. Next base: position 53,482 of record CAVXSP010000002.1, on the reverse strand, counting down.
GCGGCTCTTCGGCGTGAGCTTGGGCATGCTGGACGGGCGGCCCGGCCACGTCTCGACCGTCATGTGCCAGTCCGTCATCGTGACGTCGAGGTACAGCTCCGGCTGCGAGAGGTGCAGGAGCGTGCGCCACGTGACGTCGACGAAGATCCTGCGGGCGCTCAGGAATGGTCGATCCGCCTTCGAGACGCCCTCGATCACGACGTCGTCCAGCTCGAATCGTCCGGGCCACAGGAGGGCTTTGAGCGCCCCGATGTGCATCGGCCGCTCGAGATAGTTCGTCGCGGCGCGCTCGGCGCGCTGTCGAACCGAGGGCCCGAGATCGACGGAAAAGACCGCGACCACGAGCGCCGCGCACAGGGCCGCCGCGAGCAGCAGGCCGCGCCGCAGCCAGCGCCAGGCGCGCCGCCGGGTCCCACCGGCACGAGCCTCCGCGCGCTCGGCGCTGCCGGAGGCGGCGCTGGGCCCGTGATCGCGGTCGTTCACGCCCTTCAGCTTAACCGACAGCCTGATCCTTCACTCCACGATCGCGAGCAGGCGGCCGGCCTCGATCGAGAGTCCTTCGGAGACGGCGATCACCTTGACGCGCCCGGCCTTCGGGGAGCCGATCTCGTTCTCCATCTTCATCGCCTCGACCACGACGAGTCCCTGCCGCTCGGCGACCAGGTCGCCGACGCCGACCAGCACCCGGAGCACGCGGCCGGGCATCGGCGCCGCGACCAACTGCTCGCCGCCGACGGCGCCGGGCGAGGCGGCCAGCCGCTGCCGGCCGCGCATGCCGACGCCGGCGACCAGGCCGACGTGAGGCAGCTGTACCAGCCACTCGCCGCGGGACCTTTCGGTGAGCGCGGCGTCCAGAACGCGGCCGCCGGCGAACACGAGCGAGAGCCCGAGCTCGGTCTGGCGGATGCTCACGCGCGCCTCCTCGTCGTCCACGAATACCAGGAAGCGGCCGTCCCGGCCGCCATTGGCTGGATCGATCGGTTCGACGCGGACGGAGCGGACGCGGCCGCCGATCTCCACATCGATGGTCATCTCAGGCCTTCGAGCCGCGCCGTCCGGCGCCACACGCCGCGCTCGCGCTCGTCCGGACCGCCGTCAGCACGCCGGGCGCGCAGCCATTCGGCCAGACCGACTGCGATCGCGGCGTCGCGCTCGTCTCCCGAGTCGGGAGGCACGAACGGCTGCCGCGCATCCCGACGGGCGAGCACGTCATCGAGAAACGTCGTGTCGAACGCGCCTTCGAGAAATGCGGGCTGCCCGACCAGCCACTGAAAGAAGGGCACGGTCGTGAGCAGTCCGACGACGCGGTACTCGGCGAGCGCGCGGCGCAGGCGGGCCACCGCCGATTCGCGCGTGTCGCCCCAGACGACGAGCTTCGACACCATCGCGTCGTAGTCGCTCGGGATCTCGAATCCCGGAGCCACGCCACGGTCGTCGCGCACGCCCGGCCCGCCCGGCAGGCTCAGCGCGCGCACGAGGCCCGGCGAGGGCAGGAAGCCGCGGTCCGGATCCTCGGCGTAGACGCGGCACTCGATCGCGTGGCCACGGGCCTCGAGCGCCTGGGCCGGCGGGACAGTGAGCCGCTCGCCGAGGGCGATTCGCAGCTGCCACTGCACCAGGTCGACGCCGGTCACCATCTCCGTGACCGGATGTTCGACCTGCAGGCGCGTGTTCATCTCGAGGAAGTACCAGCGCGGAGGCGAGGCCGCCGCCTCGACCAGGAACTCGATCGTCCCGGCGCTCGTGTAGCCGACCTCGCGCGCGACCCGCGCGGCGCATTCGCCGATGGCCCGCCGCGTCGCGTCGTCGAGCGCGGGAGACGGTGACTCCTCGACGACCTTCTGATGCCGCCGCTGGATCGAGCACTCGCGCTCGACGAACGGCAGGATCGTCCCGTGCTGGTCGCCGAGGAGCTGGATTTCGATGTGGCGCGGCGCCACGAGCTGCCGCTCGAGATAGATTGCCGCGTCGCCGAACGCCGACGAGGCTTCCGACCGTGCGGCGCGCACGGCGGGTTCCAGCGCACGCTCGGCGCCGACGAGGCGCATGCCTCGTCCGCCGCCGCCGGCGACCGCCTTCACCAGGAGGGGAAACCCGACGGTGCGGGCGGCCACGGCGATCTCCTCGAGCGGCGCATCCGGCGCGAACGCCCCGTCGGTGCCCGGCACGACGGGTGCGCCTGCGCGAAGCGCAACGCGGCGAGCCGCGGTCTTGCGACCCATGAGGTCGATCACGTCGGGGCGGGGGCCCACGAACGTCAGGCCCGCGTCCAGACACGCCTGCGCGAACGCGGCGTTCTCGGCCAGGAAGCCGTAGCCGGGGTGTACGAGGGAGGCGCCGGAGCGGGCGGCGGCCTCCACGATCCGCTCGATGCGGAGGTAACTGTCGACGGCGGGCGCCGGTCCGATCGGATGGGCCTCGTCCGCGAGGCGCACGTGCAGCGCCGCCCGGTCGCTCTCGGAGAAGACCGCGACCGTGCCCAGCCGCAGCTCGCGGCAGGCCCGGATGATTCGCACGGCGATCTCGCCGCGATTCGCGATCAGGACCTTGGGCCTCACGCGTCGCGTTCGAGCAGCTCGCGCGCCAGCGCGGCGTCCTCGACCGCGACCTGCACCCGCACGCCGTTGGTGTCGAGGATCTGCGGCGGATACAAACCGGCGGCGTTCTCGTCGGGGATGAACGCCGTGATGCCGCCGGCCTCCAGCATCGACCGGATCACCTGCGCCTCCTGGACGTCCCGGCAGGTCCGCACGGTCACGAGCTCGTTGATGGGCTGCTTGGTCATAGAGGAATGTTCCCGTGCTTCTTCGGCGGCGTCCGCTCGCGCTTGGTGTCGCAGCTCTGCAGCGCGGCGACGAGCTTCTGCCGTGTCTGGCGGGGCCGGATGATCTCGTCGATGAACCCGCGCGATGCGGCGACGAATGGATTGGCCAGCTTCTCCCGGAACTCGGCCACGAGCTTCGCGCGCAGTGCCGCCGGATCCGCCGCGTCCTGCAGCTCCCGACGGAACAGGATGTTCACCGCGCCTTCGGGGCCCATCACGGCGATCTCCGCGGTCGGATAGGCGAAGTTGAAATCCGTGCGGATGTGCTTGCTGGCCATCACGCAGTAGGCGCCGCCGTACGCCTTCCTGGTGATCACCGTGACTTTCGGCACCGTGGCCTCGGCGAACGCATACAGCAGCTTCGCGCCCGCCCGGATGATGCCGCTGTGCTCCTGCCGCACGCCCGGCAGGAATCCCGGCACGTCCTCGAACGTGACGAGCGGGATGTTGAACGCATCGCAGAACCGGACGAAGCGCGCGCCCTTCACGGAAGCGTCGATGTCCAGGCAGCCGGCCAGCACCGCGGGCTGGTTGGCGACGACGCCAACCGCGCGCCCGCCGAGCCGCGCGAATCCGGTCACGAGATTCGGCGCGAAGTGCCGATGCACCTCGAGAAATCCCTCGTCGTCGACCACGGTCCGGATGAGCTCGTGCATGTCGTACGGCTGGTTCGGCTGCGGCGGGACCAGCGCATCGAGCGCCGGCGACTCGCGATCGACGGGATCGGCGGTCGCGATCCGCGGCGGGTCGTCGAGATTGTTGGACGGCAGATAGCCCAGCAGATCGCGAATCAGCCGCAGGCAGGCGGGATCGTCCGGCACGGCGAAGTGCGCGACCCCGCTCTTCGCGTTGTGGGTCATGGCGCCGCCGAGCTCGTCCTTGGTGACCGCCTCGTGCGTGACGGTCCTGATGACGTCCGGTCCGGTGACGAACATGTAGCTCGTCCCCTCGACCATGACGGTGAAGTCCGTGATTGCCGGCGAGTAGACGGCGCCGCCCGCGCAGGGGCCCATGACCGCCGAGATCTGCGGCACGACGCCGGACGCCAGCGTGTTGCGCAGGAAGATGTCCGCGTACCCGGCGAGCGACAGCACGCCTTCCTGGATGCGCGCGCCGCCCGAGTCGTTGAGCCCCACGATCGGCGCGCCCATAGTCACCGCGAGATCCATGATCTTCACGATCTTCGCGGCATTCGTCTCCGAGAGGGACCCGCCGAAGACCGTGAAATCCTGGGCGAAGGTGTACACCGGCCGGCCGTCGATCCGGCCGTGTCCCGCGATCACGCCGTCACCCGGCACGAGCTCGTCCGCCATGCCGAAGTCGCGACAGCGGTGCGTGACCAGCTTGTCGAGCTCCTCGAAGCTATCCGCGTCGAACAGCCGGTCGATCCTCTCTCGCGCGGTCAGCTTCCCGGCGTCGCGCTGGCGTTGCTGACGGCCGAGGCCGCCGCCGAGCTCGGCCTGGTGCTCGAGATCCGCGAGGCGATCCTGGGGGTCCATGCAGGTGGCACGGCGGCGCGGACGGGCCGGCAGCTCGAAGGGCGGCCGCCGGCTAGACCTTGACGGTCTGCGCCTTCTCCCAGTCCCTCAGGAACTTCTGCAGGCCGATGTCGGTGAGCGGATGATTGAAGCACGCGTCCAGCACGCCCGCCGGACAGGTGCAGATATCCGCGCCCATCATGGCCGCCTGCACGATGTGCATCGGCGACCGCACGCTGGCGACCAGAATCTCCGTCACGAACGCGTAGTGCTTGAACATCGTCGAGATTTCCTGGATCAGACGCATGCCGTCGGACGCGATATCGTCCAGGCGGCCGACAAACGGACTCACGTACGCCGCGCCGACCTTCGCGGCGAAGAGCGCCTGGGTGGGCGAGAAGATCAGCGTGACGTTCACGCGGATGCCCTCGGACGACAGCGTCCTGAGCGCCTTCATTCCTTCCCGTCCGAACGGGACCTTCACGACGACGTGATCGTCGATCTTCGCCAGCTCGCGGCCCTCCGCGATCATGCCCGCCGCCTCCGTCGACACGACCTCCGCACTGACGGGTCCCTGGACGAGGTCGCAGATCTTCTTGACGATCGCGCGCGCGTCGCCGCCCTCCTTGGCCAGCAGCGAGGGATTGGTCGTCGCGCCGTCGATGATGCCGAGAGGCACGAGGGACTCGAAGTCCTTGAGATTGCCGCTATCGATGAACAGCTTCATGGGATGTCTGCTCCACTGATGCGCCGCAGCCGCCGGGCTCAGTCCCCGCGCGCCACGACAGGGTTCGTCAGCGCGCCGACGCCTTCGACGTGAACGGTCACCGAGTCTCCCGGCCGGATGGGGCCGATCCCGGCCGGAGTCCCTGTTGAAATGATATCGCCGGGCAGCAGCGTCATGACGGAGGAAATGAACTCGATCAGCTCGGGGATCGTGAAGATCAGCTCCCGCGTCCGCGAGTCCTGCCTCAGATCGCCGTTCACGTAGCCGGCCACCCGCAGGTCGCGGCCCTCCAGGCCCACCGCGATGGCCGGACCGATTGGCGCGAACGAGTCGAATCCCTTGGCGCGCGTGTACTGGCCGTCCCTGGCCTGCAGCTCGCGCGCCGTGACGTCGTTGACGCACGTGAGCCCGAGCAGGTGCTCGGCGGCTCTGTTCGCCCTCACTTTGAAGGTCGGCTTGCCGATCACCAGCCCCAGCTCCGCCTCGTGATCCACGCGGCCGGCCCACTCCGGAATGCGAATCGGGGCGCCCGGGCCGATGACCGCCGTCGACGGCTTGATGAAGAGGAGCGGCTCCGGCGGCAGCGCCTTCTTCTGTTCGGCCGCATGGTCGCGATAGTTGAGACCGACGCAGACGAGCTTGGACGGAAGGACCGGCGGCAGGATCTCGAGCCCCTCCGGCGAAATCTCGGCGCCGTCCCGGGCGCCCTCGAAGATGTCTCCGTCCACCAGGCGCCAACGGCCCTCGCGCTCGCTTGCGTACCGCGGCGCACCCTCGTGCACGATTCGATAGAGACGACGCATGCTGACTGGTCCCGATTATCTGGTCTCGTCGATGGTGCTCGACGGCTGGCTCCGGTTGCCCGCCTTGTCGACCGCGACGACGGCGTAGGTGTAGCGCACGCCGGGGCTGATCTTCGTGTCAGTGTAGCGCGGCTCGGGGAGCGGATCGGCGGTGATCGGCACGGGGGTGGATCCGTCCTGACCGCGGAGCACGAGATAGCCGGCAAGATCGGAGACCAGTACCGGCGTCCACAGCAGCTGGATTTGCGTTTCGGTGGGAAGCCCCGACAGGCCGGTCGGCGCCGGCGGCGGAAACGTGTCCACGGGCCGGATGCAGAGCGGTCCGGCCGGATCGCTGTCCACGCTGGCCGGTCCGCGCGCGGCCACGGCCCGGACGGTGAAACACTGTTCGCGTCCGAGCTCGACGGGCAGGCTGAACGTCGGCGCCGTCAGCGGAGCCGGGTCGAGCGGGCTCGGCTCCTCCGCTCCCTGCGAATCCGCGCGGTAGACACGGTAGCTCTGCGCGGGCGCGCCCGCCGTCCAGGCCAGCTTCAGCGTGGTCTCGTCGTAGCTGGCCGCCAGGCCGGTCGGCGGCGCCACGTCGAGCGTGAGGGGCACCTCGAGCACCGGGGACGGAGCGCCGAGACGATGGCCGCCGGCAACGCCCACCACGACGTACCGGAGCACCGAGACGTCCGGGGAAGCCGCCGCCGCCGCGCGGGCGGCATCGATCTGCTCGGAGAACGACGCCGGCATGCCCGGCCCGGGTCGCGTATCCGGCGGCGCCTCGCGTTGTCCGGGCGCCGCTTCACCGTCGGCCAACGGCTTCGGCGGCGGCCGGACGGCGATCCGCGCGCGAAGGTACTTCGACGTCAGGATCGCGGCAACCGTCGTCGCGGCCGGCGTCACGCGGTTCGCTCGCCCTCCCGCGCTCGCGCGGTCGGACGGCTCGGCCAGCTGCACCTGCGAGAACCGGCCAATCGCGAGGGGCGCGGAGACGACGGGAACGGCCGTCCCGCCAATCGGGATGGAGAGCGGCACGGGCGGCATCGCGAACGGCGCGGGCTGGACGGGCGCGGGCGGGCCCGCGGCCCCGTAGATTTCGACGGCGGAAATGGCTGGAGGAGCCGAGCCGTCGCGATTCTCGCTCGGCACGACGAAGCGGATCTCGACGCGATCGCCGATGCGCCGGGCCGACAGATTCGTGACCGCCGCGGGGACGGGCCGGATGGGCGCCTGCGGGTTGCCACGCTTGCCGCAGGCGGCCGCGAGCCCCAGGGCCAGCAGCACGGCCGGCACCCGAGGCCTGCGCCGGCTCACAGGATGTAGCGCGACAGGTCGTCGCTCTCGGCGATGTCCGACAGCATCTGGTCGACGTACGAGGCGTCGATCGTCACGGTCCGTCCGCCGATCTCCGGCGCCTGGAACGAGATCTCGTCGAGCAGCCGCTCCATGACGGTGTGCAGCCTCCGCGCGCCGATGTTCTCCGTCCGGTCGTTGACGGAAGTCGCCAGCTCCGCGATTCGCTCGATGGCGTCGGGCGTGAACTCGAGCGTCACGCCCTCGGTCGACATCAGCGCCGTGTACTGCTTGATGAGGGCGCTCTTCGGCTCGGTCAGGATCCGCACGAACTCGTCGCGACCGAGCGCATCGAGCTCGACCCTGATCGGAAACCGTCCCTGCAGCTCCGGAATCAGGTCCGAGGGCTTCGAGACGTGGAACGCGCCCGCGGCGATGAACAGGATGTGGTCGGTCCGGACCATCCCGTACTTGGTGTTGACGCGCGTGCCCTCGATGATCGGCAGGATGTCGCGCTGCACGCCCTCGCGACTGACGTCCGGGCCGTGGCTCCCCTCGCGACCGGCAATCTTGTCGATCTCGTCGAGGAAGATGATTCCCGCGTTCTCGACGCGCTCGATCGCGAGCTTCGCGACGTTCTCCATGTCGATGAGCTTCTGCGCCTCCTCGTCCGTCAGGTGATCGAGCGCTTCGTGGACGGGAACGCGACGGCGCCGCGTCTTGCCCTGGAAGAATCCCGGCAGCATGTCGCGCAGGTTGATGCCGATCTCCTCCATCGACGAGCCCGATACGAGCTCGAACGAAGGCATCGCGCGATCGCGTGTCTCGATCTCGACCGTCTTGCCGTCGAGCCGGCCGGCGCGGAGCTGCTCGCGCAGCTTCTCGCGCGTCGCCGACGCGTGATCGCGCGCGAGATCGGCTTCGGTCGACGATTCGCCGAACGAGGACGGCGGCGCGGGCGGGAGCAGCAGGTCCAGCAGCCGCTCCTCGGCCGCGCGGCGCGCCTTTTCGCGCACTTCGATCTCGCGCTCCTCCCGCACCATCTTGACGGCGATCTCCGCGAGGTCGCGGATCATCGACTCCACGTCACGACCGACGTAGCCGACTTCGGTGAACTTCGAGGCTTCGATTTTCAGGAACGGCGATTCGGCGAGCCGGGCGAGCCGGCGGGCGATCTCCGTCTTGCCCACGCCCGTCGGCCCGATCATCAGGATGTTCTTCGGGGCGATCTCTTCGGCCAGCTCGGGAGGCAGCCGCTGGCGGCGGTAGCGGTTGCGCAGCGCGATGGCGACGGCGCGCTTGGCCTTCGCCTGACCGACGACGTGCTTGTCGAGCTCGGCGACGATCTCGGCCGGCGTGAAGCTGCCGACGGCCGTCTTCTCGGGGAGGTAGATGGTCACAGTTGTTCCAGGGTGAGCCGCGTGTTCGTGTAGATGCAGATGTCGGCGGCGATGTGCATGGCCTGCTCGACGATCGCCCGCGCCTCGAGCGTGCTGTGCAGCACGAGCGCACGCGCCGCTGCCATCGCGAACGCGCCCCCCGACCCGATCCCCATGATGCCGTCGTCGGGCTCGATGAGGTCGCCCGTGCCGGACAGCAGGTACATGATGCGCGGGTCGGCCACGAGCAGCATCGCTTCGAGCCGCCGGAGGACGCGATCGGTGCGCCAGTCGCGGGCAAGCTCCACCGCGGCCCGTTCGAGATTGCCGCGGTGCTCCTCCAGTTTGCTCTCGAACCGGCTGAAGAGCGCGAATCCGTCCGCCGCCGCGCCCGCGAAGCCCGCGAGCACGCGATCGTGATACAGCCGCCGCACTTTTCTGGCCGTGTGCTTGACGACCGCCTGTCCGAGCGTCACCTGTCCGTCACTGGCCATCACCACCTTGCCGCCATGTCGGACGGCCAGCACGGTCGTGGCGTGAGGCGTGGGCATCTCCTTCGAATCGTAGTGCCGTCCGCAGAGGAGGGCAAGGCGGGAGGACACCGTCGCGTCCGCGCGCGCGAGGCGCACTGTTTACGTCGGACGCGCGTGGCAGTAAAGTTGCACCAGGGAACCCACACAGGACACGCGCAGCGGAGTCGATCATGTCAAAGCAAATGCAGCTCATGGCTGGCGTCGTCGTCACGGTGGCACTCACACTACCGGGCGTCGCCTCGGCACAGGCCGTGCCGCGCGGCTCGGGATTGTCGTCCGGCTCGTCCCGTTCGGGAAGCTCCGGCGGGTCGAGCTCCGGATCCTCTGGGTCGGGCTCGGTCAGCTCGCCCGAGCCGTCCCGCCCGATGCGAACCCCGGCGCCCCCCTCCGCGCGCGCGCCGCGCGTGCGCTCGGGCTCGAGCTCGTCCAGCCAGCCGGCTCCGAACGAGGGCGGCACGACATTGAGCCGCGACAGCGCAGGCCGTCCAATCGCGGGCGGCGCCGTTCCCCGCGGGACGGTGCGCAGCCCCCGGTTCTATGGTGCCGGCGGCCTGTATCCGCGGTACGGATCCGGGCTGAACTGGTATAACGGCTTCGGGTCCTACAGCCCCTTCTACTACGGCTCCTACTGGGGCCTCTACGGCGCCTGGTACAACCCCTACGACACCTTCGGCTATGGTCCCTTCTATGACCCGTGGCTGGGCGGGTCGTACGGCTACGGCGGTTACGGTGGCTACGGCGGCTACGGCGGTACGCGGCGGCTATTCCCTGCCGGAGGGAAGCCCGTCAACCAGTCCGGAACCCACGGGATCCGTGCGCGTCCGCGTTAGACCGAACAGCGGCAAGGTCTACGTCGATGGGACGTTCATGGGCGTCGTCGACCAGTTCGACGGCCTGACCGATCATCTCGTCGTCCCAATCGGACGGCACGAGATCGAGGTGCGGGCGGACGGCTACGATCCGCAGACGTTCACGGTCGACGTCGAAGCGGACAGGACGATGACGGTTCGAGGGTCTCTCGAGAGGCGGTAGGCGCCCGAGCCAGGAGGGCACTTACTCCAGGTGGGGAATGATCACCTGGTCCAACTTGAACTGGCCGATCGGAAAGATCTTGCCCGCCTGACTGGCAAAGAGCTTGGCTGTCACGCTCTGGAAGCTGCTGTGCGAAAAGAAGTCCGCTCGCGCTCCTTCCAGCTTGTACCCGACATTGCATCGGGCCAGGAGCGAGTCCGTCGTCGCGCCGGCGGCCAGCCCCTCGGCATGGACGCCCTGCAGGACGGTCGAGTCCCACTCTCCGTCCTCGCCGTCGCGCCAGAACGCCACGGTCACTTGGACGGGGCCGATCTTCTGATCGCCCGTGTTCCGAAGACGGAAGCTGATGCTGGGCTTCAGGTAGTTCCAGCCGTCCTTCAGGCCCGCATCGTAGTAACCCGTCAGCACGTCGGTTACTTGGAGGGCTTTCGACAGGTCCACCGAGGGCCCACAGGCCGTCGTCGTCAGCAGGACGCCGACCGCGGCCACCAGGGATAGGGAGGCGACCCAGGCGCGGATCATGGCGGGCTGATTGTAGCTCACCGAAGCTTCATTTCCAGCGCCTTGCGAGCCTCGTCCTTCGTAATCCGGTTCTGTCGGTATGCGAGCAGATCGGCCCCTTTGATGGAGAGATAGGTGGTGTAGCGGGTCGAGCTGTTGATGAAGTTCGGCGGATCCGGATCTTCGTTCACGGCCGCGACCGTCAGCCATTCGTTCTCCTTGATCGGCAGCGCTCCCGAGTTGTCCAGGATCGCATCCATGAGCGCGTCGCAGACGTCGACGGCATACTCATAGTCTCGATTCGGGTAGCCGGTCGACGGCTTCACGCGCGAGGCGCACCGGCCGTCGTCGATGACCGGCGACGCGGTCATCGGGTCGGGCACGGCCACGCCCTGCGCCGAGGCCTCCGGCACCCGACCCGGCGCCGAGCCGGCGACGGGACGGAGCGAATCCTGGGGATCGGCGCGCCGAGGCGGCTGGCCTTCGACCAGCAGTTCGCTGATCGTCGGCCGAATCGACGGGACGACCACGGAAAACAGGAACCCTCCGCCCTCGGGCGAGAAGATGAACCCTCGCACCTGGGGATCGTTCGCTGTCAGTTGGACACCGGGCGGAATGGATTGGGCCTGCTGCCGGGCGAACGCGTCGCCGCCCTGCCGGACGGCCGCCTGCAGCACGACCTCGAACGTCTGGAGCTGGTTGCGCAGCCGGAGATCGTCGGACGTCGCGGCCGCGCGCTGCGCCAGGGCCGGGGAGGCCAGGGTCAACATCAGAATCGAACCAACGACGGTCTCTCGTCGAATCACGTGCCCTCCGCCCGTCACTGTTTCTCGCTCTGCTGGAAAGCCACCAGAGCGGAGTGCATGCTCGGACCGAGCTCCTTGCGCCAGGTGTTGAACTGGCGGTTGGTGACGAACGTCTGCTGGGAATCCCTGAGCCAGTTGAAAATGCTCGCGTTCAGCGCCGCGCGCTGGCGCTCCTCGCTGGTCGCCACCAGCCGGCGCATTTCCCCCAATAGCTCGTCCCGGCCGGCGGTCGCGCTCGCGCTCTGGACGTGCGCGGCAATCGGGGTGATGCGCTGATCCACCTCGGTCCGCACGGTTTCGAGAATCCGGTCCTGCATGGCCGCCAGGTCGGCCTGCGTGGCCGCGGGCGCGGCCGGCACGATCGCCGGCATCAAGGACGCCGGCGGGGCCGCCACAGCCACGGCGGGGGTCGGCGCCAGCACGCGGGCCACCAGGCCGCCAGCGAGCCCCACGGCAAAGGTCACGCTGGCCGCCGCCGCGAGTGCCCAGGCGGGCACCTCGCGGTACCACGGCTTGAACCGTGCCGGCGCGAACGGCTTCCAGACCGACTCGTGCTCCGGCACGTCCCAGGCGAGCAGGTCGAGGCGCACGGCGCGCAGCCCGCTGATTTCTCTCCGGCAATCGTCACAGACTTCGAGGTGGCGCTCGACCGTGCGCCGTTCGTCGGGCTCGCACGCGTCGTACAAGTAGTCGAGAAGTCGCTCCCGTTCGTCACACATCGCTGGCACCACTTTCACAGAAGGTCGAACCTGCCGAGCCTACGAGCTCGATTCCCACGAAGCCCGCCTCAGGCTTGCCTCCTCTGCCTGCCGGCGCTCCAGTCGCCGGCGGAGAACAGACAGGCCCTGGTAGAGCCGCGTCTTCACGGTGCTCAGGGGACAGCCGAGCAAATCCGCGATCTCCTGAAATGTCAAGCCGTGGTACTCCTTCAGCATGATGGCCGTTCGCTGCTCCTCGGGCAGCTCGGCCATCGCCCGGCTCACCGCCTGCGACATTTCCCGTCGCGCGACGAGGTCCTCGACCGACTCGACCGGCGTCACCTGATCGTCGGCCAGGTCGATCGGATCCGTGCCCTCGGGCACCTGGACGAGGGGCGCGCGCCGCTCCCGCCGAATCCAGTCGCGGCAAAGGTTCAGCGTAATCCGGTACAGCCACGACGAAAATTTCGCTTCTCCCTTGAAGCCCCGCAACCCGCGGAAAGCCCGCAGGAACGCCTCTTGGACGACGTCGCGCGCCTCCTCTTCCCGGCCGAGCGTCCGGTACGCCAAGGCATAGATCGGTCGCTCCCAACGCAGCACGAGCTGGTTGAAGCTCTCGAGGTCACCCGCCGTAGCGCGGGCGACCAACTCCTCGTCCGTCCGGGTCATCAGGCCCCTGTGCGCCGCCCCTGGGAAGGGAGCGCGCGGGAAGACGCGTCTGCGAATTAGACGGCACACGCGTCAGTGCAGTCTGTACGGCGGCCGATTGGTATGCCGGCGCCTCCCCCAGTATAGGCACCGGCCGGCCCGTCCCCCAAGTTCGGCGCGGGCGGCAGCGTGCCTGCCGGAACCGTTTCGCCGCCGAGGCTTCACTGCCGCTAGTGTCCGTTCAGGGACCAGTGTTAGACTTCAAGTCCTGCTCCCCGGGCTTGGACAGGCCATGCCTGAAGATCATTTCCTCACGACCGAGGAAGTCCTCGAGTACCTGCAGGTGAACCTCCGCACGGTCTACCGGCTCATCAAGGCCGGGAAGATCCCGGCGGTTCGCGTGGGCCGCCAGTGGCGGTTCCGCAAGCGGGATATCGATCACTGGCTCACCACCAGCCGTCCGGGGGGACGCGGGGGGGCGGCTCGGGGTGCGGCCGCCAATCGCCCCCGGATCCTCATCGTCGACGACGAGGAAGCCGTCCGGGAACTGCTGGCCAAGACGCTGACCATGGCCGACTACGACGCGGAAACGGTCTCGGATGGTCCCGCGGCACTCGACCGGCTGCGCGCCGCCGAGTACGACCTCCTCATCACGGATCTGAAGATGCCGGGGATGGACGGCCTGTCGGTGATTCGCGAGGCCCGGCGGCTTCGGCCCGACCTGGCTGTCATCATCATCACGGGGTACTCCACCGAGGCCAGCGCGATTGAAGCGATCAACCTGGGCGTCTCGGGCTATCTCACCAAGCCGTTTCGCCTGCCGCGGATTCTCGCCACCACGGCGCGCGCGCTCGGCGAGCCCATGCCCGCCGCCGAAGCGGGAACGGCGTAGGACCGCGCGGTTTGTCATAATTGACCGAGGCCCGCAGCGGGTCGGGGAAGGCGCGCACCTTCCCGGCCCGGAGGTGCGGCCTTTCCGATGATTCAGCTCCAATCCCTTTCCAAGTCCTTCGGCGAGCGCGTCCTCCTCGACGATGTGACCTGGCAGATTTCCGCGGGCGAACGGGTCGGATTGTGCGGACCGAACGGCGCGGGGAAGACCACGCTGCTGCGGATCCTGGCCGGCCTCGAAGAACCGGATGGCGGCACGATCACCAGGCCGGCCACACTCGCCGTCGGGTACCTGCCGCAGGACGGCCTGATGCACACGGGCCGCCCGCTGGCCGAGGAAGTCTCCCTGGCGTTCGGGCCGCTGCTCGAGACGCGCGCCGAGATCGGGCGCATCGAGCACGCCCTCGCCGACCCCGCGCTGCCCGATGGCGAGCACGAGAAGCTTCTCGTCCGCTATCACGAACTGACGGACTCCTTCCGCCAGCACGAAGGGCACAGCATCGAGCTGCGGGTCACGCAGGTCCTCGAAGGCCTCGGCTTCTCCAGATCCGATTTCGACAAGCCGACGGAGGCATTCTCCGGCGGCTGGCAGATGCGCATCGCGCTCGCCAAGCTGCTGCTCGAGCGCCCGACGCTGCTGCTGCTCGACGAGCCGACGAATCATCTCGATCTCGACGCGCGGAACTGGCTCGAGGACTACCTCTGCGCCTACCCGCACCCGATCATCCTCGTCTCGCACGATCGCTTCTTCCTCGACGCCGTCGTCACGAAGGTTGCCGACCTGTCGCTGCGGACGATCACCGATTACGTGGGCACGTACTCGCACTATCTCCTCGAGCGCGAAACGCGACTCGAGCAGCTGCGCAAGGCCAAGCGCGAGCAGGAGGACGAGATCGCGCGGATGCGGGCCTTCATCGACCGGTTCCGGTATCAAGCGACGAAGGCCGCTCAGGTGCAGAGCCGGATCAAGCTGCTCGACCGCGTCGTGCCCATCGAGGTCCCGCCCGAACGGAAGCGAGTCCACTTCACCTTCCCGACCTGCCCCAAGAGCGGCCGGATGGTCCTGGAGCTCGCGGGCATCCACAAGGCGTACGGCGCGAACGTCGTCTTCGACGCCGTGAACCTGCACGTCGAACGGGGGGATCGCATCGCGCTGCTCGCGCCCAACGGAGCCGGCAAGTCGACCCTCATGCGGCTGCTGGCCGGGGCCGAGGCGTCCGACGCCGGCACGAGGCGCGAAGGCCATCAGGTCGTGATGCAGTACTTCGCCCAGGACGAGGCCGCGCGGCTCGACCCGTCGAAGACCGTGTACGAGGTCCTCGAAGCGGATTCGCCGGTCAATATGGTGCCCGTGATCCGGACCATTCTCGGCGGCTTCCTGTTCTCAGGCGACGACATCCAAAAGCGAGCCGGCGTGCTCTCCGGCGGCGAGCGAACGCGACTCGCGGTCGCCCGGATGCTGCTCAGGCCGGCCAACACGCTCCTGCTCGACGAGCCCACGAACCACCTCGACCTCGACTCCAAGGACGTCCTGCTGGATGCGCTCGAGGATTTCGGCGGAACGCTGATCTTCGTGTCGCACGATCGATATTTCGTGGACAAGCTCGCGACTCGGATCATCGAAGTCGGCCACGGCGGCATCGAGGTGTACCCGGGCACGTACGAGCAGTATCGCTGGAGCAAAGCGCATCGGAATGAGGGGGGAGCGCCGGCCACCAGCGGCCGCCGCCCGGCTGTCCCCGCCACGCCGGCGCCCCGACCCGCCGGATCGTCGCACCGTACGGCGGTGCCGCGTGCGAGCGCCGGCGCCGCGCCGGCCGCCGACGCCAGGAAGCAGGACCGGGCGGCGGCGCGGCGGGACCAGCGCGCCGTCCTGGACCGGACCCGACGCATCGCCGATCTCGAAGCCCGCATCGCCGAGCGGGAGCAACTGGTGAAAGCGCTCGAAGCGCAGATGGCGGACACGCACTTCTACGCGCAGCGCGCGGCCGCCGACGAGGTCATCGCCCGGCATCAGCAGCTCATGTGGGAAGTGGGCGACCTGATGAACCAGTGGGAAACCCTCCAAACCGGATTGACGAATACCTGACTCGCCACGTGCGGCAGGATTACTCTTTTGTAATTCCCGCCAGATTCTGTAATCATCGCCCACGGCCATCAAGACGACCCCGCCTCGGGCTCTCACGTTTTTCGTAGGTGGGTTCCGTGCCGATCGTCGGGCACGGCACTTGCCTAAGACAGCGCGAACCGCTCGCGGGGAGAGCGGAGAGATGCCGATGCCGACTCGCCCGACTCCGAAGACGAGAACTGCGCGCGCTGACCCTGCAGTCCCAATAGTGACGTCGTTGGCGCGGGCGTCCGCTCCATTGGCCGAGGCCACCGGAGCGCTGGAGCCGAAGCGCCGGGCCCATACGAAGCTGCGCGACCGGCCGAGCGCGCTCGGCGACCCGGGCGGCAAGTTCTTCCGGCAGATGGTGATCAGCCTGCGGAACGGCGTGCTCGCGATCACGCGCGACGGACGGGTCGCGGCGATGAACGATACCGCGTATCGCGTGCTGGGCCTGAGGCCGCGGCCGGGCGACGTGGGGCGGCCATTCGCCGACGTGCTGCGGCCCTGCCCCGAGATCAGCCGGCTGCTCGCGTCGGCCTTCGATACCGACGATCTGCCCAACCGCGCCGAGATGCGCCTGCGCAAGACGGGGCGGGCGATCGGATACACGCTCTCGCGGATTTCGGACGAGCGCGGCCGGCAGATCGGCGCGACGCTGTTCTTCCGGGATCTCACGCGCGTCGAGCAGCTCGAAGAGCGCGAGCGGCTGCGCGACCGGCTGGCCACCCTCGGCGAGATGGCCGCCGCCATCGCGCACGAGGTCAAGAATCCGCTGGCCAGCATCGAAGTGATGGCGGGCATCCTGCGACGGCAGCTCCGGGACCGTCCCGAGGCGCTGGAGACGCTCGCCGACATCATCAAGGAAGCCCGGATGGCGAACGCCATCGTGGTCGAGGTGCTGGAGTTCGTGCGGCCGCTCCGGCTGCAGGTCGATCGCGTCGTCCTCGACGAGATCATCAAGGAGTCCATCACGACCGCCGAGAGCAAGAGTCGACGCGGCCAGACGAGCATCGACATCGACATCGACCCGGACGTGCCGGACCTGCTCGCCGACGGGCACCAGCTCCGGCAGCTGTTCACCAATCTCCTGACGAACGCCTTCGAGGCGCTTTGTGGCGAAGGCGGCATCAGGATTCGCGCGCACGTCGAACCCGGCGAGGACGGGCCGGGCGAGCCGCTGCCGCCGCAGGTCGTCGTCGAGGTCCGCGACAACGGCCCCGGCATCTCGGCCGACGACCTCGAGCGTGTCTTCAGCCCCTTCTTCACGACCAAGCCGCAGGGCAGCGGGCTCGGGCTCGCGATCGTGCGCAAGGTCGTGAACGCCCACGACGGACGGATCGACGCCACGTCCGTCCCCGGGCGGACCGCTTTCAAGGTGGCACTGCCGATCGTTCCGCTCGACGGATTGGACAGCGAGATCACGAAACCATCCTGGCGTCCTCTGGACGCCTGGGCGAACTCACGCATCGGTTGATGGACGCTTCGGAAGAGAGCCAGGCCTCGGCCGCGATCGTGCGGACACGCGGCGAGCAGGACGACCCGGGGGCGCGCGCCTCCGGACGGGGGAGACAGCATGGGACGTATTCTCGTCGTTGACGATCACGATTCGCTGAGGAAGGGGCTGGTCCGCGCGCTGACCAACGCCGGCCACGACATCGAGGAGGCCTCGAACGGCACAATCGCGATCGAGCGCCTCCAGGACAGCCAGTTCGACGTCGTGCTGACGGACCTGCGAATGGGCGGCGCCGATGGGATGGATGTCCTGCGCACCACCCGCTCGATTCAGCCGAACGCCGCCGTGATCCTGATGACCGCGTTCGGCTCGATTCATACGGCCGTCGAAGCGATGAAGATCGGTGCGTTCGATTTCGTCCAGAAGCCGTTCGAGATCGAGGAGATGGAGCTGAAGATCGAGAAGGCGATCGAGCTGCGTCACCTCAAGTATCAGGTCGACTATCTGCGCCACGCGCAGCAGGACATCTACGATTTCGACCGGATCGTGGGCGCGAGCGGCGCCCTCCAGCAGGTCCTCACGATCGTCAAGAAGGTCGCCCGGAGCAACTCGACCGTGCTGATTCGCGGCGAGACGGGCACGGGCAAGGAGCTCATCGCCGGGGCGATCCACCACAACTCACTGCGGGCCAACAAGGCGTTCGTCAAGGTGAACTGCGCCGCCCTGCAGGAGAACCTGCTCGAATCGGAGCTGTTCGGCCACGAGAAGGGCGCGTTCACGAGCGCGGACAAGCAGCGGATTGGCAGGTTCGAGCAGGCCGACGGCGGCACGCTGTTCCTCGACGAGATCGGCGACATGAGCGCGAGCACGCAGGCCAAGATTCTGCGCGTGCTCCAGGAGCACGAGTTCGAGCGCCTCGGCGGCACCAGGACCCTGCGCGTCGACGTCCGGATCATCGCCGCCACCAACCGGAATCTCTCGGTGATGGTCCAGGAGGGCAAGTTCCGCGAGGACCTCTTCTACCGCCTGAACGTCGTCTCGGTCGAGATGCCGCCGCTGCGGGATCGGAAGGAGGATATCGGCGCCCTGGCCGAGTTCTTCGTCCGGCGGTTCTGCGCCGAGCTCAAGAAGAAGATCGATGGGATCTCGCCGGAGGCGCAGAAGGTGCTGATGCGGCACAACTGGCCCGGCAACATCCGGGAGCTCGAGAACGTCGTGGAGCGGTCGGTCCTCCTCGCCGACGGACCGGCGATCGACGTCGACGATCTGCAGATTGGCGACCACACCGCCGCATCCGGGTCGGGCGAGCACCAGACGGCCGTCAAGATCCCGCCGACGGGCATCCCGCTCGAAGAGATCGAGCGCCAGGCGGTCGTCGAAGCCCTGAAGATGTCGAACTGGGTCCAGAAGGACGCGGCGGAACTGCTCGGCATCAGCCCTCGAGTCATGAACTACAAGATCAAGGTCCTGAGCATCGAGCTCCCCCGCGGCCGGCGGGCGCTCGAGATGGTCGCGGGCTGAGCCCGGGGCTTCCGGACCGGCGCCGGCGCGATCAGTGCCCGGACTGCCGGCTGGCGCGGGGATGGGTTCGCCGATACACCTCGAGCATGCCCTTGACGTCGAGATGCGTGTAGCGCTGCGTCGTGCTGAGATTGGCGTGCCCGAGCAGTTCCTGGATGACCCGCAGATCGGCCCCTGCCTGCAGCAGGTGCGTGGCGAACGTGTGCCGCAGCGCATGCGGGCTCAATCCGCCGCCGATCGCCGCCTGCCGCACGTACCGCCGAACGATGCGATCGACGCTGCGCGTGGTCAGCCGTCCGCGGCGCAGGTTCAGGAACAACGGATGACGCCGCGGGCCGGAACGCGTTCGCTCACGCCTTTCGGGCCCTGCCGCATCCCGTTCTGCAGCGCGCGAAGGGTCCTGCAGCATTCGCCGCATCGCCTCCGCCGCCGACTGGTTGAACGGCACGATCCGCTCCTTCCGGCCCTTCCCTCGAACTCGAACGACGCGGCCTGACAGGTTCAGGTCGTCCAGGTCCAGGTCGACCAGCTCGCTCAGCCGGAGCCCCGACGCATAGAACAGCTCCAGGATGGCGGCATCCCGGCGACCGGCCGTCGTGGCCAGGTCGGGCGACGCCAGGAGCCGCTCCATTTCGGGGATCCCGAGGTGCGCCGGCAAGGTCTGCTCCCGCTTCGGCGCGCCGACCAGCGTCGTCGGGTCATCGTCGAGGCGCTCCTCGCGGACGAGATAGCGCGCGAAGGTGCGGAGCGCGGACAGCTTCCTGGCGGCGGACGCACGGCTGTTGCCGCGCCCGTGCAGATCCGCGAGGAACGCCCGCACGCCGTTCTCGTCGAACGCCATGGTGCCGAGACGACGGCGGCCGGTGCGGGCGCGGCGCCCGAGGAACTCCAGGAACTGCGTGAGGTCGCTCTCGTAGGCGCGCACGGTGTGCGCCGAGAGATTCCGGTTGTGCCGGAGGAACGCAACAAACGCCTTGAGGTCGTCGCCCAGCATCGGACGATCACCGCGGCGACGGCGCGACCGCTTCTGGACGTGACGCCCCGTCACGCTCCGAACCGGAACCATCCGAGTCGCTCCGGCCGGCCTGCTCCCACCGATCCAGATCCGCCAACGCCCGAGCGCTCGTGGCGAGCTGACGCGCGGGCTTCTGGCGCACGGGCGGGTCGAGCGGCGGGAGGATGCCGAACGTGATGTTCGACGGTTCGTAGTGCCGCGGGTCGGCGTGCGACACGTAGTGCCCGAGCGCGCCGATGGCGGTGGTCCTCGGCGGAAATGTCGGCGCCTCTCCGCGCACCAGCCGCGCGGCGTTCCGGCCCGCTATCAGGCCCGAGGCCGCCGACTCGACGTAGCCTTCGACGCCGGAGACCTGGCCCGCGAAGAACAGATCCGGCCGCGTTCGCGTCTGCCATGTCGCCTCGAGGATCGTCGGCGCGTTGATATAGGTGTTGCGGTGGATCATGCCGAAGCGCACGAATTCGGCCCGCTCCAGTCCGGGAATGAGCCGCAGCACGCGCGCCTGCTCGCCCCACTTCAGCTGGGTCTGGAACCCGACCAGGCTGTAGTGATCGCCGGCCAGGTTGTCCTGCCGCAGCTGCACGACCGCATACGGCGTGCGTCCGCTTCTCGGGTCCCGCAGCCCGACCGGCTTCATCGGCCCGAAGCGGAGCGTATCGACGCCCCGGTGCGCCATCACCTCGACGGGCAGACACCCCTCGAAGAACTTCGTGTTGTCGAAATCGTGCACCGCGGCCTTCTCGGCTCCGAGGATCTCCTGGACGAAGCGTTCGTACTCGTCCCGGCCGAGCGGGCAATTGAGGTAGTCGCCCTCCTCCGGCGCGGCGCCGCCGCAGCCCTGACGTCCGGCGGCTTCCGCGCCTTCGATCGGTTTCGTCGATCGATCCCACCGGCTCGCCCGAAAGACCTTCGATCTGTCAATCGTCTCCGCGAGCACGATCGGACTGATGGCGTCGAAGAACGCCAGGTGCTCTCGCCCGACGAACGCCGCGACGTCGGCCGCGAGGCTGCCGGAGGTGAGCGGCCCCGTCGCGACGATCACCGGCGACATCTCCGACGCGCTTGGGAGGCGGGTGACCTCGCCGCGCTCGATGCGAATGAGCGGGTGCGAGGCGAGGGCGCTCGTCACGCCCGCCGAGAAGCGCTCCCGGTCGACGGCCAGCGCCGCGCCCGCAGGCACCCGCACGGCGTCCGCGACGCGCATGACGATCGAATCGAGCCGCCGCATCTCCTCCTTCAGCAGGCCGACGGCGTTGTCGAGCTTGTCGCCCCGGAAGGAGTTGCTGCAGACGAGCTCGGCGAGCCAGTCGGTCTTGTGGACGGCGGTCGGCCGCACGGGCCGCATCTCGTGGATCGTGACGACGACGCCGAGACGCGCCGCCTGCCACGCCGCCTCGCATCCTGCGAGCCCGCCGCCGATGACGTGCACCATGCGCCAATGATACGCGCGCTGCTGCGGCCGGCGTGATCCGCCGGCCGACGGTGCCGGACGCTGGAGGGATTCAGAGCGAGCCGGGACGGGCCCGACGCGTCGGCCTCAGGCGTGCGCTCCCGCCTCGACCAGCTCCGCGCTGCGGACGTAATCGCACGACTCGTTCGCGCAGACGAGCTGCCGCCCGTGACGCTTGGTGATCTTCTCGGTGAGAAAGCGCCATCCGCACTTGGGACACGGCTCGGGCACCGGCCGGTTCCAGAGCGTGAAGTCGCAGTTCGGGTAGTTCGCGCATCCGTAGAAGACCTTCCCCCGCCGCGACTTCCGCTCGACGATGTCGCCGGCGTCCTTCGGACAGACGACGCCCGTCGACTTCTGCTTGACGTACTTGCACTCGGGATACCCCGTGCACGCCGTGAACTCGCCGAACCGTCCCTGCTTGACGACCAGATTCCTGCCGCAGTTCGGGCAGCGCTCCTCGAGCACCTGGTCCGGTTTGGCCGCGGTGACACCCTGCTTGGTGGCAATCACCTTGCGGGTCGTCTTGCACTCGGGATAGCCCGTGCAGGCGAGGAACATTCCGAACCGTCCGCGCTTGAGCACCATGGGCCTGCCGCAGTTCTCGCAGGTCTCCTCCAGCTCGTCGGTGCCCGACACCTCCGGTGTCTCCAACTCCTTCGTGTTGTCGCACTCGGGATACCGGCTGCAGGCGAGGAAGATTCCGAACTTGCCGGATTTCTCGACCATCTCGCCCTTGCCGCACTTGTCGCACGGAATGCCGGTGGGCTGCCCCTCCTTGAAGTTGGGCATTTCCTTCGCGGCCCGCTTGAGGTCCTTCTGGAACTTGCCGTAGAAGTCCTTCAACGTCTCGGCGTACTCGGCCTTGCCCTTCTCGATGTCGTCGAGCTGCTCCTCCATGCGCGCCGTGTACTCCACGTCGAGGATGTCGTCGAAGACCGGATGCAGCAGCTTGTCGATGAGGCGCCGGCCCAGGATGGTCGGCCGGAAGCGGCCTTCGATCTTGTTCACGTACTCACGCGCCTGGAGCACGGTGATGATCTGCGCGTAGGTGCTCGGACGGCCGATTCCGTCCTCTTCGAGCGCCTTGACGAGCGTCGCCTCGCTGTAGCGGGCCGGCGGCTGCGTGAACTTCTGTTCGGGGCGGATCTCCCGGACCTCGAGCGCCTGTCCCTCGCCGACCGGCGGCAGCAGCCTGCCAGCGCCGTCGTCCTCCGCGTCGGCCGCGACGCCCGCGCCGGGCGACGGCCGCTCGGCGCGCTCGCTCTCCTCCGCCTCGGCGGCCTGCACGCCGTAGGCGGCAAGCCAGCCCGCGAACCGTGGCGTCGATCCCTTCGCCCGGAAGAGATAGTCGCCCGCCGTGACGTCAATCGTCGTGTCGTCGAACACCGCAGGCGTCATCTGCGACGCGACGAACCGCTCCCAGATGATGCGGTAGAGGTAGTGCTGGTCGGGCGTGAGATGCGGCCGCACCACGTCCGGCGTGTACTTCATGAACGTCGGCCGAATCGCCTCGTGCGCATCCTGCGCGTTCGCCTTCACGCGGTACCGGTTCGCCTGCTCGGGCAGATAGGCGGCGCCGTACTGGGCGCCGATGTGCTGCCGCACTTCTTCCAGCGCCTGGTCGGACAGGCGAACCGAGTCCGTCCGCATGTACGTAATGAGGCCGACCGCCGCGTCCTCGCCCGGCAGATCGATGCCCTCGTAGAGCTGCTGGGCCAGCAGCATCGTCTTCTTGACCGGGAACCGCGACGCCTGCTGCAGCTTGCTCGTGATGAACGGAGGGATCGCGTGCTTCTTCCGCTCCTTCGTCGTCACCGACGAGACGACGAAGGGCACGTTCGCGAGGTCCGCCAGAATCCGGGACGCCTCGGCCTCGCTCCGGACCTTGATGGCCGCGTCGCCGCGCTTGACGAGCCTGGCCTCGATCTCGGGCGGCTCCGGCCCGGCCAGCCGCGCCGTGAGGTGCCAGTACTCCTCCGGAACGAATGCCTCGATCTCCCGCTCGCGGTCGCAAATCACCTTCAGCGCGACCGACTGCACGCGTCCGGCGCTCAGACCCCGCCGGACCTTGTCCCAGAGGATGGGGCTGATCTTGTAGCCCACCAGGCGATCGAGCACCCGGCGTGCCTGCTGCGCGTCCACCATCCGCATGTCGATCACGCCCGGATGCTTGATCGCTTCCAGGACGGCCTTCCTCGTGATCTCGTTGAACATGAGCCGGTGGACCCTCTTCTTGGACCTGCCCAGCTCCTCCGCCAGATGCCAGCCGATCGCCTCGCCCTCTCGATCCGGGTCGGTCGCCACGAAGATGTCAGTGACCGACTTCGCCGCGTCCTTCAACTCGCCGATGACCTTGGATCGAGCCGGAATGACGACGTATTCGGGTGCGAAATCGCTCTCGATATCGACTCCGAGCTTGCTCTTCGGCAGGTCGCGAACGTGTCCCATCGACGCGACGACCTTGTAGTCGGGACCCAGATATTTGTTGATCGTCTTCGCCTTGGCCGGCGATTCCACGATGACGAGCGCTTTAGCCATCCCATTCACCAATAGCAGATCTGTCAACTCTGACAAAGCCGCCGCCCGGCAGCCGCCTGATGCTCCCGGCGACTTCCAGGGTCCCCAGTTGCGCGAGCAGGTCGGCGCTCCCCAGCCCGGTGCGACCCGCCAGTTGCTCGAGGCTATACGGCTCGCCCAGAGGCATCGAAGCTTCCAAGACGCTTCCTTTCAACGGTTTAGCGACACACGCCGGACCAGTACGCGCGTCCGGGACCCACTGTAGCGCAGCCAGAACGTCCTCTACTGTCTCGACCAGTGCCGCCCCGTCCTTTATGAGCGCGTGGCAGCCCGAGTACTCGCCGGACACGGCCGACCCGGGGACGGCGAGCACCTCCCGGCCTTGTTCCAGGGCGGCCCGGGCGGTGATGAGCGACCCGCTCCGCTGCGACGCCTGGACGACGACGACGGCCCGACAAAGACCGCTGATGATCCGGTTGCGAAGCGGGAAATGGCGGGCAAGGGGCGGCGTCCCGGGGGGAAACTCCGTCACCAGGGCGCCGTCCGCCGCGATTCTCCTGGCCAGGTCCGCATGCTCTGGCGGATACACCAGATCGGCACCCGAGCCGAGCACGGCGATGCTTCGTCCGGCGGCGTCGAGGGCGGCGCCATGCGCGGCGGCATCGATCCCTCGCGCGAGCCCGCTGACCACCAGAAGCCCGGCCTCCGCCAGGCCGGCTGCCAGCCGGCGGGCAACGATGCCGCCGCCTGGCGTGGCGCGGCGCGATCCGACCACGGCGACCGCCGGGCCGGCCAGGGCGGTCGTGGTCCCTGCGCACCAGAGCGCGATCGGCGGGTCAGCAATCGCGTGGAGCAAAGAAGGATAGTCCGCATGGAACCACGGAACCAGCTGCAGGCGAGCCTGCGCCGCGCGCCGGACCGCCTGATCGGCCTGTGCCATCGCGCGCGCAAACCGGGCCGGCCGCTCCAGCGCGGGCAGCTCCAGCGCGTCCGCGAGGCGGTCGAGGGCGTCGGCGTCCGACGGCCTGGGTGGCGGCTCGAGGGCCCGGAACAGGCGTGGACCGCGGGTATCGCTGCCAAAACGCAGATACGAGAGCGTGAGGACCCACCGCTCGCTGCCAGGCTCCGGACGTCCCTTCGAGAGCACAGACTTACGGCGGCTGCAGCCGGCGTGCCACGTTTCGAAAGCGGCGCCCCGACGGTCGGGTGGAAAATGCTGCGGATTCAGCAATCGGACTGCGGCAGCGGTATTGCACGAAGTGCGACTATTTCTGAAGGATCGTGAATGCGGGCGCCAACCTGCGCGGTTGGCGCTATAGTGAGCCGGGAACACCGCCATGCACGTTCGAAAAGCCGTCATCTTGCTCCTGACCGCGGTCACGGTCGGCGTGGCCGCGCCTGCTCTTGCCGACCGTCGCGACGATGCCAAGGCCCAGGTCGAGTTCGGGTGGGATGTCGCCATGAAGGGCCTGTGGAACGAGGCGACGTACCGTTGGGAGAAGGCGGTCGAGCTCGATCCGACCTATGCGGCGGCGTGGAACGACCTCGGCATCGCCTACGAGCAGCAGGGCAAGCTGGACCTCGCGCGGAAGGCCTACGAGAAGGCCATGGGCCTGGAGCCGAACAACAACTTCATCCGGCAGAACTACGATCTGTTCAGGGAAATCTATGACCGCCAGAACCGTCGTCGCGATCGCTAGCCTTTCGGCCGCACTCGGGGCGCCCGCATGCGTGGGCTTCTCCGAGATCCCGATCGAGACGCCGATTCACGCCAAGCTCGACGTCTCCCCCTTCCAGCGGGTGCTCATCGCCGGCTTCCTCGCGGGCGGCTCGAACACGGTCGATCCGAACACCGAGACGGCGCGTCTCTTGCGCAGCCAGCTCCGCACGAAGTCCGATCTGAAGGTGATTGATGCCGACGTGCGATCGCTCGTCGATGAAGTGGACAAGCGCCGGCAGCAGACCGGCTCGGTCAGCGTTCCCCCGCAGGAAGCCGACCAGCCGCGGATCAAGGACGAGAAGGATCTGCAGCCCTACGAGAGCATCTTCGCGGACGCCGCCTACTGGAAGCAGATCGGGGAGGAATACGAGCAGCCGCTCATCGTGACGGGGTCCGTCCTCTTCGAGGAGATCTCGCGCAGCGGCCCCCAGTCGTCCGTGCAGGAGTTCATCGACCCGACCGGCCGGCGCTCCACGCAGGAAGTGCGCACCTACGTGGACCGCAAGGGCTACGCACTGATCCCGAAGTTCGTGTTCATCGACGGACGCACCGGCGCCCAGCTCTACTCCGAATCCGCACGCGAGGAGGTCCTCTACCCGTCGTCGCAGAACACGCCGGCGCTGTCGGCCTATTTCGAGCTGATGGACAAGCTGCTGCCCGGGTTTCTGAGCACGCTGAGCACCCAGAAGATCAAGGGCACCCGGATTCTGCTGAAGTAGGACGTCCCCTCCCCGGCCCGGGATCCTTGCGGTCG
Organism: uncultured Acidobacteriota bacterium; assembly: GCA_963764505.1. Lineage (GTDB taxonomy): Bacteria > Acidobacteriota > Vicinamibacteria > Vicinamibacterales > SCN-69-37 > CAVXSP01. The sequence goes on along the minus strand of CAVXSP010000002.1, from coordinate 27,341 downwards.
GTTTCCGCTCGGTGGTACCCTAGAAAGTTCTGGCCCTGGCCGAGGTTGGCCCAGCGGCTCTTCGGGAGACTCGAGATGTTCGCAATCGTGGAAGCCGGCGGGCGCCAGCAGAAGGTCGCGCCGGGCACCGTCGTGGTCGTCGACCGGCTGGCCGTCGACCCGGGCGCCGAAGTGATGTTCGACCGGGTCCTGCTCATCGAGCGGGAGGGCGGCGACGTGGTCGCAGGGCGGCCCTACGTCTCCGGCGCCATGGTGACGGGCGTGGTCGAGAGCCAGACGAAGGGCAAGAAGATTCGCGTGTTCAAGATGAAGCGGCGCAAGCACTATCGCCGCACGCGCGGCCACCGTACGCAGCAGACCCGCGTTCGCGTCACGGGGATTCAGGGCTGAACCGCCTTTCCGCGCCACGACGGGGACCCAGCACATGGCTCACAAAAAAGGACAGGGCAGCTCGCGGAATGGCCGCGACAGCAACTCGCAGCGACTCGGCGTGAAGCGGCACGATGGCAACCTGGTGCCGGGCGGCGCGATTCTCGTCCGGCAGCGTGGCAGCCGGTTTCGGCCCGGGCTCAACGTCGGCCGCGGCAAGGACGACACGCTTTTCGCGAAGGTCACCGGAGTCGTGAAGTTCTCCGATCACGGCGCGCACGGCCGCGTCATCGACGTGCTTCCCGCGGCCGAGAAGGCCTGAGCGCCCCGAGCACGGGAGCGGGCCACCTCCGCTCCTTCCACCCCAGCTGCGCATGTTCGTCGACGAGGTCGACATCCGCGTTCAGGCCGGCAACGGCGGGAACGGGTGCCTGTCGTTCCGACGCGAGAAGTTCGTGCCCCGGGGCGGGCCGAACGGCGGCGACGGCGGGCGTGGCGGCTCGGTGTTCCTCGTCGCGAGTCCTCATCAGAACACGCTGGTCACCTACCGCTTCCATCCCGAGTTCAAGGCCGAGCGGGGCCGCCACGGGGAAGGTTCCAACTGCACGGGTCGGGACGGCGCCGACCTGGTCCTCGAGGTGCCGCCCGGCACGGTGGCGTATGAGGTCGCGGGCGACGAACAGATCCCGCTGGCCGATCTGTTGGAGGTCGGCGCGCGCGTGATGGTCGCGCGTGGCGGTCGGGGCGGCCGGGGCAACGCGGCGTTCGCGACGTCGACCAACCGCGCGCCGCGCCGCACCGAGCCGGGCGAGGCGGGCGAGGCGCGGGCGCTGCGCCTCCGGCTCAAGCTGCTCGCCGACGTCGGGCTCGTGGGATATCCGAACGTCGGCAAGAGCACGCTGATCTCCCGCATCTCGGCGGCCCGCCCGAAGATTGCGGAGTATCCCTTCACGACGCTCACCCCCAACCTGGGGGTCGTGCGCCTGTCGGAAGACCGGAGCTTCGTCGTGGCGGACGTGCCCGGCCTCATCGAAGACGCACACCGCGGACACGGGCTGGGCACGCGGTTTCTCGCGCATCTCGAGCGCACGAAAGTCCTCCTTCACGTCATCGACGTCTCGTCGACCGGCCGCGATCCCGCGCACGATTTCGATGTCATCGTGCGCGAGCTGGAGCTGTTCGCCGGTGCCGGCGACGAGGCGGCAGCCGCGCTTTCCGCCAAGCCGCGCCTGGCCGCCGCGAACAAGATCGACGCCCTCGACGATCCGGGCCGGCTCGATCGGCTGAGGGCCCACCTCGAGGCCAGCGGCGTGCCGCTGTTCCCGATCTCGTCGGTCACCGGCGAAGGCATCCCCGCGCTGCTCGAAGCGCTCTGGCTGGAAGTCGCGCGCGGCAGCCAGAGCACGGCCGCATGACCCGGGTCGGCGTGCTGGGCGGGACGTTCGACCCGATCCACGTCGGGCACCTCGACGTGGCGGACGCCGCGGCGCGGGCGCTCCAGCTCGATCGCGTGCTCCTCATGCCAGCAAACGTCCCGCCGCACCGGCCGCCGCCGCACGCGTCGGCGCCGCACCGCTTCGCGATGTGCGCGCTGGCCATCGCGTCCCGGCCGGGGCTCGCGCTGCTCGACGTCGAAATGCTGTCGGACGGGCCCTCGTTCACATCGGCGACCCTGGATCGGCTCGCTGCCCTGGGCGCGGACACGCGCGGCCTGTTCGTGATCACGGGAGCCGACGCCTTCCGCGAGATCGAGACCTGGAAGGACTTCCCTGCCCTGCTCGAGCGGAGCCAGTTCGTCGTCGTGTCGCGGCCCGAGTGCCCGGCGTCGACGCTGCGCACCGCTCTTCCGGGGCTGGCGGCTCGCATGGTCCCGGCATCGCCAGAGCTGTCGCCGCGCGAAGCGCCGCGGATCGTCCTCGTCGACGCGCCGACCGCACCGGTCTCCTCGACCGAGATCCGTCGCCGCGTCGCGCAGGGCAACCGTCTCGACGGTCTCGTGCCCCCGGCCGTCGCCGCCTACATCGAGCGACACCGGTTGTATGCGGCCGATCGGGACTGGACACGGGCGCTCCTGGCCTGATCGGGTATGCTGCGCTGAGCGCGCGCTTCGCCCCGGCGACCGTCTTCTCTATGGGAAAGTCGACCAAACCACCGACACCTCGTCTGCCACAGCCGGTGAAGGTGGCGGTTGCCGCCGCCCTCGACAAGAAAGCCGACGACATGGTCGTGCTCGACCTGCGTAAGTCCAGCGCGTTCACCGACTTCTTCGTCATCTGCACGGGGCAGAGCGTCCGGCAGGTCCAGGCGATCGCCGACGCGGTGGAGGAGGCGCTCCGGAAGAAGGGCGCGAAGCCGTCGCTTGTCGAGGGCTATCAGCACGGCCAGTGGGTGCTGATCGACTACTTCGACTTCATCGTGCATGTGTTCGCGCCGTCCACGCGGGAGTTCTACGGCCTCGAACGCCTCTGGGGCGACGCGAAGCGCATCGAGCCGTGAGGGCCGCTACCGCTTCCGCAGGAACATCATCACCGACGTGAACACGGTCCCGTCGATCTCGACGAGCATGTGCGGAGCCAGCGCTCCCTTCCCAGTCGTCGGGTACAGATTGGTCGCCACGACCAGACGCACCCGCTTCGCGAGCCAGTACGCGAGCGACTCGTGCCCCGCACCGACGCTGACGACGGTCGCGTCCTCCGTCAGGGCACCTAGCCGGTCGAGCCCCCAGGCGGTCTGCGTGAATTCGTAGGCCTTGCGGTGCATGGCCAGCTTCTTCTCGGCCGGCAGCCTGAGCGCGTCGAGCGTGCGGCGCCACGCCGGATTGTCCCACTTGGCCGGGTTCGCCAGTTCGCACAGCTGCACGGCAGACGTAGCACGCTTCGAGAAGCGCGCGGTCGGTGCCGAGCGTCTGGAGTCCCGATTCGAGCGCCTCCTCCCCCGGGCACGCTGACATCCGGGTCAGGAGCCTCGTGGTAGTCGAGAACGCTCTCCTTGAATCGACTCGACATCGAACGCTCGAGAGGCGCGATGTTACCAAACTGCAGAATCCGCCCAACTGGCCGGAAGCCGGCCGTGCGGAATCCGCCAGCGGCCACCGGCGGGACTCGCGGATCGGCCGACCTGCGCGACGGTGAGCGTGCGCACGGATCCTGCACGGGCCGGCGCCGTGTTCATCGAGCTCGGCAACACGGCGGTCCGGCTGCTCCTGGCGCCGATCTGCGCGGCGTGTCGCGAGCCGCTCGACCGTCCGCTGGACGGCCCGGTCTGCCCGCGCTGCTGGCAGTCGATCGCGAAGCTGACGCCGCCCCTGTGCCGAGTCTGCGGCGACGCATTGGCCGCCGAGCTCCCGGCGACATGCGCGCGATGTCGGCAAACGCCGCCGAGGTTCGAGACGGCGAGAAGCGCCGGACTCTACGGAGGACCGTTGCGCGAGATCGTCCACTCGCTGAAGTACCGCGGATTGCGCGTGCTGGCGTCGCCGCTCGCCGCCATGATGCGGGAAGCCGCGGGCGGCCTGCTCGAGGAGGCGGACGCCGTGGTTCCCGTCCCGCTGACCCCCTGGCGGCGGGCGACGCGCGGCTTCAACCAGGCCGACGATCTCGCGCGCTGCCTGGGTCCGCCCGTGTGGCGGCTGCTGCGGCGCCGGCAGGGAGCGCCCCAAACGGGGCTGCCCGCGCACGCGCGGCGCGCCAATGTCCAGGGGGCGTTCGCCCTGCGCCGCCGGGCAGGGCTCGCTCAGCCAGGCGGCACCGGCTCGCTCGTACGGGACCGGGTGCTCGTCGTCGTCGACGACGTGCTGACGACGGGGGCGACGGTGGACGACTGCAGCCGGGTGCTGCTCGAGGCGGGCGCCCGGGCCGTACGGGCGCTCACCGCCGCGCGAGCCGCGGCAGCACGGCCCGTTCCACGGCCCGTGTCACCTCGTCTTTCGACTGCTCGCCGTCGATGACGGCCCAGCCCCCGCGCGCTGCCTGGCGCCGATAGCTCTCGCGCACGCGCGCGAGCAGCTGGAGATCGCGCTCGTAGCGATCCCGACCGGTCTTCTTGCGCCGCACCGCGGTGCCTGGTGCGATGTCGAGGAGGATGGTGAGGGTCTCCCGCGGCAGGTACCGCTGGATTCCGGCGAGCCATTCGGGGTCGAGCCCCTGGGCCTCGCCGTACGCCACGCTCGAGGCCCGATAGCGGTCGCAGATGACGACGTCGCCGGCCGCGAGCCATGCCTCGAGCTTCGGCCTGAACTCGCACCGGTTCGCAACGTAGAGCAGCTGCAGCACGTCCGCGCCGACGGGCCGCCGGCCGGCAAGCGCCCTGGCGATCTGGCCGCCAATCGGCGTCTCGTACTCCGGGAACGACAGCGCGCGGACCCGCTGGCCGTCCCGCGCGATGCGCCGGCGCAGCCGCCGCGCCTGCGTCTGCTTTCCGCTCTGATCGAGGCCCTCGAACGCAATGAGCACCGCGCGCTCCTACGTCTCGCACCGCAGCATGTCGTCGAGGCTCTGCCGGCGCCGCACCGTCGTGCAGCGCCCCTGATCCACGAGGACTTCGGCTGCCATCGGCCGTCGGTTGTAATTGGACGCCATGACGGCCCCGTAGGCGCCGGTGTCCCGCACGACGAGCAGGTCGCCGACCTCGACCGGCGGCAGCCGACGATCCGCTCCTAGAGTGTCGGCCGTCTCGCAGACGGGACCGACCACATCGGCCGGAATAGGGGGACCGGGCCGGACGGACACCGGCTCGATGGCATGCCACGACCCGTAGAGCGCCGGCCGAATCAGGTCCGTCATGCCCGCGTCGACGACCACGAACCAGCCGCCGTCCTGCCGGCGCTTCAGGTCCACGACCGTCGTGACGAGCACGCCTGCCGGTCCGACGAGCCATCGGCCCGGCTCGAGGACGAGGACGAGGCCGGTGGTCCGGACCGCCGGCAGCAGCGCCGCCGCGTAGTCCGCGGCCGAGAGGACGGCTTCGTCCGGGCGGTAGGCGATTCCGAGGCCGCCGCCGAGGTCGAGGTGCCGGAGGGGGACGCCGCGCTCCAGGAGCTCGCGGGCGAGCGAGGCGACCAGCTCGGCGGCGCGGGCCATCGGCTCGCGGCTGGTGATCTGCGACCCGACGTGGGCGTGGAGTCCGACGATGTTCAGGTGGGAACGTCGGACCACGTCCTGCACCATCGCGCGCGCGGCGTCGGCCGACATCCCGAACTTCGTTCCGTGATGTCCGGTCGAGATGTGCGGATGACTCAGCGCGTCGACGTCCGGGTTGATCCGGATCGCGACGCGCGCGCACACGCCGCGCGAGGCCGCGATCGCCTCGATCCGCTCCACTTCCCCCGGAGATTCCGCATTGATCGCCTTCAGTCCGAGTCGAACCGCGAGGTCCAGCTCGGCTCGCGACTTGCCCACGCCCGTGAACACGATCTCGTCGGGAGCGAAACCGGCGCGAAGCGCCACCTCGATCTCCCCGCCGGAGTTCGCATCGGCGTGCAGGCCCAGCCCACGGAGCAGGCGGCAGACGCCCAGCGTCGAGTTCGCCTTGAGCGCGTAATGGCACTCGTGCGGGTAGCCGGCGAATGCCTCGTCGAGGCCGCGGGCCCGGTCGGCGATCGTCCGCCCGCTGTAGACGTGCACCGGCGTGCCGCTCGCGCGCGCGATCTCCTCCAGGGGCACGCCGTCGCACGCGAGGGCGCCGTTCAGCACGTGAAAGCCGGACACAGGCCTCAGCATTGTATCGGTGCCGCGCGGCCGGCACCAGGACGCGGCGCCGCGTGGCGCCCCGGCTTGCCTGTTATCATTCCGGGCTCGGCCGTCTCATGTCCACGGACCACCCGACCACATCGCCGCCGGAGATCGACGTGCTGATCGCCCGCTGTCTCGAGGGTGATCAGGCGGCGTGGCGGCAGATCGTCCAGCAGCATTGGCGCAAGGTGTTCAACCTGGCGTACAAGTTCGTCGGCCGTCACGACGAGGCGGAAGACCTGACGCAGGACATCTTCGTCAGGATCTTCAAGGCGCTCCACACGTTCGACCGCCGCGCAAACTTTCAGACCTGGCTCATCAGCATCAGCCGGAACCTGTGCATCGACCACTACCGCAGCGTCCGGAAGGAGCGCGAGACGATCGCGCGCGAAGTCGACGCCGCCACGCTGAGCCCGACATCGCGCGAGCGCGGTCCCTATGCGCAGCTGGAGCAGCGAGACCTGAAGGATCTCATCGGACGCGCGCTGAGCGCGCTGCCGGAGCCCCTGCGGCGGGCCGTCACCCTCCGTGACCTCCAGGACTTCTCGTACCAGGAGATCGCCGATCAGTTGGGGCTGCCGGAAGGCACCGTCAAGTCGCGGATCAACCGGGGGCGGCTGGAGCTCGGCCGTCAGCTACGTCGTCTTCAATCCGGAAAGCCGCCGGGGCGATCCGGCGGCCGTGGAGGCAGCGCATGAATCTGTCGATTTCATACGAGGGCACCGTCGCGGTCGTGAGCGTTGGCGAGAGCCGACTCACCTATCCGCTGCTGGCCGAGTTCTCCACGGCCATCGGCGGCCTGATCGGCAAGGGCGAGAAGCAGGTCGTGGTGGACCTCTCCCCGGTCGGCTACGTCGACAGCGCCACGATCGGGTGCCTCATGGATCTGTACCGTCAGACGGCCGCCGGCGGCGGCGCGCTCAAGCTGGCGGGACTGCAGAAGCGCGTCGAGACGATGCTCACGATGACCGGCGCGCAGAACTTCCTCGAGGTGCATCCCAGCACGGCCGCCGCCCTGGCCAGCTTCGGGAGCTGATCATGCGCACGATTCACACGAGCGACGGCACGCCCATCGAGCTGGACGGCGACGTGCTCGCCGTGCTCGAGACCGTTTCGCGCGACCTCGCGCGCCGGAAAGGGCTGGACTATGGATTCGACGACGTCGAGCGCGAATTCCAGCAGCTCATCGGCCAGTTGACCGAGGACGAGCTGCGCAGCTATCTCAAGGAATCGCTGGTCATGAGCTTCAACCGCTTCGAGAACGAGCGGCTCATGGCCATCGTCCGGCGGGCCAACGAGAGGAAGGACGGACGCCGCCCCTGAACGGCGCGGCGTCGAGGCCTAGTTGGCGAACGGCTCGACCGGCACCCGCACGCGGGCGCCGTGATCGGCCGGTTCCACGTCCGTGACGAACCGCCAGACGTCCCGCTGCCGGAGGAGCTCGGTGGCGAGCGCCGTGTGCAGTGCGTGGCCGCCCCGGTGCACGACGAGGTGGCCGAGAATCGGATAGCCGACGAGCGCCAGATCCCCGATGACGTCCAGCATCTTGTGCCGGACGAACTCATCCTCGAACCGCAGGGGATTGAGAACGCCCGTCTCGCCGAGGATGATCGCGTTCTCGAGCGATCCGCCCAGCGCCAGCCCGCGCTGCCGCAGCAGTTCGACCTCTTTGAGGAAGCCGAACGTCCGCGCCGGCGCGATCTCGTCGATGAACGTCTGCTCGTCGATCACCATCGTCCGCTGCTGATGGCGCAGCATGGGATGGTCGAAGCTGATCGTGTAGGTGATCTTGAACAGATCCGCCGGATACAACGCGATGCGCTTGTCTCCGTCCTGGATTTGGATGGGCCGCAGGATCTGAATCGTCTTCCTCGTCACGCCGAGCTCCCGGATCCCGGCGTCCTGGATGAGATAGACCCAGGGCGCCGAGCTGCCGTCCATGATGGGCACCTCTGCCTGGTTCAGCTCCACCCGGACGTTGTCGATGCCCAGGCCGCGCAGGGCTGCCAGCAGGTGCTCGATCGTCTCGACCGAGGCACGATCGCTCACGAGGCCGGTCTGCAGGTGCTGCTGATCGCCGAGGTGCGAGACACTGGCAGGAATGTCGGCGTCCCGCAGGTCGGCGCGGTGAAATCGGATGCCGAAGTCGGCCGGAGCCGGCTTGAGGGAGAGCGTGACCTTGCGACCGGAATGCAATCCGATTCCGGCGCAGTGAACGGTTCGGCGTAGAGTGCGTTGCGCTGCCAATCGACCTCGCTTGAACGATGAGGACTCCTGCACCGCGCTGCGCGCGTTCGCACCGGGAAGTCCGCTCGCCTCGTTGCGCGCTCGCGCGCCAGCGGTCACCGCTCAAGCAAGCGCATTGCCAACCAGCGCCCCACTCAGCGTCGTCCTTCTAACTCATTCGAACCGAGCAGCTTATATGATGAAATCGCCTGGGGACACAAGTCAATGCCATCCTGAAGCGTGTCAGTTCTACCACACCAAACCGTGTCGATGGCGTGTCTCCGCTGCTACAGTGCCGGTGGCGCGGCTCACGCGGGCCGATCGACCATCCGCTCCGCCCGCGAGCCATGGAGCGCTCCCGCAAGGAACAACCCCGTCGCCGAGGCGCTGACGCCGACGAGCGCCTCGGGAGGACCGGCCGCAATCACGCGCCCGCCCGCCTCCCCGCCTTCCGGTCCGAGGTCGATCACCCAGTCGGCGGACTTGATGACGTCGAGGTTGTGCTCGATGACCGCGACAGTGTTGCCCTGATCGACGAGCTTGTTCAACACGTCCAGCAGGTGCCGCACGTCCTCGAAGTGGAGGCCGGTCGTCGGCTCGTCCAGGATGTAGAGCGTGCGGCCGGTGCTCCGCCGGGCGAGCTCCCGGGCGAGCTTCACGCGCTGCGCCTCGCCGCCCGAGAGCGTCGTGGCCGATTGCCCGAGCCGGATGTAGCCGAGCCCCACGTCCTGCAGCGTCCGGAGCTTCAGGGCGATCGGCGGAAAGTTCTCGACGAGCGGGAGCACCTGAGCCACCGTGAGGTCGAGGATTTCGGCGATGGACTTGCCACGATAGCGGATGTCGAGCGTCTCGCGATTGTACCGGCGGCCCTTGCACTCCTCGCAGGTGACGTAGACGTCCGGCAGGAAGTGCATTTCGATGGCAATGACGCCGTCGCCCTGGCAGGTCTCGCAACGGCCGCCCTTGACGTTGAACGAGAACCGGCCCGCCTTGTAGCCCCGGGCGCGCGCCTCCGGCAGCATCGCGAACAGCTCCCGGATGAACGAGAACACCCCGGTGTAGGTGGCCGGATTGGATCGCGGCGTACGTCCGATCGGCGACTGATCGATCTGGATCACCTTGTCGACCAGCTCGATGCCGTCGATGGCGGTGTGGGCGCCCGGCTCGTCGGCCGCCCGGTAGAGCACCCGCGCAAGTGCGCGATAGAGGATCTCGTTCACGAGCGTGGACTTGCCGGAACCGCTCACGCCAGTGATGGCGACGAGCCGGCCGAGCGGGAACGGGACGTCGATGTTCTTGAGGTTGTGCGCGCGCGCGCCGCGCACCACGAGCTCGCCGCGCTCGGCGCTCCGGCGCGAGCGCGGCACGTCGATCGCGCGGGCGCCCGTCAAGTACTGGCCGGTGAGCGACTCGCCGGGCGAGGCCAGCAACTGCTGGGGCAGTCCCTGGAACATGACTGCGCCGCCCCGCTCGCCGGCGCCCGGTCCGAGGTCGATCAGATAGTCGGCCGTCCGGATCGTCTCCTCGTCGTGCTCCACCACGAGCACGGTGTTCCCGAGATTGCGCAGCTTGCGGAGCGTGGCCAGGAGACGCAGATTGTCCCTCTGGTGCAGCCCGATCGACGGCTCGTCGAGGACGTACAGCACGCCGGTCAACTGCGAGCCGATCTGCGTCGCGAGCCGGATGCGCTGCCCCTCGCCTCCCGACAGCGTGGTCGTGCTTCGCCCCAACGACAGATAGCCGACGCCGACGTCGCACAGAAAACGGAGCCGGGCCATGATCTCGCGCAGGACGCGTCCAGCCACGAGCTCTTCGCGTTTGGAGAGGTCGAGTCCTGCGAAGCACGGAAGCGCCTCCGTGATGGGCAGGTGCACGAACTCCGCCAGCCGGCGCCCCTTCACGCGAACGGCGCGACTCTCCGGACGCAGCCGCTCGCCGTCGCATGTCGGGCACGGTCTGAGGGCTCGATACGGCTCGAGCGCTTCCTGATCCGTCCAGGTCCCATCGTCGAACCGGCGCCGCAGGCTCGGGATGACGCCCTCGAAGTCCGCCCCGAACGGATCGCGCGCCCGTCGACGGCGGCCCGCGGCCTGGGTCCGCCGTCCGGGCGCACCGAGCAGGACGATGTCGCGAAGCTTCTTCGGCAGCCGGGCGAACGGGATGTCGGGATCGATGCCGAACGTCCGCTGCAATCCGTCCAGCATCTCGCCGAGCAGCCGTCTGTCGCCGTGGAGCCACGGCGCGATGGCGCCGTTGCGCAGCGATCGCGCGTCGTCGGGGACGATCCGGCCCGGGTCGAAATCGTAGACGGCGCCGAGCCCCTGGCAGTCGGAGCAGGCGCCGTGAGGCGAGTTGAACGAGAACGCCCGTGGAGTCATCTCGGGGATGCTGATCCCGCACACGGGGCAGGCGAGCCGCCGCGAGAAGAGGCGGTCCCCGCCCCCGAGCGTGTTGATCACGACCACATCGTCGGCCAGCTTGAGCGCCAGGTCGATGGAATCGGACAGCCGTCGCTCGACGCCCGACTTGACGATCAACCGGTCCACGAGCACGTCGACCGTGTGGTTCCGCCGGCGATCGAGCGAGATGTCGTCGTCCAGGGCGACGAATTCGCCATCGATGCGCGCACGCGTGAAGCCTCGGGCCCGAAGCGCGGCCAGCTCCTTCCTGAACTCCCCCTTGCGGCCTCGCACGACCGGCGCGAGCACGTTGATCCGCTCGTCGGCCGGATAGAGCATCACCATGTCGATGATGCGTTCGAGCGACTGCGACGAGATCTCGCGGTCGCAGTCCGGGCAGTGGGGCACGCCGATATTCGCGAAGAGCAGCCGCAGGTAATCGTAGATCTCGGTCACCGTCCCGACGGTGGACCGAGGATTCGAGCCGGTCGTCTTCTGTTCGATGGAAATGGCCGGCGAGAGGCCGTCGATCAAGTCGACGTCCGGCTTCTCCATCTGCTCGAGAAACTGCCGGGCGTAGGCCGACAGCGACTCGACGTACCGGCGCTGTCCCTCGGCGTAGATCGTGTCGAAGGCGAGCGACGACTTTCCGGAGCCCGACAGTCCCGTGACGACGACGAGCCGATCGCGCGGAATGTCGACGTCGACGTTGCGCAGGTTGTGAACGCGGGCCCCTCGCACGACGATCCGGTCGTTCGGCATGGCGATGGACGGGCTTCCTCTGACGAAGCCCAAACGGCCATTCTAACAGGCGGGACGAGCGCGCGCAGAGGCGGCGCCTCCACGCGCGCTCCGGACGTCGATGGTCAGAACCTGAAGCTCGCGCCTCCTGGGCCGGGCATCGGCACCAGCACGACGTTGGTGCGCTCCTGGACGATCGAATTGTCGCCCGTCGTGTTGTTGCGGCAGTTTCCGGCGCAGGCGAAGAATCCAATCGTCTCGCCAACCGCGGGCTGGTGGCCGCTCATCGGTCCCCAGCGGCTGGGATCGTAGAACCAGTTCTGCGCGTAGCCCGACGGCCCGCCGCCGCTCTCGTCGAGCCCGTACCAGAACTGAATGGGCGCCGAGCAGTACCAGCGGCCGCCGATGTTCATGCACATGCCCAGCGTGTACTGGAGCGGCTCGTCCCAGCCCGGCGGGTAGACGTCGGGCCAGCGGTTCGGACCGTCCCGCTTCGAGAACTCCATGTGCACGCCGGTCGGCCGCAGATCGAGCGCCGTCACGGTCGTCGTGATGGGCCAGCTGCCGAGGGTCAGAGGCGAATTGAGGACCGTGGCGCCGAGCAGCACGTCCTGGCCGCCGGGCGCGGGCGCCGGAGACGGTGCCGGTGCGGGAGACGGCGTCGGGCTAGGCGGCGTGGGCTGAATCAGGCTGCGCTGCAGCGTCTGCGTGCCCGACACGGGGCCCAGACAGGTGGTGCCGCTGTAGGGCACGCGGATCACGTCGCCCTCGATCGTGCCGGTGCCGCTCAGGGAGAACGGACAATTGTCCAGCCCCGGCATGCTGCCCGAACCGCTGATGCTGACGTCGACCGTCGACCCGCTGATGTGTCCGGAGCCGGTGCCGGTGATGGCGGCGCTTCCCAGACAGAAGGCCGTGAACGTCCCGCTCACGCTCGTGTCGGTCTGGGTGGCGACCGTCCAGACGAAATCCGAGCACGACGTCGAGCTGGAGCGGGGAGACGCGCCTGCCGACGACCACGTGCCCATCAGCGACGGGATGCCGGCGGCTGGAACGGCGCTGGGCGCGAGGACATTGGCGCCCGCGTTCGAGCCGCCGCTCCCGTGCTGAACCTGGCAGCCGACAAGCGCCGCGGTCGCGAGCAGAACCGCGGCAGACAGATGGACCTTCTTCATTCGGTGCCTTCTTCGGGAGTGTGCGCGTACGAATTCCTAGAGATTGCCGGGGCCAGCGACTCTATCGGCGCCAGGAACGGCCGGCTTTACAGAAGCTTCCGGCGGGATCCGAGCTCGCTGTGGCGATAGCCGTACAGGAAGTACAGGGCCAGGCCGATCGCCAGCCACCAGCCGAAACGGTGCCAGGCGGATGCGGGCAGGCCCACCATGACGAATGCGCAGAGCGCCGCGCCCGACACACCGACCACGTGCACGAACGGCACCCGGAACGGGCGCGGACGCCCGGGATCGGTATGCCGCAGCACGATCACGCCGACGCAGACGAGCGCGAACGCGAAGAGGGTGCCGATATTCGTCAGATCGTACGTCTCGGCGGCATCGCCGATCAGGGCCCAGACCGCGACGAAGATACCCGTGAGAACCGTCGTCACGTACGGGATCCGCGTGCGCGGGCTCACGCGCGCCGCCCATGCGGGCAGCAGACCGTCGCGCGCCATCGCGAAGAAGATGCGCGGCTGTCCGTACTGGAACACGAGGAGCACGGCCGCCATCGAGAAGATGGCGCCGAACGCGACGATCTTCGAGACGACCTGCAGACCCGTCGCATCGAGCGCGTAGGCCAGCGGATCGGCCGCCCGTCCCAAATCGCTCGACGGCACCATCCCCGTAAGCACGGCGCCGACCAGGATGTAGATGAACGTGCAGACCGCCAGACCGCCCAGGATGCCAATTGGCAGGTTGCGCTGAGGATTGCGCGTCTCCTCCGCCGCGGTGGAAATCGCGTCGAACCCAATGTAGGCGAAGAACACGATCGCCGCGCCCTGGTGGATGCCGGTGAAGCCGTTCGGCGCAAACGGAGTGTAGTTGGCGCTGGTGAGGTGCGTGGCTCCGGCGACCAGGAAAATACCGAGCACGACGAGCTTGACGACGACCAGCGCGTTGTTGGCCGTGGCGCTCTCCCGGACGCCGAGCAGCAGCAGCCACGTGATGAACGCCACGATGGCGAATGCGGGCACGTTCACCAGCACGGGAAGACCCAGCACCCGCGGTGCCGACTGCAGCAGCCCGTGCACGCCGGGATCCGCGCTGAGGAGCGCCGTCCGATAGCCGGTCGTGAGCCAGGCCGGCAGCGTCACCCAGCCGCCCGTGAAAGACTTGAAGTAGTCCCCCCAGGAAATCGCGACCGCGACGTTGCCGACGGCGTACTCCAGAATCAGATCCCAGCCGATGATCCACGCCACCAGCTCGCCGAGCGTGGCATACGAATACGCGTAGGCGCTGCCAGCCTGCGGAATCATCGCCGCCATCTCCGCATAGCAGAGACCCGCCAGCCCGCAGCACGCGCCGAGCAGCACGAACGACAGGACCAGGGCGGGTCCGGCGCCGAGGCGCACCACCTCGCCGTTCGGCCCGATCTGTCCGGCGGCGGCCGACCCGATCGACCCGAAAATGCCGGCGCCTATCACCGCGCCGATCGCGAGCATCACCAGATCGCCCGCGCCCAGCGCCCGGCGGAGCGAGCGGCCCTCCCCCTCGCTCTCCGCCACGAGCGCCTCAGGCGGCTTCACCCTGAACAGGGACCCCGAGCCGCCAGGCCGGTCGGCAGGACTGCTCACTTCGGCGTCTGACCGCGGGAACCGGAGCCCGACCAGGGCCTCGCATCGACATCCAGCTTCCAGATGGTGTCGTTCGATGCGAGCACGATCCCTCCGTCGGGATCGAACGCCACGCCGACCAGGGAGGCGGCCGAGAGCACGAGTTCGGGCGTCACGGGCGTTCGCGAAACGTCCAGCCGGTACAGTCCGGCGGCGCCGGCCAGCGCCTCGACGACGAACAGCGCGCCGCTGGAATCGAAAGCCAACCCCTGCGGCCGGCCGAAGACCTCGGTCACGACTTCGACCGTTCGATCGCGCGTGATGCGGTAGAGCGCGTCGTGGGTCGAGAGCGTCGGCGCCGCGACATACAGCGCCTCGTCGGGTCCGTACGCGAGGTGAAACGCCGCGACGCTCGGAGGCAGCGAGGCGAACGCGTCCACGCGCTTGTCGGGCGACACGCGAAGGATCGAGCCGGACCGGTCGCCGATGAAAAGAGTGCCATCCGGGGCGAACGCCAGCCCGGTCGGAACGCCGACTTCGGCGACGTACAACTCCGCGCGGAGGTCGGACGTCAGCCGGTACACCTGGCCCTCGAACCGACTCGAGACGTACATCGCCCCGTCCGGCCCGAGCGCGAGTGAGGTCGGGTTTGCGACATCCACTGCGATAGGCTCGCGGATGCCGTCGCGACGAATGCGGTAGAGAGGCACCGGAGTCGTCGCGTCGCGGCTGCCGCTCTGGGTCACGTAGAGCCGGCCCTCCGGGTCGAAGACGGGACTGTCGACCTGATGGACTTCGCCGGCGAGCACTCGTCCCACGAGCAGTCGTGCCGGCTCGCCGGTCGCGCCGTCGATCCTGACCGGCGCCGCTCCGCCGGGCGCCTCGGCAGGCACCACGATCCGAACCGCCCGCGAGGAGGCGGCGACGACTCGCGCGTCGGCCTCCCCGACCAGCACATGAGGCGGTCCGTCGGCAGGTCTCGTGAACCGCGGGCCGTGGATGGTCACGCGCCCGCCCGGCAGCGCCCAGGCAGGTTCGACAGTCGCGCGAGCGGCAGTCACGACACCCGCCACTAGCTCTCGTCGTCCAACTCGACGTTCCAGTAGACGTAGTCGCGCCAGCTCTCGGGCGCGTTGCGGATGCCGAATGTGATCCGGATGGCAGGCGCCTTGTCGGGACGGCGCGGGTGCCGGATCAGATGCATGCGTGCCTGCTCGGGCGTGCGCCCCCCCTTCCTCCGATTGCATGCGATGCAACAGGTGACGATGTTCTCCCAGTCCTTCCGACCACCCTGAGCGACCGGGATGACATGATCGAACGTGAGATCGGCGGTCGAGAACCCTCCACCGCAATACTGGCAGCGATGATCGTCGCGGGCGTAGATGTTCGCGCGGGAAAACGGGACGTACTCGACCGTGCGGCGCATCCGGATCCGGCGCAGCAGCCGGATCACCGACGGCAGCTTCAGGCTGAACGAAACCGACCTGATCTCCCGGTCGTAGACCGCGACGATTTCCACCTTGCCCTGGCACCAGAGGGTGATGGCCTTCTGCCAGTGCACGACGCGGAGCGGTTCGTAAGTCGCGTTGAGCAGCAGTGTCTGTTCCATGACGCGAGAGCGCGTCTCATTCTTGCTGGATTCGAGAGGGTTGTCAAGCGACTGACGAGTGTAACGTCCATTATTTCAAACACTTAGCGGCGTCGGGCACTGGAGCGAAGCCCGGCAGCCGCCCCGGCGGCGCTCGAGCGAGAAACGAGCTCGATGCGGGTCGCTGGGGATGGAAGGAGATCGGACCGATACGGCGGTACATGCGCAGAATCGTGCAGAGCTGGCCGGGCGTCGGCTGTGCCCTTGCGTTCGCGCTCGTGGGTAGCGGGTGTGCCTCGGGCCGGGCGATCGCGCGTCCGTCCCCGTTTCCAGGCGCGGCTCCGGCCGTCTCGCCCGCCGCGCCGACGCCGGCAAGCGGCGGCGCGCTTCCCACAGCCCTCGATCTGGTGCGGACGGCGAACGAGTTTCGCGGCATCGGGTACCGGCTGGGAGGCGACACTCCGGACGAAGGATTCGACTGCAGCGGGTTCGTCCATTACCTCTTCGGCCTCTATCACATCGGCGTGCCGAGAACCGTCGCCGAACAATACACGGCTGGCGCGCCGGTCAGGCCCAGCCGGATCGAGGCCGGCGACCTGATCTTCTTCACGACGATCGCGCCCGGCGCATCGCACGTTGGACTGGCGATCGACCGCGTCTCGTTCATCCACGCGCCGAGCGACGGAGGATCGGTCCGGATCGATCGCCTGGACGCGCCCTACTGGCGCGACCGGATCGTCGGGGTGCGCCGGCTGCTCCCGGAGTAGCGGTCGGATCAACCGCCAACGATGACGCGGATCCGCTCGCCGGCGCGAGGCGGCGTGGCCGGGCTCATGCCGTTCATGATGGCCAGCGTGGCCGCGTCCTTCACGCCGGGCGAACGATCGCGACGGATCGACTCCCAGGTGTCGTTCGGGCGGACCATGTAGTAGTCCAGGTGGTTCGGCTGGACCCGGGCCGCCTCCTGCTCCGTGATCGAATGGAACGACCGGATGGTCTCGAGGAACGCGCGGTCGACACGGGAGAAGTCTCCCGGGGGCGCGATGCCCGCCAGAAGATACGTCTGCTGCGACGTCCGGATGTGGGCGCCGCGAACCGCAACGCGCGTGTTGTTGAGCGTGCCTTCGTAGACGCCGACGTAGGCGGCCAGGCCGTTGATATCGGTGCGCTGCGCGCTCGTCGCCGTCAGGCCCGCCCGCGTCATCTCGGCCTCGGCCGTCTGCTCCAGCGAGCCTCCTCCTGGGGACAACTCGAGGACCATGCCCACCTGTCCGTTCTCCTGCTCGCGGGCGGACACCTGCTCGGCGCCGTTGGCGATCTCCCATCCTGGCGGAAAGCTCAGCGCGATTCGCAGGATCGGGTGAACGAACTCGCGCCCGCGCACGATTCCGTTCTCGCGGCTGTCGCCGTAGACGATGCCGTCGATCTCACGCTCGTACGGCGCGGTGTTCGTGGTGTGCGCGCCCAGGCTGCTCGCCGCGGCGACGGCTTCCTGCACGCGCTCGACGCGATCCGCGGCAGGGGGGTGCGTCAACGCCCAGTTCGGCACGCCGCGGCTGGTGCCGGACGCCTGATCGAGCCGTCCGAGCGTGGCCAGCACGTCGGGCATCGCCTGCGGATCCCAGCCCGCGCGCGAGGAGTATCGGACCCCGAGCTGATCGGCCTCCAGCTCGTCCTGACGGCTGTTGCGCAAGAACAGCAGTTGAAGGCTCGCGCCGGCGAGTCCCTGCAACGGCTGCGTTTCCGGCAGCAACACACCGAGGATGCCGAGGCCGCCGCCCACGGCGACCTGTTTGGAATATGCGGCGGCCGAGTGCCGCGCCGCCACGTGACCCGTCTC
Source organism: uncultured Acidobacteriota bacterium (assembly GCA_963764505.1). Taxonomy (GTDB): domain Bacteria; phylum Acidobacteriota; class Vicinamibacteria; order Vicinamibacterales; family SCN-69-37; genus CAVXSP01. The sequence goes on along the minus strand of CAVXSP010000002.1, from coordinate 9,679 downwards.
GTGCCCGAGCACGCCGGCCAGCTCGGCCTCGTCGCGGAGGAACGGCAGGATGCCGCGCGTGACGTACACGAACCCGCCCGGGAGCGCGAACGCGTTCACGGCGGGCGAGTCCACAACCGTGTAGCTCCACGGCAGATTCGGACGCTCCGACGCGCGTGCGAGGCGCTGGCCGATGCTCTCGACGTAGCGCTGGAGGGCTTCGTCCTTGTACACGCCCATTTGGCGCCGCACGTCCTGATCGGCCTGCCGGCCGAGCTGGACTTCCTGCGCCTCGGACATGAGCATCAACTGGCGCTCGCCCGTGGCCGGGTTGGTGGCACAGGCCCCCAGCGCGACGAGCGCGAGCATCGCGCTGGCAGAGACAAAAGGTCGTCCTGGGCACATACGAGTACGCTACCGCCGAAGGCTGCCCGCAGGCTAGATCGAAACACCTGACCGCCGGCGAGGCGGACGCTGGAGGCTGGGCCTCGGGGATCTGGGGCTCAGTTCGCGCGTCCCTCCTCGGGAAGGTTCACGTTCGTCGTCAGGGGCAGCAGCAGGTTGTCGGACGCCCGGGTGCCGCCGACCATCTGGATGGCGAGAACGAGGCAGAACAGGAGAAGTGCGGGAAGCAGCATCCATGGCGCCGTGAGCATGCTGCTCAGGTTGGCTGAGTCCCGCAGCATCGTGCCTACGCTCGCCACCGGCTCCGGAAAGCCGAGGCCGACGAACGAGATCGTCGCCTCTGCGACGAGGAGCGCCGGCACGAGCAGGGCGAATTCGACGCCGAGGAACCCGCGGGCTGCAGGCAGCAGGTGTCGGGCGAGCCGGATCGGTCCGGCGCCGGCCGCCCGGGCGGCCTCCGCGTAGTCCGTCGTCCGCTCGACCGCGATGATGGCCCGCACGCCGCGGGCGACGTGCGGCCAGCCCGCCACGCCGAACAAACCCACCATCAGCCAGAACACGTCTGGCGTGGAGAGCGTCAGCGGCAGCACGGCGCGCAGCACGAGCACGACGTACACCCCCGGCAGGACGAGCACGAAGTCTGCAAGGACCATCAGCGCGGTGTCCGTCCGACCCGGCGCGGCGCCCGCGAGGCCGCCGATGGCCGTTCCGAGCAGCAGCGCCGCGACCGAGCCCAGCACGGTCACGCCAAGTGACAGCCGCGCGCCGTACAGCAGCCTCGAGAACGCGTCGCGGCCCAGTTCGTCGGCCCCGAGGAGCAGGAGCGGCCCGTCGGATTCGGGAATCGAGACGAGATGCCCGCCGGCACACCAGCGCAGCGGAACGGCCTCGGTGGTGTCCTCGACGAACCGTCGTTCTTCCCGATTCTGAAGGCGCTGCGGATACACGAACGGCGCGCGCCAGCCGGTCGCGTCGCGCAGGTGCACGCGCATCGGCGGGGCGAGCGTCCGATCGGGAAACTGATCGCCCGGCGGCTCGGGGGCGACGAAGGGCGCCAGGATCGCGAGCAGGACGATGAGGGCGATCAGGCCGATCCCCAGTCTCGCGCCCAGCGCGGCGCGGCGCCTCCCGGTCCGTCGGCGCGTCATTCGCTTCGCACCCTCGGATCGGTCCAGGCGCGAATCAGATCGGCGATCAGATTCCCGGCGGCCAGGACCACGGCGCCAGCCAGCGCGCACCCGGTCACGAGGAACAGGTCCCGGCTGGAGAGCGCGTCGTACATGAGGCGGCCGAGACCCGGCCATGCCGTGATGTACTCGACCGCGAGCGAGCCGCTGAAGAGCGATCCGATCACGATGCCGAGCACGCCGAGCACCGGGCGGAGCGACTGGCGCGACGCGTGCACGAAGAGCAGCCGGCCGGGCGGCACGCCCCGCGCGGCGGCAGCCAGGAGGTTGGGCGCGGTCAACGTGTCGGCCGTGGCCCGAGACTGCAGCCGCTCGATCATCGCGGCGAACGGCAGGCCGAGCGCGAGAGCCGGCACCGCGAGGCCGCCCGGCGCAGTCGACAGCCAGCCCGTGCGCGCCGCGAGCAACATGAGCGCGAGCGCGCCGACCAACGGCGGACACGAGACGAGCGCGACCGAGACGGGCGTGACGGCGGCCGACAGGAGCCCTCTCGGCCAGGCGCCCGTCAGCAGGCCCATCGGCAGCCCCAGCAGCAGGGCCAGCAAGAGCGCCGCCGCCGCCAGGCGTGCGGTGTTGCCGCCGCGCTCGAGCACCAGCTCGGACACGGGCCGCCTGTAGGTCACCGAACGCCCGAAGTCGAGGTGCGAGAGCCCGGAGACCCAGAGCTGGAGCTGCTCGAGGAGCGGACGGTCCAGACCGAGCCTGGCGCGCTCCTGAGCCAGCACATCCCCGCCCGGGCCGGTCCGTCTGGCGTCGAATGGCGCGAAATGGCCGAGCACGAATGCCCCGAACGAGACACTGGCCACCAGCAGCAGCGAGGCGAGCAGCCGGCGTGCGAGAAAGGCCACCAACGGCGAGGTCACCGTGGCGCTGCCGGGTCGACCGAGAGGACTTCCGCGTTCCAGAGCACGGGAGGCTGCAGGACCGTCGGCGTCGCGCCGTGGACCCGCGCGCTCAGGGCGACAATCGCCTTCGGAGCGGCGAAGTAGACGCAGGGCAGGTGCTCGCCGAAAATCTCCTGCACCGCTCGGAACAGACGATGCCGTTCGCCGGCATCGACCGTCGTCGATTGCTGTCGCATCAGCTCGTCGATCCGGGCCTCCCACGGCGTCGCCGGCGTGCGCTGCTCCGGGTTCCACAGGTGGGCCGATCCGGAGCTCATCCAGAATTCAAGATTACGGGCCGGGTCGACGGCGTCGGAATGGATGCCGTAGTAGATGGCGTCGTAGTCGCCCTTCGCCCACCTAGACTGCAGCAATCCGGTCTCGACGGGCACGACATCGACGGGCAACCCGATCCGGCGGAGCTGATCCTGAATCACACTGGAGACGCGCTCGCGAATCGTGCTGCCCTTCGTCGTGAGCACGGAGAACCGCGCCGGCCGGCCGCGCGCGTCCTCCAGCACGCCGTCGTCGTTCCGGTCCCTGAGGCCGATCGCGGCGAGCAGCGCCTTGGCCTTGGCCGGGTCGTGGACGGGCGGGGCATCGGGGGAATACCACTCTCCGTGTCCCGGCGTGATCGGGCCGGCGATGGGAACGGCCGCGCCGAGATAGACGGCGTCGATGATCGCCTGGCGATCGACGGCGTAGGAAATCGCCTGCCGCAGCTCGTCGCGCTGGAGCCACGGCTTCTCCTTCGCGTGCGGCGCGCCGGGCGCCAGATCGAACCAGAGCCCTTCCGGCGCGGGTTCGATACCCGCGTCGACGAGCCGAATCGTGCCGCGCGCCTGCGCCTGCCGCAGCATCGCCAGATCCTCGGCGCGGGCGAAGTCGTACGCCAGATCCGACTGCCCCGACTCGAGGCGCAGGACTTCCGCGTTCTGCTCCGGTACGATCTGCAGCTCGATCTCGTCAAGATAGGGCAAAGGCCGGGCGAGAAAGCGCGGATTGCGCGCGAAGCGGAGGCGCTGCCCGGGGACGTATTCCGTCAGGACGAACGGGCCGAGGCCGACGACATCGCTGGCCGGCGTCTCGAGATTCCAGGCATCCGCGAACCGGCCGGCCTCGAACGCCGCCGCCAGCTTGTGCTTCGGCAGGATCGGCAGGCTGTCGAGGATCGTCAGGCCCGGTCCGTACGGCGACGGAAAGGCGATCGTGACCGTATGCGCATCGACCGCGCGCACCGCGAGCGGCCGGCCGTCGATCTCGAACGAGCTCGTCAGCGGGCTGCCGACGCGCTTGTCGTAGAGCACCTCGAACGTGAAAACGACGTCCGACGCCGTGAACGGCACGCCGTCGGAGAAGGCGACGTCGTCTCTCAAGTGCAGCGTGTACGTGAGGCCGTCTGCGCCGGCCGACCAGTCGCGCGCCAGCCGCGGCTCGAGCGCGCCGGTCGCGCGGTTGACCCGGACGAGCGTCGTCTGCGTGAGCAGCGCGATCACGTTCTCCACAGGATTGGAGGACATGAACCGGTTGAGCGTGCGGGGTTCCCGGCGGATGGTGGCGACGAGCCGGTTCGCCGGAGCGGGCGCCTGAGGCGAGCCGCACCCCGGGGCTCCGAAGAGCGCGACGGTGAGCCCGATAATTGCAAGGGTCCGGCCGATGACGCCGCGAGGGAAGGGCGGCCCGATCTGGAGCGCGGGAGCGTCCGCCGGCATCGCCCGCGTATTATGCGCCGATTTTGGGGGCGTGACGCCGTCCTGGCCCGTCGAGGGTACGAGGCTGTGATCTCCGGGTCAGGGGGTCGATTGCCTGGCCTTCTTTCGCTGTACAAAAAATTTCAATTCTGATATAACGCGACCAAGATTGTAATCGCCACGGGCGCAAACACCGTCTATCGGGCTGCCGCGCCAGATGAAGCATCAGGATTTTCGTGCATTTCAGCGCGAAGTCTCCCTGACGCCCGTGGTACGGGACCTGCCTCTCTGCGTGGTGGACCGAACACACTTTTGTGTGCGTTCCGAGAGTCCCCCATGCCAATGAGAAACTCGACTCAGCGTTTCCTGCCGACCGGCCTCGCAGGCCTGCTCGTTCTCGCAATTTTCGCCGCCGGGAGCTCGGCGGAGGCCCAGCACACGGCGCGGCTTTCGCGCGGACTGGAGAAGGCGCTCCACGGTGCGAAGGGCAAGACGATCAGCGTCATCTATCAGGGACCGCAGGCTGAAGTGGGCCGGCTTGCCCGGTACTACGGTCTGACCGTCAAGAAGCGTCTGCATTCGGGGGCGGCGCTCAGCGGGACGCCGGATCAGATTCAGCAACTGGCGAACGACCAGAGCGTGGGGAGCCTGCAGGAGGACAGCCTCGTCTACTCGACGATGGCGGTGACGACGGAGTCGACCGGCGCGAGTCAGGTCTGGTCGAACGGGGATCCGGCACGGCCGTACGGCGGAATCACGGGCCGCGAGGTTGGCGTCGCGGTCATCGACTCGGGGATTGGCGTTCACGGGGATCTGAAGAACCGCGTGGGAGCGGTGCTCGACTTCACGGACTGCCAGAAGCGTGGGCGTTGCGGCTACGACGAGTTCGGTCACGGCACGCACCTGGCGGGCATCATCGCGGGGAGCGGGGCGGCCAGCCGCACGACGAGCTCGACCGGGTACATCGGCATGGCACCGGGCGCCACCATCATCAGCGAGAAGGTGCTCGGGAGCGATGGTTCGGGTCTCGTCTCCGACGTCATCGAGGCGATCGAGTGGGCGGTCGACAATCGCGAGAAATACAACATTCGCGTCATCAATCTCTCGCTGGGCCGGCCGGCCGACTCGAGCACGGCTGACGATGCGCTGGCGCAGGCGGTCGAGGCGGCGGTGCGCGCGGGCCTGGTGGTCGACTGCGCGGCCGGCAATCTCGGCAAGCTGGAGGACGGGACGCCGATCGTGGGCGGGGTCGTGTCGCCTGGGTACGACCCGCTGGCGATCACGGTCGGGGCCCTCAACACGCACGGCACGGTCGATCGGTCGGACGACACGGTGGCCACGTTCAGCTCACGCGGTCCGGTGTGCGATCCGAACGACACGGAGCGTCTGCACTGCTACCTCAAGCCGGACCTCGTCGCGCCGGGCAACTCGATCGTCTCGACGTCGGATCCGTCGACGACGCTCTGGCGCGACTATCCGCAGTTCCGGGTGCAGGGCCGCCGCGGCGACGCCTACATGATGCTGTCGGGCACGAGCCAGGCGACGGCGGCGGTGTCTGGGGCGGCGGCGCTGCTGCTGCAGGCGAACCCGTCGCTCAAGCCGGGGCAGGTGAAGTTCGCGCTTCAGTACAGTGCCGAGCGCGTGAAGGACTTCGGCGTGATCGAACAAGGGGCGGGCAGCCTCAACGTGCCGCTGGCAGTTCAGGTGGCGGAGAATGGCCCTGCGGCCGGATCAGCGTCGGTCAGTATCGCCGGTCGACTGACGACTCCGGGCCGCATAGTGTTTGGAGGCACGATCATCTGGGGCGACACTATCATTTGGGGTGACACCATCATCTGGGGTGACACCATCATCTGGGGCGACACGATCATCTGGGGTGACACTATCATTTGGGGTGACACCATCATCTGGGGTGACTCCGTCCGCGGCGACACCATCATTTGGGGTGACACCATCATTTGGGGTGACACCATCATCTGGGGCGATACGATCATCTGGGGTGACACCATCATCTGGGGTGACACCATCATCTGGGGCGACACCATCATCTGGGGCGATTCGGCAGTCGAGGGGGACCCTTCATAGACTGTTTACAACCTGAGCCATTGTGCATGGCACAGAACGGTCGGGTGGTTTCGCTATACAATTCTGGAGACTTATCAATGCGGACGACCTCAATTATCGTCTGGAGTTGAACGTGAGTGGTCAGCGCCCTGCGTTCCCCGTGACAGCGGCGCGCTGATTTCGACGCATGGTCCGACAGCGTCTTCGCAAAGGCACGGAGATCTACGTCTCCGTTGTTGTGGCGTTCGGCTTGCTGGCGGTCGCCGTCAGCACGATTCAACTAGCCCAGCAACCACTCTATTGGCACGTCGAGTGGCTCAAACTCGCAGCTCTCACGCTCATAAGCGGGTGGCTGTCTGTCAAGCTGCCGACAGTGAGCGCCAGCATCTCCATATCCGAAACGTTTGTTTTCGCGGGGACGCTCCGGTACGGGCCTGCCGTCGGCGCCATTCTGGTATTGCTCGATGCTGCGGTCTTGTGCGTGCGATCGCAGTATTCGCGCCGTCAGTTTCGTTGGCAGCAGGTCATATTTAATTTAGCAGCGTCTCCTCTCTCGATTTGGCTCGCGGCGAATGCCGCCGGCATTCGTCAGCCGGACCCGGCCGCGCCCATCGCCATCCAGCTAACGTGGGCGATCATTTCTACGCTGGCGATCTTCACAGCGCTCTATTTTCTTCTCAACAGTTGGCTTGTCACCGTTGCCATATCCCTCGAAGCAAGGATTAGTCCGTTTGCCGTCTGGTATTCGAACTTCAAGGAGATATTCTTCAACTTCCTCGGCGGCGCATCAATTGCCGCTTTCCTGGCAAACGCGCGGAGCATCGACGTTGCGTTTATTGGCGTAATCCTGCCTCTGTTACTAGTGATATATCTGACGTATAGCTGGTCGACGAGACGAGTAGAGGCCGAGCGGAAGAAGAACCTCGATCTTAGCAGAGTCTTCTTGTCGACGATTGAAGCCCTCGCTCTTGCAATAGACGCAAAGGACCAAGTCACTCACGGGCACATCAGACGGGTGCAACATTTCACAATGACGCTGGCGGGCGCTTTGGGGATGAAGGATGCCAAGCAGTTGGACGCACTTAGAGCTGCGGCACTGCTGCACGACACTGGAAAGCTGGCGGTTCCTGAGTACATTTTGAACAAGCCGGGGCCTCTGACATCCGCCGAATTTGAACGAATGAAAGTTCATGCCGCGGTCGGCGCCGATATTCTCAAGTCAATTGAGTTTCCTTATCCCGTCGAGCCGATAGTGCGGCACCATCATGAAAATTGGGACGGTTCGGGGTATCCGGCGGGCTTGAAGGGTCAAGAAATACCACTAGGAGCCCGGATACTGTCTGTAGTCGACTGCTACGACGCTTTGACGTCAGACCGGCCGTACAGGCCTAGAATGACGCGCCAGCAAGCTGAACGGGTCCTGCTTGACCGTCGCGGATCGATGTACGACCCGTGGGTCGTCGATGAATTCTTGAGAATCGTTGATCGCGTCGAGGCAGAAGAGCGAGCCCGCCAAGATGATGACGTCACGACGACAACATCAATGGCGCGTGCTCAACTGGACGTGATCAGTGCTACCACAGCAGAAGAGCGTGAGTTCAATGAGCTGCGGAGGGCGCTACCGAAAGCGACGTCGATTTCATCTGCCGCCGATGTGCTGTTCCGACATCTTCGTCGCTTAATCCCTGCAGCTTCTTTCGTGTTATTTGTGCCGGCAGACGACTCGAACGAGCTTGGGGTTGTCTTCTGCTCCGGCGTCGGTGTTCCGACGATCAAGGACGTTCGAATAGCGGTCGGTCAGCGTGCATCGGGTTGGGCCTTCACCCATCAAGAATCCGTCTTGAATGCAGACGCATCTCTTGACCTCGGGCCCGTCGCAAGGAGCTTCTCGCCGTCTCTAACACACTCAGTCGCGGTACCACTTGTCAGCGGTTCCTCGGCGGGGGTTCTCACACTCTACGCACCAGAACCATTCGCAGAAGATCACCGTCGTTTGCTTGAGAACGCGGCCAGTCTGTTTGTGTCTTCAGTCAGCGTTCCTGAACTCGAACTTCCAGAACGTCGGCCGGCAGGCTTCCCGAGCCACCGCGTGCATTGATTCTTGTACCAGAATCGCTCACAGGCCTTCTTCAACGGGTAGACTTCTGGTATTCTCCTGGCCACGGAGCGTCCGTGTGGTCTCTCGACGGAATCGTGACACAGTGGCACGGTCTGGCTCAGACCGGTCCATCGACTCCAATCTGATTGGCGAGATTGAGGCTCTTGGCCGTTCCTGTCGCAGTCGAGAACTGCAGGATCGGGTCGCTCGCGCATCTGAGGGAGAGCTCGACAGCTCAGGGCGTGTTCGACTCAATATCGCCTATGCTAGTGCGCTGTACCATCTCGGAAACGTGGCGGAGGCTATCGAGCACCTCCGCGATGCCGCCGAGTTGGCGACTGCTTGCAGCGTCGACGTTCAGTTTTCCGCTGCGTTGGCGTTGTTTGAGCGAAGCTCAGCCTTTCTATCGCCAGAGGAAGCGCTCCGGGACCTCTCGCGTCTGCGCCAATTAGCCGCCTCGGTGGGTGATGCTCCCACCCTGAGCGCCCTCCATCTCGCCGTAGCTCGCCTTGAAGCCTGCCGTGGACTCTGCCTTCAAGCGCGAAAACACTTGGAGATAGCGCGCGCGCTTGCGGCACAAGAGCAGAAGATCGTTCTTCAGTGCACGATTGATCACGTGGAAACCGGACTCGAGTTGGTGGTTGGCAATTTGGCCCGTGCGAGAGCACTCTCGGAAGCCGCGTTGCACAGAGCCGATACGGCGGGCCTGGTCACCCATGCATTGATCGCCGCAACGAATTTAGGAACGATCGCGATGCTGGCTGGAAATGTGCCGCGAGCGCGAGCGTACCTCAACAATGTCGTGGCAAGAGCGGACGGCTCTCCGTACATTCGGGCGGCGGCCCTCGACGGATTGGCGCAACTGGAACTCTCGGTTGCGGATACAACGAGTGCTGAACGATGGTGGCGCTCGTGCAATTCCATCGACTCATCTACGGCGAATCCGGCTCCGTCGTGGTCCCAGTTGTCTCACGAGCTGACGTGCTGTTCTTTGCTGGAGTCTAGTGAGGATTGGACTGCCGTTCTTGAACATCTGCGCTCCTTCGATTCGGAGCTTGTGCGGCGTCAGTTTCGAGTGATTCGGGTCCCGGCCTTGTGCATCGGCGCTCGAGCAAGCGCAAGGCAGGGCGATTACGAATCAGCGGAGAGATTACTCGTGACAGCAGTGCGATGGTGTCCGCAAGGCGCCATCAATCCCCTCATCGTTCTCGAAGCCTCACGAGGCGTTTGCCTGATGCTAAAGGGCGAGCGGGATGCTGCTGAACTTCATTTCGCACGCGCCCTGGCGGCATCACGGGCAATTGGCCACAGGCTTCATGAGAATTCGATCATTCGCCAGCGGACAGCTCTCTCCCGCGGAACTCTACCAGA
>CAVXSP010000001.1:777500-3901148 GCA_963764505.1 uncultured Acidobacteriota bacterium | reverse complement strand
TGCCAGTCGGCGACGCTGGACTTGCGCAGGCCCTTGCCGGTCCAGAAGAAATGGGTACTGTCGTTCTCGATCGCCCTGAGGGCTTCGGCCGCCGTCTTTGGCAGCGGCACGTAGATCTTGCTGCCGCTCTTCTGCGTGTTGAGAAACAGCTTGTCGCCCTTGACGTGTGATTTCTGGAGCCCGACGACGTCGCCGATGCGCATGCCGGAGTAGCGCAGCGTCAGCACGAGCGCCTTGACGCGCGCACGGTTGTCATGGCCCCAGGCGTTGCGTTGCGGGTACTCGTCGCACGCCGCTAGAATCGCGCGTGTCCAACGTTTGAGTTGGCGCTCTCGAGCAGCAGCCGCTCGGCGGCTGTCGCAACGCTCCGAATAGACGACCGCAACCGGCAGCCGGGTTCTTGTAAACGCGGCACCTTCGCCCCGGTTGTGCCGCTCGACGCGGGCATCGACGTCTTCGGCGTGGCCGATGTACAAGGACTGATCAGCGCAACGCAGGACATAGACGAAACTATCCACGAGACGACGATGCCATCGTCGAGAAAGCGTGTGCAAGGGATGGTCAGGGCACAGGCGCGCGAGGCGGCCGAGGACGCCGCCGTGTCGGCCCTTCGACTCGCACTGGCTTGAACGCTCGCTCAGGGCATTCGACACGGGCTGGCTTGCCATGAGCGAGGGCTGGGCCTGAGCCCAGCCCGAGTCGAATGGAGGCGGCGGGAGTCGAACCCGCGTCCGAAAGGCCTGTCGCCGCAGGACTCTACGTGCGTAGCCGGACTTTGAATTTCGCGGCCGCCGTCGAAGCCCGGCGAAAGGGACGACCGCTAGTCCGTCTGGATCTCATCGACGCGTACCGCACTGGCGCGCCGACCAGCCTACTGAATGGCGTTCACTCCCGGCCCGTAGGCTGACCGGGGTGAACGTCGCGGCTAGTTAGGCCGCGAGTGCAAGCTGCGTGTCCGCAGTTACAGTTGTTTGCCCACCGGTTTAACGAGCGTGATGGACGAGCTCGGCACGCATCCCACAGTCCCTTGCCCCCGTCGAAGCCGTTTCGCCCCCAAACCGGGTGAGACCAGAGCTGCTCCCCGTATTCTGACACATCCGCGTCCCAGGTCCTGCCGGCACGCGCGGCACACGGGGCCTCGGCAGCGTGCCAGCCGGCGGAATCGTGGATAATGGCGCCGATTCGCCATGCCGATAGAACAACGTGTCCGGGAATCGGTCGAGTCGTTCATGAAGCACGTCGAGGAGGCGCTCGAGTCGTTCAGCGCACGCGCCCGCTTCGACCTGGACGCGCGCCTGCGCGCCCTCACCGCCGATCTCCTCAGATTTGCCCAGGAGACGCAGGACGCCTGCCGGGCGGAAGTCGAGCGCGCCGCCGGTGACGCGCGGGCCGAGACCGAGGGCGCGGTGCGGGCCCGCGTGGACGTGGTCCGCGCCGAGCTCGCCCGCGAGATGGAAGCCCGGCTCGCCGGCGAGCGGGCCGAACTGCACGTGCCCAAGGCCGATTGGCCGGCTTCCGGGGCCCGCGAGTCGCGCGCCGGCATGCTCGCGCGGCTGCTGGCCGCTATCCGCCGCATCGACGAGGCGACCACCCTGAGCGCCATTCTGGAGGCGCTCGCCAGAGGCGCTGCCGTCGAAATGCTGCGCGTCGCCGTCCTGATTGCCGACGGGGACACGCTGCGCGTCTGGGGGCATTTCGGGTTCACGGGCGAGAGCGCCCCGGGCGACGTGCCGGTCCGCCAGGGCGGGCTGCTGGCCGCGGCCGTTTCCCTCCAGCAGACGTCCTTCGTGTCGCCCACGCTCGACGGGCGCGCCGATGCGACGCCGCCGTTCATGCGCGTGCCGGTGGGCCACACCGGTCTGGTCACGCCGATCCTGGTCGCCGGCGAAGGTGTCGCCGTCCTGTACGCCGACGACGTCGGCCGGCCCGCGATGCAGGAGGACGCCTCGGGCTGGACCGAGGCCATCGAGCTGCTCGTGCGTCACGCCGCGGTGCGACTCGAGAACGTGACGTCGGAACGAACGGTTGAACTCGTGGCAGGGTCGGCCTGACAATCGAAGGAACCGCACGATGTTCCACGTTCGTCGCCTTCAGCGCCGGAGCTGCGGCCTGGCCGTGATGTTCCTGGCGGTCGTGATCTGGCCGGCGACTCTTCGCGTCGGCGTCCGGCCGCCGGCGGCTCTCGAGCCGTCGCTGTCCACGCTGTGGCTCGCACCTGCGGCGGGAACGGGCGTCTCGACCGTGGCAACGGCCGTCGACGACCTGTCTGCTGGACAGGCCGAGCGCGCCCTGCCGCCCCTCGAGCGTGCGGTGCGAGCCGACGACCTTCACGGCTACGCACGGCTGTATCTCGGCCGCGCCCAGCTCGCCCTCGGCCGGATTGACGACGCGCGGGCCACGGCGAATGGTCTGCTGTCGGCCGGCCCCTCCGGGTATCTCGCGGATGCCGCGCACGGGCTCGCGGCCGATGCGGCCGAAGCGGCGAATGATTTTCCGGCCTCCGTCGAGTCGCTCCGGGCCCTCGTCGCGAACACGCCGCTCGATCCGGCCCGCGCGCACCTGCGGCTCGGCCACGCAGCCGCGATGGCGAACGAGCCGGCTCTCGCGATCCCCGAGCTCCAGACGGTCTACTTCGACTACGCGGCATCGCCGCAGGCGGCCGCGGCGGCGGCGGAGCTGAACGGCCTGGGCGTGCGACTGGAGCCGGCATCGGCCGGCGAGCTCCCGCGCTACCTGGCACGCGCCCAGGCGCTCTTCGACGCGAAGCAGTACCTCGACGCCCGCGGCGCCTACGCGAGCGTGCAACGCGTCGCGCAGGGTGAGGACCGGCGGCGTGCCGACCTCCGGCTGGCCGAGTGCGACTATTTCCTCAAGAAGTACGGCCCGGCCGTGGCCGAGCTGCAGGCGGTCGTGGATGTCGCGCCCGAAGCCGAGTTCTTCTACTTCGGCGCCCTGCGCGAGATCGGCCGGCGTGACGAATACGTCACGCGGGCTCGCGCGTTCGTCGAGGGCCACCCGGCAGATCCGCTCGCGGAAGAGGCTCTCGACAATCTGGGTACGTACTATCTTCTGAGCGACGAGGACGAGAAGGCCGCCGCTGTATTCGCGGAGCTGTACGCCCGGTTCCCGAGCGGTGCGCATGCGGATCGGGCCGCGTGGAAGGCCGGCTGGTGGCAGTACAAGACCGGCCAGTACGCGGAGGCTGTCCGGATTTTCGAGTCGGCGGCCAGCGCGCTGCCGAAGAACGACTACCGGCCGGCGTGGCTGTACTGGGCGGCGCGGGCGCGCCAGCGGCTCGGCCAGCTCGATCTGGCGGCGGCCGGATTCCGCCGCGTCATCGACGACTACCGCAATTCCTACTACGGCCGGTCGGCCGTGCGGGCGATGACCGAGCTCGTGCCCGGCTTCGGGCAGGTCGAGCGCGTGAGCCGGACGCTGTCGATCGTCGTCGTGCCCGGTCCGCCGCCGTCGACCGCCGACGTCATCCGCGATCTGCTCGGCGCCGGGTTGTACGATGCGGCCATCATGGAGGTGCGGAAGGCGCAGCTCGAAGACGGCCCGTCGCCCCTGCTGGATGCGACGTGGGCCTATGCGCTCAATCGGAAGGGCGATTTGCGCGGCGCGATCATCAGGATGCGCCGCGCCTATCCGCAGTTCCTTGCCGATGGCGGCGAGACGCTCCCGGAGGACATCCGCCGCGTGATCTTCCCGGTGGCCTACTGGGAGGAAATCAGCCGCGCCGCCAGGGCTCAGAAGCTCGATCCGTACGTCATGGCGGCGCTCATCGCGCAGGAATCCACCTTCCAGGCGGAGGTGCGATCCTCGGCCGGCGCCTGGGGACTGATGCAGATCCTGCCCGGAACGGGACGCCAGGTCGCGCGCCGCCTCGGGATCCGGCCGTTCACCACGGCGCGCTTGAAGCAGCCGGACGTGAACATCCGGATCGGCATGGCCACGTTCTCGGGGCTGGTCGCCAAGTACGGCGGCAGCCTTGCGCCGGCCCTGGCCGCCTACAACGCGGGAGACAGCCGCGTGAGCCGGTGGCTGGCGGAGCGCTCCGATCTCGATCAGGACGAGTTCATCGACGACATTCCGTATCCGGAGACTCAGAACTACGTGAAGCGAATTCTCGGCACTGCCGAGGACTACCGCGCGCTGTACGGGCAGAGCACGGGCGCGCGGGCGCCGGGGCTGCGGCCGGCAGCGGCCGCGACTCCGGCGGCGAAGGCGCCCGTGGCCGCGCCCGCCGCGCGCGGGACCGCCGGAGCTGGCGGCTCCAGCGGTTCCCGGGGCGCCGCGCCGGGCCGGGTCGGCCGGTGATGCCGCGCGCGCGCACGTCGGAAAAGGCCAGTCGATTCACCGAGTCGGTCATCCGCGAGATGACCCGCCTCGCGCACCGCCACGGGGCGATCAACCTGTCGCAGGGCTTCCCGGACTTTCCGGCGCCAGAGGAAGTGAAGGCGGCCGCCTGCGAGGCCATCCGCGCCGACATCAATCAGTACGCCGTGACATGGGGCGCCAAGGCGTTGCGCGACGCGATCGCGAACGACGCCGGCGCGCGGCACGGGCTCGCGGTCGATTCCGATCGCCATGTCACCGTCTGCTGCGGGGCAACCGAGGCGATGATGGCCACGATGCTGGCGATCGTCGATCCGGGCGACGAGGTGATCGTCTTCGAGCCGTTCTACGAGAACTACGGGCCGGACGCGATCCTCTCGGGCGCGACGCCGCGCTATGTGCGGCTGCGCGAGCCCCGCGGAAGCCAGGGGCCAGCAGCCGGAAGCCAACGCGGGAGTGGGCGCGTCGGGGGCGGCGCGGGGGCGGAGCCCCACGAATCAGCGTGGACGTTCGACCCCGACGATCTGGCCGCGGCGTTCTCGAACCGCACCCGCGCGATCATCATCAACACGCCGAACAACCCGACCGGGAAGGTGTTCGCGCGCGAGGAGCTCGAAGCGATCGCGCGGCTGTGCCGCCATTGGGGCGCGATTGCCGTCACGGACGAGATCTACGAGCACATCGTGTACGGCGGATCTTCGCACGTGCCGATGGCGACCCTCGATGGCATGGCCGAACGGACCGTGACCATCAACAGCGTGTCGAAGACGTTCAGCGTCACGGGCTGGCGGGTCGGCTGGACCGTAGCGCCCGCCGACATCACGGGCGCGATCCGGAAGGTGCATGACTTCCTGACGGTCGGCGCCGCGGCGCCGCTCCAGGCCGCCGCCGCCGTGGCGCTCGGGCTGCCGTCGTCGTACTTCGAGACGCTCGCGGGCACCTATCTCGCCAAGCGCGACCGGCTGCTGCACATCCTGCGGGAGGCCGGGTTCATCTGCTTCGAGCCGCAGGGCGCCTACTACGTCATGACCGACATCTCGCCGTTCGGGTTTCCGGACGACGTCGCGTTCGCGCGCCACCTGGTGACGGAGGTCGGCGTCGCCAGCGTACCGGGCAGCAGCTTCTACCGGGACGCAGCCTCCGGGCGCTCGAAGGTCCGGTTCTGCTTCTGCAAGAAGGAGGAGACGCTCGCGGCGGCGGAGCAGCGCTTGGCCAGTTGCAGGCTGGCGAAGTCGTAACTCCTTCTTCGATCACCGATCACCGATCGCCGATCGCCGATCGCCGATCGTCTCAGTATCTGACCGTCCCGCCGAACCAGAGGCCCTGGAACGTGAAGTCCCCGTGGTCGTTCTCGATGTCGAGGAATGTCTTCATGCGACGCCACCCGGCCTGGACGCCGACGTTGTTCGACAGGTTGACCGTACCGCTGAGGTCCCAGTCGTAGTAATTGCCGGTGTACTTGTCTTCGATGTTCGGCACCCTGAAGAGGCTGAGATCGAAGTCGATCGCGACATTGCGCGTCACGTATCCGCGGGCCGCGGCGCCGATGGCCGGGAGGGGCGCCGTGGCGCTGGTGAATTCCGAGCGGCCGCCGCCGGCCAGCGTGGCGTAGAACTCGGTCCGTCGAGCTTCCACGAAGGCGCCGACGAACCCGCGGCTCCGATACACCATGTCGTATTCGTAGCCGAGGCGCCACACCTTCCAGTCGAACTCCGACGTGATCGGGAGCGCGGCGTTGAAGTCGATCCCGTTGAAGACCACCGTCCGCTTGAGGACCGAGTCGCCCATGTACACGATCGGTGTGGACTGCGCCCGAAAGCGGTGCTTGCGTGCGGGGCGCACGACGATGCGCAGGTCCTTGAAGCGGGTCCGCTCGAAGCCGAGGTCGGTGATGAAGTCAAGGGGCGTCCCCTGCAGGTCGAACTGTTCGCTCGAGATCGACCCTTCGAGCCCGGGATTCCAGAGCGCGCCGCTGACCTCGACGTGGTAGTCCTCGCCGATGGCCGTGTCCGTGAGCGGCGGCGCGGAGTACCTGGGCCGCCGCCGCGCGGGGAAGGGCGAGGCTCGCCGCGGCGCACGCCAGCACCGCCAGCAGACGGGCTCGTGACAGCACGGACGCTCGATCGCGCATTGCTATACTGCCTCCATGGTCCGGGCATTCGGGGAGCTGCTGCCGTATCTCCGCCCGGTCCGGCGATCCCTGACCATCGGGCTCGTCTTCGTGTTCTTCGCCACCGTCATCTCGCTCGTCTCTCCGTGGGTCCTCGGGGACGCCATCGACGATCTCACCGCGGGGTTCACGCGAACGCGGCTCGGCGTCTACGCCCTGGCGCTGCTCGGGCTGTCGGCGGCGGACGGCTGGTTCCGCTACTCGACACGTCAACGGCTTATCGGCGCGTCGCGCGAGATCGAATACCGTCTCCGTAACGATTTTTTCGCGCATCTGGAGCGTCTGCCGCTGCGCTACTACCAGGAGCACCGCACCGGCGACCTGATGTCGCGCGCGACCAACGATCTCAACGCCGTGCGAATGATGATCGGACCGGCCGTCATGTACTTCGTCAGCACCTCGCTGGGGTTCGTCGTCGCGATCGCGCTGATGGTCAGGATCGATTCCCGCCTGACGCTGCTCGCGCTGCTGCCGATGCCGTGCGTCACGCTGGCGACCCGCTACTTCGGGCGCGCGATTCACGACCGCTTCGAGCGGATCCAGGCCCAGCTCTCCGACATGAGCGCCGTCGTGCAGGAGGCCTTGGCGGGCGTCCGCGTGGTGCGCGCCTACCGCCAGGAGCGCGGGGAAATCGCGCGCTTTCGGGCGTCCAACGACGAGTACGTCGAGCGGAACCGGGGGCTGATCACGCTGCAGGCCGGGTTCTATCCGACGCTGACCTTCTGCTTCGGCCTGAGCACGCTGGTCGTCCTCTGGCTGGGCGGCCGCGACGTCATCGCACAGCGCCTGACGCTCGGCGAGTTCGTGGCGTTCAGCCGGTATATGGTGATGCTGAGCTGGCCGATGATCGCCTTCGGCTGGGTGATCAACATCGTTCAGCGGGGCCTGGCGTCGTGGGAACGGATGCGGGCCGTTCTCGACGAGGACGCGGCGGGATTTCCACAGGAGGGGGACGGGTCTCGGGTTGTGGAAAACTCGGGCCTTGGACCCGGGTTTTCCACAACCCGAGACCCGTCCCCCTCCTGTGGAAATCCCCTCGGGATCGAGATTCGCAGCCTGACGTTCAGTTATCCAGGCACCCAAGTCCCGGTGCTGGATGACGTGTCGTTCGTCGTTCAGCCGGGGGAGACGGTCGGGATTGTCGGGGCCACCGGCGCCGGCAAGTCGTCTCTGCTGTCCCTGCTGCCCAGGCTGCACGAGCCGCCGCCTGGCACCGTCTTCCTGGGCGGCGCCGACGTGCGGAATCTGCCCGCAGCCGCCGTGCGGCGGCTGATTGGCATGGTGCCGCAGGAGCCATTTCTGTTCTCCGACACGATCGAGGCGAACATCGCGTTCGGGCTGGACTCCGCAACCGGACAGCCGGTCCGCGAGCGAGTCGTCCGGGCGGCGGCGCTCGCCGGGCTCGACAGCGAGATTGCCGAGTTCCCCGAGGGCTACGACACCTGGGTCGGCGAGCGGGGCATCACGCTGTCGGGCGGGCAGAAGCAGCGCGCCGCCCTAGCGCGCGCCCTTGCGCTCGATCCGGCGCTCCTGCTGCTCGACGATGCCCTGTCATCCGTGGACACGGCGACCGAGGAGGAGATTCTTGCGGCAGTTGACGGGCATCCGCCGGGGCCGGACGTGCCTCATCGTCGCTCACCGAATCACGACCGTTCGGGACGCCGACTGGATTCTCGTCCTCCGCCACGGCCGGATCGTGGAGCGGGGAACCCACGATGCGCTGGTCGCTCGAGGCGGCGTCTACGCCGAGATGCACCAGCGGCAGCTGCTCGAAGCGGAGATTGCCGCCAGCTAGACGGCCCGTCCCCTTTTCTGACATGCAGGACGACATCATCGGCAAGGCGTACGATGCGCGACTGATGCGCCGGCTCATCGGCTACCTCCGGCCCCACGCCGGAGCAGTCGGCCTGGCCTTCACGGTCATTCTCGGAGCCTCGCTCGCCGAGCTCGCCCAGCCCTGGATCACGCAGCAGGCCATCGACCGGTTCATCGCCACCGGCGACGTCGACGGGCTCCGCCGCATGGCCCTGCTGTTCCTCGGGCTCATTGTCGTCGCCTTTGGATTCGATTACGTCCAGACGGCCGTGCTCCAGCTCACCGGGCAGAAGATCATGCACGCGCTGCGGATGCAGGTGTACACGCACCTGCAGCGGCTCGATCTCGCCTTCTACGACCGGAACCCGATCGGCCGGCTGATGACGCGCGTCACGACCGACGTCGACGCGCTCAACGACATGTTCGCCTCGGGCATCGTGACGATCTTCGGGGACGTCCTGGTGCTCGCCGGCATCATGGTCGCGATGCTCGTCATGAACTGGCGGCTGGCGCTCGTGGCGTTCACGGTGCTGCCCCTCATCGGCCTGACGACCTGGTGGTTCCGGAAGAACGTCCGCGAGTCGTACCGGCAGGTGCGCGGGCTGGTCGCCCGGCTCAACGCGTTCCTGCAGGAGCACATCACGGGCATGGCCACCGTTCAGCTCTTCGACCAGGAACGGCGGATCTTCGAACGATTCGACGCGATCAACCGGAATCACCGCGACGTGAACATCAGGTCCATCTTCTACTACGCGGTGTTCTATCCGGCCATCGAGCTCCTGGCGGCGCTGTCGAGCGCGCTGATCATCTGGATCGGCGGGGGATGGGCGCTCGACGGGGTCGTCAGCATCGGCGTGCTCGTCGCGTTCCTGCAGGTACTCGCGGCGGTTCTTCCAGCCGATCAGCGATCTGTCCGAGAAGTTCAACATCTTCCAGGCTGCGATGGCGGCGTCCGAGCGGATCTTCACGCTGCTCGACACGCCCGTGGCCATCCTTTCGCCGGCGCGCCCGCGGCTCGAGCCCGTCGCCAACCGCCAGCCGCCGCCTGGCCGTATCGAGTTCGATCATGTCTGGTTCGCGTACGCCGGCGAAGATTACGTCCTGCGCGACGTCTCGTTTGCGATCGAGCCCGGCCAGCGCGTGGGAGTGGTGGGGGCAACCGGATCGGGCAAGACAACTCTGATCAACCTGCTGCTCAGGTTCTACGACGTTTCGCGGGGGCGGATCCTCGTCGACGGCGCCGACATTCGCGAATGGCCGCTCGAGGAGCTGCGCGGCCTCTTCGGCCTCGTGCTCCAGGACGTGCACCTGTTCTCCGGCACGATTGCCGCGAACATCCGGCTCGGCCAGGAAGATATCGACGACGAGCGCGTCAGAACGGCCGCGCGGGCGGTCCACGCGGACCGCTTCATCGACCGCCTGCCGGACGGCTACGACACACTGGTCGCCGAGCGCGGCTCGACCCTGTCGGTCGGTCAGAAGCAGCTGCTCTCGTTCGCGCGGGCATTGGCTTTCGAGCCACGAATCCTCGTGCTGGACGAGGCGACCTCGAGCATCGACACCGAAACCGAGCGCCTCATCCAGGACGCGCTCCACGTCCTGATGGCCGGGCGCACGGTGCTCGCCGTCGCGCACCGGCTGTCGACCATTCAGGACATGGACACGATTCTCGTGATGCACAAGGGCGAGCTGCGGGAATCGGGGAACCACCAGGCCTTGATTGCCCGCCGGGACCTCTACTATCGGCTGTACCAGCTTCAGTACCAGGAGCGCGCGGAAAGCGCGTCGGCCTGAGGAGCGGCCGGCCCGGGGCTCAGTATCCCGTCTTGGCCTCGACCGCGGTGTTCCGCGGATTCCACCCCAGCCGGAGCACCGTCAGCGTGATGGGGCGGCGTCCGAACGTCGTCGCCTCGATGCAGCTCCACATGTAGAGGTCCACGTGGCGGCCGACGACCTTCGGTCCCGTATCCATGACGGTGTAAATCCCCCGGTAACGGCCGGGCACGCCGTCGACCTGGACGACCGAACCTTCGGGCAGGAGCTGGGGATCGGCGGCGGCGACCCCCGCCTGCGGCGCGACGCCGGCGGACGTGAGGTCGCCCTTGCAATAGGCGGTCGCCGCGAACTGGAGCCGGGACCCCGCCGCTGGGGGGACCGCCAGCGCCGCGTTGTCGAAGGCCATCGTCCGCCTGGAATCGATGACGGTGGCGTCGTACAACAGTACAAATGCGAAGGCGGCCAGGACGGTGGCCAGGATTTTCCGCCGGAGAGACCGACTGAGAAGTAGCATCGGCATCCGCCAGACTTCTAGCGTAACCCGGCCCGGAGGAGAAAGACACCCCCGAATCCGGAGGCGAGGCTCATGTCGACGCTCAGCGATAACTAGATGTATACAAATGAGTTATCGAGATTGTTCCGTGAGAGGATGTGTGCCGGCGCCCGCGCGGCCGGGGGCGCGATCTAGGCCTGGGAACCGGTTCGGAGCCGCGAGTGCTCGAGATGGCGCTTGCGGGCCAAAATGAAAGCGAAAGTGATCCGGTACGCCAGGAAGCCGATCGCGACGCCGGCGACGAGGGAACCGAGCGTGTAGGGCAAGAGGAGCGGACGGAGCAGCCGCCCGAACGCGACGACCCGTGCCGACCATGCCGGCAGGTGCCAGATTGCTTCGATTCGAGAGACGAGGTGCGGAGGGATCGGCGTGCCGGTCACCCAGGCCGCCAACCACGTCGTCCCTGCGTAGTACGGCCCCAGGAACCAGGGCAGGTTGACCCAGGTGCCGGCCAGCACCGCGACGCGGTTCATGTTGAAGACGAAGGCCAGCACCAGCGCGATGACCGTGTGGAGTCCGAGGAACGGCGAGAAGCCGATCGCCACGCCGATCCCGACGGCCGCCGCCGTTCGCTCCGGCGTGTCGTGGATGTGCAGGAGCGACTCCAGCAAGCGTTCGACGGTCTTCCTCGTGAGATGCCACATTTGGTTCAGAAGTGCGCGAACCCGCCGCCGAGCGGCTCGAGACGCCCGTCGCGGTTGAGCCGGGCGCCCGGCTCCGCCGTCAGGCGCCCCACACGCGTGACCGGAAGCCCGCGGCAGCGCGCCGTCGTCGCCCGGAACGCGCGACGTTGCCGGCGCCCGACAGAGAACAATAGTTCATAGTCCTCGCCGCCGCTCAGGCTGGCCGTGACCGGCTCCAGGCCGGCGGCGAGCATCTGCCGGCGCGCGCCAGGGTGGATCGGCAGGGCATCGGCTTCCAGGATCACCCCGGCGCCGCTCGCGTCGGCAAGCTGGCGGGCGGCCTGGGCCAGGCCGTCCGACAGGTCGATGGCCGCCGAAGCGGCGCGGTTGCGCGCCACCTGCGTGCCGCAGCGGAGCCGCGGGTCCGGCCGCTCGTAGCGGTCGATGCAGGCGAGGGTCTCGGCGTCCAGTGCCGTTCGATCGACCCCGGCCGCGACGCACGCCAGCCCGGCGGCCGCCGCTCCAATCGATCCGGTCACGTACAGTTCGTCGTCCGGGCTTCCGCCTCCTCGCGAAAGGAGACGGCGCGGGTGGGCGGAGCCGACGACGGTCACGTCGACGACCAGGGGGCCGGGGGAGCGGGACAGGTTGCCGCCTACGAGGGGAACCCGCTCGCGCTCGCCCAGGGAGGCCAGGCCGTCGATCAACGCGTCGAAGCCGTCCAAGGGCAGGTCGGCCGGCAGCGCCAGGGACAGCAGCGCCGCGCGGGGATCGCCTCCCATCGAGGCGAGATCGCTCAGGTTGACGGCGAGGGCCTTGTGGCCGACGGCGGCGAGCGACGTCGACGCCCGCCGGAAGTGCACGTCCTCGACGAGGCTGTCGGTCGTGACGATCTGCGCGCGGCGCCGCTCGGGCGCCAGCACGGCGGCGTCGTCGCCGATGCCGAGCGTCACCCAGGCGGGCGGTGTGCCGACGCGCCGTCTAATCCGTTCGATCAGCGCGTGCTCACCGATCGATTCAACCGTGGGGGGCGGCGTACTGGTGTCCGGTTCCGGTGCTGCGATTGAAGAAGGGCCCCGCTTTGCCGTGTGGGGAGGTCGAATGAACCTGCTAAAGCAGGTGGAGCCACTATGGAAAGTCGCGCTTCAGGCTTCCTCGCCACGGAGGCGTGCACACCGCGCGACGTCGCGGCTCACTTGGTGATGAAACATCGGCTCAAACGACACTCCGAACCATCACGAACAAAGCAGGGAACTCAAAGCGACTGGGAGTCATCTTAACGTGCGCCGGACCGGGCGGCAAGGCGGTCCTGCGGGCGGAGGACGGCTTCAGGAATTTGCGGCGATGGCCTGTGCGCGTGCGTCGCTCAGCACGGCGTCCACGATCCGCTCGATATCCGCCGCGCGGGCCCGCAACTGGTCGCCCAGGCCGTGGCCGTCGGCCCTGGCCCGGAACAGCTCGTCGGCGACGTTCAGGGCGGCGATGACGGCGACGCAGAGCGTGTCGGCGCTCTGAATCTCCGTCGAGGCCAGCCGCATCTTCTCGTCGAAGTAGACGGCGAGCTGCGTGATGTACTGCGGATCCAGATCGCTCCGGATGGCGTAGCGCTGGCCGTGAATCTCGACGTGGACCACGCGGTTCGGCATGATACGGACGTCCCGGCGCTAGAGGTTCAGCTTGTCGATCTGGGCGATCATCTGGACGACGCGCGTGCGGATGAGCTCCCGCTCCTCCCTGAGGGCGGCGGCTTCCGCCGAGGCGCCGGCGACTTCCGTGAGGCGGGCCTTGGCCGCGTCGATCTCCCGTTCCAGCCTGGCGACTTCGTCCAGCGCCTTCGTGCGGTCGCCGCGCAGGGCGTCGATCATCGACACGAGCTGCTTCACCTTCTCCTCGAGGCGATCGATGGGCTGCAGATCAACGGTCGCGGTGCGGGACATGGAGGCCTTTCCGGGAATGTGCCGTTCGCAAATCTACGACCTGGGCGCCTGCCGGTTCGGAACGTCCTGGACGCATCGAATTGTAAATTCCAAACTGGCAATTGTAAATTTCTAAGTTCCCCGCAAGACGGCGCCGTGCTCGCCGGCGAGCGCCGCAACGATCGCGTCGACCGCCTCCTGCACCTCGGTGTCGGTCAGCGTTCGATCCGGCGCGCGGAACGTGAGCCGGACCGACAGGCTGACCTGGCCGGTGGGGACGCCGCGTCCCTGATAGCGATCGAACTCGCGAATGGTGATCAGCGTCGCCGGCGCGCTCGAGCGGATCGTGCCACGAACGGACGCGGCCGGCAAGCGTTCGTCGATCAGGATCGACAGGTCGCGCACGATGGACGGATAGCGCGGCAGCGACGCGACGCGCCGATCGGCCGCCGCGCCCGCCTCGACGAGCGTGTCGAGGTCGATTTCCCCCGCGACGATGATCTCCTGATCGGCGAGACCGCGCGCCGCGGCCACCTCCCGGCGAACCTGTCCGACCACGCCGATCGGCACGCCGGCCGATGCGGCGGCGAACGGATGTCGGGCGCTCGCGCCGGGTCGGTCTGCCGAGACGAGCAGGCGCGCCGCGCGCCCGCGGACGAACCAGGGCAGGTCGACCGGGTGCGCGTCGACCGCGGCGCCGAAAGCCCGCGCCAGCAGCTCGGCAACGCCCTTCGCGTCGAAGAAATCGATCGAGCCGTCCGCCGCGCTCCAGTGATCGCCCCGGGCGCCGGTCAGCACCCATCCGACCGCGTGGCGTTCGCCGGCTGGCGCGAAGATCGAGCCGGCCTCGAACAGGCGCACGCTGGGCGCCTCGCGGCGGCGGTTGTAGATCAGCGCGTCGAGCAGGCCGGGCAGGAGCGACGGCCGGAGCACCCCGAATTTCTCCGAGAGCGGATTCGCGATCGCCACGACGGAGGACGCGTCCGCGACGAACGGACGCGCCGCGTCCTGCTCGATGAACGTGAATGTCGTCGCTTCCTGGAGTCCGGCGGCCGTGAGGACGCGCCGGACCGTCCGGTCCCGCGTGACCCGGGGACTCGAGGCCGCCGGCGCGCCGCGCAGAGGGGGGAAGGTCGCCGGGATGCGGTTGAATCCCCAGTGACGTCCGACCTCCTCGATGAGGTCGGCCTCCCGGCGCACGTCGACCCGGAATGTCGGCACCTCGACCTGCCAGCCGCCCGGCGCGTGCGCAATCCCGAACCCCAGACTGCGGAGAATCCGCTCGACCTCCTCGTCGGGCACGTGGTCGCCGAGCAGTCGCGCAAGCGCATGACGGCGCAGGAGCACGGTCTCGGCCAGAACGGGGTGCGGATACACGTCGAGCGTCGCGCCGACCGGCCGGCCGGCGCCCATCGACTCGATCAGATTGAGCGCGCGGGCGACGGCCTGGACGGGGCCGTTGATGTCGGCGCCGCGCTCGAACCGGGCCGCGGCCTCCGTTTTCAGCGAGAGACGCCGGCTCGTCCGCCGCACCTGTGCCGGCCGCCACCAGGCGGCTTCCAGCGCGATCCGCCTGGTGCCCGACGAGACCTCCGAGTTCGCGCCGCCCATGACGCCGGCGACCGACACCGCCCGGTCGCGATCGGCCACGACGAGCATCGTCGGGTCCAGTGTGCGGGTCTGGCCGTCGAGGGTCGTCAGCTGTTCGGCCGGGATGGCGGACCGGACGCGGAGCTCGGGCCCGGCGAGCTTCTCGGCGTCGAACGCGTGCATGGGATGCCGCTCGATCATCACGTAGTTCGTGACGTCGACGATGTTGTTGATCGGCCGCACGCCGGCGGCGAGGAGCCGATCGGCGAGCCACGACGGTGACGGGCCGACCTTGACGTCGACGACCGCCAGCGCGAACCGGCCGCAGTCCTCGTGCTCGATGCGGACCGGAATCAGCGGGTCGACGCCGGGCGCGGGCGGCCTGAGCGTCGCGGAGGCGACTTCGTGGGTCACGGTCCGGAACGCGGTCGCGACCTCCCGCGAGATGCCGGCAATCGTCAGGCAGTCCGGCCGGTTGGCCGTGATCTCCAGGTCGATCACGTCGTTGTCGAGGCCGGCCAGCTCGAAGCCGCACTCCGCCAGCCGCTCCGCGACCACACGGGCGTCCGCCGGCGCATCGACGAAGTCACGCAACCACCCCAGCGGGACCTTCACAGCTCGACCTGACCAAGGAAGCGCAGGTCGTTCTCGTAGAACATCCGGATGTCCTCGAGACCGTAGAGCCGGAGAGCGAGCCGCTCGATCCCGACCCCGAACGCGAAGCCCGTGTACCGCTCGGGGTCGTATCCGACGGCCTCGAAGAGAAACGGGTGGACCATGCCGCAGCCCAGCACTTCGATCCAGCCGGACTGCTTGCAGAGCGGACAGCCGCGGCCGCCGCACGACTGGCACTCGACGTCGAGCTCCGCGGACGGCTCGGTGTAGGGGAAGAAGCTCGGGCGGAAGCGCGTCCGGACCCTGGCGTCGAAGAATTTCTCCGCGAACGCGTTCAGCGTGCCCTTGAGGTCGCCGAGGCTGATGCCTTCGTCGACGACCAGCCCTTCGACCTGGGTGAACATCGGCGTGTGGGTGGCGTCGAAGTTGTCGCGGCGGTAGACGCGACCGGGCGCGATCAGCCGGACCGGCGGCGGATGCGATTCCATGTGGCGGATCTGCATCCCGGACGTGTGCGTGCGCAGGAGCGTGGCCGGGCGGGTGCCCGACACGGCGGGCACCGGCGAGGCGAGGTACAGCGTGTCCTGCATGTCGCGGGCGGGGTGCTCGGGCGGCATGTTGAGCGCCTCGAAGTTGTGCCAGTCGTCCTCGAGCTCCGGGCCGTCGATGATCTGGTAGCCCATCCCCAGGAAGATGTCCTCCACGCGCTCCCGCACGATCGTCAGCGGATGACGCCGGCCGATCGCCGGCGGGCGGCCGGGCAGGCTCACGTCGAGCGCGTCGGCCGGCGGCGCGCCGGCGATGAGGTCGAGCTCGCGCGTTTCGAGGGAGGTCTCGATCTCGTGCTTGAGCGCGTTGGCGGCGGCGCCGAGCGCCGGCCGCTCCTCGGGTGCGGCCGACGCGATCGCCTTCACGAGCGCGGTCACGAGCCCGTGCCTGCGGCCCAGGAAGCGATCGCGCACGGCCTTCAGCTCCGCCGGCGTTTGGGCCGCCTCGAGGGCCGTCTGGAATTCGGTTCGCAGCTGAAGGGGGGAAGGGGACGACACGTCCCGGGCGCCTCCGGAGTCTACTGCGGGGGCGCCGGCACCGCCGCCTTCGCCTGAGCGGCCACGCTGGCAAACGCCGCGGGGTGATTCACGGCCAGCTCCGCCAGGCTCTTGCGGTCGAGCCCGACGCCGGCGGCCTTCAGCCCGCTGATCAGCTGGCCGTAGGTCAGGCCGTTGGCGCGGGCCGCGGCGTTGATCCGAACGACCCAGAGGCGGCGGAAGTCACGCTTCTTCCGGCGCCGCCCGGAGAACGCATAGTTCAGCGCCTTGTCGACCGATTCCTTGGCGGACCGGTACAGCTTGCTCTTGGTGGCGTAGAACCCTTTGGCGCGTTTCAGCAGTTTCTTCCGCTTGGCGCGGCGAACGGTTCCTCTCTTGACGCGAGGCATGAAATTCCTCTCAACTCAGAACTCAGAACTTAGAACTCAGAACCCGTCAGTCGTACGGCAGCATCCGGCGCAGCCTCGCGGCATCGGCCGGCGCGACTACTACGAGACCCCGCATGTGGCGCTTCACTTTCTTGGACTTGCTGGTCAGGATGTGGCGCCGGAACGCCTTCGTCCGGCGGATCTTTCCCGTGCCGGTCTTCTTGAAGCGCTTCGCGGCGCCCCGGTGCGTCTTGAGCTTCGGCATGTGCTTCCTCTGTCCTCTATCCCCGCTTCGCCCCGGCCCGCGGCGCCAGGATCGTATGGAGCTGGTTGCCTTCCTTCTGCGGCTCGGCTTCGGCGACGCCGATCTCGCTGAGGTCGGCGATCAGCCGTTCGAGAATGCGGCGCCCGATCTCCGGGTGCGCGTTCTCCCGGCCCCGGAAGAAGATCGTCGCCTTCACCTTGTCGCCCTCGGTCAGGAACCGCTCGATGTGCTTCTTCTTGAACTGGTAATCGTGCTCGTCGACGCGCGGCCGGAACTTGATCTCCTTGACGTCGATGATCTTCTGGTGCCGCTTCGCCTGCCGCGCCCGCTTCTGCTGTTCGGTACTGGTACTGGCCGAAGTCCATGATTCGGCAGACGGGCGGCACCGCGGTCGGCGAAATCTCGACCAGGTCGAGACCCTTGCCCTTCGCGATTGCCAGGGCCTGCGGCGGCGCCATGATGCCGAGCTGCGAGCCGGTGTCGTCGATGACGCGTATTTCGCGCACCCGGATGCGCTCGTTGATGCGGACGCGATCGTCACGTCGTGGGCCGCGGTCGTAAGCGATAAGAGCCTCCTTGAATGGACCAGCGGAGCCGTCGCCCCGCCTGGCGCGCTTGCGTGCGGGGACGCGTTCGTCCCGCTCCGCGCGCGCGCATGACTATCAGTGTCCCCGGCGCGAGACTTCCTCCCTCGCCGCCTGGATGAATGCCTCGACCGTGCGCGCACCGAGATCCCCGCCGGTGCGACTCCGGACGGCGATCGTGCCGCTGGCCGCCTCCCGATCCCCTACGACCAGCATATAGGGCACCTTCTGGATCTGCGCTTCCCGGATCTTATAACCAATCTTCTCCTGCCGGTCGTCGAGAACGGCGCGCAGGCCGGCGCCGGCCAGGGCGCCCCGCACGGCCTCGGCCGCCGGGACGTGCCGGTCGGCAATCGGCAGCACGGTGGCCTGCACGGGCGCCAGCCACAGGGGGAAGGCGCCGGCATAGTGCTCGATGAGGATGCCGATGAAGCGCTCGAAGCTCCCGAAGATCGCCCGATGGATGACGACCGGCCGGTGCTCGGCGTTGTCGGGTCCGACGTACTTGAGGTCGAACCGTTCGGGCATCATGTAGTCGAGCTGGATGGTCGCGCACTGCCACTTGCGTCCGATCGCGTCCGTCACGTCGAAGTCGATCTTCGGCCCGTAGAACGCACCGTCGCCCTCGTTCAGCGCGTAGCCGACGCCCGAGCGATCGAGCGCCGCCTTGAGCTGCGACTCGGCGTGGTCCCACGTGGCGATCTCGCCCAGGTGCTCGGCGGGCCGCGTGCCGAGCTTGGCGTCGAAAGCCAGGCCGAAATCGCCGTACACCCGCTGCACGAGGCCGATCAGGCGCTCGACCTCCTCGCCGATCTGGTCCTGCGTCACGAAGCAATGCGCGTCGTCCTGCGAGAACTGCCGGACGCGGGTGAGCCCGGAGAGGACGCCGGACGCCTCGTTCCGGTGCAGCGGCGTCTGTTCGTGGAGGCGGAGCGGCAGGTCCCGATAGCTGCGGACCTCGCTCGCGAAGACGAGGAAGTGGCCGGGGCAGTTCATCGGCTTGGCGCTCATCACCTCGTCGCCCGACTCGATGAGAAACATGTTCTGCCGGAAATGCTGCCAGTGGCCGGACGTCTCCCACAGCGCCTTGTTGAAGATCAGCGGCGTCTTGACCTCGGTGTAGCCCGCCGGGAAGAGCACCTCGCGCATGTAGGCGGCGAGCGTGTTGTAGAGCGTCGTGCCCTTGCCCAGCCAGAACGCGGCGCCCGGCGCCCAGGGATGGAACCAGAACAGCCCGAGCTCGCGGCCGAGCCGCCGGTGATCGCGCTTCTTCGCCTCTTCGATCTGGTGCAGGTGCCGGTCGAGATCGTCCTGCTTGAGGAACGCGGTGCCGTAGATGCGCTGCATCGGCTGGTTGTGCGCATCGCCCTTCCAGTAGGCGTTGGACGCGTTGAGCAGCTTGAACGCCTTCAGCCGCCCGGTCGAGGGGACGTGCGGTCCGACGCAGAAATCGACGAACGTCTCGCGGTCCTTGATCGTGTAGCAGGACACCCGGGACTCTCCGGCGGTCTTCTCCTCGATGAGCTGCACCTTCAGGGGTTCGCCGCGTCTGGTGAAGAACGCGATGGCCTCGTCGCGCGGCCACATCTGCCGCTCGTAGGGCAGGTCCGCCGCGGCCAGCGCGCGCATCTCCGTCTCGATCGCCTCGAGGTCTTCGGGCACGAACGGCCGCGGCACGACGAAGTCGTAGAAGAAGCCTTCGTCGGTGGCCGGGCCGATCCCGCACTGGACGCCGGGGAACAGGCGAGTGACGGCCGCGGCAAGGAGGTGCGCCGTCGAGTGCCGGTAGAGCGGCAGGGCCTCGGGGCTGTCAGGCGTGATCAGCCGGACCGATGCGTCCCGGTCGAGCCGGTGCGAGAGATCGACCATCCGGCCGTCGACCGCGGCCGCGAGCGCGCGGCGGACCACGCCCTGCGGCAGCGCGCGCGCCGCGAACTCGGCGACGGCGGTGCCCGGCGGCGCGTGTTGCTGCGAGCCGTCCGGCAGCGTGAGCGTGAGGTCAGGCATCGGGACCGACGCCGACGAGAGACGGTGAGAACGGGGCAGCCAAGCGTTGTTGTCTATATCGGGAGCGGCAGGTGGTAGGCACGGGCGGACTCGAACCGCCGACCTCCTGCATGTCAAGCAGGCGCTCTAACCAGCTGAGCTACGCGCCTATGGTGCCGATGGACGCGACACGCGTCCGTAACCCGAACGGCCAGTATAACAAAGAGGGTGAAGGGGTGAGAGGGTGAAAGCGTGAAAGGGTAAGAAAGTGAGCCGTTCGCACCCTCTTACCCTTTCACTCTCTCACCCTCTCCTTTGGCTCTCAGTTGAGGGCGTCTTTGAGGGCCTTGCCGGCCGAGAAGCGCGCGACGCGCCGCTTCGGAATCTTGACCGCCGCGCCGGTCTGGGGGTTGCGGCCGGTCCGCGCCTTGCGCGTGGACGTCTTGAACGTGCCGAAGCCGACGAACGTGATTGACTGTCCCTTCCTCAGCGTCTTCACCACACCGTCGATGAACGAATCGACGGCGGCGGCCGCGCCGGTCTTGGTCATGCCCGTGTCGTTTGCAATCTTGGAAATGAGTTCCTGCTTGTTCATGGTGCCTCCGATCGCACGCGCGATCGCGGAGCGAGTGGGAATCCCGCGGACCGCTGAGCGGTTATACGCGAGCACGTACGAGGTGTCAAGCGAGCGCACGCGCAGTAAGCGCGTCGTTATGCGGCTTTCTTGGACGCCAGGTGCTCGAGCGCCTTCGCGAGCGCGCTGTCACCGGGCGGCGGTGCCTCGCCGAACGGAACGACCGGTCCTTGAACGAGCACCGCCGGCCGCAGGCCGCCCTCGTGAATCGGTTTGCCGTCGCTCGTGAGATAGCGCTCGTAGGTCATCCACAGGCCGCGGTTCTCGGGGAGCTTGACGAGCCGCTGCACGCCGGCAATCCCGGCGGTCGGTTCGCCGACCAGGTCGGCGCGTCCGTTGCCGGACAGCGCGGCGGCGAAGATCTCCGCGGCGTTGGCCGTGCCGGTGGAGGTCAGCACGGCGATCGGCATCAGGATCGATCCGTCGCCCGGACCGGCGGTGGTCACCGTGCGATCGGGGCCGCGGCCCGCGAGGGTGGCCAGGGTGCCGCTCTTCACGAACAGGCGCGCCGCGGCAATCGCCTCCTCCGGCGCGCCGTCGGCCGTGCCCCGGAGGTCGACGACCGCCTCCGGCACGCCCGCCTGTCGAAGCGAGTCGAACTGCTTCCGGAGGGCGACCGCGGCGCCGGGCGCGAAACTGACCACGCGCACGTAGCCCTCGCCGCCCGGCAGACGCTTGCCCGTGACCAGGTCGCCGGCCGGCGCTTCACGCACGAGGTCCACCGTATGCGGGTCGGCGGCGTCGCTGCGGATGACCGTGAGCTCGACGCGGCTGCCCGGCGCGCCGTGCAGCAGACGCGTGCCGGTGAAGGCCGACATCTCGCGCGTCGGCTTGTCGTCGATTCCGCGGATGAAGTCCCCGGTGCGGAGCCCCGCGCGAGCGGCAGGCGATCCATCACGCACGCCGACGACCCTGAGATAGAACTGCCGCGCGATGACGACGCCGATGTCTCCCGCCGGCAGCCTGGCGCCGCTCTCGACCGCCTGCACTTCTTCCGGCGCGAGATAGGCGCTCGACGAATCGAGCCCGTCCGCGAGCCCGCGCATCGCGCCGTCCATGACCTTGTCGATGTCCACCTTCTCGACGTAGCTGCTCATGATGAGCGACACGACGTCCTGGAATACCGGCAGATCTTTGAAGCTCTGCTGCGCCGCGGGTTCCGCCGCCCCCAGCAGGCCGCCCACGGCCGCGACGATGACGAGAGGCGACGAGAGGACCAGGATCCACCAGCGGGACTTCGAAGACATATGCACTGATTCTAGCTTACGCTACGGACATGCGGGTTCTCGGCGTGGACTTCGGCCAGCGCCGCATCGGCCTGGCCCTGTCCGATCCGACGGCCACTCTGGCGCGGCCGTGGAAGACGCTGGCCGCCGGACCGACGCCGCGCGCCTCCGCGGCCGTGGTGGCCGCCGTGGTCGAGACGCTCCGCGCGGCCGAAGCGCTGGACGCGTCGGATTCGTCGGCCATCGTGGTCGGGCTGCCGAGGAAGCTGAACGGCGACGACACCGATCAGACGGCGCCCGCGCGCGAGTTCGCCGCCGCCCTCGAGGCCGCGACGCGCTTGACCGTGCACCGGCAGGACGAGCGCCTCACCAGCCGCGAGGCGGAACGCCGGCTCGCCGTCGGCGAGCGCGACTGGCGGCGGCGCAAGGTCAAGCTCGATGCCGCCGCCGCGGCCGTCATCCTGCAGGACTACCTCGACCAGACGCACGCCGGGACGCCCTCGTGAACCGTCCGGCCCGGTGGCTCGCCGGTCTGCTGATTGTCTCGGTCGCCGCGGCGGGAGCGTGGTGGACGTACCGCCGTCTGATGACGCCGTATCGCGCGTTTCAGCAGCCGGAACTGTTCGTCGACCTGCCGGCGGGCAGCGGCGAGACGGCCATCGCGCGCCGGCTGGCAGACGCCGGCGTCGTGCCGGACGTCTGGACGTTCCGCCTCGCCGCGCTGGTCTCGCACGGCGGTCGGCGCCTCCAGGCGGGCGAGTACCGGTTCGCGGAGGCCGCCACGCCGCTCGAGGTCGTCTCCCGCCTGGTCCGCGGCGATGTGTACGCGATCCGCTTCACCGTTCCCGAAGGGCTGACGATCCGCGAGACGGCCGCCGTCGTCGAGCGCAGCGGGCTCGGGTCGGCGTCCGAGTTCGAAGCCGCCGCGGCCGACGGATCGCTCGCCGCCGCCTGGGATCCCGGCGCGAGCACCCTCGAAGGCTATCTCTTCCCGAGCACCTACGCGCTGTCGCGCCGCGCTGGCGCCGCCGGAGCCGTCGACGCGATGGTGACGCAGTTCAGGCGGGTGCTCGACGGCCGCCTGCGATCGGGCGCGGGCCCCGGATCGCTCAGCGTGCACGAGCTGGTCACGCTCGCCTCGATCATCGAGAAGGAGACCGGCCAGCCGGGCGAACGACCGCTCGTCTCCGCCGTCCTCCGGAACCGCCTCGCGCGCCACATGCCCCTGCAGTGCGATCCCACCGTGATCTACGCCCTGATGCAGGAGGGCCGCTGGACGGGGAACCTGACCCGCGCCGACCTCCAGATCGACTCGCCGTACAACACGTACCGGTATCCCGGTCTTCCGCCGGGGCCGATTGCCTCGCCAGGGCTGGCGAGCCTCGAAGCCGCGCTCCACCCGGCCGACGTGCCGTACCGTCTATTTCGTCAGCCGCAACGACGGCACGCACGTCTTCTCCTCGACCCTCGAGGAGCACAACCGCAACGTCACGAGGTGGCAGCGTCGAGGCCGCCGATAGCGGCGCTCTTCACGAGTGGCCCCACTTCAGCTTTTCGCGCAGCATGTCGAAGTGCGTTCGCGCCGATGTGCGCAGGAGCTGCAGCTGGCGCGGCGCACGCTGGACGACCACGGCGTCGCCACGCTCGAGCGTGATGCCGGTCTGGCCGTCGAACGTCACGACCACTTCGGAGGGGCCACGCGGCGGATCGCTCACCGGCCGGAGAGTGATCGCCGCCGTCGCCGGCAGCACGAGGGGGCGGTAGGTCAGCGTGTGCGGCGCAATCGGCGTCAGGAGCACGGCGTCGACCGACGGATGGACGATCGGTCCACCGGCCGAGAGGTTGTACGCCGTCGAGCCGGTTGCGGTCGCGATGATCACGCCGTCGGCCTTGACGTGACACACGAAGCTCTCGTCGACGCTGACGTCGATCTCGATCATGCGCGACAGCGGGCCACGGGTCATCACGACGTCGTTCAAGGCGAGATGCCGCAGCACGGTCCGGCTCTCCCGGTCGATCCGCCCGCTGAGCATCTGGCGGGTTTCGACCTCCGTCTGTCCGTCCAGGACCCGCTGGAGCGCCTCCGTGAGCTCGCTCCTGGCGACTTCGGTGAGGAACCCGAGCCGGCCGAGATTCACGCCGAGCACGGGGACGTCCGCCGAGGCGTTCGCGACCGCGCCCGCCACCGCGAGCAGCGTGCCGTCCCCGCCGAACGCCAGCATGAGGTCGACGTCGGCCGGCAGCGCGTCGAGGGTGCTCGTCGCCCAGCGCTCGGCATCACCCGCGGCCTCGGCCGCCTCGCGCTCGAGCACGGGCCGGCAGCCGTGCGCGTCGAGCCACTCGGCCGCTTCGTGCATGACGGTCAACGCGCCCGGCAGCGACACGCGCGCCGTCAGGCCGACTCGGGTGATGGGACGTCTCCCCATGCTCAGTCTCTGATCTCGCAGATCCGCGGGTTGGCGGTCACCGCGGTTCAGCCGGAGCCCGCGGCCGCAACAGCATGAAGAACTCGCGATTGCCCTCGGTCCCCTCGATCGGCGAAGGCTCGACGCGGACGCGCTCCAATCCTACTGCACCCGCGGCGTCGCCGACCTCGTCGACGACGCGGGCGTGCACGGCCGCGTCGCGGACGACTCCGCCCCGGCCGACGTCCCGGCGTCCCGCCTCGAACTGCGGCTTCACCAGCACGATCACGTGCGCCGAAGGCCGGAGCAGCGGGACCAGCGACGGCAGGATGTACGTCAAAGAGATGAACGAGACGTCCACGGTGACGAGGTCGAAGGCGCGCGCGGTCTCCGGGAGGTCCTCGGGCCTCAGATGACGCGCGTTGACGCGTTCGAGGACCACCACGCGCGGATCGGTGCGCAGCTTCCAGGCCAGCTGACCGTGACCCACGTCGAGTGCGACGACGAGACGGGCGCCTCGCTCGAGCAGCACATCCGTGAAGCCGCCCGTCGAGGCGCCGATGTCGAGCGCCAGCGCGCCGGCGGGACTGACGCCGAACGCGGCCAGCGCATGGGCCAGCTTGACGCCGCCGCGGCCGACCCACGGGTGCTCCGGCGCCCTCAGGGCCACCGCGGCGGATTCGTCGACCAAGGTTCCGGCCTTCGTTGCGCGAACGCCTTCGACGTTCACCTGGCCCGCGAGGATCAGGGCACGCGCGCGTTCGCGCGAGCCTGCCAGGCCGCGGCTGACGAGAAGCTGATCGAGTCGAAGCTTGGGCACCGTGGGACCGTCGACCGGCTCCTATCCTCTTCTCTCCAGACTCCAGTCGGCGATCTCGGCGAGCCGGCTGCCCAGCCGGACGCCGCGCAACGCGTCTTTCGCCCGGGCGACGCACTCGGCGGCGAGCCGTCGCGATTCTGCGATGCCGTACAGCGCGGGGTAGGTGGGTTTGCGCGCGGCGGCGTCCTTGCCGGCGGTCTTGCCCAGCTCGGCGTCCGATCCCTCCACGTCGAGCACGTCGTCGACGATCTGAAAGGCGAGTCCGAGTTCGCGCGCGAACGCGTCGACGGCGTGGAACGTGGGTGCGTCGGCCGCGGACGCGATCGCGCCCATCACCGCCGCGGCCCGAATCAGGGCGCCAGTCTTGCGCGCGTGCATGTCCTCCAGCGCCCGCGCATCGAGCGGCTGCACGGGCCGGCCCGCGATGCGACCGGCGGCCGCCAGATCGATGGCCTGGCCGCCGACCATCCCCGCCGCGCCGGCAGCCGCTGCCAGCACCTCGACGGACCGGAGGCATGCGGCGGGCGACATCTGCGCGCCGGGCGCGCCGCGAGACGACGCCGAGGCCATGACGCCAAACGCCTCGGTGAGGAGGCCGTCTCCGGCGAGAATGGCGAGCCCGTCTCCGAACACGACGTGCACGGTGGGCCGGCCGCGCCGCAACGTGTCATCGTCCATCGCCGGCAGGTCGTCGTGGACCAGCGAGTACGTATGGACGAGCTCGAGGGCGCAGGCATTCGGCAGCGCGCGGAGGCGCGCCTCGCGTGGCGGTCGATCGTCGCGCTCGGCGATCGCCTCGGCCGTCGCGAGCGTGAGACACGGCCGCAGCCGCTTCCCGCCTCCGAGCAGCGCGTAGCGCATCGCCTCGAGGACGAGCGAGGGAGCGCCGCTCTCCCGGATGCGCTCGGCAAGCGCTTCATTGACCTCGGCGCGGAGCTCGTCGAGGTACTCGGCGAGACTGCGCATCCTCACTCGTGCTCGCCGGCGGGCTCGATCAGGTCGGAGGCCTCCTTCAGGTCGCCGCGTTCGGTGAGCAGCTCGATGCGGCGCTGGGCGGCGCCCAGGCGATCGTGGCAGTAACGGGAGAGCTCGATGCCGCGCTCGAAGAGCGCCAGCGACTTCTCGAGCGCGAGGTCGCCCTCCTCGAGCTGCCTGACAATCTTCTCGAGCTCGGCGATGGCCGATTCGAAGTCCTTGATGGAGTCTGTCATGCGCTTCCGGATTCGAAGGCGTCCTGGCCCGGGTCTTCGGGGCCGTCGACGCGCCGCTCGACGCGGCAGCCCAGCTCGCCCTCGGCGAGCGTCACGCGGACCGCGTCGCCCGGTGCGACCATCCGCGCCGACCGAATGATACTCGTCCGGCTCTCGTTCCAGCAGACCGCGTACCCACGACCCAGCACGGCGAGCGGGCTGAGCGAGTCGAGCCTCGCGGCCAGCTCGCGCAGCCGGCCATCGGCAGCCATCCGGCGCCTGGCGGCCGCGGCCTTCAGCCGCCCGTCCGCGCCCACGAGGCGCGTCCGGAGGTCGGCGGCCTGACGTCGGACGTCACGCGCCTCCAGGCGCCGGCGGATGGCTGCGAACCGGTGCACCAGGCGGGCGTGCCGATCGAGCATCGCGCGATCGAGACGCAGCGCGAGCTCCTGCCGGTCGCGGTCCCGCATGACCACGGCGGTCGGCCAGCGCCGGAGCCTCGAGTCCAGCCGCTCGGCGGCGTGACGGCGCTCCGCCATGGCGCCGCTCAAGGACGCGGCCAGCCGGCGTTCCGCGTGCTCGATCCGCGCGCAGAACGAGTCCGCGCGGTCGACCACGAGCTCCGCCGCGTTCGACGGCGTCGCGGCGCGGAGGTCGGCCACGAAATCCGCGATGGTGAAATCGACTTCGTGCCCCACGGCCGAGATGACCGGTACGGGACAGGCCGCGATCGTCCGCGCGAGCGCCTCGTCGTTGAATGCCCAGAGATCCTCGCTGGAGCCGCCGCCGCGTCCGATGATGACGACGTCCAGTTCGGGCAGCCGTGCGATCGCTTTCAATGCACGGATGAGATCCAGCGCGGCGCCGTCGCCCTGCACGCGGGCCGGCCGGATCACGATGCGCGCCATCGGGTGGCGCCCCGTGAGCACGCGGAGGATGTCCCGGAGCGCCGCTCCGTCGAGGGACGTCACGACGCCGATGCGCCTGGGCAGCACCGGGAGCGGGCGCTTGCGCGCCGGGTCGAACAGTCCTTCGGCCTGCAGGCGGCGCTTCACCTGCTCGAACGCCAGCTGCAGCGCGCCGAGGCCCCGCGGCTCGAGCGCCTCGCAGACGATCTGATACTCGCCCTTGACCTCGTAGACGCTCAGCCGGCCGGTCGCGACGACGTGCATGCCATCGGCAGGCCGAAATTTCAGCTGGCGCGCCGCCGTGCGGAACATGACCGCCCGCAGTTGCGCGTAGTCGTCCTTGAGCGTGAAGTAGACGTGCCCCGAGCTCCACTGCCGGCAGTTGGAGATTTCACCCTCTACTGCCAGCGTGCCGAAGCCGCGTTCGACGAGGTCCTTGAGACGTGCGGTCAGCTCGGTCACCGACACCGGGCCGCGAGCCGGCCGGGCGGGCAGGGCATCGTCGAATGGCAGGTCCGGGTGCGGGCCCATCGTCTCGGCGGTCAGCGCGCCGTGAGCGGCTGGGCCGCCAGCGCCTCGATCTCCTCGGCGGAGAGGCTGACCCGGTTGATGGACAGCGCGTGGCCCGTCGCTTCGTCCGCGTCGACGATGACGCCATTCAGCCGGGGATTCTCCGTCGCCGTCTCGAAGCGCTGTGGTCGGCCGGTCAGGAACCGGGTGATGATGGCGGAGCGCTCCACGCCAATCACGGAGTCGTGGGGGCCCGTCATGCCGACATCGGTGATGTAGGCGGTACCCCGAGGCAGCACGCGCTCATCGGCGGTCTGCACGTGCGTGTGCGTCCCGACCACGGCGGTGACGCGACCGTCGAGATGCCAGCCCATGGCGATCTTCTCGGAAGTCGCCTCAGCGTGAAAGTCGACGAAGATCACCCGCGCCTCTCGGCGGACCGCATCGATTTCGGCCTCGGCCACACGGAACGGATCGTCGAGCGCCGTCATGAAGACGCGGCCCATCAGATTGATCACCGCCACCGACACGCCCTGGCGTGACCGCCCGATGCAGACGCCGCGTCCCGGCGCTCCGGCGGGGAAGTTGGCGGGCCGGATGAGACGTGGCTGCTCCGCGAAGTACGGAACGATCTCCTTCTTGTCCCAGATGTGATTGCCGCCCGTCATGACGTGGATGCCCGTCTGGAGCAAGTCGTCGGCGATATCGGGTGTGACGCCGAATCCGGCGGCGGCGTTCTCCACGTTCGCGATGACGAAGTCGACAGCATGGCGGGTGACGAGCGGCTGGAGGCCGCGGCGAACCAGATCGCGGCCGGGGCGTCCGACGATGTCGCCGAGGAACAGCAGGCGAATCATCCCTGCGATACCGCCACGCTGATGGTCCGTCCGCGCCGATCCTCGATGCGCGGAAGGGTGATCCGCAGCTGGCCGGCGGTCATGAGCGCTCTGGCGCGGCTCGCGTCGACCGGGCCGGAGAGGCGCACGGCGCGAGCGAACCGCCCGTAGGCGCGCTCGGCGAGGTGGAACCGGGCCCCCGCGCTGCTCGGCGCGGGCACCTTGGTTCCGACGATCAGGACCGTGCCCCGCCGCACCGCCACGCGCAGCGAGTCGGCTGCGACGCCGGGAATGTCGACGACAACCTCGACGGCCTCGGTCGTGTCGAAGACGTCGAGCGGCGGACGGCAATCCCCGTTGAGGTTCGAAGTGCCCGGGGACTCGCGATCGAGTTCGGCCAGCAGGTGCCGCGCGTCCTCGGTCAGCTCGGACGCATCTGGACGAAAGAAATTGCTCACCTTCGCATGATACAGGCGCCGGCCTCGAGCGGCGCGCGACGCGCGTCCCCCGAATCTCCGGGCCAGAACGTCGCGTCAACCAGAGGAGGATGGCCCGATCGGCGCGGGTCGGCGATCGGCCACCGACGTCCACATGATCGGGAAGGGGCTCCTGGCTGGAAAGTATATTAGTGTAATTTGCTAATATAATCTTCTTGTTTAATGAGTAGATATTGTGTATGATGGCGTGCAGTGACATCGCTCCGGCCGAGAGCCGGGGGGACATACGAGACACATAACCGGACACTTATAAAGAGGAGGAAAACACCATGACTCTGCTCACCCGCTGGAGGCCGGCAGGGAATCTGGCCACCGTCGAGATCGACCGCCTCAACCGCATGTTCGACAGCGTATTCGGGGGCGAGCCGCTCAACGGCAGTTTCGCGCCTGCGGTCGACATCTTCGAAGATGCCCATCAGGACGTCGTGATCAAGGCCGAGCTTCCGGGATTCCGGCGCGAGGCGATCAAGGTGACCTTCGAGCACAACACCCTCTCGATCGAGGGCGAACGACAGGTCGATTCCGAGGTGCCGGGCGACAGGTATCATCGGATGGAGCGCCAGTACGGGGCGTTCCGTCGCAGCTTCACGCTGCCGACCTCGGTTGACACGGCCAAGGCTCAGGCGTCGTATCAGGATGGCGTGCTGACGATCACGCTGCCGCGGCGCGAGGAGACCAAGCCGCGTCAGATCCAGATCAACGGCTGACGGCGTGGCGCCGGTGGATGGTCATGGCGATGATCCACCGGCGCACGTCCGACTGGGGAGGAGCCCGCATGTCCGATGAGTCGCTCGCCGGCGCCGATGCGCCGGCGCCGTCCGTTCCCGCTGAACCCATCGAAAGCCGGTTCCTGTTCGTCGACATCGCCGCCCGGCGCGCCAATCAGCTGAAGCGTGGCGCCCGGGTCCGGATCTCTCACGGCGAGCACGACCGGGTTCCTCACAAGCTCGAGCGCATCGCCATGGAGGAAGTGCGGCAGCGGCTCGTGCATTACAAGCTGCCCGACCTTCCGAGCTCCGTCGCCTGATCCCGCCCTTCAGCGTCCGCGGTCGCCGGATGAGCCGGCGCCGCCCTCGACCATGAGTGCGGGGCTCCTGGCGTGCCACCTCGGCGCGACCGTCGGCGCGATGCTGGCGTTCTGGATCGCGGTCGTGGCCGGGATCCGCCACGGCACGCCGAGCGCGGGTGCCGTGCGGGTGATGGCGCGGCTGGCCTACACGGCCGCCGGCGCCGGCGGCGCGTGGCTTGCCGTGGGCCTCCTCCATCCCGGGTCGCTGGCCGCGCTGGCGCCGCGGCCCGACGCGGGCGCGGCGGGTCACGTCGCGTGGCTGGCTTCGTACGGGCTCGTCCTGGTCGTCGCGGCGGCGCAGCATGCGATCGGCGTCCAAGCTGCCGGGCCCTCGCCCGTGCGCGTCCGATCGGTCGTTCATCTGTTCCTGAACACGGTCGCGATCCTGGGTGCCGTCCTCGTGCTACCCGCCGCTCTGGCCTGGCGTGAGTGGTGGTTTCTGCTGTGCGTGCCGCTCGGCTTCGGCCTCGGCTTGAGGAATCTGCTCTATGCCGGGCGGCCGTCCCGGTCTCGAGCCGAGTGGTCGCGCGAGCGGCTCGTCAGCATGATGGTCGCCGGCGCCGTTCTGCACGGCGCGGCGGTCACGGCGCTGGCGCTGTTGCGGGGCTGACCTCGGGATGGCTGCCCGCCCAGGGCGAGCACCGCTCGAAGGCGTCGGCCAGTCGGAGCAGCGTGACTTCGTCCCATGCGCGCCCCGTCAACTGCAGCCCGATCGGCAGCCTCTCGCCGGTGAGGCCGCACGGCACGCTGATCGCCGGCAGTCCGGCGAGCGGCGCGCTCACCGTGAACACGTCGCCCAGATACATCTGCAACGGATCGTCGGAGCGCTCGCCGAGCGTGAACGCAGCGGTCGGCGTGGTCGGCACCGCAACGGCGTCGACCTCCTCGAACGCGCGTTCGAAGTCCTCCCGGATCAGCGTCCGGACCTGCTGGGCTTTCAGGTAGTAGGCGTCGTAGTACCCCGCGCTCAGCACGTAGGTGCCGAGCATGATCCGGCGCTTCACTTCCGCGCCGAATCCGGTGCTGCGCGTGCGATCGTACATCTCTCCGAGCGTCTGGCCCGGGACCCGCGTGCCGTAACGCACGCCGTCGTACCGCGCCAGGTTGGAGCTCGCTTCGGCCGTCGCGATGAGGTAGTAGACGGGAATCGCGTATCGGCTGTGCGGCAGCTCGACGACGCGCACGGACGCGCCAAGTGACTCGAGCGTCCGGAGGCTCGCGTCGAAGGCGGCGAGCACCTCCGGATCGACGCCCTCCTGCAGCAGGTGCCGCGGAACGCCGATGCGGAGTCCGTTGGCGTCACCCGGGAGGGCCGCGCTGAACGGCGGCACATCGCGAGGTGCCGACGTGGCGTCCCGCTCGTCGTGCCCGCAGATGGCCTCGAGCAGCAGCGCGGCGTCCTCCACGGTGCGCCCGAACGGGCCGATCTGGTCGAGTGAGGATGCGAAGGCAATCAGCCCGTAACGTGAGACGCGGCCGTAGGTCGGCTTCATCCCGACGATGCCGCAGAGCGCGGCAGGCTGGCGGATTGAGCCGCCCGTATCCGAGCCCAGCGCAAGGGGCGCCATTCCAGCCGCGACGGCGACCGCCGAGCCGCCGCTGGACCCACCCGGGATCCGATCCGTCCGCCAGGGATTGCGTGACGGCCCGAACGCGGAGTTCTCGGTCGAGGATCCCATCGAGAACTCGTCGCAGACGGTCTTGCCGAGCACCACCGCTCCCGCCTGCTCCAGCCGTGTGACGACGGTGGCGTCGTACGGGGAGACGTAGTGCTCGAGCATGCGGGAGCCGGCCGTCGTCCGCCCGCCGCGGACCGCCATGTTGTCCTTCAGGGCCACGGGAACGCCGTGCAGCGGGCCGGCCGGCCGCCCCATCCGGTCGAGCGCGTCGGCGCGCGCCAGCACGCGCTCGGCGTCGACCTGCTGAAAGGCGTGGAGCACCGGATCCACCTCGCGGACGCGCGCCAGGGCGCACTCGCACGCCGCGCGCGCCGTGAACGATCCCGCGGCGATCGCGTCGCGAATGGCCCGGGCGGTGACGTACGGCGTCCACGCGAAGTCGCCGGGCATCACAGCACCTTCGGCACCTTGAACAGACCGGCCGCACGGTCGGCGCTGGGCGCGTTGGCCAGCACCTCGTCGAGCGACAGCGACGGCCGGCGCTCGTCGGAGCGCCAGGCGACCTCGACGGCCAGCGCGTGCGAGGTCGGCGAGACCCCAGTCGTGTCCACGTCCCGCACCTGTTCGGCGTATCCGAGAATCTCGTCGAGCTGCCGCGTGAACAGGTCCACCTCGCCAGCGGCGAGCTCGAGGCGGGCCAGTTCAGCGACGCGAAGCACGTCGTCGCGTGTGAGCTTCGAACCCATGGCACCAGGATGCTAGCATGTCGCGATGCGGGCGCCGGCCGCGCCGTTCTCCTCCCGGCGCACGAGCGCCAGGGAGCGACCTGACGCGCGTCCCGGCATCTCCGTGCGAATCCGGCCATGAGGCTTGTCGAACTGGCTGCTCGACTCCAATGCCGCCTGGACGGGGACGGGTCGGTCGAGGTCGGCCGCGTGGCGCGTCTCGAGGACGCGGGCCCCGGCGACGTCACGTTCCTGGCGAACCCGAAGTACGCGTCGAAGCTGGCGGCGACGCGCGCTTCGGCGGTGATCGCCGACGATTCGGTCACGGGCGCGCCGTGCGCGGTCCTGCGGACGCCGGAACCGTATCTTGCGTTCGCCAATGCCGTGGCCGCCTTCAATCCGCCTGACGCGGCGGTCGCGGGCGTGAGTCCGCTCGCCCTGGTGGATGCGACGGCCGTTCTGGGGCCCGACGTGTCGGTCGGCCCATTCGCCGTCGTCGGCCCCGGGGCGCGCATCGGCGCCCGCACGGTCGTGTTCCCCCACGTCGTCATCGGGGCAAGGGCGTCGATCGGCGGGGATTGCGTGCTGCACGCACACGTCTCGATCCGCGAGGACGTCGTGCTCGGCGATCGCGTCGTGCTCCAGGACGCGGCCGTTGTCGGCTCGGACGGGTTCGGCTTCGCGCGCCGGCGCGACGGTTCCCACCAGAAGATCCCGCAGGTCGGGCGGGTCGTGATCGAGGACGACGTCGAGATTGGCGCGCACACGGCGGTCGATCGTCCGGCCCTGGGCGAGACGCGGATCGCCGCCGGCGCGAAGATCGACAACCTCGTGCAGATCGCGCACGGCGTCCGGATCGGCCGCCACGCCCTGTTGGCAGCGCAGTCGGGCGTGGCCGGCAGCAGCGAGCTGGCGGACGGCGTGACCCTGGCCGGTCAATCCGGCGTGACCGGACACGTGCGCGTCGGCCGCGGATCCGTCGTGGGCGCGAAGTCGGTCGTCACGAAGGACATCGAACCGGGTCGGCACGTCACCGGGATTCCGGCGGTCGACGTCGAACGGTGGCGCGAAGCCGTCGTCCTGCTGCGCCGGCTGCCGGAGCTGCGCGAGAAGATGCTCGAACTCGAGAGGAGGCTCGCGGCGCTCGAGCCGGAGCGGCTCAGGGCCCGCACCGAATGACGCGGGATCGGCGGAGCGGCATCCGGCCCTGGGGCGGTCCGGTCGGGATCGCGCTCGGACGGGCATGACCCCGCCACGCGTGATGCTGTCCTGCGGCGAGGCGTCGGGCGATATGTATGCCGGCGCGCTCGTGCGCGCGCTTCGTTCGCTCGAGCCGGACGTGGAGGCGTTCGGCTTCGGCGGCGAGCGCATGGCGGCCGCTGGCGCCGCGCTCGTGGGCGACTACCGGGGCGTCGCCGTCACCGGGCTGGTCGAGGCGCTCGCCGTGCTGCCGCGCTCGTGGCGCATGCTGAGAACGCTCGGTGAGACGGCGCGGATGCGCCGGCCGGACGTGTTCGTCGCCATCGATTTTCCCGACTTCAACTTCCGGCTGCTCCCCGTCATGCGGCGGCTGGGCATCCCGGTCGTCTACTACATCAGCCCCCAGCTCTGGGCCTGGCGCGCGGGGCGGCTCGAGACCATCCGGCGCTACGTCGACCGCATGCTCGTGATCTTCCCGTTCGAGCAGGAGCTGTACGAGAAGGCCGGCGTGCCCGTCGAGTTCGTCGGACATCCGCTCGTGGACCTGCTCGATCGGCGCGGCGCCCGCGACGTGTTCCTCGGCGCGCACGGCCTCGACGCCGCGAGGCCGATCCTTGCGCTCCTGCCCGGCAGCCGTCCGAACGAGCTGCGCCGGATTCTGCCGACGCTCGCCCGCGCCACACGCCTCGTGGCCGCGCGCGTGCCAGGGGTGCAGTTCCTCGTCGCGCGGGCGCCGTCGCTCGACACGGCCCTGTTCGCGCCGATCGAGGCGGCTCGAACCGCCGGGCTGTCGATTGTCGTGATCGAGGGACAGACCGACGCCGTCCTCTCGTCCGCCGACGCGGTCGTCACCGCTTCCGGCACGGCGACCATCCAGACGGCGCTCCACGGCCGGCCGATGGTTGTGGTGTACCGGCTGGCGCCGGTCACGTACGCGCTCGGCCGGCGACTCG
Organism: uncultured Acidobacteriota bacterium; assembly: GCA_963764505.1. Classification (GTDB taxonomy): domain Bacteria; phylum Acidobacteriota; class Vicinamibacteria; order Vicinamibacterales; family SCN-69-37; genus CAVXSP01. Next base: position 3,866,911 of record CAVXSP010000001.1, on the reverse strand, counting down.
TGCGGCTGAGGACCTATGGCATGGTGAACCTGGTGGCGGGCCGGACCATCGTGCCGGAGCTGATTCAGGACCGCCTCACGCCCGAGACGGTCGCCGAAGAGGCCGTCTCCCTCTTGACCGATCGCGCGCGCGCCGACGCGATGCGGGCCGCGCTCGCGGAGGTCCGACACCGGCTCGGCGAGCCCGGGGCCTCGCATCGGGCTGCGCAAGCCGTCCTCCGGTGCCGCCGCCTCGAGACGCGCCGTTCGCGGCTCTGACCTCCGTCGCTGCCCGAGCGCGAAGGCTTGGGACGTGATGAGGTTTGGACCATACTGAACGGAACATGTCCCTGGATTCCTTCCACACGCGAGATGTCCTGACGCTTGGTGGCGAGCGGCTGGAATACTTCAGCCTTCCGGCGCTCGAGCGGGCGCTCGGCCCGGCGGTCGGCCGCCTGCCGTATTCGCTGAAGATCCTGCTCGAGAACCTGCTCCGGCGGGAGGACCACGCCTTCGTGAAAGCGCCGGACATCGAGACGCTGGCCGCCTGGACGCCCGGCGACACGGTCCACAAGGAGATCTCGTTCATGCCGGCGCGCGTGCTGCTCCAGGACTTCACGGGCGTGCCCTGTGTGGTCGACCTCGCGGCCATGCGCGACGGCATCGTGCAACTCGGCGGACGCGCCGAGCAGGTCAACCCGGTGCAGCCGGTCGAGCTCGTCATCGACCACTCCGTTCAGGTGGACTACTTCGGGCGCGAGGATGCCCTCGCCCTGAACGCCGAGCTCGAGTACCAGCGCAATCGGGAGCGGTATGCGTTCCTCCGCTGGGGCCAGACCGCCTTTCGCAACTTCCGCGTCGTGCCCCCGGAAACCGGCATCGTGCACCAGGTGAACATCGAGTACCTCGCCCGCGTCGTCTGCCGCTCGACCGAGAACGGCCGAACGACCGTGTTTCCGGACACGCTGTTCGGCACGGACTCGCACACCACGATGGTGAACGGCTTGGGCGTGGTCGGCTGGGGCGTCGGCGGCATCGAGGCCGAAGCCGCCATGCTCGGGCAGCCGAGCTCGATGCTGATTCCGCCGGTCGTCGGTTATCGACTGACCGGACGACGGCCCGAGGGCGTCACGGCGACCGATCTCGTGCTGACGATCACCGAGGCGCTGCGGAAGAAGGGCGTCGTCGGCACGTTCGTCGAGTTCTTCGGTTCGGGATTGGAGCACCTGACGATTGCCGATCGCGTCACGCTCGGCAACATGTGCCCGGAGTACGGCGCCACGGTCGCGATCTTTCCGATTGACGAGATGACGCTCGAGTACCTGCGGTTCACCGGACGGGAGGCGGCCCAGGTGGAGCTGGTGGAACGCTACGCGAAGGCGCAGGGCCTGTTCCGGACCGCGTCGACGCCGGAGGCGGCCTATTCGGCCATGCTCGAGCTCGACCTCGGCACGGTCGAGCCGAGTCTGGCCGGCCCGCGACGCCCGCAGGACCGCGTTCCGCTGAACCGCGCGAAGAGCTCCTTCGCATCGGCGCTCGGGGACCTGCAGAAGGGCTTGAAGAAGACCGGGCCGGTCCGATCCGCCTCTCAGGGGCCCGGCGGCGTCGCGGTGGCCGGGGCGGTCGCCACCGAGCTCGAGCACGGGTCGGTCGTGATCGCGGCGATCACGAGCTGCACGAACACGTCCAATCCGAACGTCATGATCGCCTCCGGCCTCGTGGCGCGCAACGCGGTCGAGCGGGGACTCCGCACGAAACCATGGGTGAAGACCAGCCTGGCTCCCGGATCGAAGGTCGTCACCGACTATCTGGCGCGGGCCGGTCTCCAGACGTACCTGGACCAGTTGGGCTTCAACCTCGTCGGCTACGGGTGCACGACCTGCATCGGCAACAGCGGTCCGCTGCCCGAGGAGATCGCGGCCGAGGTCCGCGAGCGTCAGCTCGTCGTCTGCTCCGTGCTGTCCGGGAACCGCAACTTCGAAGGCCGAATCCAGCAGGACGTCCGTGCGAACTACCTCGCGTCGCCGCCGCTCGTGGTCGCCTACGCGCTGGCTGGATCGCTGAACGTCGATCTCACGAGAGAGCCGCTCGGCGAGGACGCGGCCGGCCGCCCTGTGTACCTGAAGGACATCTGGCCGAGTGAACGCGAGATTCAGGCGACGATGCTCTCGGCCGTCTCGGCCGACATGTTCCGCCGGCAGTACGCCGACGTGTTCGAGGGCGACGCCCGGTGGCGCGGGCTGCCGGTCCCGACCGGCGACCGCTTCGCGTGGGAGCCCGATTCCACGTATATTCGGCGCCCGCCGTTCCTGGAGAACCTCTCGCCAGAGCCGCCGCCCCCGGCCGCGATCCGTGAGGCGCGTGTGCTGGTCCTCCTCGGCGACAGCATTACGACCGATCACATCTCACCGGCCGGCGCGATCAAGGCCGACAGCCCCGCGGGCCGATACCTGACGGCGCAGGGCGTAGGTCCGAAGGACTTCAATTCCTACGGCGCGCGACGGGGCAATCACGAAGTGATGATGCGCGGCACCTTCGCCAACGTGAGGCTGCGGAATCAGCTCGCCCCGGGCACCGAAGGCGGCTGGACGATGTACCTGCCGGTGGGCGAGGTCATGACGATCTACGACGCGGCGATGAACTACCGGGAGGCTGGGGTGCCGCTCCTGGCGATCGCGGGCAAGGAGTACGGGTCGGGCTCCTCGCGCGACTGGGCCGCGAAAGGGACCATGCTGCTCGGCGTCAAGGCGGTGATTGCGGAGAGCTTCGAGCGCATTCACCGGAGCAATCTCGTGAACATGGGCGTGCTGCCGCTCGAGTTCCTCGACGGCGAGACCGCCGCTTCGCTCGGTCTCACGGGCCACGAGGTCTACGAGCTCGAGGGATCCGGCCCGCGATTGACCCCGCGAGGGACGATGGCGGTCCGCGCCGTCCGGGAGCGCGACTCGGCGGTTGAATTCACCGTGCGCGTGCGCGTCGACACGCCCGAGGAGCTGACCGCGTACCGCCATGGAGGCATCCTGCCCTACGTGCTGAGGCGCCTGGCTGGCCGCGCAGCCATGCGGCAATGATTCGCTCCATTGCGCCGTTCCCCCATTGCCTCATTCACCATGCTGAGCGCGTCGTTCGTCAAGACGTGTGCGCGCGACGCCGGATTCGATCTCTGCGGCGTCGCGACCGCCGTCAGGCACCCGCGCCTCCGTCGGCTCGCTGACTGGATCGCCTGCGGGCTCGCGGGCGACATGACCTATCTCGAAGACTCGCTCGACGAGCGGTCGGATCCGGCCGCCGTCCTGCCGACGGTGCGCTCGGTCGTGTCCCTCGGTGTGGTCTACAACACCGCGCGGCCGTACTCGGCGACGGAGGCTGGTGGGGAGCGCGTCGCCGTGTCGCGCTACGCCTGGGGCGAGGACTACCACGAGGTCCTCAGGGCTCGTCTGAGGCGGCTGGTGCACGCCATGGCCGAGGCCGCCGGTCGCGGGTTCGAGGCGTTCTCGTGCGTCGACAGCGGACCCGTCCAGGAGCGCGTATTCGCCGAGCGTGCCGGACTCGGCTGGATCGGCAAGAACACCTGTCTCATCAACCCGTCGCTCGGGTCCTGGATCTTCCTGGCCGAGGTGCTGACCAACGCCGAGCTCGAGCCGGACCGACCCAGCTTCGATCAGTGCGGAGGGTGCACGCGCTGCATCGACGCGTGTCCGACCGGGGCGATCGTCGAGCCCTACACGGTCGATGCGACGCGCTGCCTGTCCTATCTCACGATCGAGTCGCGCGGCCAGGTGGACGACGCTCTCCGCCCGGCGATCCGGCAGCAGGTCTACGGCTGCGACATCTGTCAGGACGTCTGTCCCTGGAATAAACGCGCGGCAACCAGCGACGACGGTGCCTGGCAGGCGCGCGACGGGCTCGCCTATCCGTCGCTAATCGATCTCTGCCGCCGATCCGACCAGGACTGGCGCGCGCTCCTCAGACAGAGCGCGATGCGGCGCGCCGGCCTCCGGCGGATCCGGCGCTCGCTGGCGCTCGCCGCCGCCTGGCTGCCGGGCGACCAGGCGGCGGAGGCCCTGGACGCTCTGGCCGCCCATCCTTCATCCGCCGACGAGTTCGTGGCCGAGGCGATCGCCTGGGCGCGCGAGCAGGCTCGCGGTTGACGAATTTCGCTGCCGCATTGCCCCATTGCCCCACGGCAATTTGTCATAATTTCCGCATGTCCCTCGCGCCGTCGCTGCTGCTGTCGATGCCGCAGCTCATCGATCCGAACTTCGCGCGGGCCGTGGTGCTCCTCTGCGAGCACGATCCGGACGGCGCCTTCGGTCTCATCGTCAACCGGCCGTCGGATGTCGCCGCGGCTTCGGTCGTGAGTCTCGACCCGCCGATCGAGGCCGCCAACGATCTGCCGTTGCTGCTCGGCGGTCCCGTCCAGCCTCAGCGAGGCTGGATTCTCACCTCGCAGGCCCCCGACGGAGTCGAGCATCAGCCGCTCGGCGCCGGGCTCTTCCTGTCGTCGTCCCAGACGCTGCTGCGACGCGTACTGACGACGCCGACGAGTCCCAAGCGGACCCATGTGATTGCCGGGTACGCGGGCTGGGGGCCAGGGCAGCTCGATCTCGAGCTGGCGGGCTCCTCCTGGCTGATCGCGCCGGTCGAGCTGGATCTGATCTTCGAGATTCCCGCAGCCGCGTCGTGGGAGCTGGCGATTCGCCGCCTCGGAGCGGATCCGAATCTGCTCCAGCAGGGCCACGGCGTGCACTGACCCCCGAAGCAAGCGCTCGAGGTCGACGCCGTCTATTTCAGCAGCTCCACCAGGTACTGCGTCGCCCGCGGATCGGCCGAGTGGCCGAGCGCCGAGACCGCGGCCTTGCGGACTGCCAGGTTGCGGCTGGTGCGCGCGAGGTCGATCAGCACGGCCACGCGGTCGCCGTCCGGCATCCGCGCCAGCCCCTGAACCGCTCGCTGGCGGACCGCGTCGCTGCTGTCGGAATCGGCGATCGCGCGGACCGCCGTCGCGTAGCGGGCGCCTCCGCGCTGCGGCAACCAGTAGGCCGCCTCGGCGCGCACTTGCGGATCGGGGTCGCGTGTCGCGGCGGACTGCAGCGTATCGGGCGTGGCCGTTTCGTGCGTCTGCCCGAGCGCGGCGATCAGCTGTCGGCGGCTGTCGGCCAAACGTTCGGCCTGGAACAGCCGGCGCAGCGTGTCGAACCCGTGAGCGCCGCGGCGCGTGCCGAGCAGCGTGCGCGCGAGCCGCCGGAGCGTCGAATCCTTCTCGTCGTCGGCGAGGCGGTCGAGCACGGCGTCCGCTTCCGGCGCCTGGTGAAGGGCCACGCTCGACAGGGCTGCCTCCTGCAGCCGCTGCGGTCCGGGCGGCGTCACGGCGGCGCCTCCGACGAGCGTCGTGAGGAACGCGATGCTGACGGCCGGCGTGGGACCGTTCAACCAGAAGAGCGTGCGGCCGTCGGCATCGAGCGGACAATCGGCGCCGAGCGAGCGGAGGCGCTCGATCCGACCGTCGATGATTCTCACGAGCAGCACGAGCGTTGACGTGCTCTCGAGGTGGATCGGAGTCTCCGAGGGCCGAACCTGCGGAACCGCGGCACCGGTAGTCGGCGGCGCATCGACGAAGCACCCGCGAACGGCGGCGGCTGCGATCGAGTCGTCCGCATACTGACAGCAGCCGCCCCGCTGGCCGGCCACGATCGGCACGCTCCACGCGGCCCAGACAGGCTCTCCGCGCTTCGAGGGCAGGGCAGACAACTCGCGGCCGATGTCCGTCGCCTCCCGGACCTGGATTTGGCCGTTCGCGATGGGCGGTCTGACCTGTGCGCCGGCGTCGGTGAACGCAACCAGGGCGACGAATCCGAGGATGGTGCGATGCATGAGATTCCGATTCACCGATCGCCGATCGCCGATCACCGATCGCCGATCTACTTGATGAGCTCCATCAGATAGTCCATTGCGGCCTTGTTCTTCGGCGCGAGGTCGGAGATGCGCCTGACGGCTTCGAGCTTGAGGTCCGTGCTGGTCTCCTTGCGGGCAACGGCGATGAGCCCTGCCGCGTTGCCCTGGTTGCCGAGGGCGGAGATAACGGCCCGGCGAACGTCCTTGTCGTCGCTCGTGCCGTAGAGATCCACGAGCGCCTGGCCGGCCGCGTCGGGCTTGAGGCTGCCAAGGCTGCGGATGGCCTGGATGCGCACGGACGGGTCGCTCTCGGTCTTGATGACCTGCGTGAGTTGATCGCCGGCCTCCATGGCGCCCATCGCCCGGACGATGGCCACTCGCAGGTCCTTGTTCTCTTCCTTTCGATAGAGGTCCATCAGCTCCGGCGGCGTCATCAGGCCGCTGCTTCCGATCCCGCTGATGTCGCGCCGGCGGATTTCGGGGGAGGAGTCGCTGCCCACGATCCTGATGAGCGCCGGCCTGTCGCGGCCCGCGATCAGCGCATCGAGCACCGCCCGGCGCACCGCGACGTCCTGTGAGGAGCTGTAGATCTCGTTCAGCTCGGTGCTCGTCGTCTCTCGGCGGCGATCCACGAGATAGCGGATGGCCTCGAGCTGCAGGTCCGGATTCCCGGAGCCCTTCGCGTAGTTCACGAGCAACTGGTGCGCGGCCGGCTGATCGTTCTGCCCCAGCACGAACAGCGCGCGCTTCTTGACCTGCAGGGAGTTGGTGGCCTTGAGCACGCCGTCCAGGAGCGACACGGCGCCTTCCGGATTCGAGTTCTGGACGCCCTGGATCGCGAGCAGCTTGATCTCGTCGTCGTCTGCCGCGTTCGCGTCGAGCGGCTGGCCGGACGCCTTGCGTGCGTCAGCTTCGAGCACGCGGGCATCGCTCAGATAGCGGCTCTGGGCGTGCTGCTGTCGAAGCTCCGCAATCGTCGCGAGCGCGTCGCTCGTCCGGCGCAGCTTGTACTGCGCATACGCCTTCCAGTAGAGCGCGCCGTCGGCGTGGGCGCCCTTCTGGCCGATCACCTGGTCGAACTGCGTGATCGCCTGGTCGTACTGGCGCCGCTGCAGCGCGCTCAACCCGCTGTTGTACTGGCCTTCCTCGCCGCGAATCGCGTTAAAGGGACCGGCCGGGTTGCGCATCTGGAACACGAAGTTCCGCCCGTCGGCGCTCTGCCGTGCCATTTCCCGCGCCTGCTGCTCCAGATCGCGCGCCTGGCGCTCGGCGTCCTGCTGCATGCGCTCGGCCTGCTCCCTGATGGCGTCGACGTCGATGTTCCGAAGCGCCTCCTCCTCGAGCGCCTGCACGTCGACGTCCACGCTCCGCATGGCGTCGCGCGACGCCCGCACCGCGTCCTCGAGGGCGAACGGATCGATTGTCGGCGGAAGCGGCGGGAGTGCCGGCAGGGCGGGTGGCGCCGGCGACGCCGGCGGCACGGGTGTCGGCGGCGTCTGGGCCGCGGTGGCGGCGGGCGAGCAGATGAGCAACGCGGTCAACAGGTGAGCTGGCTTCATAATCGTCCTCAATCGGTCGAGAGGTCCTTGCGGCGATCCTGTATCTGCTGGGACACGGCGCGGACCTTGAACAGCAGGTTGTCGTCCTCGATGCGCGAGCGGAGCGATCGGAAATCGTCTCCACCCATCCGATCCGGGCTGCGCGCGATCTCGACCATCACGGACTCGAGGTCTTCGAGCATCTGCGCGAGCTGGAAATTGCCGTTCTGCTGCGCCGCGACGCGGTACAGCCGCCCCCAGTCGACGAGGTCGTCGGCGGTCTGGCGCTCGAAGCCGAGCTCCTCGCCGCCGCTGGCGGGCGCATTCATCACCTCGACGAGCAGAATCTCGCTTCGTTGGAAGTGATCGTCGAGCCCGGTGAGCAGCACGCGCTCCCGGCCGTTCGGGTCCGAGGCCATCGCAGGCGCGGTCGTTCCGACGGGCGGGCGCCACGCGCGGACGCTCAGCACGGTCGCGGACACGGCGACGGCGAGGCTGGCGGCGATGGCGAGGCCGACGAGCGCCGGCCGGCGGCGCAGGCGCGCCTCGACGGCGTCCAGGCCGGCATCCGTGCGCAGCGGCGCGCGCAACGCGGACTCGACGCGCGCCCACAGGCGCTGTTCGAACGCCGGATCCGGCTCCGGGACGGTCGACGCGTCCACCATCCGGAGCGCCGTCCTGAGCTCCTGCCACGCGGCGCGGCACTCGGCGCAGCCACGGAGATGCTCCTCGACCGCGGACTCGCCCTGGCGCCGCGCGTCTCCGTAGAAGTGCCGGACCAGGTCGTCGTCAGTCAGGTGTGGCATGGGCGTTCACGCCTCGAATCGTTCCCGAACCAGGGGCTGGAGCGCGGCCCGCATCTTCCGGACCGCCCGGAAGATGGAGTGCTTCGTCGCATTCGCCCGCAGACCCAGCGTCTGGCAGATCTCGTCGATTGTGCAGCCCTCGCAGTGGCGCAGCAGGAAGGCCGCGCGCTCCTGCGGGCTGAGCGATTCGAGCGCCGCCTGCACGCAGCCGTTGATTTCGCCGGCGAACACCAGGTCGTCGGCCGTCGCCCCGCAGCTCTCACCGGAGAGCCGTTCGAGGCGCTCCTGCTGCTCGGCCGACTCGCGGTGCGGCCGGCCTCGCATGTAGTCGATCGCACAGTTGAACGCAATCCGGTAGAGCCACGTGGCAAAGTGCGAGCGGGCCTCGAATCGCCCGAGCTGCCGGTAGACGCGCACGAACGTTTCCTGCACGACGTCTTCGGCGTCCTCGGCCCGGCCGGTCATCCGATAGGCCAGCCGATACACGCTGCGGCCGTGGCGCTCCACGAGCACGCGAAACGCGTCCTGATCGCCATCCCTCGCCTGCGCGACGGCGGCCGCGTCGTCGACCGGCATCTGCAGCATTAGACGAGAGGCGGGAGGACAGGTTAGCAGGATGGAGGTGCGGACGGAGGTGCGGACGAAGGTGCGGACGGAGGGTGCGGACGAAGGTGCGGACGAAGGTCCGGACGGGAGATGCGCACCCTCCGTGCGCACCTCCGTGCGCACCTTCGTGCGCACCCTCCGTCCGCACCTTCGTCCGCCCCCCCGTCCGAGTGCTATCCTGCCTCGAATGTTCGGTCGCCAGACGTCGGGGTCGGTCGTGTGCGCCTCCTGCGGGTATCTGGTCGGGGTCAACGACGACCGCTGCTACCATTGCGGCCGGCGGAATCCCGGCCTCTGGGGCTTCGCGCCCGCCATCCGGCATCTCGGCCAGGACATGGGGTTCGTCCCGTTCGTCACGGGGACGTGCGTCGTCGTGTACGCGCTGACGCTCCTCGCGTCGGGCGGCCGGATTGGGGCCGGCGGGCTGTTCAACTTCCTCTCGCCGGACGTCTGCAGCACGCTCCGATTCGGCGCGAGCGGCGCGATTCCCGTCTTCGGCCTCGGACGATGGTGGACGGTTCTCTCGGCCTCCTGGCTGCACGGCTCGCTGCTGCACATCCTCTTCAATCTGCTCTGGATTCGCCAGCTCGCGCCGGAGGTCGGCGAGCTGTACGGCCCCGGCCGCATGGTCATCATCTACACGGTGGCGGGCGCGGCGGGGTTCCTGGCCAGTTCGACGGCCGGCAACTATCTGTTCTTCCTGCCGCCGATTCTGAGCGGCGCGCCGCTCACGATCGGCGCGTCGGCGTCGATCTTCGGCCTGCTCGGAGCGGTTGTGCACTACGGCCGGCGCACCGGGTCGCACGTCGTCCATTCGCAGGCACTCTACTGGGCCGTGATGCTGTTCGTCTTCGGGCTCGTGATGAGAGGCGTCGACAACTACGCGCACGCGGGCGGGTTCGTCGGCGGCTGGCTGGCCGCCCGCGCCCTCGACCCGATGAAGCCGGAGCGGATCAACCACCTGGCAATCGCGCTCGTCTGCCTCGCGCTCTCGGTCCTCTCGATCGTCGTCTCGTTCCTGCGGCCCGTCGGGCCGCCCTTCTGCTACTGACGGACGCGTCCCCGTGCGCAAACCCGTCGTCCTGATCACGGGCGCCAACGGCGAGATCGGACACGGGCTGATCGATCGCTTGGCGGAAGACGGCGCGCGCGGCATCGTCACGCTCGACGTGTCGCCGCTGGATCGCGCCCTCGTTCCCAAGGTGCAGCGCGAGATCACGGCCTCGATTCTCGACGTCGCGGTCCTCGAGCGGGTGCTGTCGGAGTTCGAGGTCGACCTCCTGTTCCACCTGGCGGCGGTCCTGTCGACGCGCGCGGAATTCGCGCCGGCGACCGCGCACCGCGTGAACGTCGAAGGGACGCTGAACCTCCTCGAGTTCGCCTATCACCAGGCCGAGTCGCACGGCCGGCCGGTCGTCTTCCTCTATCCATCCTCCATTGCCGTGTACGGGCTGCCGTCGCTCGAAGAGAAGTACCGGGCCGGGCGCGTCCACGAAACCGAATGGACGCATCCGACGACGATGTACGGGTGCACGAAGCTGTACTGCGAGCAGATCGGCCGCTACTACGACAAGCACTACAAGCAACTGGCGGCCGAGCCGCTGGCCGGACGCGTGGACTTCCGTGCGATCCGGCTTCCCGGCCTCATCTCGGCTACGACGCTGCCCTCCGGCGGCACGTCGGACTACGCGCCCGAGATGATCCACGCTGCGGCCCGGCACCAGGCGTACAGCTGCTTCGTGCGGCCGGACGCGCAGATTCCGTTCATGGCCATGCCGGACGGCATCGACGCGCTGCTCTCGCTCGCGCGAGCCCCGCGCGACAGGCTGACGCGGACGGCGTACAACGTCCGCGCGTTCGCCCCCCTCGCCGAGGACATGCGTCGCGAGGCGCTGCGCGCCTTTCCGCAGGCGACCATCGAGTACGACGTGGACGCCAAGCGCCAGCGGATCATCGACGCCTGGCCGCAGGACGTCGACGATTCGGCCGCGCGGCGGGACTGGGAATTCCAGCCGACCTACGATTTCGAACGCGCGTTCCGCGACTACCTCATTCCGACCGTCAAGGCTCGGTATGGACGCTGACGTTCGTCGTCAGGCGCCGTACTCGGGCGGAGGCTCGATGAAGGGCTGCGGCGTGGGGCCGGGATCGGGCCGGCCGCTGCCGGCGAGCCGGCTGATCGCGCGGACCGTCATGTCGTGATCGCACAGAATCTGGCAGGACAGACGAACGCCGGAGAGACCGCGCCCCGCCAGGGCGGCACGTTCCGCTCTCGTGCTCCGCGACGGCTCGCCGCTGACGAACTCCACCCGGCAGGTCGTGCAGCGCGCGCGGCCCCCGCACGCATGCAGTTGATCGATGTGCGCGTCCTGTTCGAGCGCGAGCACGAGGCGCTTCTGATCGGGCACGTCGAACGTGCCGGCGCCTTCGACGGTGAGCTTCGGCATCCGGACACTATATCGTGCGGAAGATCGCAGGGCGGCCGGCGCGGCGCCGGGACCGGCTCCGCGTTCGCACGGTTCCGGTGCAAGATGGAGACGCGCGATGCTGCCGGCTTCCTTGCTCGTCCGTGCGTACCGTGAGGGCGTCTTTCCGATGGGAATGGAGGATGGCGAGATCGGATGGTTCTCGCCGGACCCGCGCGGTGTGCTGCCGCTCGACGCGTTTCGCGTGCCGGCGCGTCTGTCGCGCGTCATCCGGCAGGACCGATTTCAGGTCGCGAGCGACCGCGACTTCGCGGGCGTCATGCGCGCGTGCGCCGAGCGCGGCGAAGGCACGTGGATCAATCACGAGATTCTCGAGAGCTATCTCACACTCCATCGGCTGGGGCTGGCGCATTCGGTCGAATGCTGGCAGGCCGATTGCCTCGTCGGCGGCCTGTACGGCGTGCACCTCGGCGGCGCGTTCTTCGGCGAGTCGATGTTCCACCGGGTGACCGACGCCTCGAAGGTGGCGCTCGCCGCGCTGGTCGACCGGCTCCGTCGCCGCGGATTCCGGTTGCTCGACGTCCAGTGGGTCACGCCGCATCTGGGGCAGTTCGGCGCGATCGAGATTCCCCGGACGGAGTACCTGGCAAAGCTGCGGGACGCGCTCGAGCAGGCGTGCGCGTGGTAGCCGACCTCAGTGCACCGTGTACGGCTCGCTCAGCGCGAACTGCGCGATCTTCACGTCGAACGACTCGCCGGCGGACGTGACCATCTGGTAGGTGCCCTCCATCACGCCGAAGGGCGTGTTCAGCGGACAGCCGGACGTGTAGGTGAACGACTCGCCCGGCCGCAGCACTGGCTGCTGCCCGACGACACCGGCGCCCCTCACCTCTTCCAATTGGCCGCGCCCGTCGGTGATGATCCAGTGTCTGGAAATGAGCTGGACGGTCTCCGGGCCCTCGTTGGTGATCGTGATCCTGTACAAGAAGAACCACTCCTGCCGCGCCGGCTGGGAGCGATCCGGGGTGTACTCGGCCACGACGGCCACCCGAATACCGCGCGTGATCGCCTCGGACGTGAACATGAGGCCATGATGAACGATCGTCAGGAGCAGCGGCAAGCGACCCCGCCGCGCGGCCTCTGCGCCACGTGCCGGCATGCGCGAATCGTCAAGAGCGACCGCGGGAGCGAATACGTGCTCTGTGAGCAGTCGAAGGCCGATGCCCGCCTGCCGCGATATCCCCGCCTGCCCGTGATGGCCTGCCCCGGCTACGCGCGGGCGTGACATCCGGGGCAGGACGCCTTTCAGCTGTTTTCAGAAGATTTCAAGCGAAGCCAAAGACTTTTCTGGGCCGGAGCCACAGAATCTGGGGCCGGGACGTTGGCGGTCGGAGTGCGCGGCATCCTCGTGTCATTCAAAGAGGGCGCTCTCAACCGCCGCGAGCTGGCGCTCGCCGCACCGGCACTCGCGGACTCGACAGTGCCAAGGACAAGAAGGGGGGAGTAATGACGAGGGTACGGGCGCACGTTGTCGCGGCCACTGCGGTGTGCGCGCTGTTGGCCGCATCCGTGTTCGCGACGGGGCCCACGTTCCGGGCCGACTTTCGGTTCTCCGGATCGAGCCTGTCGGCGTTCAAACCGATCGGGCAGGCCACGTGGAAGGCGCAGAACGGCGAGATCATCGGCACGCCAACGGCGCCGGGCGGCGGGTGGCTCCTGCTCGATGGCCAAGCCTTCCAGGACGCGCAGATCTACGCGGACGTGAAGTGCACCGACGGCTGCAAGGCCGGCGTCCTCATGCGTGCGGAGAAGACGTCCGACGGTGGCATGAAGGGCGTGCTCATGTCCGTGACGGAAGGGGACCAGACCGCGTACATGGTCAGGGTCGATGCCCAGGGGCGTGAAGTCGGCCGCGAGGAGCTGGCGGCGCCAGCGGGTCGCGCGGGCGGTGGCGGCGGTCGCGCCGGAGGGGGCGCCGGCGCTGCGCGCGGAGGCGGCGCCGCCGGTGCGCGCGCCGGCGCCGGGGGCCAGGGCCGCGGCGGACGGGCGCCGGCACCTCCGATGCCGCCCGATATCGCATCCCGGTATCCGCCGGAGACCCGCCTGGCGGAGCGGCCGACCGGCGTGTTCAAGCCGGGCGACTACAACGCGGTCGAAGTGCTGATGACGGAGAACACGGTCTCGACGAAGTTCAACGGCGGCTCGCTCGGGGCCGGTGGCGGGGCCTCGCACGCCGTGCCGGAAGCCGATCAGAACGGCTACGGGCAGATTGGCCTCTACGTGGGCGGCACCGGCGAAGCGCACTTCAAGGACTTCATGTACAAGGATGCGCTCGTGCGCCACTGGGGCCCCGACGAGACCGGCAAGAACTGGAAGGCCGTCCGCCTCGATCCGCACTACTACGCGTGGAGCGCGGCCGTCGCCGACTACAACAAGGACGGCACCATGGACGTCGTGGCGGGCGCCTACGAGTATCTCGGCCCCGACTTCAGCATCCAGCGGCAGGTCTACACGCCGCACTCGTTCAACCCGACGGCCGAGTATCCGCAGCCGGCGATGGTGAACATCGCGTACGACTTCACCGGCGACGGCTGGCCGGACGTGCTCTCGATGAGCGGCAATGCGGGCAACGGCATCGGCAACCTCTACGTGAACCCGAAGAACGAGTCGCGCCTCTGGCCGCACTACGTCACGATCCAGCCCGTGGGCAATGAAGAGACGCTGTTCAAGGACATCGACGGCGACGGTCGGCCGGATCTGATTCATGCCGGCGACAACCGCCTTCGCTTCTCGACGTTCGATCCGAAGAAGTGGGATCCGGACAACCCGACCGCGATGTGGACGACTCACGACGTGTCGGAGCCCGGGCCGTGGGGCGTGAACATCGGCCACGGGCTCGGCGTCGGTGACATCAACGGCGACGGCAAGATGGACTTCCTGAACGCCTACGGCTGGTGGGAGCAGCCGCCCGTCGAGACGGGAGAGACCTGGCGGATGCATCCGACGGGGTTCGGCCGCTGGGGCGCGTCGCAGGGCGGCGCCGGCGGCGCGGAGATCTGCACGTTCGACCTCAACGGCGACGGTCTGCTCGACGCCTTCGGTCCGATGGAGGGCCATGGGTTCGGGCTCGCGTGGTGGGAGCAGAAGCGCGACGCCGGCAAGAACATCTCGTTCATCGAGCACGTGATCATGGACAACTTCATGACAAAGAATGCCGGTGGCGTGACCTTCACCGAGCCGCATGCCGCGGCCTGCGGCGACCTCGACGGCGACGGCCTGCCGGACATCGTGACGGGCAAGCGGTACATGTCGCACTTCGGCTACACGGATCCCGATCCTTGGGGCGAGCCGGTGATTTACGCCTACCTGCTCCGTCGCAACAAGAGCGCGCCCGGCGGCGCCGAGTTCGTGCCCGAGCTCGTGCACAACCGCTCCGGCGTCGGCTCGCACATGGTGATCGCGGACATGAACAAGGACGGCATGAACGACGTCGTCGTCTCGGTCAACATCGGGACGTACGTGTTCCTGAATCAGCATCCGAAGCGATAACTGAAGAGGCAGAGAGCGTGAAAGGGTGAAGGCGCTCACCCTTTCACGCTCTTCACGTGTCGGAGAAGCGTGATGCCGCGCAGTCGCGGGCGTTCACGCTCGAGCCAAGCGCCACCGCAGCCATCCGCGAAAGAACTAGACCGGCAACTCCACACTCCACGGGTTAGGGCTAATGCCTTTCGGAAATACATCGAGCTGGTTCCGGATGACCGTGCGGGGGACGTCGTGTGGGACTCAACGGAGCTGGCCCTCGAAATCGCGCTTTCGTCCGCTCGCGGTTTCAGGCTGCCGCCCATCGCACGATGGCTACCCGCTTGGACACCAGACATGCTTCGCCATCGTGCTCGAACCGCTCGCTCCCTCCAGCGCGATTTCCTCCTGACGCTCCCATCGGGCCACTCCGATTCGTCCCACACGGCGTCCCCCGCGCGGTCATCCGACGTCGAATGTCGCTGGGGGTGCCGGGAGCCGGTCGACTCGGACCGGCGCGATGCGCGAAGGTCGAAGCCGTGCCGAAGGGAGCGAGGATTTCGAGCGCGACGTGCGTAGGCTGGGCGACGCCGGGCCGGATCGCACTCGCGCGACGTGCGTCAGCCTGAAATCCGAGCGGACGGAGGCCACGGCTTCGAGCGCCGCTGTCCGTGGAGACCGGCTCTCGGCACCGCCAGCGACATTCGGAAACGAATTTCCGAAAGGCCTTGGGGTTAGGGCCGCAATACTCCAACCCTTGCCGACCACCCCGGCAACGGTCGACAGATGGAAGGCCTGTGCGGAGACGCTCGACAAGGCCCGGTATTATTCGATGCACGTCAAGGACATCAGCGCCGAACGCCGCATCGGAATCGCGGTCGGCGAGGGCAATCAGCCCTGGAAGCAGATCTTCGATCTGGCCAAGGCGGCGAACATCCACAACTTCGACGTCGAGACCGGCGCGCCCGCGGACGTCGTCATGGACACGCTGCGGATGCGCGCGGAGTTTCTGAAGAACTACCCGGCGGTGTGACCGTGCGCGGACGCTGGCCGATGCTTGCGGCCACGTCCGCGGCCGCGGCTCATCACCGCACCGTGAATCGGACCTCTCGAACCTCGGCGGCGTTTCCCGGCCGGGCCTCGATGCGCAGCAAGTAGGCGCCTGGTTCGAGGTCGGCAAGCGGCAGATCGACTGCGTAGTCGGCGGTGCCCGTGGCCTCGAAGCTCGCGGCTTCCATGGATACGTCCTGCCCGTAACGCTTTCGATCGCGGTCGTCGATGACACTTGCCGACACGAAGACCCTGTCGGGAGTTCGCCCCAACCGTTGGGAGAGACGAACGAACGCCGTGGCCCGATCCTGGCGGGTGAACGTCCGGACTGCGGTCGGTGGCGCGGGCAGGACGCCAGCCAGGTTGCCGACCATCGCTGGCGAGACCGAGGGCGTGAACAGCTCGACATCTCCCAGCGTGAAACGCGCCTTGTGGTAGTCGGGCACCGTGACGAAGGCATAGACGCTGCCGGTCTGATGCCGCGCGTTGTCGTGCAGACCGATCCGGAGCTCGTAACGCCCGGGCCTGGCGGGAAGCTGCTGAAGCAGGTCGTAGCTGGCGCCGCCGTCCGGGCCTGGCGCGGGCTTCACGGCCAGGGTCTGATTGAGGACGCCGACGCCCCGACCGGTCATCGTGAAGATCTCCGTCACCAGTTCCACCTGCTCGGAGCCGGTGGCGGCAGGAGGCGACGCGGCCCGGTTGGCCGCGTGCTCGACGTGCAACGCGACCGCGATCAGCGGCTCGCCGGTGCCCGGGAACGCGAACGCCGAAGCCCGTGCGCTCAGGGTCACGCCGTCGCGCGCGGGCATCACGCCGCCGATCGCGCGACCCGCCCACGCGAGCGCGCCCGAGGCCTCCGCCGGCGGCCCGGCCGCAGGGGCCGCGAGAAACTCCCGCCGCGTTCGGACGTCCACGCCACGACGGTTGACCTTGACCTTGATGTCGTGGCGCCTGCCGTCGGCAGCGGCCGGCTCGAAGCCGAGCAGATAGTACGAATCGCTCTCGCCGAAGATTTCCGGAACGCGAAGCACCGGGTCGTTCGTGTTGAGCACGGTGCGGCCGCCTGTGTGGCTGGGCAGGACGGAAATGTTGCCCTGCCGGACCAGGTTGGGTCGGCCGCGGTAGCCGCCGTCGACTCGACTTGCCACGGGGCCGAGCGTGTCGAGTCCGCCCGGATCGAGGGAATGTACGGTCAGGCTGGCGAGGTCGAGCGCTTTGAACATCGCGTTGCTGGCTTTGTGCACCGCGTCGATGCAGGCGACCTCGGTCGTCTCGACCATCATGTTCGTGCCGATGAAAAGCAGGGACTTGCGACGCCTCGGCACGTCGCGCACCGCATCGGCGACCCGCGCGATGGTGTCGAGTACGCAGGCGCCGCAGTGGCACTGGGTATTGAAACTCAGGTCGAACCGGGCGCTGCCGGCGGGATTGAGCTCGCCGGCGAGTCCCTGGGCTTCGGCTTTCTCGAACTCGGCGTTCCAGGCTTCCAGGTCCACGTCGAGCTCCCCGTTCGGGTAGGCGCCATCGATGGCCGCGTACAGCGCCGCGTGGTCGCTCGTGAAGTCCTGCGGCGTGCCGTTGCTGGTGTAGACGACCGCCGCCATATCACCTGGACCGAGCTCATCGACCGCGGCCTTGGCGATCGTGCGAGCGTTGATCGTCGGATAGCCGTTGGGAATCGTGCGATCGAGGAGGAGCACGACGAGCCGGCCCTCGGAAGAGAGCGCGTTGGTCGCCACGTCCGGTGCAACATCCGTCGTCCAGGGAGCGGTCGGGCTGGACACCCGATCGGGCAGATCGACCGCGCTGAACGCCGCAATGGCGCGAGGCTCGCCGTCCTCGAGGAGGATGAAATCTGCAGCGGTGAGGCCGCGAACGGGCCGGCGCTGCTTGTCGAGCACCGAGACGTCCACCTGGACGATGTCGACGCCGGCGCGGAAAGTCGATTGGGGCGCCTGGCGTCGCGCCGGCCGCGCCTCCAGAAGGGCACGCTCGACCGGCGCGGACGGCAGCCACACGCCCGCGATCGCCAGCACGGCGGCGAGAAGCGATCGACGCATCGTGTACCTCGAACAGGCCGGCGGCTGGCCGGACCAGTCTACTCCGGCGCGGCCCCTGTGTCTCCGTCTACGAGACGACCGGCAGAGAAGACGGCGCACCGTAGTATGCTGCGCGGGGCGTGACCGTGCGACGACTCGTCGACGCCGTTCGAGCCGGCGATGCCGCGACGGTCCAGGCGATGGTCGCCAGGCGGCCGGAGATCGTGAATTTCGACGTCTCGGAGCAGGACGAGCGCCACGCCATCCATCACGCCGTCCTGACGCGGCAGCCGGACATGGTGCGGCTCCTGATGCACCTGGGTGCCGATCCCCGCACGGGCATCTATCCGCATCGTCAGGCGACGACGGCCATCGCGTTGGCGATCGAGCGCGGATACGACGAGATCGCCGCGATCATGCGCGACGAAGAGCCGCGCCGGCCGGAGGCGGGACCGGACGGCACCAGCGCGGTGAGCGCGCCATCCGAAGAGACCGGGCTCATCAGCAGTGCCATCGCGGCCAACCGAGAGGACACGCTGCGGCAGCTCCTCGAGAGCGGACGCGATCCGGACGAATCGGGAACGCTGCCCGGCGTCGATGAAGTCGTGCCGACCTGGGGACAGCCACTGCGCGAGTGTGCCATCGCAGGCCGCCTCGCCCTTGCCCGTCTGCTGCTCGAGCACGGCGCCAACGCGAACACCAACGTCTATGCGGCAAGCTCCGCGCTGTACGAGGCCTACACGCGGCGCGACACCGCGATGATCGCTCTCATCGAAGGGCATGGCGGGCGGCTCGATCCGATCGCCATCGCGAATCTCGCGCTCGTCGAGCCCGCACGGCGGCTGCTGGAGGAGACCCCTGAGCTGGCGCCAGACGTGTTGTGGGGCGCGATGGGGAACGCCTCAGCGGAGATCGTGAGCCTCGCCCTCGAGCGGATCGATTGGCGCCGCGACGATCGGCGCTGGTACCGGCATCTCGAAAACGGGATGTACACGCCGGTCCGGGTCGAGAACTTCAGACTGGTGCTCGCACGCAGTCCTCCCGACGTGTCAGGCCACTGGAATGCGACGCTGCTCCATCAGATCGCGGCTGCACGCGGCCGGATGACCGCCGATGAGCGTCTCGCGCTCGCCACGCTCGTGCTCGACGCCGGTGCGCGTCTCGATCTGCGCGACACGGTGCTGCTCAGCACGCCGCTCGGCTGGGCAAGCCGCTGGGGCCGCGTCGAGCTGGTGCGCCTGTTTCTCGACCGTGGCGCCGACCCGATCGAAGCGGACGCAGAGTCCTGGGCCACGCCGCGGGCGTGGGCGGAGAAGATGGGACGACGTGACGTGCTGGCGCTGCTCTCCAGCCGGGCGTGACGACGACGCGTCCCGCAGCGTGCCGTGCCGGCCGCGCTGCCCGCCATCCTCGCGGATGGTCGCGCCCGCTCCGTCACGGTGTTCGATCGCACGCGTCCGCTGGCGCCCCGCGGTCCCGGAGGCGGCAGCACCAAGGCGAGGAAGTGGCGTTCGATCTGGACTTCGCTCCAACCGGCTGGCACAATCACGGCCGAATTCAGGCCGATTGCGGGCGGCGGCGCAACGGCCGGCGTGGCGACGGAGAAGCTCAGGATGAGCGCCGAGCTCCTGACGAACCGCCCAATGGTGTGATGTGAGACGGACATCTGCGCGCTCGGCTGTGGCGGTGGGCCTGGCGGGTCTGGTCCTGTGTGTCCTTGGGTCGAGCGCGCCTCGCGCGCAGACGCCGCAAGCCGGCGGCGCGTCCCCGCCATCGGGCCGTGGCGGACTGGCCCGGCCCGAACCGTATGACTTCAACGATCACGACGCCGGGTGGGTGTCGCTCTTCGACGGCACGCTGAACGGCTGGGACGGCAATCCCGCCGTCTGGCGCGTCGAGGACGGCGCGATCGTCGCCTCGTCCGCGCCCGAGCGGCGCGTCGGCACCACCTACATCATCTGGAAGGGCGGCGAGGTCGGCGACTTCGAGCTGAAGCTCGAGATCAAGCTCGAGGGCGAGGTTCACAGCGGGATTGCGTATCGAAGCTGGACCGATCCCGATCGCGCCGGCAGGCTCGGCCCGGCCGCACCGCCCGCGGGCGGCAATGCTCGCGGCGCTGAGGCGGGCGGGCCTGGCGCCGGGCGCCGCGGCCGGGCGGCGCTGCCGCCGCCGCAGATTGCCTCGGATCCGCGATGGATGCTCTACGGTCCGGGCCTCGATTTCGACGCGGATCGCCGCAACAGCGGCAACGTGGAGGAGCGCGGCAGCCCGCGGAGAATCCTGGCGCCGCGCGGGTTCGTCGTGCGCGCCGAGACGGGCAAGCGGCCGCGCGTGATCGGCACGGTCGGGGATCCCGACGCGCTCATGGCGCTCATCGAGCCGGACGAGTGGAATCGGATTCACATCATCGCCCGTGGCCGCCAGCTGACCCACATCGTCAACGGCCAGCTCATGGCCATGTTCATCGACGACGACCCGACGTTCTTCACGCCGAAGGGACTCATCGGCTGGTCGATCGAAGTTCTGACGGGAACCGTCAGGGTTCGCAACGTCTGGCTGAAGCGGTAGAGGGGAATACTCGCGCCGGCTGGCGGAGCTACTCGAACTACTTCAGGCCCAGCTTCCTGCCCGCACTGAGGAGCACGATCGACTCGCGGATGCGCTTCTCTCGCGTCTCCGGCCGTTTCGCCGTGTGAATCCAGGCCACGAAATTCCGGCGATGCGACGGCGCGAACGTCTGGAACGTGCGCCACGCCGCGGGACTGCGCTTGAACGCGGCCGCGATGTACGCCGGCAGCTCCGGAATGTTCGGTCGCGCCGAGGAGCGATGCTCCGTCGGGGCGGCCGCCCGGCCTGGCGGCGCCAGCAAGCCGAGCCCCTCGAGCTCTGCCCAATGCCTCCGATTGACGTCGGACCACTTGCTGGTCGGCTTGCGCGGGGTGAACTTGATGGTGTACCGGTCCTGGTCGAGCCGTCTGACGAGGCTGTCAATCCAGCCGTAGCAGAGCGCTTCACGCAGGGCGTCCACGTGTGCGATTGACTCGACGGCGGTGTGAGCCTTGTAGAAGACGAGCCACACGCCGGCGCTCGACGCGTGGTGCTTGGCCAGCCACGCGCGCCATCGCCGGCGGGTCCGGATGTCAAGCTCCGGAAGCTTCACTCTCGT
The DNA here is from genome assembly GCA_963764505.1 of uncultured Acidobacteriota bacterium. GTDB lineage: Bacteria > Acidobacteriota > Vicinamibacteria > Vicinamibacterales > SCN-69-37 > CAVXSP01. The sequence goes on along the minus strand of CAVXSP010000001.1, from coordinate 3,845,888 downwards.
GCGCACCACCGTGCCACCGTCGTGGCGCCAGTTTAGCGTGAGCCGTCGTCGCCCGTCGATCTACGATGACGGCGTGAGCCCCGACCCGCAGGCTGTCCGCGAGCGCTTCTCGTCCGCGCTCGACGCGCTGGTCGATCACGTCAAAGGCGACCGCTCGATCCTGGCCGTGCTGCTCTGCGGCAGCCTCTCGCACGACGTCGTCTGGGAGAAGTCCGACATCGACCTGATGCTGGTCACCGTTGACGACAAGCACGTCAAGACGTCCGACCTGCCGCTGTATGCCGACGGCGTCAACGTGCACGCCCTGCAAGGCCTCGCCGACCGGTCAATACCTCTCGGGCGTGCGGTCGATTGCCACGCCGCCGGCGCGCCGCAAGGGCAACGGGAAGTCTCTGGTGGTGCGCGGCGCGCGCGAGAACAACCTCAAGAACCTCACCGTGACGATTCCGCTGGGGCTGATGGTCGCGGTCACGGGCGCGTCCGGGTCGGGCAAGAGCACGCTCGTCGCGGACATCCTGTACAAGGCCCTGTGGAAGCGGCTCGTCGACACGCGCACGCTCCCCGGCGATCACGACGGCCTCGACGGGGTCGAGCACGTGCACAAGGTCGTGAACATCGACCAGTCGCCGATTGGCCGGAACAGCCGGTCGAATCCGGCGATGTACGTCGGCTTCTATGACGCGATTCGCGATCTGTTCGCGGCCAGGCCGCTCTCGGTCGAGCGCGCGTACAGGCCCGGCCGCTTCAGCTTCAACGTCAAGGGCGGACGCTGCGAGGAGTGTCAGGGCGAAGGCGTGATCGCCACGCAGCTCTACTTCATGCCGGACGTCGAGGTCACGTGCGGCGCGTGCAAGGGCGCGCGGTTCAACCCGGAGACGCTCGAGGCCACGCTGCGCGGCAAGACCATCGACGACATTCTGAACATGTCGGTCGAAGAGGGCGTGACGTTCTTCGCGAACGAGCCGTCCATCGGCCGCAAAATCCAGGTCCTCGCGGATCTCGGCCTGGGGTATCTCACGCTCGGTCAGTCGGCGACGACGCTGTCGGGCGGCGAGGCGCAGCGCATCAAGATCGCGACGGAGCTGTCGGCGCTGCAGCGCGCCAAGCACACCGTCTACATCCTCGACGAGCCCACGACGGGGCTGCATCTGGCGGACATTCAACACCTGCTCGACTCGCTGAACAGGCTCGTGGACGCCGGCCACACGGTGCTGCTCATCGAGCACCATCTCGACGTGATCAAGACCGCGGACCACGTGATCGATCTCGGGCCCGACGGCGGTCACGCCGGGGGGGAAATCGTCGCGACGGGGACGCCGGAGGCCATTGCGCGGTGCAAGGCTTCGCACACGGGAAGATTCTTGAAAGCGCACCTGGCTGGATAGAGTCGCAATGGCCTCCGCGCCCGAGGTTCCAGGCCCGGGCCCGGTGAAGTCATCGGGCGCATCGGCGCTGGTGGTACGCCGGGCTCTGGCGGGCGCACGGCCCGCGCGTCGGCGCCGCTACGTGATCCGAATCCGCGAGGGCGTCGGCTCGCCCGGCGGCAGTGCGTTCTGCAGCCGTTGGCGATATGCTCTACGCGTTCGTGCTCAACTGAAGGCACCGGCCCGGACTGGGGCGAAGGCCCCGTGTTTGTTGGAGGGCGTATGAAGGCTCTGGTACGCGGTGTAGTGACGGCAGCGGCCGCTGTCGCAATCGGCGGGGCGATGGATCTCGGCGCCCAGCAGGGCGCGGCGCCGGCCGGACAAGCGCAGTCGCCCGCCGTCCAGACGCCGCCGGCCGGCCGGGGCGCCGGGCGTCAGGGCGGGCAGGGCGCGGCCGGACGCGGGCGCGCCGGGGGCCAGCGCCGCGGCGGATTCACGCAGTTCACGCGCCAGATCGCCCCGCAGGACGTGCTGGTGCGCGGGAAGTCCCTCTACGAGGGCAACTGCGCGAGCTGCCACGCATCGGATCTGCGCGGCAGCCCGCAGGGCGCCAACCTGCTGCGATCGGGTTTCACGCTGAATGACGAACACGGCGAGCTCGTGACCCAGGCCGTGGCCGCGCACAAGCCCGCGCTCTCGCTCGTGCAGACGGACACGACCGCGATCGCGGAGTACATCCACAGCGTTCAGGCGACGATGAGCGGTCAGGGCAGCCCGCCGGGGCGATATCCCACCGACGTGACGCTGAACGTGCTGGTCGGCGACGCGAGAGCCGGCGAGACGGAATTCTCGGTCCGCTGTGCCGGATGCCACACCGGCGACAAGAGCCTGAACGGCGTCGCGTCGAAGTACCCCGACCCGAGAGACCTCCAGAACGCGTGGTTCGTCGGCGGCGGAGGATTCGGCGGGGGCCGCGGCCGGGGGGGCGGCGGCGGCGGCGATCACGCCGTCGTGACGATGGCCGACGGTTCGAAGCTCGAGGGCACGCTCGTGCTCGAAACCGACTTCCTGGTCGTGCTCACCCTGCCAGACGGCACGCGCAAGTCGATTGCGCGCGCCGATGGCGTGCCGAAGGTCGAGGTCGCGGATCCGCAGACGGCCCACAAGGGCATGGCGATGAAGCTGATCTTCGACGATCCCGAAAACAAGAAGATGCACGACATCACCGCCTATCTCGCGACGATGAAGTGAGCGGCGTGGGGACGAGGGTGGGCGGGGAAGAGCGCGAAAGGGTGAAGGGGTGAGATTCATGAGGAAGCTCTGTGTCAGCGTCGTGGTGGGGAGCTTGGTCGTTCTGTTCTCACCCTCTCATCCTCTGACTCTCTCGTTCTCGGTCCTGGCCCAGAGCGGCCAGAACGCGTCGGAGAGCGTGCCGGGCCGGCCCGGGTGGACGGGGGAGACGGTGCAGATTGGCGCGCCGCGGCCGAACCCGACCATGGGAGGGCTCGATCCGGCGAGCATCTGGGCGCCCCTGACCGATGAATGGCGGTCGGTACTCGGGCGACCTCAGCGGCAAACGATACAGCGCCCTCAAGCTCGTCAACACCGAGACGGTCAAGAATCTCAGTCTCAAGTGGATCACGACGCTGACGACGGGATGCGGCCCGGACGGGCGTGGGGAGACCGGCGCGGGCGCCGGCGCGCTCGGCGGCTTCGGCGGCCGTGGTGGGCGCGGTGGCCGCGGCGGCGGCGGATCCTCGGCGCCCATCGTCGTCGGCGGCTTCGGCGACGGGAGCGTCAACAACTGCAGCGAGCGCGCACCGGGCGGCGGGATCCTGTTCGTCGACGGGACCATTTACGCGTCGTCGCCGGACAACGTCTACGCCATCGATGCGCGGGACGGCACCGTGCTGTGGCACTACTACTGGAAGACGCGCGGCGGAACCAGCCTCCAGACGCGCGGCGTCGGCATGTGGCACAACTACGTGTACTTCGAGTTGCACGACGACTGGGTCGTCTGCCTCGACGCCACGGACGGCCACGAGGTCTGGCGGCACGAAATCGCGCCGTTCGATCAGCAGTACTTCTCGTCGAACGCGCCGATGGTGATCGGCGATCACGTCCTCGTCGGGACGGGCAACGACCTCGACGCGCCGGCGTTCCTCAAGTCGCTCGATCCCCGCACGGGCGCCGTGCAGTGGATTCTGTACTCGACGCCGCAGAACCCGGGCGACCCGGGCCTCGACTCCTGGATCAGCCTGGACGCGGCGCGCCATGGCAACGGCGCCACCTGGATACCTGGCGCCTACGATCCCGACACGCACCTCTACATCTACGGCACGGGCAACCCGACGCCGGCCTACACCCAGGGACGGGGCGACGGCGACAACCTGTTCACGTCGTGCCTCGTCGCCGTCAACATCGACACGGGCAAGATCGCCTGGTATTTCCAGACGTCGCCGCACGACACGCACGATTGGGATTCGACCCAGACGCCGGTACTGGTCGACATGCCGTTCGGAGGGCGGGTGCGGAAGCTGGTGATGACGGCCACCCGCAACGGCTACTTCTTCGTGCTCGACCGCACCACGGGGGAGCACCTCGTGACGAGCCGGATCGGCCTGGTCAACAACTGGGCCGTGGGCCTGGATGAGAAGGGGCAGCCGAAGCGCAACCCGAACAAGGACGCGACCATCGCGGGGTCGCTCGTCAACAGCGACGTGCTGAACTATCCGCCCCCGACGTTCTCGCCGGACACGGGGTTCTTCTACGTGCACGAGCAGAACTCGATGCGCATCAGTTATCTCAGGGAGCCTGATCCGCGTGGATCGATGGGGCTGGGCGGCACGAGCGGCGGAAGCAGCCTGTCGTGGGGCACGAAGCTCGATGCCATCGACTACAAGACCGGCGAGGTCAAGTGGCGCAAGGATCTGAGGGGCGGGAGCTCCGGCCTGCTCTCGACCGCCGGCGGCGTGCTGTTCCTGACCAACCCGCCGAACGTGGAGGCGTGGGACGCGCGGACGGGCAAGGCCCTGTGGTACTCGCAGATTGGCGGGCTGGGCGCGCCGGCCGAGACGTTCATGCTCGATGGCAAACAGCACGTCCTGTTCAGCGCCGGCGGCGGCCTCTACATGTTCGTGCTGAACTGAGACGTTCCGTCCAGGAGGATGGGGATGAAACTGATTCTCGCAGCGTCGTGTCTGTTGTTGTGTACCGGTGTGGCGTCGGCGCAGGTGCCGGCCAAGAAAGCCGCAGCCTCGAAAGCGGCGTCCGGCAAGGCGGCCATCGAGCAGGCGCTCATCGTGAACGAACGCAAGGTCAACGACGCCGTCGTCAGGGGTGATCTGGCCGCGTTCAAGTCCGTCGTCGCCGCCGACGCGTGGAGCATCGACGAGATGATGGGTGTCTCCCCGGTGAGCGAGTTCGAGAAGATGCTCAAGCCTGGGATGGCCAAGATCACCGATATGAAGCTCGATGACTTCAAGGTGCTCTGGGTCGACGATGGCACGGCCGTTCTGACCTACACCTGGAGCGGCAAGGGCACGATGATGGATCAGCCGGTCAAGAGCCCGGTCTTCGCGTCGACGGTGTACGCGAACCGCGGCGGCAAGTGGGTCGCCGTCTTTCACCAGGAGACGGTGAAGGCCGCCGCGCCGACGTCGATGCCGATGAAGAAGTAGGCGCCAGGGCCGACCGCCGCCCGGGACGGTCGGCCCGGCGGCCTTTCACTCTCTACTTCTAGTCGTCTTCGATCACGGCCGTCTTGATGTAGTCGAGCTTCGGGTAGTCCTTCAGGAGGTACGCGTTGCCTTCGAGCTGAACCTTCGACTGCTCCGGTCCCTTGCCATTCGGCGGTCCGTCTCCGTACCCGCTGTAGAGCTTCTCCACGACGTCCATTCCCGACGACACCTTGCCGAAGGGCACCATGTTCGCCTCGTCGAGCGGGGCGTTGTCCTTGATGTTGACGAAGATCTGGGTGGTCCGCGTGTTCGGGCCGCCAGCGGCGAAGCTGACGTACGTCCGCTCGTTCGTCTGCTTGCGGGCGTCGTCGATGATCCGGGTGCCTCGCCAGACCTGATTGACCGCCGGATCGCCGTTGATGCCCACCTGCGCGATGAATCCGGGCAGCACGCGGAAGAACCGGCAGTCGTTGTAGTAGCCGTTCTTCACGAGATTGTAGAAGCGGACGGCCGCGCGCGGCGCCCAATCCCGCTCGACCTCGATCGTGAAGTCGCCCTTGCTCGTCTCCATCCGCACCTTGTATTTCGCCGGCGCATCCTCGGTCAGGCTCGCCGGGTCCTTGAGGGACGGCGCCGGGCCGCCCTGGGCGGTGAGTGCGGCGGTCAGGCCCAGGCCGACGACCACCATGATCGTGCCGATCGCTCTCCGTTCTGACACACGCATGCTGCTCTCCTTCTTCTTCCTGCTCTTCTTCATCGTCGTCTCTGGCTGGATGAGCCAAAAAGGACGCGCGAACGCGCCGATACATCGTATACGGAACGGCCGACTCGTGAGGAGGACCCGAACGGCGACGATACGGGCGGCGCGCCCCGCGTCTATCGATCGACGTCGTCGAGGATCCAGACGTCGCCTTCGGTCTCGGTCAGCGGCAGGAACAGCCGGTGTTCGGCGATGGCGAACTCGATCTGCTTGATGTTGGCGGGGAGACCGCGGCGCGGGCTCTCGAACGACGTGACCGAGAACGTCTCACCCGCCGGCGCGCCGGCGTCGGGCTCGAACTTCCGGCCGCGCAGGTTGAGGTGTCCGTCACGATCGGAGATGAAATAGACCGTGCGCCCGTCTGGCGCCCATCGCGGCTTGTCCGCGAAAGACTGCCCGTCGGTCATGGTGACCCACGGTCCGCCGGAGGCGGGCGCGACGTAGATGCGCGACGAGGACGAACCCCGGGTGTCGACGGCGACGAAGCTGACCCATCGGTGATCCGGCGAGAAGCGCGGGCCGTAGAGGTTCTTCTGCGGGTCGCGGAACAGGACGCGCAGCGCGCCGGCCTGCTGTCCCGAACCCGGCGCCGGAATCGAGCAGATGGCCATCGCTTCGCCCGCCGAGACACGGCAATCGCCGAGAAGGGTCTTGCCGTCGCTCGACCAGTCGGAGGGCCGCAGAATCGCGTCCCCTGGCAGCGACACGAGCTGCTCGCGCCGCTCGTCCGTGGAGAGGACGGCGACCACGTTCTTGCCGGCTCCGGCGGTCCCCGAGGCCGACGGCCGCGAATAGGCCAGCCGTCGCCCGTCCGACGACCACCGCGGGCTCGAGGGACTCCAGTCGTTGCTCACGAGCAGCACGCGGTCCTCGCTGCTCCCGGGCTGGAGCTCTCGAACCTCGCTCCGGCCCGCCTGGACGGCACGGTAGGCCAGGCGACTGCCGTCCCGAAGCGTATCGACGTCCACCTGGGCCGCGCTGCCGGCGGTCAGCGGATGTGCGTCTCCACCCAGCCTCCCGTTCTGCGGATCGAAGCCGAAGGACCAGAGGCGCGTCCGCTGCGACCGTACGGTGAAAGCCAGGCGCCCCCCATCCGACGACAGAGCGATGTCGCGCTCCTCGCCGACGTCCGTCGTGAGCCGCTCCGTCGCCCCGGTCCAGGCGAGCGTCGCCGGATCGACCCCGACGCGCCAGACGTTGTGCGTCTCGCCGCTCTCGCCTTCGAAGAAGAGATACCTGCCCGACGGCGCCCAGATGAAGCGGCCCAGCTTGAGATGCGAGTCCTCGATGTCCCGGAGGACCGCGTCCGGAATGGCCGACGACGTCTCCGGCCCGCCAAAGACGGGCACGGTGACCAGCGCCCACCGGTCGCCGATCCGTCCCCAGAGGGACACGCGGCGCCCGTCCGGGTGCCACGCGGCCTCCACCGAGCTGGCCCACGCCGACGAGATGAACGGCTCGATCGCGCCCGTGCACACTTCGCGGAGCGCTCCGCCGTCAGGCGCCACGACGTACAGTCTTCGCGTGCCCGTCCGGACGCTCGCGTTCGAGAACAGGATCCAGTCGCCCGCGGGCGACCACTGCGGGCGGCGGCCGAAGCTGGAGATCCGCCGCGGCTCGCCGCCGCCGGAGGACACGACGTAGAGGCCGCTCCCGTTGTGATCCGAGCGGAAGGCGATCATCCGACCGTCGGGCGACCAGTCGGGCTCCCATTCGCGGGAGGGCCATGACGTCACCCGCGCGGCGTCGGTGTCGCCCACGCGCTCGACCCAGATGTCCTGGCTGCCGAGGCGATCGGACGCAAACGCCAGCCGGCGACCGTCGGGAGACCAGGCCGGATCCTGCTGCAGTCCGGCGCCGAACGTGAACTGCCGGATCGAGCGTTGGACCGGAGCGGCATTCGAAGCCGTGCGTTCGCGCCTCGTCGAGACGAACGCGGCGACGGCCGCCACGGCGATCATGGCAACGGCGCCCTCGAGGAGGTGATCCCACCGCCAGCGAGGCGGCCGGGGCGGCATCAGTGCCGCGAGCTCCGCGCCGGGTTCGACGCCGGTCACCGGCGCGACGAAGCGGTAGCCGACCCCTGGCACCGTCGCGATGTAGTCGCAGCTGCCAGGTGTTTCGCCGAGCACCTTCCGCAGACTCGAGATCTGTCGGGCGAGATTGTTCTCTTCGACGATCGTCCCGCCCCACACCTGGCGGATCAGGTCGTCCTTGTCGAGGACCTCTCCCGCGTGCGTCACGAGCACTTCCAACAGGTGAAGGATTCGAGGGGTGGTGGGGACGCGCGTTCCGTGACGCAGGAGGATGCCGCGGCCCAGATTCAGAACATACGGCCCGAACGCGTAGCACCGGGGAGAGGCCGTCATGCGCGCCCGAATTGTATACCGCTGCCCGCACGGGGTCGTTTCAGACTTTTTCAGACGATTTCAGCCGTGAGAAACGACTTCTGGTCCGGAACGCAGCATGATGCCTGGCGCTTTCTACCTCTTCAGTAAACACCCCGGCTGCGCAGGAGTATTGTTCCGGTGTCCAGGGACGGCATGCTCAGCAACCCGGGGGGTATCCATCCAATTGCGCTGATTGGAGGACGTGATGGGGGGACTCTCGATCTGGCACGGACCGGGGCACGGTGCGCCCAATCCGGGATATCCTCGCGCCTACTGGAGTTCGAGCTTCCGTCTTCTGGCTTCTGGCTTCTGGCTTCTGGCTTCTGGCTTTTAACGGAGAGACACCATGGCATACACACGACGTGAGTTCGGAAGGCTGGCGCTGGCGACCCTGCCGGCGGCCGCGCTGTTCGAGAAGTCGGTCTTCGGTTCGGCTCTGCTGCAGGCGAAGCCGAACTCGGTGTTCAACGGCGTCCAGATCGGCACGATCACCTACAGCTATCGCAGCATGCCCGACCAGAGCGCCGAAGCCACGCTGCGCTACATCGTGGAGTCCGGCATCAGCGCGTGTGAGTTGATGGGCGGCCCGGTGAACGACTGGGCGCAGAAGAAGGGGAACTACCCGGCGGAACTGGCGGCCGGGCGGGCCGGCCGCGGCGGTGGCGGGCGGGCGGGACGGCCCGGCGGACCCGGCGGCGAGCCGGGAGGCCGCGGCGAAGCGCCGTCGTTCGCGCCGGTGGCGGGGATGATGACGGGACCCGGCAACAACCAGCCGGCCGGACAGTGGAACGGGCAGCCGTGTCCGGCGCCGCGCGGAGGGGGCGCGGCACGAGGCGGAGCCGCCGCCGGGCGCGCCGGAGCGGGCGCACGCGCGGGGGGCGGCGGCCGCGGGCAGCAGACGCCCGAGCAGATGGCGGCAGCCGCCGCCGAGCGCAAGTGGCGTTCGGGACTCTCGATGGACATCTTCAAGGACCTGCGGAAGATGTACAACGACGCCGGCGTCAGCATCTACGCGGTCAAGGACATCCAGGCCAACGGCACCGACGAGGACCTCGACTACGCGTTCACCGTCGCGAAGACGCTCGGCGCCAGCCACGTGACCCTGGAGCTGCCGGCCGGCCCCGACGCGTCGAAGACCCTCAAGCGTCTGGGCGACACCGCGCTGAAGCATCAGATGCTCGTGGCGTACCACACGCACCAGCAGGGCAGCATGACGGTATTCGACGAAGCGTTCGCCGTATCGAAGGGCAACATGGCGAACGTGGATCTCGGGCATTTCGTCGCGGCCACGAACCCGGGCGGGTCGCCGCTCGACTTCCTGAACAAGTTCCACGGCCGGATCTCGAGCTTCCATCTCAAGGATCGAACGACGATGGCGCACTGCGCGCTGAACCTGCCGTGGGGGACCGGCGAGACGCCGATCAAGGCGATGCTGCAGCTCGTCGCGAAGAACGGATGGAAGTTCCCGGCCTCGATCGAGCTCGAGTACCAGATTCCGCAGACATCCGACGCGGTTCAGGAAGTGAAGAAGTGCGTCCAGTACTGCAAGGACGCGCTCATGTAGACCCCGGGCCGAGGGCCGGACGCCGACCGCCCGGGCCTGACGCTCCGGCCAGTCAGCAGACGCCGGGCGTCAGGCCCGGCGTTCTGCCGACGCGCTCTCCACCTTGGTGCCCGCCAGCGATTCGAGCACGGTCACGAGCGCCTGAGTGCCGTCTTCCCCGCGCCCCTGCGCTTCGAGCACGCGGAGCAGCTGCTGGACGAGGTCGGCGCCGATGACGGGGGCGCAGATCTCGCGCGCCGCCTCGCTGACCAGCCGCAGATCCTTCTGTTGCAGGGCGACCTTGAACGCCGGCTTGAGGTCGCGGTTGAGCATCTTGCGGCCGAGGTGCTCGAATGCCCAGCTGTTGGCCGCGCCCCCGGAGAGGGCGCCGTGGACTTTGTCCAGGTCGAGTCCGGCCTTGGCGGCGAAGACCAGCGCTTCGCTCGCGCCGAGCAGGTTGATGGCCACGAGAATCTGGTTGCACAGTTTCGCGAGCTGTCCGTGGCCCGACGGGCCGATGTGGGTCACGCGTTTGCCCATCGCCTGGAAGACCGGCAGCGCCCGCTCGAACGTCGCCGCGTCGCCGCCGACCATGATCGTCAGCGTGCCGGCGATGGCGCCGGCTTCGCCGCCGGATACGGGGGCGTCGAGCCATGAAGTGCCGGCGGATGCGGCTCGCGCCGCGAGCGTTCTGGTGACCGCGGGCGAAATCGTGGACATGTCCGCGACGATCAGTCCGGACCGCGCGCTTTCGAGCACGCCCCCGGGGCCGGTCGCCACCTGTTCGACGTCGCTCGAGTCGGGCACGATCGTGACGACCAGCTCGGAGCGGGCCGCTACGTCGGCCGGGCCGGCGCCGGCGCGTGCCCCGGCCTGCACCAGTTCGTCCACCCGCGATTGGGTGCGGCTGTGCACGGTGACTTCGAAGCCTGCCCTCAGGAGATTCCGGGCCATCGGCTTGCCCATGATGCCGAGCCCGACGAGTCCTACGCGTGTGATCGGTGTAGACATGCCAGGGGTAGTGTATTCCGACTCGCGTTCCACGTCGCTGGCCGGCGAGAAACGGCGGCGCGCACGCCCGCACGGCGCCCCCGGACCTGTATATATAATGTGCGCAGCGCGCGCTCGGGGCCGAGCAGCGCGGACGTCTCAATCTCACGAGAACCTCGGAACCCCGGATTCCCGGAACCCCGGAAGTCAAGACTTCGAAACCTCCACCGAAACGCCTGGAACACGACACGTGTTGTCCTCGTGTTAGCATCCGCATTTCCTTATGACTGACTCACTCGATCAGCCGTCGTCATCCGCCGCACAGCGCTATCTGCCGATGCTGTTGTTCCTGTTCGTCGGCAGCGGATGCGCGGCGCTGATATACGAAATCGTCTGGCTGCAGCTGCTGCAGCTCGTGATCGGCGTCTCGCCGGTGTCGCTCGGCGTGCTGCTCGGCACGTTCATGGGCGGAATGTGCCTTGGCAGCCTCTTCCTGCCGCGGCTCATCGGCCGGCGGCATCACCCCCTGCGCGTGTATGCCATCCTCGAGCTCGCGATCGGCGTGTTCGGACTGCTGATTCTGTTCGGGATGCCGTTCGTGACGCTGGTCTACACGACGTGGGGCGGATCGAGCGTCAGCCTCTTCCTGCGCTGTCTCGTCGCCAGCCTCTGTCTGCTGCCGCCGACGCTGATGATGGGCGCGACGCTGCCGGCGATGTCGCGCTGGGTCGAGACGACGCCGCGGGGCGTGTCCTGGCTCGGCTTCTTCTACGGCGGCAACATCTTCGGCGCCGTTCTCGGGAGCCTGCTCGCCGGCTTCTATCTGCTCCGGCAGTTCGACGTGACGATCGCGACATTGGCCGCGCTGGCCTTGAACGTGCTGGTCGGCTTCGGCGGGCTCGCGATCGCGCGGGCGACGCCTCAGGAGGGACGGTCGGATCAGGACGCCGCGCCGGTGAAGGTCGGGGGCGCGCCGGCGGTCTACGTGACGATCGCGCTGTCCGGCCTCACGGCGCTCGCGGCCGAAGTGATCTGGACCCGGATCCTCTCACTCGTCTTCGGCGCGACGACGTACACGTTTTCCCTGATTCTCGCGGTCTTCCTGATCGGCCTGGGCATCGGCAGCAGCGTCGGGGCCGCGATGGCGCGCGGCGTGGCGCGTCCGCGCGTGGCGCTCGGCTGGTGTCAGATGGGCCTGTGCGGCGCGATGGCCTGGGCCGCGTACATGCTGACCCAGTCGCTGCCGTACTGGCCGATCAATCCGTCGATCTCGACGGATCCCTGGCTGAATCTGCAGCTCGATTTCGTCCGCTGTCTCTGGGTGGTGCTGCCGGCGGCGATTCTCTGGGGCGCCAGCTTCCCGCTGGCGCTGGCTGCGGTCGCGCGGCGCGGCCAGGATCCCGCGCGCCTGGTCGGCGGCGTGTACGCCGCGAACACGGTGGGCGCCATCGCCGGGTCGCTCGTCGCGAGCCTGCTCCTCGTCTGGTGGATTGGCAGCCAGCACGCGCAGCAGGTGCTGATCGTCCTGGCCGTGCTCGGCGCCCTGCTGATGCTCGCGCCCGCGGCCGCCGGTCAGGATGGCACGTCCAGGTTCCAGTGGGCGAGCGTCATCGCCCTCGTGCTGGCGACCGGCGCGGCGGGACTCTTCGTGCGAAGCGTTCACCCCGTGCCCGGGCTACTCATCGCCTACGGCCGCTATTCGGCGACCTGGGTCGGCCAGAGCAACATCATCTACTCCGGCGAGGGCATGAACGCGTCGGTCGCCGTCTCGGAGCTGTCGAGCGGCGTGCGCAACTACCACAACGCCGGGAAGGTGCAGGCGTCGAGCGAGCCGCAGGACATGCGCCTGCAGCGCATGCTCGGCCATACGACGACGCTGCTGTCCGAGCATCCCGACAAGGTCATCGTCATCGGCTGCGGCGCGGGGGTGACCGCCGGCGCCGTCTCGATCGACCCGCGCCTCAAGCACGAGACGATTGCCGAGATCGAGAAGCTCGTGCCGTGGACGGTGGACAAGTACTTCGGACCGCAGAACTTCAACGTCATCGAGAATCCGAAGGTCGACGTGCACATCGACGACGCACGCCACTTCATCCTGACGCACAAGGAGCCGATCGATGCCCTGACGTCGGATCCGCTCGATCCCTGGGTGAAGGGCGCGGCGGCCCTCTACACGGAGGAGTTCTTCACCGCCGTCAAGGAGCGCCTCACCGACGGGGGACTCGTGACGCTCTTCGTCCAGCTCTACGAGAGCAACCCGGAGGCGGTCAAGAGCGAGATCGCGACGTTCTTCAAGGTGTTTCCGGGCGGCTTCATCCTGGCGAACACGCAGAACGGACGCGGCTACGACCTGGTCCTGGTCGGGCCGAAGGCGCCGGTCAAGTTCGACGTCGACCGCATCGAAGCGCGGCTGCACAGCCCCGAGTACGCGGAGGTCCTGCGGTCGCTGACCGAGGTCGGGATCAGCTCGGCCCTCGACCTGTTCGCCAACTATGCGGGCCAGCCGGCCGACATGGGCGGGTACCTGAAGGACGCGCTGATCAACCGCGACAGCAACCTGCGGTTGCAGTATCTGGCCGGCATGGGGCTGAACCTGTATGAAAGCGACCCGATCTATCAGGACCTGGTGACCTATGCCGGCCGGTTTCCGGACAACCTGTTCACCGGCAAACCCGAGACCCTGCAGGCCCTGCAGGATGCTATTCGGCGACAACAAGGGAGATAACCGATATACAAATGGACCGGGGGCCGCCGAGGATTAGACAGTCGACGCTCTCCGCGTCCCTTTTCCGGGGTTCTCCGCCATGCGCATCCGCCGCCGCACGTTCGTCACGCTCCTCCTGATCGTTGGTCTCGGTGCGCTCTCGCCCGCGCGGCGCATCGTCGCCTCCGCCGACTCGCTGCCGACACGTCTGAGCGACCAGGGCTTCTGGCAGCTCAGCAGCGACCTGTCCGAGGAGAACGGGTACTTCCGGTCGGACAACCTGGTGTCGAACGAGCAGTGGTTTCAGACCGTGATTCCGGAGCTCCTCGGCCGGACCAGGCCGGGCGGTGTCTATCTCGGCGTCGGCCCGGAGCAGAACTTCACCTACATCGCGGCGCTGAAGCCGAAGATGGTCTTCATCACCGACGTCCGTCGCGGGAACCTCCACACGCATCTGATGTACAAGGCGCTCTTCGAGCTCTCGACCGATCGGGCTGACTTCATGTCGCGGCTGTTCACCAAGAAGCGCCCGGCCGGGCTGAGCGAGCGGACATCGGCGCACGACCTCCAGCAGGCGTACTGGGACGAGACCCGCGCGCCGACGGCCGGCGAGGACGCGTATCAGGCGAACCTGCGCGCCTTGTACGACGTCCTGACCCGCAAGCATCGGCTCCCGCTCGGGAAGGAAGACCTCGAAGGAATCGACTACGTCTACCACAACTTCTACTGGTGGGGACCGTCCATCACGTACAACTCGTCGAACGGCGGCAGCTATCGCGGGAACATGGCCAGCTTCGCGGACCTGATGGAAGCCAGCGACGGTACGCAGAACGGCGGCGCCACGCGCAGCTTCCTGTCGAGCGAAGAGAACTTCCGGGCGGTGAAGGAGCTCGAGGAGAAGAACCTGATCGTGCCGGTCGTGGGCAACTTCGGCGGATCGAAGGCGCTCCGCGCCGTCGGGAACTACATCCGGGACCATGGGGCCACCGTGACCGCGTTCTACCTCTCCAACGTCGAGCAGTATCTGTATCAGGACAACCTGATGGGCGCGTTCTGCGCCAACGTGGCGACGATGCCGCTCGACGCCTCCAGCACGTTCATCCGTACGTCGCAGGGCGGGGGGCGTGGCGGTCTGATGACGTTCCTCGGATCGATGCCGGACGAGACGAGGAACTGCGGTCCGGGCGCGCACCCGTCGAACGGCCAATGATGGCGTCCGGGCCACGTCGCGAGGGACGTCCGGCGGGTTAGCCGGCGCTGGGCCATGATCCTGCGCAGCGTCCGCCTCCTTGGAGCCGCGCTGGGCGCGGGAGCGGCGATCTGGCTCGCCGCCCCCGGCCGGCTGGTCAACGGTCAGGCGGACGACCGCTTCGGATCTCCGGCGCCGGTCGTCGCGCCGGGCCAGTCCCCGTCGGCTGCGGCTGGCGGGACCGTCGCGCTCGGCGGTCGCCTCTCGGACCGCGAGTTCTGGCGGATCGTCGAAGACTTCTCCGAACCGAACGGCTACTTCGATTCCGACAACCTGCTCTCGAACGAGACGACGTACCAGTACGTCATTCCTCGACTGGCGAAGGACGTGCCGCCGGGTCTCGCCTACCTTGGCGTCGGTCCGGAGCAGAACTTCGCCTACATCATCGCGCTGCGGCCGGCCATTGCCTTCGTGCCGGACATCCGGCGGGGCAACCTGCAGGAGCACCTGATGTACAAGGCCCTCGTCGAGATGGCGGAGGACCGCGCGGCGTTTCTGTCGCTCCTGTTCGCCCGCGCGCGGCCGAGCGGCCTCGGACCCGGGACCGACGTCGCCACCCTGCTCGACGCCTATGCGGCCGCGCCGCCCGACGAGGCGTTGTACCGCCGCACACTGGCAGCGATGGGCCGCTGGCTGACGGAGCGCCACGGGTTCTCGCTGCGCCCCGAGGACGTCAGCGGGATCGAATACGTCTACGCCGCCTTCCACGCGGCGGGCCCGGCGCTCTCCTACAACAGCTCGCGCGCGCAGCGGATGCGGTATCCGACCTACGCCGAGCTCCAGCGCGAGACGGACGCCGCCGGGCGCCTGCACGGCTATCTGTCGTCGGAAGCGGGCTTTCGCGCGCTCAAGGCGTTCGAGGAGCGCAACCTGCTCGTGCCGCTCGTCGGCGACTTCGCCGGGCCGAAGACCCTGCGGGCCGTCGGCGCCTGGCTCGAGGCGCACGGCACGCGCGTCGGGGCGTTCTACACGTCGAACGTGGAGAACTACCTGTTCCAGAGTGGCGCCTGGGGTCGCTTCGCCCGGAACGTGGCGGCACTGCCGCTCGACGCCTCCAGCCGGTTCATCCGGAGCTGTTTCGACCGGTGCCAGGGCGCGCCCGGGTCGCGCTCGACGACGCTCCTCGATTCGATGACGGCCTTGATCCAGGACTTCAATGACGGGAAGATTCGAACATACTGGGATGTACTCGCGCACTCGAAGTAGTCCGCTCGGGCGCGCGTGTCGATCGCCCGTGCACAGCGTGCTGCAGCGCCGCCTGGTCCCGGCCGTGCTGGCCCTGGTCCTGGCGATCGCCCCGGCGTCTTCACCGCTGGCCGCGGGAGCACCGGCGGGCCTGCCGGCGCGCCTGAGCGACCAGGAATTCTGGCGCCTGGTGACGGAGTTCTCGGAGCCGAACGGCTATTTCCAGTCGGACAATCTGATCTCGAACGAGCGCCTGTTCCAGCACGTGATTCCCGCGCTGCAGCAAAGGCGGGGCCGCGGCGCCTATCTCGGCGTCGCGCCCGATCAGAACTTCACGTTCATCGCGGCGCTCGATCCCCAGATCGCATTCATCGTCGACATCCGGCGGGGGAACCTGCTGGAGCACTTGATGTACAAGGCGCTGTTCGAGCTCTCGGCGGACCGCGCCGACTTCTATTCGCGGCTCTTCTCGCGCCGGCGGCCCGACGGGCTGGGCGGCATGTCGGGCGCGACCGATATCGTCGCGGCATTCGCGGACGTGCCGGCCAGCGAGGCGCTGCACAAGGAGACGCTGCGCGCCATCGAGGACCAGCTCGTGAGGAAACACGGCTTCCGACTGAGCGGCGAGGACCTCGAGCAGCTCGAGCACATCTTCGGGATGTTCGGCGCCTTTGGCCCGGCCATCACCTATCAGTCCAGCAACGCGAACGGGCGCGGCCGGTTCCGGTTCGGGAACATGCCGAGTTACGCAGAGCTGCAGATGGCCACGGATGCCGACGGGCAGAATCGCAGCTATCTGGCCAACGAGGAGACCTTCCGGACGGTCAGGGAGCTCGAGACGCGGAACCTCGTGATCCCCGTCGTCGGCGACTTCGCCGGGCCCAAGGCCCTGCGCGCGGTCGGCCGCTACCTGACCGACCAGGGCACGACGGTGGCCGCGTTCTACGTCTCCAACGTGGAGCAGTACCTCTTCCAGAACGATGTCTGGCGCAGCTTCTACGACAATCTCAACGGCCTCCCGCTCGATGACGGGAGCGTGTTCATCCGATCCATCAGCGGCCTCGAAGTGCTGGACCCGATCAAAGGGCTGCTGCACGACCTGTCCGAGGGGAAAGTGCAGAGCTACGTCGACCTGCGCGGCCGGGGGATCAGGTAGGAGGGACCGATGGTCCGGCGGCTCGTTCTGGCGCTCGTGGTCGCGGCCGGGCTCGGACTGCTGTCCTTCGCGCCGCAATGGTCTCCGAGCGCACCCATCCAGGCGCTGCGCGCGGCCGGTCCGCTGCCGGCCCGGCTGAGCGACGCCGAGTTCTGGAATCTGATCTCGGAGATGTCCGAGCCGAACGGCTCGTTCCGGTCGGAAAATCTGGTCTCGAACGAACACACCTTCCAGTACGTGGTGCCGGCGCTCGAACGCCGCGTGCACGGCGGCGTGTACGTCGGCGTGGCGCCAGACCAGAACTTCACCTACATTCTCGCCGTGAAGCCGAAGATGGCGTTCATCGTCGACATCCGGCGCGGCAATCTGCTCGAGCACCTGATGTACAAGGCGCTGATCGAGCTGTCGTCCGACCGGGCGGACTTTCTCTCGCGGCTCTTCTCCAAGAAGCGGCCCGACGGGCTTCGCCCGGAGGCGTCCGCCGAGGCCCTGTTCGCGGCCTTCGCGGGCGTCGACACGAGCGAGGCCCTGTACCGGGACAACGTGCGGGCGATCGAGCAGCACCTGATCCAGCGTCACGGATTCAGACTCGCGGCGGAGGACCTGCAGCAGTTGGAGGGCATCTACTGGCAGTTCTTCTGGGAAGGACCGGCCGTTCGGTACACGATGAGCGTGCCGGTACCGGGCGCCTACGGGAACCGCGGCTTCGGCGGGTTCGGGCGCCGCGGCGGATTCTGGAGCAATTTCCCCAGCTACGAGGAGCTCATGGAGCAGACGGACTGGGAAGGCCAGAACCGCAGCTATCTGTCGAGCGAAGCGGCATTCCGGTATCTGAAGGCGTTCGAGGAGAAGAATCTGCTCGTGCCGGTCGTCGGTAATTTCGCCGGGCCGAAGGCGCTGCGCGCCGTCGGGCGCTACGCCCGCGAGCACGGCGAGGTCGTGAGCGCGTTCTACGTCTCGAACGTGGAGCAGTACTTGTTCCAGGACGGCATCTGGGACGACTTCTACCGGAACGTGGCCACGTTTCCGCTGAGCGACGCGAGCGCGTTCATCCGATCGGTGTCGAGCCGGATGGGCTACGCCGGACCGATGCAGTGGAGCGACGGACGCGCGACGGTGCTCGATCCCATGCGGGCCTCCGTCCGGGATTTCCTGGCCGGCCGGATCCGCCGCTACTACGACCTGAACACGCGCTGGCAGTTCTGACGAGTCGGTCAGGCGCCGTGGGTCGCCGGCAGCGCAAAGACGACGCCGGCCGGCGTGTCGCGGAGGAGCCTGGCGTCGGGAAGCGCCGAGACGAACGCGCGGAACCGCCCGTCCGGATCGCGCGCCGGGTCCACGATGACCAGCAGCGGTCCGCGACGACGGATGGCCGCGACGCCGGACGGGTCCAGGGTCTGGATGGCCGTCCGCAGCGCGACGTGCGATTCGGGCTCGTAGCCGCTGTACCCGTTGACGAGCGGATGGCCGTGCGCGGTGGCCCGTAGCATCGCCGCGGTGTCCGCGTACAGATCCGGCATCGGCACCTCGAGGACCGGCGTCGTCGCATCGAGTCCCGCCAGATCCACGGGCGGCGGCACCGGCGCGGTCCTGAGCACAGGGACCCAGCCATCGAGCGCGACCAGCAGGACCAGCGCGGCGATCGCCCACCGGTGGCGGCCGGACCACCGCGCGACGGCGAGGGCGGCCACCTGCGAGAGGCAGAGCATGACGAGCATCCCGAAGCGCGCCGGCACCCGGAGCGAGTGACCGCCAGGCAGCGCCATCAGCCCCGCGTACGGCGCTTTGTAGAAGATCGGCACGCCGAAGGCGCGCGGCAGCGGCCCGAGGGCGAGGACGAACATCGCCGCGGCGGCCACCAGGTAGAAGAGCGAAGGGGTCCGGTTCCGCCAGGCTGCAGACAGCCGCGGGTGCAGCAGCTCGGAGAACACGACCAGCCAGGTCGCCGTGGTGATCGCCTTGTGCGGCCGGTTCATCGAGATGTGCAGGCCGCCGGCGGAGATCTGCCATCCCCCGAACGCCCAGGAAGCGGCCGCGGCAAGGGCGACCGCGATGCCGCTCCAGAACAGGCACTGGCGCGTCCGCCGGCGGATGCCGGACTCGGCGGGTTCCTCCGGTCGCACGGCGAGGAGGCGCCGCTCGACGCCAAGAGCCGTCACCGCGAGTGTCAGCACGACGACTCCCGGGTACAGCTCGCCTTCCGGCAGCGGTGCGAGCGTCCAGTGCCGCGAGAGCCAGAGGACGGGCGAGGCCGCCCAGATCGAGCTCAGGTCGGCGCTGTACAGGGTGATCTCGCTGATGCCGCGCGAGACGCCCAGCGCCTGCTGGTAATGGTGGTAGCCCGCGAGCAGGGGGACCAGCGGCAGCGAGGCCAGCCCGAGCGTCCCGGCGATGGCGAGCCGTTGCCGCCACGTGCGCGCGAACCAGACGACCCAGCCGCCCGCGAGCACGGCGAAGAACATCAGGAAGTACCCGTTGGTCAGGCCGTTCATCGTCCAGGCCACGCCGGCGAGCAGGAGGTCGCGGCGCCGGCCGCGCTCGGAATAGGCGTGCAGCGCCAGAAGGCCGACCGGCATCCAGCAGGACATCAGGATCTGGAGATGGGGAATGTGGGCCGCGCGGTACGGATTGAACCCGTAGGCCACGCCGGCGACCAGGCCGGCCGCGTGGCGGCCGGTCAGCCGATGCGCCAGGGCGTGGGCCGCCAGCCCCGCCGAGAAGAACGACAGCAGGAAGGCCACGTCGTAGGCGCCGGCGGGCGTGACGCCCAGCCACTGGAGCGGCGTCGTGAGCGGCGCCAGGCCAAGGAGGCTCTCCGACAGCGCGAGGGCTCCCGGCGTCGGAAAGAAGATGGGGGCATTCCACCAGCGCGCGGTGAAGGGCAGCGCGTGTGCGTTCCACCAGATGATCCAGGTGTTGAGGCCCGGATCGCCGAGGTCGCCCGGCAGCCGCGAACCCAGTGACGTGAGCAGCGGCCAGCCGTAGAGCAGCGTCAGCGCGGCGTACACGCCCGAGACGAGGAGCCAGGTCCCGGTGGATCCGGTTGTTCTCGATTGCACGTTCGAAGCACCATTCTATAGACTCCAACCACCATGCTCACCAGACCGCACCGACTTGCGATGGGCTCGCTCGTGCTCGTGTTGGGACTGCTCTGCGCAGGCTCGCCGCTGCGCGCGCGCGTCACGCTGCCGGACAAGCTGACCGATGCGGAGTTCTGGCAGCTCGCGGAGGATCTGTCGGAGGTCAACGGGTTCTTCCGATCGGACAACTTCTTGTCCAACGAGATCGGCTACCAGCAGGTGATTCCCGATCTGCAGCGACGGATCAAGCCGGGCGGCGTCTACCTGGGCGTCGCGCCGGAGATCAACTTCACGTACATCACGGCGCTGAAGCCGCGCATGGCATTCATCATCGACATCCGGCGCGGGAACCTGCACGAGCACCTGCTGTACAAGGCGCTCTTCGAGATGTCGCAGAACCGCGCCGACTTCCTGTCGCGTCTGTACTCGCGGCCGCGGCCGGCCGGTTTGACGACCGCCTCGACCGTCGACGAACTCTTCGAGGCGTACGACCGCGTGCAACCGACCGAAGCGCTCTTCCAGGCGAACCTCGACGCCGTCCTGAACTGGCTGACGCGTCATCACGGGTTCAAGCTCCGGCCGGAGGACCCCGAGGGCATCGAGTACGTCTATCGCGAGGCGTTCTTCCGTGGCGGGCCGTACCTCGACTACTCGTTCGGCAGCCGGGGGCGCATGGGGGGGCGCAACACCCCGACGTACGAGCAGCTCATGGAGGCGACCGACGACGAGGGGACGAACCATTCATTCCTGGCGAGCGAGGAGAATTTCTCGTCGATCAAGGAGTTCGAGGCCAGGAATCTGCTGGT
Source organism: uncultured Acidobacteriota bacterium (assembly GCA_963764505.1). Taxonomy (GTDB): domain Bacteria; phylum Acidobacteriota; class Vicinamibacteria; order Vicinamibacterales; family SCN-69-37; genus CAVXSP01. The sequence goes on along the minus strand of CAVXSP010000001.1, from coordinate 3,824,981 downwards.
GCCCGTCGTTGGCGACTTCGCGGGATCGAAGGCGATACGGGGCATCGGCCGGTACGTCCGCGAGCAGGGCGGCACGGTGACGACGTTCTACCTCTCGAACGTCGAGCAGTATCTGGGGGGCACGTTGTGGGACGAGTTCTGCGCGAACGTCGCGACCCTGCCGCTGGACTCGACGAGCTCCTATGTCTTCAGCGGCCGGGGCGCGCCGGGCAGCGGGTTCGGCAGCGGCGGGTTCGGCGGGTTCGGGCGCGGCCCCGGCGGCATGGGGCTGACGCGGACGCGGCTCATCGAGCCCGAAGTGAAGGCCTGCGCGGCGCGATGAGCCCGGGCGTGCGGCCGGCGCGTGCGGCGATGGTGGGGAGGGACGGCCTCGGCCGGGCCGGCCGGGCGGCGTCGCCGTGACCCGCCGGCGCGTCGTCGCGCTGATCGTGGCGTTCGTCTCGTGCGCCGCACTGGCGCCCGTCAGGCGCCCGGTCGAGCTGCCAGCGCGACTCAGCGACCAGGCCTTCTGGAAGCTGGTCGCCGACGCCTCCGAGCCCGGCGGATATTTCCGATCGCAGGACATCACGAATCTCACGTCGAACGAGCTCGGGTTCGAGCTGGTCATTCCGGATCTCGTCCGCCGGACCCGGCCCGATGGCGTGTACCCTGGGGGTCGGACCCGAGCAGAACTTCACCTACATGGCCGCCGTCCGGCCGAGGATGGCCATCATCTTCGACATCCGCCGGGGCAACCTCGACCTGCAGCTGATGTACAAGGCGATCTTCGAGCTCTCGCGCGACCGGGCCGATTTCGTCGCGATGCTGTTTGCCACGCCGCGGCCCGCCGGGATCGGGCCCGGTGCGTCCGCGGACGAGCTGTTCCGCGCGCTCGCCCGGCTCAACCCGTCCGAAGCGCTCTTTCGACGGCACTTGGCGGCGATCGAGGATCGTCTCGTGAACGTGCACCGGCTGCCGCTGCGCACGGGCGACCTGTCGGCGATCCGGACGATCTACCAGGCCTTCTATTACAGCGGGGTCGCGGTTCGGCCATTCCCCACCTACGCGGACCTGATGGCGGCCACCGATGGCGAGGGTGTGGAGCGGAGCTTTCTGGCCAGCGAGGAGGCGTTCGGGTTCGTGAAGGACCTGGAGGTCCGCAACCTCGTGGTGCCCATCGTCGGCGATTTCGCGGGACCGAAGGCGGTTCGGGCCATCGGCGCCTATCTGAGAGCGCAGGGCGTCGCGGTGAGCGCGTTCTACCTCTCGAACGTCGAGCAGTACCTCTACCCGCTCGACCGGTGGGAGACGTTCTGCCGCAGCGTTGCGACGCTGCCGCTCCAGCCGTCGAGCACGTTCATCCGATCGGCGAGCGGCGGCGGATTCGGGCGCGGCGGCGGGTTCGTGTCGAGTCTGGGTTCGATCGCCGACGACGTGCGGTCCTGCCGGTCTGGCGGGTGAGTCGGTCAGGAGCGGGAGGAGACGCGTCAGTTGCTTGACCGGCGTACTGGCGCGTGCTACTCTCGCAAGGTTGTCATCGAGCCTGGGACACCCTATCTAGGCTCGCGTCCGGGACAGCGGCGCTCGTCAACCCTGTGAGCGTGTCTGGGGCCCGGTTGTTTCTGTGCGATTGGAACGACGCCCGTTGCGCCGTCCACTGGTCGCCACGCTGAGAGAACAGCAATAGGGGAGAGTTTCGGGTGCCGAGCTTCGGCTCTGAGGCCCGAGACGCAGATGGCGCTGCCATGTCGCTTGGCTCGAGGCCGGGACGCGGGGCGCTTCATTGCCCATTGCGATGGGCGGGAAGCCGAATGCCAACGATCAGCCAACTGGTGCGTCAAGGCCGTGAGAAGGTCCTGACCAAGACGAAGAGTCCGGCGCTGCAGGACAGTCCGCAGAAGCGCGGAGTCTGCGTGCGGGTCTTCACGCAGACACCCAAGAAGCCGAACTCCGCGCTTCGGAAGGTCGCGCGCGTGCGGCTGACGAACGGCATCGAGGTCACGACCTACATTCCCGGCGTCGGCCACAACCTCCAGGAGCACTCGCTCGTGCTCATTCGCGGGGGGCGTGTCAAGGACCTGCCCGGCGTGCGGTATCACGTCGTGCGCGGCACGCTGGACGCCGTGGGCGTCGCCGGCCGGATGCAGGGCCGGTCGAAGTACGGTGCCAAGCGTCCGAAGAAGGCCTAACCGGAGCGAGAGTCATGCCGCGACGCAGAGAGATTCCCAAGCGCGAGATTCCGGCCGACCCGATCTACAACAGTGCGCTGGTGACGAAGTTCATCAGCACGATCATGAAGGGCGGGAAGCGGTCGACTGCCGAGCGGATCATGTACAAGGCCCTGGATATCGTGAAGGACAAGACGGCCGACGATCCGCTCAAGGTGTTCAAGAAGGCCATCGACAACGTGAAGCCGAGCCTCGAGGTGAAGTCGCGTCGCGTCGGCGGATCGAACTATCAGGTGCCGGTCGAGGTGAATCCGAACCGACGCCTGTCGCTCTCCATCCGGTGGATTGCCGGATACGCGACCGACCGCGGCGACGGCAAGACGATGCAGGAGAAGCTCGCGAACGAGCTGCTCGACGCGGCGAACCTGCGCGGCGGAGCGGTGAAGAAGCGCGAGGATACGCACCGCATGGCGGAGGCCAACAAGGCGTTCGCCCACTATCGCTGGTAGAGATGAGGCTTCGAACTTCGCACTTCGAAGTTCGAGCTCTGAAGTTTGCAGTTATCGAACTCCCATGCCGCGTCAAGTTCCTCTCAATCGCTGCCGCAACATCGGCATCATGGCCCACATCGATGCCGGCAAGACGACGACGACTGAGCGCATCCTCTTCTACACCGGCATCACCTACAAGATTGGTGAGGTCCACGAAGGCACCGCCGTCATGGACTGGATGGAGCAGGAACAGGAGCGCGGGATCACGATTACGTCGGCGGCGACGACCTGCACGTGGCGCGACACGCGGGTCAACATCATCGACACCCCCGGGCACGTCGATTTCACCGCCGAGGTCGAGCGGTCGCTGCGCGTCCTGGACGGCGCGGTCGCGGTCTTCGACTCGGTCGCGGGTGTCGAACCGCAGTCCGAGACGGTGTGGCGCCAGGCCGACAAGTACCGCGTTCCGCGAATCTGCTTCGTGAACAAGATGGACCGCATCGGCGCCAATTTCGAGCGGACCTTCGAGCAGATACGGACCAAGCTGCAGGGGAACCCGGTCGCGGTGCAGCTGCCGATCGGCGCCGAGGACAAGTTCGTCGGCATCGTCGACCTGGTCAGGATGAAGGCGATTACCTACAAGGACGAGACGATGGGCGCCGACTACGTCGTGGGCGACATCCCGGCCGACATGGCCGCGCAGGCGCACGCCTACCGCGAGCAGCTCATCGAGAAGGTGAGCGAGGTCGACGACAAGATCCTCGAGAAGTACCTCCACGGCCAGGAGATTCCCGAAGAGGAGATCACGGCCGCGCTGCGCAAGCGGACGATCGAGTCGGTGCGCCGCGAGAAGGCCGCGTTCGTGCCGGTCATCTGCGGGTCGGCGTTCAAGAACAAGGGCGTGCAGCCGCTGCTCGACGCCGTCGTCGACTACCTGCCGTCCCCGGTCGAGATTCCGGCCATGATCGGCGTCGACCCGTCGAAGGCGGACGAGACCCAGACCGAGCGGCCGGCGGCCGACGACGCGCCGTTTGCCGGGCTGGCGTTCAAGATCATGACCGACCCGTTCGTCGGGCAGCTGACCTTCATCCGCGTCTACTCGGGCGTGATGACGTCCGGGATGCCGGTCTACAACGCCACGAAGCAGAAGACCGAGCGCATCGGCCGGCTGCTGAAGATGCACGCGAACAAGCGTGAGGAGATCAAGGAGGTCTACGCCGGCGACATCGCGGCCGCCGTGGGTCTCAAGTCGGTCTCCACGGGCGACACGGTCTGCGACGAGAAGCACCCGGTGATCCTCGAGGCGATGGACTTCCCGGAGCCCGTCATCTCGCTCGCGATCGAGCCGAAGACCAAGGCCGACCAGGAGAAGCTCGGCATGGGCCTGAGCAAGCTCATGGCCGAGGATCCGACGTTCCGCGTCCGCACGGACACCGAGACCGGCCAGGTCGTCATCGCCGGCATGGGCGAGCTGCACCTCGAGATCATCGTCGACCGCCTGAAGCGCGAGTTCGGCGTCGAGGCGAACGTCGGTGCGCCCCAGGTCGCCTACAAGGAGACCGTCACGAAGGCCTCCGAGGGCGAGGGGCGCTACGTCAAGCAGACCGGCGGCCGCGGGCAGTACGGGCACGCCAAGATCCGCATGATTCCCCGCAAGCCGGGCGAGGGGTACACGTTCGAGAACGAGATCGTGGGCGGCACGATTCCGAAGGAATTCATCAAGCCGATCGATCAGGGCATCCGCGAGGCCATGAGCACGGGCGTGCTGGCGGGCTACCCGATGGACGACGTGAAGATCGAGCTGTACGACGGGTCGTACCATGACGTCGACTCGAGCGAAATGGCCTTCAAGATCGCCGGGTCGATGGCGTTCAAGGACGCGGCGAAGAAGGCGCATCCGATTCTGCTCGAGCCGGTGATGCGCGTGGAGGTCGTCGTCCCCGAGGAGTACATGGGCGATGTCATCGGCAACCTGAACAGCCGCCGCGGACACGTCCAGTCGATGGAGATGCGAGGCGGCTCGCAGGTCATCAACGCGCGCGTGCCCCTGGCCGAGATGTTCGGCTACGCGACCGATATCCGCTCGCGCACGCAGGGGCGAGGCGCGTATTCGATGCACTTCGATCGGTACGAACCGCTGCCGCCTTCGGCGGCCGATGAGGTCATCAAGCGGGTGCAGGGGAAGTAGGGAAACTTCGAACTTCGAACTTCGAAGTTGAGTGGGATTCAACCATGGCGACACCGTTTTCCGACAAGATCCGCATCCGGCTCAAGGCGTACGACTACCGCGTGCTCGACCAGTCCACGACCGAGATCGTCGACACGGCGAAGCGGACAGGCGCCCGTCTGGCCGGGCCCGTGCCGCTGCCGACCGAGAAGAACAAGTGGACGGTGCTGCGGTCGCCGCACGTCGACAAGAAGTCGCGCGAGCAGTTCGAGATCCGGACGCACAAGCGCCTGATCGACATCTTCGAGCCGACGCCGCAGACCGTCGACGCGCTGATGAAGCTCGACCTGCCGGCCGGCGTGGATGTCGAGATCAAGGCGTTCGGGAAGGAACACAGCAAGTAGGGGCGAGGTTCCGGAATCCCGGAACCTTGGAACCTCGGAACCGCGGGGCTCTGCGTATGGTGACAGGCATCATCGGACGGAAAGTCGGCATGACCCAGGTCTTCGAGACCGACGGCACGGTCGTGCCTGCCACGATCATCAAGGCGGGTCCGTGCGTCGTCGTCCAGGCGAAGGCCGCGCAGAGTGACGGCTACGAGGCCGTGCAGCTCGGGCTCGTCGACGAGACGCCGGCGAAGGCCAACAAGCCGACGCTCGGCCATTTCAAGAAGGCGGGCGCGCCGCCCACCCGCGTCCTGCGCGAGGTGAAGGTGACGCCGGGCGGCGATTCCGTGAAGGCAGGCGACCAGGTGCTCGTCGGCATCTTCAATGCCGGCGACCGGGTCGATGTCATCGGCACCAGCCGCGGACGTGGGTTCCAGGGCGTCATCAAGCGGCACCATTTCGCCGGCGGCGCCGCCACCCACGGGTCGATGTTCCACCGCGCACCCGGCTCGATTGGCGCGTCGTCGTTTCCGTCCCGAGTCGTCAAGGGCATGCGTGCGGCCGGCCGGATGGGCGCCGATCGCGTGACGACGCGGAACATCCGCGTGGTCGGGATCGACGCCGACAATCACCTGCTCGTCCTGCGCGGCGCGGTGCCGGGCGCGCCGGGCGGCGTTGTCATCGTGCGGCACGCGGTCGCGAAGAAGAAGGAGCCCGTGCCGCAGGTCGAGAAACCGAAGAAGGGCAAGAAGTAGGGGCGTCGCGTTCCAGGTTGCGCCAATCGCCCAGAGCCCAGAGCCCAGAGACAACCATGACCCTTGATGTCGTCAACGCGCAGAACGAGAAGGTGGGATCGATCGATCTCAGCGATACCGTCTTCGGCGGGCCGCTGAAGCTCGACCTGGTCTGGGCCTCGGTCGTGCGGCAGAACGCCTCCGAGCGCCGCGGCACGCACATGACGAAGAACCGGGCGCTCGTGAGCGGCAGCGGCAAGAAGCCGTACCGGCAGAAGGGGACCGGCCGTCCGCAGGTCGGGTCGACGCGGACGCCGCTGTGGCGCCACGGCGGCACGGTGTTCGGGCCGCAGCCCAGGAGCTACGAGTACGCCCTGCCGAAGAAGGTCGAGCGCGGCGCCCTGCGGGTCGCGATCGCGGCGAAGCTCCGGAGCGGCGAGCTGATCGTGCTTGACGAGCTGCGGGCCGAGGAGAAGAAGACGAAGCTTGCCGCTGCGCTGCTCCAGCGGCTGGGGGCATCGGCGAGGACGCTCGTGATCGACGTGCGGCCGGACGAGAATTTCGTCGCCTCGGCGCGCAACATCGCCGGCGTCGCCGTGGTCCCGAGCGGCCGCCTCACGGCGCGCGACCTGGCGCACAGCGGCCGCGTGATCGCGACGCGGGCCGCCGTGGAGCGCCTGCAGGAGGTGCTGGGATGAAGCTGACCGACGTGATCCGGCGGCCGCTCGTCACCGAGAAGACCACCATCGCCCGTGAACAGAGCGCGGTCGTCGTCTTCGAGGTCGCGCGCGACGCGACCAAAATCGACGTCAGGCGCGCGGTCGAGAAGCTGTTCGGCTCGAAAGTGGCAGCCGTCCGGACGCAGCTGCAGCACGGGAAGTTCAAGCGGCAGGGCCGCTTCGAAGGGCAGCGTCCGGACTGGAAGAAGGCCTGGGTCCGGCTCAAGCCCGGTGAGAAGGTGCCGGAGTTCATGGAAGGGGCGTAGCGTCATGGGCATCCGCAACTACAAGCCGACGTCGCCCGCGCGGCGGTACCACAGCGTCTCGACGTTCGACGAGATCACCTCGTCGACGCCGTACAAGCCGCTGACCGAGCCGCTGCATCGATCGGGCGGACGCAACAATCATGGCGAGCTGACGTCCTGGTGGCGCGGCGGCGGGCACAAGCGGAACTACCGGGTGATCGATTTCAAGCGCGACAAGTTCGACATCCCGGCCAAGGTGTCGACCGTCGAGTACGACCCGAACCGCACGGCCCGGATCGCGCTGCTCACGTATGCCGACGGCGAGAAGCGGTACATCCTGCACCCGGTCGGCCTCAAGCCCGGCGATTCGGTCGTCTCGGGCGCTGGCGTCGACATCCTGCCGGGCAACTGCCTCCCGCTGAAGAACATCCCGCTCGGCACGATGATTCACAACGTCGAGCTGAAGCCGGGCAAGGGCGGCCAGATCGCGCGTTCGGCGGGGTCGGCCGTGCAACTGGTCGCCAAGGAAGGCCTGCTCGCGTCCGTGAAGATGCCGTCGGGCGAGATCCGGCTGATCAACATCGAGTGCCTGGCGACGATCGGTCAGGTGGGCAACATCGACCACGAGAACGTCTCGATCGGCAAGGCGGGCCGCAGCCGCTGGCTCGGCCGCCGGCCTCACGTGCGCGGCGTGGCGATGAACCCGGTCGACCATCCGCTCGGTGGCGGCGAGGGAAAGACGTCCGGCGGGCGGCACCCGGTCACGCCCTGGGGGAGACCGACCAAGGGCTACAAGACGCGGCGGAACAAGGCGACGGATCGATTCGTGGTGACGAGACGGAAGAAGTAGAGACGGGAATCACATATGGGTCGTTCGCTGAAGAAGGGGCCGTTCATCGATCTTCACCTTCTCGAAAAGGTGGAGGCGCTCAACCGGGCCAACGAGAAGAAGGTCGTCAAGACCTGGTCCCGCCGCTCGACGGTCGTGCCGGAAATGGTCGGGCACACCATCGCCGTGCACAACGGGAAGAAGTTCATCCCGGTCTACGTGACGGAGAACATGGTCGGGCACAAGCTCGGCGAGTTCGCGCCGACCCGGTTCTTCAAGGGGCACACGACCAAGGCGGAGAAGGCGGCGCAGCTCGCGGCCGCCGCGCCGGCCGGCGCTCCCAGGGGAGGTGCGTGATGGTGGAAGCGCACGCGACGGCGCGCTACGTCCGGACCTCGGCCCAGAAGGCTGGCCTCGTGCTGGCGCTGATCCGCGGCGCGGACGTGACGAACGCGCTGGCGACCCTGAAGTACTCGCGGAAGCTCATCGCCCACGACATCGCCAAGGTGCTGCGCTCCGCGATTGCGAACGCGCAGCAGAAGGAAGGGTTCGGCGGCGACGTGGATCGCCTGTACGTCTCGAAGTGCTGGGCCGACCAGGGGCCGAGCATGAAACGCATCCGTCCCGCCCCGATGGGCCGCGCGTTCCGGGTCGTCAAACGGACCGCCCACCTGACCGTGGCGGTCGCCGAGCGACCGGCGAAGCCGGCGGCGCCGAAAGCGCCGAGGCGCGGGGCCAAGCAGGCGCCGGCCGGGGCGTAACGAGAGAGAGACACCACATGGGTCAGAAGGTTCATCCGTACGGGTTCCGTCTCGGGTTCAACAAGACCTGGCGCTCGCGGTGGTTCGCCGACCGCGACTACGCGAAGCTCCTGCACGAGGACATCAAGCTTCGGCAGGCGCTGAAGACGCGGTTCTCGCACGCGGGCGTGGCGCGAATCGACATCGAACGCGCCGCCAACAAGCTGAAGATCGACATCCACACGTCCCGCCCCGGCATCATCATCGGCCGCAAGGGCACCGAGGTGGACAAGCTGCGGCAGGAGCTGACGCGGCAGACCGGACGTGAGGTGTTCATCAACATCCTCGAGATCCAGAAGCCGGAGCTCGACTCGCAGCTCATCGCCGAGTCGGTCGCGATGCAGCTGGAGAAGCGCATCGCCTTCCGACGCGCGATGCGCAAGGCGGTCGAGTCTGCGCTGCGCTTCGGAGCGCGCGGCATCAAGGTGCGCGTCTCCGGACGGCTGAACGGCGCCGAGATCGCGCGGTCGGAGTGGTATCTGCACGGGCAGCTGCCCCTGCAGACACTGCGCGCCGACATCGACTACGGGTTCGCCGAAGCCTTCACGACGTACGGCTGCATCGGCGTCAAGGTGTGGCTCTACAAGGGCGAGCGGCTCACCCCGCGGGTCGGCCGCGACGAGGAGTACCGGCAGCCGCGCAGGGCGGCAGGGGGACGCTGACGAACGTCGTCCGGCCCTGACGAACGTCGTCCCGTAAGGGGGGGCGCGGGGTGAAGGTCCCCGGAGCGCGCCGGCGAACGAGCGGGAGCGAGCGAGTCGGGGGGGCGCGGGGCGAAGCCGACGGAGCGAATTATGTTGATGCCGAAGAAGGTCAAGTACCGGAAGCAGCAGCGCGGCAGGATGCGCGGGCTGGCGTGGCGCGGGTCCACGGTCGCCTTCGGCGACTACGGGCTGATGGCGCTCGAGCCGTGCTGGCTGACCGACCGTCAGATCGAGGCCGCGCGCGTGGCGCTGACCCGCGAGACGAAGCGCGGCGGGAAAGTCTGGATTCGGGTGTTTCCGGACAAGCCGATCACGAAGAAGCCTCAGGAGACCCGCATGGGCAAGGGGAAGGGCGCGCCCGAGGCGTGGGTCGCCGTGGTCAAGCCGGGCCGCATCATGTTCGAGATGAACGGCGTGACGGCCGTGGAGGCCCAGGAGGCGTTCCGGCTCGCCGCCGCGAAGCTGCCCATCAAGGTCCGCTTCACGACCCGGTTCTCCGAGGAGCGGGCGTCATGAAAGCGACCGAGCAGCTGAACGATCTTCGCGGCCGGACGGCGGACGACCTGGAGCAGCGTATGCGCGAGCTCGACGAACAGGTGTTCCGGCTGCGCCTCCAGAAGTCGATCGGCCAGGCGGAGGCCGGCCACAAGATCCGGCCGCTGCGCCGGGAGCTGGCGCGGATCAGAACGGTGCTGCAGCAGATGCGCGCGGCGGCGGCGGGGCGTTGAGAGAGTGGGAGCCCGCGCAAAGGTGCGCGGCCGGACGGTTCCGTAGGGGACCGGGAACGAACCGGGGATGAACGATGGCGGGAGAGATCTTCGGCAAGGTGGTCAGCGACAAGATGACCAAGGGCGTGGTCGTCACCGTCGAGCGTCGGGTGCTGCATGGGACCTACGGGAAGCAACAGCGACTGACGTCGCGGTTCCTGGCGCATGACGAGAGCAACGAGGCGAAGGTTGGCGATACGGTGGCGCTGGTGTCGTCGCGTCCGCTCAGCCGCCGCAAGCGCTGGGTCGTGACGCGCATCGTCGACCGGGCGCGGGCGCTGTAAGGGGAACTTCGAAGTTCGAACGTCGAAGTTCGAAGTTGAGGGGTGTTCTTATGATCCAAATGCGATCCATCCTCGACGTCGCCGACAACTCGGGGGCGCGCAAGATTTCGGTGATCAACCCGATTGGCGGGTCGACGGGCCGGTATGCCGGGATCGGTGACATCGTCACGGCCTCGGTCAAGGAAGCGACGCCCGACGGCACCGTGAAGAAGGGCCAGGTCGTCAAGGCCGTCGTGGTGCGGACGCGCAAGGAACTGCGGCGCAAGGACGGGTCGTACATCCGGTTCGACCGCAACGCCGCCGTCCTCATCAACAATGAAGGGGAGCCGATCGGGACGCGGGTCTTCGGTCCGGTCTCGCGCGAGCTGCGCGACCGTCGATTCATGAAGATCATCTCGCTCGCTCCGGAGGTTCTCTGACGTCATGGCCGTCATCGCTTCGCCGGTTCGGAAGAACGACAACGTGATCGTGATCGCGGGCCGCGATCGCGGCAAGCGAGGCCGCGTGCTGCGCGTGCTGCCGCGACAGGGGCGCGTGGTCGTCGAGGGCGTCAATTTCATCAAGCGGCACACCCGGCCCAACCCCCAGCGCAACATCAAGGGCGGGATCGTCGAGCGCGAGGCGGCGCTGAGCGCCTCCAACGTCCAGATCCTCTGCCCCGACTGCGGCGCGCCGACGCGGATCGGCAGCCGCCGGCTGGACGATGGCCGGCGGGTCCGGTTCTGCCGCAAGTGCAAAGGAGCGGTGGACAAATGAGCGCGCAGCCCACCCGCATGCGCACACGGTATCTCGAGGACGTGATGCCGGCGCTTCAGAAGGAATTCGGCTACACGAACGTCATGGCCGTGCCGCGCATCACCAAGGTCGTCGTGAACATGGGCCTGGGCGAGGGGACCCAGAACGCGAAGGCCGTCGATACCGGCGCCGACGAGTTGAGCCGCATCACCGGGCAGAAGGCGGCGGTCACGCGCGCGAAGAAGTCGATTGCGCAGTTCAAGCTGCGCAAGAACATGGCGATCGGCGCGATGGTCACCCTCCGCGGGGATCGGATGTTCGAGTTCCTCGATCGTCTGATCGCGATCGCCCTGCCGCGCGTGCGCGACTTCCGCGGCGTCTCGCCGCGGGGCTTCGACGGCCGGGGCAACTACACGCTCGGGCTCCGCGACCAGCTGATCTTTCCGGAGATCGACTACATGAAGGCGGAGAAGAGCCGCGGCATGAATATCTCCGTGGTGACCACGGCCAAGACCGACGAGGAGGCACGCCGGCTGCTGCAGCTGCTCGGCATGCCCTTCCGGCAGGCCTGAGGGCGCGGAACCCGTCGCGCGAGGACTGGATCGGGAGCTGAGAGCTGAGGACCGACTGATGGCGACTACCGCGAAGAGTGTGAAGGATGCCCGGCGAACGAAGTACGCGGTGCGGAAGCGGAACCGGTGCGCCAAGTGCGGCCGCCCGCGGGCGTACCTGCGGAAGTTCGGCCTCTGCCGTCTGTGCTTCCGCGAGCTGGCGCTGCGCGGCGAGGTCGCCGGCGTGATCAAGAGCAGTTGGTGAGGAAAACTTCACGGTTGAAGTTCGGAGTTCGACGAGGAATGCAGCTATGACCGATCCGATCGCGGACATGCTCACACGGATTCGCAACGCGGTGCATGCGCGCCATCAGCGGGTGGACGTGCCCGCGTCTCGCTTCAAGGCGGAGATTGCGAAGATCCTCGAGCGTGAGGGGTATATTTCCGGGTTCAAGCTGATCGCCCCCGCCTCGGAGAGCGCGGACGGGCGGCCGGTGATCCGCCTGTTGCTCAAGTACGGCCCGAAGGGCGAGCGGGTCATCTCGGGGCTCGAGCGGGTCAGTCGTCCGGGCCGTCGCGTCTATCTCGGCCGTGACGAGGTCCCGCGCGTGATGGGCGGCCTGGGAACGGCCATTCTCACGACGTCCCACGGCGTCATGACCGGCACCGAGGCCGTCAGGGCCGGTGTGGGCGGCGAGGTGCTCTGCAACATCTGGTGAGGCGGCGCGCGCGGGCCGGTGCCCGCCGCCCCCGCGCGGGAGTCGGGAAGGAATCAGTCATGTCGCGTATCGGAAAGAAGCCAATTCCCGTGCCCAAGGGCGTGACCGTCAACGTCCAGGGCGACGGCGTCGAGGTCAAGGGACCGAAGGGCACGCTCATGCAGCGCGTGCCGCGCGGGATCGCCTTCGCGATGCGGGGGACGGAGCTCGTCGCGGAACTCGAGCGGCCCGATCCGGAGCTCGGCAAGTTCCAGGGCCTGGCGCGGAGCCTCCTCGCCAACGCCGTGCTCGGCGTGACGGAGGGATTCAAGCGGGAGCTGGACATCGTCGGCGTCGGCTACCGTGCGGAGCTGAAGGGCAAGCAGGTCGTGTTCGCCCTCGGCTACTCGCATCCGATCGTCCTGGACATTCCGCCGGGCATCGACATCGCCATCGACAAGCAGACGCACATCACCGTCACCGGCATCGACCGGCAGCTCGTCGGTCAGATCGCCGCCAACATCCGCCGCTTCCGCAAGCCGGACCCCTACAAGCAGAAGGGCGTCCGCTACATGGGCGAAGTGCTGAAGAAGAAGGTCGGCAAGACCGGAGCGTAGTATGAGGATTCGAACGAAGAAGGATCGCCGCGAGCGGATCCGGCTCCGGCAGCGCAAGCGGATCAGCGGGACGGCCGAGCGGCCGCGGATGGCGATCTTCCGGTCCGTGTCGCACATCTACGCGCAGGTGATCGATGACGCCAGCGGACGGACGCTCGTCGCGGCGTCGAGCGTGGAGCCTGGGCTGGACGAGTTCTTCACGGGCGCGGTCCGTGGCGGCAACCAGGCGGGGGCCGAGGCGCTCGGCAAGCTCATCGCGCAGCGGCTGAAGGAGAAGGGAATCTCGCGCGTCGTGTTCGACCGGGGCGGCAACCTGTACCACGGCCGCGTTCGCGCGGTCGCCGAGGCGGCGAGGGCGGCGGGGCTGGAGTTCTAGGAAGCCAGGAGCCAGAAGCCAGAAGCCAGAAGTGGCTTCAGGCTTCTGGCTTCTGGCTTGACAAGGATTAATCATGGATGTTCGCGAGAAGATCGATCCATCGGAGCTGGAGCTCAAGGACACCGTCGTGTCCATCAGCCGCGTGACGAAGGTCGTCAAGGGCGGCAAGAATCTGAGCTTCAGCGCGCTTGTGGTCGTGGGCGACGGGCGCGGCGTCGTGGGGTTCGGCATCGGCAAGGCGAAAGAAGTTCCATCCGCCATCAAGAAGGCGATCGAGTCCGCCAAGAAGACCCTGGTCCGCGTGCCGATGGCCGGTTCGACCGTTCCGCATCCCGTACTCGGGAATTTCGGCGCCGGATCGGTGCTGCTCAAGCCGGCGCCGGACGGCACGGGCATCATCGCGGGCGGCGCCGTGCGGGCGGTGGTCGAATCGGCGGGCATCCACAACGTGCTCACCAAGTCGCTCGGATCGGCCAACGCGCACAACGTCGTGCGCGCGACCTTCCAGGCGCTCATCGAGCTCAAGGATCCCGAAGTGGTCGCGCGCCTGCGGGGCAAGGATCTCGAAGAGCTGCGGGCGTCGTCATGAGAGCCAGGCGCAACGTCTCGCCGGATACCAGGCCTCTGCGGGTGACGCAGATCCGCAGCCGCATCGGCTTCGATCGCAAACAGGAGCTGGCGCTCAAGGGCCTGGGCCTGCGGCGTATCGGGCACACGGTCCAGCTGGTCGACACGCCCGCGACCCGCGGGCTCATCTTGAAGGTCAGGCATCTGGTGACCGTGGAAGAGAGTGAGCGCGGGCAGGGGTGAGATTCTCAGCCCTGCCAGGAGAAGTGCAGTCATGGCATTGAACAATCTGCGGCCGCCCAAAGGCGCCGTCCGTGGCCGGAAGCGGGTCGGCCGCGGTCCGGGGTCGGGCCACGGCAAGACCGCCACGCGCGGGAGCAAGGGCGCCAAGTCCCGTTCGGGGTTCCGGTTCAAGCGTGGGTTCGAAGGCGGTCAGATGCCGCTGCACCGCCGCGTCCCGAAACGCGGGTTCCACAATCCGTTTCGAGTGGAGTACGCGGTCGTCAACCTCGATACGCTCGCCGAGGTCTTCGACGCGGGCTCGGAGGTGACGCCGGAGCTGTTGCACGAGCGTGGGCTGGTGCGGCGGAGCGGCGCGCCCGTCAAGGTGCTCGGCCGCGGCGAGCTGGCCAAGCAGTTGACCGTACGCGCTCACAAGTTCAGCGGCTCGGCCGTCCAGAAGATCGCCGCCGCCGGGGGGGCGGCGGAGGTGATCGGACGCCGGAAGCCAGAAGCCAGAGGCTAGAAGCAGGACGCCAGGCTCGCGAGCGGATGCGAGCGCGCGCGCGCGAACGGCGCGGGGCGAAGCGGGCCCCGCACGCGAGCGCGAAAGGGGGGGTGCGGCGGGGACGAAGTCCCCCCGTGTGATTATGGACAGTCTCAAGAACATCTTCGCCATTCCCGAGTTGCGCAAGAGGGTGCTGTTCACCTTCGGCCTGCTCGCGGTCTACCGGATTGGCGGGCACATTCCCACGCCCGGGGTCAACACCCAGGCGCTGCAGGCGTTGACGCAGCAGGCGGCCAGCGGACTGTTCGGCCTCTACGACATGTTCTCCGGACGGAGCCTGTCGCAGATGACGATCTTCGCGCTGGGCGTGATGCCGTACATCAGCGCGTCGATCATCCTGCAGCTCCTCACCGTGGTCTGGCCGTACCTCGAGCGGCTGTCGAAGGAAGGGGAGCTGGGCCGCCGGAAGATCACCCAGTACACGCGATACGGCACGATCTTTCTCAGCCTCGTGCAGTCGCTGGGCATCGCCTTCTACCTCGAGAAGTACACGAACATCGCGGGCGGCTATCCGCTGGTCTATGAGCCGGGCTGGGGCTTCCGGCTGATGACCGTGATGACGCTGACGACCGGGTCCGTGCTGGTGATGTGGCTCGGCGAGCAGATCACCGAGCGCGGGATCGGCAACGGGATGTCGCTGCTGATCTTCGCGGGCATCGTCGTCGGCCTGCCGCGCGGCGCGCTCCAGACGCTGCACCAGTTCGAGACCGGCGAGATGGGCCTGATCCGCCTCGTCGCGCTGCTGATTCTGATGGTGGTCGTCGTCGGGGCGATCGTGTTCGTCGAGCGGGGTCATCGGCGGGTCACGGTTCAGTACGCCCGGCGGATGGTGGGCCGGCGGATGTACGGGGGCGCCAGCACCCATATCCCGCTGAAGGTCAACACGGGCGGCGTCATGCCCGTGATCTTCGCGTCGTCGATCCTCGCGTTCCCGCAGACGCTGCGGCCGATGTTCACGACGAACGGGCCCTTCGATCTGGCGGCGCAGCAGCTGACCATCGGCTATCCGCTCTACAACCTGCTGTACGTCGTGCTGATCATCTTCTTCGCGTATTTCTACACGGCGATCATCTTCAATCCGGATGACGTCGCCGAGAACATGCGGAAGTACGGCGGGTTCGTGCCGGGCATCCGGCCGGGCAAGCGGACGGCCGAGCACATCGACGCGATCCTCGCGCGCATCACGCTGGCGGGGGCCGTGTATCTCGCGCTGATCGCGCTCTTGCCGGAGTTCCTGCTGACCGGGTTCAAGGTGGAGCCGATTCCGTTCGTCGGCGACTGGCTCGACGCGCGGCTGCCGGCGTTCGTCACCCAGGGCATGAACGTGCAGTTCTACTTCGGCGGCACGTCGCTGCTCATCATCGTCGGCGTGGCGATGGACACGGTGCAGCAGATCGAGTCGCAGCTGATCATGCGCCACTACGATGGCTTCATGAAGAAGACCCGCGTGCGCGGGCGGCGCGGATGAGCGCGAAAGCACGGACGGAGGCGGGCGTCCACCGCCGACCGGGATCGGACGGCGACAACGGGCCGGTGCGACTCATCATGCTGGGGCCGCCCGGGGCCGGAAAGGGCACGCAGGCGATCCGGTTCGCCCGCCAGCGTGGCGTCGCCTGGATCTCGACGGGCGCGATGCTGCGCGAAGCGGTGGAAGCGGGGACGCCCCTCGGGCGCGCCGAAAAGTCGACGCTGGATGCCGGACAGCTGGTCAGCGACGAGGTCGTGATCGGGATGGTCCGCGGGCGGCTGGAACACGCGGATGCGGCGCGCGGATTCGTGCTGGACGGCTTTCCGCGATCGCTGCCGCAGGCCGAGGAGCTCGATAAGATAGTCGACGGGCGCGCGCCGCTGGTGATCGTGGACATCGAGGTGCCCGAGGAAGTCCTGGTCGCCCGCCTGCAGGCGCGTCGGATCTGCCGCACGTGCGGCTGGAACGCCTCGCCGGGCGTGCTGGCCTGCGAGAAGTGCGGCGGGCAGCTCGTCCAGCGGTCCGACGACACCGACGAGGTCGTCCGCGAGCGACTGCGCGTCTACGCCAGGAGCACGCGGCCGATTGTCGAGTACTACGAGCGCCGTTCCACCTTCCGGTGCGTCGACGGCGATCAGACCCTCGACGCCGTCGCGGCGGACATCTCGGCGGCGGTGGAGTCGGTGGTCGGGAGCCGTGCGTGATCGTGTGCCGATCCGCCGCTGAGATCGAACGGCTGCGGGCGGCGAACCGCCTGGTGGCGCGCATCCTCGGAGAGCTGGCGGGCGCCGTCCACGCGGGCGTCACGACCGCCGAGCTCGACGCGCTGGCGGAACGGCTGGTCCGGGAGGCGGGCGCGGAGCCCGCGTTCAAGGGATATCGCGGGTTCCCGGCCACGCTCTGCGCGTCGATCAACCAGGAGGTCGTGCACGGGATCCCTTCGACCTCGCGGGCGCTTCGGCCGGGCGATATCGTGTCGCTCGACATGGGCGTCAAGCTGGACGGCTACTACGGCGACTCGGCCGTGACCGTCGCCGTCGGCGATGTGCCGGAGCGGACGCGGGATCTGCTCCGCGTGACCCGCGAGGCGCTCGAGCGGGCGATCGCGCAGGTGAGAGTGGGCGGGCGGCTGTCGGACATCGGCCATGCGGTTCAGCAGTGGGTCGAGCAGCACGGGTTCTCGGTCGTGCGGGAGTTCGTCGGGCACGGGATCGGCGAGCACCTCCACGAAGAGCCGCAGATCCCGAACTACGGACAGCCGGGGCGGGGGCCGCGGCTCTCGGAAGGCATGGTGCTGGCGATCGAGCCGATGGTCGCGATGGGCCGCCCGGACGTGAAGGTGCTGAACGACGGCTGGACGGCCGTGACCCGTGACGGCAGCCTGGCGGCGCATTTCGAGCACACGGTGGCCGTCACCGCCGAGGGGCCGCTCGTGATGACGCGGCCGAACGGCGGCGGATGACACGCGAGGCCGCCGGCCGGATCCTGGCGGTGCTGCCAAGGGCGCTCTACCGCGTGGCCGTCGACGGCGGCCGGGAACTGACGGCGCACGCGGCGGCGCGACCCGAGCGGAACTTCGTGCGGCTCGTCGTCGGCGATCGGGTCCTGGTCGAGATCGCGTCGCGGGACGAAGGGCGGGGACGGATTGTGAGACGGATCGATGAGGCAATGGGGCAATGACGCACTGGGGCGCTGATGTCGTGACGACATTCCAGTACCCGTTGCCTCGTCGCCGCATCGTCTCCTGGTCTCGTTGCGAGGATCAGTGATGAAAGTGAGAGCGTCGGTGAAACGGATTTGCGCGAAATGCAAGATCGTGCGCCGGAACGGCGTCGTTCGCGTGATCTGCCCGAATCAGAAGCACAAGCAGCGGCAGGGATGAGGAAGCAGGGGCCCGGGACGGCAGGTCGCGGGTCGATTTGGAGAGGGAACTGACATGGCACGCATCGCTGGCGTCGATCTTCCGAGGACCAAGCGGGTCGAGGTCGGGCTCACGTACATCTTCGGCATCGGCCGGAAGCGCTCGAACGACATCCTGACGGCGTCCGGCGTGAGCGGCGACATCCGGGTGAAGGACCTGTCGGAGGACGACGTCCGGAAGATCAGCCGCGTCATCGAGGAGCAGGGCGGGGTGGAGGGCGACCTGCGCAAGGAGATCTCGATGAACATCAAGCGGCTCGTCGAGATCGGGAGCTACCGTGGCGCCCGGCATCGGCGCAACCTGCCGCTGCGCGGACAGCGGACGCGCACGAACGCGCGGACGCGAAAGGGTCCGCGCAAGGGCGCGATTGCGAAGAAGAAGGTGGAGTAGCAGGGCGCGCAGAGCGCGTGACGCGGCCGGGGGAAGGCCCCGGCGCATTGGAGAGAAGCAGACGCACATATGGCCAAGAAAGAAGCCGCGGAAGGTGCTGGCCCGACTCCTGAAGGCGGGAAGGCGACCAAGAAGAAGACGTTCAAGAAGCGTGGCGAGAAGCGCGTCGTCCATCACGGCTTCGCGCACATCCAGGCCTCGTTCAACAACACGGTCGTGACGATCACCGACGCCGACGGCAACGTCATCGCGTGGTCGAGCGCCGGAGGGATCGGGTTCAAGGGGTCCCGCAAGGGCACGCCGTTCGCGGCGACGCAGGCGGCCATGGCGGCGGGCAACGCGGCCAAGACGTACGGCATGCGGTCGCTCGAGGTCCGCGTGAAGGGGCCCGGCGCGGGTCGCGAGTCCGCGGTGCGCGCGCTGCAGACGGTGGGACTGGACGTGAAGTCGATTCGCGACGTCACGCCGATCCCCCACAACGGCTGCCGTCCGCCGAAGCGACGGCGGGTCTAGGAAACGTTCGAAGTTCGCAGTTTGTCAGAGGCGAGGATCACGAATGGCCAGATATATCGGTCCGGTCTGCCGGCTGTGCCGGCGCGAGGGCATGAAGCTGTTCCTGAAGGGTGAGCGGTGCTACACGGACAAATGCGCCATCGAGAAGCGCAACGTGCCGCCCGGGCAGCACGGCCGCTCGCGCAGGGCCAAGATCGTCGGCTACGGCGTTCAGCTTCGCGAGAAGCAGAAGGTCAAGCGGACCTACGGCGTGCTGGAGAACCAGTTCCGCCGGTACTTCGAGGCGGCCGACCGGCAGAAGGGGATCACGGGCGAGCTGCTGCTGCAGATGCTCGAGCGCCGGCTCGACAACGTCGTCTATCGACTCGGATTCGCGACGTCGCGGCCGCAGGCCAGGCAGCTGGTCCGGCACGGCCACTTCACGGTGAACGGCAAGAAGGTCGACATCCCGTCCTATTCCGTGCGCCTCGGAGACCTCGTCGCGGTGCGTCAGAGCAGCGCCGAGAATCCGGCGATTCAGCACGCGAAGGAGGAGGTCAAGGGCCGGGGCATCCCGGAGTGGCTCGTGCTCGATGCGACGGGCGCCGCAGGGCGCGTCTCCTCGCTGCCGACGCGCGAGCAGATCAACCTTCCGGCGCAGGAGCAGCTCATCGTGGAGCTCTACTCGAAATAGGATCAGGCCAGAAGCCCGAGGCCAGAAGCCAGAAGTGGGTTCTGGTTTCTGGCTTCGAGCTTCTGGCTCTGCAAGGTTGTTGGCAATAAGGCCCGTCGCCGGCCCGCAGCTCTTCAGACCTGCAGCGGGAGGCCGGCGACGTTCTCTGCAGGTCTGGAGGGTGGGCGCGCGGCGCCGGTCCTCGAAGGCGAAAGGACAGTGCTCATGTTGTGGAAGGGTTTTCAGCGTCCGAAGCGACTGGAATTCGAGCGGGAGACACTGACCGAGCGGTTCGGCCGGTTCTACGCGCAGCCGTTCGAACGGGGCTTCGGGACGACGGTGGGGAACGCCCTGCGGCGGGTGCTGCTGTCGTCGATCGAAGGGGCCGCCGTCACCGCAGTCAAGATCGAGGGCGTCCTGCACGAGTTCTCGCCGATCCAGGGCGTCGTCGAGGATGCCACCGACATCATCCTGAATCTGAAGCAGATTCCCCTGAAGGTCTACACGGATCAGCCCAAGACGCTCGTCCTGCGGGCCGGCAAGCCGGGTGAGGTGCGGGCGCGCGACATCGTCGCGGACGCGGACGTCGAGATCCTCGAGCCGGACGCGCACATCGCAACGATCAGCGAGGGCGGCAAGCTCGACATGGAACTGCGGATCAAGCGCAGCCGCGGCTACGTCTCGGCGGACAAGAACTTCGACGAGGACCTGGGCATCGGCTGGATCCCGATCGATTCCGTCCACTCGCCGGTGAAGAAGGTCAACTACACGGTCGAGGCCGCGCGCATCGGACAGACCACCGACTACGACAAGCTGACGCTGGAGGTCTGGACCAACGGCGCGGTGACGCCGCGCGACGCGGTGTCGCTCGCGGCGAAGCTGATCCGCGATCACTTCACGATCTTCGTCGGGCTCGACGAGGCCGGGGATCAGGCGCTCGAAGGCGCGGGCGAGTCGGCGACCTCGTCGATCAACGAGAACCTCGACAAGAGCGTCGAGGAGCTGGAGCTCTCGGTCCGGTCGTACAACTGCCTCAAGAACGCGAACATCCGCACGATTCGCGAGCTGGTGCAGAAGACCGAGGGCGAGATGCTCAAGACGAAGAACTTCGGCCGCAAGTCGCTCAACGAGATCAAGGAGATCCTCGGGACGATGGGACTGAGTCTGGGCATGCGCCTGGACCAGCCGGCCAGGAGTGAGTAGACAGCAATGAGGCAATGAGGCAGTGACGGGCGCAGCGGGGGGCCATTCCCCCATGCCCCACTGTCTCGTTGCCCCGTTCGCGAGGATCAACCATGCGTCACAGAGTCGCCTATCGCAAACTGGGCCGCGTGACGGAGCACCGGATCGCCATGCTCCGCAACCAGGCGTCTGCCCTGATCGAGCACGAGCGTATCCAGACCACCGTGCCCCGCGCCAAGGAGCTTCGGCCCTTCGTCGAGCGGATCATTTCGGTCGCCAAGAGAAGCCTGAGCGCGCCCGAGGGGAGCGCCCGCAGCGTCACGGCCCGGCGGGTCGTCGCGCGTGATCTGCCGGACCGTGACGTCGTGGTCAAGCTCTTCCAGACAATCGCGCCCCGATTCGCGGACCGACCAGGCGGCTACACGCGCCTGCTGCGGCTCGGGCACCGTCGCGGCGACAGCGCCGAGGTCGCCGAAGTCGAGCTGATCGGGAGCGAGTACGACCCGAAACGTGCGCTCGAAGGCGAGAAGGCGGGCGGCGACGCCGAGAAGCCGAAGAAGAAGACCATGGGCGGTCGCCTGCGCGAGGCGCTCGGCGGGCGCGGCAAGAAGGCGGAACAGGATCAGCGCTCGAAGGGCAAGGTCGACAAGGCCGCCAAGGGAGCCGGCAAGAAGATCACCACGCCGCGGAAGGCCGGCGGCGGCTAGAGCAGCGCCCGAAACCTGCTGCTCACCGAGGCTCCACTTTCCTCCGGGCTCTCCGCGGGGAGGCGCTCGGCGTCCGCGGCGCGGCCGCTCGCGGCCGGCGCCGGCGAACCTCCGGCGGCACCGGCGGATCGGTGACGGAGTTGCCCGGTCCGACGGAGAGATCGGATTCCTCTGCGGGCTCGGCGCGCGCGGGCGGCTCCGGCTCCGGTTCGGCGGACGGCGCTGCCACCGACGGCTCCGGCCCGGGGGACGTCTCCGGCTCGCGGCCGTTCGGGATCCGGGCGACCGTCCCCTGGAACACGCGCACGACGCCCTGCCGATCGCGCTCCACTCGGACGAGCCCCTCCTTCTGGGCCGAGCGGAGCAGTTCGGTCAGATTGGCGAATCCGTAGGCCCGCTCGTCGAAGCCGGCCTGGCGGAAGATCTGCTTGAGGGACCGCAAGTACATCGGCCAACGCCGGATCTCGGCTGTGCCGAGCACGGTGCCAAATTCCCGGATTCCATCGGCGCGGGATCCGACGAGCGTCACCTGGGCCGGAGCGGCTGGAGCGACCGGAGCGGCCGGAGCGGCCGGAGCGGTCGGGGCGGGTGCGGGTCGGGCTTGGGCCTCCTCCTCGGGAAACGCGCCCGAGGCGTCGGCCGCGACGACGAGCCAACCGCCCTTTCCGTGGTGCAGGCTCAGGATCCCCGCCTTCGCCAGTTTCTCGACGAAGTCTCGGAACGAGCCCGCGCCGTAGCTGCGCTCCGAGAACGTCGAGTCGAGCTGCAGCAGCGTGCTCTTGAGCAGGCCGAGCTGCGGCGACACCTCCCGTTCGGTCAGGACGGCGAGCGCGCGCTTCACGAGCGGTATCGCCTGCTCGATGGGCGTGCGCTCGACCGGGACGTTCCGATCGAGTGTCCGACGGCCCCCGCCGCTTCCGCCGACCAGGTTCTCGTACGCGATGAATTCGTGGCAGTTCCGCTGCAGGATCGCGCTGGTGAACTGCCGGCCGCCGACGACGAAGACCTTCTTGTCGTACTGTTTCAGCTTCTCGACGAGGCTGATGAAGTCGCTGTCGCCTCCGACGATCACGAACGCGTTGATGTGCGGGTGCGTGAACGCCATCTCCAGCGCATCGAGCGCCAGATTGATGTCGGCGCCGTTCTTGTCGCCGCCGGGCGTGAGATTCCGCTGCACCATCTTGATCGCGTGCTGCGTGAGCATGCGGCTGTGGCCGCCGGCTCGCTGCCAGTCGCTGTACGCAGTCTTCGAGACCACGTCGCCGCGCTCCTTGAGTGCTTCGAGCACGACGCCTGCGTCGAAGGACGCGTGCAGGGTGTTCTTGACGCCGATTTCGATGTTGTCGAAATCGATGAATACGGCGAGTCGAAGTCGTTGATCGATAGCCACAGGTCTCCCGTCTATCTTGCCACGGCCGCGCAGGGCGGTCCCTCGGGAAGGACGAGCGCGCCGTAGTCCCAGCTGTTGTGCAGAAACGTGATGCCGGTCCGGCCGAGCGCGCGCCTGGGGACGTCCGACATCGCCCGTCTACTCCTCTTCCTCCTTGGCCTCGCCCCGCTCCGCCTTCGACGCCGCGATGATCTTGCCGTGCAGGTGGCCCGGTACCTCGTCGTAGTGGGAGAACTCCATGTGGTACGAGCCGCGGCCGCCGGTCGTCGACGTCAGCGTCTGTTCGTAGGTCAGCATCTCGGCCATCGGCACCGTGGCCTTGATGACCGTCGTCTGGCCGCGGGTCTCCATGCCGCCGATGCGGCCGCGCCGGCTGTTCAGGTCTCCCATCAGGTCTCCGGCGAAGTCCGATGGGGCGTAGACCTCCACGTTCATGATCGGCTCGAGCAGCGTCGGCTTCGCGCGGGCCATGCCGTCGCGGAACGCGAGCCGGCCTGCGAGCTTGAACGACAGCTCGTTGGAATCGACGTCGTGGTACGCGCCGTCGTACACCGTCACGCGGAAGTCGACGACGGGGTAACCGGCCAGGTACCCGCGCTGGCGCGTCTCCTGGATGCCCTTCTCGACCGCCGGCACGAACTGGCGCGGGATCGACCCGCCGAAGATGTCGTCGACGAACTCGAAGTCCGCGCCGCGCGCCAGCGGCTCCATCTTGATCTTGCAGTCGCCGAATTGGCCGTGGCCGCCGGTCTGCTTCTTGTGCCGCCCGTGCGCTTCGACGGCCGCCGAGATCGTCTCGCGGTAGGGGATGCGCGGCGGCTTGAGGTTGACCTCGACGCCGAACCGGCGGCGGAGCTTCGCCACCGTCACCTCGATGTGCAGTTGTCCCTGTCCCGAGAGCAGCAGCTCGTGCGTCTGCGGATCCCGGCCGTACCCGATCGACGGATCCTCCTCCCGGAGGCGCTGCATCGCGGTGCCAATCTTGTCCTCGTCCCCGCGGCTCTTGGGCTCGATGGCGTACGACAGGACCGGCTCGGGAAAAGCGATGGGCGGCACCGTGAAGTCGGCATGGCGATCGCCGAGCGTGTCGCTCGTGTGCGTGTCCTTGAGCTTGGCGACCGCACCCAGGTCGCCGGCGTGCAGCTCCTGCACGTGGGTCTGCGTCTTGCCCTGGAGCACGAGCAGATGCCCCATCCGCTCCGGGGCGTCGCGCGTGACGTTGTGGATCGTCGTGTCCGACCTGAGCACGCCCGACACGACGCGGAACAGCGTGATGCGTCCCGCGAACTGGTCGGCCACGGTCTTCCAGATCCAGACGACGAGCGGCAGCGCATCGTTCGCCTCGCGCGTGGCGGCCTCGCCCGTCGTGCCGCGGCCCGGGAACGGCCGTTCGGCCGGCGACGGCACGTACGTGGTGAGCGCGTCCGCCAGGGGCTGGATGCCGATATTGCGGAGGCCAGAGGTGCAGAAGACGGGGAAAATCTTGCGGCTGCGGACGCCGCGGCTCAGCCCGGCACCGAGCTCCTCCTGGGACAGCGTGCCGGCCTCGAAGAACTTCTCCATCAGGCCGTCATCGGCCTCGGCCACCATCTCGATCAGCGCCTCCCGGGCGGCGTTCGCCTGCGCCGCGAGCGCCTCGGGCACCGCCTCTTCGGTCATCTGGCCGGACTCGTCTCCCGCGAACGTGTACGCCTTCATGCCGACCAGATCGACGACGCCCGTGAAGCCCTGCTCGGTGCCAATGGGAATCTGCACCGGCACGCAGTTGCGGCCGAGCGCCGCCCGCATCGACTCGAGCGCGCGGTCGAGGCTCGCGCGGTCCCGGTCGAGACGGCTCAGCGCGATGAGGCGTGGCAGCTGGAACTCTTCGGCCACGGCCCAGGTCTTCTCGGTCGAGACCTCGACGCCGGCCACTGCGTCGATCACGACCAGCGCGGCATCGGCAGCGCGGAGCGCCGCGCGCGCGTCGCTCAGGAAATTGCCCATGCCGGGTGCGTCGATGAGGTTGACCTTGGCCTTGTTCCACTCCAGGAAGGCGACGGCCGCCGAGAGCGTATGCTTGCGGGCAATCTCCTCGTCGTCGTAGTCCGTGACCGTCGTCCCGTCGTCCACTCTTCCGAACCGGTTCACGGCCCCGGCATCGAACAGCAGCGCGGAGGCCAGCTGCGTCTTCCCTGCGCCACTGTGCCCGACCAGCGCCACGTTCCGAATGCCCGCCGCGTCGTAGACCTTCATAGGGAGGTGCCCTCCGTCGGGAATTGATCCAGCGGATCATATCAATCGAGGTGGGCTTTGGGCGCTGGGCTTTGGGCTTTGGGCTTTGCGGAAGTTCAGATCAACTCCGTGGCCCAGAGCCCGTAGCCCAGAGCCCAGCGCCCTACTCGTATCTGAGCGCCTCGATCGGATCGAGCCGCGAGGCTCGAATGGCGGGGACCATACCAAAGAACACGCCGACGCCGGCCGAGAAGCCGATGCCGATGGCGAACGACCACCACGGGAGCGAGATCGGGAAATGGGTCGCGAGGTGCACGACGAGGCCGATCCCGCTGCCCGCGGCGATGCCCAGCACGCCGCCGGCCGAGGTCAGGAACACGGCCTCGAGGAGGAACTGCCACAGGATCTCGACGCGCCGCGCGCCGAGCGCCTTTCGCACGCCGATCTCGCGCGTGCGTTCCGTGACGCTGATCGTCATGATGCTCATGACGCCGATGCCCCCGACCATCAGCGCGATGGACGAGATGGCGATGAGGGCGAGGAACACGCCCTGGCTGATCTGGTCCCAGACCTTGAGTACGGCGTCCTGCGTCACCAGGTCGAAGTCATCCGGCTGGTCGAGCCGCAGGCTGTGGCGCACCCGCATGATCTCTTCGATCTCGCGCATCGCCTGATCGCGCGGAACGCCCTCGACGGGGACGGCTCCGATCATGATCGGACGGGACTCGCCTCGGCCGAAGTCGATGGCGCGCAGCCCGAACTGCTTCTGGTAGGTCGTCTCCGGGATCACCGCGAAGTCGTCGACGCCGATGCCCAGGCCGCCCGGGCTCGGCCGCTTGGCCAGGACGCCGATCACCTCGGTACTGGACCAGCCCGATCCGCACGACCTTGCCGATCGGATCCTCGACTGGAAACAGCGCCTGGTACGGCGTCTGGCCCAGCACGACGACGTTGCGCCGGTGCTGGACTTCGGCGGCCGTGAAGAAGCGGCCCAGCTCCATCGGCACGCGCGTCACGGACGGGTACCGCTCGGTCGTGCCGAAGATCTGAAGGGTCTTGGTCCGCTGGTCGCCGTAGTAGATCCGCTCACCTTGCGCGCCCTGGCCGAGGATCACGTCCACGACGTCGATCGAAGGCGCATTCCGCTCGATGGCATCCGCGTCGGCTGTCGTGATGTTGGGCCGCTTGAGGAGCTCCACGCGGCTCGTGCCCGACGTGAGGCTGACGAGGGAGAACTTGGTGACGAAGATCGTATCGGGGCCGATCTGCCGGAAGGCGTCCTTGAACGACTCGTCGAACCCACGCAGGAGCGACGTGATCCCGACGATTGAGGTGATGCCGATCACGATTCCCAGGATCGTCAGCGCCGACCTGAGCTTGTTGCCCCGGAGCGTGTCCCAGGACATCGCGACGATCTCTTGAAAGAGCGTCCAGCGCATCATCCACTCCGGGGGGCTCTGCCGGGCCCCCTGTGCTCCGCTCCGGCCCGGCGGCTCGTGCCCTGCCGCTCGCTCGTCATTCCCGGCGGAGCGCTTCGATCGGATCGAGCGAGGCGGCCTGCATCGCGGGATACAGGCCGAAGAAGAGCCCGACGAGCGCGGTGACCGCGATTCCCAGCGCGACGGCCCAGGCCTGCACCGCGGCCTGGAACGGCGCGAAGTGGCTGATGACCATCGCGGCGACGAACCCGAGCAGGATGCCGATCAGGCCGCCGAACGTGGAGAGCGTGATCGACTCGGTCAGAATCTGCCAGAGGATGTCGCGCCGGCGGGCGCCCAGCGACTTGCGCAGGCCGATCTCCCGCGTGCGCTCGCTCACGACCATCAGCATGATGTTCATGATGACGATGCCGCCGACGACGAGCGACAGGCTGACGACGCCGATGAGCACGGCGAAGATGCCGCGCGTGGCGGTATTGTAGAGATCGAGAATCGTGTCGGCGGAAGCGATCCCGAAGTTGTCCGCCTGCTTGGGCCGGAGCCGCCGTGCGATGCGCAGCGCCACCGTGGTCTCGTCCATCGCCGTCTCGAGCTGCGACACGTCGCGTGGCCGCACCGTCAGCGACATCGCGCGGCGCATGCCGAAGACGTGGTGGAACGCCTCGAGCGGAATCACCGCGTACTCGTCCTGGGACGCGCCGAAAATCGATCCCTTGCGCGCGCCGACCCCGACCACCTCGAACCGCACGCCGTCGATCGACACGATCTTGTCGACCGGGTCGAGGTTGCCGAACAGCTTGTCGGCCGTGTCCCAGCCCAGGATGGCCACGTACCGGCCCGCGTTGAACTCCGGCGTGGCGATTGGGCGGCCGATCGCGATGTTCGTCGTGGGCAGGCTGACGTACTCCTTCGTGACGCCCTGGATCGAGACGCTGTCGAGCGACTGTTCGCGATACTTGACCTGCGCGCGGATGTCCGCCTGCGCCATCACCAGCGACACGTGCGGGCTGTAGGCCCGGATCGCCTGGGCGTCCTCCAGCGTGATGCGCGGATTGCTCTGCATCTTCTGGAAATCGTCCTCCGACAGGGCAATCCCGAACTGCTGCACGCTGAAGGCGTCGGCGCCGACCTGCGACTGGATCGCATCCTTCACCGTGGCGTTGAGGCCCTGGACGAGCGACACCACCGTGATGATCGACGTCACCGCCACGACGTTGCCGAGCACCGTCAGAAAGGACCGGAGCTTGTTCGTCCAGATCGCCTGCAGCGCGATCGTCGCCGCTTCGAGAAACTGATGCATCCGCGTGGATCCCGCCGCCGCGCTACTTGGCGGGCACGGGCGGGTTGGTCGTGATCTTCACCGGGTCGCCGTCCTTCAGCGAGCGGACCGACGCGAACGGACCCGTGACGACCTGGTCGCCGGGCGCGAGGCCGTTCAGCACCTCGAAGTACTTCTCGCCCGCGATGCCCGTCTTGATCGGCGTGAACACGGCGCGGTTGTCGCGCACGAGGAACACGCCCTCGAGCTCCTTGCGCGCCTGGCCCGGTTTCAGGTCCGCCGGGCCGGTCGCGGACCGCGCCGCGCCGCCCCGGCCGCGCGCCGGCTCGCTCCTGACGAGGTTCCCCTCCTCGTCGACCGTCATCTCCCGGACCGTCGTCGCCTGAATCGGGACCGCGGTCGCCTGCTGGCGGGTGGCCGTCGTGATGACCGCGGTGCAGGTGAAGCCGGGCCGCACGTTCGGCACCTGACCGTCGATCGTCACGACGACCTTGAAATTCGTCGCCCGGGTGGACGTGCTCGCCGCGCCGGTCGCCTGGATCGGGCTGTTGCCGACCTCGGTGACCTTCGCGACGAACGTCTGATCGGGCAGCGCGTCGATGGTCACCTTCGCGCGCTGGCCCATGGCGACGAACGGAATGTCGGTCTCGTCGACCTCGATTTCCGCTTCGATGACGGACATGTCGGCGATCTCGAGGAGCACCGTTCCGGCGTTGTTCATCGTGCCGACCATCACGGTCTCGCCCTCCTCGATGTTGCGCCGGGTGACGAGCCCGTCGATCGGCGAGACGATCCGCAGCTTGGTCAGATCGTATTTCGCGCTGTCGAGATTCGCCTCTTCCGCCTTGATCCGCTGCTCCTGGGTCTTGACGGACTGTTGCGCCTGCTGCAGGTTCGTCTCCATCGTCCGGACGTTGTTGGCCGAGCGCTCGTAGGCGTCGCGCGTCGTGAGGCCGCCCTGCCACAGGCCCTCCTGGCGCTTGAAGTCTTCCTGCGCCTGCTTGAGCGAGACCTGCGCGCTCTCGACCTGCGACCGCGTCTGATCGAGCGTCGATCGCGCGGTCGCCAGGCTGGCTTCACGGTTCTGGACCTGCGTCTCGAGCGTGCGCGGATCGATCTGCAGCAGCGGCTGGCCGGCCGTCACGCGGTCGCCTTCGTTCACCTGCAGATTGACGACTTTGCCCACCGTCTCGGCGCTGATCTGCACCAACTTCTTCGGCTGAATCTTGCCGCTCGCCGAGACGATTGCTTCGAGATTGCGACGCTCGATCTTCTCCGTCGTCACCTGCGCCCCGCTCGTGCGTTTGAACGCGAAATTCGCGTACACGAGCGCGCCGAGGACCGCGACCACCCCGGCGGCAATGACGACTTTCTTCGTTCGACTCATCAGAGGTTACCTGCGCGAAAAGAAGCCCACCACGGTAGCGCCCGCGGCGGCGAAGAGCACGAGCAGCGCGAAGAGACCGATCGCGATGTTGCCGGTCTTCCGACGATACAGCACGCTGAGCCCGATGGCCGTGACGATCGTGCCCCAGATCGCGAACACGTCCACGAACGCCAGGAGCCGCGCGACGAACGAGCTGTCGTCCAGCATCGGCAGCAGGACCCCGAGCGTGAACGGGCCCGTCGGCGTCATCGTGCCCTGCAGGTACTGCACGGGCGCCGCCAGGATCGCGCCGAGGGCCGAAATCACCGAGGCGTGCGCCGCGACCGACAGCACCTGCTTGAATCCGCCCGTGCCGCCCAGCACGGCGTTGAACACCACGAAATAGACCCCGCTCAGCAGCAGCGTGAACACCGCCAGCCCGATAGGCGTGACGACGATGGTGCTGTAGGCGGCGATCGGGGCGAAGCGCTGCATGCGCGCGTACGCGTCATCGGTCACGGGCCGCCCGGTGAACCGCTCCGTCTGCTGCACCTGCGCGTCCAGCGCCGCCTGGCGCCCCGACGCGGTCAGCTGCGGCAGCCCCTTGGCGAGCCCGATGGCGAGCCCCGTCAGCAGCAGGACGCCAATCACCTTGGGGTGAGGGAGCATCCGCTCGAACGTGGCCCTCGGCGAGAAAATCACTCCGACGACGCGCGTGAGCAGACCGGGTGCCGGCGTGTCGGTCGGGGAAGCTACCTGCATGGCCTGGGATCTCCTGCAATGGCCGACCGGACGGGACCGGGTGCCATGACGGCGCGAATCCTTTCAATTCTACCGTCCCGTCTAAATACGGACGCGCCCGGTCGGGGTTCCCGGGAGGCGACCGCCGAGCGCACCCCAATCGCCTGGGGGCCTGTTACTCTGGCCCTCGTGGGGCGTCGACTGGGCGTGCTCATCCTCGTGCTGCCGCTCCTCGCGTGGCCGGTCGCGGCCTCCGCCCAGCAAGTGCTCGAGTCGGCGGGAAGCCGTGCGCTCGGCATGGCGGGTGCGTTCGTCGGCGTGGCCGACGACGCCACGGCCGTCCATTGGAACCCCGCCGGGCTCGCCACCGGGCCGCCCGCCGGAATCACGATTGGGTGGGTCGACTTTCAGACTGGTAATCAGAAGGCGGCGCCCGCGCCAGGCGCAAGTCGGCGGACGTCGAAGTTCGTCAGCTTGGGCACATGGCCGATTGGACTCTCCTATGGGCACTTCGAGGAGGGGGTGCTCGGCAGTGCGGCCGGCGGGGCCACTCAGGTCGACATGCTCAGGCTTTCGCAGTTTGGCGCCACCGTCGTGCAGACGGTCACGCCCGGGCTGGTCGTCGGGTCGACGCTCAAGTATCTGCGCGGCACCTTCGTGTCCGGGCTTGCAGGCGGCGCCTCCGCGCATGATGCGCTCGTCTCGGCGGCCGATCTCACCGGGACTTCGTCGGGGCGATTCGACCTGGATCTCGGGGCGATGGCCGACTTCGGCCGGGCGCGCCTCGGCCTCATGGTGCGGAATGTGCGGCAGCCGACGTTCACCGATGGTGCAGGAACTGCCATCCAGCTCGGTCGCCAGGCGCGGATGGGCCTGGCGGTGATGCCGGCCGGTGGCCTGACCCTTGCTATGGACCTGGACCTGGACACGGTCGATCTTCAGGACGGCCCGCGGCGGATTCTCGCGGTTGGCGCCGAGAACCGCTTCGCAGCGCGGTGGTCGCTTCGTGGCGGACTGCGCTGGAGCCTCGAGGGGCCGCGTCGCATGGTCGGCGCACTGGGTCTGAGTGTGGCGGTGCAGCGGAACCTGTGGCTGGACGCGCACTACAGTCGAGGGCGCCTCGACGCCGATCGCGGATTCGGCGTGGCCCTGCGGGCGGGGTTCTGAGGATCAGCGGAACGGCCGCGTCCGGCAGACTCTCATGGCCTTCAGACTCGGTGAACTGCTGCTGCGCGAGGAGCGCATCACCGCCGGCCAACTGGAACAGGCGCTCGATGAGCAGCGTCTCAACGGAGGGCGGCTGGGCTCGAACCTGATCAAGCTCGGGTTCGTCCGCGACGAGGACATCACCTCGCTTCTCAGCCGGCAGTACGGCGTTCCCGCGATCAATCTCAATCAATTCGACCTCGATCCGGAGGTCGTGCGACTCATTCCCGGGGACACGGCCGAGAAGTACCAGGTGATTCCGATCGGCCGGGCCGGCATGGTGCTCACGCTCGCCATGGCCGATCCGACGAACGTGTTCGCCATGGACGACATCAAGTTCATGACGGGTCTCCACGTCGAGCCGGTGGTCGCCTCTGAAACGTCGGTCCTCGCCGCCGTGGGGCGGTACTACGCCAGACCGGGAATCAACGGGCAGGCCGGCGACCTGGTCATGCGGGCGCTCGAGGATCTCGGCGAGGAGGCACGGGAAGACGAGGGCGAGCGACTCCAGGTCCTGAACGAGACGCAGGAGATCGATGCGGCGGCACTCGAGCAGGATGGCGCCGATGCGCCGATCGTACGGCTCGTCGGCGCCCTGCTCCTGTCGGCCATCCAGCGCGGGGCGAGCGACATCCATATCGAGCCCTACGAGAACGAGTTGCGCATCAGGCTGCGGATTGACGGCGTGCTGCACCCGATCATGGCGCCGCCGCTCAAGTGCCGCGATCCGATTGCGTCGAGGCTGAAAGTCATGGCCCGTCTCGACATCACCGAGAAGCGGCTGCCGCAGGACGGCCGCATGAAGGTGCGGTTCAGCGACGGTGGCAAGCCGCGCGAGATCGACTTCCGCGTCTCGTCGCTGCCGACCCTCTTCGGCGAGAAGCTCGTGCTCCGGGTGCTCGACCGTGAGCAGCTGCACCTCGACATGACGCGTCTGGGCCTCGAATCCGAAGCCCTGACCCGGATCGAGGCGACCATCCGTCGCCCCTGGGGCATGGTGCTCGTCACCGGTCCGACCGGGAGCGGGAAGACCAACACACTCTATTCGGCGATCACCTGTCTGAACCGGCCCGGTGTCAACATCGTCACGGCCGAGGACCCGGTCGAGTTCAACATCCAGGGAATCAACCAGCTCCAGGTCCGGGACCAGATCGGCCTGACGTTCGCCATGGCGCTGCGCTCGTTCCTGCGCCAGGATCCGAACGTGATTCTCGTCGGGGAGATCCGGGACCCGGAGACCGCCGCGATCGCGGTGAGGGCGGCGATGACCGGGCATCTGGTCCTCTCGACCCTGCACACGAACGACGCGCCGAGCACGGTGAGTCGCCTTGTGAACATGGGGATCGAGCCGTTTCTCGTCAACAGCTCCGTCAGTCTGATCTGCGCGCAGCGCCTGGTTCGCCGGACGTGCGAGCACTGCCGGGAACCGCAGCACCTGACGCCTCGGCAGCTCGTCGAGATGGGGCTCGGCGCGGGAGAGGCGGACGATCTGCAGCCATGGCAGGGGCTCGGCTGCGAACACTGCTCGAACACGGGCTACAAGGGGCGAATCGGTCTGTTCGAGGTGATGGAGATGAGCGAAGGCCTGCGGCGGCTCGTCGCCGACAACGCGCCGGTCGCCGCGCTCCGGCGGCTCGCCATGGACGAAGGCATGCGGACGCTGCGTCAGAGCGGGCTGCGGAAGGTCCAGGAGGGCGTGACGACGGTCGAGGAAGTCCTGCGCGAGACGGTCGGAGCCGGGTGAACCTTCCGGACCTGCTCAGGACGACGATGGCGCTCGGCGGCTCCGACCTGCACCTGGCGGCAGGCAGCGCGCCGCAGGTGCGCGTCGACGGAGCGCTGCGGCGGCTCGATCTGCCGGCGCTGACGCCCGAGCTGGCGGAGGCGCTGGCCTGCAGCGTGCTCACCGACGTGCAGAGGCGCGCGCTCGAGCAGGCCTGCGAGTTCGATCTGGCATTCGGGCTGGAGGGGGTCGGCCGCTTTCGCGGCAACCTCTTCCGGCAGAAGGGCACCGTCGCGGGCGTGTTCCGGGTCATCCCCGAGCGGATCGGCACGTTGGAGGACCTCGGTCTGCCGCCGGTCCTTGCGCGCTTGGCGGAACGCCCTCGCGGGCTGGTCCTGGTCACCGGCGCGACGGGCAGCGGCAAGTCGACGACGCTCGCGGCGATGGTCGATCGAATCAACGAGTCGCGACCCGTACACATCCTCACGATCGAGGATCCGATCGAGTACGTGCACGCCCACAAGCGGGCGCTCGTCAGTCAGCGGCAGGTGCACAGCGACACCCGGCGGTTCTCCATGGCCCTGCGCGCCGCGCTTCGCGAGGATCCGGACGTCGTCCTCATCGGCGAGATGCGCGACCTGGAGACGATGGAGGCGGCCATGACGCTGGCGGAGACAGGACACCTCACGCTGGCGTCGCTGCACACCAATTCGGCGGCGCAGACCGTGACGCGTCTACTCGACACGTTCCCGGTCCATCGACAGCCGCAGGTGCGGACGCAACTCTCGCTCGTCCTCGAGGGCGTCGTCTGCCAGATGTTGCTGCCGAGGGCGGACGGCCAGGGCCGCGTCCCGGCGCTCGAAATCCTGGTCGCCACCCCGGGGATTCGGCACCTGATCCGTGAGGACAAAGTGCACCAGATCTACGGGGCGATGCAGGCCGGGCAGGAACGCTTCGGCATGCAGACGATGAACCAGGCGCTCGCGCGGCTGGTCGACAAGCGGCTCGTCTCGCCCGAGCGCGCGCTGGCCGTCTCGTCGAACGTCGAGGAGCTTCGTCCGATGCTGGCGCGCGGGATCGGTCGAGCCGCCGGCTAGCCGCCGGCGAGCCTCGGATCGTCGATCGCGCGCCATTCGCGCCCGACCACGGGCGCTCGACATCGATTGGCCCTGTAAGGCGGCGCCGAAGCGTCCGGCCCGGCGAACGCCCGCGAGGAGACGGCGAATGCCGACGTTCCAGTACACCGGCCGCACCCACGCGGGGCAGCGCGTTCGCGGCGCGCGCGCGGCGGAGACGGCGGAGTCGCTCGCCGTGCTCCTGCGTCGTGAGCAGGTGCTGGTGACGAAGATCGTCCCGGTCCGGGCTGCCCGCCCTCGCGCGGTCCGGAGACAGGCACTGGCAGTCTTCACGCGGCAGTTCTCCGTCATGGTCGATGCGGGCCTGCCTCTCGTCCAGTGTCTCGATCTGCTCGCCAGAGAGGAGCCGGACCCCCGGTTGTCGGCGGCGATCGACCGGGCGCGGCGGGACGTGGAAGCCGGGGCATCTCTGGCCGAGGCCCTGGCAGCCCAGCCGCACGCGTTCGACGCGGTGTACACGCAGATGGTGTCGGCAGGCGAGGCCGGAGGCATCCTGGATTCGATTCTTCAGCGTCTGGCCGTGTACATCGAGAAGCAGGTCAAGCTCGGGGCGCAGGTGCGCTCGGCGATGGTCTATCCCGCTGTCGTGCTGTCGGTCGCCGCTTCGACCGTGTGCCTCATCCTCTGGAAGGTCGTGCCGACGTTCACGACCCTGTTCCAGGGGCTCGGCGCGGAGCTGCCCGCGCCCACGCGGATCGTCATCTGGGCGAGCCGCACGATGATGACCGCGGCGCCGGTCCTCGTGGCCGCGACCGCCGCGGCGGCGTGGGCAGCGCGCCGGTACTATCGCGCACCGGCCGGACGGCTGCGGGTCGATCGCCTGCTGCTGCGCATCCCGCTCCTCGGTCCCGTGCTCCGGAAGCTGGCGGTCGCCAGGTTCTGTCGGACGCTCGGGACGTTGACGGGATCGGGCGTGCCGATTCTCGACGGGCTCGCGATCACCGCGGCGAGCGCGGGGAACTCGGTCGTCGAGAAGGCAGTCCGCCAGGTGCGCGTCCGGATCGAGCGCGGCGACAGCATCGCCGCGCCGTTGAAGGCGACTGGCGTATTCCCCCCGATGGTTGCCCAGATGATCGGCGCGGGCGAGAGCACCGGAGCCCTCGATGCGATGCTCGGCAGGATCGCGGACTTCTACGAGGAGGAGGTCGACGCCGCGATGGCGGGGCTGCTGACGGTGCTCGAGCCCCTTCTCGTCACCGGTCTCGGCGTCGTCGTCGGCGCGATCGTGATCTCGATGTATCTGCCGCTGTTCTCGATCATCAATCAGCTTTCGTCCAGATAGCCGGACCGGGAGTTCCCGGAGAGAGGAGACTCGACATGAAAGCCAGAAGCGCAGGGTTCACACTGATCGAGCTGCTGATCGTGGTGACCATCATCAGCATCATTGCCGCCATCGCGGTCCCGGGGCTGCTCCGCGCCCGAATGACCGGCAACGAGACCTCCGCGATCGCGTCGCTCAAGGCGGTCACCTCCTCGCAGGTGGCCTACTCCGCCTCGTGCGGTCAGAACGGCTACGCGACGTCGTTCACCGTTCTCGGCACGCCGTCTCCGGGGACGATGGAGGCGTTCATCTCTGCGGATCTCGGCCTGGTCGATGCGCCGCAGAAGAGCGGCTACAGCTTCACGCTCGGGGCCGGTGCGGGAGCGACGGCCGGCCCGAACGACTGCAACGGCACCGCGACGACGACGGCCTTCTACGCGGCGGGGACGCCCCAGGCGTTTGGCACGACGGGCGGGCGATCCTTCGCGACCAACGCCGGGAACGTCATCTGGCAGGTCAACGCCGCCGCGGCGCCGACCGAGCCGTTCGGCGCGCCGGCGACGCCGATTCAGTGACCCGTGTGCACGAGGGCCCGATGGAGGCGGTCTGTGGTAAAACTGACGCAGATTCGTCCATGACAACCCGGATTCGTCGGCTGGTGCTCGGTTTCGCCCTGCTCGGGCTCGTTTTCTCCGGCTGGGCCACGTACGTCCACTACCGGCTGCTCACGCAGCCGAACTACGCGAGCCCGTGCGATATCAACGCGACGTTCAACTGCTCGGACCTGTATCTGAGCCGGTTCGGCTCGGTCGGCGGCGTCTCCGTGGCGCTCGGGGGCGTGGTTTTCTTCTCTGCCGTGCTGCTGATCGCTGGCTTTGCGCGGCCGACGGCCGACGCGTCGGGTGAAGCCGCCGCGTCGTACGTCTTTGCGATGTCGACGGTCGGACTGGCCGTCGTGCTGTATCTCGCCTGGGCCTCGTCGTTCGTACTGAAGAAGTGGTGTCCGCTGTGCCTGGGGACCTATGTCGCCGTGATCGGCCTGTTCGTGACATCGGGCACGGCGAAGTCGCTGCCCGTCAGCCGTCTGCCGGCGAGGCTGGTCGCCGATCTGCGCGACATGGCGCGGACGCCGCAGCGGCTGCTCGTCGCGGTCCTCTCGCTGGCCATCGCCGCGCTCGTCATCGGCGCGTTTCCGCGCGAGGCGATGACGGCGGCAGAGGCCGGGGCGGCTGGCTCGGCCTCCGCGTCTGCCGCGGATCAGCAGAATTTCGACAAGCTCTGGGCCGCGCAGCCCAGGACGGACCTCGGAATCCCTGCCGGCGCAGCGGCCGTCGTCGTTGTCAAATTCAACGATTGGCAGTGCCCGGCGTGCAAGGCCGCCTACTACGCCTACAAGTCGATTCTGGACAAGTACGAGCGCACGAACCCCGGCGGGATCAAGTACGTGACGAAGGACTATCCGCTCAACAGCCGCTGCAATTTCACGATGACCGTGCCGGGACATCCGGCCGCGTGCGAAGCCGCCGCGGCAGCGCGCCTGGCGGCTGAGCGCGGCAAGGGCGATGAGATGGTCGAGTGGCTGTTCTCGAACCAGGAGACGCTCACGCCGCAGGCCGTGCAGGCCGAAGCGGAGCGGCGGTTGGGCATCACCGACTTTGCCGCGGAGTACGCCAGGGTGCTGCCGGCCATCAAGAGCGACGTCGCCGACGGAGCCGCGCTGAACATCCGGTTCACGCCGACCTACTACGTGAACGGCGTCAAGGCGCAGACGCCGGATGGCAACTTCATTGCCCCGCAGTATTTCGACTGGGCGATTCAGTACCAACTGGCGCACGCCGAGGGCAAGTCCGCGGACGCTTCCAATTCCAAGTAGGGCCGCCGCGCCGATGCCGAGCGCCGTGCTCGTCGAAGGTCTGACCAAGGACGTCCGGGTCGGATGGTGGCGGAGGCGCACCCGTCGTGCGCTGGACGACGTGTCGTTCGACGTGCCGCGCGGAACGGTCTTCGGCTTGCTCGGTTCGAACGGCGCGGGCAAGAGCACGACCTTCGGGCTGCTCGTCGACCTGATCCGTCCGTCGGCGGGCCGCGTGGAAGTCCTCGGCCTTCCGCCAGGCTCCTTGATCGCACGGCGCCGCGTCGGCTTCCTTCCGGAGAACCCGGCGTTGTACGACCATCTCACCGCGGTGGAGTTCCTCGCCTACGTCGCTGGTCTGTGCGGCCTTGGGAGGCGAGCCGGCCCGACGCGGGCGGCGGACGTGCTCGATCGTGTCGGAGTGGGTTCCGAGCGGGAGCTGCCGCTGCGCCGGCTGTCGAAGGGGATGCGACAGCGGGTCGGACTCGCGCAGGCCCTCGTCCACGACCCCGAGCTGCTGATCCTCGACGAGCCGATGTCCGGCCTCGATCCGGTCGCTCGCCACTGCGTCCGGGAGCTGATTCTCACGCTGCGGGACGAAGGACGGACGGTGCTGTTCAGCTCGCACGTGCTGTCGGACGCGGAACGGCTCTGCAGCCGGATCGCGATCCTGTCGAGGGGCAGACTGGTGATGTCGGGCAGCGTCACCGCATTGACCAACGGCGCGCGCGCGCATTCGGAAGGCGGTTGGGAGATCGTCGCGAACGGCGTCGGCGCACAGGTGGCCGAACGTCTGAGACGAAGGGTTCGGCATCTTCGGGAGATTGCGGACGGCCGTTACCGGTTCGAGCTCCCGGCGGCTGGGATGCCGGAGCCATTCGTTGCCGAGCTGGCGGCGGCCGGCGCACGGTTGGTGTCCGTGGCGCCGATCGCGAGATCGCTCGAGGACGCGTTCTTCGCCGCCGTGGCGGCCGAGCCCTGCGTGCACGCGGCGCGGCCTCCCGGAGGCGCCGGCCGCCCGGCAGTCGGGTCCTCGTGATGGTCCGCCGCGTTCGTCTGGTCTCGGTCTACGGCTTCAAGGAGAGCATCCGGCAGCGGACGCTCGCAATCGCATTGGTGTTCGCCGCGGCGATCGCGGCCGCGCCGGTGCTCCTCGATCAGATCACTGCCGGGCAGGACGTGAAGATCGTCAAGGACCTTGGACTGGCGGGAATCGAACTGGCAGGCCTCATCGCGGCGAGCGTCATGGGAGCCGGCATCATCGGGCGCGACATCGAGCGGCGCAGCCTCATGACCGTGCTCGCCAAGCCGCTCGCCCGATGGGAGTTCATCCTCGGAAAGTACGTCGGGCTGCTGGCAACGCTGGCCGTGCTGGTCTGCCTGATGACGATGGCGTTGTTCTTGGTGCTCGGGTGGATGGGCTGGCACGCGCCGCCTGCCCTGCGCCGATCGTGGGAAGCTCCGGCGGTCGATCCGGGGCTGCTCCTCGCCGTCGTCCTGATCGCGGCGGAACTGTCGCTCCTGGCCGCGATCGCAGTGTTCTGTTCGACCTTTTCCTCGAACGGTCTGTCGTCCCTCCTGCTCACGATCGGAGTCTGGGTGGCAGGCAACGAGAGCCATGATCTTCGACAGCTCGGACGCGTTCTGGCGTTCCCTCTCGGTGCCGTTGTGTCAGCGGCGGGATGGATCGTGCCGGCGTTCCCGGTCTTCGATCTCAAGTCGACCGTCGTCCATGGTGGAGAAGTGCCCCTGGGCGTGATCGCCTGGCGGGTGCTCTACGCCGCCGTCTATGCGTCGGTGGCCCTGGGCGCCTCGGCCGTCGTGTTCTCGCGCAAGGAGCTCCGGTGACCGGCTGGCGGTTGCGTGGGGCGATCCTGTGGCTGCTGGCGGGGCTCGTCGCATCCACGGCCGCGCTGCGCGCCGGTGACTCGCGCGCCTTCGCCGGCCCCGTCGCAGACGCGCTGCCGTCGCCGCGAACGCCGGAAATCGCCCGCCGAGCGATCCTGCCTTTCGACGCGGTCGCCGCCGACGTGTATTGGATGCGCACGATCCAGGCATACGGGCGCGACCGGAAGTCGGCTCGGTCGGCCAACGGATTCGGATGGCTGTTCCCGATGCTCAGCCTGACGGCCGCGCTCGATCCGCGGTTCACGATCGTGTACAGGTTCGGCGCCGTCTTTCTGGCGGAACCGCCGCCTTCCGGGCCGGGACGTCCTGACCAGGCGATCGCGCTGCTGCAGCGTGGGCTGCGCAACAATCCCGGCCGCTGGCAGTTCGCATTCGACGCGGGATTCATCTGCTACTGGTACGGCACGGGCCGCACCGGCGCCGCGCGGCGCGAACGGGATCTGCAATCCGCCGCAGAATGGTTCGAGCGAGCCGCAGGCATACCGCGTGCGCCCGTCTGGCTCGGACAACTCGCAGCCACCGTGCGCCTGAGCGGGGGCGATGTGGATGGCGCTCGACGTCTGCTGGAGCGTCTCTCGAGCGCGGACGAGGCATGGGTCCGCGATGTCGCGCGTCGCGGCCTGGGGCAGGTGGAGGCGATCGGCGACATCGTCAGGCTGCAGCAGCGCCTCGGGCAACAAGCGAGCCGTTCCCACCGATGGCCCGAGAGTCCGACAGAGGCGGCCGCGGCCCTCGGAACCGGGACGCCCGCGATAGATCCCGCCGGCGTGCCCTACGAATACGACGCGAGGATCCATCGGTTCGTCCTCTCGAGGCGGTCGCCGCTCTTTCCGTTGCCATCGATGACGGGCCTCCAGTGACCGGGCTCACCATTGGCATCGTGGCCATGTTCGGGCTGATGGTCGGCAGCTTCCTCAATGTGTGCATTTCCCGTCTGCCGAAAGGCGAGTCGGTCGTTTTCCCGGGATCCCATTGTCCGTCCTGCGGGGCGGCGATCGCGTGGCGTGACAACGTCCCCGTGCTCAGCTACTTCGTCCTGCACGGGCGGTGCCGCGCATGCCGCGTTCGCATCGCCGGCCGCTATCCGGTCGTCGAAGGGCTTACGGCGGTGGCGTTCTCCATGCAAGCCGCGGCCGTCGGGGAGCACTGGGGCCTGCTGGCGAGCCGCCTCGTTCTCACGGCTCTGCTGATCGTCCTCTTCGGGACGGATCTGGAGACCCAGCGCCTGCCCAATGCCGTGACGCTGCCGGGCATCGTCGCGGGTCTTGCGTTCAGTGCGTCGCTTCCACCGGGTCTCGCGTCGAGTCTGCTCGGAGCGGCGCTCGGAGCGGCGATCCCGATGGCGCTGCGAGGCGTCTGGCGGATCGTCCGTGGCGTGGACGCCATGGGGCTCGGTGACGTGAAGATGCTGTCCATGATCGGCGCGTTCCTGGGCTGGGAGCAGATCTGGCTGGTCCTCTTCCTCGCGAGCGCCAGTGGCGCGGCCGTTGGCCTCTGGTTGATCCTGACGGGTGGCCGCTCGATGTCGAGCCGGTTGCCGTTCGGGACCTTCCTTGCAGCGGCGGCCCTTACGGCCTCGCTCGTCGGCGATCGTTTGATGGGCTGGTACGCCGGCCTCTTCGGGTAGGCTCTTCCCGCCCGCGCCGCCCGGCGAGTAGCGGAATCCCCGACTCTACGGTTCTTCTGCGGACCTGCTCCATCGCATCCGGCGCTTTCCTATCGTCTCGTCGCGGCACGGCTCTTGCCTACTCATCGGAAAACCAACAACAGGACCGTCGCACATCCGGTCCAGAGAGGAGTCTATGCACGCAGCACGTCGTGTCGTGTTCGTGGCTGTTCTCGCAGTGGTAATCAGCACCGTTCAGGGGCGTGGCCGCGTCTCGGCGCGCGCCCTGGATCTGGATCTGGATGACGTTCCGTTGGAGGGCTCCGTCGCGCTCGCGGAGCCGCCGTCGGCATGGGACACCTTCGTGGCCGACGTGACCGTCCGGCGGCACCGCGTCAACGCGGCCGGCGCGCCAGCCGGCGGTGGTCCCGAGACCGCCACGTTTCGGTGGCAGCGGTCCCGACAGGCGACCGGCTGGAAGACGACGTTCACGCTCGTGGCGCGGGATGGTCTCGAAGTGCGAACGGATCAGGGAACGACGCAAGTCCACAGATCCGGTCCGTCGGTTGCGACGGTCCAGTTCGACGCGTCCGGCGGGTCCGCGCGGTTCTTCGATCGAAGCGGGCGTGAGCTCCAGCTCGCCAGCGCCGACGACGTCCAGAGGGCGTTGGGTATGGCGCTGGAGGACCGTCCGACCTACCAGCGTTTGCGCCGGATGCAGCGTCCGGTCAGGGCCTCCGCGAAAGATGGGGCGGAATGGATTGGCAGCGTCATCCTGGCGGCCAGTGGCCGTGAACAGCGGGCGGCCGCCCTGGTGCGCGAGTTCGGCAGGGCGGCAGGTCGTTACGAGGGGAGAGATTGCTTCGTCCGGACCGATGGCGAGGTCATGCGGGAGGTGCTCGTGGACCCGTCGTCTGCCATCCCCGTCGAGATGAACGTGGTGCGAGGCGGAGCGCTCGTCACTCATACGACGTTCTCGTACGCGGCGGGAACGGAGGGATCGTTCGTTCGACGAGCCGTGCATGTC
The DNA here is from genome assembly GCA_963764505.1 of uncultured Acidobacteriota bacterium. GTDB lineage: Bacteria > Acidobacteriota > Vicinamibacteria > Vicinamibacterales > SCN-69-37 > CAVXSP01. The sequence continues at coordinate 3,783,396 of CAVXSP010000001.1, read as the reverse complement.
GAAGCGGCCCTGCCCGGAGCCGAGCAGGAGCGCCGCGTCACGGATATCTCGTTCACCAACGTTCGCTTCGAGCAGCGAGGAGGTCGTTGATGCGACGAATCGGACTGCGAATCGGTTGCGCGATATGCGGCGTGCTGGTGGCGGTGGTCACGGCGGAGGCCCAGAACACGCCGACGGTGTTGATTCACGGCATCGCGTCGAACGCCTCGACCTGGAATGCCACGGCGCAGCGCCTTTCGAGTGACTTTGCCGTCGACGTCTTTCGACGTGACACCGACTCGTTCGATTCGTTCGAGGCGCAGAGTTCACAGGTGGCGGCGTCGTTCGGAAACCTGCCGGGATCGACGATAGCGATTGGTCACAGCAACGGCGGAATGGTCGCGCGGGTCTGGGGCGGCAGCCGACCGTTCGGAGGCGTGCTGACGGTCGGCACGCCGAATCGGGGAGCTCCGCTCGTCGCCAACGCCTACTTCGCCGCGCAGGATGGCGCGGAGCTGGTCGAGTCCATCTACCGCGTGTTCGGTGCGGTCAGCGCGTGTCCGGGCGGCTGCAACTGGCTGGGGATCTGGGCGGGGCTCGTCGACAACGCGACGGTGACCGCCACGCTCGCGGACTACGCGATGGCGACCCTCTTGACCCGAGTCATACCGGTGGCCGGGGCCGTAGGCGGCGAGATGCTCCCAGGCTCTGCGTTCCTCCAGAACGTGAACTCGACGACGCATCTTCTGCAGGAGCAGGCGACCGCGACGCGGATCGGCATCGTGTCGGAAGCGCACAACTGGCCCTCCGGTGGATGGCTTCGTGCCGCGTTCGGCGAGGATGCGGACTGGATCGTGCCGCTGAGGGACGCCGTTGCCATCGGAATGGACGGGCTGGCATGGACGATTCTCCTCACCGCCGATCCGGGGGACTCGGACTCGCAGGACCTGGGATATACGCTCCTCGACGCCTCCTGGAATCTCTCTGCGATGGACTACGAGTGGTGCCGCAACGTCTCCGAACCCTGGTATTCCGCGTTGTACGGCCTTTGCGAGCCCAACGACACGATCGTGCCGACGTGGAGCCAGGACTTGCCGTGGGGAATCAAGCTCGACGTGAACGACGGACCCGTGCACCTCGAGGAGACCGACTCCTGGAATCTGTACGGCTCGAGGCTCTACGACCGGATCCACCAGGCCATGGAGGAGTTCCTGCGCGTGCCGCCTGCCGGAACCACCGGTGGAAGCGGCGAAGGCACCACCGGTGGAGACGACGGGAGCGGCTCAGGTGCCGGCAGCGGGGGAGATGACGATGGAGGCGAGACGGGCGGGACGGGAGGCCACACGAGCACCAGCTTTGCGGCGATGACGGGCGATGCGGCGGTTCGCGGGTGCACGAACTACGTCGAATGGCCGCCGGTCTTTCAGGCAACCGCGTCCGACTGCGTTCACTACTGTGCGAGCGCCGGCGCCGACGCCTGCGAGTGGAACGAGGCGGGAAGCTGCTATGTGGAGTTCGGGGCCGGTTGCTACGTCCAAGGCGGTTTTTCGGGCTGGTATGCGGCCGTCGCCGAACACACCGGCAGCCCGGATTCCGTGCCGGAGCCGGGCGTGGACCTGGCCGAAGCCGGGACCGACTCCCGGATGGTCGAGCGCCAGTGAGGAGCCCCGGAACGGGCATGGCCGGCTTGCCGGTCCGGCTGGCAGCCGTCCTGATCGCGTGGGCGGGAGGGCTGTTGTCTGTGCCTGGGGCCGCGCAGGACGATGCGCAGCATCCGAACGTTCCCGACGCGCTTGCGGCGCTCGAGGCGGGGCAGCATGCCCTGCTGACTGAGGTCAAGACGCTCGAGGCGGGTGTCGAGGAGCTGCGAAGTCTCCTGAGGACGCCCGTGGTCCGGGCGCCCGAGGCTCCGACGACGCGCGTGCCTGGCGGAGCGGTGCCGCTGGGGTGGGCCCACCTCCGTGGCAGCGAGCTGGCGCGAGTGGCGGTCATCGAGTACTCCGACTTCCAGTGTCCCTACTGCGCCGCGTTCTTCAGGCAGACGCTCCCGCGCCTGGAAGGGACGTACGTCCACAGCGGCAAGGTCGTGTTCGGCTTCTGGAATCTTCCCCTGGTCGACCTTCATCCGCGGGCGCTCGGTGCCGCGGTCGGCGCCGAGTGCGCTGCTCGGCAAGGCCGGTTCTGGGAGATGCATGACCTGCTGTTTGAGGATCCAGTCCGTCTGGATGATGAAAGCCTCACCGAGCGCGCCCGTCGGCTTGGCCTCGACATCGGGCTGTTCGCGGGCTGCTTGGACGATCCCGGCGTGGCGCGGCTGGTCCAGGATCAGGCGAGCGCCGCGGCGCAGGTGCTGTTGGCGGCGGCAACTCCTACGTTCCTCGTCGGCACGATCCAGCCGGACCGGACGATGAGGGTCGCGTTCCGGATCGACGGCGCGAGGGACTTCGCCGTGTTCCAGAACGCGATCGACCCGCTCCTTCTTTCGCCGCCATGAGCCGGACTCCGACCGTGGGACGCGCGGGCCAGATGTCCTTGCTTGTCCTCGCGGCCGCGGTCTCGGCGGTTGGCCGGACCGGCGCCGGCGCGCGCGACCGGACCCGATCTCAGCCGCCATTCGAGATCTGGCGCCGCGAAATTCCGGCCTGGGGCGTCCCGGCGGCGGATCAGGCCACCGTCTATTTCCTGACCCGCGCGCATCGGCTGCTCGCGGTGGATCGGCGTGACGGCTCGATTCAGTGGTCGCAGAGGCTCGCGTCCGGTCGCGGCGTGCCGTCCGGATCGGTCGTGCTCCTGGCGGGCGAACTGGTGATCGTCGGCGACGACGCGATCCTCGCGTTCGACCGCCGAAACGGAGAACGACGCTGGCGGTTCGTGCCGGTGGGTGGCGTGGGAGGTCTCTGTCTCAGTGCCGACGGCAGTCTCGTCCTCGCCGGGTCGAAGATGGGGCACGTCTACGCCCTCCAGGCGAGCACGGGCGCTCTCCGCTGGTCGGCCGTCGTCGCGCCGGAGTCGGCGGCGGTGTTCGAGCCGGCCGCCAGCGGCAGTCTCGTGGCCGTGCGGGTCACCGTCTTCGATGTGCAGACACGCGGCAACATCGTCGTGCTGGATCGAGAGACGGGGCGCGAACGCTGGCGCGCGGGATTCGCCGGGCTGACTCCGCCGGCGGGCGGACCCGTCTTCACCGACCAGGCACTCGTCGTCGCCAGCCGGTCGGGTGAGATCGTCGCCTTCGATCGGGATACCGGCGCCGAGCGCTGGTCGATTCCGCCCGTGAACGCTCGCGTGCGGGCGGGGCCGCCGCAGGTCGATGTCCGTCCGCTTGCCACTGATGGCCGCGTGCTCGTGGCGGGCTCGCTGTCGGGTGTCGTGACGGCATATGACGCCGGGTCGGGACACGAGCGCTGGCGATTCGCCAACGCATTCGGGGGATCCACGCGGTTGAAGATATCGACGGACGGGCGGCGCGTCTACGTTCCGTACTTCTCGGGGCGACTCAGTGCGATCAGCCTCGCATCCGGCGTGGAGGAGTGGCGGGTTGGGAACGCGGCCGACGGATTCGGCTGGCCGCCCGCGGCGAGTCAGGGGCAGCTCTTTCTCGCAGGCTACGGCGCATTTGTCGCGTATGGACCGATTTCGTGAGGGACTCATGCGGATGGGATTCACGCAATCCGGAAAACTCGTGATTCGGATCCTGTGGCTTGTGGCCATAGGCCTCGCCGGAGGCTGCGACCGGCGCGAAGGGCCTACGGCGCCAGACGAGCCAGGGACGAGCGGCCCTGGGTCGTCGGCTCGTGCTCTCTCCCTCACGGCGGGGACGTATCTGCTCGAACTCACGGGATACGCCCTCTCCTACAATCCCGACATCCAGCCCTGTCAGCCGATTGGCATTCCTCGCGCCGGCACGGATCTGTTGACGACGGTCGACCTGGCGTCCGAGGGGGACGAGTGGGTCGGGCGTTCGACGGCGAGCTCGGGCGGAACCATCGAGCTGCGGTTCCGGGATGCAGGTGTGTATCTGACGGGCGGCGAGGTTCTGGTCGGTAGCCTGGCCGGCTCGGCAAGCGACCTCGCCCTGTTTCGTTCGGCCAGGGACGTCCGCATCGCGATTCGCGGAGCGGGCGGCTCGTCGGCGGCGGATCTCACCGGCGCTGCTATTGCGGGACCGTTTCTGTTCGGCCGGGCGAGCGGCGCCATCGAGCTCAGCGACAGCACGGGAGCGATGAGCTCGTGTCCAAGCGTCAGCTGGACGCTGCAGCGACTACCGGAACCGACCGGTCCGATGCGTGCGCTCTCTGCCGGGGAGAGGAGGCAGCAGTGAGGGCGGCGGAACAGACCGAGAGCGGGTTCAGTCTGATTGAAGTGCTCGTCGCGACCCTCGTCCTGGCGGCGGCCGCCGCGGGGGCGGCGGGCCTCTGTTGGGTGGCAACGGCATCTGTGCGGACGGCGCGTGTCGAGACGACCGCCGCGCTGCTCGCCATCGACAAGCTCGAGCGGCTGCGGGGACTGTCCTGGTTCTTCGATGGCGTCGGCGGGCCGGTCAGCGACCTGAGCACGGATCTGACGCGTGATCCGGTCACGGCCGGCGGCGTGGGCCTGACGCCTTCTCCGCCTGACGCACTCGAGCGCAACAGGGCCGGCTACGTCGATTTTCTGGACGAGGCAGGTCGCTGGGTCGCCGGTGGTACAGAGCCGCCGCCGGCGGCAGTCTACGTCCGTCGATGGAGCATTCAGCCGCTTCCCGGGGACGCTGGAGACACCCTCGTGCTGCAGGTGCTCGTCGCTCCAGTGGCCGCCGCGCGCGTCGGCGGCGGGCCCGGCCGAACACGAGTGCCAGGCGACGTCCTGCTTGCCTCCGTACGGACACGCAAGGGCGAGTAATCGATGAAACGAACCGTCCCGGACCTCTCAGGCGGGTTCACGCTGCTGGAGGTGCTGATCGCGCTCCTTCTGACGGGGCTGGTCGTCGGGGCCGCTCTGGTTCTGCTCGTGCCAGGTGAGGCCACGGTCCTGACGCAGCCAGAGGCAGCCGACATGCAGCAGCGCGTTCGCGCGGCGGCCGATGCCATTCTCCGCCACCTGACAATGGCTGGCGCGGGCACGGACGTCGGTCCGGACGCCGGCAGTCTGGTGGGATCGTTCGCCCCAATCGTGCCCAGGCGAGTCGGGCTGGCGGGCGACCCTCCCGCCGTCGCACGGGCCGACGCGATCACGATCACGTACGTGCCGGCCACATACGTGCAGGGCACGACGCGCGAAACCGTGTCGGAGACCTCTGGTCTCGTGATGAACGACGGGCCGGCCTGCCAGTCCGGCACGGAGATGTGCGGTGTGCAGGCCGGGATGACGATCGTGGTCTTCGATCGCTCCGCCCGGCACGACGTCTTTACGGTCACGCGTGTCGATAGCGGCATGGCGGAGCTGCGGCCGCATGCACCGTTCCTTGCGTATGAGTACCCGCCGGGCGCGAGCGTCGCGCAGGCGGTGTCCCGCTCCTTCTACTTCGACAGGTCGGCAAGCCAGTTGCGCGAGTACCGACGGGCTCTTCACCGACGTCCCGGTCGCCGACGACGTCGTCGGTCTGGAGTTCGAGTACTTCGGCGACGCTCGGCCTCCGGTATCGCCAAGGCCACCGAGCGGCGTCGCGAACTGCCTCTACGATACGGCAGGCAATCTGGAACCTCTGCCCATGCTCGCGGGCGCCGCCGGCGGCATTGTTCCGCTGCCATTGACGATGCTGAACGATGGTCCGTGGTGCGGAATGGGGACGACGCAATTCGATGCGGACCTGCTCCGCGTCCGTGCGGTGCGTGTGGCCGTCCGGATTCAGGCGGCGCTTCCGGACTTTCGATCGAGCGGCCCGGCGTTTCTGAAGCCCGGGACGAGCCGCGCCAGTGACCGTTACCTTCCGGACGTATCCGCGACGTTCCAGGTCTGGCCCCGCAATCTCATGCGTCGTGAGCCATGAGTGTCATCTCGGTCCAGGGGAGGCGTTTCGAGCCGACTCGGGCGGTGCCTGCGGACGACGCATCCGGCGTGGCGCTGATCCTCGCGCTCGTGATCGCCGCGCTGCTCGCGGCGCTCGGGATCGCGCTCCTCACGATGTCGGACGTGGAGCGTCGGATGGCGTCGAACGCGCGCTCGAGCCACGAGGCTCTAGCCGCGGCGGATGCGGGCCTCGAGCGGGCGATCGTCGATCTCAGACGGACTGCCGACTGGAATGCGTTTCTCGACGGCACGCAACAGTCGGGCTTCGCCGATGGCGCCCGGCGGGTCACCCTGCCGTTTGGCGAGACGCTCGATCTGGACGCAGTCACGGCCGAGCTGCAGGCCGAAGCCGGAACTGGGTTCGGCTCGAACACACCCCGATGGCAGCTGTTCGCGTGGGGCCGGCTTTCCGCGTTGGCGGCTCCCGGGACGATCGAGAGTCTTCAGTACGTCTCCGTCTGGATTGCCGATGATCCGGCTGACGGAGATGACGACCCGGCCGCTGACGCTGACGGGATCGTCAGGCTTCATGCCGAGTCCAGAGGGCCCGGCGGCGCCAGACGCAGCGTCGAGGCGACCGTGGCGCGCGCGGTCGCCGGCGTCGTGCGGGTGATTTCCTGGCGGGAGGTGGACTGATGTCGCTCTGGGCGGTCGTCCTGGTGGCGTGGCTGGCCTGGCTGCAGGCGCCGCCGATCAGTCTGGCCGATGCATCCCGTCGGGAGGCTCTGCGGCGCCAGCTCGCGCCGGCGTCCGTCCGCAGGTTGACCAACGAGGACGTCGAACGCCTGCCCCGGCGGACTCTGCCGAGCCCGCCCTCGACGCAGGACGATGGGGCGAACCCGTCGTCCCGGGCCGCCGGAGGGACGGGCACGAAGACGGCCGGGCCGGCGGCGGCAGGGAAGGCGGTTCCTGCGCACGACGAACAGTGGTGGCGTGACCGGATGGCACAGGCCCGTGAGGCGCTCGATCGCGATCAACTGCTGAGCGAGGCGCTGCAGAACCGCATCGACGGGTTGTCGGCGGACTGGTCGGCGCGGGACGATCCAGCCCAGCGGCGCGCGCTGGCAGACCAGCGCGAGCGGGCGCTGCACGAGCTGGACCTGATGAAGGAACGGATTGCCGCCGATCGCAAGGACATTGCGGATACCGACGAGGAGGCGCGGCGGCAGGATGTGCCGCCCGGGTGGCTGAGATGATTCACCGTCGCATGCCGATGGCCGCCATCGCCGCCGTCAGCTCCCTCGGCGTGACGTCGGAGGCGATGATCGTCGCGCCGATGCCTTCGGCGAGCACGAAGTGGAGCCGGCCGGCGACCACCTTCTTGTCCAGCTTCACCGCGTCGAGCGCCTCGCCGATCTTCAGGTCGGCAATCGGCGGCAGTGGGCCCATGTGCATGATCAGCTCGCGCAGGCGCGATTCATCGTCTGGGGACATGGTGCCCCTCGCGGCCGAGATACGAGCGGCCGCCAGCATGCCGTACGCAATCGCCTCGCCATGACGGAACCGGCGATAGCGCGTGATGGCTTCCAGGGCGTGGCCGATCGTGTGGCCGAAGTTGAGGATGCGCCGCAGTCCGGTCTCGCGTTCGTCCGCGCCGACGACCTCGGCCTTGATCCGGCAGCAGTCGCCCACGAGCGTCGTCAGCGTCGCCGGGTCGTGGGCGAAGATGGCCGGGAGGCTGGTGGTGAGCCGATCGAAGAGGAGGCGCGATCGGATGACGCCGTACTTCACGACCTCGTAGAGACCCGCCCGGAACTCGCGGCGTGGCAGCGATCGCAGGACCTCGGGGTCACAGACCACGAGTGAGGCGGGATAGAAAGCGCCGACCAGGTTCTTGCCCGCCGCCAGGTTCACGCCCACCTTGCCGCCGACCGAGCTGTCCACCTGCGCCAGCAGCGTCGTCGGCACTTGCACGAGGCGGATGCCGCGCAGGTAGGTCGCCGCGGCGAAACCCGCGACGTCGCCCAGCACGCCGCCGCCGAATGCAATCAGCACGGCGGAGCGATCCATCCGCCGTTTCACGAGCGCGTCGTAGATCCGGGTCACGCTGGCGAGCGTCTTCGCGCGCTCGCCGTCGGGAACGAGCGCAGGCCCCTGCCTGCCCGCCACGCGCGCGAGTCGCGCGCCCTGCTGGCGCCACACGGGCGGACAGCTCACGACGATCGCGTCGCCGGTCAGCCGGTGCGACGCGAGCAGGCCGGGCAGCTCCGACAGCAGATGCGGGCCGATGAGCACCGGGTACACGGCGCGCTCGCTCGACACGGCGATCCGTATCCGCTCCATGGCCGATGTAGCATAGCAGGCGCGCACTGACGCGCAGGAGAACCGCTCTTGACCGATCAGAGGAAAGACGCGTTCGTGACGGAAATCACCCCGCAGTCGGAGGACTTCTCCCGCTGGTACCTCGATGTCGTCCGCCGCGCGGAGCTGGCGGACTATTCGCCGGTGAAGGGCTGCATGGTCATCCGGCCGTACGGCTATGCGATTTGGGAGCTGATCCAGGAGGCGCTCGATCGCCGGTTCAAGGCCACAGGGCACGTGAACGCGTACTTCCCACTCTTCATCCCAGAGAGTCTGCTGCTCAAGGAGAAGGAGCATGTCGAGGGGTTCGCGCCGCAGGTCGCCTGGGTCACCAAAGGCGGCGACGAAGATCTCGAAGAGAAGCTGATCGTCCGGCCGACCTCGGAAGCCATCATCGGCACGATGTACGCGAAATGGATCAAGTCCTGGCGCGACCTCCCGGTGCTCATCAACCAGTGGGCCAACGTCGTGCGCTGGGAGAAGGTCACACGGCCGTTCCTCCGGACGACCGAGTTCCTCTGGCAGGAAGGGCACACGGCGCACGAGACCGCGGAGGAGGCCGAGACCGAGACGCTGCGGATTCTCGCCTTGTACAAGGAGTTCGCCGACTCGATGCTCGCCATGCCCGTCGTCGACGGCGCGAAGAGCGAGAGCGAGAAGTTCGCCGGCGCCGCCCGCACGTATTCGATCGAGGCCCTCATGGGCGACGGCCGCGCGCTCCAGGCGGGTACGTCCCACAACCTGGGGCAGAACTTCGCGAGGGCGTTCGACATCAGATTCCAGGGACGCGACAAGGAGCTGCAGTACGCGTGGACGACGTCGTGGGGCGTGTCCACGAGGCTGATTGGCGGACTCATCATGACCCACGGCGACGACAGCGGGCTGGTGCTGCCGCCGAGCGTCGCGCCGTATCAGGTCGTCGTCGTTCCTATTCCGCGGGGCAACTGGAAAGAGACCGTCCTGCCCAGGGCCGAGGCGATCCGCGACGAGCTCGCGCGGCTGGGCGTGCGCGTCAAGCTGGACGACAGCGAGGAGAATTCGCCCGGGTGGAAGTTCGCCGAGTGGGAGCTTCGGGGGGTGCCGCTGCGCCTCGAAATCGGACCCAAGGACATCGAGAAGGGCCAGGTGTTCTCAGCCCGGCGCGACACGCGACAGAAGGCCCCGATTCCCGTCGCGGAGCTGGGCCCCCGCGTGCAGGCGCTGCTGGCCGAGATCCAGGCCGGCCTGCTGGCCAAGGCGCGGGCATTCCGGGAGGCGCACACGACCCGGGTCGCGAACTGGGACGAGTTCAGACAGGCGATGGACGGCCGTCCGGGCTTCGTCGTCGCGCACTGGTGCGGGGATGCCGGATGCGAAGCCGCGATCAAGGCCGAGACGCAGGCAACGCTCCGAAACATCCCGCTCGACGAACCGCGCGAGGATGGTTCGTGCGTCCGCTGCGGCGGCGTGTCGCACGTGCAGGCCTGGTTCGCGAAGGCGTACTGACGCTCGCCTCAGCGCCTGGCCAGCGCGACCAGGACGGCGGCCGCCGGGCGCCGTTCCAGGATGCGCTTCAGGACCGGATGGCGTCGTGTCAGCCCTTCGCGTCTGACAATCGCGCGGAACGCGTCGACTACGTGGTCCCGCCACCACCGGTCCTCCTCCGACGCGGCCAGCCAGGCGGCCGCGAGCGGCTCGAGACAGGTGACGTCTCCAACGGCGGCCGCGGCCGTGAGAAAGCCGACCGGGAGAGGCCCCGCGGCGCCTTCGAGCGCCTCGCGCAGGTCGTAGAGTCCGATTCGACTCGCCCGCGCCGCCAGCGCCTGATGCACCTGACCTCGAGCCGCCCTCCAGGCCGCCGCCTCTGATTGCTGCGACGCCGTGTCACGCTCGCGGAGCCGGATTGCCTCGAGGAGCCGGTGCAGGGACGTGAGCGGGGCGTCTTCCGCGTCCTCTCGGATGAGGACGACCACGGCCGACGGGTCGTTCGGGATCCCGCCATCGACGACGGCTTCGACCGTCGGCCTGGCGCCGGCCGGTGCCGCCCGCGCGGCGACGTCCGGGCTCGGATCCTCGGCCAGCGCGGCGCGGATTGCCGCCAGAGGGCCGGCCGGCGTGCCGTCGAGCGCCGCCAGTGCGGCCAGCCGCGGCGCATCTGGCGCGCCGCGCTGCAGTGCGAGCGCCGCGAGCCGGTCGAACGCGCGCGTCGCCCGGCGATCAGGGCTCTTCGCCAGAGCGCCGAGAGCGGCGATCGCGGCGAGTCCCACGTCGCCGGCCTCTTCCACCGCAGCCAGCGCCGCGTCGAGCGCGCGCGGGTCGCCAATCGCCTCGAGCGCCTGCCATGCCGAGATCCGGGCGTGAGGCGCGGCTGCGACGTCCGTGGCGAGGCCGAGCAGACGGGTTACCGCTCGCGGTCCGAGGACGGACAGCCGGGCCACGGCGCTCTCTCGGCGCACTGGCTCGGGGCTGGAGAGTTCCTCGATGAGGCGGCTGACGCTCCCGGCCGAGGACCGGACGATGGGCATGGGCGGCAGGAGAATATCAAGCCGGAAGCCAGAAGCCGGAGGGCAGAAGAAAAAAAAGGACGGAACGCCGAGAGGCGTTCCGTCCTCGAGTTCGGGACGACGCTCGTCAGTGTCGGACGACGAACGTCGGAGCCGGACGAGGCGTTTCGTTACGGCAGTGGCGCGCTGGAGAGCCGCGCGACGAGCGCGGCGCGGCGATTCAAACGCCGGGTCTCCTCGCGCGCGTTGTCGAACTTCGGGTTCTCCTCGCCGTAGCTGACGGTACGCAGCCGGGTGGCGGCGATGCCGCGGCTGACCAGGTAGTCGCGTACGGCGTTGGCCCGCCGCTCGCCGAGCGCCATGTTGTACTCGTTCGTCCCGATGCTGCAGGTGTGGCCCTCGATCGTCAGATTGAGCGTCGAATCCGCCTGCATCGCCGAGATCGCCTCGTCGAGGATGCGGAGCGCATCCGGACGGAGCGTGTACCGGTCGAAGTCGAAGTGCACGTCCTCGAAGGTGTACGTCTTCGGCGCCGGCGCGCTGACGGTGCAGGTCGCGGAGGCGCTCGCCTCGTGGCCATGGCCGTCGCTGACGGTGACGGTCGCCTGCACGGCGCCCGCCGTCGTGGGGGCGGTGAACGGCGTCTGGCGATTCGTCGCCGTGCCGACGGAGCCGGAGGACACGCGCCACATGTAGGTCAGCGCGTCGCCGTCCGGATCGCGGGCGTCAGCCGTGAGCGTGGCCGTCTGGCCGGGCTCGAGCGTCGACGGGGAGCATGCCGCGGTGACCGTCGGCGCCGCGTTGGACGGCGGCGGGGGCGGGGGCGGCGGCGGCGGAGGCGGCGGCGGGGGCGGCGCGTAGGTTCGCGCGCCCGGGTGATAGCCGATGCGCACCAGGTAGTCCGTCTTGTCGCGGCCGAGATTGGTGCACGTGACGCAGTCGACTCCGGCGGCAGGACTCGCCTGGCTGCGCGCCTCCTGCGTCAGATTCCAGTTGCCCGCGACACCGATGAAGAAGCCGTTGGTCGCGCGCCAGGTGAGGCCGAGGTTGAAGACGACCGGGTTCTTCAGGTGTGTCTCGCTCGGACCGAGCGAACCGTCCGCCCCCACGATTGTCGCGGGACCGGTGATGGTCTTGTCGAAGTAGCTCTCGCCGAACAGCTCGGTCGTGATGAGGAACCCGCCGCTGTGCTCCTGCGGGAATCCGGCGCCGACGCCCCACCGGAAGCCGTTGGTGAGCGAATAGCCGCTGGGGCTGCCGCGCACGATCACGCCGCCGAAGCCCGACAGCTCGACGCCGCTGTTGCGCCCCGACACGATGCCGTCGATCTGGAAGTCGGCCTTGCCGGATCCGACCGAGTCGACGCTGTCGGTGCCCGCGGTGGGCAGCTTGACGCGCGCCCGGATGGCGGTGGCGACCGGTTTCTGATCGGCCTGGGAGGTGATGTTGAACTTCGCGCCCAGCCAGACGTCGCCGAACTTGTTGCCGGTCCAGCCGGAGCGCTCGAAGGGCGCCTGCAGCAGGATCCCGCCGCCGGTGCCGGTGTCCGCCTCGCCCGCCGCGCTCGGGAAGAAGAGCGGACGCGTATCGCGATCGATTCGCGTCACCGCTTCGACTCTGGCGAAGATTTCCGTATGTCCGCCCACCCCGATGCCGAACGTGAAGGGGAACTGCGAGATGTTGGCGAAGCCCTGGCCCTCGTTGATGTTGTCGCGGTACAGGCTGACGGAGAACATCTTCTTCGGCAGCACTTCGCCGATCGGCACGTACCAGAGTCCGGTGTCGCCGTCGGCCGTCGTCGTCGCGGGTCTGGTTGCTTCGGTCCCCGTCGCCGGGGGGGGCGCCTGGGGCGTCTGGGCCAGTGCCGGCGCGGCCACCGCAAAACCCGCCACCAAGGCGCCCATGCCAACTAGTCGTCTCATCGCGGTTCAATCCTTTCCGGGCGTCGAACGAAACGTCCGGGGTGTCCTGCGCGCGTGCCGAGGTCTCGACATCGAGCCCGAAGTCGTTTCCTACCTATAGGTAAGAACACTGTCATCGTAGTACTCCAGGCGCCCGCAAGTCAACGCGACCCTCGGGGCTCGTTGCCCGTATCGGTCCGGGAAATACACCTGAGCGCCTTCCGGGCGCCGTCGGGCGGGTGCGGTATACTGCAATCTGATTCCGTCGCAAGGAGCGCGATTATGTTTGGGTCCATCGGCGTGCCGGAGCTCATGGTCATCTTCTTCATCGCGCTCATCGTCTTTGGGCCGAAGAAGCTGCCGGATCTGGGGCGGTCGCTCGGCAAGAGCCTGGCCGAATTCAAGCGGGCGTCGAACGAGCTGCGCAACACCCTCGAACAGGAAGTCCGCCTCGAAGAGGAAAAGGAACACCAGCAGAAGGTGGCGGCCCTCGCCGCCAGTCCCGCCGTCCCGGTCGACGCGATGCCTGAGCCTGCGCTCGAAGAGGTGGTGGCACGGGGCTCCCACGAGAGCTAGTCTCCGGCGCCTCGCCGCGCCACGGTTCCAGTAGATATTCTCCCGGTCTCTGACGTGTCAGACGTCCGCCCCGCCGATCTCGTCTCCGCCGACGCCGTCGAGCAGGACGAAACCGATCGCTCCAAGATGAGCTTCCTCGAGCACCTCGAGGAGCTGCGCCGCCGGATCATCTACGCGCTCTACGCGATTGCGGCGAGCTTTGCCGTGACGTTCTGGTTCATGGACCAGATGAACGTGTACATGCTGCGGTATTTCACGCAGACGGCGGGCGCGCGGCAGCTGCTGGCGACACAGCTGACCGAAGGGTTCATGTTCGAGTTCAAGCTGGCGCTGCTGGCGGCGGTGATCCTCGCGGCACCCTTCGTGTTGATGCAGTTCTGGCTCTTCGTGGCGCCGGGGCTCTATGCGCGCGAGAAGAAGGTCGTGCTGCCCTTCGTCGCGTCCGCGGCCGTCCTGTTCGGATCGGGCGTCTGGTTCGCGCACGTGGTGGCGTTCCCGGCGATGGTCAAGTTCTTCGTCGGGTTCATGAACCAGTACCTGACGGTGATGCCGTCGCTCGAGCTGCTCTTCTCGTTCTACGTGAAGATGGTGCTCGGGCTCGGTCTCGTATTCGAGCTGCCCGTCCTGGTCTTCTTCCTGGCCCGTTTCGGCATCGTGAACGCCCGCTTCCTCCTGAAGCACACGAAGTACGCGGTCCTCATCATCTTCATCATCGCGGCGCTGGTCACCCCGTCGCCCGATCCCGTGAACCAGTGCATCTTCGCCGCGCCGATGCTCGTGCTCTACGCCATCAGCATCGTCGTGGCCTGGGCATTCGGCCGCAAGGGAATCCGGGCGTGACGCCCGAGCTCCCTGACGCCGCCGCAGAACTCTCGGAAGACGCCGCCGAGACAGACGAAACCGATCACTCGAAAATGAGCTTCCTCGATCATCTCGAGGAGCTGCGCCGCCGCCTCATCTACGCCCTGTACGCGATTGCGGCGAGCTTTGCCGTGACGTTCTGGTTCATGGACTGGATGAACGACTACATGCTGCGGTACTTCACGCAGACGGCGGGCGCGCGCCAGCTGCTGGCGACGCAGCTGACCGAAGGGTTCATGTTCGAGTTCAAGCTGGCCCTGCTGGCCGCGGTGATCCTGGCGGCGCCGTTCGTGCTCATGCAGTTCTGGTTGTTCGTGGCGCCGGGCCTGTTCGCGCGGGAAAAGAAGGTCGTGGTGCCGTTCGTCGCCTCGGCCGCCGTCCTGTTCGGCACCGGCGTCTGGTTCGCGCACCGCATCGCCTTCCCCACGATGGTGACGTTCTTCGTGGGATTCGCCAACAGCTATCTCACCGTGATGCCGTCGATCCAGCTGATCTTCTCCTTCTACGTGAAGATCGTGCTGGGCCTCGGGCTCGTGTTCGAGATGCCCATGCTGGTCTTCTTCCTGGCCCGCTTCGGCATCGTCACGGCCGGGTTCCTGTGGAAGAACTTCAAGTACGCCGTGCTCATCAATTTCATCGTGGCGGCCGTCATCACGCCCCCGGACGTCGGGTCCCAGGTCATGATGGCGGTGCCGATGACCGGCCTGTACATCGTCAGCATCGGCGTGGCGTGGGCGTTCGGGAGGAAACGGGCGGCCTAGGAGGAGATTGGCCGGGCCGGCCCCCCCGGTCTTTGCCTTGGGCCCTGCCACCTTGCTACCATCGAGAAACCTATGCGCACCCGAGGCATTCCTGCGGCGGCGGTCGTCATCGTGATCTGTGCCGCCGTCGGCGGCCTGTTCGGCAGCCGCGTCATGGCGACGCAGGACCGGGCGACGGAGCGATACCGGATGTACACGGCCGCCCTGGCCGACATCGAAAACGGTTACGTCGAGCCGGTCGAGGCCTCGCAGCTCGTCTACGGGTCGATCGACGGCATGCTCCACACGCTCGACCCGCACTCGACGTTCTTCAGCCCGCGCGACTACGCGCAGATGCGCGAACGCCAGCAGGGTTCCTACTACGGCCTGGGGATCACGATCGCGACGATCAACGGCGATATCACCGTGAACTCGGTTTTCGAGAACTCGCCCGCGTTCCGCGCCGGAATCCGTCGCGCCGACGTGATCGCGACGATCGCCGGCCACAGCGCCAAGGGTTACACGACCGAGCAGGCCGTCGCCGAGCTCAAAGGTCCGAAGGGGACGTCGGTCAACATCGGCATCCGCCGCCCGGGCGTCGACGGCCTGATCGATCTCACCGTGCAGCGCGACGAGGTCCACATCGTGACCGTGCGCGCCTCGTTCATGGTGGCGCCCGGCACCGGCTACGTCAGGCTGCAGGACTTCTCCGACACGACCAATCAGGAGCTCACCGCGGCGCTCCACAAGCTAGAGAGCCAGGGCATGCGCCAGCTCGTGCTCGACCTGCGCGAGAACCCGGGCGGCCCGCTCGTCCAGGCCATCAACGTCGCGAGCCACTTCCTCCACAAGGGGCAGATGGTCGTCTACACGCGGGGGCGGATCCCGCACTCCGACGAAGACTACCCGGTCCAGAACGAAGGCGACTTCCCGGCCGTGCCGCTGGTCGTGCTCGTCAACCGCGACAGCGCGAGCGCCTCCGAGATCGTCACCGGCGCCATGCAGGACCACGACCGGGCGATCATCGCGGGAGAGACGACGTTCGGGAAGGCGCTGGTGCAGTCGGTCTACGAGATCGCCAACCAGGCGGCGGTGGCCCTGACGACCGCTCACTACTACACGCCGAGCGGCCGGGTCATTCAGCGCCCGTGGGACGCGAGCTTCGACGAGTACATGACCTATCGGGAGCGCGACCAGAACGCGCCGCGTCCCCACCCGGCCTCCGAGCTGAAGTACACCGACGCCGGGCGCAAGGTGTACGGCGGAGGCGGAATCGAGCCCGACCACTTCATTCCGGGCTCGGTCGAGGGCTTCAACCCGACGCGGTTCTCGAGGTCCTTGCGCGGCGCGTTCGTCAGCTTCTCGCGCCGATTCACGGCGCAGGGCGACAGCCGCCCCGCATCTCAGCGCACTGGCGCCAGCCACACGGTCGCCCCGTCCTGGGCCGTGAGCGACGACATTCTCGCCGAGTTCAGGCAGATGCTCGTCGACCAGGGCGTCAAGATCGACGAAGACGCGTATCGCGCCGACCAGACGTTCATCAAGGCCGAGATCAAGTACGAAGTCGACACGGAGCTGTTCGGCGCCGAAGAGGCCCGTCGCAATCTCGCGAAGGTCGACCCGCAGCTCCAGGATGCGGTCGGTCTGTTCGACGAAGCGAAGAAGCTGCTGGAAGCCAGGACGACGCACTGACCCAGCGACGTGCCGGTGCGTCGACGAGCCGGATCTTCTCCGTCTCCCCAATATCTAGTGTCCGTCTTTCCGCTTGCCGCATCTGCTAGCGCTTGCTAGACTGAGCCCCGTGGACGCCCCGCGGGGCCCCTGATCCTGCCCAGGCGCAATCCGCGCCGTGCGGGACAGGTCGGGGCGCTCCAGGCGATCTCAATAACACCGGGTGATCGGCAAGCGTATCCAGCCGCTTGCGCAGGGATGGGACGGGTGTCCCTCGACAGGCGGCTGTTCTGCTGTACGGGACCTCGAACGGCATGCGACTGTCCAAACTCCAAATCAGCGGATTCAAGAGCTTCCCCGACCGTGCCGAGCTCGGCTTCGATCGCGGCGTGACGGCGATCGTCGGTCCGAACGGCTGCGGCAAGAGCAACGTCGTCGATGCCATCACCTGGGTGCTGGGCGAGCAGAGCGCGAAGAGCCTGCGCGGCGAGCGGATGGAAGACGTCATCTTCAACGGCAGCGACGCGCGCAAGCCGACGGCGACGGCCGAGGTGCGCCTCGGCCTGGCGGACGTCGCGCAGCCGCCCATCGCGGGCGCTGTTGGCGAAGAGCCGATCGATCCGCTGCTCGACAGCGCCGCCGTGGCGCGCAACGTCGAGATCGGCCGGCGGCTCTACCGATCCGGCGAGAGCGAATACCTGCTCGACGGCGAAGTGTGCCGGCTGCGCGACATCCACGACCTGCTCATGGATTCCGGGCTCGGGGTGAAGGCGTACGCCGTCATCGAACAGGGCAAGATCGGGCAGATCCTCTCGTCGCGCCCGGCGGAGCGGCGCGCCCTCATCGAGGAGGCGGCCGGCGTCACGAAGTACAAGTCCCGCCGTCGCTCGGCGGAGCTGAAGCTCGAGGCGGCAAGGCAGAACCTGACCCGGATCGACGACATCGTCTTCGAAGTCGAGAAGCAGCGCGGCGCGCTCAAGCGACAGGCGGCACGGGCGCGGCGATATCGCCGGCTGCGCGACGAGCTGCGGCGCTGGGAGCAGGTGCAGCTCGCGCATCGTCACGAGGCTCTGTCCCGCGAGATCGAGGCCGCCGAATCGCGGCTGGCCGACGGCCGTGCGCGGGACGCGGCGGCCGGCGCCCATGTCGCGACGCTGGAGTCGCAGCTGGAGGCGCTCCGTCTCGAGCTCGCCGACTCGGAGGCACGGGCGCTCGCTGCGCGCGAGGAGACTCACGCCCGCGAGCTGGATCTCGGCCGCCGCCAGCAGCAGATCCAGTTCGATCGCCAGCAGATCGAGGAGCTCGGCCGCCGATCGGAGACGCTGTCGGCCGAGGCGGACGAGCTCGGAACCCGCCGGACGCCGGCGCGCGCCGCCGTCGAAGCCCAGCGCGAGGCGTTCGACCGCGCCCGCGCCCAGTTGGGGGAGGCGGGCGCGCAGGCCGAGGCGACTGAGCGGGAGTACGCAGAGGCGCTGGCGGCCGTCCAGGAGGCCGAACGCGAGGCCGATCAGGCGCGCGCGTCGGTGCTGGCCTCCACCGGCACCCTCTCGGCGCTCCGGCAGGCACGGGACCATGCCGCCGACGCGCGCGATCGCGTCGGCGCGGAACGGAGCCGGCGGGATGTCGAAGGGCGCGACCTCGAGCACGAGGCCGATCGCGTGCGCGCCGGCCGCGACGACGCGGCAGCCGCGCTGGCGCGCATGCGCAGCGCGCTCGAGGACGTCGGGCGACGCCGGCAGGCGCTCGAGGAGCAGCTCGGCGCCGATCGCGGCCGCCGCGAGCAGCTCACGACGGAACTGACGGCCCGCCAGCGTGACCTCGCCGGTGTGGAGGCGCGGCTGCACTCGCTCGAGGAGCTCGACAGCCGGCGCGCGACCTTCGGCGACGCGGCGCGGCATCTGCTCGCCGAGGGTGCGCCGCGCGTCGGGCAGCTCGGCGCGGTGGCGGACCACCTGGAGGCCGAGCGCTCGTTCGAGCGGGCCGTCGATGCCGTGCTCGGCAATCTGCTCCAGCACGTGCTGGTCGAGACCTATGACGACGTGCAGCGGGCCCTCGCCGAGCTCGCCGCGGTCAAGGCAGGTCGCTGCGGATTCGTCGTGCTCCATGAAGCCACCGCGGCGGCGGCGGCGCCGCCGCCCGTCGTGGAGGATGGCGCGCGACGGCTGGCCGATGTCGTGCGGTTCAAGGAGCCGTACGGGCCCGTGATCGCCGGTCTGATTGGCGACGCCGCCATCGTCGAGTCATACGAGGCCGGCCGGCGGTTGGCGGCGACGCTCGAGATGCCGGTGGCGACGCTGGCAGGCGACGTGTTCCACGGCGGCGCGCGCATCGAGAGCGGCGACAGGCAGGATACGCGCGGCATCCTCGAGATGCGCGGCGAGATCGAGCGCGCACGCGAGGATCTCCGGCATCTCGGCGGCGCCGTCCACCGGCTCGCGAACGATGTCTTCGAAGCGGAGCTGACGCTCGGGAGCGCCGAGGAGGAGCTCGCCGATCGCGTCGAAGAACAGCACACCCACGAAAAGACGCTCGTCGGCCTCGAGGCGCAGATCGCGAGGCACGACGACGATCTCGCGCGGCTGGCGCGCCGCGCACAGGTGGTGGAGACCGAGCGGCGTCGGGCCGTCGAGGAGGAGCAGGCGGCCGAGCGCCGGCGGGAGGAGGCGGCAGCCGCGATCGCGGATCTCGAATCGCAGCAGCACGGCGCCGAGGACCGTCTGGCGGCCGTAGGGGGGCGCCTGCAGGCGCGGCGCGGCGAAGCCGAGGAGAAGCTGCGCCGGCTCACCGACGCCCGAACGGCACAGGCGGCGCTGGGCGAGCGCGCCGCAGCCCTGGAAACCGAGATCGCGCGACTGCAGGAAGCGGAAACCGAGCTCGAGTCGCGCATCGCCGCCCGACGGCAGGAATTCGACGACGCGATGGCGCGGCGTACGACCCTGCTGGCCTCGGTGGCGGAGGCCGAGCGTCAGTTCGACGTCGAGACGCGCCGACTCGATGGACTGCGGGATCAGGTTCGCGAGACCGGCGACGCCCTGGCCGCGCGCCGCGCGAGCTTCGCCGATCGCGAGCAGGAGATCCGCGGAGCGCGGCATGCGCTGGACGAAGTCCGCGGCGAGGTGATGCAGCTCGAGCTCGCGCGCGCGGCGGCGGCCTCGGATCTCTCGCACCTCGCTGCCGCCTGCCTGGAGGCCGTGAACCTCCCGATCGATGAAGTCGTGGCCGCCGTTGCACGCATGCGGCAGGACGGCGAGCTGACGGCGGCGGGCGTCCATGCGGCCGCGGCGCCGGATCGGGAAGACGAAGAGGCCGAGGACGAGGGTGGCGCGGCGGAGGCCGCGGCGCCGCCGTCCGCCTCGCCCGAAGACGTCATCCAGGTGTTGCGGCGGAAGATCGAACGCCTGGGCCCCGTGAACATGATGGCGATCGAGCAGTTCGACGAGCTCGAAACGCGGCATACGTTCCTGACATCTCAGCGCAAGGACCTGCTCGATTCCATCGCTCAGACCGGCGAGGCGATCCGGAAGATCGAGAAGACCACCCGCGAGCGCTTCGCGGAGGCGTTCTCGTCGATCAACGTGAATTTCGAGCGGACGTTCACGACGCTGTTCGGCGGGGGCCGGGCGGGCCTGGTCCTGATCGACCAGGAGAACGTTCCCGAGAGCGGGATCGATATCATCGCGCAGCCCCCCGGGAAGCGCCTGCAGAACGTCCAGCTGCTGTCCGGCGGCGAGAAGGCGCTCACGGCAATGGCGCTGATGTTCGCGATCTTCAAGTACCGGCCGAGCCCGTTCTGTCTGCTCGACGAGATCGACGCGCCGCTCGATGACGCGAATATCGGGCGGTTCGTCGAGATGCTCCAGGACATGCAGACGGACACGCAATTCATCCTGATCACGCACAACCGCAAGACCATGGAGATCGCGAACCGGCTGTACGGCGTCACGATGGAAGAACCGGGCGTCTCGAAGTTGATCTCGCTGCAGATCAACTGAGCGCCGGATCGGGCCCCTGGGCCGCCAACAATGAACGAACCCAAGTCGGTTCGCTACCAGCGATTGGCGCGCCGCGCGCGGCTCGCGGATCTGTCGGTCGCCGCCGCCCTGCTCGGGGCCATCAGCTTCACCCAGGCGTCCCGCTGGCTCGCGGGGCTGGCCTCGGCCGGGAGCCGTTGGGCTCCGCCGGCATGGGCTCCCGCCGTGAGCGCCGCGGCCTTCGCGGCCCTGCTGACCGTCTCGTGGGCGGTCCTCGCGATGCCGGCCGTCCTGTACCTGGGCCTGTTCGTAGAGCGTCGGTTCGGCAGGAGAGACGACACGGCGGCCGGGCTGCTGGCCGGCCACGTGCGCGCCGTCTGGGTCGGCCTCGTCGCGGCGCTCGGTCTGGCGGGGATCGTCGGTCTGTCCGCACAGTGGCTCGGGGGGGCCTGGTGGGCGGGCGCCGGTCTGCTGTCGGGCCTCGCCCTGTTCGGCGCGGTCCATGTGGCGTCTGCCTTCGTTCTTCGCCCGGGCGAGACGCGCCCGATCCGGCGGGCGTCGCTGATGTCTGGATTGCGGGAGATTGCCCGCAGGGCTGGCGTGCCGGTCTCGGACATCCTCGAATGGCGCCTCGAGCCGGGGACGCGCGCCACGGCCCTCGTGGCCGGCACCGGCCGACTACGGCGGGTGCTGGTCGCCTCGGAGCTCCTGCGCGACTGGTCGGACGACGAGATCGCCGTCGTGGTGGCGCACGAGCTGGCCCACCACGTACGTCACGACCTCGTTCGGCGGCTGGCGCTCGATGGAGCGGTCCTGTCGGCGGGCTTCTGGGCGGCCGCGGCGGTGCTCGCGCGAACGGGAGCGGCGCTGGGCCTGACGGGGCCGGCCGATCCTGCCGCGCTGCCGCTCGTGGCGCTGGCGGCCGGCAGCGTGTGGGTCGCGGCCCGGCCGCTGCGCCTCGCGCAGTCGCGCGCCCACGAGCGGCGCGCGGATCGCTTCGCCCTGGAGCAGACCCGCGAGGTCGGCGCCTTCGCGGCGGCCGTTCGCCGGCTCAGCGCCCGGCACCTCGCGGAGGAGCGGCCGTCCACGCTGACGCGCTGGTTCTTCCACGGGCATCCGCCGGTTGCCGAGCGGCTGGCGATGGCCGAGCGGTTCGCGCGCGCGGCCTTCCGGTCCTGAGCGCGGTCAGTTCTTCCCTTCGACGACCAACCAGCCTTCCATTTCCTTGCATCGCGGATCGGCCGTCAGCGTGCACTTGAACGGAAAACGGCCGGGCTTGTCCGCACGGAACTCCACCGTCACCGGCTTTCCCGGTTCGGCGCGCCGCATGATCCGGTAGGTCTCGTCTTCGAGCGTGAAACTGTGCGGGATGTCCTCGGTGGAGAAGGTGATGAGGACGAGGTCGTCCTGCTTGACGTGAATCTCCGATCCGTCGCCGTCGACCTTGAAGCCGTACTTGTGGGCGGTCACGGAGAACTGTTTCTTGTTCTGCATGCGCGCGCCGAGCCCGAGGCCGAAACTGATCAGCAGGACCAGGG
Organism: uncultured Acidobacteriota bacterium; assembly: GCA_963764505.1. Classification (GTDB taxonomy): domain Bacteria; phylum Acidobacteriota; class Vicinamibacteria; order Vicinamibacterales; family SCN-69-37; genus CAVXSP01. The sequence continues at coordinate 3,761,390 of CAVXSP010000001.1, read as the reverse complement.
CGGGAAGCAGAACGCGAAGCCGTCGGAAGAGGGGAGTGGTGGGCATGCGAACCTCTCTCCTGGTGGTGAGACGCTGCCCATACCGTATCGGTTTGGCACGCGCGAGACTTTAGGCCTGTGACAGGCCCCGCGGTCGCGTCAGTGCCGGCGCGGGGGGCGGCCGTGGTCGCGGCGGTCGCGATCCTGATGGCCGCGGTGCTCGCGGTGTCCGCCTTCCCCGGGCGTCGCCGCCACCTCGCCGCCGCCGTCGGAGCCAGACGGGTTCCGGGGCGTGGTGCCTTCGTCGGGCGCCAAGAGCGCCTTCCGGCTCAGCCGGACCTTGCCCGAAGGGTCGATGTTGATCACTTTGACCATGATCTGCTCGCCCTCCTTGAGCTCGTCCCGCACGTCCTTGACCCGGTAGTTCGCGATCTCCGACACGTGGAGCAGTCCGTCGACGCCCGGCATGATCTCGACGAACGCCCCGAAGTCGGTGATGCGCTCGACGCGTCCGAGGTAGGACTTGTTCAACTCCGGGGTGGCGGTGAGCTCCTGGATCATCGCGATGGCCTTGGCGGCGGCGCTTTCGTCCGCCGATGCCACGTTGACCCGGCCGTCGTCCTCGACATCGATCTTGACGCCGGTCTTCTCGATGATGCCGCGGATGGTCTTGCCGCCCGGGCCGATGACCTCGCGGATCTTCTCGACCGGGATCTTGATCGTCACGATTCGCGGCGCGTACGCGGAGATCTCCTCGCGCGGGGCGGCGATGGCCTGGTGCATCGTGTCGAGGATCTCGAACCGCCCCTTGCGGGCCTGCTCGAGGGCCTTGCGCATGATGTCCATCGTGATGCCGCTCACCTTGATGTCCATCTGCAACGCCGTGATGCCCGTCCGGGTGCCGGCGACCTTGAAATCCATGTCGCCGTAGTGATCCTCGGCGCCGGCGATGTCGCTGAGTACCGCCCACTTGGACGTCCGCTCGTCCATGACGAGCCCCATGGCCACCCCGGCGACCGGCGCCCGGAGGGGCACGCCCGCATCCATCAGCGCGAGGGCTCCGCCGCAGACCGAGGCCATCGACGACGATCCGTTCGATTCGAGGATGTCCGAGACGATGCGGACCGTGTACGGGAAGTCCTGCTCCGAGGGCAGGAGCGGCACCAGCGACCGTTCGGCCAGGGCGCCGTGCCCGACCTCGCGCCGGCCCGGCCCGCGCAGGAATTGCACTTCGCCCACCGAGAACGGCGGGAAATTGTAGTGGAGCATGAACCGCTTGTACGTCTCGCCGTCGACCGTCTCGACCTTCTGCGCGTCGTCCTCGGTCCCGAGCGTGGCGCTCACGAGCGCCTGCGTCTCGCCGCGCGTGAACACGGCCGAGCCATGCGCGCGCGGCAGAACGCCGACCTCGATCGTGATACGGCGGATCTCGTCGAAGCGGCGCCCGTCGAGCCGCTGTCCCCGCTCGAGGATCTCGTCGCGCAAGACCTTTTCCTTCAGATTCTTGAAGATCTTCTTCGCATCCGAACGCCGTTCGATCTCCTCCTCGGGGATGCTGGCGACGAGGTTGGCGAGGATCTGGTCGACCGAGCCGTAGTTCTCGAGCTTGTCCTTGATTCGCATCGCCTCTGCGAGCGGGAGGTACGCCTTTTCCTCGACCTCTCGGTAGAAGTCGTGGCCGATCTCCTTGACGGCGACGGTCTTCTTCTTCTTGCCCGCCTCGGCCTTCAGATCGTCGATGACGTCCACGATCTGCCGGATCGCCTGGTGGGCGGTCTCGAGCGCCGTGACCATCTCCTCCTCGCCGACTTCCTTCGCCCCCGCCTCGACCATGACGATGGCGTCGCGGCTGCCGGCCACGATCAGATCGAGCCGGCTGCTCCTGCGCTCGCCGAAGGTGGGATTGACGACGAAGCGGCCGTCCAGGAGGCCGATCCGGACGCCCGCGATCGTCTTCGAGAATGGAATGGACGAGAGCGCCAGCGCAGCGGAGGCGCCGGTGATCGCGAGGACGTCGGAGTCGTTGTCGGCGTCGGCCGAGATCAGCAGCGAAACGATCTGCGTCTCGTAGCGCCAGCCGCTCGGGAACAGCGGCCGGATAGGCCGGTCGATCAGCCGGCTCGTCAGGACCTCTTTCTCCGCAGGCTTGCCCTCGCGCTTGAAGAAGCCGCCCGGTATCCGTCCGGACGCATAGGTGTACTCCCGGTAGTCGACCGTCAGCGGCAGAAAATCGATGCCCTCGCGCGCATTCGCGGCATGGCACGCGGTCACGAGGACCATCGTGTCGCCGGTGCGCACGACCACGGCGCCATCGGCCTGCTTGGCGAGGCGCCCCGTTTCAATCGACAGCGGCCGTTCACCAATCGTGAGTTCTCGTCGATACATAAGTCCGCTCGGAAAATAATGAAGAAAGACACCGGCCGGGGGCCCGCGCCCCCGGAGCAAGGCTACTTGCGGATTCCGAGACGCCGGATCAGCTCGGAGTACCGATCGCCGTCCTTGCCCTTGAGATAGTCGAGCAGCCGCCGCCGCTGGCCGACCAGTTTGAGCAGACCGCGCCGAGAGTGGTGGTCCTTGGCGTGTGTCTTGAAATGTTCCGTGAGGTAGTTGATGCGTTCGCTGAGGAGCGCGACCTGGACTTCCGGGGATCCCGTGTCAGTCTCGTGCGTCCGGTAGCTGCTGATGAGTTCGACCTTCCGTTCGTTGCTCAGCACGTGCTGATTCCTCCACGCGCGGCCCAGAACGCGCGCGGGCGCGACCACACCGCCGTAATTGCGACAGGCATAAGGATCTAATGGTATCCGAGGACGACGACGGGGTGCAAAGCGCCCCCCCGCGCCTCGGCCAGCGCCACCAGGCGCCCACCGGCCCCGAGCAGCCGGACCTTGACCGCTCCAGGCGGCACCACCCTCGACCCCGGCGCCAGGTGCTCCGGGGTGATCCAGTTGCCGTGGGCGGCGCGGACCAGGCCCGCCTCGGTGAGCTCCATGGCCGGCAGCTCCGGCAGGGCGTCGGCCGGCGCGATGAGCCTCTCCGAAAGGCCGAGTCCGAGCCGCTCGGCCTCCTCGAGGGCGAGCGCGCCGGCGAGGCGGAACGTGCCACTGCCCGTGCGCCGCAGGGCGGCCAGGTGCGCGCCGCATCCGAGCCGCTCGCCGAGATCGCGGGCGAGTGCCCGGACGTAGAAGCCGGCCGTCGCCGTGATCCGGAGCTGAAGGCAGTCGCCTGCCTGCCCGAGCGGCTCGAGCGTTCGCACCGTGACCTGCACGGGCGCGAGGGCCACGGGCCGGGCCTGCCGCGCCAGCTCGTACGCCTTGACGCCCCCGACGCGCTTGGCCGAGTAGGCGTGCGGAACCTGATCGAACGTGCCGCGGAAGTGGTCGAGCGCTGCGAGGACGGCGTCCGTGTCGGGCACCCGCCGGGCCGGCTCGCCAATCGGCTGGCCGTCGGCATCGCCGCTATCGGTCATGATCCCGAGGCGAATGGTCGCGTCGTACGACTTGTCTCCGCTCGTCAGCAGTCCGGCCAGCCGCGTGGCGCGGCCGAAGGCGAGCACCAGCAGACCCGTCGCCCGCGGATCGAGCGTGCCCGCGTGCCCGACGCTCCGCTCGCCCGTCGTGCGCCGGAGGCGCGCAACGACGTCATGCGACGTGGGCCCCGACGGTTTGTCGATGAGCAGGACGCCGTCCATCAGGCCCGCTGTGCTTGCTCATCGGCGGCCTGGATCGCGATCCCCACGGCTTCGATCATGGCGCTCTTTGCGTCGAGGTACTCGCCGCGCACGGTACACCCGGCAGCGTTCGTGTGTCCGCCGCCGCCCCAGAGCCGGGCGACGGTGCGCACATCGACCGCGCCCTTGGACCGCAGGCTGACGCGATGGCCGCCGTCCGCCTGTTTCTTGAACAGCGCGGTGGCGACGATGCCCTCGGCGCCGAGAGGCAGATTGACGAGACCCTCCGTGTCGTCGACGGTCGCATCGCAGGCAGCGAGCAGCGCGTCGTCCAGGTACAGCACCGCGAGCCTGTCGTGATCGTGCAGTTCCATGGCATTGAGCAGAGCGCCGGTCAGCCTGACCCGGCCGACGCGGTAGCTGTCGAAGATCTGCCGGGACAGGAGCGCCGGCTCCACGCCCGTCACGGCGATACGTCGGCACGTTTCGAACGTGCGGGCGGTCAGATTTCCGTAACGGAAGCTTCCGGTGTCGGTGGCGATGGCGAGATACAGGTGCGAGGCCATCGCTGGCGTCCACCCGACGTCGAGGGCGTCGACGAGATCCGCCACCATCTCCCCGCACGCGGCCGCCGTCTCGTCGAACCAGTTCACCGCGCCGTACATCGTGTTCCCGGCGTGATGGTCGATGTTGATCACGAACAACGACTCGAGCCCGGCCACCTCGGGGCGAGACAGGGTGGCGCACTCGAGCACGATGGCCGCGTCCGCCGCGCGCGCGTCATCGACGCGGTCCGCGATCTCGATGCGATCCACGCCGGGAAACCTCCGGTACGGCGACGGCACCGGATCGCGGTCGATCAGCCGGACGGTCTTCCCCAGCCGGTCGAGCGCGAGCGCCAGGGCCAGTTGCGATCCGACCGCGTCGCCGTCGGGACGGGCGTGGGAGGTCAGGATGAACGAGTGCCGCTCCAGGATGGCCCTGGCGACCTCGGATGCGGAGCCGCTCAAGAGGGTTCCTTGTCCGTCTCGCCGCCGTCCTCCGGCGCTTCCGGGTCCATCGACTCCGCCTCCTCCACTCCGCGCGCCTGACGCTCCTCGCGCTCGTGCTGGAGGTCGAGCAGGATCTTCTCGATGCGATCCTGACGCTCGATCTCCTCGTCGAAGTGGAAGTGCAGTTCCGGCACGCGGCGCAGCCTGATCGCGGCCCCGATGACGCGGCGGAGGAACGGCGTCGCGCGCTCCAGCGCACGCCGGGTCTCGCGCCGCGCCTTCTCGTCGCCCAGCGTCGTGTAGTAGACGCGTGCGACCTGCAGGTCGGGAGAGACCTTGACGCGCGTGAGCGTGATGAACCCGATACCCGGGTCGTGCACGTGGCGGGCGAGCGCGCGCGACAGTTCCTGACGGATCTCTTCGCCGACCCGATCGGGACGTTGGCCTTGAGGCATGGGAGATTGGAAATTTACCTCAAGTAGTCGACTTGACTCGCTGTCACGAGCCCGGGCTCCAGCCGCTCGATCTCGTCCAGGACCGACGACAGCGTCTTCTCCGCCATTTCGTCGGAGGTCGCGACGGTCACGACGCCCAGCCCTGCACGCTGCCAGAGGTCCTGGTGCGCCACTTCGGCGATCGCGACGTTGAACGCGCCCAGCCGATCCTTGAGGCGGCGAAGTACCATCCGCTTGTCCTTCAGCGACTGCGAGGCGGGGAGGAACATCTCGAGCGACAGGAGCGCGATCGTCATCGTCTACAGCGGTTTCGGGAATCGTGTCGTGCGCTGTTGGCCCTCACTCGCGATCTCGCGCGCCACCAAAGCGGCGCGCTGCTCGAATTCGGGCCTACAGCCCACGACACGATTCCCGAAACCGCGTTAGCCCGAAGCCCGAAGCCTAGACCGTCTGCGCGATGCGCTCCATCACGAACACCTCGATCACGTCGCCGGCTTTGACGTCGTTGAACCGCTCGAGCGTGATGCCGCACTCCAGCCCGGCCTTCACTTCGCTGACGTCGTCCTTGAAGCGTCGGAGCGACCCCAGCTTGCCCTGCCAGACGACCACGTTGTCGCGGAGCAGTCGCGCCTGGGACTCGCCGCCGCGCCGGATCGTCCCGTCGATGACCTGACAGCCGGCGACGGTGCCGACTTTCGGCGTCTTGAAGATCTGACGGATCTCGGCGACGCCGAGCCGGGTCTCCTTGACGGTCGGTTCGAGCAGCCCGAGCATGGCCTTCTTCATCTCGTCGGTGACGTTGTAGATGATCGAGTGCAGGCGGATCTCGACCTTCTCACGCTCCGCGACATCCGAGGCGTTGCGATCCGGCCGGACGTTGAAGCCGATGATGATGGCGTTCGAGGCCGTCGCCAGGAGCACGTCCGATTCGTTGATCGCGCCGACGCCCGTGTGGATGATGCGGACCTTCACGCGGTCGTCACTGAGCTTCTGCAGCGTGTCGGCCAGCACCTCCGCGGAGCCCTGCACGTCGGCCTTGATGATGATCGGCAGCTCCTTGATCGCGCCGTCCGCCATCTGCTGCTGGAGCGACTCCAGCGTCAGGCGGCCGCCCCGGACGCCGAGCGCCCGTTCCTTGGCCCGCGCCTGGCGGTAGGTCACGACCTGCCGCGCCTTGATCGGATCGTCGACCACCTGGAACGTGTCGCCGGGCTGCGGCGGCGACGACAGGCCCAGCACCTCGACCGGCGTCGACGGGCCCGCGTCCTTCACCTTGCGGCCCGTGTAGTCGAACATCGCGCGCACCTTGCCGTCGACGGTCCCCGCGATGAACAGGTCGCCCTCGCGGAGCGTGCCGTTCTGCACCAGCACGGTGGCGACGGGTCCGCGGCCCTTGTCGAGACGGGACTCGAGGACGGTGCCCTGCCCCATGCGGGACGGATCGGCCTTCAGATCGGCGAGATCCGCGACGAGCAGCAGCATCTCGAGGAGATGGTCGAGGTTCTTGCGCTGGCGGGCCGACACATCGACCGTGACGGTGGTGCCGCCCCATTCCTCCGGCATCAATCCGATGTCCGACAGCTCGCGCTTGACCCGTTCCGGGTTCGCGTCGGCCTTGTCGATCTTGTTCACGGCGACGACGATCGGCACGTTCGCCGCGCGCGCGTGGTCGATCGCCTCGCGCGTCTGCGGCATCACGCCATCGTCGGCGGCGACGACCAGGATGACGATGTCCGTCACGCGGGCGCCGCGCGCGCGCATCATCGTGAACGCCTCGTGGCCCGGCGTGTCGAGGAACACCACCCGCCGGCCGTTCACCTGGACGCTGTAGGCGCCGATGTGCTGCGTGATCCCGCCGGCCTCGCCGCCCGCGACGTCCGCCTGCCGGATCGCGTCGAGCAGCGTCGTCTTGCCATGGTCGACGTGGCCCATGACGGTCACGACCGGGGCGCGGGCCACGATGTTCTCCGGCGTGGAAGCCTCGCCGGCAACCTCGGTGAGCTCCTCCTCGAAGCTGCGGATCAGCACCTCGGCGCCGAAATCTCGCGCGATGAGCTGGGCCGTCGCCGCGTCGAGCGTCGAGTTGATGGTCAGCATCATCCGCCGGTCCATCAGCTTCTTCAGCACGTCCTTCACCTTGACCTCGAGCTTGTCCGCGAGATCCTTGACCGTCATGCCCTCCGCCAGGGTAATGAGCTTCGTGATGGGCGGCGGCGCTTCCTGCACCGCCGATGCCGCGGGCCGTTCGTCGCGGCGGGGCCCGGTCCGGGAACGCGGCGCCACCGGCCGAAACGGTGGGCGGCCGGGCTGACCGGGAGGCCGGCCGGGAAATGGCGACGAGGGACGAATGGGCTGCGACGGCAGCGGGCGCGGCCCGCCCAGCGGAGTCCGCGGCGCGGGGCCGACCGGACGAGCGAGCGCCGGACGCGGCGCGCCCGGGCCAGTCGGCAGCGGCCGGCCGGCCGGCGGGCCGGGTTGGGGCGGTCGAATGATGGGACGCGGAGGGATTGGCCGCGCGGCCGGCGCCTCGCCGGTGACCGGGTCCTCGATCCGCAGCCGCCGGGTGGGCGGCACCGGCCGGGCCGGGCGCGCCGGGGGCGCGCTGTGGGCGGACGGCGGCGGGGCAGGTGCGGCCGCGGCAGGCGCGACGTCGGATGGTGGCGCGGGTTCGGCAATCGGCGGCGCCGCCGGCGCGGGCGTTTCGACTTGCGGCTCGGACGGGGGCGCGGGGATCTCGACCGCGGCCGCCGGCGCCTCGACCTGAGGAGCCTGCGGCGGCTCGGCGGGCGCTGCGACTTCCGGTTCAGCGGCGACCGCCGCCGCCTCTTCAGCGGGCTCGGCCGTGGGCACTGGCTTGATCGTCTTGATGAGCCGCGGACGCAGCGTCGGCGCGGTGGGCTTCGGCGGCTCGGTGGACGCCTTGGCCGGCTTCCCGCCGGATTTCCGCACGGGCGCGGAGCTCTCGACGAACAGCGGTCCGCCCGGCAGCGTGATCTGCCGTCTGCGGGCATGCCGTTCGACGAACTGCCGCGCGACGATCTCCTCGATCGAGCTCGAGGCGCTCTTCACCTCGATTCCCGTGTCCTGCTTGAGCAGGTTGATTGCCTCGGGGCTCGACATGCCCAGAAGCTCCGCGACCTTGTACATCCTCACAGTGGCCAAAAACAGGCTCCTTCGCTCACCTCGGATTGCGTTCCCGAATCTCGCCCGAGTCTACGACTGCGTTTCGTTGACGGCCTCCCCTGCCGATTCGGACGATGGCGGCGTCGAGTCTCCAGCGGCCGCCGCGTCCCGGGCGGCGCGCTCGCCCTCGGCCACGGCCAGCACGGCTTCGACCGTTTCGGCGTCGAAGCCCGGGAGCTCGGCGAGCTTCCCGGCGCCGGCCTCCAGGATCTTGTCCACCGTATCGTAGCCGGCGTTCCGCAGCGCCGCGATCACTTCGTCGTGGATTTCGGGCAGCACGAGCGGCGCGGCCTCCTCCACGCCGCCGCCGAACTCGATGCCTGCGAGCTGCGCCTCGACCTCCTTCTTCTTGTCCTCGTCGCTCTTGATGTCGATCTTCCAGCCGGTCAGCTTCGCCGCGAGCCGGACGTTCTGCCCCTTCTTCCCGATGGCGAGGGAGAGCTGCCGATCCTCGACGAGCACTTCCATCACCCGCGCCTCGTCGTCGACGATGGTAACGCGCTGGACGCGCGCGGGACTCAGGGCCTTCGTCACGAAGTGGACCGGGTCCTCGGACCATTCCACGATGTCGATCTTCTCGCCCCGCAGCTCCCGGATGATGGCCTGAACGCGCGTGCCGCGCATGCCGACACAGGCCCCGACGGGGTCCACGTCGCGCTCGCGCGAGAAGACGGCGACCTTCGCCCGGTCTCCGGCTTCGCGGACGGCGCCGCGGATCATGACGGTGCCGTCGTAGATCTCCGGGACTTCCTGCTCGAACAGCTTGATCAGCAGCGCCGGATCGGTGCGGGAGAGGATGACCTGCGGTCCCTTGGCGTTCTTCGTCACGGCCTTGATCACCGCGCGGACGCGATCGCCGATGGCGTAGTTCTCCGCGCGGGACTGTTCCTTGCGCGGGATCTGCGCCTCGACGCGGCCGACCTCCGCGATGATGTCGCCGCTCTCGAACCGCTTCACGGTCGCGTTGACGACCTCGCCGATGCGGTCGCCGAACTCCGCGTGGATCTTCTCGCGCTCGGCCTCGCGCACCCGCTGTGCGATGACCTGCTTGGCCGTCTGCGCCGCGATGCGGCCCAGCTTCTCGGTGTCCTTCGGGAACTCGATCTCCATCCCGACTTCCGCTTCGTCGCCGTAGAGCTGCTGCGCCTCCTCGATCGAAATCTCGGTCGCCGGATTGGTGACGTCGGCCACAATCTGCTTCACCGCGTAGAGCTCGACCTGCCCGGTCTCCAGGTTGAAGCGCGTGCGCAGATCCTCCTCGCTCTTGAAGACCTTGCGCGAGGCCGCCAGGTACGCATCCTCGATCGCCCCGATGACGATGGTCGGATCGATGCCCTTGTCCTTCGCCACGACGTCGATCATCTGCTGCAGTTCGGTCGTTGCCATGTCCTCTTCTCAATCCCGGGGGCTCTGCCCCGGACCCCCGCCGTGGCTCGCGCGCTGGCCGCGGTTCTAGAACTCCACCTCGAGGCGCGCGCGCTTGATGAGCGTGAGCGGAATCCTGTGGGTCCGCCGACCCTCCGTCAAGACCACCTGCCCGTCCTCCAACCCGGCGACGCGGCCGGCGAAGCTGCTCTGGCCGTCCAGCGGCTCGGCCGTGACGATCTTCGCGAGCCGCCCCCGGAAGCGCCGGTAGTCCGCCTCGCCGCGGAGCGGCCGGTCCAGGCCCGGGGAGGACACCTCGAGCGTGTATTTGACATCCGGCAGCCCGATCGCCTCTTCCTCCACGTCCAGCAGCGCGTTGAGGTCATGGCTCACGCGCTGGCAGTCTTCGATGCTGACCACGTCGCCGTCACCAGCCTCCGACGCGCGATCGATCACGACCCGCAGCACCCAGCCCGCCGATTCGCGGCGGAACTGCAGAGCGAAGAGCTCCATTCCATGGCTGGCGGCGACGCGTGCCGCGACCGCACGCACGCGTTCGATCGCGTCCTCGAAGGCCATAAAAAACAAAAAGTGGGCAAACGGGCCCACTTAGAAGGAGTTCTTCCCGCTAAATGCTCCTCAAGTATAGCAACCGGATGCACGGGGCCGCAAACCTGACCGGTTCGGGCACCGGCCGGCTCATCGTCCGCCCGGCGCCAGCTCCTGCACCGGCCGGACGATCAGATCGTAGTCGCGCGCGCCGGTCACCTGGGCGTGCACGATGCTGCCGACCGCCAGCTGCGTCGGGTCGCAGTCCTCGAGATAGACGACCGGATCGATCTCCGGGGCCTGGCCCTCCAGGCGGCCCTGCAGGACGAGCGGGGACTCGGCCGACGGGCCGTCCACCATCACGCGCACCGTCCGGCCGATCCGGGAGCGCTGCCGCCGCCGCACGATCCCCTTCTGCAGCCGCATGAGCGCGTCGCGCCGCGCCCGCTTCACGCCCGGCGTCACGTCGTCGGCCATCGAGAACGCGGAGGTGCCCTCTTCGTGCGAGTAGGTGAAGACGCCGATGTGATCGAACGCCATGTCGGCGACGAACGCGCTCAGCTCGTCGAACTCCGCCCGCGTCTCGCCGGGGAAGCCAACGATGAAGGTCGTGCGCAGGGTCACGTCCGGCAGGCGGCGGCGAATCCGCGCGAGGAGCTTCTCGTACGCCTGACGGTTGCCGGGCCGCCGCATCCGGCGCAGCACGTCCCCGGACGCGTGCTGCAGCGGCAGGTCGATGTAGCGGCAGACCTTCCCGCATTCCGCCATGGCGTCCAGGACGTCGTCGGTGATCGTCGTCGGATACAGGTACAGGAGACGGATCCATTCGAGGTCGCGGATCCCGTTCAACCGCCGGAGCAGACGGGCGAGCGCGCCCCGCTCCTGGCGGTCCAGCCCGAAGAACGTGGTGTCCTGCGAGATCAGGATCAGCTCCCGCACGCCGCCCGCTGCGAGCCGTTCCGCTTCCTCGACAACGGAGGCCTCGTCGCGGCTGCGGTAGGCTCCCCGCAGCGTCGGGATGATGCAGAACGCGCAGGCGTAGTCGCAGCCTTCGGCCACCTTCAGGTAGGCGTAGTGGCGCGGCGTCGTCACGAGCCTGGGCGTGGACGCGTCGTAGAGATACGTCGGGCTCCCGATCTCTTCCCGCGAGCGGAACAGGCGCACAGCGCTGGCGCCGCCGCCGATTGCTCCGACGATCTCCGGCACGTCGCCAGTGCCGAGGCAGACGTCGATCTCGGGAATCTCCCGCGCGAGCTCGGCTCCGTACCGCTCGGCAAGGCAGCCCGTCACGATCAGCCGCCTGCAGCCGCCGTCCCGCTTGAGCCGCGCCATCTCGAGGATCGCTTCGACGGATTCCTCCTTGGCCATGTCGATGAACGCGCACGTGTTCACGACGATGACGTCCGCAGCAGCGGCGTCCGCGGTGATCTCGTGCCCCGCGTCGCGGGCGAGACCGAGCATGACCTCGCCGTCGACGAGGTTCTTCGCGCATCCGAGGGAGACGAGGCCGATTTTCATGGGGTTTCAGGCTTCAGGCTTTGGGCCGTGAAGTGAGAACTCGAGACGCCGTGTGACCTGGTCGAGCCCAAAGCCCATAGCCCACAGCCCAGAGCCCGAAGCCTCACGGATACAACCGATTCAACATCCGCGGATACGGAATCGCCTCCCGGAGGTGTTCGAGGCCGCAGATCCAGGAGACGACGCGCTCGATGCCCATTCCGAAACCCGCGTGCGGCACGCTCCCGTAGCGCCGCAGGTCCAGGTACCACTCGAACGCCTGGCGAGGCAGGTGATGCTCCTCGATCCGTTCCAGCAGCAGCTCGTAGTCGTCGAGCCGCTGCCCGCCGCCGATGATCTCGCCGTAGCCTTCCGGGGCGAGCACGTCCACCGAGAGCGAAACCTCCGGCCTGTCCGGGTGCGGCTTCATGTAGAAGGCCTTGATGGCGCTCGGGTAGCCGTGGATGGCGACCGGACCGTCGAAGGCTTCCGAGATCGCCGTTTCGTCCGGGCTGCCGAAGTCGCCGCCCCACTCGAACGGCAGCCCCTTCTCCTGAAGCAGCTTCGCGGCCTCGTCGTACGACAGCCGCGGAAAGGGCGCGCGGATGGACTCGAGCCTGCGCGTATCGCGCTCGAGCACGCCCAGTTCACGGCGCCGTCTCTCCAGCACGCGGCCGACGACCTCGACGACGAGTCCTTCCGCGAGCACGATGATGTCGTCGAGCGTGGCGTAGGCGACCTCCGGCTCGACCATCCAGAACTCGGTGAGGTGCCGCCGCGTCTTGGATTTCTCGGCGCGAAACGTCGGGCCGAAGCAGTAGACGCGCCCGAGCGCCATCGCGTTCGCCTCGTTGTAGAGCTGGCCGCTCTGCGTCAGGTACGCGGTCGTGTCCTCGAAGTACTGCACCGGGAAGAGCGTCGTCGTTCCCTCGCAGGCCGAGGGCGTGAAGATCGGCGTGTCGGCGAGGACGAAGCCCCGGCTGTTGAAGAAGTTCCTGACCGCGTCGATGACCTCGTGCCGGACGCGGAGAATCGCCTGCTGCCGCGCCGACCGGATCCAGAGATGGCGCCGGTCCATCAGGAAGTCGACGCCGTGTTCTTTCGGCGTGATCGGGAACTCGTGCGCTTCGCTGACGACCTCGAGGCCGGTGACGTCGATCTCGAATCCTCCCGGCGCGCGCGCGTCCGCGCGGACGGTGCCGCTGACGACGATCGCGCTCTCCTGCGAGAGGTGATCGGCCCGCCCGAAGAGATCGACGCCGACGGCGGCCTTGGACATCACGGCCTGGATGAACCCGGACCCGTCGCGCACCTGGAGGAAGTGGATCTTCCCGCTCGAGCGCCGGTTGACCAACCAGCCCTTCAGCGTCACCTGCTCGCCTTCGTGCTTTGCGATGTCTTCGATATAGGTCTGCACGTCAGTGGCCCGGATCAAAGTCGAACGGCTCGGCCAGATCGTCCAGTATGGCTTGAAGCCTGGCCCGCGCGCCAACGGTCCGGTCCAGCACGGCGGGGGCGTCCCCATCGCCGGCCACTTCGAACACGAGGCGGCCGCCGTAGCCGATCTTCCAGAGCGAGGCGAGCGTGGTGGTCCAGGCGATCGTGCCAGAAAACGGAACCAGGTGGTCGTCGCTGGTCTTCCGGTTGTCGTGCAGGTGCGTCGTCAGGATGTGGCCTCCGAGCGTCTCGACGGTCTCGGGCGCCTCGCCCATCAGATGCGCGTGTCCGAGGTCGACGCACACGCCGACTCCGTCGGTGTCCAGGCCGTCGATCCATTCCAGCAGCGCGTCGGGCGTCGAGAGGCCGTTCGGGATGAGTTCGAGCGCCAGCCGGACGCCGGCCGCGGCGGCGGCGCCGGCGATCTCCTCGAGGCTTCGCTGGGCGGCGCGGCGGTCGTTGTCGCCCGGCGGAATCGACTGTCCCCTGGGCAGCCCCAGGTGCAGCACCAGGACGCCCGCGCCGAGTGTTCGGCACGCGGCGATGGCCCGCGTCGTCTCGTGCACCGCCTCGTCTCGGCGGGCCGGGTCCGACGCGGCGTTGGAGTAGGCGCGGCCCCAGTGCCCGCCGGCGAACGAGGCGCAAATCGGCGCGTGCACGCTGCCCGCCGTGAGGCCCAGGTCGTCGAGATCGGCGGCCAGCGCGGCGACGGCCCCCTCGTCGCCGTACTCGAGATGCGTGCGGGTGGCGAAGACCTCCACATCCGTGAACCCGCCGGCGCGCACGAGCTCGAGGTGCCGGCGCGAGAGGCGCTCGCCGTGGAACAGATGCGTCGAGAGCGCGAAGACCATCAAGGGAGAAGCGACGACCTGCCGGCGCTCACGCGAGCTCCGGCACGTGCGACGAGAACACTCGCGACAGGCGATCGAAACGCGGATACTTCCGGAGATTCTCGCGCACGTACCCCAGCGTCCTGGCCATGTACTGGATGTAGACGGGATTGCTGCGCGCCGTCGTCTGGTACCCGAACGTTCCCAGCGCCTTCAGATTCCGCTGCAGCGCCATCAGATCGAACCGGCGCCGGAACTCGCGCTCCCGGCCGGCCTGCCCTTTCAGGGCCAGGAAGTAGGCGATCAGCTCGTCCAGCGCCTCGCCGGGGACGTCGACGTACGAATCCCGCAGCAGCGACGCCAAGTCGTAGGTGTCCGGGCCCAGACGGGCGTCCTGGAAATCGATCAGAAACAGCCGGTCGCGGGTGAGCATCAGGTTGCGGCTGTGGTAGTCCCGGTGACAGAGCACGTGCGGTTCGGCGGCGAGTTCGCCCGCCATCGCGGAGAACTCGTCTCGCAGCGTCTCGCGCTCGCCGGGGGCCCAGACCACACCCCGGTAGGCCTCGAGGAAATGCTTCGCGAAGAACTCCAGCTCCCAGGTGAGCTTCGCCTCGTCGAAGGCGATGCCGTAGGGCAGGAAGCGCGGGTCCGCCAGCTCCGCTCCGCGCCGCTGCAGTGCTTCGATGAGCGCCACGGCCTGCCGGTAGCGCGCGGCGTGCGTGGCGGCCGGAGCCACGCCCACGTGGGCCTGAAGGGTGACGTCGCCGAGATCCTCCAGCGCGAGCACGCCCAGATCGGGCGCGGCGTCGAGGATCCGCGGCACCGGCACCGGAATGGCCGCCAGCAGCTCGGCGACATTGACGAACGGCAGCGACGCGTACTCGAACGGTGCGATGTAGACCGCCAAGACGAACGACGTGTCCTGACCGGACAGCACACGGAAGTAGCGGCGATCCGAGGCGTCGCCGGTCAAGGGAACGACGCGCGTGGACGTCAGGCGCGCGCGCTCGAGGTACCCGAGGACGGCGGCGGGCAGCGGGGACGACACGAATTCACAGTGTACATCGGCCGATTGCCGCGTCCCGGCCCGCCGGGTCGAAGACTACTCCAACGGAAAGACCGCTGCGTCTCCCACGGATCCGGTCCGTTCGTCGGGCCGAAGCACGGCAGCCGGCACGATCACCGATCGACGCGCCTCGAACCCCGGCGGCAGGGTGACCGGGCCGGCGACGATGCACTCGTCGAGGCGGACGTCGTGAGCGACCCGCGCCTCCGGCCAGACGAGCGAGCTCGTGCCGCCCGCGATCGGCCCGCCGAGCGCAAGCCCGGCGCGGAGGTAGTCCAGGGGCGTGCCGACATCGGTGAACGGCACGTCGACGCGCCAGCCGCGAACGCTGCCGGGCCGCTCCGCGGCCGCCTGCAGGTACAGCCCCGGGATCGAATCGGCCACCGCGTCGGCCGGAACCGCCGAGAAGATGTGCGCCTCGGCGATCTGCACGCCGACGAAGTGCCACGTGCCGGCGGCCGGCCGCCCTTTCGGCACGCGATCGCGAACCCGGTGTTCATCGTCGAGCACGAGCCCGTTGTAGCGGGCCGGCGCCGGATTGGGCACCACGGCGAGCGTCACCTCCGCCCCCGTCCGTTCGTGGAAGGCGAGCATCGGCGCGAGATCGACGCGACAGAGCGTGTCGCCGTTGGCAATCAGCACACGCTCGTCGCTCGAGAGCGAGAGTGCCCGCTTTGGGCCGCCCGCGGAGCCCAGGATGGCGTCCTCCCACGAGTACCGGACCCGCAGCCCGAGATGGGCGCCGTCGCCGAGCACGCGCGTGATCGTCTCGGGTCGGTGGTGGAGATTGACGACCAGCTGTTCGACCTGCTGGTCGCGCAGCCACCCGAGGACGTATTCGATCAGCGTCCGGTCGCCGAGCGGAACCGCAGGCTTCGCCACCAGGCGCGTCAGCGGATCGAGGCGCGTGCCGAGACCGGCGGCGAGGACGATGGTGGAAAGCACCGTCGTGGTCGGGGAGATCAGTCCGTCGGCGCGGCGAAGACCATCTCACCAGGTGGGACGCCGTGCGCCTCGCACCAGGAGAGGTACAGCCGGGCGTAGGATTCGAGCCGGTAGTCGGCGGGCGTGCGGCCCATCTGCCTGGCCGCGCGCTCGATGTCCATGGGGTCGCCTTCGATCTCGACGAAGACGCCGATTGGCGCCTCGTCGATCATCACCCGCACGCGATCCAGTTCGTACTCCTCGCGGTACTTCTCGCTTCGGAACCACGGTCGGAATCCTGCGGCCGCGAGGATCCGTTCGGCGAGCTCGGCGCTGCCGACCGGCGTCTCGATCTCGTCGCGCGATTTGACCGGGCCGGGCTGCACCGGGCCCTTGAACGTGAGCACGCCGTTCGGACCGTCGCGCCGCACGCGGAGGGCGACGCGCTCGTCGCGGAGCCGCCGGTCCGGCGTGTCGAACAACGTGTCGGCCAGCAGCCGCCGGGAGACGGCGAGACGGCCCCCGGCAGACCGGACCGCTTCGCGGGCCGCCCCGACCGTGTCGAAGACGAGCTTGACTTCCTGTTCGACCAAGGACGTAGCTGCTGTGACTCAGTGCTTCCTGAGCAGCAGGAACGTCTCGGCGCCGCTCTGCCCGTTCTCTCCCGGACGCCAGAGGAGGACGCGGACCGCCTGCCCGGCGTCGATGCCGTTCAGCGCCGCGGTGACCTGATCCACGGTGGAGACGTCCTTCCCGTTGATCTTGAGGAGGACGTCGTTGGGCAGCATCCCCGAGCGGGCCGCGCTGCCGGTCGGATCCACCTCGGTGACGATGGCGCCCCCGCGGCCGCCGGGCAGGCTGCGGCTGATGCGGGGGGTCACGGGCGCGACCATCATGCCGAAGCCGGTGTCCTTCGGGGCTGCGCTGGCCGCCGGCGGCCGGCTGGCTTCCGCGCGCGCCTGCTCGGTTCCGAGATTCAGCTCCTCGACCTTGACCGTCAGCGTCATCGGCTTTCCGTCGCGCACCAGGCGCACGGGCGCGGAGGTGCCGGGAGGCGTCCCGGACACGAGAGCGACCAGGTCGCCGCTGTCCTTGATCGGCTTGCCGTTGAACTCGGTGATGACATCACCCGGCTGGATTCCCGCGGCGCCCGCGGGCGCGCCGTTCTCGACGCGGACGACGAGCGCGCCGCCGGCCGCAGACAGGCCGAGCGTCTTCGCGTCCGCCGCGCTGATCGGCCGCTTGTCGACTTCGACGCCGATGCGGCCGCGCACCACCTTGCCGGAACGCAGCTGCGGCAGGATATTGCGCACCGTATTGATCGGCACGGCGAACCCGATGCCGATGTTGCCCCCCTCGCCGAAGACATTCGATTCACCGGTGACGATGGCGGTATTGATGCCGATCACCTCGCCCCGGATGTTCAGCAGCGGACCGCCGGAGTTGCCGCGATTGATGGCCGCGTCCGTCTGGATGAATGGCACGTCGCGCATCGGCTGGGGATTGAGCTCCGGGCTGACCCGGCCGACCGCGCTGATGACGCCGACGGTGACGGTGTTCGAGAACAGGAACGGATTGCCAATCGCCATCACCCAGTCGCCGGCCGCCATCTGGTCCGAGTCGCCGAACTTGGCTTCGGTCAGCGGCTCGGTCGGCATCTGCGTGAGCTGGATGAGGGCGCTGTCCGTGAGTGCGTCACGGCCGACCACCTTCGCCGGGAGCCCTTCGTCGTTGATGCCCTGGTTCGCGAGCACGACGCGGATCTCGTCCGCGCTCTCGACGACGTGGCTGTTGGTCAGGATGTAGCCGCTCTTGTCGATGATGAACCCGCTGCCGGCGCCCTGGAACACCTCCTCGGGCGGCCGCTGCTGTCCGTCCGGACTGCGACGGTTTCTGAACGGGCTCGGCAGGTCGAACCCGAAGAAGTTCTGGGAGTCCGGAAGCTCGCGCTTCCCGGTGACCAGGATGCTCACCACCGACGGGCTCGCGTCGTGCGCGATCGTGCGGAAGGTGGTCGCATCGAGGGGTCCGGTGATCGGCGCGCTGTTCGCCGCGGGCGCCGCCGCGCCGGTACCCGCGAAGGACGCCGGCGTCAGATCGAGCCGCGAGGCGAGGACCATGCCCACGACCAGTGACGACAGGCCGATGAGCGTGCCGTAGAACATCGATGACTTGCGAGTCGCCATAGTGGTTCTCCGTCCTGTTCCTCGTGGCGCCGGCCGGGGGGACCGTCTGCAGCGCCTGTCCGATGATAATCGCGGGGCGCCCTCGGCGTCCGCAAACCTTCTCTTGTGCCCTCTCGTGTCCTATGCTGCCGCCTGCTTCCCGATGCGTACCAGTGCCCGCTGGCAGGGTCCGGTCACCTCGGCGGACCCCGATCCGACGATCATGTTGATTTCTGTACGGATGCCGAACGCGCCTGTATAAATCCCGGGCTCGATGGTGAACGCCGATCCGGGAAGCAGCAGGCGGTCGTCGTGCGTCTCGTAATCGTCCATGTTCACGCCGTTGCCGTGCACCTGCTCTCCCAGGCTGTGGCCCGTCCGGTGGATGAACGCGTCGCCGTACCCCGCGCCGGCGATGACGTCCCGTGCCGCACGATCGACCTCCCACCCGTGCAGTTCCTGGCCGCATCCCGTCCGGCCCTGCACCGTCGCGATGGCCGCGTCGCGCGCGGCGATGACCACGTCGAAGACCTTCACGATCTCGGGCGGCGGATCGTCGCCCATCCCGGTCCACGTGATGTCTGCATAGACTGCGCCAGGCTGGTCGAGCTTGCCCCAGAGATCGAGGAGCACGAGCTCGTCCGGGCGAATGGGCCGCGCCCGCTGCGCCGTCGGGGCGTAATGGGGATTCCCGCTGTGCGCCCCGGCCGCCACGATGGGCGGATGGTCCGTCACCAGTCCTTCCTCACGGAACCATCCGGCCATCGACTGCTGCAGCGCGTACTCGGTCGTTGGCTCGCCGGCGGCGAGCTTCGCGCCGAGGTAGTCGAACGCGCGATCCTTGATCCGGTGGAGTCGCTCGGAGGCGGACCGGTGCGTGGCGATCGCCGCCTCGTCCCACGCCGCCTCGAACCGCTGGACGAGATTGCCCGACGAGACGATCCGCATGCCGATGCGGCGCAAGAACTCCACCGTCCCGGCGTCCACCCGCGACAGGTACGGGATGGCGCATTCCTGCGAATACTCCATCGCGAGCACCTTGCAGCCGCGCAGCATGTCCGTGACGTGCTGCTCGAACTGCCGCCGGCCGGCGTACGCGATCCGGTCGCCCGGCAGATGATCGAGCACCGTGGATTCGATCGCGTGCACCAGTTTCTTCGGCGTGCCCGTCGCCGGGACGAAGTAGAACCAGCGGCGCGTCGCCATCTGGCTCTCCTCCGCGCGACCCACGAGCTTGGCGGCGATCGGGTTGATGCCGTGGAAGTCGTACAACAGCCAGCCGTCGATCCGTTCGGCGGCGAGCGTGCGTTGAACGGCCGGGAGTGCCAGGGCCATAGCCCGCAGTATAGACGGACGCGGATCTACAGCTCGCCGTTCCAGTCCTCGGGTTCGGCGGCGGTGGAGCGGAACACCTCGAGGTGCCACTTGCCGCCGCCCCACGGCTCGATGACGTCGGCGGCCACCACGTCGACGAGGATCTCCGCGAACATCCGGTGCTCCGGATCCTTCTCCAGGTGGTACGCCTCGTCCTCCCAGGCGAACGTGGGGTAGAGCAGCAGCGTCAGGAAGAGGTCGTAGCCGTCGTCCAGCACGAGCAGCTGGCCGACCGGCCGCTTCTGGGTGGAATGGTAGACGAGGTACTTCTCCGCGCTGTGCGCGCGGATGTAGCGCTTGAGCGTGAACTCCCGCGCGACGATGTCCTCGACGGCGATCTTCTTGTCCCAGCAGTCGCGGCAGTAGCGCTCGTCGCCGCGCGGCTCGGTAACCTGTTTGGTGCCGCAGAGCGCGCAGCGCACGGACTCGGCAGACTTGCGGGCCATGTCGGGGATTATATCGAGTCTGTCGCGGCCGCCTGTGCGCCTCGCCGAAGGCTAGACGAATCTCCGCGTGAGCACGTCGCGGATCGGCGCGCCGGCGACCGCGCCGGAGCTCCCCATCATCGTCCGATCCACCGATCGCGCGGCCGGCGCATAGGCCCGCTCGACGTAGTCCTTGAGCATGCGGCGTGCGGAGAAGCGCGGCGTCACGGTCACGATCGCCTCCTTGACCATGGTGACCCATCGGCGCGACAGGTCGCGCGTGTCGCGATCGTAGAACGTCGGGATGACCTCGTCTTCGAGCAGACGATAGAGCGCGTCCGCGTCGGCCGCGTCGATGGCCTCCGTGTCGCCCGACGTGGCGCCGCCGATCAGCCAGCCGTTCCTGCCGCTGTAGCCCTCCGCCCACCAGCCATCCGCGATGCTCAGGTGCAGCACGCCGTTCATGGACGCCTTCATGCCGCTCGTGCCGCTCGCTTCCAACGGCTTGCGCGGCGTGTTCAGCCAGACGTCGCATCCCTGCACGAGCAGGTGCGCAACGTGGAGATCGTAGTCGTCGACGAACGCGATCCGTCCGCCGAACTGGGGATTGAGCGCGTGCCGGAAGACGTTCTGCAGGTGGCGTTTGCCGGCCTCGTCGGCCGGGTGCGCCTTGCCGGCGAAGACGAGCTGCACCGGACGGCGGGCGTCGGTCAGCAGCCGCGCGAGCCGGTCCAGGTCACGGAAGATCAGCTCCGGACGCTTGTACGACGTGAAGCGGCGGGCGAAGCCGATGGTCAGGGCCGTCGGACCGAGCATGGCGCCGCCGGCGACGAGCCGGTTCGCGCTCGCCTGGTCGGCCACCCAGCGCTGCCGCGCGCGCTCGCGCACGAACTGGAAGAGATACGTCCGCAGCGATTGCCGCGCCTGCCAGATCTCCTCGTCCGGGATGTCCTGGACCTGCCGCCAGAAGTGCTCGTCCATGTAGTGCTCGCGCCAGGCCGGCGTCAGGTGGCGGTCGAAGAGACGAGCCATCGTCGCGGACATCCACGTCGGCACGTGCACGCCGTTGGTCACGGCACCGACCGGCCGATCCTCGGGCGCCCGGTCCGGCCAGAGAGGCGCGAACATCTCGCGGGTGACGTCGCGATGGAGCTGGCTGACGCCGTTGATGGCGCCCGCCGACCGCATCGCGAGCGCTGTCATGTTGAACTGCTGGCCGTGTCCGTGGTCGTACTGGCCGAGGCTGAGGAAGTGCTCCCGATCGTCGCCCATCGACCCCCAGCAGCCGGCCAGCTGCTGTTCGACGAGGTGGAACGCGAACGCGTCGTGCCCGGCGGGCACCGGCGTGTGGGTCGTGAAGACGGTGGTCCTGCGGACCTCCGCCAGGGCGTCATCCCATCCCCAGCCCGCGGCCAGGAAGTCGCGGATCCGCTGGAGCACGACGAAGGCCGCGTGGCCCTCGTTCAGGTGCCAGACCGCCGGCTGCAGCCCGAGCGTGCGCAGCGCGAGCACGCCGCCGAGGCCGAGCACGATCTCCTGCTGCAGCCGCGTATCGGGGCCGCCGCCGTACAGCCGCGCCGACAGTTCCCGGTCCCAGGGCGCGTTCTGTTCGAGATCGGTATCGAGCAGGAGCAGACGCACGCGCCCGAGGCGCACCTCCCAGACCTGCACGAGCACACTGCGGGTGCCAAGCGGCACGAGAACGACGCAGGGCTTGTCGTCGCGCGTGCGCGCCGGCTGGATCGGCGCATCCGCCCAGTTGAGCCGCTCGTACACCTCCTGCTGCAGGCCTTCCGGCGAGATCCGCTGCCGGAAATAGCCCTGCGGGTACATGAACCCGACGCCGGCGAGCGGCACGCCGAGGTCGCTCGCCTCCTTGCAGTGGTCGCCCGCGAGCACGCCGAGCCCGCCGGCGTAGATCGGCAGCGACTGATGGATGGCGAACTCGGCGGAGAAATACGCGACGACGCGCGCCGGGTCCGGTGAGACGTGGTCGGCCCACCACGTGCGACCGCTGACTCCGGCCGCACGCATCGCGTCGAGCGCCTCGAGGCCGACGTCGTAGCAGCCGAGGAACGCCGGATCGGCGGCCGCCTGCTCGAGCGCCTCAGGTGTCATCCGGCGCAGCATCATCACCGGGTTGTGCGCGGTCTGGCGCCAGAGCGTGTAGTCGAGCCGGCGGAAGACCTCACGCGCGGGCGGATTCCAGCTCCACCACAGATCGTAGGCGAGCTCGTGCAGACGGCCGATGCGGGCAGGGAGGACGGGAGAGTCGGACGATGTCATAGTCGACGCGCGGAAGAGACGTGCCGCAGCGGCGGCGCGCGCGGAGCATGTCGAGTCGTCCGGCCGCCCGGCCGCCGCGAGAAAGGCCGCATCCTATCACGCCGCGATCCGCGTCCGACGTCGGGGTTTTCAGTACGCAGACCGACAATTTTGTGCGAGGATGCGGTTTCCCGACACGAAGGAGGATCCCATGACGACGTTCAGCCGCCGCGAGTTCCTGGCGAGCACGGCTGCGGCCGGCGTGGCCACCGCCGCGCGGCCCGCGAGTGCCAGTGCTGGACCCACGGTCCTGGTGCCGCGAGCGGCCCGTCCCGTTGTCGTGTCCTCAGCCAACGGCTACCGGTTCAGGAACGGCGGGCCGAAGACGGGCGTCGAGACGGCATTCGAGCGCATCGCGCGCGGCGAGGACGTCCTCGACGCGCTCATCGCGGGTGTCAACATCGTCGAGCTCGACCCGCTGGAGGACAGCGTCGGCTACGGCGGCCTCCCGAACGCCGACGGCGTCGTGCAACTCGATTCCTGCTGCATGCACGGTCCGCGGAAGCGTGCGGGCGGCGTCGCCGCGATCGAGGGCGTCAAGGCCCCGTCGCTGGTCGCCCGGGCCGTGATGGATCACACCGATCATCATCTGATTGTGGGCGCGGGAGCGACCCAGTTCGCCAGGACGATGGGATTCGAGATCCTGCCGGACCTGAACACGCCGAACTCGCGCGAGAAATACCTGCAGTGGAAGCAGCGGACGGACCCGCTGCACTACCTAGAGGATCCCGACGTCAGAGCGGCCGCCGAGCGGCGCGTGCTTCGTGAAATGGTGGCCGAGGGCCTGCTCCGCGAAGAGCACCTGCACGGGACGATCAACTGCAACGGCGTGAACGCGAGCGGTGACGTCTGCGGCGTGACGACGACCAGCGGGCTGGCGTGGAAGATTCCGGGGCGCGTCGGCGACTCGCCGATCCTCGGGGCCGGCTTGTACGTCGACAACGACATCGGCGCGGCCGGGTCGACCGGTCGCGGGGAGGCCAATCTGTACGGACTCTGCTCGTTCCTGATCGTCGACGAGATGCGCCGCGGCGCACACCCGAAGGACGCCGGGATGACCGCACTGAAGCGGGTGCAGGCGAACACGGTGGAGAAGCGGCTCCTCAACGGCCGCGGCCTGCCGAACTTCGGCCTGACGTTCTACGTGCTCGACAAGGCGGGCAACTACGCCGCCGTGGCGCTCTACGGCGGCACGCAGTTCGCGGTCTGCGACGATCGGGGGCCGCGGCTCGAATCGGCGGAGGGTCTGCTGGCCGGCACGGCCGAGGATTGAGGGGATTGATGGGCGTGAACGTTCCGATTCACCGGCTGGATCCGTCGGTTCCGCTGCCGCGCTACGAGACGGCCGGCGCCGCGGGCTTCGACCTCGCCGCGCGCGAGGACGTCACCGTCGAGCCGGGCGAGGTCACGCTGGTGCCGACCGGACTGGTCGTCGAGGTGCCGCCGCAGCACTTTCTCGGCATCTTCGCGCGCAGCAGCACGCCGCTCAAACGCGGCCTCATCGTCGCGAACGGCGTCGGGATCGTCGACTCCGACTACTGCGGCCCGCGCGACGAAATCAAGATCGAGGTGTTCAATTTCACGCCGCGGCCGGTGCTCGTGCGCCGGGGCGACCGCCTGGCGCAGGGCGTGATCCTGGCGTACGTGCGCGCCGAGTTGATCGAGACCGGCGCACCGACCGCCAAGACGCGTGGCGGCTTCGGCGCGACGGGCTGACACGATTCCCGAAACCGCTGTAGAGCCGTCTCAGTCGTGGATGGCGAACAGCCCGACGCCGTGCGGCGTCGCCGATGGCGCGAGCGACCAGGCCGAGCGCCGGTGACCGAGCGCGACCGTGCGCCCGGCCGCGACGCCGATCGCGCTGCCGAACACGACGTCGCTCAGCCAGTGCGATCGATCGCGGATGCGCGTCCAGCCGATGAAGCCGGCCACGCTGTAGGCGGGCAGCGCCATCTTCCATCCGAAGTGCTCTGACAGGACGGTGGCCGAGGCGAACGCGGCCGACGTGTGGCCCGAGGGAAATGAGAACTCGCCGCCGCTCGGCCGCGTTCGCGACGCGGCGATCTTGACGCCGGTCGTGAGCACGCCGTTCAGCACCTGCGCGCGGATCAGATCGCTGCCGATGTGCGCCACCTCCGGACTGTCCTGCACGATCCCGATGGTGTAGGTGGCGACCGCGGCGCCGCCCTCCAGCCACTCGTTGCCGATCAGAGCGCCAATCGGTGTGTAGGAGCGCGACGGTCCGGCTCGATCGACCCAGCGGGCGAGGCTCCGATCCGAAGGCCGCGCCGCGCCGGCGCCGAGGCCGCCGGCGCCGAGAATCCCCATCGTGGCGGGACGGGACAGCGCCCCGAGATCATGGCGCAGGTTCTGAACGAGCCGGGTCAGCGGATGATCGTCCGTCCAGACGGTCGAGGCCGGCGGCGCCTGCTGCAGCGAGAGGGCGGCCGTCAGGAGCCAGGAGGCGCTCAGCACGGAGGGAGGATAACACCGGTGGCCGCACTCATCTCACGATGAACCGGACCTCCCGCGAG
The DNA here is from genome assembly GCA_963764505.1 of uncultured Acidobacteriota bacterium. Lineage (GTDB taxonomy): Bacteria > Acidobacteriota > Vicinamibacteria > Vicinamibacterales > SCN-69-37 > CAVXSP01. Next base: position 3,736,623 of record CAVXSP010000001.1, on the reverse strand, counting down.
GCGGTGGCATTGCCCTGCCGCACCTCGACGGTGAGGAGGTGGGCGCCGGGGGCGAGCGAGGAGAGCGGCAGATCGATCCGCTCCGTGATCGCGCGATTGGCCCCCACGTCGGACGCGAGCAGGCGCGTCTCCTGCTGGAACACCCGCATGTCGCGCTCGTCCCGAATCTCGGTGACGAGATAGCCGGGCATCGCGGGCCGGCGGAGACCCTGGTAGATCTGCAGCCAGGCCGACACGCGCTCGTCGCGCGTGAACTCGCGCCGTCCGGTCGGCGCCTCCGGCAGCGCGTTGCCAGACCCCTCATCGCGGGGCACGGGGCCGGACGCCACGCTGGTGAGAAGGATGCCGGAGAGCGAGACGAACTCGTTCAGATAGTCGGGGACGTCGACGTACGTGTAGACGCTGCCGGTCCGTCCGGTCGCAGGCTGCTCGACGGCCGCCCGGATTTCGTACCGCCCGGGGCCCAGCTCGAGCCGCGAGCGCATCTCGAAGGCCGGCCCGTCGGCGCCGCCCCGCGGCATGGCCGTGGCCGCGCCCTGCTCGTACGCGAGACCGCGGCCGTTCCGGTCGAACGCGCCGACCAGGACGTTGAACGGCTCGGGCGCCTGCTCCGGAAGACGCGCGTCCTGCGGGCGATCGTCTCCCGCCGCGACCCGCTCGACGCCGAGCGTCACGACGATGGCGGCTGTGCGGAGACCGGGCGCCGCCACGGGCGTCGCCGTCAACGTCAGGCCGAGATCGCCCTTGGGCCAGAGCCCCGCGAGCGCCGTGAACAGGCCGGGCCTGACGCCCTTGGGCGCGTGCGCTGATGCCCGCACGGTCCCGCCGTCGGCGACGTACCCGCGGCGGGCCTGCACGATCACGTCGCGCCGCGCCACCTTGACCCGGATGTCGTGGAAGCGGCCGTCCGAATGCGCCGGATTGACCCCGAGCACGTAATAGGAGTTGCTCTCGCGGAAGATCTGCGGGAGCGCCTGCTCCGGATCGTTGCCGAACACGGCGCGCCCGCCCGTGTGATCGGGCAGGATGCGCAGGTTGCCGAGCCGCTGGAGATTGGCCAGCCCGCCGCGCCTGGGCGCCGCGCGCATCGAGGCCGTGCCCATCAGCGTGGGCACTCCCGAGGGATCGAACACGTACACGGTGAGGTTCGCCGCGCCAATCGCGCGCAGGGCCCGGGAGCGGACCTCGCCAATGGCGGCGCTGCAGCCGCCGCGGCCCGTCACCGCGATGTTGCTGCCGATCACGAAGAGCAGCTTCCGCCGCTGCCGGACGTTCCGCACGGCGTCGGCGATGTCCGTGATCCGCTCGAGCGTGCACGTTCCGCAGAAGCACGGGCTCGGGCTGCCATCGTCGCCCGCCGGCAGCCCGACCGAGGGCTGGCGGATCGCGGCCAGCAGCCGTCGCCGATCGGAGGTGAAGTTCTGCGGCAGCCCGTACTCGGTGTACGCGATGGCCGCCAGATCCGCCGGACGCAGCTGGTCGACCGCCGCCTCGGCGACCCGGCGCGCCGCGCCGACGTCGGTGAAGGCGATGGACCGATCGAGCAGCACGACGACCAGCCGGCCCTCCCGCTGCAGATCGTTGGTCTGCGCGTCGGAGACGACGTCGGCCATCCAGGGCGCGGTCGGCTGGAGGCGCGCCGGGAGATCGACCGGTGTGAACGCGACAATGGGCCTGGGCTTGCCGTCTTCGAGCACCGTGAAGTCCGCGGCCGTGAGACCCGCCACGGGCAGTCGGAACTTGTCGAGGACCGAGACGTCCACGTCGACGATCTCGACGCCGCCGCGGAACGGCTGAGGCGCCGTCTGCGGCTCAGGAGCCGAGGGCGATGGGATCTGCGCGCGCAGGGCCAGCGTGGACGCAAGCAGGACGGCGGCGCTCGGAAGGAGCAGGCGCGATCTCATGGGCGATTACTTCCACGCATATCCCCGTCGCGCGCGAATCTCGACGCCGGGGCGGCCAACCTGCACGTCGAGCGTGTGGAAGCCGGACGCATCCACGCCGTTGGGCACGAAGTGGAGCACGTAGCTCGTGCGGAATTCGGTGAGCATGCGGCGGAAGGCGCCGCTCAGCGGGTCTCCGGCATCGACCGTCTCGACGATGCCGCCGGTCTCGCGCGCGAGCTGCTCGTAGGTCCGCTCGCGGGCGGAGGCCTCGGCCGAGGCCGGAATCTTCACTCCGCCGGTGCGGAGGCGCGACGAGGCCAGGACGAAGCTCACGGTCGGCGTCGTGCGCCGCGCGACGTCGAGCAGGGCGTCGGGCCCGGTGATGCTGTCGCTGTCTTCGCCGTCGCTGAACACGACCACGAGCTGCCGCCGATCAGGCGGCGCCGGGGCCGCGAGCGTGACGGCGACCGCGTCGTACAGCGCCGTCCCGCCGAACGGGTGAATCGGATTGAACGCGGCGTCCCTGGCGGCCGGGGACGCGGCGAAGCCCAGCACCTGCGAGATGCGCGCGTTGAACGTCACGACGCGGAGGCGGTCGCGTGCGCCGAGATCCTCCGCGAGCTGCCGGACCGATTGGTGCAGCTGCTCGAGGACCGCGCCGGTCACGCTCTCGCTGACGTCGAGGGCGACGGTCACGTCGATCGGCAGGCGCTCGTAGGCGAGGTCGGCGATCTCCTGGCGGACGCCGTTGTCCCGGAGGACGAAGTCGTCGGCGTGGAGTCCGGTCACGGGGCGGCCGCGCTGGCGGACCGAGACGTCCACGGCGACCGAATCGGCGCGCGCCCGGAACGCCGCCGGCGGCGTCTGCGCGGCCAGCGAGTCCCCGCGGCGTCCGGCCGGCGCAGCGAATGCGACCCAGACGAGCGCGAGCGCCCAGGTCCGCGTCATTGCCCCAGCTCCCGGAGGTTCGCGATGAGGCCCGGATACCCGCGGAAGTCGCCACGCCAGTACATCCACCACGGATTGATCTGCGAGCTGTCGGCGGTGAGCACCGCGTTGGCCAGGCGTCCCGCCTCCTCGCGTTCGCCGCGGGCCAGCAGCACGCCGGCCAGTGCCACGCGGGCGGACTGTGCGCCGGGCCACGTCGCCAGCGCCTCGCGGTACGACGACTCGGCGGCGTCGAGGCGGCCGCGCGCGCGCAGCACGTGGCCCTTCACGAGCGCGAGCAGGTACCGCACCTGCAGGTCCGGCGTTCCGTCGGGCGCGACGTCGAGCAGCTCGAGCGCGCGGTCGGTGTTCCCGCGCCGATAGCTGAACCACGCTTCGCGGACGGACGCTTCGACGGCGGTGTCCGGCAGGCGCCGCGCCTGGTCGTAGAGCGTCTGGATCTGCGCGGCCCGCGCGGGCTCGGGCGCCTCGCTCCATTGCTGGTCGAGCAGCACCGCCTGCGCGAGGGCGAGCCGCGGGTGCGTGGGACAGCGCTGTCGCGCGCGTTCCACGAAGAAGCTGCCGACGCTCGGCTGGCGCAGGCCCTCGAGCGCCGCCGCTTCGGCCCAGTACCAGTTGCACTCGAAGTTCTGCGTGGAGAGCGGCTGCCGCACCAGCGCGTGCGCCTGCGCGAGGAGCTTCATGCCTTCGTCACGCGCGAACCCGTTGTCGCTGAACAGGCCGGCAAGCGCCAGCTCGAGCGCGAAGACGTCGGAGCGGAGCGGGGCGTCCGGCCAGGGCGCATCGGCCGTCCGGTAGTCGCGAATGGCGTTGGCGAGATCCGCCGTTCTGGAGAGCTCCTGTGCGAAGCGCGGGAAGTCCTTCTGCGCGTACGCGGCTGCCAGCCCGCGAACCGAGTCGGGCAGCGGCCGCGGGGCCATCCGCAGCGTGGGCATGCCCACCGGCGGCATCGGCCCGCCGATGGCGCCGGCCATCGACAGCGACGGAGGCGTGTCGCCGGGCTTGGGCACGAGCACCCACGAACGCCCGCGCACCGTCAGCCCGCGCTGGTCGACCTTGATCCGCATCTGATGGATCCGGCCGTCCCGGTCGGCGTCCGCCGGCTCGACGCCAAGCAGGTAATAGGCCGACATCTCCTCGAGAATGCGGCCGAATTCCAGCTCGCCGCTGCCGCCGACGGCGCGCACCATCGCCCCGCCGGCCGTCCCCGAGAACCGGTCGAGCCATCGGCCGGCGATCTCGGCGTCGCGCGCGAAGTTCACCATGTCCCGCGTCGGGCGTCCGGTTTGCGCCTGGAACGCGGTCTCTGCGGTGCGATCGAGGAACAGGGTGTAGACGGCGACGTTGCCCTGCGCGGCGGCCTTGCCGATCTGGGTGCCGAGCTCGTCGAGCGCGGGCCGCGTGCCCGGGCCGTCGCCGGCAATCACGCCGGCGCTGATGAGCACGACGGTCTTGCGCCCCGGCAGCGTCGCCAGGCCCTCGAACAGACCGCGGAGCCGGCCAAGGCTGGCGTACGCCTGGCCCTCGTACGTGAGCACGCGCCCCTTGACCTCTTCGGCCAGCCGCTGGGGGCACGACGGGTCGTCTGCCGTGTCGCACAGAGCGTTGAGGAGCTCGGCGGCGCGGCCGCTCGGCTGATCCAGATGGATCGAATCGGCCCAGACCGCCAGATCGACCAGCTCCGAGGGGCGCAGGTTGAACTCGCCGCCCCGCCACACCTCCTTCTGGCCGACGATGGAGTTGAGCGCGATCACCACGGCGGACCGATCCGTCGTAGGGTTCACGACCGGGCCGAGCGGGAACGAGAAGAGGCCGATCAGGTCCGCGGGCGGCGACTCGCGCAGGAAGGCGCGCGCGGCCTCGGCCGCTTCGCGCGCGGCCGCCACGTCCAGACTGATGCAGTCGAAGGCGAGGATGACGGTGCGCGCGAGCCTGGCCGCCTCCGGATCGGCGACCGCGCCCGGCGGCGCCGGCACGCCGGCGGCGGGCGCCTCGGTCGAGGCGCGCGCCGCGACGAGGGACGCGGAGACGACGCGCCGGCGCTTGCCGTTGATCGTGACCTCGAACTCGTCCGGCCTCAGTCCGATGACGGGACTGCCGTCGCGGCCGACGACCTGGACGTCGACCGCGATGACGTCCGTCGACGTCCGGAACACGGGCGGCGCCTGGGTCTGGGCGCGCGAAGGGCCCTGCCACGCAAGCACGAACGCGACGAAGGTCGCGCAACGACACACCGCGCGCGCGGAAGGTGTGGGGAGCATTGGCACTTGCAATCTGGCAGGTCGGTACGGGCGATTGTAGCATTGAGGGGGAGTGTCCCCTGTCTTTCTGCTCTCCCCGGCGTACTGCGGCGGGCGCCGCGCCGCGTTGCTCCTGCGCGCCGGGTCGCCGCTGCCGCTGGCGGTCCGGCTTCGGGCGGGGACGCTGACGCTGGGCGAGGCGTTCGCGTTCCTGAGCGGTCTCTACTTCCGGGGCAAGCTGGCCTACGCGAACGCCTTCGATCCCGCCGGCGCGCGGACGTTCGTCATCACTCCGGCGTGCGGCCTGCGGCCCGCGTCGGCGCCCGTCACCGACACGCTCCTGCGTGAGTTCGCGGCGGTCGATATCGGCCTGGAGGACCCGCGGTACCGGGAGCCGCTGGAGCACGACCTCGCCGAGCTGGCGGGCCGGCTCGAACCGGCGCGCCGCGTGGTGCTGCTCGGGAGCATTGCGACGGGAAAGTACGTGGACGTCCTCTCGCGCTGGCTCGGACCCCGGCTCCACTATCCGGCGTCGTTCGTCGGCCGCGGCGACATGAGCCGCGGCGGGCTGCTGCTGCGCCAGGCGCGCGCGGGCACCGAGCTCGAGTACTCGCCGTTCGATCCGCAGGTCACGCGCCGGGGGGCGCGCCCGCCGAAGCTCGAGCGCTGGCCGTAGAATGGCGTATGGCCTCAGTCAACGTCACCGCTGAAACCGAAATCGCCGCCGCGCCGGCCGACGTGGCCGCGATCATGTTCGACCCGCAGCGCGAACCCGAGTGGATGAGCGCCGTCAAGCGCGTCGAGATTCTGGACGCGGCGCTCCAGCCGGGCGCCCGCGTCCGGCGCAGCGCCACCTTCATGGGCCAGGAGATCGGCTGGACGACGGAGGTCGAAGCCGTCCACTTCCCGCACTTGCTTCGCCTCCGCATCGCCGAGGGGCCGTTCACGGGGACGGTGTCGTACCAGATTCAGCGGAGCGCCGGCGGCTCGATCGTGCGCGTGCACAACGAAGGGCAGACCACGAAGCTCGGGTTCCTGCCGTCGGCGATCGTGGAAGGGCCGATGCGCTCGGCGATGACCGCCGATCTGGGCCGGCTCAAGACGCTGGTAGAGAAGCCGAAGCCGCTCGTGGAAAACGCGTAGGCCAAGTCGAGGCGCGGGCGCCCGGCGGGCGCCCGCGGCTGGTGTTTCGACTAGCCCTTCGTCATCGCCAGGCCGGTCACCGTGCCTTCGGTGTTGTGGGCGAAGCGGATGCCGTAGACGCCGTCGGTGGACTTCAGCTTGCCGGCGCCGACAACGGCCGACTTGTCGTAGCTCGCGACTTCCTTGCCGTTGATCGAGCAGGTCACCTTGTCGCCCTTCACGGACATGGCGATCTCCTGCGAGACGGCGGACCCCGGCCCCGCTGCCTTGTGGACCGCATCGGAGGGCTCGCCGCGGCGGCCGTTCATCTGGAACGGCGCCGGACCGAAGCCGCGCACGATGAACGTCCCGTTGCCGTACGCCTCGCAGTACAGGTAGGAGGCGCTGTCGGCGTCCATATCGTTGCCCGCGATGAAGATCCCATACGGGTGCGGGTGATCGTTCAGGTTCATGTACTTCGGTTCGTTGAACGTGGCCTTCACCGTGTAGTCGCCAGACGCCGTGTTGCCCGGCTTCCAGTAGGTGATGGCCGGGCCAGTCGTCACGTGCAGGACGTTGCCCTGCGCGGTGAGCTTGGCGTTCTCCGGCTTCTGCCCCTGGCTGGCCTCGCTCGGGTCGACCTTCCCCTTCCAGCCGGGCGCGACGCCTCCGCCTGCGATCGTGCGCGCGGTTTCCTGTCCCAGCAGGGCGGTCGAAGCGCCCACCGCAAGGGCGAGCACGGCGATGACTGACGCGGAAACGTTCCTCATGGGCATTCTCCTCGTCGAAAGGGTGAGTGATCGAAAGAGTACTCTATCTCAGGGCGGTGGGCTATGGGCTCTGGGCTCTGGGCTGTCCAGAACCAGAGCCCAGAGCCCACAGCCCACCGCCCACAGCCCGAATCAGAACGTCCGCCTCACGTCGATCGTCAGGGCGTTCGAGATGCTGTTCGCCGCGTTCCGGACGACCAGCGAGTACACGCCGATCTTGTCGAGGACGACGTTGAGCGAGAAGGACGTCGAGTCGAGGCCCGTCATCGCCGCCGAGGTGTAGAAGCTCTGGGAGCTGTCCGGCGCGGTGAGGATGGCCTCCAGGGAGGCGTCGAAGTTGGTGCCCGAGATGAAGAGGGCCTGCGGCTGCTGGCCGACGAGCGCGGTCGAGGGCGCGACCGTCGTCAGCGTCAGCGTGCCCTGTTCGGCCGGCCGCACCGTCACCGTGAACGGCGCGGAGACCTGTCCGCCGACGTTCTTCACTTCCAGGTGATAGTCGCCGGCCAGGTCGAAGACGAGTGACAACTGGAACGAGGTCGCCGTGAGCTCGCGCAGATCGCTCGTGATGAAGGACAGGATCCGGCCGTCGGGGCGCTGCATCGTCGCGACCATGCCCGTCTCGAAATCATGGCCGTTGACCTGCAGCGGCTGCGTCAACTGGCTCAGAGACGGCTGGGACGGCACGGTGCCGAGAAGGACCGGCGTGCCCGAAGGCGCGCCGCTCGAGGGCGCCGTGGAGCTGCTCTTGCAGCCGGAAACCGCCAGGGCCGCGAGGCCCATGCTGACGAGAAACCCGAGTCTTAGGCGTCGCACGTGCACCAACCTACTACGGAACCGGTGAGCCCGCCGTTTCGCCGGGTCACCGGGACGGCCACGCGTTGAGGAGGGCAAACGAGGCGTACAGGCCGTCGTCGCGCGGGCCGTACGCCAGATCGAACGAGACCGTGCCCGGCAGCGCGGGCGCGCGCAGCCGCAGACCGACGCCGACATCCGCGTACCATGGAGCGGAGGGTAGCCCGTCCGCGCGCTTCCCTGCACGGGCCGTGTCGACGAACGCCGCCCAGCTGAGCGGTCCGATCAGCGACCGCCAGAACGGGCGATCGTACTCGATCGTGCCGAACGCCAGCCTGCGGCCGAGCGCCCGGCCCCGGACGGCGCCGTCCCGCACGAGGGGATGGGCCCGGAGCAGCGCATCGGTCGACGTCCGTGTGCCGGCGCTGACCCAGACCTGGTAGGGAGCGCGGTCGGTCGCCATGCCCAGCCCGACGGATCCGAGCCATGTCGGCGCGTTCTCGCGCGTCGTCGATCGGAACGACAGCCGGCCGACCGCGCGCTCGAAATGTGCACTTCGGGCCCGCCCCTGCCACGCGCCCGCTTCGGCCTGCAGCGCCACGCGGTCCTGCAGGAGGCGTCCGTCGACCGCGGCCTCCAGGGACCCGTAGGTGGCGCCGCCCATTCGATCGCCGCCGGCGGCCGCGTGCCACCAGAGCCAGCTTCGCGACCAGGTGGACAGGCCGATATTGATCGACCGCCGTTCCAGCGTCGTCCTGATTCCCGGAGCCGGAGTGTAGAGCTGGCGCTCCCAGCGTGCGCCGACCGTGGCGACGCCGCCGAGCCTGCCCGCAACCGGCAGGTTTGCGCCCAGCAGCACGCGGTGCCAGTTCGGTTCCCATCTGATCGCGGTCGAGACGTCCTCGCCATGGCCGGTCGGGCTCGCGGCGTCGACCGTCAGCTCCTGCGTGGCCACGGCGCTCGTCACCACGACGCCGGCCGGCACGAGCCCTGCCGGGAAGACGTCGCGCTCCGCGAGATCCACGTCGACGCGCGCGCTGCTGCGATCGACGGGCGCGTACTTCACCAGGGTGCCGACCGAGAGCGGCAGCTGCCGCAGCCTGCGTCGCGCGCGGATCAGACGATCGCTGGTCAGAGGGGCGCCGGGCGTGAGCCCCGTGAAGGCAGCGATCAGCGCAGGGTCGATGTGATGCGCGCCGAACACGCGGACGCAGCTCGTCGTCGGGCGGCCATGCGCGTTCCAGGCGCGAAGCGCGCCTTCGACGTCCCCGTCGAGATAGCGATCGGCCGCGGCAGGACTCAACCGGCGCGTCGTCTGGGGATCGACGGAGGCGCCGCAGGGCGCGGCGTTCGAGGGGGGCGCGCCGTGACGGGTCGAGCCGCCGACGGCGCTGGCGCCCGCCGCCTGCGCGTAGGCCGAAGCCGGCGTTCCTGTGATTGCGAGAACCGACACGGCGGCGACGGTGTACGGGTACAAACCGCATACGGCACACGTGCCCGGTGCAACAAGAGTGCCGCAGCGGCTTCGAGGGGAACGTCGACGTGTGCGCTCGATGCTTCCGCGCCGCTGTCTAGAAGCTGTACAAAGCCGGTCCGTCGCATCGGGCGACCGAAGGGCGGGACGCTCGGTTGCCGGCCGACGCTGCGTTTGTGTAGAGTTAGGGGTCGGCAGGGGCGGGAATAACTCAGTGGTAGAGTGCGACCTTGCCAAGGTCGAAGTCGCGGGTTCGAATCCCGTTTCCCGCTCCAGTTTTGATCCGGGGGGCTTCGCCCCCGCGGACCTCCCGACGCGCTCACTCGCGCTCCGTTCGCGCGGGTTCGCTCGCTTCGCTCGCGAGCGGGTATGCGGGTGGGGAAACGACGGCGCGAGAATTGTCGGAGTCAGCGGCTGATGACGACTCGTAGGGACCGTCACTTCGCCTGTTGTAGATAGCGCTGGGCGTCCGCCCGGCGCGTTTCCTTCGTCTGTTTTCCAGGGGCGCCGTCGCCAAGCGGTAAGGCAGAGGTCTGCAAAACCTCCATCCCCGGTTCAATTCCGGGCGGCGCCTCCAACTTTTCCTAGGAAATTCACGAGATCGGATCGGCCGCGGCCGGCGTTGCGGTGTCCACTGTCCCGAAACTGTCACGGTCGATCTTCCACGCCGCGGCCTGCAGGTCGGAGTCGGAGACGATGCTGTACCGCTCGAACGCGGAGCGCGTCTTGTGGCCGGTGGGCTTCATCGCGACGCGCTCGGGCACCGCGGCGGACGCCGGACGAACGCCCGCACAGCACTGCGCCGCAGGTCGTGGACGATCCGGCCCGGGCACCCGGCCGCCCGGCACTCGGTCTTCCAGGCTTTCCCGAGTGAGCGGATCGGTTTCGGCGCCTTCGGGCCGGTGCGGACCCTGCCGTCCTTGGCTTTGTAATTGCGCTGAAACACCTGGCCGACCAGCTCGTGCGCCGAGCGAAGGGCTACGCCGTGTGGTCATCGGCTGAAGACGAGTCAGGTGGCCTGGTCGGCTCATCGGGTGGTCGCGGCCGACTTCCGTCGGCGATAGCGTTGGAGCAGCGCGTTCGTCGAGCTGTCGTGCGCGAGCGGCGTCTCGTCGGCGCGTCTCAGCTCCGGCACGATCCGCGACGCCAACACCTTGCCCAGTTCCACGCCCCATTGATCGAATGAATCGACGTGCCAGATGGTCCCCTGCGTGAACACACTGTGCTCGTAGAGCGCGATCAGCGCGCCGAGCGTCTCCGGCGTGAGTCGTTCGGCCAGGATGGTATTGGTGGGCCGGTTACCTTCGAAGGTGCGGTGAGCCACCAGTCGTTCCGGTGTGCCCTCGGCGCGGACCTCCTCCGCGGTCTTTCCGAACGCCAGCGCCTGCGTTTGCGCGAAGACATTGGCCATCAGCAGATCGTGGTGATTCCCCAGCGGGTTCAGCGTCTGGCAGAAGCCGATGAAATCGCACGGAATCAACCGCGTGCCCTGGTGGATCAGCTGGTAGAACGAGTGTTGCCCGTTCGTCCCTGGCTCGCCCCAGTAGATCGGCCCGGTCTGATAGTCGACGGACATGCCGTCCCGCGTCACGTGCTTGCCGTTGCTCTCCATCGTGAGCTGCTGCAGGTACGCGGGCAGGCGCTTCAGGTAGTGGTCGTAGGGGAGAACGGCCACGGTTGAGGCGCCGAAGAAGTCGGTGTACCAGATCGTGAGCAGCCCCATGAGGACCGGCAGGTTGCGTTCGAATGGGGCGGTCCGGAAATGCTCGTCCATGGCATGGAAACCCGCCAGCATCGCGCGGAAGTTCTCCGGGCCGATCGCGGTCATGGTCGACAACCCGATCGCCGAGTCCATCGAGTACCGGCCGCCGACCCAGTCCCAGAAGCCGAACACATGGCTGGTGTCGATCCCGAATGCCGCCACCTGTTCGGCGTTGGTGGAGACCGCGACGAAGTGCCGGCCGATGGCTCGCTCGTCTCCGAGCGTGGCCAGCGCCCACCGGCGAGCGGTCTGCGCATTGGTCATCGTCTCGAGCGTGGTGAACGTCTTCGACGAGACGATGAACAGCGTTTCGGCGGGATCGAGATCGCGCGTCGCCTCGGCGAAGTCGGTGCCGTCGACGTTCGACACGAAGCGGAAACTCAGGTCCCGCGCGCTGTAATGCTTCAGTGCCTCGTACGCCATCACCGGACCGAGGTCGGAGCCGCCGATCCCGATGTTGATGACCGTCCGCACGCGCCGGCCCGTGTGACCGCGCCAGCGGCCATCCCGGACCTGGTCGGCGAAGGTGGCCATCCGATCGAGCACCTCGTGCACGTGGGGCACGACGTCGTCGCCGTCGAGGACGATCGACTCGCCGCGCGGCGCGCGAAGCGCCACGTGGAGCACCGCGCGATCCTCCGTCGTGTTGATCTTCTCGCCGCGAAACATCGCCTCGATGCGTTCACGCAGTCCGCACGCCTCGGCCAGATCGACGAGGAGACGAAGCGTCTCGTCGGTGATGCGGTTCTTCGAGTAATCGAGGTACAGGCCGGCGGCTTCGGCGGCGAGGCGCTCGCCGCGCGAGGGGTCGCTGGCGAAGAGCGAGCGGAGGTGTACGTCGCGCACCTGCTCGACATGCTGCGCGAGCGCTCGCCAGGCCGGGAGCCTCTTCAGCGGTGCTCGCTCGACCGACGCATTCGTCACGACGACACTCCTGTGGAGCGGCCTGCCTGGGTGGGAGTGCCGCTCTTCGACGCCAGGCTGCGCATCAGCTTGTTCCACGAGTCGTCGAACGATTGGGCACCCTCACGCTGGAGCTGGTTACCCAGCGCCGCCACGTCCACGCCGGTTCTTGTGAATTGACCGAGCACCTCTTCCCCGTCGCCGCCATCCGCCGGCATCGTCCCGGTGACATGGCCATGATCGACAAAGGCGCGCAGTGTCTCCTCGGGGATGGTGTTGATGGTGTCTGGCGCGGCGAGCGCTTCGATGTACAGCACATCGGAGGCGCTGGCGTCTTTCGTGCTGGTGCTCGCCCACAGGAGGCGCTGCGGCTGTGCGCCGGCCTTCGACAGCGCCTGCCATCGCGGCGAGGCGAGCAGATCACGGTAGGCGGCGTACGTGCGTTTCGCGATGGCGATCCCGAGGCGGTTGCGCAGCTCGGATGGGACTGTGCTCATCACGGCCTTGTCCCAGCGACTGATGAACATCGACGCGACGGAGCCCACTCTCGGGTCGAGACCGGCCGCGATGCGTCGTTCGATCCCGCGCAGGTACGCGTGCGCCGCCGCCAGGTACTGTTCCTTCGAGAACAACAGGGTGACGTTCACCGGCACGCCCGCAGCGATGGATTCCTCGATGGCCACGACGCCTTCAGGCGTGCCGGGAATCTTGATCAGGAGGTTCGGGAGCTTCGCTCGCGCGTGCAGACGAGCCGCCTCGTTGATCGTGGCGGCCGCGTCGTTCGCCAGGAGCGGCGAGACTTCGAGCGACACCCACCCGTCGACGCCTTTCGTCGCGTCGTGGACGGGCCGGAACAGCGCCGCGGCGTTGCTGAGATCCTCGAGCGCGAGCTCGAAGAACAGCGCCTCGCCGATCGTGCCTGCGCCGCTCTTCTGGCGAATCGCCTCGTCGTAGAAGTCGCTGTTCTCGATGGCGTGATCGAAGATCGTCGGATTCGATGTCAGCCCGGTGACGGACCACTCCTTGATGTACCGACCGAGCGTGCCGCTGGTGAGCAGCCCGCGCGTGATGTTGTCGAGCCAGAGGCTCTGTCCGAGCGCGTGAAGGCGGGTGGTGGCCCCTGCTTCTGTCGCCATGTCATCTAGGCTCCTCGATCGAGCATGATACGGGGGCCGGCTCGGCGGCTGTGCAGAAGAAGACAGAGGCCGCCCACGGCCGCGTCTACGATTTCCTGATGGCTCTTTCCCGTTCGGGTGCGCTGGTGCTCTTCGGCGTCACGGGCGATCTCGCGCACAAGATGATCTTCCCGGCGCTCTACGCGATGGTGAAACGTGGGACCCTCGACGTCCCGGTCATCGGCGTCGCCTCCCCGAAATGGAGTCTGGCCCGGCTGCGCGCGCGCGTCACGGACAGCATCCGGCGATCGGGCGCCGTCGATAGCCGGCGTGCCCTCCGCCATCTGCTGTCCTTGCTCACGTACGTCAGCGGGGATTATCGCGACCCAGGCACGTTCACGGCCATCAAGCAGGCGCTCGGCAGCGCTCGGCGACCCGCGCACTACCTGGCCATCCCGCCCTCGCTCTTCGAGACCGTGATCAGAGGGCTCGGCGCCGCGCATCTGGCCGAGCATGCGCGCGTGATCGTCGAAAAGCCGTTCGGCCGCGACCTTGCGTCGGCGCAGGCACTCAACCGCGTCGCGCATGCGGTCTTTCCGGAAGACGCGATCTTCCGCATCGACCACTTCCTCGGGAAAGAGGCGATCATGAACATCCTCTATTTCCGATTCGCCAATGCGTTCCTCGAGCCGATCTGGAACCGCAACTTCGTGTCCAGTGTGCAGATCACTCTCTCCGAAGACTTCGGCGTGAAGGGCCGCGGCGCGTTCTACGAGACCGCCGGCTGTCTGCGCGACGTGATCCAGAATCACCTCTTCCAGATCGTCGCGCTCCTGGCCATGGAGCCGCCGTCCGGCCGGGACTTCGGGGCCGTGCATGCCGAAAAAGCGAAAGTCTTTCAGGCGATGCGTCCGCTGACGCCCGACGACGTTGTGCGCGGCCAGTACGCCGGCTACCGGCAGGAGCCGGACGTGGCGAGACGCTCCGACGTCGAGACGTTCTGCGCCCTCCGGCTGTTCATCGACTCGTGGCGCTGGGCGGGTGTGCCGTGGTATCTGCGCTCCGGCAAGTGCCTCGCCGACACGGCGACCGAGGTCCTGGTCCAGTTGAAGCCGGCGCCGCAGCGGCTGTTCGCCGATTCGGCGCCGACCAAGGGTCGGGCGAACTATCTGCGCTTCCGGATCTCGCCCGGCTCTGCGGTCGCCCTCGCCGCTCGCGTCAAGCGCGCCGGGAAGGAGTTCGTCGGAACGCAGCAGGAGCTCTATCTGTTCGAAGAGCGGCCCGGCGAAGAAGCGCCGTACGAGCGGCTCCTGACCGACGCCATGGCCGGCGACGGCGCGCTCTTCACCCGTGAGGACGCGGTCGAGGCTGCCTGGGCGGTGGTCGATCCCGTCCTCGAGACGCATCATCGGGTTCGCCGCTACAGGCGCGGGAGCTGGGGGCCGAAGGAGGCCGACGCGCTCATCGCATCGGACGGCGGCTGGCACAACCCTGCGCCGGAGCACACATCCGGATGACCGCTGCGCCCGTTGGCGGAAGGACTATTTCTTCGCCGGCCGCTCGAGATGGCCGCCAAACTGGAAACGCATCGCCGACTGCAGGCGATCCGCAAAGTCGTCTTCCCCTCGGGAACTGAACCGCTGGAACAGCGCCGCGGTCAAGACTGGCGCCGGAGTGGACGTCTCGATGGCGGCGCCGGCCGTCCAGCGACCTTCGCCGGAGTCCGAGACGCGTCCGGAGTACTGCTTCAGGTCCGGATGTTCGGTGAGCGCCCGCGCGGTGAGGTCGAGCAGCCAGGAGCCGATGACGCTGCCGCGCCGCCATACTTCGGCGACGTCGGGTAGGGCAATCGTGTATTGATATCGTTCCGGATCACGCAGCGGAGCGGTCTCGGCATCCGCCGTCTGTTTTCCAGCGCCGGTGTTGGCGTGCGCGAGAATATTGAACCCCTCTGCGTATGCGGCCATCAGGGCGTATTCAATTCCGTTATGGACCATCTTCACGAAGTGGCCCGCGCCGGCAGGACCGCAGTGGAGGTACCCGGCCTCGGCGGTGCTCTGCCTCGTCTCGGCGCCCGGTGTGCGCGGCGCGGTGCCCACGCCAGGCGCCAGCGTCTTGAAGATCGGATCGACCTGAGCGACGGCACCGGCATCGCCGCCAATCATCAGGCAGTAACCGCGGTCGCTGCCCCAGACGCCACCGCTCACGCCCGCGTCGAGATAGTGAATCCCCCGCGCGCCCAGGATCTTCGCACGGCGGATATCGTCGATGTAGTGTGAGTTGCCACCATCGACGACGATGTCGCCTGATTTCAGGTGCGGCGCCAAGTCGTGAATCGTCGCCTCGACGACGGCGGCGGGGACCATCATCCAGATCACGCGCGGCGTGTCGAGCTTCCTGACGAAGTCCTCGATTGAACCCGCTCCCGCCGCGCCGTCCTGCGCGGACTTCGCGACGCTCGCCGCCTGTGCATCGAACACCACGCAGGCGTGCCCGCCGCGCAGGAGGCGCCGCACCATGCTGCCCCCCATCCGTCCGAGGCCGATCATGCCGATTTGCATCTGACGCTCCCATTCATGACGGGTGGGTCTGGCATCTCCTGTCGCACTCCGGTCGCCCGTTCGCGGCCACTCCGCCGTGCGGCGCTCGGACGAAATAGAACGCCAGCCCCAATGAGGATGCCAAGCTTCGTGGCTGAGCATGACACCCGGCCCGATGGAGACATGTGCACAAGAGAACAGTCGCGCCTTTGGTCCCGGTTCTACGATCGATGGCAGTCGGAGCATCGTTCAATTTGCGCTCTGTCGACCGCGGGAGGAACGCATGTTACGCAACATCAAGGATCTTTGGGGCTACGCGATCCGCGCGACCGACGGCGTGATCGGCGAAGTGGACGACTTCTATTTCGACGACGAGGACTGGGCGGTCCGCTATCTCATCGTCGACACAGGCAGCTGGCTGTCCGGCAGGAAGGTGCTGATCTCCCCGCTCGCCATCGGTCATCCAGACTGGCTGGGCCAGTTGCTTCCGGTGTCCCTCACGAAGGCGCAGGTCGAGAAAAGCCCTGACATCGACACCAAGAAACCCGTATCGCGCCAACAGGAGGCCGCGTACTCCAACTACTACGCCTACCCGTACTACTGGGGAGGCGCAGGTCTGTGGGGAATGGGCGGTTACCCTGGGAGCCTCACGACCGAGAACCGAATCGAAGAGGCGCTGAAGGCTGGGAGGGCTGCCGCGGCGACTACATCCGAAGATTGCCACTTGCGCAGCTGTCGATCCGTCATCGGACATCACGTCCACGCGACCGACGGCGATCTTGGCCACGTCGAGGACTTCCTCGCCGACGAGCACACCTGGGCGATCCGCTACCTGATTGTGGACACGAGCAATTGGTGGGGCGGCCACCAGGTGCTCATCGCGCCGCAATGGATCACGGCAGTGAGTTGGTCCGATGCGAAAGTCTCCGTCGATCTGACTCGCCAGGCCATCAAAGAGGCTCCTCCGTATGACTCCGCGGCGCACCTCGGTCGTCAACAAGAGCAGAGCATTGACGAGCATCACGGCCGTCCCGACTATTGGACCACGAAGAGCGCTCGAGATGCCGTCGTTCCGTCCGAGAAATAGCGTCGAATACGGATGCGGCGAAGGGTCTGCTTCCGTTCGGCGCGGCATTCTTCGCATTCTCTGACTACATGCGTCCGAGCATCCGGCTCGCGGCGTTGAGCAACGCGCGCGTGATCTACGTCTGGACGCACGACAGCATTGCCCTGGGGGAGGATGGCCCGACGCATCAGCCCGTCGAGCAGTTGGCGGGTCTGCGCGCGATGCCGAACATGACGACCATCCGGCCGAGCGACGCGACCGAAACGGTGGAGGCGTGGCGCGTCGCGCTGCAGCACACGGATGGTCCAGTGGGTCTCGTGCTCACCCGGCAGAAGCTGCCCGTGCTGGATCGGACGGTGCTTGCCTCGGCATCGGGTCTGGCGCAGGGCGCGTACATCCTTGCCGAGGCCGCCTCATCGCCGCTGGATGTGATTCTCATCGCCACCGGCTCGGAAGTCCCGCTCGCGCTCGACGCGCACGCACGCCTCGCCCAGGACGTTGGGCCAAGCGGCGCGATCATCGGCGTCAACGGCTTCGGCGCGTCGGCGCCGGGACCCGTCGTGATGCACGAGTACCGGCTTCACACCGGAGCATGTCGTCGAGACGGCGAAGGCCGTCCTGCACGCACAGCGGAGGAGACTGTCATGACACGTCACGAGCCGAAGATCGACGCCCAGATGGATGAAGTCGGGACCGACCCCGGGCAGGTTGGACCCGATAGTGGAGGTCAATCGGGCGACACACAGGGACTGTCTGAGATTGCGGACGCGGCCGATGAGAGCGTCGAAGAGCTCGCCGATACCGGGCAGGCCTACGAGGCGGAGGTCATCGAGGGCGTGGAGGATGCGGCTGACAATCCCGAGAAACCGGTCCACACTCACGAGGATCGGAGTCGGCCACCAGGCATCGTGCCAGACAGCGGTTCGGAATAGCTTCTCGGCTCTCGGTGCGCGCTCGGCTGCCGCTGTGAACATCCTCGGTTCATGCGCTGGGGTGACCGCGATCGGCGTGGCTGGAGTGGCTGTCGTTTCCATGACCAGCCGCAGAGCCATCTTCGGTCTCGTCGAGCTGATCGCGATCCGATTCGGCGTGAGGTCCGCCGCCGAAACCCTGCTGAGGAGGCTACTCTTCGGCTGAACAGAGATGACGCGTCCAGTGGAGTCGGCTGACCCGGCGCGGCAATCCGGGCTATCGTTTCCTCGTGGGCACCGAGACAGGATTCGTTCTGCTCTTCGTCGTGGCGACCGCCGTGGCGATCGGCGCGCGGCGGTTCCGGGTGCCGTACACCGTGGCCCTGGTGCTCGCCGGCCTGGTGCTCGGCATCGTGCACCTGTTCGAGCCGCCACACCTGACCAAAGAGCTGCTGTACGCGGTGTTCCTCCCAGGGCTGCTGTTCGAAGCCGCGTTTCATCTCGAATTCCGGGACTTCTGGCGCGACCGCGTGGCGATCGCGGCCCTCGCCGTGCCGGGCGTCGCGGCGGCCATTGCGCTGACCGCCGTGTTCCTCGAGCCGATCATCAAGACGTTCGAGCTGGGAGCGTCGTTCGGTTGGCCGCATGCCGTCGTGTTCGGGGCCCTCATCGCAGCCACCGATCCGATTGCCGTCGTCGGCATGTTCAAGACGCTCGGCGCGCCCCGCCGGCTCCGCATTCTGATCGAAGGGGAGAGCCTGCTCAACGACGGCACGGCAATCGTGCTCTTCGCGCTGGCGCTCGATGTCGTGTCGGGACGCCCGATGTCGGCCGTGGGATTGGTCGTGGAGTTCGTGCGGATCGCGGGCGGCGGATTCGCCGTGGGCCTCCTCGTGGGGCTCGGGATCTCGCAGATCATCCGGCAGATCGACGATCCGATGATCGAGATCACGCTGACCACGATCGCGGCGTACGGGTCATTCCTCGCGGCTGAGCAGTTCGGATTGTCCGGCGTGATCGCGACGGTCACGGCTGGCATGCTGTGCGGCAACTACGCGGCGCGCACCGGCATGTCGCCCTCCACGCGGATCGCCGCCGAGACCTTCTGGGAATACATCGCCTTCGCGCTCAACTCCGTTGTCTTCCTGCTCGTCGGGCTGCGCGTCCACATCGGCGACATGGTGCGGTCGTGGCAGCTGATCCTCGCGGCGTACGCCGCAGTGACGCTGGCGCGCGCGGCGGTGGTGTTCGGGGTGTCGGCGCTCAACCGGGCGAAGGGCAGCGACCCATGGCCGGCGTCATGGAGCGCCGTGCTGACGTGGGGCGGCCTGCGGGGCAGTCTTTCGATGGTGCTCGCGCTGGCGCTGCCGCTCGCGATCGCGTCGCGCAGCCTGCTCATCACGGTGACGTTCGGTGTGGTGCTGCTTTCCATCCTCCTGCAGGGACTGACCATGGCGCCGCTGCTGCGAAAGCTCGGGGTGATACGTCACCATGAGGCCCGCCAGACGTATCAATTGAAGCGCGGGGAGCTCCGCATGACGCAGGCAGCCCTGGGCGAGATCGGCCGCATGGAGCAACTGCACGCCGCGCCGTCGGCGATCCTGCGCGACCTGCGCGAGGAGTACGAGGGACGCGCACGCGATGTGACGGCGACGATGGACGCGCTCCGGCTCGAGCAGGACGATCTGCGGGCCGAGGAGGCCGTGCTCGCCAGGCGCCGCGTGTCGCTGGCCGAGAAGGAGGAAGTGCTTGCCGACTTTCATCGGGGCACGCTGTCGGCCGAGGCGTACGACGTGCTGCTCGGCACCATCGACGCACGCCTCGTGATCCTCGATGCGACCGAGCCCGCATCCACTGACCGCAAAGGTGAGACGCCTCCTGAGAAATTGAATGAGCCGGATTGACGGATGACTCCGTTGCCAGTCTGCAAATCCGAACGAGCCAGTGTGTTCTTCATCGGCTCTCTCGACTCTGTCGGCCGGCGGGCCACCAGAATGACGCTGGAGCGCGGAGCTACGTGGCACACCGGTGAATCGTCCAGGAGCGGCTCCGACGTGTGATTGAACACCACGTCCAGAATCACTTCGATGCCGGCCTTGTGACAGGCCCGGACCATTTCCTTGAACTCCAGCTTCTGCTGGCCCACACCTCCCGCACTGCTATAGGACGCCTTGGGCGCACGGAACACCACGGGATCGTATCCCCAGTAGTTGCGGAGCGGTTGGCGTGTGTGCGGGTTCGTGCGCGTGACCGACGCGTCATTGAACTCCTGGACGGGCATCAATTCCACGGCGGTCACCCCCAGGGTTGTGAGATAGGGAATCTTTTCCATCAGCCCCCGATAGGTGCCCGGATGGTCCACGCCCGACGTGGGATGCCTGGTGAAGCCGCGCACAGGGGTTTCGTAGATGACGGTCTTCGACCAGGGATGCTGGGGTGGCTGGTCTCCCTGCCAGTCGAAGGGCTCGTTGAGGAATACGCATTTCGGCGTTGACCTCGAATTATCCGGCGTCGAGGGCACCACGTCTTCCGGCGTCGACCCGTCGTATCCGCGGGCAGATTCAAAATCCCATTGGGGCAGCCGCGTGATCGCCGTCGCGCAGGGATCGAGCAGAAGCCTGTGAACATTGAAGCGATGTCCGTGGCCGGGTTCGTACGGACCATCCACGCGGTACGCATAGAGCTGACCGGTACCGATCCCCTTCACCCACACGTGCCAGACATCTCCGGTGCGGTGGCGCGCGGCATCCAGATCGATGACCCGGGCCGGCACGCCGTCGTCGGGATGGTCGAACAACTCCAGTCGGACTCGGCTGGCGTGCCGGCTGAACAGGGCGAAATTCACGCCGCCCGCGGTCTCCTGGGCTCCCAACGGCAGAGGAGTGCCCGCCCGAACGTCCGCGCGCTCGGCGGTGGCCGCAATGTAGTGGTGCAACTCGCGTTCGGGCGTCGCCATCATCGTTGCCAGAGGATGCGAGCGGATTCCAAGGGAATCGCCACTCCGGGGCGCTGCGGGATCACGCGCGCCGTGTAGTCGTTCGCTGGACGCGTCGTGGGGACCGTCGCGCGATAGACGCAGGGGCTGGCTGGATCAGGTTGCGGCCGTGCGCACGTCATGTCCTCCCGGATGGGATCGCCGCCGTCCGGTCCGTCCGCATACAGTTCGACGCGCACCGCATGCGGGTCGAGACCGTTCAGAAAGAGTTCGACTTCGAACAGGTGGTGGTCGGCGTTGGCTTTGACCCGCACGTCTCCGAAGCGCAGCGAGTCCCACTTCCCGTTCACCGCCTGCCGCCACTCGAGCAATTGCCTGCCCACGGCGCCGTTGTTCGCCGCGCGATCACGGTAGGCGGCTGCAGCCGGGAGGTAGTGGTGCTCGGTGTATTCGCACACGGTCCGGTTGGCGGAGAAGCGCGGCGTGAGACGCGCCATGCTTTCGCGCATCCGCGCCACCCAGGCTGTCGGAATGCCGTGTTCGTCGCGGGCGTAGAATTCCGGAACCACCGTCCGCTCGAGCAGGTCGTAGAGCGCCTCCGCTTCGCCCGCGTCCCAGGCCGGATCATCACCGTGCTCCTGACCATCCCCTAACGCCCACCCCACTTCAGGGAGGTACGCCTCCGCCCACCAGCCGTCCAATTCCGAGAGATTGAGGCCGCCATTGACGAGCACTTTCATGCCGCTCGTCCCACACGCCTCCCAGGGCCGACGCGGCGTGTTGAGCCAGACATCCACCCCTTGTACCAGGCGCTCGGTCAAGTGCATGTCGTCGTCGCTGAGGAAGATCGCATGAGGACGGACGTCGGGCCGGCGAATGAAGCGAACCCATTGCTGGATGAGCGCCTGTCCCGCCGCGTCCGCGGGATGGGCCTTGCCCGCCAGGATGAGCTGCACCGGGCGCTGCGGATTGCTCAACAGGCGCAGGAGTCGCTCCGGATCGTGCAGCAGGAGATTCGGTCGCTTGTAGGTGGCGAAACGGCGCGCAAAGCCCAGTGTCAACACGCGAGGATCGAAGAGACGCCTCGCCTCCTCAACCGTCTCGGAAGCCGCGCCCGCGGCGACACAATGACGGGCCAGGCGTTGGCGAGCGTAGTCAATCAGCGATGTGCTGGCGGCCGTGCGAAATTGCCAGAGTCTGGCGTCGGAGATGCGGCGAATATCCTGCTCCAGGTTGTCCGTCGGCTCCAGCCAGCGGTCCTTTCCACAGGCCTCCGTCCAGAGATCATCTGCTGCTGCCGAGTCCCAGGTCGGCATGTGGACGCCGTTGGTCACATGTCCGACGGGAACATCGCCCTCTGGCCAGCGCGGAAACAGAGGCTCGAACAGGCGCCGGCTGACTTTCCCATGCAGGCGACTCACGCCGTTCACCGCCCCGCTCCCCCGGATGCCCAGATAGGCCATGTTGAACGGCTCCGACGGGTCGTTGGGATTCTGGCGGCCCATCGCCAGCAGCTCGTGGGGTGTGATGCCGAGTGTCTTCTCGGCATATGCTCCAAGGTATCGTTCGATGAGGGCTGGCGCGAACCGATCGAAGCCGGCCGCCACCGGCGTGTGGGTGGTGAAGACGTTCCCGGCGCGCGTCACGGTTAGCGCGACGTCGAAGGGTTGCCCGGAGTCTTCCATGAAACTTCGCGCGCGCTCCAGCGCTGCGAAGGCGGCATGCCCTTCATTCAGGTGACAGACCTCCGGCTTGATGCCCAGCGCGCGGAGCAACCGCCAGCCGCCAATCCCGAGCAGCAATTCCTGCGTGAGGCGCACTTCCGGTCCGCCGCCGTATAGCTCGCTCGTAATGGTTCGATGCGCGGGGACGTTCGCGGCGTCGTTGCTATCCAGAAGATAGAGTCTGACTCGACCAGCCTGGACCTGCCAGGCGCGCAGCCAGACGGAGTAACCCGGTAAGGCGATTTCCAGCCGCACCCATTCGCCGGTCGGGGCGCGCAGCGGTGTGATCGGCAGCTGTCCTGGGTCGTTGTACGGGTAGAGCGCCTGTTGCGCACCATCCCTGTCAATCACCTGGCGAAAATAGCCTTGTTGGTAGAGCAGCCCCACACCGACCACCGGCACGCCCAAATCGCTGGCCGCTTTGAGCTGATCGCCCGCGACGTTGCCCAGGCCGCCCGAATAGATCGGGAGCGCTTCGCTCAACATGAATTCCATGCTGAAGTACGCGACCGACGTCAAGGGCGCGCGCGGATGTTCTCGTTGAAACCACGCCGGCGCCGCCGCCGCCTGACGCGTGGTGTTCAGCAGATCATCGACGTTCTTACGAAAGCCCGGATCGGCCAGCTGTCGCTCGAGCGCGTCTCGCGACACGGTTTGTAGGACGACCCACGGATTGTGCGTGAGATCCCACAGGATGGGATCGAGCGTGCGCCACACGCCGTCGGTGGCGTGGTTCCACGACCACCGCATATCCAGGGCCAGCGCGGCCAGGGAATCGAACCCCTCGATTTCCGTGGGGAGCAGGTTGTAGATCGGATGGCTGACGCGGGTGTGTTGGGTCATGATGCGATGAGGCCGTCCTTGTCAGACGGCACCGCCAGTGTCTTGCTGACGATCGTCTGGGCTTCCTCCAGGATGCGGCGGAGATGGTCCGCGCCCTGGAAACTCTCCGCATAGATCTTGTAGATCTCCTCGGTCCCGGACGGACGCGCCGCGAACCATCCGCTCTTCGCGATGACCTTCACGCCGCCGAGCGGTGCGCGATTGCCCGGCGCGTGGGTGAGGACCGTCTGGATCGTCTCGCCGGCCAACTCGGTGATCGTCACCTGCTGGGGTGAGAGCTTCGCCAACAGTGCTTTCTGATCCGGAGTGGCTGGCGCCTCGACGCGGTCATAGACCGGCTCACCGAGCTCGCGCGTGAGGTCGCGGTAGAGGTCGCCGGGATCGCGGCCCATCCGCGCGGTGATCTCCGCTGCCAGCAACGCCGGCACGATGCCATCCTTGTCCGTCGTCCACACAGTGCCATCCAAACCGGCAAAGGACGCCCCGGCGCTCTCTTCGCCCCCGAAGGCCAGCGACCCGTCGAGCAAGCCGTCCACGAACCACTTGAAGCCCA
This sequence comes from uncultured Acidobacteriota bacterium, assembly GCA_963764505.1. Lineage (GTDB taxonomy): Bacteria > Acidobacteriota > Vicinamibacteria > Vicinamibacterales > SCN-69-37 > CAVXSP01. The sequence goes on along the minus strand of CAVXSP010000001.1, from coordinate 3,713,039 downwards.
CTGGCACCTCGTAGAGCCTGCGGCCGCGCCTGGCGGTCACGCGATCGATCATCTGGCTGCTCACGACCGTCTTGCCGATCGCCGCGTCGGAGCGCCACGTCGGCCGGTGTTGGAGCAGGTAGGAGACGGCGACCGACAAGTAATGGTTGGGCGGCAGCAATCCCGCGCTGCGGGTCACGATGCCGTGCCGGTCGTGGTCGGTGTCGCAGGCCCAGGCGATGTCGAAGCGATCCTTGATGTCGATCAGACGCTGCATCGCATAGGGCGAGGACGGGTCCATGCGGATCTGGCCGTCCCAATCCACGGTCATGAAACGGAAGGTTGGATCGACGGCGTCGTTGACGACGGTGAGGTTCAGCCCGTAGCGTTCGGCAATGGGCTCCCAGTAGTGGACCCCGGCCCCTCCGAGGGGATCCACGCCGAGGCTGATCGTCGCGCCCCGAATGACGTCCATGTCGATCACGTGGCCCAGGTCGCCGATGTAGGCCGTCAGGTAATCGTGCCGATGTGTCGTGCTCGCGTGGAGCGCTCTCTCGTAACCACTCCGGTGTACCCCATGAAGGCGGGCGGTGAGAAACTCGTTCGCCCTGGCCTCAATCCAGCCGGTGACGTCGGACTCCGCGGGACCGCCGTTGGGCGGATTGTATTTGAAGCCCCCATCATGCGGCGGGTTGTGCGACGGGGTGATCACGATGCCGTCGGCGAGTCCGGTCTTGCGCCCGCGGTTGTACGTGAGAATCGCATGCGAGATGACGGGCGTCGGCGTGTATTCGTCCCGCTCGGCGAGCATGACGTCCACGCCGTTGGCCGCCAGGACCTCGAGCGCGCTCGCGAACGCCGGTACCGAGAGCGCATGCGTATCCATTCCGAGAAACAGCGGGCCGTCGATGTGGTGCCGTGTTCGGTAGAGGCAAATCGCCTGGCTGATGGCCAGGATGTGCCATTCGTTGAACGCCGCGTCGAAGGACGAACCGCGATGTCCCGACGTGCCGAACGCCACCCGTTGTGCCGCGACCGACGGGTCAGGTACGTCGGTGTAGTACGCCGTAATGAGCTTCGGCACGTCGACGAGCGTGCCCGGCGCTGGTGGCTTTCCCGCCGATGGGCTGATGTTCATTGATCTCCTGCCCGGTCGATCATTTCGCGAGCTGTTTTCGGATCGCGCGCAGTTCCCGCCGGCGCGCGGCGTCGGTCTTGGGGTAGGCCATGTGCAGCGCATCGAACGCGTCCAGCATGATCTGGGACACAATCAACCGCGCGTTCTTCTTGTCGTCGGCGGGCACGACGTACCAGGGTGCGTGATGGGTGCTGGTTGCAGTGAGGCACGCTTCATATGCCTTCATGTACTGCGTCCAGTAGCGCCGCTCGTGCATGTCCGAGCGGCTGAACTTCCAGTTCTTGTCCGGCTCGTCGAGGCGCTCGAGAAAGCGCTTGCGCTGTTCGTCCTTCGACAGGTGGAGGAACACCTTGACGATCTGCGTGCCGTTCCGATGGAGATGCGCCTCGAGGTCCACGATGGAGCGAAAGCGCTCCCGCCACAGGTGCTTCTCGTGGAGGCATTCGTCCGGCAGGCCCTGGCCGCGGAGAATCGTCGGGTGCACCCGCACGATGAGCACCTCCGCGTAGTAGGAACGATTGAAGATGCCGATCCGCCCGCGCTCGGGCAGACATCGGGTCGTGCGCCACAGAAAATCGTGCTTCAGTTCCTCGCCGCTGGGCTGTTTGAAACTGAACACCTCGCAGCCCTGCGGATTCACTCCGGACATGACGTGCCGGATCGCGCCGTCCTTGCCGGCCGCGTCCATGCCCTGCACGATGAGCAGCAGCGCATACCGGCCCGACGCGTAGTGCAGGCGTTGCAGCCTGCTCAGGGTGTCAACGTGTTCTCCCAGGAGCTTGTGATACTCCCCCTTCGACGTGTAGACGGGCTTGATCCGCGTCGGCCATTTCCCGAGCGCGACCTTCTCTTCGGGCCCCACTCGGAAGTCCTTCGAATGAATGTTCATCGTGGTCCCTTCGGCGCCGGGCGAGGCGCCAGGCGCTCCGCGGTCTGGTCTATTTGTTCTCGAATCTCGCGTTCCGCCTGGAGCCAGTCCCGCTCGGCCGGGCTTCGCGCCTGAAGGCGCTGCTCGTAGATCTCGTAGGCGCGTCTCGCGATCTCTGCCGTCAGGTCGGGCGTGTTCCTGGCCAAAAGCGGCGCGGCCGTTGGGTCGAACACCCGATACGCAAGCAGTTTCACGCGATCGTTCACGAGGAACCACGCCAGCGCGTAGCCCCACACGAACGCCGCCCAGCCCCAGCCGAGCGGTGTCATGAACACCCCATACACGGCAATGAGCGTCGCGACCGTCTGCGTCCCGAGCACAGCCACCCAGAGGATCCGCGCCGGGCGAATCGACCAGAACGAGCGGCGCGTGCGCGTCAGGAAGATCGTCAGATGTCCGGCGATGGACAGCTTCAGGTACATCAGCGTCTGGACGTGCGCGTGGTCGAGGTGAAAGACCCGCTCGCCGAGATAGAACAGGCCAAAGGCGGCCACGACCCCGATGACGCCGAGCACCGTGGAGATCCCCAGCACGAGGCGCATGTTCCAGGCTTCCGCCGTGTCCTTGTACTGCACGTGGTCGTAGGCGATGGCGAGGATGGCGCCGTCGTTGAGCACGGCGATCATCACGATCATCACGGCGGTGACCGGATAGAAGTTGAACACCAGGATCGCCAGCGTCATGAAGAACAGCACCCGCAGCGTTTCGGCGATGCGGTAGATCGCGTAGCTGTTCATCCGCTGGAAGATCTTCCGGCTCTCCTTGATCGCATCGATGATGACGGACAGGCCGGGTGCCAGCAGCACGATGGACGCCGCCGCACGAGCCGCATCGGTGGCGCCGGAGACCGCGATGCCGCAGTCGGCCTTCTTCAGCGCCGGCGCGTCGTTCACCCCGTCGCCGGTCATGCCGGTGATGTGCCCGTGCTTCTGCAGCACATCCACGATGTGGAACTTGTGCTCAGGAAACACCTGTGCGAAGCCGTCTGCCTGCTCGATGGACGCCGCCTGCGCCGCCGTCGCATCCTGCTTGGTGTCGCCCAGGCCGCTCGCGTCAAGGATGTTCGTGCCCAACCCGAGTTGGCGGGCCGTTTCCTTGGCGATGGCCAGCTGGTCGCCGGTTACCATTTTGACGTGCACGCCCATCTGCCCGGCGCTCGCGATGGTGGCTTTGGCTTGCGCGCGCGGCGGATCGAACATCGGTAACACGCCGACAAACTGCCATTGGTGGTCCTGATCGGCCCGGGCGACGCCGAGTGAGCGGAAGCCGCGTCCCGCAAAGTCGTTGACGGCCTGTTCGACGGCGGGCTTCACCGCATCGGCGTTGACCGCCATCTCCAGAATGACTTGCGGCGCACCCTTGGCCACGAAGAACTGTTCGCCGTCCGACGCCTTCACCGTGGCTTCGGTGCGCTTGTGCACCGGATCGAACGGCTGGAAGTGCACGACGTGATAGCCCTTCAACGCCTGGTCGTCCTTCACGCCGCCGATCACGGCCAGGTCGATGGTGTCCTTGTCTTCGGCGCGCGACGCCAGCGCGGCCCAGAGAATGACCTGGTCGCCAGGGATGTTGTTCACGCAGAAGGGATCGCCCAGCGTCAGCGTGTTCTGGGTCAGGGTGCCGGTCTTGTCCGAGCACAGCACGTCCACGCCGGCGAGCTCTTCGATTGCCGACAGCTTGGTCACGATCGCTTGTTGTTTTGCCAGCAGGCGCGCGCCGACCGCCATCGTGACCGACAGCACCGTCGGCATCGCGACGGGGATCGCGGCCACCAGTAGGACCAGGGCGAACTCCAGCGTGTCGAGGATGGGGTCGCCGCGAAAGAGTGCGGCGGTGACAATCACCGTGACCAGAGCCACCGCGAGGATGATCAGGTAATCGCCGATCTTGAGCACGGCGCGCTGGAAATGGCTGACGGTCACCGCCTCCTGCACCAGTTGCGCCGTCTTGCCGAAGTAGGTGTGCGTGCCGGTGGCGTACACCAGGGCGTCGGCTTCGCCCCGCTTGAGAATCGAACCCGAGAACACGGCCTCTCCAGGCTTGCGTGTGGCGGGCAGCGATTCGCCGGTCAACGCCGACTGATCGACCTGCACGGGGTCGCCCCCTATCAGGCGCGCATCCGCCGGCACGATGTCGCCCAAACGCAGACGGATCATGTCGCCCGGCACCAGGTCACGGGCGGCCGGGTTGACCCACTTCCCATCGCGTTTCACCGTGGTCTTGGTGGCCAGCTTGGCGCGCAACGCCGCAATTTCGTTGCCGGCCTGGTGTTCCTCCCAGAATGCGACCATCGCGTTGGAAAACAGCAGAAAGAGAATGATGAAGAAATCCAGCCAGTGCCGGACCACTCCAGACAGAATCACCGCCCCTTCGATCATCCAGGGAATCGGGCCCCAGAAATAGGTCAGGAACTTCAGGAACGCATTGGTGTTCTTCTCGGCAATCTCGTTCGGCCCATATTGGGTCAGGCGCTTCTCCGCTTCGGCGCCTGTGAGGCCGTCCGGCGACGACCCGAGCTTCTTTTCCACGTCGGGCAGGGGCAGGATCTTCAGATCGTCTTTGGCATCGGGCTCCGGTCCCGCCTTCGCCTCGGGGGCCTTGGTCTGGTCAGCCGCGGAGTTCACTTGGGCTGGCTCCACTTCCAGTTCCTGATCTCCGGCAGGTCCTGGCCGTGCTGGTCGATGTACTGCTTGTGTTCGATGAGCTTGTCCGCCATTGTCTGCTTCAGATAGGCGCCCTTGGCGCCCAGGTGCGGCAGGCGATCGACCACGTCCTGGACCAGGTGGAACCGGTCGAGATCGTTCTGGACTCGCATGTCGAACGCCGTCGTGATCGTGCCCTCTTCCTTGTAACCGCGGACGTGCAGGTGGCGGTTGGTCCGGCGGTAGGTCAACCGGTGGACCAGCCAGGGGTATCCGTGAAAGCCGAAGATGATGTGCTTGTCCGTCGTGAAGAGCGAGTCGTAGTCCCTGTCGCTCAGCCCGTGCGGGTGCTCCGAACTGGGCTGAAGCTTCATCAGATCGACGACGTTGATCACCCGGATTTTCAGATCCGGCAGATGTGTGCGCAGGATCGAGACGGCGGCGAGAATTTCCAGCGTGGGCGTGTCTCCGCAACAGGCCATGACCACGTCCGGCTCGGCGCCCTGGTCGTTGCTGGCCCATGGCCAGATCCCAATGCCTTCCGTGCAGTGCACGACGGCGGCATCCATCGTGAGCCATTGCGGAAGCGCGTGTTTGCCGGCGACCACAACGTTGACGTAATGCCGGCTGCGCAGGCAGTGATCGAACACTGACAGCAGACAGTTCGCGTCCGGCGGCAGATACACGCGGACGATATCCGCCTTCTTGTTGATCACGTGGTCCAGGAATCCAGGATCCTGATGCGTGAACCCGTTGTGATCCTGCTGCCAGACGTGGGAGGCGAGCAGATAGTTCAGCGAGGCGATCGGTCGGCGCCATGGTAGTTCCGACGTGACCTTCAGCCACTTCGCATGCTGGCTGAACATCGAGTCGACGATGCGAATGAAGGCCTCATAGCTGTTGAACAGCCCGTGCCGCCCGGTGAGCAGATAGCCCTCCAGCCAGCCCTCGCATTGGTGCTCGCTGAGCATCGAGTCCAGCACGCGTCCAGCGGGCGCGAGGAATTCATCGTTCTCGACGATTCGCGCGTCCCACTGACGGTTCGTCACGTCGAACACGGAGCCCAGGAGATTCGACACGGTCTCGTCGGGCCCGAACACCCGAAAATTGCGCTGATCCTGATTCAGCGTCACCACGTCACGGAGGAACGTGCCCAGCACGAGCGTGTCCTGGCCATCGACCGCGCCGGGCGACGGGACCTTCACCGCGTGGTCGTGGAAGTCTGGCATGCGCAGGTCGCGCAGCAGCACGCCGCCGTTGGCGTGAGGATTGGCGCCCATCCGCCGGTCACCCTTCGGGGCCAGCTCGGCCAGGTCCGGCCGCAGTCGGCCGTTCGCGTCGAAGAGTTCTTCGGCTTTGTAGCTCTTCATCCAGCTCTCGAGCTGTACGACGTGATCGGGATGCGCGGCATCGACGAGCAGGGGCACCTGGTGCGCCCGGAAGGTCCCCTCGATGGGCAGGCCGTCCACGAACTGGGGTCCGGTCCAACCCTTGGGTGTCTTGAGCACGATCATCGGCCAGCGCGGTCGCGTGGTGTCGTTCGTCTGCCGCGCGTGCTCGTGAATCTGCCGGATGTCCTCGATGACGTGGTCCAGGGTGGCGGCCATGCGCTGGTGCATGAGTTCCGGCTCGTCGCCTTCCACGAAGTACGGGTCCAGCCGCAGCCTCGGAGAAACTGCTCCAGCTCCTCGTGTTCGATGCGGGCCAGCACGGTCGGGCTGCTGATCTTGTAACCGTTGAGGTGCAGGATCGGCAGCACGGCTCCGTCCGTGATCGGATCGAGGAGTTTGTTGGACTGCCACGCGGTCGCCAGCGGCCCGGTTTCCGCCTCCCCATCGCCGATGACGCACGCCACGATCAGATCGGGATTGTCGAACGCGGCCCCGAAGGCATGGCTGAGCGAGTACCCGAGTTCGCCCCCCTCGTGAATCGACCCCGGCGTCGTCGGCGCCACGTGGCTGGAAATCCCGCCGGGGAATGAGAACTGCTTGAACAGCTTCTTCAGTCCCGCTTCGTCCTGGGTGATGTTCGGATACACCTCGCTCCAGGTGCCTTCGAGGTACACGTTGCCCACAATCGCCGGGCCGCCGTGACCGGGCCCGGCGATGTAGAACATGTCCAGGTCGTACTGCTTGATGACCCGGTTCAAGTGCACATAGATGAAGTTCTGTCCCGGCGTCGTGCCCCAGTGTCCGACGACCAGCGGTTTCACGTGCGCCAGCGTCAGCGGCTCCTTCAGCAGCGGATTCTCGTACAGATAGATTTGGCCGACCGACAGGTAGTTGGCGGCGCGCCAATAGGCATTCATTCGATGGAGAAGGTCGGGCGTCAGCGGCGTTGGCTGCAGGTGAAGCCGGTCCGGCGACAGCGTGTTGGCGTGCATGATTCAAGCCTTCCCAATTGATCCGAGGTTGAGGACGCGTGCGACGAACGTCGCGATCATGAGATCCCGGCGGCGAAGACGAGCGTATCCAATCCGCCGAGCGCGGCGGCGAAGGCAACCGGAAGACGACGGGGAATACGCGGTGGGGTTCCAGCCGGATCGTTGACGACGAGATTCGTGCCCCTCAACCCGATGCGATCGATCTTTCCATCGAGCCGCGGCCGCGTCTCGCCGGCTTCGTAAACCGCGAACCGGATGCTCGACGAGCCGCCGTTGATCGTCAGGACGTTGGAGGGCATGCGATCGACGAGGCCACAGCCTCCTCATCATTCAGCATGTCGGAAGCGACCGCGGCGCGTCTGTGCCGTTGTGAACAGGCAGCAGATTGGGCCCAAGGCGTATTCTTTGTGTAAGGCTGATCGATCGTGTCCTTTGGTCCCACCAAGTCAGCGATCGCGAAGACAGGAGCAATGCGGATCTGCCGACCTTCTGTTCTGATCGACTCCGGCCACCGGACCGCCCGTTACCCCACCACCGCGTGCTGCGTGGCCCAGAGCGCGGCCGCGGCGCGGGTCGAAACGCCGATCTTGTTGTAGATGTGCTGCACGTGATGGTCGGCGGTCTTGGGGGAAATGAACAGCCGATCGGCTATCTCCTTCGCCGTGAGACCGCGCGCGGCGAGGCGCAGGACGTCCACTTCGCGTTGCGATAACCCGCCCGGATGCTTCTGGCGCTTTGCGCCAGCTTCCGGCTTGCCGTGGCCGGCCGCTTCGAGCACGGCATCCGTCGCGCGCGCGTCGAGCACGCCCTGCGAGGCCAGGCGGCGGAGTTCGCCAGCCGCGTCCCCCGCCGAAAACGCCTGGCGATCGGCGCGGTCCGCCGTCAGGCCCATGTAGACCTCGACCGCCGCCAGCACGCACGCCCCCTCGTCGCCGGCGCCCGCCCAAACGCGCTTGTGGTACCCGGACCCGTCGCACTTTTCGTGATGGGCGCAGGCCACGGGATTCAGCACGGCCAGCGCGGGCGAGCGGCGCAACATCTGCTCGGTCAGCATCGGATGGAGCTCGACGCGATCGAACTCGGCGCGCGTGAGCGCCCCGGGCTTGTCCCAGATCGAATTGGGGACGGCGGTCGTGCCGAAGTCGTGCACGAGCGCGGCCCGCCGGATCGTCGCGATGGCGTCCCCGTCGCATCCGCGGATCGCCGCCGCGGCGGCCGCCAGTTCGGCGCAGCGCCGGCTGTGGCCATTCATGTACGGCGATTTCAGATCGATGAAGTCGGCGGCGACTTCGAGTGCTGCGTCCAGGCTGGCGCCCGTCAACAGCCGATGCGGCGCCGGCTCCAGCTCGAGGACCGCGTCCCAGGGCTCGATCGTCGCCAGCCGCTCGAACCACTCCGCACCATTCGCAACGAACAGGTCCGCGACCGCCGGGTCGTAGGACTGGTTGCGGCGATCCCGCGCCGCCTCGAGCGCCCGTTCCGGCGAGAACAGGCGGCCGAGCGCCTCCATGTCGTGACTGAGATGCACGATCCGCATCGGCAGCGGAATCGTGTCGCCCTTGGCATGCGCCGGATAGCCGTTGCCGTTCCATCGCTCGAACGTGAAGCCCAGGGCCTTCCGGACTTCCGGGCCGAAGTCGAGCCGCTGCAGCAGCATGTCCGCGACCTCGCAGCCGGACGCAAAGTTGTGCACGGCCCACTCGCGGGCCGTCTGCTGAATCATGTGAATGATCTGCTCGCGCTCATCGTCGCCGCGGCCAGCCGTGGCGTACGCGATGACGTCGCGCATGACCTCGGCCGGATTGGCCGCGTCGTGGACGAGCGTCTGGGCACGGATCGCGATCTCGTCGCCAAAGACCGTGGCCACTTCGTGCGCGTGGCCCGTGCAGCCCACGTACCGGAGCAGGGCGACCCAGTACGTGGTGTCGCGGACGTTCCCGTCGAACCCCGCTCTTTCGCACATCCAGGACGCCAGCAGGCACGACCGGAGCTGCGATTCGAGGGGCTGGCCGAACGCGTTGTCCTGCGCCAGCGCGAGAGTGGCGACAAACTCGCCGAGACGGAGGGCAGCTTTCAAAATAGGGAGTTCTCCCGATGTTCGCGGGTCGAGGCGACGGCACCATTCATACCACACGAACGCGACAGGCCGATTCGTGAGCAATGAGAAGAAACGTGCATGAGCCACTCCGATGTATTGTTCCCAAACCGCAATCGTTAACTTTGTGTTCGAGGAGAGCACGTCATGAACATCGATAAGAAGACCACGCAGGGCGGCGCCATCAAGGTCGGGGTCATCACGGACGAGACGGGCCCGCTGGCTCCTCTGGGCATCGCCTGCGCAAACACGGCCAGGATGGTGGTCGATGAGATCAACGCCATGGGCGGTCTGCTGGGTCGATCGCTCCAGCTGATTCTCGAGGACAGCGAGACCGACGACGGCGTCGCGGCCGCGAGGGCGGCGAAGCTCGTCCATGACGATCGCGTGGACGTCGTCCTGGGTGGCATCTACAGTTCGACGCGGCAGGCGATCAAGCGTCCGGTCGTGGAGGAGGCGAAGCGGCTCTACATCTACCCCGAGCAGTACGAAGGGCAGGAGGCCGATCCGCACATCTTCTGCACGGGTCCGGTGCCGGCGCAGCAGGTCGAGCCGTTCATTCCGTGGCTGATGCAGGCGACGGGCGCGAAGACGTTCTATCTGCCGGCGGCCGACTACATCTGGCCCCGCGTGATGAACGAGAAGGTCCGCGCGGTCGCGCTCGCCAATGGCGGATCGATCCTGGGAGAAGAATACTTCCCGCTCGATCATGCGGACTACGGGCAGACGGTCGGGCGGATCATGTCCACTGGCGTCGATGTCGTGTTCAACACGACCGTGCCGCCGGGTGTCGCGCCGTTTCTCGAGCAGCTCGCGGCGGCCGGCTTCCAGAAGCGCGGCGGGCGGCTGGTCTGCACCTACTTCGAAGAGAACATTGTCGGGTCGCTGCCGCCTGCGCTCATCGAAGGCGCCTACGGCTGTCTCGACTACTACCAGACGGTGACCGATGCGTTCAGCACGGCACTGCTCGATCGGTACAACGCGCGGTTCCCGAACGCGCCCAAGTTCTCGGCGGGCAGTGCGGCCACCGGCATGTACCGCGGCCTCAAGCTCTGGGAGTCGGCGGTGCGCGAAGCGGGCACGCTCGATCAGGACGCCGTGATCGAGGCGCTCGACCACGCGCAGCTCGCCGAGGGGCCCGGGGGGCCGGCAGCGATGGTACCCGGCCAGCACCATCTGCGCCTGAACATGTACATCGCGCAGGTACGGAACGGCGCGCTGGAGGTCGTCAAGAACCTGGGGCCGATCGATCCGGACGAACGGATGGTCGGCGCGCTGGTCCGTTAGGGATGGCGCGGAGACTCATGCCGGCGGTGTCCGCTGTTTCAGTCGGACATCGCCCTCAGCCGATCGGGATGCGCGAGACGTTCGCGCTCAGCCAACGGTCGAACGACTGAAGCGCCGGATTCAGCGCGCGTGCGACCTCCGGCGATCGATGCCGGCGGAACTCCTCGCCGAGGATGGCGTGGTGCTCGAACATGTTTCCCATGTCGTCGGCCCCGGGAAAACCGAGCGCCCGGTACTCGTCGAATGGCATGTCGTAGAACGAGACCGGCACGCCCAGGTGACGCGAGAAGGCCGCGGCGTACTCGGGACCGGAGAGCACATCGCCGGCGATGCCGAAGCGCTGGCCGCTGACCTCCGGCCCGCGCCGGAAGATGCCGTACGCGCACCTGCCGATGTCCTCGGACGCAATCCCGGGCAGCTTGCCGCCGCCGAGCGGGAGCGCCAGCACGAGCTTTCCGTCTGGCCCTTTGCGCGGGCCCTGGCCGAAGTAGATGAAGTTCTCCCAATAGAACGCCGCCATCAGATAGCTCGTCGGCGCGGCCTCAGCGGCGAAGATCGCGTCCGCTTCGCCCTTGGCATCGAAATGCGGGACCTTGTACTTCCCGTGCAACGTCTTGAGGCGCGGGTCGTCGAGCGGGAACGAGAGCCGCGTATCTTCGAGCGTCGACCAGACGGCGTGCGCCACCCCCGCGGTCTTCGTCGCGCGCGCCATCGCCGCCGCCTGTTTCAGCTCGCGCTCGGGGGAGAGGTGCTCCCAGAAGTTCGTGACCAGGAAGGCGCCGTGAGCGCCCGCGAACGCGCCCTCGAGGCTCGCCGGATCGTCGGCGTCGCCGCGCACGACCTCGGCGCCGGCGGCGGACAGCGCCCGCGCCTTGTCGGAATCGGGCTTGCGCGTGATGGCACGTGCTGCGAAACGCCGTTCGGGGTCGGCGAGGATGGCGCGTGCCAGGCCTCCCCCCTGCGCTCCGGTGGCCCCGATGACGGCGATGGTCTTCCTGTCGGACATATGGAGTCTTCCTCTCGTGATTTGCGGTCCTCTCCTGCCGGCCTCACTCGTCCCGTGTCCTTCGGACGTGCGGCGGACGGCCCGTCGTGCTCGCTCGCCTCAGTCATAACACGTCCTGCGGCGCCACCGTGACTCGCGGCCTCGCCTTCTGGCTTCTGGCTTCCGGCTTCCACGGTCGCTCCTACCATTGCAGATAGATCCAGATTCCGGCCGCCGCGGCCAACAGCAGGATCAGGCCACCCATCTCGGCGGCGTGGCGAGCGCGGCGGTTGCGAGCGCCGATCAGCGTGAGCCCGACCGCCATGCCCCCCACGAGTGAGGCGACCGCGACCCAGCGAAGCGCGGGCAGCGCCAACGCCACGCAGACCGCCGCCACCACCATCCCGAGCCCGCCGATGCCAGACACAGGAATCCGGGCGATGTTGATGTCGCCTTCTTCACGCGCCATGGGTCACCTCCAAATTGGATCCGGGGGGCTTGGCCCCCGCGGACCCCCCTGCGCGCTCACTCGCGGGGACCCCACGATCCCCGCTCCGTTCGCGCGGCTCGCTCGCGCAGCTCGCTCGCAATCTTCCAACTTCTGGCTTCTGGCTTCTGGCTTCTGGCCTATCGAGTGTCGCCCCTGGGCTACTCGTGCCGCAGCGCGGCCGCGGGGTCGATCTTGAAGGCGCGAAGCGCCGGCACGACCGCCGCCGTCGCGGACGCCGCGAGGAAAAGCCCAATCGCGGCGGCGAACGTGACCGGATCGGTCGGTTCGATCTCGAACAGGAACGTCTCCAGCACGCGGCTGCCGATCACCGCGCCGACGAGGCCGGCCGCGGTGCCAATCGCCGCCGGCACGAGCGCCTGCCGCACCATGAGCGCGGCGGTGCGCGCGCAGGTGGAGCCAAGTGCAAGACGCAGTCCGATCTCCTGCGTCCGCTGTCCGACGGAATACGCCACGAGGCCGAAGACGCCGACGAGCGCGAGGAACGTCGCCGTGAACGCGAAGCCGGCCAGCACCGTCGTCCTGAAGCGCTCCGCCGCGACCAGCTTCCATCGCACCTGCGACATCGTCGAGGCATCGACGCCCTGGAGGTCCTTCTCCAGATTCAAGAGGACCGCTTTCATGCGGTCGCCAAGCGCCTGCGCATCGGGTCGCGCGCGCACGAGGATCGCCGAGGCGCCAGCCGGTGTCCCGTCCTGCGTGTAGGGAACGTACATCTGCATCGAGACGTCGCCGTCGAGTCGCGTCAGCTTGAAGTCCGGGACGATGCCAACGACGGTGAGACGCCACCGATTGTCGCCCAGGCGCTTGCCGATGGCCGAGTCGCCCGGCCACATCGTGGAGGCCGCGAGCTGGTTCAGGACGACGACGCGCTCACCGCTGCGTACGTCGGATTCGAGGATTGAGCGGCCGGCCACGATCGGAATGCCGAGCGTCTCGAAGTAGTCGGGCCCGACATTGCGATAGCTGAGGCTGAAGCCCTCGGCGCTGCTTGCGCCGCCTTCCGGCTCGAGCCCACCAAAGCTGATGTCGCCGCCGGCGAGCGGGCCGCCGTCGTTCATGGTGATCGTCGCCCGTTCGACCCCGGGCAGCTCACGGATCAGGCGCAGCGCGTTCGTCCAATACTCCGTGTCACGCGGCGACTGATAACGCGGCGGCAGCGCCCCGCGCACGACCCACAGGTTCTGCTCGTGCATGCCGGCGTTCTGCGAAAGCAGGCGCCCGAGGCTGTTGACGAGGAGCGCGGCGCCGACCAGGAGCACGAGCGCGGCAGCGGTCTCGAAGACGATCAATCCCCGCTGAATGCCTGCGCGGCGGCGGCTGAGCGTCGCGGTATTGACGCGCTGCGCCAACCCGGGTCTGACAACGCGCACGGCCGGCAGGAGGCCGATCGCGAGCGTCACGATCGCCGAAACGACGATGGCGAAGGCCCAGACGGGCCCGTCGATCGAAATCTGGCCGGCTCGCGGGAAGTCGCGCGGCAGGGTCGCGACGACGGCCTTGATGACGTTTGTCGCAGCGAAGAGGCCGCCCGCCCCGCCGAGGACGCCGAGCACGAGGCTCTCCGTGGCGAGCTGACGGACGAGCCGCCAGCGGCCGGCGCCGAGCGCGGCGCGGACGCCGAGCTCGCGCTCCCGGCGGGCGTTGCGTACGAGCTGGAGGCTCACCAGATTCGCGACGCCAATGAAGAGCACCGCCAGGACCGCCGCGAACAGCACCCAGAGCACCCGCTGGGTGTCGCCGACGATCCGATCCAGGAGGCCGGTCGCCTCGAACCTCCGGCCGCTGGGCCCCGCGATACCGAGCCCGGCCAGTTCGCGGCTGGCGGCGCCCATCGAGCGATCGCTCTTCAGCCGCGCGAGCACCGCGAATCGGATCGACGGCCCGCTCCGGTTGCTCACGCGAATCGGATTCCACACGATCGGCAGGCCTCGACCGCCCGCGCTCAACCAGTTCGTCGGCACGTCGGCGCCCGGCGCCGTGACGCCGACGACCGTCAGCGTCCGTCCGTCCCGCCACGCGAATGTTCGGCCGATGACGTCGGTGGCGCCGGCAAAACGCGTGTGCCACAAGTCGAAGCTGATGACGCCGACGTCAGGATTCGCGTCCAGTTCGTCGTCGGCAACGAGCGGGCGCCCGAGCACGACTCTGATGCCCAGCAGCGGGAACAGCCCTGGCGTGATGCGCATGTCCTGCACCGGCAGCGGGTGATCGCTGGAACGATCGAGCGTGACCACGTAGCCGGGCCTGTAGAGGCCCCACCTGTCGAAGCTGGTCGCGACGCGCTGCAGGCGCTGCGCTTCGTCGTAGGTCAGCGTCGTCCGGCGATCGTCGACGGCCTGAATCATCGCAATCCGACGGGATTCGGGATACGGCAGCGGCCGAAAGAGGACCGAGTTCACGAGCGTGAACACGGCTGTCGTCCCGCCGACGAGGAGGACGATGGTGAGGAGGGCCGTCGCGGTGAAGGAGCGCTCACGCGCCAGCACGCGGATGGCGTAGCGGAGGTCCTGCAGCAGCCGCTCGGCGGCGCCCCACGTCCAGACCGCCCTCGCCTCCTCGCGCACGAGCGCCAGGTTACCGAGCGATCGCCGTGCCGCCTGCCTGGCCTCGTGCTCGGCGAGGCCGTCGGCCATGCGCTCCTCGGCTTCGGCGTCGATGTGGAACTGCAGCTCGGCGTCGAGGTCGCGCTGCCGCGTGGCGCGGCGTGCCGCCGTCCTCAGTCCGTACAGAAGCCAGCGCAGCCGTCGCATGGGTCACTCCGCCGGCCGCAGGACGCGGGTCATCGCCTGGACGAAGCGATCCCACCGCGAGTGTTCGGCCGTCAGGTGCTTCCGTCCGGCCGGCGTGAGCCGGTAGTACTTCGCGCGCTTGCCCTTGTCGGACAACCGCCATTCGGCCCTCACGAGCCCCTGCGCCTCGAGGCGGTGCAGCGCCGGGTAGAGCGAGCCGGTCTCGATGCGGAGGTCGGCGGAGGCCTGCTGGATGTGATGGGCGATCGCGTGGCCGTGCGCCGGGCCGTGGATGAGGGTGCGCAGGAGCAGCAGCTCGAGCGTGCCCTGGATGAACTGGGTCTGGGCGTCCATGATGGAGCGAGACTACACAATATGCAGGAGCATGTCTACACAATAATGGCCCTGGAATCGAACTGGAGCTCGAGCGCGACGCCAGCCGCCCGCGACGCGATCCCGGAACCGGTATGATGAGCCGCCATGCGGCACCGTTCGTCCACGCGCTCGGGCGCGTTCGTCGCGGCCGCCGCTGTCGCGCTCGCGCTGGCCTCCTCGTCCGCCCAGACCCGCCCGCCGGCCGGCGCGACGCGCGACTGGCTCTACGGCGGCGGCGCGGCCCAGATCCGCTATTCCTCGCTGACCCAGATCAACCGAGGCAACGTCCGGCAGCTCGAACGGGCCTGGACGTACGACACCGGCGAGCCGGGCGCGATGCAAACGCAGCCCGTGGTCGTCGACGGCGTGTTCTACGGCTACACGCCGACGCACCAGGCGTTCGCGATCCGGGCCGACACCGGGACGCCGCTGTGGACGTTCGACTCCGGCATCCGGGGCAGCGGCGCGAACCGCGGCGTCCTGTACCTGGAGCGCGGGCCGCGACCGCCGCGTGTTCGCGGCCGTGGACAACTACATCTACGCGCTCGACGCGCGCACGGGCGAGCCAATCGAGAAGTTCGGCCAGAAGGGACGCATCGACCTGCGCGACGGACTCGGACGCGATCCTGCCACGCAGGGCGTGCGGCTGACGACGCCCGGCGTGATCTACAAGGACCTCATGATCGTCGGCGGCCGCGTGGGAGAGGGGCTGCCAACTTCGCCGGGTGACGTGCGCGCCTACGACGTGCGCACCGGCGCGCTGCGCTGGAGCTTCCACACGATCCCGCATCCGGGCGAGTACGGATTCGAGACGTGGCCGCCCGAGGCGTGGACGTACGGCGGCGGAGCCAACAGCTGGCCCGGCATGGCGCTCGACGCGGCGCGCGGCATCGTCTTCGTGCCGACCGGATCGGCCGCGAGCGACTTCTACGGCGCCGACCGGCTCGGCAACGATCTGTTCGCGAACTCGCTGATCGCGCTCGACGCCGGCACGGGCAGGCGGCTCTGGCACTTCCAGTTCGTGCACCACGACCTCTGGGACCGCGACCTGCCGTCGCCGCCGGCTCTCGTGACCATCCGGCGCGACGGACGAGCCATCGACGCCGTCGCGCAGGCGACCAAACACGGCTACGTGTTCGTCTTCAACCGCGTGACCGGCGAGCCATTGTTCCCGATCGAGGAGCGTCCGTTTCCCGCCAGCGGCATGCCCGGTGAGGCCGCCAGTCCGACACAGCCGCTGCCCACGGCGCCGGAGCCGTTCGCGCGGCAGGCGCTGACCGAGGACCTGCTCACCAACCGCACGCCCGAAGCGCACGCCTGGGCGCTCGAGCGGTTCCGGACCTTCCGCAGCGGTGGACAGTTCGTTCCGTTCGGACTGGATCGGCCGACGGTCGTGTTCCCCGGGTACGATGGCGGCGCCGAGTACGGCGGCCAGGCGTTCGATCCCGTCACGAGCCTCTATTACGTCAACGCCAACGATCTGGCCTGGACGGGCCTGCTCGCGCCGAGCACCGCGGGCCAGAGCGGTCGGGCGCTGTATCTGACGCACTGTGCGTCCTGCCACCGGGACGACCGGCTCGGCACGCCGCCGTCGATTCCGTCGCTCGTCGACGTGGGCGAGCGCCGAGGGTTTGCCGATTTGGTCGGCATCGTACGGCAGGGCCGCGGTCGCATGCCCGGGTTCCCGACCCTCGATCCCACCGCGGTGAACGCGATCGTCCAGTTCGTGCTGACGGGCCAGGACGCGCCCGCGCGCGGACGGGGAAGAGCCGGCGCGGCGTCGAACGATTCGCGCATCGACAACAGCTTCCGTTTCACCGGATACGAGAAGTTCCTCGATCCCGACGGCTACCCGGCCGTGGCGCCGCCCTGGGGCACGCTGAGCGCCATCAATCTCAGCACGGGCGAGTACGCGTGGCGGATTCCGCTCGGCGAGTATCCGGCGCTGGCGGCCAGGGGAATCACCGACACCGGCAGCGAGAACTACGGCGGCCCCGTCGTGACGGCCGGCGGGCTCGTCGTCATCGCGGCCACGAACCACGACCGGAAGATCCGTGCGTTCGACAAAGCGACCGGCGAGCGGCTCTGGGAAGCGACGCTGCCGTCGTCGAGCAACGCGACGCCAGCCGTCTACGAAGCAGGCGGACGGGAATACATCGCGGTGGCGGCCGGCGGCGGCAAGTCGCCCACGGGGGGACCGGGCGGCGTGTACGTCGCGTTCGCCCTGCCGCGCGTCACAGCAGCGCCGGCAGATCGGTGAGCGCCGAGACCGTGTGCTGCGCGGTCCACCCGAGCACTTCCGGCGGTTCGGCGGCAGTCCGGCGAATCCAGAACGTGGCGAGACCCGCGCTCGCTGCGCCGCAGATGTCCCAGGAGTTCGACGACACGAAGCCCGTCTGCGCGAGGTCGAGGCCGAGCCGGTCCGGCAGCAGGCGGTAGACCTGCGGGCTCGGCTTGAAGATCCGCACCTCGTCTGCGCTCACGACGTCGTCGATCAGATTGCCGAGGCCGGCCTGCTCCACGATTTCGGCCAGCATTCCCGGCGCGCCGTTCGACAGAATCGCCAGGCGGACGCCGCGCTGCTTGAGCGCGGCGAGGCCGGGCCGAACGTCCGCAAACACCTCGAGCGATCGGTACGTGTCCATCAGTACCTGCCGATCGCGGCCGCTCAGTTCGAGCCCGAGGCTGGCGGCGGCGTACACCAGCCCGTCTTCGGTGATCTGCCGAAAATCGGCGTAGCGTCCCATCAGGCTGCGGAGCAGGCTGTACTGCAGTTGTTTGGCGCGCCAGCCCTGTGCGAGCGCGACGCCTCGCCCCGGACACGCGCGCTCGCACGCCGCGGTGACCGAGAAGACGTCGAACAACGTGCCGTAGGCGTCGAATGCCAATGCATTCAGATGTGGCGTGGGCACTGTGCCGGCCTTTCAGCTCCTCCCGTCGCCGATCGATGCGACGTCCGATCCGGCGGCCGCGGGCGCCCGTCCGGCTTCTCCGGCCCGGACCAGGGCGAACCGCGCGCCGATCGGACCGATGATCTCGAAGACGGCCACCGAGGCGAGGACGACCGTCGAGACGACGCCCGACAGTTCGGGGAATTGATGCGCGATCGTGAGCGTCAGCCCGAGCGCGAGGCCGGCCTGCGCCAGTAGACCCAGGCCCAGAAAGCGCTGGAGCGGCAGGTCGAGGCCGAGCCATCGCGCGGCGCCGCGCGCGCCCGCGAACTTGCCGATCGTGCGCCCACCCAGGTAGACGGCCCCGAGCGCGCCCATCGTCGGCACCAGCCGGACGTCCAGCTCGGCGCCGGCGATGACGAAGAAGATCGCGTAGAACGGCGGATCGGTGCCCGAGAGCGTCTGGAACAGCCGGCGGCTGCGCTCGGCCAGATTGACCATCGTCGCCCCAACGGTGAGGCTCGCGATGAGCGGCGAGAGATCCAGCGCGCGCGCGACGCCGACGCCGAGGAGGATCGACCCGGCCAGCAGGATCAGCGTCTCTCCGCTCTCGGTCACCTGCGACGACCAGCCGGCGAGGAGCAGCCCGATCAGGAAGCCGAGCGCGACCGATCCGACGACCTGCCAGACGAGCATGAACCCGGAGCGATAGAGCGATGCGAGGACCGGTTCCGAGCCGTGCACGGCCGCGGTCAGCTCGATGGCGGCCGCGACCACGCTGTAGACCAGGATGCAGAGCAGGTTGTTGACCGCGATGATCCCGAGCAGGCTGTCGGTGAGCGGTCCGGAACTGTCGCACTCGCGAATCACCATCAGCGTCGACGCGGGCGCCGTCGCGATGGCCACGGCGCCGAGCAGCAGGGCCACCTGCCAGCTTTGTCCGAGCGCGGCCATGCCGATCGTGACGACCACGGCGGCCAGCCCGGACTCGACGAGCGTGACGATGAGCACGTGACGCCCGATCCGGCGGAAGAGCGAGAACTCGAACACGGATCCGACGGAGAACAGGATCAGGCCGAGCGCGACCTCGGCGAGCACGCTCATCTCCGCCAGCGTGTCCTGCGTCAGCCAGCCGAGCAGCGACGGCCCGAGCGCCACGCCCGCGAGGATGTACCCGGTCACTTCGGGCGCGCGCACGACACGGACCAGATGCCCTGCCAGCAGCGCCAGCAGCAGAATCAGGCCAAGCGAGGTCAGGTGCTCCATGCGGGTTCAGAAGAGCGTTCCGTACCGACGGTTCGCGCGGCGCAGCTCGAGATAGCGTCCGGCCTGCGCGCCCCCCGCGAGCGTCCGCTCGACCTGGGCCAGGCTGACGGGTTCGACGCCGTCTATCCGCAGCAGCCAGTCGCCGGCACGGATCCCGCGGCTCGCGGCGAGGCTGTCGGGCGCGACCGAGGCCACGCGATAGCCGCGCCCGGGTGACTCCCAGGCCACGCCGTCGCTGCCCGCGGCGTCGAACGGCGCCGGCGGCACGCCGTCCACGGCGATCGAGACCTGACGCGACGCCCCGCGACGGACCGCCGTGAGGACGAGCGGCTCGGACCGGGCCGCGTCGACGGCTCCCGCGAGCGCGGAGGCGTCGGTCACCGCACCTCCGTTCACGGCCGTGATCACGTCGCCGGGAGCGAGGCCGGCGAGGTCCGCGGCGTACCCGTCCCAGACGTCGTGCACGAGCAGACCCTCGCTCGTACGCAGGTGTGCCCTCTCTTCCGGTGAGAGCGGAGCTACGCGGATTCCCAATGTCGCTGCGAGCTGCTCGTCGACCCCCTGGGCTCGCGCGATCAGCGGTTCGAGGCTGCCGACGGCAATGGCGGTCAGCCCGTGGTCGCTCGAGACGATCATTCCGAGCAGCCGGCCATCGAGATCGAAAATCCCGCCCCCGCGCATCTCCTCCCGGAGCGCGATTGTCGACATCACGTCGCGCCACTCCGCCCGTTGGGGCGATCGGGATCGCAGGCCGACGAGGTGCCCCGCAGCGAACGCGCGCGTGTCTCCTGTCCGCCAGACGGCCAGCACCCAGCTTCCCGGCGCCAGCACATCCGGAGCACCGCGCGCCGCCGGGGCGCTCCTCACGGTACCGGTCCGGATCAGGGTCAGCGGCATCTGCGGCCCGCCCCCGCTCGTGCGTCCTTCGTGCTCCGTATTCACGGCCCGGATGGCCAGCACCCGCGGCGTGGCCGGCCCGGCGCTGGCGGTCAGCACAAGCTCCGGAGTCCAGACGATGCCGGTGAGTCCGGTGGTCGTGACGCTCACGAGCGCGGACTGGGCGAGGTCGGCGACCGAGGCGAAGTAGCGGGCGGAATCCTCGATCGATCGGCGCTGGGCCAGTTGCGCGAGCCGCTCGAGCTCGGAGGCCGTGGGTTCGGGGCCGCTGGCCGGATTTCGCGCGGGTCGGAGCAGCGAGCCAATCGCGAGAATCGAGCCTGCAGCAATGGCAAGAATCGCGACGTACCGGCGGCGCGGTCCACCCACGGCGCCTTCAGCATAGTGCAGAAGGTCAGGGGCAGCGAGGTGTATCGATGCGCGACATGGGCCAAATCTTACCGATCGCGCGGGCCACCCATAGCGCCCTTGCCCTCGAAAAGCCGCCTTCTGTCACGCCCCTCGAAAGGCAGCGCGTTTGCTTCCACGGGACGTGGGAGGAAGTCATGCATCGTCATGCCCTGATCACCATGGTCGTGATCGTCGTCGCGTGGGGAACGATGTTGCTGGCGCAGGGCGACGTGTCCCAGTCGGCGCCGAACACCCGCGAGATCATCCTGACGGGATGCGTCACCGAGGGCGCGGCGCCCGGGACCTTCATTCTGAGCAATGCGACCGCGCGACCCGACATGCAGGACATCGCGCGAACGTTCCGGCTCGTCAGCGCCGGCGCCGACGTGGATTTCTCGTTCCACGCGGACCATCAGGTCCAGGCGACGGGGCTGGCCGAGCTCTCGATCCCGCCCGAGCCGCTGCCCGGCGAGCGCGTCGATCCGGGCGATCTGCCGGCGTTTGCGGTGAGCAGCATCCGAAACGTGAGTGAGCGCTGTCTCACGGGCTCGTCGGCACGGTCGATGCGATGAGGTGAATTGATACGATGCTGGGATGCTCATCCCAGCGTTTCGCGTCGGCTTCGTGCTCGCCTGGGTGGCCGTTGTCCTGACCGGCTGCAGTGAGGCGCCGGTCGAAACGCCCGCCGGCTCCGGAGACGGCGCATTCGAGCGGCTGGCGAACGACGTCCTCGAATACACCTACCGATATCGCCCCACGCAGGCGACCTACCTGGGGATTCACAAGTACGACGACACGCTCGAGGACTACTCGCGCGCCGGGGTCACGGCCGAGTTGGACGAGGGACGGAAGCTGCGCCAGGAGGTCGAGGCGATTCAGGCGGCCACGCTCTCGCTCGACCGGCAGCTCGACCGCGAACAGGTGCTCCACGCGCTGGACTCGCGGATCCTGACGCTCGACGTCATCCGGCCGTGGGCCAGGGATCCGGACGTCTACAGCAGCGGGATCACGAACACGGCCTACATCATGGTCAAGCGGAACTTCGCGCCGGCCGCCGAGCGGCTGAAGCGGCTCATCGCCCGCGAGAAGTCGATGCCGGCGGTGTTCGACGCGGCGAGGAAGAACCTGGAGAATCCGCCGCGGGTGTACGTGGAGATCGCGATCGAGCAGCTGGATGCCAATCGCGAGTTCTTCGAGGACGCCGTGCCGGAGGCGTTCCAGGGCGTCCACGATCCGGAGGTCCTGGGCGAGTTCGAGCGCGTCAACGGGGCGGTGGTCGCCTCGCTGCGAGCGTACAAGACGTGGCTCCAGAAGGACCTGCTGCCGCGGGCGCACGGGGAGTTCGCCTACGGCGCCGAGACCTACCAGCGGAAGCTCTGGGCCGACGAGATGATCGACACGCCGCTCGATCAGCTGCTCGCGATCGCCCGAGCGGACCTCGCGAAGAACCAGGCGGCGTTTGCCGAGACGGCCAGACGGATCGATCCGACCAAGCCGGTGGCCGCCGTGCTCGCCGATCTCCAGCGCGACCACCCGCCGGCGGGGAAGCTGCTGTCGGCCGCGCAGGACACGCTCGACGACCTCGCCCGGTTCGTGACCGAGCGCCATATCGTCACCATCCCGGACGCCGAGCGGGCGCGCGTCCAGGAGACGCCGCCGTTCATGCGCGCGACGACATCCGCATCGATGGACACACCGGGCCCGTTCGAGACCGTCGCGACCGAGGCCTACTACAGCGTGACGCTGCCCGATCCGGCCTGGTCCGCCGCCAGGACCGAGGAGTACATGCGGGGCTGGTTCTATCCGCTCATCTCCAACGTGTCGGTCCACGAGGTCTGGCCCGGCCACTACCTGCAGTTCCTCTACGCGAAGGACTTTCCCTCGAACGTTCGCAAGGTGTTCGGCGCCAACACGAACATCGAAGGCTGGGCGCACTACTGCGAGCAGATGGTCATCGACGAGGGCCTGCACGCGGACGACCCGCGGTATCGGCTCGCCCAGATCCAGGACGCGCTCCTCCGGGACGTCCGGTTCATCGTGGGCATCGGGATGCACACGCGGGGCATGACGATGGCGGAAGCGCACGAGCGCTTCGTGAAGGACGCGTACCAGCCCAAGCCGATCGCCGATGCCGAAACCAAGCGCGGAACGTCGGACGCCCTCTACGGCTACTACACGATGGGCAAGCTGATGATTCTGAAGCTGCGGGAGGACTACAAGGCCCGGACCGGCGCGCAGTACAGCCTGCAGGCGTTCCACGACGCGTTCATCGAGCTCGGGCCGCTCCCGCTGCCGCTGATCCGCCGCGCGATGCTCGGCTCTGCGGGCACGCTCTTCTGACTCACTCGCGGTCTGGCTTCTGGCTTCTGGCCTCTGGCTTCTGGGTTCTGGCTGTTCTCGCCAGCCAGAGACTTTTCGCCGTCAGCGCGTCTCGACCAAACCCCGCAGCCTCGTCGACGGCGCGCAGCGCGGCCGGCAGCGCGGGATCGAAGCGCCACGCGTGCGACTCGCCGCCGACGGTCCGGAACGCCGATGCCCATGGCTCCCACCACGGCGTCGCCGCGCGCGCCAGCGGCTCGATGACGAGGACGGCGGCGCCGTCCCTGGCGAGATTCGAGCAGCAGCGGCAGCAGCCGCACTCGCTGCTCCTCGGGCACCTCGTTCACGCTCCAGCCGAGCACCACGCCGGTCGAGTCGAACCGGCGAGGCCGCCGGTCGTGCAGACGCTGGCAGACGGCCAGCAGGTTCTCGCGCCGGACCCGTCCGCGCAAACCCAGCTGCCGCCAATTCCACGCCGTTTCGGTCAGGGCCCACGGGTGCACGTCGACCCCGACGAGCTCGGGTCGGGTCGGCTGGGACAGCGCCCAGGCGGCGGAGGCCACGCCGGTGCCGCAGCCGAGGTCGTAGATGAACGAAGGTGCGGACGAAGGTGCGGTCGAGGGTGCGCACGAAGGTGCGGACGAGGGTGCGCACGAAGGTGCGCTGAGCGCTCGAATGATCTCCGTCGTCGTGAAGAAGTGCAGCAGCGCGTAGTACGCGGCAAAAGCCGCCCGCTTGCCGGCCGAATCCAGCGGCGAGCGGGCGCCCAGCGATCCGCGCCGTTCGACATAGCGGACGGACAACGCGCGGATCGCCTTCAGGAACTCGGCCGAGCTCAGCGCGGCGCGGTGTCGCTGCTGCAGGGCCGCGACCCACTCCTCCGCGGTCATTGCCTCATCGTCCCATCGGGCAGCGGGTGCGTGGCCGCGCGCGCCTGTACGTAGCGTGACGGCAGCGGGTGGCCGAGCAGGGGCTCGAGCGCGCGCGACGCGGCGAAGACGGCGTCGAGGTCGACGCCCGTCTCGAGGTTCAGCCCGTGCAGGAGGTAAAGGAGGTCCTCGGTGGCGAGATTCCCCGAGGCGCCGGGCGCATACGGGCAGCCGCCCAGTCCGCCGGCGGCGGCATCGAACGTCGTGATCCCCATGTCGAGCGCGGCGAGCACGTTGGCGAGCGCCGTGCCGCGCGTGTCGTGGAAGTGCAGGGCGAGCCTCTCCGCCGGCACGCGGCGCTCGAGCTCCGTCAGCAGGCGGCGGACCTGGCCGGGATGGGCGACGCCAATCGTGTCGCTGACCGCCACTTCGAACGCGCCGAGCGCGAGCAGGCGTTCCGTCAGGTCCACGACGCGGTCGATGGGCACGTCGCCCTCGAACGGGCAGCCGAACGCGGTGGACAGATACGCGCGCACCCGGATGCCGGCCGCTCGCGCCTGCGCCGCGACGTCGGCGTAGGTGGCGAGCGACTGCGCGATCGACTGGTTGATGTTGCGCCGGCTGAAGGTCTCCGACGCCGCGGCAAACACCGCGATCTCGCTCAGTCCGGCGACCCGTGCGCGCTCGAGTCCTCGCAGATTCGGCACGAGCGCGCTGTAGCGCGTGCCCGGCCGCCGCGTGATGCCCTCGCAGACGGCCTCGGCGTCTGCCATCTGCCGCACCCGCGCCGGACTGACGAACGCCGAGACCTCCACGACGGGCAGCCCGGCCGCGCTGAGCCGGTCGACGAAGGCGATCTTGTCGCTGGTCGGCACGTCCGCCGCTTCGTTCTGGAGCCCGTCCCGCGGGCCGACCTCGTAGACGGTGATGGAAGACATGGGGGATCGCCGGTCACCGATCGTCCAGCTCCACCACCGTCTTCCCTGGCTGCACCATCTCGCCCTCCCGGCAGTGTACGGCAACGACGCGCGCAGCGCGCGGCGCGCGGATCGGCAGCTCCATCTTCATCGCCTCGAGCACCACGAGCGTGTCGCCGGCCTGCACGCGGTCGCCGGGATGTGCCTGGATCCGGACGACCGTTGCGGGCATGGGCGCGGTCAGCGCGTCGCGGTCCCGTGCGGCCGATGCAGGCGGCTGCGAGGAGTGCTCGATGCGAAACTCGAGCACGTACCCGTCGACGCCGACCCAGACCGCCTGCTCCGAAATCGCGGCGACGGCCATCGTCGGGCCGTCGGGCGTCTCGATCCGGAACCGCCCGTCGCCCTCGTCGCGCACCGTGAGCGCGCGGGTGTCGTCGAGCGTGATCCGATCGCCATCGATTCGCGCCGTCCAGCGCGCCGCGCCCGACGCCAGGTGAATCGTCTGCGCCATGCCCGCTCGGCTCACCACTCGACCGGGCCGAGTCGCTGCCACGGATCGAGCCCCGCCAGCTCCCTGGTCGACGCGGGGACCGGCGCGGGTCCGCGCGCGGCCAGCGCGGCCGCCGCCGCCGTCGCGGCCCGCCGCAGAGCGTCCGGCGTTCCCGTCGTGAGCTCGTGGAGATGGCGCTCGACGAACCGTGTGTCGACCGCGCCGGATCCGCGAACCTCCGGCCGGGTCGCGAGCGCCAGCAGAAAGGCGATGTTGTGCCGGACGCCCAGGATCTCGAAATGCCGCAGCGCCTCGGCCGCCCGTTCGAACGCGCGTTCCCGCGTGTCGCCGTGCGCGATCAGCTTCGCCATCAGCGGATCGTAATGGCCGCTGACGGTCAGGCCTTCGCGCACGCCCGAGTCGACACGGAGTCCCGGGCCCTCGGGCTCGCGGTACCGGAGCAGCCGTCCCGACTGCGGAAGGAGGCGCTCGGAGTCTTCGGCGTAGACCCGGCACTCGATCGCGTGGCCGTCGACCCGCACGTCCTCCTGCGCGAAGGGGAGCGGCTCGCCGGCCGCGATCCCGATCTGCGCCTGGACGAGGTCGATGCCCGTCACCGCCTCGGTGATCGGGTGCTCGACCTGGAGCCGCGTGTTCATCTCGAGGAAGTAGAACGCCGCGGCCTCCCCCGTGCCGTGCAGCAGGAACTCGATCGTCCCCGCATTGACGTAGCCGACGGCCCGCGCGGTCGCCACCGCCGCGCGCGTGAGCGCATCGCGAACCGCCGGCGCGAGGTCGGGCGCCGGCGCCTCTTCGATGACCTTCTGATGGCGCCGCTGGAGCGAACAGTCGCGCTCGAACAGATGCACCACCGCGCCGTGCCGGTCGGCGAGGATCTGCACTTCGATGTGCCGCGCCGCCTCGATGACGCGCTCGACGTAGAGCGTGCCGTCGCCGAACGCCCGCTCGGCCTCGCGGCGCGCGGCGGCGATCGCCTCGTCGAACCGCGCCCCGGCGTCCACCTGGCGCATGCCCTTCCCGCCGCCTCCGGCCGAAGCCTTCAGCAGCGCCGGCAACCCGACGTGATGCAGCGCATCCGTCAGCGCGGCCTCGGTCTGCGAGGATGGCCGCGCGCCTGGCACGATCGGCACGCCGGCCGCGCGGACCGCGTCGCGCGCGGCCGTCTTCGATCCCATTCGGGCGATCACTTCGGCCGGCGGCCCGATGAAGGTCAGGCCGGCGTCCCCGCAGGCCCGGGCGAACGCGTCGTTCTCCGAAAGGAAGCCGTAGCCGGGATGGACCGCCTCGGCACGGGTCCGCCGCGCCGCAGCGATGATGGCCGGGATGTTCAGATAGCTCGCGCGGGGATCGGCTGGCCCGATCGGCACTGCCATGTCGGCCGATGCCACGTGCGGCGCCTCGGTATCCGCGTCGGAGTACACGGCCACGCTCTCGATCCCCATCGCCCGGCATGCGCGGATGACCCGCAGGGCGATCTCTCCGCGATTGGCGACGAGGATGCGACGGAACGATCTCAGCTCAGTGTCTCCGGCTGCACCCACTTGGGCCGGCGCTTCCCGAGGAACGCCTTCATGCCTTCCTGGCCTTCAGGCGACGCGCGCTGGGTGGCGATCGCCTCGACCGTCAGCGCCATCACGTCGGCCGGACGGCGGTCCTGGATCTCCCGCAGCAGGCGCTTGGTCGCCGCGACGGCGGACGGCGCCGCGTGAAGGAAGCGATCCACCTGCCGCTCGACCGCTTCGTCCAGCTCGCCCGCGCCGACGACCTCGTGAACGAGGCCCAGCTCGCACGCGCGCTTGGCCGGGAACCGGCTCCCGTTCAGGCAGAGCTCGCGGGCGGCCGAGAGGCCGATCTTGCGGATGACGTACGGCGAGATGGTCGCCGGGACGATGCCGAGCGTCACCTCGGTGAAGCCGAAGCTCGTGTCATGCGTCGTCACGACGACGTCGCAGACCGCGGCGAGGCCGGCGCCGCCGCCGAGGGCGGCGCCGTGCACGCGCCCGACGAGCGGCACGGGCAGCGAGTCGAGGGCGGCGTAGAGCTCGGCGGCCTGCCGGACGTCGGTGACGTTCTCCTCGCGCGAATAGCCGACCACGCGGGACATCCAGTTCAGGTCGGCGCCGGCGCAGAAGACCGATCCGGCGCCCTGCAGCACGACGGCGCGGACCGACCCGTCCTCGGGCACGCCGCGCGCAAACGCGGTCAGCTCCTGGATCAGCGTGTCGTTGAACGCATTGCGCACGTCGGGCCGGTTGAGCGTCACGGTCGTGACGGGGCCGGGAGTGACGATGAGTGTGGGCATGGGCAGCACCTACATCCGAAAGACGCCGAACTTCGCCGCGCCGATTGGCGCGTTGTACGCGGCCGAGAGGCCCAGCGCCAGGGCCTCGCGCGTCCGCGCCGGATCGAGCACGCCGTCGTCCCAGAGCCGGGCCGTCGAGTGGTAGGCCGATCCTTCCCGCTCGTATTTCTCGAGAATCGGCGCCCGGATGGCCGCCTCGTCGTCGGCCGACAGGGTCTCGCTCCGGCGCGCGAGCTGGTCGCGCTTGACCGTGACGAGCACGGCGGCCGCCTGCTCGCCGCCCATGACCGAGATGCGGGCGTTCGGCCACATCCACAACAGCCGCGGATCGTAGGCCCGCCCGCACATGCCGTAGTTGCCCGCGCCGAACGAGCCGCCGATCACGACGGTGAATTTCGGCACGACGGAGTTGGCGACGGCATGGACCATCTTGGCGCCGTCCTTGGCGATGCCGCCGCGCTCGTACTGCTGGCCGACCATGAAGCCCGTGATGTTCTGCAGGAACACCAGCGGGATCTCGCGCAGATTGCACAGCTCCATGAAGTGCGTGGCCTTGAGCGCCGACTCCGAGAAGAGGACGCCGTTGTTGGCGACGAGCCCGACGAGAAAGCCGTGGAGCCGGGCGAACCCCGTGACGAGCGTCTTCCCGTAGCGTGCCTTGAACTCGTCGAATCGCGACCCGTCGACGAGGCGCGCGATGACTTCGTGGACGTCGTAGGGGTGCCGCGGATCGACGTTCACGATCCCGTAGAGCTCCTCCGGATCGAAGGCCGGCGGCTCGGGAGTCGTGAGGTCGGCCGGCAGACGCTTGGTGGTGTGCAGGGCATCGACGATCGTCCGCGCGATCTGCAGGGCGTCCTCGTCGTCTTCCGCGAAGTAGTCGGCGACGCCGGACAGCCGCGTGTGGACGTCTGCGCCCCCGAGGTCCTCGGCCGTGACCTCTTCGCCCGTGGCGGCCTTCACGAGCGGCGGACCGCCGAGGAAGATCGTCCCCGTGCCCTTCACGATGACGGTCTGGTCCGACATGGCCGGCACGTACGCGCCGCCCGCCGTGCACGATCCCATGACGACCGCGATCTGCGGGATGCCTTCGGCGGACATGCGCGCCTGGTTGAAGAAGATGCGGCCGAAGTGATCGCGGTCGGGAAAGACCTCTGCCTGGAGCGGCAGGAACGCGCCGCCGGAATCGACCAGATAGAGGCAGGGCAGACGGTTCTCGAGCGCGATCTGCTGGGCGCGGAGGTGCTTCTTGACGGTGATCGGAAAGTAGGTGCCGCCTTTCACGGTCGCGTCGTTCGCGACGACCATCACCTCGCGGCCGCGGACGCGCGCGATGCCGGTGACCAGCCCGGCCGCGGGCGCCTCGTTGTCGTACATGTCGATGGCGGCCAGTGCCGAGAGCTCGAGAAAGGGGGCGCCCGGATCGCTCAGGCGCGCCAGGCGATCGCGCACCGGCAGCTTGCCCTGCTGGCGGTGCCGCTCGAGCGAGGCCTCGCCGCCGCCCTCCCGGACGCGGGCGACGCGCTGCCGCAATTGCTCGACGAGCGCCGCCATCCGCTGGCGATTGGCGTGGAAGGCCGGGGAGTCGGGATCGACGCGGCTCGACAGGACCTGCATGGCCCTACCAGCCGCAGGAGTCCGTCGTGTCGCAGTCGTGAACGCTCACAGGAGCGATTATACGGAGCCTCGAAGCCTCTATAGAATCCAAGACGTGGCTGCCTCGCCCGCCGCCGTGCGCCGGACGCCGCCGAGACGGCTCGGGCGGCTGACGCGCCGCTGCGGACGGAGCTGCCGCCTCGGCCTGCAGGCGGCGCGGCGCGGCCTGATCGAGTTCTACCAGAGCAACAACCTCACGTACGCGGCGTCGATCGCCTACTACGCCCTGCTCTCGCTGTTTCCGTTCGTCCTGCTGCTCCTGACGTTGGTCGGCCGCCTCGCGATCGGCATGAACGACGCGCTGTTCGTCGAGATCGTCGCGCGGGCGCTGCCGAGCCACTTCGACTTCGTCATCACCCAGATCGAGGAGCTGTCGAAAACGCCGCCGGCGCTGGGCATCGTCGGCACGGTCGTCATCTTCTGGGCGGCCATGGGCTTCTTCGGCGCGATCACCACGGCCGTCAACTACGCGTGGGGCGTGGAGGAGCCGCCGGGCTTCCTCAAGCACAAGGTGATCGCCGCCCTGATGCTGATCGTGGCGTCGCTGCTGATGATCGCGGCCCTGTCGCTCGTCAGCCTCGTGGAGGTGGCCGAGACGCAGTGGTTCGCCGGACTGCAGCAGTCGTATCCAGGGCTGGCGTGGCTGCAGGGCCTCCTGACCCGCAACGCGCCCACGCCGCTGTTCGTGCTCATCGTCGGCCTGATCTACTACTTCGTCCCGAACGCCAAGGTGCGGCTGCGCGACGTCTGGTGGGGCGCCCTCATCGCGGGAGGGTTGTGGCGCGCCGCGTTTGCGGGATTTTCCTGGTACGTTCGCGACTTCTCCCGATTCAGCGTCCACGGCTCCGTCGCCGCCGTCGTCGTCTTCCTGGTGTGGGTGTACGTGTCGGCGGTGATTCTTCTGTACGGCGTCGAGGTGTCCGCGGCGTACGCGCGGCTGCGCAAGAACCTGCCGCAGGAGGCGCCGGCGGCACCGGCCCGGGAGGTCTGACATGAGCAGGTTCACGACGACGTTCGCCGTGGGGGTCGCCGCGCTGGCCCTGGCGGGGCCCGCCGGGGGCGCGCGCGACCGATCCGCGGCACAGGGGTTGACGCTCCTCTCCGTCAGCGACGAGATCTCGCTGGGTCATCAGGCGCAGGCCGAGGTCCGCCAGCAGACCCCCGAGGTCGGCGACGCGGGCGTGAACGCGTACCTGAGGAGCGTGTTCGATCCGCTGACCCGACATGCCGGCGGGCCGGAATATCCGTACTCGATTTCGATTGCGAACTACGCCGAGGTGAATGCGTTCTCGCTGCCGGGAGGGCCGGTGTGGGTGCATCGCGGCGCGATCGAGGCGGCGGAGACCGAGTCGGAGCTGGCCGGCGTCCTGGCGCACGAGATCGGCCACATCGAGAAGCGGCACGTCGCGCGACAGGTGACGAACCAGACGCTGGCGGGCGGGCTGCTGGCGCTGCTCGGGCAGGTGCTCCCGGAGGACCGGGCGGGGCAGGTCGGCCGCGTGGCTGCTGGCCTGGCGACCCAGGGCTTCATGCTGAAGTTCAGCCGCGACGACGAGCGCGAGGCCGACGAGGAGGGCACGCGGATCCTGCGCCAGTCGGGATGGGACCCGCACGGGCTCGCGGATTTCCTGGACGTGCTGTCCCGGAAGGCGCAGCGCGAGCCGTCGAGCGTCGCGATCTTCCTTTCGGATCATCCCGCGCCGGCAGAGCGCGCGGCGGCGCTGCGCGCCGAGGGGCTGACCTCCGCCGGCCGCCGCGACAGTCCGGAGTTCCAGCGCGTCCGCGCGCGGCTGCGGGCGATGCCGCCGGCGGGCAGGATGGAGAAGGGACAGTAAAGCCAGAAGCCAGAAGCCAGAAGCCAGAACTTCCTGAACCCTCTGGCTTCTGGCTTCTGGCTTCTGGCTTCTGGCTTGAGTCAAACTGTACCGTGTCCAACCGTCTCGCCCTCGAACGCAGCCCGTATCTCCTGCAGCACGCCGAAAACCCGGTCGACTGGTACGCGTGGGGCGAGGAGGCCTTTGCGCGCGCCCGCCAGGAGGACAAGCCCATCTTCCTGTCGATCGGCTATTCGACGTGCCACTGGTGCCACGTGATGGAGCACGAGTCGTTCGAGAACGCGGAGGTCGCCGCGGCGCTCAATCGCGACTTCGTCTCGATCAAGGTCGATCGCGAGGAGCGCCCGGACGTGGATCGCGTCTACATGATGTTCGTGCAGGCGACGACCGGCGCGGGCGGCTGGCCGATGAGCGTGTTCCTGGCGCCCGATCTCCGGCCGTTCTTCGGCGGCACCTACTTCCCGCCGTCGTCGCGCTGGGGACGGCCGGGCTTCACGGACGTGCTCGCCGAGATCGCGAGGGCCTGGCGCGACGAGCGCGAGCGCATCCTCGAATCGGCCGCGACGATTCTCGACCGGCTGCGCGGCGCGACGGCCAGCGACGAGGCGGCGGGCGACCGTGCGCCGGTCGCCGGCGTCGACGCGCTCGAGACCGGCGTCGCCGCGTTCGTCCAGAGCTACGACGGACGGCACGGCGGCTTCGGCGGCGCGCCCAAGTTTCCCCGGCCGTCGGAGCTGATCTTCCTGCTCCATGCGCACGCCGTCTCGGGCAGCTACCAGGCGCGGCAGGTCGCGCTCGGCACGCTGGACGCCATGGCGCTCGGCGGCATCCGGGACCACGTCGGGGGCGGGTTCCATCGATATTCGGTGGACGCCGAGTGGCGCGTGCCTCACTTCGAGAAGATGCTCTACGACCAGGCGCAGCTCGTGCTCGCATACCTGGAGGCCGCGCAGGTGAGCGGCGAGTCGTTCTACGCGCAGGTGGCGGAGGACACGCTCGAGTACGTCGTCCGCGACATGACGTCGGCCGACGGCGCGTTCTACTCGGCGGAGGACGCCGACTCCCTGCCGGCGGCCGGCGCGACGGAGAAGCGGGAAGGCGCCTTCTACGTCTGGAGCGCGGCGGAAATCGACGGGCTCTTCGGCGACGACGCGCCCGTCGTGCGGCGCCGGTTCGGAATCGAAGACGGCGGCAACGCGCTGGCCGATCCGCAGGGCGAGTTCGCCGGCGAGAACATCCTCCACCTGGCGCAATCGATTGACGAGGTGGCGGCCCGATCGGAGCGGCCGGCGGCCGAGGTGGAGGCCGTGCTGGAGCGCGCCCGCCGCGTGCTCTTCGAGGCGCGAAGCCGCCGTCCGCGGCCGCACCTCGACGACAAGGTGATCACGGCCTGGAACGGGCTCATGATTGCCGCCTTCGCGCGGGCGGCGCGCGTGCTCGTCGACAGTCCGCGCCGCGACGCGTGGCGCCGCGCGGCCGAGCGCGCGGCCACCGCCCTCCGGACCCATCTCTGGCGCGACGACGCCCGTCGTCTGTCTCGCCGCTACCGCGACGGCCAGGCGGCAGTCGACGGTTTCTGCGAGGACTACGCGTGCCTGACGTGGGGCCTGCTCGAGCTCTTCCAGGCGACCGGCGACGGCGCGTGGCTCGACTGGGCGCTGGACCTCGTTCGGACGCAGACGACGCTGTTCCGCGACGAGCGGGACGGCGGCTGGTTCAGCACGACGGGGGAGGACGCGACCGTGCTGCTGCGCATGAAGGAGGACTACGACGGCGCCGAGCCCGCGGCGGCGTCGGTGACGGTCCGCAACCTCCTCGCGCTCGGCCACGTCGTGTCCGATCCCGCGTTCGTGGAGGCCGCGCGGCGCGCGCTCGAGCGGTACGGTCCGCAGATCGGACAGGTCGCGCGCGTCATGCCGATGATGCTCGCGAACGTCGCGATCTGGCACGGCGGCGCGCCGCAGGTGGTCATCGCCGGCGCGCCGGGCGCGCCCGACACGCTGGCGCTCGAGCGGGTCGTCGCCCGGAAGTACACGCCGGGCCTGATTCAGATTCCGCGTCCGCCGGCGCGCGTCGACGAGCGCCTGGACACGCGCGCGCCCTGGCTCGCGGCGATGACGGACCGCGACGGACGGGCGACGGCGTACGTCTGCCGGGACTTCGCCTGCCGCGAACCCACGACCGCCCCGGCCGCGCTCGAGCGGGAGCTCGATGCGTCGACGGGTCCGCCCCTCATCATCCGGTGAGCGTCGCCGCGCGCGCACGAGCGTCGCGCATCCGGTCCCGCTATACTGCGCAGCAGCCATGACGTTCACTGTCGAAGTGGTGCTGAAGAACCGGGACTTTGCCGTGACCGAGTCCGTGTCGATCCCGCGCGTCACGTGGGACGACGGCTCGGTGCGCGAGGTGCTCGTCGAAATCCTGCGCGCGATCGATCGGGTCGAGCACCCCGAGGCGCCGACCGACCGAGCGGTCATGCTGCGCGGGTTCTCCTGGATCGTGGAGCCAATCGACGGGCAGGTGGTCATCGCGGTCGAGATTCCCATGGGCGCGGCGGTGGCGGGTCCGTTCGCGGTCGGGCAGGCCGAGCTCAACGCGATGATCGCGCGCGTGCTCCGGGCCGAGCAGCAGCTCAGCAGCCCGTGGACGATTCACTGAGCACCGACCCGAGCGAGGCGTCCGCGACCTTTCGATGCCGTCGCGCCATGCTGAGGATTGGCGATATGAGATCGCATCCGATATTGATCGCGCTGTCACTGCTGATGGCGCTCGCCCCGCTGCGCGTTCCCGCGCAGGTGGCGATTGCGCCGGATGTGGATCCGCGGATCGAGAGAATGGCCGCCGAGGTGTCGGAGGCGCGGCTCCGGGAGCTCGTCGACAGGCTCGCCGCGTTCGGCACACGCCACACGCTGTCGGACACCACGTCGCCGACGCGCGGCATCGGCGCCGCCCGCCAGTGGATTCTCGAGGAGCTCACGAGATCCAGTCCGAAGCTGCAGGTCGGCTTCGACACGTATCAGCTCGCGCAGCAGGGTCGGATCACCCGGCAGGTCGAGCTCCGGAACGTCGTCGCGGTGCTGCCGGGCCGGAGCGCGCGGCGCGTCTACGTCTCGGGCCACTACGACAGCGTGAACATCGGCGGCCAGCGGGCGCGCGGCGCCGGATCGGGCAGCGATCCGCAGCTTCGAGCCGATCAGGACTACGACGTCGCGGCGCCCGGCGCGAACGACGACGGCAGCGGGACGGCGCTCACGATGGAGCTGGCGCGCGTGCTGGCCGGGAGCGGCGTCGAGTTCGACGCGACGCTCGTCTTCGCGCTCTGGGCGGGCGAGGAGCAGGGGCTCTTCGGCTCGAACGCGCATGCCGGGCGCATCGCCGGCGAGCACGTCGCGGTCGAAGCCGATCTCAACAGCGACATCGTCGGCAATGTCCGCGGCGGGAACGGCGTCGGGGATGGCGAGACGGTGCGCGTATATGCGGCGGGGCCGGCGGATTCGATGTCGCGGTCGCTGGCGCGATACGTCCGGCGGATGGCCGCGCTCTACGTTCCATCGCATACCGTGCGATTGATGGCCAGGGAGGACCGGTTCAACCGCGGCGGCGATCAGTCGTCGTTCATACGCTACGGTTACCCGGCGATCGTCTTGCGCGAGGCCAACGAGAACTTCGACGAGCAGCATGGCGAGGCGGATACGCCGGACGGCGTCGACGAGCGGTATCTCGCACAGAATGCGCGCATCGCGCTCGCGTCGGCCGCGTCGCTCGCCCTGGCGCCGCCGGCGCCGGCCGTGACCGGGGATCGCGGTCAGGTGCTGATCGGACGGCAGCCTTCCGGCTACGACG
This sequence comes from uncultured Acidobacteriota bacterium, assembly GCA_963764505.1. Classification (GTDB taxonomy): domain Bacteria; phylum Acidobacteriota; class Vicinamibacteria; order Vicinamibacterales; family SCN-69-37; genus CAVXSP01. Next base: position 3,678,288 of record CAVXSP010000001.1, on the reverse strand, counting down.
CGCGCCTCCGCTGGATCGCGTCGCCGGGGGCGGTCGCGTATCGTGTCTACTGGCGGGACACGTGGACGAACGACTGGCAGCAGTCGCGGCTGGTCGGCGCCGTGACGGAGCTGGTGCTGCCGGACGTTTCGATCGACGATTTCGTGTTCGGCGTGGCCGCCGTGGGCAAAGACGGCCACGAAAGTCTCGTACGCGCGTTCGTGGCGTCGGCGCCGCCCAGGCCCGACATCAAGTTCGTCCAATAAGGATCGCGCAACCAAGGCCGGAGCACGCGACCCGGCGTTCACGTCCGCGGCGACGGCTCCTGACCATCGGCGAAGTGTGCGATGAAGCGATCGACGTCCGTGATCCAGCGGTGAACGGTCGCAGGATCGTTCGGTGAGCCCGCGTCGTCATGAGCGTGAGCCAGGGCGCGCCTGAACTCCAGCGCTGCGGCGACACTGCTGAACGGACGCACGCTCCAGTCCACGGTGGTCTTGAACAGCTCGAGGCTCAGCACTTCCGCCTTCTCGCGCGGGTCGAGTCGCTGCAGCTGCGGCCAGGCCGGCATCACGCGCGATCCGAGGTCATTGAGGAAGGCTTCAGCGGCCAGGCCGGCGAATACCCCGGCGCCGATCAGGAAGGACGTCCTATCCGCCGGCTGCGCGTTCGCCCCGGCCAGTTCGCGCCGTGCAGTCTGGTAGAGCAGTTGATAGCTGCGGAGGCGCGGCGCCGTCTGCTCCCGAATCGGCTCGGCGGAGGGACGCGCGGCAACCCCTCTGCCCGGGCTCTCGGATGGTGGCGCTGGTCGGTCGACCGACGCCAACGGCTGGGGCGGGACCACGGCCGCTTCCGGGCGGCCGCCGCCGGAGAGAGCTGGCTGACGGTCCCGTGCGGGTTCCGGCGTCGGCCCGCGCTGCGGTCCGGCGCCCGTCCCCTCGAGGAGCATCAGGATGATGCGGTCGAGGATCTCGTCCGGTGTTCCCTCGAGGCCATCGGGCATGATGACCAATCTGGAGTAGAGCGTCGCTCGACGGACGGTGAATGATTGGGGCTGTTCTGACTGGTCCCTCCATTTCAGGTCGCCGCGCAGCAGCGAGAGACCTCTACCTTGCGACAAGGTCAACGACGTGCCCCGCCTGCTGACGGCAAGAACACTTGGCATCCGATTCACGATCGCGACGGAGGGGTCCTCGCGGGCCTTCTGGTCGAACCGGTCGACCACTGCCGCGAAGAGCGCAACCCGCAGGTCGTCGTCGCGGAGGTGCGACAGGTCGGTGATGGCCATCTCTGACCTCGCGCGCCGGGACGATCCCCCTAGAGCATCAACCGTGCCGCGCATCCCGCCGCCACAGCAATTGCGGCGTCGACCGGCACGCCTCCGCTGAAGCGCGATCTTGGCAATCCGGTTACGGAATTGTCGATTCGAGCGACCAGTCATTCCACGGGGGACCTGGACGGCGCGGGCGGCCCTGCCCGTTCGGGCGCACATCCTGGCGTTCGCCGCTAGAATCACTGGCAGTCTGGGCCGGGGTGGCGAAACTGGCAGACGCACAGGACTTAAAATCCTGAGGTCCCACAAGGACCGTGTGGGTTCGATTCCCACCCCCGGCACTTTTTTCGAGCAGTTTCAGGCGTTTTCGCGACGCGCTGGCCGACGCCGTGGATGACGCTGGGCACGTATCCGGCCGTGACCCTCGTCGAGGCTAGGGCGAAGGCGCTCGACAAGCGCCATGCGATTGATGTCGAGAAGCGCGATCCGGCCGCGGAAGAGCGCACTGCGCGATCGGCTGCGCCGGAGCCCGTGACCGCTCTGGGTCCCGCTGCGTTCACGTTCCGCGATCTCGTTCAGCTCTACGAGAAGTTCGCGAAGGGCAGGAAGAAGACCTGGAAGGACGGCATTGCGATGGCTCGGCGGCACCTCCTGCCCGCCTGGGCAGCGATGCCGCTGCGAGCCATCACCCGCGCCCATGTTCACGAGCTGCTCGACTCGCTGGTCGCCAAGGGGTTGACCACGGATGTGAACCGCGTGCAGGCGGTGATCTCGAGGCTGTTCACAGTGGCGCTGGACCGTTCGCTGGTCGACGCGCATCCCGCCGCTCGCGTGGTCAATCGCTTCCAGGAGCAACCGTGTGATCGCGTATTCAGTGACGACGAAGTGCGCCCGCTCTGGGCCGGCCTTGACCTGGCGGACATCATCGCGGGGCGCGACATCACCCCGGCCGCGGTCGTGCCGTTTCGCCGATAGGTCATTCATGACACGAGCGAGACGTCGCGCTGGCTCGTCCAATGGAACCGCCCTGCCGCGCGCGTTGCTGTGCCGGGACGGTGAAGGAGCAAGCAGACGCGCGTGATCGCGCCGATGGCCAGTGCGCTAAGCGGGGTGAGAGGACCGGCCTTTTCGGATCGAAGAGGCGCTGCCTTCCCGGGACGGTCACTCGCGGGTCATTCGACCACCCGCAGACGTTGGCGGAACCAAATCGTCAGCGCTTCGACCGCGACCTTGCCCTCCGCGACGGTCAGGGTGAGCCGTTCGAGCTCATCATCGTCGGCCTCGAGCGCCTGGCCGTTCCGTTCCACGAAGAACTCGGCCGCGTGCACGCCAACGCGCTTGTTGCCATCGGCGAAGGGATGGTTCGACACCAACGACTGCATCGACGCGGCCGCCTTCGCGGCAAGGTCTGGGTACAAATCCTCGCCGTCGAACGTCATGGCCGGCCTGGCGACGGCTGCTTCGAGTGCCCCGCGGTCTCGCAGCCCGGCCGACCCGCCGAACGCGTCGACGAGGGCCTCGTGCAAGGCGAGGATCTGCTCGACCGAGAGGTAGACGATCACTACTTGGCCAGTTCGGCGTAGAGCCTCGCCCGGCGGCGCCGGAGATCCGCGGCCAGGCGCTTGAACCTGGGGCTGACCTTTCCACCCTCGAAGTGTGGCGTGCCGCTGCGCAGGATGACGGCTCCGCTCTGGGGGTGAATCGAGACGTCGACTTCGTCGCCCGGCTTGAGCTTGAAGAGGTCGACGACCTCCTTGGGCAGCGTGACCGCGAGCGACGATCCAGTCTTTACGATCTTGCGCGTCATATACGTATTTTATCAGTATCCGCGCGCAGGCCGGCTGTTTCTGCCGGGCACGATTCCCCTCGAGGTCAATTTGCTGGACGTCCTCCTCGTGGAGGTCGGAGAGCTCCTCGACGATTTGCGCCGGCGCAACGGATCCCGTCCGAGCCTCACGTAGACGTTCTCAGTCGTCAGAATGGCGGGTGGCGTGCGATACAGGTGGTGCCGACGGCCGTGAGGGTCACCAAGAACAGTGCCCGGTCCTGTGTTGGAGAGATCAGGTATCGACTTCGATGAGGATGTGGCGCAGCGAGTCACGCGGCTCGAAGGACAGCCTGCGCCTCGGCCAGAATGCGGACCGATGAAGGGGAAGACGGCCTCGGTGGTGACGCGTTCCACCCGGCACCTCACGTGCGGCCTCGAGGAGCGCGGGCGCGTCGGCCGCGAGCGCGCGGCCGACGATCCGGCACGATGAGAATGCGTGTCCGCATGCGCCACAGGCTGGCGAGAAAAGCAATCCAGAACGCGGCGGCCACGGAGGCCATCACGATGAACCGGCGCGGCGAGACGTCCCACGACGTGTCGGAGACGATGCGGCCGAACGCCTGGCCGGTGAAGACCAGCGCCAACAAGAGCAGCGACCGATAGCCCCCGAGCCGACGGCGCGCCCGGCGCAGGGCCTTCAGTTCCGTGTCGGGCGGCACAGGCGGCGTCGGAACATCCGTCAGGACGTCCTCGCGGAGTTGACGCGCGAACTCAGGATCCTGTCGCAGGAACTCTTCGACGAGAGCGCAAGTATCGGGGCTCGCGTCGCCGGCCGTGTAGGCGGGCCACAGATCGAGAACGACGGCTCGCGTGATGTTCATCGCTTCTCCTGCACGATTCCGCGGGCGGCGTTCAACCGCACGCGGGCGCGGTAGATCCGCACTTTGACCGCGGCTGCCGAGAGTCCAAACGCTTCGCCGATTGACTGATGCGTCATGCCGTCGATCGCCGCCATGAGCAGCACCGCACGATCCTGTTCGGGCAGCTGCTGCAGCGCCGTGAGCACGGCCTCCAATTCCTGCCGCGATCGCGTCGTCCGTTCCTGATCGGCGGCGCCGTCGGTCGGGTCGTAGTCGTCGGGCAGGCGGACGTTGCGCCGCTCGCGTCCGGCGTCGCGGCAGAGATTCCTGGCAATCGCGATGAGGTAGCTCTTCACCGTGCCGAGCCGAATCCGGCCGCGGCCGGCCCAGGCGCGGGCGAAGGTCTCCGCCGTGACTTCCTCGGCGACATGGAGGTCGCCGGCCAGGAAGAGCGCGAACCGGTACACGTCGCGGGCGTGGCGTCGGTACACGACCGAGAAATCGATGTCGTCCACGTGACGGACAATACGGGAGAATGGGCGGGAGGTTACAACGCTTCGCGTGTAGATCGATCGGCACCGTGGCGCGGATAGATGGGACGAAGCGCCTGGTTGATCCCCGGTTGTAGGGTGGCTTCCCCTGCCTGCCCTGCAGACGACACATCCGGTCGAAACAGGCGCGCTCCCATGTTGTCGATCAGGATCGATGCGCGAATGTCGGCCATGACTCTCCGGCCAGCTCGACAGTCCGGGTGGCGTGACGTGCGATAGTAACGTGAACGGGTTGCACGACGAATCCATGCGCCCCGGCGCGGCCCGCTTCCGGACTTGGCAGCATGTCGACCATCCGATTCCAGGCTACGCTCAGAGCCATCGGCTCGCAGACGATACTCAGGCTGCCGCAGGCGGCCAGCAGCAAGCTGCCATCACGCGGCCTGAGCCTGGTCGAAGGGACGCTCAACGGTCATCCTTTTCAGACCGCAGTCGAACCCGACGGAGAAGGCGGCCACTGGTTCATGGTGACCGACGCGATGCTCGGAGCCGCGAAGGCGGCGGCCGGCAACTCCGTGTCCCTGGCAATCGCGCCGATCGCGCAGTGGCCGGAGCCGGAGGTCCCTCCAGACCTGACGCGGGCCCTGGCGGCGGATCCGAAGGCGCGTAGCCTCTGGCTGGACATCACGCCGCTCGCCCGCTGGGACTGGATTCGCTGGATACGGTCGACCCGAAACCCCGAAACGCGAGCCATCCGGATCGCCAAGACGCTCTCCAAGATCAAGTCCGGCAAGCGCACCGCCTGCTGTTTCGACCGCAGCCAGTGCACCGATCCGTCGGTGTCGCGCAATGGCGTCCTGCTCGACCCAACTGCCGCGGAAGAACCCGCGAGGACGCGGCGGACATCATCGAAGAAGCGATGATTCGGCCTGCACTCTGAATCCGATCGCATCGGGCTTCGCGATGAGGTACGTGCCGCGAAGCACGCCCACAGGCTCGAGCACCTGCCGCGAGCGCCACAAGGCGCGCCAGCGCGCAGGGCAACGAAACTTCTTCCTCCCCACATCGTCTAAGGGGTAGAGTCGACAGGGTCGACCGATGGTCGCGAGGTCGCGCCCGCGACGGGTTGATCGAGGAGGACCATGTCCCCAGGATCGCTCCCACTGCTTCAGGGCACGCTGGACCTGCTCGTGCTTCGTACGCTCGTGGGCGGCCCGATGCACGGCTACGGCATCGCGGTCTCGGTGCACGAGCGAACGCGCGGCGATCTGGCCGTCGAGGACGCCGCGCTCTATCAGGCGCTGCACCGGCTGGACCGGCAGGGACTGGTCGAGGCCGAGTGGCGCGCCTCGGACAACAACCGGCGGGCGCGCTACTACGCCCTCACCTCCGCTGGACGCGCCCGTCTGCGCGAGCAGACGGCGAACTGGCGCCGGTACGTCCACGCGGTGGACGCCATCCTGCAGGGCGCGTGGTGATGCGTCGGCAGGGACCCGGCCGCCCGTTCTGGTTCCTCCGGCGTCGCCCGGATGACGTCGGCGCCGAGCTCGACGCGGAGTTCGACGCGCACATCGAGATGCGCGCCGAAGACCTGGTGCGCGCGGGGCGGAGCCCCGCCGAGGCGCGTCGGGAAGCGCTCCGCCAGTTCGGCGACCTGGAACGCACGAAGCGCTACTGCCGCAGGGAGGATTTGGTGAAGGACCGTCGCACGCAGATCGGCCTGGCGGCCGCGGACCTCGTCCAGGACGTCAGGCTCTGCCTCCGCGGATTGCTTCGTGCGCCGACCTCGATGCTGACGATTCTGCTCACCGTCGGCATCGGGATCGGCGCGACGACGGCGATCTTCACGGCGATCGATGCCGTGCTGCTGCGACCGCTGCCGTACCCGCACGCCGATCGCATCTTTCGGATCTACACGAGTACCAGGACAACCAGTACGGCCTGTCGGTGGCGGACTACCTGGCCCTCGATGCGGAGCAGACGCACTTCGGCCGCATCGCCGGGTACGTGAACCGCTCGATGACCTTCACCGATGGGACGACCGCCGACCTGGTGCCTGGTCGTGTCGTCACCTGGGCCTACTTCGATCTGCTGGGTCTCCGGCCGCTCCTCGGCCGGAGCTTCACCGCCGCCGACGCTCGTCCGGGCACGACGCCGGCGGTCATCGTGAGCCATAGGTTCTGGGCCGATCGGCTGGGTGGCCGGGCCGACGCGCTCGGGCGGCTGGTCCGGCTCGATGGCGCGGACTACGAGCTGGCCGGCGTCCTGCCGGTCTCGGTCGGCCCGCTCGAACAGGGCCGGGACGTCTTTCTCGCCGCCAGATGGACGCCGCCGGCCCGCCGCGGGCCGTTCTTCATCACCGTGCTCGGCCGGCTGCGAGACGACGCCGACCGCGCGTCCGCGCAGGCCGAGCTGCGCGGTATCGACCAGCGTCTGTTTGCCGTCTGGCGGAGCAGCTATCAGGACGATCGTTCGACCTGGGCGCTCATGGATCCGAAGACCTACCTCGTCGGCGACGTAAAGCCCATGGCCGGCCTGGCGGTCGCCGCCGTCGTCGTCCTGTGGCTGATCGCGTGCGCGAACGCGTCGAGCCTCCTGCTGGCCCGCGTCAACAGCCGCCGGCGTGAGCTGGCGTTGCGCACGGCGCTCGGCGCGTCGCGAGGCCGCGTGCGCCGGTTGCTGCTCGCTGAAGGCGGCCTGCTGGCCATCGGAGCCGCCTTCGTCGGCGTCGCGACGGCGGCGATGGCGCTCGGCGCGCTGCGGCACGCCGCCTCCGCCTACCTGCCGCGGACGCAGGAGATCCGCTTCGACGATCGCGCACTCGCCGTGCTGGTTGGCGTCACCGCGTCGAGCGCGCTGCTGTTCGCGCTGATGCCGGCGCTCCACGGCGCAGGTGGACCCATCGATCGATCGATCCGCTTGTCGGGCCGGTCGGCCACCGAGACGTCGGGCGCCAGGCGCGCACGCCGGTGGCTGGTTGGGGCGCAGTTCGCCATCACCACGCCCCTGCTCATTGCGGCGGCGCTGCTGTTGGTGAGCCTCGTGCGCCTCGAACGGGTCGACCTGGGATTCGACCCGCGGTCCCTGGTCACCGGCGCGATCCAGCTTCCGGCGGCGCAGTATCAGGATCGGGCGCGCATCGACGCCCTCTGGGCACGACTCGAGACACGCCTCGGCGTGCTGCCCGGCGTCGCGGCCGTGGCCTTCGCCGACGGCCGTCCTCCGAGCGACGCCAGCGACTACAACAACTTCGATTCTCGAAGCGCACCCCGTGTCCGCCGGGCAGCCGCAGCCGGTGACGCCGTGGGTGTCGGTGACCCCTGGGTACTTCCGCACGCTCGGGCAGACGCTCCTCGACGGACGGCTGCTCGACGACCGCGACGCCGAAGGATTGCGCGGGGACGTCGTGGTGGTCGATCGGTCGTGGGCCGCGCGGTTCTTTCCCGGCGAGCGCGCCGTGGGCCAGCGGCTGCGAAGCGGCGGGTGCACGACCTGTCCCTTGACCACGGTGGTCGGCGTGGTCAGCGACGTGAAGTACGCCGGCCTCGACCAGCCGGAAGCGGGCACGGTGTATGCGCCGGTTGCCGGTCAGCAGTCGCGGTATCTGCTCGTGCGGGCGGCCGACGACGTCGGGCCCGTGTCGGCGGCCCTGCGCCAGGCCATTCGCGAGGTCGATCCGTCCGTGGCGCTCTCGAGTGTCGCGAGCGCGGACGATCTGGTCTCGCGCAGTCTGCGGATACCGCGCTCGCTGTCGCTGCTGATTGGCGCGCTCGCGCTCGCCGCGCTGCTCCTGTCGACCATCGGCATCTACGGCGTCATGACGCACCACGTCCAGCAGCACGCCCGCGACATGTCCATCCGGCTCGCGCTGGGCGGGTCGCCCTCGCTGGTCGGGCGGATCGTCATCGGGCAGGGCATGACCGTCGTCGTCGGCGGTGTTCTCGCCGGCGTCGCCCTCGCACTCGGGCTCACGCGGCTCATGTCGAGCCTGCTGTTCGGGATCAGCGCGACGGACCCGTGGGCGTTCGGAGCCGTCGCCGCCACGCTGCTGCTGATGGCGCTCGGCGCGTGCGCGCTGCCGACGGTCCGCGCGATGCGGGTCGACCCGGCTATCGTGCTGCGCGGCGAGTGAGCGTCGCCACGTTCACACGAGTGCTGACGATACGCGCTCGGGGATTGGTACGATCGGTTCGGAACAGCGTCGTATGAGCTCGACCAGCATCCTGCCCGACGATCCGGCTACCGCGCGGTTGTCGAGAAGCGCTTCAACCTCGCAGGAAGGATTCTGGCTCCGAGAACAATCGCACTGCCGGATTTCGGGCGCTGCGGGAAATCACCCAGGACCCTGAATTTTTCGCAGCGCTGCGCGCGGCCGAGGCTGCGCACCCACAGTTCCAGCTCCCGGTCTCGCGTCTTTGGCTGGCACGGAACCTGCTCAATCCGCGGCATCGTGCCTCGAATGTCGCGCCATTTGGCAGCAACCCTCAGTTGAGTGGAGACCCGCTCATGAGACGAGTCGCCCCCCTGTTCCTTCTGTTCAGTGTGTTCGTGGTCGGCGCGCTCGTGCGTGGCCAGGAGAGTCCCCAGCAGACGGCGGCCGGGCTGAAACCCGCCCCGGGTCTCGAGGCGACGGTGTTTGCGTCCGAGCCGATGATCACCAATCCCACGGACATCACCGTGGACGAACGAGGCCGCGTGTGGGTTCTCGAGGGCCAGAACTACCGGCTCCGCTCGCGGAACCTGCCGGACAACCGGCCCGCGGGCGACCGCATCATGATCCTGGAGGACACCAACCACGACGGAAAGGCCGACACGGCGAAGGTGTTCGACCAGAACCCCGAGATTCGCGTCCCGCTCGGCATCGCCGTGCTGGGCAACAAGGTCTACGTCTCGCAGTCGCCGGACCTGATCGTCTACACGAAGGACGACAACGACAGGATCCTCGAGAAGAAAGTCCTGCTCACGGGCTTCAACGGCATCGACCACGACCACGGCCTGCACGCCGTCGTGTTCGGCTGGGACGGGAAGCTGTACTTCAACGAGGGCAACGTCGGCTTCGACGTGACCGACAAGTCCGGCCGGCGCCTGTTCATGGAGCGCCCGCCGTCGACCGGCCGGGGCGGCGGATCGTCGTCGAATGCGCCGGCGCCGCCGGCGCCACCCACGGGGCCCGGCTACTTCCAGGGCGTCGTCTTTCGGATGAATCAGGACGGCACCGGGCTCGAGGTCATCGGGCAGAACTTCCGCAATCCCTATGAGGTCGCGGTGGATTCCTGGGGGAACATCTTCCAGACCGACAACGACGACGACGGGACCGCGTGGACGCGGTTCGTGTACGTGATGGAGGGCGGCAACTACGGCTACCGCGGTCCGCTGAACCGGACGTGGAACGAGGACCACGGCACGGAATGGCACGAGGAGCTGCCGGGCGTCGCCCCGACGCTCTTCCGCATCGGCGCCGGCTCTCCCACGGGCGTGCTGGTCTACGAAGGCACGCTGCTGCCGGCGAAGTACCGCGGGCAGATGCTGCACGCCGACGCCGGCCCGCGCCGCGTCGAGATGTACCCGCTCGAGGAGCGCAGCGCCGGCTTCGAGGCGCGCCGCGAGGACCTTTTCAACACCGGGGACGACACCTGGGCCCGGCCCGACGACGTGGCCGCCGCCCCCGATGGGGCGCTCTACATCCCCGACTGGTACGACCCGGGCGTCGGCGGCCACCTGATGGGCGATCCGAAGGGCGCCCGTGGCCGCATCTACCGCCTGGCCCCGGTCGGCAACACGCCGCAGACGCCGGCCCTGAACCTCACCACAACGGCCGGCCTGACGACCGCGCTCGCTTCGCCCAATCAGTCGGTGCAGTACCTCGCTTACACCGCCGTCAAGGCGCAGGGGCAGGGCGCCGTGCCGCTGCTGCAGGCGATGTGGAAGCAGGACGATCCGATCCTGCGCGCCCGGGCGCTGTGGCTGCTCGGCGGGCTGGGTCAGGCCGGCTCGGCCGCGATCCAGGAGGCGATGCGCGCGAGCGATCCGCGGTTCCGCGTCCTCGGCCTGCGCGTGGCGCGGGCGACCGGCGCGAACATGCTGGCCTTCGCCAAGCCGTATCTGCGCGATTCGTCGCCGGCCGTCCGCCGCGAAATCGCCTTGATGCTGCAGGATCCGTCGACCATGCGGCCGCCGTACGTGTTCCCTGAGCAGAAGCCGGCGAGCCCGGATCTGATCGACGCCCTGGACGTGCTGGCCTCTCAGTACGACGGCCAGGATCGCTGGTATCTCGAGGCCATCGGCATCGCCGCGCGCGGCCGTGAGGACGCGTTGTACGCGAAGCTGAAGCAGGACGCGAGCGCCTCGAACGTGCTGGGCAAGCTCGTGTGGGAGATGCGCCCGAAGAGCGCGCTGCCGGATTTGATCGCGACCATCAACAGCGCGTCGCCGTCGGCCGAGGCGCGCACGGAGGCGCTCGACGCGCTCGGCAACATGCAGTGGCCGGAAGCCGCGCACGCCCTCCAGTCGTTCATCCTGGCTTCCGGCACGCCGGCGCCGCTGGCGGCGCACGCGTTCGAGCTCTACAGCCATCAGTTGTTCAGCCTGTGGACCGACGCGCGGACCAGCCCGGCGCTGGGCCAGGTGATGCGGAAGGCCTTCACCCTCCAGGACGCGCAGGCCAGCGCCGCGACGCTCGCCGCCGATCTGAACGATCCACAGTTCCTGCCGGACCTGGTGGCGTTTGCCAAGGGCGGGTCGGCCTCGCCCGAGGCGCGGGCGGCGGCGGTCGACGCCGCGTCCCAGATGAAGGGCGCCGACTACGTCGCCGACTTCCAGACGCTCGGCGAGAGCGGACCCGTGCCCGTGCGCGTCGCGGCCGTTCGGGCCCTCCAGGCGCAGGCCTCGGCGCCAGGCGTCGTGGCCTACGCGCAGCGGATCCTGCTGAGCAACGCGGCCAACGAGGTCCGCACCGAGGCGCTGCGGGCGCTGGCCAACTCGACCGACGGCCTGAACGCGATGCTCGATCTGGCGGAGAAGGGCACGCTTCCGCCCGAGATGCGATCGCTCGCGAGCAAGCTGGCGAACAGCGCCAGCCCGCCGCCTGCCCGAGGCCGCCGCGGCGCCCCGGTGTCGCCGGTGGCGATCCGGCAGCGCGGCGCGGCGCCGACCGATCCGGCCTACGTCGCGATCCGCGAGCGAGCGGCGAAAGTCCTGCCGATGCCGGCGGCCCGCCAGATCCCCAGCTCGTTCGACATCGACCTGAGCTACGCCGGCCACGTCGACGCCGGGCAGAAGGTGTACCAGACGGATGCGGGCTGCGCGCCGTGCCACACCGTCGGCGGCGGGAAGTCCCTCGGCCCCGACCTGACGCACATCGGGTCGAAGCTCGGCAAGCAGGCGATGCTCGACGCCATCGTCAGCCCGAGCGAAGGCATCCAGTTCGAATACGTGCCGACGACGTTCACGCTGAAGAACGGCGATCAGGTCTCGGGCATGGTCGCCGAGGAGCGTCCCGACGAGATCGTCGTGCGGATCGGTTTGAACCAGCAGCAGCGCATCAAGCCGTCCGACGTCGTGTCGCGCAAGGAGATCCGCGTATCGCTGATGCCGGAAGGCCTGATGAACAATCTCTCGCTCCAGCAGATCGCGGACCTGCTGCAGTACCTGGATTCGCTGAAGTAGGACCGATGCGGACGGGTGCCGATCTTCGGCTGCTCTCACTTCGGGACGATGCGGGTGCCGGCGAGCCGATCGTGAAGCGACCACTCCGGCCGCCACGCCGCCACGACGGCGCCGCCGATCATCAGCGCATTCGCCAACACGAAGAGGGACGGTCCGACCATCGCGTGCAGATCCATCCGCAATCCCCACTGGAAGAACGCGCAGGCGGCAAGCACCGGCAGCCACGCGAGCAACGTCCTCGCCCAGGCTCGAAGCCATGACGCACGGGTGCCGTCCGGACCGGCGATGCCGCAGCCAAGCAGCCGCAGCACGATCGAACCACGAAAAATGAGCGCGAGCACCACGGCCATGACACCGAACGTGAAGAGCCCTTTTGCCACGTCGGCGTTGAGGGAGAGGAACTGGTCCAGCCAGGCATTCGACTGGGCAACCGGCCGCTGCGCGACGTCGGCCACGATGGCGCCGGCCGTCTGCGCCGCACGGCGGCGTTCGTCCGGAGACGCCGCCGCAGCCGCGGCGCGAGCCTGCTTGCCGGCGGCCGCGATCGCGTCGCCGTTCGACCAGGTACCCGGTCGAGCAGGTCCCACGTGGCGGGCTCCGAGAGGAGCGCGCCGAAGCGATCGCCGACGTAGATCCGGAACGCCTCCCGCTCTGGCGCCGTGTAGGTCGAGCCTGGGTTGCGCGACCGCCACTGGGCAAACACCGACGTCCCGCGACCACCCTCGAGAAACAGCTGCCGGTTCAGCATCAGACCGAGCGTCTCGATCTCGGGCTGCCGGCGCAGCGCGAGCGCGGCAGGGATCTTCCACGCGTTGAGCGCGAGCGTGAGCACGACCAGCACCGCGCCGAGCGCAATCGCGCCGATCCGTTGCGGTGTCGAGATACGTGCGGCACTTCGCGAGGCCGCGCGAAGCGCGGCGGCAATATCCGTGAAGGTCGCATAGCCGCCCTGGCCGATGCGGTCGATGACCGCCCGCACGGACAAAGGCAATGCGGCGAGCGACAGGTCGCCGCCAACGCTCTCGACGCAGGCCGCATGGAGAAATGCCTGAGCCGTCCGCACCTCGCGCACTTCGATCGGCGGCGCAGCCGATGCGCCGGAGACGCTGAACTCTGTGAGGCGGATCGCCCCGTCCGATGACAACCACAGTCGATCTGCGCTGACCACGGCCGGCATCGTGCCGTCCGCAAGCGCCAGATCGCACTCGGACGACAGATCGCCGACGATGGCCAGAACGGCGTCGGAGGACTGGACCTCCGGCGGTCCGCCGTCGATCGCTTCGTAGGCGTCCCAATGCTCGTCGGCCGATCGCCGGCTGGCGAGCCATCGCAGCCTGGTCTGCCGTGCGACCATCTGCCGGACCGGCGAGGGCGGACTCGTCTGCGGCGCCACGTGATGAATCCAGACCGCACGGTCGAGCGCGCCATCCCACGCCGCATCGAGCGCTTCGCCATCACGCTTCCACAGCCGCCCGCGAACGGCGTACCCGCCGAGCGTCAGTGCGCCGCTGGCGACGGGATGGACGATCGTCGATGGCCTCCGACGCCGCCGCGACGAGACGAGCGCCCGCGTCGCGACGACGGTGCGCGTGCCCGAAGCGACCTCGTGCAGCCCGCGCAGGCCCGAGCGCCGCCGCGCCGTCGCGAACAGCGCCAGCAGCGCGAGCACGAACGTGACAGGGTCGGGCCAGGGCACGAAATCGCGGGCCGCGTACACCGTGAGGAACACGGCCGCCCGGATGGCGGCTCGCGAGAGGCCGGCGGGCGTGCCGTTGGCCGACACGACTCGCAGGCCGAGGAGCCGCTTGCCGAGCGTCGCGCCGAACCGGCCTTCGAGAACCGCATAGTACAGGGCCTTCAGCGCGATCTGCAGAACAGGGGCGGTGAGCGCCAGCCAGCCCTGCCAGCGCACGGTGAGAGTGCCTACGGGCGCCGTCACGATGAGGGCGAGGACCAGCGTGTCGACAAGAGACGCGCCAAATCGAAGCGAGAGCGGTGCCGTCGTCACCGGCTGGCGCGAAAACGCAAGCAGCGCCTGGCGAAGGCTCGTGTAGCTGGCGTAGCGAGCCGCTGGATCCTTCTTGAGGCAGCGAAGGACGACCTGCGCCAGCGCCGCGGGCACGACCGGCGCGATCTTCCGCGGCGACTCCGGCGTGTCCTGCAGCACGGCCGCCAGGACCTGCATCGCGCCCTTCTGCGGAAACGGCGGCCGGCCCGTCAGCAGGAAATGGAGCGTCGCGCCAACCGAGTAGATGTCCGATCGCACGTCGAGCGCGGCCGCGCGCACCTGTTCGGGCGACGCGTAGGCCGGCGTCCCGAGGAACGTGCCGGCCATCGTCAGCCGCGTCTCGTCGCCGCCCGACGTGGACACCGACAGGCCGTAGTCGCCGATCTTCACGACACCGGCAGCGTCCACGAAGGCATTCGACGGTTTGATGTCGCGATGGAGCACACCGCGCGACTCGGCGGCCTCGAGTCCGGCGATGAGCTGAAGCGCCGCCTCGACCGCGGCTGTTGGCGCCATCGGTCCCTGGCGCTCGACAAGGTCCTCGAGCGTGCCGCCGGAGACCAGCTCCATCGCAATCGCGGGGATGCCGTCGATCTCGTGGCTGCCGAAGATGTAGACGGAGTTGGGATGGCTGACCGCGGCGGCGAGACGCCCTTCACGAAGGAAGCGATCGACGGCCTGCCGATCGACGAGCGCGTGCGACAGGAGCTTCAGCGCGACGCGGCGCCCTGTCTCGACCTCATCCGCTTCGTAGACCTCGCCCATGCCACCGCGTCCAACCTCGCGGACGATGCGGTAGGGTCCGAAGTGCTGGTCGGGCGCGAGGCGCGGCCCGCGTGCGGGCGTGCCCGCGTCGCCCGTGACGCCGGCGAGGCCATCCGACGCGAGGTGCGTGTCGTCACTATTGGCGCGCGTCATCGTTGGGCGGGTTGCCGACCGCCGCGGCAGTGCGGACCGCGGAGTATAGCACCGGAGTTAGCGACGACCAGCGATCCATTCCGCTCAGGAGAAGGCGAGAGTTGCGAAGTGCTCGAGCCACGGACGTCGCGTGAGCCGCATCGCACTTCGCATGCTCATCGGTGCAGTAGACTGTCGCACCGTGGCGCGACCACTGGACCGATCGGCGTTCGTGCTTCGGCAGGCATTCGGGCAGATCTTCCGGCCGTTCCCGCTGGCTCGCGACCTCGTCCGCGGCACCGTGGACGCCTTCTTCCGTGTCGCACTCCTGCCCTTCGGGCGCAACCGCCCGACCGGCTCGGCTATCGAGTCACCGGGCCTGATCGCGCACACCAACGAGCTGAACCGCGCGGCCGAGCGTTACTTCGCCAACCTGGAGGACACCGAGTTCATCCGGGGCAAGCCGTTCACGGACGAAGCGGCGTTCGCGCGTCACCTCGTCAGCCTCGGCATTCTCGTCGACGGCCTTCGCCTCCGGCGCCGCGACGTGGTGGTCGAGTTCGGCGCTGGCACCTGCTGGGTCTCCCACTTTCTGAACAAGTTCGGCTGCAAGACCATCTCGGTCGACGTGTCGCCCACGGCGCTGAAGCTGGGACACGAGCTCTTCAGCCGGGACCCGGCCACGCGGTGGGACGTCGGCCCGGAATTCCGCCCGTACGACGGGCATCGGCTGCCGCTCGACGATGCGAGCTGCGATCGGGCGATTATCTTCGACGCGTTCCATCACGTGCCGAACCAGCGAGCGATCCTGGCCGAGCTCCATCGCATCCTGAGGCCCGACGGCATCGTCGCGATGTCGGAGCCCGGACGGGGTCATGCGGGCACGTGTGCCTCCCAAATGGAGGTGTCGAGGCACGGTGTCCTCGAGAACGAACTGGTCGTCGAGGACGTCGGCGCGCTCGCGCTCGATTGCGGGTTCCGCGCGGCGCACGTCATCGTCGGCAGCCTCGACTCACTGTGGGAGATCGACGCCGCCGACGTCGGTCCGTTCATCCAGGGCAAAGGCTTTCGACGATTCTGGGACAACCAGAGCGATGCGCTTCTCGCCCACCATCATCTGCTGCTCTACAAGGGCGACCCGCGGCCGACCACGCGTCAGCCCAAGGCCACTGGCGCGTGCATCGCGGTCCGGGCCAGGAACTCGACGATCGACGCGACCCGCGGGCAGCCGATATCCGTGACACTCGACATTCAGAACACGGCCGAGACGCGATGGCTGGCGGCCGAGGGCGACGGCTGGACGCGCCTCGGGGCTCACCTCTACCGAATTGACGAACCGGCAGGCTTGGTCGACTTCGACTGGGTGCGGGTGCCACTTTCGAGGGACCTCGGTCAATTCGAGAGGCTCGTACTCACGGTCCAGTTACCGGCGATCCACGAGCAGGGCAGGTTCCGCGTGGAGTTCGACATCGTTCTCGAAGGTGTCATGTGGTTCGGCGACCGGGGATCGCCGACGACGTCCATCACGGTGATCGTCCGGTAGCCGCGCCGACGAGGCCTGCACGCACACTTCCGAATGCACAGGCCCAAGCACCTCTAGTCGATGCGCAGCGCCTGCATCGGCGAGATCGAGGCGGCGCGGCCGGCGGGGATCAGCGCCGCGATGACCGCCGCGAGGCCGAGCGCGCCGGCCGACGCGGCCAGCGCGACGGGATCCCAGAACGACACGTGATACAGCTGCTCCGCAATCAGCCGTCCGGCGCCGACGGCCAGAGGGACGCCGAGCACCAGGCCCGCGGCGACCCAGCGCAGGGCGCCGCGCAGCACCAGGCTGACCACGTTCGTGCGGTCGGCGCCGAGCGCCATGCGCAGGCCGATCTCGTTCGTCTGGCGCGCGACCGTGTAGGCCGTCACGCTGTAGAGGCCAATCGCGGCCAGGAGCAGCGCCACGCCCCCGAAGAGCGAGGCCAGCCCCGCCACCGCGCGCGCCTGATTGAACGACAGCGCGACCTGATCGCGCATCGTTCTGACGCTGGTGAGCGTGAGATTCGGATCGACCTCGGCCAGCGCGCGCTTCACCTGCGGCTCGAGCACGCTCGGCGGCAGATCGGTCACGAGCATCATGCCGCCAATGAAGTGCGTCTGCAGCTCGATACGCTGCATGAGCGCGTCGCGATAGGCGACCGTCTGCGCGAGCGGCACATAGAACATCGGCCGGGCGGGCTGATCCAGGGCGAATCCGGCGAATTTCGCGTCCTGCACGATGCCGACAATCCGCCAGGTACCGGCGTTCTCTGGGAGGTCGATCCCGAAGTGCTGGTCGATCGGATTCTCGTCGCTCTTGAAGAAGCGTTTCACGAACGCTTGATTGACGATGGCGACCGGCGCGGACGAGGCGTTGTCGGCGGCCGTGAACGCCCGGCCTCGCACGGTCTTGATGCCGAAATCCTGCAGGTAGGTCGCGCTCACGCGGTCCCAGGAGGCGCCGGCCTCCTCACCCATCTTGGGGGGCGGATGCCCCTGCACGAGGATGAGCTCGCCCCAGTTGTCCGTGAGCGGGTTGTACAGCGCGAGCCCGCCGCCACGAACGCCCGGCAGCCGCTTCAGGCGCTCCTCAATCGCGGGATAGAGCGCCGCGAGCCGCTCCGGCGTGTACGTGGACGGCGGCCGGTTCATGGACAGCACGACGCGGCCGTCCACCGCGTATCCGAAGTCCTGCGACTCGAGGTTCGCGAGGCTTCGGGCGAGCAGCATCGCGCCCGCGACGAGCACGACCGACAACGTCGCCTGGAGCACGAGCAGCGTCCTGCGCGCCACCGCGGCACCGTCACGCGTGGCGCGGCCGGCGCTGCGCAGCGCGTCGATGGGATTCGTCCGGGTCGCGAACCAGGCCGGCGCCGCGCCAAAGACGACGCCGGTGACGAGCGCCAGCGCGGTGGCGAAGCTCAACACGAGCGGCGACGGCATCGTGCTGATCGGCAGGAATTGAACGTTCGCAAACGCCAGCGACAGGAGCAGCCGGCTGGCGCCGATCGCGACGAGCAATCCGGCCGAGGCGCCGATGAGCGCGAGCAGCACGCTCTCGATCAGGGCCTGCAGCACGAGGTCCCGGCGGGACGCGCCGATCGCCAGGCGCACCGCCGTCTGGCCGCGCCGCGCGACCGCGCGCGCCAGCAGCAGATTGGCCACGTTGGCGCAGGCGATGAGCAGCACGAGTCCGCAGACGGCCAGCAGGATCTGCAGGCTCCGGCCGTACTGCTCCTTCATCACGCCCACGCCGGCGCCCGCCGGCACGACGGCAACCGTCTGCTTCGGCAGCGTCCGGATCACGTCCGGCATCCAGTTCGCGGGATAGCCGGAATCGTGCTCGATCCACTGTCGCAGCACCGTCGTCAGCCGCGGCGCCAGGCCGTCGGCCGTCGCGCCGGGCTTCAGTCGCCCTATCACGCGCAGCCACGCAGACACCGGCCCTTCGAGCAGCGACCCGCCGCCGGCGATGACGGGCTCCTGGTGCAGTGGAATCCACATGTCGGGCGGATTCGCCCGCAGCGTCTCTCCGAAGAACCCCGGTGGCGCGACGCCGACGACCGTGAACGGGTGGCCTTCGATGACGAAGACCGAGCCGACGATCGACGGGTCGCTGCCGTACTCCGTCTGCCAGACGTGATGGCTCAACACCACCACCGGCGCCGACGAATATTCGTCGTCCGACGGGGTCAGGACGCGGCCGCCCAAAGCGCTGACGCCGAGCGTCGTGAAGTAATTGCCGGTGACGTATTCGGAGCGGAGCGGCTTGGCGGCGTCGCTGGCGCCCTGGCGGCGCACGCTGAACCGGCCGCCGCCGGCCTGGAAGGCTGTCATCTCGTCGAACTCCGGCGCCGCGGCCTCGAGCCGCTTGAACAACGGATACGAGAACATGCCCCATTCGTCCTGCGGACCGCCCTGCACGCAGCAATTGCTGCCGTCGCCGATGCGATAGAGGGCGGCCGGGTCCGTCACCGGCAGCGATCGCAGCATGACCTCGTGGATCAGCGTGAAGATGGCCGTCGTTCCGCCAATCCCGAGCGCCAGCGTGACGACGGCCGCGATCGTGAACCCGGGGGACCCGCGGTACTGGCGAAAGGCGTAGCGGACGGAATCGAGCAAGTGCCTCATGGCGCGTTGGACGGACCAAGGCGCCGGGAGGTTCACCTCCTGGCCGAGAATCTCTTGCGGCACGGTCCGTCGCCGCGGGCGGCGGCCGCGAGCGGTTGTGAAGGGCGGGCGCCTGTGCTATCACCTGCGGAAACGGAATGGAGGAGACGATGAGGATGCGCTGGCTCGCCGCCGTCGGGATGACCGTGGCGCTGGTCTCGGCCCTGGTCGCCGGAGCCGACGGTCCGCGGTTCGGAACCTTCGGCGTCGATCTGTCGGGCATGGACCGATCGGTCCAGCCGGGTGACGATTTCTTCGACTACGCCAACGGCGCGTGGGAGAAGGCTGCGGTCATTCCCGCCGATCGCACGCAGACGGGGTCGTTC
Organism: uncultured Acidobacteriota bacterium; assembly: GCA_963764505.1. GTDB lineage: Bacteria > Acidobacteriota > Vicinamibacteria > Vicinamibacterales > SCN-69-37 > CAVXSP01. Next base: position 3,658,827 of record CAVXSP010000001.1, on the reverse strand, counting down.
CCGGACCTGTCGATTCTCAGCGAGCAGCGGCTGCACGACATCGTCTCCGGTATCGAGGCCACGCCGCGCGCCCAGTTGGACGACGAGGGGCGAAAGCTCCGCGACCTGTACGAGGCCTTCACGGACACCGACGAGATTGAAACGCGGGGCCTGAACCCGATCCGGGCGGACCTGGCGTTCCTCGCCGCCCCGAAGACGCTCGATGACGTGGCACGTGTGATGGGCGAAACGTCGCGCCCCACCGCGAGCCTGTTCGGCGCGGGCATCTCCATCGATCAGAAGCACCCCACGGCCTACGTCACGATGGTGACGCAGAGTGGACTGGGTCTGCCCAATCGCGACTACTACCTGAAGGACGACGCGGCGCTGGTCAGGACGCGGCAGGCCTACCGGACCTACCTGGAGGAGATGCTGACGCTGGCGGGCGAGCCCGATGCGGGTCCCCGCGCCCAGGCGGTGTTCGATCTGGAAACCCGGATCGCGCAGGCGCACTGGGCCGCCGCCGAGCGGCGGAACGTCGACAAGACCTACAACCCGATGACCTTCGCCGAGCTCGAAGCGTACGCGCCGCAGTTCCCCTGGCGCACTTTCTTCGCGGCCCTGGGCGTCTCCGCGACAGGCCCGAAAGGCGATCGCCTCGTGGTCGTCCGCGAGAACACCGCGTTCCCGGAGATGGCGAAGATCTTCGCGCAGACGCCCGTGGCCGTGTGGCGCGACTGGCTGACGCTTCATTACCTGCACAGTCTGTCCGCGTACCTCCCCAAGCGCTTCGACGATCTCGACTTCGGCTTCTACGGCAAGGTCCTGAACGGCCAGGCCCAGCAGCTGCCGCGCGAGATCCGGGGCGTCCACCTGCTCGACGAACGGCTGGGCGAGCCGCTGGGCAAGCGCTACGTCGCCAGGTACTTCCCGCCGGAGTCGAAGACCAAGGTCGAGGCGCTCGTCGGGAACCTGCTCCATGCCTACGAGGCCGACATCCGCACGATCACCTGGATGACCGACGCCACGAAGGAGAAGGCGCTCGAGAAACTGCACAAGTTCACGCCGCACGTGGGCTATCCGGACAAATGGCGCGACTATTCGGGCCTGGTCATCAGCCGGGACGATCTCGTCGGCGACATCGAACGGAGCAACGCGTTCGAGTGGCGGCACGATCTCGACCGCATCGACCGCCCCGTCGATCGCGACGAGTGGGGCATGACGCCACCCACGGTGAACGCCTATTACGCGCCGCCGCTCAACGCCATCGTGTTCCCGGCGGCGATCCTGCAGCCGCCGTTCTTCGATCCCGCCGCCGACGACGCCGTCAATTACGGAGGCATTGGCGCCGTGATGGGCCACGAGATCGGCCACGGCTTCGACGACCAGGGCTCGAAGTACGACGGGGACGGCGTGCTCCGCGACTGGTGGACGGATGCCGACCGCCGGGCGTTCGAGGCGCGCACCGCCGCCCTCGGGTCGCAGTACGACGGCTACGAAGGCGTGCCCGGTCTGCACGTCAACGGCCAGCTCACGATGGGGGAGAACATCGGCGACCTCTCGGGCGTGACCGTCGCGCTCCAGGCCTATCACCTCTCGCTCGGGGGCAAGCCCGCGCCGGTGCTGGAGGGCTTCACCGGCGACCAGCGATTCTTCCTCGGGTATGCGCAGGTCTGGCGCGTCAAGGTGCGAGAGGAGCGGCAGCGTCAGCTGGTGCTCTCGAATCCCCACAGCCCGGCGCACTGGCGCGTAGTCGGTCCGCTGCGCAACGTCGACGCCTGGTATGAGGCGTTCGACGTCAAGCCGGGCGGCAAGTACTACCTCCCGCCAGCCGAGCGCGTGCGGATCTGGTAGGGGCCGTCTGCAAGAATACTGACCGCCACCGTTCAAAGCACAACAGGCGCTCGTTCCGACCACAGAGTCCCATCCGGCCGGACGGGCAGGCATCCGAGCGGCAGCGCCGCTCGGCACGCGGAGGTTGTGCCATGCGACTGCTCGTGTCCGTCCTTGTCATCGTTTTCGTTGCTGCTGGCTACATTGCTGTCGGGTCTCAACGGCGGACTTCCACACCCGAAACGCCAGGCGTCCTCGTCGGCGTCGTCGTCGACGGTTCGGGGAGGCCGGTGGCCGGCGCGACCGTCGAGTTGCGCCCTGAAGCAGGGCAGACGGTTCTGCGCACCGCCACGACCGATGCGCGCGGTGTCTTCAGGTTCGAGCAGCTCACAGAGGGGACCTTCGACGTCCGCGTCTTGGCGAACGGATTCGTCGATCTTGTCTCGACGGTGACCGTCGCGCGCGAGCGGCCGACGCCAGCCGTGCGGCTGACGCTTCGAACCGTGTCGGCCGATGACTCTGCGCCCAGGCCATTGGCGGCTCCCGTGCCGTCGCCGGTCCTGGTAGCGCCGCCCACCGAACAGGAGAGGGCCTTGCTTCGCTCCGCGGCGGTCGCTGGTGGCCGAGTCATGGCCTCCTCGTCCTTGCCCAGGGAGGTCAAGGCGGACAGCTTCAACACCGAGGGCTACGACAAGATCGACGAGCACAGGTTCCGCCGCGTGTCGGTGGATCCGCTGTCGACGTTCTCGATCGACGTCGACACCGCGTCGTACTCGAACGTTCGGCGGTTTCTCACTGGCGGGACGCTGCCGCCGGTGGACGCCGTCCGTATCGAGGAGCTGATCAATTACTTCCATTTCTCCTACGAGAACGCAGGCGGCGATGCGCCGTTCTCGGTCACCACGGAAGTGTCTGCCTGCCCGTGGAACCCGCGTCATCGCCTCGCGCTGATCGGTTTGCAGGCTCGCAAGCTCGAGGCGGGGCGGACGCCGCCGCGGAATCTGGTGTTCCTGCTCGACGTGTCGGGATCGATGACTTCGCCGGACAAGCTGCCGCTCGTCAAGACGGCCATGCGGATGCTGGCCGATACGCTCAACCCCGAGGACCGCGTGGCCATCGTCGTCTATGCGGGCGCGAGCGGACTGGCGCTGCCATCGACGCCGGGCAGCCGCAAGATGGAGATCCAGCGCGCGATCGCTGACCTGCAACCCGGCGGCTCGACCAACGGCGCCGCGGGTATCCAGCTCGCCTACGACGTCGCGGTGCAGAACTTCATCAAGGGCGGGATCAACCGGGTGATCCTCGCGACCGACGGCGACTTCAACGTCGGCGTCACGAGCCAGGGCGAGCTCATCCGCCTCATCGAGGAGAAGCGGGAGAAGGGTGTCTTTCTCTCCGTCCTGGGCGTCGGCACCGGCAACGTCAAGGACTCGACGATGGAGAAGCTGGCGGACAGGGGGAACGGCAACTACGCCTATCTCGACACGCTGCACGAGGCGCGGCGCGTCCTGATTGCCGAGGCCGGCGCGACGCTCGTCACCGTGGCCAAGGACGTGAAGATCCAGGTGGAGTTCAATCCGCGAACGGTCGCCGCCTACAAGCTCATTGGCTACGAGAACCGGATGCTCCAGCATCAGGACTTCAACGACGACACGAAGGACGCCGGCGAGATCGGCGCCGGCCACACCGTGACGGCGCTCTACGAGATCATTCCGCCCGGCGAGCCGATCGAAGGTGGCGACGTCGATCCGCTGAAATATCAGAACGGCGCGCGGCCGAACGCCGCGTCGGAATCCGATGACCTGATGACGGTCAAGTTGCGCTACAAGCAGCCCGACGGCGAGACGAGCCGGCTCATCACTGTTGCCGTGGCGGACAGAAGGGGCGAGCTCGGGCCGAACGTCGGGTTCGCCTCGGCCGTTGCCGAGTTCGGGATGCTGCTGCGCCGGTCCGAGTTCAAGGGCCGGGCGACGTGGGCGAGCGCGCAGGCGCTGGCGCGGCGCTTCAGGGGCGAGGACCCCGACGGCTATCGGGCGGAGCTGGTGCGCTTGATCGACCTCGCCGCGGCGCTCGATGCTCAGAGCATGACGTCGCCACAGAGCCGGCGGTAGTGGCGGCGTGTGGCGCTCTCGTCCTGATCGGTTCGCCTCAACTGCTCCTCAACGCGATCATCGGGTCGACGCGCGCTGCCTTGCGCGCGGGAAGGTACCCGGAGATCAGGGCGACGCCCAGGAAGACGGCGACCATGGCCGCATAGGTTGGCAGGTCCCACGGCGACGTCCCGAACAGCAGCGAGCCAATGAGCCGAGCGACGACGAGCGACGCCGCCAGTCCCGCGCCGATGCCCCACATCGTCACGCGCAACGTCGTCAGCAGCACGTCGCGTCCGACTCGGCTCGCGTTCGCGCCGAGCGCCATGCGCACGCCGATCTCGCGCGACTGGCGCGCGACGGAGTACGAGATGACGCCATGGATGCCGAGCGTCGCCAGCAGCAGCCCGACGCCCGCCATGGCCGCGACGAGCAGCAGGAAGAATCGCCGCGGCGAGACGGCGTGGCTCACGAGCCGCTCGAGCGGCTTGAACTCCGCGACGGGCTGGTGAGGGTTCTGCTCGCGCAATGTCCGAAGAACGCTCCGTCCGAGGGCGTCGAGCGGCAGCCGCGAGCGGACAACCAGGTGAGCCCCGTTCGGATTCTTCTGCGCCGCGGAATAGTAGATCTGCCAGCCGCCCGAGCCTTCGACGTTCTCTTCGCGGACGTCGTCCGCGACCCCGATGACCTGGAATTCCTCTCGGCCGTTCGTGAGAATCTTGCCGACCGCGTCTTCACCCGGCCAATAGAAGCGAGCGGCCGATGCGTCGATGACGACCACCGGCAGCGTATTGCTGCGGTCCGCCCACGTGAAGTCGCGGCCGCGCAGGCCGATGCCCATCGCCGGCAGGAATCCCGGAGTGACGACGTAGACGAGCGGGGCTGGCACCTCGCCAGGGCGATAGGTCTTGCCCTTCGGCGCCAGCGAGCCCCACGAACGGTTCGGACCGAGCGGCAGGTAATCCGACATGCCGGCCGCGTCGACGCCCGGCAGGGCTTGCACGCGTTCCAGAATCTGTCTGAATGTCGCCGACCGTTTCGCCGCCTGCGCCTCCTCTGACGGCGCATCGTCGTTGTAGTCGACGGCGATCGTCGCCGCTCGCTCCGGCGCGAATCCCAGATCGACGCTGAGCACGTTGAGGAAGCTGCGCAGGAGCAGCCCCGCGCTCACGAGCAGCACGCAGGCGAGCGCAATCTCCGAAATCACGAGGCCGATGCGCAGCCGTTCGTGCCGGTGGCCGCGTCCCGCCGCGGGTCCCGAATCCTTGAGCGCCTCCTGCACGTTGTCGGCCGCCATTTTCAGTGCCGGCACGAGGCCGAAGAGCGCGGCCGCGGCCACGGCGACGAACACCGTCCACGCCACGGCGGTGCCGTCGATTGCCACGCCGTTCAGCAGCGGGAGGTCGAGGTCGCCGCGATGCGCGAGCCAGCGGACGAGCCCGAATGCGCCGGCCAGACCGAGCGCGGCGCCGGCCGACGAGAGGACCAGGCTCTCGGTCAGCGCCTGACGCACGAGCCGCGCACGGGTCGCGCCCAGGGCACTGCGAAGAGCGAGCTCCTTGCTGTGGGCGGCGCCGCGCACGAGCAGCAGATTCGAGAGGTTGACGCACGCGATCAGGAGGATCACGCCGACGGCGCACCACAACACGACGAGCGGACCATGCCACTGTCCGCTGACGTGCGTCTTGAGCGGCACGGGCACCAGGCCTTTGCGATAGCTCCCGCGCGTCGCCGGACGCCGCACGTTGAAGTACAAGTCTGGGGCGACGCGCGCGGCATCGTCGCGTGCCTGCTCGAGCGTCACGCCAGGCTTGAGCCGGCCGATCAGCGTCACGATGTTGCCCCAGTTGCGCGCGTTGTCGAGGTCGAGCGGCGTGAATAGGTCGACGCTGAAACCCGGTAAGAACACCGATCCGAAATCGAACGCTGCGGGCAGCACACCAATCACCGTCGTCGGACGGCCGTTCAACTGGAGTGCCTCGCCGAGCACCGAGCGATCCGCGCCGAATTGGCGGACCCAGTACGGATATGACAGCAGCGCGACCGGGCGCGCGCCGGTCCGGGCGTCGTCTGCCGTGAAGCCGCTGCCCACTGCCGGCGTGACGCCAAGCACCTCGAAGAAGTTGGCGATCACGTCGAGGCCGGTTGCCGGCGTGGACTCACCGCCGCGTTCCAGGCGGACGTTCTCGGGGCCGCTGAAGGCAAAGTAGCCCGTCACATCCTGATAGGAGCGGCTTTCGGCGCGAAATCCGTCGTACGCGTCCGAAGAGTAGGTCGCACAGGACAGTCCGCAGGGCGCCGGCGGCGGCGCAATCCACACGAGCTCGTGCGAAGCCGGAAACGGCAATGCCTTCAAGAGCAGTGTGTCGACGACGCTGAAGGTGGCGATGTTGGCGCCGATCGCCACGGCCAGCACGACGATCGCGACCGCGGCGAAGCCCCGCTCGCGGAGGAACGTTCGCCAGGCATAGCGCACGTCCTGCAGCCACTCGTATCCGTAGTCACTCAGTCGCCGCTCGCGGTCCATCAGGCCTCCGATGCGCTCGCCGATGTGCTGGACCGATGCGAGGTCGCCGAACCGGCGCTCTGCCTCGCGGCGGGCCTCCTCCGGCGGCCAGCCGCGCCGGACGAGGTCGTCTGCCATGCAGGCAAGATGGAACTGCAGCTCGTCGCGCACCTCGGCCACGCGGTCCGCGCCGAAGAGCCGCCGTACGGCACGAGGCCTCCTTGGACCCGTCGTCATAGCGGCTTGCGGGCCGGCGCGGGCGCGGTGGCGCCCAGGACCTTGGCGACGGCCGCCGCATAGGCCGCCCATGTACGCGATTCCTCGCGAAGGTGGCGGCGTCCGGCGGACGTCAGGCGATAGAACTTCGCCTTGCGGTTGTTCTCGGACAGGCCCCACTCGGCTTCGACGAGATTCCTGCGCTCGAGGCGCCACAACGCCGGATAGAGCGTGCCTTCCTCCACGAGCAGCGCGGCGTCGCTCCACGCGCGGATGAAGCCGGCAATCGAATACCCGTGAAGCGGCCCCCAGCCGAGCGCCTTGAGAATGAGGACGTCGAGCGTGCCCCGCACCAGGTCCAGTTTCGTGCGATCCATCGTTCCCCTTGGGTTCACGAGGAAGGGTGAGCGATCTTCCCCTATGAACGCAAGGGGTAAGACGGTGTGGCGGGTCGTCCGGTTGCGCCGGACGGCGAAAATACATCAATGGCACTGCGTTCGGCGGCTCACGAGAGCCCATTCGACGCCGGATTCCGCGGCATCGGGCTCTCGCTGGGTCGGCTGGTCCAATCTCCTGCGCTTTCTCGCCGCTGTTCGAGGCGGGCGTCGAGATGCCCGACGCGGTGCCGCACGACTCCGCGCGCGATGAGCGCGCGTTCTATCCGCCGCGGCAGGCCGCGGAGAGACCGGCGACGCTGCCGGCGCTCCTATCGAAAGCGCTGATCGCGTTCGGCCTGGAGTTCAATCGCGACGTCCCTGCACCGCTCGCGCTCTCCGCGAACGTCCTGCGCGTCGTCACCGACGAAGGCGTGCGGGCCGGCGAGCTCGCGGAGCTCACGGGCTGCTCTCCGGAGACGAGCGCAATCGGCTGGCGCCTCGAGCGCTTCGTCGTCGTCGCGTCGGTGAAGGGGCGCGGCAAGCTCGTGCGGCTGTCGGCCATGGGCACCGAGGCGCAGCGCGCCTATCCACGCGTCGCGCGCCGGATTGAATCGGGATGGGAGCAGCGTTTCGGCGAGCAGGTGATGGACGATCTCTGTGCCGCACTGCGCGGTCTCTATCGGCGCGACGCCGCTGGACGATCGCGCTTCGCCGAGGGTCTGGTGCCGCCGGACGGCGTCCGCCGGGCGGGCGGCGACGAAGCGGCGCTCGGCCTGCTCGCGAGGGTACCCGCGGAAGTCACGCGGACACGGGAAATGGCGCCGCAGACGCGCGCGTTCCATCAGGCCGGCTGCAGCGGCTTCCGGAATCGTGTCGTGCGCCTGTAGGCCCGAATCCGAGCAGCGCGCCGGTTTGGTGGCGCGCGAGATCGCGAGTGAGGGCCAACAGCGCACGACACGATTCCCGAAACCGCTGCAGCCGGCGCGTCGTCCTACTTCCGGCTCCTGGCTTCCGGCTTCTGGCTCGTCTTGAGTCTCTCCATGTCCGCGTCCACCATCATTTGCACCAGACCCGCGAAGTCGACGCTCGGCGACCAGCCGAGGCTGGACCGGGCCTTGGACGCGTCGCCGACGAGGTGATCGACCTCGGCCGGGCGCAGGAGCGCGGGGTCGAGCTTCACGTGCTTCTTCCAGTCGAGCCCGGCATGCCCGCAGGCGAGCTCGACGAGCTCCCGGACGGAGTGGCTCTCTCCCGTGGCGATGACGTAGTCGTCCGCGGACGGCTGCTGCAGCATCATCCACATGGCGCGGACGTAGTCGCCGGCGAATCCCCAGTCGCGATGCGCGTCGAGATTGCCGAGCGCGAGGTGGTCGGCGAGGCCCAGCGCGATTCGCGCCACGCCGTCGGTGACCTTGCGGGTGACGAACTCGAGGCCGCGGCGGGGCGACTCGTGGTTGAACAGGATGCCCGAGACGGCGAACAGGTCATAGCTCTCGCGATAGTTCACCGTGATGTAGTGGGCGAACACCTTCGAGACGCCGTACGGGCTCCGCGGGTAGAACGGCGTCGTCTCCCGCTGCGGCACCTCCCGCACCTTGCCGAACATCTCGGACGACGAGGCCTGATAGACGCGGATGGCGGGGTCGACGACGCGGACGGCCTCGAGGACCCGCGTCACGCCCTGGGAGTTGAACTCGCCGGTCAGCATCGGCTGATCCCAGGAGGCCGGCACGAAGGACATCGCCGCGAGGTTGTACAGCTCGTGCGGCCGGACGCGTTCGAGCACGCGAATGAGCGAAAGCTGGTCGAGCAGATCGCCCGGAAGCAGCACCACGCGATCGAGCAGGTGCTCGATGCGCCAGTAGTTCGCCGACGACAGGCGCCGCGTCAGACCGGAGACCTCGTATCCTTGCTCGAGCAGCAGCTCGGCGAGATAGGATCCGTCCTGACCGGTGATTCCCGTGATGAGTGCGCGCTTGGGCATGCACGAAGATTTTAGTCCATCCACCGTGACGCGTCGCGCCGCTCGAGGCCGCCGTTCGTGATCGTCGTGGTGGGCGCCGGCGTGGTCGGACTGGCCATCGCGCGCGCGCTGGCGGCGCGCGGGCGCGACGTCTGCGTGCTCGAGCGACACCCGCGGGCCGGACAGGACACGTCGACGCACAACAGCGGCGTCATCCATGCCGGGCTCTACTATCCGCCGGACTCCCTCAAGGCGCGGTTGTGCCTCGAGGGACGGCACCGCCTCTACGCGTTCTGCGAAGCGCATCGCGTTCCGCACGTGCGCTGCGGCAAGCTGATCGTCGGCGGCGCGGGCGACGAGGCCGAGTTCGAGCGGCTCCTGGCCAACGCCGCCGCCTGCGGCGCGAGGCTGGAGGCGGTCGATCGGGCGTTCGTGCGCGCCCGGGAGCCGCACGTCGAGGCCGAGCGCGCCCTGTGGTCTCCGGATACCGGCTGGCTGGAGTCGGAGGCGCTCGTCCGCGCGTTGCAGGCGGACGCCATGGCCCGGGGGGCCGCCGTGCTGGTCGGCACGCCGCTCGTCGCCGTCGAGTCCGCGCCGGGCGGCGGGCTCGTCGTCGTTACGCCGCGCGAGCGGATCGAGGCGGAGCTGCTCGTCAACGCCGCCGGCCTGTACGCCGACGAGGTCTCGGCGATGAGCGGCGGGGAGTCGTTCCGGATCTATCCCTGCCGCGGCGAATACGCCGAGATCGCGCCGCGGGGCCGGCATCTCGTGCGCGGGCTCGTCTATCCGGCGCCGCATCGCTCGGGCCACAGCCTGGGCATGCACCTGACCCGTACGCTGGGCGGCGCCGTCTGGGTCGGGCCCACCGCGCGCTTCGTCGACGACAAGACCGACTACGAAGGCGACCGCCTCACGGCGGCGGACTTCTTCGAGCCCGCGCGCGTGCTGCTGCCCGAGCTCGAGGCCGGCGATCTGCGCCTCGGCGGCAGCGGCCTGCGCCCGAAGCTCCATCCGCCGACGGAGCGCTTCGCCGATTTCCTCGTGCGGCGCGACCGCATGAACCCGTACGTCGTCCAGGCGGCCGGCATCGAGTCGCCGGGGCTCACGTCGTGTCTGGCGATCGGAGAGTACGCGGCAGAGCTTGCCGCGGGCTCGTCACCTGTCTTCCCATAACCCAGAGCCCGTAGCCCAGAGCCCGCTCTTCATCTTCCCCTCATCCGCCTCGCCACGTACCGCGCGAGCGCATCCTGCCAGGACGGCAGGGTAATCCCCGCGGCGGCGAGCTTGGCGTTCGACAACGCGGCGAACCGCGGCCGGGGCGGTCGCAGCTTCGCGTCGGCCATTCGTACGGGCTCGATCGGCGCGTCGGGCCGGCCGGCCAGCCGCGCCAGCTCGTGCGTGAGCTCCAGCCAGGTCGCATGGCCCGAGTTGACGCAGTGGTAGAGCCCGGGTGCGGCGCGGCCGTCGAGCAGCTGTGCCGTGGCCGCGGCGACGTCGTCGACGTAGCTCGGAGAGACGACCCGATCGGAGAAGGGCCGCGCGGGTTCTCCCTGGAGGATCGCGCCGAGGAGCAGATCGATGCTGCTCTTCGCCCGCGGACCGCCGAACAGGCTCTCGACCCGCACGACGTAGGCGCCGGGCGCCTCGGCCGCGAACCATTCGCCCAGCAGCTTGGAGGACGCATAGCACCCGCGCGGCGACGGTGGGTCGGTCTCCCGATAGGGCTCTGCGGTCTCGCCGTCGAACACGAAGTCCGTGCTGAAGTGCACGAGCGTGGCCTTCACGCCGGCGGCCGCGCGCGCCAGTTGCCTGGGCCCCGACGCGTTCGTCTCGAGCGCACGGGTCGGCTGCTCCTCCGCCTCGTTGACGTTGTTGTAGGCCGCGCAATTGACAATGGCGTCCGGCCGGGTCGCGGCGACTGCCGACGCGACGTCGGGCCATCGCGCGATGTCGAGCTCCGCGTGCGTCCGGGCGACTACGTCGTGCGCGCCCGACAGCACGCGCACCATCACCTGGCCGAGCTGTCCCGACGAGCCGACGACCAGGACCCTCATGCGGTGGACGCGGACGCGCGGCGGAACCGGACGCGCCATCGCACGCTCGCCTGGAGCCGCCGGGCAGGCCGGGGATCACGCATGGAACTCGGCCACGGCCCGCACGACGTGCTGCTGCTGCTCGGTCGTCAGCTCGCCATAGATGGGCAGCGCGAGGGAGGACGCGGCTGCGGCGTCTGCCACGGGGCAGTCCGCCGCCTGGCCTCCGCCGGCGAGCGCCGAGAAGCACGGCTGCCGGTGCAGTGGGACCGGATAGTAGATCTCCGTGCCGATCTGCTGCGAGATCAGATGCGCGCGCAGGTCGTCGCGGCGGGGCGTCCGGATCACGTACTGATGGTAGACGTGCGTGTGGCCCGCCGGCTCGACCGGAAGCGTGACGTCACGCAGGCCGGCCTCCTCGAAGAGCGCACGGTAGCGCTCGGCGTTGCGGCGTCGGGCCGCCGTCCACGCCGGCAGATGCGGCGCCTTCACCCGCAGAATCGCCGCCTGGAGCGCGTCCAGGCGAAAGTTGCCTCCGACGCGCGCGTGGACGTACTTCGGCTCCATCCCGTGATTCCGCATCAGGCGCAGCTCGTGCGCGAGCGCCGCGTCGCCGGTCACGACGAGCCCGGCGTCTCCGAAGGCGCCCAGGTTCTTGGACGGGAAGAACGAGAAGCACGCCGCCGCGCCGAACGTGCCGGCCTGGCGATCGCCGATGCGCGCGCCGATCGCCTGCGCGGCGTCCTCGAGGACCGGGACGCCCGCGGCTCGGGCGATCTCCATGATCCGCGGCATGTCGGCGCAGAGCCCGAACAGATGCACGGGAACGATGGCCCGTGTGGCGCGCGTGATGGCGCGGGCAACGGCCGCCGGCACCAGGTTCAACGTGACCGGGTCGACGTCGACGAACACCGGGGTCGCGCCGAGCCGGTGGATGCAGCCGGCCGTCGCGAAGAACGAATACGTCGGACAGACGACCTCGGCGCCGGGCCCGATGCCGAGGGCCATCAGGGCCGCGAGCAGCGCGTCGGTGCCCGACGAGACGCCGATCGCGTGTTCGACCCCGATCGCCGCGGCGATCTCGCGCTCGAACGCTTCCACCTCGGGCCCGAGGATGAACCGCTGCGCGTCGGCGACGCGGTCGATCGCAGCGCGGATGTCGTCGCGGATCGGCCGGTACTGCGCGGTCAGGTCGAGGAGAGGAACGATCAATGTGCAGAGGGCGCCGTGCGCGTCACCGTACGATGATCCGCGGATCGCCCCAGACGGCGAAGTCGCCGTTACGGTTGTCCGCCGGCCCGGAACGGGTGTTGAAGATCACGTCGACGGTTTCGCCCGCGTAGGGCGAGAGGTCCAGCGAGACGTCGTTCCAGCGTCGATCGCTGGCGTTGCCGGACGGGTTGACCGTGAGGCTCAGCAGCTCGTCGTAGGCCTTCCCGTCGCTGATCCCGACGCTGAACAGCACGCCGTCCCCCTCCATCGTCCAGCCGTCCTCGCGGATGCCCATGCTGGTCTTGAGCCAGCCGTCGTCTGGCACCGTGACCCGCCACGTGATGCGCGTGCCAGCCAGGTTCTGGGTCACGATCGCCGGCCGGGTGTCGTCGTTGATCTTCACGTCGGAGACGGAGAACGCCTCTTTGTTGGGCTGCTGTGTGGCGGCCGGGAACTGCTGGATCAGGTTGATGGCGACGTTCTCGTGGCCCGACCGGAGATACCACCAGCCGGCGAGGCCGACCACCACGACGATGCCGATGACAAGGAGCAGACGATTCCGAGGCATGATCCGCGAATTATACCCTCACGACTTCTCCGGCGGCTCCTCGAGCAGCCGCATCAGGTAGGCGCCGTAGTCGCTCTTGCCGAGTGCGCGGGCGAGCCGCTCGAACTGCGCGGCGTCGATCCAGCCCTGGCGGTAGGCGATCTCCTCGAGGCACGCGATCTTCAGACCCTGCCGGCGCTCGATCGTCTCGATGAACTGGCTCGCTTCGAGCAGCGACGCGTGGGTGCCCGTGTCGAGCCACGCATATCCGCGGCCCATCACCTCGACGGCCAGGTCGCCGCGCTCCAGGTAGCAGCGGTTCAGGTCCGAGATCTCCAGCTCGCCGCGGGCCGACGGCGTGAGGGCGGCGGCGAACTCGGAGGCGCGCGCGTCGTAGAAGTAGAGGCCGGTCACCGCGTAGCTCGATCGCGGGGCGGCGGGCTTCTCTTCGATCGACGTGGCACGGCCCTGCGCGTCGAAGGTCACGACGCCGTAGCGTTCGGGATCCTGGACGTGATAGGCGAACACCGTCGCGCCCGACGACCGGGCGCTCGCGCGGGCGAGCTGTTCCGGCAGGGCGTGCCCGTAGAACACGTTGTCGCCGAGCACGAGCACCGACGGCGATCCGTCGAGGAACGCGCGGCCGATCAGCAGCGCCTGCGCCAGGCCGCCCGGGGATGGCTGCACGGCGTACTGGAGCGCCAGGCCCCACTGGCTCCCGTCGCCGAGCAGTTGCTGGAAGCGCGGCGTGTCCTGCGGCGTGGAGATGACGAGGACGTCGCGAATCCCGGCCAGCATCAGCGTGCTGATCGGGTAGTACACCATCGGCTTGTCATAGACGGGCAGCAGCTGCTTCGAGACGACGGAGGTCGCCGGATACAGACGGGTGCCGGCGCCACCGGCGAGAACGAGACCTTTGCGGGCCATACGACGTGGGTCCTGATGCTACCGAAAAATGGCTGGCGCCCAAAGCCCAAAGCCCGTTTCACCCCAGATTGACCACCCGGTTCACCCGCGCGAAGAACCGGTACAGGAGCACGAGGTCGATGACGATGACCACGGCCATGACGCCGAACGCGGCATAGCCGTCGATGACACGCAGCTCCCGGAGCAGGCTGGATATGCCGAACGACACGATCCAGGCGTCGAAGCTCATGCACAAACGGCGGAACGTCTCGGGGTGGATGTGCTGGATCAGGAACACCCCGATCGGCACGCCGACGAGCACGCTCGGCAGGATGCGCGGGATCAGCACCAGGCTGTTCGCGGTGAAGAGGCCGGCCATCAGGTAGGCGAGCGCCGTGAGGCTCGATTCCGCCAGGCGGATGACGCCGAGCGCCGCCCGGAACTCCTGCTTGGAGAATCCCTGATTGTTCAGCGCCATCGCGAGCGGCGGCCCCGAGATGGTCGTGACCGAGTAGAGCACGCCCAGGCTGCCGCCGAACACGAAGCCGGCGCTCCGCTCCGATTTGATGGGCCGGCGCCAGCCGGCCGTCTGCAGGATGATGAGCGGCAGCAGGACGACGTAGGTCGCGAGCTTCAGCCAGGACGGGCTCACCTGAGAGACCACCAGGGTGCCGGCGGCGACGCCCGGCAGCAGGCCCACGGTCACGGGCAGGACGCGGCGCCAGACGATCGGAAGCGCGCGCCGGTTCGTCCACACGACGTACGCGTTGAGGGCCACCTCCACGAGCACGAGCGCCGGGTTCAGCACGCGGTTGCTCAGGAACAGCAGCGCCAGCGGGACGGTGATCGACGAGAAGCCATACCCGAGCGCGCCGTTCACCACGGCGGCGCCGAACGTCACGACCAGCAGCGCGAGGGAGGAGCTCATCATCTCCGTTTCCGATGGACACGAGCGCGACCGAAAGGCACGAGGCTGTCGAATCGCCGGGCAGCCGGTGCGGGATGTCGCCGGGTGCGGTCAGCCGATCGATCGGCGGGAGAGGACGGAAACCTGGACGGGAAAACTCGTGCGGGCCCTCACCCAGCGATCGCCGGCGTGATACAGGCGCATCGACATGCGCAGCAGACGACCGACGGGCGACCGCGGAGGGCAGGGGAGGACATCGGACCCGGAGTACATACCACGCGCAGCGCGACGATGTCACGCGGGCTTCGCGCCCGCGGGCCTCCGGAGGTGCGTGGTACAATCCGTCCGCTTTTCGGCGGCGGTTCGCGCGCGTCGCAGTCGCGCCGGACATCGGTCGCCGGTTGGTTCCGTTCGGCGCAGACTCGATGGCGAGCTTGTTCAGGTGTCGCATTCGGCCTGCCGCCTTTGGCGTCGCGGTGCTCACGCTCGCGACCTGCTGGCCCGTCAGCCCTCCAGCCGCGCGCACGATGCTCGATGACCAGGCGCCTTCCGTGTCCGGGGGGGCCGTGGCCGGCGCGCCGCTGGCGCCCGCGGCGGTCGCCGTCGTGGACCTCTCGGCGCTCGCGCAACTCGAGGCGTCGCGGTCGGCTGCCGGCGCGCTGGAACCGGCGGCCGGGTTCGCGCAGCCGGAAGGGGAGCACGAGGAGCCGCATTCTCCCCTCGGCGAGGGCGTCTGGTCCGGTCCGCTCGACGCCATTCGCACCGACGTCCCCTCTCCCGGGGTCCTGTCGAGCTTCCCTGGGCTCGACGACATTCCGAACCTGACGACACACGCCTCGGTCATTCCGCCCGACACCGACGGCGCGGTGGGGCCGACGCGGATCTTCAACACGCTGAACAACAACTATCGGATCCTCAACAAGGCGAATGGCGCGACGGTCGCGACGGTGTCGATCGACGCCTTCTGGTCGAGCGTGGGCGCCGGCCGGCCGTTCGATCCGCGCGCGTTGTACGACCCCTATCAGGCGCGATTCATCGTCTCCGCCGCGTCCAACGCCCAGTCGACGGGCGCGTCGGTGGTGGTCGGCGTGTCGGCGACCGACGACCCGGCCGGCATGTGGACGCTGGCGCGCTATCAGCTCGGCGCCACCCCGTGCGCGGGCGGCGTGAGCTGCTGGGCCGACTTCCCGACGCTCGGCTTCAACCAGACGTGGGTGGCCGTGTCGGCCAACATGTTCTCGATCGCGGGGAGCAGCTTTCGGGAGTCGCGGGTGAACGTGTTCGACTACGCCAGCCTCCGGAGCGGGATCGTCCCGGCCGATCAGGTGTTCGTGACGGAGGACTTCAGCGTGCATCCGGTGCTGACCTACTCCAGCACGGAGCCGGTCCTCTACGCGCCCGTCCACGTCAGCAGCGGCGGCCGCAACTACCGGCTCAACACGATCACCGGCTCGGCCGGCGCGCCGCAGTACACGCAGGGCATGCTCAAGACGCACGTCCTGCTCGGCAGCTGGACCGATCCGGCGTGCTTCGGCTGCTCCGAGCTGCCGCAGGCGCCGGACCCGGCGACGGGTACGACGGCGGAAATCGATCCGGGCGACGCGCGCGTGCTCAATGCCGTCTTTCGCAACGGCGCGGTCTGGTACACGCAGACCGTCGCCCTGCCGGCCGGCGGGAGCCCCACCCGCACGGCCGCGCAATGGGTGGCGCTCGACCGGTTCGGAGACGACCTGAACGGAGGGCGCATCGACGACCCGACCGCGACTGCGACCAACGGCGGCAAGTGGTACGCGTATCCGAGCCTGGCCGTGAACGCCAACAGCGACGTGCTGCTGGGATTCTCCGAGTTCAGCGCGTCCGAGTTCCCCTCGGCGGCCTACGCGCTCCGGGCCGGGTCCGATCCCGCCGGCACGATGCGGATGCCCAGCGTGGCGAAGCAGGGCGACGGGTATTACGAGAAGACGTTCGGCGCGCCGCGAAACCGCTGGGGTGACTACAGCGCCAGTCAGGTCGATCCGGTCGACGACCTGTCGATGTGGACGGTTCAGGAGTACGCGAAGCCGCGCATCGGCGGCACGTCGTTCTGGGGCACATGGTGGGTGAAGGTCGCGCCGTCCGCGCCGGTGAGCAATCCGCTGATGGGCATCAACGCCCCGGCGAGCGGATCGGTGGTCGGCCGGCCCTTCTCGCTGATCGGATGGGCCATCGACCTCGGCGCGCCTGCCGGCACCGGCGTCGACGCCGTGCACGTCTACGCCTATCCGCCGACCGGATCGCCGCAGTTTCTCGGCGCGGCGACCTACGGGCTTCCGCGCAGTGACGTCGCCGGCGCATTCGGCGCGCAGTTTGCGAATGCCGGCTACTCCCTCTCGATCTCGACGCTCGGCTCCGGAACCTACACGATCGCGGTCTTCGCGCGCAGCACCGTCACGGGGACGTTCAACCAGGCGCAGACCGTCGTCGTGACCGTGCCGGCCTCGGACCCGCTGATGGCGGTCGAGCGTCCGACGCCGGGCGCCGCGGTCGGACAGGCGTTCACGGTGTCCGGCTGGGCCGTCGACCGCGGCTCGACCACCGGAGCCGGCGTCGACGTCGTCCACGTGTACGTGTCGGCGGTTCTCGGGGACGATCTGGGAGCGCCGGTCTTCCTCGGAGCCGCGCCCGTGGGCATTCCGCGGCCGGACGTCGGAGCGGCGTTCGGGGACTCGCGATTCGCCAATTCGGGATACGCGCTGCCGGTCTCCAGCACGCTGGCGCCCGGCGCCTACCGGCTCCTGGTCTTCGCCCACAGCACGGTCACGGGCACGTTCAATCAGGCACGCGCTGTCGATCTCGTCGTCGCCTCCGATCCGCTGATGGTGATCGACCGCCCGATCATGGGTGCCGTGGTGTCGGCGCCCTTCAGCCTGGCCGGATGGGCCGTCGATCGGGCCGCCTCGAGCGGCACCGGCGTGGATGCCATTCACGTCTACGCCTACGGCGTCACGAACGGCGTGGTCGGCGCCCCGATGTTCCTCGGCGTCGCGGCGCTCGGCGGGAGCCGGCCCGACGTGGCCGCCGCCCTCGGGGCCGCGCGGTTCACGAATTCCGGCTATACGTACAACGTGGCGGGACTCGTGGCGGGACAGTACCTGCTCGTCGCGTACGCGCGGAGCGCCGTCACCGGCACGTTCAACCAGGCGAGGGCCGTCCTCGTGACCGTTCAGTAGCCGCGCGCCCCGGCCGATCGCGGCCCGGAACGTCCGGAAGGATGCTTGGGATTCATGAAGATCAGCGTGACGCAGACATCGCTCGACGGCGTCGTCCTCATCGACACGCCGTTTTCCCAGGACGATCGCGGGTTCTTCATGGAATCGTGGCACCAGCGCGACTACGCGGCCGCCGGGTTGACGATGACGTTCGTGCAGGATGGCCATTCGCAGTCGAGGCGCGGCGTCCTGCGGGGCCTGCACTACCAGGACATGACCGCACCGCTCGGCAAGCTCGTCCGCTGCACGGTCGGAGAGATCTTCGACGTCGCGGTCGACCTGCGCATCGGGTCGCCGACCTTCGGTCGCTGGGTGTCCGCCGTGCTGTCGGCGGCGAACAAGCGGCAGATCTACGTCCCGCCCGGATTCGCCCATGGCTTCGAGGCGCTCGGCGAGGTGGTCGAGGTGCAGTACCGGCAGACCACGTTCTACACGCCGGCCGCCGAGGGCACGCTGGCGTGGAACGATCCCGATGTCGGAATCGCGTGGCCCCTCACGAATCCCACGCTCTCGGCGCGCGATCGGCAGGGGGCGACGCTGGCCGAGTACCTGAAGCGCCCGGCGTTCCGGCTCGGGCCTGCCGGGGACGTCGTCGCGCCCTGAGGCGGTTTCGGGAACCGTGTCGTGCGCTGTTGGCCCTCACTCGCGATCTCGCGCGCCAGCAAAGCGGCGCGCTGCTCGAATTCGGGCCTACAGCGGACGACACGGTTCCCGAAACCGCCTGAGGGCGAGATAGGTCTTGGCCGGCGCTCCGCTCAGCGCGCGAACGGCCCGAGATGCCGTTCATCGAGCTCGCGGGCAAGCGCCCGCACGCGCGAGGGGTCGGGGAAGAGCGGCGCGAGCATCGCGTCGCTCGACGTTTCGTACCGCCGCACGTATCGCAGACTCTGGTGCATGAAGCGGGCGTGGCGCTGCATCCTGACGAGCGTGTCTGCGTAGACGCCGATGTAGGCCGCGCCCATCAGCGCCGCGCCGACGAAGGCGGCGCGAACGGCCACCCGTGGACGGGCGCTCTCGCGAACCAGTCGCCGCATGGGGACGGCGGTCAGCACGACGAGCGCGAGCCAGAAGGGCGTCGCGATGGCCGCGTAGCGGGTCGCCATCGCCTGTGCCGGGCCGAGGGCCGCGCGGCCATAAGCCGTCAGGACGCCGTTGGCGAGCACGTAGACGATCAGCAGGACCCACGGCGCGATCGTGGCGATGTCGGCGGCGGCCCGTCGCCGCCACGAACGTAGCGCGACGGCGAGCACGATGAGGCCGGTCGCGCCCATCAGGAGACCGAGGCGCCAATCGAGCGGGCTCTGGAACGGCGATCCCAGATAGACGAGGAAGTACTCGAACCTGTCGAGGAGCCCCGTCGGCGCGGTCTCCCCGGCGAGCGCGTTCGGGAACCGCCAGCCGGAGAAGAAGACCCCCAGAAGCACTGCGGAGACGACTCCGAGCAGCGCCAACTGCGCCCATAACGTCCGGCGCCGCCGCCAGCCGTACGCGAGGGTTCCGAGCCCGACGATCGCCAGCAGCGGGAAGCCGGTCGCCGAGTTGAGCACGCCGAGCGCGGCAAAGGCGCACGCCGCCAGCCAGCCGCGCCATTCCGCCGGCCATCGCGCCATGGCCCACACGGTCGCGACCGCCCAGAACACGCTCGAGAGGAACTGCACCGAGGCAATCGCCCAGATCCACGTTTCGCAGGCTGCGGTCCAGAAGAGCAGGCAGGACGCGACCACGGTCAGGGGCCGGACGAGCGCCGGATCCGAAGCGCCGATCGTCAGCCGCAGGAGCTGCCAGACGAGCAGCAGCGACAGCGCCTGGAACGCGAACCCGCAATACATGTTCGCGACGAGGTTGTAGTCGGTCCACTTCGCCAGCACGATCGAGAGCACGTTGACCAGGACCAGACGGTGCTCGTTGTGCTGCGCCCAGATCGAGGCGACATCGAGCTGGCCGCGATAGGCGCGGAGCACGAGCCCCAGGATGTCCCATTCATCGGAGAACGGCAGGTTCACGCCGTACCAGTGGATGAGCAGCGCCATGACGGCTGGAGGAGCGAGCACGGCCGTCACGTAGGCCGCTCGGCGCCGCGTCCGCCGGGACCGCACGTCATCGCCGCGCACGCCCGGCTCAGACTCCACGCGGGGGCGCGCCCTTCACGACGACCACCGTGGTCTCTCCGTTGGGGTGCGTGACGCCTTCCACGCGATGGAGCCGCGCCCCGAGCGCCGTCACGATGCCGTCGAGCAGCTCGAACGAATACTGGTACGGCACGCGGTCCGGGGACGTGACCACGCCGCGCGGCCACGGCGTCGGCACGAACGCCCGTCCGGCGGGCACTTCGTAGAAGGTCGCGTACAGCCGCCCGCCGGGCGGCAGCGAGTGCAGCGCCCCGGCGACGACCCGTGCGATGACGTTCAGCGGGAAGTGCACGAACACCGACGCCGCCACGCCGACGTCGAACGCCTTCAGATGTCCCGGCGCCAGCGCGCCGGCCTGGCAGTACGCGTAGCGCGATGCGCCGACGTGCCCGAGGATCGGGCTGGCAGGGTCGGGCGAGGCCTCGATGCCGATCTCGACGGTCCGGGCCTCGGCCGTCAGGCCCTCGCGTCGAAGCAGATCGAGCGCCCAGCCGCTGATGTGGCGCCGCGCGCGCACGGCGAGGTCGGTTTCGGACGGGCCGGCGGGCGCCGCCCGGAGCGCGGCGCCGGGGTCGGTCTCCTCGAGGAGCTTGTGGTACTCGTCGAGGCCGCGTTCCACGTCGCCGTCGAACTGCAGGCGCCCTCCGTCGAGCACGCAGACCCTCCGGCACATCTTCCTGACGGCCAGCGCCGAGTGCGAGACGAACACGATCGTCCGCCCCTCGCTCGCGAACGCGTTCATGGTCGCCATGCACTGCGCCTGGAAGGCTTCGTCACCGACGGCGAACACCTCGTCCAGCAGGAAGATGTCGGGGTCGAGGTGCGCCGCGATCGCGAAGCCCAGCCGCATGTGCATGCCCGACGAGTAGTTCTTCAGGGCGACGTCCATGAAGTGCTCGAGCCCCGGTACTCCACGACCTTCGGATAGATCGCCTCGATCTCGGCGCGCGACCGGCCGTGGATGGCGGCGTTCAGGAACACGTTCTCGGTGCCCGTGAGATCGGGATGGAAGCCGACGCCCAGCTCGATCATCGTCCCGATCGTCGCGTCGCGCCCCACGAGCAGCTGGCCGCTCGTCGGGCGGTGGATGCCGGCGATGAGCTTGAGCAGCGTGCTCTTGCCCGAGCCGTTGCGTCCGACGAGGCCGACCTGTTCGCCGCGGCGGATCGTCAGCGAGATGTCGCGCAGCGCCCAGAACGGCTCGACGCGCTCCCGATGGCGCTCGTGAACGAGGCCGACCACGCGGCTCTTGATCGACAGGCCGCGGTTGTGCCGCAGCATGAACTGCTTGGACAGGTGTCGTGCTTCGATGATCGTCGGCGGGGAACCTCGGGGATCGGTCACAGGACTTCCGAGAAAAGATCCTCGCGTCTGAGCAGGACCTTCAGTCCGAGAACGGCGGAGACGGCTGCGTAGGCGACGGCCAGCAGCCAGACCGGCGCGTCCGGCCAGCGGCCCTGGAAGAAGATGTCGTGATACGCGGTGACGAACGGCGTCATCGGCGCGAACTGCAGCAGCGGGCGCAGCCGAGCGGGAATCTGCTCCGGTTGGTACACGATGGGCGTCAGCCAGAACAGCGCGGCGAGGACGATCTCGAGGAAGTGACGGATGTCGCGGAAGAAGGCCGTCCAGGTGGCGAGCAGCAGCGCCAGGCCGATCGTGAAGACGAGCTGCAGGCCGAGGAAGACCGGATAGACGAGCATGGGCGCCGCGGGCGGGATCCGATAGATCGCCATCATCAGCGGCAGGAAGACGAGGACCGTCAGCCCGTACTGCGCGAAGTTGAAGAGCACGGAGCCGACCGGAAGGATCGCCCGCGGGAAGAACACGCTCTTGACGAGGCCGCCGTTGTCCACCACGGCGCCCGTCGCCATCATCAGCGCGTTGGAGAAGAACGTCCAGGCCAGGATTCCGATCATCAGATAGAAGACGAACCCCTCGATGTCGGAGCGGAGGATGTACTTGAACGCCACCGTATAGACGCCGATCATCAGCAGTGGGTTCAGCAGCGACCACACGAAGCCGAGCACCGAGCCGCGGTACTTGAGCTTGAGGTCCTTCAGGACCAGGTTCTTCAGCAGCTCCCGGTAGCGGAACAGGCCGGCCAGCGTCTGCCGGAACGAGTCCACCTGCGTCGCGCGATCGATCAAATCCGGGGGGTGCGGGGCGTCGCCGGACGACCGTCGCCGGCCGCCGCTCGAACGTACCGCGGAGGTCGGGGGCGACGAAGCGGTCTTCACAGAGGTCCGGGCAGTGTACCGCGGCGTCACAGAGGCGGTCAAACACGCACCGGAGAAGAACCACAGATTCGTGGGGCGCCGGTCAAAATTGCAGGAGCTATCCTCGCCGCGGGCCCGGCCTGCCCGGAAGGCCCGGCCGGCGATTGGCACCCGGATTGCTCAAGGAACCTGCGGCAATGTCTCACGGCACGAAGTCCCGGATTCTCATCACCCTCTCGGTCGCGCTCGGCCTCGTCTGGCTGGCCGGGCCGCATCCGCAGGCCATCAGCGGCATCACGTTCGGTCACCACAACGGCGTGCCCTGGCCGGCCGGCCCCGACTTCGCGAGCGACGTCCTCGGCGACGCGTGGGATTTCAACAATCTGGACGACGTCGACCGCGACCCGCAGACCACCCAGGGCTGGAGCACCTTCTCGGTCGACACCGCGAGCGGAGTGGCCGGCGGCACCAGCTCGACCAGCTACACGACGATGGGGATCCTGTATTCGGGCTACTACGGCGCGATCAACCCTGGCCGGAACGGCCGGCGCCTCCCCGTCGATCCGAGCCGGTATCAGAAGTTCTCGTTCCGCATGACGGCGGGCTCCGCGGGCGGAGCGCCGCAGGTCTACTGGTTTCACTACCCGTGGCAGGACCCCCGCGATCCGGCCACCGGCGGATACGGCGTCAAGCAGCTCGGCGCGAACGTCGCCGGCGCGCAGATCTACGCGACGGACCTGACGCAGAGCCTCACCGCCGGCAAGACCTGGACCGACAGCTCCGTCGTCGGCCTCCGCATCACGCGGGTGGGCATCTCCGCCGGCCAGTCGACGACCTACGATTGGGCGCGGCTGACGGTCAAGGACAGCGATCCGTCCGCCGCGCTGCAGAGCATCTCCTGGGGCGGGACGACCGCCACCAGCGTCGACGTGCTGGACGCTGCCGGCACGGCGTTCCGCATCGCGACCAGCACGACGTCCGTGTCGACCTGGAACTACGGCGTCCTGCCGCCTGGAACCTACACGATGCGGGTGACGCTCAGCGGCGGAGGGGGCACGCTGACGCAGCCGTTCACGATCAACGCGCCGCCGATGATCGCGATGACGGATCCGAACGAGACAGGCGGCGCCGACTACGCGACGACCGTGCTGAACAACGCATGGGACATGGACTCGGCCGCCGACGTCCAGATCACCAACGCGGAGAACTTCACGCCCGTTCCGCCGATCTTCAGCGGCGGCCAGTTGACGGCGACCAACACCAACAACGGGCCGAACGTGATGCTGCTGTACTACACGAACGACTCGGTGCCGATCGACACGACGCGCTATCGCTACTTCACCGTCCGGTATCAGATCGACGGCGCGTTCGATCTCGGGGAAGGGTCGGTCGGCCGCGTCCTCTGGTCGACCGCGCCGTTCGATGGGTTCAGCGCCACGACGAGCAAGCCGTTCATCGCCTGGGCAGGGATGAACAGCTACACCATCGATCTCGGTTCGCTCACGACCGCCCAGGACGACGGGCTCGAGACGAGCGGTGCGCCGCAGACCTGGCTGTCCGGCCAGAAGTACTACTTCAACTTCCACCCACACGAGTTCTGGGATCCGCGGACGTTCCATATCGACGAGATCAAGCTGGCGGCGATCGCAGAGACGTCGAACGGCGGATTCACGCTCAAGTGGGCGGGCAGCGATGCCAACGGCGGAAATCCGACGGTGACGCTGTACTACGACACCGACACCGACCCGTCCAACGGCAAGACGATGATCGCCGGCGGCATCTCGATGACGGCCGGGCAGTACTTCTGGAACACCGGCGGCGTCCCGGGCGGCGACTACTGGATTTACGCGGAGGCGAACGACGGGACGCAGGCCTACGGGCGCTACTCCACGGGGCGGCTGCGGGTGCTCTCGGGCGCCGCCGCGTCCAATCCGGCGATGGCACTCGACACGCCGTCGAACGGCAGCTCGGTCCTGCAGCCGATCGGGATCGGCGGCTGGGCCATCGATCGCGCGGCGACGTCGGGCACGGGCATCGACGCCGTGCACGTCTACGCGCAGCCATCTGGCGGAAGCACGCCCACGTTCCTCGGCGTCGCCACGCTGGCCGTCCCGCGCGCCGACGTCGGCGCCGTGTTCGGGTCTCAGTTCGCCAACTCCGGCTACAACTTCAGCATGACGGGCCTGGCCCCGGGCGCCTACACGCTCATGGTGTTCGCCCACAGCACGGTGACGGGCACGTTCAATCAGGCGCGCACCGTCTCGGTGACGATCCCGAGCTCGCAGCCGCGCATGGCCGTCGAAGTGCCGGCCGACCGGGCCACCGTGGGTGCCGGCTTCACGGTGTCCGGATGGGCGATCGATCAGGCCTCGTCGACCGGGCCGGGCGTCGACTTTCTCGACACGTGGGCCTATCCGATTGCCGGGCTCGGCGGCGCGATCACGGGCGCGCCCGTGTCTCTGGGCCGGACGTTCGGCGGAATCAGCCGTCCGGACGTCGGGGCAGTGTTCGGCAGCGGATTCACGAACTCGGGATACCGTTTCACGGCCGCGACGCTCCCGGCGGGGACCTGGCGGCTCGTGGTCTACGGGCACAGCTCGGTCGCGGGCAGCTTCAACCAGTCGCGCTCCGCCGACGTGACCGTGGCGGCACCGGTCTCCAACCCGGCGATGGCGCTCGACACTCCCGCCAACGGCACGACGATCACGACTCCGTCGTTCACCGTCGCGGGCTGGGCCATCGATCGTGGCGCCCTGACGGGCACCGGTGCGGGACCCGTGCACATCTGGGCGATTCCAGTGAACGGCGGCTCACAAGTGTTCCTTGGCGTGGCGACCTACGGCATCCCCCGCCCTGATGTCGGAGCCGTATTCGGCGGCCAGTTCACGAACTCCGGCTACACGCTCACGGCCAGCAGGAGCTCCCTGACGTCCGGGGCCAGCTACGACATCTACGCCTTCGCGTTCAGCACCGTTGCGGGCTCGGGTGCGCCCAACCAGGCGCGCGTCGTCCGCGTCAGTATCCCCTAGCCGGTCTCTTTCGCGCTCGAGCCAGCGGCCGACGTTCTGGTTGTAGATGTCCTGCAGCAGGCTCTCCAGGTTGTACCTGGGCCGCCACTGCGGGTAGTCCTGGCGGAATCGCTGCAAGCTGCTGACGTACCAGATGTGATCGCGGATCCGAGGCGCGTCCGCGTAGGTCCAACTCAAGGTTCTGCCGGCAATGCGCTCGCAGAGCGAGATGGCTTCGAGCATCGAGCAGTGGCTGTGGCGTCCGCTCGCAAAACGGCGCCGCGTCAGGTGCGCGCCGGTCTTCGGACGATCAGATCGTCCAGTCCGAAGACATCAATCAACGTGCGGTGGACCTCTTCGTGGGCGGCCTGATGCGCGGCCGGAACCGGAGACGTCCAGTGGGCTCCGAACGGCTCGAGGATCTCCCGATCCGTGCGGCGCCGGGCCGACTGGAACCGTAGACGCCGCTCTGACAACTGCGGGATCTCGCGGAGGAAGTCGTCGATGCCGCAGATCGCGGCGGCGGCGGCAGCCGGGATCGTCTCCGTGCGGCCGTCGAGCGCCACCGAGGCGACGCCTTGCTCGATCCGCAGGGCGGTGCGCGGCGAGACGGCCGGCGTGCGCGCCACCAACGTCCGGCCGGCCTGCAGCGCGACGGAGACGAGGCCGCGCGGGCCGAGCCGGGCGAGATTGGACCGCACCGATGCCCGCCGTGTGACGCCGCGCGCGCGCAATCCCGCTTTGGCCGCGGCCTTCGCCTCTGCCCACGAGAACGGCCGGCGGCCCGCCTCCGCGTCCCCTGCCACTTCGCCGGCGTCGCGCGCGACCCGGCTGAGGTCCGTCGAGAGCAGCACCTGGTCGGCCGCCAGCAGCAGGGCCGCGGCGAGCGCGCGTTCGAGCGTCGGCCGCTCGAGATGTGTGTAGAGCATGCGAAGCGCGTTGCGCTCGTACAGCCGGACGCGCGGCGGCATCGCCCAGCGGTCGGACGTGCCGTGATGCTTGTGATACACGATCGATCGCGGCGAGAACCACACGTCGTGGCCGAGCAGCCAGAGGCGCCAGCCGAGCTCGACGTCTTCGTAGTAGGCGAACGTGCCTTCGTCCCATCCGCCCACGTCCAGGAACGTCTCCCGGCGCACGAGCATGCCGCCGCCGCACGCGAACAGCAGCGGCCGCTCCTCGGTGTGACGGCCGGCCTCGGCCTGGCCCGTGTCGACCTGGAACCCCTTGCCGCCGAAGTTGACCGACCCGCCCGCGAAGTCGATGCGCTTGCCGTCCCAGCTCAGAATGCGGCTGGCGACGCAGACGGCGCTCCGCCGCTTCGCCGTCTCGACGAGCTCCTCGAGCCAGGCGGGATGCGCGCGGGTGTCGTCGTTGAGAAACGCGACGTACTCGCCCGACGCCGCTCGCGCGCCGAGATTGTTGGCGGCCGCAAAGCCGAGATTGCGGGGCTGTCGAAGGACGCGCGCGCCGGGATAGTGCTGCTGGACGACCGGCGTCGGATCTTCGGCCGATCCATTGTCGACGACGATGAGCTCCCGGCTGTCGGCCGGGTGGGTCTGCGCGCGCAGCGACGACAGACACTCCGGCAGATGCGTCGGCCCCAGCGCCGTCAGCACGACAATCGACACTGACGGGCGTCGTCCGGGGCTGACGCTCGTCGTCCGGGACTGACGCTCGTCGTCCAGGGCTGACGCTCGTCGTCCGGAGCTGACGATCGTCGTCCCGGGCTGATGCGCGTCGTCCTCTGCGGGCGGGACCGCCGCCGAACCGAACAGCTCGTCGATCTGGAGATCGCGGATGAGCGTCCGGGCGATTCGCGCGTAGTGCCCGTCGTCGTGCAGCCGGAACGGCTCGCCGAACAGGGGGAACAGGTCGCGGTCCGCCACCTGGCGGCGCGACTGGATCGCCGTGCGTTTCGCGGCGAGCGCCGGCAGCTGACGGGAGAAGTCCTCGAGGGCGAGCAGGTGCACGGCCGTGCGCGCGGAGAGCTGTGCCGTCGGCGGCGGCGACGAGCCCAGCGTATACGCACGCGGATCGAGACCGCTGTGGGCGAGGCCGCGCGCCAGCGAGAGCGCGATCGCGGCCGGCAGCACGCGGTCGAGCGTCGCGGTCTCGTAGTTCTTGAAGATCATCGCCAGCGCATTCCGCTCGTACAGACGGAGCCGCTGCGCGAACGCGATGCGGCCGGCCGTGCCATGGAGCCGGTGATAGGTCACCGCGTTCGGCGCCAGCACCGTGCGATACCCGAGAACGGCGAGGCGCCATCCGAGGTCGACGTCCTCGAAGTACGCGAAGAAGTCCCGATCGAACCCGCCGGCGTCGACGTAGACGTCACGTCGGATCGCCATCGAGCCGCCGCACGCGAACAGCAGCGGCGCCTCGGCCGGCGCCGGGCCGACCGGCGTGCCTGCGTCGCGCTGCCACGAGTGCCCGATGAACGACAGCAGACCGCCGACGAAGTCGACGCGAGCCCCGTCCCAGTCGAGTATCCGGGACGCGACGCAATCGGCGCCGTGCCGGGCGGCGGCCGCCATCAGCTCGGCGAGCCATGTGCGCTCGACCCGCGTGTCGTTGTTGAGAAAGACGACCCAGTCGGCGTCGCAGGCGCGCGCCACCGTGTCGTATGGCTCCGCGAAGCCGAGGTTCCTGTCGAACCGGTGGAGTCGGACGTGCGGAAACGCCTCGCGCACGAGCTCGATCGATCCGTCGGTGGAGGCGTTGTCGAGGACATCGATCCGGACGCGATCGGCCGGATACTCCTGCGCCAGGACGGTCGGCAGGCACGTGCGGAGGTGCTCGCGGCCGTTGTGATTCAGGATGAGGACGGCGACGGAAGGAAGGTGGGACACCGTTCCGACGCGGGGCTACGGCCTGCGCAGCACGCAGAGCGACTGCCCGAGACTGCCGAGGCCCGACATGACCTGGCCGTCGTCGAGCGTCACGGGATGCGGCAGCTCGACGTGCGGCGTATTGCCGCCGTGGATCGCGACGATTTCGAGCGACAAGTGCTCCGCCCAGGCGTGAATGCCATCGCGGCTCATGAACATGTCCAGCGGGTGCTCTCCGCCAATCCGCCGCACGTTCGTTTCGAACACCGTCCAATGGCTGGGCACCGCGAATTCGAGGAACGAGAAGACGACCCGCCCGCCCGGCGCGAGCACGCGACGCGCCTCCTCCAGGTACGTATAGGACTGCTCGTGCAGCAGGTGCGTGAAGACGGAGAAGAAGCACACCATCTGCGCGCGGCCGTCCCGCTCGGGAATCTCGAGGCCAGCCGCCACTTCGAATCGCCAGTCCGGCCGGGGGACGAGCTCGCGCGCGTAATCCACCAGATCCGGCATGATGTCGATGCCGAGATACGCCCCGCGCAGGTACTCCGCCAGCGGCTTGGCGAGCCGGCCGGAGCCGCATCCTACGTCGATCACGTAGTCGTCGGGCTGGAGCCCGTACTGCACCAGGATCGCCCGCTCGACGATCCCGAACGCCTCGAACTGGCCGCCGATCGCCAGGCGCACCGCCCGGTCGCGGCTGTGCCGCCGGCGCAGCCTCTTCACGAGGCCCGCGTATCCCGTCCGGAAATCGAGTCTGTTCAAGGCCGTGACATCCTTCCGACGCGCGCTCCGCCCACTATAGCTGCTCACGGGCGCACGCCTTCGCGGCGTTGCTCATGCGCGAGTCGAGAGCGAGCCTGGCGCTGCCGTGTCGATGTTGGTCTCGGAGATGCCGTGGCGCGCGGTCTCGACCGAGAGCCGATCGTCCGCCGCCGCGGCCGGCGTCAGGAACCGTGGCCGCAGCAGCCCCATGCGCCACAGCCGATATCTGAGGCTCACGCCGAGCGTTCCGAGACCGTACCGGACGCTGCGCCGGAAGCCGATCGAGGACGCCTCGGCGAAGTACTTCGTCGGGCACGACAGCTCCGCGATGGCGAACCCCCACGCGTGGCACTGCACGAGCATCTCGTTGTCGAACACGAAGTCGTCCGAGTTGGCGAGCAGGGGCAGCGTCTCGAGCACCCGGCGCGAGAAGGCGCGGTAGCCGGTGTGATATTCCGAGAGCTTCTGGCCTGTCATCACGTTCTGCGCGAGCGTCAGGACGCGGTTCGAGACGTACTTGTAGATCGGGCATCCCGCCGCGCAGCGCGCCGTGGCCGAGAATCCGCGACCCGATGGCGACGTCGTAGACGCCGGACGCGACCATGTACGCCAGCGCCGGCAGCAGCCGCGGCTCGTACTGATAGTCCGGATGCAGCATGACGACGATGTCGGCGCCCGTCGTCAGGGCCAGGGCATAGCAGGTCTTCTGATTCCCGCCATACCCGCGGTTCCGATCGTGGAACGCGTAGGGCACGCCCAGCCGCCGGACGATCTCCCGCGTGCGATCGGTGCTCCCGTCGTCGACCACGATCAGATCGTCCGCGACCGTCCGGTCAATCTGACGGACGGTCCGCTCGAGGGTCATCGCGGCGTTGTAGGCCGGCAGGATGACAGTGACGCGCTTGCCTTCAATCATGGAACCCTGCGTGTTCCTTCAGTCGCCCAGCTCGTAGCCGGTCTGCCGGCTAAGATTCGGGTTGTATTGCGGATCCCGCTCGAACCAGGACGTCCAGCGGGTCCGCACCAAGGCCAGGCCCGACCTGTCCACGACGATCGGCGGCGCCGCGGCCTCGTCGCGGATCCGCAGGTCCGCGTACGGGGTGAACACGACCCGGCGACCATCGGCGCGCGTCCTCAGACAGTAGTCGACGTCGGCGACGCTCCAGGGGAGCGCCTCGTCGAATCCGCCCACACGGTCGAACACATCCCGCCGCGTCATCAGGCACTCGCCGGACACGACGGAGTAGTTGCGAACGCCAATCGCGCCGGAGAAGTACCCGTAGGCGTCGGCCGGCCAGCCGTGCATCGCGCGGGCGATGCCGTCGCCGACGCCGAGGAGGAGGCCGACGTGCCGCAGCCGGCCGTCACCATACCGGATCTTCGCGCCGACGGCGCCGATCGGCTCCTGCTGGGAATACTCGAGGAGGGCCTCCAGCCACGCGTCCTCTTCGGGCGTCAGAGAGGCATCCAGAATGACGACGTGCCGTCCCTGCGTCCGCCGGACGGCCGACTGGACCTCCCGGGTGGTTGCCGGCCCCGTTTCGTTCGACGCCACGATCTCGATCGGCGCATACGAAGTGACGGCGCGGACCCGGTCCGCGCACGACGCGGCCGCTCCGGGCGTTCCCGCCGCGTTGACGATGACGATCGACACGAGGGGGTGGTCGCAGACCGCGAACCGGACGCGATAGAGCCCGGGCACGCCGCCCGTCACGACGGATGCGTGCCAGCCGCGTCGGCGCACGCAGTCCTCGAGCGCGCGTATGCCGGCCTCGTGCGCCCACGATTTCTCGGTGCCGGTGCTGGCCGTCGACTCCGGCGTCCGCCGCCAGTGGTAGAGCACCCTGGGCAAGTGGTGGATCCGATCCGTCGCTTCCGCCAGGCGCAGCATCAGGTCGTGATCCTGCGAACCCTCGTAGCCCGCGCGGAAGCCGCCGGCGCGATCGATCGCCGCGCGGCGCACGACCGTGAAGTGACAGGTGTACATCGCGCTCAGCAGGTGCTCCGGCGACCAGTCGGGCTTGAAGTAGGGATCGGACAAGCCGCCGTCGGCGTCCCGCTTGTCTTCGTCGGAGTACACGACGTCGGCGTCCGGCGCCCGATTCAGCAGGGCGACGACCTCGAACAGCGCGTCGGGCGTCAGTTCGTCGTCGTGGTCGAGGAAGCCGACGAACTCGCCGGTCGCGAGCGCCAGCGCGGCGTTCGACGCGGCGGAGATGTGCGCGTTCCGGTAGAGTCTGACGATCCTGATCCGGGCGTCCGTGCATCCGGCGAGCACCTGCCTCGTCTCGGCGCGCGTCGAGGCGTCGTCGCAGAGGCAGAGCTCCCAGTGGGGGTACGCCTGATTCCGGACGGAGGCGATGCAGGCCCGGAGCCAGCGCGGATCGGTGTCGTGGACCGGCGTGACGATGCTGATGACCGGCTGGGCGGCGAACTGCGCCGATTCTGCGCGCATCCGGGCAAGGTCCGCCCCGCCCGGCGCGTGACGCGCGAACCAGGCGCGATACCCACTGCGCGCTCGAGGCTGTCGAAGCCGCTTCAGGATTCCGAACATGGTCGCGGACGGGTCACGGGTCTGGCAGCCGGAAGGTCGCGCGGAGCTGATCGAAGTTGGGATTGTAGTACGGATCGCCTTCGAGCAGAGACCCCCAGTGGGCCCGGAGCCGGTCGAGGGCGTCTGCGGCTGTCGAAGCTGCGGCCCGCGGCCGATCGTGTGTGATGCGCGCATGCGGCGTCGTCACGACGCGAAGTCCGGCCGCCCGGACCCGGAGGCAGTAGTCCAGATCGAACAAGGGACCCGCGCTCGCGTCGACGCCCCCGACGCGCTCGAACACGGCGCGTCTCGTCATCAGACAGGCGCCGCTCACGGCCGCGCAGTTGCGGATGTCCAGGACGTTCGACAGGTGCCCGCGGGTCCAGCCCGGTTCGCCCCGAAAGGCCGGCAGCGGCGCGCCCGCTTCGCCGAGCACGACGCCTGCGCTGTCGATCGTGCCGTCCGCGAACAGCACGCAGCCTCCCACGGCGCCGATCACCTCCTGCTGGGAGAGCTCCAGGAGCGCTTCGATCCAGTCGGTCGGCTCCGGCGCGCACGATGCATCGAGCAGCAGCAGATGGTCGCCGTTCACCGGGATGGGAGCGTGCTGCCAGACCGACACCTCGACGTGCCGGTAGCTGGCGCGTGCCGTGGCGCGCCGTATCGCGCGGACGAGATCGTCGATCCGCGAGTCGGCCGTCTGCGCGCCGGCGGCAGTCCAGGCGAACGCCGGCACCACAATCGACACGAGCGGCGCGCCGCGAATCGGCCAGCGCACGCGGTAGTGGCCCGCAGCCCCAGCCGACACCACCGGAGCCGGCTCGCCGCGGCGACGCGCCGCGTCCTCGAGCGCGCGCTGTCCGGCCGCCACCGCCCAGGGCTTCGCGAGCTCCGAGCCGGCCGCCGACGCGCGGGTGGCGCGCCAGTGATAGAGCACCTTCGGCACGTGGGCGACGCGCGGCGAGCGCTCCGTCGCGCGCAGCATCAGGTCGTAGTCCTGCGCGCCGTCGGTGCCGTTGCGAAACCCGCCGACTGCCTCGACGAGCGACCGGCGGACGACCGAGAAGTGCGACATGTACATGCACGAGAGCAGCAGCTCGGGCGACCAGTCCGGCTTGAAGTGCGGCTCCCGGCGTTCGCCGGTCTCGTCGATCTTGTCTTCGTCGGTGTAGACGACGTCGAGATCCCGATCGGCGACCAGCAGTCTCGCCACTTCGGCGAGCGCCTCGGGCGCCAGCTCGTCGTCGTGATCGAGGAAGCCGACGAATGCCCCCGTCGCGAGCGCGAGCGCGGCGTTGGAGGCGAGGACGATGCCGCCGTTCCTCGCCGAGCGGACCAGGCGGACGGCCGCGTCCCGCCCGGCCTCGGCCAGCACCTCGAGGGTGTCCGGGTCGCGTCGAGCCATCGTCGCAAATGCACAGCTCCCAGTCCGGGATACACCTGCTGGCGAACCGAGTCAATCGTCCGGCGCAGCCAGGCGGGATTGGTGTCGAAGACGGGAGTGATGAGGCTGATGCGCGGCCGGGCCGGCCAGGCCGCGATTTCGAGCCTCAGCGCCTCGAGGTCCTCGTCGGTCGAGGCGTGCCGTGGGAGCCACGCGTGGTAGCGCGCGTCGTCTTCCTCGCGCTGCCTCTCGGCCGCGGCGCGCCGGACGAGCCCAGCCGGTCCGAGCGCCAACACGCCCGCGATGCCGAGACGGACCGCTCGGACGACGCCGTGCTGCCTGGCGAACCGGAACGCCGCACTCGCGGCGAACCGGGCCGGCTTCAGCCAGCGCGTCATGAACCGACGCGCAGCCCCACGATTCGCCACCACGCGCGCAGTCTGAGCGCAATCCAGGCGAGTCCCCTGGCCGGGTGCCAGGGTGTCGGCACCGTATGCGTCGTGTAGTAGAGGTACGCGCCGCGGTGGAAGGCGTGGCTCGCCAGCCGGCCGGCGGTACGGCTGCTCGCCGCGCCCGGGTGCGCGACGCGGGCGCCCGGCACGTAGCGGACGCCGTAGCCGAGGTTGCGGATGCGGCGGCACAGATCCGCGTCCTCCCAGTACAGGAAGAACCGCTCGTCGAAGCCGCCCACGTCGATCGAACACATCGCGTCGGATCAGCATGCACGCGCCCATCACCCAGTCGACCACGGCGCTCTCGGCGCCGGACTCGACGATTTCCCGGGCGCGCAGGTTCCGGCGCGCCGCGGCCGCGCGCGGAAAGAACCGCGTGAGCAGCCCATGGCGGCCGAACAGCCCGGTCCAGGCGGTCGGTTCGCCGCGGGCGCTCTCCTGGATCGTGCCGTCCGCGTTGAGCAGCTGCGGCGCGGCGACGGCGCACGTCGGGTCCCGTTCGAGGGCGTCGGCCAGCGCGCAGAACGCGCCAGGTGCTATCCGGCAGTCCGGGTTGACGAGCCAGAGCAGCGGCGCGGGCGTGGTGCCGGACGGCCTGATTGACGGCCGCGCCGAATCCCCGATTGATCGGGTTCCGAATCAGCTCGATGCGATCCGAGGACACGCTCGACAGCGCGCGCCGCGCTTCCGTCCGTCGACGCGTTGTCGACCACGGTCGCCGTCCAGTCGACGCCCTCGAGATCCGCCGCGATCGAGGCGAGGCACGGCCCGAGATCCGTCGCCGAATTGAACGCGACGACGACGACCGCAACGCGCGGAGACTCAAAACTCAAAACTCACGAACTCA
Organism: uncultured Acidobacteriota bacterium; assembly: GCA_963764505.1. Classification (GTDB taxonomy): domain Bacteria; phylum Acidobacteriota; class Vicinamibacteria; order Vicinamibacterales; family SCN-69-37; genus CAVXSP01. Next base: position 3,624,842 of record CAVXSP010000001.1, on the reverse strand, counting down.
GACTCAGAACTTCAGTGAATATCCAGATGCAGCCGGCGCACGGGGATATTCCGGCCGCCGCACACCTCGCGGACGCGCGCCTCGATATGGCCGTTGATCCGGGGCGAGCTCAGCAGGACCTCGTCGACGGAGAGCGTTTGAATCACGTCAGTGAGCGCGTCGACGGAGCCGCGCACCGGCACGCCCAGGAGCCGGGAACCGTGCTTCGAGGAGTCGTCGTCGAGGAACGCCACCGGGTTGCGCAGCCACGACGGATTGGCGAGCATCTCGCGCACGAGCAGCTGGCCGCGCACGCCCGCGCCGTAGATCATCACGCGGCGCTTCTCGCGGCCGGTGTGCGCCGCCAGGCGGCTGATGATCCGGAACGACAGACGCGACACGACGATGGCGCCGATCAGCAGGACGAAATCGATGATCCAGACCGCGCGTGAGAACAGCGCCATCTCCGGCGTGTTCTTGTAGATGCCCATGATGAGCAGGACCGCCATCATCGAGCCGAGGCCGACGCCGCGCACCACGGGCCAGAAGTCCTGAAACCCGAAGGTCGTCCAGGCCCGCGCATACAGCCCGGAGCCGTACAGCGCGACGATCTGGCACCCGAGGAAGAGGGGCAGGGAGGCCGCGTAGCTCCAGAGGAAGGTGCTCAGCCCTTCGCCTTCGAAGCGCAGGTAGTACGCGGTGTAGTAGGCGACCGTGATGAGGAAGAGGTCGAGCAGGACCTCGCCCAGATGCCACCGGGTGGTCAGATCCGAGAGCAGCGGGGCGAATGGGGCACTCTGCAGCGCGGAGAATTCCTGCCCGCTGTACGGCGACACGCGGGCGAGGTAGACGCAGAGGAACAGCGCCGCCAGTCCCACGACGGCTCCGGCGGGCCAGGTGCCGACGCCGCGCGTGTGCAGCAGGAAGGCGGAGCCGGCGCCGGCGGCGCCGAGCAGGCAGAGCAGCAGAACCGCGCGCCGATCGGAGCATCCCGCCCAGGCGAGCCGATGCGAGAGATGATCGATGTTGCCCGCCGTGGCGCTCCGGCCCGCGAGCGTTCGCAGCAGGATCACGAACGTCGTGTCGACGATCGGCGTGATCAGGATGAGCGCCACTGCCGCGGCGGCGGCCATGGTGCCCGCGCGGATCACGGCGACAATCGAGCACGCGGCGAGAATGCCGCCGACCGCGAGGCTCCCGCAGTTGCCCATGAACAGCTTCGCGGGCTGGACGTTCCAGGCCAGGAAGCCGACGAGCGCGCCGGCCAGCCCGAACAGGATCAGCACGAGCGCCGGGCCCAGTTCGCCGGAGAACGTCAGCGCCAGGCCGACCGACGCGATGGCGGCCACGCCCGCGGCGAGGCCGTCCATGTTGTCCAGCAGGTTCACCGCGTTGTCGATGCCGGCGAACCAGAGGATGGCCACCAGCGTGATCGCGGCGCTGACCGGACTGGCCGTGAGCGAGGGAAGCGTGTAGGCAAGCGCGAACGCGAAGAACGCGGCTGCGGCCAGCGAGTTGACGATCTTCGCCGGCGCCGAGAACGGCCGGACGTCGTCGTACCAGCCGATGGCGAACAGCGCCGCGCCGACGCAGAGCACCACGCCGGCGACCGATGCGTCAGCCAGCCAGCGCGGATAGGACAGCAGCAGCGCGGCGGCGACGCCGACGACGAGCGTCACGCCGCCGAACGTCGGAGTCGGATTGCGGTGCCAGCGGTCGGGCCGGAGCGGGACGACCGCGCCGAGCCGGATGGCCGTGCGTCGGACAGCGACGCCCGCGACAAGCGAGACGAGAGCACTCGTCGCAAAGACCAGGAAATATGTCATCGTGTCGGAGGACCGTCGCGCCGCGGAACCGGACGCGGCAACATGACCAACATCTTGTGCCCTCGACAGAACGCACCACCGAGTCTAGCGTCCCCCTTCCCGCACCGTCAAGAACGCCCGTGAGCTCGCCGTCGCCGCGCGACCGCCAGACCCCCGCGGATCCGTCCGTCAGCGTGATCGTCGTCACATGGAACGGACGCCAGTGGCTGGACCGGTGCCTGACGGCACTGCTGGCGCTCGATCCGCCGGCCGCCGAGCTCGTGCTCGTGGACAACGGGTCGACCGACGGCACGGCGGCGTACGTTCGGGAACGCTACCCGTCGATCCGGGTCGTCGCGCTCGGTCGCAACGAGGGGTTCGCCGGCGGCAACAACGCCGGCGCGCGGCACGCGACGTCGACCTATCTCGCTTTCGTCAATAACGACGCCGTCGTCGAGCAGTCCTGGCTCGGCGCTCTCCGCGCCCCGGCCGAGGAGGACGCGACGGTCGGTCTCGTCACGTCGCGCATCGTCTTCCTGGAGCGTCCGGAGATCGTGGACTCGGCCGGCGATGGCTACCTCCGGTGCGGCGGGGCGTTCAAACGCGACCACGGGCGGCAGACTGGGGAAGCCAGAAGCCAGGAGCCAGAAGCCAGAAGCCAGGAAGTCGCGAGCGAGCGAAGCGAGGCGAGCCCGCGCGCGCGGAGCGGGGAGAGCGGGGCCCCCGCGAGCGCGCGCGAAGGGGGGGCCGCGGGGGCGAAGCCCCCCGGAGGAAGCCAGGAGCCAGAAGCCAGAAGCCAGGAAGTCGCGAGCGAGCGAAGCGAGGCGAGCCCACGCGCGCGGAGCGAGGCGACGGAGCGCCGCGCGAGCGCGCGTGAAGGGGGGGCCGCGGGGGCGAAGCCCCCCGGAGGAAGCCAGGAGCCAGAAGCCAGAAGCCAGGAAGTCGCGAGCGAGCGAAGCGAGGCGAGCCCACGCGCGCGGAGCGAGGCGACGGAGCGCCGCGCGAGCGCGCGTGAAGGGGGGTCCGCGGGGGCGAAGCCCCCCGGATCAACAGAAGACGTCTTTGGCGCGTGTGGCGCGGCGTTCCTGATCCGGCGCGATCTGTTCGAGGCGCTCGGCGGCTTCGACGACGATTTCTTCATGGTGTACGAGGACGTGGACCTGTCGTACCGGGCGCGGCTGCTCGGCGCACGATGCGTCTACGCGCCGGCGGCGGTGGCCCGCCACGCCGGGAGCGCGACGATTGGCGCCGTCAGCGCCCGCCAGGTGTTCTACGGCCAGCGCAACCTCGAGTGGACCTGGATCAAGAACACGCCGGCGCGGCTCCTGTGGCGATCGTGGCCCGGGCACGTGGCGTACGACCTGGCTGGCGCCTTGAGCTACGCCCGTCAGGGGCACCTCGGCGCGTGGACGCGGGGCAAGCTCGCCGCGCTGGCGGGCCTGCCGCGCATGCTGCGGAAGCGGCGCGCCGTGCAGCGGGCGAGGCGCGTGGATCCCGACGCGTTGTGGCGCGTCATGGACACGCGCTGGCTGGCCATCAAGCGCCGCGAAAAGACGTTCGACTTCGCCGGGTCGTCGGCGGACCGGATCACTTCCGTCCGATCACCGCGTAGTCCTGGCACGTGAACATGCGCGCGTTCAGCTTGAGGGCGTTCTCGTTGAACGTGTCGGTCAGCTCGACGAGCGGCGGCGCGGCTCCGGACGAGGGCGCGACGCGCTGCAGGCGCGCCGACTCGGGAATCGGCGAGGAATAGTCGATCGTCACCGCCTGGAACCCGCTGGCGCGCACCAGGTACTGCAGCGTCTCGGGATGCAGCGGGCGGACGTGCGTGAGATCGCGGAGGTAGCTGTCGAAGAACGCCGCCCAGCACGCCACGTTGATCGTCTCGAGCAGGATCACGCCGCCCGGGCGGAGCTTGTGGAACGCCGTTTCGATGAGGCGCATCAGATAGCCCGGCTCGAGGTGCTCGACGACCTGCGCCGCGAACAGCCCGCCCAGCGACTCGTCGTCGAGCCCGGCCAGGTAGGAGAGCGCGTCGCCCTCGGCGACGTTCAGTCCGCGGGCGCGCGAGACTTCGACCATCTCGTGATTGAGGTCGAGCCCGCGGGCGCGGATTCCCTGCTCGCGAAGAAGGTCGAGGAACTCCCCGCGCCCGCACCCGAGGTCGAGCACGTCCGTCTGCCCGGCGAACCGGGGCGCATAGGCGGCCAGCCGCTCGCGGATCTCTGCGGGCGAGCCGCGGAACGCGTCTTCGAATCCGACATACTTGAACGCGTCGAGGTCGATGCTCGCCGCGGGCGCCACGGTTCCGGACGGCACGCTCGCCGTTCCCCCGGCCGCCACGAGCCGCTCGACCTCCCGTTTCAGCGTGAGCGACGTCTGCTGCGCCAGCGCGACGGTCGCTCTCAGATCGTCGAGCGCGGCGACCCGCGCGTTGAAGCGCTGCTCGCGCGCCGCGAGCGATTCCCACCGCTTCAGCCAGTCGTCGGCCATCGCACCGAGCGCGGCGTTGAGCACCTGCGCCTGGGCGCCGGTCGCGCGGTCCTTCGTGTCCACGTAGAGCGTGATCGTCTGCAGGTACTGGACCAGCAGATGCTGGAACGTGATGAGTCCCTGCACGTGGTCCCGGACGACCGCGATGAGCGTCGTGGTGGCGCGGGAAGCCTCGCGATGAGGCGCCAGATTGCGGTTGAGGTGATCCACGAGGGCCGCGTTGAACCCTCGCTGCTGCTCGATCGCGGGGCCGACGAGCCGCCAGACGAAGCCGCGCAATCGCCCCTTCAGGGTGCGGTCGAAGACGGGCGGCCCTTCCGGCAGGATGTCCCAGCGGCTGTTGATCGGCGCGACCTGCTGTTCGTCATAGTCCGGCGGCGCATCCGGCATCGGCGGCAGGCGCTGGAGCGATCGATCGAGCGCCGTCAGCGCGTCGCCGTACTGCCGATCGGCCTCCGCCCGCTCGCGGTCGAGCCGGGCCAGCAGCTCCTGCAGTTCCTCGTGAGTCTCGTCCACGTGCCGTTCAGCGTCCGATTCGCGTGAGCGACAGTGTGAAGGAGCCGACCGGCAGCCCGGCCTGGACCTTGACCGGGAGTCTCCGGTCGTCGCTCGAGAGCCACAGGACGATCGGCTGGTCGAGGATCGGCTTGCCGCCCTCGTCGGTGAACGACGGCGCGAGGCGCCACGCGGGGAACGTGCCCGCGGGCGTCGTGACCGGCTCCGGCCCTGCAACGCGCCATGTGGCCTGGTAGAGGTCGGCCCCGTCGACGATCGGCATGGTGAACGTCTCACCCGCCTTCAGCGCCCGCGTGCGAAGCACGTAGATGGCCGACAGCGGATCCTGCGACTGCGCCGGCACGGTATGCCGCTCGCGCGGGGCCTTCGTGCTGGGCTGGAACTCGATGGCCGTGCGGGCCGTGAATCGCGTGGTCCTCAGATTCGTCTGCCCCTGCTCGTTGCTGTAGAACGTGGCGATCGTCGGCTGCAGCGTCCGTGTGTCGAGCAGCGACTCGGCCTTGTAGTACGCGTGATACAGCGCGTCGACCAGACCCGCCGACTGGCCTTCCGCCACCAGGTCGTCGGCGTACGCGCCGCCGCCGAGGGGCTTGCGCTCGCGCACGGTCACCGTGGCCGTGCCGGCGGTGATGTAGGACGACCAGCCCACGTCGTAGGTGAGGACCTCGCCAACGTCGAACGGCACGCTCCGGCTGGTGCGCCCGGCCGGCGCCTGCGTGGCGGGCGGCGCCATGGCCGCGAGGGCGGCGATCGTGCCGAACGAAAAGGCCGCGAGGACAGGAGACCGCGCCGTCATCGATACCTCCGATGCGGCCGCGCCGTCAGCGCGCCGTGACGAGCCCGGCCGTCGGGCTGCTCGCCGACGCGTAGCGCTTCTTCTCGATGCGGCCCGCGAGACGGGCGAGGCGTCCCGCCTGCACCGCGTGCTTCATCGCGTGCGCCATCGCCACCGGATCCGCGGCGCCGGCGATGGCCGTGTTCATCAGCACGCCGTCCGCGCCGAGCTCCATGGCAATGGCCGCGTCCGACGCCGTGCCCACACCCGCGTCGACGATCACGGGCACCTGCGCCTGCTCGCGGATGATCGAGATGTTGTTGGGATTCTGGATGCCCAGCCCCGAGCCGATCGGCGCGCCGAGCGGCATCACCGCCGCGGCCCCGGCCTCTTCGAGCTTGCGGCAGGCCACCGGGTCGTCGTTCGTGTACGGAAGGACCACGAAGCCATCCCGCACGAGCCGCCGGGTCGCCTCGATGAGCGCGACGTTGTCCGGGAAGAGCGTTCGCTCGTCGCCGATGACTTCCAGCTTGATCCAGTTCGACAGCCCGGCCTCCCGCGCCAGGTGCGCCGTCCGCACCGCCTCGTCTGCCGTGTAGCAGCCGGCGGTGTTGGGCAGGAGGAAGATCCGGGAGCGATCGATCCAGTTCAGGAGGGACTCGGTGCCCGTCGCGCGCAAGTCCACGCGCCGGACCGCCACGGTGACGACCTCGGTGCCGGCCGCCTCGTGCGCGGCCTGCATGACCGCATGGGACGAGTACTTCCCGGTGCCGACGATCAGTCGCGAGGCGAAGGATCGTCCGGCGATGACGAGCGGATCCATGCGGTGATTATGACAGAGGGCGGGAAGGGGCGGCGAACGCTCATCGGCACGGCGGTGCGGGATGGCCCGCACCTGCCGATTGCCGATTACCGATTACCGATTACCGATTACCGATTGCCGATTACCGATCTCAGTTGACGGTAACCCTCACGACCCGCCACTGGTTGAACGTACCCGTGACGGTGCTGTGCGCGTAGACGGCCAGGTCGTACTGCTGTCCCGGAACGAAGCCGCCGCCCTGCAGTGCCTGCAACGTCAGGCTGAAGCCGGAGTTGGTAAACCGTCCGCTGCCAAGCGCGGCGGCGACGTCCGGCCGGGGGTTCCCGACCGGCGTCGCGCCGACGAAGATCGGCGAGCCGCCGGCAACCGGCCAGGCCCAGACGTGCACGACGTCGACGCCCACGCCGGAGGCTGCGCCCGTGTCCACGGCCCACCCGCTGATGACCGCCCCGATGTTGACGAGGCCGGAAAACGGCCGGTCGAGGGCCATGAGCGGCGCGCCCTGGAGCACCGTCACATTGGCCTGCTGCGCCAGATTGAACGTGCCCGTGAGCGCGTCGTGCATGAACGCCATGATCCGGTAGCTGCCGCCAGGCAGCGACGTATTGAGCGTGTAGCCCGACGGATCGAACTGGTGGCCGAAGACCGCGCCGACATCGGGCCGGTTGACGCCAAGCGACGCGGCGCCCAGGAAGATCTGGCCGCCCGTGCTCGGGAACGCCCACACGTGGACGGCGTCGACTCCTGTGCCGCTCGAGGCGAACTTTTCGAGCGCCCAGCCCGACACGGTGAATGCCGAGGACACGGCCGTGCCAGTGCCCGGTCTGTCGAGACGCCATCAAGGGAAGGGCCGACATCACCGTGATGTTCACCGTCTTCGGTGTCCCGAACTTGCCCGTGACGATGCTGTGGGGCCACGCGACGAGCGAGTAGGTGCCGTCGGGCAATCCGGTCACCGATGTCGCGAACCCGGACTGCAGGAACTGCGCGTTGTTGAACGTGGCCGCGACGTCCGGGCGATCGATGAATGAGGTGATCGAATAGGACTGAATCGGTGCGCTTCCGCCGGCAGTGAAGACGTTGACGACCACGGCATCGATCCCGGAGCCGTTCGCCGCGCCGCGATCAATCGCCCAGCCGTTCGACGAAGATCGGGCATGCCCGTCCTGATAAATTGCCCCGTTCGGTTGGCAATCCGACAGCCATCTGGACGTCGCTCGCCGGCCGCGCCGAAAGAGCCCGAGGTCTCGATGACCTGGCTGCGCCCTGCATGTACTCCCCGAGTGTACAGAATGGCCCATCGCTTCTGCCCGCCGCGCGCCGTGGTGTGCGCGTCGATACGATCCGCGTCCCGTCTGCGCCGTGCTCGCCGCCGTCCGTGAGCCCATGCTGCTGCGTCCGCGCGATACCCGATCCGTTCAGCTCGCTCCCGACACATTCCAACTGTTGCCTCCGCCGACGGCGAGAATCGTCCCGCTCGTCGTGTTGTAGGAGACCGACTGTATAACTGAAATCAGCCGCGCCGCTCGCCAGAGCCAGCGTCCCATTCTGATCGATTTCGGCATACCCGCCGCCACGCCGATAGTTCGGCCCGGCGGACGTCCAGCACTGATCCAATGATGCGTCGAAGTGTTGATGGTGACGTCGGTGATCCAGGTGCCGGCCGTGTAACCCCACTTGACGCGCGGACGATGTCGCCGCCCGATGCAGAGATGCGCCGGAAGCCGACGAACGCGCCGAGAACTCGACCGTCTTCCTCGCTGGTAGGCCGCGCCGGACACGCCGAATTCGTCGGTGGTCGAGTTCCAGGCCACGCCGCATCACCGGCGCCGCGGGACTCCACGGTCATCACGGACCCGTCGGCGCGCCTTCGATGTGTCCACGAACCGCCCCTTGATGCTCGCCCCGTCACCGTTCCAGGCCACCAGGAATTTCCGGCTTGTCATCGAGTACGCGATCGGGGCCCCGCCTCACAAGTCCGCCCTGCGTGTATCCGACATGACGCGTTCCGGCGAGATCACGCCGTCTGGTAGGCCACGATGACGCCATGGATGAACTGTGGGACACGCCATCGTTCTGCTGCCAGGTGACGAGAAACCCGCCCTGCCCGTTGTTGACATCCGGGCTGTAGCGCACGCGCGTCGAGTTGCCGCACACGGGATCACACTGTCCGGCGGATCCAATGCGAAACTGCGATGTGCCGCTCTTGACGTTGCCGGAACCGTCGAGAAACGCGCCGATCACCGTTCCACCCGCGCCGACAGCCAGATAGACGTCGTTCACAGGATCGTGGCCGACATCGGTGGCGCCAATCGTATAGGGCGGCACGAGCACATCCGTGCTGCCGCCAACTCGCGACAACTGCGCTGACGCTACGCCGGGTGCTAGGCTCAGCGCCATTGCCGCGATGAGCGTCAGGACACGCGGACGAGAGCGAGACGTGAGCGTCGAGTTACACACAACCTTCATAGGGAGCCCTCTTGCCGCGAGACGGCACGTACGGATAGACGACCTTTGTCCTGAGGTATCGGCCGCAGATCGCCCGCGTATTAGAGCACGCGCTGGCCAATTCTAGGGAGGGACGGGCCCGCACGCAACATCAGTGGTCGCCCCGGGCTGCAAGCACCGGGCCGTCCTGCGCTGGAACACTGGACGGGACGGCTTGTTCGGCCGCCGCGCCGGTGCGATCCTCCCGTACGACGATCGCCTGGACGTCGACCGTCGCCGAGGCCCTGGAAGTCACCCGAATCGACGACGATCGGCCGTCCGGGACGAGTTGCGCGACAACGGCTTCCGGCACTGCGGCCTTCACTCGGATCGTCCACGGCCCCTCCGTCTGGAAATCGACGCGCAGACTGGCTGTGCCTCCCGGCGCCAGTTCGAGCACCAGCCCGTCGCTTGGCGACAGGCGGGCCGTCGCCCGCTCGCCCGTAAGCAGGTACCCCGGGATGCTGGCCATCGACGCCCCCCGGAGAATGCCTATCCGAGGGCTCTCCTTGTCGATGTAGATGATGCCCATGTATTGGGCCGGTTCCGTGCGAACGCGCACGGGCACGTAGCGGTCGTGGAACTCGGGCATGGCATTGAGGTCGTCGCCGCTCTGAAACATCGGCTCGGACCCGATATTGAACACGATTATGTCGGGGTGCCGTTCGAGGACGTAGCGGCCGTTGCCGAATTCGTGGCCGATGAACCCGCGGCCGACGTTCGGAGGAGGATGCCGGGCGATGAACGAGTCGTTCAGACCCATCATGTCGAGAGACGGAAGTCCAGACCAGTAGGGCAGACATCCGGCCGCCGTGACAGCGACGAGCGGTTGCTGGCGCGAGAACGCCGACTTCAGCAGCAGTCCGAGGGCGCGTCCGTCCCACTCCCAGCGCTCGGTAGCCGCCCGCTGGCTCTGTTTGTCCGCGAACTGGCGGCGCGCGTAACCTGGCAACGTCAACGCCACAACAAGGGTGACGCTGGCGACGAGCGCCAGCCGCCAGTGGCGCCGAACGCCCGTCGTGAGCGTATGGAGCCCTTCGGCGAACGCGAACGCAGCGATGACGATGAGCGGGATGAGATGTCGATACGCTGGAAAAATGTCCCCGCCGATGAACACGACATAGCCGCTCCACAGCGTGGCGGCAAGGAACAGATACAGCCCGAGAACCCGCGTTCGCGGTCGTAGCGCTATCAGAGCGATCGCGGCCATGGCGATGTACGAAAATGGGCGCAGCGATTCGATTCCTGCGACGAGATAGCGCCACCCACCCAGCCAGTGTTCCGGTGAGGGCGTCAGTTTGATCAAGGCGGAATTCGGTACCCACGCGTGGTAGTAGACCGCTCGAAAGAGAAGCTGTCCGCCGACACAGATCAGCGGTCCGCGCGCAAGCGCGAGCCCTCGGCCAAGGCTCTCGCGAATCCCCAAACGCCACCACCGTGACCCGATCGCGAACGCCGCTGCTGCGGCGACACAGAAGATCGCGCCATCAGGCCTGGTGAGGCACAACAGTCCCAGCGCGACGGAGAGCCACACGCCTGGCCGACCGGCGTGGTCCTCGTCCAGTCGGCGAATCAATGCGATCGAAGCCGCAAGCAGGGCGCCGTAGAGCGGTTGCTCGAGCCCGCCAATCGACCACACGGCAATCGGGGCGGCCAGACAAAAAAACAAGAGGGCGAGCGTCACCGCCCAGCTCGTTTCGGCCAGGCCACGGCCGCGTAACACCGGAAGAGCCAAGGCTCCGATCACGACCAGCGTGGCCGCGATGCCGATCACGCGCGCGGCATCGATGAGGTCCACGCCGACGAGGCCGGGCGCCGCCACGAGCAGGATCCAGAGCAGATTGGAGTAACCTTCGACCGGCGGTCCGTCCGTCCACGTCAACCCTTGCCCGCGAATCAGGCGGTCTGCGTACCGCAGCGAAATCAGGGCGTCGTCAGAAATGAACGGCAGATAGTGGCGCGCGTGCCAAACCAGCAGGACGGTGAACGGGACCACCAAGCCGACGGCGACGAGCGCACGCCGAGCCATCGTGGCCGAGTGGAAGTCGCGCGTGTCAGGCGATCTCATTCACGGAGACGCGCTTCGGGCAGTAGCGGTTGACGCGTCCACGGCGTGCGGTAGACGACGATGGTATCACCTGCCGAAATGACGTTGCCAGCGATCGAGATCCGGTAGACCTCGTGAAACAGATCCGGTCGGCTCGCGATATCCGGATACCATGCCGGAAAGATCGCGATGTAGTCCGGCCGAGTCTCGGTCGTGAATCCGATGCCGCGTACGGGCCTCGCATACGCCAAGGCCTCCGGCGTCACCAGCCCTTCCAGATCGAGGATCTCATGGCCGCTGAAGTACCGCGACCGCGCCGATGTCGTTGACGGCGACGCGGCTGCCGGTCGGGAGCCGCTGCTTCATCCAGCGGCCGAGCGCGACCTGCAATTGGTTGATGTTGCGGACCGAGGCGGCGTACATCGGCGCATTCTCGATCGAGCGGATTCCAATCACGGCAACGAGGAGGGCAAGGAGCAACGCGCCAATCGGTCGTGGGCGAATGAGCGGCCAGATCGCGGTCAGCGATGAGACGCCCAGCGTGATGGCGAGCACCACGAATTCGACAGTGTAGCGGAAATTCGATGGCTTGAGCCGCTGCGGGGCGGCAAGCCCCATTGCAAATACCGAAGCCGCAACACTGATCGCCACCAGCAGGGCGCCGCGCTGCCGCAGTCTCGGCACGGCAGCGATCGGGAATCCGGCCAGCGCCAGGAATCCGGCAGTGCCCAGTTGATCCACGAGCGTGTCGGCGAACTGCCGGACGGCATTCGGGCCAGAGACGAGAAATAGACGTTCGACCGATTCACGATTGTGCGCGGCCACGGCTTGCACGATGCCCGGTCCGCTCTTCGCATAGAAGGTCGTCGGGAGCGGCCGGCCCGTCGTTGCGTAGTCGAACCAGACGAACGGCCCCAGAAAGACGATCGCAATCAGGCACACTTGAACGGCACGAACGGACATTTGGCCGAGGGGCCGGGTACGCAGCACGCTGTGGGCGCTGACGATGCCGAAGATCACGAGCATCTCGGGACGCGCCAGGCACGCCACGGCGAACACGCTCACCGCGCCGAGTTGCCGGCGCGGCGACGAGGCGGCCGAAAGATAGAGCAGAAATCCCGAAAGCGCGAGCGCAGAGGCGAGTCCCACTTCCATTCCGGAGCCGGCGCCCCAGACGATTGGCGGACACGCCGCGACGGCGACGCCGGCGGCAATCGCCAGTCCGCGGCGCGCAGTGAACCATGCGGCCAGACGAGCCGCCAAAATTCCGCACAGGACCTGCAACCCGACTCCAGCAGGATCGCAGCCACCACGACGTGCCCGACGACGGCCGTGCGAGCGCCAGCACGATCGTCCAAGCGGGCGCGGTCGAGCCGGCTATCCACCGGTTACAGTGAACGTGAAGCCGCGGCCCTGCGCCAGATTTCTGGCGAACTGCGCGTGAATCCACGAATCGTCCAGCGGAAATCCGATCGCACCGGCCGCACGCCAGGCAGATAGCCCGTACCAGAAAGTGAGGCTCAGGGCCGGCAGGATCCAGACGAGGATCGAACGAAACGACGGCGTCGCGCTGCCAGACTCCTCGGTCAGTCGCGCATCGACCTTGGCCATCAGCGACCGAAAATCATAGCGTACGCGGATGCGCCGATCGCGCGGCGACGTCAGTCGGCGGCCGCGTGTGAGGATTCGGGTCGTCTGTAAGGAAGAACATAGCCGACGGCAGCAGCAGCGGAAACAGCGGGATGAAGATCCGCGTCTCGGCGACAGCCGAAAACAAGAAGCACGTCGCGAAGAACAGTGCGGCTACCGGCAGCGTGGCGGCAAAGAATGCTGGACGACCCGGTCGGCGTGCCCCGAGGATAGCAAATGCTGCGGGCACGATGAGCAGCACCAGCCAGAGTTCGCCGACGACGCGTGTGTACGGATCGAATCCAACGGGGAGCGGCACGAGCACCTTCAGGTTGTCCTGAAGCATCCAATACTGGTAGTGGTGCAGTCCGCGCATCCAGCGGAGACCGACATAGATCACCGCCCAGGTGAGGCCATAGCTCCCCCAGCGGGCGATTGTCGCAGGCGCGAGGCTCTCTCGCAGCCGGTAAGATCCCCAGAGGAGGACGAGGAAGACCGAGGTCTCTCGGTTCAGGGCCGCGACGGCCAAGATGGGGTAGAAGGCGGTATCCCATCGACGAGCAACGGCCGCGCATCCCAGCGTGAAGAGTGCGAGCTCGAAGAAGCTGTCGGGATGCATCCAACTGTTCGTAAAGGTGAGGGGGAGCAGCGCGGCGGCCGCCAGCGTGCCTCCGATTGCGGCAGCACGTGCGTACCACGAACGCAGGTACACGTGCAGCGTCACGAGGGCGGCGTAGAGCACGACGAGGCGCGTGATCAGGTAGCCGATCATGGCGGGCAGGGCCGTCGCTTCGAGGAACCCCTTTATGGCGTACGGCGCGAGCACCCGGTACAGGCCAGGTGCGCTCGCCGAGCCGCTGATTACGGAGGGGATGTAGTCGGTGAGGACGTGCTCGGGGTACCGCCGCACACGGTAGTCGACGAACCCGAGCGCGACGGCGACGACGACGTACAGGAACCAAGCCGGCGCGTCTCGGCGGATCAGCGGTCTCAACGAGGGCGGCACCGGCGTCAGCGCGTCAGTTCCAGGATTCGCATGGCCGCCTTGATGCGCACATCAGTCCCGGACTTGCTCAGAAACGAGCGCAGCACGCCGAGATCCGTTTCCGCCTGCTCGAGGTAGGTTGCCGTAGCTAGGTCGCGCAGCGCTACGTTCTGGTCGGCGAGCATAGGCGCGAGCACATCTCGAGCAGCTGCGGGATCGTGGGGTGCCAGGAGCTCGGCGGCCTGCCGGCGGACGTTCGGATCGTCCGATCGCATCAGCGTCCGCACGAGCACTAACCAGGAACCGTCCGGTTGGCTGCGCGTCGCCTGGGCGACGGCGAGGCGAATCCCGTCATGCTCGCTCGATTCCAGGGACCGAAGCCAGGGCAGCGCGCTGGCATCCCCCAACGCGAACAAGGCCGCCGCGGCCTGGAAGTGCACGGGGAATTGGTCGTCGAGCACGAGCTTGAGCGGGCCGATCGCCGCTTTCGACCCAAAGCGCCCGAGCGCAGTGGCAGCGGCTGCACGCACATTCACGTCGGAATCCTGGAGCATCCCGACGAGCGGGTTGAGCGCGCGAGGGCTGTGGCTCTCGCCAAGGGCAAGAATCGCGCGCATCCTCACCATCGGCGCAGGGTTCTCCAATTGTGCGATGAGGTTCGTGATGGCGCGGTCGTTGTCAAGCACGTCCGACTTGGCAGGTGCCAACGCGAGTGCGTCAGCTGCTTCCGTATCACCATCCGCGGCGAGCGCCTTCAGGATCACGAGCCGTTGAGGCCCGGCCGTGGTAGTCGACAGGGTGCCACGCAGCATGGCGCGCACAATCTGGTGCAGCGCCGCGGGCGCCTCACGCTGATTGGCGTGCGCCCACTTCTCGTAGCTGGCAAGAGCCGCCGACGGGCCGCTGGCGGCGAGCTCCGCATCGATCGCCAAGGCCAAGGCTTCCACGCTCGCCGGATCGGCGCCGAGCAGCGACCTCGCGAGCGCCAAGGCGCCGGCGGCATCCCCTCGCGAAAGGAGCGCACGACCCTGCGTAAGCTGTGAGTCCTCGCGGACAGGCGGTTGACTCTGCGCCTGGACGAATGCTGCGCCTGGCGACGTGAGCAGCATGGGCAGCAGCAGGGTCCGGATCAATCCCCTCACGCGCGGAACCTTTCGGTATGGTTCATGTGGCGGCACGCGTCCGAGCCGGGCTCGGCGATTCGTGCGCGGTGATGGTCTAGTGTACCGATTAACGCTCCTCACGCGTGGCTGTTCCGACCAGGCGAACGCACCTCGGCTCGCTGTACTCAGGACTTCGCGGTTTCAACCCCGGCTTCCTCATCGTTGTGGTCGGCATCGTCGGCGCGCTACTCATTCGAGTCCCCGCGGCCGCCGAGCCGCTCGGGATCGATCAGGGATTGTTCGCCTCCGCGGCCCGGGCCCTGGCGCGCGGCGAGGTCCTCTATCGCGACGTCTGGGATCAGAAGCCGCCGGCCATCTTCCTTACGTATCTGCTCGCGTTCAACGTCTTCGGCTGGACGCCCGCGGCGATCGCGTGGCTCGACCTGGTCGTGTCGGCGATGACGACGCTGGTGCTGCTGTCGATCGTACGGCGGCTCAACGGGTCCGTCATGGGGCTCACGGCCGCCGGGCTCTTCGCGGCTCTGACGATGCCGAGCTGGTTGTACAGACACGGCGGGTTCCTCGAGCGCAGCGTCGCCGAGACGTTCATCGCGCTCGCCGTCGCCTGCGCAGCCTGGTGCGCCGTGGCGATCCGCGAAGGCCGCCGCCCGTCGCTCTTCGCGGCCGGGCTCGGCCTGTTCAGCGGCGTCGCCGTGGCGTACAAACCGAACGCGGGCATCTACTTCGTGGCCCTGCTCGGCTGGTGCCTCCTCTACCGGCGGCGCGACGCCGCGCCGGCGCGCCTGCTCGTGGCCGCGGCGCTTGGCGCCGCCGTCGCGCCGGCGGCAACGGTGATCTGGCTCTGGAGCCACGGCGTTCTCGCCGAGGCGAGGGTCGCGCTCGTCGATTTCAATCGCTTCTACGTGGCTCAGGGACTCGCGCCCGCGCAGTTCGCGCTCGACTACTCCAAGGCCGTCTGGCTGCGGTTCAAGACGGACCCGCTCTGGGCGGCGGGCGGCGTGGGTGTCCTGATGGCGCTCTGGAGTCTCGCACGCACGCGGCGGCTCGAGCCGGTCGCCGGCCTCGGCGTGGCGTGGGGCGGGGCGGCGGCGCTGGTGATTGCGCTCAACGGCGTCCGTCTGTTCAACACCTACTTCGTGCAGGCGCTGCCGCCCCTCGCCATCGTGGCCGCCTGGACGCTGGCCGGAGCCGTCGCGCCGGGCCGTCCGCGGCGCGTCGCGGCCGCCGCCGCCCTCATCGTGATGGCCGTCCTGCTCGGACGCAGGGATTACCCGGGCAGGGTGCTCGAGTCGGCGGAGGCGGACTTCGAGCAGTGGCGGGGCCGCGGCGATCCGATGGCGTATCTGGAGCGGTTCGGCGGGTACGCGACCGGAGGCGGCTATTCGGCGCGCGCCAACGCCGAGGTCGCGGCCTACGTGCGCGCCCACACCGCGCCAGCCGATCGGATCTACCAGTTCGGGATCAACAGCGCCGGGCTCTACTTCGCAGCCGACCGGCTGATGTCTCAGCGGTTCCTTCGCGTCAACGAGTTCGTGCCGGCGACCTTCCCGGCGCACGGGTTCGACCTGGCCTCGGTCGCTGCCGAGCTCGAGGAGCGGCGTCCGGTCTACCTCGTGTTCGAGCAGTTGCACACCGGCACGACGATGGCCGATGCCGTCGACCGCCTGGAGCAGGCGCCCGCGCTCGAGGCGCTGCTGCAATCCTATGACCGTGAAATCCGGATCGAGGACTACACGTTGTACCGGCGCCGCGCGAGCCCGTAGATGCTGACGAGGCCGTACGTCGCGCTCGCCGGACTCGTGCTCGTGGCGGCCTTCCTGCGCGTCTGGGGGCTGTCCTACGGTCTTCCGCATCCGCTCGCCCGTCCCGACGAGGAGATCGTCGTCGGGCACGCGCTGGAGCTCTCGCTCGGGCCCGGCGTCGAACGCGGCCGGATGCCGCATCCGGAGCTGCTGTACTTCCGCGACCCGGTCAGAGGTCGCACGATTCAGCCGCGTCTCGGATTCGCGTATCCCTATCCCGATCTCGTCTACGACATGGACGCCGCCGTCTTCGCGGCCTGGAGGACGGCGGGCCGCTGGACCGGCGCGTATCCGTCGCCCGACGCCTTCATCGAAGCGCTCGTTCACCGACGGCCCGGTGCCGCGTACCTGGTCGCCCGCGCCGTCGGCGCGATCTGCGGGACGGCGACAACCGTGGCCGTCTATTTCGCGGCCTGGTGGATGTTCCGGCGCCGTTCGATCGCGCTAGTCGCGGCGCTGCTCGTCGCCGTGAACTTCCTGCACGCCCGCGATTCGCACTACGCCACCGTCGACGTGCCGATGACGCTCCTGGTCACGCTGGCGCTCGCCTTCGCCGGACGGGCCGTCTGGAGCGAGCGCCGCCGCGACGTCCTCTGGTCGGCCGGCTTCGTCGGGCTCGCGGCGTCCGCGAAGTTCAATGGCGCCGTCGTCGCGCTTTCCACGGCGGTCGCGGCCGCGCTCGCGGGGACTGCTGAATCCCCGGTCGATTGGCGCCGCTCGCTCGCCGCCGCTCGTGCCGTCCTTGGATCGCGGCGCCGAGTCTTCTGGACCCTCGTCGTCGCGGCGGCCGTCGCGATCGGCGTCTTCGCCGTCACCTCGCCCTGGTGCATCCGGTACTACAAGATCGTCCACCTCGGGCTGAGAACGCAGCGGCGCGTGCTCTTCGGCACGCCTGGCCCACCCGCGGCGTTCCGGTTCCTGACCGACACGCTGCCGGGCGCGTTCGGCTGGCCGGCCTTTCTGCTGGCGCTCGTCGGCGTCGGCCGCGCGTGCTGGCGACGCAGACCCGTGGATCTGGTCCTGCTGGCGTTCCTGGTGCCGGCGTTTGCGAGCATGGCGGGCATCACCTGGGTGCTGCCGCGCTATCCCGTCCCCCTGCTGCCGGCCCTGGCGATCTTCGCGGCCGAGGCTGGCGTTGGTCTGCTCGCCGGTCGGCTCCGGTGGTGGGGCTGGGCCGTGGTGCTGGCCGCGCTCGCCGTGCCGCCGCTCGCGCGGATCGTCGCCTACGATCGGCTCGCGTCGCGTCCCGACACGCGGCTGGTCGCCGCCGAGTGGATCGCCAGCCACCTGCCCGAGCACGCGCGCGTCGCCGTGTGCCGGGGGTACGGCGCGCCGGTCGTCAACAGCGAGCCGGGCGCCGGCCGCGTCTTCGACCGCGTCGATCTGCTGCCCTGCACGGCCGCCGCCATCGGACAGGCCTCCGCGCAGTACGCGGTCACCTCGACCCATCCCGCCATCGCGTACTTCGAGCCGACCGACGATGCGCGGGCCTGGCTCGCGTCGCACGCGCGGCCCGTCGCGACGTTCAGCCCGTTCGCGGATCCGGACGCCGATGAGCGCGAGGCGATGGCCACGGCATGTTTCTATCCAGGCGACGCGTTCTACCTGCCCTACTGCGGGTTCGACGCGCTGGTGCGGGGCGGTCCGGTC
The DNA here is from genome assembly GCA_963764505.1 of uncultured Acidobacteriota bacterium. Taxonomy (GTDB): domain Bacteria; phylum Acidobacteriota; class Vicinamibacteria; order Vicinamibacterales; family SCN-69-37; genus CAVXSP01. Next base: position 3,606,727 of record CAVXSP010000001.1, on the reverse strand, counting down.
GTCACCGTGTGGGCGATCTCGCCATGATCGACCGTCCTGTCCCGAAACTCCTGCTGCTGTTCGTGTCGGTGTGCGCGACGCTCGGCATGCTGGAGATCGCGGCACGCCGTGGATTCCTGCTGCCGTACAACCCGTCGGCGAGCGGCTGGTGGGAGGTGATGTGGCTCAAGCGGAGCGCAGAGTACGATTCCCAGCGAGCGCAATATGCGATCGATCAATTCGATCCGATGCTCGGCTGGACGCTGAAGCCGAACCTGCGCGGCGTCCGGCTGCTCGACGCGATGGTGAGCAGCAACTCGAGATCCGTTCGCGGCCTGCGCGAGTACTCACCGGCGCGGAACGCACGATTCCGGGTGGTCGTGATCGGGGACTCGTACACGTTCGGCGAGGGCGTCAACGACGACGAGACCTTCTCGGCCAGACTCGAGCGCCTGCTCGCCGACAGCGAAGTGCTCAACCTCGGCATCCACGGATACGGCACCGACCAGCAGTGGCTGCGGCTCTCGCAGGACGGCGTGTCGTATCACCCCGACGTGGTCCTGCTCGGCTACTACGAGGACGACATCGCCAGGAACCGGCTCTGGTTCCGCGATTATGCGAAGCCGCACTTCTCCGTGATCGATGGCCGGCTGATCGCCGACAACCTGCCGCTCCCGAGCCCGGAAGCGTTCAAGGCCAGGCTGCACCTGCGCAGCCTCGCCTACCTCGACATCTTCAGGACGGCGCTCCGCGAGCGGCAACTCGTCCGGGAGAACGTCGATCGATCCGCCCGTCTCCTCGACGCCATTCTGACCACGACGCGTTCGATGGGCGCGAGGCTGGTCCAGGTGTATCTGCCGACCCCGGACCAGGTCCGCGCCGGTGAAACGACGCACGCCGGGCTGTACTCCCGCGAGTGCGCCGCGGAGGACGTCGTCTGCGTGGACCCGACCCCGGCGCTCCACGCATGGCTCGCCCCGCACGACGACTGGAAGGCGTTCTTTCGCTATCATTACGCGCCGGAGCTTCACGACGTCATTGCGCAAGAGATCGCGCGCGTCATCCGTCCGCTCGCGGACGCCCGCCCGCGCCGCTGACCGTGATGGATGCTGATCTCCGTGCGGACCGCGCGGCGACGTTCGCCTCGCTCGGCCTGATTGCCCTCAACGTGGCGCTCACGGGCCGCTGGGCCGACGTGCCGGGCGGCATGCGAGGCTGGCGCTGGCCGTTGGTCGCCGCGGCGATCGTCTTCGCGGCGCTGCCCGCCATGCGACGGCGGAACCGGACATCCGGCCGCCCGGGCGCGGCACCGGCGCGCGTATGGCCCGGGCGGCTGTCCGCCATCCTGCTCTGGACGGGCGTGATCGTCCTGGCGGGCGAGTTCCTGCTGGAGTGGCTGCCGCCGTCGGCCTGGGGCCAGATCCCGTTCGCCGATGACTGGCCGCCGCGCTTCGCGAGCACCGTCGACGGCCTCGCCCTGCTGCGCCGCGGCGCGTTCGGCGGCTGGCAGTGGAATCTCCTCGGCGGCTATGCGACCGCGACGGACATCACCCAGAGCCTGACGCTGCTCGGCGCCCTTCCGATGGCGATCCTGGGCGACCGCGTCGGCTTCCACGTCCTGCACCTGATCCTGTTCGCCGCGATCCCCGCGCTCGTGTTCGTCGATCTGCGCGGCGCCCGCGAGCGCGCGGCCGCCGCGGGTCTCGTCGCCTGGAGCTCCTGTGCGTTCGCCTGGGGCATGATCCGGAACGGCGACACCAACTCGCTCGCCGGCGTCGTCTGCGTCCTCGCCGTGCTCGCGGCCAGCCACGCGGCCCGCCGGGGCGCGCGATTCGGCTTCGCCGCGCTCGTGCTCGCGCTGACGCTGACGGCGTTTTCGCACCTCGCCTTCCTGGCGTACGCGATCGGACTGCTCGCGGTCGAGGCCGTCTACTATGCCGACCGGCGACAGCTCGGCCGCAGCGCGGCCGCCGTGGCGCTCGCCCTGCTCGCCAGTCTGCCGGTGACGTTCGAGCTGCTCCGCTACCCGGCGGAGTTCCGGTTCAACAACGTGCTGTTCGAGCCGGGGGGGGCCGTCGACTGGATCGGCGTGCTCCGCCGGATCGGCTACAACGTGCAGATCCTGTGTTCGCCGTGGCGCTGGTTCAGCGACACGACGAAGCTGTTCCTGCCGATCGTGGTGCTGGCGGCCTGGCGCCGGGCCGGTCGGGCCGGCTTCTACGCGTGGGGCGCGCTCTTCGCGCTCGGCCTGACGCTGCTCAACGTTCCGGAGGCCGGCTACGTGTTCGTGCGGCCTGCCCACCTGCTCGTGGTCCTCACACCGGTCGTCGTCGCCGCGTTCCTCGTGACCCGGGCCGACGGGCCGGTCCAGGCGGGCGCGCTCGCCGCGCTCGTCATCCTCTCGGTGCCGATCGCAGGCGGATTCGCCGTGCCGCACGAGCCGTCGGTCGAGGCGTTCGCGCCGGCGCTCGTCGAGCGAATCCGGGCGGCCGACGGGGAGATGGTCCTGCTCGAGAACAACCCACATCGCGAGGTGAGCGCCGTTCCGGGCGAGCACAGCGAGAAGTCGCTGTACGGCACCCACTACGAAGCGCTGGTGCCGGCCGCCACGGGCAAGCGGTTGTACGCCGGCTACTGGGACGGATGGCAGTTCACGCCGTTTCGCGGCGAGATGCTCGCGGGGGGCGCGTGGCAGGGGCACCTGCTCGCGAACGGCGATCGCCCGGCGTTCCTGAGGGAGCTGCAGAAATGGGGCGTGCGCTCGCTGTTCGTCTGGTCGCGTCAGGCCACGGCGGTGCTCGCGACGTGGCCAGAGCTGACCCTGCGCTGGAGCGAGGGCCCGTGGCGCGAGTTCGAGCTGACCGGCGCGCCCGTCGACACGCGATCCGTCGTGACCGGGTCGGGTCGAGGAGAGCTCGTCGACCGCGGACCGCTCGGGGCGACGGTCCGGCTGACGGATGTCCGGGTTGGCGACCCGATCGTCGTCCGCACGCACTTCCATCCGGCGTGGCAGGCGCGGGACCCGTCCGGCGCGCTGGCGCTCGTCGACATCGGCGGTCAGCTCGGATTTTCGGCGCCGGCCGATGGCTCGTATGACGTCCGTCTGACCTATCCTTCGCACCGGGTGCTGTTGCTCGTGAGCGCGGCTGTGCTCGGATTCGTGCTTGCCGCCGGTGCCAGGCGGCGCGGGAGGCGGGGGTAGGTCCGGGCATGAAGACGGGCCTCGCATTCGCAGGCTCGAGAAGGCGGCACGCCGGCGAGGGCGGTCGGACGTGAAGAGGCGCTGGATCGTCGTGCTCACGTTCGCGGGGCTCTACGTCTTCAACGCCTACGTGTGCGATGACGCGTTCATCACGTTCCGCGCCGCGGACAACTTCGTGCGAGGCCTCGGCCTGCGCTGGAACGTCGGCGAGCGCGTCCAGGTGTTCACCTCGCCGCTCTTCATGTTCGTCTTCTCGGGTCCGTACGCGCTGCTGCACGATCCGAGCGCGACGCCCAATCCGGATCGCGCGTACTGGCTGGCGCTGGCGTTGTCCTTCGTTCTCTCGCTGTGGATGCTGCTGTACCTCGAGAGGAGGCTGCACGGACGCGGGGCCTTCTGGGCTCTGTACGCGCTGCTCATGAGCTCCCAGGCGTTCGTCACGTTCACGTCCTCCGGACTCGAGACGCCGCTCGTCTTCCTGCTCGTCGCCGTCTTCTTCGGACGGTGGCTCTGGCCAGAGCGGCGGGGCGGCAGCAAGCCTCAGGACCGGACTCGGCCTCAGGAGGCGTTCGATTTCCTGTGCGCAGGGCTTGTCGTCCTGACCCGACAGGACCTGGCGCTCATGCTGGCGCCGGCGCTCGTGCATCTGACGGTGAGCGCCTGGCGCAGACTGGGACGCCGATCGCTGGTGCCGATGCTTCCGGGCGCGCTGCCGGTGGGCGCCTGGCACCTGTTCTCACTCGTCTACTTCGGCTTCGCGCTTCCGAACTCCTACTACGCCAAGCTGGGAATCGACGCGCCGCGGGAACTGCTCTGGTCGATGGGACGCTACTACTTCGCCGAAAGCCTGCGCGAGGATCCGATCTCGCTACTCGTGTGCGCCGCCGCCCTGGCGGTGTGCTGGACGAGCTACCGGACGATGCTGGCGGGTGCGGGAGCGTTTGCCCATCTCTGGTACATCGGGTCGATCGGCGGCGATTTCCTCGGCTTCCGTTTCCTGGCGCCGGCCTTTCTGGTCTCCGCCTTGATTCTGGTCGAGCGGCTCGAGGCCGCGAGCCGAAAGCTCGATCGAGGGCGCGCGGCGTGGCCCTGGTGCGTCGTCGCCGCCGGCGTCCTGTACTCGCTCCTCGTGCCATCGTCGCCTCTTCGGGCGATTCGTGAGGGTCCGAGGGCGCCGGACGTGGAGTACTACTATCCGGCTTCGGGCCTCGCTCATTGGCGACCGGGCGCGCGGTTCCCGTTCGCTCCGTTTCTCCAGGTCGTTAGCGCGGCGGACTGCGTGAGGCGCCATACCGACGGTCCGGTCGTCGCCATCGGCGGCGACGGACTGAACGGCTTCTGTCGCGGGCCCGCGGCCTTCCTCGTCGATCCCCACGGCATCACGGACCCGCTGCTCGCGCGGATTGCGCTGCCCGTGACCGGGCGGTTCAAGCCGGCGCACATCTGGAAGCCCGTGCCGGTCGGGTACGTCGAATCCATTGCCGGCGGGCACAATCGAATCGAGGATCCCCAACTGTCGGCCTTCTACGACCGGATCCGAGTCGTGACCGTCGGGCCGCTCTGGAGCGCGGAGCGGTGGAGGGCCATCTGGACCCTGAACTTCACTGCGGGCGCCAGACACCGTCATTCGTATCGGGCGATGGAGGCGATCCCCGACTGGATGCGCGAGAACGCGCTGGCGCCGCCGACGCGCTAGTCGCGTCAGCCGCCGCCGACGAAGTTGACGATCTCGACCTCGGAGCCTTCTTCCACGGTCGTCTCGCTGTAACGCGCGCGCTTGACAACGACCTGGTTGTATTCCACGGCCACGAGCCGCGGGTTGATCTGCAGCCGTTCCAGCAGGCCGGCAATCGAGAGTGGACGCTCGATCTCGTACGGTTCGCCGTTCAGTTGAAAGCGCATCGGGAGGCTGGAAGCGGATTGTACGGCGTCTCGCCCGTCAGGGCACCTCGGCCCCGAAGCGCGCGGTCAGCGCCCGGGTGAACGCCATCGGCTCCGGCCGGAGATGCGCCGGCAGCGCGGCGTCCGGAGCCGGCAGGTCGACGGCCCGGGCCGCGGCGCACTCGAAGTCGTCGACCATGCGCGCAACCGTGTGCTCGCGCTCCCAGTAACGGCGCGCGCAGCGCCCGAGCCGTTCGCGCAGCGGGGCATCCTCGGCGAGGCCCCGCATCGCGAGCCGGAGGGAATGCTCCTCGTCGACGATGTCGACCGCCACGGCGATCGCGTGGGCGTCCGCGTCGGGCGACAGGTCCTCCGAGGGCGCCTGCCGGCGCCACGTCCGAGGGTCGAGCACGGGCACCTGGTGCTGGTGCGCGAGATCGACGATCACGCTCGCCCGCGCGAGCGCGAGGCTGCGCAGCCAGGGCCCCGAGGTCTCGAGCGCCGTCGGCCATCGAAGATTGAGCGTCACGTCGCTGGCTCCGATCGCTGCGTCGAACTCGCGATCCGGGAGCTCGTCGGCCATGCAGGTCACGTCCCCGAGTCCGAGGGCGCGGATCCGGTCGTGCAACCCGATCGCCGGGTCCGGCCGGCCCGCGAGGAGGAGCCGCGCGCGCGGGATCCAGGGGCGGACCGCCGCAAACGCCCGCAGGATCTCGGGCACGCGCTTTTCTGCGGTGAGTCCGCCGTGCACGCCGAAGACGATGGCCCGCGGGTCGATGCCGTGCGCGGCCCGGAACGCCGGCGCGGCCGCCGCGGCGTCCGGGGCCGCGCCCTCGCCGAGCGCCACGTAGTCGATCGGGCGATGGGGGAAGGCCTCGCGGAGCTGTTCAACCGCGCCGCGCGAGTGGGCGGCGATCAGGCGCGCCGATTCGACCAGCGTCCGCACCATCGGCCACTGGTAGTAGTACGGCCCGTCGAAGCCGTGCGTGCCGAGCTCGGCCAGATCCGGCGAGAGCCCGGGATGATTCCACGCGAACTCGGCGCGATAGTCGTCGAACCGGCGGCGCGCGAGCAGCGTGCGGCCGCGCGCGTGATGAAGGCGCGCGTCGTGCAGGAGGACCAGGCCCGGCCACTGGAACGCGTACGGCCAGAGGAATTCGTGCAGCCGCGAGTTGCCGATCTGGTACACGGTCAGCTCGTACTGGCCGCGGCCGGCGCGCCAGACGAAGTCGTGGGCGCTCTGGACGCGCACCTCGCCCGGTGCCGGCGGTTCGGCGGATCGGCGCGCGATGACGGACGTCAGGCGGACGTCCCGCTCGTCGACGAACACGTCGATCGCGTGGCCGCGCGCCGCGAGCGCGGCGGTCAGATCCGCGGAGCGTCCGGCGATCCCGCTCGGCTGCGGAGGCCAGGGCGTGAAGAGGGCAAGGCGCATGCTTCTGTGAAACACTAAAGCACGTCTTGGGCGCCGACCGCATTCCGTTTCTCGATCTCGTCACGCCGCATGTCGAGCTCGAAGGCGAGCTGGTCGAGGTCTTCCGAGAGGCGCTGCACACCGCCGGGTTCGTGGGCGGCGCGCGCGTGGACGCCTTCGAGTCGGCGTTCGCCGCCTTCTGCGGTGTCGACCGGTGCGTGGGCGTCTCGAACGGCACGGACGCGCTGCTCTTCGCGCTGATCGCATGCGGCGTGCAGCCCGGCGACGCCGTCCTCACCGCGCCGAACACCTTCATCGCGACGGCCGAAGCCATCTCGCATGCCGGCGCGGTCCCGGAGTTCGTGGACGTGGACGAGCGGACGAGCAACCTCGATCCGGCGAAGCTCGCCGACTACCTCGAGCGATGCGCGCGCGACGGCGGCGGGCGGCTGGTGAGCCACCGGACCGGCCGGCCGGTGACGGCCGTCGTGCCGGTGCATCTGTACGGACAGATGGCCGACATGGATCCGATCCAGGCGCTGGCCGATCGGTTCCGGCTGATCGTGGTCGAGGACGCCTGTCAGGCGCACGGCGCCGAGTACCATTCCAGAGCGCGGCAGCGCTGGTGCCGGGCTGGATCGCTCGGGCGGGCGGCGGCGTTCAGCTTCTATCCGGGCAAGAACCTCGGCGCCTGCGGCGAGGCCGGAGCCGTCACGACCAGCGACGCGGCCGTCGCGGCCCGGGTCCGGCAGCTGCGCGACCACGGGCAGACCCGCAAGTACCATCACGAGCAGGACGGCTTCAACGGCCGGCTCGACGCGATCCAGGCGGGGATTCTTTCGGTCAAGCTCGAGCGCCTGGAGGCGTGGAACGCCCGGCGTCGCGAGGCGGCGGCCATCTACGCGCGTCTGTTCGCCGGGATGCAGGCCGTCGCGCTACCCGACGAGCCCCCCGACGGGCGCGGGGCTCATCATCTTTACGTGATCCGCGTCGCCGACCGCGACGGGCTCATCGCGCATCTGAGCGCGGCGGGCATCGGGTCCGGCATTCACTATCCGATTCCGCTGCACCTGCAGCCCGCCTGCGAGCGGCTCGGCTACGCGCGCGGCGATTTCCCGATCGCGGAGCGGCTGGCGGGCGAGATCGTCTCGCTGCCGATGTACCCGCAGCTCAGGCCGGAACAGCAGGGGCGCGTCGTGGACACGGTCCGCGAGTTCGTCGCCGAGCGCTCGCCCCGCGGCGGCGGCAGCCGTCCAGCCGGTCCGCGCGCCGCGACGTAGCCCCGCGTCATCCCGATCTCGAGAGCTGGCTCACTCGGTACGGACCGAGGGGCCGCGTGCTGCTCAGGGCCTCGCCCTGGCGGGCACACCCGCGACCACCGCATCGTCGGGGACGTCGTGGGTGACCACGGCGCCTGCGCCGACCATGGCGCGGGCGCCGATGGTCACGCCGCAGAGGATCACGGCGCCGCTGCCGATCGACGCGCCCGTCCGTACGCGCGTCGGCACGACCTGCCAGTCCGCCTCGCTCTGCAGCCGGCCTCCGCCCGCCGTCGCGCGCGGATGCCGGTCGTTGATGAACATCACGCCGTGGCCGACGAACACCTCGTCCTCGAGCGTCACGCCCTCGCAGATGAACGTGTGCGACGAGATCTTGCACCGGGCGCCGACCGCCGCGTTCCGCTGGATCTCGACGAACGTGCCAATCTTCGTCTCGGGGCCGACCGCGCAGCCGTACAGATTGACGAGGTCCGGGTGTGGGATCCGCACGCCGGGGCCGAGGCGGACGTCAGCGGCGATGGGCATGGGAGTCGGGGACGGGCCGTCGGAGCGGCGGCGCGGCGGTCTCCTCGCGCCGGAGGGCGCGCCAGACGCGCCAGACGTCGCCGAGCGCCTCCAGGACCAGACGGCGGCTGGCGCCTCGCGACCGGCCACGCTCGCGCGGCTTCGTGGCGGTGGGGTGCTCGGTGATGCGGTAGCCGGCGCGCGCGGCCCGCACGAGCCGCTCCGCTTCGGAGAACGGCGAACGGGACACGAGCGTGAACCGGTCGATGATCTCCCGGCGCACGAGCTTGACGGCGCCCGCGTCGCGCGTCGCGACCCCGAAGAGCAGGCGCGGCACGAGGTTGAATCCCCACGACACGACCGCGCGCGCGGCCCGGGTACTGTTTGTCGCGGCGCGCGGCAATCACGATGTCGTGGTCCCGCGCGAGAGGCAGCAGGTCGAAGAGCACCGCGGTCTCCCACTGCCCGTCGGTCGAGTTCAGGAACACGAACTCCTTCGTCGCCTCGCGATAGAGGTGTTCGAACGTGGCGCGGATCCCGAGATTGCGGGGATGGTGCAGCACCCGGATCCCCGCGTGCCGGGCGGCGACGCCGTCGGCGATCGCCCCCGTCCGGTCGGTCGATCCGTCGTCGCAGACGAGCATCTCGTAGTCGAGCCCGGAGCCGGCGAGCCGCGCGTGGGCGTCCTCGAGCACCCGCGCGATCGTCGCCTCCTCGTTGAACGCAGGGAAGCAGACGGACACGCTGGGGGGCATCGGGCTTCGGTCCTACGCGAGGGGCACCGGCCGGCCGTGCTGGCGCATGGACTCGGTGGCGGCTTCGAGGATGCGGACGACGCGGACGCCGGCGTCGCCGCCCGTGATCGGACGCTCGCGTTCGTCGATGCAGCGGAGGAAGTGCGCCACCTCGACCTGCAGCGCCTCGGTCACGTCGACGCGCGGCGCCCACATGTCGCCGGTGCGGTAGCTCACGAGCATCTTGTAGACGCCTTCGGCACTGCCGTCGCTCACGGAGATCCCGCGGTCGTAGACCTTGACCTTCTCGCTCGGCTCGATGTCGTCGTAGACGATCATCTTCCGCCCGCCGCCGATCAGCGTGCGCCGGACCTTCACCGGAGCGAGCCAGTTTACATGGAAGTGCGCGATCAGCGAGTCGGGGAAGAACAGCGTGAGATAGGCGATGTTCTCGGGTCCGCCGGCGACATGGCTCATGCCGGTGGCCGAGACGCTCGCCGGGTGGCGGGGCAGGACGTGGTCCAGGATCGACAGGTCGTGCACCGCCAGGTCCCAGATGACGCTCACGTCGTGCTGGAACAGGCCGAGGTTCACCCGCACCGAATCGTAGTAGTAGATCTCGCCGAGGTCGCCGCTGTCGATGATCTCCTTGATCTTCCGCACCGCGCCCGTGTAGACGAACGTGTGGTCGACCATCAGGACGAGCCCCCGGCGATCGGCTTCCTCCGCCAGCCGCTCGGCGTCGGCGGCCGTCGCCGCCAGCGGCTTCTCGACCATGACGTGCTTGCCCGCCTGGAGCGCGCGCATCGCGAGATCGAAGTGCGTCGAGACGGGCGTGGCGATCGCGACCGCGTCGACGCTCGCATCGGCGATGAGGTCCCGAGGATCCGCGACGGCGCGGGCCGCCGGATAGCGCGCCGACGCGAGCGCGAGGCGCGCCCCGTTCAGGTCGCAGAGGCTTCGCACGACGGCGCCCCGCGCCTCGGCGAGGTTGCGCACGAGATTGGGACCCCAGTAGCCATATCCGATGATGCCGACGCCGATCATGCGGGCGTTAGTCTTCCACAGATCGAGCGCGCGACGGGCCCGGGCGCGGCGGGACCTTGCAGGTTGCCGGCCGTTTCGTTAGCATCTCAGTTTGTTCCTCCGACGTACAAGCTCGGAGTGCAACGCGTCCAATGCCAGGGTTTCTCCCGGTGGTCATCATGATCGGTCTCGGCCTCGGCTTCGCCGGCGGCTCGATCCTGCTGTCCCAGTTCGTGGGGCCGAGACGGCCGACCGCGGAGAAGTCGGCCCCGTATGAGTGCGGCATGCCGCCCGTGGGAGACGCGCGCGAGCGCCAGTCGGTCAAGTTCTACCTCGTGGCGATGATCTTCCTCCTGTTCGACATCGAGGTTGCGTTCCTCTATCCGTGGGCGGTGGCGTTCCGGGACCTCGGGACGACCGGGTTCTGGCAGCTCGTCACGTTCTTCGCGCTGCTCGTGACGGGCTACGTCTACGTCTGGCGGCAGGGGGCGTTCGACTGGGGAGAGCGGCGGCGGTAGACGGAATGCGACAGGCCAGGGGCCAGAAGCCAGAAGCCAGAAGCCAGAAGCCAGAAGTTCGGAGCGTCGAGTGCAGCTTGGCCGTGGGATGATGTTTCGAGTAGCCACTTCTGGCTTCTGGCTTCTGGCTTCTGGCTTCTGGCTTCTGGCTTGACTCAGTATCACCATGGCTGACTTCGAAATCCCCGTCCTGACGACGACCGTGGAGAAGATGGTCCAGTGGGCGCGGCGCTCGGCGATCTGGCCGGTGACGTTCGGGCTGGCGTGCTGCGCCATCGAAATGATGGCGATGAGCTGCGGTCGCTACGACATCGCGCGCTTCGGGGCCGAGGTGTTTCGCGGCTCGCCGCGACAGTCGGACCTGATGATCGTCGCCGGACGGCTGTCGCGCAAGATGGCCCCGGTGCTCCGGCGCATCTATGACCAGATGCCGGAACCGAAGTGGGTGATCTCGATGGGCGCCTGCGCGAGCTGCGGGGGCGTGTTCGACAACTACGCGATCGTGCAGGGCTGCGATCAGATCGTGCCGATTGACGTGTTCGTGCCCGGATGCCCGCCTCGTCCGGAATCGCTCATCTACGGCATCGTGCAGCTCCAGCGCAAGATCGATCGGCAGAGGATGAGCGCATGAGCGAGCGAGGGAACGCGAGCGAGCCCGCGTGAGCGACGCAGCCGAGCCCTTCAGCGCCCTGGTCGACGCCGTCCGCCACGCCGTGCCCGGCGCCGCCGCCGAGCCGGTCGCGGCGATCGACATGCCGACGCTCGCCATCGCTCGCGAGCACGTGGTCGACGTCTGCCGTCTGCTGCGCGACGATCCGGCGCTCCAGTTCGCGCTGCTCGCCGATCTGACGGCTGCCGACTACTTCCCGGCGGAGCCGCGCTACGAGGTCGTCTACCACCTCGCCTGCCTCGGGGCGGCCTACGCGCGGGCGGGGCAGGCGGCGCCGGCGCGCCGGCTCCGCCTGAAGGTGCGGGTCCCGGGGACCGAAGCGCGGCTGCCGTCGCTCACCGGGGTCTACCCGGCGGCTGGCTGGCTCGAGCGAGAAGTCTACGACCTGTTCGGCATCGGCTTCGACGGGCACCCGGACCTGCGCCGGATCCTCATGCCCGACGACTGGACCGGTCACCCGCTCCGGAAGGACTATCCCGTCCAGATTCGCAAGGAGACGTCCTCCTGGTCGCCCCTGCAGATGACGGCCGACGAATTCGCCGCGAACATCCAGGCGGCGCGGGATCGGGCGACGGACGAAACCAGCCAGAAGCCGGAAGCGAGGAGCCAGAAGTGAAGAGCATCCTGGCTTCCGGCTTCTGGCTTCCAGCTTCTGGCTTCCCTGGCGGTGGCGATGCCTGAGCTGCGCATCGAGACGATGACCGTCAACATGGGGCCGCAGCACCCCAGCACGCACGGCGTGCTCCGTCTCGTGCTGGAGCTCGACGGCGAGAACATCGTCTCGGCGGACCCGACGATCGGGTTCCTGCACACCGGCATCGAGAAGACCGCCGAACAGAAGAAGTGGCAGCAGGTGATCCCGCTCGTCGAGCGGATGGACTACCTGGGGGCGCAATCGAACAGCCTCGGGTTCTGTCTGTCGGTCGAGAAGCTGCTCGGCATCGAGGCGGCGATTCCCGAGCGCGTCGTCTGGATTCGCGTGCTCATCGCCGAGCTCCAGCGGATCGCGAGCCATCTCGTCTGGCTCGGCACGCACGGCATGGAAGTCGGCGCCGTCTCGGTGATGCTCTACTGCTTCCGCGAACGCGAGCAGCTCATGAACATCAACGAGATGCTCGCCGGCTTCCGGATGTTCCCGAGCTACCTCCGGATCGGCGGCCTCCGCGAGGATCTGCCCCGCGGCTTCCACGAGGCGGTCAAGGAGTTCCTCGACAAGTTCCCCGGCAAGATCGACGACTACGACAAGCTTCTGACGAAGAACCAGATCTGGGTCAAGCGCACCAAGGGCGTCGGGAGGCTGTCGCGCGAGGACACGATTGCCCTGGGGATCGTGGGGCCGATGGCGCGCGCGGTCGGCGTGCCGTACGACGTCCGCCGGGCGTTCCCGTACCTGCACTACGAGACGTTCGACTTCGACGTCCCGACGCAGATCGACGGCGACGTCTACGCCCGGTACCTCGTGAAGCTGGAGGAGATGCGGCAGAGCGTCAGGATCTGCCGGCAGGCCCTCGAGCGCATCTCGCCCACGGGCGTCTACGATTGCGCCGACTATCGCATCGTGCCGCCGCCGAAGGATCGGGTCTACACGGAGATGGAAGCGCTCATCCAGCACTTCCTCCTGTACTCCCAGGGGTTCAACGTGCCGAAGGGCGAGGCGTACGTCCCGATCGAGGGGCCCCGGGGCGAACACGGCTTCTACGTGGTGTCGGACGGCACGAACCGGCCGATGCGCGTCAAGTCGCGCGCGCCGTCGTTCCTCGCCTGTCAGGCGCTGCCGAAGATGATCGAGGGCGGTCTGATCGCGGACGTGATCGCCGTGATCGGGTCGACGGACGTGGTCATGGGAGACGTCGACCGGTGAGGACGCATCGATCGAGAGGACGCTCATGAGTTTCCATCCCGCGATGGACTACGGCCGAGGGCATCACCAGTCCAGCCGCGCGCTGCCGGAGGAAGGTCCTCCGTTCGCCTTCACACCCGAGAACCGGGCGCGGCTCGACGCGATCTTCGCCCGGTACCCGTCCGATCAGCGGAAATCGGCGATTCTCGCGGGTCTGTACCTCGCGCAGGGGCAGCAGGGCTATCTCACGCGCAACGCCATGCGGCACCTGGCCGAGGCGATCGGCTGCACGGCCGCCGAGGTCGAGGACGTGGTGTCGTTCTACACGATGTTCTACACGCGGCCGGTCGGGCGCCATGTCGTGCAGGTCTGCCGGACGCTGTCGTGCGCGCTCATGGGCGCCGAGCGCGTGACCGAGGCCTTCGCCGAGGCGCTCGGCATCAGGCCAGGGGAGACGGACGCGGCGCGGCAGTTCACGCTGGTCGAGGTCGAGTGCCTGGGCGCCTGCGACCGCGCGCCCGTCGTGAGCGTCAACGACGACTGGCAGGAGTGTCAGCGTCCGGAGGACGTCCCGCGCCTCGTGCGGGATCTCCGTGCGCGCGGCGCGGCGGCGCTCACGGGGTGCCATCTGAACGTGGAAGCGGGGTCAGGCCAGAAGCCAGAAGCCGGAAGCCAGACGTGACCGCCCCCATCGCCCTTCTGGCTTCCGGCCTCCGGCTTCCGGCTCGTCGTTGATCAACATGGACCCCATCCTCACCCGCTACGTGCGCGAGCCGCAGAGCTACACGCTCGACTTCTATCTGAAGCAGGGCGGCGGCTACGGCGCGCTGAAGAAGGCGCTCGGGATGGCGCCCGACGCCGTGATCGAGGCCGTGAAGCAGTCGGGCCTGCGAGGCCGCGGCGGCGCCGGGTTCCCGACCGGCATGAAGTGGCAGTTCGTGGACAAGAAGTCGCCCAAGCCGAAGTACATCTGCTGCAACGCCGACGAAAGCGAGCCGGGGACCTTCAAGGACCACGTGCTCATGGAGCGCAACCCGCATCTGCTCTTCGAAGGCTGTCTCATCGGCTGCTACGCGATTGGCGCGAAGGTCGCCTACATCTACATCCGCGGCGAGTTCCATCACGTGCAGCAGGTGCTGGAGGCCGAACTGGCGAAGGCCCGGGAGGCGGGCTTCGTCGGCCGCAACATCTTCGGATCGGGCTTCGACTGCGAGATCTTCGTGCACCGCGGCGCGGGGGCGTACGAGGCCGGCGAGGAGACCGCGCTGATCGAGTCGCTCGAGGGCAAGCGGGCGCAGCCGCGGCTCAAGCCGCCGTTTCCCGCCGTGTCCGGCCTGTACGGCTGCCCGACGGCCGTCAACAACGTCGAGACGCTGTGCAACGTGCCCGTCATCATCGAGCGCGGCGCGGAGTGGTTCGCCGGGATCGGGCCCGAGAAGAACGGCGGTCCGAAGCTGTTCTGCATCAGCGGCCACGTGAGCCGGCCGGGGACCTACGAGGCATCGATGGACGTCTCGCTCCGCGACCTGATCTACGATCCGCGTTTCGGCGGCGGGATTCGCGGCGGACACGCCCTCAAGGCGGTGATCCCGGGCGGATCCTCGGTGCCGATCCTGTTGCCCGACCAGATCGACGTGGCGGCCAGCTTCGACGGGATTGCGAAAGCCGGGTCGCTGCTCGGCTCGGCGGGCGTAATCGTGATGGACGAGACGACGTGCATGGTCTGGGCGGCGGAGAACCTGCTCCACTTCTACAAGCACGAATCGTGCGGCAAGTGCACGCCGTGCCGCGAGGGCTGCGACTGGCTGTTCCGGATGCTCCGCAAGATCGAGCGCGGCGAGGGCCAGCCGGCCGATCTCGAGCTGCTGCTCTCCGTCGCCAACAACATCCTCGGCAAGACGCTCTGCGCGTTCGGCGACGCCGCGGCGACCCCGGTGCTCTCGACCATCAAGACCTTCAGGGCCGAGTACCGAGGCACACGTCCGCGAAGGGCCGGTGTACGGTGCCGGCGGACTGGCGGACCCCCGCGCTCGCGGGGGCGGGGGCGGCGCATTGATCGGGCCGGCTTCTGGTGCCTGGCTTCTGGCTTGACATGGATCGCATCCTCCTGGCCCAGCTCCTCGTCATCGGGTTCACGTTCTTCATGCTGCTGAACTCGGCGGCGATCCTCGTCTACATGGAGCGCAAGGTCGCCGCGCTCGTGCAGCAGCGGTATGGCCCCTATCTGGTCGGCCCGAAGGGGCTGCTCCAGCCGCTCGCCGACATCGTCAAGCTGATGTTCAAGGAGGAGCTGCGGCCGAAGGCCGCCGATTCGCTCCTGTTCTACGCGGCGCCGATCCTCTCGACCGTGGCCGCCTTCGCCGCCTTCTCGGTCGTGCCGTTCGGCGCGGACACGACGCTCTTCGGCCTGCTCGACCGGCCCATCCATCTGGCGGCCGCCGACGTGAACGTCGGACTGCTCGTCATCTTCGCCATCACCTCGATGGGCGTCTACGGCATCGTGCTCGCGGGCTGGAGCTCGAACAGCAAGTACTCGCTCCTCGGCGGCCTGCGCTCGTCGGCGCAGATGATCAGCTACGAGCTGTCCTACGGGCTCTCGTTCGCCGCGGTCATCATGCTGGCGGGCTCGCTCTCGCTGCACACGGTCGTCGACGCGCAGCAGGGCTACTGGCTGGGGTTCATCCCGAAGTGGTTCATCGTCGTCCAGCCGCTCGGCTTCTTCATCTATCTCACCGCCGGCGTCGCCGAGACGAACCGGGCGCCGTTCGACTTCCCGGAGGCGGAGCAGGAGCTGGTCGCCGGCTACCACACCGAATACAGCTCGATGAGCTTCGCCCTGTTCTTCCTCGCCGAGTACGTGAACATGGTGACCGTCTCGGCGGTGGCGACGGACCTCTTCCTCGGTGGATGGCACGGGCCGTTCCTGCCCGAGTGGCTCGGCTGGGTCTGGTTCCTGATCAAGGTCGGGGCGCTGCTCTTCTTCTACATCTGGATGCGGTGGACGCTGCCGCGCTACCGCTACGACCAGCTCATGGAGTTCGGGTGGAAGTGGCTCCTGCCGGCCGCGGTCCTGAACCTCCTGGCGACCGCCGGCGTGGTCGTCTACCTGGGGTTGTGATGCACGCGGCGCTGTTCTGGATTCTCGCGGCGGTCATGGTCGGCGCGTCGCTGCTCGTCGTCGGGCAGCGCAACCCGATGTACAGCGTGCTGCTGCTCATCGTGTCGTTCGGCGCGCTGTCGGGGCTGTACATCCTGCTGGACGCGCCCTTCGTCGCCGCGATCCAGATCATCATCTACGCCGGCGCCATCATGGTGCTGTTCCTGTTCGTCGTCATGCTCCTGAACGTGCCGAGCGATCAGCCGGTGACGGTCGATCGGACGCAACTGCTCGGCAGCGCCGGGGCCCGCCGCTTCGGCGCCGTGCTGGCGGTCGTCCTCGTGCTCGAGCTGTTCTGGGCGCTGCGGCGCGTGCAGGTGTCGCCCCTGCCGGCCACGACCGGACGGGCCGGCACCGTGTTCGACATCGGCGTGCGCCTGTTCCGGCAGTACACGTTCGCGTTCGAGGCGACGTCGGTGCTGATTCTGGTGGCGATGGTCGGCTCCATCGTGCTGGCCAGAAGGCAGATGAAACCCTGATGATCCCCGAGCCCACGCTGAACTCCTATCTGGTCCTCTCGGCGGTGCTGTTCGCCATCGGCACGGCCGGCGTGTTCCTGCGGCGGAACCTGATCACGATCCTGCTGTCGATCGAGGTGATGCTGAATGCGGTGAACCTCATGTTCGTGGCGGTGGACCGGTTCCTCGGCTCCATCGACGGCCAGATCATCGTCTTCTTCGTGATGACGGTCGCCGCCGCGGAAGCGGCCGTCGGGCTCGCCATCGTGATCGCGCTGTTCCGGCACCGGGAGACGCTCAACCCGGACGCCTTCACGTCGCTGAAATGGTGAGACACCCTGCGAACGAGTGGACGCGAGTGAGCCCGCGCGCACGGAGCGGGAATCATGGGGAAGACGCGAATGCGCGCGTTGGGGGGGGCGCGGGGGCGTAGCCTCCCGAACAAGAGATGCTGCTGCTCATCCCACTGCTGCCGTTCGTCGGGTTCCTGGTCAACGCCGCCGTCGGCCGTCGCCTGTCCAAGAGCCTCTCGGGCGGCATCGCGACGGGCGCCATGGCGCTGTCGTTCGGCGTCGCCGTCGCGGCCGTGCGCGGGCTGCTGCAGCGCGCCCCTGTCGACGGCGTGCGGACGATCGATCAGACCGTCTACACCTGGATCGCCTCCGACCGGCTGAACCTTCCCTTCGCGCTGCACCTGGATCCGCTCGCGGCCGTGATGATCCTGATCGTGACCGGGATCGGGACGCTCATCCACCTCTACTCGACGGCCTACATGCACGACGAGCCGGACGGCGAGTTCGCGCGGTACTTCTCGTACCTCAACCTGTTCGCGGCGTTCATGCTCGTGCTGGTGCTCGGCGCCAGCTTCCCGGTGATGTTCGTCGGCTGGGAGGGCGTCGGCCTCTGTTCGTACCTGCTGATCGGCTTCTGGTTCGCAAAGCCGTCGGCCGCCGACGCCGGCAAGAAGGCCTTCGTCGTCAACCGCATCGGCGACTTCGGCTTCCTGCTCGGGCTGTTCTGGCTGTTCAAGCTGTTCGGCACGCTCGATTTCCAGCAGGTCGCCCTCCGCGTGAGCGCGCTGCCGGCCGAAACGGCCATCGGCGCGCTGACGGGCATCACGCTCCTGCTGTTCCTCGGCGCCACCGGCAAGTCCGCGCAGATCCCGCTGTACATCTGGCTCCCGGACGCGATGGAAGGTCCGACGCCCGTCTCCGCGCTCATCCACGCCGCCACCATGGTGACGGCGGGCGTGTACATGATCGGCCGCAACGCCGTCCTGTTCGGCCACGCACCGTTCACGATGGAAGTGGTCGCGGTCGTCGGCACGATCACGGCGCTGATGGCCGCCACGATCGGCCTGGTGCAGAACGACATCAAGCGGGTGCTGGCCTACTCGACGGTCTCGCAGCTCGGCTACATGTTCATGGCCATGGGCGTCGGGGCGTTCGGCGCCGGCATCTTCCACCTCTATACGCACGCCTTCTTCAAGGCCCTGCTCTTCCTCGGATCGGGCGCCGTGATCCACGCGCTCGCCGGAGAACAGGATCTGCGGAAGATGGGCGGCCTGCGCACGAAGCTCCCCGTCACCTACTGGACGTTCCTCGCCGGCACCCTGGCAATCGCCGGTGTCCCGCTGCTCTCGGGGTTCTTCTCGAAGGACGAAATCCTGTCCAAGGCGTTCGCGGAGCACCCGACGCTCTGGGCGATCGGCGTCCTGACGGCGTTCCTGACGGCGACGTACATGTTCCGCCTGCTCTACCTGGCGTTCTTCGGCACGTGGCGGGGTGGTGAAGCGGAGGCGGTCGAACACACGAGGCCGCTCGACGCGCCGCCGGCGGCACATTCATCCGCACCCTCGTCCGCACATCCGTCCGCACCCTCGTCCGCACCCTCGTCCGCACATTCGTCCGCACATTCGTCCCACCATCTCCACGACGCGCCGCCCGCCATGGCGATTGCGCTGGTCGTGCTGGCGATCGGATCCGTGTTCGCCGGCTACGTGGGGTTGCCCGGGACGCTCGTCCATGGCGGCAACCGCATCGAGGCGTTCCTCGAGCCGAGCTTTCGCGCGCCCGGCACGGTCGAGACGGAGAGCGCGGCGACGGGCGAGCCCGAGAGCGTCGCGACCGAGTTGAGCCTCATGGCGCTCTCGACCGCGGTGGCCCTGGCCGGCATCGGCGTCGCGACCCTCGTCTACCTTCGCCGGCCGGGCACGGCCGATTGGTTGGCGGGCCGGTTCCGCGGCGTGTATCAGCTGCTCCTCGGCAAGTACTTCGTCGACGAGATCTACGACGCCGCCGTCGTCCAGCCGGTCAAGAGGACGTCGACGACGCTGCTCTGGCGCGGGATGGACGCGGGTCTGGTGGACGGCACCGTGAACGGCGTCGGCCTGGCGGTGCGCGGCTGGAGCGCGATCCTCCGGCGTCTGCAGACCGGGTCGGTGCGCTCCTATGCGACGTCGCTCTTGCTCGGCGTCATTGTCATCGTGGGGTACTACCTGTGGCGTTGACGTCGCTCGTCGTCCTGCCGCTCGCCGGCTCGCTGCTCGTCCTCCTGCTCGGCCGCGACCGCGACGACCTGGTCCGCCGGACCGCTCTCGCCGTGTCGCTGCTCACGCTGGCGATCGGCCTCGTGGTCTGGTGGGGATTCGACGCGTCGAGCGCCGAGTACCAGTTCGTCGAGGGCCCGCGCCCCTGGCTTCCGGACTTCGGCATCTCGTACCACGTCGGCGTCGACGGGATCAGCCTGTTCCTCGTCGTGCTCACGACGTTCCTGACGCCGATCGCGCTGCTGTGCTCGTGGACGTCGATCGAGCAGCGCGTGCGCGAGTTCTCGTTCTTCATGCTCGTGCTCGAAGCCGCGATGATCGGCGTCTTCATCTCGCTCGACCTGTTCCTCTTCTACGTGTTCTGGGACGCCATGCTGATCCCGATGTACTTCCTCATCGGGGTCTGGGGTTACGACCGCCGCGTCTACGCGTCGATCAAGTTCATCCTCTACACGATGGCCGGCAGCGTGCTGATGCTCGTCGCGATCATCTGGCTCGCGTACTACCACCAGACCGCCACCGGCGTGCCCAGCTTCGACATCGTCGACCTCTACGCCCTGCACGTGCCGCCGGCGCTGCAGATGTGGCCCTTCCTGGCGTTCACGGTCGCGTTCGCCATCAAGGTGCCGCTCTTCCCGTTCCACACCTGGCTGCCCGACGCCCACGTCGAGGCGCCGACCGCCGGCTCGGTGATCCTGGCCGGCGTGCTCCTGAAGATGGGCACCTACGGCCTGCTGCGCTTCTCCTTCCCGCTGTTTCCGCAGGCGGCGCAGGTCGTGGCGCCGTACCTCGCCGTGCTGGCGGTCGTCGGGATCGTGTACGGCGCGCTGGTGGCCATGGTCCAGCCGGACATGAAGAAGCTCGTCGCGTACTCGTCGGTCAGCCACCTGGGCTTCGTGGTGCTCGGGCTCACCGCCCTGAACGTCAACGGCGTCCAGGGAGCCGTCTACCAGATGCTGGCGCACGGCATCTCCACGGGCGGGCTCTTCCTGATCGTGGGCATGCTCTCCGATCGGCGGCACACGCGGCTCATCGCCGAGTACGGCGGCCTCAAGGCGGTGATGCCCAGGCTGGTGGCCGCGTTCCTGCTCGTCACGCTCGCGTCGGTGGCGCTGCCGGGCATGAACGGCTTCGTCGGCGAGTTCCTGATCCTGATCGGTGCGTTCGGCTCGACGCGGATCCATCCCGCCGGCGTCTACACGGCGGTCGCGGCCACGGGCGTGATTCTCTCTGCGGTCTACATGCTGTGGATGTTCCAGCGGGTGAACTACGGGCCGGTCACCAATGCCAGGAACAGGGGGCTGCGCGATCTCAGCGTCCGCGAGTGGTTCGTCATCGCGCCGATCTGCGCCGCGGCGATCCTGATGGGCGTCGTGCCCGGCGTGTTCCTCCGGCCCATCGAGCCGGCGGTCCGGCGGACGGTGGAGCACGTCGTCGGAACGGGCGCCCCCGCCAACGCGGCCGTCCCGGTGCCGGGCGGCTCCGCCCTGACGCCGCTGCCGACGCGGCCCCTGGAATCGATGGCGGACCGGCGCGCGGAGCCGGCCGCCCGGCCCGACCCGAGTCGCGGGGACCGTTGAGATGAGCGCCGATCTGATTGCCGTCACGCCGCTGCTCATCGTCACGCTGTCGGCGTGCGCCGTGCTCCTCGCCGACTCGTTCCGCGGACCGGACGAGCAGGTGCCGTACGGGTTGCTCGGCGGCATCGGCTTGCTCGGCGCCGTGGCGGCCTCGCTGTTCCTGTGGAACCAGGACATCACCGGGTTCGGCGTGATCGTCATCGACCACTACAGCCTCTTCTTCTACATCACGCTCTGCGGGATCGGGCTGCTCACCATTCTGCTGTCCTCGGGCAGCGCCGCGCGCGATCACCTCCCCGGCGGCGAGTACCAGGCCCTGATGCTGTTCTCGATCGTCGGGATGATGATGATCGGATCGACTCGCGATCTGCTGATCATCTTCGTGGCGCTGGAGATCCTCTCGCTCGGCGTCTACGTGATGACCGGACTCAAGCGGACGAGCGCGTCGGGGGCGGAGGCCGCCTTCAAGTACTTCGTCCTCGGCGCGTTCTCGAGCGCGTTCTTCCTCTACGGGATCGCGTTCGCATACGCCGTGGCCGGCACGACGAGGCTGGACGAACTGGGGATGCGCGTCGCCGGCGCGTCGGTGAACCCTGGCGTGATGATCGTGCTCGCGATGGTCCTGCTGCTCGTGGGCTTCGCCTTCAAGGTCTCGGCCGTGCCGTTCCACATGTGGACTCCGGACGTCTACGAAGGCGCGCCGACCCTGGTGACGGGCTTCATGTCGACGGCGGTGAAGGCCGCCGCGTTCGCCGCCTTCCTGCGGGTGTTCCTCTCCGCCCTCGAGCCGCTGCACGTCCACTGGGCGCCCGTGCTCTCCGGGATCGCCGCCCTGACGATGCTGCTCGGGACGATCGTCGGCGTGGCGCAGTCGAACGTCAAGCGCATGCTGGCGTACTCCAGCATCGCGCACGCCGGCTACCTGCTGGTCGGCCTCGTGGCCGCGAGCCCGGCCGGCAAGGCGGCCGTGCTCTTCTATCTGGTCGCGTACGGCGTGACCAACCTCGGCGCCTTCGGCGTGCTCGCGGCGCTCTCCACGGCCGACCGGCCTCACGACGACATCCGCGACTTCGCCGGTCTCTGGCAGGAGCGCCCGGGACTGGCCGCGCTGCTGACCGTCTTCCTGCTGTCGCTCGGCGGATTCCCTCCCACCGTCGGCTTCGTCGCGAAGTGGTACGTCTTCAGCGCCGCGCTCCAGAAGGGCCTGATCGCGCTCGCCGTCCTCGGCGTGCTGACCAGCGTGATCTCCGTCTTCTTCTATCTGCGCGTGGTCGTGATGATGTACATGAGCGAGCAGCGCGCGCCGGGCCACCGCCCGCAGACGTCGCGCCTCGCCATGGCGGGCCTGCTCGTCGCGCTCGTCGCGGTCTTCTATCTGGGCGTCCTGCCCGGCCGGCTCATCAGCATCGCCATGGATTCGGTCGCGTCAATCTTCTGAGGCCGGCCCGGCCTCGACGGCCGCGCGCGGCGGGTCGGTCATGATCTGCTGGAGGACCCGGGTCACTTCGATGTCTTCCGCGTCCGTCAGGGTGCGCGGGTCGAGGACCACGCGGTCGTTCTGGACTCTTGCCACGACCGGCGGATCGGCCGCGCGCAGCCGCGCGTCCAGGGTGGAGGCGGACAGGCCCTCGGCCTCGATCGCGACCAGGCGCGTGGGCAGCGCCGAACCGGGGGCGCTGCCGCCGCCGATGGTGGAGCTCCCGTCCAGCACGGCGGCGCGAAGGCCGGGCACCTCGGCAAGGCGTTCGGCCATCGCGCGCGCGCGGCGGTCGAGCGCCTCCCGCGTGAGCGTCAACATGCGGTACACGGGGATTTCCGGTCGACGCGACGGCTGATCCCAGAGCGAGAGCGTCGCCTCGATTGCCGCGTACGTCAGCTTGCCGGCTCGCACCGCGCGCATCAGCGGATGCCGCCGCACGGCCTCGACGAGCCCCCCGCGTCCCACGATGATTCCGGCCTGCGGCCCGCCGAGCAGCTTGTCGCCGCTGAACGCGACCAGGTCGGCGCCCTCGGCCACGCTCTCGACCGCGGACGGCTCGCGGCCGAGCGGCGCCGGGGCCTGGGCATCCGGCCGGAGCCATCCGCTGCCGAGGTCCTCGAAGAGCGGAAGCTGAAACCGGTGCGCGAGCGCGGCCAGTTCGCGCAGTGGAGGCCGCTCGGTGAACCCCTCGATACGGAAGTTCGACGGATGCACGCGCAAGATCATCCCGGTGCGTGAGCCGATCGCCGCCGCGTAGTCGGCGACGCGCGTGCGGTTGGTCGTGCCCACTTCTCGGAGCGACGCGCCCGATTGCGCCATCACGTCCGGGACGCGGAAGCCGCCGCCGATCTCGACGAGCTCACCGCGCGAGACGAGCACCTCGCGGCCCGCCGCGAGCGCCGCGAGCGCGAGCAGCGTGGCCGCGGCGTTGTTGTTGACGATGACGCCCGCCTCGGCGCCGGTGAGCCGGCAGAGCAGCCGCTCGGCGTGCACGTGCCGCCGCCCGCGCGTTCCGGCGGCGAGGTCGAACTCGATGTTGGCGTATCCTCCGGCGACGGCGTCGATCCGTTCGCGGGCGGCAGCCGCGAGCGGCGCGCGTCCGAGGTTGGTGTGGATGATCACGCCAGTCGCATTGATCACGCGCCGCAGGGACGAGGCGATCCGCGACGCGAGCGCAGACAGCACCTCTGCCTCCATCCAGTCGGCCGCGGGCACGGGAATCTCCGCATCGCGCTCGATGGACGCTCGCAGCGCAGCGGCCGCTTCGCGCGCGGCGGCCACGACGCCATGCCGGCCGTAGCGCTCGATCGCCTGCCGCACCGCGTCCCGCTGGAGGAACGTCTCGATGGATGGAATGACGTGGAACTCGCGCATGGTGCGGTTGCGGGGCGGGGGCGATCAGGATAGCATTTCGGAATCACTCGCGTTCGCGGCGCGAGTCCGCGCCGACCGCCGCCCGACTGACCGATGTCTTCGCCCAACGATCCGAGTCCAGTGTTGCCCGATCGGCCCGTCCATCGGCCGCTCGAGCGCTTCTGGCCGTACGCGGATCTGTCGGAACAGCCAAGCGACGAAGAGCTGGCGGCGCTCAGTCCCGAGCTGCGCGCCGCGATCTTCGGCGCGCCGGCCGTTCCGTTCTCGATCTCGATCGACTTCCCCCGCTTCGACGGCCCGGACTGCGTGCGCGCGGTCGAGCTGGCCCGCGCCTCGGACGAGCTCTTCGAGCGGACGGTGGAGGGGGAGCCGCGCTATCGGGCTCGGTTCTTCCCGGGCGAGCGGCCGACCCGCATCCGCGATCTCTACGAGCTGGTCGCGGACGTCCCCGGCACCGAGGTGCTGATCGACGACCAGCCGCTGCCGTACGCGCGCGAGCTCTGGCTTCCGCTCGTCTGGTTTCTGATCGGCTAGTGGAGAAGAGGCGGGCTGTGTGGCGGGGCGGCGGCTGTCCGCGCGGTGTGAGGGACCGGAACGCCGCGCTCCGGTCCCTCGTGTGGTTAGCTCGGCTTGGTGACGTTCCCGGCCTGCGGACCCTTTGGACCGTCGACGATTTCGAACTCGACCGCCTGACCTTCCTCGAGTGTCCTGAAGCCGGCCCCCTGAATTGCCGAGAAGTGGACGAACACGTCGTTGCCCCCTTCACGCTCGATGAAGCCGTAGCCTTTCGCGTTGTTGAACCACTTGACCTTGCCCGTGATGCGCATCGTGCCTGCCTTGCGAGAATTGCGGCGGAATCCGCCGCACTGCCCCCGCGTCGCCCGTACTGCGAGCGCGACGCGGTGACAAAAAAAGGCCGCAACGTGCGGCCTCAACTTCGACGCCAGCCCGCCCAACGTCAACCGGGGACTCTAGCCGGGCGGAACGGAGCTTGTCAATCACTATGCGTGCGTTATTGAGTGTCTCGGACAAGAACGGGCTCGTGCCGTTCGCCGCGGAGCTGGTGGAGCGCGGCTGGGAGCTGGTTTCGACTGGGGGAACTGCCCAAGTCCTCAGGCAGGCAGACATGTCCGTGCTGGGGATGGCCGACGTGACCGGCTTTCCCGAGATGATGGACGGCCGCGTGAAGACGCTGCACCCGCGCGTGCACGCGGGCATCCTCGCCCGCCGGCATCGCGCGGACGATCGGGCCGCGCTCGCCGCCCACGGCATCACGGCGATCGACCTCGTCGTCGTCAATCTCTATCCGTTCGCGAAAGCGGCGGCGCGGGCCGAGACGCCGTTCGACGAGCTGATCGAGGAGATCGATATCGGCGGTCCGAGTCTGCTGCGCGCGGCGGCGAAGAACTTCCGGGACGTGCTCGTCGTCGTCGACCCGGCCGACTATCCGCGGGTGCTGTCGGCGCTCTCGGCCGGCGGCGCCTCGCTGCCGTTCCGCTTCGAGCTGGCCAGAAAGGCGATCGCGCACACGGCCGAGTACCATCGCACGATCGCCTCGACCCTCGAGCGGGTCCGGTTCGACGAGCCCTCCTCGTCGTTCGCGCGGGCGGAGCCTGCGCCGGACCTGCTGCCGGCGAGCTGGCGCCCGCAGCTGACGAAGCTGCGGGACCTGCGGTATGGCGAGAATCCGCATCAGTCCGGCGCCTGGTATGCGGAGGGGCCGGCGGGCTTCGGCGGGGCCGTCGTGCACCAGGGCAAGGAGCTCTCCTATACGAACCTGCTCGACCTCGACGCGGCCGCGCGCCTTGCGCTCGAGTTCGAGACGCCGGCCGCCGTCGTGATCAAGCACACGAATCCCTGCGGCGTCGCGACGGCCGCTTCGCTCGAGGAGGCCTACGTGCGTGCGCGCGAGGCCGACCCGCTGTCGGCGTTCGGGGGCATTGTCGGACTCAATCGGCCGATTGATCCGGATACGGCGCGCGCGCTGACGAGCACGTTCATCGAGGCCGTCATCGCGCCGGGGCTGAGGCCGTCCGGCGACGTGCTGGCGATGCTCGGCGGCAAGCCGAACCTCCGAGTGGTCACGGCCGACTTCTCGGATCCCGACGCGGGTCGGGATGCCAGGTCGATTCTCGGCGGATGGCTCGTGCAGGTGCGGGACGTGGTCAGCGAGGCGCGCGAGCCGTGGCCGGCCGGGGAGCAGCCGCGCGTGGCCACCGACCGGGCTCCGACGCCCGAGGAGTGGCGGGCGCTGCGGTTCGCCTGGCGCGTGTGCGCGCACGTGAAGTCCAACGCCGTCGTGTTCACGTCGCCGGATGCGACCCTGGCGATAGGCGCGGGACAGATGAGCCGCGTCGACGCGGTCAAGACGGCCGTCATGAAGGCGGGCGATCGATTGCGCGGATCGGCGGCGGCCTCCGATGCGTTTTTCCCGTTCCGGGACGGCCTCGATGCGATTGCGGCGGCGGGCGCCACGGCTGTGGTCCAGCCCGGCGGCTCGATGCGCGATGCGGAGGTGGTGGCCGCCGCCAACGCCCACGGCCTCGCCATGGTCTTCACGGGGCGGCGGCACTTCCGCCATTGAGCGGGAGTTTTCCCTGTGGAAAACTCCCTTCGCAGGTTCGCGGTCGTCCTCGCGCTCGCCCTTCCGGTCTACTTCATCTTTCTCGGCGCCAATTCGGTGTGGGACACGAACGAGGCGTTCTACGTCGAAACGCCGCGTCAGATGATCCGGTCCGGCGACTACGTCAATCCGAGCTTCAACGGCCAGCCGCGGTTCAACAAGCCCGTCCTCAGCTACTGGATCGTCGCGGGTCTGTATCGCGCACTCGGCGACAGCGTGACCGTCGAGCGGATCGGCATCGCCCTCGGCGCGCTGGCCATCGTCCTGGCGGCGTTTCTGATCGGCAGCGCGCTGCGCTCGAGGCTGGTCGGCGTGCTCGCGGCCCTGATCGTCGCCACGGCGCCGCGCTTCGTCTGGTTCGCACGGAAGATCTTCATCGACGTCTATCTGGCGACCTTCACGTCGATCGCGCTCGCGGGATTCGCCCTGGCGCAGGCCCAGCCGCAGAAGCGGCGCCGCTATCTGGTGCTGATGTACGTCGCACTCGGCCTCGGCGTGCTGACGAAGGGACCGGTCGCCATCGCGATTCCCGGGCTCGTCTGCCTTCTCTGGCTGCTGACGGAGCGGCGGCTCGGCGAGATCCGACAGCTCATGCCGCTCCGGGGCCTCGCGACCGTGCTGGCCATCGTGCTGCCCTGGTACATCGCGGTGTACCTCCAGCACGGCTGGCAGTACATCACGAGCTTCCTCGTCGAGGAGAATCTGGAGCGCTACGCCACCACGGCGATGGCGCCCGGAGACCGGAACGTCGCGTTCTACATCCCGGTGCTGCTGGGCGAGCTCTTTCCCTGGGCGCCGTTCGTCCTCTCGCCGCTCCTCGGGATCGCCGCCGCCGTCCGCTCGCGGCGTTCGCGGGCCGCGAGCGCCGGCCCGGCGCTGGATCGACTCCTCTGGTGGTGGATCGTCGCGTTCGTCGTCGTGTTCTCGCTCTCGCGGACGAAGCAGGATCTCTACATCTTTCCGATCGTCCCGGCCGTGGCCGCGCTCGTCGCAGCGGCGCTCGCCGACAGCTTCGCCGGGCGGCCAGCGCCGCTGCTGAGCGCGCTGTTCGTCTCCGTCTCGGGCTTGTGCGTGGCCGCTGCGGCTGTGCTCGCATGGCTGTTCGGCCCGACGGCCGGCTACTACGCGTTGCCTGAGGCCCGCCCGTACGCCCTCGTGCTCGGGCTCACCGGCCTGACGGCCGGCGTGCTCTGGCTCACGACGCGCCGCCGCGCGGCCGTGCTCGCCCTGGCCGCCGGCTTCGTGGCCGTCGACTACCTGTTCGTCGGGCTCGTGCTCCCCGCCGTCGAGCGCACGAAGCCGGTACCGCCCCTGGTGCGCACGCTCGCGGCGGAGGCCGCGCCCGGCGCGAAGCTCGGCGCGTTCAACATGGGGCTCCAGAGCTTCGTCTACTATGCCGACCGCGGCCCGGTCGAGGAGATTGGCAGTCCCGAGCAGGCGCAGGCGTTCTTCGCCGGTCCGCGTGAGGCGTGGGCCCTGATGGGCATCGAGGAATGGAACGCCGTCCGCCGTCTGGCGCCCGCCGTCTGCATCGCCGCCCGCCACCCGCTGTCGGTCTTCGACGCGAAGCTGTCCGACATCGTCGCGCGCCGGCCTCCCGAAGACGTGCTGCTCGTGAAGAACCGCTGCCCTTGAGCCGCAGGGGCCGGCTCATCCCCCGATCCGCGGCAGCCACGGCCCGAGCGCCAGACGCAGCACGGCGAGCACGATCCAGACGACGACCGGCAACGCCGGAACGCGATCGTCCAGGCGCGCGACGCCGCGCGCCAGCGCTGGCCACACGCATCCGACGGCGGCGGCGCCCGCCGCGCCGATCAGGTAACTGGCTGAGAACGCGTACCGTTCCGCGAAGCGGCTGGCCAGGCTCAGGAGCAGCACCGACGAGGCCGTGAAGGTCGCCACGAACGCAAGCCCGCGCCGTTCGGAAGAATCCGGGCCGCCCAAGGCCGGGCGCCGGCGCCACGCCAGAATGACCAGCGCGACGCTCCACGGCGCCGGATGAAAGAGGAGACGCCCGGCGTAGAACCCGAGGTGACGGGCGAAGCTCCATCCCTCGCCGAGCGGCGAGGCGACGTCCACCGGCGCAATCTGCCGCGCCCAGTAGGCGCGCCAGAACGGCCCGCCGGTGACGTGCGCGTACCACACGTCGTAGACGACGGCCGTGGCTCCCATCACGGCGACCGCGGCGAGACAGGCGGCGATCTGTCGTGCCCGCGAACCGCCGGTGGGATTGACGAGGATCCACAGGAGCGCGCCGAGCAGTACGATGGCCGCGAAGACGCCCTTCACGAGGAGCGCCGCACTGAATCCGAACGCGACGGCCAGCGCCCAGCTCCACGTCCGGTCGAGTCGCGCGAGTCCGACCAGGCTGACGAGCAGACAGACCAGCATCGGATACTCGTGGTTGTCGCGGATGCGGAACACGAATGCGAGCGGCATCAGCTGCAGCAGCACGAGCGCGATGCGTCCGGTCTCGCGGGAGCTCAACCGGGCAACGAGGTACGCCGCGAGGAGGAGCGCGGCGAGACCGGCCGCCACGCCGAAGATGTACGGCGCCTGCTCCGCAGGCACGCCGAGTCGGCCGAGTGCGGCCGGAATCAGGAAGAGACCGGCCGGGTGCTCGAGAAAGTATCCGGACAGCGGGTTGTCGGGCGAGAGGCCCCACCATTCCGGCGCCACCCAGCGGACGACGGGCAGCGTCGACAGCGTCGCCGAAATGGTCGCGTAGCGGACCGAGTCGGCGTCGGCGCTCGTGAATCGCGTCAGGACGAGCAGCGCGGCGACGAGCAGGAATCCGGCAACCCAGGCGGCGCGCTCGCGCGGGCGGATCAGCGGGGGCATTACTCCGTGAACGCTTCGACCGCGGCGGTCAGCTCGCCGGGTTCCACGACCGCCGGTCCGAAGCGCGCGACGACGAGGCCGGCGGCGATGTTGGCGATCCGGGCGGCCTGCACGAGGGAGGCGCCCGCGGCCAGGCTCAGCGCGAGCAGCGCAATCACCGTGTCGCCGGCGCCGGTCACATCCGCCACCTCGCGCGCGGCCGCCGGCAGCGCTTCCTCTGTCCAGGGCTCTGCCGACGCGTCGAGCAGCCACATCCCGTGCTCGCCCCAGGTGACGAGCACGTTGGCGCCGCTGCGCTCGTGGATGTCTCTTGCCGCGGCTCGAATGTCGTCGCGCGTGCGGATCGAGACGCCGGTCATCAGCTCCGCTTCATGGTGGTTCGGGGTGACCAGCGCCGCGCCTCGGTACCGCTCGGCTCGTGAAACCTTCGGATCCACGAGCAGCGGCACTCCGCGTGACCGTGCCGCCACGCTCGCGGCTTCGATCACGGCCGGGGAGACCACGCCTTTCCGATAGTCGGACAGGACAACGATGTCGGCCGAGGCCGCGGCGCGCGTCACCTGCTCGCACAGGGCGCGCAGGGTGGCGCCGGTGGGCTCGCCGTCGCCCTCGTAGTCGAGCCGCGCGACCTGCTGGTTCCGCGTGGTCACGATCCGGACCTTGCGCGTCGTGGGGCGCGCGTCGGTCACGAGTCTGGCCGGATCCAGGCCGCCGGCTTCGAGCGTCTTCCGCAGTTCGCGGGCGGCCTCATCGTCGCCGACCAGCCCGACGAGCGACACCCGCCCGCCCATTCGCGCGATGTTGTGCGCGACGTTGGCCGCTCCGCCCAGGCGGAAGTCCTCCCGCTCGAACCGGACGACCGGCACGGGCGCCTCGGGTGAGATGCGGTCCACGTGCCCGATCAGAAAATGGTCCAGCATCACGTCGCCGACGACGGCGACGTGTCGGTGTTGCAGGCGCGGGATGAGCGTCTGGAGCTGCGACATCGTTCAGGCGGTCGGGCCGGCGCTCCCGGCGGGGCTCCGGCTGGCGGCGTACGGGAGCGTGAGCAGCCCGAGGAACAGCGTCAGGAACTCGGAGTCGCCGAAGTTGTGCTCGAACATGCCCGCGGCCATCATGGCCACGAGCGCCGCGCCGCCGGCCGCCGCGACCGTCCGTGCCGGGCCGTTCCGGAGCTGCCGGAACAGATCGCGTCCGGCGACGACGACGAACCAGAGGAAGATGGCCAGCGCCGGCAGCCCTCGCTCGGCCGCCAGTTGCACGGGAACGTTGTGGAGGTGCGCGCGGGTCGGGATGCCGACCGCGTCCTCCGGATCCACCGCGAGCGCCGTTCGATACTGCGGATAGACACGCGGCACGTTGTTCAGTCCCACCCCGAACCACGGGTGGTCGTGGATCATGGCCACGCCCGATTCGATCATTCCCAGCCGATCCCGGTTGGTCGCATTCTGCAGGTCGAAGATCGAGTAGGCGCGCTGCTGCACGACGGCGGGCGCGGCGAACAGGAGCACGCCGGCGGCGACCGGCACGAGGAGCAGCAGCTTCATATGACGGAAGCCGAGCAGCACGCCGACGGCGAGCAGTGTACCCACCCACACGTTGCGCGTGTCGGTGAAGATCAGCGCGGCCAGGAGCGCAGGAACGGCGATCGCCGGCCAGATCCATTCACGCCGGTAGTAGATGAGCCGGGCGGCGGCCGTGCAGGTCACGAGCATGAGCACGCCGGAGTAGGTCATGTAGTGGCCGAGCGTGCCGCGCGGCCGATGGTTGAGATTGTCGAAGCCGAGCGCGGCGTACTCGACGATGCCGACGAGCGCGCCGGCCGCGCCGAGCGCGATGATGACGTCGACGGCCGTCATCGCCCGGTCGCCGCGTACGAGCCGGGTCGTCATCGGCACGATCAGAAAGAGCAGGAGCTGCCGCGACCGCGTGAAGCTCTCGACGGGATCGAGCGAAAAGGCGCAGCTCAGCAGCGTCCAGCCGGCCAGCGCGACCAGCGGCCAGAAGAACGCGGGCACGTCCGGCCGCCGCGCCTCGTGCACGGCCAGCGCGAGCCAGAGCAGCCCCGGGACCACGATCAGGTTGGCCCCGAAGATCGTGAACTGCACGACGCCCATGCAGGCGACGAGCGCGATGTAGCCGGCCTGTTCGATCTGCCGCGCCTGGGAGTCGGTCATGGCGTCGTCCGGCGGGCTTCGCTCCCGCCCTTGCGTCGCGCGCACTCGCCGGGGCCCCTCGCCCCGCGGCGTGCGCGCGGGTTCGCGTGCTGGTGCTCGCTCACGCCGACTCCAGCAGCCGCTCGGCCGCTTTGAGCACCGTGCCGGCCGTGATGCCCGCCAGACACCGGAAGTCTCCGGGGGCGCACACGCGCTGCTCGCACGGCCGGCAGGGAAGCGCCCCCGGCTCGACCGCCGCGGTCCCGATCTCCCTGGGCCGCCAGGGCGCCGATCGCTCCTTCAGCGTCGGGCCGTACAGCCCGACGACCGGCACATCGGAGGTGGCCGCGATATGCAGTGGACCGCTGTCGCCGCCGACGAACAGCGAAGCGCGATCCATCAGCGCCCGCAGTTCCGACAGCGTCAGTCCGTCCACCTCCACGACGCGATGGCGCTCCTCGCCGACGCGCGCCCGGACGACGTCGACGACGCGGGAGGCGGCGTGCTGATCGGATGGTCCGGACGTCAGGAGCACCCAGCGTTGCGCGTCGCCTTCCACCAGCCCCGCCGCCAGATCCGCGAACGACGGCTCCGGCCATCGCCGGAACGGGTTCCCGGCGCTCACGTGCAGGACGATCAGGCGGCCGCTCTCCGGCACGCCCGCCTCCTGCAGCCGCCGGGCGACGACGCGCCGCGCGGCGGGGTCGACCGGCATCCGCACGCGGTCGGCCGTCGGATCCGGTGAGGGTCCGAAGGCGGGATCGACCGCCGCCAGGAGATCCCACTGGTTCTCGACCGAGTGCCGCGGCCTGAGGACGCGCGGCCGGTGCACCACGCGGGTGTACATCCACGCCCGTGCGGGGACATCGTAGCCCACCCGGAGCGGCGCGCGCGTGGCCCACGTCAGCCATCCGCTGCGCGGCCCGCCGTGCAGATCCACCGCGATGTCGAAGCGCTCGCGCCGCAGCCGGCGGGCGATCTGCACGTCGTCGGCGAGCCGGCGCCATCCACGCGTGTACGGGACGATCAGCACGTCGTCGATTTCCGGGTTGGCCGCCACCACGGGGGCCGCGGCCGGCTCGACCAGGTAGGTCAGCCGCGCCGAGGGGAACCGCCGCTTCAATGCGTGAACGACCGGCGTCGTGAACACGACGTCGCCGATCAGCCGCAGCCGGACCAGCAGGATGGAGGGGCTCAATCCTCGATTGTGGCTTCGTCGACGAGCATCACCGGGATGTCATCCTTGATCGGATACACGCGATGGCATCGCTCGCACCGAAGGGCCGTGTCGTTCTTCACCAGCTTCACCGGCGCCTTGCACTCGGGGCACACGAGAATTTCGAGCAACGCGGGATCCACAGCCATGCCAGGACTATAGCAGGGCCGATGCGCTTTCGCGCGGGCCCAGGCTGGGTGTGAAAGAATTGGAGTCTATGCCGCTCCTCTCCGGCCTGTTCGCGCTCGGCCTCGCGATCCAGACGCCACCGACGGCGCCCGCCGCGCCGGCCGTCACGACCGAGCACCTGAGCGAAGCCTACTTGCTGTTCATGCAGGCGCGGGACCTCGCCGATCAGAACGACGTGGACGGGGCGGTTGCCGATCTCCGGCGGGCCGCCGAGCTGTGCCCCACCGCTCCCGATATCCATGCCGAGCTCGCGCTGATCTTCGGTCGGCGCGGCGACGGCGAACAGGCGTTGAAGGAGGCCGACGCGGCGGTCGCGCTCGACCCGGACAACCGCGCGGGCCATCGCGTCCGCGGACTGGTGAAGGCCGATCTGGCCGCGGCGACGCGGGACGCCGCCCGCGCCGCGACGCTGCGCCGCGAGGCGATCGCGGACCTCGAGGTCGTCGCCGACGACCGCCTCGTCGATCGCACCGTCGAGCTGACACTCGGCCGCCTGCTCGTGCAGGCCGGCGAGTACGAGAAAGGGATCGAGCGGCTGAAGCTGTTCCTGCTCGACCGGCCGGGGTCTCCGGAGGCGCTGCTGCTCCTCGCGGACGCGTACGAGCAGACGGATCAGCTGGCATCGGCCGCAGATGCCATGGCCGAACTCACGGCACAGCGCCCGGATCAGACGCGGCTGTGGCTCCGCCTCGGCGACCTGCAGGAGCGCGCCGGGCAATGGAAGGACGCCGCGGCGGTGTGGGCGCACCTGGCGGAGAGCAGCACGGACAACCTCTCGTACCGCACTCGCCAGGCCGCGGCGCTCGTGAACGCCGGTGAGCTGGCCGCCGGTCGCGACGTGCTCGTGAAGATCACCGAGCAGAGCCCCGGCGAGATCAATCCGTGGTATCTGCTCGCGCAGGTCGACAGTCGCGCCGGTGACACGGCGCGGGCCGAAGAGGATGCCCGGCACATCACGGCCATCGATCCGAAGGACCCGCGCGGGCCGTTGGCGCTCGCGGGCGCCCGCGCCTCGCGTCAGGACTACGCCGGCGTGGTCGCCGTGCTCGACCCGCTGGTCCGCGCGCCGCGAGACGAGGACGTCGCGAACGGCATGTTCGCCAGGATGGCGGGGGAGCTGGCCCAGGCGCTCGGGTACACCGGCGACGAGAGGCGCGCGATTGCAGTGCTCGAGGACGCGCGCCGCCGGGACGCCAAGAGCCCGGAGCTCCTCTTCGATCTGGCCGCGGCCTACGAACGCGCCAAGCAGTTCGACGAGGCCGAGCGGACGTTCCGCCAGCTGATCGCCGATGACCCGCAGCAGGCCGAAGCCTTGAACTACCTCGGCTACATGCTGGCCGACCACGGTGAGAAACTCGACGAGGCCGTCGACTTGATTACGCGGGCCCTCGCCATCGAGCCGGACAACCCGTCGTTTCTCGACAGCCTCGGCTGGGCCTACGTGAAGCAGGCCAAGCTCGGGGAAGCACGCGATCCGCTCCAGCGGGCCGCCGCCGCGCTGCCGACCCACTCGGTCGTGCAGGACCACCTCGCCGAGCTGTACTTCCGGCTCAAGCTCTACCGCCAGGCAGTCGAGGCTTGGGATCACGCGCTCGCGGGCGACCGCAATGGCATCGACGTCGGTGCCGTGACCAAGGCGCGTGACCGGGCGAAGGCGCTGGCGGGACAATAGAGGAAGCCAGAAGCCAGAAGCCAGAAGCCAGAAGCCAGAAGCCAGAAGCGCGATGATCCAGGTCACCAGCCTCCGCCCTTCTGGCTTCTGGCTCCTGGCCTCCGGCTTCTGGCTCCTGGCCGCGTCCTGCGGGCGGCCGGCGTTCAAAGTCCCGGCCGGTCCCGGCGCGCCGGCCCCCGAAGCGTCGGCGGCCTGGAGCGATGCGACGGCACGCTGCCGCGGAGCGGAGACGTTCTCTGCGGCGCTCCGGCTGTCGGGACGCGTCGGCTCCACGCGGCTGCCGAGAGGGACGATCCTGGCCGGCCTGACCAGCCGCGGACAGATCCGGCTGGAAGCGCCCGCGCCGTTCGGCCGAGCGGCGTTCGTGCTGGCCGGCACCGAGCCGGAGGCGACGCTCGTGATGCGCGACAATCACGTGCTCGTGGCGCCCGCCGACCGCATTCTGGAGGCGCTCGTCGGCGTCACGCTCGATCCGGCGTCGCTGCTGACCGTGTTGGCGGGTTGCGGCCTCGACGAACCGACGGTCGAGGACGGCGCCCGCTTCGGCGAGCTGATCGCGGTGCGAACGGTGCACGGGCGCGCCTTCCTGCGCGAGGTCGCAGACCACTGGCGCGTCGTCGCCGTCGAGCGCTCCGGGTTGCTCGTCGACTATGCCCGCGACCCGGGGCGATCGGAAGTGTGGCCGCGTCAGCTGCGTCTGACCTCGGCGCCCGGCCGGAGTCCGGCGCTCGCGCTCTCCATCGCGCAGAGTCAGATCGAGGTCAACGTGCCGCTGCCCGCCGGCGCCTTCACCGTCGAGGCGCCCGCATCCGCGGTTCCCCTGACCCTCGAGCAGCTCAGGGCGTCGGGACCGCTGGGTGAGGGGCGGTGACGCGAACGCTGGTCCTGCGGCCCCCGGCCAAGATCAACCTGACCCTCCATGTCGGGCGGAGACGCACCGACGGTTTCCACGACGTCCGATCGATCATCCAGTCCGTCGCGCTCAGCGATCGACTGACAATCGTCGCGCGAAGCGGTCCGATGCGGCTGGCCGTCAGTCCGCCGGTCGTACCGGCCGGCCGCGGCAACCTGGTCTGGAGGGCGGCGGCGCTGCTCTGGCGAGCACTCGGGCGGCGTGGCGAACCGCGCGGCGTTCGCCTGTCGCTCGAGAAGTCGATTCCCGCGGCCGCCGGGCTGGGCGGCGCCAGCGCCGACGCGGCGGCGGCGCTGGTCGGCCTCCATGCCGTCTGGGGCGGGCGGCTGCCGGACGGGCGACTGGCCGAACTGGCAGCCGAGATCGGATCGGACGTGGCGTTCTTCCTGGTCGGCGGCACGGCGCTCGCGCTCGGGCGCGGCGAGGAGATCCTGCCGCTCCTGGACGCGACTCCGCTCCGCGTGACGATCATCAAGCCCGCGTTCGAGGTCTCGACGCCGGACGCCTACGGATGGTTCGACGACGACGCGCGGCGGGCGAGCCGGAACGATGCGATGGCGCCGGCGGTCGACGTCGGCTGGCCGACGGGATTGCTCGCGCTGCGCAACGATCTGCAGCCGGCGGTGGCCCGGCGGCATCCGCCGATCGGCGAGATGCTCGAGGCGCTTCGCGCGGCTGGCGTCGAGGCGGCGCTGATGTCCGGGAGCGGCTCAGCGGTCTATGGACTTGCCGGACCCGCCGGCGGCCGGCTCGCCCGGCGGCTCGCGCGGCCCGGATGGCAGGTGATCTCGACCCGCACGCTGTCGCGCCGCGCTGCCAGGCGTCGCGTGGGGCTGTGCTAGACTCTTGTGTTTGTCTTGGGGCGTGGCCAAGCGGTAAGGCGCGGGACTTTGGATCCCGTATTCGAAGGTTCGAATCCTTCCGCCCCAACCAGTTGGGAGCGTCCGCCGTCGCAGCGACGGTCCATCGCGCGCGAACGACGCGAGGTGCTGGGGTCCCCGCCAGCGACGAACGGATGCGCGGGAGCGGCGCGGGGCGTTGGGGCCCCGCGAGCGAGCGCGCCTGGCTGGGTGCAGGGTCCCGCCATTCGAACAATGATTCACGGCCCGCTGAAGATTTTCACTGGCAGTGCGCACCCGGCTCTGGCGTCCGAAATCGCCGACCATCTCGGGCTCGAGCTGGGCAGCGCCCGGCTGCACCGGTTTCCCGACACGGAGGTCTCGTTCCAGATCGACGAGAACATCCGCGGAACCGACGTGTTCGTCGTGCAGCCCACGTCGTCGCCGGTCGACGAGCATCTGGTCGAGCTGTGCGTGATGGTCGACGCGTTCCGCCGATCGTCGGCCTCGCGGATCACCGCCGTCATCCCGTACTACGGCTACGCGCGTCAGGACCGCAAGGACAAGCCGCGCGTCCCGATCTCGGCGAAGCTCGTGGCCAATCTGCTGAGCGCGGCGGGCGCCAACCGGGTCCTGACGATGGATCTGCACAAGGCGCAGATCCAGGGGTTCTTCGACATTCCAGTGGATCATCTGTTCGCGGCGCCGTGCATCATCGACTACCTGGTGCGCCAGAACTTCGGACCGATCACGATCGTCTCGCCCGACGCGGGAGGCGCCGAACGCGCCCGGGCCTACGCCAAGCGGCTGGACGCCGATCTGGCGATCATCGACAAGCGGCGCAGCGAAGACGGCAAGGCGGAGGTCATGAACGTGGTGGGCTCGGTCACCGGCCGCGTGTGCGTCATCGCCGACGACATCATCGACACCGCCGGGACGATCCAGAAGGCGGCGCAGGCCCTGAAGGACAACGGCGCGGCACGCGTGCTGGCGAGCGCGGTGCACGGCGTGCTGTCGGGCCCGGCGATCAAGACGATTGAAGCCGCGCCCATCGACAAGCTCGTCATCACCAACTCGATTCCGTTGAACGGCGCCCGCGCGGCGTGCAGCAAGATCGTGGTGCTCTCGGTCGCGCGCCTGCTGGCGCAGGCCATCAAGAGCATCCACGAGGAGACGTCGGTCTCCAAGTTGTTCGTGTAACTCTCAAGAAAGGTTGCAGTCATGGAAGCCACGCTCGAAGCCACGCGCCGGGATGCCTTCGGCCGGAACAATGCCGGCCGCCTGCGCCGGAGCGGCCGGATTCCCGCGGTGCTCTACGGCGGGCCATCGCGCGAGGGCGAGCCCGTCGCGGTCGATCCCAAGGCCTTGATGCAGATCCTGCATTCGCAGTCCGGCGTGAACACGCTGATCTCGCTCAGGATCGACGGCGTCGGCGACGCGCGCGTGCTCGTCAAGGAATACCAGCTCGATCCCGTCGGCCACCATCTCCTGCACGCCGATTTCTTTCGCGTGGCGATGGACCGCGCCCTGCGGGTGACCGTGCCCGTGCATCTGACCGGTGACGCGAAGGGGATCAAGGCGCAAGGGGGCGTGATTGATTTCGTCAACCGCAGCATCGCCATCGAGTGCCTGCCGGGCGACATTCCCGAGCAGTTGACCGTCGACGTCACCGAGCTCATGATCAACGACGGCATCCGCGTTCGCGATCTCGACACCGGCGGCAAGTGGAAGCCGGTGAGCGAGCCCGAACTGCTGATCGTGCACGTCGTGGCGCCGCGCGTCGAGGCGGAAGCGGCGCCGGCGGAGGCCGCGGCCGCCGCGCCGGCCGCGCCGGCCGAGCCCGAGGTGATCAAGAAGGGCAAGACCGAGAAGGAAGCGGACAAGGAGTAGGAACATCGGCGCGGTCGCCTCGAGCGGCGTGAAGCTGGTAGCCGGTCTGGGGAACGTGCCGGAGTCGCGCTACGGCGGGACGCGGCACAACGTCGGTTTCGACGTGCTGGATCTGCTGGCGCGGCAGCACGAGCTGCGGTTCGAGCCGGCGCCTTTCCGGGCCCTGCAGGCGCGCTGGCGCCGGTCGGACGGGCCGGTCTGGCTGCTGAAGCCCCTGACGCTCATGAACGTGAGCGGGGAAGCGGTCGGCGCGGCGTGCCGCTATTACAAGGTCGATACCGCCGACCTCCTGGTCGTCTGTGACGACGTGAATCTGCCGCTCGGCCGGCTCCGCGCGCGTGCGGGCGGGTCCGAAGGCGGCCACAACGGGCTCCGGTCGGTGGCCGAGCACCTGGGGACCGTCGACTACGCGCGGCTGCGGGTCGGCGTGGGACGGGGCGATGAGCGCCGGGATCTGGCCGACCACGTGCTTTCGCGGTTCGCGCCCGACGAACGGCCCGTGATCGGGCAGGCGATCGGCCGCGCCGCCGAAGCGGTCGGCCGGTGGATTTCGGACGGGCTCGACCGTATGATGAACGAGTTCAACCGAGAGGGCCGCATCGACTGAGGCCGGCATCACGCGCTCCTTGCTGTTCCGATGAGCGGGACAGCCACGATTCGTGTCCATGAGGAGGCACATGAGCACCACCCGACAGTACGAGCTCGTCTACATCGCCTTGCCCGACTCGACCGAGGAGGCCCTGGCCGATCTGCACCAGCAGGTCGCGGGCGTCGTAGAGCGATTCGGCGGCCAGATCGAGCGGACGGAGAACTGGGGCCGCCGTCGGCTGGCCTATGACATCAGCAATCAGCGCGAGGGCGTCTACGTGCTCGAGGTGATCAACGGCCAGGCGGCCATGATCGCCGAGCTCGACCGCCGGCTGCGCGTCCTGGACGTCGTGATGCGGCACCTGATCGTGCGGGTCGACGAGGATCTGGCCGTGGCGGAGCGCGCCAAGGTCCGCCGCAAGACGGCGATGGTGGCGCGCCGGGTCCGCCGCGGGCTGCCGCCGGAACCGACCGAAACGGAGCTGCACCGCCGGCAGCAGGACGACGACGGTGAGAGCGGCGATTCGGGCTATCGCGCGGGAGGCGAGCGATGAGGGATGACGAGAACCGCGGCGGCCGGGCCGGCGGCAAGAAGGACGACAAGGAGCGAGGCGGGCGGCGGACGTTCTTCCGGCGCCGCCGCGTCTGCAAGTTCTGCGCGGAGAAGATCGACTACATCAGCTACAAGGACATCAAGCTGCTGACGCCGTTCATCCCCGAGCGCGGCAAGATTCAGCCGCGGCGGATCTCCGGCACCTGCGCGACGCACCAGCGGACGCTCCAGACGGCCATCAAGCGCGCGCGGCAACTGGCGCTCATACCATACGTGACGGATTAGGTTCTGGAGCTAACCATGTCCAT
This sequence comes from uncultured Acidobacteriota bacterium, assembly GCA_963764505.1. Classification (GTDB taxonomy): domain Bacteria; phylum Acidobacteriota; class Vicinamibacteria; order Vicinamibacterales; family SCN-69-37; genus CAVXSP01. Next base: position 3,567,294 of record CAVXSP010000001.1, on the reverse strand, counting down.
CGAAGTCATTCTCAAGGACCACGTCGAGCACCTTGGGAGCCGTGGCGAAGTCGTGAAGGTCGCCGACGGGTACGCGCGCAACTATCTGTTTCCGCGCAAGCTGGCGCTGGCGGTGACCGTCGAGAACAAGCGGCAGATCGAGCGCGAGCGCGCGAAGGCGGAAGCGCACGAGGCCGAGGAGCGCCAGGTGGCCGAGGCGCTGGCGGCGCGGCTGCAGGCGCTGGAGATCTCGATTGCGCGGCGCGTGGGCGAACAGGATACGCTCTACGGCTCGGTGACCTCCGCGGACATCGCCGAGGCGCTGCAGGCGCGGAACTTCACCGTCGATCGGCGCAAGATTCAGCTGCCCGACCCGCTCAAGGTGGTCGGCGATCACGTCGTGTCGATCAAGCTGCACCGGGACGTCACCGCGGAGCTGAAAGTCAAGATCGTGCCGGCCTAGGACGGAAGCCAGAAGCCAGAAGCCAGAAGCCAGAAGGCAGTTCGAGCTTCTGGCTTCTGGCTTCTGGCTTCTGGCTTCTGGCTTGTTATAGTTCTTCCCCCATGGCCGATCGCGTACTGCCGCACAATCTCGATGCCGAGAAATGCGTGCTCGGCGCGATCCTCATCAACAACCAGGCGTTCAACCAGGCCGCCGAGGTGATCGACGGGCAGGATTTCTTCCGGGACGCGCATCGGCGCATCTTCGAGAAGATGGTCGGCTTGACCGACCGCAGCGAGCCGGTCGATCTCGTCACGCTCACCGACGAGCTGCATCGATCGGGCGAGCTGGAGGAGGTCGGCGGTCCGGCCTATATTGCCGCCCTGACCGACGGCGTGCCGCGATCGGCCAACGTCGAGTATTACGCCCGGATCGTCAAGGAGAAGGCGACGCTCCGGCGGCTCATCCAGTCGGCCAACGATCTGCTGGTGCGGGCGTACGACGGCGAGCAGGGCGCCGACGATCTGCTGGATGAGGCGGAGCGGTCGATCTTTCAGATCGCCGAGCACCGGCTGCGGGCCGGCTTCGTGCCGCTGTCCGAGCTGGCCGGCAACAGCTATCAGCTCATCGAGCGGCTTCAGGCGCACAAGGGGCTGATCACCGGCGTCCCGAGCGGATTCGAGCAGCTCGACGAGTTGACGTCCGGATTCCAGAAGCAGGACCTCGTCATCGTCGCGGCCCGTCCGTCGATGGGGAAGACGAGCTTCGTGCTCAACGTCGCGCTCAACGCCGCGCTCGAGGCGCGCCGGACGATTGGCGTGTTCAGCCTCGAGATGTCCACCGAGCAGCTCTTCATCCGCATGCTCACCTCCGAGGCGCGCATCGATGCCCACCGGTTCCGGGGCGGCTTCCTCACCGACACGGACTACGAGCGGCTCGTGGAGGCCAACGCGCGGCTGCTCGATGCGAAGGTCTTCATCGACGATTCGCCGGGCCTCGGGATCCTCGAGATGCGCGCCAAGTCCCGGCGGCTCAAGCTCGAGCACGGACTCGACCTGCTGATCGTCGACTACCTCCAGCTGATGCAGGGCCGCGGGCGGTTCGAGAACCGCCAGCAGGAGCTCGCGTCGATCTCGCGGGCGTTGAAGATCCTGGCGAAGGAGCTCGACGTTCCGATTCTCGCGCTGAGCCAGCTCAGCCGCGCGCCCGAGGGACGCACCGATCATCGCCCACAGCTCTCCGACCTTCGCGAATCGGGCGCGCTCGAGCAGGACGCGGACGTCGTGCTCTTCATCTTCCGCGAGGAGATGTACGCGCAGGAGGCGGAACGGCGCGCCGAGACGGAAGGCGTGGCGGAGCTCATCATCGGCAAGCAGCGCAACGGCCCGATCGGCACCGCCAGGCTCGCCTTCATCAAGAAGCACACGCGGTTCGAGAACCTCCAGGCGGGGGCGTGACCCGTCCCACCGTCGCCAGCGTGAGCCTCGAGGCGATCGCGCACAATCTCCGCGCCGTCCGCGATCTCCTGGAGCGCGAGACGTCGGCCGCGGGCCCGGGCGCGCCCGGACCTGGCGATCGGCCGCCCGGCGTCATTGCCGTGGTGAAGGCCAACGCCTACGGTCACGGCGCCGAGCGGGTGGGCCTGGCGCTCGAAGAGGCCGGCGCCTCGATGCTGGCGTGCGCCGACATCGAGGAGGGCATGCTCCTGCGCCGGGCAGGCGTTCGCGTGCCGCTGCTCGTCTTCGGAGCCATGAGCGTCAGCGATCTCTCGGGCGTATTCGAGTTCGACCTCACGCCGGCCGTCTCCTCGCCGGCCGCGGCTGCCGCGCTCGAGGCGGCCGCCGGCGCGAGAAACGTGCGCCTGCACGGCCATCTGAAGATCGATACCGGAATGAACCGGCTCGGCTTCCGCTTCGACAACCTCGGCCGCACGATGCCTGCCGTGCTGGGCGCGCGGCACCTGACGCTCGATGCCGTGTTCACGCATTTTGCGACCGCGGACCTCCCCGAGTCGCCCTTCCTGGAGATCCAGCGGGCCCGGTTCGACCAGGCGGTGGCCGCGCTCGAGAGGATGGGACTGCAGCCGCCCAGGCGGCACGCGGCGAACTCGGCGGCGCTCCTGCGCGACCGCCGGACCTGGTACGACTGGGTGCGGCCCGGCCTGCTGCTCTACGGGATCGTGCCCCCGCCGCTCACGGCCACGACGCTCGACCTGAGACCTGCCCTGTCACTCACGAGTCGTATCGTGGCCGTGAAGGGCCTGCGCCCCGGCGATGGCGCGGGATACGGGCTCCGCTGGTTGGCCGAGACCCCCCGTTCGATCGCGATCGTGCCCGCCGGCTACGCGGACGGGCTCGATACGCGCCTCGCGAATCGCGCGGCCGTCCTCGTCCGGGGCCGACGGGCGCCCATCGTCGGGTCGGTCTGCATGGACATGATCAGCGTCGACGTCACCGGCCTCGACGCCGCGCCCGGCGACGACGTGGCGATCATCGGCCGGCAGGGGCAGGAGGCGATTACGGCGCGCGAGACGGCCGCAGCCATCGGCGCCATTCCCTGGGAGATCGTCTGCCGGCTGGGGAGTCGGATTGAGAGGCAGTATGGGTGACGGAAGCCAGAAGCCAGAAGCCAGAAGCCAGAAGCCAGAAGCCAGAAGCCAGAAGCCAGAAGTCTCAACCCTCCGACGCGCGCAGTCTCTTGACGCTTGCAGTGAGCACCGCCACGAGTTCTCCGCCTTGGCCGAGCAACGAGTCGACCTGCCGTGTGAGATCCGGTTGATCGGCCGCAATGAGCCGCAGCCAATAGCAGAATTCGCGACCTTCACGTAGAGCGATGGTGTACTTCGCGGCGAGGTCGCGCTTGGAAGGTGCAGATCTTGCCTCCTCCAAGTTGGCGCCGATGGCAGTACCTGCACGCAGCATTTGCCTCGTGAGATGGGACGGGGCGTCGCTGGTGCCCTGCAATTGCCGATAGAACCGGAGGGTTTCCAGCGAGAGTTGAAAGGCGCGCGACTGGAAGGACTGGCACGGCGTCTTGTGCATGCGGTGTGCTTTGTGCAGAGCTCGTGCCGGACGCCCTTCTAGCTTCTAGCTTCTGGCTTCTGGCTTCTGGCTTCTGGCTTGACATGAAACCACCAAGGTCCGTCTTCTCCTGCACCGACTGCGGCTCCCAGTCACAGAAGTGGCTCGGCCGCTGTCCCGATTGCGGCGCCTGGAACTCGTTCGTGGAGGAGGTGTCCGCTCGCGACGATCGCCGCGGTTCGCGCCCGGTGCTCGGCGGCGGATCGGCGCGCCCGTACGCCGAGGTGGCCGCGGTGGTCACGGATCGACTGAGTACCGGGCATCGGCGAGTTCGATCGCGTGCTGGGCGGCGGGCTCGTGCCCGGCTCCCTGGTGCTGCTCGGCGGCGAGCCGGGCATCGGCAAGTCGACGCTTCTGTTGCAGGCCGCGGCGCACTTCGCCCGCACCTGCGGGCCCGTGCTGTACTGTTCGGGGGAGGAATCGGAGCACCAGATCAAGATGCGGGGCGACCGGCTCGGGCTGGGCGCCGCGCCGCTGTACCTGTTCGCGGAAACGTGCGTCGAGCGGCTGCTCGACGAGGCGGCTCGCCTGAAGCCCGCGCTTCTGGTCGTCGATTCGATCCAGACGGTCTTCTCGCTCAAGATCCCCTCCACGCCCGGCAGCGTGGGCCAGGTCCGCCAGGCGGCGACGGACCTGCTCTTCGCCGCCAAGGGGCACAACCTGCCTACCATCCTGGTCGGCCACGTGACGAAGGACGGCGGGCTCGCAGGTCCGAAGGTCCTCGAGCACGTTGTCGACACGGTGCTGTACTTCGAGGGGGAGCGCCACCACGCGCATCGGATCGTCCGCGCCGTGAAGAACCGGTTCGGGGCCGTGAGTGAACTGGGCGTCTTCGAGATGACCTCCACGGGACTGCGCCCCGTGCCGAATCCGTCCCAGCTGTTCCTGGCCGAACGCCCGAAGAACGTGCCCGGGTCGTCGGTGCTCTGCTCGATCGAGGGGCTGCGCCCGATCCTCATGGAGGTCCAGGCGCTCGTCAGCAGTGCCGCGTACGGCAACGCCCGGCGGACCGCCAGCGGCCTCGACCCGAACCGGCTGTCGCTGCTGCTGGCCGTCCTCGACAAGCGCGCGGGTCTGAACTTCGCGAGCGACGACGTCTTCGTGAACGTCGCGGGGGGCATGACGATTGCCGAGCCGGCTGCCGATCTCGCGGTCGTCGCGGCGGTCGCCTCGAGTCTGAGGAACCGGCCGATCCATGGCGATGCCGTGGTCTTCGGGGAGGTCGGGCTCGCCGGCGAGGTGCGCGCGACGCCGCAGGCACTGCTGCGGGTGCGGGAGGCCGCGCAGCTCGGCTTCCGTCGTTGCGTCGTGCCGGACGGGAATCTCGCTCCCGCCGAGGCGCCGGCCGGGCTCGAAATCGTCGGCGTGAGGACGGTCGGCGAGGCTCTCGAGGCGCTCATGTAGAATGGCGCAGATGCCGCACGGCTTCACCCCGGTCCGCGGGCTCTTCATCGTCGTCGTGACGTACGTCGCGACCCTGATACCGCCCATCTACGGGCACATGCTGGTCAACGTCGCGCTCGGACTGGGGCTGGCGCTCGGGACGATCCTGGTCGAGGCGCGGCTGCGCGCGGCGGCGCTCACCGACCTCATCGGAGGCCTGATCGGGTTCGTCGTGGCGCTGGCGATTGCGAGGGCGATCACCGGCGCGCTCTTCTGGGCCAACATGGCCAACCCGCTCGTGCAGTTCATGCACAGCCTCATCATCGTGGTGCTGCCGTACCTCGGGCTCGTCGTCGGCATCCGGAAAGGGGAGTGGCTCGAGCCGACGAGGCTCGCGTCGATCTTCCGCGATACCCGTCCCCAGAAGCGCTACCGGATCCTGGATACCAGCGTGATCATCGATGGCCGAATCGTGGACATCATCGAGAGCGGCTTCCTCGACGGCGCGCTCGTCGTTCCGCAATTCGTCCTGAAGGAGCTCCAGTTCGTCGCCGATTCGTCGGACCCGCTCAAGCGGAATCGTGGCCGCCGCGGTCTCGACATGCTGCACCGCATTCGCAAGATGGTCGGCGTCGAGGTGATCATCTCCGATCTCGACTTTCCGAACGTCAAGGAAGTCGATCTGAAGCTCATCGAGCTCGCGCGGACGATGATGGGGCGCATCGTCACGAACGACTTCAACCTGAACAAGGTCGCGCAGCTTCGCGGGGTCGAGGTCCTGAACATCAACGAGCTCGCCAACGCGGTCAAACCGGTCGTCCTGCCGGGCGAACAGATGACCGTGTTCGTGCTCAAGGAAGGCAAGGAGTACAACCAGGGCGTCGCCTACCTCGACGATGGCACGATGGTCGTGATCGACAACGCGCGCAGCCGGATCGGCAAGAACCTGGACATCGTGGTCACCAGCGTGCTGCAGACGACCGCCGGCCGGATGATCTTCGGCCGTCATGCGGAGCCCGGGACGGTGCCGGCGGCCCCGCCGGCCGGCGGCGACGCGGCCGCCGGGCGAGGCGAGCGGCAGGACCGCGGCGACCGCCCGCAGGTCGAGGACGCTCCCCGCCGGTCCCGGCCCGCCGCACAGGCGTGAAGCCGCCTCCGTTCGATTGGTGGCGGACGGTCCTCGTCCTGATTCCGGCCGTCACGCTCTACACCATCGCCTTCGGCGTTCTCTCGCTGGCGTCGAGCCCGTTCGACCGGCGCGGCCGCTTTCCGCACCGGTGCGCGCAGTGGTGGTCCAGGGCGATTCTCAGCACGAGCGGCGTGCGCGTCGAGCGGCGCGGCAGCCCGCCGCAGACCACGGCCTGCGTCTTCGTCGCCAATCACTCCAGTCTCTATGACATTCCGGTGCTGTTCTCGGTCCTGCCGGCGCAGCTCCGGATCGTGGCCAAATCCGGCCTTGGCCGCGTGCCGTTCGTCGGCTGGCATCTGCGTCTGGCGGGACATCTGCTCGTCGATCGGCAGAAGCCCGGGGCGGCCGTGCTCAAGCGGATGGAACGCATCGCCGACCAGGGGGCGTGCCTGATCGTCTTTCCCGAGGGCTCGCGGACGCGCGATGGGCTGGTCTCGAGGTTCAAGGGCGGCGTCTTCCTGCTGGCGGTCGAGACGGGCCTGCCGATCGTGCCAATCAGCATCTCCGGCAGCCGAGACGTCATGCCCAGGGGCCGGCTGGCGGTCCGCTCGGGCCGGGTGATCGTCACGGTGCACGCGTCCGTTCCCACGGCCGGCCTGAGTCGTGAGGATGCGCGCGCGCTGGCCGATCGCGTGCACGACATCGTCGCGTCGGGTGTGTGACGAGGCGGCATGCAGGTCCACGCCGAGATCGCTTCGATCGTGCGTCCGGTCTGGTGCGCCGTCGAGCCCGTCGTGGTGATCGCCCGCGCGGAGGCGCTCGACGAGCCGCTGCGAAGTGCGGCCGCGCACATGCGGACGGCCGCCGAGCCCACCGAGGTGAGTGCGGCGGTCCGCTCCATGTACCGGCACGTCGGAATCGATCCGACCAAGACGCGGCCGTCCTCGGAGTCGCTCCTGCGGCGCGTCCGGCGGGGCGACCCGTTGCCGCGCGTCAACAGCCTGGTCGACGTCATCAACTGGTGCTCGCTCGAGTCGCAGCTGCCGTTCGGCCTCTACGACCTCGATCGGATTCGCGGTGCCGTGACGCTCCGGCTCGGCCGTCCGGGCGAGGAATATCCGGGCATCCGAAAGGACGCGGTGCACCTGGCCGGCCGCTTGGCGCTGGTAGACGATGCCGGTCCGTTCGGAAATCCCACATCGGACTCGGCGCGCACGATGGTCACGGTCGAGACGACTCGGGCATTGATCGTGATCTTCGCGCCCGCGTCGATCCCGGAGACGGTCGCCAGCCGCGCGCTCGACCTCACCAGGGCGCGCGCGCAGAGGTACTGCTAGACGGGGGTGCGGACGGAGGGTGCGGACGAAGGTGCGGACGGGGGTGCGGACGGGGGTGCGGACGGAGGGTGCGGACGAAGGTGCGGACGAGGGTGCGCACCCAGCGTGCGCACCTTCGTGCGCACCCCCGTCCGCACCTTCGTGCGCACCCCCGTCCGCACCTCCGTTAGAATCCGTCCCATGTCCGTAGGCGTGATCATCGTCGCGGCCGGCCGCGGCGAGCGCATGGGGACCGGGATGCCGAAGCCGCTGCTCGACCTCGGCGGCCGCACGATGCTCCAGCGCAGCGTGGAGGTATTCGACGGGCATCCGGCGATCGCGGAGCTCGTCGTCGTGCTGCCGGCGGAATGGATGACGGCCGCGGCGGCGATCGTGGGTCGGACCGCGCGACCCTGCCGCTACGTCGCCGGCGGGGCTGAGCGGCACGACTCGGTGCGCGCGGGCTTCTCGCAGCTCACGCCGGTGGTGGACTTCGTGCTCGTGCACGACGCGGCGCGGCCGTTCGCGCCGGCGGCGATCATCGACCGCGTCCTCGCCGCGGCACGGGAGGCGGGCGCCGCCGTGCCGGCCGTCCCGGCGCGCGACACCATCAAGCGGGCGGCGGCCGACGGCGCCTTCGTGGCCGAGACCATCCCCCGCAACGAGGTCTGGCTCGCCCAGACGCCGCAGGCCTTCGCCCGCGCAGTGCTCGATGGGGCGATTCGCGCGAGCGGCGACAGCGCGGCGACCGACGAGGCGACCATCGTGGAACGCAGCGGGCACCCGGTCCGCCTCGTGGCGGGCGACGAGGAGAACGTGAAGATCACCACGCCGGCCGACCTCGCGCTCGCGAGGCTCCGCCTGACGCCGACGCCGCGTGTCGGGACCGGCTACGACCTCCACCGGCTGGCCGACGATCGTCCGCTCGTGCTCGCCGGCGTGCGGGTCCCTGGCCGACGCGGGCCGGTCGGCCATTCCGACGGCGACGTGGTCTGCCACGCCCTCATCGATGCGATCTTCGGCGCGGCGGGCGCCGGCGACATCGGACAGCATTTCCCCGACAGCGACCCGCGCTGGAAGGGCGCCGCCGGGCTGGACCTCCTGGCGCGCGCGGTCGGGATCGTCGGTGCGCGCGGGTTCTCGGTGGCGAGCGCCGACGTGACCGTCGTCCTCGAGTGGCCGAAGCTCGCGCCGCACGTGGGCGCGATCCGCGAGGCCGTTGCCGGCGTCATCGGATGCCGCGCCGACGAGGTCGGCGTCAAGGCCAAGACCAACGAGGGCGTCGACGCCGTCGGCCGCGGAGAGGCGATTGCCGCGCACGCGGTCGCCGTGCTGGCGGCGGGCGTGCCGAACCCGGGCGCCCGATGAGCGCGCCGCGTGTCAGATTCGCCCCGAGTCCGACCGGGTACCTGCACGTCGGCAACGCGCGGACGGCGCTGTTCAACTGGCTGCTCGCCCGCGGGCACGACGGCGCCTTCATCCTGCGCGTCGAGGACACCGATGCCGAGCGATCCACGGTGGAATCGGAGCAGAGCATCATCGAGGATCTGCGATGGCTCGGGCTGGACTGGGACGAAGGCCCCGAGCTCGGCGGGCCGCACGCGCCGTACCGCCAGTCGGAGCGGATCGAGCTCTACCGGTCCTACGCGCGCGGCCTCGTGGGCAGAGAACGGGCGTACTACTGCTTCTGTCCGCCCGACGTCCTCGAGGCGGAGCGGCAGGCCGCCCTGGCGGCAGGACGGGCGCCGCTCTACAGCGGGCGTTGCCGGCACGTCCCGGTACGGGACGCGGCGCGGCGCGTCGCCGACGGCGAGCACGCCGCCGTCCGCTTCGCCGTGCCGGCCGAGCGCGAGATCAAGTTCGACGATCTCGTCCGTGGCGAGCTGACGTTCAGCACCGATCTGATCGGCGACCCCGTCATCATCCGATCCGACGGCCGTCCCGCGTACAATTTCGCGGTGGTCGTCGACGACGCCCTGATGGAAATCACGCACGTGATCCGAGGCGAGGACCACATCTCGAACACGCCGCGACAGATTCTGATCTACGAGGCGCTGGGGTTTCCGCTGCCGCAGTTCGCGCACCTCTCGCTCGTGCTCGGTCCGGACCACGCGCCGTTGTCGAAGCGTCACGGCGCGACCAGCATCGCGGAGTTCCGCGAGCGCGGGTTCCTCCCCGAGTCGCTCGTGAACTATCTGGCGCTGCTCGGCTGGTCGCCGGGCGACGGGGAGGAACTGGTCGCGGTCCGCGAGATGGCGCGCCGGTTCGACGTGCGGCGGGTGACGCACAGCGCCGCCGTGTTCGATCTGACCAAGCTGGCCTGGATGAACCGGCACTATCTCAAGGAGGCGGCGCCCTCCCGGATCGCGCGCGAGTCGCTCGCCTATTTCGTGCGGGCCGGCTTCGTGACGCACGCGACCGACGCCGCGCTCGGCTACGTGACCTCGCTGCTGGCCATGGCCGTCGGGTCGGTGGATCGACTGGACGAAATCCCGGCGCGCGTCGCGTTCGTCTTCGCCTGGAATCCGGAGGAGGCCGCCCGGCTGGTGCGCCTCGAGCCCGACGGCGCCCGCGCCGTGGCCGCCATGGCCGACGCGGTCGGGACGGACGCCCTCGACCGCGAGGCCTTTCGTGCCGCGGTCGCGCGCGTGCGGGAGCGGACCGGCCTCAAGGGGCGCGCGCTGCTGCATCCGGTTCGGGCCGCGCTCACCGCCGCGGACTCCGGTCCGGAGCTGGATCTGGCGGTGCCGGCGATCGATCGCGGCGCCGCCCTTGCGGCCGACAGCGGGATCGTGGCGGTGCCGTCCTGCGCCGATCGGCTGCGCGGCGTCGCCGCGCGGATGTGAATCAGATGCCCGTCGTGTTCGGTATTCACGCCGTCTCCGAAGGCCTGAAAGCGCGGCGGGTGTCGCGCCTGATGCACGTGCGCGGCGGCGGGGCCCGGATCGACGCGCTGGTGGCGCGCGCGCGCGAGCTGCGCATCGGAATCGAGACGCTCGACCGTCTCGCGCTCGATCGGCTGGCCCGCGGCAGCGTGCACCAGGGCGTGGCGGCGGAGTTGCAGCCGCTCCCCGCGTTCACCGTGGAGGAGCTCGTGCGTGACGGCGCCGGCCCGCCGCTCATCGTCGTCCTCGACGGCATCGAGGATCCGCAGAACGTGGGGGCGATCCTCCGGTCGGCCGATGCGGCGGGCGCCTCCGGCGTCGTGCGGCAGGCGCGGCACGCCGCGCCCCTGCACGGCGTGGTGGGCAGAGCGTCGGCAGGGGCGCTCAGCCACGTGCGGATCGCGACCGTCGTCAACATCGCGCGGTCGCTGGAGGAGCTCAAGCAGCTTGGCGTCTGGACGGTGGGGCTCGACGCCGCGGCACAGGCGAGCTACGACCAGGTCGACTACGGCGTGCCGACCGCCTTCGTATTCGGGGCCGAGGGCGCGGGGCTGCGGCGGCTGGTGCGCGAGAGCTGCGACCACCTCGTCGCCATCCCGATGCGGGGGCACGTCGAGAGCCTGAACGTCTCTGTATCGGCGGGCATCGTCCTGTTCGAAGCCCTGCGGCAGCGGAGCCGGGGTCGCGAAGCCGGGCATGGGCGGGGATGACGCCGCGGCCTGGCACGCAGTTCAGAGATCGGGCCATAATGGGGCGGTCGAACGGTGGCGGCGGGTGCCTGGCCGTGCGGGGGTGTTGCGCCGCCTGCAAGTAGCGTGCTACCATTCCCGTTTTGTCTGGCTGGCGTAGCTCAGCCCGGTAGAGCAGCTGATTTGTAATCAGCGGGTCGGGGGTTCGAATCCCTTCGCCAGCTCCAAGTTCCGGACCTCGCCCAGCTGCGCATCGGACAGAACCACAAGTTTTTGTGACATGGCGGATCGGACACAGCCCTCGGGCGCCGGAGCGGGCAAGGCGGCCAGTCGCGAGGGCCGCGGAGGAGCGTCTAGATGGCCGGCGGGACGCTCCCGCCACCAGACAACGGGCGAGGTAGCGAAGCGGTCAAACGCAGCAGACTGTAAATCTGTCGCCCTAGCGGCTTCGAAGGTTCGAATCCTTCCCTCGCCACCAACACCCTTCGAAGTTCGATCGTCGAAGTTCGAAGTCGCGCCGCGCCGGGAGGGGGCGCGGGTCGCCGAGGCGGGAGTAACTCAGTGGTAGAGTCACAGCCTTCCAAGCTGTTGGTCGCGGGTTCGATCCCCGTCTCCCGCTCCAGTTCCCGCGCCGGCCGGGCGGCCGGGGGGGTGCGCACCTCGAAGGGCAGCCTTCGAAGTGCGAGGTTGGCTTAGCCGATGTAGCTCAGTTGGCAGAGCGCGTCCTTGGTAAGGACGAGGTCACCGGTTCGATCCCGGTCATCGGCTCCATGGTGCTGGGACGTGTGCAGGAAGGGGCACTGAGGCGATGTGGCAATAATTGAAGAAGGCGTGAATCGCCCCGTTCACGCCGCTGGCCCACTGCCTATTTCGTACAACGGAGATTGACAGCAATGGCGAAGGAGAAGTTCGATCGTTCGAAGCCGCACGTGAACGTCGGCACCATTGGCCACATCGACCACGGCAAGACGACGCTGACCGCGGCGTTGACCAAGGTCGCCGCGGACAAGGGCTGGGCGAAGTTCGTGCCGTACGACGAAGTCGCCAAGGCCTCGGAGTCGCAGGGCCGGCGCGACGAGTCCAAGATCCTGACCATCGCGACGAGCCACGTCGAGTACAGCACGCTCAACCGGCACTACGCGCACGTGGACTGCCCCGGGCACGCCGACTACATCAAGAACATGATTACCGGCGCGGCGCAGATGGACGGCGGCATCCTCGTGGTGAGCGCGGTCGACGGTCCCATGCCGCAGACGCGCGAGCACGTGCTGCTCGCCCGGCAGGTGAACGTGCCGTATCTGGTCGTGGCGCTCAACAAGGTGGATGCGGTCGACGACCCGGAGCTGCTCGATCTGGTCGAGCTCGAAGTGCGCGATCTGCTCAAGAGCTACGGCTTCCCCGGTGACGACCTGCCCGTCGTGCGGGTCTCTGCGCTCAAGGCGCTGCAGGGCGACGCCGAGGGCGTCGAGGGCGTGCTCAAGCTCATGGACGCGCTCGACACCTACATTCCGCTGCCGCAGCGTGAAGTGGACAAGCCGTTCCTGATGCCCATCGAGGACGTGTTCTCGATCTCCGGGCGCGGAACCGTCGTCACGGGTCGCGTCGAGCGCGGCAAGGTGAAGGTCGGCGAGGAGATCGAGATCGTCGGGTTCACGCCCACCGTGAAGAAGGTCGTGACCGGCGTCGAGATGTTCCGGAAGCTGCTCGACGAGGGCGTCGCGGGCGACAACATCGGCGTGCTCCTGCGCGGCGTCGAGAAGGACGAGGTCGAGCGCGGCCAGGTGCTCGCGAAGCCCGGCTCGATCACGCCGCACACCAAGTTCAAGGCCGAGGTGTACATCCTGTCGAAGGAGGAAGGCGGCCGGCACACGCCGTTCTTCAACGGCTATCGTCCGCAGTTCTACATCCGGACGACCGACGTCACCGGGTCGCTGAACCTGCCCGAAGGCGTGGAGATGGTGATGCCAGGCGACAACACGACGATTTCCGCCGAGCTGATGGTGCCGGTCGCCATCGAGAAGGGGAGCCGCTTCGCCATTCGCGAGGGCGGCCGCACGGTTGGCGCCGGAACGATTACGGAAATCATCGAGTAACGGGCTGCGGGCGCCGGGGCCTGAGGTCTTGCCGAAGCCGAGGTAGGAGCATTTGCAATGCGCGACATCATCACCCTGGCCTGCACCGAGTGCAAGCGGCGCAACTACAGCACGACGAAGAACCGCAAGAAGAGCTCCGAACGCCTCGAGCTCAGCAAGTTCTGTCGCGCGTGCCGGAAGCACACGGCGCACAGGGAGAGCAAGTAGTCCGCCCGCGGAGCGGGCGCAGAGGCCAGTAGCTCAATTGGCAGAGCATCGGTCTCCAAAACCGAGGGCTGGGGGTTCGATTCCCTCCTGGCCTGCCAGACCAGGACTTCGAAGTTCGAACTTCGAAGTTCGAAGTTCGAAGTTCGATGGTGATGGGTGACAGCGATGAAGGTCGTATCCCTCGACAGCTTGAAGGAGTCGCCCGATCATGTCGCGGGCTGGTTCGCTCGCGGCCGGCGGTTCCTGACCGAAGTCCGCAGCGAGCTCGGCCGCGTGACGTGGCCGACGCGCCGCGAGGTCTGGGCCACGACGATCGTCGTCATTCTGACGTCGTTGGTCTTCGGGCTCTATCTCTATGGGGTCGACCTGATCCTGTCGCGGATCGTCGGGTCGATCATCGAGCGGTTCGGTGGCTGAGGTCGCCGGGGCCGCAAAGGGTGCTGTGACCGACGACAAGACGAAGCACTGGTACATCATCCACACCTACTCGGGATTCGAGAACAAGGTGCGGGAGTCGCTCGAGCAGCGGGTGCAGGCGTATGGGCTCCAGGACGAGATTGGCGAGGTTCTGATCCCGACCGAGCTCGTCGTCGAGAAGCGCGGCGGCCGCACCGTCGAGACCTCCAAGCGGTTCTTTCCCGGCTACATCCTGGTCGAGATGCACATGTCCGACCATGCGTGGCACGTCGTCAAGAACACGCCCAAGGTCACCGGGTTCGTCGGCGCGGGCTCCAAGCCGACGCCGCTCTCGCGCGAGGAAGTCGACCAGATCCTGCATCAGGTGACGGTGGCCGCCGAGAAGCCGAAGCCGAGGTTCACCTTCGAGAAGGGCGACCAGGTGCGCATCAACGAAGGCCCGTTCGCGAGCTTCAACGGCGTGGTCGACGACGTGAACACCGATCGCAACACGCTGAAGGTGATGGTCACGATCTTCGGCCGCGCCACGCCCGTGGAGCTGGACTTCCTGCAGGTGGAGAAGCTTTGAGGACGCTTCGGACGTCCGTCGACGTTCGAAGGTGAACAAGTATGGCGAAGAAGGTACAGGCCCAGGTGAAGCTCCAGATTGCGGCCGGCAAGGCGACGCCGGCGCCGCCGGTCGGGACCGCTCTCGGTCCGCACGGCGTCAACATCATGGACTTCTGCAAGAACTTCAACGCGAAGACGGCGAAGGACGAGGGGCTCATCATCCCCGCGGTCGTCACGATCTATGCGGATCGGTCGTACTCGTTCATCACCAAGACGCCGCCGGCCGCCGTGCTGCTCAAGCGCGCCGCGAACATCGCGAAGGGATCCGGCGTGCCGAACAAGACGAAGGTTGGCACCGTCACGGCGAAGCAGGTGGAGGAGATCGCGCGGCTCAAGCTCCCCGATCTGAACTGCGAGTCGATGGACGCGGCGATGCGCTCGGTTCGTGGCACCGCGCGATCGATGGGGTTGGACGTCATTGAGTAGTGCGCCAGTGGGGCCATGCGGCAATGACGGAATGAGTGTCGTTGCCGCATGGCCCCGTTGCGCGTTGCACGCGAAGCAGCAGTGGGTGGGAGGGCCGCGGGGCCCGATGGGACCACGGGAGAAGCAGACATGAGAACGCGCGGGAAGAAGTACATGGCGGCGCGACAGCAGGTCCCCGCCAGGCTTCACAAGATCGAAGAGGCCGTGCCGCTCGTCCAGAAGCTCAAGTTCTCGAAGTTCGACGAGACGGTCGAGCTGGCCGTCCGGCTGGGCGTCGACCCGAAGCATTCCGATCAGATGGTGCGCGGCACGGTCGTGCTGCCGCACGGACTCGGCGGGCGCTCCAAGCGCGTGCTGGTCATCGCCAATCCGGAGAAGCAGCGCGAGGCCCGGGAGGCGGGTGCCGACGAGACCGGCGGCGAGGAGATTGTCGAGCGCATCACCGGCGGCTGGATGGAGTTCGATGCCGTCGTGGCGACGCCCGACATGATGCGGGCGGTCGGCCGCCTGGGCAAGGTGCTCGGGCCGCGCGGGCTGATGCCGAATCCGAAGACCGGCACCGTGACGATCGACGTCGTCAAGGCCGTGCAGGAGATCAAGGCGGGCAAGGTCGAGTTCCGCGTCGACAAGGCGGGCGTCGTCCATGCGCCCATCGGCAAGACGTCCTTCGCGTCCGATCGACTGATCGAGAACGCCCACGCGCTGATGGACGGCGTCGTCCGCGCCAAGCCGTCCGCCGCGAAGGGCAAGTACCTGAAGGGTGTGACGATGTCGTCGACGATGGGCCCGGGGGTCACGATCGACACCTCGCACGTGGACGAGCTGGTGAAGCACTAGGAAACTTCGGAGTTTGAACTTCGAACCTCGAAGTTCGCGGAGCGCGAGATGGCAGTCAGTAGAGCTGAGAAGGAAACCGAGCTGTCCGAGCTCGTCACGGAGTTCCGCCAGACGGAGACGGCCGTGCTCGTCGACTACCGCGGGGTGAGCGTGCCGCAGGTGACGGAACTGCGCCGGCAGGTGCGGGCGGCCGGGGGGCGCTATCGCGTCGTCAAGAACACGCTCGCGAAGCGCGCGGCGGCGGGGACGGCGCTCGCGGCGCTCGAGCCGCACTTTGCCGGACCCACGGCGGTCGTCGTGACCTCGCAGGATCCCGTCGTCATGGCGAAGGCCCTGACGACGTTCGGCAAGTCGGCGCCGACGATGAGCATCAAGGCCGCGGTCGTGCAGGGGCGGGCCGTCCCGGCGGCCGCCGTGGCGGAGCTGGCGAGCCTCCCCGGCAAGGCGGAGCTGCACGCGAGGCTGCTCTTCGTGCTGCAGGCGCCCATGCAGCAGCTGGTCAGGGTACTCGCCGCGGTGCCCCGCGACCTCATGAACGTCCTGGTCGCGGCTGAGAAGAAGCGCGGCGAGGGAGAAGCGAGTTAAGCCGGCAGTTTTTATTCAGGAGAACGAAACATGGCCGAAGTCACGCAGCAGCAGGTGGTGGATTACATCAAGGGGATCTCCGTGCTCGAGCTCTCGCAGCTCGTCAAGACGCTCGAGCAGGAGCTGGGCGTCTCGGCGGCCGCGGCGATGCCGATGATGATGCCGGGCATGGCCGCCGGCGGCGCCGGCGCGGCGGCCCCGGCCGAGGAAAAGACCGAGTTCACCGTCACGCTGACCGACATCGGCGGCAACAAGATCAACGTCATCAAGGTCGTGCGGGAAGTCACGAGCCTCGGCTTGAAGGAAGCCAAGGACCTCGTCGAGTCCGCCCCGAAGCCGGTCAAGGAGGGCGTCAGCAAGGACGAAGCGGCGGCCATCAAGAAGAAGTTCGAGGAGGCCGGCGCGAAGGTCGAGGTCAAGTAGCTCCGTCGGGTTCCGGAGTGCCGAGGTTCTGGGGGCGGGATCGCGCGTCGATGCCCGCCGCCGGAGCCCTTTGTTCGTCTTTGGCTGTCCACCCACGCGCGGGTAGTAGAGGTCATTGAATGTACAGCCTGCCCAAGAACGTCTATCGCGAGCGCATCGATTTTTCGAAAATCAAGGCGACGATTCCGATTCCGAACCTGATCGAGATCCAGAAGAAGTCCTACGAGCGGTTCCTGCAGATGAATCGTCTGCCGGCCGAGCGCGAGGACGTCGGCCTGCAGTCCGTCTTCAAATCGGTCTTTCCGATCAGCGACTTCCGCGAGAACTCGTCGCTCGAGTTCATCGAGTACTCGATCGGCAACTGGGAGTGCAAGTGCGGGCGGCTCGTCGGCCTCGAGCACCTGCGGAAGAAGTGCGAGGGTTGCGGGACGGTGCTCGTCGCGGATCCGTACGGCGAAGGCGCCGTGATCTGTCCGACCTGCGGCCGCGCCAACGAGGCGCGCGGCGACGTCTGCGACATTTGCGGCACGACCGTGTCGATGAAGCTCAAGTACGACGTCGAGGAGTGCCAGGAACGGGGCATGACGTTCGCCGTGCCGCTCAAGGTCACGATCCGGCTCGTCGTCTGGAACAAGGATCCGGAGACCGGCGTCAAGACGATTCGCGACATCAAGGAGCAGGAGGTCTACTTCGGTGACATCCCGCTCATGGGCGACCACGGGACGTTCATCATCAACGGCACCGAGCGCGTCATCGTCAGCCAGTTGCACCGCTCGCCCGGGGCGTTCTTCCACACCGAGGACAAGACGCTCTACGTCGCCCAGATCATCCCGTACCGCGGGTCGTGGGTGGAGTTCGAGTACGACACCAAGAACCTCCTCTACGTGCGGATCGACCGCAAGCGGAAGTTCCTGGCGACGGTGTTCCTGCGGGCGCTCGGCCTGCGCGGCGCCGACGAGATTCTCCGTGCGTTCTACACGGTCGAGCAGCTCGTCCTGCGCGAGGGGAAGGTGCTCTGGAGGGTGTCGGACACGCTCGTCGGGCGGCGATCGGCGCGCGAGCTGCCGATTCCCGGGTCGGAGCTCGCGCTCCATCCGGGCAAGAAGATCCGCCGGGATCAGATCGAGGCCCTGAAGAAGGCGGGCGTCGACGCCGTCGAGCTCGCCGACACGGAGCGTGAAGGCGCGTTCTCGGCGGGCGACATCGTCGACCCGTCGACGGGCGAGGTGATTCTCGAGGCGAACGAGGAGCTCTCGGAGCGCGTCATCGCCATGGCGCAGGAGACGAACGTCGAGCAGCTCGAGATCTTCTTCCCGGACAAGGACGAGATCGGCCCCGTGCTCTCGGCGACGCTCAAGAAGGATCCGATCCAGAAGCACGAGGAGGCGCTGATCGAGATCTACCGCCGTCTGCGACCGGGCGATCCGCCCACGCTCGACAGCTCGCGCAACCTGTTCGAGAACATGTTCTTCAACGCGCAGAAGTACGACTTCTCCCGGGTCGGTCGTCTGAAGCTCAACACGAAGCTGAAGCTGACCACGCCGCTCGACGAGAAGATCCTGCACCCGGCCGACTTCTACGAGGTCATCCGGTACCTGCTGAAGTTGCGCAAGAACCCGGCGCTCGTCGACGACATCGACCATCTCGGCAACCGCCGGGTGCGCTCGGTCGGCGAGCTCCTGGAGAACCAGTTCCGCATCGGCCTGGTCCGGATGGAGCGCGCGATCAAGGAGAAGATGTCGGTCTACCAGGAAATGGCGACCGCCATGCCGCACGATCTGATCAACGCGAAGCCGGTCATGGCGGCGATTCGCGAGTTCTTCGGGTCGTCGCAGCTGTCGCAGTTCATGGACCAGACCAATCCGCTGTCGGAGGTCACGCACAAGCGGCGGCTCTCGGCGCTCGGACCCGGCGGCCTGTCGCGCGAACGGGCGGGATTCGAGGTGCGCGACGTGCACCCGACGCACTACGGGCGCATCTGCCCCATCGAGACGCCGGAAGGTCCGAACATCGGGCTCATCTCCTCGCTCTCGTCGTACGCACGGATCAACGACTTCGGATTCATCGAGTCGCCGTATCGCAAGGTGAAGGACGGCCGGGTCGTCGACTACGTCATCATCACGAACGCCGGTGGGAACCCGAAGTACAAGGTCGGCGACGTCCTCGAGGCCGACGACATCGTCGGAGCGGATGGCCGCTCGAAGAAGAAGGGCGTCGAGTACGAGCCGCACTGCTTCTACCTGTCGGCCTGGGAAGAGGATCAGTACATCATCGCGCAGGCCAACGTGGAGCTGGACGAGAAGGGCAATCTCGTCGGCCTGCGCGTCAACGCGCGCCAGGCGGGCGACTTCATCCTCGCGCCGCGCGACAAGGTGGACTACATCGACGTCTCGCCGAAGCAGCTCGTGTCGGTGGCCGCCTCGCTCATCCCGTTCCTCGAGAACGACGACGCGAACCGCGCGCTGATGGGATCGAACATGCAGCGTCAGGCCGTGCCGCTCCTGCAGGCGCGCTCGCCCTTCGTGGGCACCGGCATGGAGTACATCACGGCCCGCGACTCGGGCGCCGTGGTCGTGGCTCGGCGGTCCGGCGTCGTCGACTACGTCGACAGCAAGCGCATCGTGGTGCGCGTCGAGGGGAACGACTCGGAGGGCCTCTCGCGCGAGATGGGCGCCGATATCTACAGCCTGACGAAGTTCAAGCGGTCGAACCAGAACACGTGCATCAATCAGCGCCCGATCGTGCGCGTCGACCAGCGGGTGAACAAGGGGCAGGTGCTCGGCGACGGGCCGTGCACCGAGCTCGGGGAGCTGGCGCTCGGCCGGAACGTGCTCGTGGCGTTCATGCCCTGGCGCGGCTACAACTTCGAGGACGCGATCCTCGTGTCCGAGCGGATGGTGAAGGACGACTACTACACGTCGATCCACATCGAGGAGTTCGAGATCGAGGCGCGCGACACGAAGCTCGGGCCCGAGGAGATCACGCGCGACATCCCGAACGTCTCGGAGAGCTACCTGCGGGATCTCGACGAGAGCGGCATCATCCGGATCGGCGCCTACGTGAAGCCGGGTGACATCCTCGTCGGCAAGGTCACGCCGAAGGGCGAGACGCAGCTGACGCCCGAGGAGAAGCTGCTGCGCGCGATCTTCGGCGAGAAGGCCGGCGACGTGAAGGACGCGTCGCTCACCTGCCCGCCCGGCATCGACGGGATCGTCGTCGGCGTGCGCATCTTCTCGCGCAAGGGCATCGAGAAGGACGACCGCGCCAAGCAGATCGAGCAGGACGAGCTCGATCTGATGGAGAAGAACCTCCAGGACGAGATCCGCATCCTGCACGAGGAGACGAAGAAGCGCCTCGTCCAGCTGCTCAACGGCCGGACGTTGCGCAGCGATCTGTTCGACCACGACGGACGGGAGCGGGTGCTGCGCAAGGGCGCGACGCTCACGCCCGACGACATGGCCGACGTGCCGTTCGCGACGCTGGTGCGCGCCCGCATCGAAACCGACGACCTCGGCTTCGAGGACGAGCTGCGCATGATGGAGGATCGGACGGCCCAGCGCGTCGACGTCATCCAGCGCGAGTTCGAGGAGAAGAAGGAGAAGATCCGCCGCGGCGACGAGCTGCCGCCGGGCGTCATCAAGCTCGTCAAGGTCTACGTCGCGATGAAGCGCAAGCTGTCGGTCGGCGACAAGATGGCGGGCCGGCACGGCAACAAGGGTGTCATCGCGCGCATCCTGCCCGAGGAGGACATGCCGTACCTGCCGGACGGCACGCCGGTCGAGATCGTCCTGAATCCGCTCGGCGTCCCCTCGCGCATGAACGTCGGCCAGATCCTCGAGACCCATCTCGGTTGGGCGGCGCACGCGCTGGGGCTCTACTTCGCCACCCCCGTCTTCGACGGCGCCACCGAATCCGAGATCAAGAAGTGGCTCGAGGAGGCGGGACTGCCGAAGGGCGGCAAGACCCAGCTCTTCGACGGGATGACGGGGTCGCCGTTCGAGCAGAACGTGACGGTCGGCTACATCTACATGCTGAAGCTGTCCCACCTGGTCGACGACAAGATCCACGCGCGCTCGATCGGGCCGTACTCGCTCATCACCCAGCAGCCGCTCGGCGGCAAGGCGCAGTTCGGCGGGCAGCGCTTCGGCGAGATGGAGGTCTGGGCGCTCGAAGCCTACGGCGCCGCGCACATCCTGCAGGAGCTGCTGACGGCGAAGTCCGACGATGTCACGGGCCGCGCCAAGATCTACGAGGCGATCGTCAAGGGCGACGCGTCGTTCCAGCCGGGGCTGCCGGAGTCGTTCAACGTGCTGATCCGCGAGTTGCAGGCCCTGTGCCTGGACGTGGAGCTGATGAAGACGAAGCCGCGGCCGTCGGCCGAGCTGGCGCCGGCGGAGGAAGTGGAGGCGGCGCCGCCGCCCGGCACGCCGGTGGAGGCGTAGGGAGAGACGGGACAGGCCAGGGGCCAGGAGCCAGAAGGTAGTGCGCTGACTTCCAGGGTTCGAGCTCTTGGCTTCTGGCATTTGGCTGTTGGCTCGACGAAAGACAGGTATCAGAGAGACCCATGAGACCTAATCCTCTCGACAAAGGTCAGTTGACGTCCGACTTCGACGCGATCCGTATCAGCCTGGCGTCGCCGGAGCGGATCCTGCAGTGGTCGCATGGCGAGGTGACCAAACCGGAGACGATCAACTACCGCACGTTCAAACCGGAGCGCGACGGGCTGTTCTGCGCGAAGATCTTCGGCCCGGTCACCGACTGGGAGTGCCTCTGCGGCAAGTACAAGCGCATGAAGCACCGCGGCGTGATCTGCGACAAGTGCGGCGTCGAAGTCACGCAGGCCAAGGTGCGTCGTGAGCGGCTCGGCCACATCGCGCTGGCGACGCCCGTGAGCCACGTCTGGTTCTTCAAGGGGCTGCCGAGCCGGATCGGCCACCTGCTCGATCTGTCGCTGCGCGACCTCGAGCGCATCCTGTACTTCGAGGCCTATGTCGTCATCGATCCGGGCGAGACCGAGCTGAAGGACAAGCAGCTCCTGACCGAGGAGCAGTACCGGCAGGAGCGGGAGCGCTGGGGCGTCAAGTTCAAGGCCCAGATGGGCGCCGAGGCCATCAAGGAGCTCCTGCGGCGCGTGAGCGTCGATCGCCTCGCCGAGGAGCTGCGCGAGCGGATGCGCAACGAGACCTCCGCGCAGAAGAAGCTGAAGTTCGCGAAGCGGCTCAAGGTCGTGGACGCCTTCCGGCGGTCGAACAACCGGCCGGAATGGATGATCCTCGACAACATCCCGGTCATTCCGCCCGAGCTGCGCCCGCTCGTGCCGCTCGACGGCGGCCGCTTCGCCACGTCGGACCTCAACGATCTCTACCGGCGGGTCATCAACCGGAACAACCGGTTGAAGAAGCTGATCGAGCTCAAGGCGCCCGACGTGATCATCCGCAACGAGAAGCGGATGCTGCAGGAGGCGGTCGACGCGCTGTTCGACAACGGCCGGCGAGGCCGCGTGCTGCGCGGCGCCAACAACCGGCCGCTCAAGTCCCTGTCGGACACGTTGAAGGGCAAGCAGGGCCGCTTCCGGCAGAACCTGCTCGGCAAGCGCGTCGACTACTCGGGACGCTCGGTCATCGTCGTCGGGCCGGAGCTGAAGCTGCACCAGTGCGGCCTCCCGAAGAAGATGGCGCTCGAGCTGTTCAAGCCGTTCATCTACAACAAGCTCGAGGAGCGCGGCCTCGTCTCGACCATCAAGCAGGCGAAGGAGATGGTCGAGCAGCAGCGCAGCGAGGTGTGGGACATCCTGGAGGAGGTCATCCGGGAGCACCCGGTGCTGCTCAATCGAGCGCCGACGCTCCACCGGCTCGGCATCCAGGCCTTCGAGCCGGTGCTGGTGGAAGGCAAGGCCATCCGCATCCATCCGCTCGTCTGCACGGCGTTCAACGCCGATTTCGACGGCGACCAGATGGCCGTGCACATCCCGCTCTCGCCGGAGGCGCAGATCGAGGCGTCGGTGCTTATGATGGCCTCGAACAACGTGCTGTCGCCGGCGTCCGGCCAGCCGATCGCCGTGCCGTCGCAGGACATCGTGCTCGGCTGCTACTACCTGACGAAGACCAAGGCGGCCGCGAAGGGCGAAGGGCGCGCGTTCGCCTGCGTGGACGACGTGCTGCTGGCGCTCGAGAGCGGCGAGGTCGAGACGCTGTCGGCGGTCCGGCTGCGCTACACCGGCCGGCTGGTCGACCTCACGGTCGCCCGCGACTCGCAGGACGTGATGGACGCCGAGGAGCAGTACGTCGACAACCGGACGATCAACACCACGGTCGGCCGGGTCATCTTCAACTCGGCGCTGCCGAAGGAGATGCCGTTCATCAACGGGCTGCTGAAGAAGAAGGGGTTGCAGAACTCCGTCCGCTACTGCTACCTGAAGTACGGCCTGGAGAAGACCGTCGAGATGCTCGACAGCCTCAAGCACCTGGGCTTCACGTTCGCGACCCGGTCCGGCATGTCGATCGGCATCGACGATCTGATCATTCCCGAGAAGAAGGTCGAGTTCGTGCAGCAGGCCCGTGAAGAGGTGATCAAGGTCGAAGGGCAGTACCAGGACGGCGCGATCACGAACGGCGAGCGCTACAACAAGGTCATCGCCATCTGGTCGGAGGTCACCGAGAAGATCGCCGACGAGATGTTCGGCGAGATGGAGGCGCTCGACAAGTCCGGCCGGTTCTTCAACCCGGTCTACGTCATGGCCGACTCCGGCGCGCGCGGCAGCAAGCAGCAGATCCGGCAGCTCGCCGGGATGCGCGGCCTGATGGCCAAGCCCTCCGGCGAGATCATCGAGACGCCGATCACCTCGAATTTCCGCGAAGGGCTGACGGTGCTGCAGTACTTCATCTCGACGCACGGCGCCCGCAAGGGTCTGGCCGACACGGCGCTGAAGACGGCGGACTCGGGCTACCTGACGCGCCGGCTCGTCGACGTCGCGCAGGACGTCATCATCTCGGAGGGGGACTGCGGCACGCTCGACGGCATCGAAGCGCGCGCGATCGTCGATTCCGGCGGCGAGATCGTCGAGCGCCTCAGCGACCGCATCATCGGCCGTGTTGCGCTCGAGCCGATCGTCGATCCGTCCTCGGCCGAGACGATCGTCGACGCGAACGGCGAGATCGACGAGACGCTGGCCGAACGGATCGAAGACGCGGGCATCGAGCGCGTCAAGATCCGCTCGGTGCTCACGTGCGCGTCGCGCCGAGGCGTGTGCGGCAAGTGCTACGGACGCGACCTGGCCACGGGCCGGCTCGTGGAGCTGGGCCTGGCGGTCGGCGTCATCGCCGCGCAGTCGATCGGCGAGCCGGGCACGCAGCTCACGATGCGGACGTTCCACATCGGCGGCACGGCCTCGCGGGTGGCCGAGCAGTCCACCCTCGAGACGCGCCACCGCGGCACCGTGCGGTTCGAGGGCCTCGCGGCCGTCGAAGGGCGCGACCAGGCCGCGGGCGGCAAGTCGCTCATCGTCATGAACCGGAGCGGCTCGATCAACATCGTGGACGAGAAAGGCGTCGTGCGCGAGCGGTACGCCGTCGTCTATGGCGCGCGCCTCAAGGTCCGCGACGGCCAGCACATCGAGAAGGGGCAGATCCTGGTCGAGTGGGACCCGTACACGTTCTCGATCCTCACCGAACAGGGCGGGACCATCCGGTTCAAGGACATCATCGACAAGGTGACCGTCCACGAAGAGGTGGACGAGATCACCGGCCTGTCACGGCTGATCATCGTCGACTCGCCGGACGAGAAGAAGCAGCCGGCGATCGAGATCGTCAAGGAGGGCGGCGAGGTGCTGCACAAGTACCACATGCCGTCGAACGCGCACCTGATGGTCACGAACGGCGACGTGGTGGTGGCCGGCGACGTCATCGCCAAGATCCCGCGCGAGACGACGAAGACCAAGGACATCACGGGCGGCCTGCCGCGCGTGGTCGAGCTGTTCGAGGCGCGGAAGCCGCGCGAGACGGCGGTCATCTCCGAGATCGACGGTACGGTCCGCCACGGCGGCATCGTCAAGGGCCTGCGCAAGATCCTCGTCGTCCCCGACGAGGGCGGCGACGCGCGGGAGTACTCGCTGCCGCGCGGCGTGCACGTGAACGTCCAGGAAGGCGACCGCGTCCGCGCGGGCGAGCCGCTGATGGACGGTCCGCGCAACCCGCACGACATCCTGGCCGTGCTCGGCGAGAAGGAGCTGCAGGCCTACCTGGTCAACGAGATCCAGGAGGTCTACCGGCTGCAGGGCGTCGGCATCAACGACAAGCACATCGAGGTCATCGTCCGGCAGATGATGCGGTGGGTGAAGGTCGAGGAGGTGGGCGACACCGAGTTCCTGATCGAGGAGCAGGTGGACAAGTTCCGTTTCCAGGAGGAGAACGAGCGCGTGCTCTCGCAGGGCAGCCTGCCGGCGAAGGGCCGGCCGCTGCTGCTCGGCATCACGAAGGCGTCGCTCTCGACCGACTCGTTCATCTCGGCCGCGTCGTTCCAGGAGACGACGCGCGTGCTGACGGAGGCGTCGATTCTCGGGTAAGGTCGACTACCTGCGCGGGCTCAAGGAGAACGTCACGATGGGCCGGCTCATTCCGGCCGGCACCGGCTTCGAGTGGTACAAGCACGTGACGATTCCGGCGGACGAGCCGCCGCCTCCGCCGCCGCCGTCGCCCGAGGAGCTGGAGGCGCGGGAGATGGACGATCTCACGGACGCGGACTACATATTCCCAATATAGCCACAGCCTACAGCCGGGCCCGCCTGGGCCCCCGGCACCGCCCGGGCCGCCAATTCCCCCAGATCCCGGCTGGCCCGATGCGTTGTTGTATTCGACTGAGAGGGCGCTGACGTCTCCGGCAACAAAAAGCGTCGTTTCTCCACCACTGCCTGCTTTGCCGCCCGCGCCGCCGTTACCGCCAGAACCTCCGGGACCTCCGTGAGCTCCGTCTTGCCCACCCGCTCTGCAGCTGAGGAAACCGTCCACTGCTCCAGCGCCGGGATAGCCACTCGGGCCGATTCCACCTTGCCCGCCGATCCCACCTGGGCTTCCAGACTCACCGACGTTGAGAATCCTGACTAGTCCGGACGCCTTGCCGCCCACCTCAATACGGACAGGTCCGGCATCGCGGCCCGGGCGCCCTTCGGAGCCACCGCCTCCGACACCAGTCGCGGCGCGAGGAGGGGGGGGCAGCTGGCTGCTTTTCATCCGGATTGAAGGAGCGAATGGTCGTCGTGCCGGTGATCGTCAAGTCCTGAGAGATCTTCAGATATAGACTGTGACCATTGGTGACTATCGTCGTCCCGTCCGACAATTGAACCGAACCGTCAACCGTCTTGGAGCAAGGGGCGCGAGCAAGGCCGCCGAGCTGTCGAGTGATGTGAACTCGCAACCCGCAAGAACTTCTGAAAGTCGATTCGAAGTCGGGCGTTGCTGCGCCTGAGGTGGCTGGGTCGACTCGGGCTGCGAACACGCGGCGCAGGCGACCAGAGCGAGACTCACCAACCGGCGGTCAAGCATCGACTTCACTCGCGGGCGGCCCGGCATGATCGTACCCGGACTGACCGAGCGTGTTGGGATAAGAGGACCGCTGTGTCAGATCGACAGACCGCATTCTCTTCTTGGCGATGAGCTTGCCCAAACGATCGACGACATTCACAAAACCGAATCCGAGGCCGAAGTAGCCGCGCTTCTTGTCGGCGTTTAGGTTCGTTCTAGCCGTGAACTGGAGCGCGCCATCGAACAGTCCGAACACGCCACCGGCGGAAATTTGAATGTCGCTGGCGTTCGTGCCGACGGCGAACTGTCCAGTGGACTTGTCGAAGGCCGGATCGTCCCAGTCGGTGAACGAGACGTTGATGCCAAAGCTGGGGCGAAGCACGCGGCCAGCGCCAATGCCCCTGGGTGAGACCGTCCAGAGAGAGCTAACGCCAGGCGCCGGGCCGAAGTTGACGCGGTCAACTGCCGACGCTGCGTCAGCATCCGAGACGTTCAGACGCTTCAGGAAGAAGAACGAGTCCTTCACTTCGCCGATCAAGCCAAAGTCT
Source organism: uncultured Acidobacteriota bacterium (assembly GCA_963764505.1). GTDB lineage: Bacteria > Acidobacteriota > Vicinamibacteria > Vicinamibacterales > SCN-69-37 > CAVXSP01. The sequence goes on along the minus strand of CAVXSP010000001.1, from coordinate 3,540,731 downwards.
CGAACCGTCGCCATGACGGTGACCGTAGCGCCGGCATCAGCGGCGCATTGCTTGGAGACGCGTCGATATCGTTCCACCGTGACCCGAAGGGAGTTCGTCGAGGAATGGAAGATTAGGAACTCCTTCATACGTGTAGCCCTTCCTCACGATACGTAGCCCTTCCTCACGATACGTCCGGCTCGGCCCATGAGCCATGGACGGACACGTCGCGGAACCTTCTGGCGCACAAACTCAGGCGTTGTGATCGCTGCGAATGGTAAACGCAGGCCGCCGGCAAGACAAACAGCTTCTGAACGCGATGTTTGCAGCCGCCGAGCGGTTAGGCTGTAAGGCCGAAAACGCGCGGGTATCGGCATTGATTGGCCAGACCTTGATGAAGACATTGAAGTCGACGCGCGTCTCTTGGGTCTACGGTCGAGTGAGACCGGCGCGTCGCTGCAACGCTGGCGAGCATCGCGCCGTCGTCCGGCTAACGAACGATATATGGACTCCTCCCGTACGTCAGTAAGAAAGTCCGGTCGCGGCCGGGACTGAAGTCGGATGCAGTCATATATCCGGCTTGTGATGGAACGGTGTGGCTCCTGGCCATCGTGGGCATCCGCGCACCGAGGGCCAATCAATGATCGGCGACCTGCGTGGTCAAAGCTGTTATCGGCCTCATTCGGCGCCGGTCCAACCGGTCACGACCGATCATCATTTCTCGCTGAGCATCTGGTTGGCGGGTCCTCCCGGTTACGCGGCGACAGCTCCCTGAAGAGCGCCGCGAAAGTCGACGTCGTGGTACCACACGGCCCAAATCATGTGGGGCCGTAACAGTTCAGGGAGTCTTGTACTCCACGCGTGATGGGCGTACTGTCTGATGCGTGCCGGAACGGCGCGAGACCGACGAGATCGATCGACTGCGGTGCGCGCTCGCTGAACGCGATCGCGAGATGGCCGAGTTGCGTCGGCAGCTGGCTGAGCAGGCGAAGGAGATCGCCGAATTGCGACGGCAATTGGCGATGCGTCAGCAGAATTCGACGACCACGTCGAAGCCGCCATCGTCCGATGGCCTGGCCGGAGAGCAGCGTGTGCGCGGCCGACGGCGCAAGAGTCGACGGCCGCGTGGCGGTCAACCCGGACATCCTGGCGATTCCCGCGAGTTGGTCCGGCCGACCGCGTGCACCGGGTGATTCATCTGCGGCCGCGACAGTGCGGCCATTGTGATCACGCGTTGCGGCGCGACGAGGGCGAGTAGGACCCGTCTCCTGTCCGGCGTCAGCCGGAGCAGACACTGAAAGGCCGGCCCACGGGCCGGTCTTTCGATCCCACGCCGCTAAGCGGTTTCGGGAATCGTGTAGTGCGCCGTTGGCCTCACTCGCACCTCGCGCGCCACCAGAGCGGCGCGCTGCTCGACTTCGGGCCTACAGCCCACTACACGATTCCCGAAACCGCGTTGGTCGTGGCGCAACGCGCGGAGCGGATCCACTGCCGCGGTGATGCCGACGATTGTGCGCCAGGGGGCTGAATCAGCGTGGCATCACGTGAACACGTGTTCGAGCTCGCGCCAGCTCATGCCGGTGTTGTAGGGCAGCGTGCCGGGCTGGAACTCGCGGCCTCGGGCCAGGTCGCCGACGATGACGGGCTCGAACCCGGCGTCGCGCACCAGCGCGGCGGCGACGTCGAGCGCCCCCCGATCGTCGCCGGCGAGTGGGATGCCCACGCGATCGCCGGCGCGGTGCGCCTCGCTCTCGAGCGTCTTGAAGTAGACGGTGTTGAACGCCTTCACCCATCGGGCGCCGGGGAACATCTCCGCCGCCCATCCGGCCGAGCCGCGCGGATGGGCCGCAGCGATGCGCGCAGCCTCGCCATCGCGCCGCTCGTAGGCGTTGCCGGTGTCGAGGACCACCTTTCCCGCGAGCTGCGGAGCGATGTCGCGAGCGAGATCGGGCACGGCCTCGAGCGGGACGGTGATCATCACGACGTCGCCGGACGCGGCTGCCTCACGAGCCGTCCCTGCCGAGGCGAGGCGGCCGAGCCGATCGACCAGCGGCTGCAGCTCCTCGGGATGACGCGACGCGAGCATCACCTCGTGGCCGGCGTCCATCCACAGCTTCGCCATGGTGGACCCGATCATGCCGGCGCCGACGATGCCTATCCGCATGGGCTTGTCCCCCCTCCAAGAGCGTCCTGCTCGCGGGATTGTATCGTCCTCGAACGGAGGTTCGGCTCTTCGGCGCCGTCCTACGTCGCCCGGGCGGTCCGCTCGATCCGCAGCCGCAGCTCCGTCATCGCCGCGCTGGATTTCCGAAGCTCGCGTTCGAGCCCGCCGAGACGGTCGCCCTCCGCGCGGACGAACCGGCCGTAGGGCGCGACGCTCTCGCGAATCCGATCGACGCTCTTCGCGATTTCGCCGGTGAACTGGTCGTTCAGCGCCGCGGAGAGACGCTCGCGCAGATCCGCGATCTTGCGTCGCATCGCCTCCTTCGCCCGCTGGCGCTTGGCCGGGAGGATGAAGAGGCCGAGGGCCGCGAGCACGGAGGCCATGAGAAAGCCGGTCACGTCCGCGGCCGCAGTGGTCGCGGCGACGGCCACGATCGTGCCGAGCCCGACGGCGCCGGCGCCCACGGCGGCAGCCGCGGCCACGGCGTTGCGGGCGCCGTCGGCGAGGTTCTGCGCCTCCTGCCGGCGATCATAGGAGTCGACGACGCGCTGCGACTCGCGGGTGACGGCGTCGATGAGGCGCCCCCGGTCGTAGTGGAAGCGCCCGGCATCGTCGCCCACGATTCGGTCCCGATGCTCGCGGCGGCGTTCCGCGAGGTGCGCCGTCACAGCCTGGCGCTGGCGCAGGTCCATCTCGACCAGCCAGTCCACCAGATCGCCGATCTTGCGCTCGATCTGCTGCGGAGCGTCGCCGACGACCTGGCCTTCGAACGCCTGCGTCAATCGGCTTCGGTTCAGCAGGTCGACGACCCGCCCGATCCTCATCGTGTCGTCGAAGAAGACGTGCCCGCGGCGCTCCATCTCGAGGAGGATGCGATCGAGGTCCGCCATTCTCAGCGACAGCCCGTGCATCAGATCCTGGCGGTACACCTCGAGCTGGCGCTCCAGGTCCTCGAGCGCCGTGAAGTCGTCCTTGAGGAGCCCCAGCCGATCGCGGGCGATCGCCGCATAGCGCTCGGCCAGCGACGCCGCGACGCCGAGCGGGTTCAGCAGCTTCAGCCGCACGCGGCCGGGCGCGTCGAGCGCGTCCGCGATGTACCGCTCGAGCGCCTCGAACCGGCTCGCCGGCCAGTGTGACGGTTCGCCGAGCTTGGCGCGCAGGGCCAGCCTGGCGCTGACGGGAAACACCTCGGGGCCGAAGCCCAGCAGCGCCCGTGCGCTCTCGGCGACGAATCGCGAGACCTCCTGGACCGGACCGTCTCCCTCCAGGATGTCGATCTTGTTGACGACGATGACGACTTTCTTGCCCCAGCCGCGGATCTGCTCCAGAAACGCGCGCTCGGTCTCGGTGAACGGGCGGTCGGCGGACGTGACGAACAGCACGAGGTCCGATCGCGGCACGAACTCCGACGTGATTCGTTCGTGCTCGCGCATGATCGCATTGGTGCCGGGCGTGTCGACGATGTGGAGCTCGCGGAGCAGGGGGGCGGAAGCGGTGACGATGTTCAGGGCTGGCTCGAGCTGCCGGCGCTCGGCCGATTCGACGTGCTGCACGATCGTGATCCGGGCCGTCGTCGGCGTCACGCCCTCCTCGACGATGCGCGCGCCGAGCAGCGCGTTGATGAAGGCGCTCTTGCCGGCGTTGAACTCGCCGACGATCACGAGCAGGAACAGCTCGTCGAGCTGCTCGATCGATCGGTCGAGCGCCGCCTGGTGCTCCACGGGTGCGTCGAACCGCACGAGGGAGGTGCGCAGGCTCGAGAGCAGCCGGCGCTCCTCCTTGAGAAGCTCGTTCTGGTCGTCGGAGAGCAGCTTCTCCAGCATCGATCGCATCGTAGCAGCATTCGCGCGGACGCCCGCGCGCCGGCCGACGCGGCGTCCCTGGGCCTCGCGGCCTGCCATGCCCGGGCAAGATCCGCATCCGGCTGACGTTGTCGAATGCCGCGGCGGCGGGTATGATGGCGGCCCTCGTACAACCGGGAGAGCGCGATGTCCAGGCGATGTGGAGCGATTGCGGCGGGGCTGACGCTGCTCGTCAGCGCGGCGGTCTACAGCGCGGCGGACCGCAGCGACAAATGGTGGTGGGACAACCTCGGCGGACCCTCGAGTTCGCAGTTCTCGAACTTCGACCAGATCAACAAGTCCAACGTGAATCAGCTGCAGGTCGCGTGGTTCTACCCGTACGCGGCCAGCCTGTTCAACCCCATTGTCGTCGAGGACGTGATGTACACGCTCGGACGCGACAATGCGCTGATCGCGCTCGACGCGACGACCGGCAAAGAGATCTGGATCCACGAAGGGCTCGCCGGCATCAACGCGCGGGGGATCAACTACTGGCAGAGCGAGGACGGGAAGGACAAGCGGCTGCTGTTCTCTATCAACAGTTTCCTCCAGGCGATCGATGCGCGCACCGGCAGGAGCATTCCGAGCTTCGGGGTCGACGGGGTCGTGGACCTGCGGACCGGCCTCGCGCGCGCGGAAGGCACGAGCATCACGATTCAGTCGAACAACCCCGGCAAGGTCTGGAGGAATCTCCTCATCCTGGGGTCTGCGCCGGGCGAGAGCTTCATCTCGCCGCCCGGCGACATCCGCGCGTACGACGTCGTGTCCGGCCGCAAAGTGTGGCAGTTCGGGACGGTGCCGAGTCCCGGCGAGTACGGATTTGGCACGTGGCCGCCGGAGGCCTACAAGTACGTCGGCGGCTCCAACAACTGGGGCTCGATGTCGATCGACGAAGCGCGCGGGATCGTCTACATCCCGACCGGCTCGGCGACCTACGACTTCTACGGCGCGGACCGCCACGGTCAGAACCTGTTCGCCAACTGCATCATCGCGCTCGATACTCGGACCGGCCGTCGCCTGTGGCACTTCCAGACGATCCACCACGATCTTTGGGACCTCGACAACGTCTCGGCGCCGCAGCTCGTGACCGTGCAGCACGAGGGCAGGTTGATCGACGCGGTGGCGCACGCGGGGAAGACCGGCTTCGTCTACGTGTTCAACCGCGTGACCGGCGAGCCGCTGTGGCCAATCGAGGAGCGGTCCGTTCCCCAGAGCACGACGCCAGGGGAGCTGTCCTGGCCGACCCAGCCGTTTCCGACGAAGCCGGCGCCCTTCGCGCGACAGACGTATACCGTCGACGACGTGAACCCCTGGCTGCTGACGCCGGAGGCGTATTCGACGCTGCGCGAGCGGATTGGGAAAGCGCACGTCGGCCCTGGTCCACAGGGCGGCCTGTTCATCCCGACGGTCGTGGGCGAGGACTCGGTCTCGATGCCCGGCAACATGGGCGGGTCCAACTGGGGAACGACTGCGGCCGATCCCGGCAAGGGCATCGTGTTCGTGCTCAACATGGAGGCGCTCTCGCTCCTGCGCCTCGAGGACGTGCGGACGCGTGCTCAGCCAGGCGGACGGGCCGGCGGTGGCGCGGCCGGCAGCGCGCAGCAGGGATTCACCGTGTACCAACAGAACTGCCAGGTCTGCCACGGCGCCGATCTGCTGGGCGCACTGCCAGGCGCGCCGTCGCTCGTCGGGGTGACTTCGCGTCTGAGCGACGACGCCATCAAAGCGGTCGTCACCGGCGGCCGCGGCCTGATGCGGCCGGTGTCCGATCTGTCACCGGAGCAACTGACCGCCGTGATTGCGTACTTGGCGACCACGAATCCCTCGGGCCGAAGCATCGGCGCCGGGCGCGGCGCGGCGGCACGTTCGTTCCCGCAGGGGCCGGTCGTGGGGAGCGGCGGGGCGCCGCAGCCGCCGCTCCCCGCGCGGTCCCTGGGGCCGTACTATCCGGGTGCCGGCGGGAACGCGGGGAACACTCCCTACCCGGATGCCGTCGGCGGTATTCCGCCGGCCCGCTACATGAGCGAGTACGCCGTGATGGCGGCGGCGACGAAACCGCCGTACACGACCTTGACGGCCTACGATCTCAATACCGGCGAGATCAAGTGGCAGGTGCCGACGGGCGACCATCCGCCGACGATCGCGGCCGGGGGACCCACGAACACGGGTGGCCTCGCGCTGCGGACCGGAATCATGCCGACCAAGGCGGGACTCGTGTTCCTGGCCGGTGGCGATGGCAAGCTCCGCGCCTACGACGAAGACACCGGCCGCGTGCTGTGGACCGGCACGTTCGCCGGCACGTCGCGTGGAGTGCCGGTCATGTACGAGTCGAAAGGCCGGCAGTACCTGGTGATCACCGCCACGCAGAATGCGGTGACGGTCGGCGTGCCCGCGGTCGGTCCCGCGGCTGCGCCAATTTCCGAAGGCACGCCGATCGGCCACATCGCGTTCGCGCTGCCCAGACGCTAAAGCGAGCGCCGGCCGGGCGCGCCTACGGACGGATCTCTTCGATCGTGACGTTCCGCACCTGCACGACCGCCTTGCCGCCGCTGTGGAGCTGGATTCCGATCCCGCCGGTCAGCGGAATCGCGGGATCGGTCTCGCGAAAGTCCACGCCCAACACGCCGTTGATCCAGGTCCTGATGCGCGGGCCCTCGGCGCGGATCACGTACTCGTTCCAGTCTCCCCGTCTGATCGCCGGGCCGAGCGTCGCCATGTCGGCGGCGGCCAGCACGCGGTCGCGGCGCGATTCATCGTAGATGCCGCCCCACCAGTCCGGATCACCGAAGTCACACTGGTACCCGATCATCTCGCTCGAGTTCGGTTTTCGCTGGGACCGGATCTGCACGCCGGAGTTCACGAACCCTTCGGTGCCGGTCAGCTTGATCTGCAGACGCAGCACGAAGTCCGAGAATTCGCGAGTCGTCGCCAGGAACTCGTTGACGGGCTGCGCCACGCCGGGCGTGCCGCCCGTGAGCGCCCCGTCCTCCACCCGCCACACGGCGGGGTCCCCCTGCCAGCCATCCAGCGTCCGGCCGTCGAAGAGCGGCGTGCTGCGCCCGGGCGCCGGTCGGTTCGGGTCCGTCGGATGGGCGGCGATGTACTGCCGGACGAACGTCTCGAGATGCCCGGCGCTGGCCGTCAGCCCCACCTTCCGCGCCTCCGCGAGTGCAGCGTCCCAGGTCCAGCCATCGCGCAGGACGCGCCGCGCCAGCCAGAACGCGCCGACGCGGATCGCCGCCGTGCAGTGAATGAACAGTGGGCGATTGGCGGGATCGTCGGTGATCTTCAGGAACTCATCGAGCTGCTCGGGCTTCGGCTCGCGATAGACGACGGGAATGTTGAAGTACGCGAGGCCGGCGTCGCGCACGGCCTGTTCTTCCTCGGCAATCGGATATTCCGCCGGCGTCCGCAGGTTGAGCACGGCCTTGACGCCCCGCGTTCTCAGCATCGCGAAGTGCTCCGAACGGGGCTGGCCGCCGGTGCAGAAGTCGGCGTCCACCTGGAGGAAATTGCGGATGTCCGGCGATCCGGACGCCGGCGGGCCCGCGGGCGTCTGGAGCAGGAGTCCCACAAGGAGCATCAGCATGTCTTCGATTCTGCCACAGCGCCCGGCTGCTCCGCCGATGTGATGGGCGGCTCGTGCCGCGGAGGGGCTGGCGCTCAGGCCGCCGATGGGATGGAACAGCTGGAACAAGTTCGGCTGCAACGTCAGCGAAGCCTTGATCCGGCAGGTCGCCGACGCGCTGGTGTCGAGCGGCATGAAGGATGCGGGCTACCAGTACGTCGTCATCGACGATTGCTGGCAGGTCAGCCGCGACGAGCAGGGGCGCATCGTCGCCGATCCGCAGCGGTTTCCTCACGGAATGAAGGCGCTCGCCGACTACGTCCACGGGAAGGGATTGAAGCTCGGTTTGTACTCGGATGCCGGGACCGCCACCTGCCAGAAGCGCCCGGGCAGCAGGGATCACGAGGGGATCGACGCGAGGACCTATGCAGAGTGGGGCGTCGACTACCTGAAGTACGACTGGTGCAACGCGAACGGCCAGGACACACGAGATGCGTACGCGAAGATGAGCCGCGCCCTTGCCGCGAGCGGACGCCCCATCGTCTTCAGCATCTGCGAGTGGGGATCGACCAGGCCGTGGCTGTGGGCCCAGGGGGTGGGCCAACTCTGGCGCGCGACCGGCGACATCCAGGATTGCTGGGACTGCGGCAGGAGCTGGGGCGGCATGGGAGTCGTCCACATCATCGATCTCGTGGCGGACCTCTATCCGTTCGCCGGCCCCGGGCACTGGAACGACCCCGACATGCTGGAGATCGGCAATGGCGGGCTCACGCTCGCCGAATCGCGCGCGCATTTCAGCTTCTGGGCGCTCCTGGCGGCGCCGTTGATCGCCGGCAACGACCTGACGGCGATGACGCCTGAGATTCGCGACGTCCTCACCAACCGGGGCGTGCTGACTGGACGCTACCGCGCCACAGTCGGGCCTCACGACGTCGCCATGATCACGGTCGCGCCGAAATAGTCCGGCGAGAGGACTACCCCGCCGCCGTGCGCGCCTCGCGCACCGGTGTGCGCCGCTCCCGATACCACGAATACAGTCCGCTGGACACGACGACGGCGCCGCCGACGACGGTCCAGCGATCCGGGACATTGCCGAAGACGAGATAGCCCATGGTGGCCGCCCACAACAGGAGCGTGTAGCTGAAGGGCTGGATGGCGCTGGCCTCGGCCACCTCCAGGGCCTTGATCAGCGCGAAGTGCCCGAGGCTGCCGAGGAGTGCCACGAGCAGGAGGCGCGTCCACCCGGTGCCGTCCGGCGGCGTCCATTGAAACGGCCCGATGACGCTGATGGCGGCGCAGCCCACTGTGGCCGACCAGAAGATCGTGGTCAGTGGGCCGTCCGAACGCCCGCACAGCCGCACGAGGATCTGGTAGAGCGCCCAGAGCAGTGCGCCTGCGACGGGCACGAGCAGCGGCCAGCGGATGGCGTGGACGCCCGGACGGATCACGAGGAGCACGCCGAGGAATCCCACAGCTACCGCCAGCCAGCGCGTGACGTCGACCCGTTCGCCGAGCAGCGGGGCGGCCAGCGCGACCACGATGAGTGGGGAAGCCGCCGCGATCGCATGGACCTGCGCGAGCGGCAGGTACATGAACGCCAGGACGAACACGCCGTTCTCGACGATGAGGAGGAGTGCGCGACCGGCCTGGAGCAGGGGGCGCCGGCTCCGGGCCGTCGCCCGGATACCGGCCGGGCGCATCAACAGCAGGGCGAACCCGACGAAGAAGATGTAGCGAACCCAGAGAATCTGCACGATGGCGTAGCGAGCCACGAGCAGCTTGCTGAGCGCGTCCATGCTGGCGAAGCAGAGCATGGCGGCGATTGCCAGCACGATCCCCCGCGCCGGATGCGCCGAGTCCGGCGCCCGAAGGGACGTTGCCACGCCGTCAGCCTATCGCGACCCGTGCAGCGGCGCGGCGCTGCACACTTCTTCACGCTGGAAACAAATCGTCCCGCCGGGCGTATTACCCAATGGGCTTGAGCACGGCTGGCCTGCGGACGCCGTCGATGCGGCGCGCGCAGGACGTTGGCGTGCAGTTCTCCTCGTTCTGCGCGGAACGGCGTTCGCGGGGTCCCTCGCCACCGTACGACAAGCCAACACAAGGAGACGTCGGGATGAAGAAATTATGGACTGGAGTAGTGTTCGCTGCAGCGGTGGCATCCCTGGTGGGAGCGGCACCGGTGGGCGGGTTCGTCGTCGAAGCACGGAGCGCGCAGAGCTCGCCGGCGACGACCACGATGAAGGGCGTCATCAAGACGATCAATGAGACGTCGATCGTCGTTGTGCCGGCCACGAACAAGAAGGCAGAAGTGACGTTCGATCTGACGTCGTCGTCCAAGCGCGAAGGTGCGCTGACGGCGGGCGACCCGGTCGCGATTACGTACTACTACGAAAACGGCAAGCGCGTCGTGACCGATCTGGCTGGCAAGTCGACGGCCAAGTAACGTCAGAGGCATCTTACCGGCTGACAACGCCGCGGTTCTTGCCGAGCCGCGGCGTTTCTTTTTTCGGGTCCGACCTTCAGCGCGGCCGCCCCCTGCGAGCACAGGCTCGGGCTAGAATCGTGCGCGGCCGGCGAGTGTACGGCGTCCGGACGCGACGAGAGGAGCCGGGAAATGCCGCTAGAATCGGCGAGCCGCGAGATGCAAGCGCTCGCGGCCGAGGTCGTGGGCTATTTCGAATCCAACCCTGACGCGGAGGACACGCTCGAGGGCGTGGCGGGGTGGTGGGTCGAACGCCGAGGGGGTTCACTGGACGCGGCGCTGCTGGCTCGCGTCCTCGACGATCTCACGACGCGCGGCGTGCTCGAAGAGGTGGGAATCCGCCGGCCCCGCCGGTATCGGCTGCGCCGCCGCTGACGGGGCGCTTCCGCAAGCTGCTTCCCCGGCCCGCGCGTGCTCGCTGTACGTGTTTCCGGAGGTGCCCATGGTCGACATCGAACGTACGCTCGCCGCCAACAGCGAGGCCGTCGCCGAGCTCCTCGCGGCCGCTGAACGGTCGGCGGCATCCTGGACGACACCGCGCCGACCGGGCAAGTGGTCGCCGAGCCAGATTGTCGAGCACGTCGCGCGATCGCTCGAGGAGTCGGCGAACATGATCGCCGGTGCGCCGGCGAAGTTCCCCAGGTTGCCGTTCTTCCTGCGTCCAGTCGCCAGAGGCCTGGTGCTCGAGCGCGTGGTCCGGACCGGACGATTTCCGAGAGCCCGGACCAACAAGGCCATGAATCCGGCCACCGGCCCGGCCACGCCGCGGGAGGGCCGCGCCCGGCTCGAAGCCGCACTCGCCAGGTTCGATCGCGAGTGCCGCGTCTGTGCGCGCGGCGCAGGAATCGCGAGGAGCGGAACGTTCGGCGACGTGCCGCTCACGGACTACGCTCGATTCATCGAGCTGCACACGCGGCATCACTGCAAGCAGATGCCGGACTGAGCAGCCGGCCCGGGTTTTCGGACCGGACGCCCAGGGTGCGAGCCCGCGGGCTCCTATTTGCGGAACGGCTCGGCGACGACGACCTTGACGCCGGAAATGACGCCCGTGGCCGCGCGCTGCACCTGCTCGAGCGCTGCCGCGCTGATGTCGCCCGCGGCCTTGATCGCGCCCGCTGCGGCCGCCGATCCGGCCGCGGCCGCATCGACGCCCACGTCTTTCGCGCCCTGCACCGCGCCCTCGACGGCCGCTTTCGCCGTGCTGGCCAGGTCGCCCCCCACCTCGGCGGTCGCCTTGATCACGCTGCCCGCCGTGCCAGACAGGGCGTCGGTCGTCTCGCCAGTCAATTGTTTCGTCCCCCGCAGCACGCCGATCATCGATCCCCGTGCGGCCGATCCCAGATCGCCCCCGACGCTCGACGCACCGTGGATCAGGCTTCGTGTCACGTCAGTCGTCGTCTTCGCCGCCGTCTTGCCGACCTGTCCGGCGCCTTCGATCGCCCCCGCCGCCGCGGCGGCCGTCGCGTCGACGCCCTTCAACCCGACGCTGCGTGCGCCCTCGATTGCGCCCTCAATCGCCTGGCGTGCCGCCGTGCCGACGTCGCCGCCGACGTCGGACGTGGTCTTGACGAGATTGTGCACGGTCGAGGTGACGGCGTCGGCCGTTTCTGCGCCGACGGCCTTCGCGCCGTGCATGACGCCGATGACGGCACCGCGGCTGGCCTTGCCGAGATCGCCGCCAACCTGCGAAGTCCCGCGGATCACGCCGCTCGCCACGTCGGCGACCGCGCCGGTGAGCGCGCCGCCGACTGATCCGGTTCCCTTGAGAGCGGTCGTCAGCGTCTCGCTGACGGTCGTGGTCACGGCGTTGACGATCTCGCCCGTGCCGCGGATCGTTCCGATAATCGAGTTCTTCACCTGTTCGCCGAGTGCTGCCATCGGGGCCTCCTCAATACTCCATCTCTGATGGGGTAAGCAGCTCAGGGAGTGCAAGCACGGTGCCCGCGAGAACCGTCGTTCTGCTTGTGCCTGTCGTACTTGGATTGTCTCAAATCGAGACATATGCAAGCCATCGCGGGAGTGAAACCGGGCAGGTCGCATGTGCGGCCGGGGACGCGCTGCGTGAGACGACGAGGATCTCAGGGGCGACGCGCTGGAGTTGCCGGTGCGGAGGGCCGTCTGTCGTTCTGCAACTGGCGCGCGACGGCCTGGTAGCGGCCGTACATCCAGAGGCGCCAGCGCAGGATCATCCCGAACGCCAGGAGGAAGAACACGCTGGCGGTCTCGCGCGCGGGCAGAATGTGTCCGACGTAGTCGCGCAGGCCGATCCGGATCGCCGCCAGACCCAGCAGGATTGCCAGGAATGCGCGAGAGCGCTGCATCATGACGGCGCCGTTCTCCACGTGCAGCTTCGAGGATCGGATCAACGGATAGGCCAGTCCCAGGGCGCCGGCGGCGAATGCGGTGACGGCCCAGGTCCAGGGCAGCCGAAACGCCGGCACGGCGAACATCGCCAGTCCGGTGCTCATCCCGAGGGGCGGGAGCAGGATGGCCCTGGGCGAGATGGGCCGCTGGGTCTCCCGGATGCGCCACATCAGGACCGCGAGGGCGCCGATGAGCGACGTGACGATGACGAGGACGGGACTGTCGAACACGTCAGGCGATCGGGGGCCGATACGAGGCGCGTGCCCCGACCGCTTCAGTCTACCGCTCGCCGGCGGGACGTGCCGCTGCCGCGGCCCTTCCGTCAGCGCAGCCTGAACGATCCCGCGACGGAATCGATGGAGGCCCGGAGCGCAGCGCTCGGCGGCGCGCCGCCCGCAATCAGTTGAAACGTCGACCATGGTTCGGGCAGAAAGCGGACGGCGCCGAAGATGTGCTGCCGTGGCGCTCCTGCGTCGAACGAGGTCTCCTTGTCGAAGGTGACCGTGTCGCCGTCACGCCGGCAGTCCACGACTGTGGCGTTCACGTTGCGCATGGCATCGACCCGACCGATCGTCTGCCGCTGCGCCGGTGTGAGGGCGTCGAAGACCCGCAGGTTGGGCTCGACGTGGCGGCCGGCGCCGAGCGCCGCACAGAAGGTCGCGGCGGTCAGGCGGGGGAGCTGGGAGACGACGCGCGTGCGCAGCGGCGCCGGGAAGATCTCCAGCGTCAGGCCGTCGTACAGTCCTCCCACGGCCTGCAGGTCGACGAGCGGGAAGCCGCGGGTCAGCACGGCCTCGCCCCCATAGCGCGCGGGGAACGCGGCGAATCTCACCGCGGCGACCCGGTCCTCGAAGCCGTCGTTCGTGCCAGGTGACGTCGCCCCGAACGCGGCGGGATAGGAGAACGCGAACCGGCCGGCCGGGTCGCTGTAGAGTCGGTCGGGCGCGATCTGCAGGGCCAGGACCGCCACGCCGCAGGAAAGGAGGGGCCGGAACGGGCGGAGCCGACGGCGCTGGCGTCTCACGACGGGTCGTTGGCGTGATGCTACCACGCGCCGGTTTCCGTCTTGCCGCCCGCGCGCGTTGCTCGTACGATGGCGACGCTTGGCTCCCGGCCGTCTCCGGCATCTGTCCGCGATCGTCGCCGCCCTGGTCGCCACGGTTGTCATCGAGGCATGGATGGGCCGCCTGTGGCTCGGGCCGGACGGCCGGTTCGGCTGGCTCGAGACGGACATCTGGAGCAGCGGGCAGTCGCAACGGGTGCTCGACCCGTACTCCATCTCGCACGTCCTCCACGGCTTCCTGTTCTACGCGCTCCTCTGGCTCGTGGCGCGCCGTCAGCCGCTCGGTCTGCGGATGGCGTGGGCGATCGTGCTGGAGTGCGGCTGGGAGGTCCTCGAGAACTCGCCCCTCGTGATCGATCGATACCGCGCGGTCACCATCGCGCAGGGCTATCTCGGCGACAGCATCCTCAACTCCGTGAGCGACGTCCTGATGGCTGCGGTCGGGTTCGTCATGGCGTCGCGTCTGCGTCCGATCGCGAGTATTGCGTTCATCGCCGCGACGGAGCTCGTCCTGCTCGCGCTCATCCGCGACAATCTCACGCTCAACATCCTGATGCTCGTCTGGCCGCTCGACGGCGTTCGCGCCTGGCAGATGGCGGGCCGCTGAGCCTCGCGAACGCACAGCGCGAATCTCATCGTCCCGCGATCCAGCGGCGCGAGCAGACGGTGGCCCAGTCCAGGTTCACGCAGGCGTCCGACGAGGTCAGCGCCGCCAGCGGCGGCGTCGACGTGCGCGCTTCGCGGCCGATCAGATAGAGCACACCGTCATCGAGGACGGGGGCGTCGGCCCACTTCGCTTCGGCGGCGCAATCTTTCAGCACCCGTGAGGTGTCGACGCTGTTGGTCGGCACGCCGAGCCGGGCGATCAGCAGTTCCACCTGCAGTTCCCGGTTCGCTTCCGCGTTGCCCCACACGCGCGCCGAGCCGGCCAGTCCGCCGCAGGCGAACGACGGGTACTGCCAGACGCGCCGATGAGCAGCGACCCACTGGCCGAGTCGCGGGCTGTCCACCATGTCCGGGAAGTTGGCGCTCGTCGAGGCACGGACCAGTCTGATCGCTGGAACCGCCTCGGCGATCTGCAGCGTGCTCGCGGCGAGCAGCAGCGGCACGGCGATTCGAGGGCGCCACCAGCGAGCCACGCAGGCCGCCGGAACGAGGACGAGCAGATAGACGAGCGGCCACATGAACCGTCCCGTCGCGCGGAAGAAGCCCGTGAGACCGTCCAGCACTGACGGGAGCGGATACGCCAGCAGCAGGGTCCGTCCGAAATAGATGCGGTTCGAAGCCGCCCAGGCGGTCAGCAACAGCACCGCGGCGACGAGGGCGGCGTGCCGCCGGGCGCCGCGGACCAGCGTGCCGGGTCGGGTCACCGCGCAGGCCGCGACGAGCAGCACGGCTCCGAGCCCGATGTAGCAGTCGCCTTCGTATTGTCCGCCGGTGGCGTCGCGAACCAGGCCCCGGGGGAATCCCCACAACGATTCCGGCGGCACGAACAGCGTCGCGAGGTTCCACGAATACAGCCCGAATCCGCCCGCCTTCATGGAAGCCGGGTGGAGGAACACGACGCCATACCCGGCAACGAGGCCGACGGCAATCGTCGTCAGCACGCCGATCGTCATCGTGCGGACGTCGCGCCAGGCGAGCTGATGCCGGAGCCAGAGCTGAGCCGCCGTCGCCGCGCCGAGAATCGCGACCATCACGAAGAGATACGTGTTGATCAGCAGGGTGACGACCCAGAGCGCCGACATCTCCGTGGCCTTCAGCCGACCCTGCCGGACGCTCTCGAAATAGATCGCGAGCGCCCAGAGAATCACGAAATGGCTCGACAGCGCCGTGTGGCCCAGCCGGCGCATCCAGGGGACGTAGCAGATGGCGAGCAGCGCGCCGGCCGCCGCCGCCCAGACGGAGCGGCTCCCGGCGGCGCGCACCAGGCGCACCGCCAGAGCACCCTGGAGGACGTAGGTGAGGAAGATCCACCAGCCGAACGGGTTGACGCTCGCGCCTGTCAGGCTGTGGATCACCTTGCTGACGAAGGTCGCCAGGGGCAGCGCATCGTTGAACAGGATGCTGCCGCCCTCCGGGTAGCCCATCGCCGGAATGTCGAACAGCGGAAATCGCCAGCCGTCCGCCAGAAAGTAGTGCCAGGCGATCAGATACAAGTTGAAGTCGTTGACCGGATGCCGCCACAAGCCGCCGGTGCCCGCGATGAAGGCAGGCGCCAGCGCGATCAGCCCGATGGCGGCGCCGATGGCTCCGCCGAGCAGCACTGGCGGAGCCCACGGGTACCGTCGGCTGATTCGCACGTCAGGCGGGAACGGCGCCGGGCGCCACCGCCGCCCAGGCGGCGGCAAACAGCCTTCGTCGCTTCAGGATCGTGCTCGCGCGCTCGCGTTGCGCGCGAGCCTCTTCGTTCGTCTCCATGAGTGCCCTCCGGCGGTCACGTGGTCGCCACGACGGCGTACTCCCCACGGACGCGTCGATCGCGATCCAGCTCGCCGATCCCGTTTGGAAAGAACACGCGCGCCTGCTCGAAGCCGAGCAGCCAGCACCAGACGAGCGCCACTTCGGGAAAAATCGGGCGCTGGTGCGTGAGATCGGTCCAGAAGGTCTTGAACGCCTCCAGCGCGTGAGGATTGACGGTCTCGAAGATCAGCTGGCCGCCTGGCCGGAGCCGCGTGCGGGAGAGGGCCAGGAACTCCATGAAGTCCTCGAACGACAGGTGCTCGACCACCTGGGCGGCGAAGATCGCGGGAAGGGACGCCTCCGGCTGCGCGCGGAGATAGCTCAGTCCGTCCGTGTGCTCGACGGAATGACCCTTCGCGCGGCAGCGGTGGACCATGCCTTCGTCGAGATCCACGCCGTTCGCCGGGATGCCGGCCTCGGCGAGCAGATCGAGCAGCTCGCCGCGCCCGCAGCCGATCTCGAGCACGGGCGCGTGGGGGCGCAGGAGCGGCAGGTACGCGCGGAGGCGCTCACGGATGAACGGCTCGCTCCCGCGAAAGACGTCCTCGAAGCCGCGGTAGGGATCGGCCGTGGACGCGCGTCCGGCGCGGAATCCCCACTGCGGGCGGCCCTGCTCGTCGGTGTAGCTGAATCGATCGCGATCGTCCATGTAGGGCGCGGCGTAGAGCCTCTCCGTCAGCGTCGCGACGTCCCCCGTCACCGACGTCAGCTGGTCGTTCAGCGCGCGCAGGTGCGCAGCGGCAGAGGTCTGAAATGTCGCCGTCGTCTGCAGACGCTGATCGCACCCGGCCAGTCCGCGTTCGAGGGCGTGGATGGCCGTCCAGGGCGCTTCGAGAGTCACCCGCTGCGTCCGATCCATCTCGCGGATGCGGTCCTGCGCCGTCTGACGGTGCTCACGGAGCTGCTCGATCTCCGCGCGGTCACGCGCCGCGGCCTCAGCGAGCTGGCGCAGCGTGTCGACGAGCGTCGCGTGGACCGCGCGTTGCTGGAACCAGTACGGCCGGAGGATCCGGTAGAGCAGCCTCTGCGCCAGGCGCAGGGGCGCGGCAAACCGTCGGCCCGGCGCCACGGTGGGCGCCGGTGTGAGGATCGGAACGATCTGGTCGAGCGCGCCCACGGTCGCGTTCAAGGTCGGATCGGACGCCGGTGGCGCGGGTGCGGGTGAGGCCATGGATTCACCTTGCGTAGTGTGCGATCTCGCCGATGCGCCGACGGGCCGTCGCGTCCGTTGGATCTCGTCGAGACGCTGCCTGAGCGTGACGGCGGCTCGGTCCGCGTTGTGGTTCTCGGCGATATCCCGACGGGCGCGCTCTGCCCTTTGCGCGGCCTCGTCTGGAACGCGAAGAACCCGCAGCATCCACTCGGCGGCCTGGTCGAGGTTCGGCTCGGCCCACGGTGTGCCCTCCGGATACGGACCGCAGCCGGCCGGCACGGCCGTGCGCACGTAGTCGACCAGATAGCTGTTGTCCGGCCGCATGAAGTCGAGGTTGCCCGAGTAGGCCGTCGCGATGACCGGCTTGCCGAGTGCCATCGCCTCGGCCATCGTCAGGCCGAACCCTTCCGAGCGGTGCAAGGACACGTAGCAGTCGCACAGCGCGACGAGCGCGTTCTTCTGCTCGGCGGAGTAGTACTCGTCGACGATGAGGACGTCCGGCCGCCCGGCTCCGCCGGCTCGGAGCTTCTCCAGGTCGTTCAGTCGCGCGCGGCCGTTGATCGTCTTGATGACCAGCACGGGGCCGTCCGGCGCAGGCGCGGGAAACGCCCGCGTGAAGGCGGAGATCGCCCCGAGTGGATTCTTGCGTTCCAGCACGCTGAAGAAATCGAACATGAACAGGAACATGAACCGGTGAGGCAACCCGAGCGTGTCGCGGGTCACGTCCAGTGAGTGGCGGGGGATGGGGATGGGCGGGGGGACGACGTGGACCGGCCGCCGGCCGATGGCGCCGACGGCCTCGGCCACGAAGCGTGTGGCGGTCCAGACCTCGTCGACGTAATCGAACGCCTCGTGCATCGACGCCGGAAACTGCTCCAGCTCCCAGAACCAGTACCCCGCCGTGTATCGCCCTTCGAAGAAGGCCGGTCCAGCCGTTCGCGCGAATGCCGCTGTCTGATCCGCATTGATGCACAGCAGATTCACGTCGTAGGGCGCCCGGCGTTCTCCCCGTTCGAGGAACGGGTGCGCCTGGCGGCTCAGCGTGACGTCGTAGGCGACCGTCGAATGCGGGATGTCGGCCTGTTCGGCCGCCAGCGTCAGGTGCCGCGCGGCCTCGCCGATGCCGACCTCTGCGCGGAAGTAGCCGGCGATGTTGATGCCCGGCTGCAGGTCGGCGGCGGGCACGTACGGCGACCCGGCCGCCTCTGCGTCCCCCAGCCACGATGGCAGCAGGGACGGCGGGATCCTCTCCTCGACGACTCCGCTCGTGCGCACCCATTCGAGATAGGCGAGGCGATCGCGTCCACTCAGATCGGGAAACGCGCGACGGAGGTCCTCGCGCTGCTGATGAATCGCGTACAGGTATCGGGTCACGATCGGCTGCAGTCCGATCGGCGCAGGCTCGTTGAGCCAGGTCACGAACCGGCCGTCGTCAGCCATCGGACAGGGTGGCTCCGGATCGAGGCCCTGTTCGTACCGCTCGGTCGCCTCCCGGTAGAGAGCACGCATCCGCCGATCGAACGGCAGACCCGAGGGAAGGGTCTGCCAGCCGTACGGATGAATCCTTTCACGGTCGAGGCCGGCCTGTTCGAGGTCCCTGAGGTATTCCCGGCAGATCCGCGCCACGGCCGGACGCTCGCTGAGCAGGATCCGTGGCCGTTCGCCCTGGTGCTTGCTGAGCAGGTGCGGCTTCGCCGGATCGAAGCCGCTGAAATGGAAGAACCTCAACGGCCTGCCATCGATGAGGTAACGGTCCCGGCTCCACGACAGGTCACGGGCGTGCAGGTTCCAGTACGCGACGTTGTACGCCGGATCCCTCAGAATGAAGGAATCGAACAGGCCAGGCACGAAATCAATCCATCGCTGGTCGGTGAACATCATTCGGGCAGGATCGGCGTGCGCCTCCCGCCGCGTCTTCTGCCACCACCAGTCGATGAACGCGTCCGAACCCGGTCCCACGCCCAGGAACCCGAGGTTGTAGACGCCGGCCGCGAGAATGTCCCGATCGCGGATGCCGCGCCCGTCCGACGGAATCGGCGCCATCGTGTGTGGCGTCAGCACGACTCCGTGCGCGCGTGCGAGACGGGAGACGTCGTCGAGCGATCCGTACAGCTTGATGTCGGGATCCAGATAGATGACGTCGGTGGCGGTCGTGTCCAGCAGATGACGGAGGAACCGCGGCTTGACCGCCGTGGCAAGCTCCGTGACGTCGTAGCGGCTCGCGAGCCGGCCGACATCGTCGCGGGACAGCCCGGTGTCGGCCAGCCGCAGCAAGCGGAACGGCTCGGCCGCATCTTCCGCCGCGCGGCCTTCATCGTCGATGAGGAGCACGACGAACTGACCGTCGGGGTGATGCGTGCGAAACGACTCGGCGAGAACGCGGGCGTGCGCCAGATAGTTGCGGGCGACGATGGTGCAGGCGGTGACCACGCTCACGCGGTGCGCGTGCGAGTCTATCAAACTCACACGCGCCGGGGTCGCGGCTTTTCGATCCGGACAGCGGCGTTTCAATCGCGGACAGTTTGCCCGGTCGAGGGCCGCGACGGCGGACGGACTCGACGGCGTTCGCCTCGCCCGCGCCCTGGCACGGTCGCTGCAACGGGGGGAAGAATGCGCCGGGCGCCGGCCGCGGCCGCTTGTGCGGTGCTGATCTGCGGCGCGCTTGCCGGCCGCGCCAGCGGCCAGACGGCGCCAGCGGCCGCGACCGGTCACCGCAGCGAGGTGTTGCCCGTCCTCGAGATCGTCGGGGTCGAAGCAGGTCTGAACCTGGCCGGGCGCAGCCTGGTGGATCCGGCGAAGTTCGGCGTGTCGTTCGCGTCCGTCGGGCGGAACCTTCGCAGCCGGTGGACCGTCGACGACGATCCGTTCGAGATCAACCAGCTTCTGCATCCGTATCAAGGCGCCACCTACCACGCAATCGCGCGCTCGAGCGGGTTCGGATTCTGGCGGTCGCTGGCGTACACGTTCGCCGGCAGCACGCTGTGGGAGGTTGCCGGCGAGACGACCCGACCGGCGACCAACGATCAGATCGCGAGCGGGATCGCCGGGGCGTTTCTAGGCGAGCCCCTGTTCCGCATCTCGCGTCTGCTGCTGGCCCGCTCCGGCGCGGCGCGGGGGCTCTGGCGCACGGTCGCGGCGGGGCTCGTGTCCCCGCCCGCCGTCGTGAACCATGCACTCATCGGCTCGCCGGCGTCATCCGTTGATCTCGACGTCACGGCGCCCTTGGACGTCAGGCTTCACCTCGGCGCGACGACGACCCTGCGCGGCCGTGCTCCGCCGCCAGCCAGACTCGCGGCCGTGGACCCGCTGCTCGGGCTCTCAGCGGAGTACCGGGCATCCTGGCCGGCCGGGTCGGGTGCATGGGCGACCCTTCGACTACTTCAGGATCGAGGGGTACGCATCGCGGACGGGCCTGCGCGAACTGTCCACGTACGGGCTGCTCGCCGGCGCCGACGATTCCGTCGGCCGTTCGGGACATGCCGTCTGGGGCCTCTACGGATCGTACGAGTACGCCGCGCCCGCCGGGTTCCTGTTCTCGGCCACCGCGCTCTCGGGGGGCACGACCGTGCAGGCCTGGCTTTCCAGGTCCGTGGCCGTGCAGGGCACCGCGCTTGCCGGCGTCGGCTACTCGGCTGCGCAATCGGTCGGCGGGGCGGGGGATCGGGACTACCGGTACGGGCTCGGACCGCATGCCATGGCGCGCGTCCGACTGATTGCAGGCCGACGGGCGTCGCTCGAGCTGGCGGCGCGGGAGGACCTCGTGGGCGATGCGTCCGACCTGGACGCACACCGCCGTGACGACGTCTTCCGCGGCGACGCCGCATTCACGGTTCGCGTGTATCGCCAGCACGCTCTCGCCGTCGCCTGCGTTTTCTCGCGCCGCCGTTCGACCGGCGACGGGTTCCCTCCTCGCACGGGCGTTCGCTCGACGGTGGGCATCTTCTACTCGTTTCTGGGTTCCGGTGGCTTCGGCGCGGTGCGGTGACCGTCCTGGCGCCCTCGTCGGTCACGTCGGCCGGCGGCCGACGCGCCTCTCGAGGTCGGCCGCGATCCGGTCGGCCGTGGTCCACGGCGCGTAGCGCCGCACGACGTCGCCGTCGGGCGCAACCAGGAATTTCGTGAAATTCCACTTGATGGCCGACGTTCCCATTACGCCCCGCCTGGCGGTCTTGAGGAACTGGAAGAGCGGATGCGCGCGTCGCCCGTTCACCTCGATCCTGGCGAAGAGCGGAAACGTCACGTCGTACGTCGTCCGGCAGAACGCCCGAATCTCGTCTTCGCTTCCGGGCTCCTGCCCCCCGAACTGATTGCATGGGAAACCGAGCACGACGACGCCGCGGGCCGCGAACGCGCGGTGGAGACGCTCGAGGCCCGTGTACTGCGGCGTGAAACCGCACCGGCTGGCGACGTTCACGATCACGAGCGTCTTGCCGCGGAAGACGTCCATCCGCATCGTCCGGGCGTCGATGGTCTGCGCGTCGAAGTCGTAGACGGTCATGGGGAATTCCGCGGCAGGCGGCTGGTCTTTGCTTGATCGGGCCGGCCCGACAATGTACCGATTACCGTATGCCGTTTCCTGTCTCGATCGCTGTCACGCCGGCACTTGCGAACCGGAACCGGCTCACGACCGCTTTTCGACTGATTCTCGCCATCCCCCATTTGATCCTTGTCGGCGGTGTCGGATTCAACCTCGTGTACGGCCATCGGCATCCCAGCTCGTCGACGGGGGGCGAGGGCGGACTGCTTGGCGTGGTCGCCGGCTTCCTCGCGATCGTGAGCTGGTTCACGATCGTATTCGCCGGCCGGCATATCGCAGGGATCCGGCAGTTCACCGGGTTCTACCTGCGCTGGCGGGTCCGTGCGCTCTCGTATCTGGCCCTGCTCGAAGACCCGTATCCGCCGTTCGGAGACGCCCCATATCCGGCCTCGATTCAGATTGTCGAGCCGGGGGCGCGCAACCGTCTGACGGTGGCGCTTCGGCTCCTGCTCGTCATTCCTCACGTGATTGTCCTCTTCTTCGTGCTGTTCGCGTGGGGCGTCACGAGCGTCATCGCGTGGTTCGCGATCCTCTTCACCGGCCGCTATCCGGAAGGGCTGTATCGGTTCGGCGTCGGCGCGCTGCAGTGGCGGCTCCGGGTCGAGGCGTACCTGCTGTTGATGATCGACGAGTATCCGCCGTTTTCGCTCGAATGACTTGAGCGTGCGGCATCGCCTGCCGGTCGGCCGCCGGCGGCGTGCTTCCCGAGCGGCGTACGGGGCACCGGCGCGGTCCGATCTGGATCGCGGGCGCGCCCGGATTCGCGGTGTTCAAAGGCCGGGCACTGTCACTACAATGCGCCCGGAGGATCGATCACGTGCCGACTGCCACGCTCGCGGCGCCGCCGCCCCGGGCCGCCGCCGCTCCCGCTCCCGCGGTCCGGGCCCGGGTCGCGTCCATCGACGCCTTCCGCGGGCTGGTGATGTTCCTGATGCTCGCGGAAGCGATGCGTCTCTGGACAGTCGGTGACGCGTACCCGCAGAGTACGTTCTGGGCGCTCGTCGCGTTCAACACGACCCACGTGCCCTGGCAGGGCTGCTCGCTGCACGATCTGATTCAGCCCGCGTTCTCGTTCCTCGTCGGAGCGGCCCTCCCGTTCTCGATTGCCAGCCGCGCGTCGCGCGGCGACACGTTCGGCCGCATGTTCTTCCATGCGCTCTGGCGGAGCATCGCACTGATCCTGCTCGGCATCTTCCTGCGTTCGCTCGGCCGCCCGCAGACCTACTGGACTTTCGAAGACACGCTGACCCAGATCGGCCTGGGCTACACGTTCCTGTTCCTGCTCGCGTTCGCGCCGGTCCGCGCCCAGGTCGGCGTGTTCGTGGCCATCCTTGTCGGATTCTGGGCCGCGTTCGTGATCTACCCGCTGCCGCCGCCGGGGTTCGACTATCCCGCGGTCGGAGTGCCCGCAGGCTGGCCGCACCTCTACACGGGCTTCCTCGCGCACTTCAACAAGAACTCGAATCTCTCGTGGGCTTTCGACCGCTGGTTCCTGAACCTCTTTCCGCGCGAGGCGCCGTTCCGCTTCAACGACGGCGGATGGTCGACGCTGAGCTTCGTTCCAACGCTTGCGACGATGATGCTCGGCATGTGGTCGGGCCAGTGGCTCAGGAGCGATCGCGCCGCCATGCAGAAGCTGAAAGGCCTCGCGCTCGCCGGCGTCGCGCTGGCGCTCGGCGGACTGCTCCTGCAATGGCTGCACATCTGCCCGATCGTGAAGCGGATCTGGACGTCGGCGTACACCCTGTACAGCGGCGGCCTCGTCGTGCTGATCCTGGCCGGCCTGTATGCGTTGATCGAAATGAGGGGATGGAAGCGCTGGGCCTTCTGGCTGCTGGTGATTGGCGCGAACTCGATCGCGATCTATGTCATGAGCTGGACGCTCGAGCCCTTCGTCTCCTCGGCGCTCGTCCGCCATCTCGGCCGCGCGCCGTTCCTCGTCTTCGGCGCCGCGTTCGAGCCCGTCCTTCGCGGAGCGGCGGTGCTGACGGTCTTCTGGCTCGTCCTCTACTGGATGTGGCGCCGGCGGATCTTCATCAGGATCTGAACGCGGCGGCCGGAACTACTTCGCCTTCTCCAGGTGAATCTCGATCGCCAGCTCCTCGTCGAGATCGTGATTGACGGTCACGGCGACCGTGTCGCCCTTCTGAATCTGCGCCTGCGCGAGTGTCACCTTCGCGGTGCCGCGGAAGATCTTCGTTTCGGGGTCGATGATGAACGTCCTGGCCGACGCGTTCCGCGTCTTCGGATCGACCACGTTGACCTGGAGCGGGGTCTCCTTCGCCTTCGGCTCTCCGAGCGAGACGACGGCGCCCTTGAAGGTCTCTTCGTGGGCGGCGACCGATGCGCCCCAGGAGCAGACCAGGACGGCGGCGAGGACGAGCACAGGAAGACGGTGCATGCGCCGGAGTTAACCACAGCCGCTCGCCAGACGCCAAGGAAGTTTTCCACACGGAGGGGGACGGGTCTCGGCCTGTGGAAAACTCACCGAGCGGGATCGCCACTCAGTCGATCGCCAGGACGATTTTGCCCTTCGTGCCGCCGCCGGCCAGCCGCGCGTGCGCCTCGGCGGCGCGCGCAAGCGGCAGCACGGCGTCGACGTGCACGCTCAGGTCCCCCGTCTCGAGCAGGTCGGCGCCGCGGCGGAGGATCTCGCCCTGATGCTGCATGGCATCCAGCAATCGCCGGAAGACGGGCACGAGCATCAGCTCGAAGCTGAGCCGCTGGTTCCGTTCGCGGGGAACGCTCCAGTCGATTTCGGGACTCGCCGCCAGGAGCGTCACGACGTCGCCGTACTGGCGGACGGCCGCGAAGGTTCGGGCCAGCGTCCCGCCGCCCACCGTGTCGAGGGCGACATCGGCGCCTCGTCCGTCCGTCCATTCGAGCGCTGCGGGCACGAAGTCCTGTTCCTTGTAGAAGATGAGATGGCTCGCGCCGAGCGCCTCCACGAACTCCGCGTTCCCGCGTGAGCCCAGCGTGGTGCTCACCCGGGCCGAGGCCAGGCGTGCGACCTGAATGGCGACGTGGCCGACGCCTCCGGCGCCGCCGTGGACGAGCACGTGCTGGTCCGTCCGGATGCCGGCGCGGTCGTGCAGCGCTTCCCAGGCCGTGATGAGCACCAGCGGCACGGCAGCGGCCTGCTCGAACGTGAGGCGCTCCGGCTTCTTCGCGGCGAGGCGCTGGTCGACGAGCATGTACTCCGCATAGGTACCGAAGCGGTCGCCCACGGGTGCCTGGCAGAAGAACACGTCGTCGCCGCATTCGAAGTCGTCGACGGCCGCGCCGGTCGCCTCGACGGTGCCGGCGCCATCGCAGCCCAGCACGGGCGGGAGCGGCGCGGAGTACGCCGTCGGCTTCGCCCGCATCTTCGTGTCCACGGGGTTGACGCCGGCTGCCTTCAATCGGACGAGCAGGTCGGTCTCACGGGTGAGCGTCGGTTCCGGCAGATCCTGGAGCGCGAGCACGTCGGGCCCGCCGGGGCCCTTCATCACGATGGCCTTCATGCTCGTGAACATACCATCGGCCGCGCTCGAGGGTCCGGGCCGGAGGGCGCCGCGGCATCCTACACCTCGGCCGCTCGCGCCGGCCCGACGGCGAGGAATCGATCGGCGAGGAGGGAGAGGTTCCGGTTGCCGGCGATCTTCTCGTCGAGCGTCTGCTGCAGGAGCTGCGCGGCCAGCGCGAATCCGAGCATCTCGGCCAGGCCTCGCGCGCCACGATAGTTCGCCACTTCGAGGTCGCCCATGCGCTGCGCGGACGCGCTGAGCCAGAGGTCGCGAACCTTCGAATTCACCCTGCGCGCCAGGCGCCGGCGCGTGTCGTCGGCGATCGCGTCGGCGGCGCGGGCCCGCCCGCGTCTCGGCCGGGCGCCCACGGCGCGGAACACGCGCTCGAGCCGTTCGATCTGCCATTCGGTTTCCCGCCCGCGCTGGTCGAGGATCTGCTTGAGCTCCGGGTGGTGCGCGCGTGCGCGCATCCAGGCGAGCGCGGGCCGCCGCTCGCGCTCCGACGCATACAGCGCGCGGAGGTCCTGCACCAGCACGTGCTCCAGCGACCTGATCGGGCGGCTCCGGCGGCTCCACCACCAGGCGAGGGCGCCGCAGGCGACAAGCGGGGCCACGGCCTTGCCGACCCGCGCCGTGTCCACGCGGCGTGGATCGAACTGTCGGAGTCTCCACCGGAGCGCATCGAGATCGTTGTCGATCGCGACACGCTTCGCTCGGATCGCGTCGGCTAGGACGTGCGGGTGTGCAGCCATCTCAGGTTCTCCTTCGCGGTCTCCCGGGTGAGCTTCATGTATCGCTCCGCCCGGAGCCGTTTCAGGCCGGCCGCGCCGGAGAGGACTGCGATAATGGCCATTACGCCGCCGACGATCGCGAATCCCGTCCAGGCGGGCCATTCCAGCGCGGACGGGATCGCCCACGCGACCGCGGCCAGACCGAACACCACTGCCAGGCAGCCGGTCACGATGGCGACCGCCAGACTGCCCGCGGCGGCGCGCATCCGCGCCAGCTCGTCGAGCAGTTCGGCTTTCGCGAGGGCGATCTCATCCCTGACGAGCTCCTGGGTGTCCCGAACCGTGCTCTTGAGCACGTCCACGATCGACTCCGCATACTGCGACCGCATGGTCTGACCTCCTGTGTATGCCCGCGTGCCCAGGTCATTCCGCACGGCACGGGCCGCGGGCGTGTGCGGTCGCGCCCGCACGATCGCTGTCGCTCCGGACCCCGCCGTGCCGGGCGGCGTGCCTGATTTCGGCATTCAGCTCGGCGCCCAGCAGGATCGCGAGGCCCGACAGGTACAGCCACAGCAGCAGCACGATGACGCCGCCGATGACGCCGTAGGTTTCCGTATAGGAGCCGAAGTGCAGGACGTAGTACCGGAAGCCCAGCGACCCGGCGAACCACAGGGCCGTCGCGAGCAGCGACCCCGGCGTCAGCCACGCGTACTCCTCGTCCAGGTTCGGGGCGAAGTGATAAATGAGCCCGATGGCGGTGGTGACCAGCACGAAGACCAGCGGCCACTGGCCGATCTTCCACGCCCATTCGAACGCGGCGCCGAGCTGCGTGCGCTCGGCCACGTAGCCGGCAAGCTGTGGTCCGGCCAGGACGAGGGCAATCGACACGAGAAGGAACAGCACGGCCCCGATCGTGAGCAGCAGCGCCACGCCGCGCTGCTTCCACCACGAACGCGCGTCCTCGACGTCATCGGCGCGATTGAGCGCGTCCATCAGCGCGACCATCGCCGCGGAGCTGCTCCACAACGCCGCCGCGGCGCCGAAGGTCAGCAGTCCGGCGTGGCCCTGCTGCGTCACGCGCCGGATCTGGCTCGTGAGGATTCTGAGCACCTCGTCCGGCACTGTTCCCTGCAGCGTCGCCACCACCCGCCCGATCAGATCGTGCGACGGAAAGAAGCTGGCGACCGCGAGCGCGAAGAGCAGGCCTGGAAAGAGCGCGAGGAAGAAGTAGAAGGCGAGCTGAGCCGCCAGCCCGAGGCCGTCGTCGGCGCGCGTATCGCGCAGCGTGCGCTTGAAGAGCACACCCCATCCGAGCGGCATCCGAAAGCGCGCCAGCACGCGCGATCTGTGTGCAAACACGGGACCACGCCTCCCATTGGCCTGCACACAGATCCGTCTGTGGGGCGGCCGCGCGTCCTGGATCCCGTCCCGGACGACCGGGCGGCGTTGTGTATGGTGACGCCACAGCCCGCGCGGGCCGCGGCGGCCCGGCTCGGCGCTATCGGCCGGCGCCAGCGTGGAAACGCGTCGATGCCCCCGGCTCGAAGAGCCGGAATACGAAGAGCGTCCCGCCCCCGCGATAGTTGCGGAGCCAGGGCGCGCCCGGCCCCGTGTAGCCGCCGACGGCGCCGCCCAGACCGGAAGCGACGGCGAGGTACTCGACGCCGTCCAGGGTGAAGGCGATGGGGCCGCTCCGGATGCCGGATCCAGTCTGGAACGACCATAGCCGCTCGCCGGTTCTGTCGTCGTAGGCGACGACGTTGCCTTCGGCATCGCCCGTGAAGACGAGCCCGCCGGCGGTGGCGAGCACCGAGGCCGACATCGGCGATCGCGTCTTCACGCTCCATTTGATCTCGCCGTTCGCCGGATCGATCGCGATCACCTTTCCGAAGGCCTGTCCTGGGAGGTAGCGGAACCCGCTGGGGCCAGGGGGCCGGCCCTCGGCCTTCGCCCGGACGCCGTAGTTGAAGTACGTCGCGCAGTTCTCGATCGTCGGCAGGTACGCCCAGTGCGTGACGGCGCTGTAGGCCATGCCCGTCCACTGTTTGCCGCCCGCGGCGCCCGGACAGACGTCGGCGCCTTCGTAGGTCGGCACGGCCGCGGGATTGACGAGCGGCCGTCCGTCCGCCGTGAAGCCCGTCGCCCACGTGGTCTTCACGAACGGCCTGGCGAAGAGGAACCGGCCGGTGGTGCGGTCCAGCGCGTAGAAGTAGCCGTTTCGATCGGCGTGGATGATCGCGTGTCGGCGCTCGCCCTTGTACTCGATCTCGACCGGGATGTTCTCGGTGACGCCGTCGTAGTCCCACAGGCCGTGCGGCGTGTACTGGTAGAACCATCGCAGCTTGCCCGTCTCGGGCTCGAGCGCGACGACGGAGTTCGTGTACAGGTTGTCGCCGGGCCTCGGGTCGCCGTCGTAGACGGGGAAGGGCTGCCCCACGCCCCAGAACACGAGGTCGAGGTCCGGGTCGTAGGAACCGTTCATCCAGGGCGCGCCGCCGCCAGTTCGCCATGATTCGTCGGCAGGCCAGGTGTCATGGCCCGGTTCGCCCGGAGCCGGGACGGTGTAGAAGCGCCAGAGCTGTCGTCCCGTCGCCGCGTCGTAGGCATCGATGAACCCCCGGGCGCCCTCGTCGCCGCCGGCGCTTCCGACGATGAGCCGGCTGCCGACGACGAGCGGCGGCTGCTTGAAGTTCACGTGATCGGCGCTTCGTCCGAGCTCCACGTCCCACCGCACGCGCCCGGTGCGCGCCTCCAGCGCGATCAGGTGCGCGTCGAGCGTTGTCATGAACACGAGATCGTTCCAGATCGACACGCCGCGATTGGACGGCCCGCAGCAGTAGCTCAAGGTGTTCGTGGGCGGCAGGCTGCGCTGGTAGTGCCACAACTCGGCGCCCGTCCGTGCATCGATCGCGAAGGCGTGGTCCCAGGCCGTCGTGAGATAGATCACGCCATCGACCGCCAGTGGCATGCCGGTGAGGCCGTCCGGCACGCCGGTCTGGAAGCTCCAGACGGGCACGAGATTCCGGACGGTCGATCGATTGATGGCCGACAGCGCCGTGAACCGGGTCTGGCCGTAGTCTCCTCCATACATCAGCCAGTTGCCCGCGGCCCCTTTCAGGAGCCGCTCCGGTGCCACGCGGATGGGCGGCGCCTCGATGGTGGTCGACGGCTGAATGGCCTTCGCGCTGAGGCCGCGCAGCAGCCGCACGAGGGCCGCGCGTCCTTCCGCGTCGATGCTGGACCCGAACGACGGCATGGCCGTGTTCGGCACGCCGTCGCGGATGATCGCGTCGATCTGCGCATCGCTGTGCTCGGCATGCCATCGCGGGCTCGTCAGGTCGGGCGCCGAGCGGCCCTCGGCCGTGGCGCCGTGACAGCTGGCACAGCGTTCGTTGAACACCGCCTGGCCGGCGCTCGGGCCCGGTTCCTGGGAGTGGAGCGGCCAGCCGCCCGCCAGGACGCCGGCCAGCGCTGCCACGACGAGCGACGACGAAAGCCACCGGCGCATAAGGGTGCCCATTCTAGTGGAACAGCCCACCGCGTCCGCAGGGTCAGTCGTTGCGAAGCGCCACCAGAGGATTCACCCGCGCGGCCCGGCGGGCGGGCAGGTAGCCGGCCAGCCCCGAGACGGCCAGCATCACGAGGACGGCGCCGCCGAGCGAGACGGGATCGAACGCCCCGACGCCGAACAGGTAGCTGCGGACCAGGCGCCCGCCGGCCACCGCGGCGGCGGCGCCAATCGCGAGGCCCACGGCGACGAGCAGCATCGATTCACGAAGGATGAGCCCGACGACGCTGACGGCCCGCGCGCCGAGCGCCATGCGGATGCCGATCTCGCCGGTGCGCCGGGCGACGCCGTGCGACATCACGCCGAACAGGCCGATCGCGGCCAGGCCCCCCGCGAGCACGCCGAAGAGGACGAACGCGCGGGCGAACAATCGCTCGTCCCGGAATCGATTCTCGATCTGATCGAGCTGGGTCGAGACGTTCAACAGCGGAAGCGTGGGATCGAGCCGACGAACGGCGTCTCGAACGGCGCCGAGAGTCGCCGTCGGCTCGCCGGCGGTGCGCACTTCCAGCGTCGCCCGCAGCGATCGGGTCTGTCGCTGCGGAATGAACATGGTCGGCGGCGGCGGCTCGCGGAGGCTGTCGTATCGGACGTCGCGCGCGACGCCCACGACTTCGAAGTGGCCGCGGTCCTCGAAGCTGTAGCCGAACCGCTGGCCGACCGGATTCAGACCGGGGAAGAACAGACGGGCGGCGGCCTCGTTGATGACGGCGACGGCCGGCGCGGCGTCGGTATCGCGCTCCGTGATGGCGCGCCCGAGCGTGACCGGGATGCCCAGCGTGTCGAAGAAGCCGGGGGACACCACGACGCGCATCATCCGGTCGGAGCTCGACTGCCCCCGCACGTAGCCGCGTCCCTGAATGAACACGCCCCCGATGCTCCCGCTGCCCGTCAGCAGTGCGGGCTGCGACAGCGCCGCCGCCCGGACCCCCGGGGCCGCGCGGATCTCACGCAGCAGATCGTCGTAGAACGCAAACGCGCGCCCGCTCGTGTAGTGGTTGACCTGCGGGTCGATCGTGACGAGCAGCAGATTGCGCGGGTCGAATCCCACGTCGACCTGACGAAGATTCCAGGTGGTCCTCACGAGAAGCGCGGCGCCGGCGAGGAGCACCAGCGCGAGCGCCACCTGGCCGACGATGAGCGGCCGGGTCAGGCGCTGGCGCGGCCCGACGACGCCGCGCGCTTCCGCCTTCAGCGCCGTGTGCAAATCCACCCGCGTGGCCGTCAGTGCGGGCGCGAGGCCGAACGCGAGCGCCGTCAGGACGGCCGCACCGGCGAGGAACGCCAGCACGCGTCCGTCCACGGGAGAAGGCTGGCCGAGCGACTCGGGCAGCAGCGCCCGGCCGAGATAGGCGACGACCACGCCGAGGAGCGTTCCCGTGCCGGACAGCAGCAGACTCTCGATCAGCAGCTGGCGGACGACGCGGCGGCGTGTCGCCCCCATCGAGAGCCGGATCGCGATCTCCCGCTGGCGGGTGGCGGCCCGGGAAACGAGCAGCGTGGCGACGTTCGCGCAGACGATGACGAGCACGAGGAACACCGCGCCCATGAGCAGCGCCGCCGAACGGACCACCGAGGAGTCCGCGTCGTACACGCCGCGGGCAGCCGGCTCGACGAGAAGACGAGGGATTCTGCGTTCGGCTCGAGTTGTCGGAGCTGGCTCGTTCGCCGGCCGGCAGGGAAGACAGGTACTGGTCGAGACCGGCGCGCGCGGTCTGCTGGAAGACCGGACCGAGGTTGGCGACGGCCTGCGCGGCGCCCACGCCAGGTTTCAGCCTGCCGACCACGTCCAGCCACCAGTTGGTCGCGTCCTGCATGCTCGACCGCACGTCGACGAGCTCCGTCGTGGAGGTGCCGCCGGGCTCGAGCGGCGGCAGGACGCCTCGCAACGGGGCCTCGAGCGCGAGCGGGAATGCGATGTCCGGCGGCTCGGCGGCTGGCTCCTGGATCCCGGTGAACTCGGGAGCGATGACGCCGACGATCGTCAGCGGGACGTCATTGACGCGGATCAGTTTGCCGATCGCCGACGGTCGCCCGCCGAAGCGGGCGCGCCAGTACCGGTGGCTGATCACCGCGGCCGCCGGCGCGCCGGCCCGGTCGTCGTCGGGCGCCAACGGGCGTCCGAGCGCGGCGCGCACGCCGAGCGCCTGGTAGTAGTTGCCAGAGGAAATGAACGACCGCGCGACCTCGGCCTCGCCGTCGACGATCACGTTCACGAGGCCGAAGGGCGCGCACGCGATCAGATCGCTCATCGTGCGGTTGGCCGCGACCAGCTGTCGATACATCGGGTAGGAAAATGCCGCGCTCGTCTCCCGCCCGTTCGCCGAGTTCGTCCGGCCGTATTCGGAGTGGTTCGTCAGCGCGTCGTTCGAGCCCGTCCAGCGAAGGCGGACCAGCGACCCGGGATCCCGGACAGGCACGGCGCGCAGCAGAAGGGCGTTGAGTACGTTGAACAGCGCCGTGTTGGCGCCGATGCCGATCGCGAGGGAGAGCAGGATTACCGCGGTCCAGGCTCTCGCCTGCAGCAGATGGCGAAGGCCCTGTCGGACGTCTTGCGTCATCGGATGCCGGGTCGGACGCGCCGGTTGCCGCGAGGGTTGGCGCCGCGTCTACAATATCCCTTCATGACGTTCGGCTTCGTGATCTTTCCAGATGTCGAGGAGCTCGACTTCGTCGGGCCGTGGGAGCTCATCGGGACGTGGGGCAAGTTCTTTGCAGGCCCGGCGGATCGCCTGGTCGTGGCCGAATCGCCGGCCGCGGTCGTATGCGCCAACGGGCTGTCGATCAATCCGCACGTGACCTTCGCGGACTGCCCCCGGCTCGATTACCTGCTCGTGCCGGGCGGCCAGGGGTCCCGCGTGCAGGTCGACAATCCCGTGCTCATCGATTTCCTGCGGCGTCAGGCCGCCGGCGCCAGGGCGGTGCTATCGGTCTGCACCGGGTCCTTCCTGCTCGAGCGCGCCGGCCTGCTCGCCGGTAGACGGGCCACGACGCACTGGGGCGAGCTGCCCAAGCTGCGGCGTCTCCCCAATCTCAACGTCGTCGAGGAACGGTACGTCCGGACCGGCAATGTCTGGGTGGCCGCGGGCGTGTCCGCAGGCCTCGACGTCACGCTCGCCTTCATCGCCAGCGAGGCTGGAGACGACGTCGCGGGGCGCGTGCAGCTCTTCGCCGAGTACCTATCCGTCGGGCGCCCGCTATGGCGACGCCCACCGCGACGAGCGCGCGCCCGGATATCTCGACGAAGCGCGCGCCGGACACTAGGCTTCGCGATGCATCCCTGGCACGACTGCTACGTCGATGACGCGGTGATCGGATCGGCCTTTCCGGTCGTCATCGAGATCCCGAAGGGCAGCACGAACAAGTACGAGCTCGACAAGGAAACGGGCCTGCTCCGGCTGGACCGCGTCCTGTACAGCGCGGTGTACTACCCGGCCGACTACGGCTTCATCCCGCGCACCTACTGCGACGACGGCGATCCGCTCGACGCGCTCGTGCTCGGACAGGAGCCGGTCTATCCGCTGACCATCGTGCAGGCGCGCGCGATCGGCGTCATGCGGATGCGAGACGAGAAGGGCCTCGACGACAAGATCGTGGCCGTCAGCGCCTGCGACCCTGCGTTCGCAGGCTATCAGGACGAGGACCAGCTGCCGGCGCATGTGCTGCGGCAGGTGCGCCGGTTCTTCGAAGACTACAAGGGCCTCGAGAACAAGGAAGTCGTCGTCGAAGAGCTGCTCGGACCGGCCGAGGCGCTCGACATCATCCGGGACGCGCTGGAGCTCTACCGGAAGCTGCGCCGCCGCGAGCTGTAGGGCGCCGACCGGATCGCCGGATCCGGTAGCTCGACCTTCAACTCCGGGTTGGAGACGGCCACCAACTCGAGGTCAGCTCACTCGTACCGCAACGCTTCGATCGGATCCAGCCGCGAGGCCTGGCGAGCCGGGTGGAACCCGAAGAACACGCCGACGGCGGCCGAGAACAGGAATCCGCCCGCCACGACCGGCAGCGAGACCTGCGTCGGCCATCCGGCCACGTGCGCCACGATGGCGGAGGCGACGACTCCCGCGGCGATTCCGAGCGCGCCGCCGGTCACGCTGAGGAAGACGGCCTCGGTGAGGAACTGGAGCAGGACCTGCAGCCGCCGGGCGCCAATCGCCATGCGCAGGCCGATCTCTCGCGTGCGCTCGGTCACCGACACGAGCAGGATGTTCATGATGCCGATCCCGCCGACCAGCAGCGAGATCGAGCTCCTGCTGGGACACGACGCCGCGCTGCTGCAGCTCGAGCGTCCGCGTGTAGGCGGTCCTGGCGTAATCGCGGTTGGTCTGGTCCTTCGCGAGCTGCGCGCGCGCGGTCGCCAGTTGCGCTTCGTCCTGGCCCACCGTCTCCTGGAAGGGCCGCGGGTCGAGCCTGGCGCAGAGCTGGCCTTTCTTGACCGGCGTGTTTGTAGTCGCACAGAACTTGCTGCGCGATGCCGGACACGTAGCTGCCGACCTGGACGGTGGTCACGGGGTTGATCGTGCCGCTCGCGTTCACCACCTGGGACACGTCACCACGTGCGGCCGGCACGGTCGCGTAGCGGGGCGGCTCGGTCCGCGCGGCGCGCAAGTACACGGCCGATACACCTCCGGTCAGAGCGCGACGCGGTGGCGCCCCGAGTGGAGGTAATTCATGGTCTGCACGGTCAGCAGCATCGTGAAATCGAGCTGGGTGCGCGCTTCGGGGTACTTGAGGCGGAGGCCGAGCTCGTCACACCGCCGGATGATGTCCTGGATCACCTGATCGATCGTGTACTGGTAGGAGCCGGTCCACTCGGCGACGAGCCGGCGGACGTCGCGCCGGATGCGTTGGATGAACCGGGCCGCCCGCGGATTGCGCCGGTGCTCGCGCGCGCTGGAGAACAGACGCCGCAGGTCGCGGTCGTAGAAGTCCGGATGCTGAACGCCGTAGTGTGCGCGCTTTCGCGCGTAGTGCCGCCGCAGCGTCGACCGCAGCTTCTCGATGGGCTCGACCTGGCGCCGCGCGGACACCACGGGCGGCTGGCCCGCGACCTCGGCCATGAGCGCGTCCAGGTACTCGAGCTTCTTCAGCGCGGGCCAGTCGGCATAGCGGACGCGCCAGTCGCTGTCGGGGGTCAGCCAGACGGCGAACGTCTCAGCGAAGTCCTCGTCCGGGTGGCTCTGCGCGTACCAGGAGTCCAGATGCAGGACGAAGCTCTTCGAGTACCGGCTTCGGGAGGTAGAAGTCGGGATAGGGGGTCGAGGGCGGGCCGAACACCCGCATGCGGCGCCGTCGTTTCCGCAACTCGTAGGCGTTGTCGAACGCGTGGCCGGCTTCGTGCCGCAGGATCTGCAGACACCATTCGGGCGTGCCGCCCTCGACCTCGAGCATCTGCGCCTTCTCGAGCCGCATCAGCCGCGGGTGGGCGAGGTAGAAGGGAATGGCGATGCCCGGCACGCCATCGGGCGTGAACCACTCGCTCGAGAGCCAGCAGTGCGGTTCGAACGTCAGGCCGCGCGCGTGAAGCTCTTCACGCAACGCGGCGACGCGCGGGTCGAGCCAGCTGCCTTCGATCCGCAGCCCCAGCTCGTTGAAGCGCAGGTCCAGCAGCTGCTCGTCCGGCAAATCGGCCCAGTCCGTGCGCACGGTCGGTTCGGACGACTGGTCGCTCTCGAGGAGGGTCATGCGGCGACCCGCCCATGTTAGCCGGCCCGCCCGCCCAAACGGGCGTGTCCGAAGAGGGGGACGCGAGATATCCTAGATGGGAAGCTCCGTCTGCCCGATAGTCAGCATTCATGGCCGTACCCGAAAAGAAGCGAAAAATCCGGTGGTCCGCCGCCTGGTCCGAGGCCCGCGCGCTCATCTGGGCGCGGCGTTGGCGCCTGGCCCTGGGCCTGGGGCTCGTGCTGGTGAACACCAGCGCGAGCTTCGTGCTGCCCTGGTCGACCAAGTACTTCATCGACACGATCATCGGCCAGCAGCGCACCGACCTGATCGGCCGGCTGGCGCTCGCGGTCGGCGCCGCGACGCTCGTGCAGGCGTGCGCGTCGTTCGCCCTCTCGCAGGTGCTCGGCATCGCCGCGCAGCGGGCGATTACCGACATGCGTCGGCGCGTCGAGGAGCACGTGCTTCGCCTTCCGGTCCGGTACTTCGATCAGACGCAGACCGGCGTGCTCATCTCGCGGATCATGAACGACGCCGAGGGGATCCGGAACCTTGTGGGCACCGGGCTCGTGCAGCTGTCGGGCAGCCTGCTCGGGGCCCTGGTCGCGATGGCGGTGCTCGTCTATCTGAACTGGAAGCTGACGGCGCTCGTCCTCGTCGTGCTCTCGACGTTCGGCGTCGTGATGACGTACGCGTTCCGGACGCTGCGGCCGCTCTTCCGGGAGCGCGGGAAGATCAGCGCGGAGGTGACCGGCCGGCTCAACCAGGCGCTGGGCGGCGTGCGGGTCGTGAAGACCTACACGGCGGAAAAGCGCGAGGACCTCGTCTTCGCCGAGGGCGTCCACCGGCTGCTACGCAACGTCGCCAAGTCGATGACGGGTGTCTCGGCGATGAGCGGCGTCTCGGCCGTCGTCATCGGCGTCGTGGGCGTGATCACGTTCACGGTGGGCGGCCATGCGATTGTGAACGGCGAGATGTCGCTGGGCGGCCTGTTCCGCTACATTGCGTTCACGGCCTATCTCACCATGCCGGTCGTGCAGCTCGCGTCGATCGGGACGCAGGTGACGGAGGCCTTCGCCGGCCTCGACCGCATTCACGAGGTCATGCAGACCGCTCGCGAGGACGCCGATCCGTCGAGGACCGTGGGCGTCCCGGCGCTTCGCGGGGAGGTGGAGTTCTCGGGCGTGTGGTTCGAGTACAACCCCGGCGTGCCGGTGCTCAAGGACATCTCGTTCCTGGCGCCGGCGGGGAGCACGACCGCCCTCGTCGGCTCATCGGGCTCGGGCAAGAGCACGCTCATGAGCCTGATCATGGCGTTCAACCATCCGCGCGATGGGCGGATCCTCGTCGACGGACGGGATCTGGGCACGCTGCGGCTCGCGGACTATCGCCGGCACCTCGGGGTCGTGCTGCAGGACAATTTCCTGTTCGACGGGACGGTGGCGGCGAACATCGCGTACGGCATCCCGAGCGCGACGCGGGCGGACATCGAGCGGGTCGCGAAGATTGCGCACGCCGACGAGTTCGTCTCCGGATTCGAGAAGGGCTACGACACGGTCGTCGGCGAGCGCGGCGTCCGGCTGTCGGGCGGTCAGCGCCAGCGCGTGGCCATTGCGCGCGCAATCCTGGCGGACCCGCGGATCCTGCTGCTCGACGAGGCGACCTCGAGCCTGGACAGCGAGAGCGAGGCGCTGATCCAGGACGGCTTGCGGTCGCTGCGCCGTGGGCGCACCACGTTCGTGATCGCGCACCGGCTCTCGACGATCCAGAGCGCCGATCAGATTCTGGTCATCGAAGCCGGGGAGATCGTCGAACGCGGCGCGCACGAAGCGCTGCTCGCCGCCGGCGGACGCTACCGCCAGCTGTACGACAAGCAGTACCGCTTCGAGCGCGATCGGTTCATCAATCCGGGCGAGGACTTCACGGGCGCCGAAGGGCCAGACGCCAGACGCCAGAAGCCGGAAGCCGTCGTGGGATAGAGTGAGGGACCGACTTCAGGTGTTCGCTTCGGGCTTCTGGCTTCTGGCTTCTGGCTTCTGGCATGTCCAACATCATCTACACCATGAAGGGTCTGGGGAAGACGTATCCCCCGGACCAGGTCGTGCTCCAGGACGTCTGGCTGTCGTTCCTGCACGGCGCCAAGATCGGGGTGATCGGCGCGAACGGCGCCGGCAAATCGACGCTGCTGAAGATCATGGCCGGCATCGAGACGGAGTACGGCGGCGAGGCGACGCTGTCGGCCGGCTATACGGTCGGCTACCTGTCGCAGGAGCCGAGGCTCGACGAGTCGAAGACCGTCCGGGGCAACGTCGAAGAGGGCGTCGCGCCGGTGCGGGCGCTTCTCACGCGTTTCGATGAGATCAACGAGAGGTTCGCCGAGGAGTTGAGCGCGGAGCAGATGGACAAGGTGCTCGAGGAGCAGGCACGCGTGCAGGACGCGATCGAGGCGGCCGGCGCGTGGGACCTGGACTCGAAGCTCGAGCACGCGATGGACGCCCTGCGGCTGCCCGCGCCCGAGGCCGAGGTGCGGACGCTCTCGGGCGGCGAACGCCGGCGCGTCGCCCTCTGCCGCCTGCTGCTGCAGGCGCCGGATCTGCTGCTCCTCGACGAGCCGACCAATCATCTCGACGCCGAGTCCGTGGCGTGGCTCGAGCACTTCCTGCAGACCTATCCAGGCACGGTCGTCGCCATTACGCACGACCGCTACTTCCTGGACAACGTCGCCGGATGGATTCTGGAGCTCGATCGCACGAAAGCCTACCCGTGGGAGGGCAACTACTCGGGCTGGCTGGAGCAGAAGCGCCAGCGGCTCAGCGTCGAGGAGAAGCAGGAATCGAAGCGGCAGCGCACCCTGCAGCGCGAGCTCGACTGGATCCGGATGTCGCCGCGCGCGCGCCAGGCCAAAGGCAAGGCGCGCCTGAACCATTACGAGCAGCTCCTCAGCGAAGACACCGCCGAAAAGCTCGATCGCGTCGAGATCTACATCGCGCCCGGACCGCGCCTCGGCGACCTGGTCGTCGAGGCGCGCGGGCTCCGCAAGGGGTTCGGCGATCTGCTCCTGATCGACGGGCTCGATTTCACGCTGCCGCGGGGCGGCATCGTCGGCGTCATCGGACCGAACGGGGCCGGCAAGACGACGTTGTTCCGGATGCTGGTCGGGCAGGAGCACCCGGACGCGGGCGCCCTGCGGATCGGCGAGACCGTCCGGATCGGGTACGTCGACCAGTCGCGCGAGTCGCTCAATCCGGAGCGGACCGTGTGGGAGGAGATCTCGGGCGGCGAGGACGAGATCGTGCTGGGCAAGCGCACGGTGAACTCGCGCGCCTACTGCTCGTGGTTCAACTTCCGCGGCCGCGACCAACAGCAGAAGGTCGGGACGCTCTCGGGCGGGCAGCGGAACCGCCTCCATCTCGCGAAGCTGCTGCGCCGGGGGTCGAACCTGCTGCTGCTCGACGAGCCGACGAACGATCTCGACGTCGACACGCTGCGCGCGCTCGAGGGCGCACTCGAGGAGTTCGCCGGCTGCGTCGTCGTCATTTCCCACGACCGCTGGTTCCTCGACCGGATCGCCACGCACATCCTCGCGTTCGAAGGCGACAGCCAGGTCGAGTGGTTCCAGGGCAACTTCCAGGACTACGAGGCCGACAAGAAGCGCCGGCTCGGCGCCGACGCCGATCAGCCGCACCGGATCAAGTACCGCAAGCTCACGCGCTAGCGGCAGGCACGTGCACGCCGCCGACCGCGGGCCTGCTCGCCGCCCGGGACCGGGATCGGACGAGCGGTGCTGAGAGAATGGGCGGCATGGACGCGCACGACTCCGGACCCGGTCCGTGGCGGTATCCCGACGAGCTCGCCGGCGCGCTCGCACGCTTCGGATTCGCGCCATCGAGTCGCACGGCCCCGACCCTGGTCCGCCAGTCCCTGAACGCGCTGTACCGATACGAGCTGCGCCGGCTGCGAGACCGCCTGCTCGCGCGCGAGATCCAGAAACCGGAGTACCTCGCGGGCGTGATTGCGCTCAGGAAGAAATACTGGCCCCTCAGTCTGCTGCCGGAGGCGTGGGACGCGATCTGCCGCGCCGGGTCGTGAGACCGCAGGCCGCGGCCGGGCCGCCGGCGTCAGCCCGCCCGCTCCGGTTCCCACCGCAGGCCGATCGTGAGGATGCGCTGGAGCAGCGCCGGATACGGAACGCCGGCCGCCGCGGCCGACTGGGCGAAGTCTTCCGCTCCGGCAATCTGCGGGTTCGGGTTCGCCTCGAGCACGAACACCTGGCCGTCGGGACTCAGGCGCAGGTCGACGCGGGCGTAGCCGCTGAGCTGGAGCACCTGGTAGACGCGGCGCGACAGTTGCTGGACGCGCTCAGCGGCGCCGTTCGGCAGCCCCTCGGCCGGGCCGGTCTCGATCCCGACGCGCTTCTGGTACTTCGGGCTCCACTTGACGCGCTCGGTGGCAATCCGACGCTGGCTTTCCGGCATGTGGGCGAAGGTCATCTCCCAGACCGGCAGAACCTGGAGCCGCTGGTTGCCGATGACGCCGCAGTACAGCTCCCGCCCCTCGACGTACTGCTCGATGATCGCGTCGGTCTCAATCGACTCGTGGATGAACTCCACGCGCTCCTGGAGCCTGGCCGCGTCCTCGACGACGGATGCCTGTGAGATTCCGATCGAGGCCTCCTGGGTGAGCGATTTCACGATCAGGGGGAACCGCAGCCGCTTCGGCGCGCGTGCCTTGCGGCCCCGCGGCACGACGGCGAAGTCCGGCACCGGGATCCGGTGATAGTGCAGCAGCTTCTTGCTGAGCGCCTTGTCGCGGGCCAGCAGCATGCCGCGGGGATTGCATCCGGTGTACGAGAGGCGCAGCAGCTCGAGGTAGCTGACCACGTTCTGGTCGAACGTGCCGACCTCGTGGAAGGCTTCGAGCAGGTTGAAGGCGATGTGGGGCCTGAATTCTCCGCTGGCCTGGCGAATCGGCCCGAGCTCGTCCTTCACGCCGAGGACGTGCACGTCGTGCTCCAGCTCGTCGCGCAACGTCCGCAGCACGTCGTACTCGGTCCTCCATTCCGCTGTCGCCGGATCGTGGCTGCTGATGTCCTCCGGCGGCACGAGGTAGTCGTGCATGAGGAGCAGGACGCGAAGTTTCCGCATGGACTGCGCGGATGATAGCGCAGGCGAGCGCGACGATCACGCGCGCATCGCGAATGGATCGCGGCGCGGCACGAACCGTGCCGATGCGGGCGCCTCCGGCAGAATCTGCCGGAGATACCAGTCGAGCCCGCGCTCCTGCGACCAGTCGCGCGGATAGCCGAGCGACACTTCCTCGTAGCGCACCTCGTCGCGCCAGAGCGTCGTGCGCAGATGGAGGTGCCCGGAGACGACGGCGCGCGCGCGATACCGGCGGCCCCACGCTTCGGTGATCGTGGTGCCGCACCAGATCGAGAAGGGCGGGATCCGCGGCGGCCGCGCCAGGTCGTACCGAAGGGGCCAGTGATTGACGAGCACCGTCCGCGCGCCCGACGGAAGGGCGTCGAGGCGCGCTGCCGTCCCCGCGCAGCGCGCCCGACACCAACCCGCGCGCGAGGGCCAGGGCGCCGGATCGAGGTACTGCTCGTCCGCGCAGCCGACCCCGTGCTTGCGCGCCCAGGCCACCGCCCGGTCGGCCTGGATGTCGTCCGGACGGTAGCTGTAGTCGTACAGGAGGAACATCGGCGCGATGAACGTCCCGGGTTCGGCAGGCCATTCGAGATACGGATCCTCGGGCGTCGTGACGCCGTGTGCGCGGCAGATCGCGACGAGCTCCGCGTAGCGATCGGCGCTCGAGCCGGGGCGGCCGGCCGCGGGCGCCGCCTGCGGCGCGGCGTCGGTCCCGGGCGCGCCCGACGTGCGGGCGATCCACAGGTCGTGGTTCCCCGGCGTCCAGACGATGTGCCGGAAGCGCGGAACGAGATGCCGCAGGGCCAGTTCGAGATGAGCCGGCCGTTCGCCGACGTCGCCCGCCAGGATCAGCCAGTCGTCGGCATGATGGCCGAGCCGTTCGAGCGCGGCGCGATTCGCGCTGCGCGCCAGATGCAGATCGCTGATGGCGAGGAGCTTCAATCGCGCTCACCGGCGTCGTTGGAACGCGCGAGCGGCGCCGTTCCGACCGGCGGCCCCGGCAGATAGCCGGCAAGGCGCCCCACCTCGAGGCGCGGCCGTGCACCGTCGGCCGTCGAAACGGCGACCGCGACCAGATGGCGCACGGTGGGGCGGGCGAGTTCGAACGTCCATCGGCGATCGCTTCCGGCCAGCGCGCCCCCGAACGCGATTTCGACGGACGGGCCATGGAGCCGGAAGCCGACCTCTTCGAGCCGCACCGAGATGCCGAGCCCGCGCGCCTTCAGGTAAGCCTCCTTGAGCGTCCAGTAGTGCAGGAACCGGTCGTGCCAGCCGTCGCCCTGCGCCTCGATGTCCGCGATCTCCTCGGGCGCGCAGTACCGCCGCACGACGGCGGGCTCGACGCGCCGGCGATGCAGATCCTCCACGTCGATGCCGATCTCGCGTCCCGCGGCGAGCCCGCAGACGACGAGCCCGGCGCTGTGCGCCAGATTGAAGTGCAGGGCCGTGCCGGCGAGCGCGATCTCCGGCCGCCCGCGCGGCCCTTCGCGCCACGGCCAGGCCGCGGGCGGGAGATCGAGCGCGGCGCCGACGAGGGCGCGCGCCATCACCCGGCCGAGCAGGAACATCTGTCGATCCTCGCTCCGCTGGAAGCGCTGGTACCGGCCGCGCTCGGCCGCCGCCAGCCAGTCCAGCGCGGCCGTGACGACGCCCGGCGCGGCGAGATCGGAGGTCGGCGCGAAGCAGACCAGCACGTCTCCGGCGCCGAGTCGTCTCGCGCGCGAAAGCATTGGGATAGTATGGCGCGGCATGTCCACGATTTGTCTCTTCCCTGGGCAGGGCTCGCAGTCGAAAGGGATGGGCGCCGAGCTCTTCGACCGGTATCCGGACTGGCGGGAGGAAGCCGACGCGATCCTTGGCTACTCGATTCGCGCGCTGTGCGTCGACGATCCGCGCGGCGAGCTGATCCTCACGGCATTCACGCAGCCGGCGCTGTATGTCGTCAACGCGCTGCAGTTCAGGGCACGCCAGGACGCAGGCGCGGCGCCGCCTGATTTCGTCGCGGGGCACAGCCTCGGCGAGTACGACGCGCTGATGGTCTCCGGCGCGTTCGACTTCGGCACCGGCCTGCGGCTCGTGCAGCGCCGCGGGCAGCTCATGGGACGCGTTGGCGGCGGCGGCATGGCGGCCGTGATCGGGCTCGACCCGGCCGATATCCGCCGGATCCTCGATGGGACGGAGGCCGGACGCCGCGTCGACGTGGCGAACGTCAATTCGCTCGAACAGACCGTCCTCGCGGGACCCAGGGACGACCTCGCGGCGGTTCGCCCCGGATTCGAGGAGGCGGGCGCCCGCGCCTTCATCCCCCTCAACGTGAGCGCGCCGTTCCACTCACGCTACATGCGTGAGGCGCAGCAGGAGTTCGCCCAGGTCCTTTGCGGCGTCACGTTCCATCCGCTCACGATCCCCGTCGTCTCCAACGTGACGGGTCGCCCGTACGAGGCGAATCGTGTGCGGGAAATGCTGTCGGAGCAGATTGGCAGCTCGGTCCGGTGGCTGGATTCGATGCGGTTCCTGCTCGAGCAGCCGGAGCCGCAGTTCGAGGAGATCGGCCCCGGCACGGTGCTCACCAAGCTGGTGTCGCAGATCAGGCGGGGGCCGAAGCGGCAGGCGTCACTTCGCGGCTGATACGCGGATCGCGCCGTTGGTGGTCTCGAGTTTGATCGGCGGGCCGCCGCTGCCAAGCGTGGCGTCGAGGCGGCGCCGTGACTGCTCGGAGACGTTCAGCGCCAGCCCGTCGGTCCGGATGGCGCCGTTCGTCACCCGCGCGGAGAGACGCGCGTTGACATCCGCCGGCACCGCGAGCTCGACCGTGCCGTTGGTCGTCTCGCACGAGACCCCGTTCTCGCCGAGCCTGGCGATTTCGAGCGAGATCGTGCCGTTGGTCGTGCCGGCCTCGACCGTGTTCTCGAGCCCCGTCGCGCGAATCCGTCCGTTCGTCGTCTCCGCCCGGAACGTCCCGGTGAGGTGCAGGCCGCCGAGATTGATGTCGCCGTTGGTGGTCTCGAGGCGGACGTTCGTGTCGCGCGGCAGCGTCACGTGATATTCGACGCGCCGGTTCAGGTTCAGGAACAGATTGCCCCCGCTGTTGCGCGTCGTGCTGTCGAGGGTCACGCGGTCGGGCGCGACCGTTTCTGCGATCTCGAACGCGGCGAGCGCCTCCTTCGCCGCCTGGTCCGTGGCGGCCTGGACCACCCGGTCCGCCGTCACGTCGATCGCCGGCCCGTCCCCTGCGTCGAGACGGATGATGCCGTTCGTGTTCCTGATCTCCAGCGTGCCGCCGTGCGCGAGCGTATAGCGCCGGTGCCACTGGTCGCGGGCCTCGGCCTTGGTGGAGATCTGCAGGTTGCAGGCGGCGAGGGCCATCAAAGACAGGACGCCACCGAGAGTGGCAACACGGCGACGGGCGGAGTGAGCGGACATATGGGGATGAGACGAGAGCAGCCGGAGGCCGGTTCGTCGATCCCGCTGTCGATGGCGAGATGGGGCGGCGCCGCGCGGCCATCCAGCAGAGCATGGGCGTAACCCGCCGGCGGTTGACAGCGGCAGGCGGCGCGCGCCCGCACCGCTCATTGCCAAGGGCGTGCCGAGCGGAATCTGCGATCCCTGGCGCGATCAGCGCGCGCCGTGGCAGTTTCTGCCGTCCGGGCTCGCCGCAGCAATTGCGAAGACTTCACCTCGGAGGCTGGATCCTCTCGACAGGTGGGCGAGCATCCGCCTGCGGTGTGCGACGGCCCGGACGGTCAATTCCGCAGGCCGGCAACCCTCGGTCAGGAACGCCGGTCGTGGGTGCGACTCCCGATAACGCGCCAGGTCGACCACGTTCCCCGGCGCGGCGCACGGATTGGTCTTCGTCTTCACGACCCCAGGATGGCGCAG
Organism: uncultured Acidobacteriota bacterium; assembly: GCA_963764505.1. Classification (GTDB taxonomy): domain Bacteria; phylum Acidobacteriota; class Vicinamibacteria; order Vicinamibacterales; family SCN-69-37; genus CAVXSP01. The sequence continues at coordinate 3,496,616 of CAVXSP010000001.1, read as the reverse complement.
CCCGGTGACAGGTCAGGTCAGACCTGAGCGGCGGACGGCCGGTCTGGCCGCCGGGCGGGCTGGCGCTCGGCGGTCCCGCGGCCTCTCAGCAGGATGCTTATACTGTGACCGACCACCTGCGCCGCTCGATCGTCCCAAAGGTGTGGTCGGCGGCCTGACCACGATTCGACGGCACCGCTCTTGAAAGGACGAACCTGGATGTCGGGCACCATCCTGCGCATGGTCTTCGCCTCGCTGCTCCGCAACCGCATGCGGACGGGTCTGACGATCCTGGGCGTTGGCATCGGCATCGCCGCCGTGATCTGCACGGCCGCGCTGGGCGAGGCCGGGGCTGATCGGGTGCAGCGGCAGATCGATGCGCTGGGCCAGGATCTCCTCTGGATTCGGAACGGCAGCCGCAATCTGGGAGGCGTCCGGACCGGTTACGGCGGCCGTCAGCGTCTCAGCCCCGAGGACGCCAGCGCCGTCACGGCCAACGTTTCGTCGGTCACGGCGTGCTCGCCGGAGGTCCAGGGGCGGACGCAGATCATCGGCACGGGGACCAACTGGAACACGCGATATCAGGGCGTCTGGCCTTCGTACTTCGAGGTCCGGCACCGGACGCCGCTCGCCGGCGTCGTGTTCACCAGCGTCGATCTCGACCGCGCCGCTCGCGTCGTCGTCCTCGGCGAGCGGGTGGCGACCCAGTTGTTCGGCGACGAGAATCCCGTGGGCCGCACCGTCCGGATGAATGGCTTTCCCTTCCAGGTCACCGGCGTGCTGGCCTCGAAAGGCACGGGCGGGGGCGGGCTCGATCGCGACGACGCGGTTTTCGTGCCGTTGACCACGGCCGCCAGGAGCTTCAACCGCCGGGCGCGGGTGAACGACATCCTGTGCACGGTCGATCCAGCCGCGCTGAGCCTCGCGCAAAGCCAGGTCGTGACGCTGCTGCGGATGCGTCATCGGCTCGATCCCGACGAGCCGGACGACTTCCAGATCCAGCAGCCGGTGCAGTTCCTCGAGATGCGCGCGCAGTCTGCACGGACGATGCGGCTCATGCTCACCGCTATCGGTGCGGTCTCGCTCGTGGTCGGGGGTGTCGGGATCATGAACATCATGCTCGTCTCGGTTACGGAGCGCCGGCGGGAGATCGGCGTTCGCATGGCCATCGGCGCCCGCGTGCGCGACATCCGCTGGCAGTTTCTGGCGGAAGCGGCCGCGCTGGGCCTGGTCGGCGGCTGCCTCGGGGTCGTGCTCGGCTGGTCGGGTGCAGCGATCCTGTCATCGCAGTTCGATTGGCCGACGATTGTGTCCTCCGATGTCGTCGCGCTCGCCACGGCCTGCGCGGTCGGCTCGGGGCTCGCGTTCGGCTATCTTCCCGCCCACCGCGCCTCGCGGCTCGATCCGATCGAAGCGATTCGCGTCGAAGAGTAGCTGAATCGCCGGCCACCGCATCCCGGTGGCACCTCCCTTGCAATTTCCCCGGGGAGCATGCCGCTAGTCCGTCCCATCCAGGTTCCGGTCGATCGCCTCGATGCGGAAGCGTACGTGATTCCAACGGACGCGCCCGAATCGGACGGGACGTTGAGCTGGGCGCAGACGACGCTCGTCGTGGTCGAGCTCGGCGCCGGCGATGTGACGGGGCTCGGCTACACGTACGGCGACACGTCGGTGGCGGAGCTGATCCGGCGTCATCTCTCGCGGATCGTCGAGGGCATGGACGTGATGGCGGTGGGCGCGGCCTGGATGGCGATGGTTCGGTCCATTCGCAATCTCGGGCGGCCGGGCATCGCCTCGATGGCGATCTCGGCCGTCGACGTCGCGTTGTGGGACGCAAAGGCCAAGCTGCTCCGCGTGCCGCTCTCGGTGCTGCTCGATCCCGTTCGTGATGCGGTGCCGCTCTACGGCAGCGGCGGGTTCACGTCGTACAGCCTGACGCGCCTCGCCGATCAGCTGTCGTCATGGGCGGCCGACGGGTTTTCGCGCGTCAAGATCAAGGTCGGCCGCGAACCGGCGGAGGATCGGGAGCGACTGGCCGTCGCTCGGGAGGCGATCGGCCCGGAGGTCGAGCTGTTCATCGACGCGAACGGCGCGTATACGCCGCAGCAGGCGCGCCGCGCGGCGCAGGAGGCGGCCGCGTTCGACGTACGCTGGTTCGAGGAGCCCGTGTCCTCGGACGACCTCGCCGGCTTGCGCTTCGTACGCGCCGGATCGCCGGCTGGGATGGAGATCGCGGCGGGCGAGTACGGGTACGACCTTCCGTACTTCGAGCGCATGATCGAGGCGGGCGCGGTCGACGTGCTGCAGGCGGACGCGACGCGCTGCGGCGGCGTCACGGGCATGCTCGCCGTCGCGCCGCTCTGCGAGGCCCGCTCGATGGCGCTCTCCGCGCACACCGCGCCCAACCTGCACGCGTCGATCTGCTGTGCGATTCGGCCGCTGGCGCACCTCGAGTACTTCCACGACCACGCGAGGATCGAGCGACGGCTGTTCGACGGGGCGCTGGATCCGATCCAGGGCACGCTCAGGCCCGATCGGACGCGTCCTGGCCTCGGGTTGGAATTCAAACGGACGGATGCGGCCGAATATGAGCAGTGATCGCCGGCTGCGCCGGTCGCTCATCCACTTGCGCCCCGATGCGGGCGTGGCGCACATCAGTCGCGGCCGTAGCGTGCTGCTGAGCGGACAGCGAGGCACCATCGAGGGCGACGGCCACGGGCTGCTGGTGCACGAGGCGCGGGTGATCTCCCGGTGGCGCTACCTCGTCTCCGGCTCGCCGCCGTCTCCCGTGGCGCTGTCGAACGTCGAGCAGCACTCGTGGCTCGGGTACTACATCATCGTGCCGCCGGGCGTGGATCCCGGACCCGAGGACCACGGCAGCGGACAGGTCAAGGCGTCCTCGCAGCACAGCCTGGAGGTGCGTGTCTCGCGAGTGGTGGGCGAAGGCCTGCACGAGGACATCGACCTGACCAATTTCACGCAATTCGCGAGCCGATTCGAGCTCGCCGTGGAATGTGACGCGGATTTCGCCGACCAGCACGAGATGGGGCAGGAGCGGCGGCAGCGGGGCGAGATCTCGCGGCAGTGGCAGCAGGGTGCCGGAGGCGCATGGGATCTGCGGTTCGACTATCGCGCCGAGCACGCGTTCGATCACCAGGGGCACCGCGGCCTGGCGCGACTCGACCGCGGCCTGATTCTGGAGGTGCGCCGGGCCTCGTCGCCGCCGAGGTGGGAGCGCGGCGCGCTGCGCTTCGACGTCGCCCTCGGTCCGCACGAGGGATGGCACGCCTGTCTGCTCGCCGTCCCGGTCGTCGAAGGACGGCGCCTCCAGACGCCCCTGCACTGTCGCGCCTTCGCCGCGCGGCCCGACGACCGTGAGCGGCTGCGTGCGGCGTCCCTGGCGCGCAGCGCGGAGGTGGCCAGCGCCGAGAGTGACACCATGGCTCCCGTGGTCATCGGCGCGATCGACCGCGCCCGAAGCGATCTCGCGGCGCTCCGGCTCTACGACCTGGACGTCGACGATGAGACCTGGACGATGGCGGCGGGCGTGCCGTTGTACGTGGCGCTGTTCGGGCGCGACAGCCTGACCGCCGCGGGCCAGTCGGTCTGGCTGAACCCCGGCGCACTGCGCGGGACGCTGTTCGAGCTGGCGCGCTCGCAGGGCACCCGGATCGACGACTGGCGCGACGAACAGCCGGGGCGCATGCTCCACGAAGCGCACGACGGCCCGCTCGACGTACTCGAATTCGAACCCCGGCGGCGCTATTACGGATCGGTCACGAGCTCGCCGTTCTACGTGTTCTCGCTGTCGGAGCTGTGGCACTGGACCGGCGATCGGGAGCTGCTCTGGCGCTGTCTGGATCCGGCCCTGAAGGCGCTGCGGTGGCTCGACGAATACGGCGATTGCGACGGCGACGGGCTTTACGAGTACAAGACCCGGTCGGACCAGGGCATCAAGAATCAGTCCTGGAAGGATTCCGGCGATGCGATCGTCGACGAGGATGGGCGCCAGGTCGACACGCCGATCGCGAGCTGCGAGGAGCAGTGCTTCGCCTACGTCGCTAAACTGCACTTCTCCGAGATCCTGTGGTGGCTCGGCCGGAAGGACGAGGCTCGGCGGGTCTTCCGGGAGGCGTCCGAGCTGAGCAAGCGCTTCACCGAGGCGTTCTGGAACGACCGCGACGGATTCCTGGCGATGGCGCTCGACCGGGACAAGCGGCAGGTGCGCTCGATCGCCTCCGATCCCGGCCACGCGATTGCGACCGGGATCCTCGACCGCAGCCTCGTCGACCGGACGGCGCAACGGCTGATGGAGCCGGATCTGTTCTCTGGATGGGGCGTGCGCACGCTGTCGCGCGAGCATCCCGCGTACAACCCGTACAGCTATCACCGCGGGTCGGTCTGGCCGGTCGAGCAGGGGGCGTTCGCGCTGGGGTTCGCGCGCTACGGCCTGCACGATCTGACGCATCGTCTCGCGCGCGCGCAGTTCGACACGACGGCGCTCTTCGAATCGTTTCGCCTGCCCGAGGTCTTCAGCGGCCACCAGCGCGACGCCGACCATCCGTTTCCGGCGCTGTACCCCAAGTCGAACTCGCTGCAGGCCTGGTCCGCCTCGGCCGTGCTGGCGCTGCTGCAGGCCTTGCTGGGACTCTATGCCTACGCGCCGCTCGACGCCCTGGTCGTAGACCCGCATCTTCCGGAGTGGCTGCCGACGGTGACGCTCCGGGACCTGCGCGTCGGCAGGGCGACCGTCACGATCGAGTTCGCCCGAGGCGCCGATGGCGGGACGCGCCATCGCGTGCTCGAGCAGCGCGGCCGCCTGCACGTGCTCCGGCAGCCGAGTCCGTGGTCGCTGACGGCGACGTTCGCGGAACGCGTCCAGGATCTGTTGACGGGTCTGGTGCCGGGGTAGACCCGAGATCGGTGGCGTGGAAGGAGCGTGAGAGATGGCGCAGGCACGAGTGGTAGTCGTCACCGGCGCGTCGGCCGGCGTGGGGCGCGCGACGGCGCGCGCGTTCGCGGAGCCTGGCGCACGGATCGCGCTGCTCGCGCGGAACCGGGAACGCCTCGAAACCGCCGCGCGCGAGGTCGAGGCGCTCGGTGCCCGCGCGCTGGTGCTCGAAACCGATGTCGCGGACCCGTCGCAGGTCGAGCGAGCAGCGGCGCGAGTCGAAGAGACCTTCGGGCCGCCCGACGTGTGGGTCAATAACGCGATGACGTCCGTCTTCGGCCCCGTTCGCGAGACGACGCCCGAGGAGTATCGCCGCGTCACCGAGGTCACGTATCTCGGAACCGTGTACGGCACGCTCGCCGCGCTCCGCCGCATGACGCCGCGCAACCGGGGGGCGATCGTCCAGGTGGGATCGGCGCTGGCCTATCGCGGCATCCCGCTGCAGTCGGCCTACTGCGCCGCCAAGCACGCGATCCAGGGCTTCTGCGACTCGCTGCGGGCCGAGCTCCTCCACGAAGGCAGCCGGATCACACTCTCGATGGTTCAGCTGCCGGCAATCAACACTCCGCAGTTCGACTGGGTGCGCAGCCATCTCTCCCATCGCGCGCAGCCGGTGCCGCCGATCTTTCAGCCGGAGGTCGCGGCGCAGGCGGTGCGGTTCGCCGCGAGCAGCGGACGCCGCGAGATCTATGTCGGAGGCTCCGCGTTCGAGGCGATCGTGGCGAACAAGTGGATGCCGGGGCTGCTCGATCGCTGGCTGGCGCGCACCGGCTTCGCCTCGCAGCAGACCGACGAGCCGGAAGATCCAACGCGGGCCGACAATCTCTGGCAGGACGTCCCCGGCGATTACGGCGCGCACGGGCGGTTCGACGACCGGGCGCGCTCGTGGAGCGCCCAGTTGTGGGCGACCGAACATCGGGCGGGCCTGGCGCTGGTCGGGCTCGGAGCGGCGCTCGCGGCCTCCGCGCTCGGGTGGCGTCGCGCTCGCGGCTGATCGGCGCCGCCGGCCTCGTGTAGTCGCGCGCGGGCCATCCTGTCGCGGAAGCGAACACGGGGCCGGGCGGCGGCGTCCGGGCCGCGCGGCTTGGTCCGTGGCACATCGATTGCTCACCTCGATACGCGAGCGGCCGCCCGTCGCGCGCGAACCGAAGGCTGAACCGGGTCACGCGCGAGTGCGATGGGCGGCCAGGAGACCTCCATGGCTACCGACGAGCGTCGACCCTCCGCCACGCGTTCTCCCGATAACACTGAACGGACGGGCGCCCCCGTGAGACGCGACGACTGGTCCGCCTTCTGGAGCGATCCGGTCTTCAACGTCTGGCGCGAGAGTCCCCGACGCTTCGTGCAGGAGATGAACCGCTGGTTCGACGATACCGGCCTCAGGCGCGGCCGCGCCGGCGCGAACGCGCGCGCGGACTGGACGCCCGAGATCGAGACGTTCCAGCGTGGAGACGAGTTCGTCGTTCGCGCGGACCTGCCGGGCATGAATCGTGACGAGATCGCCCTGCACGCGACCGACGCCGCCCTGACAATCGAGGGCGAGCGGAGATCCGAACGGCAGGAGGAGCGCCAGGGCTACTACCGGACCGAGCGGAGCTACGGCCACTTCTGCCGCGTAGTCCCGCTGCCGGACGGCGCGATTCCCGACAGCGCCCGGGCGACGTTCACGGACGGCGTGCTGGAAGTGAGGCTCCAGGCGCCACCGCGGGAGGTGTCCCGCGGGCGACGAATCGACATCGGCGAAGGCGCGCCCCAACCGGATCGCGCCAAACCGCCCATCTACCCGGAGTGAACGTCGGTGCTGGGATCTGCTCCGGAAGTGGTCGAGCGCTGCGAGCAGTAGGCGAGGGTGACGTATCGCGCAGTCGCGCTGGAGGAAGTCGTCGTGCAAGTGCGTGAAGTGATGACAAAGAGCCCGGCGTGCTGTCCGGCGGACATGCCGTTGAAGGACGTGGCGCGGTTGATGGTCGAATTCGACTGTGGCGAGATCCCGGTCGTCGACGGACACGCGAAGCGGCCGATCGGCGTCGTGACGGATCGGGACATCACGTGCCGGACACTGGCCCGGGGTCGCGACCCGATGAGGCTGGTGGCCAAGGACTGCATGACCTCGCCCGTGCTGACGGTGACACCCGACACCTCGGTCGAGGAATGCTGCCGGATGATGCAGGAGCGGCAGATCAGGCGTGTGCCCGTGGTCGACGAAGCCGGCTCGTGCTGTGGCATGGTGTCGCAGGCCGATCTCGCGCTACGGATGGCGAACGGCCAGTGCGCCCACGTCGTGAGGGAGATCTCCCGGCCCGCTCCGGCCCCGGCCCAGCCGGCCCCGTCGATGGCGACCGATCCAGTCTGCGGGATGCGCGTGTCCACGGCGACGGCGGCCGCGACGGAGTCGTTCGGAGGCGAGACCTACTACTTCTGTTCGGCCGACTGCCGCGCCCGGTTCGACCAGCGGCCGGAGGACTACGTTGCGCCCGCGTGAGGGCACGCGCGATCGCGCCCGGGCTGCGCGCTATCGCTGGACCCGGCCCGAGGCATCGCCGGCGGCGAGCCGGTCGACCTCATCGACCGACACCCGGTTGAAGTCGCCAGGAATCGTCTGTTTCAGCGCGCTGGCCGCAACGGCGAACCGCAGCGCCGCTTCGGTGGGCCGATCCGTCAAGAGCCCGTAGATCAGCCCGGCGGCGAAGCTGTCGCCCCCGCCGATTCGATCGACCAGCCGCACGTCGACGTGCTGGCTCCGGTGGAGCACGCCCCAGCTCTGATCCCACAACACCGCGCTCCAGCCGTTGTCGCTGGCGGAACGGCTCTCGCGAAGCGTAATCGCCACCATGCGCACGGCGAACTCGGCTGCCACCGCCTGGGCGGCATCGCGGTAACTGTCGAGGTCGAGGGTCCCGCTCGTGACCTCCGCGGCCACGCCGACGCCCAGGCACGCCTGCAGGTCCTCTTCGTTCGCGATGAGCACGTCGATGCCCTGGACGAGCGGCCGCATGACCGCCTGGGCCTGCGTCTCGGTCCAGAGCTTCTTTCGAAAGTTGAGATCGACGCTGATGCGAAGGCGGGCCGCGCGGGCTGCCGAGAGCGCCTCACGCGTGCACGCCGCGGCCCGATCGCCGAGCGCGGGCGTGATCCCGGTCACATGGAACCAGCTCGCTCCGCTGAAGACACGCGGCCAATCGATCTGTCCCGGCTCCAGCTCGCTGATGGCCGAGTCGGCTCGATCGTAGATGACGGTCGACGGACGCTGGCTCGCGCCCGTCTCGGTGAAGTACACGCCGAGCCGGCGGCCTCCCCGGAGGATGGCGTCGGTCCGCACGCCTTCGGCGCGCAGCGCCCGGATGACCGCATCGCCGAGCGCGTGTGGCGGCACCCTCGTGACGTACCAGCTGTCGAGGCCGAACTGCGCAAGGCTGACCGCGACGTTCGCTTCGCCGCCGCCGAAAGTGGCCTGGAGCAGCGGCGACTGCAGCAGCCGCTCGAATCCGGGCGGACTGAGCCGCAGCATGATCTCGCCGAAAGTGACCACCTTGGTCATGTCCGTTCCCCGGGGCGCCGCCGCCGGACCTCCTCGCGCTGAGCGAACCCCTAGTTCTTCCCGCCGGCTGCCGCCTTGGCACGCGCGACGTTGTCCATGATGCCGCGGGCCCGGTCGGTGATCGCGTCGAAGTTGCCCGTCTGGACGGAAGCCGCATCGACGAGCGCGCTGCCGACGCCAACGGCGACGGCTCCCGCACGAATCCAGTCGCCGGCGTTGTCCACCGTGACGCCGCCGGTCGGCATGAGCTTGATCGACGGAAGCGGCCCATGGATGTCCTTCAAGTACCCGGGGCCGAGAGCGGTCGCGGGAAAGACCTTGACGATGTCGGCGCCCGCCTCCCAGGCCGTCAGGATCTCGGTCGGCGAGAAGCAGCCCGGCATGATGGGCACGCCGCGCTGGCGGGCGAGCTCGATCAGGGAGAGCCGCATCACCGGGCTGACGAGAAAGGTGGCGCCAGCATCGAGCACGCGCTCGGCGGTTTCGGTGTCGACGACGGTGCCGGCGCCGAGCACGAGCTCGGGCGGCAGCCGCGCGGCGAGGGTCCGGATCAGCTCGATGGCTCCGGGGACCGTCATCGTCACTTCGAGCACGCGAACGCCGCCCGCCAGCAGTGCGTCGACGACCGCCGCCAGCCTGGCGGGATCCTTCATCCGGATGATCGCGACGACGCCGCTGCGCTCGACGTTGTCGAGGACGGCTTCTCGTGAGTGCGGCATGGCGCCGGATAGTGTACCTGTGGAAGACTAGCGCGTCATGTTCGATCTGCACGGGCAGGCGGCGGTCGTGGTCGGCGGGACGAGCGGCATCGGCCGGGCGTTGGCCCTTGGACTCGCCGCCGCCGGCGCCGACGTGATCGCGACCGGACGCCGCGCCGAGCTGGTCGATCGCGTGGCCGATGAGATCGAGCAGGCCGGCCGCCGGTCCTGCCGCGTTCCCTGCGATGTGAGCGACGTGCGCTCGCTCGCGCGCGTTCGCGACGCCTGCCTCGACGCGTTCGGAAACGTCGACATCGTCGTCGCCGCCGCCGGTGCGATCAAGCGCGTTCCGACGCTGGCGATGGCCGACGCGGACTGGGATCGCATCGTCGCGACGAATCTCACCGGCACCCTGAACACCTGCCGCGTGTTCGGGGAGCCGATGGTCGCCCGCGAACGCGGCCGCGTGATCACGATCGCCTCGCTGACGTCGTTCGTCGGGCTCCTCGAGGTTGCCGCGTACGGCGCCACCAAGGCCGGCGTCGTCGGCCTCACGCGGGCGCTCGCCGTCGAGTGGGCGCAACGCGGCGTGACGGTCAACGCCATCGCACCTGGCGTGTTTCGAACCGACTTCAACCGCGCGCTGCTCGAGACGCCGCGAGGGCAGGAGCTGCTGATGCGGACGCCCATGAAACGCTTCGGCCGCGTGGAAGAGCTCGTGGGCGCCGCCGTGTTCCTCGCCTCCGAGGCGGCCAGCTTCATCACGGGCCAAGTCCTCGCCGTGGACGGTGGATTCCTGGCGAGCGGCGTCAATCAGTAGCGGACAGCCCGCCCGTCGTCCGAAAGGGCACTAGCCCTAACCACAGCGTCCCGCCGAACTCGTCCACGCGCAGCCCCGGCCAACGGGCGAACAGAAGGTCCTTCCACGTCTGTCGCGAGGGCCATCATGGCCGGTCAGGGAGGGTCATGGGTGGGTGGGCCAGGTGCTACAAGGCGGGGTGACGGGCTGGCGAGCGTGGGCGGTGCAGGGAAATGCCAGCAGCGTGCCGGGCCTGGGCCGGCTCGTGCCCGCATTCGGGCGTGCCCGGGGAATCCGAATCCGGCCATCCGACGTCTAATGTAGTGACGGGCACCCAGGGGCTGCAAAGTGCGATCCACGGGGGCCACCCAAACTGCCTGAGCGGGGATGCCGCGTTCAGGCAATCCAATTGCATGTCCCGGAAAGAGAACGCACCGCGGCCGTGGGCGCGACGCGTTCGGGAGCGTGAGACGGTAATGGCACGAGGACGAAAGAAGACGGCGAGGGACACGCACGAGGGTCCGCTGATCGACTGGAACGAGTCGGAGCGGAATGCCCACGTGCTCGACTGGCGGGCGCGGGCGCGCGAATTCGGCGTGGTGCCGCTGGACCACGGCGAGGGAGGGGCTCACGCCTTCGAGCGGCCCGAGCAGCTGCTCGACGAGGAGGAGCCCGAGGCATTCGAGCCGCAGGACGTCGAAGGCGCCGAGGAGCCCGACGAGCCGGTGAAGCTCGAGGAAACCGAAGAGGCCGCGCTGCCGGCCGACGAGGTCGATCTCGGTCCGGATGTACTTCCAGCACATCGGCCGTCGCCGGCTGCTCAAGCGGGAGCAGGAGCAGGAGATTTGCCGGCGTATCGAGGCGGCCCGCGCGGGCCTGCTCGCGGCAGTGGGAGCGATTCCCGCCGCGGCTCGCACGATCCTGGCCCTCGCGGACGAAATCAGGCACGGCAACTCGCAGGCGGCCGAGCTGATTCTGCTGCCGGACGGTGGAGAGCTCACGGCGGCGAAGATCGAGCCCGTGCTCGCGGCCCTGATGCGGGTGCGCCGCCTGCAGCGGCGCGCCGAGACGCTGAGGCGCCGGTGCGATGAGCGGCGGCTGAGTGCGGCCACGCGCGCCCGGCTGGAGACCGACGTGGCGAGCGCCTACAAGACGAGCGGCGCCGCGCTTGCGGCGCTCCCGATTCGTCCCTCGCTCGTCGACGATGTCGTGGCCGAGCTCGGGCGGGCCCACGTCGAGGTCGAATCGCTGCGGCAACAGGGACGCACCGCGGCACGGGCGCAGGCGCTCGCCGCGCTCGAGGATCGCGTTGGGCTGCCGGCCAAGGCGTTCCAGCAGCAGTTCTCGGACGTTCGCGAGAAGCAGGAGTCGGTGATCGATTCGAAGCGCGAGCTGCTCGAGGCCAACCTGCGGCTGGTCGTCTCGATCGCCAAGCGGTATCTGGGCCGGGGGCTTTCGCTGCTCGACCTGATCCAGGAGGGCAACATCGGCCTGATGAAGGCGGTCGACCGGTTCCAGTATCAGCGGGGATTCAAGTTCTCGACCTACGCCACATGGTGGGTCCGGCAGGCGATCACGCGATCGCTGGCCGACTACGGCCGCACGATTCGGCTGCCGGTGCACGTCATCGAGTCGCTCAACCGGCTCAACCGCGAGCGGCGCGCGCTGGCTGCCGAGCTGGGCCGTCCGCCCCGGCCGCACGAGCTGGCGGTCCGGATGAAAGTGCCGCTCGGGAAGGTGGAGCTGCTGCTGGAGGCGGCGCGCCAGCCCGCGTCGCTCGAAGCGCCCATTGGCGAGGGCGAGGAGACGCAGTTGGGCGATCTGATGCGAGACGCGAACGCGCAGACTCCGGAAGAGGCCGCGATCGAGGGCCAGCTCGCCAGCGAAGTGGAGCGCGCGATGGCCTCGTTGACCGATCGCGAGCGGGAAGTCTTGCGGTTGCGCTACGGACTCGGCACGGAGCGCGAGCACACGCTCGAGGAAATCGGCCGGCGTCTGATGCTCACGCGCGAGCGCGTGCGTCAAATTGAAGCCAAGGCGGTGGCCAAGATGCGAGCGGCGCACGGCCAGGCCGCGTGACGTCCGGCTTGTACAGACACTCGCCGTCCCCGTACGCGATATAGCCCCTCACGCACGTGTCGCTGGCCTGCGCGACCCTGAGCGCGGCGTCGGCCGGGCCCTCGACGAGCAACTCGAGTTCGCACGACGTGCCGGCGGCGCGCAGCAGCGCGATCGCTTCGCCGGCCAGGGCTGCGTCGTGCGTGGCCACGGCCACGTGCCTTGCGCGGCCGGCGAGGCGCTCGACCAGGGTCAGGAAGCCGCGGCGCGCATCGTGCCTCGGATCGTCCGGGTCGGACCACTGACCCTTGACGACGCGCACCGTCAGATCCCGGGCGATGGCCCAGTCGGCATCATCGAGACTCCTGCACCATCGCCCCGGGAGCGTGCAGCCGATGGCGCCGTTGGCGCCCAGCGCTTCCTCCGCAGCAGACAGCGTGATGTCGGCCAGTTCAGCGGATGGCGAGTCGAAGTGCAGCCGGATTCCGACCTCCCGGGCGTAGGCGGCAATCGTCATCAGCAGGTCCCGGCGGAACGCCAGCGCCAGCGGTTTGATTGAGACGTAGCAGTCCATGTCGGCCTGTGCCTCGCCGAGCGCCTGGAGCGAGGCGAGGTACTCCTCGGCGACTTCCGCGGAGCAGTGCTCGACCCGGCTCCACAGGCCAATCGTGCTGGCCAGGCCCTGCGCGTGGAGGAGTCGGCACTGGTCCAGCGCCTCGACGAGATGCCGTCGGGCGAACCTCATGCGTGCTCCGCGTCCGATCCGCGCCGCGACCGTATGCCGTGTCCCATCAGGGGAGAACAGGGCAAAGACAATGCCAGGCCTCGGGGCTGGACGCGTGGAACCTGCCCAGCGGCTCTCCGCCCGCGGCGGGAAAAAAGTGCTCAATCGTGTAGGAAACGCCTGGCCGGGTGGGCGGGCCGCCCGTCAGGAGGCCCGGTCGACGAGTTCGCTGACGTACCGGCGTTCGTCCTCGCCGAACCACGGCGGCTGGCCGGCCGCGGCATTCTCCAAGGCATGCGCGGCGCTGGACGTTGCGGGGATCGCCACGTGACAGCGCGGATCGCTGAGAATCCATTTCAGGAGCGCTTGCGTCCACGTGCTCACGCCGAACGGCGCGAGCGGTGCCAGCGCGCTCTCTGGCGGCGAGCGCCGCAGCAGCGCGCCCTCGCCGAACGGGCGCATGACGATGACGCCGAGATCGAGCGAGGCGGCCAGGGGGAGAATCGCCCGTTCGACCGCGCGCTCGAGCGGGTTGTAGGGGATCTGGATGGCCGCGATCCGTCCGGTCCGCATGACCTGCTGCAGCTCGTCGAGTGCGGACGGGCTGTAGTGCGTCGCGCCGATGGCACCCAGCTGTCCCGCGTCGCGGGCCCGCTCGAGCACGTCCAGCTGCCCCCGCCAGTGCACGAGGTTGTGGACCTGGTAGACGTCGACTCGGCCGGCGTACAGCTCCAGGGCGCGCGCGAGCTGCCGGCGTCCCTCCGCGATGGAAGGAGCCCACAGCTTCGTCGCGACAATTGCCTGCTCTCGCCGCTGCGCGAGCGCGTGGGCCAGCACGCGTTCGGCGGCGCCATACATTGGGGACGAGTCGTAGAAGGTGATGCCCGCATCAAGAGCGGCACGCACGATTGAGCCAATCCGCGCCTCAGCGCTCCCGCCGCGGACATCGAACGTCTGCCAGGTACCCATGCCAATGGTCGGGACGACCAATCCGGTCGAGCCGAAGCGTCGGGTCTCCATGGCGAGTCTGTTCGGCGGTCCCGTTCAGTCCGGACGCCGAGGTTACGGATATAATCCACGATCGGGGCTGCGCCCCGAAACTTCCCCAGCCATGCCATCACGCATACGGCGTCGTCCCGCGGGCTTGCCGAAGGTTTCGAGCGGGATCGCGGGCTTCGACGAGATCACCGATGGAGGTCTGCCGCGCGGCCGGCCGACCCTGATCTGCGGCGGCCCGGGGTGCGGCAAGACGCTCTTCGGCCTCGAATTCCTCATCCGGGGGGCGTTGAGCGGCGAGCCGGGCGTCTTCGTGTCCTTCGAAGAGTCCGACGAGGATCTGGCCGAGAACGTGAGGTCGCTCGGCTACGACCTTCCTGCGCTCGTCAGACGCAGGATGCTGGCCGTCGAGCACATCCGGGTCGAGCGCTCCGAGATCGAGGAAACCGGGGAGTACGACCTGGAGGCCCTGTTCATCCGTCTCGACGATGCGCTCCGTTCGATTCGTTCTCGCCGCATCGTGCTCGACACGGTCGAGTCCCTGTTCGCCGGGCTCACGGACACCGGCGTGCTCCGCGCCGAGCTCCGGCGGCTGTTCGCGTGGCTGAAGAAGAGAGGCGTCACGGCCGTGATCACCGGCGAGCGCGGCCACGGCGCGCTCACGCGCCACGGGCTCGAGGAGTACGTCTCCGACTGCGTCATCCTCCTGGACCACCGCGTCGATGGCCAGATCTCGACCCGGCGCCTCCGCATCGTCAAGTACCGCGGCTCGAGTCACGGAACGAACGAGTATCCGTTTCTGATCGATCGGGAGGGCATCTCGGTCTTGCCGATCACCTCGCTGCAGCTGCAGCACGGCGCCCCGCTCGATCGCCTCTCGACCGGATTGCCGTGGCTCGATCAGATGCTCGGCGGCCGCGGGTACTACCGCGGCAGCACGGTGCTGCTGTCGGGCGCCGCCGGCACCGCCAAGACGACCCTGGCAGCCTACTTCCTCGACGCCGCGTGCCGTCGAGGCGAGCGCGCCCTCTGTTTCCTGTTCGAGGAGTCGCCGGCCCAGTATGTGCGCAACATGCGGTCGATCGGTCTCGACCTCGAGCCGTGGGTGAAACAGGGACGTCTGCGGGTCAGCGCGGCGCGGCCGAGCCTCTACGGGCTCGAGTTCCACCTCGCCACGATGTACCGCGAGATCGATCGCGACAAGCCGGCGGTCGTCGTCGTCGACCCCCTCTCGAGCTTCGTGGGCACGTCGTCGACCGAAGTCAACGAGATGTTGATCCGCCTCATCGACTATCTGAAGATGCATAATCTGACGGGGGTCTTCACGCATCTCATTCCGGGCACGAATGTCGCATCGGATACCGAGCTCGGCGTTTCCTCGCTGGTGGACGCCTGGATCCTGCTGCGCAACGTGCCGGGCGGGCCGGAGTCGGGGCGTCGTGTGACCGTTCTCAAGGCGCGCGGCATGGCGCACGCGGCCGACGATCGGCGGTTCCGGTTGACCGATCACGGTGCCGTCGCCGGCGGGTCCATGCCGTCGCGTGGGCGCGCGGCGGGAGGCCGGGCGTGAAGCGCTCTCGGCCGGGGCCGGACAAGGCCTGGATCCTCCGGCTGTACGTCGCGGGGCGGAGCGCGCGCTCCGAGGCCGCGCTGCGCAACCTGCGCGCGATCTGCGCGCGCCATCTGGCAGGACGATACCGGCTCCAGGTCCTCGATCTGCTGAAGCAGCCCAGGCTCGCGCGACGCGATCAGATCGTGGCGCTTCCGACGCTCGTGCGGCAGCTTCCTCCGCCTCTCAAGAAGATCATCGGCGACCTCTCCAGCGAGGAGCGCGTGCTCGTCGGCCTCGAGCTGCGGCCCCGCGTCCGCCGCGAACGGGGCTGCGTGAGCGCCCGGCGCGTGGTCCGGCGTGGCCGGCAGCGGGTCCGGCGCCGTCCGGTGAGATATGCCCTTCGCCTGTACGTGACCGGCACGACGAGCCGATCGGTCCACGCGGTACAGAACCTGCGGCGTATCTGCGACGCCCGCCTGGCGGGCCGATACGACCTGGAGGTGATCGATCTCTATCGCAATGCGCCCCTGGCCCGGCGCGAGCAGATCATCGCGGCGCCCACGCTGATCAAGCGGCGGCCGCTGCCCCTGCGAAGGCTGCTCGGTGACATGTCGGACGAGGCTCGCGTGCTGGTCGGACTCGATCTCGCGCCGAAGGACGCCGGCGGAGGCCGAAAGTGAAGGCCCGCCGGCGCGCCGCGACCCGTGCCGGCTCGCGCCGCCGTCCGTCGCGCGCGCTCGAGCAGCTCAGGCGGCGCCTGCGCGAGGCCGAGGAGACGATCGCGGCCATCCAGGAGGGCCAGATCGATGCGCTCGTCGTCCAGACCACGCACGGCGAGCAGGTGTTCACGCTGCGCAGCGCCGACCAGCCCTACCGCCTGATGGTGGAGCAGATGCGCGAGGGCGCGCTCACCCTCGGCGACGACGGGACCATTCTGTTCTGCAACCAGCGCTTCGGCGAGCTCGTCGCCGTCCCGCCCGAGCGGGTCTCGGGCCGGCCACTGGCCGCGTTCGTGGCGCCCGAGGACGAGGTGAAGATCGCGGCCATGCTGCAGGCCGAGAGGTTCCGGGACGAGTTCCGGCTGCGGGCCGGGGAAGGCATCTTCAATCCCGCGCAGGTCTCCGCGACGGCGCTCGAGATCGACGGCGCCCGCACGATCGCCGCCGTCGTCACGGACCTGACGCACGAGCGCACCGTCCGCGGCCTGCGGGAGGCCAACCGCCTGAAGGACGACTTCCTCGCGACGCTCTCGCACGAGCTGCGGACGCCGCTGAACGCCATCGTCGGCTGGACGCAGGTGATGCTCGCCGGCCAGCTCGCCGAGCCCGCCCGGCACGGCTGCGAGCTCATCGCGAGGAACGCGCAGGCCCAGGCGCAGCTCATCAACGATCTCATCGACATGTCGCGCATCACCACGGGCAAGCTGCGCCTGACCATGGAGCCCCTGGCGATCGTGCCGCTGCTCGAGGCCGCCGTCGAGAGCGTGCGGATGTCTGCCGATGCGAAGGGTGTGGCCATCGAAACGGCGTGGCCCGCGAAAGAAGCGACGATCCTGGCCGACGCCACGCGCCTCCAGCAGGTGTTCTGGAACCTGTTGTCGAATGCCGTGAAGTTCACTCCTGCGGGAGGGCACATCCGGGTCCGGGCGGCGCAGACCGGCGACGAGCTGCGCGTCGAGGTTGTCGACACGGGGATGGGGATCGACCCGGCGTTCCTGCCGCATGTCTTCGATCGGTTCAGGCAGGCCGAGAGCGCGAAGAACCGGATGCACGGCGGCCTCGGCCTCGGTCTGGCCATCGTGCGCGAGCTCGTCACGCTGCACGGCGGAGACGTGGACGTGCAGAGTGACGGCCCGGGTTCCGGATCGACCTTCATCGTCGTGCTGCCCGTGACCGCGGACGTCCGGCGGCGTCACGGCGCTCGCGCACCGCTCGCGGAGGCGCGCCCGCGCCTGGAGGGCTACTCGGTCCTGCTGCTCGAAGATCATCTCGACAGCCGAGAGCTGCTCACTCACGCGCTCGAGCAGGCCGGCGCCACGGTGGCGGCTTTCGAGGCGGCCGCCGGCGCGTTCGCGGCGCTCGAGCAGTTCCGGCCGACCGTCATCGTCGCGGACATCGGTCTGCCGGGCGAAGACGGCTATTCCTTCATCCGCCGCGTGCGCGCGCACGCGCTCGACGCCATCCGGTCGGTGCCGGCCATTGCGGTCACCGCGTACGCGACCTCGCCCGATCGCGCCGAGGCGCTGGCGGTCGGCTTCCAGCACCACCTCGCCAAACCGGTCGATCCGCGCGTCGTCGTGGAGTCGATCCGCGAAATCGCGCCGCTCGTCGAGTCGACCAGCGGCTGAGCCGGCGGCTGAGCCGGCTTGACACGCCCGTGCGCGATACGTAGATTCCGGACCCGAGAGGTCTGCCATGTCACACTCCCGTCGGTTGCCGGTCCTGGTCGTCGTGACGGTCTCGCTTCTGGCCGCCGTGCTCTCCGCGCAGAACTATCGCGTGGACACGAAGTACGCGGGCACATCACTCGCCGGCTGGCACGTCCTGGGCGACGCCGCCTGGCGCGGCGCGCAGGGCGAGTACATCGGGACGCCCGAGACGCCCGCCGGCGGGTGGCTCGTGCTGGACAAGTCGCTCCAGGACGTCGGCCTGTTCGCGCGCTTCCGGTGCACTGGCGGATGCAAGACGGGCGTGCTGCTGCGGGCCGAGAAGACCGCCGACGGTTACAAGGGGCTGTATGTCGCACTGGCCGGCGAGGAGGTCGGGAGTTACGCCGTCACGCTGGACGCCAATGGGACCGAGCTCTCGCGCGAGCGGCTGCGTGCCGCCGGTGGGCAGGTGCGCTTCGCGCCACCGCCGCCGCCGGCCGAGGGCGGCCGCGGCAGACGCGGGGGCGGGGCCGGCCGTGGGGGCAATCGCGGACGCGGCGCTTCACCCGAGAATCTGCCCCTGACGCCGCCCGTCGGGGGGCTGCACCCGGACGACTGGAACCAGCTCGAAGTGCTGCTCGATGCCAGCATCGTCCGCCCGTTCCTGAACGGGAGCCCCGCGGGCTCGGCCGCCGCTGAAGACGCCATCGGCGCCTTCGGGCCCGTCGCGCTCTACATCGGCGGCGCCGGCGAGGTGCGCTACCGCGAGGTCGGCACCACGGATCTCGCCGTGAAGACGCTGCCCGCCGAGCACGTGTCGTCCAACTTCAGGCTGCAGCGGCTGAACGACTTCTATTACAGCTGGGGCGCCACCGTGGCCGACTTCGATCACGACGGCGTCAACGACGTCGCGGCCGGGCCGTACTACTATTTCGGACCCGACTATCTGAAGTCGCGGGAGATCTACCTCGCGCAGACCGTGAACCCCTCGACCGGCTATCCGAACGACTGCATGCAGAACTTCGCCGACGACGTCACCGGCGACGGCTGGGCGGACGTCATCTGCATGGGCGCGATTGGGCAGCCGCTCCATCTCTACGTCAATCCGAAGAACGAGGCGCGGCGGTGGGACAAGTTCGACGTCGTGCCGCTCGTCCAGAAGGAGGTCTCGCTGTTCACCGACCTCGACGGCGACGGGAAGCCCGAGTTCGTCTACGGCGGCGGCGGCGCACTGCGCTACGCCGAGCCGGACCCGGCCAACCCGACCGGCCAGTGGGTGGTCCATCAGATCTCGACGGAGGGCGCCCCGCCCTGGGGCGTGGGGCACGGGCTTGGCGTCGGCGACGTCAACGGCGATGGGAAAATGGACGTCGCCGATCCGTTCGGATGGTGGGAGCAGCCAGCCGGCGGCGCTGCGAGCGGGCTGTGGACGTATCATCCGCAGAAGTTCGGGGACTGGACCGGGCACGCCTCGCCCGGCGGCGGAGAGATGGGAATCTACGACGTGAACGGTGACGGGCGCGCCGACGTGGTCACCGTGCTGCAGGCTCACGGCATCGGCCTGTCGTGGTTCGAGCAGAAGCGGGACGCATCTGGAGCGATTTCCTTCGTGGAGCATCCGGTGATGGGCGACTTCGGGGCGAAGAACGCCGGAGGCGTGACCGTCACGGAGATGCACGGCTCGACCGTGGCGGACATCGATGGCGACAGGATTCCCGACTTCGTCGTCGGGAAGCGGGTACTGGTCGCACCTGGACGACTACACCGATCCGGATCCTGTACGGGCCGCCCGTCCTGTACGTGTTCCGCACCGTGCGCAATCCGAAGGCGCCCGGCGGCGCCGAGCTCGTCCCCGAGCTGGTGCACAACCGGTCGGGTGCAGGGAATGCAGTGACGGCGTTCGACGTGAACAAGGACGGCCTGATGGACATCCTCTCCGCGACCGACCGCGGTCTGTTCGTCTTCTGGGGCCGGCCGCGCGCCGGGAGGGCCGGCCGGACGCCCTGATTGCCGATGATCGCGACGCACCGGCACGACGTCGGCACGCGCGGGCAGGGCGACGCTCACGATCTGACGCCCGCCGTCGCCGCCGCGCTCCAGGACAGCGGCATCCGGGCGGGGGTCGTGACGGTCTTCGTCGTCGGGTCGACTGCCGCGGTGACGACGATCGAGTTCGAGTCGGGCGCCATCGCGGACTTCAACGCCATGCTCGAGCAGCTCGCGCCGCGTGACGCGGACTACATCCACCACGCCCGGTGGGGCGACGACAACGGATCGAGCCATGTCCGCGCGGCGCTGCTCGGACCGTCGCTGACCGTGCCGATCGTCGAGGGCCGGCTGACGCTCGGCACCTGGCAGCAGATCCTCCTGATCGAGCTCGACACGCGGGCGCGGCACCGGCAGGTCGTCATCCAGCTGAGCGGCGAATAGCCCGGACGCTCATGGAGCCGCTCGAGGCGGATCTGGTCGACATCACGACGCTCGCCGTCGACGCGATCGTCAATGCGGCCAACCGGGACCTCGCGCCCGGCGGCGGCGTCTGCGGCGCCATTCATCGGGTTGCCGGGCCGGAGCTGGCGCGCGCGTGCGCGCGGCTGGCTCCATGCCCGACCGGCCAGGCGCGGCTGACGCCCGGATTCCGCCTGCCGGCGCGGTTCGTCATCCACGCCGTCGGGCCGATCTGGCGGGGCGGCGATTGCCGCGAGGCCGAGCGGCTCGCCTCCGCGTACGCAGCGTGCATCGCGATCGCAAAGAGCGAGGCGCTGAGGAGCCTGGCCTTTCCGGCGATCAGCACCGGGATCTACGGCTATCCGCTGCAGGCGGCCACGGCGATCGCCGTGGCCGCCGTGAGGCGACACCTCCAGGAGCGGGGATCGATCGAACGCGTCGTGTTCGCGTGCTTCTCGGACGCCGCGCTTGCCGCATACTCGGCGGAGGGCGTCGCCATTGGCGGCATCACGCGGCCGCGCGTGTAGCGGTCCGGCCAGGACCGGCGGCGAACGCGCGCGGGTGGCGGCCATCGTCGCTGGCGCTCGCATTGCAAACCGCTGAAGCCTGCGGGATTCCCGCACAGGAGGAAAACGATGGCCAACGAGCGTTCGGCGTCCTCGGAGCGTCTGGCAATCCGGCAGGTCGATGGATCGACTCCGCGCGTTCCGATCGAATCCACGTCCTTTCGTCCCGCCCACCGCATCCCCGACACGTTCAGTGCCTATGGCGACGGCCGTTCGCCGGAGCTGCACTGGGCCGGCGTGCCGCCGAACACGGAGTCGCTCGTGCTGCTCGTCGAAGACCCCGATGCGCCGCAGGCGACACCGTGGGTGCATTGGGTGCTGTACAACCTGCCGGCGACCGTGGACCGGGTGCCGGAGGCGGTGGCGACGAAGAGCCGTCTGGACGAGCTGGGCGGCGCGATGCAGGGGCGATCGTCGGCGGGGGAGATCGGATATTACGGCCCCCGACCGCCGAAGGGGCACGGAACGCATCACTATCACTTCGAGCTCTTCGCCCTGGACTCACGTCTCGATCTGCAGCCAGGAGCGGATCGCGACGGCGTGGTGCGTGCGATGCGCGGGCACGTGCTGGCCTGCGGCGAGCTCGTCGGTACCTACGAAGCGTCCTGAATCGCGGCCCCATCGGTGAAGGCGCTGTGTCCGTCTCGCACACGTGAAACGGGGGCCGGCGCGGAGGCGTATAGACTGCTGGAGCTATGTATCATGGCCGCACTCTGTTGCGTGCCGTTGCCGTGGCGGGCTCGTGTGTCTTCGGGCACGTCGCCCTTGCCCAGACTCTCGCCGGCGGACGCGGCGCGGCGTCTCCCACCGGCGCGCCGGTGGTCTCCGCCGTCCGTGCGGAAGTGCCTCCGGTCATCGACGGGCGGCTCGACGACCGCGCATGGCAGATCGCGGCGCGCATCACGGACTTCGTCCAGCAGCGCCCGTCGGAAGGTGCGCCGGCCAGCGAGCAGACGGTCGTCCTGATCGCGTACGACAGCCAAGCCATCTTCCTGGGCGTCCGCGCCAACTATTCCGACCCTGGCGAACGACGTGCGAATCGCAGCGACCGGGACCAGCTGTGGAACGACGATACGGTCTCGGTGCTCTTCGATCCGTTTCTCGATCAGCAGCGCGCGTACCTCTTCGCCGTCAACGGCTACGGCGTGCAGGGCGACGCGCTCCTCAGCGCCGGTCGCGGGGGGCGAGGCGGGCGCGGCGGCGGCGGGGGCGGCGGGCCCGGCGGCGGCGGGCCCGGCGATTCGTCATGGGACGCGCTCTTCGCCTCCGCCGGCCGGCTGAACGAGGACGGCTGGACCGCCGAGCTGGCCATCCCCTTCAAGAGCCTGCGATACCCCGGCAGCACGGACGGGGCGGTTCAGCGCTGGGGCTTCCAGATCCAGCGCTCGATCCAGAGCAAGGACGAGAACGACGTGTGGGCGCCGGTCTCGCGGGACGTGCCGGGGCTGCTCCGGCAGATGGGCACGCTCACCGGGCTGCGCGAGATCTCCCGCAGCCACAACTTCGAGGTCCAGCCGACGTTCACGGCGATCCAGAGCGCGAGCCTCGACAGCACCGATGGGGTGTACGCAACCGACGGCGTCAACGAGGGTGGCGCCAACGTGAAGTACGGCATCACGCCGAACCTGATCTTCGACGCCACGTTCAATCCCGATTTCTCGCAGATCGAATCGGACCGGCCGCAGATCGAGGTCAACCAGCGGTTTCCGCTGTTCTTTCCGGAGCAGCGTCCGTTCTTCCTCGAGGGCCAGGAGGTCTTCGACATCCGCTCGCCCGTGCGCGCGATCCACACGCGCACGATCGTGTCGCCCCGGTACGGGGCCAAGATCAGCGGCAAGGTCGGCCGGACCCTGCTCGGCGTGGTCGTGGCGGACGACGAAGCGCCCGGGCGTGTTGACGATCCGACCGACCCGGCGTACGGCCAGTCCGCCCAGGTGCTCCTCGCGCGTGCCCGCTACGACGTGTACCCGAACTCCTACGTCGGCGCCGTCGTGACCGATCGGGAGTTCCTCGATTCGTTCAGCCGCCTCGCGGGGGTTGACGGCAGTTTCCAGTTCGGCCAGAACCGCCGGCTGGACCTGACGGCCTTGTCGTCGCGTCGTCGCGACATCGAAGGGCTCAGCTCCAGCGGGCAGTTGTTCCACACGGAGTTCCAGCAGCAGGGCCGCCATCTGCGCTTCAGCCTGTCTCATTCGATCGTCGATCCGGGGTTTGGCACCGACCTTGGCTTCATCCGGCGGACGGACACGCGCCGCTCCCGAGCCGATGTCTCGTACCGATGGTGGCCGAACACCTGGATCCTGAACTGGGGGCCGAGGCTCGAGGTCGAGCGCATCGGCGATCACTTCGGGATCGAGCAGCAGAACAGCGTCCAGGAGGGGGTGAACATGCAGTTTGCCCGCAACATCAGCGTCAACGCCGATTACGAACGGGGCATGGAGCGGTACGTGGACGTCGATTTCCCCATCTCGCAGTGGTCGATTGGCGGGAGCGTCGCGACCAGCCGCGCGATCTCCTTCCGCGGGCGCATCGAGCGGGGCCGGCAGATCCGGTTCGTCGACGATCCCTTCCTGGGCACGAGCATGGGCACCGAAGCCTCGCTGGTCGTGCGGCCGTTCTCACGGCTGCAGTCGGAGCTGACGCTCTCCTCCAGCCGGTTCGTCGATCCCCGGACGAATCTCGAGGAGTTCGACGTCAAGCTGTGGCGCGCGAGAACGACCTTTCAGTTCAGCGATCGGCTCCGGCTGAGGAACATCACCCAGTACGACACGTCCGAGGAGTCGGTCGACCTCAACGTCCTCCTGACCTATCGGGTCAATGCCGGGACGGCGGTCTATCTCGGCTACGATGACCATTACCGGCAGGGCGACCGCATCGATCCGCTGATCTTCCCGAACAGTGTCTGGCGCCGGACGAACCGCGCCATCTTCACCAAGGTGCAGTACCTGTTCCGATATTGACGGTGCGCGGCGCCGCCGAGGCTCGCGGCCGGTCAGCATCTGGTCCGCTGTTTGCACTGACGGCCGGGGCGCCGGGCGCATCGGCCCGGACAGGAGCGTGCCTATGTCGAATCAGATCGCGCGCAAGGTGGCGCGTAGCGCCGCCGTGCTGCTCTGCCTCGCGTGTGGCGCGCGGCGTCCGTTTGTCACGCTCGGCGCCGGATTGGCGCGGCTCGAGCCGCGCCTGGAGGTGACCGTCGAAGGCGTGTCACTCGGCGACATCTTCGGCCTCGCCCGGCTGGATCCCGTCACGGCGGGCATGCTGGCCGCCGGCGCCGGTCCGCGGCTCGAAGCTGGGCGCGTATTCGTCGAGGCCGCGTATCGCTATCACGGCATCTACGCAGACTTTCGCCCGCAACTCGATTTCGTTCGCGACAAGGTGCTGGTCAGCGTGAACAGCGGGTACGTGGGACTCGGCTTCGGGTTCTGAGTCCTTCCGAGGCGACCGGCGACCGCCGCCGCGCTGGCATCGTCGGCGACGGTCCGCCGATCGCCCCGGACATCTAGCGCCGGCGAGCCGCGGCCGTGGCTGCGACGTCCGGCACGTCCTCGCCGAGCGCGGTCGCCAGATCGATCTGATGTTCCTGCTCGTTCCGGAGGATCTCTCGGATGTCCTCGGCAATCGCGTACTCTTCGAGTGCCTCGCACTGGCGCACCCGCTCTCGGTACTGGCGGACCGTCTCGTTCTCGTTGTCGAGATCGGCCCGCAGCATCTCGCGGGCGTCTTCCGAGAGCTTCACCGGCTTCGCAGCGGCCGTCGGCATGCCACCGAGATAGTCGATGTGCCGGGCGATCTTGAGCGCGTGTCCCAGCTCCTCTTTCGCGTGCGATTCCAGCTCACGCGCGATGCTCATGTACTCGGCCCCTTTGAGCACCTGCGAGTAGATCACGTACGCCGTGATCGCCTGGTATTCCCGTGACAGATCGTCGTTCAACCTGTCGATCAGCTGCGCGCGCGTAATCGAGATGTCAGCCATTGGCGGACTCCTCAGGGCCGAGTCGGCGTCTGCTCCGCCTGCCAGCGTGCGACTTCCTCCTCCGCCCGCTCGCGCGCGTAGCCGTACTTCTCCTGGAGCACGCCGGCGAGCTTCTCCGCGCTGCCGTCGATCGTGGTGAGGTCGTCGTCGGTCAGCTTGCCCCATTGTTGTTTGACTCCGCCCTTGAGCTGATGCCACTGGCCCTTCAACGTCTGACTGTTCATGTGTCCCTCCGATGGATCCCCTATGCCCGACCGGCCATGCCTCCGGACCGGCGTTAGCGTGGTTCTGGATGCAGCCCCGCGCCGTCGAACGACGCCAGCAGGGTGTGCCACTGCTCGACGGCCGTCGGCATCGCCGGCGTGACGAGCGTCTGGTTCAGCAGCGAGCGCACCGCGATCGTGGCGCCGTAGAACGCGCGGTTCGAGTCCTTGTCCGGATGCAGCGC
Organism: uncultured Acidobacteriota bacterium; assembly: GCA_963764505.1. GTDB lineage: Bacteria > Acidobacteriota > Vicinamibacteria > Vicinamibacterales > SCN-69-37 > CAVXSP01. The sequence continues at coordinate 3,471,515 of CAVXSP010000001.1, read as the reverse complement.
GGAGCCCTCGAGCGTCGCGCCCGCAAAGAGGCCCTGGGCGCGCGAATACGCCAGAATCTGGCTGTTCAGCTTCGCGTCGGTGGCCGCCTCCGCGGAACGGCCCACCGGGCCCGCCGCGACCGACAGCGTTCCGCCGAGCGTGAACTTGTCGTCGAGCATGGAGCTCACGCCGCTCTGATTCATCACGAGCAGCACGAGGTCGACCGACTGCACGCCGATCTGCCAGCCGATGCTGCCGCCCGTCATGGTGACGAACACCGGGAGCGACCACTGACGCGTGCCGGTCTGACGCGCGCTCAGGATGCCTCGTCCGTGCTTGGCGCCGACGATGAACCCGCCCTTGACGAGTGTCGGAATGACGACGATGCCTTCCGCGCGCTGGAGCAGGTACTGCGGGATGTTGTCGTCAGCCGTGCTCGTGAGCTCCCGGAGCACCGTGGTCGAATTCTCGATTCGCTGGATCTCCTCCGGCGGCGCCGGCGAGGTGACCGCGATCGGGGCCTGCCCGCGCACCGGGGTCCACAACAGCGCGGCCGCGACCGACGCAGCGAGTGCATACCGAATGCTGTTCATGGTCCGTTTCCCCCTACGCCTCACCAAGCAAGGCAGGTGCCATGGCACGCCGGGACGTTCCGTGGCGGGCGCGGCTGACGGCGGCGCTTCGGTGTCCTGCCACCGCACGGGAGCCGCGCGCGGCGTCGCGAATCACGACAGGCGTCAGCGGGCCCGGGGCGTGACGAGCGGCTGGGCCGAGTCGAGGCCCGGCTGCACGAGGCCCGTGCGCTGGCGCGTGAGTACGTCGGTGGCGACCATGATGATCAGGACGGCGACGAGCGCCACGCCGAACCCGAACGCCCATCGGCTGATCGCGGGCTGTTCCACCAGGTGCATGAAGAACGCGGCGATGAGCACGGCCTTGGTGGCACCGATGGTCAGGGCCACCGCCGGGCCGAGCGCGCCGAGCGGCGCGAACGACAACGCGAACGAGAGGCTGGCGAGCACGACGAGCGCGATCCACGTCCACCCGTACGTGCGCACGGACACCTGGCGCGATGACATGGTCAGGACCTCATCAGATAGAACATGGGCCAGAGGAACACCCACACGATGTCGACGAAGTGCCAGTAGATGCCGCACAGCTCGAGCGGCGTGTGGTAGCCGGCGTCGATCCGCCCCGTCCGTCCGAGCCAGACGACCCATGAAAGGAGGAGGATCCCGACGGTCACGTGGATCGCGTGCAGCCCGGTCATCGCGTAGTACAGCGTGAAGAACACGTGTGCGCCGCGGCCGGGAATCTCCGTGTTCGAGTAGTACGGTCCCGGGTACAGGCCTTCCCGGAAGTGGTGCAGGTACTCCAGGATCTTGAGCGCGAGGAACACGACGCCCAGGACGATCGTGGCGCTGAGCAGCCACGAGACGGCGCGCATCCGGCCCTCCCGCACCGCGTGCACCGCGAGGGCGACGAGCACGCTGCTCGTCAGGAGGATGTAGGTGTTCGCGGTGCCGAGGGCGAGATCGGTGTGGCGCGCCGCCTCCGCGAACGCGTGACCGAACTGGAGGCGGTATGCGCCGTACAGCGTGAACAGGCCGGCGAAGAACAGCGCCTCGCTCGCCATGAAGACCCACATGCCGAGCTCGGCCGCGTGGGTCTGCTGGTCGAAGTCCTGGAATTGCTCGCGCAGACGACCGGCCGGCATCAGTCTCCGGCCTCGTGGTAGTTGTGCGGCGAATGCGTGATGACGGGTGTGACGTCGAAGTTGTGCTTGGGCGGAGGCGACGCGGTGTTCCACTCGAATCCGCGCGACCGCCACGGGTTCGGCCCCGCCGGCTCGCCGCGCCAGAGCGACCACGCGAAGTAGACCAGCGTCGAGAGGAGCCCGCTCGCGAGCGCCCAGGACCCGACGGTCGAGATCACGTTCAGCACCTGGAACTGGGGCAGGTACTCGCCGTAGCGCCGGGGCATCCCCATGTTGCCGAGCAGGAACTGCGGCGTGAACGTGCTGATGAAGCCGATCGTGATGGCGCTCGCCGACACCAGCGCCCACCGCTCGGGGTACATCCGGCCGAACATCTTCGGCCACCAGTAGTGCAGCGCCGAGAGAAAACCCATCATCGCGGCGCCGACCATGACGAAATGGAAGTGGGCGACGATGAAGTACGTGGCGTGCCACTGGACGTCGAGCGAGAGCGTCGCGACGGCGACGCCGGACAGCCCGCCCCACCCGAACAGGAAGACGAACGCGAGGAAGTAGGCGAGCGGCGTCTTGAAGTCGATCGCGCCCTTGTACATCGTGCCGAGCCACAGGAACATCTTGATCGCCGAGAAGACCGCGACCGCCATGGAGAAGAACGAGAACGCGACGGCGCTCACAGCCGACATGCCCGAGACGAACATGTGGTGGCCCCAGACCAGGAACCCCACGATCGCGATGCCGAGCGTCGCGACGACCATCCAGTTGTAGGAGAGCGTGTAGCGGCGCGAGAACGTCTCGACCACCTCGCTCATCACCCCCATCGCCGGCAGGATCATGATGTAGACCGCCGGATGCGAGTAGAACCAGAACAGGTGCTGGTACAGGATCGGGTCGCCGCCCAGCGCCGGATTGAAGAGGCCCCACTGGAACGCGTGATCGACCGCGATGATGAGCAGCGCCATCCCGAGCACAGGCGTCGCGCACACGAGCACGATGCTCGTCGCGTAGATCGTCCAGACGAACAGCGGCACGCGGCTCCAGGTCATCCCCTTCGCGCGGAGAGTGTGCGTGGTGACGACGAAGTTCAGGCCGGTCATCGTCGACGAGATGCCGAGGATGAAGACGCCGATCACGACCCACGTGATCGCGAGCGGGCTCTCGGAGCTGTACGGGGGATAGAACGTCCATCCGGTGTCCGCGCCGCCGATGACGAGGGCGCCCACCGTCACGACGGCCCCGGCGAGATACACGTAGAAGCTCGCGAGGTTCAGCCGGGGAAACGCGAGGTCCTTTGCGCCGAGCATGATCGGCAGGATGAAGTTCCCGAACGACGTCGGAATCGACGGGATCAGGAAGAGCCAGACCATGATGACGCCGTGCATCGTGAAGAGCCGGTTGTAGGTCTGGGCGCTGACCAGGTCCTGGGCGGGCGTGAGCAGCTCGAGGCGGATGAGCAGCGCGAACGTCCCGCCGAGCGCGAGCGCCAGACTCGTGGCCACGAGGAACATCAGCCCGATGCGCTTGTGATCCGTCGTCGTGAGCCACGAACGGATCGTCGTCTCCTCGTTGAGATAGTTGCGCTCCCGAGCCGGAACGAATACCCGTTCGGCGACGGTGCTCACGGGCGCCCGCCTTTCCCCGCAGGCGCCTGCGCGGCGCCGGGCGAGGCGGGCACGCCCGGAATCGGACCGGCCGGCGGCGGCGCGACATGGTGCGGCCGGCCGGGGTCGCGCAGCGACTTGATGTACTCGAGGATCGCGGCGACGTCGGCGGGCGCCAGAATGCCCTGATAGCTCGGCATCACGGGTGCGAACCCCGCGACCACCTTGGCGGTCGGGTCCATCATCGACTCGGTGAGGTACGCCTCGTCCACCGTGGCGGTCGCGCCACCGGCGAGCGCGACCGACGAGCCGTACAGGCCCAGCCAGGTCGGGCCGATGTGCGGCTGCCCGTCGGGCGTGTGGCAGCGCAGGCACCCGTTGGTCGCGGCCGCCCGGCGTCCCAGTTCGACCGCCGACAAGAGCGGCGACGTGCCGGGCGTCGCGGCGCCAGCCAGGTTGGCGTCGGTCACCGGCTCGCGCGAGATCCCGGGAAGGTCCCGCGCGCCGGCCCCGACGACCCAGGCCGGCAGCACGGGCGGCTCGCCGCGGCGCCACTCGTCGTAGTCCGCCCGCCCGAGCGCCGCGACGACGCCCCACATCCGGGCGTGGCCGGTGCCGCACATCTGCGCGCAGAGGATCTCGTACATGCCCGGCTGCGTCGCCTCGAACCACATCGTGTTGTACGTGCCGGGCACGGCGTCCTGCTTCAGCCGGAACGCCGGGACGAAGAAGCTGTGGATGACGTCGCGCGACGTGAGCAGCAGCCGGACGGGCTGGCCGACCGGCACGTACAGCACGCCCACCGACGAGCCGCCGTCGGTGTAGGCGAACTTCCAGATCCATTCCTTGGCGGTCACGTACACGTCGACGGCGCCGGCCGGAGGCGTCCGGATGTCGCGGTACTGGAAGTGCCCGGCGAGCCAGAACGCGAGGAACAGACCGAGCATGCCGACCGAGTAGGCGCCGACCAGCACCGGCGCGTGAATGAGCGGGCCGTGATCGCGCCCCGGCCGGAGGCGGTACCGCACGAGAAAGTACGCCGCGAAGGCGTAGTAGAGGATGCACATCGCCGTGTAGATCGACACCTCGACGTACTGCAGGACGTCGATCCGCGTGGCCATCGTCGAGGCCTGCGGCGGCAGCATCAGCACCGTGCGATAGATGCGGTTGAGCGTCTCGAGGACGGTGTGCAGCGAATCCGGGAGCGGGAAAATCGGGTTCACCGGCGTCTCCGGGGCTCGCGCCGCGAGAGCATGAACAGCAGGGATCCGACGCAGAGGACCACGGCGGCGCCGCCGGTGCGCAGCACCCAGGTCACCAGGCCGCCGTGACGACGCAGCGACGGCACGTAGTGGAAGCACCGGAGCAGGAGGCGGTCGAGCGCACGGCCGCGCGTGTTGACGCGCGCCGCGGCCACGGCGGAGGCGAACACGTCCGCATCGAACGAGATGCCGTAGAGGTAGCGCGAGATCGTCCCGTTGCCGCCGATGAGGAACACCGCGGTCGCGTGCGAATACTGTCCGCTCTCGGCGTCGTAGGCATAGGAGAAGCCGAGCGTGTCGGCCAGCCGCCGGATCTCCGGCTCGCGCCCGACGGCGAAGTGCCAGTCGAGGCCGGCGGCGCCGACGCCGAGTCGGGCGGCCGCCTGCCGCCGCCACTCCGCGGCCCGCGCCGGCGTGTCGCGTGGATCGATGCTGACGGTCAGCGCGCGGACGTCGGTGCCGAGCCGCAGGCCGGCCCCGCGCAGCGCGTCGGCCAGCCCGTCGCGGCCGAGTGGGCACAACATCGGGCACGTGAAGTAGGCCAGGCTGATGACGAGCGGCTTGCCGTCTCCAAGGAGGGTGCCCAGCGCAAGCGGCCGGCCCGACGAGTCCGTGAAGGTGAGGTCGCGGGGCACGGTGGCGCCGAGGTGCTCGACGATCACGGCCTGCTGGAGCGGCGACTGCACCTCGTGCGCGGCCGACGCACCCGCCTGGCAGGCCAGCACGGCCGCGATCAGTCCGATGAGGCTCCGGCAGCGTTCAGTGGACATGCCCTCCTCCCCTGATGAGCGCCATGGCGCGGTCGATGGGAATCTGCACAACGCCGCGCTCGCGATCGACCCACTCGTAGCGATCGAGCGGCGCCGGCGCGCGCTCCGGACGGCCCGTCGACGACTCGCGCGCGACGAAGAGGCTCTGGTCGACCATGTTCACTTCGCGCGGGACCGGCACCTCCGGCGGACCGCCTGGCGGCGGTCCCATCCCGCGCGCCAGCACCCAGGTCGCGACCGCGCCCAGCGCGAGCAGCACGCCGAGCACGAGCGCGCCGGCGTAGATCGTCCACGGGGCGACGGCGTCGCGCTCCTGCAGCACCGAGACAGTGATCCGATCGCTCATGACTCGCTGTAGTGAAGGGATGCGGACAGCTCCGGGTCGCCGAGCGGCAGCGCGGGCACCGCACGGGCGCGCCAGCTCGCGTAGGCGAACGCCGTGCCGGCCACGCCCGCGACGGCGGCCGCGTCGAGCCAGTGCGGCGCGGCCGAGGTCGGGTGCAGCTGCGGCAGCACGATCCAGTACGCCTCGAGATAGTCCATCGCGAGCAGCCAGATCCCGAGCGGGACCAGCACGCGCGCGCTCCGCTTGGCGTGGTAGGAGAGCAGCACGACGAACGGCACCGCGAAGTGTCCGAGCGCAATCGCGACCGCGACCCAGAGCCAGCTGCCGTTGAGGCGCGGCAGGTACCAGGTCACTTCCTCCGGCAGGTCGCCAATCCAGATGATCAAGAGCTGCGCGAAGGAGGCGTACGCCCAGAAGATGACGAACGTGAGCAGCAGCTTGCCGACGGCGGAGTAGTGGTCGGGGGTGATGGCCGCGCGCAGCTCGGGTCCGCGCGCGTCGATGCCGGCGAGCACCGCGATCAGGGCGACCGCGCCGACCATGCCGCCGGCGAAGATCTGGACGCCGAAGATCGTCGAGTACCAGGTCGGGGCGAGCGACATGATCCAGTCGAACGCCGCGAAGGTCAGCGTGAACGCGAGCACGATCAATCCGGGACCGGCGAGCGTGCGCTGACGCCGCGTCCAATGCTCGCCGGGGTCGCGGTCCTGTCGCAGGGACCAGCGGCGCACGAGCTCGGCGAGCGCGATCCAGGAGGCGAAGTACACGCCCGCCCGCACGAAGAAGAACGGGAGGTTCAGGTAGGCGGCCTTGCGCTCGACGATCGCTCGGGCGTGCGCGTCCAGCCGGGACGGATCCATCCAGATGTACAGCGACGCCGCCCGGAGCGCGATCGGCAGGAAGAGCACGGCCAGCAGCGGAATGGCGCCCAGCACCGCTTCCGCGGTGCGGCGGAAGGCGACGAACCAGGTCGCCGCGATCAGGTGTTCGATCATGAGCAGGATGAGCGCGCCGAGCGCCAGCGCGAGGACCGACAGATACGCCGCCAGGTACGAGAAGGCCGCCTGCGCCGGCTCGAGGACCAGCCCGACGCCGACGAGCGCGAGGCCGGCCACGCCGATCGCCGCCGCCCAGCGCGTCGTCCCCGGGGGGCCGAGCCGCGTCCCGGTCATCGAGGCCCTCTCCGCCCGAGCGCCTGCTCGGCTTCGGCGCGCACCTCCGGCGGCAGCGCCGCGAGCGTGGCGCTCCGGCTCAGCTCCAGCGCGCGGACGTAGGCGACGACGCCCCAGCGCTCGCGCGTGGAGAGCTGGTGCGCGTAGGACGGCATCAGGCCGTAGCCCTGCGTGATTGCCTGGTAGATGCGGCCCACCGGCAGCGCTCGGATGCGCTCCTCGAGCAGCGACGGGGGACGGCGGAGCTGCATGTTGAGCGCGACCGGCGATTGCGCGGACCCGTCCAGCGCGTGGCACGGCGCGCAGAACGTCTCGTATCGGTTGCGGCCGCGCGTCATGAGCGCCGCGTCGACGTCGACGGGCACGACCGTCAGCAGGCGCGCCTGCGCGATGCCGCCCTCGGGCGATTCGGCGTCCTGCGGGACCGTGCCCGGCGGCGGCACGCGCATCGCCTGCCCGTCGGAGAAGAATCGACTGGATCCGTACGCATCGTACCGCGGCTGGTCGCGCATGCGTTCCCAGTCGAACGGGAACCTTCCGGGCCGGGAGTCGCAGGCCGGCGTGATGCCGAGCAGCGTCGCCAGCGCGAGCGCGCCGAGACCACGCGTGCGACGCGGGCTCATCTCGGCTCCTCCGTTTCGAGCTCGACGACCCGCAGCGGTCCTGCCGTTTCGAGCACGGCCGCCACCCGGATCGGATCGAATCGCGGATCGTCGTGCGACACTCCCACCCAGAAGCGATCGACCGTCGCGCGCTCGAACCGCGGAATCTCGGCCACCGGGCTCCACAGGCGTGGCAGACCGAGCAGCCAGAAGAAGCTGAGGAATCCCGCCCACGAGGCGAACAGGACCATCGTCTCGAACGTGATCAGCACGAAGGCGGGCCCCGCGTGCGGCGGACGGCCGCCGACGATCAGCGGGTACGAGACCGCGGCCGTGTACCACTGAATCCAGTAGGCGAAGATGGCGCCGGCGATGCCTCCTGCCAGAACGATGGCCGGCAGCCGGGTCCGCGACAGGCCGAGGCGCGCGGCCGTCTCGGGCAGATCCTGGGGCGAGTAGCTCACGATGTGGCGGAATCCCTCGGCGTGCAGGCGCTCGGCGGCGGCCGACATCAGGTCCGCCTCGTCGAACTCTGCCAGCAGTCCGCGCCGCAGATTCGTCATCGCCACGTCCGTGCTGCGCCTCACGACGCCTCCTCGAGCTCGTGCTGCAGCTTCTTGATCTCCGCGATCGGCACGAACGGCACGAACCGCAGGAACAGCAGGAAGAGGAACAGGAACAGGCCGAAGCTGCCGAGCAGGATGCCCCAGTCGACGAGCGTGGGGGCGTAGGCGTGCCAGCTCGAGGGCAGGTAGTCGCGTGCGAGCGATGTCACGACGATGACGAAGCGCTCGACCCACATGCCGACGAGGACCGACACGCCCACGCCGAACAGCGCGACCGTGCTGCGCCGCATGCGGCGCCACCAGAGCACCTGCGGGATCACGAGGTTCGTGGTGACGAGCAGCCAGAACACCCAGCCGTAGCTGCCGAACGGCCGGTACGAGAGATACATGTAGCGTTCGTACTCGTCGCCGCTGTACCAGCCGACGAACTGCTCGATGGCGTAGCAGTAGATCATGATCCACGCCATCGCGAGCGTGATCTTGGCGATCTTGTCGAGGTGCGCCTCGGTGATGACGTCCTTCAGGCCGTAGTACCAGCGGATGGGCAGGACGAGGCAGAGCACCATCGCGAAGCCGGAATAGATTGCGCCCGCGACGAAGTAGGGCGGGAAGATCGTCGAGTGCCAGCCGGGCAGCTGCGCGATCGAGAAATCCAGGCTGACGATGGAATGGACGGAGATGACGAGCGGGGTCGCGAGCGCGCCGAGCAGCCCGTACAGAATCCGGTAGTGCTGCCACTGCTCGAGCGTGCCCCGCCAGCCGAACGCGAAGAATCCGTACAGCCGCCGGCGCAGCCGCGTCGGGGCGCAGTCGCGCGCCGTCGCCAGATCCGGCACGAGGCCGAGGAACCAGAAGAGCAGCGAGACGGTGAAGTACGTCGAGACCGCGGCGATGTCCCACGGGAGCGAGCTCTTGAACTGCGGCCAGACGCCCATCGTCGCCGGGTACGGGATGAGCCAGTAGGCGAACCAGGGGCGGCCGAGGTGCAGCAGCGGGAACATGCCGGCGTTGACCAGCGCGAAGAGCGTCATCGCCTCGGCAATCCGATTGATGGAGCCGCGCCACTCCTGCGCCATCACGAGCAGGAACGCGGAGATGAACGTGCCGGCGTGGCCGATTCCGATCCAGTACACGAAATTGATGATCGGGAACGCCCAGGCGACCGGGATGTTGTTGCCCCAGACGCCCGGCCCGAGCACGAGCGTGTAGGTGACGCAGACGATCAGCACCAGGACCGCGGCGATCGAGTACAGGAAGAGCACGCGCCAGAGCAGGGGCGTGTGCCAGATGGGCCTGAGCAGATGCTCGGTGAGCGCGGCATTGTCCAGCCGGCGCGTCAGCAGGGCGGCTTCGCGGCGGAGCGGCGGCGTGCTCCGGGCCAGGGTGCTCACGTCGTGACCTCCGCGACCGCTGGATTGACGTTGCGCAGCCGCGCCAGATAGTGCACCCGCGGGCGCGTGCCCAGCTCGTGCAGCACCTCATAGCTCTGCGGCGCGAGGGCCGCGCGCGCGACCTCCGAGCCGGGGTCGGAAATCGCGCCGAACACGATCGCGCGCGTCGGGCAGGCCTGCTGGCAGGCCGTCTGCAGCCGGGCATACGGGTCGTCGGATCCGGTCGTGCCCGCTGCGATGTCCGCGCGCCGGATGCGCTGCACGCAGAACGTGCACTTCTCCATCACCCCGCGGCCCCGGACCGTGACGTCCGGGTTCATCGCCATCCTTTCCGTCTCGGTCTTGCGGGAGGTGTAGTTGAGGAAGTTGAAGCGCCGAACCTTGTAGGGACAGTTGTTCGAACAGAACCGCGTGCCGACGCAGCGGTTGTAGATCATCTCGTTGAGGCCGTCGGGGCTGTGGACCGTGGCGTTGACCGGACAGACGTACTCGCACGGCGCGTCTTCGCAGTGCTGGCAGAGCATCGGCTGCATGCCGATGCGGGCGGCGCCGGACTGCGGGTCGACGTCGACGTACCGATCGACCCGCAGCCAGTGCATCTCGCGCCGGTCGAGCACGCCGCCCTTGCCCACGACCGGGACGTTGTTCTCCGCCTGACAAGCGATGACGCACGCGTTGCAGCCCGTGCAGACGGTCAGATCGATCGCCATGCCCCACTGGCGGCCGGCGAACTCCGACGCGTAGAGGTGCGCCTCCGGCCCGCGATGCGGTTCCGTGAACGACGGATCGGTCCGCAGCCGGGCCAGCGTGGACTCGAGCAGAATCGGCCGGCCGTTCTGGCTCATCGCCAGCTGCGTGATGGCCAGCGACTCCGAGAAGGGGAGGCCCAGGAGCTGCGCGGCCGAGGCCGACGCCGGTTGGACGTACCGGCCGACCCGATCCCACGCCTCGTACGCGTTCGCGCCGACGTTGAGGGCCGTTCGGCCGGCCCGGGTCTGGCCGTAGCCGAACGCGAGCGCGACGAGGCGGTCCGCCATGCCGGGCACGACCACGGCCGGCGCCTGCACGCGCCGGCCGCCCGAGGCGATCTCCAGCACCGTGCCCGTGTCGACTTGCAGCGCCGCCGCCGTCGCCGGGCTGATGCGGGCGGCGTTCTGCCACGTGAGCTTGCTGAACGGCTTCGGCAGCTCCTGCAGCCACGCGTTGTTCGCGAAGCGCCCGTCGTGCACGGACGGGTCCTCGCTCAGCAGCAGCTCGAACCCGTTGCCCGTCGCCGGCGCCTCGGCGACCGCCCCTGCGATGGCCGCCCAGTCCGGCGTCGGGAGGACCGACGTGGCTGCCGAGCCGGGGACGACGCCCGACCGGAGGGTGTCGCGCCACGCATCGGGATCGGGACCGAGCTTTGTCGGACCGGACCAGAAGGCACGCACGATCTCGTCCGGCGCGCGCCGATCGCCTGCGAAGAACGCGAGCAGCTCGACCAGGCTCCGCGCCCCGAACAGCGGTGCGATGAGCGGCTGGACGATGGACGTCGTGCCGTCGAGCGCTCGTGCATCGCCCCACGACTCGAGGAAGTGGCCGAGCGGCACGTACCACTGCGCGTCGCCGGCGGTCTGGTCCGGATAGAGCCCGGCGTAGAGGCTGAGGGGGACGCGCCGGATCAGCGTGCCGAGCGCCATCGAGGCAGGCGCGGTGTACGACGGGTTGCCGCCGAGGACGGCCAGCGCGCGCACGTCGCCGCCGCGCAGCGCCTCGGCCAGCCCCGCGAGATCGGTGCGGCCCGGACGGCCGACTCGCCGCGCGGGCTCGACGAACCGCACCGTCGTTCCGGCCGCGCCGAGGATCTCGTTGAGCAGATGACCCAGCGCGTGCCCGACCGGCGGCTGACGGTCGCCGACGACGACGACGGCGCGGCCACGGTGCGCGACGAGATCGGCCGCTACGCCCCGCACCCAGTCGCCATGCCGGGCGTTGACCGCGCGGGCGAGCGCCGGCGACAAGCCGGCCGCGGGCGCGCCGCCCGTCTGAGCCAGCACCTCGCGCGCGAGCGCCGCCAGCAGCGCGACCACGTCCCCGGGCCGTGCCGCGAGGCGGTGATCGGCGGAGATGCCCGTCGGCGTGACGACGCCGTCGATCGCGTACAGCCGGTTCATCGGGTCCGACGCGCTCCGCACGCGGCGGCCGTCGGCGAACTGGCGGGCGTAGCGCAGGGCGAACGGCCCGGTCGCGAACAGATCGGCGTCGGCGGTGAGCACGACGTCGGCGTTGGACAAGTCGTAGATCGGCTGGAGCTCCCGGCCGAACGCCAGACGGGCGCCGTCGACCGGTCCCGGCGCGGCGAGCGGCGCGTGATAGCAGAACGAGGCACCGGGAAAGCGGGCCAGGATGCGGCTGGCGACCTCGAGAACGATCGGCGAGGCCGTAGGCTCCAGAAGGAGGAAAAGACCCTCGCCCGACGCCCCCGCGACGCGCTGCAGCTCCCGATCGCTGAAGGCGGCCGCGAAGTCGGTCCATGAGCTGTCGGCGCCGCGCCGGGTGATGTAGCGGCCGCGGTCGGGGTCGTAGAGCTGCAACACCGAGGCCTGCGCGAACACGCCGGCGGCGCCGAGGCTGGCCGGATGGACCGGATTGCCCTCCACCTTGACCGGGCGGCCTTCGCGGCTTTCGACCACGAGCCCGGCCGCGTAGCCGTCGAGCTCCATCGCCGTCGCGTAATGGAGGGGGACGCCCGGGACGACTTCGGGTGGTTGAACGGCGTACGGCACGATCTCGCCGCGGGGGCCGCCGCAGGCCGCGCCGGTCGCCGCCAGGATCGTCGCGCCGACGAGGCGCACGAACTCTCGACGGCTCACGCCGTCCGCCCATTCGGCCGCTCCGGCCGGGAATTCCGGGGACGCCATCGCGCCAGCCCGAGGGCGCCCCTCGAGCTCGGCGCGTGCGTAGAGACGCAGGGGATCGGCTCGGTCGGTCACAGCCTCCTCGCGGCGTTGCCGCCGCTCGTCGTTCGGTTCGGCACCTCCGGGCGCGGCGCTATCGATGGCACGTGGTGCAGGTCGTGAGGACGTGCACGTCGTAGGCCGTCATCAGCGCGAGGCCGAGCTCGCGCTGCGGGCGGTCAGGGCGATAGCCCATGACCGTCACGGCGCTTCGCGGTCGCAGATAGCGCGCAGGGTCCCGATGGCAATCGAGGCACCAGCTCATCGTCAGCGGGGCGACCTGGTAGACGCGCGGCATCTCGTCGACGCGGCCATGACACGTCTCGCATCCGACGCCCTTGTCGATGTGAATCGCGTGATTGAAGTAGACGAAGTCCGGCAGGAACGTCACGCGCTGCCACGCGATGGGCCGGCGCTCGCGATCGCTCTGCCACACGATCTTCAGCACCGGGCTGTCGGTCCAGATCTGACTGTGGCAATTCAGGCACAGGTCGGTCGCTGGCACGCCGGCGTGCGGCCCCCGCTCGGCATCCTGATGGCAGTACAGACACCCGATCTCGTCGTCGACGACGTGATGGCGATGATCGAACGGGACGGGCTGAGGCAGCTGCGCGAACTGCCCGGTCACGTACGGCGTGCGCACCCAGGCCATCAGCAACACGGGCACGCCGATGACGACGATCGCCAGAAGCGTCCAGAGAATGCGTGCGAGAGCATCGCTCCACGTGGGAAACAGCTGCGGCATGCGGCATGAGTCCCGAGACGGGAACGTATGTGCAATCGACGTGCCCCCGATCGGGCTCCAGCGCGGGTCCGAAAACTGCGCGTGATGCTGTCCGAATCAGCGACACCCACGCATACTTCCGCTACGGCCGCAGGTGCGTGGCACTCAGGGGAATGGCGCGCGGGCGCCGTGGCATCAGGCGGGCGGCTGCTCACCCCACGTCTGGCTCGCGATCGCCGCGACCAGCTCGAGCTTCCGGCGCTGGTCGTCCGCGGAAATCCGATTGCCCTCGTGCGTCGAGGCGAAGCCGCACTGCGGGCTGAGCGCCAGACGCTCGAGGGGCACGAATCGCGACGCTTCGGCGATCCGCCGCCGGATGACCTCGGCCTGTTCGAGGTCCGGTGCCTTCGTACTGATCAGCCCGAGCACGACGACGCGGTCGTCGGGTACGTGTCGCAGCGGCTCGAACGTGCCCGATCTGGCGTCGTCGTACTCGAGGAGGAAGCGGTGGAACCGAGCGCGCCGGAAGACCTGCGCCGCGATCCGATCGTAGCCACCGGAGGCGTAGAACATGCTCTTGTGGTTGCCGCGGCAGATGTGGATGCCGAACGTCACGCCGGGGTGGCCGTCGATGATCGCGTTGTCGAGCTCGATACAGGTCTCGATGAGCCGGTCGGGGTCGCTGCCGCGCTGCCGGTAGCCCTCGCGCATCCGCTCGTCGAGGAGCGCGGCGTACTGCGGCGCGTCGATCTGGATGTACTCGCAGCCCAGCCGTCGGAGCTCGGCGATCTCGCGCCGCGTGAAGTCGACCAGATCGGCCAGATACGCGTCGCGCGTGGGGTAGGCCGCCTTCGACGCGTCCGGATCGTAGTAGGCCGCCGCCTGCTGCGCGCTGAGAAGGGTGACCTTCGCCTGCCGGGTCGTGCGGCCACGCAGCCAGGTGAACTCCTCGGCGGCCATCTGGCGGCGCCATCGCAGCTTTTCCACGACGACGGGGCGCCGCAGCGGCGCGGCCTCGCGCCCGTCCGCGTCGCGGAAGGTGATGGACCAGCCGCCGAACCTGTCGAACCCTTCGAGCGCGTCGACCAGATGGCCGTAGAACGCGTACCGCCGCATCTCGCCGTCGGTGACCACCTCGAGGCCGGCCGCTTCCTGCAGCCGCAGCGCGTCGTCCACCGCCCGGTCCTCGATCGTCTTGAAGGCGGCCGGCGTCAGCCGGCCTTCGGCCAGCCGTTCGCGCGCGGCCGTGAGATCGGCTGGCCGCAGCAGGCTGCCGACGACGTCACTCCGCCACACGTGCATGAGCTTGTCCTCCTGGGCCGGCGCCGCTCACTCCAGCGGCAGCCCGGCGTAGTTCTCGGCCAGGCCGGTCATCGCGGCCCGCGAGCTGACGAGATAGTCGAGATCCGCGATTTGACGGCGATAGTGGAACGTGTCGCCGGCGTCGGTTCTGTGCAGCATGGACGTCATCCACCACGAGAACCGCTGCGCCCGCCAGGTGCGCCGGACGCCGCGAACGGAGTACGCGTCGAGCGCGGTCTGGCTCCCCGTCCGATAGCGGTCCGCAAGGGCACCCGCGAGCCGCCAGACGTCGGCGATCGCCAGGTTCAGGCCCTTGGCGCCCGTCGGCGGGCACGATGTGCGCCGCGTCGCCGGCCAGGAACAGACGGCCGCATCGCATCGGATCCGTCACGACGCTGCGCAGACCGGTGATGCTCTTCTGCAGGATCGGACCTTCGGTCGGGCGCCAGCCGTCGCGCGTGTGCAGGCGCGTCAGCAGCTCGTCCCAGATCCGGTCGTCGGACCACTGCTCGATCGCATCGTCGGGCGGGCACTGCAGGTAGAGACGGGTGATCTCCGGCGTACGCATGCTGAAGAGCGCGAACCCGCGCTCGTGCAGGCTGTAGACGAGCTGGTGGGAGGACGGCGCCGCCCGCGCGAGGACGCCGAGCCAGGCGAACGGCGGAACGCCCTCGTAGATCCGTGCCGCACCGGCCGGAAGCGACGGGCGCGAGATGCCGTGCGACCCGTCGCAGCCGACCAGGTAGTCGCACGTGAAGACGTGCGCGTGGCCTTCCTCGCGCGCGTGCAGCCGCGGCCGATCGGACTCGACGTCGGAGAGGCGGACGTCCTCGGCCTCGAACAGCAGCCGGGCGCCGGCCTGGTGACGCGCCGCGAGCAGGTCGCGCACGACTTCGTTCTGGCCGTAGACCGTGATCGCGCGGCCTCCGGTCAGTCCGGCCAGGTCGACGTGGTGCCGCTCGCCGTTGAACGCGAGGAAGAGGCCCTCGTGGCGCATGCCCTCGCGCGCGAGCCGGGCGCCGAGGCCCGTCTGGTGGAGCAGATCGACCGACCCCTGCTCGAGCACGCCCGCCCGGACGCGCTCGATCACGTGCGACTCGCTCCGGATCTCGACCGTGACCGAGTCGATGCCGGCCAGGTGCAGCAGGTGGCCGAGCAGCAGGCCGGCCGGACCGGCGCCGACGATCCCGACGGCCACGCGCGAATCAGGCATGCGTCACACGCGTTCGATGATGACGGCGATCCCCTGGCCGACCCCGATGCACATCGTGCAGAGCGCGTAGCGGCCGGCGGTGCGCGCGAGCTGATACGCCGCCGTCGCCGCGAGCCGCGCGCCGCTGGCGCCGAGCGGGTGCCCGAGCGCGATGGCGCCGCCGTTCGGGTTCACGTAAGGCGCGTCCTCGGGAACGCCGAGCTCGCGCAACACGGCGACGGCCTGCGCGGCGAACGCTTCGTTGAGCTCGATCACGTCCATCTGCTCCACGCCAAGGCCGACCGCCTCGAGGGCCTTGCGGCTGGCCGGGACCGGACCCAGCCCCATCAGCCGCGGCGCGACGCCCGCCACCGCGGCGCCGACGTATCGCGCGCGCGGCCGTAACTGATGTTGCCGGACCGCCTCCTCCGAGGCGATCAGCAGGGCGGCGCTGCCGTCGTTGAGGCCGGAGGCGTTCCCCGCCGTGACGGTGCCGCCGCGGCGCACGATCGGCTCGAGCCCGGCGAGCGCCTCGAGCGAGGTCCCGGGACGCGGCGGTTCGTCGGCGGCGACCACGACGGGCGGTCCCTTCCGCTGTGGGACCGAGACGGGGACGATCTCTTCGGCGAGCCGGCCGGCGGCGAACGCCGCCGCCGCGCGCATCTGGCTGCGACAGGCGAACCGATCCTGGTCGTCGCGGGCGATGCGGCAGGCCTCCGCGACGTGCTCCGCAGTCTCGGCCATCGAATCGACGCCGTATCGGGCCTTCATCCGCGGGTTCACGAACCGCCAGCCGAGCGTGGTGTCGGCCCACCGCAGGTCGCGGCTGAAGGCGGCCTCGGGCTTGCCCATGACGAACGGCGCCCGCGACATGCTCTCGACGCCGCCCGCGATGACGAGCGACATCTCGCCGGTGGCGACGGCGCGCGCCGCCTGGACGAGCGCCTCGAGGCCGGACCCGCAGAGACGGTTCACGGTCGCGCCCGGGACGCGTTCCGGGAGATCGGCGAGGAGCAGCGCCATGCGGGCGACGTTCCGGTTGTCCTCGCCCGCCTGGTTCGCGCATCCATAGATCACGTCGTCGAGCGCGTCCCAGTCCACGCCGGGGTTGCGCGCGCGGAGCGCCCGCAGGGGCTCCGCGGCGAGGTCGTCGGGGCGTCACGGCGGCCAGCGCGCCGCCGTACCGGCCGAACGGCGTGCGCACGGCGTCGCAGAGGTACACCGGCCGGAGCGTCATAGAGCGGCGCCGATCTCCCGGGCGGCACGCTTGAGGACGGGGACGAACTCGCGCTTCAAGGTGGCGGTATCCGCGCGGCTCGCATGCACGCCCGTGTTGAGCGCCGCCACCACCGTGCCGTCCGACGCGGCGATCGGGACGGCGCACGCGCGAAGACCCAGCTCGAGCTCCTGGTCGACGATCGCGTAGCCCTGCGCGCGGACTGCGTCCAGCGCGGCCGCGAACGCGTCCCGGTCCGTGATCGTGCGGTCCGTGTAGCGCCGCAGCTTCACCCGGCGAAGGTGGCGGGCGCGGGTGCGGTCGTCGGCGGCGGCGAGCAGCACGCGGCCCATGGACGTGCATGCGGCGGGGAGGCGGCTGCCGATCGAAAGGCCGACCGACAGGATCCGGCGCGCCGCGGCACGGGCGACGTAGACGATCTCGTCGCCGTCGAGGACAGCGACCGAGGACGACTCGTGCAGCTCGTCGACGAGGCGTTCGAGCACCGGCTGCGCGAGGCGCGCGACGGCGACCGAGCCCAGGTAGGCCTGTCCGAGCGCCAGAATCGCCGGCGTCAGGCCGTAGCGGCCGCGGGCGGCGCGCGCGTAGCCCAGCACCGACAGCGTGTGCAGACACCGCCGCGCCGACGCGCGCGACAGGCCGGCGCGCTCCGCGACTTCGCCCGCGGTGAGCTCGGCGTGGCCCTCGCCGAAGGCCCGGATCGCGGACAGGCCGCGGGCCAGCGAGAGCATGAAGTCGGGATCGGAGCCCGCCGGCGGGCGGGCGGGCCCCGCGGCGCGAACGGCCGCCATCGACGCAGCGCCCATGGTCGTGCGGACGATTATCGCACAGCTCGAGCGATTATCGGTTGACAGATAGAGGGTCCGGTTCCTATCCTGGGCCGCGCTGCCGTCGATGAGCGAATTCCTGCCGCTGCCGGAGGCCATCAAGCGCCTGGTCCGTCCGGGCGACACGGTCGCGCTCGAGGGGTTCACGCATCTCATCCCGTTCGCGGCGGGCCACGAGATCATCAGGCAGCGCCTCGAGAGCCTGACGCTGATCCGCATGACGCCCGACCTGCTGTACGACCAGATGATCGGCAGCGGCTGCGCCCGAAAGCTCGTCTTCTCATGGGGCGGCAACCCCGGCGTCGGGTCGCTCCATCGTCTGCGGGACGCGGTCGAGCGCGGCTGGCCGGCGCCACTCGAGATCGAGGAGCACAGCCACTCCGCCATGGCCCATGCCTACGCGGCGGGCGCCGCCGGCATGCCCTCGGCGTTCTTCCGCGGCTACGTGGGATCGGACCTGCCGGCCGTGAACCGGCGGGTGAAGTTCGTCGCATGCCCGTTCACCGGAGAGCCCCTCGCCGCGGTGCCCGCCCACCGCCCCGACGTCGGCGTCATCCACGCGCAGATGGCCGACCGCACGGGCAACGTGCTGATCGAAGGCATCGTCGGCGTGCAGAAGGAAGTCGTCCTGGCGGCGCGCCGATCCCTCGTGACCGTGGAGGAGATCGTCGACGCGCTGCCGCCGCGCAGCGTCAACGCCGTGATCCTGCCGTCCTGGACGATCACGGCCGTGGCCGTCGTGCCGGGCGGCGCGCGCCCGTCGTACACCCACGGGTACTACACGCGAGACAACGCGTTCTACGTCGCGTGGGACGCCATCTCGCGGGATCGCGACGCGTTCCGGAGGTGGATCGACGCGCACGTGTTCGGCGCGCCGATGGCAGGAGCGCCGGCATGAGCCACACGTCGGCGGAAATGATGACCATCGCGGCAGCGCGCGCGCTCACCGACGACGACGTGTGCTTCGTCGGGATCGGCCTGCCGTCGGCCGCGTGCAACCTGGCTCGTCTGACCCACGCTCCAGGCCTGCGGCTCGTGTACGAATCCGGGACGCTCGAGACCAGGCCGGACGTGCTCCCGCTGTCGATCGGCGACGGCGAGCTGTGCGAAACGGCGCTCACGACCGTCTCCGTGCCCGAGATGTTCCAGTACTGGCTCCAGGGCGGCCGGATCACCGTCGGGTTCCTCGGCGGCGCGGAAGTCGACCGGTTCGGGAACCTGAACAGCACCGTCATCGGCGAGTACGCCCATCCGGCCGTGCGGCTGCCGGGCGGCGGAGGTGCGCCGGAGATCGCCACCGCGTGCCAGAAGGTGTTCATCGTCATGCAGCAGACGCCGCGCACGTTCGTCGCGCGTCTCGCGTTCCTGACCTCGCTCGGACACGGACGCACCGGGCGGGAACGGCGCGCGCTCGGCCTGGCGACGGCCGGCCCCGTGCTGGTCGTGAGCGATTTGTGTACGATGGAACCGGATCCGGAGACGAAGGAGCTGCAGGTGGTCCGTCTGCACCCAGGCATCACACGCGCGCGCGTCGTCGAACAGACGGGATGGCCGGTCCGGTTCTCCGCCGCCCTCGCCGAGACGCCGCCGCCGACGCGGCACGAGCTCGCGACGCTGCGGGATCTGAACGCGCGCACCGCCAGGGCGCACGGCGCCTCGCTATGACCGAGCCCTTCCACCATCTGTCCGTGAGCGGCAGTCAGCCGCCGCTGTTGTACCCGCCGTATCGGTCCACGCTGCGGCGCGCCCCCCTGCAGCCCCTGGTCGCGATTCCCGACCGACTGGCCGACCTGGCCGCGCCCGTGTACGGCCTGCTGCCGATCGGGCCGAACGACAACGACCTGACGGCGCAGCACGCCGGCGAGCCGCAGGGGCAGCGGATCGTCGTATCCGGACAGGTCCTCGACGAGGACGGCCGCCCGGTCCCGCACACGCTCGTCGAGATCTGGCAGTGCAACGCCGCGGGCCGGTACCGGCACGCGAAGGACAACCACCCCGCGCCGCTCGATCCGAACTTCAGCGGCGCGGGCCGGACCCTGACCGATGCGGACGGACGATACGAGTTCGTGACGATCAAGCCGGGCGCCTATCCGTGGGGCAATCACCACAACGCCTGGCGGCCGGCGCACATCCACTTCTCGCTGTTCGGCCGCTCGCTGGCGACACGGCTCGTGACGCAGATGTACTTCCCGCACGATCCGCTCTTTCCGTTCGATCCGATCTTCCACTCGGTGCCCGGCGAGCATGCGCGGCAGGGCCTGGTCGCGCGATTCGATCTGGCGCTGACCCGGCCGATGCGTGCGCTCGGCTTCCGCTTCGACATCGTGCTCCGGGGCCGACACTCGACGCCGTTCGAGGGACGCACCTGATGCCGTCGCCCCCACGGCTGCTCGCGACCGCCTCGCAGACGATCGGCCCCTTCTTTCACGTCGTGCCGGGCTGCGCCGACGGGCTCGCGTGCCTGGTCACGCCGTCCACGTCGGGCGAGCGCATCGACCTGCGCGTGCGCGTGCTCGACGGTGACGGCGCGCCGGTCTCCGACGCTCTCATCGAGCTCTGGCAGCCGGACGCGGCGGGGACCTACGCGAGCAGCCGCGAAGAGACGCCGCCCGACGAACGGTTCACGGGTTTCGGCCGGCGCAGCACTGACGAGGAAGGTTGGGCGACGTTCCAGACGATCCGCCCCGGCGCGGTGCCCGGCGGCGACGTCAACGGGTCCCAGGCGCCCCACGTCGACGTCGTCCTGTTCGCGCGCGGCCTGCTGCGGCACCTGCGCACGCGTCTGTACTTCGAGGGGGACCCGTGGCTGGGGAGCGATCCGTTGCTGTCGATCGTGCCCGAGGATCGACGGCCGACGCTGCTGGCCCGCGCCGCTGGCGGCGCGATCTGGGAGTTCGTCATCCGGCTCCAGGGACCGGCCGAGACCGTGTTCTTCGACGCGTGACGGGATGGCGGCCCGGCTCGTCCACGCGCTCGCCACGACGGATGCCCTCGCCGACCTGTTCGGGGACCCTTCCGTGCTTCGGGCCATGCTCGAGGTCGAGTCGGCGCTGGCTCGCGTGCAGGCGCGGCTCGGCGTGATCCCTGCGGCCGCGGCGGAGGCGATTGCGGCCGCCGCGGCGTCCGACCGATTCGACGCGGAGGTCCTGGCGCACGAGGCGCGGGCGTCCGGCACGCTGGCCGTGCCGCTGGTCGACGCGCTGACCGCCCGCGTTCGCGCTCGTGATCCGGAGGCGGCGAAGTTCGTGCACTGGGGCGCGACCAGCCAGGACATCGTCGACACGGCGCTCGTCCGGCTCGTCGTGCGCGCGTCGGCCGTCCTCGGCGCCGACCATGCCCGGCTCGCCGGCTCGCTGCGGTCGCTCGCCGATCGCCACGCCGGCGACGTCATGCTCGGCCGGACGCTCCTGCAGCCGGCGCCGCCGATCACGTTCGGATTGAAGACGGCGGGCTGGCTGGGTGCGCTCGCGAGGTCGTGGACGCGACTCGAGGACGCGTGCCGGGCCGCGGGCGTTCTGCAGTTTGGCGGCGCCTCCGGCACGCTCGCGGCGCTTGGCGCCCACGGGCCGGCCGTGGCGGCGGCGCTCGCGCGCGAGCTTCGGCTCGAGAACCCGCCCGCGCCATGGCACACACATCGCGATCGACTGGCGGCGGTGGTGGCCGCCTGCGGCATCTACACGGGTATGCTCGGCAAGATGGCGCGCGACCTGAGCCTCCTGATGCAGACGGAGGTCGGCGAAGCGGCCGAGGCCGGCGGCGGGTCGTCGACGCTGCCGCACAAGCGCAACCCCGTCGGGTGCGCCGTTGCGCTCGCTGCCGCGGCCCGGCTTCCGGGATTGGTGGCGTCCGCGCTCACGATTCTCGTGCAGGAGCACGAACGATCCGTCGGCGCGTGGCACGCCGAGTGGCCGATTGTCGCGGAAGCGATCGAAACGACCGGCGCGGCCCTCGAGGCGATGCGCGATGCCGCGGCCAGCCTGTCGGTCGATCCCGGCCGCATGCGCGAAAACCTCGAAGCCACGCACGGAGCGATTTTTGCGGAGCGTGTGGCGATGCGCGTGGGGTCGGTGCTTGGCCGGGACCGCGCGCAGGCGCTCCTGCGCGACGCCATCGGGCGCGCCGGGTCCGCCGGCCAGCCGCTCTCCCGCATCCTGCGAGCCGTCCCCGAGATCGCCGATCTCTTGTCGGAGGAGGAGCTCGACACGCTCGACGAGCCCGAGCGATATCTCGGGGCGGCCGAGGCGTTCAGGCGCCGGCTGATCGAGGAGTAGCGCATGGCCTTCGTCGAGGTGAACGGGCTTCGCTGTTATTACCGGCTCGAAGGCGGCCGCGGCCGTCCGACCGTCGCGCTGGCGCACTCCCTCGGACTGGACCACGGCATGTGGGATCCGCAGACGCCCGACCTGCTCGAGCACTTCCGGGTCCTCCGGTACGACTTGCGCGGGCACGGCGCGACCGACGCACCGGCCGGCGAGTACACGATCGCGCAGCTCGGTCGTGACGCGCTCGCCCTGCTCGATCGGCTGGGCATCAATCGAGTGCGGTGGTGCGGCCTGTCGCTCGGCGGAATGGTCGGGCAGTGGCTCGCGATTCAGGCTCCGGATCGGCTGACGCATGCCGTGCTGGCCAACACGTCCCCGCGCATGATCGATCCGGCGGCGATGGAGGCGCGGCGGGTCGCCGTCCTGGCCGAAGGCATGCCAGCCGTCGCCGACGCCGTGATGGCGCGCTTCTTCACGCCGGCCCGGCTCGAGACAGACGACCCGCTGGTGGCGTCGGCGCGAAGCACGTTCCTGGCCACCGACGCCGGGGGCTACGCGGGCTGCTGCGCGGCGGTGCGCGACCACGACGCGACCGCCGGGCTTGGCGACATTCGGACGCCCACGCTCATCGTGAGCGCCGATGCCGACGTCTCGATGCCCTGGCACGAGCACGGGGCGGTTCTGGCCGCCGGGATTCCCGGAGCGCGGGTCGTCCGGCTGGGCACCGCACATCTCTCGAATCTCGGCCTGCCCCGCGCTTTCACGAGGGCGCTGCTCGAGTTCCTCGTCGAACGGCCCGAGGACCCGTTTGCGGCAGGCCTCGATGTGCGACGGCGCGCCCTCGGCCGCGACCACGTGGACCGCGCCTTATCGTCGGCGACGGAGCTGACGCGCGCGTTCCAGGATCTCGTCACGCGGGTTCCGTGGGGCGCGATCTGGGTGCGGCCCGGTCTGGACCACCGGACGCGGCGCCTGCTCGTGCTGGTCATCACGGCGGCCCTCGGCCGGTGGGAGGAGTTCCGCCTGCACCTCTCGGCCGGCCTCGATCGCGAGCTCGAGTGGAGCGACGTCGAAGAGGCGCTTCTCCAGACCGCGGTCTACGCAGGCATCCCCGCCGGCAACACGGCCTTCCAGCTGGCCGCCGAGGAGCAGGCGCGGCGCAGCGGACGGGCGGCGCGCTCCTGACAGGGATGACGGCGGCGGGGATGGTCTCACCGCCGCGACTTGACGTAGGCTGTGCGCGCGGATGAATCCGTATCTCGGTGAAGGGACGGCGCTGCTCGCCGGCTTGGGACGACGATGAAGTACATCCTCGCGCTCGACCAGGGCACGACGAGCTCGCGGGCGATCGTCTTCGACCGGGCGGGCTCGGTCGTGGCGATGGCATCGCAGGAGTTCCGGCAGATCTTCCCCCAGCCTGGCTGGGTCGAGCACGATCCGCAGGAAATCTGGGCGACCCAGTCCAGCGTCGCCGGCGAGGTTCTCGCGCGTGCCGGCCTGACGGCCGCCGACATCGCCGCAATCGGCATCACCAACCAGCGGGAGACGACGCTCATCTGGGATCGCCGGACGGGCAAGCCCATCGCGAACGCGATCGTCTGGCAGGACCGCCGTACGGCCGCGGCGTGTGACCGGCTGCGCGGCCGCGGCCTGGGTACGACCATCCGGCGGAAGACCGGTCTCGTGATCGATGCGTACTTCTCCGCGACGAAGCTCCAATGGCTCCTGTCCCACGTCCGGGGAGCGGCCGCCCGGGCGCGCGCCGGCGACCTGGCGTTCGGGACCATCGATTCGTGGCTCGTCTGGAATCTCACCGGCGGGCGCGCCCACGTGACCGACGTCACCAATGCATCGCGCACGATGCTGTTCAACATCCATCGCGGCGAGTGGGACGACGAGCTGCTGCGGCTGTTCGGCGTACCGCGCGCGATGCTGCCGGAGGTGCGGTCGTCGAGCGAGATCTACGGCGAATCCCACCTGCTGGGCGCGGCCATCCCCGTCGCCGGAATCGCCGGCGATCAGCAGGCAGCGCTCTTCGGGCAGATCTGCACGCGGCCGGGCATGGTGAAGAACACGTACGGCACCGGCTGCTTCATGCTCATGCACACGGGCGACCGGCCGATGACGTCGCGCAACAATCTCGTGACCACCGTTGCGTGGCGCGTCGGGGGGCGGACGGAGTACGCGCTCGAAGGCAGCATCTTCATCGCGGGCGCCGTCGTGCAGTGGCTGCGCGACGGGCTCGGCCTCATCGGCTCGTCGTCCGAGGTGGAGGCGCTGGCCGCGCGCGCAGCCGACAACGGCGGCGTCTACTTCGTGCCGGCGTTCGCGGGCCTCGGCGCGCCGCACTGGGATCCGTACGCCCGCGGGCTGATCGTCGGCCTCACCCGAGGATCGACGCGGGCCCACGTGGCGCGGGCGGCCCTGGAGGGCATCGCCTATCAGGTCGCCGACGTGCTCCGTGCGATGGAGAGCGACGCGAAGATCCGCACGAAGGAGCTCCGCGTGGACGGCGGCGCCTGCGCGAACGATTTGCTCATGCAGTTTCAGGCCGACCTGCTCGGCGTACCGGTGGTCCGGCCGACGGTCTCGGAGACGACCGCGCTGGGCGCGGCCTATCTCGCGGGCCTGGCCGTGGACTACTGGAAGAACCGCGACGAGATCGCCGGGCAGTGGAAGGTCGACCGGCGGTTCACGCCCGTCATGAAGCCGGCGACGCGCCGGCAGTTGACGGCGGGCTGGCGGCGCGCGCTGGCTCGGGCGCGCCGGTGGGTGGAATCCTGAGTGCACGTCGCGGGGCGCTCGTCGCCCACAGCGGGGGACCCACGGCCGTCCTCAATGCGAGCCTGATCGGGATCATCGAAGAGGTCAGCCGCCACCCCGAGATCGGCCCGATTCTCGGCGCCCGGCACGGGATCGAGGGGCTGCTCACCGGAGACTACGTCGACCTGTCCGCGCTCCCGCCCGGCGCCCTGGCTGCCGTGGGGCAGGCGCCGGGGTCGGCGCTGGGGAGCTCGCGGCGTCCGATCGAGACGGCGGATTTCGAGCGTGTCCTGCGCATCTGCCGCGCCCGGGAGACTCGGATTCTGTTCTACACCGGCGGCAACGGCTCGATGGAGACTGCGCACCGCCTGGCGGCGCTCGCGCGCGATGCCGGGCAGGAGCTTGCGGTGGTCGGCGTGCCGAAGACGATCGACAACGATCTGGCCGGCACCGACCACGCGCCAGGCTACGCTTCGGCCGCGCGCTTCTTCGCCTGCGCCGCGCGCGACATCGGCGCGGACAACCGCGCCCTGCCGGGACAGGTGCAGGTCCTCGAGGTCCTCGGCCGCCATGCGGGCTGGATTGCCGCAGCGACGTCGCTCGTGCCGCGCGATCCCGAGGGCGCGCCGCATCTGATCTACGTGCCGGAGCGCCAGCTCGGGTTGGATCGGCTGTTCGACGACGTGCAGCGCGTGTTCGACCGGCTCGGCCGCTGCGTCGTGGTCGTCTGTGAGGGACAGCTCGATCAGAATGGCGATCCCTTCGGTGCCGACGTGCGCGCGAGCTCCCGCGGTCCGCTCGCCACGAATCTCGGACATCGTCTGGCGCAGCTGGTGACCGAGCGTCTCGGACTGAAGGCACGAGCCGAGAAGCCGGGACTGCTCGGGCGGGCGTCCGCCAGCCTGCGGTCTGAGATCGACTGGCGCGAGGCGCGGCTCTGCGGGCAGGCGGCCGTGCGCGCGGCGATCGACGGAGCCTCCGGCGTGATGGTCGCGCTCGAGCGCCGCGCCGGACCCGGCTATTCGATCAAGACCGCGCTCGTGCCCCTCGAGCAGGTCGCCGGCGTCGAGCGTCTGTTTCCCGTCGACTGGATTGGCGAGGACGGCCACAGCATCCGTCCGGCCTTCGCCGCGTACGCCTCGCCGCTCGTCGGGCGGATCGAGCCGCCCGTCTGGCTGGAATGAGAGCTCAATCGAGCCGGACGACCGGCGAATCGGCGATTCTGGACGCGAGCAGCGCAACGACCAGGCCGGCGGCCGTGAAGATGGCGCCGGCCAGAAACGTCGCGCCGGGGCCTACGGCCTCCCAGAGCACGCCAGCAATCAGGCTGGCGAGCAGCAGCGCGATGCCGCTGCTGAAATTGAACAGGCCGAACGCCG
The DNA here is from genome assembly GCA_963764505.1 of uncultured Acidobacteriota bacterium. Lineage (GTDB taxonomy): Bacteria > Acidobacteriota > Vicinamibacteria > Vicinamibacterales > SCN-69-37 > CAVXSP01. Next base: position 3,445,489 of record CAVXSP010000001.1, on the reverse strand, counting down.
TGCCTCGGTCGGCGGCAGGCGCGGTGCCGGCGACCAGCGCGGAGAGCAGACCTTGCGTCAGCCCGAGATGCAGGCCCCAGAGCACGATTCCCGCCATGATCGCACCGATTCCCGAGCCGAGCGCGAGCGCTGCGTCGGCGGCGATCAGCAGGGCGAACCCCGCGCCGAGCATGGCCCGCCGATCCACGCGATCGGACAGCGCGCCTGCCGGATAGGCCGAGGCGGCGTAGACGGCGTTCATCACGACGAGCACGAGCGGCGCGAGCGACGCGCTCAGGCCGACGTCCTCGGCTCGCAGGATCAGGAAGGCTTCGCTGAAACGGGCGAGCGTCAGCACGGCGCTCGCCAGGACGACGACCCAGAACCGGCGCCCGAGCCTCGCGAGCACGGTCCGGTCGAAGAGCGCGCGCGGTCGTGCGGAGCTGGCGGCTCGGGCGGGCTCGCGCACCGCCGCCGCGAGCACGGCCACGGAGAGCGCGGCCGGGATGGCCGCCACCCAGAACACGAGCCGGAAGTTGCCGCCCGACTGCGCCATCAAGGCGAGGGCGATGAGCGGGCCCGCGACGGCGCCGACCGTATCGAGCGCCTGGCGCAGTCCGTACGCGGCGCCGAGCAGCGCTGGCGGCGTCAGATCGCCGATGAGCGCATCACGCGGAGCGCCCCGGATCCCCTTGCCGAGGCGGTCGACGAATCGCGCGCCGAGTACCCAGGCAGGCGTGGGCGCCAGTGCGAACAACGGCTTCGACACCGCCGCCAGCCCGTATCCGGCCAGTGTCAGAGCCTTGCGCTTCCCGAGCCGATCGCTCATCCAGCCGGAGAACAGCTTCGACACCGAGGCCGTCGCCTCGCCGACGCCTTCGATGACGCCGACCAGCACGGTGCTCGCGCCGAGGACGCTGACCAGGAACACCGGCAGCAGGCTGTGAATCATCTCGGACGACGCGTCCATGCACAGGCTGACGAGCCCGAGCGCCCGGATGTCGGAGGGAATCCGGCCGGCTGCCGGGGAGGCCGATCGGGAATCACCGCCCATCGGTCGCACGCCTGTCGCAATCTGGGGCTGTCAACGCCGTCCGTCCATTTTCAATCCCTGCCGGTCGTGCGATAGCGTGATTGCATGAGGCGGGCTCTTTTCGTCTCTGAGGAGGTTCTGATGTCACGCGCCAAGTCCGGCGATACCGTTCGAGTCCACTACACAGGCACGCTCGACGACGGTACCGTATTCGATTCATCGGCCCGCCGGGATCCGCTCGAGTTCACGATCGGGGCGGGCCAGGTCATCCCCGGCTTCGAACAGGCCGTGACCGGCATGGAGCCCGGCGAGTCGAAGTCGACGACGATCCCGCCCGACGACGCGTACGGTACGCGCCGCGACGAAATGGTCGTGGTCGTGCCTCGCGAGCAACTGCCCGAGAAGCTGCAGCCGCGTGTCGGTCAGCAGCTCGCTGTCCAGCGCCAGGACGGAACGCAGTTCCCGGTCACGGTGACCGACGTCTCGGCCGCGACCGTCACCCTGGATGCCAATCATGCGCTGGCCGGCAAGAGCCTCCGGTTCGACCTCGAGCTCGTGGCGGTCCTGTAGCCCATAGCCCACAGCCCGAGTAAATCCCCCTCGCCCGTGTGGCGCAAGTGTGGCAGACTGCAGCGGTCTCGGACCAGGACCCGCGTGCGTTTGGGTCCTCATGTCACGCAGGAGAGGCTTCCTCATGAAAACAGGCGATCAGGCGCGTCGGCCGCGCTCCCGGCGGATCTCCCGAACGGTCGGGGTCCTGGCCGGCGTTTTGGCCGTGACGTTCATGGCCACCCTCGCGGTGAGCCTGGACGCGCAATCCAGGGGCCGCAAGTGGTGGCGCGACAACCTTGCCGGGCCGGACAGCGCGAACTTCATCGATTCGTCCGAGATCAACAAGACCAACGTGGGCCAACTCCAGGTCGCCTGGTTCTACCCGTACGCGAGCAGCGGATTCAACCCGGTCGTCGTCGACAACGTGATGTACACGAGCGCGCGGGGCGGCCTCGTCGCGCTCGACGCGATCACGGGCAAGGAGCTCTGGATCCACGAGGATCTGGGCGGCCTCGGACGGGGCATCAACTTCTGGCAAAGCGAGGACGGGAAGGACAAGCGGCTGATCTTCTGGATCAACGGGTTCATGGAGGAGATCGACGCCAACACCGGGAAGTCGATCCTGAGCTTCGGCATCGACGGCGCGGTGAACATGCGCGACGGCCTGGCGCGCGTCGAAGGGACGGGCAACGGCGGCTCGACCTCGCGCAGCCCGGGCAAGGTCTGGAAGAACCTCATCATCGTCGGGTCGGCGACGGGAGAGGGCTGGATCTCTCCGCCAGGCGACATCCGCGCCTACGACGTCATCACCGGCAAGCGGGTCTGGCAGTTCCACACGGTGCCGGTCCCGGGCGAGTACGGGTTCGACACGAGCCCTCAGAACGGCTACAAGTACATGGGCGGCGCGAACAACTGGGGGTCGATGTCGGTCGACGACGAGCGCGGGATCGTCTACATTCCGACGGGCTCGGCCACCTACGATTTCTATGGCGCCGACCGCCACGGCCCGAACCTCTACGCCAACTGCCTGCTCGCGCTCGACACCCGGACCGGGAAGCGACTGTGGTATTTCCAGACGGTTCATCACGATCTCTGGGACCTGGACAATGTCTCGGCTCCGATGCTCGTGACGGTCGAACACAACGGCCGGAAGATCGACGCGGTCGCGCACGCGGGGAAGACAGGGTTTCTCTACGTCTTCAATCGCGTGACCGGCGAGCCCCTCTGGCCGATCGAGGAGCGTCCGGTGCCGCAGACGGACGTGCCGGGCGAGTGGTCGTCGCCGACGCAGCCGTTCCCCACCAAACCGCCGGCGTTCGCCCGGCAGTCGTTCACCGTCGATGACGTGAACCAGTGGCGGCTCTCGCCGGAGGAATATCAGTCCGTGCGTGAGCGTGTGGCGAAGGCGCGGAACGGCACGGGCCCGCAGGGCGGTCTGTTCACGCCGCCGGCCGTCGACGAGGAGAGCGTCTCGATGCCGGGCAATCAGGGCGGATCGAACTGGGGCACGACGGCCGCCGATCCCGAGAAGGGGATGGTCTTCGTCGTCGGCGTCAACCAGGTCGCGCTGCTGAAGCTCGTCAACGTCATGACCTACACGGCGGGGAATCGCGGCGGTGGAGGGGCGATCGCGACGGGCGCCGCGGTCTTCCAGCAGAATTGCGCGGCGTGCCACGGTCCCAATCTGACGGGCGCGATGCCGGGCGTGCCGTCGCTCGTTGGCGTCGGCGACCGGGTCGCCGACGACGCGATTCGCACGCTGATCACGAACGGCCGCGGGCAGATGCGGCCCTTCCCCGACATGTCGGCTGCGGATCTGGACGCCGTCATTGCGTTCCTCGACAATCCGGCCGGCGGACGCCGGGGAGGCGGCGCGCGCGGCCGCGGGCGTGGGGCCGGGGCCGACTTGCCGCCGGCTCCGCCGGAGCTCGTGGCCGGGCGTGGCGGCGTTCCGCTGCCGGAGCTGCCGCCGCGCGGCCAGGGCCCGCTCTTCGGCGGCCAGGGGCCGACCGGCGGAAACGTCGCCTATCCGGAAGGCTCCGACGGGCCGACGGTCCGGTACGCGAGCGGCTACAACGTGATGGCCACTTCGACCAAACCGCCGTACACGACGCTGACGGCGTACGACCTGAACACGGGCGAGATCAAGTGGCAGGTGCCCAACGGCGACGATCCGCAGACGCTGCGGGCGGGCGGTCCGCCGAACACGGGCGGCGTTGGCGCGCGCAACGGGATGGTCGTGGTCAGCGGCGGCCTGGTATTCCACGCGGGTGGCGACGGCAAGTTCCGCGCCTACGACGAGGAAACGGGCCAGGTCCTGTGGACCGGCACGTTCGCCGGCGGAAGCAGCGGCGTGCCTTCCGGCTACGAGGCGAAGGGACGCGAATACATCGTCGTGCCGACCAGCGCGGGCGGTGGGCGAGGGGGCGGCGGGCGGCGGGGCGCGGCGCCCGAGCCGATCGATCCGACCACGCCGCGAGGCATCATCGCTTACGCGCTGCCGCAGAAGTAGCGCTGAATCGAGGGAGCCCCGGATCGGTCGGTCCGGGGCTCCGCCCATGTCGTCGAGCGTTCCAGACCGATCTCCGCGCGCGCGCATGCTCATCGATCGGCTCGGCCTCCAGCCGCATCCGGAGCGTGGCTTCTTCCTCGAGACCTATCGCGCGTGGGCGCGTGTGCAGTCCGCCGCGCACGGCGGGCCGCGTGCGGCCTCGACCGCGATCTATTTCCTCGTGACGTCCGATGAGCCGGCGACATCCCTCCACCGGCTCGCGTCGGACGAGGTCTTTCACCTCTACGAAGGCGGCCCGCTCGAGATCCTGCGGCTGTTCCGGGGAGGCGCGTGGGACGTCGCGCGGCTCGGCTTGAACCTCGAAGCGGGCGAGCGTCCGCAGGTCGTCGTGCCGGCGGGCACGTGGTTCGGGACGGAGCTCGTGGCCGGCGCGTCGCATTGTCTGGTCGGGTGCACCGTCGCACCGGGGTTCGAATTCGGAGACTTCGAGCTGGCCGACGGGCCGGAGCTCGCGCGCGCGTATCCGGGCGCGGCCGATCGCATCGAGCGGATGCGACGGATCCCGTGAGCGCCGCGGCTTACGCGACCAAACGATAGGGCACCGGCAGCTCCTGCGCGTACGCCAGGATCTCGTGGATGTCGTACGGGTGAGTCGTTCCCGACGTGATCCAGTTGCGGAGCACCTGAAACGAGTGCTCCAGCCCGTTGGCGTCGTCGATGTCGGCGTCGACCTTGAAGTCGAGCGCCGCCTCGGCCCGGAAGAACGTGAGCTGGAGGTTGCCGTAGTGGTCGCGGGTCTTGAAGGAACCTGCGTGCACGAATCCCGGCGGCGGCGTGTGCAGCGCCTCGGGGACCTGGGTCACCAGGCCGGCGTCCGCCGCGCCCCGCACGGCGTCCCTGAAATCGCGATCCACGTTGGCGAAGATGCGATCCGGCCGGATCCGGTAGAGGCTCTGGACGTAGGTCCAGGCGGTCCGGCCCGCGGGAAGCGCCGTGTGGGTCATCTTCGTGAAGAGGTTCAGCAGGCCGGCCTTTGGCAGGTCGGGGAGCACCTCGAACAGCGCCGCGCCGTTCTGATTCTCGAATCCCTCCACCGTGCTCGCCAGAAGCACCCGATCGAGGTCGGCGAGGGCATCGTAGGCGTCGGCCTCGAGTCGAGTGACGCGATCGGGGTGGATCGGGCAGAAGCATTCGAGGGTTCTCGTCTCGCCGGGTGCCAGCATGAAGAATTCGCCGACCGGCCGGTAACGGTGCGGGAACACCGACAGTTGAAACGGTTCGTCGGCGCGCAGGTCCTGGACGGAAATCGTGCTCCTGCCGGAGAGGCCGGTTCGATTCACGACCATCTGGCCGCTCCGCTGGCCGCGCACCTGGACGTCGACCGGGTCAGCGAGGGGCTGACGGAATGCATCCCGAATCCGAATCTTCACTGACGACATGGGGGCTCCCTGCGGCGACGGCCGAGTCGGGACGATGATAGCGGCAAACAGGGCGGCTTGGGCGGATCGCGCCGGCACTCAAAAGACGGCCGGGCTCCAGAGCCCCGGACCCGTGGCGCGGTTCGTCGAGAAGCCGGACGGGTCGGTGTCGGGGGAGCGGTTGCCAGGCGGCCGCTGGAACGCGATCCGGCACGCGTCTCGATCCCAATCGGTCGGTTCGAGCCTCGCCGTCGAGTTCATGACGGACGGACGCGTCGCGACGTGGTTGTATCCGAGGGCGTGACCGAGCTCGTGCGCGCGCAGCGACCGCCGATATCGGCTGTTCGATCGCTCGAAGTCGCGGTCGAGCATGATGATGCCGCTCGTGATCTCGCCGCTCGTCTCGAACTGCCAGCGCGCGTATCCCCAGTAGCCGGTGGCGGCCGTCAGGCCGGCGAGCCTGGCGACCGTGATGACCTCGTCGTTGTCGAGTCGGACGGTCGCATCAGGACTCGACGTCTGACGCTTCACCGTGGCGAATCGACCGAACGTGTCGCCCGTCAGTTGCGGAAGGGCCCAGGTCAGATCGGCGACGAGCGATTGGTACTCGGCGTCGGACATCTCATCGGCAATGGCGGTGACGGTCGGCGCGTTGATATCCGCGAACATACCTGCCCGGGTTTCGACGAGCAGCGGCGGCGGCGTCGTCCAGCGAAGCAGCAGCGGGACGCGGAACATCTCGTCGAACGCGCGAAGGTCGAAGATGCCCGGAATGAGCGAGATCGTCGCGTCCGGGCCCGGCACGCGCAGCTTCGTGTGGCGCTCGACCACGGCGGCCCCCGACAAGACGATCTCCAGGGGAGCGGCGGCATCGGACGCGAGGGCGACGACCACCGACCCGGACGAATTCGACGAGGCCGTGACGATCCCCGTGCCGCTCACGGTGACCGCTCCGAGACCGGCCTCTGTGAGGACGTCGACGACGCGCGCATTCGTGAACGGCCCGGAGGGCAGCGCCGACGGGTCAACAGCTGTCTCCCCAGCCTCGCCGATAGAACCATTGTTCTTGCGCTTCGGTGGCGGCGACGTAGAGAGCCGTGAGCGCCACAATCGTCGCCATCAGGCTGGCCGCTCGAGCGCCCAGAACGGGTCCACCCGCATCATCTCGATCCTCGGCCGCCGATGACCCGGTGGGAGCACCAGTATCCCGGCAGCATGGGCAGCCAGAAGCTCAGGCCGCGAAACAGCAGCGTGGCGGCGAGCCCGACGGGCAGATCGATGCCGGCCGCGCGAAGCGTGAGCACCGATGTCGCCTCGAAGGTGCCCAGTCCGCCCGGGACAATTCCCATCGTCCGAAAGAGACTGGCCACCATGAAGCTGGCGTACACGCCGCCGACGCGCACCGTCACGCCGAGCGATGCGATCAGGGACCACATCGTCGCGACATCCAGCAGGACGATGGCAACTTGGTAGCCTACCGCTGGAATGAACACGCGAGCGCGGCGAAGCAGCTGGGCGTCGGCCTCGAACAGAAAGTCGAGGAGCGTGCGCCCGCCTGGAACGCGGCGCATCACCCGGCCGAGCCGCTCGTGCCGGCGGCCGGCGAGCCCGAGCACCGCAAGGCACAGACCGGCGGAGAAGAGGAAGAAGAGGACGGCGGCGGTCATGACGAGCACGTTCGATCCGCCGCGCCAGTGCAGGAACACGAGTGCTGCCGCCAGCGCCAGCACGTAGGCCGCGTGATAGGACGCGATGTTGATCAGGACCGCAGCGTTCACGGCCGGCGCGGGCAGTTCGCGGCGTTCGAGCGCCTTTGCCACCAGGACGCTGCTGCTCATCCCGGCGGAGGGAAGCGCCTGGTCGGCGAACAGCTTGGCCAGGCTGAGCTCCAACGCTGCCCGTCGGGAGAGCGGATGGCCCGCTGCCCGTCCGGTGAGGCGCCAGATTGCTCCCTGGGCGACGTACGTGCCGACCTGCAGGCAGACGGCGACCCCGAGCCATGCGGGCCGAGCCTGCCTGGCGAGACGGACGAATGCCCGCTCCTCAGAAAAGTGAAGCGCCGCCCAGACGACCGCAACGAGCAGCGCGGCGCCGAGCACCCATGAGACCCAGCGCGTCGCGTGGCCCGCCAGCGGGCGCACGCCGCCGGTCCTTTTCATCTCACGAGCCGGCGACGGAGGCCGGGTGCCTCACGATGGTTCGTCTCCGTTGCGGCGCCAGAGGCGCACGACGAGCAGCGTCTGATCGTCCTGGGGAGGGAGCCCTTCCGTGAACGCCACGACCGCGGACCGTACCGCGTCGCAGATCGCGCGTGCCGGGCGGTCGTGCTTCGCCTCGACGGTCGCGATCAGGCGCTCCTCGCCGAACGGCTCGCCGCGCCGGTTCGCCGCCTCCACGATTCCGTCGGAGAACAGCACGAGGAGGTCGCCTTCCGACACCTCGACGGACGCCGTCTGGTAGGTCGCCGTGCTCAGCACACCGAGAATCGGGCCGCCCTCTCCCAGCCGCTCGTTGACGGGCGCGTCCTGCGGCGCGCGCCTGAGCCACAGCGGCGGCGGGTGGCCGGCGTTGACGTACCGGAGCTGGAGCGACCGCGGGTCGAAGTCGCACCAGAAGAGCGAGACGAACCGGTCGCCGGACGACTTGGCCAGCAGCAGTTGGTTCAGCCGTTCGGCGGCGCGGGCGGGATCCTCGCCGGAGGCGCCCCACGCCGGACTGCTCATGGCGCCATGGACGAGTGCCATCAGGAGGCCCGCCGAGATACCGTGCCCTGACACGTCGCCCAGCGCGAAGGCCACGCGCCCGGCCGACAGGCTCACGACATCGTAGAAGTCCCCGCCGATCTGCCAGGCGGGCACGCACTCGGCGGCGAGGTCGACGCCGGCCGGCCACGCGCTGGTGCCGGGCAGGAGATCGCGCTGCACCTGACGGGCGAGCTCGGCCTGGGTTTCGAGTTGTTTGCCGCGCACGTACGCGCCGAAGCGGACGGCGAGGACGGTCACCGACAGGAACAGCGCCAGCGCCGCCGAGGCGCCGATCGCCGCGTTCCGGCGCAGGCGCGCGAACGGCGCGGACAAGCTGTCACGGTAGAGGCCAAGCTCGAGCAGCGCGCGCCCTGGCGGCCCCGCGCGCCGCGCGTCCGTCATCGCCCGCGGCAGACTGCAGCGACAGGGAAAGACGCCGATCAGCACGTCGCGTCCGCCGTCCCGGAGCTGCGCGAACGGCGCGCCGCTGTCGGAGAGGAAGCGTGCGCGCTCCGCCGGCGTCATGGCGAGCGCCGCCGGTCCCGCGGCGGCGACGACGCTCCCATCGGCCTGCAGGAGCGTGAGCGAGGCAATCTGGTCGCTCGTCTCCGCCCGCACGTCGTCGAGAATCGCCTGGAACGCGTCGGCGTCCTGAGGTCGGGACAGACGGGCCGCGCGCTCCACGTTCCGCACCCGCTCGTCGGCCGTGCGCCGGGCCTGCTGGCGGATGAGGTTGGTCGAGACGTACTCGTAGTTGAGGATCGTCTGCACGAGCAGAGCGACGGCCAGCAGCGCGCCCGCCGCGAAGAACGCCCTGATGCCCAGGTTCGACACGGGCGTCATTCTAGTGCCGGAGCGTGCCCGGATGGGCAGGCGTCGGCGCCGACGCGCCGCCGCGCGTCACTGCACGACGATCGTGCCGGTCATGAACGGGTGAATGGTGCAGTGATACTTGTAGGTGCCCGGCGCGTCGAACCGCCGCTCGAACGTCTTGCCGCTGTCGAGCGACTGCGAGTCCCACACGGCTGTATCCGACGTCGTCGTGTGGACCACGCCATCGTTGTTGCCGAACGTCACCGTCGTGCCTGCGGGGACCGTCAGCGGCGTGGGAGCGAATCCCGCGACGGATCCGGTGTAGGCGCCGCTCGGGATGAGCACGGTGGTGGGGGATGCGGCGACCGGCGCCGGAGTCGGCGAGGTCGCGGGACTTCCGCTGGATCCACCGCACGCGCCCGCGGTCGCGGCGAGCATCCAGACTGCCAGAATCCGTCGATTCATCGAATGTACCTCCGCGTGCCGATTGAGCAAGACCGCTGCCAATCGGGCGCCGACGGTTCTGGCGCGGAGCCGTCCGGATCGTTTCGAAATTCGGGCCGCGGCTTTCCTCGCACGAAAACGGCCGCGCGCTACGATCCGTCCTCTTCATCCGTCTCCTCCGTCTCCTTCGTCCGTCCCGCACCCGCGCCTTTCGAAGGAACGCGGGCGACTCCGGTATCGCTCTGGCCGCGGCGCATGGCCGTGCGTGCTCTCTTGGCCAGCCGTTGATAGTCCTCGAGGATGCGATCCAGTTCCGTGTCCTCGAGCTCCTCGAGATCGAGAAGTGCGTTGTGGCACCCTTTCGTGACGCGAATCAGCTCGTCGAGCTTGACTTGGATGGCCTCCGCATCGCGGTTCTGCGTGTTCTGGATGAGAAAGACCATCAGGAACGTCACGATGGTCGTGCCGGTGTTGATGACGAGCTGCCACGTGTCGCTGAACCCGTAGATCGGGCCGAGGACGGCCCACACGACGATGATCGCGGCGGCGGACGTGAAAGCCCGCGGCCGCCCGGACATTCGTGCCGTCCATTTGGCGAATCGCGTGAAGTTCGACCTGGATCTCGTGGGGCGCATCCGTCCTCCTCCGTGTCCGGCGGGCCGCCGGACGCCTCGGCGGACGCATCGTATCGCGCCCGCGATACGCTCAGACGTGTACCATCAGCGCCGGTCGTCGCCATGCATCAAGGCCTCGAACCCGGAGACCACGTCGAACAGTTCTTCGTCGATGCTGCCCTGACGCACACGCCGAAACGTGCCGTGCAGCCCCTCCAGCAATTCGTCGATGTTCTTGTCGGCCCGTTCCATCGCCGCCAGGCGGCTCGCGTTCTCGCTCGCGAGCGATTCCGCGCACGCACGGAACAGGGAGACGAAGAGGTACTCGCGGATGAATGCGCGCAGGGTCGACGTACCCACGCCGATGACTTCGGGCAACGGCTTCGTCGGCCACGGACGCGCGGCCAGCTCCTGGCGCCAACGTTCGTCGAGCGGGAGCAGCCGTTGACTGACCGGCACATATGCCGCACCGGAGGCGCGCCGGTTGTAGACGAGATGCAGTTCCCCGACGTCGCGCTGGCGGCGACCCGCCTCGGCCTCTACGAGAATCTGCCCGACCAGCGTGGTGATCGCGGAGACGGTATTCGGCACGGCGAACACGCCGGCCAGCGGCAGCCCGGCGTCCGCCAGGCGAGCGTGCACCCGATCCCCGACGGCCCAGACGTAGCGTGTGCCGGGCAACGCCATGAGAGTCTCGAGCGCATACGCGGTGATCACCTCGTTGAACTGGCCGACGAGTCCCTGGTCGGACCCGAAGACCACCGCGCCAATCGTGCCCGCCTCGGTGGGCCGCGTCACCGTCTCCGGGGAGGCGGCCGGCGCGGCCTCGCGAAAACACGCGCCCAGTCCGAGCTCGACGGTCCGGTAGTAGTCAGTCAGGGCCCGTACGGATTGCTCGTACTGCCCGATGCTCGAGGCGGCCATGTTCTTCATGGTGCGGACGACGGACTGCAGGTCTCGGGCACGACTGATCTTGCGGCGAAGGCCCGCTGTGGAATCGCTCATGGCGGCGTCGTGAGGGGCCTGCGGGGCGCCGGCGCGGGCGCAGTCGGGGGAGGCTGAAGGGCGACGAGCGCCGCACGTCCGGCGTCGAGGATCCCCTTGCGATCCTCGGCGGTCAATGCGTCGGCGCGGTCCAGACGCGCGGACACTTCCGACAGCATCGTCGCCACCGCGTCCTGGACCGCCTGCTGGGCGCCCGCCATCAGGTCCAGCGGCACCCTGTCGAAGAGGCCTGCCGTCAGCGCCAGCAGGATGGCGATCTGCGCCGGCACCGGAACCGGAGCGAAGGCCGCCTGTTTCAGGCAGGCGCGGATGCGCTGTCCATGCGCGATGATCGCCCGCGTGTCGTCATCCACCCGGGCGCCGAAACGGGCGAAGGTCTCCAGTTCCTCGAACTGCGCATAGGCGAGCTTGAGGTCGCCCGCCACCGCCCGGAAGGCCGCGCGTTGGGCCTTGCCGCCGACCCGCGAGACGGACCGGCCGACGTCGACGGCGGGGAGCACGCCGAGTTCGAACAGCGACGGCGAGAGGTAGATCTGCCCATCGGTGATCGAGATCAGATTGGTGGGAATGTAGGCGGAAATGTCCTGGGCCTCGGTCTCGATGATGGGCAGCGCCGTGAGCGAGCCGCCGCCGAGGTCCTTCCGCAGATGCGTGGCGCGCTCCAGCAGCCGCGAGTGGACATAGAAGATGTCGCCGGGGAAGGCTTCTCGACCCGGCGGCCGACGCAGCAGGAGCGACAGCTCGCGATAGGCGCGGGCGTGGTGCGTGAGGTCGTCGTACACGATCAACACGTCGCGGCCCGCATCCATGAAGTGCTCCGCGATGCTGGTCGCCGCATACGGCGCGATATATTCGAGACCCGGGGGATCGTTCCCCTCGGCGACGACCACGACGGTGTACGCCATCGCGCCGTGCTCGCGGAGGTCGGCGATGACCTTCGCGACGGCGGACGCACGCTGGCCGACAGCGCAATAGACGCACAGCACGTTCCGGTCGCGCTGGTTCAGGATGGTGTCGATCGCGACGGTGGTCTTGCCCGTCTGCCGGTCGCCCAGGATCAACTCACGCTGACCGCGCCCGATGGGAATCAGCGCATCGATGACTTTCAGGCCGGTCTCGAGCGGCACCGTCACCGGCGCCCGATCCATGATGGGCCGGGCGGGGCGTTCGATTGGCAGACGCTCGTCCGGCGACACGGGACCGTGGCCGTCGAGCGGCCGTCCGAGCGGATCGATGACGCGTCCCAGCAGGCTGTCGCCGACCGCCACATCCAGGACCCGGCCCGTGCGCTGGACGTCATCGCCGGCCTGCACGTCCCGGTAGTCGCCGAGCAGCACGACTCCCACCTCGTGCGCGTCCACGTTGAACGCGATGCCGAAGACGCCGCCCGGAAACTCGAGCAGTTCCTCGAAGCCCACGTTGGGAAGGCCGGACACCTTGGCGATGCCCGTCGACACGGTCGTGACCACGCCGACCTCGCGCACCGTCAGGGACGGCGTGAAGGCGACCCGGACCTGGCCGATTCTCGCGAACGTGCGGTCGAAGACGCGCTCGAGGCCCTCAGGCGCGATCGTCATGGGCCCTTCGTCTCGGGTGTGGGTGCGTCGATCGTGAGCTCGTCTTCAGGCGTCTCTTGCTCCTTCAGCAGCGCGTCGACGCCCTTCTCGACCGAGGTGAGGTAATCCGCGATGCTCCACGCCACCTTGTGCCCGTTCGTGGCGAGCTCGATCCCGCTTATCAAGTCAGGGGCGGTCTCGAAGCGGACATGGACGTCGGCCGAGAAGGTCTCGTTGAGTGCGTTCCGGATCGCCGCGCGCTGTTCTGGAGGCAGCTCGAACGTGCTGCGCACGAGCGCGGGGTCGGCGCCGGTCTTCAGCCCCTGGCCGAGACCGGCCTTCGCCTGGTCGTCCATCTCCCGCAAGCGGCGCGTGAAGACCTCGCTCAGGCGTTCCTCCAGGCTGACGGTGGCGAGATCGGCCAGCGCCTTGCGCGCGATGGCGAAGACTTCCTGCTGCGTCCGTCGGCGAATCGCCTGATTGAGGCGCTGCGCCTCCTGCCTCAATGCCTGCCGCCGCTTCTCGCTGGAGGCATCGGCGGTCTTCCGGGCCTCCTCGAGGATTTGCTGCCGCTGGGCGTTCGCGTCGGCGGTCGCCTTGCTCAGCAGCGCGGCGCGCTCCCGGTCGAACTCGTCGTGCTTGTGCTGGAGCGCCGCGCGGTCCTTGTCGGCCTCGGCTTTCGTCGCGGCGGCGTCCGCGAGCTCGGCGGCAATCCGCTTCTCACGCGCGTCGATGGCGTCGAGGATGGGCCTGTACAGAAAGCGCTTCATCAACCACACCAGGACGACGAAGTTGAGGACTTGCGCGCCGACGGTGAACCAGTCGATCAGCACGGATTCAGTGTCCCGTCACGTGCGCGATCGCGTAGTTCCAGAACGGATTGGCGAAGATGAGAATCATCGAGACGACGAAGCAGTAGATCGCCGTGGACTCGATCATCGCCAGACCGACGAAGAGGGTCCGCGTGATGGTGGCGGAGGCGTCCGGCTGCTGCGCGAGCGAGGTCAGCGCCGTGGCGACCGCCCGTCCTTCGCTGAGCGCCGGTAGCATGCACCCGATGGAGGTGGTGAGACCGGCGGCAGCAATCGAGACGACGGCGACGAGGGTCAGGCTGTCCATGGCGGTTCCTTTGGTTGGTCTCTCATTCTTCGGCCGCGCTCAACGCCGGCGCCGGCCTTTGCGTCGCCCTGCGAGCGCGCGTGGCGGCCGCGATGTACACGGCGGCCAGGATGCTGAAGATGTAGGCCTGCACCATGCCCGTGAGCAGGCCGAGCGCCGTCATGACGATCGGAAACACGAACGGCGCGATGGTGAGCAGGATCCCGACGATCATCGCCCCGCTCATCATGTTGCCGAACAGGCGCACGGCCAGGGCCAGGGTCCGCGACAGTTCACTGATGATGTTGAACGGCAGCATCAGGACCGTGGGCTTCGTGTAGGAGTCGAAGTAGCCGCCCACGCCCTCGGCCTTGATGCCGAAGAACGGCACCGCGACGAACACGCACAGGGCCAGCGCCACGGTCGTGGAGAGCGATCCTGTCGGAGGTTCGTAGCCGGGAACGACCGTGCCGAGGCTGGCCGTGGCGACGAACAGAAAGAGCGTGCCCAGAAAGCCGAGGTAGGTGTCGGGCTGGCGGAGGCCGACGTCCTCGATCTGTCGTTCGATCGTGGTGACGACGATCTCGAGGAGGTTCTGCCAGCGGGACCGCTCCAGGCCCGTGGAGAGCCGGCGTGTGACGAGTCGCGACCCGACGGCCAGCACGAGCATCACGCCCCAGGTGAAGACAATGGTCGCATTGAGGGTGAAGAACCCGTGTCGCCAGAAGACCATCTGATCGGGACTAAGGCGCATGACGAGCCTCTCGTGCCCTGACGTGGTGGCCGCCCGACGGCCTGGTCAGCCGCGTCACGGCCGTCCGCGCGATGACGAATCCGAGCAGACACGCCAGCAGCCGCCCCCAGTGGCCACTCGAAACCACGTACAGCCCGGTCAGGGCCAGGGTCGTCCGCAGGAGCGCGCTGCCGGCGAACCACAGAGCGGGCTGTGTGGACGAGAGACCCCTGCGCACCGACCACCACAACCCGCCGAAGAACACTGCGCCGAGCCCCGTCCCCGCCGCGCAGGCCAGCAGCAGGGGCAGCGCGTCATCCATCGCCATTCTGCTGGTCCTCCCGCATGCTCGTGTCTTCCTTGCTGATCCAGCGCCACGCGTTGAAGCACCCGATGGCGAGCCCGGCGACCATGAGCGCCAGCGTCCAGGAATGTGTGCCCGGAAGGCGGCGGTCCAGCCAGAGCCCGAGCGCGGCGCCCGCGAGCGTCGGCACGACCACCGACCAGCCGATCAGTCCCATCATGCCCAGGCCGAACCAGATCCCGGGCGTGGGGGTCCGCCGGGCTTTGAGCTTGCGTGCCGCCTTCGCGCCGACCTCATCGGGGAAGGCGGTGTCGCGGGTCGCGTCCTGTCTCTTCGGCTCGTCGCTCATCTCGACAACGTCGCGAGGCGACGCAAGAACCCGGCTTCCAGTCTCGCCATGACCAGGCGCACGTCTCGCTCGCGCTCGCCCAGAGTCAGGAACTCCTGTGCGACCGCATCGCGCAAATGACGCAGGTCCTCCCCGCGCAGCGCCCGGCGAACGGACACGAGCACGTCCGTACCCGTCTTCACCAGCACGCCTGCGTCGATGGCCAGGTACACGTCGCCCTCGCCGTCGATCTCGTACGTGAGAATCCCGGGTGCGAGCGCCGCCACACAATCGAGCCGGTGCGGCAGCAGTCCAAACGACCCGTCTCGAGTCTCCGCGACGATGCGCGAGACGCCGGTCGTTTCGGCGAACACTCCGAATGGCAGGAGCACCTTAAGGTTCATGAGCGCCAGCGGCATGGTGGCCCTTCGCCTCGTCTATCGCCCCGATCATATAGAGGGCGCGCTCCGGGTAGTCCTTGAATTCATCGCGCAGGATTCGTTCGCAGCCGTCCAGCGCGTCCGGGAGGCTGACGAGCTTGCCTGTGAGACCGGTGAACTGCTCGGTCGTGAAGAAGGGCTGGGTGAGGAACCGCTCGAGTCGACGGGCGCGGGCGACGACCTCGCGGTCGCCTGGTGCAAGCTGCTCGAGCCCGAGCATGGCGATGAGGTCCTTGAGTTCCGCGTATCGCGCGAGCGTCCGCCGGATCTCCTGAGCCAGATCGTAGTGCCGCTGGCCGACGATGCCGGGCGTGCCCATCTTGGAGCTGGACTGCAGCGGGTCGATCGCCGGATACAAGCCTTCGCCCGCCCGCCTGCGCGAGAGCACGATTGACGCGGAGAGGTGCGAGAACGTGTGAACCGCCGCCGGGTCGGTGAAATCGTCCGCGGGTACGTACACCGCCTGGATGGACGTGATCGCGCCGGTCTTGGTGTTGGCGATGCGCTCCTCCAGACCCGACAGCTCCGTCCCCATCGTCGGCTGATAGCCCAGGCGCGACGGCATCTGGCCCATGAGGCCGGACACTTCCATGCCGGCCTGGATGAAACGAAAGATGTTGTCGATGAGCAGCAAGACGTCGCGGTGCTCATCGTCCCGGAAGTACTCCGCCATCGTCAGTGCGACGTGGCCGACCCGGAAGCGACTGCCCGGAGGCTCGTTCATCTGGCCGAACACCATGACCATGTGTGGCAGCACGCCGGCGTCTTTCATGTCGCGGTACAGTTCCTCGCCTTCGCGACAGCGCTCGCCGATGCCGCAGAAGATGCTGGCACCGTGTTCGTGACCGATCATGTTGTGGATCATCTCGGTGAGCAGCACGGTCTTCCCGACACCTGCCCCGCCGAACAGTCCCGCCTTGCCCCCGCGCTCCAGCGGCATGAGCACGTCGATGACCTTGATTCCCGTCTCGAACACGTCGGACGTGGTGGATCGTTCGGACAAGGGCGGTGGCGCGCGATGGACGGGCCGCCATTGGACGTCCGTCGGCTCCGGCAAGCGGTCGATCGCGCGCCCAAATACGTCGAACATGCGCGTCAGGATCCCCCTGCCCACCGGCGCCTTGAGCGGCCCGCCCGTGTCGGTCACCGTCATGCCGCGCGCAAGGCCTTGCGTCGGCGTCAGCGCAATTGCGCGCACGGAATGCGCATCACGCTGCTCCAGCACTTCGATGACGATCTCGGCGTCGGGACCGGTCCGGAGCAGCGAATAGATCGGCGGCACGTGCGCGTCGAACCGCACGTCTACGACGCTGCCGCGCACCGAGAGAACCTCACCGGGGTTCGATCGACTGGACGGAGTGCCCATCTGTGTGTGCCTCATGCGCTGGCCGCGACCGGATGACACGGCGCTGGCGCCGGCCCTGACCCAAACCATTCTGCGCCCCAAGTGAAGCCTATCCCTTCGTGCGCTTTGCCGTGGCCAGTGTCGCGGCGTTGACGGCAGGGCACGTCCATGGTCCACGTTTCCGAATGGACGACGGATCAGCTCATTTCGGCAACTGGAAACTCACCCTCAGGATGGCCTCACGCGTGCGCTCAGGATGCCAGTTCTTGAACACGCGGCATACCCGAGATTCCGAAACGCGGCGACGTTGACGCCGCGCAGGCCTCCGGGGAGATGGCCCGCCTCGCCGCTGGCGACCCGCGCGCGTGTCGAACGCCGCCGCGGGCTCCGCGGAGATGACGCTCGAAATCGTTGGCTCTTTCTTGACGGCCTTGACGGCGGGGTCCCACCCCCGCGTCGCTGCGGCGCTCGCGGACTCGCAATCCTCACGACGGCCGCGGGCGCCCCGCGCGGATTGCGCACTTCGCCCATCGCGCCGCTCCGCAAGTGTGCGGAGGTCGGCGCTCGCAATCCGCTGCTCCCTCCGCCACGAGCGGGTCGTCGCCCGATCGGGGGTGAAGTTCCGCGGCATGAGTTGCGCCGGACGGCCGCCAGCCTGATAGTGGGCGGCGGTGTACCCGGCTGGTCGTGTCGAAAATTCTCAATCACGTCGAAGCCGGCGTCACGGCCGTCTACGACCGGCACAGCTATGACCCCGAGAAGCGGCCGCGCTCGACTACTGGGGAAATTGCCTGGAGCAGATCGTGAGCGCTGCCGAGCCGGCGAAGGTCCTCGCCTTCGCCGCGCGGTGAGCTCGGCAAGGCTGGCCATGCCCGTATTGGCATATAATGGACAAGCAGAACGCGGCTGAGCGAACAAGGAGGACCTGAGCGCCTTTCCGCACGACGTCAAGCTTCGCGTCGGCGGCGCACTGTGGGATGCGCAGGTCGGCCTGAAGTCGCCGCTGGCAAAGGCGCTCAAGGGCTTCGGCGGCGCCGGTGTGCTGGAAGTCGTGGTGGACTTCGACGGCAACGCGTTTCGGACGGTCTACACGATCAGGTTCGCCGAGGCCATCTACGTGTTGCACGCGTTTCAGAAGAAGTCGAAGAAGGGGATCGCGACGCCGAAGGCCGAACTGGATCTGATCCGCCTGCGCCTGGCAGGCGCGAAAGAGGACTACGAACAATGGCGAAGAAATCGCCCATCGCCGTAACGCCGAGCTCCGGAAACGTGTTCGCCGATATCGGGGTTCGCGAACCCGAAGAAGAGCTGGCGAAGGCGCAGCTTGCGAGGCGGATTCGCGACATCATCCGGCAGCGTCGCCTGACACAGGTCGCGGCCGCGACGATGCTGCGCATCGATCAGCCGAAGGTCTCCGCGTTGCTGAACGGTCGCCTGACGAGCTTCTCGAGCGAGCGTCTGATGCGGCTCCTGACCCGCCTTGGCCAGGACGTCGAGATTGTCGTCAAGACGACCCCTCGCAATCGGCAGCGCGGACGGATTCGTGTTGTCGAAGCGATCCATACCTGAGCACCCGTCTGAAGCTGTTCGTGTCCGAGTAGCCCTTGGGCGTGATGCTGCCGCGTGCGCCGGAAGGAGCCCGGCGCTGGTCTCGTCCAAGGTCTTGCATGTCACCTTCCAGTTGCACGACTTGTGACGGACCGCCGCCACGCAGATGGCCGGGATTTGTGCACCCGTGCGGACATCGTGTGCTTCCTCAATTCTGTCGAGGTCGGGCCCGCAGCGACACGCGCCGACGGTCGCGCCAGCGACCATGCCGAGTCGGGTGGGGAAGCAGTGGCAGCTCGTGGAGCCGAAGTCAGAGCGGTCTAGGCGGGGCGTAGCGCTCCCACACGTTGCGATCCTCGCCCTCCGGGCCCAACTGGGTGCAGCAGCGAAAGGAGCGCCTCCTAGCCGGTCCTGACTGGCAGGAAACGAGGACTAGTGTTTACGACTCGCACCGGAGGGGCGCTCGATCCGGTCAATCTCACGAAAGCGTTCAAGCGGTTGCTGAAGAAGGCGGGACTTCCCGAAGTGCGCTTCCATGACTTACGCCACACCGCGGCGACGTTTTTGCTGGCGCAAGGCGTCGATCCACGAACGATCATGGAAACTCTCGGACATTCGCAGATCAGCTTGACGCTGAACACGTACTCTCACGTTTTGCCCGTACTCCAGCGTGAAGCGGCGGTACGGATGGATTCGTTGCTCGCTGGCTAAAGGCTGTCGGTACTGGAATCTGAAGGACTGTCCGATCCGAACAATTTCGTAAACTTTCCGTTTGAGCTCAGGCGATTGCTGAGCTTCACTCTTTCTGCTTGCGGAAAGTCGGGAGCGATCCGTGCGAGTTCAGCGGTCACTTCGTGGAGCGCTCGTTCGAGCTTCGACGGCGGTTTTAGCGATTCAAGAACTTCATCAGAGACACCGTCCAGTGGGACATCTTTGACTCTGGCCACCTTCACAATTTCGTCGTCAATCCAGCGGACCGCGTCTAGACAGTCGGTCACCAACTGATCCGAGCGCTTCTTACCGCCGTCGAAGTCGGTCCAGTCCCGAGTTGCCGGTCGGACATAAAGATTGCCAACCAGCCATCCGAGTTTCGCTCGAAACTCGGGCTCCAGACGGCCGGTCCGAGCATCTCTAAGGGCGTCGTAGTGATCCGCCCTCAGAGCCACGCTGACCCTCAGAAACGCAACGGCGTGTTCGCCGATCCCAACGTCTGCGTCCTGACAAAGAAAGAACAGGCCCATTGCCTGCTCGTTCTGGTTCAGAAGTCTTCCGAGCAATCGCCTCGCCGTGCCTTTGTCGCTCCTTCTGAACGCACCGGGAGCGACGGGAGTCGCCGCGTACGAAAGGAGCTTCCCGATTACTTGCGAGAGTGGCCGAATGACCGCCAAATTGATGTAGGAGGCCTTCAGTCTTGCTGAGCGACGTACCAGGTCGCACGACTGGGTCGTGACGATGAAGCCCAAGTATTTGTCGCTCAGAAAGTGAGGGTGGACATCGGCGAGAATTGCCTTTAGGGCGTCCGTCGGTTGGAGAATGTCACCTTGCTCGATCTCTACCTCGGACGAAGGTTTGTCCTCCGTGTAAGTCCAGTGACCCATGATCGACGGAGTTTAGTCCGTTCGATGAGTCTGCACGACAGCTGGGTGCGTTGTGGTGCGGACACGAATTTCACCACTCGATCGAGACGTGGAAATCACACGCCCCTGAATATCTGCTGGTGAGGTTGAGGCTGTCCCGCCGTCCTTCACCAACTCGGCTTTCTGAAAACCGCCAGTGATGACGGGCTCGCTCGTCGATGGTTCGCTCGGCATTAGCTGACTCCAAGGGTCACTGAAATGCTTTTTGAGAACTGCGCAAATTCGTCAACTCGCTTGAGCCATGCGACAAGCTGGGATGGCTCGGTGGCCTCCCTGTGAAAATTGAACTCAACGGAACCACCCGCGTCCTCACGCTGCTGGACGCTGAGGTTTGCCACTCCGGGCTCGAGTGCGATGGACCGGCTCGTGGTTCTAATCTTCATGCCCAGGCCGTTGTCAGCCAGTGCATCATCGATCGGCGCGCGGACGAGATCCAGGAGTTTATCGGGGAGAGGGGAGAACCGATATCGAATGTTCACACCTGCGGCAGTCACCGGGGTTTCAGGAAGTCCCTCCAGTGCTCTGCAGCATATCTCGCACGCGCGCGTTAGCAATTCCTCTTTCGGCACGCGAGTCACCACTTCAAGGCGTGACATCGTCGGAATCACCAGGATTCCCTCATGACCCACCCGGAACCTACCTGGACGATCCGTCGAAATCTCAATTTCGAGAACTGCTGTCGCCGGTAGGTTAAAAAGTCGGCGACGAACTCCCTCAGGCGACAGAATGGCTGGATTCCACGCACCGATGACGACGGCGCTCCAAGAGAACGCTTCACCAAGCATGCTGTCAAGATTCTCGCCCAACGGTTGCCGGCCCGGCAATGTCCAAATCCGATCAATGTGCCTTTGCCAGGGTCGGATTGGTCGGCGTTTGTTTCAGTGGGCGTCAACGTGGGCGTCAAAACCCGAACGGGCCGAGTTGTCGGAATCGGAATTGGCGAATTTCCGGGGAAAAACTGGAGCCGGCGCGCGGGCTCGAACCGCGGACCTGCTGATTACGAATCAGCTGCTCTACCAACTGAGCTACGCCGGCACGAACGCGCGAACGGGACAGCTGGACGACTGAGGCGATAGGGTCGTGACGACGAACCGGGACAGGCGCCCCGGTCCGTCGCGCCACGCGTTCGATGAAAAGCCTACCATATCGGCCGCTTCGAACGGCTTCATCCCAGCCGCGTCTTGCCTTCCTTCTTCGCCTTGGCCCACCGGGCCTTCGCGAGGCGCGAGAGTCGCGCCCGCACCGCCGGCGACACCAATCGCTTGGCCTTTGGTGCGCCCGTCCGCGCCCCGGTCCCGCGCCGGCGGCCGGGGATTGCCGGCCCGAGATCCAGCCCGGCCATCGGCGCCGCCGAGCCCGCCGTCAAATGCTCCACGGCCGTCTTGATCTGCGTGATGATCCGCTGGCGTTGCGCGTTCAGGTCGGCGAGCTGTCGTTCGAGCCCGGCAAGCGTTCCGGTCTTGCGTCCTCGTATGGCCACGTCCCCTCCAGGGTGAGATTCGATCGAGTATACAGAAACCGCTCCGCGCTGGCACGTCGACCCCGCTAGCCCGTCAAGTTAACCCTTTCAGTGGCGCCGCGTAACTAGTGGGCGACTGGAGAGTGCGAATGCTACCTAGAACGATTCGCGCGGCGGCGACCGCCGCCGCCTTGACGGGAATCCTTGCCTGGAGCGCGCAGCCGGCGACCGCGCAGACGGCGCCGGTGCCGCGCGCGCAGGCGGCCCCCAGCCAGCCGCCGCCCTCGGGCGCCACGCAAATCGTCGTGGAGAACCAGGACGCCCAGCGGACCCGCGACGAGCTGATGCAGATCCTCGAGAAGTATCCGCCGTCAGTGGGGCGCGTCCTCAAGCTGGACCCATCGCTTCTCGCGAACCGCGACTACATGAGCACCTATCCCTCGCTAGCGGCCTTCCTGGCCCAGCACCCGGACGTCCAGCGCAATCCCGCCTTCTACTTCGACCGCATCCGGACCGGCAACGAGTACGTCGACACACGCAGCGAGTCCTATCGGGTATGGAGCGATCTGCTGGGCTGGATGGGCGGGCTCGCCGCCACGACGCTCGTGGCGGTTGCGATCGGGTGGCTCATTCGGCTGATTGTCGACTATCGCCGCTGGGCCCGGCTGTCCAAGGTCCAGGCCGAGGTGCACGGCAAGCTGCTCGACCGGATGACCGCGAACGACGAGCTGCTCGCCTACGTCCAGTCACCCGCTGGCAGCCGGTTCCTGCAATCCGCGCCCATCGCGCTGGATCCAGGCAGCCGGCGCATCAACGCGCCGTTCAACCGCATTCTGTGGTCGGCCCAGGCCGGCGTCGTCCTGACCGCGGCCGGGCTGGGATTCCGCTACACGGGCCTGCACGTCGACGGACTCGTGACCGAGCCCCTCTCAGCCATCGGCATCCTGCTGGTCGCCATCGGCGTCGGGTTCCTGGTCTCGGCGGGCGTATCCTATCTGCTGTCGCGGCAGCTCGGTCTGCTGGACGCCGCATCACGCGCCGAGCCATGATCGCTGCGACTGGCGGGGTCTCCTCTTCATGTCGGCGCGCGACCTGATCTTCTCGACGACTCCCGACGTCCGGTCCTTCGAGGCCGTGGGCGCCGGGACGGACGTCGCCTTCCACATGGACGAGCAGACGTTCCGGGCGTTCTACGACCGGACCGCGCGCCCGCTCTGGGGCTACCTGCTGCGCATGACCGGCGATCGGCAGCTGGCCGACGATCTCCTGCAGGAGACGTACTTCCGGTTCCTGCGCGCCGCGGCGACCTACGAGAACGAGACACACCGCCGCAACGCGCTCTTCCGCACGGCGACCAACCTGGCGCGCGACGCCTTTCGCCGGCGCCGTGCCCGGCCGTTGACCACCGTGGAGCCCGCGCAGCTGGCGGAGGTGCCCGCCGGCCCCGACGAAGCCGGCCGCCTGCAGCGGCGGACAGATCTCGACCGCGCGCTACGCCAGCTCAAGCCGCGGGAGCGGGCGCTCCTCTGGCTCGCCTACGCAGAAGGATCGTCGCACCGCGAGATCGCGGCGGCCGTTGGCGTGAAGCTGGCCAGCGTGAAGCTGCTGCTGTTCCGGGCGCGCAAGAAGCTCGCTGCGCTGCTGTGACGCCGATGGAGAGACGTCCCCTCGAGTGCCCGTTCGAAGACGACGTGCTGGCGGCCGTGCGTACGGCCCGCTGGCCGGAGCGCGCCGACGCGGATCTGCAACGACACGTGGCCGGGTGCGAGCTCTGCCGGGACGCGATCGCCGTCGCGGCCGCATTCGCCGATGTCGAGCCATCGTGCGATCCGCTGCCGGACGCCGGGTTGGTCTGGGTTCGCGCCCAGCTTCGGGCCCGCGCGGAGGCGGCGCGGCTGGCGGAGCGGCCCATCACGATTGCGCAGGCGGTCGCCTTCGCGGCGATCGTCGGCGTCCTCGGCGCGCTCTTCGGTGCGGCGTCGCCGTGGCTGCAGGCCGGGCTCCATTGGGCGGGCGCTGCGCTGACCCGTCTGGATCCACGCGCCATGAGGCTGCCCCCGGGAATCGGGGAGGTCCTGACGGAGCACGCTGGACTGGCGCTCACGCTGGCACTGAGCGCGCTGGTCACGCCGATCGCCGTCTACTGGGTGACGCGGGAGCGCGGCGACGAGCTGTGAGGCGGAGCGGTCCTCCCGGCCGGCTCACGACGCGCGCCTGCGGCCGTGCGCCGGGCGCGCCCGGCGATGGCGCGAGGGCGCGGCCGCTCTGGCCGGCCGCTTCTTCTGCGCGGACACCTGGTCGAGGCTCCTGCGCAGGGCGTCCATCAGGTTGACGACCTTCGCCGGCTTCTCCGCCGGCGCGAGCTCGACGATCTCCTCGCCTGCCACCTTTCGCTCGATCATCTGCCGCAGGGCGTCCTCGTAGGTGTCGCGGTACGACGAGAGATCGATCTGCCGTTCGAAGCCGCCCATCACCTTCTTCGCCAGCGCCACTTCCTCGGCCTTGGCCTTCTTCGGCAGATCGTTGAGCTCGTCGATCGCCCCGATCTGCCGGAGCTGGTTGGACCGGCGGAGCGTGTACATGACGAGCCCGGGAGCCCGGGTCCCGATCGCGACCAGGCGCTCGCGCCCGTGGAACGCGACCGTGCCGACCGCCGCCTTGCCTTCGAGCGCGTCGCGCAGCACGGCGAACGACTCGGCCGCGACCTTTCCATCCGGCGCGAGGTAGTACGGCGTGTCGTACAGCAGCGGGTCGATGGCATCCGCATCGGCGAACTGTGACAGGTTGACGACCCGGGTGGACTCGGGTCGCACCTTCTCGATCTCCTCGTCCTCCACTTCCACGTACCGGCCGCGCGCGAACTCGTAGCCCTTCACGAGCTCGTCGTTCGACACTTCGCGCTCACAGTGCGGACACCACTTCTTGTACTGGATGCGCGTGCGGCAGACCCGGTGCAATTGGTGGAATCGGACCTCGGCCGCCGCGTTCGTCGCGGGATACACGCGGATCGGAATCGTCACCAGGCTCAGGCGGAGATGGCCCTTCCAGATCGATCGAGGCATGGACGCCTTTCCGGGGACCGTCGTTCCCCACAGCGCGTGGAAAGCAACGCACGTGCCGTTCGCTGCAGATCATCGCGTCGGCGGGTTACGGCATCTGCCCTCCGCGCGCTGCGTGTTTCCCCTGATGCGGGGCCGGAAGGGGAGTCGTATGCTCCAGATTCGGTGTGCGCATGAATCGGCTACGCAGTGATCCGCTACCGCTGGGACGGCGCCTTGCGCCAGGACGCCCGGCCCTCGGACCGTGGCGATGGTCCGCCGGACCACGGAGCGGGGCGGATGCGGCCGTTGGCACGAGGCCTGCCTGCTGGTGGGAGCGGAGGTCTGCCAATGAACAAAGGGTTGCTCTGGCTCGGAATCAGCCTGTTCACGCTCGGGGCGGCCGCCTTTCTCTTCTACGTGCTGCCGTGGATCCTCGGAGCGAGGTCGGAGACGCTGCTGGCCACGAGCGGCACCGGCGTCGGGCCGTCTACGCTGGCGGTCGTCCTGGCGACGTTCGGCCTCGCCGTCGGGTCGGCTCTCGTGGGCATCGGGGTGGGGCACTGGAGGCGCCCGAAGCCGTCGCAGTCCGGCGGATCGCCCGAGGTGTAGCCGTCGGCACAGGTGGCGCACGACGCTGGGCGGGAGGCGAATGAGCGTGGCCGACCAGATGCGGGACTCCCGTGACGTGCCGTCGAGGCTGGCGGGCCGGGGTGCCGGGGCGGCGCTGCCGCTCGACGGGCGGCGCGCGTCGGCTGGGTTCGAGAACCTCTCCGCCATCTTCAATCAGCTGTTCGTCGGTCTGGCGCAGGTCGATCTCTGCGGGACCGTACTCGCCGCCAACGATCGCTTCTGTCAGCTCGTCGACCGTGTCCGAGACGGCGGCCCGGCCGACGGGCTGAACATGCGCGACCTCGTGCACCCGCAGGACCTGCCTGCCTATGACCGTGCGATGAGCGAACTCGCGTCGGGCGGCGGATTGTTCGTCCAGGAGGTCAGGCTGGCGGTGCCCGACGACCGTCTGCACTGGGTCGAGATTGCCGCATCGCCGCTCACGGCCGCGGGAACGGCCGGCGCGTCGGCGGCGCTCGTCGTCACCAACATCACACGCCGGAAACAGGCGGAGGCTCGCGTGATCGAGACGCAGCGGCGCTTCCGGGAGGTTGCCGATGCCGCGCCCGTCTTCATCTGGACAAGCGGCACGGATCGGCAGCGCAGGCACACCTGGGTCAACGCCGGATGGACGCGCTTCCGTGGGCGGCCGGTGGAAGCCGAGCTCGGAAGCGGATGGATCCACGGCGTGCACCCCGACGATCTCGGCGCCTCTCTGGCCGCCTACTCGTCGGCCTTCGACACACGGTCGCCGTTCACGTCGGAGTACCGGCTGCGGCGCGATGACGGCGAGTACTGCTGGCGGCTCGACAGCGGCGTCCCGATGCACGACGAGCACGGCCGTTTCGTCGGCTATATCGGATCGTCGATCGACATCACGGAGCGGAAGGTTGCCGAACGTGAGCGCGAAGGCTTGCTGATCGCGGAGCGATCGGCTCGCTCCGAAGCCGAGCGGGCGAATCGGCTGAAGGACGAGTTCCTGAGCATCCTGTCGCATGAGCTGCGCACGCCGCTCAATGCCGTGCTCGGGTGGGTGCATCTGCTCCGCACGTCGATGCACTCGGAGGGCCAGCTCGACCGCGGGCTGAGCGTGATCGAGCGCAACGCGCGGCTCCAGAGCCACATGGTCGACGATCTGCTCGACATGGGCGGCGTGATCGCGGGCAAGATGCGCCTCGACCGCCGGCGCGTGCCGATCGCGCGAGTGGTGGAGGGAGCGGCCGAGAGCCTCCAGCCGGCCTTCACGGGAAAGGGCGTGAGCCTGAAGCGGACGGTTCCCGCGGATCCCGGGGACGTGGACGGCGATCCCAGCCGGCTGCACCAGATCGTCTGGAACCTGCTGTCGAACGCGCTGAAGTTCACTCCCGTCGGCGGCGAGGTCCAGATCGAGCTGCAGCGGCAGGATCCCGAGGTGAGCATCCTCGTGCGGGACAACGGTCCCGGGATCGAGCCGGATTTCCTGCCGTTCGTCTTCGAGCGATTCCGCCAGGGCGACCCCTCCACGCGCCGGCCGCACGGGGGGCTCGGCATCGGACTGGCGCTCGTCAAGAGCCTCTCGGAGCTGCACGGCGGCCGCGCCAGCGCGGTCAGCGCGGGACCCGGACAGGGGGCCACGTTCATGGTCACCCTGCCGCTGTTCAGCAGGCCGGCCTCGGAGGCCGCTCGAACAGATGCCGCCTGTGGCACACGGCTTGAAGGTGCGTACGGAAGCTGAGCCGGGGGGACGATTCCATGAATCAGGAGTTGACGACGCTCAATGTGTGGCTCGCGATACTCGCGCTCGTGAGCCTGGCCGAATTCCTGATGATCGTCGCCGCTGGCGTGATCGGTTTTCGCCTCTACCGCCGGATCAGTGACGTGGTCGGGCGGGCCGAGTCCGCCTACATCGCGCCCGTGGCCGCGAAGGCCGAGGCCGTCGTCGCCGAGGCCCAGGTCGTGGTCGGGCGCCTGCGGCACCTCGAGGAACGAGCGCGCGGCATGGTCATGCACGTCGAGGACATGGCCGGCCGGGTGGGTTCGGTCGCGCAGCACGCCTGGCCCGTGCTGGGCACGTGGCGGGCGGTATCCGCGGCGCTGCACGCGTTCCGTGGCAACGGCGAAGCGCGCGACACCCAGCATTCGAGTGTCGGCTTTCGCGACACCCCGAGCACCCAAGTGCGCTGAAATTGCACGAACGAGGCGGCGGGCGTCAGGGAGGCGTTGTTGATGAAGGAGACGAACATGGTGGACATGGACGAGAACACGGGAGGTCTGGGGACGTTCGCGATCGGGCTCTGCTGCGGCGCCATCGTCGGCGCGGCGCTGGCGCTGATGTACGCGCCGAAATCCGGCGTGCAGATGCGGCAGGACATCACCGACCGGACCGAGCGCCTGCGTCGTCGGGCGAACGAACAGGCCGATTGGATGCGGCGCCGGGCGAACGACTTGTACAGCGGCGCCTCCGAGACCTTCAATCAGGTGGTCGAGCGGGGCCGTGGTGCGATTGAGGTCGGCCGCGAGGCGTACCGCAAGGCGCGGCCGCACGACGGCCCGGCGCACGACATGCCGAACGTGCCCTGACCTGATGCGCGCCACAGCCCCAATCGTGCGGCACTCACGCGAACGGTTGTCTTAAATCCGCGACGCGTCGTCTGAAATCGCGACAGGAGACATACATGGCAGTATCAGCACGGCTTCTGATCATCGACGACGAGCCCGATGCCAGCGAGTTCATGAAGTTGCTCGTCGAACCCCGAGGGTATCTGGTGCGGACGGCCGCGAGCGGAGCCGAGGCCCGCGGCGTGCTCGAGACGTGGCAGCCCGAGATCATTCTGATGGATCTCATGCTGCCTGATGCGGACGGCCTCGAGCTCCTCCGAGAGTTCAAGGAGGCCAGTCCCGAGTCGCAGGTGATCATGGTGACCGGCTACGGCAGCGTGCCGAAAGCGGTCGAGGCGATGCGCCGAGGAGCGTTCACCTTCATCGAGAAGCCGGTCGAACCGGACCTTCTGCTGGCGATGCTCGAGAAGGCCAGCGAGAAGTTCGAGCTCTCGGCCGAGAACCGGCGTCTGCGGCAGGAGCTCCGGGAGCACACCAGCTTCGCGAGCATCGTCGCGCGAAGCGACTCGATGCGCCAGATGTTCCACATGATCAAGATGGTCGCGCCGACCGACGCGAGCGTCCTGATCCAGGGCGAGAACGGCACCGGCAAGGAGCTGGTGGCTTCCGCGATTCACGATTACAGCACGCGGGCGGCGCGCCCATTCATCAAGATCAACTGTGCGGCGATTCCGAGCGAGCTGATGGAATCGGAGCTGTTCGGGCACAAGAAGGGCTCGTTCACGGGCGCCGTGTCCGACAAGGTCGGCCTCATGGAGATGGCCGACGGCGGCTCGCTGCTGCTCGACGAGATCGCCGAGATGCCCGTGACGCTCCAGGTGAAGCTGCTGCGCGTCCTTCAGGAGCGGGAGTTCCGGCCGGTCGGCAGCAACCGCGTGATCCGTCCCAACTTCCGCCTCATCTGCGCCACCAACCTGAACGTGGACAAGGCGATGGCGGAGGGGAAGCTTCGCGAGGACCTGTACTTCCGCATCAACACGGTCACGCTCTCGATCCCGCCGCTTCGCGATCGTCCCGAGGACGTGCCGCTCTTGGCCGAGCACTTCCTGCAGACGTTCAGGACGCGCCACAACCGCTCGGTCGAGGGGATCGACGGCGAGGCGATGCGCGTCCTGCTGCGCTACCGCTGGCCGGGCAACGTGCGCGAACTCGAGCACGTCATCGAGCGGGCGGTCATCGTCGCCGAAGGGCCGCAGGTCGTGGTGGAGGATCTATCGCCGGTCGTGAAGACGGCCGATCGGCAGCCGTCATCGTCGACGTTCACGATCCCGCCGCACCACACGTTGGCCGAGATCGAGAAGCTCGCGATCCTTCAGACGCTCGAGCGGACGAGCTGGAACAAGCGCAAAGCGGCAAACATCCTCGGAGTCTATCGTCCGACGCTCTACAGCAAGCTGCGGAAGTACCACCTGAGCGACGGGCCGGGCGGCATCACGCGGCCCGGCGCCCAGAAGAGCAAGGCCGCGGCACCGCCTCCGGCGGCTCCGCCGGCCGACGAGCCGCCGCCGCCGAGGTGACAGCGAGCGCGTGAGATGACGGCATCGCGGCCAGGCCTCAGCGAAGAGTACCTGTCACAGGTGGCGCACGAGCTCCGGGGCTCGCTGAATGCCATCCTGGGCTGGGCGGAGTTCCTGCGCCGGACCGACTGCGACGAGCCCGGCCGCATCCGGGCGGCCGAAACCATCATCCGCCACGCCCGGCAGCAGTCGGCGATGGTGAGCGAGCTCCTCGACACCTGGCGCCTGGCGACAGGGATTCTGACGCTGAACGTGGGGACGGTCGCGTTCAAGCCGCTGGTCGACAGCGCGATCGAGGCCGTCCAGCCGGTCGCGGCAGCCAGGGACGTCCGCGTGCAGTGCCACGACGAGACGTCCGGCGCGGGGAAGGCGCGGGGCGACGCGCGGCGTCTGACGCAGGCGCTCGTCACCCTGCTGTCGAACGCGGTCCATTTTGCGCCGGCGCAGACCGCCGTGGACGTGACGCTGACGAACGACGGCCCGGACGGCCGGATCCTGATTCACGATTCGGGTCCTGCAGTGGCCGCCGGCGCGCTGCCGTACGTGTTCGAGCGCAACCGGCCGGTCGACCGCGCCTCCGCCCGTGGCAGTTTCCGACTGGGTCTCGGATTCGCGCGCGACGTGATCATCCGGCACGGCGGCTCGATTGAAGCCGAGAGCGGCGGTCCCGGCGATGGGCTCACCTTCCGCGTGACGCTGCCGCTCGATCCGTCGCACGAGCCGCTGGCCGGGCCGGAAGCGCTGCTCGAGGAATCGACCGGCGAGTTCGCCGCGGCGCAGCTCGGCGGGCTCCGCGTCCTGCTCGTCGACGACGAGCCGGACGCGCGCGAGGCGTTGACGGGCATCCTGCAGTTCCACGGAGCCGTCGTGCGGCCCGCGGGATCGGCGGCCGACGCGATCGCCGCGCTACAACAGGAGGCGTTCGATGTCCTGCTCGCGGACATCGGCATGCCGGGCGCGGACGGCTATGATCTCATCCGGTACGTGAGATCGCTCGAGGCGGAGTCGGCATCCCACGTCCCGGCGGCGGCCGTGACCGCCTTCTCTTCTGACGCCGACCGCCGCCGCGCGCTCGACGCGGGCTATCAGGTGCATCTTTCCAAGCCAGTCGATCCCGCCGCGCTCATCGCCACCGTGGCCGTCCTCGGTCGGCCTCCCGCATCGGTGAGGTGAGTCGGCGCGACTCCCGAACTCAGGCACGCCAATTGCGAGCACTGTCGGGGAGTGCTCGATGCGTGTCGCACAAGTTGCCCCCCTCTACGAAAGTGTCCCTCCGAAGCTCTATGGCGGAACGGAGCGAGTCGTCTCGCACCTGACCGAGGCGCTCGTGGAGCATGGGCACGAGGTGACCCTGTATGCCAGCGGTGATTCGGTCACGACCGCGCGACTGGTGCCCTGCGCGTCCCAGGCGCTCCGCCTGGACGCGACGTGCCGCGACCCGCTCGCCTATCATTACGTGATGTTCGAGCGCCTCGTCCGCGCGCGGGACGAGTTCGACATCGTGCACTTCCACACCGACTACCTGACCTTCTCGCTCGCGCGCCATCTCGACCTGCGGCACGTCACCACGCTGCACGGCCGGCTGGACCTGCCGGAGCTGGATCTCGTCTATCGAGAGTTCGCCGACGTGCCGGTGGTGGCGATTTCGAGAGCGCAGCAGGCCGCCATCCCGCACGCGCACTGGGCCGGCGTCGTGCCGCACGGGCTGCCGCCCGAGCGGTTTCCGTACTCGGAGCAGCCGCAGGAGTACCTGGCGTTCCTCGGTCGGATCTCGCCCGAGAAGCGCCTCGACCGCGCGATCGAGATCGCGACGCAGGCCGGCGTGGTCCTCAAGGTGGCTGCGAAGGTGGATCGCGCGGATCGTGACTACTATCTGCGCGAGATCGCGCCGCTGCTCCACAACCCGTACGTGGAGTTCGTGGGCGAGATCGCCGACGCGGACAAGCCCGCGTTCCTCGGCGGCGCGCGCGCCCTGCTCTTTCCGATCGACTGGCCCGAGCCGTTCGGGCTCGTGCTGATCGAGTCGCTGGCATGCGGCACACCCGTGATCGCCTATCCGAACGGATCGGTGCCGGAGATCATCACCGACGGAGACACCGGGTTTCTCGTCGGCAGCGTCGACGAAGCGGTCGACGCCGTGAACCGGCTGCCCGAGCTGTCGCGGCGCCGGTGCCGTGACGTCTTCGAGGAGCGCTTCACGACCACGCGTATGATGCAGGACTACCTCGCGATCTACGACGCGCTCCTCGAAGGCGACCGGGGCGCCTTCGACGACGCGCGTGGAGGACGCCCGTGGACGAAGCCCTTCAAGACCAGTTCCACATCCTCGCCCCCCAGGGCCGGGCTGACGAACGAACCCGCGTACTGAAGCAGGGCGAGACGTTCGCCGTCTTCGATCGCTTCGGCGATCTGCCGGCGACCGCCGCCGGCGAATACGGCCTCTATCACGGCGGCACGCGGTTTCTGTCGCGGTGCGAGCTTCGGATCGGCGGGTATCACTCCCTCCTCCTGAGCTCGACCATCCGGAAGGCCCGCCCGCTCCTCACGACCGACCTGACGACGCCGGACGTGCCGGGGCCCGACGGAAGCCTGGCGTTGCCGAAAGGCGTGCTGCATCTCTTCCGGACGAAGTTCCTGTGGCAGGGCACCTGTCACGAGCGGCTCCAGGTCTCGAACTACGGGCAGTCGCGGCTGCGCACGACCGTCACGCTCCACTTCGACGCGGATTTCGCCGACATCTTCGAAGTCCGGGGCACGCCCCGCGCCCGCCGCGGGGAGCGGCTGCCGGACCGTGCGAGCGCTGGCACCCTGGTCCTCAGCTACCGCGGCCTGGACGCGGTCGTGAGGCGGACGACGATCTCCTGCTCGCCGGTCCCGGAGTCGATCGCCGCCGCCGTGCTCGCGCTGCCGATCGATTTGCGGGCCGGCGAGTCGACCACCTTCGACGTGAGCATCACCTGTGAGACGGGAGAGGCCCACGATCCGCCCGTCGTCTACGGCGTCGCGCTCGACGCGTCCGGCCAGCGCCTGGCCGCCCTGCGCTCGCAGCAGTGCCGGATCTTCAGCTCGAACGACGAGTTCAACGAGTGGCTGAACCGTTCGGCGTCCGACCTCACGATGATGACCACCCTGCGGGCCGAAGGCCCGTATCCGTACGCGGGCGTGCCTTGGTTCAGCGCCCCTTTCGGGCGCGACGGGCTGATCAGCGCGCTCCAGTTCCTGTGGGTGGACGCCGAGCTCGCGAAAGGGGTGCTCAGCTATCTGGCCGCGACCCAGGCGACCCGGCGCTGCGAGGCGCGGGATGCGCAGCCGGGCAAGATCCTGCACGAAGCCCGCGACGGCGAGATGGCGGACCTCGGCGAGGTCCCGTTCGCCCGGTACTACGGCAGCGTGGACGCGACGCCGCTCTTCGTCGTGCTGGCCGGCGAGTACTACGAGCGTACGGGCGACCTGCCGTTCGTCCGATCGATCTGGCCGAACATCGAGCGCGCGCTGGCGTGGATGGACCGCGACGGCGACCTCGACGGCGACGGTCTCGTCGAGTACCGGCGGGCCAGCGCCAACGGCTTGGTCAATCAGGGCTGGAAGGACTCGCACGATGGCGTGTCCCACGAGGACGGCTCGATGCCGGACGGGCCGGTGGCGCTCTGCGAGGTCCAGGGCTATGTGTTCGCGGCCCGGCGCGCCGCGGCCGCGCTCGCCGCCGCGCTCCAGAACCACAGCCGCGAGCGGGCGCTCCTCGATCAGGCCGAGGTCACGCGCGACGCCTTCGAGCGGCAGTTCTGGATCCCGGAGCTCGAGACCTATGCGCTCGCGCTCGACGGCCGCAAGCGTCCGTGCCGCGTGCGCGCGTCCAACGCGGGGCACGCGCTCTTCGCGCGGATTGCCGCGCCGGAGCGCGCAGCGCGGGTCGCCCATGTGCTCGCCGGCGACGCCATGTACTCGGGTTGGGGAGTGCGCACGCTGGCGGCGGGTGAAGTGCTCTACAACCCGATGTCGTATCACAACGGATCCGTGTGGCCGCACGACAACGCGCTGATCGCGATCGGCCTGATGCGCTACGGCTTCCGCGACCTGGCCCTCAAGATCTTCTCGAACATGTTCGACGCCGCGACCTTCCTCGAGCTCCGCCGGATGCCTGAGCTCTTCTGCGGGTTCGGACGCCGGCCCGGCGAGGGGCCCACCCTCTATCCGATTGCGTGCCTGCCCCAGGCCTGGGCCGCCGCCTCCGTGTTCATGCTGCTCGCGGCGACGCTCGGCCTTCAGGTGGACGGCCCGCGCCGGCAGGTCACCTTCAACGACCCCGTGCTGCCGGAATGGCTCGAATGGCTCCGCATCGAGCACCTCACCGTGGGTGGCGCGGTCGTGGATCTGCTGTGCGAGCGGCATCCGCACGACGTCGGCATCAGCGTGCTGCGCCGCGAGGGCAGCGTGCGAGTGATACACCTAACTTGACACGGTGTGTCCGCTTGGACGACAGCACGCGCCTGGGCGCGGATCAGCCGCCGCTGGTCCTTCTGTCCCGTCCTGTCTGATAGAGAGTGCGCTTTTTTCACGGGCGGGCTGATTCCCGTTCAGTCCGTCCGTCTGCGTCGCTGGAGAGCGTGCGGCACGGTCTGTGGCCCGAATCCTGCACAGCTCGGAGCGTTGACGACGTCGTTGAGATGTCCGATTTCAGGAGGAACACGATATGAAGCGCACAATCCTCGGAACGTTGGCTGGCGTGTTCGCGGCCGCGGCCATGGTCGCGGCTCAGTCGCAGGCTCAGCCGCCGGCGAGCAACCCGTCTTCGAGCAACCCGTCTTCGAGCAATCCGTCTTCGAGCCAGTCGAGCCAGATGGACAAGGCGACAGGCGCGACGACGTATACGGGCTGCCTGGAAGAAGGCACGACCCCGGGCACCTACGTGTTGAGCAACGTCAGCGAGTCGGGCAAGAGCTCGGCGAGCCAGATGGGGCAGGCCGCGTCCGGGCAGGCGTCGCAGGCCGGCCAGTCGGCGGCGGCCAAGACGGAGGGGCAGCGCTTCACGCTGAGCGGCACGGCCCCCGGGTTCGACTTCAAGGACAATCTGAACCATCGGGTGCAGATCACCGGCTCGATCGCCAGTGCGGCGGCGAACCCGTCGGCCCACGCGGGCGAGCCGAACGAGGCGCGCCCGAACGCCGGCATGTCTGCGTCGGCGACGACGATGCAGTCGATCACGGTCACGACGGCCAAGTCGCTGTCGGATCGCTGCTCGGTGCAGTAGCGGCAGACGGTCAGCGATCGAATCGACGCGTGAGCTGCGCGCGGCGGTGGACGTCCGAAATGTCCACCGCCGCGTCGTGTTTTACGACCCTGTGGTGTTCTTCTCCCCGCTGCCGCGACCTGTCCACGAAACTCCTGTGAAGTGACTGCCTGTGCCCGCCGCGTTCTTCGCGGGCGCCAGTCATATTGCGCTCCTCCGGTCCTGAACCAGCGGCTGGCCCAGGCACGAACGCCAAGCATCCCGAGTATCAACGACCATCTATGGACGGCTGGCCTGAGGCGCGGCGATGGCCGCTGGGTGAAGGCGCGGGGCCTGCAGCCGGCGCCCGAACGTGCGGCGCGGCGGTGGACATCGCAAGATGTCCGCCGCCGCGGCCGGTATGGAGGGAAGTGCGGGGAACGAACGAGCGGGCTAGACGAGCACGCGGATGACCACGGCGCGGTTCTGCGCGCGGCCCTCGCGCGTGTTGTTCGGGGCGAGCGGCTTGTCCTCGCCGTAGCTGATCACGTTGATGCGGTGCAGCGGAATCTGGTACTGCTCGGTACAGGTAGCGCTTCACCGCTTCGGCGCGCTCGAGACCGAGCTTCTCGTTGATGGTCTTCGGTCCGACGTTGTCGGTGTGCCCCTCGATTTCGAAGTACGCGCCCTTCGGGTCGGCCATGAGCTGCTTGACCATATCGTCGATCGCGGCCTTCGCCTCGTCCGGCAGCTCGGTCTTGTTGAACTTGAAGTTGCCCTGGTTCTCGCTCAGGACGACCTCGTAGACCATCCGCTTCGAGGCCTTGTCGAGCGCTTCTGCGTGCGCGGCCGCGGCCGTCGCCGAATCGCCAGCCGCTGACGCGCGCTGGTCGGCGGCCGTGGCGGCGTTCTTGGCCTCACCGACGCCAGTCTGCGCGCGCTGATCGACGTCGTTGATCTTGCTCTCGTTCTGTCGCGTGCGCTCCTGCGTCTCTTCGAGCGACTGGTTCAAGTTGTCGACCTTCTCGTTCACCTGCGCGACCTGCGTTCTGACGAATCCCTTGGTCGCACACGCCGTCGATCCGCCGGCGGCGAGTCCGAAGAGCGCCATGATGAGCAATGATTTCCGCATGCTGCTGCCTCCTGTGTTCACGTCATCCCTGAGTATCCGGCCGGTCCTGCGCCACGTACCCGCTCCTCGCGCGCACCACCAGATCCTTCCGGCGGGTGCGAACCTCGATCGAGTGCCAACCCGGCCGGCTGGCATCCGGAGCGAAGCCGATGAAGTACCTGCTGGCGAAGCTCGTCGACGATCTGCCGGGCGGCCTGGCTCGCCTCCACGTCGCTCGAGACGGAGAAGATCTCGCCCCCGGTCCAGCGCGCCAGACTGCCAATCCTGCTCTGCGCGAGCGCATCCGCCGCGATGCGCGTCTCTTCCTTGCTCGGCGTCTCCGGCCGGTTGAACGGCGAGACGACCACGATGTAGACGGGCACGTCAATCTCGCTGGCGAGACGCGTGACTTCGGTGGCCGACAGGCGGCTGCTGTTCTCGCCGCCGTCGGTCAGCGCCACCACCGCCCGCCGCGTGCTGCCGTCGGCCGCGAGCCGGCGGCCCGTCTCCGCCACGGCGTCGTACAGCGAAGTCGCCCCGAACGGATGCAGCTCGTCGAACGCGCCGAGCACGTCGCCCTGCACGGGCTCGAACGGCCGGAGCTCCTGCAGGTGGGTGTCGAAGGCGAAGAACCCGATGCGATCGATACCGGCCGCCAGGCCGACGACGAGATCCTGGGCGGTGGCCCGGCTCGCCGCCATGCGCGCCGGCGACATGCTGCCGCTCAAATCGACGAGCAGCGCCAGAGTCGCAGCGGTCGGCTCCGACCGGAACTCGAGGATTGGCCGCTCCCGCCCGTTGTCGAGGAGAATGAAGTCGTCGCGTCTGAGGTCGGTGACGGCCTGTCCGTTCCGCTTGTGGACCACCGCCGTGACGCCCACCCGATCCACGCCAGCCTTGAACGTTGGCGGCGCGTCCTGCGCGGCTGGCCCGGTCGCGGCCAGACGGCTCACGATGCAGAGGGCGAGCGCGAGGCCAGCCGTGAGTTGCATCGCTCGCTGCCGGTTCAAGTTCCTTGCCAACCAAGTCATGGGCAAACCTCCACGATTTCGGCAGCGAACCCCCTCGGCGGTGGGGGGGTGTGTAAGAGTTACCCACACGGGCGGGACGAGCCGGGGCCTCTCTCTATTTATATCGCGCCGGTTGACAGCCTGAGATCTCGCAGGCCAGAGTCTGAGACATGAGCGAATTCCGGCGAGGAGGAGTGGCGGCGATTCTGGTCGCCGCCCTCTACATCGTGGGCCCTCCAGCGGCGGCGGCCCAGTCCGATGCGCTCGCGCGGGCGCACGAGCAGTACAACCAGCGCCAGTACGATGCCGCCATCGAGTCCGCCCTGGAAGCTCGCCAGCAGCCCGGTTCAGCCGAGGCGGCGGGCGTCGTCCTTTCGCGGGCGCACCTGGAGCGTTATCGGCAGATGCTGGATCCAGACGAGCTCACCGCCGCCCGCGAGGCGCTGGTGACCGTCGACAAAGGGGCGCTCGCGCCGCGAGACCGGCTCGACTGGACGATCGGCATGGGCGAACTGCTCTATTTCGACTGGCGGTTCAGCACCGCGGCCGAGTTCTTCGAGGTCGCGATGGGACGCCTCGAGATGCTCGAGCCCGGCGCGCGCGACCGGCTCTTCGAGTGGTGGGCCGAAGCCCTCGATCAGCAGGCCCAGCTGGGCCCGAGGGACGATCGACGCGCGATTTATCAGCGGATCCTCGGCCGGGCCGAGGCGACGCTCCACGAGGACGACCAGTCCACGGTGGCGGCATTCTGGCTTGCCGCCGCGGCGGCCGGCGTGGACGACCTCGATCGCGCCTGGGGTGCGGCGGCGGCGGGTTGGCTACGGGCGCCCTCGGATGCCGCCGGTGCCCGCCTGCGCGATGACCTCGATCTGCTGGTCGCGACGGTGCTCATCCCCGAACGCGCCCGTCACGTGTCGCCGGCCGATCCCGATTCGGCCATGGCACTGCTGCGAGAGCAGTGGAACGAAATGAAGCGGCGATACGGCGGCGAGGGCGCGAGCTAGCGGCTAGCGCTTGAGCTGATCCGCAAGCGACGCCGCCTTGTCGGCCAGCTCGCGCGCGAGCACGACGTTTTTCACCTTCAAGGCCTCTCGTGCCTGGCGGATGAATCCTCGAGCGCTTTCGTACTGCGCGCGCGCGTTGGCACTCAGCTTCGTCCCACCGAGCGGCGCAAGATCGCGTTCCGCCGCGGCAATCAAGCTCAGCGCCTGCTGCTCGACCTCGGGCGGATTCGGGGTCGTCTGCAGCACGGGTGGCGGTGCGGCCGGCTCCGGCGCCGTGACGGCGGGTGCGGGCGCCGATGCGGGCGCCGGCGTCCGGCGGGGCTGCGTCGGTCCCGTGGACGGCGCCGCGGCGGCTGGCGTCGCGGGCTCCTGCGACGGAGGCTCCACCGGCTCCGGGCGCGGTGCGGGCACGATGACGCGATCCGGCGGCGGAGGCGTCAGGAGCGCGACCGGCGGAGGCGGCGGCACCTTCGCGTGCGTCTTCGTGCAGCCCGCGACGGCCGAGGCTGCAACCAGCAGAGCGCCGACGAGCCGGATCACAATCCGATTATGCCAGCGGCTGGGGCGGCCGGCCGGGAAGGTCTTCTTCACGCCTGCCTCAACGGTACTCGGAACGTGGTGCCGGCGCCGACGACCGACTGCACCTCGATGTCGCCGTCATGGAGCTGGATGGTGCGGTACACCATCGACAAGCCGATGCCGGTTCCGCTTTCCTTGGTCGTGAAGTACAAGTCGAAGATTCGCTCGAGGTGTTCCGGCGGAATGCCGGTCCCGGTGTCCTCGAAGAGCACCTCGACGCGACGGCCCGGCCGCGCGGCGGCCGCAATCCGGAGGCGGCCGCCGTTCGGCATCGCCTGACAGGCGTTCAGGGCCAGGTTCAGGAACGCCTGCTGCAGCATGCCTTCGTCGGCCGAGACGAGGGGCAGGACCGGCGAATACTCGACCCGCACGTTCACGCCCGATTTCGCGGCCTCGGCGGTGACGATCGGCATGATCTCCTCGATCAGCGATTCGATGTCAGTGGGACGAAGCTGGAGGTCGGCCGGCCGGGTGAACTTCAGGAATCCCTGCACGACCTCGTCGAGACGGCGCACCTGCGCGGCGATGACATGCAGGTGCTCCTTGGCGGCCGGCACGTCCTGCACCTGCATCTTCAGGAGCTCGAGGTGAATCATCGTGGCATTCAGCGGATTCTTCACCTCGTGCGCGATGCCCGCCGACAGCCGGCTCAGGGCGGTGAGCTTGCGGGAATAGGTGAGCGTGGATTCGACTTCGCTCAAGTAGGCCAGATTGCGCGCAACCAGCATCACGCCGAGCCAGTGCTGGTTCGGATCCTCGACGATGTGCGTGAGCACGAGGCGCTCGCCGGCATCCGGCACACGGACGTGCACCAGGCCCTGCGATTCGCGTGTGGACAGCGCCTCGTCGAGCAGCCGCCTGTACGGATGATCCGCCGGCAGGAGATCGCCGAGCGCCGTGGAGCTGTCAGAACGCAGGACGGTGCGCATCGCGGGATTCGCGAAGAGCAGCGTGCCGTCGGGCGCGAACAGCGCGACCGCGTCCTCGAGGTGCTCGACGACCGATTCCAGCGTCGCGCGCTGCCCGGCCAGCTGGCTCTGGTCGGCAGCGAGTCGGGCCCTGACCGCCTGGAAGGAATCACCGAGAGCGGCCAGTTCGCCTTCCGCCGGAAGGTCCACGTTCACGTCGAGTTCGCCGCGGCCGAGCCGCGCCAGACCGCTGTGGATGACGTGAATCGGTCGCAGCACGAGCTGGGCGAGGAGCATCGCGGCGGCACTCGCGATGACGAGCACGACCAGCGCCGTGTACATCGGCGTCTCCAGCGACTCGCCGAGATTGTTGCGGATGAACAGCGTCGAGACTCCGACGTGGATCGATCCGAGTTCCTGCCGTCCGGGCGGATCGTTCGTCTCGAGGTTCAGCTTCAGAACGTGTTCGAACGTGCGGCCGTCCTTGTCCGAGATCGCCTGCATCTGCGCGAGCCAGCTCTGGTGGAGCAGCGTCTCGAGGTCCTGTGTCGCCGGCAGCGTGCCTCCGACCCGGGTCGGAATCCCGTCGGCGATGACGACGCCGCGGGGATCGGTGATCGAGATGTAGAGCACGTTCCGAGAGACCGCGACGGTGGCGGTCAGAATCGATTGCAGGCCCGGATCCGTTTGGAGCGCGGCCATCGGGTCCGCGCCGGCGGCAATCGCGTCGAACACTCGGTTGGAGATCGTGCTCGCGACCAGTTCCGCGCGCGCGTTGGTCTCCTCGAGGTGCACCCGGGCGAGCTCCGAGAGGTACCAGGCGCTCAGCAGGAGCACCGCCAGCCCGACGAGTATCGTCACTCCGGCGACTTGTTTGCCTTTGATACCCAAGCGCGATCCGATTCGTGGGCGTGTCGTGGTAATGGTGACGGCGCGGCCGCGCCGTCACCGGCGATCTATACCTTCTGTCTGAGGTTCAGTCGATTGAGCTTGTTGTGCAAGGTCTTGAGGCTGATGCCGAGCATGTCGGCCGCGCGGGTCTTGTTGCCTCCGGTGTGCTCGAGCGTGAGCTCGATCAGCTTCCGTTCCGCTTCCTCCACCGTCGTGCCGGCCGAGAGCCCGGCGCGCGGCGCCGGGGCCGGCGCGGGCGCCGGGATCTCGGCGAGCGGGGGCAGGTCCTGGACGTCGATGATGCCGCCCTGCGCCACGATGGTGGCGCGCTCGATGACGTTGCGCAGCTCGCGGACGTTGCCCGGCCAGTCGTAGCGCTCGAACACGTGCATCACGCGGGGGGAGACCGTGCTGACCGACCGGCGGTTGCGCGCATTGAACTCGGAGATGAACGCCTGCACGAGCAGCGGCAAGTCGTCCTTTCGCTGCCGGAGCGGCGGCAGCGAGATCGCGAACACGTTCAGACGATAGTAGAGGTCTTCGCGGAGCTTGCCCTCGCGTACCGCCTCGGGCGGATCGGCGTTGGTCGCGGCCAGCACACGGATGTCGACCGACTGCTCCCGCTGCCCGCCGAGCGTGCGGAACGACCGCTCCTGCAGGACCCGCAGCAGCTTCGCCTGCGTGGCTGGCGTCATCTCGGCGATCTCGTCCAGGAACAGCGTGCCGCGATTGGCCAGCTCGAAGCACCCCTGCCGGCGCGTGATGGCCCCGGTGAAGGCGCCTTTCTCGTGGCCGAACAGCTCGCTCTCGAGCAGCGTGTCGGGGATCGCCGCGCAGTTGATCGGCACGTAGGCCTGCGACGCGCGCGGGCTGAGCTGGTGGATCGTCTGAGCCACCAGCTCCTTGCCGGTGCCCGACTCGCCGCTGATGAGCACCGACGCGTTGGTCGGGGCCGCCTGCTCGATCACGTGATAGATCCGGCGCATCTCGCCGTTGAGACCAATCAGCTTGCCGAACGTGCCGTGCTCCCGCAGCTGCCGGCGGAGCAGGCGCACCTCGCGCAGCGTGCCGTGCCGCTCGACGAGCTGGTCCAGCAGGATCTTCAGCCGCTGCGGATCGACCGGTTTGCTGACGTAGTCGTAGGCGCCCTGCTTGATCGCCTCGACGGCGGTCTCGACGGTGCCCTGGGCCGTCATGATCACCAGCGTCAGATCGTCGTCATGGTGCTGCCGCAGCGCCCGGAAGAGCTCCAGCCCGCTCATCCGGGGCATGACGAGATCGGTGAGGACGATGCCGGGACGACCCACGGCGATCTTGTGGAGGGCGTCCTCGCCGTCGACGGCCGTGTCGACCGAGAAGCCCCAGCTGCGGAGGAGCTGCTGCAATCCGATGCGCTGCGCGGCGTCGTCTTCGACGACGAGTATCTGCACGGGGGGCTCGGTGCCTCTCGTCGGCTCGGGCATTCCGTAAGCTTACGCTTTTTGCAGAGCGTCGTCTCGG
The DNA here is from genome assembly GCA_963764505.1 of uncultured Acidobacteriota bacterium. Classification (GTDB taxonomy): domain Bacteria; phylum Acidobacteriota; class Vicinamibacteria; order Vicinamibacterales; family SCN-69-37; genus CAVXSP01. The sequence continues at coordinate 3,403,953 of CAVXSP010000001.1, read as the reverse complement.
GCCGAACGCGCGGGTGGGTGCGCCTGCGCGGACGTGGCTCAGCTCGCCACACCCATGGTGGACGCCGATGCGCTGCGCGCCGTCAGCAGGCTGAGGACACGGGCGGGCTGGCCGAGGTCCGTCCAGCCGATTCGGGGCACGCGGACGACCGCGACGTTGCCGAGATGCCGCGCCAGGACGCCGCCCGAGAAATCGACAGGGGAAAGGACGTCATAGACCTGCTCGACGGTTGCCGCCAGGGCGGGATACTGCTCGATCAGCTCGAACGTGCGCATCATGTCGGGCACGGAGGCGCAGAGGAGCCTCCGAAAGGCGCCGAGGCTGCCGATCATCACGAACATGTTCCACAGGCAGCCGCGCCCCAGCAGATCCTCGGCCACCGGCTTCGTCGGCTTCTCCCAGAACCGCCGGACCATGGCGATCGACCCGTCCGGATGGTCGAGAGGTGGGCCGGGCTCGATCCAGCCGTAGTCGACCTCCGGTCCGTCCGGCTCGGTGCCCAGCAGGTACAGGAGGTCGGGCCGCAGCCTGGCCGCCCGGAAGGCGTCGTCGACCGCGCGCCGGAACTTCTCGCCGTCCTCGTAGTGGTGGTCCGCGGGAAGGACAACCACGCGCGCCTTCCTGTCGCGCTGGCCAATCCGCGCGACGGCGTAGGCGATCGCCGCGGCGGTCCCGCGGTTTGCCGGCTGTTCGATGATTTGGGGGGCGGGAAGATCCGCGAGCTCCCGGCGGTAGAACCGCTCGTGCTCGCGCGTCACCACGCAGAGGGACTGCTCGTGCCTCACGTTCAGAGCGACGCGCGCGCGTGTCTGGGCCAGCAGCGTCGTCTCTCCGAGCAGCCGGCAGAACTGCTTTGGCCGGTCGTCGCCGGTCAACGCCCGCGTGAGGGGCTGCAGCCGCGTACCATTCCCGCCCGCCAGGATGACCGCCCAGTTCATGACCGCCGCCTTCCGATGAGGATGAGATCGATGGAAGAGCTGTTCACCGACGCGGCCATTCTGTTTCTTCTTCAGTCAGCGGACCATCGGGTAAACGCCCGGCGCGTGTCTTAGAGTTTTCCGGACGCGCAGCGCCGCGCGGCCCTCTCATCCTGCCGAGATGCCACCGGTGGCGCGGCAGACGGCGCTCAGGAAGGTGTCGCCGGCGCCGCCTCGAATGCGGGAACCCGAACCGGGGTGTCCGGCAGGTACTCCCGCTCGCGGCGGCGGATCTCCTTGTAGCGTTTGAACGCCTTGCGCTCGCTCTCCAGGCCCAGCCACGTCTTCAGCCGCGAGCCGCGGAACGTGTGCCGCATCATGCCGATGCCGTTCTGCAGGACGAATCCGGGATCGTGCGCGAGGACCGGCGGAATGTGTCGCAGCTTCATCCAGCGTTCCGCGCGCCAGCGCAGGAACTCGATCTCCTCCGCCTCCAGGTGCGCGCTTCGCACGACCGCCGTCGTGCCGTCGTACTCCTCGATCCGCTCGTTGACGATGAGATCGCGCTCGCGGAAATCGCGCGTCATCGGCGTGCCGGGGTAGGGCGTCGGATGCTGGATGTACGGCCAGTCGACGTACCGCCGGGCGAACTCGAGGTTCGCGTCGATCGACTCGCGCGTGTCGTCCGGATTCCCGATGATCAGGCCGCCGACCACGAGCATGCCGTGCCGGTGCAGCACATCGACCGCCCGCCGCGTCGCGCTCCCGACGGTCCGCCCCGCTTCGCGCTGGGCGTTCTTCGCCGATGCGCGTAGGAACGCCAGATCCTCGTCGAGCACGTTCTCGATCCCGAGGAACACGTAGCGGAATCCGGCGTCGCGCATCGCCTGGCCCAGTTCGTCGCCGCTCGACGCGATCGCGGAGGTCATCCCCTGGACGATGTAGTCGATCGTATGCAGGCCCGCGGCTCGGATCGCGTGGCAAAGTGCGAGGAACCGCTTCACGTTGAGCGTGATGTTGTCGTCGACGAGGAAGATGACCCGGGCGCCGTGGTCGCGCGCGTCGCGGATGTCGTCGATCACACGCTCAATCGGCCACGCGTGGAAATTGCGGCCCCGCATCTCGATGATCGAGCAGAAGCTGCAGTCGTACGTGCACCCCCGGGATGTCTCGACGATATCGATTGGCCGGCCGAGAAACGTGTAGCCGGCGAGCACCCGACTCGACCGGCTGGGCGGACGCACGTCTCCCTCGGCGAGATGGCTCACCGCCCGAGGCGGATTCTCCACGAAGCGATCGCCATCGCGCCACGACAGCCCGGGAATGCAATCGAGCCCCGTTCCGCCCTCCAGCGCCCGCAGGAGCTCGCGGAAGGTGTGGTCCCCCTCGCCGCGCACGATGGCGTCGACGCCGGCGTCCGGCGCCTGGTAGGCCTCCGCGGCAAGGCTGGCATCGTAGCCGCCCACCACGATGCGCACGCCCGGACGGAGCGCGCGGACCAGACGGACGATCTTCAGAGCCGTGCGCCGCTGGAAGGTCATGATCGACAGCCCGACCACGTCCGGCGCGTGGCGCTGGACGAGGCGCGCGACGGTCTGCGGCACGGCGTGCTGCGCGAGCACGAGGTCGGCCACGGCGACGTCGTGATGCGGGTCGACGTTGCCCGCGAGCGACGCCAGGGCCCCGTTGGGCATGCGCATCGCCACAGTGGGCGTGTGCTCGAACGAATCGGGCATCGAGAAGAGAAGGACTCGCATACGGCCCGCCGCCTCCCCCGGGAGTTCCAAGCATACTCCTCGCCGACGTGCGATAGAATCCGCCGCGGCATGGCGCGAAGGATTCGCTGGGGAGTGCTCGGGGTGGCGCGGATCGCGACCGAGAAGGTCATTCCGGCCACGCAGATGGGCCGGGACTCGGACGTGACGGCGATCGCCTCCCGGGATCCGGCCCGGGCGCGCGCGGCCGCGGAGCGGCTCGGAATCCCGAAGGCCTACGGCTCCTACGAGGCCCTGATCGCGGATCCCGACGTGGACGCCGTCTACAACCCGCTGCCCAACCATCTGCACGTGCCCTGGTCGATCCGCGCCGCGGAAGCCGGCAAGCACGTCCTCTGCGAGAAGCCCATCGGCCTGAACGCCGCCGAGGCCGAGCGCCTGCTCGAAGCACGCGACCGGACGGGCGTGAAGATGCAGGAAGCGTTCATGATCCGCACGCATCCGCAGTGGACGGCCGCGGTCGATCTCGTCCGCGCCGGGCGCATCGGCGAGGTGCGGTCGGTCGCGGGCGCGTTCAGCTTCCTGCTGACCGACCCCACCAACGTGCGGACCGTCGCGGAGTGGGGGGGCGGTGGCCTGCTCGATCTCGGGTGCTATCTCGTGCACACCGCGCGATGGATCCTCGGGCGCGAGCCGTCGAGAGTGATCGCAGTCATGGAGATGGACCCGCGCACGCGGATCGACCGCCTGGCGTCACTGCTCATGGCCTTCGACCCGTCCGGCGCCGACGGTCCCGCGCACGCTACCGGCACCTGCAGCATGTACGAAGCGCCGTATCAGCGCGTGCACGCCTTCGGGACCAAGGGCCGCATCGAGATCGAGATCCCCTTCAACGCGCCGCTCGGCGGGGCGTGCCGCGTGTTCGTGGGCGACGGGGCGGATCCGACGGGCGTCCGGACGGAGACGCTGGACGTCCCCCCCTGCAACCAGTACACGATCCAGGCGGACCGGTTCTCTCGGGCGATCCTCGACGGCACCGACGTCGCGCTGCCGCTCGAGGACTCGGTCAGGAACATGCGGGTGCTCGACGCGCTCGCGCGCTCGGCGAGGACCGGCGTCTGGGAGCGGATCGGGAACGGGCCCATCGGCCTATGAGCCCGGCCGTCCCTGGCCGTGCACGATCTTGGAGTATTCTCAGGGGCACATCAGGAGAGCGCCGATTCCACAAGGAGATCCAATGGCCAAAGCCGCGAGGAAAGCGAACGCCGCGTTCATGAAGCCCGTCATGCCCGATGCCCAACTGGCCGAGATCATCGGCTCGAACGCCATGCCGCGCACCGAGGTGACCAAGCGGCTCTGGGCCTATATCAAGAAGCACAAGCTCCAGGATCAGAAGAACAAGCGCATGATCAACGCGGACCCGGCGCTCAAGGCCGTGTTCGGCGGGAAATCCTCCGTGAACATGTTCGAGATGACCAAGCTGGTGGGCAAGCACCTCAAGTAAGCCGCGCCAGGATCATCCGGCAAACGGCGTCACGGGGCGTCCCCGCACGCCGGGCCGGCAGTGGAACACGCTCCCGGCGTGCGGCTGCGCGGCGCGCGCCTCTTCCGAGAGCGGGCCGCGCGCGCTCGTGATGAACAGATCCATCAGGTCGGCGCCGCCGAACGCGCACTTCGTCGGATACGCGGCGGGCAGCGCCACGGTCTGCACCAGCCGGCCGTCTGGGGCGTAGCGCCGGACGGCCGCGCCCCCCCACAGCGCCACCCACACGTCGCCTTCCGCATCGACGATGAGCCCATCGGGCTTGCCGTCGGCCGCCGGGAAGGTCACCAGCGGCCGTCGATGCGAGACCGCCCCGGCGTCCGGGTCGAAGTCGAAGAGATTGATGCGGCGGGTGCCCGTGTCGACGTAGTACATCCGCCGCTGGTCCGGACTCCAGTCGATGCCGTTCGACGTCGTCACGTGGTCGAGCACGCGCGTGAGGCAGCCGTCGGGATCGAGCCGATACAGCGCGCCGGCCTCGGGCTCGCGCGTCATCGACATCGTGCCGGCCCAGAAGCGTCCGCGTGCGTCGCAGTAGCCGTCGTTCATGCGGTTGTCCGGCCGATCGCCCTCGACGGCGAGCATCAGGCGGGTGGCGCCGGTGTCGGGATCCACGCGCAGGAAGCCGTCGCGGCCGCCGACCAGCCAGTCGCCGCGGACGGTGGGCGCGACGACGCCGATCGGCTGGCCCACGTCGATGACGCGGTCCGCGCGCGCGACGGGGTCGAACTCGTGAATCTGGCCGCGCGGAATGTCGACGAAGAGCAGCCGCTCGCGGACGGGATCCCAGATCGGTCCCTCTCCCAGTTCGACACGCACGTCCAACGCTACGTCGACGTCCATGGAAAACGCTGGGGACCCGGCCGGCTATTCCTGATCTTTGTCGTCCTGGGCGGGGGCGGTCGCCGGATCGTCGAAATCGGCCAGCGAGCCGGTCGGCTCGTCGTTCGGGTCGTCGTACAGCCCGCCCATTCGCCCCGAGTAGCGCTCCTTGATCGGCCCCTTGGGGCCGCGCTCCTTGGCGTCCCAGCGCTTCTCGCTCGAGGCGCTCTTCTTCTTCGGAGGGCCGAAGCGGGAGGCCGGGGGCGCGTCGGCCCGCGGGGGGCCACCGGGCCGATAGGCGCCGGGACCGCCCATTCCGCCGGGCGGACGGCTGCTGAACCCGCCGGCGCCGGGTGGCCGGCTGCCGAACCCGCCAGGCGGGCGGCTGAACCCGCCGGGACGCTCCTCGCGCGGGCGCGCTTCACTCACCGAGAGGGAGCGGCCCATGAACGGCTGCTGGTTGAAGCGCGAGATGGCCGCTTCCGCCAGTCCCCGCTCCTGGAACTCGACGAACGCGAACCCTCGAGGCCGTCCGGTCTCGCGATCGACCGGAATGACGACCTGGGACGGTTCGCCCACGCTCGAAAAATGCGTGCGCAGATCCGCCTCGGTGGCCCCGTAGGGCATGTTGCCGACGAACAAACGTACTGCCACTACTGTCCTCGTGCAGGGAGTTAGATCGAACCGTTGCCTCTCGAAAGCTGACGCAGCGCGGGTGATGAGGTCACGGGAGTGTACGGGAATCTCAACCTGGATAGGCCGCCGCGTTGGTTGGGCTGAAAACTCCTGCAGGATAGCACGCGTCGGGCCGGAGGGAAAGAGGGAGGCCCCTGGCCCGTCGGCGCGGCCGTGCCGCTTCGAATCCCTGTAGTAAGATCAACCGCTTGGGTCTGCTCCAAGAAACGCCGTAGGCAAACCATGTCCGAACTTCCGGTGCCGGCATCGGGCGAGCGTGGCCCGGGCGCTCTGGTCGTCCGCGGCGCGCGCACACACAACCTGAAGGGCGTCGACGTCACGATTCCCCACCGCAAGCTGGTCGTCTTCACGGGAGTCAGCGGGTCGGGGAAGTCCTCGCTGGCCTTCGACACGATCTACGCGGAAGGGCAGCGGAGGTACGTCGAGTCGCTGTCCGCCTACGCCCGGCAGTTCCTCGAGCGGATGGAGAAGCCGGACGTCGACTCGATCGACGGGATCTCGCCGGCCATTGCGATCCGCCAGAAGAACAGCATCCGCAATCCGCGGTCCACGGTCGGCACGACGACCGAGATCCACGACTATCTGCGACTCCTCTGGGCGCGCGTCGGCCGTACGATCTGCCGGCAGTGCGGACGGGAGGTCGAGCGCGAGTCGCCCGAGCTGGTCGCCGCCGAGCTCGAACGCCTCCCGGAGGGCACCCGGCTGCTGATCGGCTTCGACGCGCCGACCGTGTCCGTCCGCCTCGGCGAGACGGCGGACGAGGAGCCGGCCAGCGCGACGGGCGAGGATCTGCCGTTCGACGAGCCGCCGGCCGAGGCGTTCCACGAGCCGGAGCCGATCGTCGAGGGGGTCGGCGGCGATCCGCTCGCCGCGACGCTCGACGCGCTGCGGCGCCGCGGCTTCGGCCGTCTCCTCGTCGAGGGCCGCGCCGTCACGCTCGACGACGCGGAGCGCAGCCTGGCTTCCCTGCGGGGACTGACCTCTCTCGCGGTCGTGGTCGATCGGATTCGTGTGCAGGACGGCATCCGGTCGCGGCTCACCGACTCGGTCGAGACGGCGTTCCGCGAAGGCGATGGCGCGGCGTTCGCGGTCGAAGTCGACGACGCCGGCACCCCCGCCGTCACGCACCGCTTCAGCGAACGGTTCGAGTGCCGGCGCTGCGGCATCTCGTACGAGCCGCCGCAGCCCCGCCTTTTCTCGTTCAACAATCCGTTCGGCGCGTGTCCGACCTGCCACGGCTTCGGCAACACGATTGAGCTCGACATGGATCTGGTCGTGCCCGACGGGCGGAAGACGATCAACGGCGGCGCGATCGAACCCTGGAGCAAACCGCACTACCGTGCGTGCCTCTCGCACCTGAAGCGGATCGCGCGCGCTGCCGGCCTGCGCCTGGATGTGCCGTGGGAGGACCTGACCGAAGAAGAGCGGCGGTTCGTCGTCGACGGGACGCGTCCGGATGGCGACGCCGCCGTCGACTACGACGGGATCCAGGGATTCTTCCGGCGGCTCGAGCGCAAGAAATACAAGGTGCACGTCCGCGTCTTCCTCAGCCGGTACCGCGGCTATCTCACCTGCCGAGACTGCGGCGGCACGCGGCTGCGTCGCGAAGCGCGCGACGTCCGGGTCGCCGATCGCACGATCGATGCGGTCTGCGCCCTGACGGTCGCCGCCGCCGCCCGGTTCTTCGACGCGCTGGACCTGACGGAGAAGGAAGCGGCGGTGGCCGACAAGGTGCTGCGGGAGATCCGGCGCCGTCTGGGCTTCCTCGCCGACGTCGGGCTCGACTACCTGACGCTCGACCGGTTGTCGTCCACGCTGTCGGGCGGCGAGTCGCAGCGGATCAACCTGGCGACGTCGCTCGGCTCGGCGCTGGTCGACACGCTGTACGTGTTGGACGAGCCGTCCGTCGGGCTGCACCCGCGCGACAACGAGCGGCTCATTGCCATCCTGAAGCAGCTCCGGGATCAGGGCAACACGGTGCTCGTGGTCGAGCACGACGCGGACATGATGCGCGTGGCCGACGAAGTCGTCGACCTGGGCCTCGGGGCCGGCGAACAGGGCGGGCGCGTCATCTATGCGGGGCCGTACGAGGGCCTGCTGCACGACCCGCGATCGCTCACGGCGAAGTACCTGCGGGACGAGCTGGCGATCGCGCTGCCGCACGCGCGCCGCCGGCCGGGCGTGCAGCACCTCCGCGTCTTCGGCGCGTCGGAGCACAACCTCAAGAATGTGGACGTGGATATCCCGCTGGGACTGATGACCTGCATCACGGGAGTCAGTGGCTCGGGCAAGTCCACGCTCGTGCACGACGTGATCTTCGCCGGCGTGAAACGGGCGAAGGGCGGCACCGAGCGGCGCGCGGGGGCCTTCCGCCGGATGGACGGGGCGGAGTTCGTCTCCGATGCGATCCTCGTCGACCAGCAGCCGATTGGCCGGACGCCGCGATCCAATCCCGTGACGTACCTCAAGGCGTTCGATCCGATCCGGGAGCTGTTCGCCGGCACGAAGGACGCCAAGGCGCGCGGCCTCACGGCGAGCCACTTCTCGTTCAACGTCCCCGGCGGGCGATGCGAAGCCTGCGAAGGGGAGGGCGGCGTGCGCGTGGAGATGCAGTTTCTCGCCGACGTCTTCGTCCCGTGCGACCGATGCGACGGCAAGCGCTTCCGCCCGAAGGTGCTCGAGGTGCGCTACAAGGGACGCGACATCGACCAGGTGCTCGCCATGACGGTGCGCGAGGCGCTGGCCTTCTTCGGCAACTCGCCCAAGGTGGTCCGGCGCCTGCAGGTCCTGGACGAGATCGGCCTCGGGTACCTCCGCCTCGGGCAGCCGGCCACGACCCTCTCGGGCGGCGAGGCGCAGCGGATCAAGATCGCCTCGCATCTGGGCTCCCACGGTGGCGAGCGGATGCTCTACATTCTGGACGAGCCGACGACCGGACTCCACTTCGACGACATCGTCAAGCTGCTGGCCGCCTTCCGGAAGCTGCTGGCCGCGGGGCACAGCCTGCTCGTGATCGAGCACAATCTGGATGTCCTGAAGACTGCGGACTGGATCATCGATCTCGGTCCCGACGGCGGCGACGCCGGCGGAGAGGTCGTGGCGGCCGGGACCCCCGAACAGGTGGCGGAGGCGGCCGGGTCGTTCACCGGCCAGTATCTGCGACAGACGCTCGCGGCAGGACGGGAGCACGCCTTCGCCGATCAGGCTTGAAGGCGACGCGAGGAACGATGAACAACGTGCTGGCGTCAGGGATCCTCGTGCTCGCGCTCGCCGCGCCGATGCCCGCGGCGGCGCAGGACCCCGCGACAGCGGCGGCCGCCGCGCGCTGGCAGGACGCGATCCGCAATCTCCGGCATCCGGACGCGAAAGTGCGGCTGGAGGCCGTCCAGCAGCTCGGGGACGCGGCGTACACGGCGGCGGCGGAATACGTCGCGCCGCTGGTCACGGACCCCGACGACCGGGTGCAATTCGCGGCGCTCGACGCCGAGCTGACGTTCTTCCTCATCGAATCGATCGACGCCCGGCGCAGCTTCAGCCTGACCGGCAACTCGAGGAGCCGCGCGCAGGAGGCATTCGACGCCGGGCCGCTCGTGCGCGTCGCCACCCCGGCACCGCTCGTGCTCGTGGACAGTCTGATCACCGCGATGCGCGACGAGAATGCGCGCATCCGCTTCGACGCCGTGCACGTCCTCGGCGTCGTCGCCGAGGCGCCGCTCCCGACCGCGCAGGCGAAGGCCCTGCTCGACGGCCTCGATCACTACGATTTCGTCATCCGCGCCGCGACGGCGCGCGTCATCGGGCGTCTTCGCGTGTCCGACGCGGCCGACAAGCTGATCGCGGGCCTGAACGACTCGCATCCGCTGGTCCGGCGGTATTCGGCCGAGGCGCTCGGCCGGATCCGCGAGGCGCGCGCCGTGCAGTCGCTCACCGAGTTGACGGCTTACTACGGCGGCGACGACATGGCGGCCGTGACGCTGCTGGCGCTCGCCCGGATCGCGCACCCCTCGTCGCGCGACCTGTTCCGCCAGCGGCTCTCGGATCCGAGCGCGGCCGTCCGGCGTGCCGCAGCCGAAGGAGCGGGCCGGCTCCACGACCGAGAGGCGCTCGACGTGCTGAAGTCGATGGCCACTGCCGACCCGTCCCCGAGCGCACGGCTGGCGGCCGTCTTCGCCGCCGGCCTCATCGATCAGCCGCAGCCCGATGTGCTGGCCGTCGCGCTCGCCGCCCCCGACACGAAGGCGCAGGCCCGGGACTACCTGCTCGAGATCGGCGCGGCCGCCGTGCCGGGCGTTCGAGCGGCGCTGCAGGTCGCAGGCGACCCGCGCTTCCGCGCCGACCTGGTCCACCTGCTGGGCTTCGTCGGCACGCGCGAGGCGGTTCCGCTGATCCAGGCCTACCTCCAGGACCCGGACGCGGGCGTCCGCCGCGCCGCGGCCGACGCAACCGCGCGCATCGGATCGTGACCGTCCTGCCATCCGCGTTCTACGCGCGGCCGACCCTCGAGGTCGCGCGCGATCTCATCGGCAAGGTCCTCGTGCACGAGGTGCGCGGCCGGCGCGTCTCCGGCGTCATCGTCGAGGTCGAGGCGTACATCGGCGAGTCCGACCCCGCCTGCCACGCCGCGCCCGGGCCGACGCGGCGCAACGCGCCGCTGTACGGGCCGCCCGGGCGCGCCTACGTGTACCTGAACTACGGGATCCACCACCTCGTGAACGCCGTCACGGAGCCGGCTGGCAGGCCGGCGGCGATTCTGCTGCGGGCGCTCGAGCCGCTCGAGGGCGTGGAGATCATGCGGCGGCGGCGCGGGCCCCCGCGGCTCGAGCCCACGCGCCTCGACGGGAGCCATGACCTCTGCCGTGGTCCCGGCAATCTGAGCGTGGCGCTCGGGATCGACCTGCGGCAGAATGCGGCGGATCTGACCGGGGGGCCGCTGCGGATCGAGGATCACGCCCGGAGCGCGCCGCGGCTCGCGTGGTCGCCGCGAATCGGCATCCGCGTAGGGACGGAGTGGCCCTGGCGATGCTACTGGGAAGGGCACGCGAGCGTGTCCGGCGGACGATCGCTGCGGCGGCCGCCGGGCCCGCGGGCTACCGCGCGACGATCGGCACGCTGATCGAGAGGGCCCGGCCGCGCCGGAGGACGTCGAACTTCGCCTGGCTGCCGACCGTCGCGCCGATGATGAGCCGGCTGAGCTGCGAGACGTCGGTCGTCTTCTGGCCGTTCACCGCGACGACCAGGTCGTAGGGCCGGATTCCGGCCCGGTAGGCGGACGAGCCCGGATCCATGTCGAGGACGACGATGCCGGCGCTCTCGCCCAGGCCGTTGTACTCGGCCGTGTCGGCGTCCACCGCGCGCATGCGGACCTCGCCGATCGAGCCGTAGCGCACCTCGCCGTGCTGGATGAGCTCGGTCATGATCGCGCGCGCGACGTTCGAGGGAATGGCGAAGCCGATCCCGGAGAACTCGCCGGTATCGGACCGGATCATCGAGTTGATCCCGACCAGCTCACCGCGGGCGTTCACGAGCGCGCCGCCGGAGTTGCCGGGATTGATCGCCGCATCGGTCTGGATCATGTCGCGGAAGGCCCCGACCTGGCTGCCCGCGCGATTGACGGTGGACACGATGCCGAGCGTGACGGTACCGCTGAGCTGGAACGGGTTGCCGATCGCGAGGACCCACTCGGCCACGCGGAGCTTGCTCGAGTCGCCCCAGGGCAGCGTGTCCAGGCCGCTCGCCTCGACCTTGATGACCGCCAGATCGGTGACGTCGTCGAGGCCGACCAGCCGACCCTTTCGCTCCTTGCCGTCGGCGAGCGTCACGCGGATGTCGGCGCGCGCGTTGCCGATCACGTGGGTGTTCGTCAGCACGTAGCCGTCGGGGGACACGACGACGCCCGATCCGAGACTCTGGGACGTCTGCGCGAGATCCCGTCCGTAGAGGAAGCGCGTGAAGGGATCGCGGACGACCGTGACGGAGGTCGACGAGATGTCGGCCGAGACCCTGAGCGCCCGCTCCGCGACGCCAGACAGATCCGGCAGGGCCGCCGTCGGCGGGAGGGCGGTGCGAGGGGCGCTGATCTGGGCGGGAGGCGGCTCGGCCAGCGCCGGCGCGCTCCACGACGGCCCCACCGCCGAGACCCAGCCCGAGACGACCAATCCCGCCGCGAAGCCCGCGACGAGGACGGCGCCCGCGACGACCTTGCCTCGAACCGAAACCATTTGTGCGACGCTCAGCCGATCTCGAGGTGGGCGACGTCCTGGACGGTCTTCGGGACGATGACCGTCAGCACTCCGTCGACGAGGTCGGCCGTGATGCCGTCGGCGGCCACGCGCTGCGCGAACCGAAAGGATCGGCAGAACTGGCCCTGGCCCCGTTCGAGCTGCTGGTAGCGCTCGGGGCAGCAGGTCTGTCCCGGCCGCTGGCCGCGGAGCACGAGGGCGCCGTCGCGGTAGTCGAGCTTGACGTCCTCGCGCTGCAGGCCGGGGAGTTCGATCGAGAGAACGTAGCGGTCGGGGAGCTCCGACAGGTCTGCCGGCGGAACCCAGCCCGGCTGCGCCGCCCCGAACAGACTCTCGAGCCGCTCGTGCATGGTCAGCAGGTCCCGGTTCAGGTCCCACGGCATACCCCGATACTAACCCTGAAACGCGACGGCGGAGCAACCGGCGGCCGGCGGCCGCCCGTCCCTGCGGCCCGTGGCGTCGATCGTCGATCGATGATGCTAGGATCAAGAGTTCAGTCAGCCTCACGGGAGACCGTCATCGCGCCATGGCTTCGATTCAAGCGACCCGCCTGAGAAAAGGCATGCTCGTCAAGATGGACGGAGGCCCTTACCGGGTCGTCGACCTCCATCACATCACGCCGGGGAACAAGCGGGGGCACGTGCAATGCAAGCTCCGCGACATCCGCTCCGGGCGTCTCGTCGACTACAAGTTCCGGTCCGAGGACGACGTCGAGCGCGCGGTCCTGGACGAGATGGAGATGCAGTTCCTCTACCGCGACGGCGACATGTTCAACTTCATGGACACGACGACGTACGAACAGATTCACATCAGCCAGGAGACGCTGGGCGATCAGGCGCTGTACCTGCTGCCGGAGTCGGTCATCCGGGTCGACTTCTTCGAGGGCCAGCCGGTCGGCGTCGAGCTGCCGGTGACCGTGGATCTCAAGGTGGTCGACGCGGTGCCTGGCATCAAGGGCGCCACCGCCGCCGCGCAGGTCAAGCCCGCCACGCTCGAGACGGGCCTGGTGGTGAGCGTGCCGGCGTTCGTCAATGCGGGCGACGTCATCCGTGTGAACACGGAGACGGGCGAATACCTTTCGCGCGCGTGACCGTCCGTCCACGGGCGGCATGACGCGGAGGGTCGGGGTCAGCGGATGAGCCAGCCGCGGCCCGCCAGCGGATCGCCGAGCCAGTGCGGCGGGGTGGCCCACACGAACGTCAGGATGGCGATCACCCACAGGTCGTAGGCGAAGGTCGCGCGCTCGTCGGTCCAGTAGAAGGCGCGGAGCAGCACGCCGCCGAGTCCCGACGCGACCGGCTGTGGACGCTCGTTGAGCTCGAGGTACGTGTAGTAGATGCGGTCGATCACGGTCGCGACCGACAGCACGCCGATGACCCACATCACGGCGGCCATGCGGTTGGTGACGGCGCCGATCATGAACAGCACGATGCGCTCGGGCCGCTCCATGAACCCCACCTTGCACTTCGGCAGCAGGCACTCGGCCCGTGCGCGCGTGTAGCTCGTCATCGTGGCGAAGACCATCGCGATCGAGGTGATCAGCACGTAGTCGGTGCGGCCAAGCGACGCGTAGAGGCAGATCAGGCCGACCGACAGGGCCAGGTCGGAGAACCGATCGATGACCGAGTCCCAGAAGCCGCCGAACCGGCTGACCGCACCGGTCTCGACCGCCACCTTGCCGTCGATGAAGTCGAAGACGTTGGCGACGATCATGATCCAGAACGCGTTCAGGAAGTGTCCCTGCGACAGCGCCCAGCCCGCGGCGATGTTGATGACCACGCCCGTGAACGTGAGAACATTGGGATGGATGCCGAGTCGGACGCAGCCGCGGATGATGAGGCGGAGCGGAAGGTTGAACGCTCTGCCGACGGCGCCAGTGAAGGTCACAGTGCGGCGGGCATAGTACCGCATGGCGATTTCCGATCTCAAGGGCCAGATCGCCCGCCTGCCGGAGCAGCCCGGCGTGTACGTCTTCTCGAGCGCGGCCGGCGAGACGCTGTACGTGGGAAAGGCGCGGGTGCTCCGCGACCGCGTCCGGTCGTACCTCGGCGCGCAGGGGGCCAGCCCACGCATCGACGCGCTGCTCCGCGCCGCGGCCGCGCTCGACGTGATCGTCACCGACTCGGTCGTCGAGGCGCTCGCGCTCGAGAACCGCCTGATCAAGCAGCGGCACCCGCGGTTCAACGTGCTGCTGCGCGACGACAAGACGTATCCCTACCTCCAGCTCACGGTCGGCGAGCGCGCGCCGCGGGTGCTCGTCGCGCGGACGGTCCAGCGCGACGGCAGCGTGTATGCCGGTCCGTTCATGCCGGCGTCGCTCGCGCGCCGCACGATGGCGCTCACGCATCGCCTGTTCGGCATCCGCTCGTGCAACGAGGTCATCGACGGACGCCGGCCGCGCCCGTGTCTGGAGTACGAGATCAAGCGCTGCATCGCGCCCTGCGTCGAGTCGCTCTGCCCGATCGACCGGTACGGCCAGGCGGTCGATCAGGCCAGGCTCCTGCTCGAGGGCCGGCAGGACGAGCTCGTCGCCAGCCTGCGCCTCGAGATGTCGCAGGCCGCCGACGGCGAGCAGTTCGAGCGCGCCGCCCACCTCCGCGACGCCATCCGGACGATCGGGACCCTGAGCGACCGGCAGCAGAAGATGGAGTCCCCGTCGCTCGGTGACCGGGACGCCTTCGGCCTGAAGGTCGGCGCCGCCGGCGCCGTCGTGCAGGCGTTCCAGATGCGCCGAGGCCGGGTGGTCGACCGGACCGAGCTGGTGAGCGACGCGGCCGGAAGCGGCGATCCCGGTCCGCCGGACCCTGCCGCGCGCGAGGCCGGTCCCTACTCCGACGCGGAGGTGCTGACCGCCGCACTGCAGGACTTCTATGCGGAGCGGCTGCCGCCGCCGGAGATCCACGTGCCGGTCGACCTCGGCGCGGAGGATCGCGCGGCGCTCGAGGCGTGGCTCTCGGATCGCGCCGACCGGCGGGTCCGTCTCAAGGTGCCGCGGCGCGGCGAGAAGCGCGCCCTCCTCGATCTGGCGTGCCGCAACGCGGCCATGACGTATCAGTCCCATTTCAACGCCGAGACGACGGCGTCGTTCGCGGCGCTCGACACGCTGCGAGCCGTCCTGTCCCTCCCGGCGCTGCCGCGCCGCATCGAGTGCTTCGACATCTCGACGCTGCAGGGACGCGAGACCGTCGGGTCCATGGTCGTCTGCGTGGACGGCCGCATGCGGAGAAGCGAGTATCGGAAGTTCCGGATTCGCGGAGCGCTCGCGGCAGGCGGGGCGGCGTCCGGCTCCGATCGTCCGCCCGATCCCCCTCGCGAGCTCCTGGACGACTTCGCGTCGATGCGGGAGATCGTCGTGCGCCGGTATCGCCGCGTGCTCGAGCACGGCGAGCCGTTCCCCGACGTCGTGCTCGTGGACGGCGGCAAGGGGCAGTTGACCGCCGCGTACGACGCGCTCCGCGACCTCGGTCTCGAGCGCCTGGTGGCGGTCGGGATCGCCAAACAGGAGGAACTGCTGTTCGTGCGCGACCGGCCGGACGGCATCGCCCTGCCGCGCGACAGCCCGGCGCTGCTCCTGATTCAGCGGATCCGCAACGAGGCGCACCGGTTCGCGGTGACGTTCCATCGCCGCGCGCGGCGGCTGCGCGATCTCCGATCGGCTCTGGACGACGTGCCCGGGATCGGGCCGCGCCGGCGCAAGCAGCTGCTCGTGACCTTCGGTTCGGTCGCGGGCGTGCGCCGCGCCAGCCGCGAGGAGCTGACGTCGGCGGTCGGCGCCTCAGCGGCCGACGCCGTCATCACGTATTTCTCGTCACAGACCTGAGCGGCACGGTCGGCGACCCCGTGCGCACCCTCGTGCGCACCCCCGTCCGCACCTCCGTGCGCACCCCCGTCCGCACCCTCGCGCGCACCCCCGTGCGCACCTCCGTCCGCACCCTCCGTCCACATGCTACAGTCAGAGCGCCTTGCCGTCTGTCCAGGTCCTCCTCATCGAGTTCGTGATTCTGGTGGCGTCGCTCTCGTTCCACGAGGCCGCGCACGCCTGGACCGCCGATCGGCTCGGCGATCCGACGGCGCGCCTGCTCGGCCGGCTGACGCTCAATCCGGTCCGGCACATGGATCTGATCGGCACTGTGGTGTTTCCGATCGTGGCGATGCTCTCGGGGATTCCGCTCATCGGCTGGGCGAAGCCGGTGCCGGTCGACATGCGCCACCTGCGCGAGCCCCGGCGCGACTTCGCCATCGTCGCCGCGGCGGGTCCGGCGAGCAATCTCGTGCTCGCGTCGCTCGCGGCCCTGCTCTACCGGATCGTGGACGTGCCGATGGCCGGGCTCTCGGGGTCGATGGCGATGGCGCCGGAGATCCTGCGGTTCTTCTGCGTCATCAACACGCTGCTCGCGGTCTTCAACATGATTCCGGTGCCGCCGCTCGACGGCGGCAACGTGCTGATGGGACTGGTCTCGGAGCGCGTCGCGCTGACGATCGGGTGGCTCCGGCCGTACGGCTTCATGATTCTGTACGTGCTGATGTTCTCCGGGTTGCTCTATGAGATCACCTGGCCGGTGAGCCGGGTACTGCTCTCGTGGCTGCTATGACGGATGGGGGCGACGCGGGGGGGCGCGCGGACGGATCCGGCGCGAAACGGCGGGTCGTGTCCGGGATGCGCCCGACGGGCCGGCTCCACCTGGGCCACCTGGTCGGAGCGCTGCAGAACTGGGTGGCGCTGCAGTCCCGATACGACTGCTTCTTCTTCGTCGCGGACTGGCACGCGCTCACCAGCGAGTTCTCGTCGCCGGCGCCGATCGTCGGGAACGCGCTCGACAACGTGGCCGACTGGATCGGTGCGGGCATCGACCCGGAGACGAGCACGTTGTTCGTGCAGTCGCTCGTGCCCGAGCATGCGGAGCTCTATCTGCTGCTGCAGATGGTCACGCCGGTCCCGTGGCTCGAGCGGGTGCCCACCTACAAGGAGCAGATCGAGCAGCTCGCCGAGAAGGACCTGTCGAGCATCGGGTTCCTCGGATATCCGCTCCTGCAGACGGCGGACGTGATCATCTACGACGCCCACTACGTGCCGGTCGGCGACGATCAGGTTCCGCACCTCGAGCTGTCGCGGGAGGTCGTGCGCCGCTTCCACAATTTCTTCGGCGAGCTGTTCGTCGAGCCTCAGCCGCTGCTCACCCCGACACCCCGGCTGCCGGGGCTCGACAACCGGAAGATGAGCAAGAGCTACGGCAACACGATCGATCTCGCCGACTCTCCCGAGACCGTCGTGAAGAAGGTCCGGCAGATGTACACCGATCCGAAGCGGGTGCGCGCCGACGTGCCCGGCACCGTCGAAGGGAACCCGGTGTTCGTCTATCACGACGCGTTCAACGAGAACCGGGCCGAGGTCGAAGATCTGAAGGCGCGGTACCGGACCGGCACGGTCGGCGACGTCGAGGTCAAGACCAGGCTCGCCTCCGCGATCAACGCGCGGCTCGATCCCATCCGCGAGCGCCGGCAGGCGGCGCTCGCCCGGCCGAACTACCTGCGCGACGTCCTGTTCGAGGGATCCCGCCGCGCGCGCACGATCGCGCAGGAGACCATGGCGCGCGTGCGGCAGGCTGTCAGGCTGGAGTACTGATGCGGGCCCCGACGTCGCCGCATGGGAACCTCAGAACCCCAGAACCTCAGAACCCCAGAACCCCAGAACCCGAGAACCGCCGATGACGGACGCTGAATTCGAGTCGATTCTCGAGGCCTATCCGGTGCGGGTGCAGGCCTTCGAGGGGCCGCTCGACCTGCTGCTTCACCTCATCAAGAAGCACGAGGTGAACATCTACGACATTCCCGTCGCCCTGATCACGCAGCAGTACCTCGAGTACCTGGAGCTCATGACGGAGCTCAATCTCGATATCGCAGGCGAGTTCCTCGTCATGGCCGCGACGCTCATCCACGTGAAGTCGCGCATGCTGCTGCCGCGGCCCGATCCGGCGCAGGAGGATCCCGAGGAGGACCCGCGCGAGGCGCTGATGCGGCGTCTGCTGGAGCACCAGAAGTTCAAGGCCGCGGCCGAGCTGCTGCACGAGCGGGAAATCCAGCGCAGCGCGCAATGGCACCGGCCGGACGGCCGTGTGACCGACGTGCTCGGCGAGGCGCCGGAGCCGGAGGTGGACGTCGATCTGTTCAGCCTCATGGCGGCGTTCCGGCACGTCCTCGACCGCGTCCGGCACCGCCCGCGTGTCGTCCTCCCGCCCGAGCAGATTCCACTCGAGGAGCGCATCGCCCAGCTCCTCGCCCGGCTCTCGGACGTGGACGCCTGCGGCTTCGAGGATCTGTTCGACGACGTCCAGACGCGCGCCGGCCTGATCGTCACGTTTCTCGCGCTGCTCGAGATGATCCGCCTCAGGCTCGTCCGCGTGTACCAGCAGGGCACGGTCGGGCCCATTCGCGTCTACAGGCGCGGCACGGACGCGACCGGAGGAATGGGGCAATAGGCCCCCGTTGCTCCGCTAATCTAGAATGCAGAACGCATGTCCGAGCTCAAAGCCATCCTCGAAGCGCTGATTTTTGCGTCGCCTGAGCCGGTGACGGTGAAGGCCCTCGTCAAGCTGCTCGACAGCGAGGCAAACCCGACGGCGCCCGCCGAGCGCAAGCAGGAGATTGTCGCGGCGATCGAGGACCTGAAGCGGGACTACGACAGGCCGGGCGGGCTGCAGATCGTCGAGGTCGCCGGCGGCTACCAGATCGTCACCCGGCCGGAGCTGCACGAGTGGGTGCGCCGGCTCTTCCACGAGCGGACCACGCAGAAGCTCTCGGTGGCGTCGCTCGAGACGCTCGCCGTCATCGCCTATCGCCAACCGGTCACCGCGCCGGAAGTCGCGGAGATCCGCGGCGTGAACACCGCCGGCGTCCTCGGGACGCTGATCGAGCGGAAGCTCATCAAGATCGTCGGCCGCAAGCAGGTCGTCGGGCGCCCCTTTCTCTACGGCACGACGCGCGAGTTCCTCGAGCGGTTCGGGCTCAACGATCTGACGGATCTGCCGAAGGTCGAAGACATGTCCGAGCTGCTCGGTTTCGAGCTGCCCTCCGCGGTCGCCGAGCCGGCGCCGCAGACCGACCTGCCGTTCGAGGCGGACGCCGCCGGACGAGACGAGGCCGTCCACTGATTGCATGGCGGATGACGAACGACCGATGCTCGTCCGCCTGCAGAAGATTCTCGCGCACGCGGGCATCGCGTCGCGGCGTCGCGCCGAGGAGCTGATTCGGCAGGGCCGGGTCGAGGTCAACCGGCGCGTCGTGGCCGAGCTCGGCGCAAAGGCGGACCCCGGCCGAGACGAGATCCGCGTCGATGGACGACGCGTCAACCGGCGGGTGCCCGTCCGCCGCTACCTCCTGCTCTACAAGCCGCGCGAGGTCGTGAGCACGCGGATCGATCCGCAGCACCGCACGACCGTGATCGATCTGCTCCAGCGCGCAGGCATCCACGGCTACTTCTACCCGGTCGGCCGGCTGGACCACGACTCGGAAGGGCTCATCCTGCTCACCAACGACGGAGAGTTCGCCGAGCGCGTGGCGCACCCGCGCCACGCGCTGGCCCGGACCTACGAGGCGCGCGTGCTCGGCGCGCCCGACGCCCGCGATCTCGAACGGCTGGCTCGCGGCATCGTCCTGGACGGGCGCCGAACGCTGCCGGCCCACGTCCGCGTCCGGGGCACGCGGCCGGCGGGGGAGAACGTCCACACCGTGCTGGAGTTGGTGCTCCGGGAGGGGCGCAACCGCCAGATCCGCCGGATGTGCGACGCCATCGGTCACCCGGTGGTCCGGTTGAAGCGAACGCGCATTGGCGGGATCGGCGCCAGAGGGATGGAGCCCGGCGTGATCCGCGATCTCACGCCATCGGAGGTCGCCGGGCTGTTGAAGGCCCAACCGACCGACGGCCGTGGCGGATCGCGGCGCCGGTAGGACGGCAGGACGATCGACGCGGCCGGCGGCCGCGCCCTCAGGGCGATTCGACGTGCCCGCGGTCTCGCTTCGGCGGCGGCCGGCGTGCGGCCGGCCGCGCGCGCGGCTCCATCTGTCCGGCCAGGGTCCACAACGCGGTCTGCTCGATCGTCATCGAGCCGAACGGCTCGACGCGGGCGTCCGAGAAGCCGAGGTGCTGCACGTCGTGCAGGTACTGCGAGCGTGAGAGGAGCGTGCCGCGGCACAGGTTCGCGTCGGCCGGCGTCTGCGATTCGCGACGCAGCCGGTCGACCAGGTCGTCGAGGATCGCCTCGGGAACCCTCGCGCGATCTCCGGGATAGATGAAGCCGAAGAGGATGAGATGGACGAGCAGGACCCGCCAGTGCGGGCCGAAACGGGCCATCAGCCGCTGCCAGTCGAGCCACGGCGCGCCGGCTCTGAACAGGTGCGCGACGTCGTGGCCGTCGTATCGCTCCCGCTCCATCACGTAGGCCTTCGACCAGATCATCTCTTCGATCGGGCAGTAGCGGACCGGGACGCCGAACAGTGTTCCGTGCGGCGCGTGCGCGAACCACCAGTCGTCGACGGCGCACGAGCCGTTGCCGCTCGCGAAGATGACGTCGACGAACTGCTGACCTGCGTAGGCCTTGCCGAGGAAGTGGGGATGGGTGATCTCCGTACGGTGGCCGGCCGCTTCGATCGCGGCGAGCGCGCGATGCAGCGACTCGCGCCGGACGAACAGATCGAGATCCTTGGTCGGCCGCACGATGCCCGTGTAGTGCCCGAGCGCGTACGTGCCGCCGACGAGGAACGGCAGATCCGCGGCGTTGAGCGTGCGCATCACCTCGCGGTAGAACGCGGCCGTGGGGCCGCGGCTCGGCCTCGGCCGCGGCGGCGAAGCGCCTCGGCGCGCGAGTCGGCTCGACGGCCCGGCGGGGCGGTGGGTCTGGGCGACTCTCGCCATGGGCATCGCACTCAGTGGCAAGAGATGTGCCACGGGCACGCCTCTTGCTGCGGTCGGGAGGCGACATGGTTCGCATCGCTGCCGTAGGCGACCTGCATTATTCGAAGGCCACGCAGGGCTCGTGGCGCGCGCTCTTCGCGCAGATCAATCAGACCGCGGATCTGCTCCTGCTGTGCGGCGATCTCACCGACTACGGACTCGCCGAGGAAGGGCAGCTCCTGGCCCGCGAGCTGGAGTCCGACATCAAGATCCCCGTCGTTGCCGTGCTGGGCAACCACGATTACGAGGGCGGGCACGCCGCCGACATCCGGGACGCGCTGGTGCGGGCGCATGTCCAGATTCTGGACGGAGACTCGTGCGAGGTGCTCGGGATCGGCATCGCCGGGACCAAAGGATTCGCGGGGGGATTCGGCCGCGGGACGCTCGGCGCCTGGGGCGAGCCGGCGATCAAGATGTTCGTGCAGGAGGCCGTGAACGAGTCGCTGAAGCTCGAGTCCGCGCTCGCGCGTCTTCGAACGCCGCGCCGGATCGCGCTGCTGCACTACTCACCCATTCGCGCCACGGTCGAAGGCGAGCCGCACGAGATCTATCCGTGGCTCGGCACGAGCCGCCTCGAGGAGCCGATCGATCGCTACCGCGTGACGGCCGTGTTCCACGGGCACGCGCACAACGGGTCGCCGGACGGACGCACGCTCGGGCAGGTTCCCGTGCACAACGTGTCGCTGCCGCTCTGGCGCCGGCACTGTCCGGAGCGCCCGTTCAAGGTCCTCGCAATCGGCGACGACGAATGACGAACAGGGACCAGACCGCTCACGCGTTCCTGGCCGCCGCACTCGCGGTGAGGAGTATCCCGCAGGCCCTGGGCGGAAACACCTGACGGCCCGTTTTCGCGCCGAGCCGATGTTATGTTCGCGACCAGCGGGCGACGCAGGAGCGAACAGGCGGTGTCGCGATTTCGATCATCGGCCGCCGCTCGTGCGCGCGCCCCTATCACTCGGGGCGGGGGTGACTCATGCGTCGAATCATTGCGTGCTCCGTTGTCGTCGTGGCGCTCGCGGGCGGACTCCAGGTGTCCGGACTGTCTCCGTGGGCATTGATGCTTGCGGTCGGGGCGGTGGCCGCGCTCGCGTGGCGCCTGAGCGTGTGTCGGCATACGGGGCCGTTGGCGCTGCTGCCGCCCACGACCGACCGGGACGGCTCGGTGTCGCCGGCGCGCTGGTACTGCGATGCGTGCGGAGCGACCTGGACCGCGCGGTTCGAGAAGGACCACACGCCGATTCGCCGGTTCACCGGGTACGACCAGACGAAGGCGGTGACCGCCGCGCGGCGCGCGGCCGAGCTCGCCGATCGACAGCGGCAGCTGGCGGTTCAGCGCGCGGGACTGCGCGCGGGCACCGGGAGCCCGGGCCAGGCCGCCGCCAGGTCGGTGAATGCCCGGAAGACGAAGGCGGAAGCCGAGTCCGCCGCCGCGGCGGACCGGACGCCTGGCGTCGTGCCGATCCGCGATGGCCGGAGATTTGCTGGCTGAATCCGCGTGCTGCGATGCCAGTGGCTCGTCCTACTCGTTGCGGTGGCGGCGCTCGGCGGGTCCGCCTGCCACGAGGACAGCGGGGTCGCCGTCAAGTCGCTGAGCTTCTCAGGCAATTCGGCGTTCGACGATGCGCGGCTTCGCGCCGTGCTGGCGACGCAGCAGAGCGGATGGCTGCCGTGGGCGGCCAAGCACTACTTCGATCGAGCGGAGTTCGAAGCAGATCTCAAACGGCTGCAGGCGTTCTATGACGACCGGGGCTATCCCGACGCGCGCGTCGTGGGCACCGACGTCAAGCTGAACGACGCGAAGGACGCGGTCGACCTCACGATCCGTCTCGACGAGGGGGCGCCGGTCGTCGTCGACCGCGTGAAGTTCGAAGGGTTCGACGACCTGCCGGACACCGTCCGGCAGCAGCTCGATACGGTCCCGCTCAGAGCCGGGCAGCCCCACGATCAGGACAACGTCCGCGCCACGCGCGATCTGACGGCGCGCCTGCTGCGCGACAGCGGGTATCCGCACGCGGCCGTCCAGGTTACCAACGAGGCCACCGGGCCCAAGCATCTGGCGGTCACCTTCCACGCGGATCCCGGACCGAAGTCGAATTTCGGCGAGGTCGGGATCACCGGGTTGCAGTCGGTCGGCGAACGCGTCGTGCGGCGGGAGCTGACGTTCCGGCCGGGAGACCTCTACCGCGCGAGCGAGGTGACCAGGAGTCAGCAGCGGCTGTTGGAGCTGGGACTCTTCCAATTCGCGCACATCGGACCGGCCTCGAACGAGCCCGACCAGACGCAGATCCCGATGCGCCTGACCCTGGCGGAATCCCCGCCCCGCGAGCTGCGGCTCTCGGCCGGGTACGGATCGGAGGAACGGTTCCGGGGCAGCGCGCAATGGACCCACTTGAACTTCCTGGGCGGCGCGCGGCACGCGACGGCCGAGAGCAAGTACTCGAGCATCGACCGCGGGGCGAAGTTCACGTTTCTCGAGCCCTACCTGATGCACCGGGGCCTGTCCTTCAATCTGAGCGGGACGGCGTGGCGGACGAATCAGCTGACGTACTCGACCAACACGTTCGGGGGCCGGGCGACGGTGGTCTATCACTCGGATGCCGGGCTGGCGCCGCGGGAGCCGATCCATCGCGAGATCCGCGTCGCCTTCATCAACGAGTACCTGAGCTACGGCATCACCAAGTCGCTCGGGGACCTGTCCCTGAGATCGCAACGCATCGCCCTGGGACTGAATCCGGACACCGGCCGCGCCTCGGGCACGCTCGGTGCGATCGACATCGATCTCCAGCGCACGGCGGTCGACGACGTGATGGACCCGCACAGCGGGACGGAGCTGACGCTGCACCTGCTCGACGCGGCGCGCGCCCTCCACGGGTCCTACCACTATCAGGAGGTCCTGGCCGAAGGGCGCGACTACCTGCCCTTCGGACGCTCGATCGTGTGGGCGAATCGCGGGCGGGTCGGATCGCTCTACGCGGCGAGCGTGGACGACATGCCGTTCTCGTCGAGGTACTTCCTCGGCGGCTCGACGAGCGTGCGTGGTTGGGGCCGCTTCGAGATCAGCCCGCTCGACTCGCAGGGCCTGCCGATTGGCGGCCGAAGCCTGCTCGAGCTGTCGAGCGAGATCCGTTTTCCGATTTCCGGGAAGCTGCGGGGCGTGGCATTCCTCGATGCGGGCCGCGTCGGCGCGGACAGCAACGACTTCGGCTTCGGCGATCTGCGGTACGCCGTCGGGCCGGGGCTTCGTTACCTCACGCCGATCGGCCCGGTCCGCGCCGATTTCGGCTTTCAGCTCAATCCCATTCCAGGCCTCTTGATCAATGGGGTGCCGGAGAAGCGCCGCTGGCGGCTGCACTTCAGCATCGGGCAGGCCTTCTGAGGTGCGGTGATGCCCCTCCGTCGCGTCGCACGCTGGATACTCGGGATCGCGATCGGCATCGTCCTGCTGGTTGCCACGTCCGCGATCGTCGTGGAGACGCCCTGGTTCAAGGACCGACTGCGGCGCATTGCCGTGAACCGGGCGAACGAGGCGCTCAACGGGCAGCTGACGATCGGTCGGCTGACGGGCTCCCTGTGGAAGGGCGTCGATCTCGAGAACGTCACGCTCACGCAGGCCGTCGGGCCGGTGCTGAGGGTCGATCGTGTGCACCTCGCCTACGATCCGCTCACCTTGATCCGCGGCCACCTCGTCTTCGACCAGCTGACGCTGGTGCGTCCCGTCATCACGATCGTTCAGGGCCCGGGCGGGTGGAACGTCGCGGGTCTGACGAAGCCCTCCAACCCGAACGGGAAGCCGCTCTCGATTCAGTTCCAGCACGTGTCGATCGAAGACGGCCAGATGCGCGTGAAGCCGGCGTCCCTCGAGGCGAGGCAGTTCGCCGATTTCAACGCCTCCCTCGCGCTCTCCTCGTCGGCTGCCGGACTGAAGGTCGACGTCGATCGCCTGTCGATGCGGGACGCGGACACCGGCTGGTCGGTGCAGAAGGGGACCGTCGCGTACACGAGCGAGGACGCCGATTTGCACGCGGCGATCGACCTGAGCACGAGCGCCGGCAGCCTCGACGGCAAGATCGCCGGCGCGCCGGCACAGGACGGCCGACGGCTGCGCGGCACCTTCCAGCTCGCCTCGCTCGATCTGGCGCCCGTCCTGGCCAACGACAGCCTCACGAGCGACATCACCGGAACCGTGCAGGTCGAGGCCGCCCTCCCGAGCGCCGCGCGCGCGAATCCGACGATATCGTTCCAGGTGAATGCGCCGGCGGTGTCGGCGCTCGGGTACGAGGCCGCCGACGTGCAGGGAAGCGGCAGCTATCGGGACGGCGTGCTGCATCTCGATGTCGCGGGCGCGGCGTACGGCGCCAGGGCGACGGCGCGCGGTGAATGGCGCTCGGCGTCGGTCGCCGATCGTCCGAACACGCTCGCCTTGTCGGGCCGGCTCAGCGGGCTCGACCTGCGGAGCCTGCCCGACGCCATCAGCGCCCCTCCGCTCGAGAGCCGGCTTGCCGGGGAGTATCAGTTCACCTACCGGCCTGCGAGCTGGGCGGTCTCGCTCCGACTCGACCGATCGAGGCTGGAAGGCGCGGAGATCGCCGACGGCACCCGCGTCCATGCCGCCATGCGCGACGGCGTGCCGTCGTACGAGTTGCAGGGACGCCTCGCACATCTCGACCTGCAGCGCCTGGCCCGACCGCTCGACATCGTCGCGCTGCGGCAGGACCGGTTCAAGAGCGACATCACCGGCGACGTGCACGTGACCGGCCACGGACGCAGCATCGACGCCATGGCGCTCGACGCCGACGCGAGCCTGAGTGACTCGACCATCGGCGGCGCGCACCTGCCTTCGGCGGACGTGGGTGCGCAGCTCGCGTCCGGCAGGCTGGTCGTCACCTTCTCCGGTCCGTTCGAGCACATCGACAGCCAACTGGTCGGAGTGGCCGGGACGCCGGTCGATCTCAGCGGGCGGTCGGACGGGCTGCGCGTCGTGTTCGAGAACCTGCGCGGCCCGATCGAACTGGGCACGATCGAGGCGGACGGGCGCGTGACCCTCGGGCCATCGGTGGTGGCCGGCTACGACATCGATCAGGCGACGGTCGACGCCGCCCTCGCCGGCGGGACGGCGCGGATCCGGGAGTTCTCCGCGAAGGGGGCCGAACTCGATGCGACCGCCCAGGGCGTGCTGGCGCTCGGCGGCGAAGCGGCGTCGGACCTGTCGTTCACGGTGGATGCCCAGAGCGTACAAGCGGTCGCCGGTCGAATCGGCCAGCCGATTGCCGGCGGCGCCCATATCGAAGGCACGATCACGGGACCGACCGAGGATCTGTCGGCGAGCGGATCCATCGGGCTGCGGCAGTTCCGGTACGGCTCTTCCTTCGACGCGCTGGCGGTGAACGGCACGTTCGGCGCCGAGGTCGCCAACCAGCAGTGGAGCGACGTCTCGGCGCATGTCGATACGACCGCGACGTTCGTCAAGATCGCGGGACAGGACGTCCAGCAGATGACCGCGAAGGCAACGTACCACGCGGATCGTCTCGATCTCGATACGACGATCGAGCAGAAGGACAGGACCTTCGAGCTGAGCGGGCTGGTCCTCGTCCAGCCGGAGCAGGACGAGGTGCGTCTGCGGCGGCTGGCGATCACCACGGCGGACCAGGCGTGGTCGCTGCCCGAAGCGCAGCCGGCCGTCGTCCGGTACGGCGGCGGGCGGATCAGCGTTCAGGACCTGACGCTCGCGAAAGGGCCGGAGCAGGTGACCGTGAACGGCGCGCTGACGACGGGCGCCGGCGCGCGGGCGGAGGGACTGACGGTGAAGGCGGACGCCGTGCAGATCGGCGACGTGAATCAGTTGTTCTCCGGGACCCGCAACCTGTCGGGCGTGCTGAGCGGCACCGTCGACGTGCAGGGCACGGTCGCGAATCCCGCCATCGAGTCGCATCTCACGATCACCGACGGCGCCGTCGACGGCACCACGTTCCAGAACCTGACGGCGGACGCGGGGTACGAGGACGGCCGCGTGAACCTGGACGCGACGCTCGACGTCCGGCCGGGCGCGCAGTTGACCGCCACGGGATACGTTCCGGTGTCGCTGGGCAGCGGGGCGGGTGCGGCGCCGCGTCCGATCGACCTGAAGGTCGAGAGCACGCCGATCGACCTGGGCATCTTCGGCGCGCTCTCGTCGGAGGTGAACGCCGTGACCGGTACGGGCCAGTTCAACGTACATGCCACGGGTACGCTCACCGCGCCGCGTCTTGAGGGCACGGTCGCGCTCGACGGCGCCGGCTTCTCGCTCCCGGCCACGGGCGTCTCGTACGCGAACGGCCAGGCGCGCCTCCGGTTCGAGGGCGATCGGGTCGCAGTCGATCAGTTCGTCATCGAGGATGACGATCATCATCCGCTCAGGATCGAAGGCGGCGCCGACGTCGTCGGCGGGCGGCAGGTCCAGAACCTGAACGTGAGGGTCGTCGCCGACGAGATCCATCTGCTGCGGAACAAGTTCGGGGAGCTCGATCTCGACGCCGACCTGAAGGCGACGGGCGCCCTGCGCCAGATCGACGTGAGCGGGTCGCTCCGCGTGCAGCGCGGACGATTCGAGATCGACACGCTCCTGGCCCAGTTCAATGCATCGTCGTATTCGACTCGGCCCGAGGCGCCGCTGGAGCAGACCGCTGCGGCAGTCGCCGCGCCCGCGGCGCAGGCGGCGCCGCCGGCGCCTTCCACGCCGGTGGCGCAGGCGGAGCAGACCCTCTCCGGCACACCGTACGAGAACGCCAGGCTCGACGTGCAGCTGCGCCTGCCGGACAACGTCGTATTGCGCGCCCGGGACCTGCGGCTCTCGGAGAACTCGACGGTCGGTCTCGGCAGCACCAACCTCACGGTCGGCGGCACGCTGCACCTCCAGAAGGCGCCCGGGGGCAATCTCACCGTCGTGGGCGGCGTCGACGTCGTGCGCGGGTTCTACGATTTTCAGGGCCGGCGTTTCGACATCGCGCGCGGCAGCGAAGTGCAGTTCCACGGCACCGAGCCGATCGACCCGGCTCTGAACGTCTCGGCCACCCGTGACATCACCGGCGTGACCACGATCGTCGCGGTGCAGGGGACCGCGCGTGCGCCGGAGATTCAACTGTCCAGCCGGCCGCCGCTCGACCAGAGCGACATCCTGTCGCTGATCGTGTTCGGGCAGCCGGTGAACTCGCTCGGCGAATCGCAGCGGGTCAACCTGGCACAGCGCGCGGGCAGTCTCGCGCTCGGTGCGATTGCCGGGCCGCTCGCCGAGTCGGTGGGCAACGCCCTGAATCTCGACCTGTTCGAGATTCGCGCTGAGGGCGTGAGCGGTGCGCCAGAGGTGTCGCTCGGTACCCAGCTCGGATCGCGCGCGTTCATCGGCCTGCGCCAGGAGTTCGGCGCCGAGGACGTGAGCGTCGTCTCGTTCGAATACCGCTTCTCGCAGCTGCTCCGTCTCGTCACGTCGATCGCGCAGGGCGCGCAGGAATCGCACACGACACGGCAGAACAATCCGACGGGCGTCGATCTGATCTACGTCGTCCGGGTCCTGAACCAGATTCGGGCGGCCCGCGCCCCGGCGGGCGGGCGCACGCCGCGTCAGGAACCGAGCAGCTCCTGCCAGAACCTGATCACGCGCCAGGCCTCGATCGTCGCGGGCCTTCGCACGTCGGCGTGGGAGAGGAGCGGCGTGAGCAGCCAGTGGACGTGGCCGTTTCCGCGGGATCGAAGGTACTCCGCGAGCCGAGGCGTCTGCGAGGACGGAACGACATTGTCGGTCTCGCCGTGAACCAGGAACACAGGAACGAGCGGCGCGGGCGACCGGACGGGGGAGAGGGCGGGCGCGCCGCCCAGTCGTTCGACGTACGGCAAGAGCCGGGCGCCGAGCCGCTCGACATCGCGGTCGTACAGGAGCGCGAGCAGCGCGCGCGCCGGCTCCGGCGCCTCGGCCGCCTTCCGCCGCGACGCGGCCAGCATCGCCGCGGCCTGTTCGACGTCGATGCTCTCCTGGCTCGACGCGTCGAGGTACGCAAGCACGGCGGCGCGGGCGGGTGCGAGCTCGCCGGCCGGCACCAGAATCCGGCAGCGCGCCGAGCAGAATCAGGGCGATGCCGTACTCGTGGGGGCGCAGCGTTCCGCCGTCCGGGAGCCGGCCGGTACAGAGATAGGTCATGACCTGTGGCAGATCGGCGTGCGCCCCGATCGCGACGACGCTCTCCACTCTGTCGCGCAGGCTCGGGCGGCCGGCCGCGACGACGGCCAGTCCGCCCGCGAAGCTGACGCCGGCGAGAGTGACCCGGCCCGTCGGGGCGAGCGCCTCGTCGGCGGCGACCCACCCGGCGGCGTCCTCGATCATGTCCGTCGAGGCGGGCGTGATCCGGTATCGCCGCAGTTCGGGCAACGGGACGCTGACGACCGTCAGTCCGGTGGCCGCCAGGCGTCGTGCGAATCGGTCGAGCCGCGGCTCGTCGAGACCGCCCGCGTGGACGCCCGGGAATACGAGGACCGTGCGTGCGCCGCCGCCGTCGGGCCTGTACACGCGCGCGCCGACCGGGCCATCGCGCGTCGGGACCTGGAGGTCGTGCGCCTCCACGCGGCGCACGTCGACCGGCAGCAGATGCCTGATCCAGGATGTCGAGCCGGTGAGATCGAGCACCAGCGCGGCGGCTCTGAAGTAGGGCTGTGCGAGCCAGACGCCAACCGCGAGGAGCAGGATCGGCAGGGCAGCCAGTGCATGGCGGCGCGACATGCGTCGGGTCGCATCATAGGCCCGGGCTTCCCCGTTCACAACTCCGGAATACGACGTGTCGGCGCCCGGGCTGGCGGGTCCGTCTCCACCGGAGCCGATCAAGAATGGGAAGGCCATGACGTCGCCTCCGCTCATCATCGCCATCGACGGCCCCTCCGGCGCGGGGAAGGGCACCGTGGCGCGCACGGTCGCGGCCAGGCTCCGTATTCCGCACGTGGACACCGGCGCGATGTATCGAGCGGTCGCTTGGAAAGCGCAGCAGCAGTCGGTCGACCTGGCTGACGCGGAGCGCGTGGCGCGCATCGCCGAACAGGCGGTGTTCGAGATCGACGGGCGCATCCGGATCGACGGCGAGGACGTCACGCAGGCGATCCGAACGCCGGCCATCGACGCTGCCGCGGCGATCGTCGCGCGCCATCCGGCCGTCCGGACGGTGCTCGTTGCGCGGCAGCGCCGCTACGGCGCGGCTGCCTCGGTCGTCATGGAGGGCCGGGACATCGGGACGGTGGTCTTTCCGGACGCCGATGTGAAGGTGTTTCTCGATGCCTCGCCGGCGGAGCGCGCCCGACGCCGTGCGCGCGATCCGGCCCACGCCGCGGCGCGCGACGCGCCGGCCGCCGTCGCGGAGGCGCTCGACGCGCGCGACCGCGCCGATCGCACGCGCGCCGTCTCGCCGCTGACGCGCGCCGCCGACGCGGTCTACATCGATACGACGGAGCTCACCATCGAGCAGGTCGTCGCGCGCGTCATCGGGATCGTGGAGGACAAGGTGGCGGGGCGGCGGGTCATCGGCAACGGGTAATGGAGTGTGGGCAATCGGTCGTCCCTTCCGATACCTGGGCCCGATTGCCCTCCCTCGTTCATTCCTTGTCCTTGTGCGGCCAGTCGTCCGATGACGCCGGATCGAGCTCCCAGCGCTTCTGGTCCCGTTCGGTGATTTCCTCTCCGCCCTGGAGCTCCTGATTGTCCTGGTACTGGACGCCGAGCGCGCGGCCGATGTCGTCGACCCGGTCCTGATCGGGTGTCGGATTGTCGCCGCCCGGCGCTTCGTCGCCGACGGCGTACGCGTCCTGCCAATCCGCGTCGATGTCGCCGGCGGTGAGCTTCGGGCTGGCCGCGGTGTGATGCCGGAGCTGCGCGCGCATCTCGTCATGTCCCGAGCGGGCCGCCGCCATCATCGGATCACGCGGCTGATCCCGTGCGGGCTCGAGGCGCTCGACGTCGGCGAGCTTCCGGCGCGTCCGCTCGATCCGCAGCGCGGGCGGGGCGGCGGATCTGGCGCGGGGCGGCGTTCGCGGCGCGTTCCGGCGCCCGGCGGCTGGGCGGCGCGGCTTGGGGTTGGCGGCGGCGCGCGAGCGGACGGCGGACCGCGGCCGCGCGGCGCGCTTCCGCGGCTTTGGCCGGGGTTTGGCGCGGGGACGGGTGCGGGACCGCACGGCGGCCCGGCGCGCCTTCGGGGCCTTCTTCGTCCGGGCGCGTCTTGCTGCCGGGGCGCGGCGGCCGCGCGTCTTGGAGCGTCTTGCCGGCCGTCTCTTCTTCGCCATCACCGTCCTCCTTGCCGCGTTGGTTGACCGGGGGTCGTAAGTACCGGATAATAAAATGCTTATCGCACCCGTTGCGAAGCGAATCTAGCGCGCGCCGGCGCTTCGACCCGGCGCAGCACGCTCGTGCGTGAGGAGGCCCTTGAACGCGATGACAGATGAGTCAAAGAGAACCCAGCTTCGACAAGGAGGCACGAAGACCCTGAAGGGCTTTTCAACATTCTCCTCCTCCCGCGACGGCGAAGAGATGGATCCGCAGGAATACGCGCGCCTGGCGGACTTTTACGATACCAGCTTCCGCAACATCGCGGAAGGCGAAGTCGTCAAGGGCACGGTCGTCAAAGTCACGCCGACCGAGGTCATTGTCGATGTCGGTTTCAAGTCGGAAGGCCTCATCCCGATCGAGGAGTTCCTCGACGAGAGCGGCCAGGTGATGGCGCAGCCTGGCGACAGCGTCGACGTGCTGCTCGAGCGCACCGAGGATCGCGAGGGATACGTCGTCCTCTCCCGCGAGAAGGCCGAGAAGATGAAGATCTGGGACGAGGTCGAGAAGGCCTACCAGGAACGGAAGGTCGTCATCGGCCGCGTCATCGAGCGGATCAAAGGCGGGCTGGCGGTGGATATCGGCGTCCGGGCGTTCCTGCCGGGATCGCAGATCGACGTCCGCCCCGTGCGCAACCTCGACGCCCTGAAGGGCCAGGAGCTGCGCATGCGCGTCATCAAGGTCAACAAGAAGCGCGGCAACATCGTGCTCTCGCGCAAGGTCCTGCTCGAAGAGGAGAATGCCGAGAAGAAGAAGATCACGCTCGACACGCTGTCGGAGGGGAAGGTGCTGCGCGGCACCGTCAAGAATCTCACCGACTACGGGGCGTTCATCGACCTGGGCGGCATCGACGGGCTGCTGCACATCACGGACATGTCCTGGGGCCGCGTGACGCATCCGTCGGAGGTCGTCAAGGTCGGCGACGAGCTCGACGTGATCGTCCTCAAGTACGATCCGGCCACCGAACGCGTCTCGCTCGGACACAAGCAGATCGTCGCCGATCCGTGGAACGCCGTCATCGAGCGCTATCCGGTGGGCATGCGCGTGTCCGGCAAGGTCGTCAGCCTCACCGACTACGGCGCGTTCATCGAGCTCGAGCCGGGCGTCGAAGGGCTCATCCACGTCTCCGAGATGTCGTGGAGCAAGCGGGTGAAGCACCCGTCGAAGATCCTCAACCAGGGCGACGCCGTCGAGGCGATGGTGCTCGGCGTCGACCCGGGCGCACGCCGCATCTCCCTGGGCCTGAAGCAGGTCGAGACGAACCCCTGGCACGAGCTGGCGGACAAGTACCCCGTCGGCAGCACGATCACCGGCAAGGTCCGGAACCTGACCGAGTTCGGCGCGTTCGTGGAGGTGGAGGAGGGCATCGACGGCCTCATCCACATCTCCGACATGTCCTGGAGCAAGGTGAAGCACCCCTCGGAGGTGCTCAAGAAGGGGGACGTCGTCGAAGCGCAGGTGCTCAGCATCGACGCCGAGAACCAGCGGCTGTCGCTCGGCCTGAAGCAGCTGCAGACCGGGATCTGGAAGGAGTTCTTCGACGCGCACCACGTCGGCGACATCGTCGAGGGCAAGGTGGTCCGGTTGACCAACTTCGGCGCGTTCGTCGAGCTGGCCGACGGCATCGAGGGGCTGATCCACGTCTCGGAGTTCGACTCCTCGCAGGGCGGCGAGAAGCTCGAGCTCCGGACCGGAGAGACCTATCAGATGAAGATCATCCGGCTGGTGCCCGAGGAGCGGAAGATCGGGCTCAGCATTCGCGCCCTGAAGGATCAGGAGTACCGGGCCGACTGGGAGGCCTACACCGAATCGTCCGGCCGCCCGGAGGTGACGCTGGGGGATCACTTCAAGCATCTGAAGTAAAGGGCTCTGGGCTTCGGGCTCTGGGCTCTGGGCTCTGGGCTTCGATGTCGCCCGAAGCCCAGAGCCCAGAGCCCAGCGTCCAGAGCCCGCAGCCCTCGTCTATGACCAAAGCCGAACTCGTAGAGGAAGTCTCGCGGGTCTCCGACCTCACCAAGAAGGACTCGGAGGTCATCGTCGACACCGTCTTCAAGAGCATCGTGGACGCGCTGCATCGGGGCGAGAAGATCGAGTTGCGGGGGTTCGGCAGCTTCCGGCTCCGTCAGCGCGAGCCGCGCAAGGGCCGGAATCCGAAGACGGGGGACAAGGTCGACGTGCCGCCCAAGAAGGTGCCGTACTTCAAGCCGGGCAAGGAGCTGAAGGACCTGATCAACAGGGCGATCGAGGAGGCCGGGGCCGACGGCGACCCCATCGCCTCGTTGTGAATCCGTGGACCGCCTCTGGACGCCCTGGCGTCTGTCCTATGTGATCGGAGCCAGCAAGGGCGTGGGTGGCTGCATCTTCTGTGACGCGCTGGCGCGGATGGACACCGAGCCGCTGATCGTGCACCGCGGCCGCACCTGCTTCGTCATCCTGAACAAGTTCCCGTACAACAACGGTCATCTGATGATCGTGCCCAACCGGCACGTCGGCCGGCTCGTCAATCTCGGCCAGGACGAGCTCGCCGAGTTCGGGCAGCTCACGCAGGCCGCCGAACGCGTCCTCACGCTCGCCTACGATCCGCACGGCTTCAACATGGGATTGAATCTCGGCAAGCCCGCCGGCGCCGGCGTGCTCGATCATCTCCACATGCACGTGGTGCCTCGCTGGAACGGCGACACCAACTTCATGAGCATCGTCGGGGAGACGCGCGTGCTCCCGGAGGAGCTGACGCAGACCGGGTCGCGGATTCGGTCCGCCTTTGCGGAGATCGTCGTGCCCTGAGCGTCCGATCGCTGGAGCACGTCCGGGGTGCTCTCGAGTTCGTCCACTTCGTGATGAAATGTGCGGATGGACTTCGCGCTCTCGGTGGATCAGACGCGTTTCGTCGACGCCGCGGCGGAGTTCGCCCGATCCCGCGTCGCGACGCGCGCGGCCGAGATCGATCGCACCGGCGCATTCCCGCGCCGACTGGTGAGCGAGGCGGCCGCGCTCGGGCTGCTTGCCGTCAGGATCCGTCCCGAGTTCGGCGGCGCCGGCCGGGACTGCGTCACCTACGCGGCGGTCATCGAAGAGCTGGCCGCGGCGAGCGCGACGCTGGCCGTCATCCTCTCGGTCCACAACTCGCTCGTCGTCGAACCGATCCAGGAGTTCGGCAGCGCCGAGCAGCGGGCGCGCTGGCTGGCGCCGCTCGCCGACGGCAGGGCGATTGGCGCCTTTGCGCTCGCGGAGCCGCAATCCGGATCCGACGCGGCCCACCAGGAGACGGTGGCGCTCGCCGTCGACGGCGGCTACCGGCTGCGCGGCACGAAGGTCTGGGTCACGAACGCCGAGGTGGCCGACGTGACGATTGTGTTCGCCGCCACGCGGCCGGGTGAAGGCGGCCGCGGGATCAGCGCGTTCCTCGTGCCCCGCGACGCTCAGGGGATCGAGCGAGCGCCTGCCCCCGACTCGCTCGGCGTGCGCGGGCTCGGCTGTTTGAACCTCCGGTTCGACGATGTCTTCGTGCCCGAGTCCGGTCTCCTGGGCCGCCGCGATGAAGGCTTCGCGCTGGCGCGGCGGGCGCTCGAGGGCGGCCGCGTCGCGATTGCGGCGCAGGCGCTCGGCGTCGGGCGCGCCGCGCTCCAGGAGGCGCTCGGTTACTCGCGACGGCGGCAGGCGTTCGGCCACCCGATCGCGGTGTTCCAGGCGATTCAGTTCCAGCTGGCCGACATCGCGACCGAGCTCGACGCCGCGCGGATGCTCACGTGGAACGCCGCCGACGCGATGGACCGCGCGCCGCACGCCGTCGTCGAGGCGGCCATGGCGAAGCTGCAGGCGTCGGAGGCCGCGCACCGGGCCGCCGACCGGGCCATGCAGATCCTCGCCTCGGAAGGATACCGGCGCGGTTCGACGATCGAGAGACTCTTCCGGGACATCCGCGCGGCGGAGATCTATCAGGGGACTTCCGAAGTGCAGCGGCTCATCATTGCGAGGTCCATCGTAGGGGGCTGAACCCGCTACGCGAGCATCTGCTTCGCAATCGTCTGCAGCAACAGGTTGGACGTGCCCTCGTAGATCTGCCCGATCTTCGCGTCGCGATAGAGTTTCTCGACGGGGTAGTCCTTGACGAACCCGCAGCCGCCGAAGAGATTGACGGCGAGCGACGCCACGCGTTCGGCGACTTCGGAGGCGAACAGCTTGCACATCGCCGACTCGGTGAGCAACGGCTCACCGGCGTCGCGGCGCCGGGCGGCGTTGTAGACGAGCAGTCGCGCCGCCTCGATTTCGGTCGCGGCACGGGCGAGCTGGAACTGGACGCCCTGGAACTCGGCGACGGCCCGGCCGAACTGGTGGCGCTCCTTCGTGTAGCGCACGGCGTGCGCCAGCGCGCCTTCCGCGAGGCCGAGCATCTGCGCGCCGATGCCGATCCGGCCTTCGTTCAAGGTCTCCATCGCGACCTTGTAGCCCCGGCCGATCTCGCCGAGCACGGCGTCGCGCTCGACGCGGCACTCGTCGAGCGCGACTTCGCACGTGCTCGACGCGCGGATGCCGAGCTTGTCCTCCTTCCGCGTGACGTGGAGGCCCGGCGCGCTGCGCTCGACCAGGAACGCCGTGATGCCCCGATGGCCGGCATCCGGATCGACGGTCGCGAACACGATGAAGAGGTCGGCCTCGTGCGCGTTCGTGATCCAGAGCTTGCGGCCCGTCAGGACGAAGCCGTCGGCCTGTTCGCGCGCGCGCGTCTCGAGGGCGAACGCATCGCTGCCGGAGCCGGCCTCCGACAGCGCGTAGGCGCCGACGCTCGCCGTCGCGAGCCGCGGCAGCACGCGCGCCTGGACCTCGGGTCGGCCCCACCGGACGATCGCGTTGACCACCAGGGTGTTCTGCACGTCCACCAGGACGCCAATCGCGGGGTCGACGCGCGAGAGCTCCTCGATCGTCAGGATCGACTGGAAGAACGTGCCTCCGGCGCCGCCGAACCGCTCCGGGACCTCGATGCCCATGATTCCCAGGTCGAAGAGCGCATCGATCAGCGGGCGGGGAATGGCCCCGGCGTCGTCCATCTCCCGGACGCGCGGGCGGATGTGCGCCTCGGCGAAGGAACGAACGCTGTCGCGCAGCAGACGCTCCTCGTCGGCCAGTTGCGTCAGGCCCGCGCCGGCCGGAGGCGCCATCGTGCGATGTTATCATTCGGGAAAGGGGTCACTCATGCGTGCTCGCGTGCTCTCCGTCGCGATCGGCTCGCTGGCGCTTGCGGTGGTGTCCGTGCTGGCCCGGCAACCGCAGGCCCCCGCCCCGCCCGATGCCGGCCAGGCCGCGCCGGGGCCGGACGGGCAGGCCCCGACGTTCCGCAGCCGCATCGACGCCGTCACCGTCGACGCGATCGTCACCGACAGGGACGGGCGGCCCGTGCTCGACCTCAAGCCCGAGGACTTCGAGATCACCGAGAACAAGAAGCCGCAGGCGATCCAGTCGTTCAAGCTCATCGAGATCGACCACGACGCCCAGGCCTCGTCCTCCTTCGTCCACGACATCACGTCGATGGATCAGCAGCAGCGGGAGACCGCGCGCGACGACGTCCGGATCCTGGTGATCTTCCTCGACGACTACCACGTCCGGGTCGGCAACTCCCTCGTCATCCGCCAGCAGCTGGCGCAGTTCATCGGCCAGCTCACGCCGAACGACCTCGTGGCGCTGATGTATCCGCTCACGCCCGTCTCGGCGATCACCTTCTCCCGCAACCACGAGGCGATGGCGGGGGCCGTCATGAAGTTCCTCGGGCGGAAGTACAACTACGTCCCGACGAATCCGTACGAGGAGCAGTACGCGGAGTATCCGCCGGAGGCGCAGGAGCTCATCCGGCGGCAGGTGACGTTGACCGCGTTGCGGGGGCTGGCCACGTATCTGGGCACGCTGCGCGAGGGCAAGAAACAGGTGCTCTACGTGAGCGAGGGGCTGTCGGGGACGCTGCCGGCCGGGATTCGCACGAAGGGACAGCTCTTCACGACCGAGCGGCCCGACGTGACCACGAGCCAGCGGTTCTTCAACCAGGTGGACGTGCTGAGCGAGATGCAGCTCGTCTTCAGCGCCGCGTCCCGGAGCAACACGTCCATCTACACGCTCGATCCCCGGGGGCTCGCGGCGTTCGATTCGCCCGTCAACAACGACATGACGACGCTCGAGGCGGATCGCGTCAATCTGAACGAGCAGCAGGACTCCCTGAAGATCCTGGCGTCCAACACCGACGGCCGGGCGATCGTCAACCGGAACGAGCCGCTGCCCGAGCTCAAGAAGATGATGGCGGACATGAACGCCTACTACCTGCTCGGCTACACCTCCACCGAGGCGCCGCGCGACGGAAAGTTTCACGAGATCAACGTCCGCGTGAAGCGCAAGGACCTGGAGGTGCGCGCGCGCAAGGGCTACTGGGCGTACACGGCGGAGGACGCCGCGCGCGCGACGGCGCCGCCGCGCGAAGGCACGCCGATCGCCGTCGA
Organism: uncultured Acidobacteriota bacterium; assembly: GCA_963764505.1. GTDB lineage: Bacteria > Acidobacteriota > Vicinamibacteria > Vicinamibacterales > SCN-69-37 > CAVXSP01. Next base: position 3,366,268 of record CAVXSP010000001.1, on the reverse strand, counting down.
GAACGCGCTCAGCTCGCTCGCCGTGGGACGCGATCACGCGGTCCGCACGTGGATCGGCTCGGAGCGCGGTGACAAGGGGCGGGCGAGCGTCACGTTCGCCTGGGAGCCGCTGCCGCCGCGCGTCGGCACCGCCGCCTCGCGCGGCGACGATCCCGACGCCGTCGACCACGTCGAGCTGACCGCCACCTCGGCGCAGGGCGATGTGCTCTTCCGCGGCGCCGTGCCGCGCGATCCGCAGACGCCGACGCCGACCGGCCGCATCGTCTTCGACGCGCCGCCTGGAGACGTGCGCCTGCAGATCGTGGCGGAGAACGCGAGAGGCCGCCGGGTGGACCACGAGGACACGGCGGTCGACGTGCCGGACTACACGACCGTCGGCCCGCTCATCACGACGCCGGCCGTCTACCGCGGCCGGACCGCCCGCGACATCCAGCAGATCCGCGCCGCGGAGTCGCCGGTGCCCTCGGTCACGCGCGAGTTCTCCAGGACCGAACAGCTGCTGCTGCGCTTCCAGGCCTACGGCCCCGGCGGCACGGCCCCCACCGTCGCGCTCCGGCTGCTCAACAGCCAGGGGAAGAAGATGGCCGACTTCCCGGCGCCGAACCGTCTGCCCGATGGAACGTTCGAAGCGCAGGTCAGCCTCGGCCCGCTGGCCCCGGGCGACTACGTCATCGAAATCGACGCGAAAGCCACCGACGCCAGCGTGCAGTCGCTCGTGGCGATCCGGGTGACGTCATGAGCGACCGGGTTCCGGGGTTCCGACGTTCCAGGTTCCGAAGTTCTGGAGCCTGACTGTAAGCCCGAGAACCTCGGAACCTCGGACCCCGGAATCTTGTCCGCCAAGAGCCTCCTCTTCCTCGCGCTCGGGGCGTTCACCCTCGCGCACCTGCTGACCTGGTGGCGCGGCGCGGCCGCGGCGGCCCGCGTCCCCGACGTGCCGGCCGAGGTGACGGATTTGCGAATCCCCTCACCGCTGCAGATCGCCGTTGGTTTCGTCACCAACTTCTTCGACACGCTCGGCGTCGGATCCTTCGCGCCGACGACGAGCATCTACAAGTTCGCCGGCATGGTGCCGGACCGGCTGATTCCCGGGACGCTCAACGTCGGCGATACGTTGCCCACGATCGCCGAGGCGTTCATCTTCATCGCCATCGTCGCCGTCGATCCCGCGACCATGCTCGCGCTCATCGGAGCCGCCGTGGCCGGCGCGTGGTTCGGCGCCGGGATCGTGTCCGGGTGGTCCAGGAGAAAGGTCCAGATCGGCATGGGGCTGGCGCTGCTCGCGGCCGCCGCGCTCTGGGTGCGCTCACTCGAGGGGATCGGGCCGCCGGGCGGCACGGCGCTCGCGCTGTCGGGCGGGAAGCTCGTGGCGGGCATCGTGGGCAACCTGGTCCTCGGGATGCTGATGACGCTCGGCATCGGCCTGTACGCGCCGTGCCTGCTCATGGTCAGCCTGCTCGGCATGGACCCGTTGGCGGCGTTCCCGATCATGATGGGCTCCTGCGCGTTCCTCATGCCGGTCAGCAGCGCCCGGTTCGTGAGCCGCCACTGCTACGCGAGACGGCCGGCGCTGGGGCTGGCGCTCGGCGGGATCCCCGGAGTGCTCGTGGCGGCCTACGTCGTCAAGTCGCTGCCGCTGCGGTTCATCCAGTGGCTCGTCGTGGTCGTGGTGCTGTACGCGGCCGCGACGATGCTGCGGGCGGCCGCGCAGAGCGAGGCGCCGGTGCCGCGCGCGTCCCTCGGAGGCTCCGGCTGAAGCCGGCGGATGGCGCCCGCGCCGACCTATGCGTACATCCCGCGCAGCTTCGTCACGGCGGCGACGCGGGTGATGGCGACGATGTAGGCGGCGGTGCGCAGGTCGCATCCGTATTTCCTCGCCGCCTGCAGGACGCGGGTGAAGGCCTCGACCATCTTGAGCTCCAGTCGATCGTTGACCTCGCTCTCGCGCCAGAAGTATCCCTGCCGGTCCTGCACCCACTCGAAGTAGGACGCGGTCACGCCGCCGACGTTGGCCAGGATGTCCGGGACGACGAGGATGCCCCGTTCGTGCAGCTGCCGGTGCGCGTCGGGCGTCGTCGGACCGTTGGCGCCTTCGACGATGATCTTCGCCTTGATGGCGCCGGCGTTCTCGCTGGTGATCTGGTTCTCGAGGGCCGCCGGGATGAGGATGTCGGTCTCGAGCTCGAAGATCTGCTCGCGGGGCAGCGGATCGGCTTGAGGGAAGCCGGCGACCGTCTTGTGGGCGGCGGCCCACTCGAGCAGCTTCGGGATGTCCAGTCCGGCCGGATTGTGCACGCCGCCCTGCACGTCGGCGACGGCGACGATCTTCGCGCCGATGCGCTGCAGCAGGCTCGCCGAAACGGACCCGACGTTGCCGAATCCCTGGATGGCGACCGTCGCGCCGATGATGTCGATGTCCAGGTGGCGCACGGCTTCCCGCGTGACGATCATGACGCCGCGCCCGGTGGCCTCGCGGCGGCCGAGCGATCCGCCCATCTCCACCGGCTTGCCCGTCACGACCGAGGTCGTCGTCGTGCCCGCATGCATGCTGTAGGTGTCCATCACCCACGCCATGATCTGTTCGTTGGTGTTGACGTCGGGCGCCGGCACGTCCTTGTCGGGGCCGAGCAGGTCGACGATCTCGGCGACGTAGCGCCGCGTCAGGGCCTCGAGCTCGCGCGGCGACATCGTCGCCGGGTCGCAGACGACGCCGCCCTTGCCGCCGCCGAACGGAATGCCCGCGACCGCGCACTTCCAGGTCATCCAGGCCGCGAGGGCCGTGACCTCATCCAGCGTCACGCCGGGGTGGTACCGGATGCCCCCCTTCGCCGGCCCGAGCGTGATGTTGTACTGGACGCGGAAGCCGGTGAAGACCCGGATGCGGCCGTTGTCGAGCTGGACCGGACACGAGACGATCACCTGGCGCTTCGGGTGCGTGAGGATTTCCCAGATGCCGGGATCGAGGCCGACGAGCCGGGCCGCTTCGTCGAACTCCTGGAGCATTTCGCTGAAGATGCTGCCGTGCGCCACGATTCTCCGGAGCGTAGCATGGCGGTTCGGCGGGCGCGAAGCGAAGAAATATAATCGACGCTGATGAAGGCGACGGTCACCGCGGGCTCCGGGTCGCGTGCGCGCGAGTTCACGACGATCTCGGGCCGGCCCATCCGGCCGCTTTACACGCCCGCCGATCTCCGCGATCTGGACTACGCGCGCGACCTCGGGGACCCGGGCGACTTTCCCTACACGCGCGGCATTCACGCCAGCGGCTACCGGGGCAAGCTCTGGACGATGCGGCAGTTCGCGGGCTATGGCACGCCGGAGGAGACGAACGCGCGCTACAAACAGCTGCTCGCCGCCGGCGGCACGGGGCTGAGCGTCGCCTTCGATCTGCCGACGCTCATGGGCCGGGATCCGGATCACCCGCTGGCGCTGGGCGAAGTCGGGAAGTGCGGCGTGTCGGTGGCGTCGCTGGCCGACATGGAGCGGCTCCTCGACGGTATTCCGCTCGGGCGGGTCACCACGTCGATGACGATCAATTCGCCCGCGCCCGTGCTCCTTGCGATGTACCTGGCGGTCGCGGAGCGGCAGGGCGCCGACTGGACCACGCTCTCGGGCACGATCCAGAACGACATCCTCAAGGAGTTCATCGCCCAGAAGGAGTACATCTTCCCGCCGCGCCCGTCGATGCGCTTCGTCGCCGACGTGTGCGCGTTCTGCGCCACGGAGGCGCCGAAGTGGAACACGATCTCGATCAGCGGCTATCACATCCGCGAGGCGGGCGCGACGGCGCTCCAGGAGCTGGCGCTCACCCTGCGGGACGGGATCGAGTACGTGCAGTGGGGCGTGGACGCGGGGCTTCCAGTGGACGCGTTCGCGCCGCGCCTGTCGTTCTTCTTCAACGCGCACAGCGACTTCTTCGAGGAGATCGCGAAGTACCGCGCCGCGCGCAAGATCTGGGCGCATGTCATGCGCGAGCGGTTCGGCGCCCGCGATGAGCGCTCGTGGAAGCTGCGGTTCCACGCGCAGACCGCCGGCGTGTCGCTTACGGCCCAGCAGCCGTACAACAACGTGGTGCGCACGGCCCTGCAGGCGCTCGCGGCCGTGCTCGGCGGGGCGAATTCGCTGCACACGAACTCGCTCGACGAGGCGCTCGCCCTGCCGACCGCCGAGGCGGCGACCCTGGCCCTGCGCACGCAGCAGGTGCTGGCCTACGAGAGCGGCGCGGCGGCGGTCGTCGATCCGCTCGGCGGATCCTGCTTCCTGGAGCGGCTGACCCTCGACCTGGAGGACGAAGCCCGCGACTACATCGCCGCGATCGATCGGATGGGTGGGATGGTCGCCGCCATCGAGGCCGGATTTCCGCAGCGGGAGATCGCGGAGTCGGCGTATCGTTTCCAGCAGGCGGTGGACGCCGGCAGGACCCTGATCGTCGGCGTCAACGCGTTCGTGGACGACGAGGACACGCCGGTGCCCACCCTGTACATCGACGAGCGCGCCGGCGAGGCGCAGCAAGCCAGGTTGGAACAGGTCCGACGGACGCGCGACGCGTCCCACGTCGCACGCGCGCTGGAGGCGCTGCGCGCCGCGGCGCGCGGCGCCGGGAACACGATGTACCCGTTGCTCGACTGCGTCCGCGCCTATGCGACCGTCGGCGAGATGTGCGACGCGTTGCGTGACGAGTGGGGCGAGTACCAGGAAGCGGCCGTCATCTAGCCTCGGGGCGACCCCGGAACGCCATGAACAGGATCCGCGTCATCATCGCCAAGCCGGGCCTCGATGGGCACGACCGCGGGGCGAAGGTCATCGCGCGCGCCCTGCGGGACGCCGGCATGGAGGTCGTCTACACGGGACTGCGCCAGACGCCGGAGCAGATCGTCTCGGCCGCCCTGCAGGAGGACGCCGACGTCATCGGCCTCTCGATCCTGAGCGGCGCCCACATGCACGTCTGTCCGCGTGTCATGGAACTGCTGCACGAGAGCGGCCTGGACCACGTCCTGGTCGTCGTTGGCGGCATCATCCCCGACGTGGACATCCCAAGGCTGAAGGCGATCGGCGTCGACGAAATCTTTTTGCCTGGAAGCCCGATGCAGGATATCGTCCGGTTCATCCAGGAGCACGTGAAGCCGCGCGCCGAGGCCCTCTAATCCCATGCCGACTCTGCTTCTCGCCGATGACAGCGTGACGATCCAGCGCGTGGTCGAGCTGACCTTCGCCAACGAGGACGTGCGGGTCGTCACGACCGGAGACGGCGAGTCGGCGATCGAGCGGATCGACGCCGAGCCTCCAGACGTCGTGCTCGCCGACGTCGGCATGCCGCGGCTGGATGGCTACGCCGTCGCGGCGCACGTGAAACAGACGCCCGGGCTGCGCGGCATCCCGGTGCTGCTCCTGACAGGCGCGTTCGAGCCGGTCGACGAAGAGAAGGCGCGGACCAGCGGATGCGACGGCGTCCTCGTCAAGCCGTTCGAGCCGCAGCAGCTCCTCGGCCGCGTCCGGGAGCTGCTGGCCGCCCGGCGCGGTGCCGGCTTGCGCGCCGTGCCCTTTCAGCGGCTCGATCCGCCGCCGACCTGGACCGTGCCGCTCGCGTCCGACGCGCCGGCCGATCCCGGAAGCGCTTCCCGTCCGGACCCGCTCGGGCGTGCCCGCGGCGCCGGCGGGCCACCGCTCGCTGCGTCGCGAACGAGCTCCCTCGTCAGCGAACGCCGCGAGCGCAGGGCGTTCGAGCGCCTGGAGGTGGACGAGACGTTCCGCCGCGAATTCGATCGCCTGGACGCCGCGTTCGCGCAGCTCGACCCGGAGCCGTCGGCGATGCACGCCGACGAGGGGCCCGGGGCCGAGATGGAAGGCGGCTTCGGCCCGGTCGGTGCTGACGCGCCGAGCGCGGATCGCGCCTTCGGCGACTGGGATTTGCCGAATCCGCCGCCGCAGGCCGGCGGTCCGCTGGCCGTGCCCGGGCCGGCGTCGATTGGGGCGGTCCCGGCGTGGGCCGAGCGTGCCGCCGATGCAGCCGGACGCGACGGATCGGCGCGCGCCGTCGATCCGCCGCGCACGCCTCCCGAGGCGCCGCGTCCGCCCGCCAGCTCCCCCGAAGGTTCCGCGGTCGCGGCCGCGTCCCGTCTCACGAGGGCGGGCGCGTTTGCCGCGCTCCTCGCGGCCGAGCAGTCGGAGGGACGTCGGCCCACCCAGACGCGCGTCGCGATCTCGGAGGCGCTGATGGACGAGATCGTGCGCCGCGCCCTCGCGCGGCTGTCCGACGACGTGGTCCAGCGCCTCGTGCTCGACATCGCCGAACGATTGATCAGGGAAGAGCTTGACAGAATCAGACCGAACCCCCGGTAGTTCCACGCCGCTCGACCATCCGAACGCCGCAATGCCGCCTCTGCGTGTTCCCGACAAGCCTGCGCTCGAGGGCCTCGAGGCGAAGTGGCGGCCCCGCTGGCAGGCGGACGGCGTCTATCGCTTCGAGCCGCCCGCCGCGCGCGAGGACGTCTTCTCGATCGACACGCCGCCTCCGACGGTCAGTGGGTCGCTGCACGTCGGGCACGTCTTCTCGTACACCCATACCGACGTCATCGCGCGCGTCCAGCGCATGCGCGGCCGGCACGTCTTCTACCCGATGGGCTGGGACGACAACGGCCTGCCGACCGAGCGCCGGGTGCAGATCTACTTCGGCGTGCGATGCGATCCGAGCCTGCCTTACGACCCGTCGTTCGTTCCGCCGGCAGACCCACCGAAACCGCCTGTTTCGATCTCGCGGCCGAACTTCATCGAGCTTTGCGCGCGCCTGACGGCCGCCGACGAGCAGGTGTTCGAGAACCTCTGGCGCCAGCTCGGTCTATCGGTCGACTGGGATCGGACCTACGCCACGATCGGCCGCCGCGCGCAGCGGGCCTCGCAGCTGGCGTTCCTCCGTCTGCTCGCGCGGGACCGCGCCTACCAGATCGAGGCGCCCACGTTGTGGGACGTGGACTACCGGACCGCCGTCGCGCAGGCCGAGCTCGAGGACCGCGAGCGGCCGGGCGCCTACCATCGCCTCCGCTTCGCACGCCCCGATCGATCCGGCGAGTACGTCGAGATCGAGACGACGCGGCCGGAGCTGATTCCTGCCTGCGTCGCGCTCGTGGCGCATCCCGACGACGAGCGCTATCGGCCGCTGTTCGGCAGCACGGTGCTGACGCCGCTGTTCCAGGTGCCCGTGCCCGTGAAGCCGCACGCGCTCGCCGACCCCGCGAAGGGCAGCGGCATTGCGATGATCTGCACGTTCGGCGACGTCACCGACGTGACGTGGTGGCGGGAGCTGACGCTGCCGGTACGCGCGATCATCCAGCCGAACGGGACGCTCCGGCCCGTGGCGTGGGGCGTCGAGGGGTGGGAGTCGGCCGACGCCGCCGCGGCCCAGCAGCACTACGACACGCTGGCGGGGCTGCCGGTCGACAAGGCCAGGGCCCGGATCGTCGACCTGCTGCGCGCCAGCGGCGACCTCGTCGGCGACCCGCGGCCGATCACGCATCCGGTCAAGTTCTACGAGAAGGGCGACCGGCCGCTCGAGATCCTCACCAGCCGCCAATGGTTCATCCGCACGATGGACATTCGCGACGAGCTGCTCGCGCGCGGGCGGCAGCTGGTGTGGCATCCGGCCTACATGCTCGCGCGCTACGAGAACTGGGTGAACGGGCTCACCGGCGACTGGTGCGTCAGCCGGCAGCGGTTCTTCGGCGTACCCTTCCCGGTCTGGTACCGCGTGCGCGAAGACGGCACGATCGATTACGACGACCGGCTGTTGCCGGCGGAGGGCCGCCTGCCGATCGATCCCTCCAGCGACGTGCCCGAGGGCTTCCGGCCGGACCAGCGTGGCGCACCCGGCGGCTTCGCCGGCGACCCGGACGTCATGGACACGTGGGCCACCTCCTCGCTGACGCCGCTCATCGTCTGCGGGTGGGAAGAGGACGCCGAGCTCTGGCGTCGGACGTTCCCGATGGATCTGCGTCCGCAGGCGCACGACATCATCCGGACCTGGCTGTTCGCCACGGTGCTGCGCTCGCACCTGGAGACCGGGTCGCTGCCCTGGGCGCACGCCGCGATTTCCGGATGGGTGCTCGATCCCGATCGCAAGAAGATGTCGAAGTCCAAGGGCAACGTCGTGACGCCACTCGGGCTCCTCGAGGAGCACGGATCGGATGCGGTGCGGTATTGGGCCGCGAAGGGCGGCCCCGGCGTGGACACGGCGTTCGACCCGGGCCAGATGAAGATCGGCCGGCGCCTCGGGATCAAGATCCTGAACGCGTCGAAGTTCGTCCTCTCGCGGCCGGGGCCCGCCGGCCCGGTGACGCAGGCGCTCGACCGGGGCATGCTGCTGCAGCTTCGGGGCGTGGTCGACGACGCATCGCGGCGCCTCGACGAGTACGACTATGCGGCGGCCCTGCGCGAGATCGAGACGTTCTTCTGGGAATTCTGCGACGACTACATCGAGCTCGCGAAGCGCCGCCGCGCCAGGACGGGGCCTGACGCCGAATCCGCCGTCGCGGCCTCCACTCATGCCCTTTCGGTCGTGCTTCGGCTGTTCGCGCCCTATCTGCCCTTCGTCACCGAAGAGGCGTGGTCGTGGTGGCAGGACGGATCGATTCACCGGGCGCCGTGGCCGTCGGCGCGGGAGCTCGACGCGTGGCTGGGCGATTCCGCCGGCCCGGGCGACGGGGAAGCCGTCCGGGCGTTCCGCTACGCGCAGCGGGTCACCGCGCGCATTCGCGGTCTGCGCTCCGAGAACAAGCTGTCGTTCGGCACGCCGATTCGCGCGCGGATCACCGTGCAGACGCGACAGCGAGCCGTCTGGGAGCTGGTCCAGGCCGACGTCCTGGAAGGCAACAACGTCGTGTCCGCCGACGTGGACGATCGGCCCGATGCCGACGAGATCGCGAGTATCGCACTCGCGGTCTGATGACGCGGCGCGAGCTCGACATGACATTTCCTCTCCCCGCCGACCTCGCCGAGGCCCTCGACGCCGCGCCGGGCGGGCTGGCGCACGCGAGCCTGCGCTACTTTCCCGAAGTGTCGTCGACCAACGACATTGCGCTGCGGCTCGCGGAGACGGGGGCTCCCGAAGGCACGGCCGTGCTGGCCGACGTCCAGCGCGCCGGCCGCGGACGCCGCGGGCGGATCTGGTTCTCGCCGCCTGGCGCGGGGCTCTATCTGTCGTGCGTCGTGCGCGGCGGCAGGGGCGCGGCGCTGCCGCTCGTCAGCCTCGCCGCCGGTGTGGCCACGGCGGAGGCCGTGGTCGCGGTGACAGGGCTGCCGGTCGGTCTCAAGTGGCCGAACGATCTCGTGATCGGCAGGCCGTGGCGGAAGCTGGCCGGGATTCTCTGCGAATCGACGGGTATCGGAACCCAGCCGGACGCCGTCGTCGTCGGCATCGGAGTCAATCTGCGATCTGCGGCGTACCCCGCCGAGCTCGCCGGCGTGGCGACGTCGATCGAGGTCGAGCTCGGCCGCCCGAATCGAGCGGGGGCCCCTCGTGGCCGAGTGCCTCGCGCGCCTGCTGGAGCGCGTTCGACGGCTGCGTGAGGAAGGCGCCGACGCCCTCCTGCGGGAATGGCGGCAGTTCGGGCAGTCCAACCTCGAGGGCCGAGCCGTGCACTGGCGGGATCAGCGGGGCGACTGCCGGGGAACCGCTCGCGGGATCGATGCGGACGGGGCGCTGCTCGTCGACCGCGAGGGTCGGCTCGACCGGGTGATAGCGGGTGAGGTCGCGTGGGAGCCGTCGATCTGAGCCAGGTCCTGCCGCGAGGTCGAGGACCATCTGACGCGCGTGAACGGCGGGCACCTGGTGCGCATCGTGGGCGCCGGCTTCGAGCTCGTGCGCTCGTGGGCGGAGGCCGGCGTCCCGCTGACGATCGTCTTCCGCGGCATCGAGGTCAAGGCCGAGCGGCATCGGCTCGGCCGCGCGCGTCGGCCGCTCCGGATCGAGTTCTGCGAAAGCGACGTCCGGGAGATCTACGAGAGCTGGCGGCGCGCGGTGGGCGTGCCGCGGACGGGTCCGGCCGATGAGCCGCCGGACGAGCCCGCCGCGTCCCGGCGCGCGCCGTCGCCGGTCAAGCGGATCGATCGCGCAATCGACCGGCTGGGCCGCGTGGCCGGTCGGCTCGACCTGCCGGAACCGTTCCTGCGGACGATCGATGGAGTGCTGGAGGAGCTGGCCGCGCTGCGGGAGGTCGCGGCGAAGGCGCGCGGGCCCGCGCGCGGCGAGGTGACCGCGCAGTTGCAGGCGCTGGACGGGCGGCTGCTCCTCGCGGCCCGTGCCGCGACAGACGCTCCGGCGATGGACACGCTCTCGAAGGCGGCCTCGACGGATCTCGCCGCCTTTCGGGATCGCCTGGACGAGGACGCCTGGCGCCGCGCCATCGACGTCACGCTCGATCGCTTCGTCAGGGACCTCTACGGGCTCCCGACCCTGGACGTCGGGTAGTTTTCCACAGGAGGGGGACGGGTCTCGATTTGTGGAAAACTCGGTCCTGGGGGCCGAGTTTTCCACAAATCGAGACCCGTCCCCCTCCTGTGGAAAAGCCTTCTCTCCTCGATCTGGTGATTGAGCGGCCGGTGGCCGGCGGGCGGATGCTGGCCCGCCACGACGGCCGCGTCGTCCTCGTGTCCGGGGCCGTGCCGGGCGAGCGGGTGCTGGCGCGGCTGGAGCGCGCGACGCGCAGCATGGCGTGGGCGGACACCGTCGAGGTGATCGAGCCGAGTGAGGACCGCCGCCCCCACGCATGCGATCCCGCGTGCGGCGGCGCGCACTACGCGCACATCCGCTATCCGCGCCAGCTCCAGCTCAAGGCGGACGTCATCGTGGATGCCTTCCGTCGCATCGGCCGGATCGAGCTGCCGCAGGCGCCGGTGGTCCGGGCCTCGGCCGAGTCGGGGTACCGGCTCCGCGCGCGCCTGCACGTTCGCGGCCGGCGGATCGGGTTCTTCCGCGAGGCGTCCCACGTCGTGTGCGACCCCGGACCGACGGGGCAGCTGCACCCGGACGCGATGCCGGCGGCCGACGCGCTCGCCGCCGGTCTCGGCGCGCGGCTGGCGGACGTCGACGAGATCCTCATCGCGGAGAACGTCGAGGCCACCGAGCGCGTGCTGCACGTCGTGCCGCGTGTGTCCGGACGTCTCCATGGGCTGCGTCTCAGCGTCGATCGGCTGCCGCGCGTGACGGGCGTCACGCGCGCCGAAGGGCTGCGGACCGTCGTCGTCGATGGAAGCGCCCGCGTCAGCGATACCGCCGCGGACGTGTTCGGCGGCAGCCCGCCAATCGATCCGGCGGTCACGTGGAGGCGTCAGGCCGGATCGTTCTTTCAGGGCAACCGGTTCCTTCTGGGTGCGCTCGTGCGGCGCGTCCTGGAGGTCGGGGAGGGAGAGCGGTGTCTCGACCTCTACGCGGGCGTCGGCCTGTTCGCGGTGGCCCTCGCCGCCCACGGCAGCCGCGTCGTCGCCGTCGAGAGCGATCCGGTCAGCGTCGCGGATCTGCGGCTCAATGCGAAGGCTCACGGCGCGCGTCTCCAGGTCGCGTCGCTCGCGGTCGAAGCCTTCGGCGGTCGAGGCGAGTGGCCGCGGTCGGACGTCATCGTGCTCGATCCGCCGCGGGCGGGCGTCTCTCCTGCGGCGATGGCGCACCTCGCGGCCGCGGGTGCGCCTCGAATCGTGTACGTCTCGTGCGACCCGCCGACGCTCGCAAGAGACGGGCTGAAGCTCGTCGCCGCTGGCTACGAACTGCGCTCGATCGAGGCGTTCGATCTGTTCCCCAACACGCCGCACGTCGAGGTGGTCGCGCTGTTCGCGGCAGACCACGCCGGAGACCCGGCCTGACGACTCACATCCTGGCCGGCACGTCGCAGCCCATCAGATCCAGTGCGCGCGTGAGCTGCCGTCGCACGTACAGAACCGCCGCCGCGCGCCACGCGCGCGCGTCGAGCCGCTCCTCCCGCAGAATCTGCTGTCGGTGATAGAAGGCGTTGAACGCCTGCGCGAGCCCGAAGGCGTATTTCGCGAGCAGCGCGGGCTCGAGCGACCGCACGCTGGCGTCCACGACCTCGTCGAGACGCCCCGCCTCGAGCGCCAGCGTCCAGAGCTCCTCGGCGTCCGGGCCCTGCTCGATCGGATCGCGCCCCGCCGTCTCGGTGAGCTTCACGACGCCGGACTCGTCCACCCCGTCGCGCTCGCGCAGCTTGGCGAAGATGTTGTTGGCGCGCACCACCGCGTACTGCAGGTAGGGCCCGGTCTCGCCCTCGAAGCTCAGTGCCTCGTCGATGTCGAACGCGATCACCTTGCCCCTGGAGTACTTGATCAGGAAGTAGCGGACCGCGGCGGTGCCAATCTGTTCCGCGATCCGGAGGCGGACGTCACCGGCCAGTTCGGGGTTGCGCGACGCGACCTCGCGCGCGGCGGTCTCGACGAGCCGGTCGAGCAGGTCGTCGGCCTTGACGCCGAGCCCCTTCCGGCCGGAGACCTCGACGAACGGCTTGTCGGCGCTCGCGGCGGCCTCGAAGCCGAGCGCGCGTGCCGTGGCGTGCGTCAGCGCGACCATCTCGTACGAGAAATGGGTCGACCGCTCCGCCTGCCCGGCATACCCCATGGCCACGAGCGCCTGCTTCAGCAGCTGCTGCAGATACGCCTGGCGCGAGTCGATGACGTTGTAGACGGCGGAGGCCCGGCCGAATGCCGGGTGCTCGTGGACCTCGTCTGCGCCCGACGTCGTCGCCCAGAGCACGCAGCCGTCGCGCCGGGCGAAGACCCGGTACGCGAAGTCGCGGCCGAGCAGACCGAACTTCCAGAACTGATTGGCGATGTCCTTGCCGACGTAGGTGACCGTCCCGTTGGACCGCACGATCACCTTCTCGCGCTGCTCGTTGTCGGGCTCGCTCTCGGCGTCGACGGCAGCGCTTTCGGGTTCCTCGATGGTCATCACCCAGCAGCCCTTCAGACGGCCTTCGTCCTGCAGGAACACGGCCCCCCTCGCCTTGAGCTGCTCGAACGCGGTCGCCCAGAAGTGCAGGCGCAGGATGTCGCCCTCCCAGGTCAGCAGGTCGTAGCCGACGTTCAGCCTGCCCATGGTGCGGATGTGGCAGCGGACGATGCGATCCGCGATGACCGCAGCCAGCTCGGCGAGCGGGTTCCCGCCCTCTTCGATGGCGTGCAGCGCACGCGCCCGGATGGCGAGCCGCGCGGGGTCGCCTTCGTACCACTCCGTGACGCGGGCGTAGAGATCCCAACAGTAGTAGTCGAACCGGACGGCCGGGTCCGCGGCGAGGGCGCGCACCGCCGCGAGGTCTCGACCCTCGATCTCGGTGAACCCGACGACAACGTCGGCCACCTGCACGCCCGTATCGTCGATGTAGTTCTGCACCTCGACGTGCGCGCCCTGGAAGCGCAGCAGCCGCACGAGCGTATCGCCGAGCGCCGCGTTCCGCAGGTGGCCCACGTGGGCCGCCTTGTTCGGGTTGATCGCGGTGTGCTCGACGACCACTTTTTCGGGGGGCGTCGCGCCCGCGGGTCGCTCACCCACGCCCTCCGGGCCGAGCCGTGAGATCAGGAAGGCGGCGCGATCGAGGTAGAAGTTCAAGTAACCGTTCGGCGCCGCCTCGACGCGCGCGACGCCGTCGATCGCGCCGATGCTGCCCGCCAGCGTCTGGGCGATCGCGCGCGGGGCCTTGCGCAGCCGTCGCGCCAGTTCGAACGCCACCGGCACCGCGAGGTCTCCGAAGGCACGGGACGGAGGCGTCTCGATCACGATGGCGGGCTGCTCCGCGCGAGGCAGGTCGAAGGCCGCCATCAGCGCGTCCTGCAGGCGCGAGCGGACGGCGGCGTGAACGGGAAGCATCATGTCGACACCATGTTAGCGTGTCGGCGTCGTTACTCCCGCACGCGGTCGTAGTCCTCGGGCGTGTTGACGTTGGCCAGCAGACGCTCGGCGGAGCCGAACTGCTGCACGTCGAGGTCGCCGAGCTCGGCGAGATCCAGCACGGATCCGAGATCGGACGCCTTCAGCGCTCCCGCCTCGATCTGCGACCGGATCTGCGCGCGCGCCGATCGCCGGTAGCACGCGAGCAGGGGTTCCGGGCCGCGGATGGTGCGGACCCACGCGCCATCATGCTCCCCCGCGATCGCCGCCAGCCGCGCGAGGAGTCCCACATTCAGGAACGGCAGATCGCAGCCGACCGTGAGCACGCGCTCCGCGTCGGCGGTTTCGAGCGCCGTGTAGATGCCGCCCAGCGCGCCGGCGTCGGCGATGAGATCCACGTGCACCGGCACGCCGAGATCCGTGAAGGGCGCCCTCTCGCGCGCGACGATGAAGATTCGGCTGGTAAGCTGTTGCAGGACGTCCAGCTGTCGGTTGATGATGGGACGACCCTGGACGAGCAGCCGGCTCTTGTCGCGCCCGCCAAAGCGGCGGGCGCGCCCGCCGGCGAGAATGGCGGCGGCGAGTTGAAGGCCCATTCGCGCACCATCATGACAAAGAACGCGCGCGCGGCGCGCCGCGCGGCGCCGGTGTGCCCGCGGGGGCGGCCGTGAGTGGCGCCGAGCGCCACGGCGGGAGAACCGCGTCGAACCGCGTCGGTCGCCTGCTCACGGCCGGCCTGCACGAGGCCATCGGCGACCTGTCGCCCGATCGCCTCGAGTTCTACGAGGAATGGCTGCGATCGGGCGCGCCGCGCGGCCGTGGAATCGGTCTGGCGCCGATGACCGCGGTGCTCGGCTTTCTGCGGCTGGAGCCGACCTACGCCGAGATCGTCGCCCGGGCGGGCCAGCTCGCGGCCGACTGGACGATTGCCGCCATGCCCGCGCCCGAGCGTCGTCTGATCGCGCTGCTGCCGCGGACGTGGCGCGCCCGGGCGGCTCTCCGCATTGCGTCGAGAATCGTGCGGCACGTCTGCAGCAGCAGCCGGACGTCGGTGCGCGTCGGCCGGGGCGACGCGCGCCTCGAGATCCGCGATTCCGTCTTCTGCGCGGTGCGCGAGCCCCAGCGGCTGCCGCTCTGCGGGTTCTACATGGCGCTCGCCGCCGGCACGCTCGCCGCGTTCGGCGTGGCGGTCCGGGCGCGCATCGACCGGTGCCACGCCGTCGACGGCGCGCACTGCGTCATCTCGCTCGACCTCTCCGACGCGCCCGTCGTCGTCGATCCGGCGATCGCCGCATGATGCGCGCCCGGCCACCTCTCCTCGCGATCATGATCGGAGTGGCCCTCGCCGTTTCTCGGCCCGCGGCGCGGCCTGAGGCGGCTGCGCCCGGCCCGCCGCCGGGCGCACGCGTGCTCGTCATGCCGTTCCCCGTCCAGGTGGACTCGGTGGCAGCGGCCGAAGGAGCCGGTGTCGCCTGGCTCGGGGAGGCCGCGGCCATTCTCCTGGCCGAGGACCTCGACGCGCTCGGCCTGCAGACGGTGTCTCGCGACGAGCGGGTCGGCGCGTTCGAACGCCTCCAGTTGCCGTCGCTCTCGCCGCTCACCCGCGCGACGACCATCCGGGTCGGCGAGCTGCTGGGCGCCTCCGAGATCGTCATCGGCGAAATCCATACGGGCGCGCGACTCACGATCCGCGCCCGCCTCATTCGACTGGATCGGGGCGAGCAGCTGGCCGACGTGCAGCAGGCGGGTCCGACCGGCGAGATGTCTCCGGTCGTCGAGCGGCTGGCGTCATCGATTGCCCGTGCGACGGGCCGTCCGCTCGCGGCGGCGAGCCCCCGGCCCGAACAGGATCCGCCCCTGCCGCCGGACGTGTTCGAGAGCTACGTCAAGGGGCTCATCGCCGTCGCGCCGGCCACGCGCCAGAAGTTTCTCGAGGCCGCCTACCATGGTGCGCGCCGCGACGGACGGGTGCTGGTCGCGCTCTGGAGCGTCTACACGGACGAAGGGGACCATGCCAAGGCGCTCGCCGCCGCGAAGAACGTGCCGTCCGATGCGCCGCTCGCGGACAAGGCGCGATTCCTGGCGGGGCTGTCGCTGATCGAGCTCGGCCGACTGAACGAGGCGTTCAAGACGCTGAGCGATCTCCAGGCGGAGCATCCGTCGCCCGCGCTGTCGAGCGCGCTCGGCGTCGTGCAGCTCCGCCGGGGCGCGGACGCAGACGGCCCCTCGGCGACGACGCTGTTCCGCAGGGCGGTCGACCAGGCACCGGAGCAGACGGAGTACCTGTTCAATCTCGGCTACGCGTACGCGCTCGCGCAGGACACCTCGTCCGCGCTCTTCTGGCTGCGCCAGGCCGTGAGGTTCGACGCGGCCGACGGCGCCGCGCATCTGGTGATGAGCAGCCTCCTCGCGTCGACCGGCAGGTCCGTCGAAGCGAAGCGTGAACTGGACCTGGCCACGCTGCTCGGCGGCGGCGGCGGGGCGGCTGGCGCGCCGCCCAGGCAGGTGCCCTCGGGACTCGAGCGCCTGCCGGGCGCGCTCGACGAGGCGGCGGAGCGCCGCGTCCTCACCAACGGCAATGCGATGCAGCGCGAGCAGCAGGAGGTGGCCGACTTTCACCTCAAGGAAGGCCGGCGATTGTTCGAGGCCAAGCGGGATCGCGAAGCGATTGACGCGCTGCGTCGGGCGATCTACCTGTCGCCGTATCAGGACGAGCCGCATCTGCTCCTCGGCCGGTTGTACGAGCGCGCCGGACGGCTGCCGGAGGCGACCGACGAGTTCAAGGTCGCCATCTGGTGCCGCGAATCGGTCGAAGCCAGGCTCGCTCTCGGCACTGCCTTGCTCGCGGCCGGCGAGAAGGCGGCCGCGCGTGCGCAGGCGGAGCGCGTGCTCGCGATGCGCCCCGATTCTCCCGAAGGCAAGGCGCTGCTCGCCCGGACGAGCCGATAGCGCCGGATTCGCGTGCTAGAATTCCGTCAACTCGATGCCTGACCAGAGCTTCCGCGAGATTCAACTGAGCGGCAAGCAGCTCGTGTTTCTGTTCATGTGCGCCGTTGTCCTGACCGTCGTCGTCTTCCTCCTTGGTGTGTCGGTCGGGCGCGACATGCGGGCCGTCTCCGCGCAGGCGGCGCAGATGCCCGGCGCGGCGCCGCCCGCCGCCGAAGCGCCGGCCCCGACCGAGACGACCCCGGCCGAGTTGAGCTATCCGCAGGCGCTTCAAGGTGGACAGGATCCGTCGAAGATCGCGCCCCCGCCGCCGGCAGCCGAAGAACCGGCCGCGGAGGCGCCGCCATCGCCGGCCGCCGAGCGCACCTCCCATCCGGCGAAGGCGCGCCCGGAGCAGGCTGCCGCGCCGCCGCCACGACCGGCCGAATCGGCTCCCGCGCCGAGCGCCGCCGCGGCTGCGAGCGGGTGGGTCGTGCAGGTCGGCGCGTTCACCGCCAGCGGCGTCGCCGCCAGTGAAGCGGCCAAGCTGCGGGGCAAGGGCTATCCCGCATTCGTGTTCACGGAACCGGCCGCGACGCCAGGTCCCCGCTACAAGGTCCGTGTCGGGCCGTATCCGGCGCGAGCGGACGCCGATCGCATGCTGAAGACACTCGCGACCGAGGGGTACAAGCCGTTACTCAAGCGCTAGCGGTCCTCTCCGGCCTTCTCCTCGTCTTCAGCTTCCCGAAGTTCGGACACCCGGCGTTCGCCTGGATCTCGCTGACGCCGCTCCTCGTCGCGATTGTGCTCGAGCAGCGGCGCTGGGATCCCGGACGTCTGGCCGCCGGCAGCGTCGATGCCGACTCGGCGCGGCGGTCGCGATGGGGACCGGGCGCACGCATCGTCTGGCTTGGCTTTCTCTCGGGCGCGGTCTACTTCACCGGGACCGTGTATTGGGTCATGGACGTCGTCGCCGCCTACGGCGGCCTGACCACGCCCGTGGCGCTCGTCGTCGAGGCCTTGATGGTCGCCTCGCAGGCGATTTATCCGGCGCTGTTCGCGCTCCTCACGGCCCGCGCCGTGCGCACCCATGGGGTCAGCGGCGTGTGGCTGGCGCCGTTCTGCTGGGTCGCCACGGAATGGCTGCGCGCGACGATCGGCTTCGCATTCCCCTGGGTCCTGCTGGGCACGTCGCAGGCGCGCGTCCTGCCCATCGTCCAGTCGGCCAGCGTCGTCGGCGTCTACGGCCTCTCCTGGATCATCGCGCTCGTCGGAGCGGCGGCCGCTGCCGTGGCCTCGAGCCGGCGACGGATCCATCTCTGGGGCGCTGCCGCCGTGGCGGCGCTGCTCGTCGCGCTGTCGATCGCCGGCATGACGCGCGTCGCCGACGGCCGGCTCGCGAAGGAAGGCGAGCCGTTTCGCGTGGGCCTCGTGCAGGGCGACGTCGAGCAGCTCGAAAAATGGGACCCGGCCTACGCGCGAGTAATCATGGACCGCCACATCGCGCTGAGCCGGCAGGCCGTGGCTCTGGGCGCGAAGCTCGTCATCTGGCCGGAGTCTTCGACGCCGTTCTACTTCGATGCCGATGCCGCGCAGGCGGCGCCGGTGCGTCGGCTCGCCGCCGAGACCCGCACGCCGCTGCTCGTCGGCTCGGATGAGTTCGAGCGCACGCCGTCGGGCGACCGCTACTACAACGCGGCGGTCCTCGTCGGCCCCGACGGCCGGTCGCACGGGACCTACCGGAAGATGATGCTCGTGCCTTTCGGCGAGTACGTCCCGCTCAAGCGTGCGCTGTTCTTCGTCGGGCCGCTGGTCGAGGCGGCGGGGGACTTCTCGCCGGGCACCGATCCGCACGTTTTCGACGTCGGGAATGGACGCCGCGTGAGTGTCGCGATCTGCTACGAGTCGGTCTATCCCTGGATCGCTCGGGCATTCGTTCAACGCGGGAGCCAGCTCCTGGCGATCATCACGAACGACGCCTGGTTCGGCCGATCCTCGGCCGCGTATCAGCATTTCGATCAGGGAGCGGTGCGGGCCGTCGAAGAGGGACGCTACGTGGTCCGGGCCGCCAACACGGGTATCTCCGGCGTCGTCGATCCGTACGGGCGGGTCCTCGTCGAGACCGGAATCTTCGAGCCGCGCGCGCTCGTCGTCGACGTGCGCCTGCTCGGCCAACGCACGTTCTACAGCCGCTGGGGCGACCTGGTTGTCTGGATTTCGCTCATCGTCGCGGGTGGAGTGTTCGTCGTCAGTTGGTATCGGGTCATCTAGTCCGGGAAATCGGAAGCCGCAGCCGGCGCGCTGTGTCAGAATCGAGGTACCGAACGAGGTACCACGTTGGCGGTGCGCAACATCATCGTCGTGGGCGGATCGACCGGCGCACTGGAAGCCTTGCTCCGGATCGTGGCGGCCCTGCCGGAGGACTTCAGCGCGTCGCTGTTCATCGCAGTGCACACGTCCACGGGCAGCCCCGGGCTCGTCGACCGGATCCTGTCCCGCGCGGGGCCGCTGCCGGCCAGGTACGCCAGCGACGGCGAGCCCATTCGTCCGGGCCAGATCTACATCGCTCCGCCCGATCGCCATCTCCTCCTGAAGAGTGACTACGTGCGCGTCACCCGCGGCCCGCGGGAGCATCGCTTCCGGCCGGCGGTCGACCCGCTGTTTCGCACCGCCGCCGTGGCGCATCGCCGGCGGGTCATCGGAGTCGTGCTCTCGGGCGGACAGGACGACGGGGCCGTGGGGCTGGCGGTCATCAAGACGCACGGCGGAATCGCGGTGGTCCAGTCGCCCGAGGACGCCCTCGCGCCCGGAATGCCGCAGGCGGCGATCCGGCACGTCAAGGTGGATCACGTGCTCGGCGTCGACTCCCTCGCGCCGATGCTCGTCCGAATCGCCGGGGAGCAGGTCCAGGAGGACGCCGCGATGCCGAGGGTTCCGCGCGACGTCGCCGAAGCCGGCGCCGACGATCTCCACCACCCCGAGCGCCTGGGAATCCCGGCGCCGTTCACCTGTCCGGACTGTGGAGGCGCGCTCTGGGAGCATCAGGAGGGGGAACTGCTGCAGTACCGGTGTCATGTCGGACACCGCTACAGCGGCGACACCCTGATGAGCGGCAAGACCGACGCGCTGGACCAGGCGCTCTGGGCGGCGCTGCGGGCGCTCGAGGAGAGCTCCGCGCTGTGGAAGCGCATGGCGGCCAACGCGCGGCAGCGCGGCATGCAGGTGATCGCGAGCCACTACGAGGAGAACGGAGAAGACAGCGAGCGGCAGGCTCGGATCGTCCGGCGCGTGCTGATTCCCGAACCCGAGGGTGCGGCCGAGCCCGTCATGTCCGAGCGGAACTCGGTCGAGCCGCTGAGATGAGCACTGGCGCGGGCGGTTGCCGTCGCGCGCGAACGGAGTTGCAGTAGACTCCTGTCTCCCATGGCGCGGAAGCGCAGTTCTTCGTCGGGGCCCGCACGCTCAACGAGCACGCGCCGATCCACGCCCGCAGCGCGACAGGCCACGAGATCCCAGACCGCAGAGTCGCCGGTCCACGCCACGATTGTCGCCGTCGGCGCGTCGGCGGGCGGGCTCGAGGCGTTTCTCCGGTTGCTCGACCGGTTACCGAAGTCCCCGAACGTGGCGCTGCTGTTCGTGCAGCATCGGCCGGCCCAGGAGAGCACTCTGCCGGACCTGCTCGCGGCGAAGACGCCGTTGAAGGTCGTGGACCCGACGAACGGGACGCGGATCGAGCCGAACGTGCTCTACGTCATCCCTCCGCACATGGCTGCGGAGGTGAGAGAGGGCTGCATCCACCTGAGGGCGGATGCCCGGCGCCCGGTGCCGCCCCTGGCCATCGACACTTTGTTCACCTCGCTCGCGCAGTGGGCACGTGGGCGGGCCATCGGCGTCATCCTGTCGGGCACCGGATCGGATGGCGCTGCGGGCATCCGGGAGATCAAGGCGCAGGGCGGGATCACCATCGCCCAATCGCCCGAAACGGCGAAGTACGACGGCATGCCGCGCGCAGCCATCAAGACGGGCCTGGTGGATCTGGTGCTGTCGCCCGAAGAGATCGCCGAACAGATCGCCCAGGTGCGGTCGCATCCGTATCTCGCGCCGCCCAGCGCGGATCCGGACGAAGGGGCCGACGCGCACGTTCCCGACGCGCAGCTGCGCGAAATCTTCGCGATCCTCCGCCGGACGAGCGGCATCGACTTCCGACATTACAAGCTGCCGACGATCAAGCGGCGGCTGCTGCGTCGGATGGCGGTGCTGCGGCTGGTGGACGTCGGGGCGTACGTGGCCTACCTGACCGAGCATCCGAACGAGGCCACCACGCTCGGGCAGGACCTCTTGATTCACGTGACGCGGTTCTTTCGCGACGCGGAATCGTTCGCCGGTCTGCAGTCCATCGTGTTTCCCACGATCACGCAGTCGCGGCAGGACAGCGACATCCGCGTGTGGGTCCCCGGCTGCGCGACTGGAGAGGAGGCCTACAGCGTTGCGATCTGTCTGTACGAGGTCCTGGGCGACCGCGCGCCCGAGCGGCGGGTCCAGATCTTCGCCACCGACGTCAGCGAGTCGAGCATCGAGCACGCGCGCCTCGGCGTGTTTCCGTGGAGCATCACTGCCGACGTCAGTCCCGAACGCCTGAAGCGCTTCTTCAGCAAGACCGACAGCGGATATCGCGTGGCGAAGGCGATTCGGGACATGTGCGTGTTCGCCCGTCACGATCTCACACGTGACCCCCCCTTCTCGCGGCTGGACCTGATCGTCTGCCGCAACGTGCTGATCTACCTCGACGTGCCGCTGCAGCAGCGGCTCATGACCGTCTTTCACTACGCGCTGCGGACCCAGGGGTTCCTCATGCTGGGATCGGCGGAGACCACGGGCTCGCAGGGGCTGTTCACGCCCGCCGACAAGAGGGGGCGGATCTTCCGGAAGGTTCCGGTCGACGTGCGGCTGCCGATGACATCGGGCCCGCCGATGGCCAGCGACGCGGCTCACGAGCGGAGGGCCGGCGCCGGACCACAGCCCGGCTCGCCGAAATCGATGATCGACGACGTGAACCGGCTCCTGCTGGATCGGTATGCGCCGGCCGGCGTGGTCGTCGATGGCAACCTGCACATCGTTCAGTTCCGCGGACGTACGGGGCCCTACCTCGAGGCCGCCGCCGGCGAGCCGAACCTCAACGTCCTGAAGATGGCGCGCACCGGACTGCTGCATCCTCTGCAGACCGCGCTGGAGGCCGCGCGGCGTCGCCGGCGCGCGGCCCGCAGGGAGCACCTGCAGGTGCGGGTCAACGGGAGCTGGCGCGAGGTCGAGATCGAGGTCGTCCCGCTCACCAGCGGGCAAGGCGACCACTTCCTGATCCTGTTCCTCGAGCCGGCCGTCAAGCCGGGCGCGCGGAAGGGGCGCCGGAAGGGTGCGAGGCCGGCCGAGCCGACCGGCCAGGTCACCGAGCTGCGGCGCGAACTGGTCGCCAACCGCGAGTACCTCCAGTCGATCATCCAGGAGCTCGAGGCCTCCAACGAGGAGCTGCAATCGGCAAACGAGGAGATCCTCTCGAGCAACGAGGAGCTGCAGAGCACCAACGAAGAGCTCGATACCGCCAAGGAAGAGCTCCAGAGCATGAACGAGGAGCTGAACACGCTCAACGAGGAGCTCCACTCGCGCAACGAGGAGCTTACGCAGGTGAACAGCGATTCTCGTCAACCTGCTCGCCAGCGTCGATCTGCCAATCGTCATCGTCGACAATGACCTGACGGTCCGGCGGTTCACACCGCGCGCCGAGAACATGTTCAACCTCATTCCGGGTGACGTCGGACGCCGCATCGGGCAGATCAACCCGAACTTCGACGGGCTCGACCTCGAGCCGATGATTCACGAGACGCTCGACAGCCTGACGCCCCAGGAACGCGAGGTCAACGACAAGGAAGGACGGCCGCACCTCCTGCGGGTCCGTCCGTACAAGACCGTCGACAACCGGCTCAGCGGTGCCGTGCTGACGCTGGTGCGGATGGAGGGCGTGCGGTGGCGGACGGCCTCCGAACAGGTTCGCGCGACGTTCGACGCGCTATCGGAACTCGTGGGGAAGCCGATGCTGCTGCTCGATTCCGAGCGGCGGGTTCTCGGCGCCAGCTCGGCGTTCCGCAGCGCCTTCGGCACGGGGACCGCGAAGATGGAGGGGCGTCCGATCGATGAGATCGGCCCCTTGTGGAATTCGCCACAGGTGCGCGACCTGCTGGAGAAGGGCTCGAGAGGCGTGGCCGGGCGCGCCGATCTGGAGATGCAGCTGCAGGGCGCCAGGCGCCGCCTGACCCTGCGCGCCCAGCCGCTCGAAGTGGACGGTCGGAGCCAGACGCTTGTCCTTGTCGCTGAGGATGCCGTCAATGGTCGAGGCGAGCCGTAGACCGCGTGTGTTGCCGGAGTCGGGGTGCCCGCCTGCGAAACGGTCCGGCGGAGGTCCGCTCCAGCCGCTGGATCTCGAGAGGGTCTGTGCGCTGATCGAGCAGCGAACGGCCGGCAATCCCTCCTGATGCGGCTTCGATGCTGACGCGAACCCGGATTTTCGTGGCGCACGACCATGCGCTGATCCGCGAGGGACTCAAGCGCATCATCGAACAGCAGGCGGCGCTCGAGCTGGCCGGCGAAGCGGAGGGCGGACGCGAGGCGTCCGAGCAATTGGCCGCTACCCGACCCGATCTGGCAATTATCGACGCGGCCGGCTCGCCGCTCGATGGCGCCCAGACCACGCGGCTCTTCCGGCGGATCTGGCCCGGCGTGAAGATCATCGCGCTCGGGCCGCAGGAGGACCGGTCGGCCCTGCGCGCGATCTTCGAAGCCGGCGCATCCGCCTACGTCGCGACTCGTGCCGGCGTCGACGAGTTGCTGCACGCGATCCGGACCGTCTCGGCCGGCGGCATCTACGTCGACCCGCGGCTTGCCGGCGCCGTCGTGAACAGCTTCCTTCAGACCGCCCCGACGGTGCACGATTCCGGCGTCACGCTGACGCATCGGGAAGCGCGGGTGCTGCGCCAGATCGCACAGGGCTACAGCAACAAGGAAATCGCCGCCGAGCTCGACCTCAGCGTGAAGACCGTCGAGACCTACAAGGCGCGCGCGATGCAGAAGCTCGCGCTGCGCGATCGCGTGGACATCGTGCGCTACGGCGTCAAGCTGGGCTGGCTTCGAGAACACTGAAGCACGTCAGGCTTGTTCTGACAGCTCGGCTTGTCCTGACAGGGACGATCCCGACATCCACTGCCTTCCATCCCGATAGTCTCCTGGTCGATTAGTGGACATGATCAAATTTCCGTCAAGTGCGGCTTGGCACACCCCGACCGAGGTTCATCGCAAGGAGGTCTGCCGTGAAATGGGATCCGCCGCCCGTCCAGCCGGGTTTCCGCTCCGACCAGCTGCTGCCTGCCTCACTTCAGGCCCGGATTTGTCCCAGGTGCCGGGGCGTCATGACGCTCAGCCGCCACCATCCGCTCCTGACGTCGGCGGCCAGGCCGGTTGGCGCCTCGTCCAAGTACGAGTTCGCGTGGGTGTGCGGGACGCCCTGGTGCGACTGCTGTGAACTGCTTGAGACCGTCTGAAAGGGGACCTGACCGACATGCCACGACGAATCGGCGCCCAGAGCTTCGAAGGACAGTATTTCATCGTGACGGTGCCGGACGGCTGGACCGAGGGCGACCCGCTCCCACCGCCCGCTCAGGACGACCGGTGGTTCGATCGCCTGACGGACTTCAAGGCTGCGCTCGATTGTCCGTGGGTTCGCCGGCCGATGCGCCACGCGAAGTGGACGGCGCCCGCCGAGCGCGTCGGAGCGACGCCGAAGGGAGCCGGTCCCGTTGCGCCGAGCGCTCCAACGAACCCCGCGCAGCGACTGAGCGAGTAGTCGCGGGTCGGGTCCGCGCCGGGCCGATGCCGTGCGTGGCGCGGTCTCGACCCGCTACAATGGCCGGCATGACCCTCGACGAGCAAGTCCGCTGGTACGGCGACCTGTCCGAGCGCGCCGCGCATCTGCGGAGGGGCCTTTGACGAGGCCCGTCTGCAGCGCGAACTGAACGACCTCGAAACCCACATCTCCGCTCCCGAGTTCTGGAAGGACCAGAGCGCCGCCCAGCAGGTGCTGCAGCGCCGGCGCCGGATCGAAGACGACAAGGGGCTGGCCGAGGCGCTGAGGCGCCAGGCCGACGACCTCGGCGTGCTGTTCGACTGGGCTCGCCAGGGCGAGGACGTCGGCGCGGACCTGACGCGCGGCCTCGAGCAGTACGCCCGCGACATCGAGAACGGCGAGATCCGGACGATGCTGTCGGGCGGGATGGATCGGAAGAACGCGATCGTGGCGATCCATCCCGGCGCCGGCGGCACCGAGTCGCAGGACTGGGCCGAGATGCTCATGCGCATGTACCTGCGGTGGACCGAGCGGCGGGGATTCAAGCGCGACATCATCGATCTGCAGCCAGGCGACGAGGCCGGCATCAAGGGGGCGACCTTCACGGTCGTCGGCGACTACGCCTACGGTCTGCTCTCAGCGGAGGCCGGCATCCACCGGCTCGTGCGCATCTCGCCCTTCGACCAGGCGGCCCGTCGCCACACCTCCTTCGCCTCCGTGTACGTGTGGCCGGAGATTCCCGAAGACATCGACGTCGACATCGACGAGAAGGACATCCGCATCGACACGTTCCGATCCAGCGGCGCCGGCGGCCAGCACGTGAACGTGACCGACTCCGCCATCCGGATCACGCATCTGCCGACCGGGATCGTCGTCTCCTGCCAGAACGAGCGCTCGCAGCACAAGAACCGCTCCTCCGCGATGAAGGTGCTCAAGGCGCGCCTCTACGATCTCCGTCTCAAGGAGCAGCAGGCGCGGCTCGATCAGCTCGGCGGGGAGAAGAAGCAGATCGCCTTCGGCAGCCAGATCCGGAGTTATGTCCTCCAGCCGTACCAGATGGTGAAGGATCTCCGGACGAGGCACCAGGTGGGCGACGTCAACCGTGTGCTCGACGGCGACCTCGACGACTTCATCAAGGCGTACCTGATGCAGAAGGCGCTGGGGAAACTGGGAGAGCCGGCGACGGAGGACGAAGACTAGTCGTCCTACCGAGGGCCCGGCTCCGTGCCGGCGATGTACGCCTCGCCGTCGACGAACACGACGTTGCCGGGACGGGAGAAGCCGGGCGGCTCGTCCAGGTTCTGCCGGCGCTGCTGCACCCAGGCGTCCATGATCTCGCTCCAGATCGGCAGCGCCGCGACGGCGCCCGACATGCCGCCGCCGATCGGGCGTTTCAGATCGAACCCGACCCAGACGCCCAGCGTGATGTCCGGATCGAAGCCGATGAACCACGCATCGGTGAAGTCGTCCGTGGTGCCGGTCTTGCCGCCGATCGGCCAGTTGAGCGCGCGCAGCCGCTCGGTGGGGGCGACCGCGCCCGTGCCATGCTGGATCACCCCTTCGAGCAGCGTCGTCATGATGAACGCGGTGTCGGCCCGGATCGCCTCGCGCGGCTGCGGCCGGTGCTGTTCGAGCACGTTTCCGTCGCGGTCGGTGACTTCGTCGAACAGCAGCGGCGCCATCCGGACGCCCTGGTTCGGGAAGCTCGTATAGGCGGACGTCATCTCGAGCAGGTTCGCCTCGCCGGCGCCGATCGCCGACGAGAGGTACGGCGGGATGGGGGACGCGACGCCCATCCGCTTCGCGTACCCGATCACCGTCTTCGGCCCCAGCGTATTCATGAGCCGCACGGTCGGCACGTTGCGCGAGTGCTCGAGCGCCCGCCGGAGCGTGATCTCACCCCAGTAGTCGTGCTCGTAGTTCTTCGGCTCGTACGGGGGCTGCCCGGGGCCGGCGGGAAAGCTGACCGGTTCGTCGAGCAGCGTCGAGGCCGGCGTGTAGCCGCGGTCGATCGCCGCCGTGTAGACGAACGGCTTGAAGAGGGACCCGACCTGGCGCATCGCCTGGATCGCCCGGTTGAACTGGCTCCGCTCGAAGTTGGTGCCGCCGATCATCACCATGATCTGGCCGGTGTGGTTGTCGAGCGCGACGACCGCGCCCTGCAGCGTCGGATCCTGCTCGAGCGCGGCGTCGAGGGTACCGGCCTTGGCGTCGAGCGACTTGATCCGCACCGCGATGAGGTCGCCGCGCCGGACGAGCGCGCCGGCGGCGCGCCGCGCCCACTCGTAACCGGACTTCGGGATCGCGCCCTGCCACGTCCCGACGCGGACGTGGATGACGGCACCCTCGACGCCCGTCACGACCGCCGGCACGATGTCGTCCGGCGCCAGGTCCCGGTTCCAGCGGCTGGTCGAGTACGTCTCGATCGACTTGTGCTCGTCGGCGAGGTTGTGGGCGGGCTTGCGGTAGCTGCCCCGGCGCTTGTCGAGCCGCCGGAGCCCCTCGTCGAGCGCGCGGTTGGCGGCGCGCTGCAGTCCCGCGTCCAGGCCGGTCTTGACCGTCAGCCCGCCCTCGTAGACGGCCTTCGCCCCGTACCGATCCTCGAGCTGAATCCGGATCTGTTCGAGGAAATAGGGCGCGATCGATCGGGGCGCCGAGGGCTGCCCGCGCGTGACGATCGGCCGGGCCTTGGCCGCCGCCGCGTCCTGCGCGCTGATGTAGCC
The DNA here is from genome assembly GCA_963764505.1 of uncultured Acidobacteriota bacterium. GTDB lineage: Bacteria > Acidobacteriota > Vicinamibacteria > Vicinamibacterales > SCN-69-37 > CAVXSP01. The sequence continues at coordinate 3,338,853 of CAVXSP010000001.1, read as the reverse complement.
TTCCTCGACCATGCGATCGAGCGTGTAGCCGCGCCGCACGCGCGCCGCCTTCATGTTCACGTACGGGCTGTAGCGCTGGTTGCCGTTGATGATCCCCGCGATGAGCGCCGCTTCGTCCAGATTCAGCTCGGAGACGTGCTTGGCGAAGTAGAGCTGGGACGCAGCTTCGACGCCGTACGTGAGATGTCCCCAGTACACCTTGTTGCAGTACATCGTGAAGATTTCCTGCTTCGTGTACCGCTTCTCGATTTGGATCGCCAGCAGGGCTTCTTTGATCTTGCGCTCCCAGCCGCCGAGGCCGGCGCGCTCGAACCCCACGGACGGAAACAGGTTGCGCGCCAGTTGCTGCGTGATCGTCGAGGCGCCGTAGGCGTTGCGCCGCAGGATCAGATCCTTCGCGAGCGCGACGAACGTGTGGCCGAGGCTCAGCCCGCTGTGGCGGAAGAACCCGCCGTCCTCGGCCGAGAGGATCGCGTTGCGCAGCACGGGCGGAATCTGATCGTAGGTCACCAGCTCGCGGCGCTCGCTCGCGAACTCGCCGACCACCGTGCCGTCGCGCCCCTGGACGCGCGTGATCGTGCTGGGCGAGTAGTCGTCGAGCGCCGAGATTTGGGGGAGGTCGCCGACGAAGGCGAACATCACGCCGCTGGCAATGCCGAACAGCGCGGCGGCGAGGAACAACGCGACGATGCCGAAGTTCCGGACGAGACGAAGGGCGCGTGGAGCCGGCGGGGGCATTCCCTTCAGAATTCTAGCGCGCTATCGGCCGCTGCGCTGAACGGGAGTGGGCGAGAGCGTCGCGGGCGGCACGGGCGGAAACCGCGGCACTCCCGCGCCGGCCGTCGGAACGCTCGCTCCTGGCGCCGGAGGTCCGCCGGACGAGCCGACGCGGGACGTGATGCGGCCGCCTTCCAGCGGCCGCGGCACTGACGTCGCAGGTCGGCCGAATTCTGGTCCGAGCAGCGGCAGCGACAGCGGAGCGGCGCCGCGCGCGAGCCCGGGAGGCGGACCGGCGACGAGCGATTCTTGGGACGCCGAGCGGAAGGGACCGGTCCACGGCGGCCCGCAGGCTGACGGTGTTCCGCGCGAACCGTTCCGCGGGAACGCCCGACCATCCACCCCCGTGCCGCGCGCTCCCCGGGGCGACGACCGCCTCGTCGTTCGCGCCGAGGGGACACCAGCTCACGTAGCCAGGCGCGTAGGCCCACGCGACCCAGCCCGGCGCCCAGTGCGAACCGGGAATCCAGAACCAGCCTCGCCCGTCGATGCCCCAGCGCCCGTAGTGATGCGTCGGCCAGGACCATCGCTCGGCGCCAATCCAGACCCAGCCGAAGCTGGCGACGAACGACCAGTCGCCGGTCGAATACGGGGCCCAGTCTGCGCCGACACGCGGATACCAGACGCGGCCGAGTGTCGGGTCCGTGCGCCAGGCGCCCGCGCGGTCGAGCTCGCTGCCGTAATCGGCCAACTCGGCCGGGACCGGCGAAGCGGAGGGCGTCGAGTCGCGCCGCACCGTCCGGTCCTCGCCGGGCCACGGCCTGGCGCTTGCCGCCGCGATCGTGTCGTTCGAGGTCGGCGCCGCGGGGGGAAGGTCGGCCGTCGTCCAGGCGTGCGAGCCGGCGCCGACGATCACCGTACCGCGCCCGTTCTGGAGCGTGGCGGAGCCCTGGCCGACCGAGAGCTCCAGGCGCGGTTCGCCGCTCACCACCTGAAGCGCAATGTGGTACTCGCCCGCGGCGTGCAGGACGACGGAGCCCGGCGCCGAATCGATGCGATACGAAAGACACCAGACGTCCGGCTGGGTGCAGGCGGTCCTGGAGACGAGCACGATCTGCAGTGCGCCGCCGAGGAGCTGGACGAACGCATCGCCGCGGAGGTCGACGTCCGAGTGCGGCGCCAGTTCGAGCGAGCTGCCCGCGCCGAACTGAATCCTGGCGCGGCCGGCCTCTGTGCGGACGCGGTCGCCCGCCAGGAGCGGCATGTCGACCGCCGGCGCGAGCACGCGCGCATCGCGCTCGAGCGCGACGGGGCCCTGGATGGACGAGAAGCGCGCCGGCGGCAGATCCGGGGCAACCGTATCGCTGACCGAGCTGTGAACCGGCGCCGTCTGGCTGGGGGCAGCCGCCTGCGCGAGTGCGGGCACCGGCAGAACCGACGCGAGCCATAAGGCCAGCAGCACGGCAAGGATGGGCGAAGCAGGCCAGGGGAGGAGGAGGCCTCCCGCGCGGGTGGAGAACATCCGGCGACCTTGAAGCGGCAGGCAGCGCGTGAGGCACATGATAGCAGCCGCCCGATGGGAGCGCCACGCTTCGAGCAAATGACTGAGTGACCGGTGGTAAGGGCGAGACGGCCGGGAAATATCGATTCCATCTTGACAATCAAAAGCTCATATTTCTATAATTGACGATACTAAAGTTCGACCCGTACAACGGGCAGAGGAGAGTGGGCTATGAGCAAAGTGATTGGGATTGATCTCGGCACCACCAATTCGGTCGTGGCAGTGATGGAAGGTGGCGAGCCGGTCGTGATCACCAATTCGGAGGGTGGGCGGCTGACGCCGTCGGTCGTCGGGTTCACCAAGACCGGCGAACGACTCGTCGGCCAGGTTGCCAAGCGGCAGGCGGTCACCAATCCCGAGAACACGGTTTTCTCGATCAAGCGGTTCATGGGCCGGCGATTCGACGAAGTCTCGGAAGAAATGAAGATGGTGCCCTACCGCGTGGCGCAGGACGGCGAGCGCGTCGCCGTGAGCGTCACGGCAGAGGGGACGGCGAAGACCTACTCGCCGCCGGAGATCTCCGCGATGGTTCTGCAGAAGCTGAAGCAGGCGGCGGAGGACTATCTCGGCCAGTCGGTCACCCAGGCGGTCATCACGGTGCCCGCCTACTTCAATGACGCGCAGCGGCAGGCGACGAAGGACGCGGGCAAGATTGCGGGCCTCGAAGTCCTGCGCATCGTGAACGAGCCGACGGCGGCCGCCCTCGCCTACGGGCTGGACAAGAAGAAGGACGAGACGATCGCGGTGTACGACTTCGGCGGCGGCACGTTCGATATCTCCATCCTCGAGGTCGGGGAGGGCGTCGTCGAGGTGAAGTCGACCAACGGCGACACGCATCTCGGCGGCGACAATCTCGACCAGCGGGTGATCGACTGGGTCGTGGGCGAGTTCCGCAAGCTGGAGGGCATCGACCTCTCCAAGGATCGGATGGCCCTGCAGCGTCTGAAGGAGGCCGCGGAGAAGGCGAAGATGGAGCTGTCGACCGTGATGGAGACGGAGATCAATCTGCCCTTCATCTCGGCGGACCAGACCGGGCCCAAGCACCTGGCCATGAAGCTGACCCGCGCGAAGTTCGAGTCGCTCGTCGAGGACCTGCTGCAGAAGACGGTCGGGCCGTGCCGGCAGGCGATTACCGATGCCGGCGTCTCGGCGAAGGACATCGACGAGGTCGTGCTCGTCGGCGGCTCGACCCGCATTCCGAAGGTACAGCAGATCGTGAAGGAGCTGTTCGGGCGCGAGCCGCACAAGGGCGTCAACCCGGACGAGGTCGTCGCGATCGGCGCGGCGGTGCAGGCCGGCGTGCTCTCGGGCGAGGTGAAGGACCTGCTGCTCCTGGACGTCACGCCGCTCTCGCTGGGCATCGAGACGCTCGGCGGCGTGATGACGACCCTGATTCCGAGGAACACGACGATCCCGACGAAGAAGAGCGAGGTCTTCTCGACTGCGGCGGACGGACAGACCAGCGTCGAGGTGCACGTCATGCAGGGCGAGCGCCCCATGGCGCGCGACAACCGCACGCTCGGCAAGTTCCATCTCGACGGGATTCCGCCGGCGCCGCGCGGCGTGCCGCAGGTCGAGGTGACGTTCGACATCGACGCGAACGGCATCGTGAACGTGAACGCCAAGGACAAGGGCACGGGCAAGGAACAGAAGATCACGATCACCGCGTCGAGCGGCCTGTCGAAGGACGAGGTCGACCGGATGATGAAGGACGCCGAGGCGCACGCCGCCGACGACAAGTCGCGCCGTGAAGAGGTCGAGACGCGCAACCGCGCCGACCAGGCGGTGTACGCGGCCGAGAAGTTCGTCAAGGAGTCCGGTGACAAGCTGCAGCCGGGCGACCGGCTGGCGATCGAGTCGGCGACCAACGACCTGAAGAAGGCGCTCGAGAACAACGACGCCAAGGGGATCAGCCGCACGCTGGAAGCGCTGATGCAGGCGCAGCAGAAGGCCGCGGAGAATCTCTACAAGACGGCGGGTCCGGCGCCGGGTGGCGAGCCGGGAGCAGGCGGCGGTCCGGCGGCCGGCAGCGGTCAGGCCGACGATGTGATCGACGCCGAGGTCGTGGAGGAGAAGAAGCACTGACGCCATGGATCTCTATCTCGTGCTCGGGATCCCGCGCTCGGCGTCGACGGAGGAGATCGAGCGGGCCTACCGGCGGCTGGTTCGGCGCTTTCACCCGGGGCTGAACCCGGGCGATCGCCAGGCCGAAGAGCGGTTCCGTCAGGTCGAGGCGGCGTATCGGGTGCTCGGCAACCGGGACCGGCGGCTGGCCTACGATCGCACCGGGACGTTGCCGGCCGTGCCGGCGGTCGGCGTCGCGCACGTGTCGTTCGCCGGGTTCGACTTCTCCGCCGCCGCCGAAGGCGCGAGCGCGGCGACGTTCTCGGAGCTGTTCGCCGGCGTGTTCCAGGACGCGGCGCGCCGGGCGACGTCACCACCAGAGCGAGGACTGCCGCTCGATGTGCCGCTGCGCGTGCCGTTCGAGGACGCCATGCGCGGGGGGACCTTCCCGGTCCTGGTGGTACGGCATGAGTCGTGTGCGGCGTGTCAGGGGCACGGGTGGCTGGGCGTCGCGCCCAAGCCGTGCCCGGACTGCGGCGGCGCGGGATCGCGGCAGTCGGCCCGCGGCCATATGGTCTTCACCAGACCGTGCGAGCGGTGCGACGGCCGCGGCCACCTGTCGAGCGAGCTGTGCCGCCGGTGTGGCGGCGCTGGCGTGCAGCCGCGGAGCGAGACGGTGCTCGTGCCGATCCCGGCGGGCGTCGAGTCCGGCGCGCGTCTGGTCGTGCCCGGCGCCGGCCACGCCGTGCGCGGGGGCGCGGCCGGCGATCTGCACGTCACGGTCGACGTGGCGCCCCATCGCCTCTTCAGGCGGTTCGGGCGCGACCTGCTGCTGACGCTGCCGGTCGCCGTGCACGAAGCGGCGCTCGGCGCGCGCATCGACGTCCCGACACTCGAGGGTCCGGCCAGGCTGCGGATCCCGCCTGGCACCGCGTCCGGTCAGCAGTTCCGTCTGCGCGGCCGCGGCGTGCCGGGCGTCAACGGCGATTCCCGCCGCGCGGGCGACCTGCTGATTGAGATCCGGATCGTCCTGCCGCCGGTCCGCGACGAGCAGTCGAAGGCGCTGTTGCGGGAGTTCGGCCGGCTGAACGAGATCGATGTGAGGAAGGACCTGTTCGACGCCTGATTTCGTGGAGAGTGGGAACGAGGAGCACGCCGTGGCAGCCAAACGCACGAGCGGCACGGGCCGCGGGTACTACATGATCAGCGCGGTCGCCGCGAGGTACAACATTCACCCGCAGACGCTGCGGCTGTACGAACGGGAGGGACTGCTCAAGCCGTCCCGCACCGAGGGCAACACGCGGCTCTATTCCGACGAGGATCTCGCCGAGCTGGAAACCATCCTGGCGCTCACTCGGGATCTCGGCGTGAATCTGGCGGGGGTCGAGATCATCCTCAACATGCGCCGGAAGATGGAACGGATGCAGCACGAAGTCAACGAGTTCATGGCCTACGTCAAGCACGAGCTCGCGCGGGGGCTCGGCGACTGGGAGCAACGGCTCACGACCGCGCTCGTGCCGTCCGGGCCGTCCGAGCTCGCCCGCCTCCGGCACGACGCGCCGCAGAGCTCCGATCAACCCTGAGCAGCCCCGGGGTCTCCGCCGGTCGCGGAGACCCCGCGGCCTTCCGGACCTACTTGCTCTTGCCCTTCTTGGGAGCGGCCGCCATCGTGCCGTCTTCCTTCACGCTCATCGTCGAGCGCTTGCCCGAGTCGGTCACGTGAACGGCGTAGACCGTCGCGCCGCCGCGCATCGCCTTCGTCGCCGAGACGATCGTGCCGTTCGGATGCGCCTTCATGACCGCGTCCTGAACTGCCTGCGGCAGGTCTTCCTTCTTGAGCATCCCCGCGTCGGCCTTGGGCGCCTTCTGCGCAGCGGGCGCCTGCGCCTTGGTCGAGGGGGCCGCCTTCGACTGCGGCGCGGCGGCGAGCGTGGCGGCGAGCCCGAAGGTCACTGCGAGGGCGAGCGTGGTTTTGATCGCATTCATGGATGAGAACCTCCTGAGACGGAATGAAGTTGTGTCTCGCCGCTAGAATACGCCAGGTCCTGCCGACTTCGCTCCGGCATCTTCGAAGCGAAGTGTTATCCTGAACCCGGTCCATGGAATGCCCGCGTTGCGATGACACGGGGTGGCGGCCGATCGAGCGCGACGGCGTTCGGCGCGTCGAGCGGTGCGACTGCTGGCGCGAGACCGTCTCCGCGCGGCTCCTGGCCGAGGCGCGTATCCCGCCGCGATACGCGCGCTGCGACCTCGACAACTTCGTCCTCTACGCGAACGAGCGGCTGGTCAGCACGATCGCCCGTGCCAGGCAGTTCGCGGCGTCCTTCCCGGCCGTCGAGAAGGGCCTCTGTCTCATCGGACCTCCCGGTATCGGCAAGACGCACATCGCGGTCGCCGTCCTGCGCAACGTGATCGTCGCCACGGGCGCGCACGGGCTCTTCTACGACGTTCGCGACCTGCTGCGCGTCATCCGTTCGACGTACAACCCCGTCGTCAGGACGGCCGAGATGGACGTGCTGCGCCCCGTGGTCGAGGCCGAACTGCTCGTGCTCGACGACCTTGGCGCCGAACGGACGACCGACTGGGTGGAGGAGACGATGAACTTGATCGTCAACACCCGCTACAACGAGCGGCGGCCGACGATCTTCACGACCAACTACGAGGACCTGCCGGACGATGCCGACCCGGACACGCTCAAGGCGCGCGTGGGGTTTCGCGTCCACTCCCGGCTGAAGGAGATGTGCGAGTTCCTCGAGTACGACGGCGCGGACTACCGCCATCTTCCCCCCAACGGCGGGCCCGACGACCTCGCGACGTTGTGGAAGCGCACGACGAATCGCCGGTCGCTTCCCGCCCGGGCGCGCGGCGTTGTCCGCGCGCAGCTCCCCGAGTCCGCCCTGCAGCGCGACTCTGAATCGAGGATCCTGAAAGAGCTGCGCGAGCGCCGCGATCCGCGGGAGCTCAAGTGGCCCGGAGGCAAAGCGGGGCGAAGCTAGTGCCATCCGGGCTCTACCTGCACATTCCGTTCTGCCAGGCGATTTGTGCGTACTGCAATTTCAACCGCGGCCTGCTGGATCCGGGTCTCAAACGACGCTACGTCGAGGCTCTCGAGCGGGAGATTCGCGCCGGCCTGCCGGCCGGCGTCGAGGCCGACAGCCTCTTCTTCGGCGGCGGCACGCCGTCGCTGCTCGAGCCCGGTGATGTGGCCCGCCTCGTCGGGGCGTGCGCACAGTCCTGCGCGCTGGACCACGCGGCGGAGGTCACGCTCGAGGCCAATCCGGAGACGCTGACGGGCGAGCGGCTGGACGGCTTCCGTCGCGCTGGCGTGACGCGCCTCAGCGTCGGCGTGCAGTCCTTCGACGACGCCGAGCTCGCGCGCCTCGGACGGGTGCATACGGCCGCGCGCGCCGCGGCCGCGGTTCGCGAGGCGAAGGCGGCCGGGTTCGACGGCGTCAGCCTCGACCTGATGTTCTGGCTGCCCGGCCAGTCGGTGGCGTCCTGGTTGGCGACGGTCGACCAGGCGATCGATCTGGCGCCGGATCACCTGTCCATGTATCTGCTGGAGCTGTACCCCAACGCCCCGCTCAAAGAGGCGCTCGCGCGCGGCGCGACCGACCCGCAGGCGGCCGATGACCTCGCGGCGGACATGTACCTGCTCGCGCTGGAGCGGCTCGATGTCGCAGGGTTCGCCCAGTACCGAGATTTCCAATGTCGCCCGGCCAGGACACTGCAGCCGGCACAACCTCAAGTACTGGCAGGGAGGCAGCTGGCATGGCTTCGGGTGCGGCGCGCACTCGACCGTCGATGGCATCCGGTGGAAGAATGTCTCCTCGACCGAGGACTACGTCAGCCGCGTGTCGGATGGCCTGTCGCCTCGGATCGAGCAGCACGCGCTGACGCCGGAGCAGCGTCTGGAAGAGCGGCTGTTCACGGGCCTCCGCCTGTCGGCGGGCATCAGCCGGACGGAAATCGAGGCCGCCTACGGCACGGACCCATGGCGTCGTCACGAGGACGATCTGCGTCGATTTGCCGAGGCCGGGTTGTTGTGGAACGATGCAGACCGCTTCGGCCTGACGCGGGGCGGCATGCTCGTGGCGAACGAAATCTTGGCCACGTTCTTGTAGAGTTGCCTGCCAGCCGACGAAGCTCTTGTTTGAACCCGTCGGTACGGTAAAGTAAGTGGCTCGTTTTCACCCCTGACGCGCAGGGCGCGGTTGGGCAACCCCGGGGCGCCATGCCCACGGGCACGAGGAGGATGGGTATGCGTTCGGGCTCCCTGTCGATATCGACACGTCGAGCATTGTTCGGAGTAGCAGTGACGGCCCTGCTGTACGGCGCGTCGGGCGGGCGGGCCGTCCTGGCCGCAGGGCAGGAAGCGGGACAGGCGCCGGCCGGGCAGGCGCCTGCGGGGCAGCAGCCGCCCGCCCCCGCGGGGCAGCAACCGCCCGCGGGGCAGGCGCCCGCGGAGGACCAGCTCAAGTTCAAGACGGATGCCGGCGTGATCATCTTCCAGGTCAAGCCGGACAAGACGGCGGACTTCGAGAGCGCCTGGACCGAGATCAAGACCAAGCTGAGCGCGAGCGACAAGCCGGACTGGAAGGAGCTGGGCGACAGCATGCAGATCTACAAGTCGCCGGCCACCGGACAGTCGGTCATCTATGTCTTCGAGCTCAATCCGGCGTCGAAAACGCTGAGCTACGATCCGTCCAAGATCCTCTACGCGACGGGATCGGCCTGGGAGCGGCCGGCCGCGGACGCTCTGTATAACAAGATCCTGAACTCGCTGGACGGCATCAACACCATTCCGCTCCAGAAGGTGGGCGGGGGTGGCATGGGGATGGGCATGTAGCCGTTTTCGGCTGCGTGCGCGTCGACGGGACGCGTCCGCGCGGGCGGACCGTCCCGTTTCTGTTTGTCTCGCCGCCCCCGGATCCCGCCCGCGACGGGTCGGCCGGTGCGCCGGCCTGGAAGGACCTGCATATGGTCGAGTGCCGCTCTCTGCTGTTCAGCGCGGGCCTGCTCGCGGTCGCGGTCGGCTCCGCGGCGGCTCAGCAGCCCGCCGCACCGCCGCCGGCTCCAGCGGGCCAGGCTCCCGCGCCGGCGGCTCCCGCGCCGGCGGCCCCGGGAGGCCAGGCGCCCGCCGCCCCCGCGCTCGTCTTCGCCTCGGATGCCGCCGTCGTCATCTTCACCGTCAAGGCGGAGGGCGCCGCCGACTTCGAAGCCTTCTTCGCGAAGGTCAAGCAGGCGCTCGGGCAGAGCAAGAAGCCGGAGTACAAGTCGATGGCGGCCGGCTGGACCTTGTTCAAGGTCGCCGACCTCGGACAGGCGGGCCAGGTGCTGTACGCGAGCGTGATGGATCCGATCGTCAAGGGCGCGGACTACGATCCCGTGAAGATTCTGACGACGGCGATGCCGGCCGAGGTGCCGACGCTCTATCCGAAGCTGAAGGATGCGCTCGTCAGCATCAACAAGCTCGGCCTCGACACGGTGCTCAAGCTGGGCGCCGAGTAGCGGCGCGTTCAGAACGCCACGTTCAGGCCGGCGTAGAACCGGTGGACGCGGTCCACGATCGGCGTGCCGTTCAGCTTCAGCACGCGGTAGTCGAGCCTGAGCCGGATCGGCCCCATCAGGGAGATCTTCGCCCCTCCGCCTACGTTCGTGCCGAAGCTCGTGTTCGTGAACTCGCGCAGATTCTCGCGGTAGACCCCGGCGCCCGTCGTCAGGTACAGCTGGAGGCCGGAGCCGGGCGTCATGAGCACCACGTTGCCCATGCCGGTCGTCAGTGCCGGGGCGGCCTGCCGCTCGTCCTCGGCCGTCTTGGCGTACTCGAACTCGAAGCCCACGATGACCAGTCCTACGCCGATGGCAATGCCGCGGGTCGATCGGCTCGACGGCGACCTGGCGGTGCCCCAGAACGCCGTGAGATCGGCGGCGGCCGGTGCTGGCCGGATCGTCAGCAGTCCGAGTGCGAGCAGGGCAACGACTCCATACCGCTTCATGCCGCCAGTATAAGCAGAACCGGCGCTGCCGCGGGCCGGCGAGGCCGGTGAACGCGTCTGCAATGCTACAGTCCTGAGATGGATCTGCGCCCGACGGGGGAGCAGGATCTCCTTCGCCGCACGGTGCGCGAGTTCGCGGAGACGCGCCTGCGCCCGCACGTCAGGGAGTGGGACGAGGCGCAGGCGTTTCCGCTCGAGCTGCTGCCGGAGATGGCCGGACTCGGACTGCTCGGCGTGCAGGTCGCGGACGCGTACGGCGGCTCGGCGCTCACGGCCGTGGACTACTGCATCTGCATCGAGGAGCTGGCCCGCGTGGATCCGTCGATCGCGCTGTCGGTGGCGGCCCACAACGGACTGTGCGTGGCGCATCTGGAGATGTTCGGCAGCGAGGCGCAGAAGCGCCGGTATCTCACGCCGCTGGCACGGGGCGAGACCCTCGGCGCATGGGGCCTCACCGAGGCGGGCGCGGGCAGCGACGCCGCCGCCATCCGGACGACCGCCCTCCGCGACGGCGCGGAGTGGGTCATCTCGGGCTCGAAGCAGTTCACGACGCACGGCCGCATCGGCGGCACGATGATCGTGCTGGCGGTCACCGACCCGGCGCGGCGCCACCATGGGATCTCTGCGTTCGTCGTGCAGCGCGGCACGGCGGGGTTCAGCGCAGGACGCAAGGAAGACAAGCTCGGCATGCGCGCGAGCGATACGAGCGAAGTGATCTTCGAGGCGTGCCGCGTGCCGAGCGACGCGCTCGTGGGGATCGAGGGAGAGGGCTTCACGGCGGCGCTCCAGGTGCTGGACGCCGGCCGCGTCGGCATCGCGGCCCTGTCGGTCGGCCTCGCGCAGGGGGCCTTCGAGGCCGCCCGGCGGTATGCCCTGGAACGCCACCAGTTCGGGCACCCGATTGCCGGGTTCCAGGCGATTCAATGGAAGCTCGCGGATATGGCGACGCGCATCCAGGCCGCGCGCCTGCTGACCTGCCGGGCCGCGTGGATGCAGGACGAGCGCCGTGACGGACGCGCGATCGCCGCCTCGATGGCCAAGCTCTATGCGAGCGAGATCGCGGTGAAGGTCGCGGACGAGGGTGTCCAGATTCACGGCGGCTACGGTTTCGTGAAGGACTATCCGGCGGAGAAGTACTTCCGCGACGTGAAGCTGTGCACCATCGGTGAAGGCACGAGCGAAGTGCAGCGGCTGGTGATCGCGCGCCAGTTGCTCGGCGCCTCATGACGGGGGCCGACCGCGTGCTGGCCGGCGACCCGCGCGCCATTGCCCGCGCCCTGTCCATGGTCGAGAACGGCGAGCCCGGGGCGGCGGATCTCATGGCGCACCTGCGCGCCCGGACGGGACGCGCGCTCCGCGTGGGGCTCACCGGGCCGCCGGGCGCGGGGAAGAGCACGCTGGCCGATCGGCTCGTCGCGGAGTACCGGCGGCGCGGGTCGCGGGTCGCGGTCCTCGCCGTCGATCCGAGCAGTCCGTTCACCGGCGGCGCAGTGCTCGGCGATCGGATCAGGATGCAGGCGCACGCAGCCGATGCGGGCGTGTTCATCCGGAGCATGGCTACGCGAGGGCACCTGGGCGGGCTCGCCCGCGCCACGGCCGATGCGGCGGACGTGCTGGACGCTGCCGGGTTCGAGCTCGTCTGCATCGAGACGGTCGGCGTCGGGCAGGCCGAGGTCGACGTCGTCGGTGCGGCCGACGTGGTCGTTGTCGTGGTCGCGCCGGGAGGCGGCGATGAGATCCAGGCGCTCAAAGCGGGCGTGCTCGAGGCCGGCGACCTGTTCGTCGTGAACAAGGCGGACCGCGAGGACGCCACTCGAGCCGCCGCCGTGCTGGAGGGCATGCTGTCGCTGCAGGAGCCGGCGCCGGGAGCCTGGCGGCCGCTTGTGCTCAGGACCGTCGCGACGACCGGCGCCGGCATCGCGGCGCTCGTGGACGCCATCGAGCAGTTCAAGACCGACGCGGGATCGGCGGTCGCCGGGCGGCGCCGCGCGCGCGGGGCCGCGAGGGTGACCGCGGTCGACGCCCGCGAAGACGTGCCGCCGCTGCTCGATCATGTCGGCATTGCGGCGAGTGACGCGCCGGCACTCGCGACGCTGCTGCGCCATCTGTTCGGGCTCGAGGCCGACGAGCCGGAAGTCGTCGGCCGTTATCGCGTGCGCTTCGTCGGGACCGGGCCGACTCGTCTGGAGCTGGTCGAGGCGCTCTCGTCCGACGATCCGGTCGCGAAATACGTGGCCAGGCGCGGCACCGCCCTCCATCACGTCTGCTTTCGCGTGCCCGACCTCGAGCGCGCGCTGGAGCGGCTGAAGGCGCTCGGCGTCACGCTCCTGGACGAGGCGCCGCGGCCCGGTGCGCACGGGTCCCGGATTGCGTTTCTTCATCCATCGAGCACGGGAGGGATCTTGATCGAATTGAAGGAGGGATCAAGCCGGAAGCCGGAAGCCGGAAGCCGCGAGTCAGAAGGGCGGAGTCAGCCGTGACGTTCGGCGACTACACGCTTCATCCGCTCTTCGACGGCTACTTTCGGCTCGACGGCGGCGCGATGTTCGGCGTCGTGCCGAAGCCGCTCTGGGAGCGGCGTGCGCCCGCCGACACGCGCAACCGCATTCTCATGGCGATGCGGCCGCTCCTCGTGCGCGGACGCGGGCGGAACGTGCTGATCGACGCCGGCGCCGGCGACAAGTTGGGAGCGAAGGAGACCGACATCTACGGCCTGGACCGGCGCGAGAACCTCGACTCGTCGCTGGCGGCAGTGGGGCTGCGCGCCGCTGACATCGATCTGGTCATCGCCTCGCACCTGCACTTCGACCACTCGGGAGGGTTCACCGTGCTCGATGGCGGCGGCCTGCGACCCAGGTTCCCGCACGCCCGATATCTGGTGCGCCGCGGCGAGTGGGAGGACGCCGTGCAGCCGAACGAGCGCAATCGGGCGAGTTATCTGGCGCAGAACTACGTGCCGCTGCAGGAGGCGGGCGTCCTGGATCTGCACGACGACGACATCGAGCCGCTGCCCGGCGTGCGGGTGTGCCGGACGGGGGGGCACACCATGCACCACCAGATCATCCGGATCGACTCGGGCGGCCGCACGGCCGTGTTCGCGGCCGATCTGCTGCCGACGACCACGCATCTCGACCTGCCGTGGATCATGGGCTACGACCTCTACCCGATGGACACGCTCGCGTACAAGCGCGCGTTCCTGCGCGAGGCGATCGAGCGCGAGTACGTTATCTTCTTCGAGCACGATCCGTCGGTGGCGGCGGGCGTGATTCGCGAGAAGGACGGCCGGCGAGCCGCGGAGCCGCCCGCCGGATTCTGAGCGGCGCCGTTGCCGAGTCGAGGTGGTCCATCCGTCGTGTCCATGTCCAACGTCCAAATCGGCATCATCGGAGGGTCCGGCCTGTACGACATGGCCGAACTGGCGGACCGCGAGGAGTGCGTCGTGAAGACGCCGTTCGGCGATCCCTCGGGCCCCTACGTGCTGGCCACGCTGCGTGGCCGGCGTGTCGCGTTCCTCGCGCGCCACGGCGCCGGGCACCGGCACACGCCGTCCGAGCTGAACTTCCGCGCGAACATCTTCGGGTTCAAGCTGCTCGGCGCCGAGTGGATCCTGTCGGCGAGCGCCGTGGGCAGCCTGCGCGAGGACTTCAAACCGCTCGATCTGGTGATTCCCTCGCAGTTCTTCGATCGCACGCGCGGCCGGGCGAGCACGTTCTTCGGCGACGGGATCGTCGCGCACATCGCGTTCGCCCATCCGTTCTGCCCGGGTCTGAGCGACGCGGCGTTCGCGGCGGCGTCGCAGGCGGGCGCGACCGTCCACCGCGGCGGCACGTACGTCTGCATGGAGGGGCCGCAGTTCTCCACCATCGCGGAGTCGAACTTCTACCGCGCCGCCGGGTTCGACGTCATCGGCATGACGAACCTGCAGGAAGCCAAGCTGGCCCGCGAGGCCGAGATCTGCTATGCCACAATCGCCCTCGTGACCGACTACGACTGCTGGCACTCGGATCACGACTCCGTGACGGTCGACATGGTCGTCGCCAACCTGCTGCGGAACGCTCGGACGGCGCAGGAGGTGATCGCGAACGCGGTCGCCCGGCTGCCAATCGAGCGGACGTGCGAGTGCGCGCGCGCTCTGGCGTCGGCGATCGTCACCGCCAAGGAGGCGATTCCGGCCGGAACCAGGGAGCGGCTGGCGCCGATCATCGGGAAATACGTGAGCTGACGCGGCCGCCCGTCCGTGCCGCATGCTTCGTCGACGTCACATGAGCCGTTCCATGCGCCTGATCGTCACCGGATCCATCGCCTACGACTACTTGATGTCCTTTCCGGGCCGGTTCACCGAGCATTTCCTGCCGGAGCACTTCTCCCGCGTGAGCCTGAGCTTCCTGGTGGACTCGATGGACAAGCGGCGGGGCGGCTGCGCGCCGAACATCGCATATACGCTCGCGCTGCTCGGCGAACGGCCCGTGCTCATGGGCACGGCGGGGCAGGACTTCCACGAGTACCGGCAATGGCTCGACGCGGCCGGTGTCGATACGTCGCTCGTGAAACAAGTGCCCGGGAAGTTCACCGCCTCGTTCTTCTGCAGCACCGACGAAGCGAACAACCAGATCGCCTCCTTCTATACCGGGGCGATGGCTCACGCGGCGGAGCTGTCGTTCCGCACGGTCGGGCCCGTCGACCTCGCGATCATCTCGCCGAACGACCCGGCGGCGATGACGCAGTATGCGGAGGAATGCCGGACGCTCGGCATCCGGTACATCTTCGACCCCGGCCAGCAGTGCGCGCGCATGTCCGGAGACGAGCTGCGCGACGGTATCGTGGGCGCCGCCATCGTGATCTGCAACGATTACGAGCTGGAACTGATCCGTCAGAAGACCGGGCTCGACGAGTCGTCGATACTCGAGCACGCCGGGCTGCTGATCGTCACGCGCGGGGAGCACGGATCGACCGTCCTCGACCGCACGATGGCGCGCGTCGACGTCGCCGCGGTCGAGCCCGTCCGGATTGCCGATCCGACCGGCGTCGGGGACGCGTACCGCGGCGGGTTCATGAAGGGACTGGCCTGCGGCGCGTCGCACGTCACGTGCGCGCGCCTCGGCTCGGTCGCCGCCGCCTACGCGCTGGAGCACCTGGGCGGGTCGAACCACGCGTATCGCTGGGACGAGTTCGAGGCCCGGTACCGGCGGCACTTCGGAGAGCTCAGGCTGTGAACAAACGGGCCGGTGCGGTCGCCGCCCTCCCCCGGGTGCTCGTCGCGGCCGCGTGCGTCTGGCCCGTCCTTCTCGGCGCGGCCGTCTGGGCGAGGCAGGGGCACGCCGCCGCACCGAGCTGGACCGACGTGCTCTACGCGGCCGCTGCTCCGGTCTGTCATCAGCGCCCGGATCGATCGTTCTTCACCAACGGCGTCAAGTGGCCGGTGTGCGGCCGGTGCAGCGGGCTGTATCTGGCGGCGCCGTTCGGCGCGCTCCTGGCGTATCGGCGCTCGCGCCGCGCAAGCCTCGTCGCCACCGCGGCGCGGGCCCGCGGGCTGTTCGCAGTCGCGGCGATTCCGACCGTGGCGTCGCTCGTCCTCGAATGGACCGGTCTGGCCGCGGTCTCGAATCTCACGCGCGCGGCCGCCGCCCTGCCGCTGGGTGCCGCGATTGCGTGGGTCCTGGTCGGCGTCGCGTCGCGGCCGCCGCGGATCGAATCGAGTACACTGACCCGTGATGCCAGCGCGCTCGAGGCCGGGCGATGCGGCCGCTCCGGCCTCCGAAGCCCAACATCCTTTACTCGTGTGCCTGGTTGCCTGGCTCGTGCCGGGCGCGGGCCATTTCATGCTCGGCTGGAACCGCAAGGCGCTCGTCTTCTTCGGCACGCTGGCGTTCATGTACATCGTCGGGCTGCTGCTCGGCGGCCGGCTGTTCCCGCTCCAGATGTCGGAGCCCCTCGTGTTCCTCTCGGCGATCGCGCAGTGGGCCGTCGGCCTTCTGCGGCTGACCGCGCTCGTCGGCGGATTCGGCTACGGAGACGTGGTGGCGCCGGGCTATGAGTACGGCAACACCTTTCTGATCGTGAGCGGCCTCCTCAACGCATTGGTGGTGCTCGACACCTACGACATCGCGACGGGGCGACGGGCCCGATGACGGCCGCGGGCGTCCCGCAGCAGGCCAAGGACGCGCGGGCCTGCGAATGATCCGATGACCTCGCATCTCGGGCTCATGGCGCTGTTCGCCCTCTGCGTCGCCGCCGTCTTCGGCACGCTGATGCGGGACGAGGGCCGCGAGCAGCTGCGCCTGGTCGGCCGCATCTTCGGCGCCCTCGTGTTGGGCGGATACGCGCTCGGCTGGCTGATGTACTGGATCTTCGCCTGAGCGTCCGGTGACGGGCCGCCTCGCGCTTCCGCGTCGACGGCCGGCCGTTACATATAATCGCCTGTCATGACGTACGAGCACCTGCTCGTCGAACGGGATGACGCGGCGCTCGTCATCACCATCAACCGGCCGCGCGTGCTCAACGCGCTCAATGCCGCAGCCCTCGAGGAGCTCGGCCGGGCGATCGACGATGCGGACGCCGACGCGGCCATCCGTGCGGTGATCGTCACCGGCGCCGGGGAGAAAGCGTTCGCGGCCGGCGCCGACATCAACGAGCTCGACGGCCGGAGCGCGGTTGAGGCGCAGGATCTGGCCCGCCGCGGCCAGGCGGCTTTCAATCGGATCGAGCGGCTCCGCAAACCGGTCATCGCGGCCGTCAACGGCCTGGCGCTTGGCGGCGGGTGCGAGCTGGCGATGGCCTGCACCGTCCGCCTCGCCGCCGAGCACGCCCGCCTCGGGCAGCCGGAGATCGACCTCGGGCTGATCCCCGGCTACGGGGGATCGCAGCGGCTGCCGCGGCTCGTCGGTCGCGGCCGGGCGCTCGAGCTGCTCCTCACGGGATCCCCCATCGATGCGCACGAGGCGTTCCGGATCGGTCTGGTCAACCGGGTCGTTCCGGCGGCGGACCTGATGGCGGCGGCGCGTCGGATGGCGGCGACCTTCGCCGCCAAACCTCCACTGGCCGTCGGATACCTGCTTTCAGCCGTGTCGAGCGGGCTCGACATGCCGCTCGACGCCGGGCTGGCCTGCGAGGCGTCGTTGTTCGGGCTCGCCGCATCGACCGAGGACATGCGCGAAGGCACCCGGGCGTTTTTGGAGAAGCGCGCTCCCGTCTTCAGGGGTCGATGACGTGCGGATTGCCCTGGTGGTGTCGCGCTATCACGCATTCGTGACGGATCGGCTGGAAGCCGGCGCGCGCGCCGCGCTGCGGGAAGCGGGGCTGGCCGACGAGCACGTGGAGACCTTCGCCGTGCCGGGCGCCTACGAGCTCGCGCAGGCCGCCGCCGTGATCGCCGGCTCCGGCCAATGGGCCGCCGTGGTGTGCCTGGGATGCCTCATTCGGGGCGAGACGCCGCACTTCCAGGTGATTGCCGACGCCGCGGCCGACGGGATCCTGCGTGCCGCCCAGACGACGGGCGTGCCGATCACGTTCGGCGTGCTCACCACGAACACGGCGGAGGAGGCCCTGGCGCGTGCGGGCGAGGGCGCGGCCAACAAGGGACGCGAAGCGGCTGGCGCCGCCGTCGAGATGGCGCGCCTGTACGTGGGGCTGGCAGCGCGCGCCCGCCCGGGCGCGCGATGAGCCCGCGCCATCAGGCGCGCGAGGCGGCGCTCCGGATCCTGTACTTCTGTGAGGCCGGTCGCGCGGCACCCGACGCCGCGATCACGGTGTTCTTCGACGAGCATGCGCCGGAGGCGGACGCGGCCGTTCGCGAATTCGCCTCGCGCCTCGTCCGGGGAACGGTGTCAGAGACAGCCGCGCTCGACGAGCTGATTACCGCCCATTCCACGAACTGGCGGCTGGACCGGCTGGCCACGATCGACCGTCTGATCCTGCGGATGGCGGCCTGGGAGCTGCGGCACGAGCCGGACACGCCGGCCGCGGTCGTGCTGAACGAAGCCGTCGAGCTGGCGCGCACCTTCGGCACCGACGCGTCGGTCCGTTACGTCAACGGCGTGCTCGACGCGATTCGGCGGACCCTCGACGCGGCGGAGCCCCACGCCCCGGGAGGCGATTGACAGGGCGGGCGACGGCGCGGCCCGGCGGTGGGCGCCGAGCTTCGGCCTACAATCGTCTGATTGAAGGGACGGGAGCGGGTTTTCCACAGATCGAGACCCGTCCCCCTCCTGTGGAAAACCACAGCGCACATGTCGAACGAAGCTGAACAGATCGCGCAGCGGCAGGCCAAGCTCCAGGAGTTGGTGCGGCTCGGCGTGGCGCCGTATCCGACCCGGTTCGACCGCACTGCCACCGTCGCCGCGCTCGTGGCCGAGCACGACGGCACACCGGCCGCAACGCTCGAAGCGACGCGACCGGAGGTGCGCATCGCCGGCCGCGTTCTGGGCATCCGCAGCTTCGGCAAGGCGAATTTCCTGGTCCTCTCCGACGGGCAGGCGCGCATCCAGGGGTACGTTCGCGCGGATTCGATGCCGGATCGCGACTTCCAGATCTTCAAGCTCCTCGACCTCGGCGACCTCGTCGGCCTGCAGGGGCGCGTGTTCCGGACCAAGACGGACGAGCTGACGGTCTGGGTCGCCGGCCTGGAGCTGCTCGCCAAGTGCCTCCTTCCGCTCCCCGAGAAGTGGCACGGGCTGACCGACGTCGAGGCGCGCTACCGGCAGCGATATCTGGATCTGATCGTCAATCCCGACTCCCGGCGGGTCTTCGAGACGCGCGCTGCCGTGGTCGCAGGCATCCGGCGGTTCCTGGACGCGCGGGCCTTCCTCGAAGTCGAAACGCCGATGATGCAGCCGATGGCCGGCGGTGCGCTGGCCCGACCGTTCGTGACGCACCACAATGCCCTCGATCTCGACCTGTATCTCCGCATCGCGCCGGAGCTGTATCTCAAGCGGCTGACCGTCGGCGGGTTCGAGCGCGTCTACGAGATCAACCGGAACTTCCGGAACGAGGGGATCTCGACCCAGCACAACCCCGAATTCACGATGCTCGAGTTCTACGAAGCGTACGTCGACTACGAGCACCTGATGCGGATGACCGAGCAGATGCTGATGGAGATCGCCCGGGAGGCGACGGGGAGCCTCGAGGTCGAGTTCGGCGGCCAGCGTCTGTCCTTCGCCGCTCCCTACCCGCGCCTCTCGCTCCGGGGGGCCGCGGCCGAGGCGGCCACGGCCCGATTGGGCCGCCCGGTCACCGAAGCGGACTTGCGTGACCGTGAGCACGCGGGCCAGGTGGCACGCGCCCTGAAGCTGGACGTCTCGAAGGCGCCGAGCGCGGGCAGAATCGCGACGGCGGTGTTCGAGGCGCTGTGGGAGCCGCGCCTCTTCCAGCCGACATTCGTCTACGACTTCCCGACCGATGTGTCGCCGCTGTCGAAGCAGAAGACGGACGATCCGGACACCGTCGAGCGGTTCGAGCTGTACGCCGGCGGCTTCGAGATCGCCAACGGCTTCAGCGAGCTCAACGATCCCGCCGAGCAGCGTCGCCGATTCGAAGCGCAGCTGGCCGAGCGCGCCGGCGGGGACGCCGAGGCGCATCAGATGGACGAGGACTACGTCCGCGCGCTGGAGTACGGTCTGCCGCCGACCGCCGGCGAAGGGGTCGGCATCGATCGCCTGGTGATGCTGCTCACCAACCGCGCGTCGATTCGCGATGTCATCCTGTTTCCGCTGATGAGACCCAGGGGAGATTAGGTGTCCTTCGAGTGGTTCGTCGCCCGCCGCTACCTGACGGCCCGCCGCAAGCAGGCCTTCATCTCGCTGATCTCCGGCGTGTCGGTCGCGGGGGTCGGCGTGGGGGTGATGGCGCTCGTCATCGCGCTCGGGCTGATGACGGGCGTGCAGACGGAGCTGCAGGAGCACATCAACGGGTACACCGCCCACGTCTACGTGTACCGGACGACGGGCGGCTTCGACGACGCAGACACGGAGGTGCGGCGGTTCGAGGCGATGGCGGGCGTGCAGGGGGCCGCGCCGGCGGTTCAGGGCCAGGGCCTGCTCAGTGCGCCGGGCGCGCCGGCCGTCCCGATCGACGTCTGGGGCATCGACCCGGCGCGCGAGAGCCGGGTCATCCAGCTCGACGCCGCCATGCGGACCGGAAGCGTCTCGGCGCTCGCCGGCCGAGCCGCCGCCGAGCATCCGGGCGTCATTCTCGGCGTGGATCTCGCGAGCAAGCTGGGGGTTGGCCGCGGCGATTCGGTCAGCCTCGTGACGCCGCATGGCACCCTCGCGCCCTGGGGCACGCTGCCGATCCCGACGAGCCTCACCGTCGTCGGCACGTTCCAGTTCGGCTTCTACGAGTTCGACCAGGCGTCCGCGTTCGTGTCGCTGCCCACGGCGGCCCGAGCGCTCGGACGCGAAGGCCCCGATCTGATCGAGCTGCGGCTCCAGGACATGAACCAGGCGCCGGTGTTCAAGGAGCGCCTGCAGCGCGAGCTCGGGCGCGGCTACCTGGTCGAGGACTGGGCGCATCTGAACCGGTCGCTGTACTCCGCGCTCGGGCTCGAGAAGCTGGCAATCTCGCTGACGATTGGCCTGATCGTGCTCGTCGCGGCGCTCAACATCGTCGCCTCGCTCGTCCTTCTCGTGATGGAGAAGAGCCGCGATATCGCCATCCTCCGGACGATGGGCGCGCGGGCGCGGGCGATCCGACGGATCTTCATGCTCCAGGGGCTCACGATCGGGTTGCTCGGCACCGGGACGGGCGCGGTGCTGGGGCTGGTCGTCTGCCACGTTGCCAACCGCTACCGCCTGATCAGCCTGCCGGCGGACATCTACCAGATCAGCTATCTGCCGTTTCGTGTGCTGCCGCTCGACGTGGCCGTCGTGGTGGTCGGCGCCGTGGCGGTCTGCTTCCTCGCCACGCTCTATCCGTCGCGCCAGGCCGGGCGGCTGGATCCGGCGGAAGCCCTCCGGAATGAGTGAAGCCGTTCAGCCCTCGCCCGTGACCCGGCCGCTGGTCGAAGTCGCCGGTCTCGTGAAGTCGTATTTGACCGCGACCGGCCGCCTCGAAGTGCTTCACGGCGTGGAGCTCGCGGTCCGGTCGGGAGAAATGCTGGCCATCATTGGGGCCTCCGGCGTGGGGAAGAGCACGCTCCTGCACATCCTGGGCGGTCTCGACGTCTGGGATCGCGGACGCGTGCGGATCGGGGACGCCGCGCTCGACGAGATGAGCGACGAGGAGCGCGTCGTCTTCCGCAACCGGCACGTCGGGTTCGTGTTCCAGTTCCACCATCTGCTTCCGGAGTTCACCGCGCTCGAGAATGTCGAGATGCCGCTGCGGATCGGAGGCCGTCCCGCCGGCGAGCGGCGCCGGCGCGCCGAGCTGCTGCTTGGCCGCGTCGGTCTGGCCGAGCGTCTCACGCATCGGCCGGGCGCGCTGTCGGGGGGCGAACAGCAGCGCGTCGCGCTGGCGCGCGCGCTGGTCGCCGAGCCGACGCTGCTGCTGGCGGACGAGCCGACCGGGAACCTCGACGAGGCCACGGCGCACGATCTGCAGGCGCTGCTGCGCCAGATGCACCGCGAGCGCGGGCTGACGTCGATCATCGTCACGCACAACGCGACGCTCGCCACTGCCTGCGACCGCACGTTGCGCCTCGAAGCCGGACGGCTCGTGCCGGTCGTGCGTGCGACGAACCTGTAATCCGGCGCGCGGCGCCGCGCCCTGGGCAGACAAAGGTCGTCGGCGCACTACGGCAAAATTGAAAACGGCCTTCAGGCCTTGCTGGTGCGGCGAATCCGCCTTTGTCAAGGGCCCGATCAGGTGTCCATGCGGCGATTTGAGGCGTCGCGACGCCCGCGAATGGACAGCGGCATGCCTTATAATGCGACGAAGGACGTCGATGACACGCCTGCCGGCGAACGGATGTTTGGATGTTTGAGCGCTACACGGAACGAGCCCGTCGCGTCCTCTTCTTCGCGCGGTACGAGGCGACGCAGCTCGGCAGCACATCGATCGAGACCGAGCACCTGCTCCTCGGGTTGATTCGCGAGGGGAAAGGGCTGACGAGCCGGATCTTCGCGCGGTCGCATCTCTCCCTCGAAAGCATTCGCAAGGAGATCGAGGGGCGGACCGTCTTCCGTGAGAAGGTGTCCACCTCCGTCGAGATCCCGTTCAGCGCCGAGACCAAGCGCGTGCTCACGTTCGCAGCCGAGGAAGCCGACCGCCTGCTGCACACCTACATCGGCACCGAGCACCTGCTGCTCGGCATCCTCCGCGAGGAACGCTCGGTGGCGGCCTCGATCCTCTACGAGAAGGGGATGCGGCTCGCCAGCGTGCGCGACGACATCGTGCAGCTGTTGAACGAGAAGACGGCCCCCACCCGGCCGAAGGAAACGCCGCTGCTGGCCGAGTTCAGCCGCGACCTGACCGAAGCGGCCATGAAGAACCAGCTCGACCCGCTCGTCGGGCGCGAGACCGAGCTCGAGCGGGTGCAGCAGGTGCTCTGCCGCCGGACGAAGAACAACGCCGTGCTCATCGGCGAGCCGGGCGTGGGGAAGACCGCCATCGTCGAAGGCCTCGCGCAGAAGATCGTCTACGGCGACGTGCCGCACTTTCTGGCCGACAAGCGCGTGCTCGCGCTCGACATCTCGCTGATCGTCGCGGGCACGAAGTACCGCGGGCAGTTCGAGGAGCGGCTCAAGGCCATCATGAAGGAGCTCACCGAGAACCCGAACATCATCGTGTTCATCGACGAGCTCCACACGCTGGTCGGCGCCGGCTCGGCCGAGGGATCGCTCGACGCCGCCAACATCCTCAAGCCGGCCCTCTCCCGGGGCGAGATCCGGTGCATCGGCGCGACAACGCCCGGCGAGTACCCGGAAGTACATCGAGAAGGATCGCTCGCTCGAGCGGCGCTTCCAGGCCGTCAAGGTCGACCCGCCCAGCGAGAAGGACACCGTTCAGGTCCTCATGGGTGTCAAGGACCGGTACGAGTCGTTCCATCACGTGGAGTACACGTCCGAGGCCATCGAGGCCGCCGTCTACCAGTCCAGCCGGTACATCACGGATCGGTTCCTGCCCGACAAGGCCATCGACCTCATCGACGAGGCGGGGGCGCGCGCCAAGCTGCGCGAGGCGGAGACGAGCGCCGAGATGGGCGAGATCAACCGGAGCATCCGGCTGGCCGTCAACGAGCTCGACGTCGCGGTCACCGAGCGCAACCTCGAGAAGGCCTGGCTCTACCGCGAGCAGGAGGTCCAGGCCCGGGAGAACCTGCAGGTCGTGCGCGAGAAGCTCGACCTCAAGGCCGGCGCCCGGCGCGTCGCCGTCGGCAAGCAGGAGATCGACGAGGTCGTCTCGAAGTGGACCGGCGTGCCGCTGACCTCGATCAACGAGGACGAAAGCCACAAGCTGCTCCGGATGGAGGACGAGCTGCACCGGCGCGTCGTCAGCCAGAGCAAGGCGATCTCGGCCCTCTCACGCGCGATTCGCCGGTCGCGCGCCGGGCTGAAGAACCCGAACCGGCCCGTCGGCAGCTTCATCTTCCTGGGCCCGACCGGCGTCGGCAAGACCGAGCTGGCGCGCGCGCTCGCCGGCTTCCTGTTCGGCAGCGACCATGCGCTCATCCGCTTCGACATGTCGGAATACATGGAGAAGCACGCCGTCTCGAAGCTGATCGGATCGCCACCGGGCTACGTCGGCCACGAAGAGGGCGGGCAGCTCACCGAGAAGGTGAAGCGGAACCCCTATTCCGTCGTGCTGCTCGACGAGATCGAGAAGGCGCATCCCGATCTGTTCAACATCCTGCTGCAGGTATTCGAGGACGGCCATCTGACCGACGGGCTCGGCAACCGCGTCAATTTCAAGAACACGATCGTCATCATGACGTCGAACATCGGCGCCCGCTTCATCCAGAAGAAGGCGTCGCTCGGGTTCCAGACGGCCGACGCGCGGGAGGTCCAGAAATCGGTCACCGACCTCGTGCTCGGGGAGGTGAAGCGCACCTTCAACCCGGAGTTCATCAACCGCGTGGACGAGATCATCGTCTTCGAGCCGCTGTCCGACGAGGATCTGCGGCAGATCACGCAGCTGCTCATCGGCAGTCTCAACGAACACATGGCCGACCGGCAGATCCGCATCGAGGTCCTGCCGGAGGCCGTCGACTGGATCATCGAGGTGACCTGCCGCGACCGGTCGTACGGCGCCCGGCCGCTGCGCCGTGCGATCCAGCGCTATATCGAAGACCCGCTCTCCGAGGAGCTGATTCGCGGCGAGCTGCGGTCGGGGGTCATCGAGATCTACCTGGAACACGGCACGCTGGCCTGGCGCGTCGTCGGCCAATCGGAAGCCGGCCGCCGTCTGGCGGCGACCGTCTAAAATGGCGCTCGCTGGGCCGAGGGCCTGAACGCGCCCGGCGCGCCTGCTGATTCCGTGTGCCACGTGGAGACCCGGCGGCCGCCGGGCCCAGCTCGGGTCTTCCACCCCATGATCGGACCTGGATGACATCTGCCACGCGGCTGAGACGCTCGCTCTGGATCGTCGCCGGCGGCCTGCTGCTGCTGGCGGCGTCCGCCCGGGCGCAGGAGGCGAGCACGCAGCCCTCCACCGCCGATGCCGCCGGCCCGGTCGAGTCGTGCCCGGCACCGGTCAAACAGCCGCCGGAGGGGTCGCCCAAGCTCCTTCGCTGCATCTCGCTCGTCTTCCACCCCGACGGCACGTCCTCGCTGGACCCGGCCACCTACGTCTACTACATGAAACGCCAGAGCGGCAGCAACTCCGCGCTGGACCAGTGGGTGCCCTACCAGGAGCAGGAGATCCTGGACGATTTCTGGCGGCTCTGGAACACGGGCTTCCTGGACGACCTCTGGGTGGAGCGGATCGACGAACCGTACGAGAACGGCACGCCGGCCGAGCACATCGTCTATCACATGGAGGAGCGGTCGCGGCTCAAGCTGGTCGACTACACCGGATCGAAGATCGTGGAGATCTCCAAGATCGAGGAGGCCGAGAAGAACGCCGGCGTCACCGTGCGCTACGACACGTTCGTCGACGAGTCGGTCATCCGGAAGGTCATCCAGATCATCAAGGAGCTCTACGCGGACAAGGGCTACAACGACGCGACGGTGGATGTCGAGAAGGCGCCGATGCCGGCCGGGCCGAAGCTCCTGCGGCTGACGTTCGACATCAAGCCGGGGCCCAAGTTCCGCCTGGTCGACGTCCAGTTCGACGGGAACACCGCCATCAAGGACAAGACGCTGCGCAAGCAGATGAAGAACAACCGCCCCCATACGTGGCTGTCGTTCATCACGGGGAGCGGCGAGTACCACGAATCGAAGTTCGAGGAGGACGCCGAGCGGATCCGGCAGTACTACCAGAGCCACGGCTACGTGCGGGCGAACGTCGGCGCGCAGCAGATCGAGCGCATCAAGGACACCGACGACGGGAAGACGCGCGAGGTGCGGCTGCGGGTTCCGATCGACGAGGGCGAGCAGTACACGATCGGCAAGGTGGAGATCGCCGGGAACAAGGCCGTCAAGACCGAGTTCCTCCGGTCCGTCTTCGACGTGAAACCGGGTGACACCTACAACCGCACCAAGTTCGTCAAAGGCTACGACAAGGCGAAGGAGGCGTACGGCGCGTTCGGGTACATGGAGTTCACGATGCAGCCCGAGATGTCGTTCCCCGGGCGGGATCCGGAGACCGACAAGCCCATCGGGCCGGGGCCGGTGCCGCCAATCGTGGACGTGACGCTGCGCATGAACGAGGGCAAGCAGTACTTCGTCAACAAGATCACGTTCGTGGGCAACACGACCACGCACGACATCGTGGTGCGGCGCGACATGCGGCTGCTCGAAGGCGGCATCTTCAACACCGAGGCCCTCAAGGAGAGCATCCGGCGAATCAACCAGCTCGGGTACTTCAAGCCGATCGAGCAGAAGACCGAGACGGTGCAGGTCGACAAGACGCCCGGCACCGACGACAAGGTCGACATCACGCTGAAGGTCGACGAGCAGAACCGCAACCAGCTCGCCTTCGGCGCCGGCATTTCCCAGTTCGAGGGGTTCTTCGGGCAGATGTCGTTCCAGACGGCGAACTTCCTCGGCCGGGGCGAGACGGTCGGCGTCTCCGTCCAGAAGGGCGTCCAGGCCTCGAACTACCAGGCCTCGTTCAGCGAGCCGTACGTCTTCGACCGGCCGATCAGCGCCGGGGTCGACATCTACAAGCGCGCCTACATCTACCCGCTGGCCTATACGCAGGAATCCACCGGCAGCAACGCCACGCTCGGCCTGCCGGTCCGCAACTACACGCGCGCGTTCCTCAACTACAGCTACGAGGAGGTGACCGTCAAGGACATCAACCCGTCGCTGACGTCGAACCGGGTGCTCACCTCGAGCCCCTATCTGATCGACGCGTTGCTGCTCAACCAGAACGGACGCCGCCGGGTCAGCCGAATCTCGCCCAGCCTCGTCTACAACACGGTCAACCAGCCGATCTTTCCGACGGCTGGGACGCGGTACACCGTCTCGTACTCCGTGGCCGGCTCGGTCCTCGGCGGCAACACGGACTACTGGTCGACCTCGTTCGATGGCACCTGGTACATCCCGTTCACCTCGAGGACGTCGCTCGGGCTGCATGCGCAGGGCCAGTACATCCGCCCGTACGGGCGCACCACCACGCTGCCGATCTTCGAGAAGTATTTCCTCGGCGGCGAGTACAGCGTCCGCGGGTACGACATTCGCAGCATCGGCCCGCGCGATTTCAACTCAGGCATCGTGACGGGCGGCAACAAGACGCTGCTCTTCAATGCCGAGTACTCGATCAACGTCGGCGGGCCCGTCCGGTTGATTGGCTTCTACGACGCCGGCCAGGTGCAGGACATCGGAGATCGGCTGCGGTGGTGGGAGCCGATCGTCCGGACGGATGTCTCGCCGACCGTGGCGCCGTACCTGACGGATGCCACGAACCTGCTCGCCTCGCTCGGCATCCCGTTCCAGAACGTCTTTCCAGTGGTCGCGACGCCGCTCGACGTGACGAGAACCGTCATCGGGCGCACCAGCGCGTTCAAGACGTCCACGGGCCTGGAGGTGCGGTTCTTCATGCCGGTACTGAACATTCCGTTCCGGCTGATCGCGGCCTACAACCCGCAGCGCTTCGGCATTCTCGACAACAACCTGCAGCTCCAGAAGGCGTTCAACTTCCGGTTTGCGGTGGGCTCGACGTTCTGACGGCACACGCGGTCCGCCCGGCCCGCGCCGGCGTCCGTCGATCAGGGATGCGTCGCCGTCACCGTATAGGCCAGCGGATCGCCGACGAAAGTGGCGGGGTCGTAGATGCGGGCGCACAGCACGCCAGGGCCGGTGACGGTCCCGGAGATCGAAGCGCCGACGCTCGCATTATCGGAGAAGACTCCGGTCTGGACCGAGCAGGACTGGCCGTCCCATGTCCCGAGGCTGATGCCGACGTTCGGGGGCGGCGCGTCGGGATTGACCGTGTCGGACAGCGCGCTCAGCGTCACCGTCACGGTGCCGGCAGACTGCACGGTGAACGAATACGAGGCCGCCCCGTTGCGGGCCAGGGTGCCGGTGAACGTGTCGGTCGTCTGGAACGTCGACGGCGTCGTCGAGGTCGAGCTGGAGGTCGAATTGTTGTTGTTGCACGCGGGACCGAGCATGACTGCCGCGCCCAGGACGAGCGCGAGCACCGGACGACGGACGACTGCACGCATTGGAACTCCTCGCCAACAGCTGGAGACGTCCAAGCAATGTCCGTTCCAGCGTGAATGCACGAACTCAAGTATACCGGCTCTCTCGGGGAGGCCGGGTTCCGGGACCGCGATCCGATACGGGAACCGCGTCATGAATTGCCGGACCCGACGCGGAGGGCGTTCTGGTGGTTCTGCTAAACTGAGCCGTTGTACCCGTGAGGCCCAGCCCGGCCGCCGGGGCGTGCTCGATGGATATTTGACGAACGGCCGACCCCGACGGCCGGTTCGGATGCTCACTGAGAGGTACAGACTCGCATGAAGCGCACTTCGATCCTCGTGGTCCTCATCAGCACGTTCTTCGCGCTGAGCTCCGCGGCGCAGACGCCGCCGCAGACACCGCCCGCGCAGGCCAAGCCGGCTGCGCAGCCGCCCCAACAGCCCGCCGCCCCGCCGCCGTTTCCGGCCGGCGCGAAGATCGGGTTCGTGAACATGCAGCTCGTCGTCGCTGAATCCAAGCTCGGCAAGGCCGGGCAGGAGCGGATGAAGAAGCTGCACGACGACAACCAGACGAAGCTGACGCAGCTCGCCAAGAGCATCCAGGATCAGCAGCAGAAGGTCAACACGCAGTCCGGCGCCGTGAGCGATTCGGCGCTCCAGACGATGCGGCGGGACCTGGATCGGATGCAGCTCGACGCCCAGGCCGCGCAGCAGAAGGCGAACGCCGACGAGCAGAACCTCAACGAGGACCTGCTGACCGACTTCTCGCAGAAGGCGATGCCGGTCATCGAGGCCCTCCGCGTCGAGAAGGACCTCTGGGTCATCTTCGGCGTGACCGAAATTGGCGAGAACGGCGGCGGCCAGCTGATCATCGCCTCGGCGAACCCCGGGCTCGACCTCTCGATGGAGGTCGTCAAGCGGCTCGACGCCAAGTTCCCGAGCACCGAGAGCAAGTAGGGACGCCAGAGGGGCCGCGGGCGGCGGCCGTGGGACCCGGCGGGTCTCCGGAGCGCCGCCGCGGCCGTCTCGAGCGGCCCGATTCCTGCGCCTTCGCTTCTCCGATGAACATTCCTTCGCTGCTCGAGCGCTTCGCCTACCGCTATCCCTCCCTGCTCGTCGATGCGGTCACCGAGCACGAGCCCGGGCGCCGGATCGTCGCCGTGAAGAACGTCACCGTGAGCGAGGAGTTCTTCCAGGGGCATTTTCCGGGCACGCCCCTGATGCCGGGCGTGCTGATGATCGAGTCGCTCGCCCAGGTCGCGACCCTGATGCTCAGCCAGACGGGCGACGGCGGCGACCACGTGTTCCTCCGCGGCGTCGACAACGCGAAGTTCCGGCGCCAGGTGGTGCCCGGCGATCGCCTCCAGCTCGAAGTGACGATGGGCCGGCGCCGGGGCCGGGTCCAGCGTGCGAGCGGCTTCGCCACCGTGGGCGGACAGGTCGTGGCGGAAGCCGATCTCGTGATGGCGCTCGAGCCGGCCGAATGCCGGCGCGGCCGTGCGCCGCTCGTGCACGAGACGGCGCGGGTGCATCCGACTGCGCGGCTCGGCGAGGGCACCTCGGTCGGGCCCTACGTCTCGATCGGGGAGCACGTCGTCATCGGCCGGGACTGCCGCATCGGGGCGTCGAGCGTGATCGAGGGCTGGACGGAGATCGGCGAGCGCACGGAGATCTTCCCGTTTGCGTCGATCGGGCTGGCGCCGCAGGACCTGAAGTTCAAGGGCGAGCGCACACGGCTGGTCATCGGCCGCAACAACGTCTTCCGCGAGTTCGTGACGATTCATCGCGGCACGGCGGGCGGCGGCGGCGTGACGACGATCGGCCACCACAACCTGTTCATGGCCTACGTGCACATCGCGCACGACTGCCACGTGGGCAATCACACGATCTTCGGCAACAACGCGACGCTCGGCGGGCACGTCGAAGTGGAGGACTACTCCACGGTCAGCGCCGGGTCTGGCGTGCACCAGTTCTGCCGCGTCGGCCAGCACGCCTTCATCGGCGGCTATACGGTCGTGACCCGCGATGCACTGCCGTACGCGCGCACGGTGGGCAATCGGGCGCGGATCTACGGCGTCAACACGATCGGCCTCGTCAGACGCGGCTTCAGTACGGAGCTCATCGACAAGCTCAAGCGGGCCTACAGGCACCTGCTGCAGCACAACACGAGCCGCGCGCTCGAGCTGATCGAGCGGGACGAGGCGCTGCAGGCGCCCGAGGTCGCCTACCTCGTGAACTTCATCACGTCCGCCAAACGCGGTGTCATCCTTCGCCGGCCTTCGCGAAAGGTCGACGATCTCCTCGAAGGAGAGTAGCCACGCCGGACGCGTCGCTTGTGCCTGAGCCGATCGGGCTGATCGCCGGCAACGGCACCTTTCCCTTTCTCGTCCTCCGCGCGGCCCGCCGGGCCGGCCACGACGTAGTCGTCGCCGCCATCGAGGGCGAAGCCTCGCACGAGCTCGAACCCCTCGCCCGCCAGCTCGGCCGCACGACGTTCTTCTGGGTGACCCTGGGCCAGCTCGGCAGATGCCTGCAGATCCTGACCAGCGCAGGCGTGCGGCGCGCGGTCATGGCGGGGCAGGTGAAGCACGTGAAGCTGTTCGGAGGCGTGGCGCCCGATCCGATCCTGCTCCAGGCGCTCGGCCGCCTCGCGAGCCAGAACACCGACGCGGTGATCGCGGCCGTCGCCGACGTCCTGCAGTCGCACGGAATCGCGCTGATGGACTCGACCGCGCTGTTGACCGATCTCGTCGCGCGTCCCGGCGTGCTGACCCGAGCCGTTCCGACCGATGCGATGCGCGCCGATTTCGAGTTCGGCGGCCGGATCGCGGACGCGATCGCGGGGCTCGACGTGGGACAGACGATCGTCGTGAAGGATCGCGCGGTGGTCGCCGTCGAGGCCATGGAGGGCACCGACGCGGTGATCGCCAGAGCCGGGGCGCTGGCCGGCCCCGCCACGCGCGTGATCAAGGTGGCCAAACCCGCGCAGGACATGCGGTTCGACGTGCCCGTCGTGGGCGGCGCCACGATCCGGGCCATGCGAGCGAGCGGCGCGGACGCGCTGTCGATCGACGCGGGCCGGACGCTGATCCTCGACGGGGACGACTTCATCCGCGCGGCCGACGAGGCCGGCGTCGTGGTCGTCGGGCGGAGCCGATGAGCCCGCGACTCGCTGACGCCCGCGCGCGTCCATTTGCCGCATGAGCCGGCTGCCTCGGCTCGCCGTGATCGGAGTCGGCCACCTGGGCCGGCATCATGCGCGTCTCCTGGGCGCGATGCCCGACGTCGCATGCGTCGCCGCCGTGGACCTCGTCGCCGACCGCGCGGCGGCCGCGGCCCGCTCGGCGCCGGGCGCCGAGGCGCTCACCGACCATCGCGGGCTGTTCGGGCGCGTCGACGCCGTGATCGTCGCGGTGCCGACGGCCGATCACGCGGCGATCGCCCTCGAGTTCCTGGAGCGGGGCGTCCACGTCCTGGTCGAGAAGCCGATGGCGGCCTCGCTCGCGGAGGCGGATGCGCTCATCGCCGCGGCCGAGCGCGGAGGCGCGATCCTGGCGATCGGGCACACCGAGCGCTTCAACCCGGCGGTCGCGGCCGCCCTGCCGATCGTCGCCACGCCCCGCTTCATCGAGGTCCATCGTCTCAGCGGCTTTCCGGAGCGCAGTCTGGATGTCGACGTGGTCTTCGACATCATGATTCACGACCTGGATATCGTGCTCGCGGTCGACCGTTCGGAGATTCTGGCCGTCGACGCGATCGGCGTGCCGGTCCTCACGCCGCGGGTCGACATCGCCAACGCGCGTCTGCGGTTCGCCTCGGGCTGCGTGGCCAACGTCACCGCCAGCCGGATCAGCCGCGACAAGGTGCGGAAGGTCCGGTTCTTCCAACCGGACATGTACGTGTCGATCGATTGTCAGGCCCAGGAGCTCGAGGTCTGGCGCCTGCGTCCGCGTCCCGGCGAGCGGCCGGCGATCGAGGGCGGCCGGGTCGAGATTCGCCGGCAGGAGCCGCTCGCGCGCGAACTGGAAGACTTCGTCGGCGCGGTGCGCGACGCCCGGGCGCCGCTCGTCCAGGGCGCCGACGGCCGGCGTGCGCTCGAGCTGGCGACGCGCGTGGCGGAGGCGATTGGCGGGACCACCCGATGAGGCCGCTGGGCGGGAGCGGCCGTTCGATTGAAGATAAGATGGCTCGCGTGGCGCCGCGGCCGCGCCGGGGCCCGTGTTCGTCCTCGCACCCCTGAACTGCAGATCTCATGTTTCCCGACATCACCTCGTTCATCGCCGAGCTGGATCGCCGCAAGGATCTGGCGAGAGTCCCGGATCCGGTCAGCCCCGATCTGGAGATCGCCGCCGTGATCGATCGAGCGTCGAAGAGCGCGGGCGGCGGTCCGGCGCTGCTCTTCGAACGGCCCAGCGGATTCGACATTCCGGTCGCGGCGAACCTGTTCGGCTCGAACGCGCGCATGTGCCTCGCGCTCGGTGTCGACGCCCTGGACGAGGTCGCGAGGGAGATCGACGAGCTGACCACGCCCGCGATGCCGAAGGGGTTCGTCGACGCCCTCAAGATGTTGCCCCTCCTGAATCGGCTGACCGATCTGATGCCGAAGACCGTCAGGGACGCGCCCTGCCAGGAGGTCGTGCGGCCCGACGGCGGCCTCGACGAGATGCCGATCCTCAAGACCTGGCCGGAGGATGGCGGCCCGTTCATCACGCTGCCGCTCGTTTTCACCAGGGACCCCGAGACCGGCATGCGGAACATCGGCACGTACCGCATGCAGGTGTTCGACCGCCGCACGACCGGCATGCACTGGCAGCGCCACAAGGGCGGCGCGCAGCATCATCGGGTCGCCGAGCGCCTCGGACGGCGGCTCGAGGTCGCCGTCGTCCTCGGGGCGGATCCGGTCCTGACCTACTGCGCGACCGCGCCGATGCCTGAAGGGCTCGACGAGCTGATGCTCGCGGGCGTGCTCGGGAAGCGGCGCGTCGAGCTGGTCAAGTGCCGAACGGTCGACCTGGAAGTTCCGGCGAACGCGCAGATCGTGCTCGAGGGATACGTCGAACCGGGCGAGCGGCGGCGTGAAGGGCCGTTCGGCGACCACACCGGCTTCTATTCGCTGGCCGAGGATTTTCCCGTCTTCCACCTCCAGTGTCTGACCAGGCGCCGCCAGCCCGTCTATCTCACGACGCTCGTCGGCATCCCGCCCATGGAGGACTACTACCTGGGCCGGGCCAGCGAGCGCATCTTCCTGCCGCTCATCCGAAAGACGTTGCCGGAGATCGTCGACATGCACTTTCCGGCGGCCGGCATCTTCCACAACATCGTGCTCGTCTCGATCGACAAGCGCTATCCCGGGCACGCGCGGAAGATTATGAGCGCGTTCTGGGGGCTCGGGCAGCTCATGTTCTCCAAGTGCATCGTCGTCGTCGACAAGGACGTGAACGTCCAGGACGAGGCCGAGGTGGCCTGGATCGCCGGCACGCACGTCGACCCGTCCCGCGACGTCGAGATCGTGCAGGGGCCGGTCGACGATCTCGACGCCGCCGCGTCGCAGTCCGCCTTCGGGGGCAAGATGGGCATCGACGCCACGCGCAAGTGGGCCTCCGAAGGATTCCTCCGCGAGTGGCCGAAGCGGCTGGTGACCTCGCCAGATGCGGCGCGCAGGGCGGACGCCGTGTGGACCAGGATTTCCGGACGATGACCGAGCTGAGCGACCTGGAGGCGGCGGCGGCGGCCGGTCGGGCGCTGACGCGCGCCGATGCCGGGCGGGTGGCGGCCTGCTCCGACCTGCCCGCGATCGGCATGCTGGGCGAGCTGGCGCGAAAGGCGCGCCACGGCGATTGGGTGACCTTCGTCCGGGTGTGCGAGGTCTCGAACGGTGCCGCCGTCCAGGACTCGGGCGAGGCCGGCGAAGTGCGTCTGACCGGCGCGCCGGGGTCGGTCGATGAGGCGCGCTCGGCGGTTCGCGGCGCCGCGCGGATCGCCGCCGGCTCGGTCGTGAGCGGCTTCTCCGTGGACGACCTGCTGCGTCTGGCCGGTGGCGACGCGGCGGCGCTCGCCGGCCTCGCGCGCGAGCTGGCGGCGGACGGGCTCCAGGTCGTCTCCGAAGTGCCGATCGACGCGCGCACGGATCCGCGGGCGACGATTGCCGCGGTCCAGGCGCTGCTCGGCGCGGGACTCCTCGCGCCTCGGGCGGCCGTCACGCGGGCGCCGTTCGCCGAGCGCCTGGCCGCGATCGAGTCCGCCAGTCTGATTCAGCGGGAGACCGGGGCGCTGAAGGCGTTCGCGCCGTTGCCGCGCATCGACCCGGTCGACCAGGCGTCGACCGGCTACGACGACGTGCGGACCATTGCGCTCGCGCGCCTGATGTGCGCGACGATTCCCTCCATTCAGGTCGATTGGCTGTTGTACGGCCCGAAGCTGGCGCAAGTGGCGATCGCCTTCGGCGCAGACGACATCGATCGGGTGTCGGCGTTCGCCGCGGCGGATCTCGGACGCCGCCGCTCGCCGCGCGAGGAGATTGAGCGTCACATCCGGATGGCGTTCGCGGAGCCGGTCGAGCGGGACGGCCGGTTCGAGCGCCGTTCATGACCCGTCCCGTGCGCCTCGGGGCGGTCGACTATCTGAACGCCCGGCCGCTCGTCGAGGGTCTGCCCGCTGGCGCGGCGCCGGGCCTCGAACCCGAGGTCTCCGTTCGCTTCGACCTGCCCGCGGTCTGCGCGACCCTGCTCGACGCCGGCGGGATCGATCTCGGCCTCGTGCCGACCATCGTGTACTTCGATCGCCCCGAGTTCCGGGTCGTCCCGGACATCGGGATCGTTTCCCACGGCCCGGTCGCGTCGGTGGCGTTGTTCGCGCGGCGGCCGCTGCCGGAGGTCCGGTCTCTGGCGCTCGATACGAGCTCGCGGACCTCGGCGGCGCTCACCCGGATCCTGTGCAGGCGAGTCTACGGAATCGCTCCGGTCTTCGTGCCGCACCCGCCGGATCTGCCGGCGATGCTGGAGGCGCACGACGCCGCGCTCCTGATTGGCGACCCGGCGCTCTTCGCCGACGCCGCCGCGCTCGGGGCGGAGAAGATCGATCTCGGAGAGGCGTGGACGGCCTGGACGGGCCGGCCGTTCGTCTGGGCCTTCTGGGCGGGGTGGCCCGGCGCCGCCGACGGCCCCGTCGTCGCCCGGCTGCAACAGGCGCGGGACGCGGGCGTCGCCGCCTCCGACCGCATCGGCAACGACTACTGTGCCGGCGACGACGCCCGGCAGGCGATCGCGCGCCGCTACCTTCGCGAGAACATCGGCTACGGACTGTCCGCGTCGGCGCTGGACGGGCTGCGCACGTTCTATCGCGAGGCGGCGGCGCTCGCACTGATCGACGGCGCTGGGGACGTCCGCTTCTACTGAGCCGCCGCTCGAGCCGCCGGCGGCGCTCGAGTTCGCGGGCTCACGCCGGCCGGCATAGAATGATCGGATGTCGGGTCCGCGCTTCACGCGAGCCATGGCGCTCGACGCCTATCGGTCGGCAGGCACGGCCGAGCTCGGCCGGCTCGCCGATTCGGTCCGCCGGCGAAAGCACCCGGAGAACGTCGTCACCTACATCATCGACCGCAACGTCAACTATACGAACGTGTGCGTCGCGAAGTGCCGCTTCTGCGCGTTCTATCGCGATGTGGGATCGCCCGAGGGTTACGCCCTGGGGTTCGAGGAGATCTACCGGAAGATCGACGAGACGATCGCGCTCGGCGGCGGGCAGCTCCTGCTGCAGGGCGGGCACAATCCGGACCTCCCGATCGAGTGGTACGAGGATCTGTTCCGCGGCGTGAAGCGCCGCTATCCGGCGTTCAAACTCCACGCGCTCTCGCCGCCCGAGATCATCCACATCTCCCGCCTTTCGAGGCTCGGCGTGCCGCAGGTCGTGGATCGGCTCGTCGCCGCCGGCCTCGACAGCGTCCCAGGCGGCGGCGCGGAGATCCTGGTCGATCGCGTCCGGAAGATCCTCAACTGCTATCAGAAGGCGGCCGCCGACGAGTGGCTCGGCGTCATGCGGCACGCGCACCGCGCCGGTCTCAGGACCACCGCGACCATGATGTACGGCACGGTCGAGACGCTCGAGGAACGAATCGAACACCTCCTCCGGCTGCGCGAGCTGCAGGACGAGACCGGCGGCTTCACGGCGTTCATCACCTGGAGCTATCAGCCGCAGCACACCGACCTCGGCGGCGAGGAGGCGACGGGCATCGAGTACCTGCGGACGCTGGCGCTGGCGCGCCTGGTCCTCGACAACTTCGACAATCTCCAGGCCTCGTGGGTCACGCAGGGCGGCAAGGTCGGGCAGCTGAGTCTCGCCTACGGGGCGAACGACATGGGCAGCGTGATGATCGAGGAGAACGTCGTCCGGGCGGCCGGCGCGGAGTATTGCATGGACGAGTTCGAGGTCGTGCGGAACATCGAGAACGCCGGGTTCGTGCCCAAGCGGCGCAACATGCACTACGAGGTGCTCGGCGACCCCGTGTTCCGCGACCGCGCCCTGCCGCGCATGCTCGAGCTGGCGATTGCCAGGCCGGGCGGTCAGGCAGGGGAAGCGGACGACCTCGCCGCGTATCGCGCGCGCAGCACGGCGGCGCGCCAGCGCCGCGCCCGCAACTGACACCCTGCCCTCGAGCATGCCGCCTCCCGGGTCGCGCACCATTAGAGCCCGCTGGGTCCTGCCCATCGTCGGCCCTCCGCTGCGGGACGGCTGGATACGGCTGGACGGCGACCGCATCGGCGCGGTCGGCAACGGCCGGCCGCCGGCCGGCGCCGACGACCTTGGCGACGTGGCGATCCTGCCGGGTCTCGTGAACGCGCACACGCACCTGGAGCTGAGCTGGATGGCCGGCCGCGTGCCCCCGGCCGCGTCCCTGGTCGAGTGGCTCCGGCAGCTCATGCGCGAACGGACGGCCGGGCCGCCCGGCGGCGAGGCGGAGGCGATTGCCGCCGCCGAGCGGGCGGTGCTCGACGCCCGTGCGACGGGCACCGTCCTCGTTGGCGACGTGTCGAACACGCTCATGACCCTGCCGTTGTTCGCGTCGAACCGGCTGGGCGGAACCATCTTTCACGAGCTGGTCGGCTTTCGCGCGGTCCAACCCGAGATGCTCGTCCGGCAGGCCTGGGCTCGGCTCGACGAGACGGCCGTCCGTGGAACGGACGCGGCGGCGTTGTCCTCTCTGCCGTTCGCATGGAGCGTCGTCGCGCACGCGCCGTACTCGGTCTCGGCGGAGCTGTTCGTGGCGATCGCGCGCGCGCGGCGGACGGCGCCGCTGTCGGTCCATCTGGCGGAGTCGTTGGAGGAGATCGAGTTCCTGCAATCCGGCACCGGGCCATTCCGTGACCTGCTGCAGGATCTCGGCGCCTGGATACCGGGCTGGAGCGCGCCGGCACGCGATCCGGTGGGTTACCTCGCCGCCCTCGATTACCTGACGCCGGGCTGCCTCGTCGTCCATGGCGTGCACCTCGGGCGCGGGGACCTCGAGACGCTGCGGACTCGAGAGGCCGTGCTCGTGACGTGCCCGCGGAGCAACGAATGGGTCGGCGCTGGCATGCCGCCCGTCGCCCATTTCTATGCCTCCGGCGTGCCGGTGGCCGTCGGGACCGACAGCCTGGCGTCGGCGCCGTCGTTGAACCTGTTCGACGAGCTGGCGGCGCTGCGCCGCATGGCGCCGGAGGTGACGGCGGCGTCGCTGCTCGAGAGTGCCACGCGCGTGGGGGCGGAGGCGCTCGGGTTTGGGGATCGATTCGGAACGATCGAGCCAGGGAAGCAGGCCGCCCTGGTGGCGGTCCGCGTGCCGGCCGGCGTCGGCGATGTGGAAGAATACCTGGTCGGCGGCGTCGATCGAGAGGAGATCTCGGCGATCTGACGCGCCATGGAGCCTCATGCCGCCGTGCTGAAGCGCCTGCTCGTGTACGCCTCGTTCGTCCGGTTCAGCCACTCCGTCTTCGCCCTGCCGTTCGCGCTGGTGGGCGCGCTGCTCGCTGCCCGGACGGTGCCCCTGACGTGGAGCCGGATCGGATGGATCGCCGCCTGCATGGTCACGGCGCGCAGCGCTGCCATGGGATTCAACCGGCTCGTCGACGCCGACCATGACGCCCGCAATCCGCGCACCGCCATGCGCGAGCTGCCGCGGGGCGTTCTGTCGAAGGCCGAGGCGATCGGCTTCGTCGTGGTGGCGTCGGTGCTCTTCGTCGGCGCGGCGTCGCGCCTGGGCGCTCTCTGCTTCGTGCTGTCGCCGGTCGCCCTGGCGATCGTGTTCTGGTACTCGCTCGCCAAGCGCTACACGTCGTACACGCAGCTGTTCCTCGGCCTCGCGATGGCCGTGGCGCCCGTCGGCGGGTGGCTGGCGGCGGGGGGTGGCGGCGGCTGGGCGCCGTGGCTGCTGGGACTGGCGATCGGAACCTGGGTCGGCGGCTTCGACGTGCTGTATGCCTGTCAGGATCTGGAGGTCGACCGGCGGGAGGGACTGAAGTCGATTCCGGTGCGCTTCGGCGTGCCGCGCGCTCTCGCGTGGTCGCGCATCATGCACGTCGTCACCGTGGCGGCCCTCGCCGCGCTCGGCACGGTCGAGGCGCTCGGGCCCGTCTACTTCGCCGGGGCCGCCGGTGTGGCCGCGCTGCTCGTCTGGGAGCAGTCGCTCGTCAGCCCGCACGACCTCTCCCAGGTCAAGCGCGCGTTCGACATGAACGGCTGGGTCGGCATCTTGTACTTCGTGACGACAGCCGCCGCCATCTACTGGAAATGAGCGCCGCCGGCCCGGAACGGACCCGCAGGATCGCGCTCGGCGTCACCGGCGCCAGCGGGTCGATCTACGCGCTGCGGACGATGGCCGCGCTGCTCGATCAGGGGACCGATCTCGAGCTGGTGTTCAGCGACTTCGGCCGCCGGTTGTTCATGGACGAGCTGGGCGAGGAGGTCAAGGCCGATCGGCTGATGGAACGGCTGGTGGCACGGTACGGCGAGTCCGTGCGGCGTGGACGGTTCGCGCTCCACAGCAACCGCGACATGGGCGCCGCATTGGCGAGCGGCAGCCACCCGTGCGAGGCCATGGCGATCGTGCCGTGCTCGATGAAGACGCTCGCGGGCGTTGCGCACGGGCTCTCGCGAAGCCTGATCGAGCGGGCGGCCGACGTCATGCTGAAGGAGCGCCGCCGCCTGGTGCTCGTTCCGCGCGAGACGCCGATGAGCCTGCCTCAGCTGCGCAACATGGTTGCGGCGGCAGAGGCCGGCGCGCTCATCCTTCCCGCGATGCCTGCCTTCTACCAGCGGCCCCGGACCATCGACGATCTCGCGGACTTCATCGCCGGCCGCATCCTGAACGCGCTCGGGTTCGAGCAGCGCCTGTTCACGCCGTGGAAGGGCGAGGCGTGACGCTCCCCGCGTCGTCGCTGACGAACAGGGCTCCGGCGCGGATTGCCGGCATGTTCGATGCGATCGCCCCGCGCTACGACGCGCTCAACCACCTGCTGAGCGCCGGGCTCGATCGCGGCTGGCGCCGCCGCGCCGTGCGCGAGCTTCGCCTGACCGGCCGCGAACGCGTGCTCGACATGTGCACGGGGACGGCCGACCTGGCGATCGAGGCGGCGACCGCGCCCCGCGGGCGCGCCCGGGAGGTCGTCGGGATCGATTTTGCGGCGGGCATGCTGCGGCTGGGGCTGGCGAAGGTGCGCGCGCGCGGGCTGGCCGGCTCGATCCACCTCGCCCGCGGCGACGCGACCCGTGTGCCGCTGCCCGATCGCTCCTGCGACGCCGCGCTCGTCGCGTTCGGGATTCGCAACGTCGCCGATCCGGGCGCGGCGTGCCGCGAGTTCGCGCGGGTGCTGCGGCCCGGGAGCCGGCTCGCCATCCTCGAGTTCGGCACGCCCGCGACCGCCGGGCTCCGTTCCCTGTACCGCTGGTATTTCCGATCCGTGCTGCCGCGGATCGGCCGGCTCGTCTCGAGACATCGCGACGCCTACTCGTACCTTCCCGCCTCGGTGGCGCAGTTTCCCACGCCGGACGCTTTCATGGCGATGGTGACCGCGGCAGGCTTCCGGTCGGTTTCACACACGCCACTCACGTTCGGGATCGTGTCGCTGTTCGTCGCGCAGCGCTGATCCAAGCCTCGGCCGCACCGGCCCGACGGCCCCGCGCCAGACTCTGACGCTGGAACGGGCGTCGTATACTTCCAGCAGCGGGGCTGATGCTTTTCGATCTCGACGAGAGCCGACCAGATGCGCCGCGCGTGCCACAGGCGTTCACTCGGCTCGAGCGGGTGCTCATTGCGGTGGTCGCGTATCAGTTCCTGCTCCTCACGTATTTCCTGGCGCCGAACAGCTGGGTAATGAAGCCCGTCAAGCAGCTGATCTCGCCGGACGAGCCGATGCGGTTCGTCGATATCCGTTCCATGCCCGATCGCGCCGCGCTCGCGAAGCTGAACGCGCCACCCTCCGACGTGGACCGGCGCGCGTCCGCGCCGCGGCCGGTCCCGAGAGCGGAGAATCCCCAGCCGCTCTCGAAGGGCAACACACCGGAGGTGGTTCAGGGTGGACCGCCGGCGCCGCCGAAGGCTGCCGAGCCGCCGCAGCCGGTGACCGGGCCGGCGCCCAGGGAGGCGCCGCCGCTCCCGGCACGAGTTCCCGGAGGCATTCTCGGCAGCGCGCTTCGCGACATCGGCCGGTACGACCAGGAGCCGAACCTGGACAATCCGGCCGGCGGCGCGGTGGAGCAGGGACCATCGATTCAGTTCGATTCGAAGGGTGTGGATTTCGGTCCGTGGCTGCGGCGCTTTCGCGCACAGGTCTACCGGAACTGGATGATTCCCGAAGCCGCCCTCGTCATGCACGGCCACGTCGTCATCCAGATGGTGATCCTCAGGAACGGCACGATCGTCAACCCGCGCATCGTCCAGTCGTCCGGCATCGCCGCATTCGACACCGCGGCGATGACGGCGCTCAAGCTGTCGAGCCCGACGATGCGGCTCCCGGACACCTACCCGGGGGACGCCATCGACCCGTTCACGGTCATCTTCTACTACAACGAGCAGATTCACTGAGGAACGTGGACGCTCCGGAGGCCGGGAACGATCCGGTGTCGAATCGCGCGGGCGCGCCGTGGCTGGTCGCCGTCGTCGGGCCGACGGCGACGGGAAAGAGCGCGCTGGGGCTCGCGCTCGCCGAGGCGTTCGGCGGCGAGATCGTCGCGTGTGACTCGACCGCCGTCTACCGGGGCCTCGAGATCGGCACCGACAAGCTGCCGCTCGCCGCACAGCGGGGCATTCCGCATCATCTGGTCGACGTGGCCGACGCGACCGAGACCTATTCCGCCGCCCGGTACGCGGCCGACGCGGGCGCGGCCATCCACGACATCCGCCGCCGCGGCGGGCTCCCGATCCTGGTCGGCGGCACGGGCTTCTACTACCGCGCGCTCGTCCGCGGCCTGTTCCCGGGCCCCGCGCGCGACGACCTGATCCGTGACCGCCTGGACCGCGTCGCTCGCCTGCGCGGGGTCGTCAGTCTGCACCGCTGGCTGCAGCGGGTCGATCCGGCGTCGGCGGATCGGATCCAGCCGCGCGACCGCAAGCGGCTCGGTACGCGCGCTGGAGGTGTATTTGTTGACCGGGCGTCCGCTGACGAGCCACTTCGCCCGGACGACGTCGTCCATTGCGGAATTCGAGGTGCTGCCGATCGGACTGACGCTGCCGCGGCCGCTCCTGCGCGAGCGGGTCGCGCGGCGCGTCGACGAGCAGTTCGAGCGCGGCGTGGTCGGCGAGGTGAACCGCCTGTTCGACTGCGGCGTCCCGGCGACGGCGCACGCCTTCAGCGGCCTCGTGTACCGGCAGATCGTGGAGATGCTGCAGGGGGCGCGCACCGAGGCCGACACCCGGGCCCTGGTCGTGCGCGAGAACATGCGGTATGCGAGGCGGCAGGTGATCTGGTTCCGCAAGGAGCCAGGTGTACGATGGCTCGACGGGGCCGGCGAGGATCCGGAGATCCAGGAGCGGGCAATCGACCTGGTTCGGGCCGCCCGTTCGAGCTGACCACATCGACCGTGACATGGCGCGACCCTCCCGCGTGACGTGGATCGTGATGGACTCGGTGGGCGTGGGCGAGCTCCCGGATGCATCGCGCTACGGCGATCGGGGAAGCGACACGCTCGGCAATATCGCCCGTCGCATCCCGCTGCGCGTTCCGGCCCTGCGGTCGCTCGGGCTCGCGCGCGTCGCCCGGATCGGCGGGGCGTCCATCCCGGCCCGCGGGGCGTTCGGCCGCATGGCGGAGCGGTCACCCGGGAAGGACTCGGTGACCGGGCACTGGGAGCTGACGGGCGTCGTGCTCGACCGACCGTTTCCGACCTTTCCGCAGGGGTTCCCTCGGGACGTGATGGCGGAGTTCGAGCGACGGATCGGTCGGCGCACGCTCGGCAACACCGTCGCGTCCGGCACCGTCATCATCGAGCGGCTCGGCGCCGAACATCTGCGGACCGGGGCGCCGATCGTCTACACCTCGGCGGACAGCGTGTTCCAGATCGCCGCGCACGAGGAGGTCGTCCCGGTCCCCGAGCTCTATCGGATGTGCGAAACGGCGTTCGACCTCGTCTGCCGCGGACGCGGCGTGGGGCGGGTGATCGCGCGGCCGTTCGTGGGGGCGCCTGGAGCCTTCGTGCGGACGTCGAACCGGCGCGACTACGCGCTCGAGCCGTTCGCGGAGACGCTCCTGGATCGGCTGAAGGCGGCCGGTGAGCCGGTCGTCGGGGTCGGCAAGATTCCGGATCTCTTCGCCGGCCGCGGTTTCACCCACGCCATTCACACCGCCTCCGATGCCGAGGGCATGGATGCGGTCGAGCGCGAGCGGGCGCGCGTGCCGCGCGGATTGATCTTCGCGAATCTCGTCGACTTCGACGCCCAGTACGGTCATCGGAACAACACGGCGGGGTACGCCGAGAACCTCGAGCGCTTCGACGCGCGGCTCGCAACGCTCCTGCCGGCGCTCGGTCCCGAGGACCTGCTGCTTGTCACGGCCGATCACGGGAACGATCCGACGACGGCGTCGACCGATCACTCCCGCGAGTTCGTGCCGATCCTGGCGGCCGGCCCGGCCGTTCGCGCCGACGTCGATCTCGGCACACGCGCGACGTTCGCCGATCTGGGCCAGACCGTGGCGGCGTTGTTCGACGTGAGGCCGCTCGACCACGGGACGAGCTTCCTTCGCGAGTTGCTGGGATAAGATGCGGACGGTCGTGTCGCCGTCCATCCGCGAGCAGCTCGAACGACGGGAGCGCGAGTTCCTTGCGCCGCAGGCCGCGAAGAGCGCCGACAGCCGCGGGCGGCTGAGGCCCGAGCCGCTCGATCCCATCCGTCCGGTGTTCCAGCGCGACCGGGATCGGGTCATCCACTCGAAGGCGTTCCGGCGACTGAAGCACAAGACCCAGGTGTTCTTCGCGCCGACCGGCGACCACTACCGCACGCGGCTGACGCACACGCTCGAGGTGTCCCAGATCGCGCGGAGCATCGCCAAGGTTCTGCGGCTCCACGAGGAGCTGACGGAGGCGATCGCGCTCGGACACGACCTCGGCCACCCGCCGTTCGGCCACGCCGGCGAGCGGGTCATCGACGCCCTCGTGCCGGGCGGCTTCAGCCACTACGAGCAGAGTCTGCGGATCGTCGATGTGCTGGAGAACGCGCGGCAGGGTCTCAATCTCACCTGGGAAGTCCGCGACGGCATCGCGCGGCATTCGAAGGGCAAGCACGGGCTCCCGGTGGGCGCGCCGCCCGAGCACCGTGCCAGCACGGTCGAAGGGCAGATCGCGCGCGTCGCCGACATCATCGCCTACGTGAACCACGACATCGACGACGCCGTCCGCGCCGGGATCCTGGATCTCGGCGATCTGCCGGGCAACGCGATCCGCCACCTGGGCGATTCGTCCTCGCACCGGATCAACACCATGGTCACGGACGTGGTCGTCTCGACCCTCGACGCCGGCCTGTCGGAGATCCGGATGAGCGAGCCAGTGCTGCGCGCGACGCTGGACCTCCGCGACTATCTCTTCCAGGCCGTCTACGAGAACCCGCGCGCCACGGCCGAGTTCGAGAAGGCGTCGGGCATCCTCGGCGGGTTGTGGGACAAGGTGCGCGCCCGCGCCGAGCAGTATCTCGACGCCGTCACACTGGAGACCGAGGGCCTGGACGCCGCGGCCCGCGATTTCCTCGCCGGCATGACGGACCGCTACGCGGTGGCGCTCTTCGAGGAGCTGTTCGTTCCGCGCTCCTGGAGCCTCTGAGCGCGTGCTATGATCCAGGTTTGCCCCATGGCCGGTGGGGCGGGCAGGACGCGATGTTGCTGGATGTCAGCCGTCTTCGGGCGGGCCTCGAACGTCTGCAGCGCCGGTACGAGCCGGACTCGCTGTCGCGGCCTGACGACCCGTTTCGTCTGGCGGGCCCGGTGGAGCTCGCCGCGGACGTTCGAAAGGACGGCCAGAAGGTCCGTCTGACTGGCCGCGTGCAGGCGACGCTGCAGCTCGATTGCAGCCGGTGCCTCGAGCCCTTCGACGTGCCGGTGGCTGCCGCGTT
Source organism: uncultured Acidobacteriota bacterium (assembly GCA_963764505.1). GTDB lineage: Bacteria > Acidobacteriota > Vicinamibacteria > Vicinamibacterales > SCN-69-37 > CAVXSP01. The sequence goes on along the minus strand of CAVXSP010000001.1, from coordinate 3,294,268 downwards.
CGATCTCCTGTTCCTTCCGGCGTCCGAGAGCGACGAAGGAGGCGAGCGCGAGGTCGCGGAAGAAGATCTCGGCATCTCGTTCTACCGCGACGACGTGATCGACCTGGCAGAGGTGATCCGCGAGCAGTTCTATCTCGCCCTGCCGATGAAGCCGCTGTGCCGGGAGGAGTGTCTCGGACTCTGTGCCGTCTGCGGCCGCAACCGGAATCGGGAGACCTGTTCCTGCGAGACCGAGTGGGTCGACCCGCGGCTCGAGCCGCTGCGAAAGCTGCGGAAGCAGTTGTAGGCGGGACCGCTCGAGCGGGATCCCGGAGAAGGAAGCGCCATGCCGAACCCCAAACGACGCCACTCGAAGACCCGCACGGCCAAGCGCCGCACGCACGACGCGCTGAAGCCGGTGGCGATGGGCGAGTGCCCCCAGTGCCACGAGCTCAAGCTCCCGCACACCGTCTGCTCCAATTGCGGCTACTATCGCGGACGCCAGGTCCGGGCCGTCGAGGAGGAGTAGGACGGACGCGACCAGCGAGGCGGCGCTCGGGCAATGTGTCATGAGGGCGTGAGCGCCTCAGCGCCCAAGGCCTGACTGCCGATTGCCTCATTGCAGAATTCCGCAATGGTCACCGTGGCGGTTGACGCGATGGGCGGGGACGATGCGCCCGAGGCGCTCGTCACCGGGGCCGTCGAGGCGGCGGCTCGGGCGCCGATAAGCGTCCTGCTCGTTGGAAGCGCGCCCGCCCTCCGTTCGGCGCTCGATCGCCACGACGCGGGCCATCTCTCCGTCGGGATCGTCGATGCGTCCGAGGTCGTCGGGATGGAGGAGGCGCCGCTTGTCGCACTCCGCCGCAAGCCGACGGCCTCGATCAAAGTCGCCGCGGATCTGGTTGGGCAGAGCGGCGCGCACGCGCTGTTCAGCGCGGGGCACACCGGGGCCACGTTCCTGGCTGCGCACGGCGCGTTCGGTGTGCTGGCCGGCGTCGAGCGGCCGGCGCTCGCCGTCACGGTTCCCACCCGTTCCGGGGCCGCGGTCCTCCTCGATGTCGGCGCCAATCTCGAATGCCGCGCGAATCACCTCGTCCAGTTCGGCGTCATGGGGGCGGCCTACGCCAGGGTCGACCTCGGGCTGGCGAATCCAAGGGTCGGTCTGCTCTCGATCGGTGAGGAGGCCGGCAAGGGCAACGACCTGATCCGCGACGCGCACGCGGGTCTGACCGCGGCGCCGGTGGCATTCGTGGGCAATATCGGCGCCCAGGATCTGTTCTCCGGCCGCGCGGACGTCGTCGTCTGCGACGGCTTCACGGGCAACATCGCCCTGAAGGTCGGCGAGGGGGTCGTCGACGTCATCGACGCGATGCTGCGCGAAGAGCTGAGCGCGCGTCCCGTTGCGCGCCTGGGCGCGTGGCTCTCGCGGGCGGCGCTCCGCCGGTTCCGTCAGCGGGTCGACTACGCGGAGTACGGCGGGGCGCCGTTGCTCGGCGTCGGCCGGGTCACGGTGGTCGGCCACGGCCGATCGTCGGCGCGGGCCGTTCGCAGCGGGATCCTGATGGCCGCGCGGCTGGTCGAGGAGCGCGTGCTCGAGCGTCTGGCGGAGGCGCTTGCAGCCGTGGCGGTGCGACCGCCTGCGAGCGTCTGACGCGAATCGTCCGGGTTGCGCCGGATCTTCCGCTGTGCTGAAGTAGGCAGGTTGCCATGGGGACGATGGACGGCCGTGTGGCGCTGGTCACCGGCGCGTCGCGGGGGATCGGGCGCGCGATCGCACTGGCGCTGGCGGCGCGCGGCGTGGAGGTGGTGGCGGCGGCGCGTGGCGATCACGCCAGCGGCGTGGTGAACGAGATTCGGGCGGCGGGCGGGTGCGCCGAAGTGGCCTCGATGGACGTTACCGACGCCGCGGCCGTGGAGGCGACGGTGATCCGGACGCTCGAGCGCGCCGGCCGCGTCGACATCCTCGTGAACAACGCGGGCATTGCGCGGGATCATCTCCTGCTGCGCATGAAGCGCGAGGACTGGGACGCCGTGCTCGCGACGAACTTGACCGCGGCCTTCACGTGCACGCAAGCTGTCCTGAAGCCGATGATCAGGCAGCGCGCCGGCCGGATCGTCAGCATCACGTCAATCGTCGGGCAGGCGGGCAACGCCGGTCAGGCGAACTACGCCGCGGCCAAGGCCGGGCTGATTGGCTTCACGAAATCGCTGGCGTTGGAGGTCGCGTCGCGGGGCATCACGGTCAACGCCGTCGCCCCGGGGCTCATCGAGACGGACATGATCCGCCGGCTGTCGGACGGGGCGCAGGGCGGCTGGGAGAGCCGCATTCCGCTGAAGCGGCTCGGCACGCCGGACGACGTGGCCGCCGCGGTGGTGTTCCTGGCGTCCGACGAGGCGTCGTATATTACCGGGCACGTGCTGGCCGTCAACGGCGGCATGTACACCTAGCTGGTCGCACGACGACCGCTGGGTCGTTTTGGGCTTGCAAGCTCTGGAAGAACGACCCGACGGTCGTTTTTCGACTGGGAGGATCGAATGGCGGTTGCTGATCAGGTCAGGAAGATCATCGTCGAACAGCTCGGCGTCGACGAAGAGGAAGTGACGCCGGATGCGTCGTTCGTCGACGATCTGGGCGCCGACTCGCTGGACACCGTCGAGTTGGTGATGGCCTTCGAGGAGGAGTTCGGCATCGAGATTCCCGACGAGGACGCGGAGAAGATCACGCGCGTCAAGGAGGCCATCGAGTACATCGAGGGCCACGCGAAGAAGAAGTAGACGGACCACGCGGAGGCGATTTGACCAGGCGAGTGGTCCTCACCGGCGTCGGCCTGATCTCTCCGGTCGGCATCGGGACACAGGCGAACTGGGAGGCGCTGCTGGCGGGCGAGTGCGGCATCGGGCCGATTACGCACTTCGATCCCGCCGGATTCAGCGCGCGAATTGCGGGCGAGGTCAAGGGCTTCGACCCGCTCCGGTTCATCGAGAAGAAGGACGTCAAGAAGGCGGACGTGTTCATTCAGTTCGCGCTCGGCGCGGCGCAGTTCGCCGTCGACGACGCGCGGCTGGAGGTCACCGAGGCCAACGCGAACGACGTCGGCGTCTTCATCGCCTCGGGGATCGGGGGGTTCTCGACGATCGAGCGCGAGCACAAGGAGTTGCTGCAGGGCGGGCCGCGCCGCATCTCCCCGTTCTTCATTCCCGCGTCCATCATCAATCTCGCCGCCGGGCAGGTGTCGATCCGGTTCGGCGCGCGCGGGCCGAACCTGGCGACCTGCACCGCCTGCACGGCGTCGGCGCACGCGATCGGCGAGGCGTTCGAGATCATCCGCCGGGGCGATGCCGAGGTGATGATCGCCGGCGGATCCGAGGCCGCCATCACGCCCATGGGCGTCGGCGGGTTCGCCGCGATGCGGGCCCTCTCGACGCGCAACGACGAGCCCGCGCGCGCGAGCCGGCCCTTCGACCGCGACCGGGACGGGTTCGTCATCGGCGAGGGCGCGGGCATCGTCGTCCTCGAGGAACTGGAGGGCGCGAAGCGTCGCGGCGCGGGCATCTACGCCGAGATCGTGGGCTACGGCCTGTCCTCCGATGCCTACCACCTGACGGGGCAGCCGGAGGACGCCCACGGCGCCGTCCGGTCGATGCAGATGGCGCTGCGCAAGGCGGGCGTCCGGCCCGACCAGGTGGACTACATCAACGCGCACGGCACGTCGACGCCGATCAACGATCCCACGGAGACGCTGGCCGTCAAGCGGTGTTTCGGCGACGCGGCCTCGCGGGTCGTGATGTCGTCGACCAAATCGATGACCGGCCACCTGCTCGGCGCGGCCGGCGGCCTCGAGGCGGGTATCTGCGCGCTCGCCGTGCGGGATCAGGTTGTGCCGCCGACGATCAATCTCGAACACCCCGATCCGGCCTGCGACCTCGACTACGCGCCGAACGTCAAGCGGCCGATGCGGATCGAGTACGCCATGTCGAACTCGTTCGGGTTCGGCGGCACCAACGGCACGCTGCTGCTGCGGAGATTCGAGCAGTGAGGCACTCGGACGGCGAGGATCTGGCGATGAACGCGTCGTGTCCCGCGGCCTCGTCGCCCCGTTGCAGGCGCTCTTCATGAAAGTCGCCGTCTGCCTCAAACAGGTCGTCACCCGGGAGTGGCACGTGCGCGTGAACGAAGCCGGCACGTGGATCCGCGACCAGGACGCGAGCTGGGCGCTCAACGAGCCCGACGCCTACGCCCTCGAGGAGGGCCTGCGCCTGAAGGAAGCGCACGGCGGAGAAGTCGTCGTCGTGTCCGCCGGTCCGGCGCGCGTGGTGCAGGTCCTGCGTGAAGCGCTGGCCCGCGGCGCGGACCGCGCGATCCATGTCGCCGGCGACCATCTCGCGACGGCCGATGCGGCCACCGTGGCCGAGGCGCTGGCCGGGGCGCTCCGAGAGGAAGCGCCCGATCTCCTCCTCACCGGACTCCAATCGGACGACCAGGGCTACGCGCAGGTCGGCGTCGTGCTCGCCGAACGCCTCGCGGTTCCGCACGCCACCATCGTGATGGAAGTGCAGGTGCTGCCCGCGGCGCCGGATGCCGCCGGGCCCGGAATCCGCGTCAAACGCGAGCTCGAGGGCGGCTGGTTCCAGTGGATCACGATGCCGATGCCCGCCGTGCTGACGATCCAGAGCGGGATCAACCAGCTCCGGTACGCGACGCTCAAGGGCATCATGGCCGCGAAGAAGAAGGAACTGCGCAGCGTCGCGGCGGATCCTCCCTCGGAGCCGCGGCAGCGGATCCTGGCCCTGTACGTGCCCGAGCGAACGAAGCAGACGCGGATGATTGCCGGCTCGCCGGCCGAAGCCGCGAGCGAGCTGGTCCGATCGCTCCGGGAAGAAGCGCGGGTCCTGTGACGCCGACTTGCCGAACGGCCGGAGGCGGCGCGTGATTCTGGTGATTGCGGAAGTGCGCGACGGCGGGCTTAACCGTGCGACGTGGGAGGTCGTGGCGGCCGCGCAGCAGGTCGGCGGTCCCGTGAAGATCGTCGTCCCGGGTGGGGAAGTGCACTCGGCCGCGCACGAGCTGTCGGGCGCCGATGTCGCGGAGGTGATCGTCGTCTCTCACGCGGCCCTGGCGATGTACACACCGGAGGCGTTCGTGCAGGCGCTCGCCGCGCTGATCGGCGCCGAGTCGCCGGCGCACGTGTTCCTCCCGCACACCTACCGCACCCGGGACTTCGCGCCCCAGCTCGCTGCGAGGCTCGAGCGGCCGCTGGCGACCGACTGCGTCGCGATCACGTCTGCTGCGGGCGCGATCGCCTTCTCGCGTCCGATGTTCCAGGGCAAGGTTCAGGCCGATGTCGGGCTCGCCGGACCGGGCCCACATTTCGTCACGTTCCAGATCGGCGCGTTCCGTGCCGACGCGGCGCGAATGGCGACGGCGCCCGCCCCCGTCCGCGACGTGCGGCCCTCGATCGACGAGGCGGCCATCCGGCAGCGCGTAGAGCCGCCCTTTCGTGAAGCGAAGCAGGCGGTCGATCTCTCGCAGGCCGAGCGCATCGTCGCCGTGGGACGCGGCATCAAGGACGAAGCGCATCTCGCGGTGGCACGGTCGCTGGCCGCGGCGCTGGAGGCCGAGATCGCGGCGTCCCGCCCGATCTGCGACGCCGGCTGGCTGCCGATGGAGCGGCAGGTGGGCAGCTCGGGGCAGACGGTCTCCCCGAAGCTCTACGTCGCCCTTGGGATCTCGGGCGCCATTCAACATGTCGTCGGCATGAAGGGGGCGCGGACCGTGGTCGCGATCAACAAGGATCCGGACGCGCCGATCTTCGAGCTGGCGGACTATGGGATCCAGGGCGATCTGTTCGAGATCGTGCCGGCGATCGTCGCGGCACTGACGCAGGAACGGTAGACACTGCGTACTTCACGACGCCGCTCTCGTCGTGTGTCCCGCCCGTGCTTCGGCCTCCACCGCGACGCCGTCTCTGAACGAGACGAACCTGCCTGACGTCGCGGACACCCGTTCGCCCGGGACGAGAATCCCCACCAGATTCAGCGGATCGGCGGCGGACACGACGACGGTCTCGCCCGTCGTCCGGGCATGGCGGAAGGCGCGGAGCGACTCGACGGCAATCGGGAGGGCGAACTGCTCGCCGACGAGCCCGCTGACGAACCGGCCACCCCGCACCTCTCCCCGGTCCTCGAGGCGGCGGAACGCGACCAGCAGGTCGCGCCATCTCGGGAGAATCGATTCGCGCGCGAGCACTTCGCGAAAGACGACGCCGTAACGTTGCAGGAGCATTCGGCAGGCAGCTTCCGGCACGTCATCGCTGCCGGTGGACTCGTCGTGCCGATGGAGCAGCGTCCAGCGGCCGGCGCTGTGCCGAGGGCGCGTGGTGCGGCCGGACCCGTGCCCGGCGCGCCGCCGGGGATCGAGCAGCGCTCGGAGGTTGTCGAATCCGTCCGCGGTGACGACGCCGGAGGCAACGAGCTCCCAGAGAGCGGTCTCGACTTCCGCCTTCAGCCGGTGCGTGCCGCGGACGATGTCGGTGAAGAACGACGCGCCGCTACGCCCGAGGAACGCCGCGACGTCGCGAGCCGCCGCGCTCAGCCCGGGCAGGCCGTTCCCGTCGTCCGCAGAGACGGCGCCGGCGCGCAACCCCATCCAGCCGGCCTCCCCGCGAACGAAGAACGTGATCGGCGCCACGCTCGTCGGGATGACGCGGCGGCCCGTGCGGACCTGGTCCTCGAGCATGGCGGGATGGGGCGAGAGCCGGCCCCAGCCCACGATGCCCGACAGGCATAGCGCGTCGAGGGTCTTCGGGTCGTAGCCCGCGATCCGCCGGGCGAGGATCTGCGGCTCCCAGGCGTTCGCCGGCGCCTCGAACCCTTGCAGCTGCCGGAGCACCTCGGTCGTGCCGTGCTCGCCCGCCGCACGGCTGTCCGGGGCGACATGCTGCCAGCGCAACAGCCAGCCCATGAACTGCGCGGCCGGGACGGGCGCGATTTCGCGCCGGAGGCGGCCGAGCGTGAGCCGGTGGATACGTGCGAGCAGCCGGCGATCGCACCACTGGCGCTCCGTCGAGCCGGGTCCCGACGCGGCGTCCCCTTTGAACACCCCGCGCAGGATGGCGCCCGACGCCTCCAGCCTCAGCAGGGCGCTCTCGACGTCCTCGCGAGACAGCCCGAGCGCCGCCGCCAGTTCGCCCTCGGTCACCGGACCCGTGTGAGCGAGCCAGCCCTGGAGGATCGTGAACATCGCCTGCTCGCGGCTGAGCTCGGGCGACTCGAGCGGCGGCGGCGCCGGCTCGAAGGCGACGGTCGGGAACAGCTGCCTCGCGACGAACGCCCGCTCCGAGGCGACCCAGTAGGTGCGTTCGTTCGCGCGCGCGCGAACGGCGCGGCGGCCAGCCACCAGCGCAGCGAGCCAATCGCCCCAGGCCGCGGCCCGCTCGTCGGGCAGCAGCACGAGGCTCTGCAGCGCGTCGTGCAGTTCGTCCGGATCGCGCACGTCCGGCCAGGCGTCGTGCGTGACTTCGGCGATCGCCGCCGGGTCGAGACGACCGACCTCGTTCAGCACGGACTCGGGCAGCGTGCGGCGCATCTCGACCGCACGCGCGCGCCGTTCCTCGAGGGGGGCGTCGTCGAGATATGCGTACGGGTTCGCGTTCAGGATCTCGTGCGAGAAGACCGAGGGAGCCGGCGTGTCGACCGCCACGCAGCGGATGGCCCCCGCCCGGATGCGCGTCAACAGGTCCTGCAGGCCGGCCAGATCCATCGCCTCGGTGAGCACGTCCTTCATCACCTCGCGGATCAGCGGATGGTCGGGAATCTCGATGTCGCCGGACAGGTTCTCCGGGCAGGCGGCGGCGTCAGGGAAGACCGAGGCGAGCAGGTCGTCGGACTGCAGGCGCTGAATGTGGAGCGGGACCCGTTTGCCGCCGCGGAAGCGGAGCAGCGCCAGCGAGCGGCTCGCGTCCCACCGCCAGCGCGCGCCGAAGACCGGCGCGGGCAGCACGGCTTGCTCCAGCACCTCCCTGACCGACGCCGGATGCAGGAAGTGGAACACGTCCGCGAGCGGAAAGCTGTGCTGCTCGGCGAGCGAGATGTTCAGACCGTTGTCGGTGGCCGCCGCCTGCAGCTCGAAGTTGAACGACCGGCAGAACCGCTTCCGCAGGGCCAGGCCCCAGGCCTTGTTGATCCGTCCGCCGAACGGCGCGTGGATGACGAGCTGCATGCCGCCGCCCTCGTCGAAGAACCGCTCGGCGACGATCGTCTGCTGGGTCGGCACGACCCCGAGCACACGGCGCGCATTCGCGACGTAGTCGACGGCCTGCTCGGCGCCGGCTCGATCGAGGCCGCACTCCTCTGTGAGCCAGGCGATCGCGGCGCCGGCGCCGGCGCCGTCCGGTGGTGCCAGCATGTCGTCGATCCGGCTCCGCACCTCGGCGACGTGTTCCGACAGTTCGATGGTGCGTGAGGGCGCCTCGCCGTTCCAGAACGGGATGTTCGGTGCGGCGCCATGTGCGTCCTCCACGATGACGCGACCCTGGCTGACGCGCCGGATTCGCCAGGAGGTGTTGCCGAGCAGCATGATGTCGCCGGTCAGGCTCTCCACCGCGAAGTCCTCATCCACGGTGCCGACGGTCACGCCCTCCGGCTCCGCGACCACGGCATAGAGCGCCGACTCCGGAATCGCGCCGCCGCTCGTGATCGCGGCCAGACGGGCGCCGCGCCGGGCCTTCAACCGGCGGTTCACGGCGTCGTGGTAGAGATAGGCGCCGTACCGGCCACGGCGCGCGGCGATCCCCTCGCTCAGCATCCGGACCACTGCGTCGAAATCGGACCGCGGGAGCGCGCGATACGGGTACGCGCGCCGAACCAGCGCGAACAGGTCGTCGTCCGCCCACTCGTCGGCGGCGCAGGCCGCGACGATCTGCTGCGCCAGGATATCGAGCGGCGCTTCGGGGATCTCGAGCCGATCGAGCTCGCCTCGCCGCATCGCCATGACGAGCGCGGCGCACTCGATGAGGTCGTCTCGGGTCGTGGCGAAGAGACGGCCCTTCGGCACGGCGCCGCGCCAGTGGCCGGCGCGCCCGATGCGCTGCACGGCCGTGGCGATGGCGCGGGGCGATCCGATCTGGCACACGAGGTCCACGGCGCCGATATCGATCCCCAGCTCGAGCGAGGCCGTGGCGACCAGCGCGCGGAGCTCGCCGGCCTTCAATCTGTCCTCCGCCGCGAGGCGGATCTTCCGGGCGAGGCTCCCGTGATGTGCGGCGACCGCGCCGTCCCCGAGCCGTTCCGCCAGATGATGCGTCACGCGCTCGGCGTGGCGGCGGGTGTTCACGAAGACGAGGGTCGAGCGGTGGGCTCGCACGAGCTCCGCCAGCCGGTCGTAGACCTCCTCCCAGACCTCCTTCGAGGCGACGGCCTCGAGCTCGCTGCGGGGCGCCTCCACGGCGAGATCAATCTCGCGCCGCGGCGACACGTGGACGATCGCCGGATCGGGCCGGCCGGAGCCCGTGACGAACCGGCCGATCACTTCGATCGGCTTCTGCGTCGCGGAGAGGCCGATCCGCGGAACGGCCCGGCCGACGAGCGCGTCCAGGCGCTCGAGGGAGAGCGCCAGATGGGAGCCGCGCTTATCGTCGGCGACCGCGTGAATCTCGTCGATGATGACGGTGCCGACCGCCCGGAGGATGCGGCGGCTCTTCTCCGCCGTGAGGAGAATGTACAGGGACTCGGGCGTCGTCACGAGGATGTGCGGCGGCCGCTCGAGCATGGCGCGCCGCGCGGGCATGAGCGTGTCGCCGGTGCGGACGGCCGTCCGGATCTCCGGCAGCGCGTGTCCGCGTTGCAGCGCGAGCGCGAGGATTTCCGCGAGCGGCCCGTCGAGATTCTTCTGCACGTCGTTCCCGAGCGCCTTGAGCGGCGAGACGTACACGACCTCCGTAGCGTCCTGCAGCGTGCCGGCGGCGGCCTGCCGGACCAGCACGTCGATGCACGAGAGGAACGCGGCCAGCGTCTTGCCGGAGCCGGTCGGCGCGGAAATCAGCGTGTCGCGGCCGGCGAGAATCTGCGGCCAGCCCCGTTCCTGCGGCTCGGTCGGCGTGCCGAATTTCGAGAAGAACCAGTCCCGCACGAGCGGATGCGCCCAGGAGAGGGAACGCTCGGCTGCGGCCGGCTGCGCGTGCCAGGGAGTCATCACGATCAATTGTAGCGATCGGCACGGCCCTCAGCCTTCGCCGCCGCTGCCCCTGAACTGATCCTCCTCGTTCGCGAACAGCACGTTGAAGCTCGTGAGCGAACCGTAGCAGCCGCTGATGTAGCCCTGCAGCTTCAACTTGGCGTCGTCGGGCAGATCCGATGCGTTGACCTGCTGTTCGAGGGCGCGAAGGCGGTTCCGCAGCATCACGACCTTGTGGAAGAAGGTCTCGATTGGCCAGGACCTCTCCTGAAGGCCTGGGCTGCCCGGCCGGAGCACGAGCGACCCGCCGCGCCACCTGGCTGCGGGCGCGACGGGCGTGAGGCCGGTCTCTTCCCGGATCACGCGGCGGAGCATGAGCTCCAAATCGTCGGTCGGGTTCGTCATGACGGGCGGCATGCTCCTTTCGCGGTCGCTCACGGGGGGAAACGCCTCAGCGGCGCCAGAGCTTCGACGGGAAGGCGGGTCGGGCGAACGGGACGACTCCTGAGGCTCGGACCGCCGCGAGGCGCTGGCGGCGGCCGGCTGGGACGAGACGATTCGCGGCCCCCCGCGGTACTGATGCTCGCTGCGGCAGTACCCGCACACCACGCGAATCGGGTGGCCGTCGCCGCTCGCGGCCATGACCGTGTGCATGCGATCCGTCTTGCATGCGCGGCAATAGTCCTCGATGGCCGAGCCCGCGCGGTAGGTGCGAATGATCGTCATGGCCGCTGCAGCTCGTACTCGATGGCCATCTGAAAGTAGTCCGGCCGCAACGGCGTCGGTCCGGTGTCGACGCCGTTGATGAAGAACGCCGGCGTGCCGTCGACGTGCAGCGCGGCGCCGTCGGAGACGTCCTGGCGAATCGTGGGGAGCAGGACCGCGTATTCCTGGTCGAAATCCGTGACGCCGAGCAGCTCCTGCGTCAAGGCGCGAATCGAGGCCGCATCCGCCAGCTGATTGGCGAAGATGCGCTGAACCATCTCGTCGCGCTTGCCGCGCGTCGTGGCCAGTCGGACCGCGACGGCCGCTTCGCACGGGGCCGGGTGCAGGGGACGCGGCGCGATGAAGTTGCAGTCCGGCGCCAGCGGGAAGTCCTTCTCGACGTACTTGATCGCGCCCGGATTCTCCTGCTGCAGCCTCACGATGATCGGGCGATAGGCCAGCTCCGTCACCTTGCACGTCGGGCATTCCCAATCGAGGAACTTGAGGATCACCACCCTGGCGCCGTCGGCTGGCACGCCTGTGTTCACCCGCGGCTGCTTGGACCAGGCCTCCTCGAACGCATGGCGCAGATCGTTGGCCCCGCTCGAGCGCGTGGACGCGGGAGTCGCAGCGGTGGAGGAACCGCCGGGCGCCGGTGCGGCGGCGCTCGCCGACGTCGGCGTCATCAGGGCGCTTGCTCGCCCGAAGGTCAGGGCCACGTAGATTGCGGCGCCAGCGAGGAGGAGCAGCGCCGCGATCGCCGTCGTGCGGTGAAGGTCCTTCGCGAGGGCGGCCGGCGCTTCTCGCAGCGGCATGGAACGCGAGCGCCACGAGACCAGCGCGATCCCGAGAACGCAGACGTAGGTGGCGAGGCAGAGCACGCACGCGCTCCGCAGGACGAACAGCGAGATCGAGCCGAGATAGAGCACGGTCGCGACGCCGACGAGCGACAACAGGCGCACGTACGTGCCTCGCGGATCGGGGCGCCGGCGAGGGGCCGGATGGGCGATCGAGACGAGCACGAGGCCGAACCACACGACGCCGCCGAGCGCGACCGGCACACCGGCAATCGATCCGTACCGGCTCAGGTACACCTCGCTGCAGTTGAAGCGGGCGTCGATGTCACATGGGCTGAGGTACGACGGATCGACGAGCAGCCGATGGTGGATGACGATCGCCCACGCCGAAATCGCCAGGCCGGCCCCGGCGAGAGCCAGCATCGTCACGTGCGCTCGGGTGCTCATCGGTACGCCAATGTTAGCCCGGAGATCGTTCACCTGAAGATATCACCGGCGCCGGAGCGCGCCCGTGAAGCAGTTATGATGAGAAGGCCGTGCCGGATCGCGAGACCCTCGATGTGGACGTGCTCGTCGTCGGCGGCGGCCCGGCGGGGATGTCGGCAGCCCTCCGGCTGTCGCAGCTGCAGAAGGCGGACGGCGGCTCTCCGCTCGCCGTGGCGGTGCTCGAGAAGTCCCGCGAGCCAGGCGCCCACGTGCTGTCCGGCGCCGTGCTCGACCCGTCGGCTCTGCAGGATCTCGTGCCGGACTTCCGCGACAAGGGCGCGCCGCTCGCGGCAGCGGTGCGAGACGACGCCGTGTACGTGCTCACGCCGACGGGACAATTCCGGCTTCCAATCACGCCGCCTCCGCTGCGCAACCACGGCCACTATGTCGTCTCGCTGAGCCGGTTCGTGAAATGGCTGGCGGGACAGGTCGAAGCGGCAGGCGTGGACGTCTTCACCGGGTTCGGCGGAGCCGCGGTGCTGTACGACGGCGATCGCGTCGCCGGCGTCCGGACCGGTGATCGTGGGGTCGACCGGCAGGGCCGCCCGAAGGCGGCCTTCGAGCCGGGTGTCGACGTGCGCGCGAAGGTCACGATCTTCTGCGACGGCGTGCGAGGGAATCTGACGAAGCAGGTGGTCGGGAGATTCGGACTCGACACGGGACGGCAGCCGCAGGTGTTCGCGCTTGGGATCAAAGAGCTCTGGGAGGTGCCCCGAGGGCGGCTGGCGGCAGGATCCGTCCTGCACACGATGGGGCACCCGCTGCGAATGGAGGAGTTCGGGGGCGGCTTCGTCTACGCGAGCTCGGACGAGCTGCTCTCGGTAGGATTCGTCGCGGGCCTGGACTACAAGGATCCGATGTTCGACCCGCACGCCGCGTATCAGCGCTTCAAGCAGCATCGTCTGATCGAAGCGCTGCTCGACGGCGGCAAGATGATCCGATACGGCGCCAAGGCGCTGCCGGAGGGCGGCTGGTATGCGATCCCCAGGGTGCACATGGACGGCGCCCTGATTGCCGGCGACGCCGCCGGGTTCCTGAACTCGATGCGCCTGAAGGGGATCCATCTCGCGATGCGCACCGGCATGCTGGCCGCCGAGGCGGCCTTCGACGCCGTGCGGGCGGGCGACGTGTCGGCCGGCCGGCTCGAGCGGTATCAGCGCGCCATCGACGCGGGCGACGTTCGCCGCGAGCTCTACCCGGTGCGCAACGTCCACCAGGCCTTTGCCCACGGTCTGCCGGCAGGCGTGCTCTACTCGGGACTGGCGCTGGTGACCGGCGGGTGGTGGATCCGCGACCCGATGCCCTCGGACGGCGGCTACAGGCGGATGGAGATGCTGGCCCAGGTACTATCCGGCGGCGCCGCCGGCGCCCGATGCGGTGCCGCTCGTCAGGCCCCTGAAGATCGACCGCCAGCTCACGTTCGACAAGCTGACGAACGTGCATTTCTCGGGCACGCGGCACACCGAGGATCAGCCGTCGCACCTCATCGTGCACGACACGGACATCTGCCGGACCCGGTGCCGCCAGGAGTACGGCAATCCATGCCTCCGCTTCTGCCCGGCGAACGTCTACGAGATGGTGGACGACGGCACGGCCGGCCCGAGACTGCACATCAACGCCTCCAACTGCGTGCACTGCAAGACGTGCGACATCATGGATCCGTATCAGATCATCGACTGGGTGCCGCCCGAGGGCGGGGAGGGACCCCAGTACGAAGGCATGTGACGCTGACACGGGCGCAGCGCGTGCAGGCGGCGGCCATTGCGGCCGTCGGCACGCCGATCATCGATTTCCTCGGCGCCAGCTATCACTGGCGCGAACGGGGCGTGGAGCACCTCCGCGCGATCGAGCGCGAAGGGCGGCGGCCGATCTTCGCGTTCTGGCACGGGCGGATTCTCGCGGCGACGCTGTACTTCCGGGATCGCGGGATCATCGTCATCACGAGCGAGAATTTCGATGGCGAATGGATCGCCCGGATCATCCAGCGATTCGGGTACGGGACGGCCCGCGGGTCGACCTCGCGCGGCGGCGTCCGGGCCCTCGTGCAGCTCCGCCGCGACATGGCGTGCGGCCGGCCCGTGGCCTTCACCGTGGACGGGCCGCGGGGGCCAGCCGGCGTCGCGCAGCCGGGGGCCCTCTGGCTGGCTGGCGCGACCGGGAATCCCATCGTGCCGTTCCACATCGAAGCCGCGAAGTGCTGGGTCGCGAAGAGCTGGGATCGGCATCAGATCCCGAAGCTGGGCAGCGAGGTCGCGATCGCGATCGGGTCTGCGCTGGAAGTCCCCGGGACCGACGAACCGACGATCGAGACGGCACGGGTGGAGCTGGAACAGGCGTTGTGGCGCCTGGAGCGCCAGGCGAAGATGCTGCTCGTGCGGTCGGTCTGACATGGTGTTGACATGGTGTTGTGGTCCTCTCCGCGCTTCGGCGAGCACGTCCCGCCGCCGGGCCATCCCGAGCGGCCGGAGCGGGCCGACGTGTTCGATGCCGTCGCCGGCGCCTGGCGGGCGCGGGGCGGACGGGTGCGCGATCCGCGGCCGGCGGTCCGTGCGGAACTGGAGCGCATCCACGCGAGCGGCTATCTGGATCGGATCGAGGCCACCTCCGGTCGGGCGGTCATGCTCGATGGCGACACGTTCACGAGCACGGCGACCGAAGCGGTGGCGCGCCTCGCGGCCGGCGCGGCGATCGACGCGGCCCGGCACGCAGCGGCTGAGGGCGAGCCGGCGCTCGCGCTGGTCCGGCCGCCGGGACACCACGCGGAGGCCGATCGCGCGATGGGCTTCTGCCTCTACAACAACGTCGCCCTCGCGGCGGCCGCGCTCCGCGCCGACGGAGCGGCCAGGGTCGCCATCGTCGACATCGACGTCCACCACGGCAACGGCACGCAGGCGGCCTTCTATGCCGATCCGACGGTGCTCTACGCGTCGACGCACCAGTTCCCGTTCTATCCGGGTACGGGCGCGAGGGCCGAGACCGGCGAGGGCGTGGGGCAGGGCTTCACCGTCAACGTGCCGCTCGCGGCCGGAGCGAGCGACGTCGAGTTCGAGGCGGCCTACCGGAAGGTGATCGTTCCGGTCCTCGATACGTTCCAGCCCGAGGTCGTCCTCGTGTCCGCGGGATTCGACGCCCACGTGCAGGATCCGCTCGGTCAGCTTCGGGTCTCCACGGCCGGATACGGCCGCGTCGTGCAGATGCTCGGCGAAACCGCTGCGCGCATCGCCGGCGGGCGCCTCGCGCTGGTCACCGAGGGCGGGTATCATCTCGAGGCGCTGCGGGAGTGCCTGGAGGAGACGATCCGCGTGCTAGGCTAGATTTCCACAGGAGGGGGACGGGTCTCGAGTTGTGGAAAACTCGGCGGTCTCTCTCGAGTTTTCCACAACTCGAGACCCGTCCCCCTCCTGTGGAAATCTCTGAATCCCTGAACCCTGAGTATGTCGGAGTACCGCCCCCAGGACATCGAGCGCAAGTGGCAGACGCGCTGGGCCGAGACGCGCGCGTTCGAGGTGACGGAGGATCCGTCGCGGCCGAAGTTCTACTGCCTCGAGATGTTCGCGTACCCGTCCGGGCACGCGCACGTCGGTCACGTGCGCAACTACATGATTGGCGACATCATGGCGCGCACCAAGCGGATGCGCGGGTTCAACGTCCTCCACCCGTTCGGCTGGGATGCGTTCGGCCTGCCTGCGGAGAACGCGGCGATCAAGAACAACACGCACCCGGAGACCTGGACGTTCGAGAACATCGCCCATATGAAAGGGCAGCTCCAGCGTCTCGGCATCAGCTACGCCTGGGACCGCGAGATCGCGACCTGCCTGCCCGAGTACTACCGCTGGAACCAGTGGCTGTTCACGCGCATGTTCCAGCGCGGACTGGCCTACCGCCGGCGCTCGACGGTGAACTGGTGCGAGAGCTGTGGGACGGTGCTCGCCAACGAGCAGGTCGTCGATGGCGGCTGCTGGCGGTGCGGCACGCCGGTGAGCACACGAGAGCTCGACCAGTGGTTCCTTCGCATCACGCAGTACGCCGAGGAGCTGCTCGACGCGATCGGGCGGCTCGATCGCTGGCCCGACAAGGTCCTCACGATGCAGCGCAACTGGATCGGGCGCTCGGAGGGCGCGCGGGTCGATTTCGAGCTGCTGCCCGTCGCGCGCGCGTCGGCCGGGCCCGCGGCCGCCGAGCGGCTGACCGTGTTCACGACCCGGATCGACACGATCTACGGCGCCACGTTCGTGCTCATCGCGCCCGAACATCCGCTGGTCGAACGGCTCGCGGAGGAGTCGCCGGAGCCGGCCGCCTTCCGGCACCGGGTCGCGAGATTCCGGGCGCAGGATCGGACCGCGCGGCTCATCGGCGAAGTGGAGAAGGAAGGATTCGATACGGGCCGCGAGGCCGTCAACCCCTTCACCGGCCGACCGGTCCCGGTCTGGGTCGCCAATTTCGTGCTCGGCGAGTACGGCACGGGGGCCGTCATGGCCGTGCCCGCGCACGACCAGCGCGACTTCGAGTTCGCCCGCAAGTACGACCTGCCGATTGTCGTCGTCGTGCAGCCGGACGGCGAGCGCCTGGAGCCGGTCTCGATGCAGGGGGCATTCGAGGACGAGGGGACCCTGGCCGACTCCGGGCCGTACACCGGACTCCGGTCGGATGACGCCAATCGGCGGATGACGACGGACGCGGCGGCGCGCGGCATCGGCGAGGGGACGGTGCAGTACCCGTCTCAAGGATTGGGGGATTTCGCGCCAGCGCTACTGGGGCACGCCGATCCCCATGATCTACTGCGAGCGGTGCGGCCTGGTGCCGGTGCCGGACGCGGACCTGCCGGTCGTGCTGCCGAAGATCCTGGAGTTCACCGGCCGCGGCGATTCGCCGCTCGCGCACGTGCCCGAGTTCGTCAACGTCTCCTGTCCGACCTGCGGTGGGCCGGCCCGGCGCGAGACCGACACGATGGACACGTTCGTGGACTCGTCCTGGTACTACTACCGCTTCTGCGACCCGCACAACGAGCAGTTGCCGTTCGATCCGGCGACCGTCGCGTACTGGGGGCCGATCGATTTCTACAGCGGGGGCGTCGAACACGCGATTCTGCACCTGATCTATTCGCGCTTCTTGAGCCGGGTGTTCCGCGACCTGGGCCTGGTCGCGATCGACGAGCCGTTCGCCCGCCTGCTCACGCAGGGCATGGTGCTCAATCACGGCGCGGTGATGTCGAAGTCGAAAGGCAACGTGGTCGATCCCGACGACATGATCGCGAAGTACGGCGCCGATGCGCTCCGGCTGTACGTCATGTTCGTCGCGCCGCCGGAGAAGGAAGTCGAGTGGACCGACACCGGCCTGGAGGGCGCATACCGCTTCCTCGGACGCGTGTGGCGCATGGTCGATCACGTCGCGGACGCCGTCCGGTCCGCGCCCGCTCCGGGCGGGCTCGACCTGGACGCCGCCGAGCGTGCCCTTCGGCGCAAGACGCACGCGACCATCGGGCGCGTGACCGAGGATCTCGATCCGCGCGTCCATCTGAACACGGCGGTGTCCGCGCTGATGGAGCTCGTCAACGAGCTGTACGCGTTCGCCGAGACGCGAGGCATCCGTCCGTCCGGGCGCGAGGACGATCCGCCGGCGGCCATCGCGCGCCCGCAGAGCGCCGCCGTGGTCCGCGAGGCGGTCGAGGCCCTCGTGCTGCTGCTCTCCCCGTTCACGCCCCACGTCTGCGAGGAGCTTTGGGAGCGCCTTGGGCACCAGGGGGGTGTCGTGCGTGCGGGCTGGCCCGAAGCGGACGAGGCCGCCGCCCGCGCGGAGGCGATCGAGATCGCCGTCCAGGTCAATGGGAAGGTCCGCGATCGGGTCACGGTGCCGGTCGACGCCTCGGAGCAGGAGATGCGGGACGCCGGCCTGGCGGCGCCCGGCGTTCGACCGCACACCGACGGCAAGCAGATCGTGAAGGTCATCGTGGCGCCCGGCCGGCTTGTTAGTATTGTGGCCAGGTGATGACGCAACGTTCCGCTCCTGGCGTTTGGCTCCTGGCCTCTGGCTTGACCGTGCTGGCACTCGCCGTGTCCGCCTGCGGCTACTCCCTGGCCGGCCGGGGTCAGTTCCTGCCGGACTACATCCGGACGATTGGCGTGCCGCCGTGCGTCAATCAGGGCTCGTCGATCTTCAACCTCGACAACATGCTCACCGAGCGCCTGCAGACGGAGTTCGCCAGTCACGGGCACTACCGGACCCAGCCGTCGTCGACCGGCGTCGATGCCGTGCTGACCTGCGCGATCAGGTCCTCGATTTTCGTGCCCTCGGCCTTCGCGAACAATCAGGCGTCCCGATACAACTTCATCATCACCGCGGCGATCGAGTTCAAGGACCTGAAGGCCGACAAGGTGCTCTGGTCCAATCCGTCGCTGCAGGTGCGCGAAGAGTACGAAGTCACGACGGGCACGCAGGCCAACGACCCCACTGCATTCTTCGGGCAGGATCAGAACGCGCTCCAGCGCGTCGCGCAGACGTTCGCGCGCACGGTGGTCACGTCGGTGCTCGAGGCGTTCTAGGCGTCTCGCCTCGTGCCCGCGCTCGACATCTCCGCCCTTCGCGCTCACATCAAGGCCGGCCGTCTCGACCCGGTCTACGTGCTCACCGGCGAGGACGTCAAACTGATCGATCGCCTGGTCGGCGCGATCGAGGCGACAATCGACCCCGCCGACCGGCCGTTCGCGGTCGAGCGCCTGTATGCCGGCGACCCTGGGGGCGCGCCCGTCGACATCGCGGCTGCCGCGCGCGTGTATCCGATGCTCGGCGACCGGCGCATCGTGTTCGTCCTGCGCGCCGAACGCCTCCTCAAACCGAAGCGGGCGTCCAAATCAGCCGAG
The DNA here is from genome assembly GCA_963764505.1 of uncultured Acidobacteriota bacterium. Lineage (GTDB taxonomy): Bacteria > Acidobacteriota > Vicinamibacteria > Vicinamibacterales > SCN-69-37 > CAVXSP01. The sequence continues at coordinate 3,275,273 of CAVXSP010000001.1, read as the reverse complement.
CCGGACGATGGCGACGGCGAGGCGGCTGAAGACCAGACGGCCCTGGACCTGAACGCGCTCGAGGACTACGTCGCAGCCCCCGCACCGACGACGACGCTCGTCTTCGTCGCGAGCGAAATCGACCGATCGCGGCGGTTCACCAAGCGCCTGCTGGAGAGGGCGCAGGTGGTGCTGGCCGGAGGGCTCGCCGGCGGCTCGCCGGCCGCGCGCCGGGACGCGCGGCAGGAGGCGACGGCCCTCGTCAACGCCGAGCTCGCGCGCGAGCAGCGCTCGATCGATCCGGCCGCGCTGAAACTGCTCCTCGACCGCAGCGGCGAGGACGTGACCGCCCTGCGCGCCGCCCTCGAGCGCCTGCTGCTCTATACGGCCGACCGCCGCCGCATCTGCGCCGCTGACGTGCAGGAGGTCACCGCGTCCGAGCGCCCTCCCGCCGACGACTGGGCGCTCGTCAATGCCATCGGCGAGGGGGACGCGCCCAGAGGTCTGCGCGAGGCGGCCGCGCGGCTGAATCGCGGCGACTCGCCGCACGCGATCGTAGGTCAGCTGCGCTGGTGGGTGTCGACGCGTCTGGCCGAGCGCGCGCCGGATCGCGTCGGGCCTGCCATTGAGGCCCTGTTCCGGACCGACCTCGCCCTCAAGAGCTCCGGCGGGGACGATCGCGTCCTGATCGAGCGGCTGGTGGTGGAGCTGACGGGTCCGCCGGTGCCGCGGGGCTGGCGGTAGGAGAGCGCTATCGGAGCTTCTTCGCCAGCCGCGACTTGTAGCGGCTGCCAGCGTTGTCGTGGATGATCCCCTTCGCGACCATCTTGTCGACGACGGAGTAGGTCTCCCGGAGCATGCCCTTCGCCTTGTCCTGCTCGCCGGCGGACATGGCCTCCCGGATCGATTTGAGGCTGCTGCGGAGCTTGGATCGCAGCTCACGGTTGTGCTGGTGACGTTTGATGGTCTGGCGGTGGGCTTTCACCGCCGAAGCATGTCGAGTGGCCACGCAAATCCTCGCTGACGGGACCGGCCCGCCCGGACGCGCCCATGGAACGGGCGCAAACGCAGAAGTATATCATCGGGCAGTTGCCGCCCGGTCAGTCGGCCTCCTCCTTCAACCGGCGCAGCCGGCGCTGCTCCCGGCGATCCGGCGGATGCGCCGAGACCTGACGCCTCGGCCCGGCGAGCCGCATCAGATCCAGCATGGCCCGTTCCTCCGGCGACGGCGGCGGCGTGACGTCCTCGTACAGGGATCGTGCCTGGGCTTTGGGGACGTGCTGCTCCATCACCTGGCGCACCACCACGCGCTGGCGGCGGCCGAGCGGCCGTGTGATCTCCAGGACGTCGCCCGCCTTCACCACCCGGTGCGTCTTGGCGGCCTGGCCGTTGACGTCGATTTTTCCCCCGCGGATCGCGCGCTGGGCCTCCGAGCGCGTCTTGAACAGGCACGCCACGTCGAGCCAGACATCCAGCCGGACCATGGCTCGATCGTACACCGAGGTTCTGGGGCGCTGGGTTGCTGACGTGCTGACGTGGAAGAGCCGCCCGCGCCGTGCCGCCCGTCCGGCGGGCATCGCAGCCTCGTGCGACAATGCTAGGCGTGCGGAAGCGGGCTCTCGGCTATGCGGTCGCCGGCGGCATCCTCGTCGCGGTGTCGATCGTCTCGGCGTATCTTGCGCATACCCGCGCACGTGGCGCGGCCGCGCCGGTGAATCTCGGTTTCACGCTCAAGGACATGAACGGCGCCGACGTCCGCCTGTCCGACTTCCGTGGGAAGCCGCTCGTCGTGAATTTCTGGGCGACCTGGTGTCCGCCCTGCCTGCTCGAGACTCCCGAACTGGTCGAGCTGGCCGATGAATACAAGCAACGGGGGCTGGCGATCGTGGGGATTTCGTACGACGATGCGCCCGAGCAGATGAGGACGTTCGCGAAGCAGTTCAAGGTGTCGTACCCGCTGCTGGTCGGGCGGGACAGGGAGGACGTCTTCCGGGCCTTCGGTCTGGGCGACGGCCTGCCGACGTCGGTCTTCATCAGGCCAGACGGCACGATCGCCGCGCGGATCGAAGGCATCAACACGAAGACCTGGTTCCAGCAGCAGATCGAGAGCCTGCTCTCGGAGTGAAGCGCAGGGTCCGGCCGCAGGATCCCGGTCGACGTCGTAGTACACGCTCAGGAGCTCGCCGCATGGCCAGGCAGAAAGAGAACGGCTTCACCCTCATCGAGCTGCTCATCGTCGTCGCCATCATCAGCATCCTCGCCGCGATTGCCGTGCCGAGCCTGCTGCGCTCCAAGATGACCGCGAACGAGACGTCCGCGCTGGCCTCGCTCCAGGCCATCAACAAGGCGGAGATGCTGTACGCGACGTCGTGCGGCAACGGCGGGTTCGCGGCGTCCATTGCCGTGCTCGGCACGCCGCCGCCCGGCACGACCGAGGCGTTTCTGTCGGCTGACCTGACGCAGTCCGCCAGCCCCGTCAAGAGCGGCTACGTCTTCACGCTGACCGCAGGCGCCGGCGCAGCAGCCGGGCCGAACGACTGCAACGGCACGGCCACCCAGACGGCCTACTACGCCAACGCCGTCCCGCAGACGTTCGGCTCGACCGGCGCGCGGTCGTTCGCGACCAACCAGGGGCAGACCGTGTGGCAGGTGAACGCGCCCGCCGCGCCGCCAGAGCCGTTCACGGCGCCGGCCGTGCCCATTCAGTAGCCGTGGTCGTGACGAAGGAGACGATGGTTCGAACGGGTGCGGCCGTGATTGGCTGCGTCTTGCTGGCGTATGGATCGACGACGATCGTGCGCGCGGGCTCGCTCCCGGATGCCCGCGTCGGACGCGGGCAGGAGCCGTCATCGCCCGATCCGAAGAGGCTCGAAGGCCAGTGGCATCTCGATCGCCAGTTGAGCACGGTGCCGGAGCCCGGAGAGGAAGAGCAGCCCGCTCAACCCAGCCGGCCGCGAGGCGGCGGCTTCGGCGGACGTCGGGGCGGCTTCGGTGGAGGCGGGGGCGGCTTCGGCGGGCGCGAGGGCGGCGGGGAGGGGCGCGCCCCCACGACGATGTCCGAGGATCTGCTGAAGATGCGCGCCTTCGTGCGCACGCTGGCCGAGCCGCCGGACGTGCTGGTGATTCTCGTCGCGCCCTCGGAAGTGACAATGACCGACGAGCACGGCGCCGTGCGGAAAATCAGGACGGACGGCAAGAAGCAACAGGTGGACTACGGTCCCGGGGCCAACATCGATACGAGAGCGACCTGGGACGGCGGCACCCTGGAGCTGGAGCTGGGGGAAGGAAGCTACAAAGCGAGCGAGACCGGCCAGGTGTCGTCCGACGGCCACCTCCTGGTCATCGCGGTGCAGCCCCCGGCGACGCAGCGCGGAGGCGCGCAGGCGCCAATCAAGTTCGTCTACGACCGCGTCGAGTAGGGGATTGGCCGAAGGAGCGTCACTTCACGGCGTCGGCGACGAGTTCGCGGGCCTTGGCGAGCAACTCGTCGAGCCTTGTGGCGTCCCGCCCTCCCGCCTCGGCGAAATCCGGCCGGCCGCCGCCGCCGCCGCCGACGATCGGCGCCAGGACTTTCACGAGCTGACCGGCCTTGATCAGCCCGGTCAGATTCTTCGTCACCGACACCAACAGGTGGACCTTGCCGTCCTCTTCGGCCGCCAGGACGATCACGCCGCGGTCGAGACGGTCGCGTAGCGAGTCCGAGAGGCTTCGGAGCGCGGCTTTGTCGAGCCCCGTCACCCGTTTGGCGACGAGAGTCACGTCGCCGAGCGTCACCGTATCGTCGGAGGCCGACGAGGGGCCGCCGCCAAGTGCGGCGGCCATCTTGAGCTGGTGGTTCTCGCGGGCCAGGCGCTTCAGGTCGCCCTGCAGTCTCGTGATCGTCTCCGGCGCCCGGTCGGGCGTGACGCCGAGCGCCTGTGCGGTCTGCTCGAGTACGGTCTGCTGCTGCTGAATGCGGGCCACGGCTCCCGCCCCGGTCAGCGCCTCGATGCGCCGGACGCCCGCGGCGACGCCCGACTCCTCGCTGATCAGGAAGGGGCCGATGTCGCCGGTGGCCCGGACGTGCGTGCCCCCGCAGAGCTCTACGCTGAAGCCCGGGATCGAGACGACGCGCACGCGCTCGCCGTACTTCTCTCCGAACAGGGCCATCGCCCCGTCCTTGATGGCCTCCTCGGTGGAGCGCACCTGCGTCTCGACGGTCGTGTTCCGGTAGATCTGTTCGTTCACCGTCCGTTCGATCGTCTGCGTCTCGTCGTCGGAGAGCGAGGCGCCGTGCGTGAAGTCGAAGCGGAGGCGATCGGGGGCGACGAGCGAGCCCGCCTGCCGGACGTGCGTGCCGAGCGTCCGCCGCAAGGCGGCGTGCAGGAGATGCGTGGCCGTGTGGTTGCGCCGGGTCGCGTCGCGCGTGGCGGCGTCGACCACGGCGGCGACGCGGGCGCCGGCGGCGAGCGGGGCGCGGGTGGTCACGCGGTGCACGCGGGCGCCGCCGGGAGCCAGTCGCGTCATGCCGGCGACGTCGGCGACGGGCGCTCCCTCCACCGTCAGCCAGCCGCTGTCGGAGATCTGGCCGCCCGACTCGACGTAGAAGGGCGTGCGATCCAGCAGCAGGTACCCGGTGTGACCGGCGGCCAGCGCCTCCGTCTGACGTCTCGCATCGTCGAACACGGCTTCGACGCGGGCGTCGGCGACGCTGGTCGAGTCGTACCCCTCGAACCGGTCGGGCAGGCTTTCCAGGCGTGTGCGCTCGTGCTCGTCGACGTAGGTGAACGCCGCGCCCTGCTTCGTGTCGAAGCCGCTCGCCGCACGCGCCCGCTCGCGCTGTGCCTCCATGGCGGAGTCGAATCCGCCCCGATCGACGCTCAAGGCATGCTGGGCCGCGAGGTCCTCGGTGAAATCGAGCGGCACTCCCAGCGAGTCGTACAGGCGGAACGCCTCGGCGCCGCCGACCACCGGGGAGCCCGCGGCAATCGCTCGCGCGATCAGCTCCTCCAGCCTGGGAAGTCCGGCGGTCAGGACGGCGTCGAACCGCTCTTCCTCGGCCCGCACGGTCTGCACGACGGCTTGGCGGTGCGTCGCGAGCTCCGGATAGGCGTCCGTCATCTCGTCGATCACCACCGGGACGAGCATGTGGAGGGTGGGGGCGGCGAACCCCAGCTTCTTACCGTGCCGCATCGCGCGACGCATGATCTTGCGCAGGACGTACCCGCGCCACTCGTTCGACGGCAGCACGCCGTCGGCGATGAGGAACGTCATCGCGCGCAGATGGTCGGCGATGACGCGCATGGAGACGTCGGGATGGTCCTCGGCGCCGGCGCTGCCGGTGTACGGGCGTCCCGCCCGCTCTCCGATCGCGCGCAGGATCGGTGCGAACAGGTCCGTGTCGTAGTTGGACAGCTTGCCCTGGAGAACGGCGGTGATCCGCTCGAGTCCCATGCCGGTGTCGATCGATGGCGCAGGCAGGGGCGAGAGCCGGCCGGTCTCGTTCCGGCTGAACTCCATGAAGACGTTGTTCCATATCTCGACGTAGCGCTCGCAGCTGCATTCGACGCCGCGGCAGACCGGCTCGGGGCACGGGATCTGGTCGCCGCGGTAGTAGTGGATCTCGGAACAGCGCCCGCACGGCCCGGTGTCTCCCATCTGCCAGAAGTTCTCGGCCAGCCCGAGCTCGCTGATGCGCGACGGCGGCATCAGCGCCATCCACACGCCGAACGCTTCGTCGTCGCGCGGGATGCCGGCCTCGCCCTTGAAGACGGTGGGAAAGAGTCGATCCGGCGACAGATGCCAGACCTCGGTCAGCAGCTGCCACGCGAACCCAATCGCCTCCCGCTTGAAGTAGTCGCCGAACGAGAAATTGCCGAGCATCTCGAAGAACGTGTGATGGCGCAGCGACGGCCCGACGTTGTCGAGGTCGTTGTGCTTGCCGCTCACCCGCATGCATTTCTGTGACGTCGCGGCCCGTGCGTAGTCGCGAGTCTCCGTGCCGAGGAACAGGTGCTTGAACTGGTTCATCCCGGCGTTCGTGAAGAGCAGCGTCGGGTCGTCGACCGGCACGAGCGACGAGGACGCGACCACGCGATGGCCGTGACGCTGGAAATAGTCGAGAAAGCTCTGGCGGATCTGCCGGGAGGTCATCGAGGACACGGCCAATTGTACCGTGCGGTCCGGCCCGTCGATCGCCGCCGGCCGGCAGCCGGCGCCGGGCTACTCGTCGATCCGCCCCCCGAGGACCCTCGCGATGAGGTCGGCCGAAAAGCCGCGGCGGAGCAGCTGTTGGTACAGGCGCCGGCGTTCGGCCGGCGTGGGGCGTGGCGGCAGCGGGCGCCGCTGCAGGAGCGCCCGGATCGCCTCGAGCTCGGCATCTGCCGGCAGCTCGGCGAGCAGCTCCCGAACCAGCGCACGGTCGATCCCGCGCGCCTCGAGCTCCATCTGAATCCGGCGCCGGCCGCGGTGCTTGACGCGGCTGGCCGTCCGGACGTGCGCTGCGGCGACCCGGCGGTCGTCGAGGAGGCGCTCGTCGCGCAGGCGCACAATCGCCTCCTGAATCTCGTCGGACGGGAAATCGCGCGCGAGCAGCTCTTCGCGCAGCTCCGCCGTCGTGAAATCGCGGCGGCTGAGCAGGCGCAGCGCCTCCAGGCGGACCGCGTCGGTCGGCACGCGATGCTATCGCGGCTGGGCCGCGTGCGCGGCGGGGATCTCCACGGGCTGCAGCCAGCCGTGGCGGTCCGGCACGGCGCCGTTGATGTAGTCGAAGAAGGCCTGCTGCAGGACGGTCGTGACCGGCCCCCGCGCGCCGGACCCGATCGTGATCTTGTCAATCGACCGGACGGGCGTGATCTCCGCGGCGGTGCCGACGAAGAAGACTTCGTCCGCGATGTACAGCATCTCGCGCGGCACATCCATCTCCCGGACGTGGAATCCGAGCTCCTGCGCGAGCGTGATGATGCAGTCGCGCGTAATGCCTGGCAGCACCGACGCGGAGGTCGGCGGCGTGTAGAGCATCTCGTCGCGGACGAGGAAGAGGTTCTGGCCGCTGCCCTCGCTCACGTGGCCGGCCGGGTTGAGGGCGATGCCCTCCGCGTAGCCGTCGAGCACGGCCTGCATCTTGATGAGGGAGGCGTTCGCGTAGTTCGCCGAGGACTTCGCCAGGCTCGGGAACGTGTTCTGTGCGGCGCGGTGCCACGAGCTGACGCAGACGTCGACACCCTGCTCCAGCGCGCCGGCGCCGAGGTACGCGCCCCACTCCCAGACGAGGATGGCGGCGTCCACCGGACAGGCGAGCGGATTCACGCCGAGCGCCTCGTACCCGCGGTAGACGATCGGGCGGATGTAGCAGGCCTCGAGACCGTTGGCCTGCACGGTCTGGACGACGGCCTGCGTGAAGGCGTCGCGGTCGAGCTGGTACTCCATGCGATAGATCCGCGCCGAGTCGTACAGGCGGCGGATGTGCGCGTCGAGCCGGAAGAAGGCAGAGCCCTTCGGGGTCTTGTAGCAGCGCGCCCCTTCGAATACCGCCGACGCATAGTGGAGAAAGTGCGACGCGACGTGCACGGTCGCGTCGGCCCAGTCGACGATCTTCCCGTTCATCCACACCTTGCCAGCCGGTACTGAACGCCATGACGGACTCCCTGCCCGGGATCGCGGGCGCCCGGCCGGCGCGATCGCGATCCGCTCCCAGATCTTACTGGCTTTCGCCGCAAAACGGGCACCGCGAGCCGCGCGTCGGCAGCGGCTTGCGGCAACGCCAGCAGAACCGGCCGTTCGTGAGCTCGCGGGTGCGCGCCCGCGCCGCCGCCGGCCGCCGCACCGGCGGGGGCGTGGCGCGGACGGAGGCCGGGACGACCGGCTGAACGGGCGTGCGGCGGATGACGTCGCGGCGAATGGCGAGCAGGTCCTGGAGCAGGTCCTCGGCCCCCTGGTACCGGGACGCCACATCGGGCGTGAGCGCGCGCATCACGATGTCGTCGATGGCCTTCGGGATCGACGGGTTCCGGAGGCGGGCAGGCGAGACGAGGTCTCCACGCCGCAGCCGGTCGAGGTCCGACGGCGTCGGCGTGTCGTAGGGCAGCGACCCGGTGAGCATCTGGTACATCGTCACGCCGAGCGAATAGAGATCGGACGCGAAGACGGCTCGGCCGTCGAACTGTTCCGGCGCCATGTACGGCGGACTGCCGATCACCGTCGTGCCGTGCGCCGCGATCTCGAGGAAGCGCGACGTTCCGAAGTCGCCGACCTTGAGGAGGCCTTTCTCGGTCACGAACACGTTCGCGGGCCGGAGATCCCGGTGGATGACGCCCTGCCTGTGGGCGTGCTCGACGGCGTTGGCAATCTGACACGTGTAGTCGAGCGCCAGCGGCAGATCGAGCGCGCCGCGGTTCACGATGATTGTCTCGAGCGTCTCGCCCGGCACATACTCCATCACGATGAAGAAGACGCTGTCCTGCTTCTCGGCCGTGATCACCGTGACGATGTTGGGATGATTGAGCGACGCGAGCAGGCGCGGTTCACGCAGCAACTCGCCGAAATCGAGGCCCTGCCGGTGGGGCACCTTGATGGCGACCCGTTTGTCGATCCAGGTATCCTCGGCGAGGTAGACCGTCCCGAACCCGCCGCTGCCGAGTGGTTCGATGATCCGATACTTGCCGAGCGTCTGGCCGCGGAACACCATCGCTCGGGAGTATAGCAATGGCTCCGCGCTTCTTCGTGGCTGCGGCGCGATCGGATCTGCCGATCCTGGAGCTCCCCGCGCCGGAGTCGCATCATCTTTCACGTGTCCTCCGGCTCGTCGGCGGCGCCGAGATCGCGGTCTTCGATGGCCGGGGCCACGAGTGGGCGGCTCGCGTCCTCTCGACGTCGAAGCGGACGGCAGTGACCGTTGAACTGATCCGGTCGCTCGAGCCGGCGGCCGAGCCCGTCGTCGCCGTGACGCTGGCGATCGGCCTGCTCAAGGGCGATCAGATGGACGCCGTCGTGCGTGACGCCACGGCGCTCGGCGTCCACGCCATCGCGCCGTTCGTGTCCGAACACGTGGCCGTGCCGAAGCGGGCCTGGCGTGCGGACGCCGCGCTCGCCCGCTGGCAGCGAATCGCGGCGGCCTCGGCCGCGCAGTGCGGGCGCGCCGTGGTGCCGGAGATCAACGCGATCCAGCCGCTCGAGGCGCTCGTCGGACGGACCACGCCGGCTGCGCGGTTCGTCTGCGTCGAACCGGCGCACCAGGGCGCCCGCGCCGTGACGCCGGGCGCGTTCGTCCGCCCGGAGGCCGCGCTGGCGCTCGTCGGGCCCGAGGGCGGGTGGTCGACGCGCGAGCTGGACCGTGTCATCGCAAGCGGTGCCCTGCCCGTGCGCCTGGGACCTCGCACGCTGCGCGCGGAGATCGCACCCGCCGTCCTCCTCAGCGCGCTCTGGACCGTCTGGGGATGGTCGGCTACGGCGCCCTGGGCGCCAGAATCTGCGTGAGCACGTCGGGCTTCGACGGATCGCGCGCGAGGTGCGGCTCGCGGGTCCCGTCGTGATACTCGAGGCTGACGGTCTTCACCACGTCGTCGGTCTGGACGTCGAGGCGGAGCGGGTTCGGGGAGCCGGTCGACCCGACCGCGGCCTTCAGAGCGTCCGGCGAATAGCGGAGCCCGTTCACCGTCAGCACCTGCATCCCGGGGCCGAGGCCCGCCTTGCCGGCGGGCGAGTTCAACAGCACGTCCAGGATCGTGCCCGTCTCGGGCGTGAGCCGGAGCCCGACGGAATACAGGAGGTCGAGCCGATCGTCGCGCGATTTCAGATACTCGTTCGGCTCGGCCGAGAAGACGAGCTTCCAGCCCGCCTCGACGATCCCGCCGGTCGGGGCGTCTGGAGCGATCTGGTAGATGCGGCTGGTGAAGAACGCCCGCCAGTCGTAGGGCGCCACTTCGTTCAGCGCGGCGATCACGTCCTCGAACGTGTAGGGCTTCACGGGGGACAGCCCGCTCGGGCCGCCGTGGAACAGATGGCAGAAGTCCTCGATGGACCGCCGGTTCGAAGTGATCTCCCGAATCTTCGTGTCGGCTTCCAGCCAGATCAGCCAGCCCTCCTCGTAGAAATCGACGCTCCGGCGGAAGAAGCTCCACTGGACCGGCGCGGCGTACAGCAGTTGCGCGGCCACAGCCGTGTCGGCCAAAGGCCGCCAGCGTCGTCCGGACTCCGCGCCGAGGGCCGCGGCCGTCTGCGCGAGCTCGTCGCGGTAGAAGCGATCGGTCCAGAGGCCGCTGCGCGCCGCCAGCACGTAGCCGAGATACTCGGTGAGCCCCTCGTAGACCCAGAGCAGCTCGTCGACCATCGGCTGCTGGTAGTTGGCCGTGGCGAGTCCCGCTGGCCGACGGAACTTCCCGTTCCAGGAGTGGACGTACTCATGGGCCATGACGCCGAGCGCGGGCGAGCCGGTCGCGACCGCGTCCGCCGCCACGCGCGAGTCGTTGGACTGATGGTGTTCGAGGCCGAAGTGCGCGACGCGGTCGCTCAGCGTCAGCAGGAACGTGTACCGATCGTAGTGACGCGCGCCGAACATCTCGTCGGCCTCCCGCACCAGCCGCTTCCAGTGATCCACAAGGGCGGGAGAGGCATCCAGCGAGGCGGCGCTGTCGGCAGCGACGTCGACTTCGACCGGATGACGGGACGTGTCGAGCGGCACGGTGCGGAAGTGCTCGGCCGCCAGGACCGGTGAGTCGACGAGCGTCGTCAGGGAGACCGGGGCGAACGCGATCCGATCGGCTGTCTGTGAGCTCACGGTCAGCGCCGTGGCGAAGCTCCATCCGGCCGGAAGCTGCAGGCTGGCCGTCACCGCCACGTCGTCGCTTCGCGCGCCGTCCGGATACAGGACCACCTGGTTCCACGAATAGATGCCGAGGTGTGCGGTCTCCGAGGCCGCCGAGCTGAAACCGGCGAGCCCGATGGCGGACAGGAAGTCGAACGAGGCCTCCAGCGACGCGACGCCTGGCGGCACGTCGAGATGAAACGCGTACATGTCAATCGGGTCGCGGCGCCAGGGAATGTCGCGGCCGCCGCCGGAAAATCTCAAGCCGACCAGATCCATGATCGGGCCGTCCGGTGCGTGTTCCCCGGGCAGCCATTTGGGATAGACGAGCGTCAAGGCGCCCGCGCTGACCGGAATCGACTCGCGCGCGTGGAGAAGTCTGCGCGGCGTCTCGCGCGCATCGAGCGCGAGCTGGATCGGACCGGTCACCCGGGCGGGCTGCGGCGTCTGCGCCCGGGGGGACGCCAGGATGCACGCGCTCATGACGCCGATGACCAGAGCGAGTCGTCTCATCTCGTGCTCCTTGCCGGCGTCGTGGCGGCACCCTGCGCCGCCCGCTGCGCCGCGCGTTCGAATCGCAGGCCGCTCCATCCGTCTTCCGCTTCGTCCCGCGCCAGCCGCATCCCTTCCCGTGCGAACGTGGCGGTCACCTGCGCCGCTTCGTCGAGGGCGAGACCGCTGGCGATCAGGCTGCCGCCTGGCTGAACGAACTCCGTCAGTTCGCGAGCGTAGCGCATGAGCGTCGCGCCCGTGAGGTTGGCCAGCACCAGGTCGACTGCCGGTTGCCTCAGCGCCGCGATCTCGGCCAGTTCCAGGCGGACGCGATCGCTTACGGCGTTCAACGCGACGTTCTCGCGTGCCGACTTCAGCGCGTCCGAATCGTGGTCCGTCGCGAGGACGCGCGCCGCGCCGAGGCGCGCGGCGGCAATCGCCAGCACGCCCGACCCCGTGCCGACGTCGAGCACGCGCAGGCCGTCCACCATCTCCGACTGCAGCAGTTGCAGACAGAGCCGCGTCGAGGCGTGATGGCCGGTGCCGAATCCGGTCGACGGGTGAATCACGACGAGCAGCCCGGAGGCCGTCACGTCCGGACGAGCCCAGGGCGGCGCGATCACGAGGCGCCCCACGCGCACGCTGCCGAGATCGGCCTGGCTGCGCGCGGCCCAGTCCTCGTCCGGCACGTCGACCGGCTGGCACGTCAGGTCGGGCTCGAGCGCCACGAGGCGGACCGCGGCCCGCCGCCGCGCGAGCGCCGATGGAAAGAAGATTCTGAGTCTGTCGGCCAGTGCCTCGACCGCCCTCGGAGACTCTTCGTCGACTTCCGCCACCAGGCGATCGAGCCGATCGTCATCAGGCCGGATCGTCCAGATGACGTCGAGGGCGGGGTAGGTGCGGGCCAAAGGCCTTGAAGGCTATCCGAAGAGATCCCGGACCTTCTCGAAGAACGGCTTCTCCCCGTCGTTGTCCAGTTCGCGCGGTTCGACCGCGTGCTCGGACATCGTCTCGCTGAGCTGCTCGACCAGCTTCTTCTGGTCCTTCGTGAGCTTCTTCGGGACCTCGACGGCCAGGCGCAGGTGCAGCGCGCCGCGGCCGTGGCCGGTCACGCTCGGCATCCCCTTGCCGCGGAACGACAACGTCGACCCATTGGCCGATCCGGCGGGCACCTTCACGTCGATGGGGCCGGCGGGGGCGTCGAAGCTGAACGCGCCGCCGAGAGCCATCATCGGGAACGGCACCCCGACTTCGGCGTACAGGTCGTCGCCGTCGCGGCGGAAGAACGCGTGGGGCCGCACGTGCACGACAACGTAGAGATCGCCGGTCGGTCCGCCGAGGGCGCCGTGCTCGCCTTCGCCGTGGAGACGCAGACGCTGTCCGTCCGCGATCCCCGCGGGGATCCGGACCGTCACCCGTCGATCCTTCACGGTACGCCCGGAGCCGCCGCAGGCCAGGCACGGCTTCGGGACGATCTGCCCCGAGCCCCGGCACTGTCCGCAGGGCCGGGCCACGACGAGAAACCCCTGCTGATAGCGCAGTTGCCCCCGGCCGTGACACTGCGGGCACGTCTCGCGCGACGTGCCGGGTGCCGCGCCCGAGCCGTGACACGTTTCGCAGGCTTCCTCGCGCGGGATTTGAATGGTCGTTTCGGCGCCCGCGTAGGACTCGTCGAACGCGATCTCCAGGTCGAAGCGGAGGTCCGCGCCGCGCGCCGGGCCAGCCCGACGGCCGCCGCCGAAGCCGAAGAAGTCGCCGAGGATGTCCGAGAAGTCCGCAAAGATGTCGGCGTTGAACCCCGCCGCCGCCCCCGCGGCCCCGCTGACGCCGGCGTGGCCGAAACGATCGTAGCGCCCGCGCTTCTCGGCGTCGCCGAGCACGGAATAGGCCTCCGCGGCTTCCTTGAACTTCTCCTCGGCCTCCTCATTGTCAGGATTGCGGTCGGGATGGTACTTCAGCGCCAGCTTGCGATAGGCGCTCTTGATGTCCTGGTCGCCCGCGCTGCGCTGAACGCCGAGCACTTCGTAGTAGTCGCGACGAGTCACGCCTTCGCCACCTTCACTTGCGCCGGCCGCAGCAGCCGCGGACCGATCCGATAGCCGCGTCGCAGCTCGGCCGTGATCTCGCCGTCGCGCCGGCCCGCCGCCGGATCGTGGGCGACGGCCTCGTGCCAGTTCGGGTCGAAGTCCCGCCCGACCGCCTCGATGGGCTCCACGCCGCGCTTGCGCAGCACGTCGAGGAGCTGCCGGTGAATCAGCTCGACGCCCCGGCGGTACGCCGCGGTGGCATCGTCGGTGGCGGGGGAGGCGAGCGCACGCTCGAGATCGTCGACGGCCGGGAGCAGATCGCGCACGACGTCGGCCGCGACCGCGTCGGAGAGCTCGCGCCGCTCGCGCTCGGTCCGCTTCCGGTAATTGTCGAAATCGGCGGTCGTCCGGAGCAGACGATCGTACAGCTCGTCCCGCTCTTGCTGCAGCGCCTCGGGCCGCTTCAGATCGGTCTGGCCGCCGGCGGCTGGAGTGTGATCGTTGGTCATGATCTGCATCGCATCTGAGTGGATCTCGAAGATCGGATGGCCGTGCGTCGAGTCTACTGTCCTTCGAGGACGCGTGTCACGGCGGCCGAGACGCTGTCGACCAGCGAGATGGCCCGCTGATACCGCATACGCGTCGGTCCGATCACGCCCACCGTTCCCGACCGCTCGCCTTCGCGGAACGTCGAGGCGATGACGCTGAAGGGCCGGAAATCGGGAGAGCTGTGCTCGGCGCCGATGACGATCGTCAGACCGGGCGCGTCCATGTACTCCGTCAGGAGCTGGACGAGCTGGTCCTTCTCCTCGATCATCTTGATGAGAGCCCGGAGCGTGTCCAGCGCCAGTTCACGCTCGGCCGGACCGCCGCCCAGCAGCTCGTCGACCAGGAGCGACGCGCCCTGCACGTGCAGCGGGTCCTCCTGGACCTCTCCGTCCAATCCGGTCTGCGCCAGGCGCAGGGCCCGCGCGGCCAGCGCGTCGTAGAGCATGCGCTCGTGCTGCATGCGCTCGACGATCGCCGTGCGGATCTCGTGCAGGGTCAGACCGGCGAATTCCCCGTTGACGTAGCCGGCCGCGGCCGAGAGCATCGCAGCGTCGTACGGCTCGTCGGTCTCGATCAGCTTGTGCGTGATCTGGCTGGCCGTCGACACGACGATGACGAGCACCCGGCGACCTTCGAGCGGCACGAAATCGAGATGCCGCAGCCGCGCCGACGGGCTCCCGGTAGCGAGCGCAAACGCGACCTGGCGCGAGGCCCGTGACAGCTCCTGGGAAGCGTTCTCCAGCAGGTCGCTCACCGTCCCCGCCTGGCGCAGCCGCGCCTCGACCTCCGGGGGCGGTCGGCGCAACCGCCGCGCCTCGAGCAAACCATCGACGTAGAGCCGGTAGCCCGCGTCGGTCGGCACACGGCCCGCGGAGGTGTGCGGTTGCCGGAGAAATCCTTCCTCTTCCAGCCGTGCCAGGATGTTCCGGACCGTCGCCGACGAGACGCCGAGGGCGCTGTGATCGGCCAGCCATCCGGACGAAATCGGTTCGCCCTGCTCGATGTACTCGGCGACGAGCCGCGCAAGCACTCGACGTTGCCGCTCGGATAAGGCTGCCATGGATCGGTTAGCAGTCAAGAGGTGAGACTGCTAACCTTCAGTATATCCCAAGCCATCAGGGAAATCCTGCAGGGCGGCCGGAACCGCCGCGGCGAGGCGCGCACGACGCCCTCAGCCGTGGTGGACGCCGATCGACCGGACGGCGCCGGTCACGACCATCCCGCGCCCGGTCCGGAGCTCGAGCGCGCAGCCGACGCAGATCGCGCCGATTTCCACGAGGCGCCCGTCCCGCGAGCAGCCATCCAGGAAGACGCCGACTGGATTGGGAAACAGCGACCCGCCCCAGAGCACCACCTGCCGGGCTGCCGGCTCGATGACGGCGAGGTGATAGACGTTCTGGTCCGTTCGGACGACGAGCCGGTCTCCGGGGAGGAGATCCTGGACTCGCAACGCCTGCCGCGCGTCCGCGCGGGACAGATCCTCCGTGCCCACGGTTTGCCGATTGGCTCCATTCACCGGCGGTTCCTCGGTTGATTCCGATGCCGGATCTCGGGTGCAAAGCTGATGCCCTCGGCCGGAAACCAGAATCAGCGTCGCCGTGCGTCGGTCCTGCAGCGATTTCAATCACCGGCGCAGCTGATGGCCGTTCTCATCTGACGATGCGCCCGAACACGGATCCGAATCTGGAGAAGAAGTCCTTGAATCCGTGCGTCCCGCCGTGGAGGTCGCAGGTGTCCTTCGGCTCCGTGCCCGGCAGGAACGCCTCTTCGATGACCGTGGGGCACAGCGGTGTCGCCAGCTTGCCGGTGGCCTTGTCGATGAGCGCAAAGATGACCTCCGGGGGCGCCTCGAACCGCTGGTTCGGATGGCGGGCCAGCGCGCGCTTCATGAAGCTGGTCCAGATAGGCAGGGCCGCCTGCGCGCCCGTCAGGCCCAGTGGCTGATTGCTGTCGAGACCCACCCAGACGGCCGTCAACAGCTCGGGCGTGAAGCCAATGAACCAGGCGTCCCGCTGGTCGTTCGTCGTGCCGGTCTTGCCTGCGGCGTCCAGGCTGAAGCCGGCGGCTCGCGCCCCGGCGGCGGTGCCCTCGTCGAGCACGCTGCGCATCATGTTGAGCACGAGGAACGTGGTACTTGGGCGGGCGACGGCGCGGAGCGCTCCGGGGGGGACCGGCCGCGGCCGGCCGTCCTGCACGATGCGTGTGACCGCCTGGAGCGGCCGGACGGCGCCGCCGTTCGGGAACAGCGTGTACGCGGTCACCATGTCGAGCGGGGTGGCCTCGAAGACGCCGAGCGCGATCGAGGGGTACGGCTTGGCCTCGGCGCCGACGGCGACGCGCTTCCACAGGGCCGCCACGCGGTCGTACCCGGTCTGTTCGGCGACCTTGATCGCGACGATGTTACGGGAGTGGGCGAGCGCGTCGCGGAGCGTCACGGGCCCGCCGTATTCGTTCTGATAGTTCGCCGGCGTGTAGTCCTGATCCTGCCCGTCTTTGAACGTGGTCGGCTCGTCGGTGACGACGGTCGCCGGCGTGAGGTCGGCCCGCCCTTCGTCGGCCATCTTCTCGAACGCGGCGAGGTAGACGAACGGTTTGAACGCCGACCCGGGCTGGCGCCGCGCGGCGACGACGCGGTCGAACTGCGACTGGTTGTAGGCCCGGCCGCCGACATAGGCGAGGATCTCGCCCGTGCGCGGGTCCACGGCGATGAGGGCGGCTTCGGCCGGCCCCTTGCGCTTGCGAGCGGCGAGCTGCCTGTCCACCTGCGCGAGCCCGTCGGCGAGCGCCTCCTGGGCCAGGCGCTGCGTCTGCACGTCGAGGGTCGTATAGACGTCGACGGACGAGGTCTTCTTCAACAGGCCGGCATAGTTGCGATCGAGCTGATTGCTGACGTAGTCGACGAAGTAGGGCGCCTCGTTCTCGAGGGCGCGAGGGGCGATCTTCAGAGGCTCGGAGGCGGCGCGCGCCGCCTCGTCCGCCGTGACGAACCCCGCGCCGGCCATCTCCCGCAGCACGAGATTGCGCCGCTCCCGCGCCTGCTCGAGATGGCGGAACGGCGAGAGGCGCGACGGCGACTGGATGAGGCCGGCGAGCGTCGCGGATTCGGACAGCGTGAGATTGCTCACGTCCTTGCCGAAGAAGATGCGTGCGGCTTCGGAGACGCCCCGAATCTCGAACGGGCCCCGCTGGCCGAGCGTGATGTCGTTCAGGTAGAGCTCGAGAATCTGCCGTTTGGTGAACCGCGACTCGAGCACGAGCGCCATGAACTGCTCCTGCAGCTTGCGACGGAGCGTCTTGGCCGGCGTGAGGAACGTGTTCTTGACGATCTGCTGCGTCAGCGTGCTGCCGCCGACCAGATAGGGTTTGGTCCCGCGGAGGTTCGTGATGAGGGCGCCGGCCGCGCCGATCGGGTCGACCCCCGGATGCTCGAAGAATCGGCGATCCTCGATGGCAATCACGGCGTTGACCATCGCCGGAGGAATGCTGGCGAGGGGCGTGAATCGACGTTTCTGACCCGGAGCGAGGGCGGCGAGGAGCGGCGCTTCGAGCATCAACCGGTCAATCCGCTCGCTCGCGGGCGCAACGGGGCGGGCCGGGCCGCTGGCGCGCCCCGGTGCGGGCCTGCCGCGGCGGGCGGCGGCCCCGCGGCCGCGGGCTGGCGCGGCGGGCGGGGCGCCGCGTACGGCGGCGTTCGAGGCGTTGGGGAGAATCGTGAGCGAGGCCACCGATCCGCCGCCGCGCGTGAACTCCACGCGCACCGGGCGCGGCGGCTGCTCCTCGCCGGTCCGCGGGATCAGCACGATGCTGTTGGTCGCGACCGCGAACTGACCGCGCCGCTCCGGCTCCTCCCGCCGCGCGTACCCGATGTCGTCGAGCCGTTGCTGGAGCTGGGCGAGCCCCAGCACGTCTCCGGTGCGAATCTCGAACGGACGTCCGAAGATGCGCGGCACCGGCTGCTGCTCGCCGCCCAGTCGGCGATCGATCATCCGGCCGTAGCCCACCCAGAGAATCGACGCCCCGATCGCGGCGATGATCGCCGGCACGGCGATCACGAGCAGGCCGATCTTCACGAGACGCCCGCGTCCGTCCGGAAGGCGCCGCCGGCCGGGCGCCGTGCGCTTCCGGGACGATGGGGCCCCCGATCGGGCGGCCGGGCGCGGGCGTCGGGGCGGTGATCCGGAAGGCATGCGAGGTCGCGAGATCGACAGCGGCGTCCCCCAGTGTAGGGCAAGGAAGGCGTCTTGACGTTGTCGGGTATCATCGCCGGGTGCCCGGGGCGCCGCGGCGGCGTCCGCCACGTGGAGGTCCCATGCGCGTGTCCCGAGTCGTACCGGCCGCTGTCGCCATTCTTTTCGGTGCGGTCCTGGCCGGCCAACAGGGGCAGCCCCCTTCCGGGCGGCAGGACGCGCCACCGGCGCGGGGCCAGGGGGGCGGACGGCGGGGAGGGTTCGGGGGCGGCGTGCAAATCCAGCCGGGCCAGGAATGTCCCCCCGGCATGACCGAGATCCGGCCGCAGCTGTGCCGCGCGCCGGAATTTCCGCCGCCGTCGATCGTCGACTACCGGCCCCGCTCCACGCTCGTGACGCCGGCGCATCCGGTTCCGAGGGCCAAGTTCCCCGTCATCGACTACCACGGGCACCCCGGCAGCCTCCTGAGCTCGGCCGACGGACTTGCGCGGCTCGTGGCGGCGCTCGATGGCCTGAACGTACGCGTGATCGTGAGCGCCGACAATATGTCGGGCGAGCGGCTGCAGCGGACGATCGAGCTGGTGCGGAGCTCTCCGGAGAAGGACCGCGTCCGGGTGCTCGCGGGCATCAACTTCAGCAACGTCGGACCGGGGTGGGCCGATCGCGCCGTCGCGCAGCTCGAGGCCGACGTCAAGGCCGGAGCCGTCGGGGTCGGCGAGATTCCCAAGAGCTTTGGTCTGAGCGTGAAGAAGCCCGACGGGAGCCGCCTGCACATCGACGATCCCGAGCTGGACCCGATCTGGGATGCCTGCGCGCGCCTGAACCTGCCCGTCTTCATCCACACCGCGGATTCCGCCGGAGTTCTTCCAGCCGATCGACGACCATAACGAGCGCTGGCTGGAGCTCTCGCTCTTCCCCGATCGACGGTATCAGTCGCCGGAGTTCCCGCGGTTCGAGGAGCTCCTGGCCGAACGCGACCGGCTCTTCAAGCGTCATCCGAAGACGACGTTCATTGCCGCGCACCTCGCCTGGGAGGCGAACGACCTCGCGCGCCTGAGCCGGCTGCTGGACGGCCTGCCGAACGTCTACAGCGAGGTGGGGGCCGTGCTGTACGATCTCGGACGCCAGCCGAGGGCCGCGCACGACTTCCTCGTGAAGTACCAGGACCGGATCCTGTTCGGCAAGGACGCCTTCGAGCCCGGGGAGTACCCGTACTACTGGCGGGTCTTCGAGACCAAGGACGAGTACTTCGACTACTATCGCGACTATCACGCGTTCTGGAAGCTGTACGGTATCGATCTGCCGGACGCGGTGCTGAGGAAGCTCTATTTCGAGAACGCGCTGAAGCTCACGCCCGGGCTGCCGCGAACCGGCTGGCCCGGCTAGGGGCCGAGCAGCGGAGGACCATCCATGACCCGCAGGATCCGCGCATTCACCGTCGTGGTCGCGCTGGCTGCGGCCGGCGCGCTGGCGTTCGTGGCCAGCCGCGGCGTCGCGCTCGAGGCGCAGAATCGCAAGGACTACTCGATCGTCGACGAGGACCGCGGGCACGTCGCGCTCGGCCTCGCCATCCGCAAGCTCGACATGGCCGGGACCTTCATGCAGTGTCCGGCGCACCCGGACGACGAGACGAACGCGCTGTTCGCCTTCTTCGGCTACGGCATGGGGCTCCGCGTCGTCGACGTGCAGAACAACCGCGGCGAGGGCGGACAGAACGAGATCGGTCCCGAGCTGTTCCGGGACATCGGCGTGCTGCGGACGTCCGAGCTGCTCTCCGCGCACCGGATCGACGGTGCGGAGCAGTATTTCACCCGGGCGATCGACTTCGGCTACTCCTGGGATCCGAACGAGGTCGTCGACAAGTGGGGACGCGACGCCATCGTCGGCGACTACGTCCGGCTGTTCCGCACGCTGCGGCCCGAGATCATCGTCACGATGAACATCCAGGGCGGCGGCGGCGACCGGGCGCACGAGGCGACAACGGTGCTCGTCCGTGAGGCGTTCCGGGCGGCGGGCGATCCGGCGAAGTATCCGGAACAGATCCGCGAGGGCCTGAGACCGTGGCAGGCGAGCAAGCTCTAC
Organism: uncultured Acidobacteriota bacterium; assembly: GCA_963764505.1. Classification (GTDB taxonomy): domain Bacteria; phylum Acidobacteriota; class Vicinamibacteria; order Vicinamibacterales; family SCN-69-37; genus CAVXSP01. Next base: position 3,255,177 of record CAVXSP010000001.1, on the reverse strand, counting down.
TTTGCGGGCACCGGGATCGGGCGCGGCGGCCGGGGCGCAGCGGGTGCGCCCGCGGCAGGTGGGGCGGCGTCGCACGTCGACCACGTGGACGCGGCCAGCTACGACACGCTGCTCGGCCGCACGTACGCCGAAATCGGCAGCGACGCCCGCACGAACCACAAGTGCCAGGGGACGGGCACGGGTCTGCCGCCGCTGCCCGGACAGCCCGGACAGCCCGGCCGGGGCGGCCGCGGCGCCGGGCCCGCCGGCGAGGGGCTCGCCTACACGCTCGTGGACACGACGATCCCGGGCGCGATGGACAAGCCGGGCGGCGGGCTGTACGACGGCATCGACGTGACGCTCGCCGGACTGGCCAGGTACGCGGGCGAGCATCCTCCGGAGGCGCTCGTGGCCGCGCTCAGGAACATCAGCGCCGACGCCGCACGGGCGAAGCAGTCCTTCGACGCCGGCAACGACGCGGGCACGGTGGCGCCGATCGAAGAAGGGCTCGCGGCGGTCCGCGCGCTGCGCGCGCAGCTCGCCTCGATGGGGCTCGGCGACAGCGCCCGTTACGAGATCGACTTCCGGCTGAAGACCAAGGAGAAGGACTACGAGGACGCCGTGATCGCCGCGCACGGCCTGACGTTCGTGGCGGTCGCGAACGACGGGCTCGTGATTGCCGGTCAGCCGGTCCAGCTCACGATCGTCGCCGGCAACCGCGGCCGATCCGACGTGGCGGTCGGCGGCGTCGACGTCGCCGGGTTCGACGCGGCGGGAGCCTGCCAGGCGGGCGCACTGGCGAAGGACGGCGCGTTTACGTGCACGGTTTCCGCCACGGTGCCGGCGGGCGCGAAGCTGACCGAGCCGTACTTCACCGAGGATTACTGGAAGCATCCGGCCAACGCCGCCCGCGCCGAGTACCGATCCCGGCGTGCCGTTCGGCGTGCCGTTTGCGCCGACGCCGTTCCGGGTGACGTTCCACGTCAAAGCGGGCTCGGTCGATGTCGCGCGCGAGGTGCCGGTCGAGTATCGGTACGTGAAGGATCTCTATTTCGGCGACAAGCAGATGGAGCTGAACGTCGTCCCGGCGTTCTCGGTGCGGGTGATGCCGAGCCTGGCGATCTTCCCGGAGCAGACGTCCGCCGCCTCCGCCAGGCCGGTTGCGCGGCAGGTGTTCGTCTCGGTGACCAACAGCACCAAGGGCGCGGCGAATACGAACGTATCGCTGGAAGTTCCGGCCGGCTGGAGCGTGCAGCCCGCGCGCGTGCCGATCGAGTTCCAGAACGAGGACGAGTCGCTGTCGGCGAAGTTCACGGTCACGGCGCCGGCCTCCGCCAGGCCGGGCGCCTACACGGTCCGCGCCGTGGTGAGCTCGGAGGCGACCGGGACGCAGCGCTTCTCGAACGGCTATCAGGCCATCGAGTATCCGCACGTGCAGCGGCGCCAGGTGATCAAGCCCGCCGAAACCACCGCGAAGGTGATCGACGTCAAGACGGTCCCCGGCCTCAAGGTCGGCTATGTCATGGGCGTCGGCGACGAAGTGCCGCCCGCGATCGAGCAGCTTGGCGGCGTCGTCAGCCTGATCGACGAGAACGAGCTGGCCTGGGGCGATTTGTCCAAGTACGACGTCATCATGACGGGCGTTCGCGCCTACGAGCGGCGGGCCGATCTGCGCGCCTACAACCGGCGACTCCTGGACTACGTCAATGCCGGCGGGACGATGATCGTGAACTACAACAAGACGGAGTTCAACGGCCCGGGCGGGCGGCGCGGCGGCTTCGGCGGTGGGGGCGCCGCCGGGCGCGGAGGCCGCGGCGGCGGGCGCGACGCAGGTCCGCCGACCGCTGGAGGCTATGGTCCGTATCCCGGTCTCGTCGACGGCAGCCGCGTGAACGACGAGACGGTTCCGGTGAAGATCCTCGATCCCGAGGACGCCGTGTTCAACTTCCCGAACAAGATCGGCCCGTCGACCTGGGCGAACTGGGTGCAGGAGCGTGGGCAGTATTTCCTGGTTCGCAAGGACCCGCGCTACACGGACCTGATCTCGATGACCGACTCGTTCCCCGACAACCCGGGCGAGAAGCTCGGGTCGCTGGTCGAAGCCAGGTACGGAAAGGGGCGATGGCTGTATGTCGGGCTCGGTCTCTGGCGGCAGTTGCCTGCCGGGACGGACGGCGCCTATCAGCTCCTCGCGAACCTCCTGGCGCTGCCGAAGGCCCCCCGGTAGATTGTCGCTCCCGTTCGGACCCGGCGTGAGGCCTGCCGAGGGGTTCGATTCCCGTAGCCCGCTATCTTCTTTGATCCGGGGGCTTCGCCCCGCGGACCCCTACACGCGCCCTCGGTCGCCGCTTCGCCGGCTGGCGTCACCGCCCAACAGCACCATCAGCGCCGCCTCGGGGCCACGCCGCTGTGCCGCCGCCAACCACCGCTCGTACTCCTCGAAGTCGTGAAAGCCCATGGTCTTCTTCGGATTCCGCAGCAGGTTGCAGATGGCGCTCGCGATCCTGCACCCAACGCTGCGCCGTCGATTTCGAGAAGTCCGAGACGTGTTTTCGTTCTCGATACCGGCGTCCATCCGGAAGTTGCAAGCCGATGTCCACCTCCCAACCTCCGCGTCGATACGGTCGTGATGACGCTCGATCGTCGTGTAGATCGCGCGACGCGTCGTGGGCAACAGAGCGGCCGCTTCGTCGACGGCCAGCAGGACCGGAAGCGGTGCGTCTGCTCGCGCGTGGATACCGCCACGGTCAGGTTCATGAAGCCGATTACTTCCGTGCACCGATACCGATTCGGTCCTCATGGTGCCCTCCGATCAGATGAGCGCCGTTCACCGCGGCGGGAATTCGTTTGAGTTGCGCACGTGAGCGCGCTGGCTTTGCCGGGCCGGCGTGCTCGTTCGGACGCGCGAATGTGGGCGTGAAGCCGACATCGATCGCGTGAGGCGTTCACCTCACGCGGCTGCGGTCAGAGTATCGACCGCGGGAGCGATATCAACGCTATCTTGGCGACGTTGCTGCGTTCAGTTGTGTGCGACGGAATCGTGCCTTGGGGGCGACGACCTGATGCGCGCTCCGCGTGCGTGTGCTGATGCGGAGGAGGTGCTGGAGCACCGATGAGGCCAGCGTAGCGCCGGCCGAGGTGCGCGTCAACCGAGTGGTTCCTGTACGCGTTGATCGCTCGGGTCACGACATGGAAGTCGGCCATCACGCAATTGCCCTCCTGTCGCGCTGCGCGCAGGCGCGGTCAAGCGGGATCATCTTCATCGACGACAAGGCGCGCGGGCTGCACGAAGGCTATCTCGTCACCCCGATCACGAAGTTCGAGCTCATCGCGGGCTTCAACGCGTCCGGTACGATCAAAGCCGTCATGGCCGGCGTCGTGCTGATGACGATCGGCTCGGTCATCGCCGGCATTCCCGACCCGTTCGCGCCGCTGCGGCTGCTCCGCGTGTTCGCGGTCATCGTCGTCACGGCGTTCGCGCTCATCAGCCTGATGTTCCTCATGATGGTGCGCGTGAGCGACCCGCTCGTGCCGCGGGCGATCTTCGGCGTCCTGAACACGCTCCTCTATTTCCCGAGCGGCGCCGTCTACCCGCAGCAGGGCTTTCCCGGCTGGATGCAGGCAATCGCGGCGGTCGACCCGTTCACCTATGCGGTCCACGCCTTCAAGTGTCTGCTGCTCAAGGACACCGGACTGCAGGCGGTGGCCGCCGACCTCATGTACCTCGGCGTGTTCTCGGCCGTCGCCATGACGCTGGCCACGCGCCTGTTCCGGCGGACGCTCTGACGAGATGGCGATGGCGGGGACGGCACCGCGCCACGGGACCACGCGCGATCGCGTCCTCGACGCCGCCATCGGCCTCTTCGCCGAGCGCGGCTACCGCAAGGTGACGGTGCGCGAGATCTGCCGGGAGGCCGGCGCCAACGTGGCGGCCGTCAACTACCACTTCCGGGACAAGCCGCGCCTGTACCGCGAGGCCCTCGCTGCGGCCGCGGGCGCGATGCGCGCGACGACGGAAGCCGCCCGGCAGGCCGGACGCGGCCTCGCCCCCGACGAGCGCCTGCGCCGCTACCTGCGCATCTTCCTGCGCCGGCTGCTCGGGGCCGAGGCCGACACGCGGCTCCATCGACTCGTCATGCGGGAGATGACGGAGCGGACACCCGCGTTCGACACGGTCGTCGATCGCGGCGTCCGTCCTCGAATCGAGTTCCTGGCCGAGATCGTGAGCGAGCTGACTGGCCGGCCCGCCGACGACGAGCGCGTGCTGCATGCGGTGGCGAGCGTGCAGGCGCAGTGCGTGCTGGCGAAGCCGAATCCGGTGACCATGCGTCTGTGGCCCGGGCTCAGCGGCGAGCCCGAGGCGATCGATCGCCTCGCCGACCACATTGCCGACTTCTCGCTCGCCGGCATCCGAGCCATGGCCCTGACGCCCGCGCCTCCCGCCGCGGAGGAGGGGCCCGGGCGGGGGAGCGCGCCGGCTAGAGCGCGTCGACGGCGGCCCTGAGCTGTCGCTCCGCGTCCGCGAGGTGCTCGCGTCGGCGCGCCACGGCGTCGCGGTCCCGGCCGAGCGACGCACCAGCGTCCTCGATGGCCGCCGCGACCCGCACCGGGGCGGGCCCGCCCCACGTGTGCCGGACGGCCACGAAGTGCTCCGGGCTCAGAATGCGGGCAATCTGATTGTCGTCGAGCCGGATCTCTCGTCCGCTCACCTCGCGCGAGGCGGCGAGCAGCCGCGACGCGATGCCGGCGGCCGGCTGGGCGGGGGCGTCGCGGACGACGCAGGCGGCGATGGCGTGCGCGGTCCGGAACGGCAGACCCTGATCGCGTGCGAGCGTGTCGGCCAGCTCGGTGACCGTCACCCACGCGGCCGCCGCCCGCTCCCGCATGCGGGCGACATCGAACTCCGCCTGGCGCAGGGCCACGTGCACGAGAGTGACCGCGCGCGCCGCGTCCTTGAACATCGACGCGACGAGCGGCTGGAGATCGTCCTCCGTATCGACGATGTCGCCGAACGGCGTGTTGTGGATGATCAGCGGAATCGCCGCCGCCTGCCCGAGCGCCTTGGAGCCCAAAGAGCGGGCGTGCTCCAGCGCCACGGGGTTGCGCTTCTGCGGCATGATGCTGCTCGACTGCACGAGGCCGTCCGGCAGACGCAGGTACCCGATCTCCTGCGTGCACCACAGCAGCAGGTCCTGCACGAGGCGGCCGACACCAACCAGCGCGACGGCGACGGCCGCGGCGCTCTCGAGCAGGTAATCGGCTGCGGCGATGCTGCCGTACGTGTTGCCGGTCGGACCGTCGAACCCGAGCAGCTCGCTCGTACGGGTGCGATCGATGGGGAATCCCGTGCCCGTGATCGCGCAGGCGCCCAGCGGATTGCGATTCACCGTGCCGAACGCGGCCAGCACCCGCGTCGTATCGCGCTCGGTCTGTTCGACCGCGGCCAGCAGGTAGTGGGCGAGCGTCGTCGGCTGCGCGGGCTGGGTGTGCGTGTGCGCCGGGAATACGGTCCCGAGATGCCGGCGCGCCACGCCGATCATCGCCGATCGGAGCTCGAGCAGTGCGTCGGCGAGGGTCAGCAGCCACCCGCGCACGAGCATCCGGTAGATGGTCATGTCGATGTCGTTGCGGCTCCGCGCCGTGTGCAGGTAGCCGGCCGCCTCCTCGCCGCACGCCCGCGCGATCTCCCGCTCGAGATAGAAGAACAGGTCCTCGTAGGTCCCGTCGTAGGCGACCCGCCGGATGTCGGTCAGAGCGAGTCCGTCGAGCGCGCTGCGAAGGCGCCGCGCCTCGGCGCGCGGCACGATCGCCCGCTCGGTCAGCATCACGAGATGCGCGTAGTTGATCGTGGTCAGCGGCTGCAGGAAGAGCGCCTTGGCGTCCTCGAAGCCCTCGTGGAGCACCAGCCGGACGTAGTCGGGATCGAAGGCCATGCGACAGGACCTCGCCTTGGCACTACGGCGTCAGGAGATAGTGCTTGCCCGGGTCGAGCGGCAGCTGATCGACGAGCCGGTCGCCGAGTGCGAGGCCGAAGCGATTCAGGGCGAACACGAGGTTCAACGTGCGCTCCTGGGGGTGCCCCCCCGGGAACGCGAGCGTGCGCGCCCGCTGGAACTGCCGGCGGAGCGTCTCGTCCTTCCGTTTGGCCGCGTGAATGATCTTGTGGTGGAGCGTCTTCAGCTCCTCGTGCATGTGCTCGGCCGTCGTGTCGACCGCCCCTGCGAGCGTCGGGTCGAGTGCGCGGATCTCCTGCTTGAGCGCCTCGGCTCGGCTCGAGATCTCACGCCCCGTGTCCTCGAGCGCTCGTTCGATGCTGGGCGGAAGCTGGCTCTCGAGCAGCCGGTTCAACGTGGAGTCGTCCTGGGCGTGCAGCGCCGCGAGCGGCAGATGGTGGCGATCGAGGAAGCGCGCGGCGCCGGCGTCGAGCAGCGTGGCGCTGCTGCGGGAGTAGAGGAGCGGCGGCTCGACGCCGAAGGCGGCATAGATCGCCTTGAGCTGCGCCTGGTACGCGAGCTCGCTCGGCCCGCCGACGTAACACACGGTCGGGAACAGGCGATCCTGCACGACCGGACGGAGCAGCACGTTCGGACTGAAGTCCTCGGGCGAGGATCGCGCGCGTTCGATCATCCGCTGTCGCGAATGGACCGCCTCGCCGATCAGATACTCGCCGCCACGCGACTTGATTGGATGGCGGCCCTCGGCGTCGAGGTAGAAGAGCGCCACGCTGTCCTCCGCGGGCTCGACCTGAGGCTGATGCCCCAGGCGCCGCATCTCCGCGCCCGCCTCGCGCGCGAGCGCCGCGGTGCGCGCGGGCTGCTCGAACTCCCGCACGAACAGGTCGCGCACCAGCGGCTTGGCGGCCGCATCGCCGGCCTGGAAGACGACGAGGCCGTGGCGCCCGAGCAGCGCGTCGATCCAGCCGGCGAACGCCGCGGCCATGCCCGCACCGGGCCGATAGTGGCGCCGCAGTTCTGCGACGACCTCCGCCGTGAACTCCGACGGCGCCATCTGCCGCTCGAGCTCCGCGATCGTGTCCTCCACACTGGCGTCGAGCACGAGTCTCGACACCATGTGGGCCCGCACGCCGGGCAGGTCGCGCAGGGTGATCTGGCGCAGGCCGAGCGACGCGTCGAGGATCGCGGCGGAGCGGATCTCCTCCCAGTCGTGATCCTCTTCGTCGACCCAGAACACCGGGACCGCGGGGACGCCGTGCTCCTCCCGGAGACGGCCGGCGAGCTGAATCGCCGTGACGGCCTTCAAAATCGTGTAGAGCGGTCCGCCGAACAGCCCTGCCTGCTGTCCGGTCACCACCGCCACCGACGACCCATCGGCCAGCTCGACGGCGGCCCGCTGCGCCTCGACCGGCGCGCCGCGGGCCGCCAGCTGGCGGCCCAGCAGGTCGACTATCGCCTGACGATTCCGGGGGGCCTGCTGCACCCTGGCGATTGTCTGCCGCCAGTCGTCGGGATCCGCCGGATTGCCGACGAAGAGCGACGCGACCGACGGGAAGTCGTAGACGTACGCGCCGACGAGCGGACGAATCCACGGGAGCTGCCGGATGTCGATCGCGGCGCGAACGGCGCCGGACAGCGTGACATCGGGGAAAACAGACATCCGGGCAAATTTACTACAAGGTTCCGAGGTTCCGGGGTTCCGAAGCTCAAAGCCCAGAGCCCAGAGCCCTGTGCTACAGTTCTTACTGGAGTCGCCGCTGCCTTTCGACGAGTCCGCCGGTTTCACCGCGCCGTCCGCCTTTGGCCCCTACCGCGTGCTGCACCAGATCGGCAGCGGCGTTCTCGGCCCCGTTTTTCGCACCTACGATCCCCGGCATGACCGCCTCGCGGCGGTGAAGGTCTTCCGGCTCGACATCGTGCCCGAGCAGGTCGCCCGGCTCGCCGACGCCCTGCGGCGCCTGGCGTCCGGATCGGTGCCGGACCACCCGGCCCTCGTGCCCGTCTTCGATGCCGGTCTCGAAGGCACGACGGCGTATCTGGCCAGCGAATACGTGACGGCCGAGACGCTCGATGTCGCGCTGCGCCATCTCGCGCCCGCGCCGCTCGATCGCGCGCTGCCCCTGCTGTCGCAGATGGCTGCGGCGATCGACGCCGCCTGGACCGCCGGCGTCGGGCACGGAGCGCTGCATCCGCGGGACGTGTTCGTGACCGCCGACGATCGGGCGGTCCGGATCACGGGGATGGGCGTGGTGGCCGCCCTCGAGAGCGTGGGGGGCAAGGCGGCGGGGCGCCGGCCGTACGCAGCGCCCGAACGCCTGAACGGCGAGCGCTGGGACATCCGCGCCGACGTGTACACCCTCGGCGCGATCGCGCACGAGTTGCTGACCCGCCGGCGGCCGGGCGGGACCGGCGAGCAGGACGGTGCCCTGACCGGCGCGGCGACCCCCGAGCAGCGCGTGCAGATCCGCAGGGTGCTGTCGATGGCGCTGGCCGAGCGGCCGGCTGATCGGTTCGCGTCGGCCGCCGCCCTCGCGGACGCGCTCGCCGAGGTGATCGGAGGCGAGCTCCCGGCACCCGCGCTTCGAGGCGCGCCGGTGGCCGCCGCCATCCCGGACGTGTTCGCCGACGATTGGACGGAGCCGCTGGCGAGCCTGCCGTCCGAGGACGAACTGGCCGCGCCCGAGGCGGCCGAAGCGGCGTCCGCAGACCTCGTGCCGGCGTCGCCCCTCCGTGTGATGGCGCCGTCAGCCGAACTGCCCGAGGAGGTCGATTTCGTCGGCGCATTGCGCGCCGGATCGACGGCGTTGCCGCCGGCATCGACGCCCCTCGAGGAGCCGCCGCTCTTTGCCGCGAGCGCCGGCCGCGCGCGGCCGCCGCTGCGAGCCGCGTCGGGGTTCCCCTGGACCGCGCTGGCGGCCGTTGCCGCCGCGGGCATCGCCGTCGGCATCGTCATTGGCTACCAGGCGGGCAGAAGCGCAGCCACTTCGAGGCCGCCGGCCGTCGCATCGGCGGCGGCGGTCAACGTGCCGGCGCCGCCGGAGCCGGTCCTGCCGAAGGGAACGGACGTGGTCGTCGGCGGCGCTGACGGGCAGGACGCCGAACGCGGCGCGCCGGCGGATGTTCCCCCGGCGAAAACGGCACGCGCGTCCGCCCGCCCGCCGGCGCCGACAGGCCGCCTCGTCGTGCGGTCCACGCCCCCCGGAGCGCTCGTCGTCGTCGACGGACGCCCGCGAGGGCAGACGCCCCTCACCGTGTCCGACCTGCCGCTCGGGCGTCACACGCTCGAGGTGGCGCGCTCGGGGTTCGTGCCTCGCCGCGAAACGGCGACGCTGACGGCGAGCGAAGCCTCACGGACGGTCGACCTCCAGCTGGAGGCGGGGCTGCCGATGACGGGCGGGGCCGGCGCGCCGGAGGCGGCCATGGGCTCGATGTTCGTCGATTCGCGTCCGCAGGCCGCTCGTGTGATCATTGACGGCCGGTTTGCCGGCGTGACGCCCCTGCGGGTCCCCGAGCTGCGCACGGGGACGCACCTCGTCCGCATCGAGCGGGCCGGGTACGGCGCATTCTCGAAGACGGTCGGCGTGCAGGCCGGCGAACAGGCGCGCGTGACGGCCGCGCTGGAGGAACGGTAGGAAGAAGCCACATGGAAGCTGTGCTCGCGCTGGAGAACGGCGTCTGGTACCGCGGCAAGGCTGCGGGCGCGCCGGGTGAAACGTCCGGGGAAGTCGTGTTCAACACGAGCATGACCGGCTATCAGGAAGTGCTGACCGATCCGTCTGTACGCCGGTCAGATCGTCACGATGACCTGTCCCGAGATCGGCAATTACGGCGTCACGGTGCAGGACGTCGAGTCCCGGGCGCCGCAGGTCGCCGGGTTCATCATGCGCGACCAGTCGCCGATCGCCAGCAACTGGCGGGCCGACGGGACGCTCGCGGAGTACCTGGCGCTGCAGAACGTCGTTGCGATTGCGGACATCGACACGCGGGCGCTCACGCGGCTGCTCCGATCGGCCGGCGTCATGCGCGGTGTCATCGCGACCGGCCGCGTCTCTCCGGATGATCTGGTCGACAAGGCCCGCGCGATTCCCAGGATGGAGGGTGCGGATCTCGTGCGGGGCGTCACTTGCGCGCAGCCGTTCGACTGGACCGAGCCGGTGGAGGGCGATTTTCTGGTGCCGCCGAACCGTGCGTCCAGCCGACCGCTGCGAGTTGCGGCGTACGACTACGGGATGAAGTGGAACATCCTGCGGCGGCTCCGGGCGCACGGCTGCGAGGTGCGGGTATTTCCGGCGGCGACCCCGGCGACCGAGCTGCTCGCCACGGAGCCGGACGGGATCTTCCTCAGCAACGGGCCCGGCGATCCTTCGGCGCTCGACTACGCCATCGCCAATGCGCGCGCGGTCGTCGACTCGGGCGTGCCGGTGTTCGGCATCTGCCTCGGGCATCAGGTGCTCGGGCTGGCCATGGGTGCGCGCACGTTCAAGCTGAAGTTCGGGCACCGCGGCGCGAACCATCCGGTCAAGGAGCTGCGCTCGTCCAAGGTCGAAATCACCTCCCAGAATCACGGGTTCGCCGTGGATCCGCAGTCGGTGCCGCCCGACGTCGAAGTCACCCACCTGAATCTGTACGACGGCACGATCGAGGGGCTGCGTCACGTCTCCAAGCCGGTGTTCTGCGTGCAGTATCATCCCGAGGCGTCGCCCGGACCGCACGACGCGGACTACCTGTTCGATCAGTTCCTGGGAGAGATGGAGAATCGCTCGTAAGTCCCCGAAGAATGCCCAAACGCACCGATCTCCATCGCATTCTCGTCATCGGCTCCGGACCGATTGTCATCGGTCAGGCGTGCGAGTTCGACTATTCCGGCACGCAGGCGTGCAAGGCGCTGCGCGCCGAGGGGCTCGAGGTCGTGCTGGTGAACAGCAATCCGGCCACGATCATGACCGACCCGGAGCTCGCCGACCGGACGTACGTCGAGCCGCTGACCGCCGAGGTTCTCGAACGGGTGATCGCGCGCGAGCGGCCCGATGCCATTCTCCCGACGGTGGGCGGGCAGACGGCGTTGAACCTCGCCGTCGAGCTGGGCGAGCGCGGCATCCTCGAGAAGTATGGCGTGCAGCTCATCGGCGCCTCCGTGGCCGCCATCCAGGTGGCCGAGGACCGGCAGCAGTTCAAGGACGCGATGCGCTCCATCGGTATCGACGTCCCGGAGAGCCGGGTCGTGCAGGCCGACGACGACGCGGGCATTCCGGCGGCGATCGCCGAGGGGCTCGAGGTCGCGGAGCGGATCGGGTTCCCCATCATCATCCGGCCGTCCTTCACGCTCGGCGGCGTCGGCGGCGGCATCGCGTACAACGTCGAGGAGTTCCGCGAGATTGCCCACCGCGGGCTGTCGATGAGTCCCGTCCGCGAGATCCTGGTCGAGCAGTCGGTCATCGGCTGGAAGGAGTTCGAGCTCGAGGTCATGCGCGACGGGGCCGACAACTTCGTCGTCATCTGCTCGATCGAGAACATCGATCCGATGGGCGTGCACACCGGCGACAGCATCACCGTCGCGCCGGCCCTGACGCTCACCGACAAGGAATACCAGCGGATGCGCGACGCCGCGCGCCGCATCATCCGGCGGGTCGGGGTCGAGACCGGCGGGTCGAACATCCAGTTCGCGGTCGACCCCGCGGACGGCCGCATGGTCGCGATCGAGATGAATCCCCGCGTCTCGCGGTCCTCGGCGCTGGCCTCCAAGGCGACCGGCTTCCCGATCGCGAAGATCGCGGCGAAGCTCGCGCTGGGCTACCGCCTCGACGAGATCCCGAACGACATCACGCGACTCACGCCCGCCTCCTTCGAGCCGACCATCGACTACGTTGTCGTGAAGGTCCCCCGCTGGGCGTTCGAGAAGTTCCCACAGGCGGATTGGTCGCTCACGACGCAGATGAAGTCGGTCGGCGAGGCGATGGCGATTGGACGCACCTTCAAGGAGGCGTTCCTCAAGGCCTTCCGGTCGCTCGAGCTCGGGTCGGGCGGCCACCTCTTCGGCCAGAGCCGTCCCGGCGGACCGTTCGAGCAGGAGGACGATGGCGCCCTGCAGCGGGCGTTGTCGATTCCAACCGACCAGCGGATGTGGGCGGTGTTTCGGGCGCTCGAACGTGGCTGGAGCGTGGGCGAACTGAACCGGCTGACGCACATCGATCCCTGGTTCCTCACACAGTTCCAGCACATCGTGGAGCTGGGCCGCTCCGCCGCCGCGGTCGGCGCCCGCGACCTGTCGGATGACCTCTTGTGGGAGCTCAAGCGCGCCGGGTTCGGGGACGCCGAGCTGGCGCGGCTCATCGGAACCGACGAGGACAGCCTCCGCGAGCGGCGCCGCGAGAGCGGCGTGCGCCCGGCCTACAAGCGCATCGACACGTGCGCGGCGGAATTCGAGTCGTTCACGCCGTATCTCTACGGAACCTTCGAACGGGAGTGCGAGGCGCAGCCGACGTCGCGCTCGAAGGTGGTCATCCTCGGCAGCGGGCCGAACCGGATCGGCCAGGGCATCGAGTTCGACTACTGCTGCTGCCACGCGGCGTTCGCGCTGCGCGACGAAGGCTACGAGACGGTCATGATCAACTGCAATCCCGAGACCGTCTCGACCGACTACGACACGGTCGACCGCCTCTTTTTCGAGCCGCTCACGTTCGAGGACGTCTCGGCGGTCATCGACCGCGAGCGTAGCGCCGGCGGAGAGGTCTCCTGCGTCGTGCAGTACGGCGGGCAGACGCCGCTGAAGCTCGCGCTCAGACTGCAGGCCGCCGGGATCAGGATTCTCGGCACGTCGCCGGACTCCATCGATCTGGCGGAAGATCGCGAGCGCTTCGCGAAGCTGCTCTGGGAGCTGGGCATCCCCCAGGCGGCCAGCGGGATCGCGCGCTCGCCCGAGGAGGCCCAGGAAGTGGCCGCGGCCATCGGGTTCCCGGTCGTCGTCCGGCCCTCGTACGTGCTGGGCGGCCGCGCGATGGCGATCGTCTACGACACCGTCGCGCTCGATCGCTACATGCGGCATGCCGTCCACGCGTCGCCAGAGCATCCGATCCTGGTCGACAAGTTTCTCGAGGACGCGTTCGAGATCGACGTGGACGCGCTGGCCGACGCCTCCGGCGCGGTGGTGATCGGCGGCATCATGGAGCACATCGAGCAGGCCGGCATCCACTCCGGCGACAGCTCGTGCGTCGTGCCCACGTACCTGCTCCACCAGCGGCACGTCGCGACCATTCGCGACTACACCCGGCGCATCGCCCGCGCGCTGAACGTCGTGGGGCTGATGAACGCGCAGTTCGCCGTCAAGGACGACGTGGTGTACGTCCTGGAGGTGAACCCGCGGGCGTCCCGCACGGTGCCCTACCTCTCCAAGGCGACGGGCGTGCCGTTGGCCAAGATCGCGGCCAAGTTGATGGTCGGCCGCACGCTCGCCGAGCTGGGCATGACGCAGGACCTGGAGGTCGCCGGCTATTTCGTGAAGACGCCGGTGTTCCCGTTCGTGCGATTCCCCGGCGTCGATACGCTGCTCGGTCCGGAAATGAAATCGACCGGCGAAGTCATGGGAGGCGCCGAGACGTTCGGCTCCGCCTTCGCGAAGGCGTACCTCGGCGCGGGCCAGCGGCTGCCTCAGCACGGCACGGCGTTCATCAGCGTCAACAACCAAGACAAGCCCAACGTGGTGAAGGCCGCGCGCGAGCTGGCGGCCCTCGGCTTCCGGCTCGCGGCCACGCGCGGCACGGCCGCCTACCTCCGCGCCCACGGCCTCGACGTGGAGATCATCTTCAAGATCAACGAGGGGCGGCCGCATATCGGCGACGAGCTGCTCAACCGGAAGATCGCGCTCATCATCAACACGCCGCTCGGCCGCGAGTCGTTCTTCGACGACCGGACCGTCCGCCGCATCGCGATGCTCCAGGGCGTGACCGCCATCACGACGCTCACCGGCGCGGACGCCGCCGTGAGCGCCATCGCCGCCCTCGCGCGCGAGGGGCTGAGCGTCAAGTCGCTGCAGGAATACCACGCGGCGATGACGAAGGGGTGAGACCGCCGGCGCGTGCGTGCCCGGCGATGCCAGCCTCACTCCGTGCCGCTCTCTCGCTCGCGGCGTCTCCTCTTGATCTCCGAGCGCCGCGCTTTCGATCGCAGCCGTGCTTCCCGCGCGGCCGCCGTGATCCTGGTCGGCCGCCGGCGTCGAGGACGGCGGGCCGCGGCCGCGAGCAGCGCCAGCAGCCGCTTCCGGGCGGCCGCCCGATTCTGAGCCTGCGTGCGATGTTCGCGCGAGTCGATGACCAGGACGCCCCCCGAGGTCATCCGCCGGCCCGCGAGCGACGTCAGCCGCGTCTTGATCTCGTCCGCCAGCGGCGCGCGCCCGACATCGAGCCGCAGCTCCACGGCGGAGGCCACCTTGTTGACGTTCTGGCCGCCAGGGCCCGACGCGCGGACGAACCGTTCCTCGAGAGGCAGGTCGTCCAGGTTCACCTTCATCGCTCTCTCAGCATACGGCCGCCGGACGCGGCGGCCGGCCCCGCATCGCCTCCCTGACCGGACCCGTGCAGCCTTTGCTGCCCCGAGGTCCGGCGCGGGGTGCAGATTCTGAAATCCCTGCGCCTCGGCGCGGGCGGCTGCCGGAGAGCGCGATTCTTGCAACTGCGGACGGGCCGTGAACGCCGGGCCGCTGCTCGCCGTGACCGCCCTCTGCGGGATCGTGAGCGGTTTGCTGGGCTCCGCGCCGCCGGCGGGAGCCGCGGCCCTCGCCATCGGCGCCGCCTCGCTGGCGCTGCTGGTCGACGCGCGGCGCATGCGTGCGGGCGTCCTGCTCGTCGGCGTGTTCTTCGGGGCGGTCGCCGACGGCGCGCTTGCCCGCGACCGTGCGCTGCATGCGCCGCTCGCCCTCTGGTTCGGCCGTGTGACTTCAGGCACGCGGCTGCCGGATGTCGTCCGAATCCACGGCACGCTCGTCGAGGATGCCGCGCTCGCCGAGTCCGGGGTCCGATTGCTGATCGACGTCGACGCGGTCGATACGCCCCGGATGTCACAGCCGCTGTCGGGGCGCGTCCAGGCGACGGTCAGCGGGAGCCTGGGCCCGGCGCACCTGCGCGAGTGGACGGCCCACCGCCGGATCGCAGCGCCCATTCTGCTGCGCAGCCCGCAGGTCTGGCGCAACCCGGGCAGCCCGGGCGAGCGGTGGCAGCGCCTGCATCGGACCGCGGACCTGGTCGGCACGATCAAGAGCGCCGCGCTCGTGGAGATTGCGCCGGGTCGCTGGTGGGACGAGATCGCGGCGCTGATTCGCCGGCACGTTCGCGAGTCGGCGCGCCGGTTCGCCGGCCGGCGCTCGTCCGGCTCGGCCGCCATCGTGACGGCGGTGCTCATCGGCGACCAGGCCGGCCTCGACGAGGACGTCCGCAGGCGATTGCAGTTGGCCGGGACGTACCACACCGTCGTGATCTCCGGCGCGCACGTGGCCGTCCTGACTGCCGTCTCCTTCGTCCTGCTCCGCCTCCTCGTCCGGTCGTTCCGCGGCGTCGCGGCCGCGACCGCAGGAATCGTCATCGGCTACGGCTGGCTCGTCGGCAATCAGCCGTCCGTCAACCGTGCCGTCACGGCCGCCACCATCTACCTCGCGGTCGGCTGCGTCGGTCTGCGGCCGCCCGCGATCAACGTCCTGGCGGTGACCGCGATGGGACTGGCCGTCGTGAGTCCGGCGATGGCTCTTGACGCGGGTGCCTGGCTCTCGTTCGGGGCGACGCTCGGCATCGTCGTGGGCGCGACGCGCTTCAGCGACTGGGCGACGCGCCGCGGCGTCGCCGGCGCGCGAACGCGGGGAGGCGTCCTCCGCTCGGCGGCGCGGCGCGTCTGGAACGCGGTGCTGGGAGTGATCAGCGCCACGGTGGCCGCCGAGCTGGTCCTCTTGCCCCTGTCCGCCGCGCTGTTCGCGCGCATCGGCCCCCTCGGGCTCGTGCTCAATCTCGTCGCCATTCCGGCCATCTCCATCGTTCAACTGGCGGGGACGCTGATGGCCGCGCTGACCGGGTCGTGGAACGGGGCCGCACGGGCGTGCGGCTGGCTGGCCGGCCTGGCCGCGTCCTGGCTGATTGGCTCGTCGCGCGCGGTCGATCTCGCGCCGTGGCTCGTCTGGCGTACGCCACCGGTCTCGATTGCATGGACCGTCGCCTACTACGCCGGCCTCGTGCTCGCTCTGTTCCCGGGGCGGTCCCGGTGGCGGCGGGCCGCCGCGCTGGCCACATCCTGCAGTCTGATTGTCATTCTCACCGCCCCGGGGCTCGCGCGCGCCGCTCCGGCTGGCGGACGGCTGCGCCTGAGCGTGCTGGACGTCGGTCAAGGCGATGCGATGCTCGTCCAGTTTCCCGACGGCCATACGATGCTCGTCGACGCGGGAGGGCTTCCGACCGGCACGTTCGACGTAGGCGATCGGGTCGTCGCGCCGGCGCTCTGGGCGCTGGGGGTGCGCCGTCTCGACTGGCTCGTGCTCACGCACGGCGACGTCGATCACGCCGGAGGGGCCGCCGGCGTGGAACGCGACTTCCGTCCACGCGAGATTCTGGGAGGGCATTCCGGTCCCGCCACATCCGCTCCTGTTGAGCCTGCGGGCACAGGCCCACATCGACCAGCTCGTCTGGCGGCGGGTGCTCGCCGGCCACTCGCTCGAGCTCGGCGGCGCGACGATGCGCGTGCTGCATCCGCCCGCGCCGGAGTGGGAGCGGCGTCGCGTTCGAAACGACGACTCCGTGGTGCTCGACATCCGGTTCGGGACCGTCGAGTTCCTGCTGGCCGGCGACGCCGGCCTCGAGTTCGAGCAGACGTACGTCCCGGAGACGCCTCGCCCGCGTCTGCGCATCCTCAAGGTTGGCCATCACGGCAGTCGATCGGCCAGCTCGCCCGGGTTCGTCGCGTCCTTTCGGCCGGACGCGGCCCTCATCAGCGTAGGTCGCGACAACGCGTTCGGCCATCCGGCCCCGGACGTGCTTGCCCGCTATGAGCAGATCGGCGCGATCGTGTTCCGGACCGATCGGGACGGCGCCATTGTCGTCGAGACGGACGGGGCCGCGGCCGAGCTCACCACGATGAGCGGACGGCGCTGGTCCCTGAGCGCGAGGTGACGGTCAGGAGCGCCGGCGCGGGGGACGGGTGCCGTGCGCCTTCACCTGCTGCCAGAGCGCCTCGAGCTCGCGCGGATCGGCGTCGTGCACCGAGCGGCGCGCCTTCGCGAGGCGCCCTTCGATCGCTTCGAACCGGCGCGTGAACTTCTCGTTGGCCGCGCGCAGCGCCGATTCCGGCTCGACCCCCAGCTTCCGCGCGAGATTGGCGAGCGAGAAGAGCAGGTCACCCAGCTCTTCCGCAACGCGCTCGGAGTTCTCGGCCAGCGCCGCGCGCAGCTCGCGCGTCTCTTCCTCGATCTTGTCGATGACCTCTCCGGGCACGGTCCAGTCGAAGCCCACGGCGGCGACGCGGCGGCCGATCTCGTGCGCGCGCAGGAGCGCGGGAAGCGCGCGCGGCACACCCGACAGCACGCCGCGACGCGCGCGGGTCGGCGACTCGCGCGCCTTGATCCGTTCCCACTGTGCCTTCACGGCCGCCGGGGTGCCGATGGCGGTCCGGCGCGGATCGCCGGGCGGCAGCAGGCGGCCGGCGGGCGTGAACACGTGCGGATGCCGCCGGATCAGCTTGGCGGCGATCGCGTCGATCGCATCGGCCAGCTCGAACCGGCCCGCCTCCGCGGCAATCTGCGCGTGGAAGACGCACTGGAAGAGGACGTCGCCGAGCTCGCCGGCCAGCCCCTCGAGCTGGCGGCGATCGAGGGCCTCGAGCGCCTCGTAGGCTTCTTCGATCAGATGCGCCCGCAGCGTCCGATGCGTTTGCGCGCGATCCCACGGGCAGCCGGCCGGCGACCGGAGCGCGTCCATGAGCTGGACCAGCTTGTACAGCGCGGCCGCGGCCCGGCGCGCCCGCGCGTCCACGCGATTGACCCGACCCTTCCGCTCCTTCGTCTGCGCCACGCCTCGAACCACGCCAATCCTCCGACGCCCGGATCGGTCGATGCAAGGGCCGGACCTCTGCTAGCATCGGACGTTTGTGAAGGTTCTGTTCCTGGGCACGGGCACGTCCCACGGTGTGCCGATGATTGGCTGCGACTGCGCGGTCTGCCGGTCGAGCGACCCTCGCGACCAGCGGATGCGGACGTCCGTGCTCGTCGAGAGCGGCGAGGCCGCGCTGCTCATCGACACGACGCCCGATCTGAGAACGCAGGCGCTCCGGTACGGTGTCCGCCGCGTCGACGCCATTCTCTACACACACGCGCACGCCGATCACCTGTTCGGGCTCGACGACGTACGGCGGTTCAACGCCGTGAGCGGCGGCCCGATGCCCGTGTACGCACGCCACGACACGATTGCGGAAATACGCCAGCGATTCGGGTACGTGTTCGGCGGGGGCAGATCGGCGGGCGGGGGCCTGCCGGAGCTCCGGCTCTGGACGATTGGCGGGCCCTTCTGCGTCGGACGCCAGGAGATCGTGCCGGTGCCGATCCTGCACGGGCGCCGGGAGATCCTCGGATACCGCCTCGGGCCGTTCGGCTATCTCACGGACTGCAGCGGCATCCCCGACGACTCGCTGCCTCTGCTCGACGGCCTCGATACGCTCGTGTTGGACGCGCTGCGGCGCCGCCCGCATCCGACGCACTTCTCGCTGGATCAGGCGGTGGCGATGGCGGGCCGCATCGGCGCGCGGCAGACGTACTTCACACACATCGCCCACGACCTGGGCCACGCAGAAACCTGCGCGGCGCTGCCGTCCGGCGTCGCCCTCGCCTACGATGGGCTGACCCTGAGGCTCTGACGGCTGACATGCAGGTCCTCTATTATCCCGACAACCCGCCGCCGCAGTGGCGGGATCCGGTCGTGGCCCTCGGCAACTTCGACGGCATTCACCGGGGCCACATGCGCCTGCTCGAGCGGGTCCGGCGGCAGGCGGGTGAGCGTGGCGGCACTCCGGTCGCGCTCATCTTCGATCCCCACCCGCCCCGCGTGCTGAGACCCGAGAAGGCGCCGCCCCTCCTGATGACCCTCGAGCAGAAGCTGGAGGCGTTCGAGCGCGCGGGCATGCAGGGCGTCGTGATCGTCCGCTTCACCCTGGAGCTCGCCCAGTGGGAGCCCGAGTCCTTCGTGACGATCGTGCTCATCGACTGGCTGCACGTGGCGGAGGTCTGGGTCGGCGCGAATTTCCTCTTCGGCCGCAACCGATCAGGCACCTATACGCTCCTGCGCGCGCTGGGCGAGGACCGGGGATTCCGCGTCGACAAGATCGATCCGGTGCGCTACAAGGACTTCGTCGTGTCGAGCACGCGCATCCGTCACCTCGTCGAAGAGGGGCGCGTCGACGAGGCGGCCGCGCTGCTGGGCCACCAGTACTTTCTGGACGGACACGTCGTACGCGGCGACGGCCGCGGCCGGCAGCTCGGGTTTCCAACGGCCAACCTTCAGACTGCGAACGAGCTGCTCCCCGCGCACGGGATCTACGCCACGCTGGCCATCATCGACGGCGTGCACCACCCGTCGGTCACGAGCCTGGGCGTGCGGCCGACGGTCGGCGATGGCCGGGTGACCATCGAAGCACACCTGCTCGACGGCGATCGCGACCTGTACGGCAAGTCGCTCAGGCTGGCGCTCGTGCAGTGGATTCGCGAGGAGCGCAAGTTCGACGACTGGGACGCGCTCAGCGCGCAGATCGCCCTGGATGTGCAGGCCGCGCGCGGCCTGTTCGAACGGATGGCGCTGTGACGGGGGTGCGGACGAGCGTGCGGACGAGGGTGCGGACGGGGGTGCGGACGAAGGTGCGGACGAAGGTGCGGACGAGGGTGCGGACGAGGTGCGGACGAGGGTGCGGACGGAGGTGCGGCCGCACGTGCGCACGGACGTGCGCACAAGGGTGCGCGGAGACCGCACCTTCGTGCGCACCCTCGTCCGCACCTCCGTGCGCACCCCCGTCCGCACCCCCGGTCACTTGATAGAATCCGTGCCTATGGCCGACCCCGTGACGCTGCTCGTGCCGGTCGAGGCGCCGTATTGCGAGCTGGGAGCCGACCTGGCGCGCAAGTACCTCGAGATTGCGGGCGGCTCGCCGCAGGACGCCGAGGCGCTGGCGGCGTCGCTTCGCGCCGCGCTCGGCGAAGTGACCGCTCGCGCGGCAGCCGACGCGGACGTGGCGTTGGCGTTCGAACACGAAAGTGCGACCGTCGAGGTGCAGGTGCGGTGCGGGTCCGCCTCGACCACCGTCACCCAACCGCTCTCGGTCAAGAAGTGAGGCCCTCTCGCCCCCCATGCGCCTGTTCAATACGCTGACCCGATCCGAAGACGAGTTCGCGCCCGCCGACGGGAGGACCGTCCGCATGTACACCTGCGGACTGACGGTCTACGCGCGCGGCCATATCGGCAACTTCCGCACGTTCGTCACGCTCGACGTGCTGCGGCGCGCGCTGAAGTACCAGGAGGGCTACGGCGTCCGCCAGGTGATGAACTTCACCGACGTCGACGACAAGACGATTGCCGCGTCGCAGAAGACGGGCGTCTCGCTGCGCGACTATACGGACCGGTACGTGGCGGCGTTCATGGAGGACGCGGCGGCCATGGGGCTGGAGCCGGCGGAGGAATACCCGCGCGCCACGGACGAGGCCAACCTGCGCGCGATGGTCGAGATGATCCTTCAGCTCGAGCAGCGTGGTCACACGTACCGATCCGAGGGCTCGATCTACTTCCGGATCGCGTCGCTTCCGGACTATGGCCGTCTGGCCCGGCTCGACCACGAGGGCATGCAGGCGGGCGCGCGCGTGGACGCCGACAGCTACGAGAAGCAGGACGCGAGGGACTTCGTCCTGTGGAAGGCGACCAAGCCGGGAGAGCCGACGTGGGACTTCGGCTGCGGACCGGGACGTCCGGGCTGGCACATCGAGTGCTCGGCGATGGCGCTGCGGCTGCTCGGCGAGCCTCCCATCGACATCCACGGCGGAGGCGTCGACCTCATCTTCCCGCATCACGAGAACGAGATCGCCCAGGCCGAGGGCGCCACCGGCCGGCCGTTCGTCCGATGCTGGGTGCATGTCGAGTTCCTGAACATCGACAACGAGAAGATGTCCAAGTCGGTCGGGAACGTCTACAGCGTCCGCGACATCATCGCCAAGGGCCACCGCGCCTCCGCGCTTCGCTACCTGCTGCTGTCGACGCACTACCGGAAACAGCTCACGTTCAGCTGGGAGGGGCTCGATCAGGCGGAGGCGGCGCTCACGCGTCTGCGCGACTTCATCGCGCGCCTCGAGACCGTCCGCGCCGGCGGCGGCCACGCCGGGATCGCCGAGCGCGTGCAGCGCGCCCGCGACGATGTCCGCGGCATGATCGCGAACGATCTCAACGTGCCCGGCGCGCTCGGCGTCATCTTCGATCTCGTGCGCGAGATCCACGCGGCGATGGACCGCGGAGAGGTCGGGGAGCCGGACGCGGTCGCCGTCCAGGAGGCGTTCTACGATTTCGACAAGGTGCTCGGCGTGATGCGGCTCCGGCTGGCCGAGGACGCGGAGCCGCCGATTCCGGTCGAGCAGATCGAGCAGCTCATCGCGGAACGGCGCAACGCGCGCCGCGCGCGCGACTTCGCCCGGGCGGACGAGATCCGCAGCGAACTGGACGCGCTTGGGATCGTGCTCGAGGACTCGCCCGCCGGGACGCGCTGGAAGAAAAAGTGATGGTACTCAGGCCATGGGGCCGG
This sequence comes from uncultured Acidobacteriota bacterium, assembly GCA_963764505.1. Classification (GTDB taxonomy): domain Bacteria; phylum Acidobacteriota; class Vicinamibacteria; order Vicinamibacterales; family SCN-69-37; genus CAVXSP01. The sequence goes on along the minus strand of CAVXSP010000001.1, from coordinate 3,233,455 downwards.
CCCCGGATATCAGGACGCCGCTGCCGGGCCCCCACGCACGCGCCATCGTCGAGCGCGACCGGCTCGTCGTCTCTCCCTCCTACACGCGCGCGTATCCCTTCGTCATGGCCCGCGGCGAGGGCGCGGTCGTCGAAGACGTCGACGGCAATCTCTTCCTCGACTGCGCCGCCGGCATCGCCGTCGCCTCGACGGGGCATGCCCACCCGCGCGTCGTCGCCGCGGTCGCCGACCAGGCGGCCCGTTTCCTCCACATGTCGGGCACGGACTTCTACTACGAACCGCAGGTTCGCCTGGCCGAGGCGCTGGCCGGGATCGTGCCGATCGAGCGCCCCGTGCGCTCGTTCTTCGGCAATTCCGGGACGGAAGCGAACGAAGCGGCAATCAAGCTCGCGCGCTACAGCTCGAGCCGGTTCAACCTGATCGCCTTCCTCGGCGCGTTCCATGGACGCACCCTCGGATCGCTCGCGATCACCGCCAGCAAGGCCGTCCAGCGCCGCGGCTTCGGCCCGATGATGCCGGGCGTCTACCACGCGCCGTACGCGAACTGCTACCGGTGCCCGCTCGGGCTCAGACCGGAGTCCTGCGCGGCCGAGTGCCTCGCCTTCGTCGAAGACCAGTTGCTCGTGCATCTCGTCTCGCCCGACGAAGTCGCCGCCGTGATCGTCGAGCCGATTCAGGGCGAGGGCGGATACGTGGTCCCGCCGGCGCAGTTCCTGCAGCGCCTTCGCGAGCTGACCCGCCGCCACGGCATGCTCCTCATCGCCGACGAGGTGCAGTCGGGCATGGGACGGAGCGGCCGGATGTTCGCCGTCGATCACTTCGGGATCGAGCCCGACGTCGTGACGATGGCGAAGGGCATCGCCTCGGGTCTCCCGCTCGGGGTGACGACGTCGCGGGCGGAGATCATGTCGTGGCCGCCGGGCGCGCACGCCAGCACCTTCGGGGGAAATCCCGTGAGCTGTGCCGCGGCGCTGGCAACGCTCGACCTGCTCCGGACCGGCCTGGTCGCGAATGCGGCCGAGGTCGGCGCGCACCTGCTCGATCGGCTGCGCGGCGTGATGGAACGCCAGCGCCTCATCGGCGACGTGCGCGGAAAGGGCCTCATGATCGGCGTCGAACTGGTCCGCGACCGGGCCACCAAGGAGCGGGCGCCGGCGGAGCGCGACCGCGTCGTGCAGGAGATGTTTCGGCGCGGCGTCCTGGTGCTCGGCGCCGGCGCGAACGCGATCCGCTTCTCGCCGCCCCTGGTCCTCACGAAGGCGCAGGCCGACACGGTGGCGCGCATCTTCGACGAGTCGCTGACCGCGGTGGCCGCCGCATAACGGCGCTGGCACGGCCGTTGCTCCATGAACCGCGTGGTGCCGCGCGGTGACCGCCAGACCTTCGGAAAACAGGGCGAAAGCCTCGCGGCCCGAGAGCTGCAGCGCCGGGGGTACGCAATTCTTGCCCGTCGGTATCGCACCCGGTTTGGAGAAATTGACATCGTCGCCCAGCACGGGCGTGTCGTGGTGTTCGTCGAGGTGAAGGCGCGGCGGACGCGGCGGTGCGGCACCGCGGCCGATGCCGTTACCGGATGGAAGCAGCGGCGCCTCGGCGCGATGGCGCTCGAGTACCTGGCGCGGGCCGGCCGCCTTCACGAGCCGTGCCGGTTCGACGTCGTCGCGATCGACGGCGTCGGAGACGCGCGAGCCGAGCTGCGGGTGATCGAGAACGCGTTCTCGATCGGTGATTCCGACGCCGGCGGCCGTCGCGCCCCCGACCGTCAGTAGAGCAGTCGCGTCCGGATCGTGCCGTCGATGGCCTCGAGCTCCTGCCGGAGAATCGGTGTGTCGATCGCGCTCGTGGGCTCGATGTCGATGACCACGTAGCCGAGCTGCGCGTTCGTCTCGAGCGACTCCGAGCAGACGTTGACGTGATGGCGAGAGAAGACGGCGTTGATCTGCGAGAGCAGGCCGGGCCGGTTCTCGTGGATGTGAATCAGCCGGTGCATGCCGGGGTGATCGCTCAGCGACACCTCCGGGAAGTTGACCGCCGTGAGCGTGCTGCCGAGATTGCTGTAACGGATCAGCTTGTCCGCCACCTCCCGCCCGATGCTCTCCTGCGCCTCCTCCGTGCTGCCGCCGATGTGCGGTGTGAGCAGCACCTGATCCAGCCGGCAGAGCGGCGACTCGAACTGCTGGCCTCGGCCGGTGGGCTCCTCCGGAAACACGTCGAGGGCGGCGCCGACGAGCTGCCCGTCCTCGAGCGCCCGGGCCAGCGCCTCCACGTCGACGACGAGTCCCCGCGAGGCGTTGATGAGCGAGGCGCCGCGGCGCATCAGCGCGAGCTCGCGCGCCCCGATCAGGCCGCGCGTGGCGGGCGTATCCGGCACGTGCAGCGTCACGACATCGGCCTGCCCGAGCAGCTCGTCCAGCGTCTTGAGCGCCGTCGCATTGCCGAGCGCCAGCTTCGTGACGATGTCGTGGTAGACGACGCGCATGCCGAGGGCCTCGGCCAGCACGCCGACCTGCGTGCCGATATGGCCGTAGCCCACGATGCCAAGGCACTTGCCGCGAACCTCGTGGGCGCCGGCCGCCGACTTGTCCCAGACGCCGCGATGGAGCTGCGCGTTGCGATGCGGCACGCCCCGCGCGAGCAGAATCGTCTCCGCGATGACGAGCTCGGCCACGCTTCTCGTGTTCGAGAACGGCGCGTTGAACACCGGCACGCCGCGCGCGGCGGCCGCCGCGAGATCGACTTGGTCGGTGCCGATGCAGAAGCAGCCGACGGCAATGAGGCGCCGGAGCTGGGTCAGCACGGCCGACGTGATCTGCGTCCTCGACCGGATGCCGACGATATGCGCGTCGCGGAGAGCGTCGATCAGCGCGGGACCTTCGAGCGTCTTCGCGTGCCGTATGACGGCGGTGTAGCCATCGTCGGCGAAGGCTTCGGCGGCGCTCGGGTGCACGCCCTCGAGGAGGACCACGCAAATCTTCTCTTTGGGGAAGGAGATCATCCTGTGCCAGCGTCCTTGTAGCGGGTGAGCGCGTCCGACGCGTGCCGGAGCGCGGCGGTGACGGCAGCTTCGACCGCGGCGGTCGGTTTCGCGTCCGCCTGCTGCACCGTGGCAAACAGCGCCGGTATCGGCGCGTAGGCCTCGTCGAGCTCCGTGGCCACGGCCTGCAGCCGAATCGCGTCCTGTCCGGAGGCGCCGCTCTGCCGTCCCGTCAACGCGCGGCGCGCCTCGTGCAGCTCGCGCATCGCGTCGTCGAGCGCCTTCGAGAGCCTGAACTGCGCGGTCAGGTCGGCGACGGCTGTCTTCACGCGCGGGTCCATCTTGACCAGCACCGCCTGCCGGTAGACGCGGTCGCCGACCGACAGCCGGACCTGGTACGTGCCGGGGAGGACCCATATGCCCGGCCGCGCCGTCGGCGTGCCGCCGGCGAGCGGGCCAGTGCGGGAACGAGACTGATCGAACGGCGGCGGCGTGAACCGCACGTCCCAGACCCATCGGTGCAGACCGGGCTGTGTGGACAGACGGACGGGCGGGCGACTCGGGGAATCGGCGGCGTCCGGCGGCGCGCCATGCGGGTCCGCTGCGTCGCTCGAGTAGCGCCGGATCAACGTTCCGGTCGTCGTTTCGACGATCTCGAGCGTCACGGGACCCTGGACGTTCGGCCCGAGGAGGTACGTGATGGTCACGCCCGCCGGCGGATTGGGCGAGGACGGTTCGCCGGACGGCCACGCGGCACCCGTGTCCTCGTCCGATCGGAAGCGCCACGCAGTCGGCGGCCGGAACAGAAAAACGTCCGCTCTGGCGACGTCGGCCGTGATCTGCCGAAGCGGCGTGATGTCGTCCAGAATCCAGAAGCCGCGTCCGTAGGTGGCGACCACGAGGTCTTCATCTTTGATCGTCAGGTCGCGAATCGGCGTCGCGGGCATGTTCAGCCTCAGCGACTGCCAGTGATCGCCGTCGTCGAACGACACGTGGACGGCGCGCTCGGATCCGGCGAAGAGCAGCCCGCGGCGCTGCGGGTCCTCCCTGACGGTGTTGACGGGCACATCCGGGAGCCCTGCTGCCGCGAGCGTCCAGCTGCGGCCGCCGTCACGCGTTCGGTAGAGATACGGATGCAGATCGTCGAGCCGGGACGCGTCGACCGCTGCGTACGCCGTGTTGACGTCGAAGTGGGACGCCGCCAGCCCGGAGACTCTGGCCCACGGCACGAGCGCGGACGGCGTCACATCGGTCCATGTCCGCCCCGCGTCGCGCGTCAGGTGAATCAGGCCGTCATCGGTGCCCGTCCACACGAGGTTCTGGTCGATGGCCGACGGGGCCACGGTGGAGATGACACCGCGCCGCGCCGGCGCGGCCGCCTCCGAATCGCGGTAGACGCCGATGCTCGGCGGGACTTCCCACGTCGGGCGGGCGAGGTCAGGGCTGATGGCGGCCCAGGTCTGGCCGCCGTTGACCGTCTTCCAGAGCGCGCTCCCGGCGAAGAAGAGCGTGTGGGGATCGGCGGGCGAAAAGAGCAGGGGCGCGGTCCGCAGGACCCGGAAGTCCCGATCGAGCGGCGGCAGCACGTCCTGGCTCTGCCCGGTTCGACGGTCGTACCGGGCGAGGCGTCCGCCGTAGTAGAGGATCTCGGAATCGAGCGGATCGGGGGCGATGGAGCCGGCGTCGTCGGAGCCGACGGCGTCCCAGTCGCGGATCGTGATTCGGCCGCTTCCGCTCCGACTGGCGACGCACGCGGCGTTGCGCTGCGGCGGAGCGCCGCAGACGCGATACGGAAACGCAGCGTCGGTCGCGACCTGGGTGAACTGTCCCGTCGGCTGGTTGAGCGAAGAACTCCATGTGCGCCCGCCGTTGAGGGTGACGCCGGCGCCCTGGCCTCCGGCGAGGAGCATCGTGTCGGGGTGGTCCGGATTGATCCAGAGGCGATGGTAGTCGTCGCCTGCCGCGCCCGCGGCCCATGCAGCGAACGTCCGCCCGCCATCGACGGACTTCCAGGCGCCCGCCCCGGCCAGGTACACGACGTCGGGATTCCGCGGATCGACTGCGAGGTCTGCGACCTGGCTGCCCGGCACCGTCCGACCGTCCGCGTTCGCGAGCCGCCACGTCGCTCCGGCGTCGTCCGACCGGTACAGACCGCCGCGAGTGGCGTCGACCATCGCGAACAGGCGCTGCGGTTGGCTCGGCGCCAGCGTCATGACGATGCGCCCGAGTTCGTCGTTCGCGAAGGTCGGCAGGCCGTTCATGATGGGCTGCCACGTGGTGCCTCCGTCGGTCGACTTGAACATCCCGCTGCCAGGACCGCGGAAGGCGCCGTTCTCCCACGGCGCCCGCCGCGCCTGCCAGAGCACGGCGTAGACCGTGTCCGGATGCGCGGGGTCGAGGGCGACGTCCGCGCCGCCCGTATCGACGTCGCGGTAGAGCACCTTCGTGAACGTCCGGCCGCCGTCGATTGATTCGAAAGATGCCGCGCTCCGCGTTCGGGCCGTACGGATGACCGAGCACGGCCACGAACAGCCGGTCCGGGTCGTGAGGGTCGACCACGATCCTTGTCGTCTGCTCGCCGTCCTGGAGACCGAGATGGCTCCAACTCCTGCCCGCGTCGACCGACTTGTAGACGCCGTCGCCGATCGAGAGATCCGGCGCCTCGAAGTCATCGCCGGTGCCCGCGTAGACCACGCGGGGGTCCGATGGAGCGACGGCGAGCGCGCCGATTGAGGCGGTGGGCTGCTCGTCGAAGACCGGCGCCCAGGTGTGGCCGTAGTCGTCGCTCTTCCAGATTCCGCCGCCCGAGACGCCCATGTAGAAGAGGTTGGGACTGGCTGCCGCCCCGGCGGCGGCGTTCGTCCGGCCCGCCCGAAACGGCCCGATGCTGCGCCAGGAGAGCTCGCGGAAGAGCGCGGGATCGAATCCCGCGGGCGCCTGCGCGGCGGCGGGAGGGCGCCACACGATCGTGGCGGCGCAACCCAGTGCGATAGACGCGATTGCCATCCGCCAGGAGCCCACAAGAGCTTTTACCACGTTCCTCGCACCCGACGGGCGCGGGCCGGTTCCGTGGTCGGTCGCGTCCCTGCCGTGCTGTTGGTCGTCACGCTGGTGTTCGCGGCGCTCGGTCTCGCCGGTTTGGCTCTGACTTGGCAGATGGACCAACTGGTCGACGACCTCCCCGTCTATCGTGCCAACATCCGAACGAAGATTGCCGACGTGCGCCTTGCGGGCAGGGGAAGCCGGATCGAGAAGCTGCAGGAAACGTTGGAGGGCATCAAGACTGACCTGGAAACTTCGGAGGCACCGAAAGGAACCGTGTTGCGGCCCCTCGTGGTGGCCTCCAACCAGGTGACGGGTTTTCTGGGCTTCGCGTGGCTTGGGCCCGTCGTCGGGCCGCTGACCACGGCGGGGCTCGTCGCGGTGATGGTCGTCTTCATGTTGCTCGAACGCCGCGATCTGCGGGATCGCCTGATCGGGCTGATCGGGCACGGACAGCTCGCCACGACGACGAAGGCATTCGACGAGGCCGGAAGTCGCATCAGCCGGCAGCTGTTGATGCAGTCCCTTGTGAGTGTGCTGTGGGGTCTCGCGGCCTTCGTCGGCCTGTCCTTCCTCCACGTCCCTTACCCATTGGTCTGGGCGACGCTGGGTGCGGCGTTTCGATTCATTCCGTACATCGGTCCCGTGCTCGGCGCCGGCGCGCCGATCCTCGTCAGTCTCGCGGCCCTCGATGGGTGGACTGGTCCTTTGATGGTCCTCGCCCTGTTCGTCGTTCTCGAGCTGTTCACGAATCTCGTGCTCGAAACAGTGCTGTATGCCGGGGCGGTCGGCGTGTCGCAGGTGGTGCTGCTCGTGTCCGTCGCCTTTTGGACGTGGCTGTGGGGACCGCTCGGGCTGCTGATGGCGTCACCGCTGACCGTCTGCGTCGTCGTGCTCGGCAAGCACGTGCCCGGCCTTACGTTCGTCGGTCTGCTGATGGACGACACGCCAGCGCTAGCACCCGAGTACGGCTTCTATCAGCGGCTCCTCGCTCGCGACCAGAGCGAAGCGGCCGAACTGATCGACAGCCACATCAAGACCGGGCCGCCCGCATCGGTCTACGACGCGCTCCTGCTGCCGGCACTCAGTTATGCCGAGCGGGACCGTTTAGAGCACCGGCTCGCGGCGGAAGAAGAAACGGCGGTGATCGATGCCACCCGGGAGTTGATCGCGGATGCGGCCGAGATCATCCGCCGCCACGCGGAGACGGAGCCACCCGCCACGGCCGCCGATCCCTCACTCTTGGGACCGCGCGAGCCGCTGCGCGTCCTGGGCTACGCGGTCAACGGTGCCGCCGATGAAGTGGCGCTCGGTCGAGCGCGAAGCCTCGCGTCGACCGGCCGCAGGCGCGGAACGTGTGGACGTCGCTGTGGCAGACCATCGATCCACGACCGGGTTCGGCGCGCTCGAACTGCTCGCCCGCGCGGGCTTCCTCGTGAAGGGTGTGGTCGACATCGTCGTCGAGTGGGCGGTCGGCCTCAGCCCGTTCGGTGTGGCGGCACGCGCCATCGTCTTTGCGCTGCGGGGATGGGGCATCGTCGTCGCGGGCTGGTTTCGCGATGCGTCTGCGGTGGGCACCACTACGTCGTCGTTGCGCATCCTCGCCGCACAACCGGGGGCGGCGGGGGCCGGTGGTTTCTCGGCGTGACGGCAGCAGGTTTCGTCGCGTACGGCTTCTGCCAGATCATCCACGCGCGCTCTTGCACATCCGACTCGCGCGCTGACCGGCGGAGTGCGAGGGGCGCGGGCGCGGAGCGGGCGACGATCGTGGGGCTCTCGCTCGTGAACTGATCGTGACCGGGCGTTTAGCGCATCATCGCTCCACCGCCGAGGTTGCCAGTGAGCCAGAGGATCAACAGGATGATCAGGACGAGACCGACGAGTCCTCCACCGTAGTGTGGCCCGCCCCACCCTGCACGCGAGCCGTAAAACGCGCCGCCGCCACCCAGGAGCAACACCAACACGATGATGAGCAGAATGACTGACATGACGGTACATCTCCTTCCAACGTTCACGGGTGGGCCGCGGCTCGCACCGGGACGCGTCGGCGACCACGTAAGATCCTAGCCTTATCTTCTAGTCTCGTGTCTCAGAAAAGGTCTTGTACTTCGGCCGTCGCGCGAGTACGCCGCGCGTCATGCCGAGAAGACGCCATCACAAACCCATCGTGTTGACTGAGGACGAACGGCGCACGTTGGAGCAGTGGGCCCGCCGCCCGACCACGGCGCAGCGGCTGGCGCTGCGGTCGCGGATGGTACTGGGCTGTGCGGAGGGGCCGACCAATCGCGCGGTGGCCAAGCGACTCCGTGTGTCGAGTAACAGCGTCTGCAAATGGCGCGAACGGTTCCGGGTCCGTCGGCTGCCGGGGTGCCCTCGACCGGACCCGGCCGCTCTTGCCGATGCGTCCGGGCATTCCGGCTCGCCAAACCCATGACTACATCCGCCACGGCGAAGCCGCGTAGGCGGTAGAATCCGGTCCGCGCTCTCGGCTTCGATGACTGACAGAAAGGCCAAACGATGTCCACACGAGTAATCCTGATCGTCCTTGTGATCGCGTTCGGGATTGTGGCGCGAGCGATCTACGTCAGCCGGAAGAGAGGGCAGTGACAGAATCGTCATGCAGTCGGGTTTCAAGGTAGCCCAGTCGGAGGCGTCACGCGGTCCAAAACTCGATCAGGTATGAATAATGCGGGCGAGGGCCACGGCTGCCGGATTCTTCTCTGACCGTCCTGCGGCCCCTTCCGTCAGAGAGATGGCGCGCTGCGCGGCATCGAAGGCTGTTTGGTTTACCCGGTGGCGGGCGGATGGGCTGCGATGCTCGTGGATGGTTACAATGCAATCACGACGATGAAGCGACTGTTCGTGTTGATCGCTGCGACGGGCGCGTTCTCGGCGGCTCTGCTCGCGCGCCAGGCCGTGGAGCCGGGGGCGTTCGACGCGGCGTCGCTGAGCGCGCTCGAGTTCAGGAATCTCGGTCCCACGCTGCACACCGGCCGGGTCCAGGACGTGGCGATCGATCCGCGCCACCCGGACGTGTGGTACGTCGCGTCCGCATTCGGCGGCGTCTGGAAGACGACGAACCGGGGCATCACGTTCGAACCTCTCACCAACGGAATCGACGCCTTCACGATGTGCTGCGTCGTCGTCGATCCGAAGGACTCGAACGTGGTCTGGGTGGGCAGTGGCGAGAATACCAGCCAGCGCAGCGCCCATTTCGGCGACGGCGTCTACAAGTCGACGGACGCGGGCCGCACCTTCCGGAACGTGGGCCTGAGGACGTCGGAGCACATCGGCCGCATCCTGATCGATCCGCGCAACTCGAACGTGGTCTGGGTGGCGGCCCAGGGGCCGCTCTTCTCCGAAGGAGGCGAGCGCGGGCTGTTCAAGACGACCGACGGCGGCCAGACCTGGACGCCCAGTCTGACGATCGACAAGGACACGGGCGTATCCGACGTCGCGCTCGATCCCAGGAACCCGGACGTCGTCTACGCGGGCACGTATCAGCGGCGCCGGCACGTCGGCCAGATGATCGGCGGCGGCCCGGGCGGCGGCCTCTTCAAGTCGACCAACGGCGGAAGGACCTGGACGAAGCTCACGCACGGCCTGCCGCGGCATGACGTCGGCCGTATCTCGCTGGCGACCGATCCGAGGCATCCGCAGCGCGTCTACGCGAACGTGAGCGGTGTGCCGACCGAGCGCGGGTTCTACGTGTCGAACGACGAGGGCGCGTCCTGGGACAGGATCAACGACTCCGGGAACGTCGTCGCGACGCCCGCGTACTACAGCGAGTTCTTCGTGGATCCGTATCGCGCCGACACGATCTGGCTGACGGCGACGCCGCTGCAGTGGAGTCGGGACGGCGGGAAGACGTTCACGACCGTTCCGGACATGGCGAGGACGGGACCCGGCGACGCCGGGCTCGACCGGAGCCCGGGCGGCGCGCCCAACCAGTACGTGCACGTCGACTTCCACGAGGTCGAGTTCGATCCGTCGGATCCCAACCACGTGCTCGTGGCGAGCGACGGAGGCTTGTACGAGACCTACGAGGCCGATCGGCTCGGTGACGGCCGGGGCGCGCACTGGCGGTTCTTCGCGAACCTGCCCATTACGCAGTTCTACCGCGTATCGGTCGACAACGCCCAGCCGTTCTACCACGTCTGCGGCGGATCCCAGGACAACTTCTCGGTGTGCGGTCCGTCGCGCACGAAGTACCTGTTCGGGATTCGCGCGACGGACTGGTACTACGTCAGCAGCGGCGACGGGTTCCAGACGCGGTCCGACCCCTCCGACCCCGACATCGTCTATGGGCAGTCACAGGACGGCAACCTGGTGCGTAACGATCTGCGGCTCGGGGTGGCCAAGCGGATCCGCGGCGGCTCCGGGCGCGGCGACGACGACGAGGACAGCGACCCGACCGCGGAGCTCGGCCAGGAGGACGGTTCCAGTCCGGTGGCGCTGAATCCCGGATGCGTGGCCACGCCGCCGGGGGGACGCGGCGAGCCGGCCGGCCGCGAAGGGCGTCGCGGACGGGGCGAGGCAGCCGCGGCGGCCGCCGGCGGAGACGAGGAGCGCGATCGGCCGAACTGGGATGCGCCCTACATCATCAGTCCGCATTCGCCGGCGCGGCTGTATTGGGCTAGCCAGTATCTCTATCGCTCGGACGATCGCGGGGATCACTGGACGCGGGTGAGCCCCGATCTCACGCGGCATCTCGACTGGCGCACGCTCCCGATCATGGGCCGCGTCTGGCCGCTCGATGGGTGCGCGGTCGAGCTGCACACGTCGACGACCGCGCTGAGCAACATCGTCTCGCTCGACGAGTCGCCGCTGCTCGAAGGACTCATCTACGTCGGGACCGACGATGGCCTGCTGCAGGTGACCGAGGACGGCGGGAAGACCTGGCGCAAGGTCGAGGACTTTCCCGGCGTTCCGAAGTGGACGTACGTCAGCGACGTCTTCGCGTCGCCGCGCGACGCGAACGTCGTGTTCGTGGCGCTCAACAACTGGCAGCGCGGCGACTATCGTCCGTACCTGCTCAGGAGCGACGACCGCGGACGGACGTTCACCTCCATTGGCGGAACCCTGCCGGATCGACACGACGTCTGGTCCGTGATTCAGGACCACGTGGACGGCGATCTGCTGTTTGCCGGCACCGAGTTCGGCGTATTCACGAGCGTCGATGGTGGCCAGCGCTGGGTGCAGCTCCAGGGTGGCATGCCGCCGGCGCAGGTGCGCGACATGGCCGTCCAGCCGCGCGAGAACGACCTGGTGCTGGGCACGTTCGGTCGCGGCTTCTGGATACTCGACGATTACAGTCCGCTGCGCGCGCTGACGGCGGGCACGCTCGCCGAGCCCGCCCAGCTCTATCCGCTGCGCGATGCGTACCTCGTCACGATGACGGGCGAGCGGCAGGCGCCGGAGCCGACCTGGGTGGCGCCGAACCCGCCGCCCGGCGCGGTCTTCACCTTCAGCGTCGGCGCGGCGTGGCCCGCCGACGCGACCCTCGTGCTGACGATTGCCGACGATGAAGGGCGGTCGATCCACCGGATGAAGCTGCCGACGCAGGCAGGGGTCGCGCGGATCGCGTGGAACCTGCGGGCCGACCGGAGCTCGATTGCCGAGCTGGGCGGCACGGATCGGTCGGAGCCCGGCGCCGGACCGAACGGCGGCATCGAGCCCGGCAACCAGCGGGGAGACGGCCCGCGCGGCGGACGCGGACGAGGGAACGCGTTCGAGCTGGTCGCGCCGGGCTACTACACGGCCACGCTCGGGAGGCTGGCCGGCGACACGCTGACGCCGATCGGCAAGACGCAGTCGTTCCAGGTCCTCTCGCTTCCACCGAAGAACTACTGACGGACGAGGTTCGTCAGTGCGGCGGGACGGCGTTCGTCAGTCACCCCCGACCTGTGTCATAAACGGGGGATGAGGACGACGTCTCAGCCGTCCGACGCGCTCGTCTTTTTCGGCGCGACGGGCGATCTTGCGTACAAGCAGATTTTTCCGGCCCTGCAGGCCCTGGTGCGCGACGGCCTGCTCGACGTGCCGATCATCGGCGTCGGCCGATCGGGGTGGACGACCGAGCAGCTCGTCGCCCGCGCCCGTGCGAGTCTCGAGGAGCACGGGCCCGTGGACGAGGCGGCGTTCAAGAAGCTGGCGCGCCGGCTCTGCCACATCGACGGCGACTACAACACGCAGGATCTCTTCCAGCGGCTCCGCGCCGCGCTCGGATCCGCGACACGGCCGCTGCATTACCTGGCGATTCCGCCGAGCGCATTCGAGGTCGTCATCAAGGGGCTGGCCGCATCCGGCTGCGCGGACCACGCGCGGATCGTCGTGGAGAAGCCGTTCGGACGCGACCTCGATTCCGCGATTGAGTTGAATCAGACGATCCACGCCGTGTTCCCCGAATCGGCCGTGTTCCGCATCGACCATTACCTGGGCAAGGAGCCGGTTCAGAACCTGATCTACTTCCGGTTCGCGAACTCGTTCCTCGAGCCGATCTGGAACCGGCACTTCATCGAGCGCGTGGAGATCACGATGGCGGAGCGCTTCGGCGTGGGCACGCGCGGTCGCTTCTACGAGGAGGTCGGCGCCATTCGCGACGTCGTGCAGAACCATCTCCTCCAGGTGGCGGCGCTGCTGGCGATGGAGGCGCCGGTCGGCCGCGATCCCGAGGCGGTGCGCGACGCCAAGGGGCAGGCGTTCAAGGCGATGCGGCCGCTGACCGGGCAGGACGTGGTCCGCGGTCAGGCGAGTAGCTATCGCCGGGAAGCCGGCGTGTCGCCGACCTCCCAGGTCGAGACGTTCGCCGCCGTGCGGCTGTACCTCGACTCGTGGCGCTGGGCTGGCGTGCCGTTCTACATCCGCGCGGGGAAGTATCTGGCCGTGACGGCCACGGAGGTATTCGTGACGCTCAAGCGGCCTCCGTTCGCCCTGTTCGGGGACGTTGCGGCCTCGCCGCCGAACCATCTCCGTTTCCGGCTCAGCCCGCACGTCGTGTTGGAGCTCGGTGCCCGCGCCAAGCAGGCGGGCGACAGCATGAGCGGGGAGACGGTGCTGCTCGATGCCTGTCACGAATCGACCCGCGAGAAGCCTCCGTACGAACGGCTGCTCGGCGACGCGATGCGCGGCGACCAGACGCTCTTCGCCCGCCAGGACTCGGTCGAGGCGGCCTGGGGCGTCGTCGATCCGGTGATTGGCGAGCGGAGCCTCTCGCTGCCGCTCTTTCCGTACAAGCCGGGCTCGTGGGGCCCGGCCGAGAGCGACGCGATGATGGCCGAGGGATGGCACGCCCCGCTGGTCGAGGATTGCGTGTGAGGGCCACAGAACCGGCGTCCAGCGTCTTCCAGAAGCGCGTAGTGCGTCGCCGGCCTCAAGCCGCACGCTCGCGCGCCCTCCGCTGGCAAGAGCATCTCCGGGCGCGCTGCGGCAAATTCGGCCGGACTACGCACTACACGCTTCTGGAAGACGCTGGACGCAGCTGCTAATTGAACCGGCCGCCGCCCGGCGGCGTCTTGCAGGCAGGCGCGGATGGGCAATGAAGAGGTCGACCGCCTGGCCGGGTTCCTGGTGAGCGGCGCCGAAGATGAGGCGCTTGCCGAGGAGTTCGAGCAGCGGCTGGCGGATTCCGGCCGGCTGGCGTTCCGCGTTGCCTTCAGCGTGCTTCGACACCGGGAGGACGCCGAGGACGTCGCGCAGGAGGCCTTCGTGCGCGCGCACCGGTCGCTTCGGCAGCTTCGGGATCGGGATCGGTTCCGGGCCTGGCTCGTGCGGACGACCTGGCGGCTGGCCCTGGACAGACGACGAGGGGAGACGCGGCGCGCGGCACGGGAGTCGGCGGCGCCGGCGCCGGATCCTCCGGCCAGCACCGAAGAGGTCCTGGCGGCGCGGCAGCGGTCGGCGCGGCTGTGGCGGGCGATCGACGACCTCCCGGAGAGGCTCCGGATCGTGATCGTGCTGGCCGCGATTGAGGAGCATCGGCTCGAAGAGGTCGCGGCGCTGCTGCGCGTCCCGACGGGTACGGTGAAATCGCGGTTGTTCGAGGCGAGAAAGCGTCTACAGGAGTGTCTGCGATGTCCGGTGAAGGGATCGACCCGCTGATCGAGAACGAGCTCGTCGAGGCGCTGGACGTCGCGCCATCCTCCAATTTCGAAGCGGGGATCAGGCGGAGCATCGAGCGGAACGGCGCGGACGCCCGTTGGAGCGTGTGGAGCGTGGCGGCTGCCGGGGCCGTGGTCCTCGGTCTGGCGGCATCGATCGGTCTCTTCTCTTCGCAGCGAGAGGACGGTCGCTCGCCGGAACCGCGCGTCGCCAGCGATCGCGTGCTGAGGGAGGCGGCGCCTTCGGTGACGACCGCTCCGGCTGCGCGCACGCTTCGGCCGGCCCGGCCCTCGCCTGCGGCTCGGATCGCCCCGCGCCTGGAGGACAGGCCTGTGGAACCAGAGGTCTTCGTGTCGCCCGATCAGCAGATGGCTTTGGAGCAGTTGAAAGCCGCACTGATGCGCGGGCGTCTGGATGCGAGCGTCCTGCCTGAACCTCCGATCGACTCGTCCGCCGAGCTCACGCCTGAGACGATGGCGATGCCGACCTGGAGTATCGGAAGCGACGGACAGACCGATCTGCTGCAGAAGTTCGAGAACCCCGTTCGGTTCGCGGGGTAGGGACGTCAAGAATCCCACTGCCCTCAGGAGTTCGCCATGCGAAACGCCGTTCGGACGATTGCGCTCATCGTGTTCGCGGCGGCGCTGTTCGGCCCGGCCGTAAGGGCCCAGCAGTCGCCAGTCCCACCGAAACCGGCAGCACCCACTCCGCCGGCCCCCAAGGAGGCGCCCAAACCTGTGGTCCCTCTCAGGGTCCAGATCGTGCTCAGCCGATATGACGGGGAGAAGAAGATTGCGAGCCTGCCGTTCACCTTGTCGGTGAACGCGAACGACCGGGCCACGATGCTGACCATGCACACGCAGGTTGCCGTGCCGAACGGGCCGGCCGTGACTGGCTCGCCAACCGTGCCGATCACGTCATTCACGTACAAGGCGATTGGAACCACGATCAACTGCGAGGCGACGAGCCTCGACGATGGCCGGTACAGAATCGCCGCGACGGTCCAGGATAACTCCATGCTTCCCGACAAGACGTCTGCCACCACGAGCGCGGTCGCCGGCATCCCCAGTTTCCAAGATTTCACCTCGTCCAACGTCGTCATCCTCAAAGACGGCCAGACCGCGCAGTACGCGGCCGCCACCGACGCGGTGAGCGGCCAGGTCACGAAGATCGACATCACGCTGACGGTGATCAAGTAGGCTTCGGCCCAGAGCCCAGAGCCCAGAGCCCAGAGCCCAGAGCCCAGAGCCCAGAGCCTAGAGCCCAGAGCCCAAAGCCGTGAACCTCGGTCTTTCAGGCAAAATCGCCATGGTCGCCGGCGCCAGCCGCGGCCTCGGCTTTGCCGTCGCACGCGGCCTGGCCTCTGAAGGCGTGAAGGTGTCCATCGGCTCGCGCGATCAAGGACGCATCGAGGCGGCGGCCTCGCGCATCGCGGCGGAGACCCAGGCCGAGACGCTTGCGACGGCCGTCGACGTTCGCTCCGCCGGCTCGTTGGCGAGCTGGCACGCGCAGACGGTCGAGCGCTTCGGGGGCGTCGATCTCCTCTTCGTCAACGCGGGCGGCCCGCCGGCCGGGACGACGCTCTCCTTCGACGACGGCGCATGGCACGCGGCGTTCGAACTGCTCGTGCTGAGCGCCCTCCGCATGGTCCGGCTCGCCGTGCCGTCGATGAAGGCGCGCGGCGGCGGCGCCATCGTCCTGTCGACCTCGACGTCGGTCCGGGAGCCGATCCCGAACCTCGCGCTCTCGAACATCATGCGGCCGAGCGTGGCGGCGATCTCGAAGACCCTCGCCAGCGAGTTGGCGGGCGACAACATCCGCGTCAATCACCTGCTACCCGGACGGATCGACACGGATCGCGTCCGCGAACTGGACAACCTTCGTGCGGAGCAGTCCGAGGTCGGTCCGGAGCAACAGCGCGCCGCGCAGATGCGATCGATTCCGCTGGGACGGTACGGCCAGCCCTCCGAGTTCGCCAACGCCGCCGTGTTCCTGCTCTCGGATGCGGCCTGCTACATCACCGGCGCCTCGCTCCAGGTCGACGGCGGAATGATTCGCGCCGTGATCTGACGACGCGGAGCTAGAGAAGCCTGGCCGCCACGACGCCCGCCCACACGGCGCCATAGCCGGCCGCGACGCTGCTCACCAGATACGCGCCACCAATCAGCCACGCGCCCTCGGCGTTCGCGCGAAACGCTTCGAACTCGAACGTCGAGAACGTCGTGTATGCGCCGAGAAACCCGATCGGCAGGAAGAATCGCCACTGCGGATTGACGACGAGCCGCTCGGTCAGCAGCGTCATGACGAATCCCAGCACCAGACTCCCCGAGACATTCACGACGAAGGTGCCCCACGGGAACCCGGCGCCCGCGCGGCCCTGCACGACGGCCGCGACCTGGTAGCGCGCGACCGCGCCCAGCGCGCCGCCGAGGGCGATCATGGCGTATCGCATCGGTCTCTGCTCCTCACGGAAGACTGTCGAGCGTCATTATCGGCGAGATCGACGGACTTCTATCGCTATCGCCGCCGAGCTCCCGGACTCGGACCGGACCCGCTGATAGAATCAGCGCATTTTGCTGAAGCCGATTCGCGCACGTCGTTGCCGCACCGTCGTCCGGTGGTCGACTCCGATCCTCGCGCTCGTTCTTCTGGGCGGCCGCATCACGCTCGCCGCGGACCAGACGACGGGCACTGTCCGTGTGGGGCTGCCTGCAACCGCGCCGGCTGCCGGCTCCGTGGAGATGACGAGCGACCGGGAGCCCTCGCGCCGCTGGTCCGCTCCGCTCGAGCCGGGGCAGGGCGCGACGATCACGGGCCTGCCGCCCGCCTTCTATCACGTGACCGTCGTTTCCGCATCAGGTTCGGGCCGGCCCTCTGTCGACGTGTCGCTGGCGGCAGGGGAGATCGTCTCGGTGGCCGTCACGATCGTGAGCCAGGGCGCCGCGGCATGGCGACTGGAGATCGTCGACCGCACCTGGAAGCGTCGCGGCACGCATATCGACGCCGGCGAGCTCGACACGATGGCGCTCGGTTCCGGCCTGTCGGGATTGTTCGACTCCGCCGCGCCGTTCGTCATCGCCGACCGTCGCGATACCGGCGGATTGAACCTCGGCGACAACGACCGAATCGCCGGCCGGGGCGCGTCGTGGACGACGAGCGCCAGCTATCTGGGCGGTCTCAGACTCCTGGAGAGTCCCATCAGCAGACAGTCGGTCGCGACATTTCCGGATCTCGATGCGTTCGAGGCCGTGATTGTTTCGACCGGCGGAGCGACGCCGGACGTGGCGTCGCCGGGCTCCACCGTGACGCTCGTCCCGCGGCGGCCGGGCCCCCTCTCCCTCGGAGCGTTCGACGTCTCGTTTACGGCGCCGGGAATGGTCTCGGAGAACGACGGGGACGCGCCGTCGATTCGAGCGGCTGGATACCTGGAAGGGCGTTGGGGCGCAGTACCGGCGGCCCGATGTCGCCACGCACGGGCCTGTTCGTCTCGGCCGACGCGTTCGGGATGCGCGAGCGCGAGCGCGACCGGCCCGCTACGCTCTCCTCGAACGTCTCCTCCGTGCAGGGGCACCTCGTCTCGAACCTGGCTGACCGTACGCAGGTGCGGCTGCTCGGACGCGCCGAGCGCGCGAAGCATCCGTACGCGCCCCTGCGGTTTCTCGGCCCCGCCGTCCCGGAGCGCGACCTGTTCCTCTCCTTGGAGGCGTCGGGGGAGCATCAGACGCAGGCCGGCGCGCGTCTGGGCGCAGCAGTGGCCATCCAGCACGCGGGTGTGACACCGGATCCGGGCGACCTGCCGGAGGTCACCATGGATCGGGTGACCGACGGCATCGTGCCTCAGCCGATCCAGGACGTGGGCGCCGCGCGGACCGAGATCAAGTTCGAGTTCGCGGCGCCCGAAATTCGGCGTCATGCTCTCGAGGCCGGTGCCATCCTGGCCCGCGTCTCGTCGACCTCGCACGTCCTCGCGGCGCCGCCGGTTGCGGAGCTCGTCGCAGGGATCCCCGCTCGGTTCTGGGTGCCGACGCTGCCGCTGCTCGATTCGCACCGGACGGTCGGCCACTTCGCGCTCTATGTGAACGATCGGATCCGTGCCCGGCCGAACCTGACGCTCGACGCAGGCGTGCGGTTGCAGCTGTCGAGAGGTTCGGCTCAGGGCGTCTCGGACACGTTTCCCTGGCGCGCCGCGCTGCCTCGGGTCAGCATCCGCTGGGCGCCCCGGCTCCTGACGGTGTATGGCGGCTACGGTCGATACCAGGACGAGCTGCCGCTGGCGCTTCTCGCGTTCGGCGATCCCGGCGAGCCGGTGGCCCGCGTCTACCGTTGGGATGATGCCAACGGGAACGCCCGCTTCGACCAGGGCGAGCTTGGCGCGATCGTCGCGATGGCCGGGCGCGGGCCGGCCGTCGCGTCGGCCGATCCGTCGCTTCGCTCGCCGCATACGGACGAGGTCACCTTCGGGGCGGAGCGTCGTTTCGGCGGCCGCATGCTCGTGGGAGTCACCGGCACCATCCGGCGCACGCACTCGCTCGTGCGCTCCGTCGACGTCGGTGTGCCCGTGACGAGCTACGTCACCAGATCCGTGCTGGATCAAGGCACGGACTACGAAGGGTCGGCGGACGATCGGCTGCTCGCGATCTACGACGGGACGCCCGAGAGCTTCGGCCTCGATCGCTTCTTACTGACCAACGTCACTGGCGACACGGCGTCGTACCGAGGGGCTGGAGTTCGTCTGGAAGTGGACCGGCGTTCGCTGGTGGTCGGAGGGCGGTGCATCGGCGCTCCGGAGCGAGGCGGCGGGTGGCAACCGCGGATTCCGTTCGGAAGAAAACGACCAGGGCGTGATCGGCGAGCTGTTCGAGGATCCCAACGCGCAGACGAACGCGCGCGGCCGTCTGTTCTTCGACCGCGGCTACGCGCTCAAGTGGACGACGGGCGTCCGGGCGCCGCACGATCTGCGGTTCGGCGCAACCGCCCGTTACGAAGACGGCCAGCCCTTTGCCCGGCTCGTGATCGCGCCGGACCTCGCGCAAGGGCCGGAGATCGTCCAGGCCTACGCGAACGGCCGGACGCGCTTCACGTTCATCGCCACGATCGACGCCCGGGTCGAGAAATGGTTCGCTGTCGGGGATCGCCGCGCGGCTCTGCGGCTCGAGGTCTTCAATCTGACGAATCTCGGCAACGAGGTCGAGGAGAACCCGGTCACCGGACCGGACTTCCGCCGGACGACGGCCGTGCAGCCCCCGCGGGCCGTTCGGGTGGGCTTTCACGTCGAGTTCTGAGCTCCAGCGGATGGCAGCCTGGCGACTGTGGGTCCTCCCGACGGCCGGTTCCGGGTCCGGATGAGCGCCTGGATCGGCAGAACGCTCCGGGTTGTCGCATGGCTCGTCGTCGCCGGCGGCATCGTCGTCGCCGTGGCGTGCGTCGCGGCGTTCTGGCTCTATCAGCGGACGTGGCACGTGCCCATACCGCTCGTGCATGCCGTGAGCGACCCGGCGGTGATCGCGCGCGGCCGGTACATCGTCTACGGCCCTGGACGATGCGCCGATTGCCATGTGCCCGACGCGGTGAGGCCGCGGCTCGTTCTCGGTGACGAGGTCGCGCTGACCGGCGGACCGGGCGAGCACACGTTCATCGGCACGTGGAGCGCGCCGAACCTCACGCCCGACCCGGACACGGGTATCGGGCGCGTGAGCGATCCGCAGTTGGCGCGCATGCTGCGGTACGGCGTCAACCGTTCGGGGCGGATCGCGCCGCCGTTCATGGACGTGTACGCGAACCTGACGGACGACGATCTGGTCGCGATCGTGTCGTTTCTCCGGTCGCTTCCGCCGCAGCCAGGCACGCCTCCCCGCGCGGACGTCAATCTGTTCGGCAAGATTACGCTCGCGTACTTCCTGGAGCCTGTACGCTCCGTCGAAGGAGCCGCTGCGGCGCCTGGAGCCCGATTCGTCGGTTACGTACGGCGGCTACATTGCGAACACGCTGGCCGGCTGCCGGACCTGCCACACGGCGCGCAATCTGAAGACCGGCGCCTATCTGGGCCCGTTCTTCGCGGGCGGGCTGCCGTTCCGGTCGCGGCTGCATCCGGGACAGGTGTACGTGAGCCCCAACCTCACGCCGGACGCCGCCACCGGGCGGATCGTGTCCTGGAGCGAGGACGACTTCGTGCAGCGCTTCCGGCTCGGGTTGGTGATTGCCGATTCGCCGATGCCGTGGGGCAGCTTCAAACGCATGACCGAGAGCGATCTACGCGCGCTCTATCGTTACTTCCGCACGCTGATGCCCGTGCGCCGGGACAACGGCCCCGTGCTGCAGCCCGGGCACGGGCCGGCGGCGGGAGACTGAAGAGACGCGCGTCGTCCGGGGTCGAGAACGGCGTCGTCGGGAGCTGACGGCCGTCGTCCGGCGTCAAGAGCCGCGTCGTCCGGAGCAGGAAGCGCGGAGCGCCGAATTCGAGCAGCGCGCGCGCTCTGCGGCGCGCGAGATCGCGAGCCGAGGCGATCGAGCTGCCACACGAGACCGAGAACGGCTCTTTGGGGGCTCTTTGGGGGTTGACAGCGCGGCGTCGATGTCGAAAATGGGTGCAACTTTCGTTCGACTCGTCGTGGCGTCCGCGCTCGTGGGCGTCAGTCGCGCCGTGAGGAGTAGCTGGATGCACACGCGCCTGATCGTCGGTCTCCTGGGTCCCGCCCTTTTCGGTTCCGTCGTCCTGGTCACCGCGAGCGATGCGCCGCGGCTGGCGGCGACGGCCTCCTCGCAGCGGATTCAGAACGTCCGGGCCGACGCCGACGATCTGTCGAGGATGACGGACGACCTCATGATCCGGCGGTTCAGACGTGCGGCGCTCCTCGTGCCGGTGCCGGGTTCGACGTCGTCCTACTTTCTTCACCAGGTGCCGGCGCGATTTCGCTACCTGCGGCCGTGGGCGAAGCTGTTCCTCACGCGATTGAGCGGGCAGTTCCGTGCACGCTTCGGCGCGCGGCTTCGCGTGACCGCGCTCGTCCGAACGGCAGTCTACCAGCGCGGGCTCGGCGGCCGGAACGGCAACGCCGCCGCGGCGTCCGGCCCGCTGCAGTCGTCGCACCTGACGGGGGCCACGCTCGACATCTCCAAACGCTTCATGAAGCCCGCGCACGTGGCCTGGATGCGCCGCGTGCTGTACAGCCTGCGGGAGCGCGACGTCCTCTACGCGCTCGAGGAATTCAGCCAGCCCTGTTTCCACGTGATGGTGTACCGGAGCTACACGGACTACGTCCGCGGTCTGACGTAGGATCCGGAGCATCTGGTGCGGCGGCCTGCCTCGGTCGGCGCCGAACGGCGGGCCGGGCGTGCGCACCGCGGACCGTGCGCGTTTCCGCCGCCTCGGGAAGGCCCGCAGCCGTGATCCACTGAATATTTGACATCCAAATAGAACCTGCAGTATTCGATTGGCGTGCCCAATAAAGACAAGGGGGACGTGCTGCAGGGGACCCTGGACGTCATGATCCTGCAGACCCTGGCGACGCTGGGGCCGTCGCACGGCTATGCCGTCGCAGCCCGCATCGAGCAGGTGTCGGGCGGCCGGGTGCAGCTGAACATGGGCACGCTCTATCCGGGCTTGATGCGTCTCGAGCAGCGCGGGTTCGTCCAGGGCACATGGGGCGTGACCGGGAACAACCGCAAGGCGAGGTTCTACGCGCTCACGGCCGCGGGAACGAAGCAGCTCGCGCGCGAGAAGCAGGAATGGCGCCGCACGGTCGCCATGATGCACGCGCTGCTTGGCGAGCAGAGCTGATGTCGATCCTGCGCGAGTGGCTCTGGCGGCTCTGGGGTACGCTCCGCAAGGCACCCCACGACGTCGACCTGGAAGAAGAGCTGCGGATGCACGTCGAAATACTCGCCGCCGAGTTCCAGCGGCGAGGCTTGTCGTCCGAGGAGGCCGCCCGAGAGGCGCGTCTTCAGGCCGGCGGCATCGCGCAGGCGATGGAGCAGCGCCGCGATCAGCGCGGCCTGCCGTGGCTCGAGGTGTTGATCCGGGACGTCCGGTTCGGCTTTCGCACCCTCCGCCGGGCACCAGGATTCACTGCCGTGGCGATTGCCACGCTCACGCTGGCGATTGGCGCCAACACCGCGATCTTCAGTCTGGTCGATCCCCTCCTGTTCCGCGATCTGCCGGTCCGCGACCCCGGGCAGCTCGTACAGTTCTCCTGGCAGTATCCCGGCGACCCGCCGCTGAACATGTTCGGCCTGGAGGCCTACCAGCGCTATCGCGAGCGCAATACCGTGTTCGCCGACATGATGGGCGTTGCCCCGTTGGTGACGGAAGCGCCAGCGGGCGGCAGGCCGATTCGCGCCGAACTGGTCACGGGGAACTTCTTCCAAGCACTTGGCGTGCCCCTGGCGCTCGGGCGCACGCTGGACCGCGCCGACGACGCGCCGAGCGCTGCTCCTGCCGCGGTCGTGAGCTGGCACTTCTGGCAGAACCACTTCAGTGGCGATGCGCGCGTCCTCGGCGCCATCGTTGATGTCATCGACCGTCGCCTGCCCGGGCCCGTGCACGCGGTGGTCGTCGGCGTGGCCGAACGTGGGTTCTCTGGCGTCAGTGTGGACCATTCGGACGCCTGGATATCTCTCGGTGCGGTTCCCACCACCATGCGGGGAAGTGCCTTGCTGGCGCTCATCGCGCGGTTGAAACCCGGCGTCTCGATCGCGCAGGCGCGGGCGCAGATGCGCGTGCTCGACCAGCCGAGGATCGATGGCCTTGCCCGGCGCGATCCGCTGTGGCGGCAGGTGGCGATCGATGTGACCTCGGCGCGCGCCGGGCTCTCGACGCCGCTGCACGATCAGTTCGGCAGACCGCTGCGGCTGTTGATGGCCATCGTTGGCATCCTGCTGCTGCTCGCGTGCGCCAATCTCGCCGGGATCTCGCTCGCGCGCGGCGCGGCCCGTCAGCAGGAGATCGCTGTTCGCGTTTCGCTCGGCGCTGGCCGATTGCGGATCGTCAGGCAGGTGCTGACCGAATCGCTGCTGCTTGCGGCCGCCGGGGGCAGCATGGGCGTGGCCGTTGCGCCGGCCGGGGCGCGATTGCTGCTGCGGATCGTCACGTCCGGGACGCGGACACCAGCTGCGGTGCCGGATCTACAGATCGCGCTCGACGCACGAGTGCTGCTGTTCACGGCTGGCGTGACGTTGGGCGCCGCGCTCCTCTTCGGGCTCGCGCCTTCGCTCACCGCGTTCGGCTCCGTGCCCATCGCCGAACTGCGTGCCGGCCGAAGCGGTACGCTGCCGCGATCGCGCCGTCTGTTCGGAAGCGCTCTCGTCGTCGCACAGGTCGCGCTGTCTCTCTCGCTGATCAGCGTGGGACAGCTGTACATCACGCATCTCGCCGCGCTGCGGGACCGCGGCCTCGGGTTCGATCGCCACGGCGTGCTGCTCGCGTCGGTGGATGCCTCAGCCGGTGGGCGCAGCCGCGATCAGCGTGCTGCGCTCTATGGCGACGCCCTGGCGCGGCTGCGAGCGCTTCCCGGCATGCGCTCGGTGGCCGCTAGCGGCATGAGCCCCCTGTCCGGCGCGGCGGGCAGCCGCTTCGTGCGCGTGGAGGGGTATCGGGAAGCGCCGGAGAACAGACGCCGCGTGTCCTTGAACAGCGTGTCGCCGAAGTACTTGGCGACCTACGGCACGCCGATTCTGGCGGGCCGCGACTTCCGCGATTCCGATGCGCAACAGCCGCGCCGCGTGATCGTCAACCAGGCGATGGCCCGGCGATACTTCGCCGGCCGCGATCCGATCGGGCAGTCGCTGTGGTTCGACCAGGAACGCGATCCGTTCGAGATCGTCGGGCTGGCCGGTGACGCGAAATACCAGGACGCCAGGGTGGCGGCGCCCCCAACCGTCTACGTGTACGCGCCGGCGTTCACCGGCTCGATGGAACTGTCGCTGCGCACCGCCGCAGCGCCCACGGCCCTCGCGGCCGACGTGCGGCGCGTCCTGGTCGGTATCTACGGTACGGGCGCGGTCAGAGGCATGACGACGCTGGAGGAGCAGGTGAATGCGTCGATGGTCCCCGAGCGGCTGATCGCGACGCTGTCGGGGTTCTTCGCCACTGTTGGCGCCCTGCTGGCGGCGATCGGCCTCTACGGACTGGTCGCCTACGGCGTCGCGCGCCGGGCGCGCGAAATCGGCATCCGCATGGCATTGGGCGCGACCCGCGTCAGCGTCCTGCGCATGATCCTCGGGGACGCGTTCCGGCTGGTCGCGGTCGGTCTCGTGGTCGGCGCGCCACTGGCCCTCTGGGGGACGGGCGTTGCGGCGACGATGCTCGAGAACCTCGCCGCTGGCGGCGGGATGCCGATTCTGCTGAGTGCGGGAGGGCTCATCGTCGTCGCGCTGATCGCGGCCGCCATTCCCGCCCGGCGCGCCACACGCATCGATCCCGTGGAGGCGCTGCGCGCGGACTAGCCTCAGCTGGAGCCGCCGCTCGGTCGTTCTCCGGGTGGCATCGGGACGTCGTAGAGTCGAGCCCCACCGGAACGATTTCCTGCATTCTTTTCGCCGGCTGATTCGTATTAGTCGAGAGAGACGCCATGCCGCAGACGGAGCCAGCGGCGCGGGAAGCCGAGCGAGCGGCGCTGGCAAGGGCGGTCGACGGCGATCAGGACGCCTTCGCCGAGCTCGTCGGCACGCACGAGCGCATGGTGTACAGCATCGCGTGGCACTTCTTCGGCGACCGCGCGCTGGCCGACGACCTGGCGCAGGACGTGTTCCTGCAGCTCTCCCAGAACCTGGCGGCGATCGAGTCGGAGGCTCACCTGGTGTTCTGGCTGCGGCAGGTCACGTCGCGCCGCTGCATCGACCAGGCGCGATGGCTCGAGAAGCGCCGGCACCCGAGCCTGGACGAGGTGGCGGAGCCGCACACGGCCGGAGATGGCGGTGACTTTCTGGAACGTGACCGCCTGCGTCGCCTGGTCCGCGCCCTGCCCGAGAAGCTACGGATCGTGGTCACGCTCCGCTACCAGGAGGAGATGCCGCCGGCCGAAATTGCCGCCGTCCTTGGCGAGCCCGTGAACTCCATCAAGAGCCGGCTCCACCGCGCGCTTGGGATCCTGAGGCAGCGGATGGGCGGGCGCGCCGTGAAGGCTCGATGGATCGACCGACGCTGGTGGGAGCCCTGGTGATGGACCGGTTGGAGCAGAAGCTGAAGCGCGCGCTGGCACGGGAGGATCCGCCCGCCGGTCTGGCGGGGCGGGTGCAAGCGCGAATGGCGGCCCGGGAGGCGGCGCCAGCCGCGCCCGTGAGCGCCCCGCGCCGGCTCGACTGGCTGTTCGGGCATGGTGGGCGAATGGCCCTGACCGGCGGCCTGGCCGTCGTCATCGCGATCGCCGGTCTGGCCGGTTACAGGCTGCGTCAGGAGCGCATCCAGGGCGAACGCGCCCACGCCGAGTTGATGACCGCGCTGCAAGTGACCGCGCATCAACTGACCAAGGTTCGGCACGTCCTGACGGAAACCAGATGAGCCATGCGCGCGCCGGAGCGGTTGCCGATGCGCGGGGAAGATCGGAAAGTAGGAGGACTGGATGAAGCGACATACGTTCAAACCGGCTGTTCTCATCGCGCTGTTGGTCTCGCTGGGCGCGCCACGCGTGGCCGAAGCGCAGGCGCCGAAATTCCCGTTCAATCTCGATCAGCTGGCGAAGGACGCCCAAGAGTCTGTCAATGTGACGCTCGACCGGCCGCTGATCCAGCTGGCGCTGGCGTTTCTGCCGAAAGACGACCCGGACTCCGCCAAGGTCCGGGAGGCCGTGCAGGGACTGAACAGCATCTACGTCCGCAGCTTCGAGTTCAACACCGAGGGCGCCTACTCGGTCTCGATGGTGGAGTCCATGCGCAAGCAGCTGATCGGGCCGGGATGGTCGCGAATCGTCGAGGCGCGGGGCAAGGGCGAGAATGTCGACGTCAGCCTGCGCCAGGAGGGCGGGAAGATCCTCGGCCTGGTGATCATCAGCGCCGAGCCGAAGGAACTGACGGTCGTCAGCATCGAGGGCGATATCAAGCCCGAGCAACTGAGCAATCTTGCCGGGTTTGCCGGCATCCCGAAGCTGGGCGCCATCATGAAGCCGGGCACTGGCACATCATCGTCGGAGAGTGGGAAGGCGAAGAAGGAAGACTGAGCGATGAGGTGCGCGCGCGCCGGCTGACTCAGCGGCCGGCGCCCGCGTAGTAGGCCACGGCTCCGAGAATCAGCACGATGAGGACCAGCACCACGCGCGCGACCGACATGAGATCGGTGCGGGCGACCTGCCGCGTGCCCCTCGGCTTGAGCCCAGTCATCGCCGCCAGGCCGGCGACGATCACGGCCAGCGCGAGCCAGGTGAGCCAGCTCATCGCTCGTCGAACCGGCGTCGCCCCGCAATCATCCGGTAGATCGCGAGCAGCACGATCGACCCGAGGATGGCCATGAAGAATCCCGCGGGCTCACCTGGACCGTAGAATCCGAGGGCTCGTCCGATCCATCCGCCGACGATCGCGCCGACGATGCCGAGGACGATCGTCATGATGATGCCGCCGGGGTCGTTGCCCGGCATCACGAGCTTCGCGAGGGCGCCGACGATCAGGCCGAAGACGATCCATCCGAGAATTCCGAACATTTCTGGACCTCCCTGCGCCTTGTGGAGCAAGCCATATGCCATGCCTTGGTGGCAAGTGCGCTATTGGCCTCCACTGGCGATCTCGCGCGCCACCAAACCGGCGCGCTGCTCGGATTCGGGCCTACACCGCACTACACGACTCCGGAGACCGCTGTCATTGTCGGCCCTCGTCTTGTCGGGCCCCAGTGTTCAGGATGGAGACAGCCGAGGGGGACGCCTGCATCGGCGGTTCCCAGCATCGACCGAGGCGGGCATCGGCAAATTCGGCCATCGATCGACCCGGCATCGACAGCAGTGAGCGCGCGAGCCACGCGCACGGAGCGACGCGACGGAGCGCCCCGCGAGTGAGCGTGTCGGGGGTCCGGGGGCGCAGCCCCCGGATCAAATGCGGAAGGGGGGACTCGAACCCCCACGGGATTGCTCCCACAAGCTCCTGAGGCTTGCGCGTCTGCCAATTCCGCCACTTCCGCGCGGCTGGAATTTGTCATTATACGCTGTGGCGGCCCAGAACTCCGCGCAGAACGGCGTCGTTCGGAGCAAGCTCCGAGCGCGCGCGTCGCGCGCGAGCCTCGCGCCCGGATCGAGGCGACGGAGCGCCGAGCGAGAGCGCGTGTAGGGGGCCGGGGGCGCAGCCCCCGGGAGCAAAGAGGAAGTCACGTCATGACAGACCGTCCCGTCTCGCGCCCGCTCAACCGCCGTGAACTCCTGACCGCGGGACTTGCCGCGCCACTCGCCGTCACCACGGCGCGCCGGCAGGCGCCGGCATCATCGCCGGGCCCTCCGCCGTACACGTTGTCCATCAACATCGAGCTGATGTTTCGGGCGACGAAGCTCTCGAAGGCGGATCGCGTCAGGGCCGTGGCCGACAAGGGCTTCACGGCGTACAGCTTCTGGAGCGCGAGCCCGGAGGAGCGCGCCGCCATCGCCAAGGCGCAGCACGACACGGGCCTGAAGTGCGTGAGCATCGTGGGCACCGGAGATGCCGGCGGGTCGACCGGTTTCACGCGGCCGGGC
This sequence comes from uncultured Acidobacteriota bacterium, assembly GCA_963764505.1. Classification (GTDB taxonomy): domain Bacteria; phylum Acidobacteriota; class Vicinamibacteria; order Vicinamibacterales; family SCN-69-37; genus CAVXSP01. Next base: position 3,205,699 of record CAVXSP010000001.1, on the reverse strand, counting down.
GCGCAGGATGCCCTCCTCGCGGAGATCCGCGAGCGCGTGGAAATCGCCAGGCAGTTCGGGACCCCCGATCTGATTAGCTTCGTCGGACGGCTTCAGACCGATGTGCCCTGGGACGTCCAGCGCCGGGGCATTGTCGACGGGCTCAAGCGGGCCGCCGACGTCGCCGCGGCGGGCGGCGTGAGAATCGCCTTCGAGCCCCTCAGCGTCGGCCCCAACCAGCAGCGCTACGCGCTCGATCGGGCGGCCGATGCGTTCCCCGTCATCCAGGAGGTCAACCATCCGCACCTGAAGGTCTGCTTCGACATGTTCCATCTGCAGCAGACCGAGGGGAACCTGACGTTCAATCTCAGACGAGGCCTCGCCGGCGGACTGATCGCGCTCGTGCAGATCGGCGACGTGCCCGGGCGGCTCGAGCCCGGCACCGGCGAAATCGACTACGCGTTCATGTTCAGAGAGCTTCGGCGTCTCGACTACCGCGGCTACGTCGACACGGAGATGGGCACGTCGAGCACGGCCGAGCACGCGATGGACGTGGCGCGCCGGTTGTCGCTCGAGAACTGAGCCGCGGCCTAGCGGCCGCCCTCGAGCTGGTGCGTGCGGAGGCTCTCCGCGAACGCCTCGATCAGGTCCCGCCGGCGCCACCCGCGCGCGGCCTCGCGCTCGAGCTCCCCGAGCGCCGCCTCGGGCGCCATCGCCCCGCGATACGCGCGAGCCGTCGTCAGCGCGTCGTAGACGTCGACGATCCCGATGAGCTGCGCGAGCAGCGGCACGGCCTCGCCCGAGAGGCCATCCGGGTACCCGCTGCCGTCCAGCCGTTCGTGGTGGTGCCGCACGATGGGACGCACCTGGTGCAGCACGCGAAGATCGCCGCAGAGCTGGTCCCCGACGACGGTGTGCTGCCTCATGCGGTCGGCCTCCACCGGCGTCAGCTCGCCCGGTTTGAGCAGGATCGCGTCCGGAAGCGCGATCTTCCCGATGTCGTGGAAGTAGCCGCCGCGATTGAGCGCCTGCAGATCCTCCTCGGGCAGCCCGAGGTGCAGCCCGAGCTGAACGGCATAGCGCGACAGACGCTCGCAGTGTCCTTCCGTGTACACGTCGCGGGCCTCGATCATGAGCGCCAGGCTGCGCAGCACGGCTTCGGCCGAGTCGAGCTCGTCGGTGTACCGCTTCAGCTCGAGCAGCGACCGGACGCGCGCCTTGAGCTCGGGCTGATCGATCGGCTTGTTGACGATGTCGTTGGCGCCGGCCTCGATGGCGCGGATGCGATCGTCCGATTCGGCCGCCCCGGTCATCAGGACGACGGGAATCAGCCGCGTCGTCACGGCCGCCTTCAGCGCGCGGCAGAGATCGAAACCATCGCAAAGCGGCATCCTGACGTCCGACAGCACGAGATCGGGCAGTTCGCGCGCGGCGACCTCGACACCCTCCTCGCCGTTCGTGGCGCTCAGCACGTGGAAGCCCTGCGCCTGAAGAATCTCTTCGAGCAGCGTGATGTTCGACGCGAGATCGTCCACCACGAGGATGGTGCCCGTGGATCGCGCCGGCCGGACACGGCGGTCGTTGAACATGACTCGACATGGTAGAGCAAATGTTGGGCCGGACGCGGCCGTCCAGGGCCTGCACCCGCCGGGACGGCACAGAACTGTGACCGGGCGACAGATCTGAAACGCGACGGCGTCGGCCCGCCGTCACATTCCGTCGCGCGCCCGGCCGGGATCCCGCTGGGCGCCGCGGACAGGAGGGCGAGCGGCGACGGCTCAGCCGGTCCGGCGTGGCACCCGTCTTGCTCTGGTCGCCCCATCTTGTTGGCGCTCCGTCTTGGCGTGATCGCGGTCGTGGCCGTCGTCTGGTCTGGCGGCGTGTTCGATGGAATCGGGGGCACCGTCGTTGTCGGCGAACGGCCGATACCGGACGCCGTCGTATGGCTGGAGGCGCCGGACGCTCCGCGGCCGTCGTCGCCCGTGCCGGCGGTTCTGGAGCAGCGGCAGCTCCAGTTCGTGCCGCATGTGCTGGTCGTGCAGGTCGGGACGGAGGTGCGGTTTCCGAACGACGACCGTGTGTTCCACAACGTGTTCTCCTACCACGAAGGCAAGCGGTTCGACCTGGGCCTGTACCCGGTCGGCGCGGTGAAGGACGTCGATTTCAACCAGCCGGGGCTGAGCCGTATCTTCTGCAACATCCACCCGCAGATGGCCGCCTACGTGATGGTGGTCGACACGCCGTACTTCGCGGTGACCGACGAGGCGGGACGGTTTGCCATTGATCACGTTCCAGCGGGGTCGTATCCGTACCACGCCTGGCGGCCCGGCGGATTGGTGCTCAGCGGTTCGGTCGACGTCCGCGCGGGCGCGAGCCTGGAGATTCGCTGGCCGTGAGCCGATTCGTCGCCGGTCTTCTGATGGCCATCGCGGTCGGATCGACGCGCGCGGCGGCGCAATCGGTGGTGACCGAGGTCGAGATGTCGGCCGGCCGCTCCACCGACGGCACGACGGGCGCCGCGACGCAGGTGCGGCTGTTCGGTCCGATTCCCCAGACCGCCTGGCGGATGTACCTCGAGAGCGCCTGGGGCGGCAGCTGGGGCTCGGCTGCCTCGGACGCGTTTCACTCGACCTACCCGTACGATCGTCGCGTGCGCCCGATGGAGCTGTTTGGCGAGCGCACCTATCACCGGGGCGGCGCGCTCGTGGACCTGCGCGCGGGGCGCTACCGCATGCCGTTTGGCATCTCCGGGCGCAGCGACTACGCATACGGCGGGTTCACGCGTGCGCCGCTCATCCGGTACGGCACGGACTGGGCCCTCTCGAACACCTTTCTCGAAGCCGGCCTCGACGTGATGGCCGGAACGCCGGCCCTTTCCGCGGAGGCGAGCGTCGGTACGCCGGAGGACGCGGGAGACGACCGGCGGCGGCGGGGCGTCGATACCGTGGTGCGCGTCCAGACGTTCACGCATTCGGTCATCGCGGGCGCCAGCTACGTGAGAACCCAGCCCAGCATGCCTGGCGCGTTCGTGCACGGGCGCTTGCGGTTCGCCGGCGTCGACGGGCGCTGGATGGCGCACGGCATTCAAGTCCGCGGCGAGTGGATCACGGGCCGTCCGCTCGACGGAGTCTCCACGCGCGGCGGCTATGTGGACGTGATTGTCCATGAGGCCCGGCTGGGCTGGCTGACCGGCGTCGCGCGCGCCGAGCGGCTCGACTACGACGCCGGGCCGTTCTCGGCGTTCTATCGGCGGTACACCGCCGGCGCGATGATGCGCCTCTGGCCGGCAGTCAGCGTCGAGCTCGACGTGCTGCGCCAGCCGAAGCGGCCGGCGACCCAGCGGCAGACGGCGCTCGACGCAGCCGTGACCTACTCCGTTCGCTTCTAGGCGCGTGGCCCTTTCCCAGCCAACGACTGGAGCCATCCCGTGGCATCGCCGGCTCGAGGCGCAGGTCGTCACGAGCGTCGTGGTCGTCGCCGGCATCTCGCTCGTCGCGCTGCTGGCGGCGGCGAGCCAGGTCGTGAGCACACGGTCGCTGGCGAGGGCGGACGCCGATCTGGGCCGAGCCGTCGCGACGTTCAATCATCTGATTGACGCACGGACGCGCGAAGCCGCGAAGCAGACGCGGCTCGTCGTCGAGCTGCCGACCTTTCGCGGACTGCTCACCGACACCGCGGCGGCGAGCGACGCGGCGACCATGACCGCGATGGTCGGCGACTACCGCGACAAGCTGGGCGCGGCCTTCGGCGTCGTCACCGACCGCCAGGGGCGATGGACCGGGCGCGTCGGCATCGACGACGGGGCTCGGGCGACGGCGGAGCTGCGAGACCTCGTGAACGCCGCCCTCGCCGGGCTCTCCGCGAGCAAGATTGTGCGCCTCGACGACGCCTTGTATCTCGTCGTGGCCGAGCCGGCGCAGTTCGCCGAGGAAGTGCTCGGGACGCTCACTGCCGGGTTTCGCCTCGACGACGAGGTCGCGAAGGAACTGGCCGTCATTACGCACGGCGAGGTCAGCCTCGTATGCGGGCCGGCCCTCATCTGCGGAAGCAGCCTCCCGGCCGACGCACGGGCGGCGCTGACCGCGCTCCTGCGCGAGGGCGGCGGCGAGCTCGGCCGGATTGACGGTGCCCCCGCCCGACGCACGATAGGCCGGACGGTCTACGTTGGCGCCATGTACCCGCTGCCGTCCGGATCGGCCTCGGCCGCCAGGCTCGTCCTCCTGCAGGACTGGACGCCCGTGGCGCAGATGCTCAGCGGCATCCGCGTTGCGCTGGCGCAGGTCGGCGCGGCCACGCTCCTGACGGCGCTGGGCGCGGCGGTGGTGTTCAGCCGCCGGATGACACGCTCGCTGCGGCATCTGGCGGAGGGCGCCGACCACATCGCGGGCGGCCGCTGGGCGCAGCGTGTGCCTCTGGAGGGACCGGCGGAAGCGCGGGTGATGGCAGATGCGTTCAACCGTATGACCGGGACCATCAGCCACTGGCACGAGCAGGCCGAGGAGCGCGCCCGGCAGCTCGGAGACGCGTACGTCCGGTTCCGATCGGTGACCGATTCCGTCGGCGAAGCGATCGTCTCGATGACCATGGACGGCGAGATCGTCTTCTGGAATCGCCAGGCCGAGACGATCTTCGGGTACACGGAAGGCGAAGCGCTGGGCCGCTCGATCGAGCTGCTGGTGCCCGACCGCCATCGCGAGGAGTACGCCGACGGGATCCAGCGGCTCTCGTCGGGCGATCGCAGCTGGCTGGGCGCCACGTTGGACGTCGCCGGCCGGCGCCGCGACGGGACGGAGGTCCCGATCGAGCTCGCGCTCTCGACCTGGAAAGCTGCCTCGACTGAATACGTCACCGGAGTGCTCCGCGACATCACTGAGCGCAGGCAGGCGGCCGAGGCGCTACGGGTTCGCGAAGAGCAGCTCCGCCAGGCGCAGAAGATGGAAGCGATCGGCCGGCTTGCGGGCGGCGTCGCACACGATTTCAACAACCTGCTCACCGGTATCGTCGGCTATGCGGATCTGCTCGTGGAGCGACTCGAGCCCGAGCATCCGCTCCGGCGCCACGCGACGGAGATCCAGAAGGCGGGGCGCACGGCGTCCTCTCTGACGCGCGACTTGCTCGCGTTCAGCCGCAAGCAGGCGAGACAGCCGGTCGTACTCAGCCTCAACGACGCGATTGCGAACGCAGAGAATCTGCTGCGCCGATTGATTGGAGCGGACATCGACCTGGTCGTCTCGCTCGCGGCCGACCTCAGGCCGGTGAAAGCCGATCCTTCGCAGGTGCAACAGGTGTTGATGAACCTCGCGGTGAACGCGCGCGACGCGATGCCGCGAGGCGGACGGCTGACGATTGCCACGGCCAACCTCGCCGGCGCGGGTGTGCGTCCCCTGCCCGCGGGCCGGGCGCCGCACGTGGTGCTCACGGTCTCCGACACCGGGACGGGCATCCGTCGCGAGGTCCTGCCGCACCTGTTCGAGCCGTTCTTCACCACGAAGCCCGTCGGACACGGCACCGGCCTGGGGCTCGCGATCGTGTACGGCATCGTTCAGCAGAGCGAGGGCGACATCTGGGTGGACAGCGTCGAGGGACGCGGATCGGCGTTCACCATCTGCCTGCCGGCCGCACGGGCGCCGGCCGAGCCACTCGCTGAGCCGGCACCCGGGGTCGAGGGGGAGTGCCGGGGATCGGAGACGGTGCTCATCGCGGAGGACGATCCGGTGGTTCGGGCGATGACGTGCGACGCGCTCCAGCGGTACGGATATTCGGTCATCGCCGCCGCCAATGGCCGCGAAGCGCTCGAGGCCGTGAGCGCCTCACTCGGCAACGTCTCCATCGTGCTCAGCGACGTCGTCATGCCCCTGGTCGGCGGGCTGGAGCTCGCGGCACGCCTCCACGCTCAGCGGCCCGAGCTGCCCGTCGTCTTCATGTCGGGACACGCCAACGATCCGGCTTTCGACGTCCGCGCCGTCGCAGGCGGTGCCGCCTTCCTGCAGAAGCCCTTCGGGCCGAGCCAGCTCGTCCGCACGCTCCGTGAGGTGCTCGATGCGCGCGAGGTGGGGAGCGCGGAAGCGGTGGGATGAAATCCCCGATCACCGATCACCGATCGCCGGTTCCCCCGCCCGCTCGTCGGCCAGCGCTCGCAACCGCCGGAGATCGACCTTGCCCGTGCCCAGCGACGGAATCACATCGATGGCGAAGAGGTGCTCGCGCTTCGGCACCCAGAGCCGGGGGAGATCGCTCTGGGCGAGCTGCTCCCAGAGCTGATCGCCGCTGACGTCCACGCGGGTGTAAAAGGCGACCAGGCGCTCCCCGCGCGCGGCGTCGGGGACCGATATCACCGCCGAGCAGACTTCCCCCAGGACGGCATTGATCGTGTCCTCGACTTTGATGTGCGGCACCATTTCACCGCCGATCTTGCTGAACCGGGAGAGTCGATCGGTGATGAAGATGAAGCCGTCCTCGTCCAGCCGGGCGATATCCCCGGTGACGTACCAGCCGTCGCGGATGACTTCGGCGGTCCGCTCCGGCTGCTTGAAGTAGCCGAGCATCATGTTCGGCCCCTTCACCAGCAGCAGCCCTTCGCGGCCGAACAGCGGGCCCTCGCCCGAATCCTGGTCGACGATCTTGACGGCGACGCCAGGAATCGGATGGCCGATGGAGCCCGGTTTCGTGCCGACCTGTCGCACGCCGCGGTCCGTGAAGTCCGGCCGGTTCACGGCGACCACCGGGGCCATCTCCGTGCATCCATAGCCTTCCAGCAGATCGATTCCATAGCGCTCGCGGAATGCCCGGGCCAGCGGTTCCCGAAGCTTCTCGGCGCCGACGATCGCGTACTTGAGGTGCGCGAATTGCTCTTTCGTCACGCGCCGCACGTACGCATTGCAGAACGTCGGCGTGCTGATCAGCATCGTGGCCCGGTGCTTCTCGGCGAGCTCGCCGACCGTCTTGGCGTCCCTCGGATTCGGGTGGTACGCCACGTTGGCCCCCATCAGCAGCGGGAACCAGAGCGTGCCCGTGAAGCCGAACGAGTGGAAGAACGGCAGAACGCCGATGAAGCAGTCGTCGCCGGTCAGGGGGAAGATCTGGGCCAGCGAGTCGACATTCGCCAGCACGTTGCCATGGGAGATCATGACGCCCTTGGGCACGCCCGTGCTCCCGCTCGAAAAGATGATCGTCGCCAGCGACCCGCTGGTGCGCTGGCGGCCGCCGTGCAGACGGCGGAGCAGGCCGCCGGGCAGGAGTCGGGCCTGCAGGAACGCCAGAGCCTTGTCCAGGCCGCCGATCTCGTTCCGGAGATCCTCGAGGAACACCATGCCGGGCCGCTCGGGAAGGGCGGCCTTGTCCAGGAACCGCCTCGAGGTGAGGATCGTTCGGATGCCGCACTGGGCGATCGCCGCGTCCATGGCTTCGGTGCCGATCGTGAAGTTCAGATTCACGGGAATCCGACCCGCCATCAGGGCGGCGAGATTGGCCAGCACGCCGCCGACGGATGCCGGCAGCAGCAGCCCGAGCATCTCCTCCCCCCGCGTCCGCCGGGCGAGCAGGCGCCCGAGCGCCATCGCGGCCACCAGGGCGCGGCCGTACGTCAGACTCTGCCCCGTGCTGTCGGCCATCGCGAAGCGGCGCCAGTGGCGCCTGGCGACGCGCATGAACGCCGTGTGGAGCAGGTCGTTCGCGGGACGCCGGTGGCGGATGGCTTCAGTGCCGAGATCCATGATGGCGAGCTTGGCCTCGGGTGCGGTCACCGTGCCCGGCGGATCCGGGCCGAATGCGATCGTCACCGGATAGGGTAGGCACTCCGGGGCCTTCCAGGAGAACCGCCCGTGTTTGACGCTGACGTCGCTTCCGCATACCCGATCCAGATACACCGGAATCGCCGGCACGTCGAGTCCCTGGACGAGGCGCTCGAATCGCCGCCCGAACGGGAGGAGCGTGCCGGCGCGGCTGACGGGCCCTCCGCGCTGGACACAATACGGCGGCCGGCCGCTCGAGGAAAGGCCGCACGCGCGCCGGGTATACTCCGATCAGGAGCCTGCCGTGTCTGCACGCCGCGCCATCATCCTGGTTCTCGCATTCATCGTGCTCGCCGTCGTCGTGTCCATCGCAGGCTCCCTGCTGCTCCTGGCGGGCACGTCGACGCCGAGCGTGCCGTCGGACGCGACCCTCTACCTGAAGGTCCAGGCGCCGTTCGCCGAAGTCGAGCCCCTGACCGTGCTGGCGCCGTTCACGTCGGTGCGGACCCTGCGCTCGACGGTCGACGCCATCCGCAAGGCGAAGGTCGACACACGGGTCAAGACGCTCGTGATTCGTCCGGAAGCCTCCGGCGCGCTCTGGGGACAGGTCCAGGAAATTCGGGCGGCCCTGGTCGATTTCAAGAGAGCCGGCAAGCCGATCACCGCGTATCTGGAGTACGGCGGACCGCAGGACTATTACATGGCGACCGCCTCGGACCGCATCGTGATGATGCCTGGAGGCACGCTCGATCTCACCGGCGTCGCGAGCTACGAGCTGTTCTTCCGCGGGACGCTCGACAAGATCGGCGTCGTTCCGGACCTGCTGCACATCGGGGAGTACAAGACGTTCTCGAACACCTTCACGGAGAAGGGCTTCACGCCCGCGCACCGGGAGATGACGCGCTCGCTCAATCGTGACTGGTACGACCAGCTCGTCAAGGGCGTCGCGGAAGGGCGCCGCCGGCCGGAGGCCGAGGTCGTCAAAGCCATCGATGGCGGCCCGTACCTGGCGGAGGACGCGCGCACCGCGGGCCTCGTGGACGAAGTGGCGTACCAGGATCAAGTCGACGACGCGGCGCCCGTCAAGGGCACGAGGCCGCTCGAGGGCGACGCCTACGCTCGGGTGCCGCTCGAGGCCGTGGGACTGGGGCAGGGCCCGAAGATCGCCGTCCTGTACGCGACGGGCACGATTGCCAGCGGTGCCAGCTCGTTCGATTCGCCGACCGGCACCGTGCTCGGGTCGGACACGTTCATCCAGTGGCTTCGCAAGGTTCGCGTCGATCCGGCGATTCGCGCCATCGTCGTGCGGATCGACAGCCCCGGAGGCTCCGCCATCGCGTCCGAGGCGATCTGGCGCCAGTTGATGCTGACCCGCAACGTCAAGCCGCTCGTCGTGTCGATGGGCAACGTCGCGGCGTCCGGCGGCTACTACATCGCGGTGCCGGCGCAGACGATTGTCGCCGAGCCAGGCACGATCACCGGCTCGATCGGAGTCGTCACCGGCAAGTTCGTCGTCAAGGGCGCGCTCGACAAGCTGGGCGTCGGCGAGGCGGCGGTGAGCGACGGGCGCTTCGCCGAGATCGAATCGCCGTTCACGCCGTTCACGCCGGAGCAGCGGGCGAAGATGGAGGAGCAGCTCCACGCCACCTACGAGCTCTTCCTATCGCGTGTCGCCCAGGGACGCGGGTCGACACCCGAGCACATCGACGCGGTGGCGCAGGGCCGAGTGTGGACGGGCCGTCAGGCTCAGCAGCTCGGGCTCGTCGACCAGCTCGGAGGGCTGCAGACGGCGATTCAGGTTGCCAAGCAGAAGGCCAAGCTCGATCCGAGCAGGGAAGTGCAGCTCGTGATCTACCCGCCCAAGCGGACCGTGTACGACCTGCTGGCCAACCCGCTCGGCGCAACTCAGGATGGGATCCTCGGGGCGGCCCTGCTGCGGGCACCGGAAGCGCGGCTGGCCGACGCGGTGGCTGCCCGGCTTCAGCTCTTCCGCCGCGGCGAGCCGCTGATGATCATGCCCAACGTCTTCTGGAACTGATCGTCAGCTGCCCAGCAGCGACTTGATGGTCTCCTCGTTGTAGCGGATCGTGCGTTTGACCTTCGTCTTGGCCATGTAGGCCTCGAAGAAGTCCTGCCGGCGCTGCTGGAGGATGTCGCTGCGCACCGAATCGCGGTCGGCGGCGAGGGCGTCGGGCTTGACCTCCTGACGGTCCACCACGCGTGCCACCACGACGGCGCCGTCGGTGGAGATCGGGCCCGCCACTTCCCCGGCTTTCAGCTTGAACACGGCATCGTCGACCGCGTTGTTCACGCCGACGTCCGGCAGCGCCGTGCCCCTGGGCACGAAGTCGGTGGTCTTCACGTCGACTCCGGCCGCCTTCGCCGCGGCCGCGAAGTTCCTCTTCGCGGCCTGTGCCAGCGTCTCGGCTTTCGCCTTCGCCAGATCGAGCGCCTTCTGGCGCACGACGTCCTCGCGGACCTTGTCCTTCACGTCGGAGAGCGCCGGCGCGTGGGCCGGCTGAATCTCGGTGAGCGCGATGAATGCGTACCCCTGGTTGGTCTTGAGCTCGCCGCTCACCGCACCTTTCTGCATCGAAAAGGCCTCGGCGGACACGGCCGGCACCAGACCGAGGCCGGCCAGCGGCTCGTCGCGGGCGAAGAGGCCGGAATCGCCGACGGTCAGGTTGCGCGTCCGTGCGATCTTGTCGAGATCGCTCGGCTGTTTGATCTCTTTGGCGATCTGATCGGCCATCGACGTCGCCTGCTGCTCCGCTTTCTCCTGTTTGATCTGCTCGGCGAGCATCGGCCGCACCTCGTCGAGGGATCGCGTCGACGCCGCCTTCTTGTCGGTCACCTTGATGATGTGGTACCCGAACGCGGTCTTGACCAGGTCGCTGATCTGTCCGGGTTGCAGACTGAACGCCGCATCCTCGAACTCCTTCGCCATGACGCCGCGCCCGAAGTAGTCGAGATCGCCGCCCTTGTCCTTGTTGGCGTCGTCCTCGGAGTATTTCTTCGCGAGCGCCGCGAAGTCCTCGCCCGCCTTCGCGCGGGCCAGCACCTGCTCGGCCGTCTTCTTCACCGCCGCCTCGTCCTTCCCTTCGGTCTTGAAGAGGATGTGGCTTGCGCGCACCTGCTCGGGCGTCGAGTACAGCTGCTGGTTCTGCTGGTAGCGGGCGTCGATCTCTTCCGGCGTCGCCGTCATCTTGTCGCGCAGCGCGTCGCTCGAGATCGACAGGTAGCGGACGCGCCGCTTCTCCGGGATCTTGTACAGGTCCGGGTGCGCGGCGAACTGCGCGTTCAGCTCGGCGTCGGTCGGCTGGATGCCGTTCTCGAACCGATTGGCGCTCAGCACCGCCAGCTCCAGCTTGACCTTCTCGTTGCGGCGCCGGTACTCGGCATCGACGTCCGCGTCGGAGACCCTGATCCAGCTCGTCACGGCATCCTGCAGCTTGTCGGCCAGAATCGACCGCCGCAGCTGGGCTTCGAACTCGACCGGACGCATCGGCGGCCGCTGCATCGACAGGATCTCGCGATAGGTCGCTTCGCCGACGAACTGGCCATTCTGCTGGAATCCCGGCAAGTGCTTGATCCGCTCGGCCAGCTCGCTGTCGCTCACGGTGAGGCCGAGATCCTGGGCCTCGGCGACGATGGCGGCCTCGTCGACCATCTGCGAGAGAATCCGCTGCGCGATTCCGAGCTGCTGCAGCATCTTCTCGTCGATGTTCGCGCCGTAGGCCTGGCGCAACGATTGGAGCTGCTGTGCGTAGAGCCGGCGGTACTCGCCGGCCGTGATCTCATAGCCGTCGACCGAAGCGACGACGTCGTCGGCTTGCGCGCCGGTCACGCCGGCCACGCCGCCGTTCCTGAGGAAACTCGGGACATAGAACAGCACGAACGTCAGGCATACCAGGCCCAGGCTCCACTTGAGCCAGCTCTTGTGCCGACGCATCCCATCGAGCATGGTCATAGGGTCAGGCTTCTCTCCCAGGCGCGGGCCCGCGGGCCCGCTGAATTTTCCAATTATGGCACGCGGCCGGCGCGATGCTCCGTCGGCGAGCCCCACCAAGCTCGCGCGCAGCGGACCGCCGGCCGGCAGCCGACAGACGTCGGGCGCGCAACGCGGCCGCGTTCGCCGAAAGCCGCCTTAAGTGCCGGTATCCCAAGGGAATCCGGGCGTTCCGGCATGGTATAGTGTGGCGTTTCGCGGGCTCCACGGCCGCGCCATGGGCGCCCGTTCACCATGCCGGCACGACGACATCGGGCGTCCTCTCGATCCCACGCCACGCCTCCGGACTGCGCGCTCACGCTCGCGATCTATCATCGCAGCCGCAGCGTCGAGCGACACGTCGCGCCGTTGCGCCGGTCGGGGCGCGTCCTGCTGCTCATCGAGCGGCAGGGGACGAGCTGGCCGCCGCCGGGGGTGGCCGAGGGAATCCTCTGGGAGCTGGTCGCCCCCGACGACCTCGACCGGCGACTCGTCGCGGCGCTCGTCGAGCGCGCGCCTGCCGCCTCCTACAGCGTGACCGACGACGGCCGGCTCGCGGATCTTTCCCGCTCCCTGGGCTTCCGGCATCACCTGTCGATTCCGCTGCGGCTCACGGAGGTGGAACATGCGCTCGGCCTCCCCGGCGAAGTCGATCTCGCGGATCGCCTTGCTGGATCGGCGCCGTACCTCGAGCGCCTGGCGGGGCGTGTGGACGTGTTCGCGGACCTCGTCCGGGCGGTGAACGTCTCGACCGAGCCGTCGGCGGTCGCCTCGGCGCTGCTCGTCAGGGTCGCCGCCTGGCTGCCCCTCGCAGGCTGGTCCGTGGTGGCGGTCGAACCGGACGGCGGCGTGCACTGGCTCGCCAGCGCCCGGCCCGACCCGATGATGAAGGGCGCGGCCGAGGCCGTCGCGGACGTCGTGGTCCAGAGCAGCGATCCGTATGTGACCGATCGCCTGGCCGGCGATCCGCGCGTCGGCGAGCTCGTGGAAGCGGCCGGCATCGGGTGGCCTCTGGTCGCCAATGGCGCGCTGGTGGGCGTCCTGGTGGGATTCGACCACGGGCGGGCCCGCCGGATGCCCAGGCTCACGGCTTCGGTCAAGACCGCGCTCGGCCGGCTGGTCGAACCCGCCGGCTTCGCCCTTGCCAATGCTTTGAGGGTGGCTCGCGCGGAGTCGCTTTCGGTCACCGACGATCTGACGCAGCTGTACAACGCGCGGTACCTTCACGAAGTGCTGCGGAAGGAGACCAAGCGCGCCGTCAGGAACGGTCGTGCCCTCTCGCTCCTGTTCGTCGACCTGGACGGGTTCAAGCGGATCAACGACGCGCATGGCCACCTGCTCGGAAGCCGGGCGCTCGTCGAGGCGGCCGCCGTCATCCGGGCCAGCGCGCGCGAGACGGACGTCGTCGCCCGCTTCGGCGGGGACGAGTTCGCGGTCGTCCTGCCCGAGACCGATCCGGAAGGGGCGGTATTCGTCGCGCAGCGGATGCGCGACCGGATCCGCCGCTACGTCTTTCTCGCCGATCGGGGGCCGGGGAGCCGGCTGACCGCCTCGATTGGCATCGCCACCCTGCCGGAAGTGGCCGAAACGGCCGAAGATCTCCTACAAGCCGCCGATGCTGCGATGTACCGTGTGAAGCAGCAGGGCAAGGACGGCATCTCCATGGGCGTGGACGACATCCCCCGGGCGAAGGAGCTCAGTTGAACCTCCGATCGTTGTTCTCGTTGTTCTCCAGCGACCTCGCCATCGATCTCGGGACGGCGAATACCTGCGTGTACGCGCGTGGAAAGGGCATCGTCGTCAACGAGCCGTCCATCGTGGCCATCAACAAGGTGAGCGGGCGGATCGAGGCGGTCGGGAAGGAAGCGAAAGAGATGCTCGGCCGCACGCCGGGCAACATCGTGGCCATCAAGCCGATGAAGGACGGCGTGATTGCCGACTTCGAGGTGACCGAGAAGATGCTCGCGCACTTCATCAAGAAGGCGCACAACCGGACGATGTGGGTGCGGCCCCGCATCGTCATCGGGGTGCCCTCCGAGATCACGCAGGTCGAGAAGCGCGCGGTCAAGGACAGCGCCTACCGCGCGAAAGCCAGCGAGGTGTACCTGGTGGAGGAAGCGATGGCCGCGGCCATCGGCGCCGGGATGCCGATCGAGGAGGCCTCCGGCAACATGGTCGTGGACATCGGCGGCGGCACGACGGATATCGCGGTGATCTCGCTCGCCGGCATCGTCTACAGCAAGGCCATCCGCGTCGCCGGCAACGAGATGGACGACGCGGTGATTCAGTACATCAAGAAGACGTACAACCTCCTCATCGGCGAGCGGACCGCCGAGCAGATCAAGATGGAGCTCGGGTCGGCGTTCCCGTTGGACGACCGCCTGACGATGGAGATCAAAGGACGCCACTTGATCGAGGGCGTGCCGAAGACCATCACCATCAGTGACGAGGAGATCCGTGAGTCGCTGGCCGAAACGGTCAACGTCATCGTCGACGCGGTGCGCGTCGCGCTCGAGCGGACGCCGCCGGAGCTCTCCGCGGACATCGTCGATCGAGGCATCGTGCTCACGGGCGGCGGCTCGCTGCTGAAGAACCTGGACAAGCGGCTGCGCGAGGAGACCGGCCTGCCGGTCGCGATGGCCGAAGACCCGCTGTCCACGGTCGTGCTCGGCGCCGGCAAGATGCTGTCGAACTTCGAGCTGCTGAGAAAGATCTCCCTCGATTGAAACGCCGCACCGCTTTCCTGCTCCTCGCGCTCTGCATCGGTCACGTGCTGCTGATTTCGGCGCAGGTTCAGTCGAGCAACGGTCTACCGGTCATGCAGACGGTGGCCTTCGGCGTATTCGCCAAGGTGCAGCAGGTCGTCGCCGGGGTCGCCGACGCGGGCCGCTCCGTCTGGTCCAATTACTTCGCCCTCCGGGGCGCCGCGCGTGAGAACGAGGATCTGCGGCGCCAGACGCTCGAGCTGCAGGCCGAGCTGCAGCAGGCGCGTGCGCAGGCGAGCCAGGCCGCCGCGCTCGAGGACGCGCTCGGGCTGAAGCCGACGCTCTCGACGCCCACCGTCGCGGCACGGGTCATTGCCGGGGCGCCGTCGCCCGGCGCCTTCTCCGTCACGATCGATCGCGGATCCCTGGACGGGGTTCAGTCGGACATGGCGGTGATCGGACGCAACGGCGTCGTCGGCCGGGTGATCAATCAGCCCCTGCCGCACGCGGCCGAGGTCCAGCTGCTCGTCGATCGAAACGCCCATGCCGCCGTCTACTTCGAGCGGACGGGGTCCGGGGGGATAGTGGGCGGCGGCAGCGGCACGCCGCCCCTGCGGGTCGAGTTCGTGCCGGGCGCCGCCGACATCAAGTCGGGGGATCGGGTCCTCACGTCCGGACAGGACGGGATCTATCCACGCGGGTTCCTCGTCGGGACGGTCACGCGCGCCGAGCGTCGTGCCGGCGAGTGGACCGTGGCGGTGACGCCGGCCATCGATTTTTCCCACGTGGATATCGTGCTGGTCATGCTCGCGCGCCCGGCCGGCCCTCCGGCGCAGCAGGGCGCCCGGTGAAGCTTGCGGCCGTGCTCCTCACAATGGCGATCGCCGTGGCGCTGCAGCTCGCCCTGGCCCGCTATGCGGTCGGGGGGCGCTGGCTGTTCGATCTCGTGCTCGTGGGCGTCGTCTACGCGGCCCTCAACTGGGGCCCCGTTGCCGGCATGCTGGCGGGATCGGTGGGAGGGCTCGTCCAGGACGCGCTCTCGAACGACGTCGTGGGATCGGGCGGGCTGGTCAAGACCCTCATCGGGTTCGCGGTCGGCGAGATCGGGACCCAGTTCGTCGTCGCCCGTCCGGTCGCGCGGCTGGCGCTCCTCGTGGCCGCCTCGGTGCTGCACCGGGTCCTGCTCGCGGGGATGCACGCCCTGATCGATCAGCGGTGGCAGCCCCTCTCGGCAGGGGCGGTTCTGGCCGAGACAGTATTCAACGCCGCGTGCGGGCTGATCGTCTTCCAGCTCAGCGAGGCGCTCCCGGGCCTGGCGTCGCGGCGCCCGGGCCGGCGGTCGGGGATCAAGAGGCGGGAATGGTAACCTGTACGTCCGATCATGCTCACGCCCGTCGCGTTTGAGGATCGGCAGCGCCTGCTCGTGCGGCTGACCGTCCTGCGGATCGTGGCGGTCGTCTGTCTGAGCCTGCTCGCCATCGGCTTCTGGGTCCTCCAGGTCCCCGAGCACCAGACGTACTCGGAGATGGCGGAGAACAACGAGCTCCGGACGATTCCCCTGCGGGCGCCCCGCGGGGTGCTGTTCGACCGCAACGGCAAGGTGCTCGTGCAGAACGACTACTCCTACACGATCGCGATCGTGCGGGAGCAGAGCCCTAATCCGCGCGATTTGAGCGACGCGATCAGGCGCCTGGCCGCGGCGACCGGCGTCGAGGAGGACCGCCTGGCCGACCTGGTGCGCCGGCACCGGCTCGACGCGTCGTTCCGCCCGATTCCCGTCATCGAGCACGCGACGTTCGAACAGGTGGCGTCCGTCCTGGCGCGCAAGCTCGAGCTGCCGGAGGTCGTCGTCCAGCAGGTGCCGACACGCAGCTACCCGCAGGGCGGCTTCGCTGCGCATCTGTTCGGCTACGTGAGCGAGGTCCGCGAGGCGCAGCTCCAGCAGATCGAGTACGCCGGTCTGGCGCCGGGCGCCATCGTCGGCCAGGCGGGGCTGGAGCGGACCTACAACTCGCAGCTGATGGGCACGGACGGCGCGAAGTACGTGGCGGTCAACTCCCGTGGGCGGGAGGTGGAGGAGCGGGGCCAGGAGGATCCGGAAGTCGGCGCGCGCTTGAAGCTGACGATCGACGACGACCTGCAGCGTGCGCTCGAGACCGCCTACGAAGCGCAGGGCCTGTCCGGCGCGGCCGTGTTCCTCGATCCGCAGACCGGTGAGATTCTCGCCCTCACGAGCCAGCCCGAGTACGACCCGAACGCGTTCGCCAACGGGATCAGCGGCGACGAGTGGAACGCGCTGAACACCGATCCGGCCAGGCCGCTGCAGGATCGGCTGATCCAGGGGCGGTACTCGCCGGGATCGACGTTCAAGGTGCTGATGGCGGTTGCCGCGCTCTCGGAAGGCGTCATCACGCCGGATTTCAAGGTGACGTGCACCGGATCGAAGTCGTTCTACGGCCACGTCTTTCACTGCGACAAGAAGGAGGGGCACGGCACGCTCGACCTGGAGCACGCGATCGAGCAGTCGTGCGACGTGTACTTCTACACCCTCGCCAGCATGCTGAAGGTCGACACCATCCACAAGTACGCCGAGCTGCTCGGGCTGGCGGGGAAGACCGGCATCGACCTGCCGAACGAGGTGGAAAGCATCATCCCGTCGACGGAGTGGAAGATGCGCACCGCGCACGAGAAGTGGTACGCGGGCGAGACGATCTCGGTCGGCATCGGACAGGGGCCGCTGTCAGTCACGCCGATCGCGCTCGCGACGATGGTGACCGCCGTCGCCAACGGCGGGACGATCGTCACGCCTCACGTCGTCAAGGCTGTTGACACCGGTGAGGGGTGGCGGGATCTGACCACGCGACCCCCGCGCACCCTGTTCCGGATTCCGGCCGAAGTCCTCGGGCCGGTGCATCAGGGCATGTGGCTTGCGGTCAACGGCGGGGGCACCGCGTCCGCGTTGAAAGTCGTCGGCCACGATCTCGCCGGCAAGACCGGTACGGCGCAGGTCGTCTCCGAGGAGAAGCGACGGGCCTACGCCGCGGCAGGTCACAACGCGAAGGAACACGCGTGGTTCGAGTTCTTCGCGCCGCGCGACGAGCCGGAGATCTCGGGCGTCATCATGGTCGAGCACGGAGGCTGGGGCGCCGCAGCGGCCGTGCCGATCACGAAGTTCGTCCTCGACACCTACTACGCGAAGCGGGAAGGTCGTCCGCTGCCCGTCTGGCCGAAGCCGGTCACGCCGGCGCCTGCGGCAGCGCCTGTCGTCGCCAGCGACCGGAAAGCGACGACGCCAGCAGTCGACGCGGGTGAGCGGCGCGATGCGGCGGCGTCCCCGGCATCCAACAAATGATTGTCGAACGTCGCCTGTCCGCGCACGTCGATTGGCCGCTGCTGGCGGCCGTGCTGGCGCTGACCCTGATCGGGCTGGCGACGATCTACAGCGTCACCTGGGACGTGCGGCAGAGCCAGCCGGGACCGCAGTTCTGGCAGCAGGTCTATGCCCTGCCTGTGGGCCTGATCGCGCTCGGTGTCTGCATGGCGATCGACTACCGCACGCTGACGCAACGCTCCGTCCTGCTCTACGGGTTGCTCCTCCTCGCGCTTGCCTATGTCAACTTCTTCGGCCACGAGAGCAACGGCGCGCGCCGATGGATTCCGCTGGCGGGGTTCACGCTGCAGCCGTCGGAGTTCGCCCGCCTCGGCCTGGCGCTCGTTCTCGCGATGTTCTATGGCGAGAGCCGGCGCGGCGCGCGGTCGTTTGGCGAGCTGGCCGTCGGAGGGCTGTTTCTCGCCGTCCCGGCCTACCTCATCCTGAAGCAGCCCGACCTCGGCACGGCCGCCACGCTGGTGCCGGTCTACGTCGGGGTCGTCTACCTGGCCGGCCTCCGGATGAAGTGGCTCTTCGTCGGCGCCCTGGTCCTGGCGATGCTCTCGCCGGTGATCTGGAAGTTCGGCCTGCACGACTACCAGCGCCAGCGCGTCGTCACGTTCGTGGACCCGGAGAAGGACCCCCGCGGTGCGGGGTACCAGCAGATTCAGGCCAAGGTCACGGTGGGCTCCGGCGGCCTCTTCGGGAAGGGGTTCCGCGGCAGCACGCAGGGCAGCGGCGGGTTCCTGCCCGTGGCCCACAACGACTTCGTCTTCTCGGTCCTGGCGGAGGAGCACGGCTTCATCGGCGTCCTCGTCGCGCTGGGCCTCTACATGTTCGTCATCTCGAGGAGTCTGGACGCGGCCAGGCTGGCCAAGGACAAGATAGGCGCCTATCTCGTCGCGGCGATGGTTTCGGGATTCGGGTTCCAGGTGTTGTACAACATCACCATGTCGGCCGGTTTCGCTCCCGTGAAGGGCCTGACCCTGCCGCTCATGAGTTATGGCGGATCGTCGCTCGTGGCGACGTTTGCCGGGTTCGGACTCATCCTCAACGTGAGGATGAGGCGGTTCACGAATTAG
Source organism: uncultured Acidobacteriota bacterium (assembly GCA_963764505.1). Lineage (GTDB taxonomy): Bacteria > Acidobacteriota > Vicinamibacteria > Vicinamibacterales > SCN-69-37 > CAVXSP01. The sequence goes on along the minus strand of CAVXSP010000001.1, from coordinate 3,186,845 downwards.
GGCCACGGGCTGCGTGGCTACGGGCTTTGATTTTCTGTTTCGGGTCGTCCTGCCTATGAACGGGTTCGTCGACGTTCTTCCGGTGTGGTGGCTGGTGCTGCTGTGCGCTCTGTGCGCGAGCGCCGGCGTCGCCGGAGGTCTGCCGGCGGGCGTGGCGTGGCCGGCCCGTTGGAGTCGGTCGCATGAACAAGGAGATGATCATCTCCTCGACGATCCACGAGACTCGCGTGGCCATCCTCGAGGACGATCAAGTCGTCGAGATCTTCATCGAGCGGGAGCAGTCGCGCGGTGTCGTCGGCAACATCTACAAGGGCCGGGTCTCCAAGGTGCTGCCCGGCATGCAGTCGGCGTTCGTTGACCTCAGTCTCGAGCGCGACGCGTTCCTCTACGTTACGGACGTCATCAGCCCGACCGAGGAAGCCCTCGAAGACGAGGACGAGCTCCACGGCGAACCCGCAGAGGCCGCGCCGCTCGACGGCGATGGCTCCGAAGCGCCCGAAGGGGAGAACGGCCGCAGTCCCCAGGAGCGTCAGGAGAAGCGGGCCGGCGGACGCCGCGACCGCGACCGGCAGCCGCCGAGCGCCAGGATCGAAGACCTCCTGAAGGAGGGCCAGGAGGTCGTCGTGCAGGTGGTCAAGGAGCCGCTCGGCACCAAGGGCGCGCGCATCACCTCCCACCTGAGCCTCCCGGGCCGGTTTCTCGTCTACATGCCAACCGTCGACCACATCGGCGTCTCTCGCAAGATCGAATCACGGGACGAGCGGCGCCGCCTGCGGAGCATCATCCAGCGGTTTCGGGAGCAGTCCGGCCTGCCTGGCGGTGTGATCATCCGGACGGCGGCATCGAGCCGGCCGGAAGAGGACATCGTCTCGGATCTGACGTATTTCCAGCAGGTCTGGAACGAGGTGCAGCGGCGCCGGGAGTCGGAGCGGACGCCGGCCGTCCTGTTCCGCGAAGAGAGCCTCGTCACCAAGCTCCTGCGCGATCTGCTGACCGAGCAGTACACGGCCATCCGCCTCGACGACGAGACGGAATACAAGCGCGTGATGGCGCTCGTCGGCCGGATCATGCCGAACATGGTCGGCCGGGTGAAGCTCTATACGAAGGACTACCCGATCTTCGACGAATACGGCGTCCAGGGCGAGATCGACAAGGCGCTCCGGAGCAAGGTCTGGCTGAAATCCGGCGGCTATATCGTCATCAACCAGACCGAGGCTCTGGTGGCGATCGACGTCAACACGGGACGATACGTCGGGAAGAAGAGCGCCGGCCGGCTCGAGGACACGATCGTCAAGACGAATCTCGAGGCCTGCAAGGAGATCGTCCGACAGATCCGGCTGCGGGACCTGGGCGGGATCATCGTTCTCGACTTCATCGACATGGAGGAGAAGAAGAACCGCCAGAAGGTCGCGCAGACCGTCGAGCAGGAGCTGCGCAAGGACCGGGCGCCGTCCAAGGCCGTCCAGGTGTCGGACTTCGGACTCATCATCATCACGCGCAAGCGCGTGAAGAGCAGCCTGGAGCGCACGCTGACGGAGCCCTGTCCGTACTGCTCGGGGACGGGCACCATCAAGACGAGCACGACGATCTGCTACGACATCCTGATGGAGGTCAAGAAGGTCAGCGCGGACCTCGACGGCTACAGCATCGTCCTCCGGGTGAATCCGGAAATTGCCCGAGCCCTGAAGGACGAAGGCCGGAGCGTGTTCCGCGAGCTCGAAGCGACCGTCGGGCGCCCCGTTACGATCCGCCAGGACGAGCAGTTGCACCACGAGCAGTTCGATCTCATGGCAATATAGGTGGTAGCCTGAAGACATGGCGCCGGGCCGCGGAACTTCCGGCTCCGGGCTGCTCGCTCATGGCTTCTGGCTTGGCGATATTCATCCGGGAGGCAGAGATGACTCGGAAAGGTTTCATTGCAAGCGCCGGCGCGGCGATCCTTGCCGCTGTCGTTGCCCAGCCGCTCGCGAGCGCGCAGGTACCCGCGAAGACGCCGACCGAGCAGCCGTTGACGGGAGCCGCCGAGGCGCCGAACGTCTCCGCAGCGACGTTGATGTCGGTGCGGATTCCCAAACGTGTGCTCGCCGACGGTCAGCCTCTCGCCCCTGGAAGCTACAGCGTGCGCGTCACGAACGACATGCCGTCCGCGGTCGTCGGCCAGACGACGGAACAGCAGCATTGGGTCGAGTTCCTGCAGGGCGGCCAGGTGAAGGGCCGCGCCCTCGCTCAGGTCCTGACCACAACAGAAGCGAAGACCATCGCCAAGGCGGGCATTCCTCGCTCGGGGGCCGCGAGGGTCGAGACGCTCGTGGGGAACGATTACATCCGCGTGTGGATCAACAAGGGCGGGACGAACTACCTGATCTATCTCACCGTGCCGAGCGCGTAGACGCAAGGCCGCGCGTCCAGCGCCGCTCCTCGAACTCTGCGATCCGACCGCGGCGGATTGTGTGTCCTTCGGCGCGCAGCAGCGCAGCTTTGAGCTGAGGGCTCTGTCCGAAGCCGCCCACCTGGCCGCCGGCTGCGACCACGCGGTGGTAGGGCAGTCCGGGCTCCGGCGCTCGACGCATGATGTTGCCGACGGCGCGGGCCGCCCCCGGTCGCCTGGCGAGCCGCGCCAGCTCGCCGTACGTGATGACGCGCCCTGGCGGAATTCCCCGGAGCAGGCTCAGCACGCGGCGGGCGAACTGCGTGGACTGCCCCCTTGCCCCACGGCGCGGATCAGTCACGAGCGCCTGCCCCAATAGCAGATGGCCGCGAAGAAGACGTCATAGATCGCGCACCCGGCCGTGTACCAGCCGGGCGTCATCGGCGGCAGGCCGTGCGGGCGGTGGGCGAGATTGATCATCGCCTGCACGACGAACGCCCCGGCCGCGAGCATCAGGGCCTCGCGCGGCTCGCGCTGCAGCAGGAGCGCGGCGCCGATCACGAACGCGAGCCCGAGCGTGACGTCGACCGGCCCGTACGGCGCCTGGGTGGCGGCGGCAGTCCCAATCGACGCGGCGCCCAGGGCGGCGAGCGCGAGGGCCGCCCACTGCGCGAGCCGCAGCTGCGCGACCAGGCGGTCCGGCCCGTCCGGATCGAGGCGACGCACCTTCCAGACGAAGACCCCGAGGGCGGTCATCGAGAGGAGAGCCGCTGTCAGCAGGACGCGCGCCGTGTCGGACACGGGTTCCACACTATACTTCCCGCCCATGCGCGCCGTCGACGTCATTTGCCGCAAGCGTGACGGCGGGGCGCTCGACGACGACGCGATTCGCGCGTTCGTGGAGGGAGCGACCGACGGCTCGTGGCCCGATTATCAGGCCGCGGCGCTGCTCATGGCGATCGTCTGTCGCGGGATGTCGCTCGGCGAAGCGGTCGCGCTGACCGATGCGATGACGCGGTCCGGCGTGCGCCTGGACCTCTCGGAGTTCGACGGCCCCGCCGTGGACAAGCATTCGACCGGCGGCGTCGGAGACAAGACCTCGATCGTCCTCGCGCCGCTGGCCGCCGCCTGCGGCGCGATCGTCCCGATGATGTCGGGGCGCGGTCTCGGGCATACCGGCGGCACGCTCGACAAGCTCGAGGCGATTCCGGGATTCCGAACGCGGCTCTCGCTCGAGGAGATGCGGCAGGCGCTGCGGCGCACCGGGTGCGTGCTGATCGGCCAGACCCGCGAGATCGCGCCCGCCGACGCCCGCCTGTACGCGCTGCGCGACGTGACCGGCACCGTGGAGAGCATCCCGCTCATCTGCGCGTCGATCCTGAGCAAGAAGGTCGCCGAGGGCATCGGGGCCCTCGTCCTCGACGTGAAGGTCGGCCGCGGCGCGTTCATGAAGACGGAGAGGGACGCACGGCAGCTCGCCAGTTGGCTCGCCGGAATCGGCGAGCGGAACGGCGTCCGCACGCAGGCCCTGCTCACCGCGATGGATGCGCCGCTCGGCCGGGCGGTCGGGAACGCGAACGAAATCGTGGAGGCGATCGAGACCCTGAAGGGGCGCGGACCGCAGGACGTCGAGGCGTTGAGCGTGCATCTCGCGGCCAGGATGCTGGTGCTCGCGGGCGTCGCCACGGACCTCGCGGACGCCGAAGCAAGCGTTCGGCGCGCGCTGACCAGCGGCGCCGGCCTCGAGAAGCTGCGCGCCATCGTCGAACAGCAGGGAGGAGACGCCCGCGTGATCGACGACTACGGCCCGCTGCCGGCGGCCCGGCTCCGGCGGCCGTGGCGGGCGCCCGCGTCGGGATTCGTCGCCAGACTGGACGCCGAACTGATCGGGCGCGCGGCGGCGGTGCTCGGGGCCGGGCGTGACCGGATCGACACACCGGTCCAGCACGCCGCCGGCCTCGAGATCCTCGCGCCGCTCGGCGCCCGGGTATCGGCCGGCGACCCCGTCCTGATCCTGGCATGCGACGAGGAGGCGCGGCTGGCGCCGGCCGAGGCGCTGATCGCCGAGGCCGTCACGATTGCCGAGGAGGGACCGCGCGCGGGTTCGCTCGTGCTCGGCGTCATCGACGGCCGCGACGCGACGGCCGCCCTCTCGTGACGGACGCCGCTGACTCGATCCTCCGGATCATGCACGAAGCGACCACGACCACGAACGCGAGCGCGCCAAGGCGGACGACGACTGGCGGGTTCCGTGGCGGCCGTCCCACACGCGACTTGAACGTCGAGGCCTGCTCACGGAGAATAGCCGCGCCGATGGACGGGTTCGAGCGTGTCGAGGCGGCGGCGGCCACGGTGCGCCGCTGGAGCGGCGCCACGCCGACCGTGGGCGTCGTGCTCGGGTCCGGTCTGGGCGGCTTCGCGCATCGGTTGACCGGGGCGACGTGGGCGAGCTGCGATGAGATCGCCGGATGGCCCGTGCCGCGGGTGATCGGGCACGCCGGGAAGCTGGCTGTGGGCGTCGTCGGCGACCGGCGCCTCATCGTGCTCTCCGGGCGCGCCCACTTCTACGAAGGGCACTCGATGGAAGCGGTGACGTTTCCCGTCCGCGTGCTCGGACGGCTCGGCGTGAAGGCGGTCGTCCTTACGAATGCTGCCGGTGGCCTCAACCCGGAGTTCCCGCCGGGGACCCTGATGGTGCTCGACGACCACATCAACCTGATGGGCGTGAACCCGCTCGTGGGGGCGAACGACGATCGATTCGGCCCCCGGTTTCCGGACATGTCCGAAGTGTACTCGCGGCGGCTGCGGGATCTGGCCGATGCGGCCGCCGCGTCAATCGGGCAGCCCGTCGAGCACGGCGTCTATCTCGCCGTTTCGGGTCCGAGCTACGAGACGCCAGCGGAGATCCGCGCCTTCCGCTGGCTGGGTGCCGATGCGGTCGGCATGTCGACGGTGCCGGAGGCGCTGGTCGCGCGGCACATGGGCCTCGAGGTGCTCGGCATCTCGTGCCTCACGAACATGGGCGCCGGGATGCTGCCCAAGCCGATTTCGGCCGAGGAGGTGCTCGAGGTCACGGCTCGGGTTCAGGATCGGTTCACCGGACTGCTGGAGGCCGTCGTTGCGCGGATCTGATCTCACGCCGGAGCACCTGGATCGGCTCGTGTCGGCCGCCCGTGCCGCGCGCGAGTTCGCGATCGCACCGTACTCGAATTTCCCGGTGGGTGCGGCGCTCCTCTCGTTGACGGGCACGATCTACACCGGCGGCAACATCGAGAACGCGTCGTTCGGTCTCACGGTCTGCGCCGAGCGCGTCGCGTTGCTCAAGGCGCTGTCCGAGAACGAGCGCGAGTTCGCCGCGCTCGCCGTCGTCACGGATACGGAAGCGTCCGCACCGCCGTGCGGCGCCTGCCGGCAGTTGCTCTGGGAGTACTGCGGCGACATCTCCATCGTGCTCGCGAACCTGAAGGCGATCGTGGGACGGCATCGGCTGAAGGAGCTGCTGCCGCTGCCGTTCGACCGGAGTACGTGGCCGAGCGCGTGATCGGGTCGCGTTGGAAGCCGGCCGGACCGGTGAACCGGCTGGTATGATCGTCCCCTATGCTCCCGACGATCGAATGGCAAGCCGAGGCCGTCGTGATGATCGACCAGCGCAAGCTGCCGGGGCGCGAAGTGTACGTCACCTGCCGCACGCCGGCGGAAGTGGCGCGCGCCATCAAGACGATGGTGATTCGCGGCGCGCCGGCGATTGGCGTCGCTGCGGCGATGGGCATCGCGCTTGGGATGCGCAAGAGCCGCGCGCAGGGGACGAAGCAGTTCGCGGTGGAGCTGAACAAGATCGCTGAGCTGATGGCCGGTACACGGCCGACCGCGGTCAACCTGTTCTGGGCCATCGATCGGATGAGGCGCGCGCTGGCCGCGGGCGTCGAAGCGGGGGAGTCCGTCGACCAGTTGAAGGACCGGCTCGAGCGTGAAGCGAAGGCCATTCACGACGAAGACCTGGCGAGCTGCCGTGCGATCGGCCGCTGGGGCGCGGAGGTGGTGCCGGCCCGGGCCCGCATCCTGACGCACTGCAACGCGGGCGCCCTCGCGACCGCCGGGTACGGCACGGCGCTCGGCGTCATCCGCGCAGCGGCCGAAGAGGGGAAGGTCGCGCAAGTGTTCGCGGACGAGACCCGCCCGTTTCTGCAGGGCGCGCGGCTCACGGCGTGGGAGCTCGTCCGTGACGGCGTTCCGACGACCATCATCGCGGAGAGCATGGCCGGCCCGCTCATGCGCAGCGGGCAGATCGACTTCATCGTCGTCGGCGCCGATCGAATCGCCGCCAACGGCGATTTTGCGAACAAGGTCGGGACGTACACCGTGGCCATGATGGCGCACGCGCACGGCGTGCCGTTCTACGTCGCCGCGCCGCTGTCGACGATCGACCTGAAGACGCCCGAGGGCGACGCCATTCCGATCGAGCAGCGGAGTGCGCGCGAAATGACGCACGTGGGGACCCTGCAGATTGCCCCCAAGGAGGCCGGCATCTGGAATCCGGCCTTCGACGTCACGCCGCATCGCCTCGTTTCGGGCATCATCACCGAACGCGGGATCGTGCGGCCGCCGTTCGACGAGGGACTTCGGCGGCTCTTCGAGGACGCCGAGGTGATGGTGTAGCTGGAAGCCAGAAGCCAGAAGCCAGAAGCCAGAACAGAAGCCAGAAGCCCAGAAGCCCATAGCCCATCCATGAACATCCTCGGCATCGAGACCTCTTGCGACGAGACGGCCGCCGCGGTCGTGTCGACCACCGGCAGCGGCGACCGTCCGTGGCAGGCCCGATCGAACGTGATCGCCTCCCAGGCGGATATCCATCGCGACTGGGGAGGCGTCGTGCCGGAGATCGCCTCCCGGCAGCACGTCCGTGACATCTGCGGGGTGGTGGAGCGGGCACTGGCCGACGCGGGATGCGGCTGGCCGGCGATCGATGCGCTCGCCGTCACGCAGGGACCGGGCCTGGTCGGATCGCTCCTCGTGGGGGTGTCGTTCGCCAAAGCCGCCGCGGCGGCCCTCGGCAAGCCGATCGTCGCCGTTCATCATCTGGCCGGCCACATCGAATCGCTGGTGCTCGAGCACGGTGAGCTGCCGATGCCAGCCGCCGTACTGGTCGTCTCCGGCGGGCACACGAGCCTCTACTTCGTACCGCAGCCGGGGCAGTACCGCCTGGTCGGCCGCACGCGAGACGATGCGGCGGGGGAAGCGTACGACAAGGTGGCGAAGTTGCTTGGCCTGGGGTATCCGGGCGGTCCGGTCGTCGACCGAATGGCCCGGGAGGGGAACGATCAGGCCATCGATCTGCCGACGCCCAGGTTCACGCACCGCGATCGGAATCCGCCGCCCCCTGATCTGCGCGCACCGGTGCTTCCGGTTGGCGCACTGCACGTCGCGGATTTCAGCTTCTCTGGTCTGAAGACGGCCGTGACCCGGCACCTTCAACGGCGTGGCGTCGCCGTCGGCACGGGGCTCGCCGTGCCGACCAGTGCCGGGCCGCTCGATCGGCCGGAAGTGGCGGACTTCTGTGCCAGTTTCCAGCGCGTCGTGGTCCAGACGCTCCTCGATCGTACATTCGACGCCGCGCGGTGGCTCGGCGCGAAGAGCCTCGGCATCGCGGGCGGCGTCTCGGCGAACAGCCGGCTTCGCGCTGACGCCCGCGCGCGGGGAGAGCGCGAGGGCGTACCGGTGTTGCTCCCATCGCTCGCGCTCGCCACCGACAACGCCGCCATGATTGCGGCCGCGGGGCTCCGACGTCTGCAGCGCGGCGAGCGCTCGCGGCTGGACTTCAACGCCGAGGCGACGATTGCGATCGGAGCTCCGGAACCATGAAGATCCATACCGACTATCTCTGGTTCGTCACACAGAAACGCCAGGAGTTCGTTCGCATCACGGACCGGATCGCCGAGATTGTCGCAAAGAGCGGAGTCACGGACGGATTCGTGCTCGTCTCGGCGATGCACATTACGGCGGGCGTCTACGTGAACGACTGGGAAGATGGCCTCATTCACGATTTTCAGGAGTGGCTCGAAGAGCTGGCGCCTGCCGGTCGGCCCTATCGGCACCATCAGACGGGCGAGGACAACGCGGACGCGCACCTCAAGCGCACGATCATGGGGCACCAGGTGATGCTGCCGATCACGCGCGGCGCGTTGGACCTGGGTCCGTGGGAGCAGGTCTTCTACGCCGAGTTCGACGGCCAGCGCCGTAAGCGGGTGGTGGTCAAGGTCATGGGCGAATAGACGTCTGCTCACGTCTGGACCTTTGGACCTCGTGGATTCACGTCAGTATCCGTCACGGCCGATCGTCGGCGTGGGCGCGGTCGTCCTCGCGGCGGAGAAACGGGTCGTGCTCGTCAAGCGGCAGCACGAGCCATCCGCCGGCACCTGGAGCCTGCCGGGCGGCGCCGTCGAAGTCGGCGAGACGGTCGAGGCCGCCGTCACGCGTGAGATCCTCGAGGAAACTGGCCTCGTCGTCGACGTCGGCCCGGTCGTCGCGGTGGTCGATCGCATTCTCGTCGGCGAGGACGGCCGCGTCGCCTACCACTTCGTGGTCGTCGATTACCTGTGCCGTATTCGAGGCGGCACGCTCTCGGCCGGCTCGGACGTCGAGGAGGCCGTTGCCGTCGAACCGTCGGCGCTCGAATCCTACGGCGTGACCGACGCGGTCAGGAACGTCGTCGCAAAGGCGCTGGCGATGACGTAGCGTGCTCGTTGCCGATTGGCCCATTGCCCCGTTGCCCCATTTCATGGAACATGAACGACCATGCTGTCACGCGACCGCGCCTGGGCGCTCGTCACCGAGCACGTGCAGGGCGAAAGCCTTCGGAAGCACCTGTTGGCGGTCGAGGCCGCTGTGCGCGGGTACGCGCGCATGTTCGGCGAGGACGAGGAAGCGTGGGGGTTCGTCGCCCTCGTTCACGACGTCGACTACGAGAGGTTCCCCGACCGGGAGAACCACCCGTTTCGCGGCGTCGAGATGCTCGCATCGCTCGGGTACCCGGATTGGGTGACCCGCGCGATCCTCACGCATGCGGATTACTCCGGCGTGCCGAGGGAGAGTCGGCTGGAGAAGGTGCTGTACGCCTGCGACGAATTGAGCGGCTTCGTCGCGGCGGCCGCGCTCGTGCGGCCTTCGAAGAGCGTGCTCGATTCTGGAGCCGGCCTCGGTGATGAAGCGGATGAAGGACAAGGCGTTCGCGAGAAACGTCTCGCGGGAGGATCTCCCGTCGCGGGGCGGACGAGCTCGGACTCCCCCTCGAGGAGCACATCTCGAATGTCATCCGGTTCATGCGGGAGCGGGCCGAGGCGCTCGGGCTCAAGGGGACTCTCTAGCCGACAGCGGGCCGGGTGTCGCGCTCGGGCCGCCGGTCACGAACCCGCTTCCCGCGCCTATCGTATTGGGTGTTGACCTGCATGACTGACGCGGCGGTTCGGCTCGAACAGGTGACAGTCGTCTACGGGAAGCAGCGGGCCCTGCGGGATGTGAGCGCGGCTTTCCCCCGAGGGGCCGTCGGTCTGCTCGGCCCGAACGGGGCCGGCAAGAGCACGATGCTCAAGGCGCTGCTCGGATTCATCGCGCCGGCGAGCGGCCGCCTCGAGGTGATGGGGCTCGATGTGGCGGCCAGACCGCTCGACGTGAGGGCAAGGCTGGGCTACATGCCGGAGACGGACGGTCACATTCCCGGCATGAATGCGGTGACCTTCGTCGGCTACGCGGCCGAGCTGGCCGGGCTGCCGAAGGCCGACGCCATGCAGCGGGCCCATGAGGTGCTGTTCTACGTCGGCCTTGGCGAAGCCCGATATCGGAACCTCGAGACCTACTCGACCGGCATGAAGCAGCGGATCAAGCTGGCACAGGCCCTGGTCCACGATCCCGACCTGCTGTTTCTGGACGAGCCCACGAACGGCATGGATCCCAAGGGACGGGACGAGATGCTGGAGCTGATTCGCGATCTCGCGCACAACAAGGGCATCAATTTGATCCTCTCGTCGCACCTGCTGCCCGATGTCGAGTACACCTGCGACTACGTCGTCGTGCTCGACAAGGGCAGCGTCGCCACTTCCGGTCCCATCGAGGACCTCAAAGGACCGAGCGGCCGGGTGTACGAAGTTCGCGTGAAGAGCGCCGAGCCTGCCGGGCTGCCAGCGTTCGTCGCCGCGCTGCAGGCGACCGGCTTCGAGTGCCACCGGACGGAAGACGAGGTGATGCGGGTCTTCGTTCCCGGAGAGCTCAGCGCCCCGGGCGAGGACCAGCGGCGTCTCTGCGTGATGGCACAGCAGGCGCACGTGCAGGTCCGGCACCTGCGGCCCAGCCTGCCGACGCTCGAAGACGTCTTCGCCCGCGCCATCGGCGAGCAGTAGCGTGACGCCCATCCACGATCAGAGCTATCGCAGATATCAGGGCTCGCGCCACGCGCTGGGCCGTGGCTGGCTCGTGATCATGCGTCACGGCATCCGGGCCATGCTGTCGCGCAAGGCCTTCGTCGCGCTGCAGATCATCGCGTGGGCACCGTTCGTGGTCCGCGCCGTCCAGATGTACTTCGTCACCAACTATCCCCAGGCGGCCACGATCGTGCCGGTCGATGCCGGCATGTTCCACGCGTTCATCGACCAGCAGGCCGTCTTCGTGTTCTTCGTCACCATCTATGCCGGCGCCGGGCTCATCGCCAACGATCGCCGCGCGAACGCGCTCCAGATCTATCTCTCCAAGCCGCTCATGCGGGCCGAGTACATCGGCGGCAAGCTCGGCATCCTGATGTTCTACCTGCTCGGCGTGACGCTCGTGCCGGCGCTGCTCCTGCTGGTCCTGCAGATTCTCTTCTCCGGCAGTTTCGAGTTCCTCCGGCACAATCTGTTCCTCCTCCCGGCCGTCACCCTGGGCTCCCTGGTGCGCGTGCTCGTATCGGCCGTGACGATGCTCGCCCTGTCGGCGTTGTCGAAGAGCAGCCGATTCGTCGCGATTCTCTACGCAGGCGCGATCTTCTTCACGGACGCGGTGTTCGGCGTCCTGCGCATCGTGCTTGGATCGACGCGCATCGCCTGGGTGTCGGTCACGGCGAACATCGATCAGGTGACCGACGCGATCTTTCGCACGCCGCCGCGCTACGAGACGCCCGTGCTCGTCTCGATTCTCGTGCTGGTCGGCCTCCTGAGCGTCTCGCTCTCCGTGATCGAACGCCGCGTGCGCGGCGTCGAGGTCGTGTCGTGAGCGCCGCGGTCGGCCCCGGCCCGTCGGACGGCCCCGAGGGAATCCCTCCTGCCAGCCCCCGTCTGGCCCCGGCCGGCCAGCCGGACGCGCCCGTCGTCACGGCCGACCATCTGTCGAAGTGGTACGGCCAGGTGATCGGTCTGAACGACGTGAGCGTGGTCGTGCCGCCCGGCGTGACGGGGCTGCTCGGTCCGAACGGCGCCGGCAAGAGCACCTTCATGAAGCTCATCACCGGCCAGCTGCAGCCCAGCAAGGGCGGTGTCCGGGTGCTCGGCGAGCCCATCTGGGACAACCCAGCGCTGTACACCCGGATCGGCTTCTGTCCGGAACAGGACGCGTTCTACGAGCGGATGACCGGCCTCGACTGGGTGACCGCCCTCGTGCGGCTCAACGGGCTGGACGAGGCCTCTGCCGCCGAAGCCGCCGCGAGGGCGCTGGCGACCGTCGATCTGAGCGCCGCCGCGAACAAGCGAATCGGGGCCTACAGCAAGGGGATGCGCCAGCGGGTGAAGTTGGCCCAGGCCCTCGTGCACGACCCCGAGCTGCTCATTCTCGACGAGCCGCTCTCCGGCATGGACCCGCTGGCGCGGCGCAAGACGATCCGTCTGATTCGCGATTGGGCGAGGCAGGGCAGGAGTGTGCTCGTGTCCAGCCACATCCTCCACGAGATCGAGTCCATGACGTCGAACATCCTCCTCATCAACAATGGCAGGATTCTCGCCGAAGGAAACGTCCATCAGATCCGCGCGCTCATCGACCATCATCCCCATACCGTCTATATCCGCGCCGCCGACCCCCGGGGGCTCGCCCGCGAGTTCCTCAAGCGAGCGGACGTCATCAGCATGCGGTTCGAGCCCGGCGCCCTCGTGGTGGAAACCGGCAAGCCGGATGCGTTCTACAGCGACCTGACCGATCTGGTGGCCGCAGGCACGGCCGGCGCCGTCGAAGAGGTCAGCTCGCCCGACGACAACCTCCAGGCGGTCTTCACGTACCTGGTCAAGAGCTGATGCCCGTCGAGGAGGTCATCCATGGGTGAGGCGGCAAGATCACGCGGCACGCTGTATGCGGCCGTGCGCATCTTCGATCTGTCGCTCGGCGAGATGCTCTGGTCGCGGAGGACGGTCTTCATGGGCCTGGTCGTCGGGATGCCAATCGTCCTGGCGATCGTGCTTCGCCTCATTCAGGCGCTCGGCGCTCCGGGCGTGCGTCTCAACGGCATCGCCGTCGACGGTCCGACGATGTTCGGGCTGATGATCTGGGCGTTCTACCTCCGGTTCAGCGTCCCGGTCCTCGGAGTGTTCTATGGCACGGCGCTCATCGCCGACGAGGTCGAGGACAAGACGATCACCTACCTGTTCACGCGTCCCATTCCGCGCGCGGCCGTCCTCTTCGGCAAGTACCTGGCCTATCTGGGCTGCACCGTCTTCGTCGTGCTGCCGTCGATCGTCATCGTGTGGTTCCTGGTCATCCCCATTGGCGGCACTCTGGGGCCGAACTTCCTGGACATGGTCAAGGACCTGGCGCTGCTGGCCATCGGTCTCGCCGTGTATGGGGCGGTCTTCGCATTCGTCGGCGCCGCGCTGAAGCATCCCCTGATTGCCGGTCTCGTCTTCGTCTTCGGCTGGGAGCCCATGGCCATGGCGCTCCCGGGTTACCTGAAGCGGTTCACGGTCGCCTACTACCTGCAGGGCCTCGTGCCACAGGCGATGCCGGGCGACACGGCCGTCAGTCTCGTCCAGTCCATCTTCCGGGAGATTCCGCCGCTCGGGGAGAGTCTCCTCGTGATGGCCGCCATGGGACTGGGGTTCCTCTGGTTCGCCGCCAGGCTGGTCCGGCGCCGGGAATACGTGCTGGAGCAGTAGCGCCGAACTCGATCGACGTCCGGACCGTATAATTTCTAGAAGCTCTCATGACCAGGCGAACGCGCTATTTCCTGCTCGGGGCCGCTCTGACCCTCCTGCTCGGCCTCGGCACCGGCCTGGTCGCCTACTACCGCGGGGACCTGCCCCTCTTTCAGCCCAGGGTCGGACCGGCTGCCCTGGCCTACGTCCCGGCGACGGCGACCGGCCTCGCGTATGCCAACGTGCGTCAGATCATGGATTCCGAGTTCCGGCAGAAGCTCCGCGAGGTCATGCCGACCGGTCAGGGAAAGGACGAGTTCCTGCGCGAGACCGGCATTGACGTCGAGCACGACATCCAGGAGGTGGTCGCCGCCGCGGCCGGCACGGGCGACCCGTCGGGTCACGGGCTCGTGCTCATTCGCGGGCAGTTCGACGAGGCGCGCATCGAGGCGCTCGTCCGGCAGCACGACGGCGCCGTGACCGAGTACCGGGGCAAGCGCCTGATGCGGCTGCCCGACCGCCGGCCTGGCGGCACGGGCGCCGAGGCGCCCTATCTGGTCTTCGCAGAGCCGGGACTGGCCATGTTCGGCAGCGAAGCCACGGTGAAACAAGCCGTCGACACGCGCGAGAGCGGCAATGACGTGACCGGGAACGGCGAGCTCATGAAACTGGTCGCGCGGCTGGACGCGGCCGGCAATACGGCCTGGGCGGTCGGCGGCGTCGACGCGCTCGCCAGTAATCCGAATATTCCGCCGCAGGTGCGTGACCAGCTGCCCGCGCTGGAATGGGTGGCGATCAGCGCCCGGGTGAGCGATACCGTGAACGGACGCCTGCTCGCGGAGGCCAAGGACGAGAAGGCCGCGGCGGATCTCAAGGCGGTCGTCAATGGCGCGATCGCCGCGGGGCACTTGATGGCCGGCAGGGACCAGCGGGTGGACGCGTTTCTCAACACCCTCCAGGTGAGCGGCGCTGGCCGCGAGTTGGATCTCAGCTTCAGTCTTCCCCCTCAGATTCTCGAGATGATGCACGGCGCCGCGGCGCAGCGTCACGTCGGCACGCCCGCCGCCCGCTAGACCGGACCAGCCACCGCCGTCGTTCCCCCGAGACGTACCGCCCCGGGTCGATCTCCGCGGTCGGGCCTCGCTGCCGCACCCGTATAAAATGCAGAGATGCAGGAGCTCATCCGGCATCTGATCGAGGCGCTCGGGGAGGATCCGGAGCGCAACGGCTTGCGCGAGACGCCGAGACGCGTGGAGCAGTCGCTCCGGTTCCTTACGAGCGGCTATCGCACCGATGTCGACGCCGTGCTCAACAACGCGCTCTTCAGCGTCGACTACAGCGAGATGGTGATCGTGCGGGACATCGACTTCTACAGCCTCTGCGAGCACCATCTGCTGCCGTTCTTCGGCAGGTGCCACGTGGCGTACTTGCCGAACCAGCGTGTCATCGGCCTGAGCAAGCTGCCACGGCTCGTGGATGTGTTCGCCCGGCGCCTGCAGGTGCAGGAGCGAATGACGTCTCAAATCGCAGAGGTCATCAGAGAGAAGATCGATCCGCTCGGCGTGGCCGTCGTCATGGAAGCGACGCACCTCTGCATGGCGATGCGCGGCGTCGAGAAGCAGAACTCGACGACCGTGACGAGCGCCATGCTGGGGGTCTTCCGCGAGGACGCCCGGACGCGGCACGAGTTCCTGGAACTGATCCGTCGGCGCCCGGGAGCCGCCGAGACGCGCGACTCGATGCTCGAGGGGCTGGCCTGCATCCCGGACTGAGCCTCTGCCTGGTGGAGGATCCCGTTCGCTATACTGGCTCGATGAGAACGCTGCTGGCTCTCGTCTGTGCCGTGTCGGCGTCGGCGATGCTGATGGCCGAGGCGGCGCAGCGGAGAGCGGGCCGCGGTCCCCGCGTCAGCACGGCGGCTGCGTGCGCCGCAGAGCTCGGCACCGGGCTGTCGACGGGCCGCAGCTTCTGTGACGTCATCATCGCGTCCAAGGCGGCCGACAGCATCGATCTGAAGGTTCCAGCCCACCGCGGCACGGCCAGGCTGCGGTTCGACCTCCACAACAGGGTGGCCGTGCCGCCGGAAGACGGTGCCATGCCGCAGGTATTCGTCCGGAACACGGCCATCGTGGCCGCGATCGGCCCGAAGGGCGAGATCGGACGTGGTGTCGCCACCAGCGAGTTCCGGAGGGCCGCCGACCTGTTCGACCGCATCGGCGGCGGCCGGGCCGGTGGCGCCAAGATGGTGGCTCCGGGGCCCGCCACGCCCGTGGACCTGACCATTCCAGCCGGCGTCACGTCGGTCGGCATCGTCGGCGTGCGGCTCGAAACGCTGACGACTCTCGGCACGCAGACGTACGACACGCCCGGACGCCCGATCGCGATCGTCAGCAATCCGCGCGTCGAGTACACGCCGCGTTAGCGGGACGACGACTTCTTCGGCGGCGTGCGTCCGGGTCAGTGGACCGTTCGCGTCTTGCGCGTCAGGTAGTCCATCAGCACGTACCGGCCCAGCGTGAAGGGCGTCGTGAAGTAGGCCTTCCCGTGGCAGATCCTGGCGACCCGGCGTACGAACGCGACGAGGTCGTAATCGCGTGCGAGCATGAACGTGTTGACCATGATGCCTGCGCGCCGGCAGGCGGCGACTTCCGCGAAGGTCTCGCGCAGCACGAACGGGTCGAGGCCGAAGGCGTTGCGGTAAATCCGGCCGTCGGGCCGCGTGACCGCCGACGGCTTGCCATCCGTGATCATCACGATCTGCCGCATGTCCTTGCGCTGTCGCTCCAGCACGCGACGGGCGAGTCGAAGTCCTTCCCGCGTGTTGGTGTAGTACGGCCCGACCCGCACCCGGCCGAGCTGCCCGAGCGGAATCTCCTCGGCAGAATCGTGAAACAGGACGACGTTCAGCGCGTCGCCCGGATACTGGTGTCGGATGAGGTTCGCCAGGGCGAGCGCCACGCGCTTGGCAGGCGTGAACCGGTCCTCGCCGTACAGAACCATGCTGTGGCTGCAGTCGAGCATCAGGACCGTCGCGCACGAGCTCTGATAATCGCCCTGCGCCACCATGAGATCGCTGTAGTCGATGTCGAGCGAAAAGCCCCCGGCCCCGGAGACGCCGCGGCGAGTGAGCATGTCAGGAGCCTTCTTCACGGCGTTCAGGACGGTCGCCGCTGCGTCGAGGTTCAGGGTATCGCCGAACTCGTAAGGGCGCGGGGGGCCGCCCGCCTCGACACCCGGCGCCTGCTCGCGCGTGTCGTGCCGGCCTGCGCTGCTGCGTCCCATCGATCCGAGCAAATCGCGGAGCGCGCGATAGCCGAGGAAGTCGATCGCCTTGTCGGTCACCTGGAAGCGCGCGCTGCCGTCGGCGCCGCCCGAGGCCGGTCCCTGCAGCTGCTGCGCACCCGGCTGGCCGGCCATCGTGACGTATCCCTCCTGGAGCAGCTTCTCGAGGACGCGCTGGATCAGCGCTTCGAGATCGTCACGCGCCTGATCGCCGCCCTGGCTGGCCGTGAGTTTGTCGAGCATCTCCTCCGACAGTGCGCCGCCGTTGAGCAGCGCGTCGAGGATCGCGTCGTGCAGCGCCTGCATCGTCTGATCCTCGTCGCTCTGCGGATCCCACGGGTTGTTGAACCCGCTGGCCAGCAGCAGGTCCGAGAGCTGCGAGACCAGGGACTCGAGATCGATCGAGTCGAGCACGTCCTCGACGTAGCGGGAGTAGCGGTATTTCATTTGGTGATCGGTGATCGGTGATCAATTGTAGTATTTCTTCTTCGCGCCCTTCGGTGCCTCGTCGTCTTCCATCAGCTGCTCGATCGTCCGTTCGCGTGCGCGGTCGCGCGCGGTGCGCTCGGGCGCCGAGCCATGGAGGCGGCCCTCCTCGCTGCGGCTGATCTTCTTGAGCGCGCAGAGGCCTTCCAGCACGAAATCGACGCCGGCCGCCCGCACGGGAGGCAACGCCCGCGCCGCGACGCCGACGGCGCTCGTCACCGGTTCGAGGCCGTCGACCGGGTGCACCGCCCGCAGGAGATCGGCCGCGGCGATCGTGTCCGAGAGCTCGAGGGTGCCGCCGGCGTCGAACCAGTCGATCACGGGCCGGGTGTCGGCCTGCGCCGCATATCCGTCGAAGACCGTGCCGACGGCGGTCCGCACGAGCTCGCGCGCGACGATCTCCGGCCCTTTGAGCTCGCCTTCGTACTCGAGCTCGACCTTCCCCGTCAGCGCGGACAAGGAGGCATAGATGTCGCTGACGCGGGGCACGACCAGTGATTCACCCCGCAGGAACGCCCGGCGCTCCGCGTTGGAGACGACGTTCTCGAGCGTGGTGATCGGCAGCCGCTGGCTGACGCCGGATCGCTTGTCCACCTTCTGGTCCGCGCGCGCGTGGATCGCGATCTCCTCGACAATCTCCCTGATGAACGGCGGCACCTCGATCGGGAGCTCGTCGCGCGACCCCGCGGCCGGTCGGTCGACCCACGCTTCCTGCGCGGTGATGGCCATGGCGTCCACACGCGACCGCGGGTAGTGCGTCCGAATCTCCGAGCCGATCCGATCCTTCAGCGGCGTGATGATCTTGCCGCGCGCCGTGTAATCCTCGGGATTCGCCGTGAACACGAGCGCCACGTCGAGCCGGAGACGGACCGGATAGCCTTTGATCTGGACGTCGCCCTCCTGCAGGATGTTGAAGAGTCCGACTTGGACCTTGCTGGCGAGATCGGGAAGCTCGTTGATGGCGAACAGGCCGCGGTTCGCTCGCGGCAGCAGGCCGTAGTGCATCGTCAGCTCGTCGCCCAGTTGGAGGCCGGAGCGCGCCGCCTTGATCGGATCCACGTCCCCGATCATGTCGGCAATCGTCACGTCCGGCGTGGCCAGCTTCTCGACGTAACGCCGCTCGCGCGGGAGCCACGCGACCGGCAGCCCGTCGCCGTCGGCGGCCATGCGCGCCCGGCATTCGGCGCAGAGCGGCGCGAACGGATCGTCGTGAATCTCGCAGCCGGGCACCACGGGAACGACCTCGTCGAGCAGCCTCGTCAGCGCACGGAGAAGCCGCGTCTTGGCCTGGCCGCGCAGGCCGAGCAGGATGAAGTTGTGCCGCGACAGAATCGCGTTGACGACCTGGGGCACCACGGTGTCTTCGTACCCGATGATTCCCGGGAACAGCGGCGTGCCCGAGCGCAGCTGCGCGATCAGATTGGCGCGAAGCTCGTCCTTGACCGGCCGATGCGGAACGCGTCCAGCGGCGACTGCCTCGCGCAGGTCGCCGAGATTCGTCGGTAGAGCCATAGATTGATACTACCGCCGAACTCTCGAAAAGGTGGAACCCCGTGACGTCAACCCTTCTGGACCTCGGCCGCGTGACGGTGATTGCCCATCGGGGCGGCGCCGGTCTCCGTCCCGAGAACACGCTCGCGGCGTTCGATCACGCCGCAGCGCTCGGCGCCGACGCCCTCGAATGCGACGTGCACCTGTCGCGTGACGGCGAGGTCGTCGTCATTCACGATGCGACGCTCGACCGAACGACCGATGCGCGTGGGCCGGTCGCGGACCTGACCGCCAGCGAACTGATGCGGGTGGATGCGGGCTGCCGGTTTGGCGCCGATCGCGGACTCCCGTTCCGCGGCCGTGGCTGCGGTGTGCCGCGCCTGGGAGACCTGCTCGAGCGATATCGCGACCGGCCGCTGGTGATCGAAATCAAGGGGGAAGATCCCGCCGTCGCCGAACGCACCGTCGCCCTGATTCGCGAGCACGGCGCGGACGGACGCGTGATCGTCGGGGGGTTCTCCCAGCAGATCCTGGCGCTCGTGCGGCGCCTGCTGCCAGCCGTGGCGACGAGCGCTTCGGTCCATGAGGTGCGCCACGCGCTCAGGCGCTCGTATCTCTGGCTCGGACCGCGGCGTCCGGAGTTCAGGCTGTTCCAGGTGCCCTTCCGGCTGAATGGCCGCCAGATAGTTCGACGGTCCTTCGTGCGCGCGGCGCGTCGGAGCGGACTGCCGGTGCAGGCCTGGATCGTGGACGATCCGGCCGACATGCGGACGCTGGTCGGCTGGGGCGTCACCGGCATCATCACCGACCGCCCCGATGTCGCCCTTCGGTTCGTCGGACCCGGCCGGCGGCCGGGATCTACCGCAGCAGCCGCTGGATTGCCGCCTCCGCCAGCGGCGCCATGATCGCGTATCCCGCCGCGGTGGGGTGCAGGTCGTCGGCGCTCAGCTCCGCCCGCAGCAGTCCCTTGTCGTCGATCATCGCGGAGAAGTAGTCGAGATACACGTCTCCGTGCTCGACCGCGTACTGCCGCATCCAGGCGTTGATCGCCTGGATGCGCGCCATCGGCCGCTGCGACGTCTGCGGATTGCCGTTGGTCGTGTGATAGCTGCTGACCGGCGTGATGCTCGCCAGGATGACCTTGATCTGGTGTGCGTGGGCGAGCTCGCTCATCGACGCGAGGTTCCCCTCGATCTCCTCGTCGGTCATCGGCCCCGTGTTCCCCGCGATGTCATTGGTGCCCGCGAGGATGACCACCGCCTTTGGGTGCAGATCGATGACGTCGGGACGAAACCGCAGCAGCATCTGCGGCGTCGTCTGGCCGCTGATGCCCCGATCGACGTAGGACCTGCCCGGAAAGAACCCTCCGAACCTCGGCTGCTGCCAGATGTCCGTGATCGAATCGCCCATGAACACGACTTCGGCCGTGGTCACGCCGCGGTTGGCGTCACGGTAGCGGTTCATCGCCGGCCAGTCGCGCAGGCGCGCGTCGTTGGCAGCGACCGCGCGCAAGGCGACCGCCAGGTCGGGGCACGTGAGCTCGGGCAGAGCGACGGCGTTTCCGCGGCCGCGCCCGCCGGACGGAGCTTGCGCCGGCGCCGTGGCTTGTGCCAGGGCCGTGCTGGCGGTCAGGAGCAGGAGCAGCGGCAGGGAAGTGACGGTGCGCATCGAGTGGACCCTCCCAGAATGCGACTACCATACACGGATTCGCCATGATCAGCGTCAGGTCCCTGACCAAGATGTACGGGTCGTTTCGCGCGGTACACGACCTCTCGTTCGAGGTCGCCGCCCGCGAGATCGTCGGGCTCATCGGGCCGAACGGCGCCGGAAAGACGTCGACGCTTCAGTGCATCGTCGGGATCCAGCGGCCGAGCGCGGGCACCGTCGTCGTCGCGGGACACGACGTCGTGCGCGAGCCGGTTGCCGCAAAACGACAACTGGCCTTCATGGCCGACGAGCCGCAGCTGTTCGAGTACCTCACGGTCATGGAGCACCTCCGCCTCACCGGCCGCCTCTACGGCGTCGAGGACGTGGAGCGCCGCGCGGGTCGGCTCCTCGAAGAGCTGCAGCTCAGGGGACGGGAGGACGCGCTGCCGGCGGAGCTGTCGAGGGGGATGAAGCAGAAGGTCGCGATTGCGTGCGGGCTGCTCCACGAGCCGGCCGCCCTCCTGTTCGACGAGCCGTTGACCGGGCTGGATCCGCTCGGCATCCGACAGATGAAATCGACCATCGTCTCGCGGGCGCGCGACGGGGCGGCCGTGATCGTCTCGTCCCACCTCCTCCATCTCGTGGAGGAGATCTGCACGCGGATCGTCATCATCGATCACGGGGTGAAGGTCGCCGACGGCACGCTCGCCGACCTGCGCGCCCTCTCGGTCCAGGCCGCCGGGTCCGATCTGGAGCAGATCTTTCTCACCGTCACCGGGCGCGAATCCTGAATGGCGTCGGCCTTCCTGTACCTGGTCGGCTGCTCGATCCGGAACCGCGTGCGTGTCCGCCTCCGCCGGCTTCGGCAGCCGCGGTATCTCGCTGCGACCGCCGCGGGTGCGCTGTACCTGTACGCGTTCGCGTTCCGACACGCAATGACGCGGCCAGCCCGGCTGGATGTCAGCCCGCTCGGCCTGTTCGCGCGCGCGTCGGATACGATCGCCGTCGCCGGAGCGCTGGCGCTCTTCGCGATGAGCGTCGCGGCGTGGGCGATTCCGCTCATCGGGCGCCCGATCGAGTTCACGCGCGCCGAGGCGCAGTTCCTGCTCCAGGCGCCGATCCGGCGGCGGCACCTGCTGCACTACAAGCTCCTGCGCGGGCAACTCGGCGTGCTCCTCGCGACCGCCGTCACGACCTTGTTTCTTCGGCCGGGATCCCTCGCCGTTGCGGGCCGCTTCCTGATCGGTGCCTGGATGCTGCTGGCGACGGTCCGGCTGCACCTGACGGGCGTGGCGCTCCGGCGACTGAGCATCGCCCGGCACGGCGTCAAGGCTCTTCGAGACGAGTGGGTGCCGCTCGGGATCGTGGGCGCCGCGTGCGTGACGCTCGTCGCCTCGTTCGCCAGCGACTGGCGATCGTTCGCAGCGCTGACGAGCGCCGGTGCGGTGTTTCGGGAGGTGGAGAGGCTGGCGTCGAGCGGACCGGCGCACTGGGTCCTCTGGCCGTTCGGCGTCCTCGTGCGCCTCCCGCTCGCCGCGGTCGGCGGCCCGTTCCTGCGCCTGCTGCCGGCCGCGCTGGGAATCGTCTCGCTCAACTACCTCTGGGTCGTCCGCGCCGATGCGGTCGTCGGGGCGACGGCGGCGGACGACGCGGCGCAGCGGGCGCATGCGGAGGCAGCCGTCCCGGTCGTCGGGCCGGGACGACTCCGCGTGCCGTTCCGACTCGCCGCGACCGGAAGGCCTGAGACCGCGATTCTCTGGAAGAACCTGATTCTGCTCGGGCGGTATGCGTCGGCGCGCACTCTGCTCGGGCTGCTGCCGTTGCTCTTGCTGGCCGTGGTCGTCTCGGGACGGTCGTCTGGAGGCATTGGATCCTCGATTGGGATCCTCAGTCTGGCCGGCGCCGGGATGACCGTCCTGCTCGGCCCGCAGATGATGCGAAGCGACCTGCGCCAGGACCTCGCGAACCTTGCGCTTCTGAAGGCGTGGCCGGTCGGCGGGCCGGCGCTCGTCCGCGGTGAGCTGCTCGCGCCCGCGGTGCTGCTCTCGTGCGTGAGCTGGCTGCTCATCGGCGCCGCAGTGGCGTTCGTGCGCCCGAATCCGGGCGTCGGCCTGCCGGCCCTGCTGCCCGAGCGTGCGGTCTCGCTCGCGCTGGCGGCCGGCGTTCTCGCGCCGGCGGTCATCGTCGGGCAGCTCGTGATCCAGAACGGGCTCGCGATTCTGTTCCCCGCCTGGGTTGCGACGGCGACCGCCCGCTCCCGCGGCATCGACGCCATGGGACAACGGCTGCTCACGCTCGGCGGAGTGGTGTTCGCGCTCGTGCTGCTCCTGCTCCCAGGCGCGTTCGCAGGCGCCGGAGTCTGGTCGTTCGTCCGGCTGCTGGTGCCGGCCCCCGGCGGACTCCTCATCGTTCTGCCGGCTCTGGCGGTCGCGGCGGTCGTACTCGGCGAATGCTGGCTGGCGGTCGAGTGGCTCGGCCGGGTGTTCGACGCCACCGATGCGGCATCGATGGATCCGATGGAATAGGACCCTGACTCAGACGTGCTTCAGGATCTCGCGGAGCCGGCGCGCGACGATTTCCGCCTCGCCGGGCTGCAGCATCCAGACGCCGATCGAAACCTCCTGCCGGTCGGCCGTCGGCGCCGAGTCGCCGAGGACGATCTCAATCGACGGATCGCCGTCACGGAGCTGCTTCCGTAACGCCGCGCCGAGCACCGAACTGCCGGCCGTCGTCCAGCTGAACCGGACGTGGGGGACGTGGTTCGCGACGGGTGGCAGGTAAATTTCGGCGTGGACGTCCGGGTTGATCGACGCGGCGTCGGCAACGATCTTCGCGCGGTGCTCCCATTCGCGCCACTCCGCATCGGCGTTCCGGCCGAGGAACATCTCGACGGCGACCATCATGCCGAGCATCTCTTCCTTGTTGACTTTGAAGCCGCGGCCGATCGTGTCGCTGTTCGGCGACGTATTCAGTCTGGCGGCCTCGATCAGATCCGCGCGGCCGAGCAGCAGGCCGGCGCTCTGCGGCCCGCGCAGCCCCTTGCCGCCTGAAAAGGTGACGAGGTCGTATCCCAGCTTACTGAAGCGGCTCAGGTTCTCGGTGGGCGGCACGTCGGCGGCCGCGTCGATGAACGTCGGGACGTTGATCTGCTTGCCGAGCGCCGCGAACTCGTCGGCCTTGATCGCGCCGAGCGGCTCGTTCTCGTTCAGGAAGAGCATCATCGCGGTGTTCGGTCCGGCGGCCCGTTCGAGCGCTTCGCGGGTCTCCACCTCGACCATACGCACGCCGCAGTTGCGGATCGCATGGTCGTAGCCGTATCGGTGGGACTTCTGGATGATGACCTCGCTCTTCATGCCGGTGCCGGCCAGCTCTGGAATCCTCCGGATCCAATCGGGGTTCTTGCCGGCAACGCAGGCGGCCGTGCCGAGCGTGAGCGCCGCCGCGGCGCCCGACGTCACCAGAGCCGCTTCGACGCCGATGAGCTGGGCGAGGCGCTTGGCGACCGCGTCGTGCACATCTTGGAGGCGCACGAACTGTTTCGACGCGTAGTTGATGGCCTCCATGACCTCGGGCAGCATCAGTGACGCCGTCAGGAGCGTGTATGTCTCCGCCGCGTTGATAATCGGGCGGACATTGAGCTCCTTGAAGAAGTCGCGGCGCGCGAGCGGTGCAGCGGCCGCGGCGGATGTGACCGCACCGAGCATCGGCAGGCTGGAGAGGGACTGGATGAACGTGCGTCGATTGGGCATGGGGTTCACCGCGCGGTCATCGCGCGAATCTTCACGTTGCGGAACCAGACCTCGTCGCCGTGGTCCTGGAGCAGGATGCGCGTCGGAAACTTCGTCCCGAATCCCGGGACCGGCTTGAACTTGCTCGCCGCCACGGCGGCGAGCAGCGCCGGCGTGTTCAGCTCGTATTCGACGATCCTGGCGCCGTTCAGCCAGTGCTCGATGTGGCTGCCCTGCACGAGGATCCGCCCCGCATTGAACTGCCCGGGAGGATGGAGCCGTTTCGCGCCGTTCGGCGGCACGAGGGAGTAGAGGGCGCCGGTCTGACGGTCCGGGCCGAGGGCCGCGTCGGGATGGGAGGCATCGTCGATGATCTGGTACTCGTGTCCGACCGCGCTCCGGCCGTCGTCGCCCACCCACATCGGCGCGCCAGGCGCGCCCGTGCGCTCGTGGACGAAGTACTTGACGCCGCTGTTGCCGCCCGGGCTGATCCGCCATTCGAAGCGCAGGTCGAAGTCGGTGAACTCGTCCACGGTGACGATGTCCCCTCCGCTCGTCCCCGGACGGCCGGTGCTGCCGGCGTTCCTGAGGCAGCCGTCCTCGATCGTCCAGCCGCGGGCCGGATCGGCGGCCGAATCGTACGCGCGCCAGCCTTTCAAGGAGGTTCCGTCGAACAGGAGCCGCCAACCGGCCCGCTGCTCCGCCGGGGAGAGCGTATTGGGAAGCGGCGCCTGGCGGGCGGAGATGCCCGCGGCCAGACCGGCGAGGAGGACCGGAAGCACTCGGAGCATGGCCACCTACTTCTTCAGCAGCTCGGTCGCAGTGACGAAGTTCGGCTCGATGTCGACCGGTACATCGGCCAGTCGGTCCACGACCCTCTGCACCTCGGGCCGGACGACGGCCATTCGCTGCAGAAGCTCCTGGGCGCCGGCGTACTGTCCCTCCGCCTCGAGCGTCAGCAGGTCGTGCGTGAGCGCGGCCACGGCATCGCGGATCTTGTCGTCGACCACGGCAAACGTCCCGTCGGCGTTGACCCTGACCGCGTCGTGGTCCAGCAGATAGTTGAGCTGGAGCGCGATGCCTCTTCCGTGCGCCTCGTTGAGGCCGAACCGGATCGACCGGAACGTCGAGGCCAGGAACGTGTCGTACATCGCCTGGGCGATCTCCTTCGAGACGGTGCCCTTGTCGGCGAGCTGCTGGAGCGCCCACAGACCGGAGATGTCCGCCTTCGCTTCCTCGATCGCCGCATAGGTATCCTTGAGAGCCAGGCGGACGGGCTGATTGGATCCATGGACCTGGTGCGGCCCGAGCCCGTGCATGAGCTCGTGCATCAGGATGTGCGTGAAGAACGCGTCGAAGGTGACCTTCGAGCGATCCGCAGGAGCGAGAGCGACCTGCGCGATTGGCCGGAGCACCCGGTTGAACTTTGCCTCCTGGACGTTCTTCAGCATCACCCGCTTCGAGCCCTTCTCCCGGATCACGCGGTCGTCGTTCGGCAGATTGAAGGCCGCGGTCTGCACGCCGCGATTGGCGTCTCCCGACGTGAAGACAACGTTGACGACGCGGATGGGGGCGAGGGCGCCGAGCCTGGGATTCCGGTAGCCGGGATCGATCGGCAGGGCGTTCTCGAGGCCCTGGAGCTCGGTCCCGAACGTCGCGAGTCGACGGGTCTCCGCGTCGTCGCGCAGCGTAATGAACGCTTCGAACGCCGCCTTGTAGCCGAACCACTCGTCTTCGTACGTCTCATACGGGCCGATGGTCGGCTCGATCGACGCGTCGAGCGCCATCCAAGCCATGTCGCTCGCGAAGTAGTCGTTCGAGAGGAACGCATCGGCGCGCGTCGACAGGTAGGTCTTCAGCGTCGGCTGCGCGGTGGCGTCCGCCGCCGCCCGCAGGTGTGTGGCGGCCTGCAGGAGCGTGTTCTGATACTCGACGCTGTACGGGACGACGGTGAAGCGGGGCCCGCCTCGTCGGGTCGGGGCGTCCGGCCGCCGGATCACCGTGAAGAAGCCCGTGGCCTGGGTGTGTGCGTCTCCGGACAGGCCCGCGATCCAGTGCTCGACCTCGTCGCGCGTCGCATCGGCCGGATAGAAGTTGGCCTGGGGCGGCTTGTCCGAGGGCAGCAGTCCCGCCTGCGCGCCGGTGACGAACGGCCGGTTGTGATCGAGACGATCCCAGGGGCCCTTGTTGATGAGGAAGTAATGGAGTTGGGCGCGTCCCGCCGGCGTCCGGTCGGCGGCGAGTCCGGCGAGCACGGCCGGATTGCCGGCCCACACCTGTTCCAGGAACAGCCCGTCCATCAGCTGCGCGGCGCGGATCAGCTCCGCGAGTGCCCGCTGCTCGGTCGCCGGCAGCGCGGAGGCGTCGGCCGCGATGTCGACTGGCGCGAACTGCGCGATCTTCGCGTCGAGCGGGTCGGCGGTGGCCGTCTGCGGCCGGGGATCGGAAGACGGTGACGAACTACATCCGGGCATGACGAGGAATCCGAGGAGGGCGGCTGCGCCGACCCACGGCTGCACACGCTTGCATGAAGAACGCATGGGGCCCATCTTGATTGGGAATAGCCAGCATTAGCAGACTACAATAGTTCGATTACTTATGAAGAACATTGCGCCACAGGATGCGGCAGCCCTCGAAGCGGTCGAGACGCGCGAGTGGCTGGACTCGCTGGACTACGTGCTGCGGACCGGCGACAAGAGCCGGGTGCTTCGGCTCCTCGATGCGCTCCACACGCGCGCGCGCCAGGCGGGCATCCGGGAACCGTTCACTTCCAATACGCCGTACATCAACACGATCCCCGAGCAGGAGCAGGTGCCGTATCCCGGCGACCGCGAGATCGAGTGGCGGATCAAGAGCCTCGTCCGGTGGAACGCGCTCGCCATGGTCGTGCGCGCGAACCGCGAATCGGACGGCATCGGCGGCCACATCTCGACCTACGCGTCCTCCGCGACCCTCTATGAGGTCGGCTTCAATCACTTCTTCCGGGGCAAGGACGCCGGGTCCGAGGCCGACATCATCTATTTCCAGGGACACGCGGCGCCGGGTCCGTACGCCCGGGCCTTCCTGGAGGGACGGCTCTCCGAAGAGCAGCTCCGCAACTTCCGGCGCGAGCTCCGGCCCGGCGGGGGCCTCTCCTCGTATCCGCATCCCTGGCTGATGCCGGAGTTCTGGGAATTTCCGACGGTCTCGATGGGTCTCGGGCCGCTCATGGCCATCTACCAGGCGCGCTATGCGCGCTACCTCGAGCACCGCGGTCTGAAGCCCTCCTCGAGCCAGAAGATCTGGGCGTTCCTCGGCGACGGCGAGACCGACGAGCCGGAGTCGCTCGGGTCCATTTCGCTCGCGGCGCGCGAGAAGCTGGACAACCTCATCTTCGTCATCAACTGCAACTTGCAGCGGCTCGACGGTCCCGTCCGCGGCAACGGCCAGATCGTGCAGGAGCTCGAGGCGGTCTTCCGCGGCGCCGGCTGGAACGTCATCAAGGTCCTGTGGGGATCGGAATGGGACCCGCTGCTCGCCAGGGATCACGACGGCGTCCTGGTCCGCCGCATGGGCGAGGTCGTCGACGGCGAATACCAGCGGTTTGTGGTCGAGGACGGCGCCTACCTGCGGAAGCACTTCTGGGGCGGCGATCCCAGACTGCTCGACATGGTGCGGCACCTGTCGGATACCGACCTCAAGAAGCTGAAAGTCGGCGGGCACGACCCGCTGAAGGTGTACAACGCCTATCTCGCGGCAGCCCACCATCGAGGTGCCCCGACAGTCGTCCTCGCCCGCACGATCAAGGGATACGGGCTGGGAGAGGCGGGCGAAGGGAAGAACATCACTCATCAGCAGAAGAAGATGAACGAGGCGGACCTGCGGCGCTTCCGCGATCGGTTCGCGATCCCCATTGCCGACGACCGCATCGCCGATGCCCCGTTCTACCGCCCAGACGAGAACAGCGCCGAGATCAGGTACCTGAAGCAGCGACGGAGCGCGCTCGGCGGCTTCGTCCCCCGGCGTGTCGTCACGGCGCCGCCGCTCGAACCCTCCCTCGACGACGTGTTCGACGAGTTCCGCAAGGGGGCCGACGGCCGGAAGGCGTCGACGACGATGGTGTTCGTCAAGATGCTCGCGAAGCTCCTGCGCGACAAGACGATCGGCAAGCTGGTCGTCCCGATCGTGCCGGACGAAGCCCGCACCTTCGGGATGGAGGCGCTCTTTCGGGCCGTGGGCATCTACTCGAGCATCGGACAGCTCTACGAGCCCGTCGACAAGGAGACGCTCCTGTACTACAAGGAGGCGCGCGACGGCCAGATCCTGGAGGAAGGCATCACGGAGGCCGGCTCGATCTCCTCGTTCATCGCTGCCGGCAGCGCCTATGCCACGCACGGCGTCAACACGATCCCATTCTTCATCTATTACTCGATGTTCGGCTTCCAGCGGGTCGGCGACTTCATCTGGGCCGCCGCGGACACGCGCGTGCGCGGCTTCCTGCTCGGCGGCACCGCGGGCCGCACGACGCTCGCCGGCGAGGGGCTGCAGCACCAGGACGGCCACAGCCATCACCTGGCCTTGTCGGTGCCCACCTGTCGCGCGTACGACCCGGCCTACGCCTACGAACTGGCCGTGATCATCCAGGACGGCATCGATCGGATGTACGCGAAGGGCGAACCGGCCTTCTACTACATCACCGTCATGAACGAGCAGTACGAGATGCCGCCGATGCCCAAGGGGGCCGAGGCGGGCATCCTCAAAGGGCTGTACAGGTTCCGCGAGGCCGACGGAAAGGCCGGTGCGCGCGCGCAGCTGATCGGCAGCGGCGCCATTCTCAACGAGACGGTCAAGGCCGCGGATCTGCTCGCCAAGTACGGCGTCGCCGCGGACATCTGGAGCGCGACGAGCTACAACGAGCTCTATCGCGACGCCCACCGTGTCGAGCGCTGGAACCTGCTCCATCCTGGCGAGAAGCCGAAGGTGCCGCACGTGACCGCCTGCCTGGCCGGCGCGCCGGGCGTCGTCGTCGCCGCGTCGGACTACCTCAAGAGCCAGCCGGATATGATCGCGCGCTGGACCGGCAGGCCGATGGTGACGCTCGGGACCGACGGCTTCGGTCGCAGCGAGGATCGGCCGTCGCTCCGCCGCCATTTCGAGGTCGACGCGCGGTTCATTGCGGCGGCGACGCTCTCGGCGCTGCTGCGGGAGAAGCAGGCCGACGCCAAGCTGGTCAAACAGGCGTTCAAGGAACTGGACATCGATCCGGCGAAGGTCGACCCCGCGACCGCGTAGAGGCGCAGCGCACATCAATGGCCAGCGAATTCAAGCTTCCCGAACTGGGCGAAAACGTCGAAAAAGGCGACGTCGTCCGCGTCCTCGTCTCGGCCGGTGACACGATCGGGGTGGATCAGCCGGTGCTCGAGCTCGAGACCGACAAGGCGACGATTGAGGTCCCCTCCACGGTCGCCGGGCGGGTTTCCGACGTCCGCGTCAAGGCTGGAGACAAGGTCACGGTCGGACAGGTCGTGCTGGTGGTCGACTCGCAGGGGGGCGCCTCCCAGCCGAGTGCGCCGACGGCGGTCGCCACGCCCGCCGCGGCGCCCCGATCGCCGCAAGGACAGGCAGACAGCGATCGGAAGCAGAAGATGGCGACCGCCGCGGACACGCCCGACGCCGAGGGCCGGCCGTCGGCGCCGCCGGCCGACCCCCGGCCGCAGCCCAAACCGGCCGAGGTCGTCGACATCAGCGCAGGCCGGGCGCCGCAGCCGGTTCGGACCACCGAGGGCGCCTCAGGGGGTCAAGAGCCGCCGGCGCCCGCAGGACGCCAGAGCCATGGCCTGGAGCTGGCGCCTCCGGTGCCCGCCGCGCCGTCGGTTCGCCGCTTCGCCCGGGAGCTCGGCGTCGATATCGGTCGGGTGCCCGGCAGCGGACCGGGCGGACGGATCGGCCCCGACGATGTGAAGCAGCATGTCCGGACCATCGTCGGCGGTCCGGGCGGCCGCGCGACGGGCGCTGCCGCGGGGACGCCGCTCCCGGACTTCTCCAAATGGGGCGAGATCGAGATTCGGCCGATGTCGAACATCCGCCGGAAGACGGCGGAACGGCTGGCGGTCGCATGGCAGGCGCCTCATGTCACGCAGCACGACAAGGCGGATGTCACGGCCTTCGACGCCTTCAGGTCCGCGCACGGCACCCGCGTGGAGCGCGCGGGCGGCAAGCTCACGATCACCGCGCTTCTGATCAAGATCGCCGCCCTGGCGCTTCAGCGATTTCCGCAGTTCGCCTCGTCGCCGGACATCGCGAACGACGCGATCGTGTACAAGAAGTATTGTCACATCGGCGTGGCGGTCGACACACCGAACGGACTGCTCGTGCCGGTGGTTCGTGACGCGGACAAGAAGACGATCACCCAGATTGCCGTCGACCTGGCGACGCTCTCGCAGAAGGCGCGCGAAAAGAAGCTCGCGCTCGACGAGATGGCTGGCGGCGTCTTCTCGATTTCCAACCTGGGCGGGATCGGCGGGACGGCCTTCACGCCGATCGTCAACCAGCCCGAGGTGGCCATTCTCGGCGTCTCGCGCGGCGCGCGAGAGCCGGTGTGGGTCGACGGCCAGTTCGTGCCGCGGGAGATGCTGCCCCTCTCGCTCTCGTACGATCACCGGGTGATCGACGGCGCGGATGCGGCGCGGTTCCTGAGATTCATCGTCGATGCGCTGGAGCAGCCGCTCACGATAGTGCTTTGATCGCCTCCGGGGCCGGACGCCACATTTCGGCGTTCAGGCGTCCGTATCGGCCGCCAACGTCTATGTCTTCAACTCAGGTAGTGGTCATCGGTGCGGGTCCGGGGGGCTATGCCGCCGCGTTCGCCGCTTCGGACATCGGCATGCAGGTGACGCTCGTCGACCCGGAGACGAATCCGGGCGGCGTGTGTCTGTACCGCGGCTGCATCCCTTCGAAGGCGCTGCTGCACGTCGCCAAGCTCATCAACGAGGCGCGGCACGCCGCCGCATGGGGTATCCAGTATCCGGAGCCCAGGATCGATCTCGACAAACTGCGCAGCTTCAAGGATGGGGTCGTGCAGAAGCTCACGGGCGGCCTCGGCCAGCTCGCGAAACAGCGCAAGGTCACCTACATCCAGGGGCACGCTTCGTTCGTGGACAACCGGACGCTGTCGATCCAGCCGGTCTCCGGCGGCGATCCCCAGACGCTGACGTTCGAGCACGCGATCCTCGCGACCGGGTCCCGTCCTGCCGCCGTTCCAGGCCTGTCGATCGACAGCGTGCGCCTGATGGACTCGACGGCCGCGCTCGATTTGCCAGAGCTCCCGAAGTCGCTGCTGGTCGTGGGAGGCGGCTACATCGGGCTCGAGCTCGGCACGGTGTACGCGGCGCTCGGTACTGTCGTGACGGTCGTCGAGATGACGCCGGGGCTGCTGCCGGGCGCCGATCGCGATCTGGTCACGTTCCTGAGCCGCCGGATGGAGCAGGCCGTCCGCAAGGTGCTCGTGAACGCCCGCGTCGTGGAGATGAAAGAGACCAAAGCCGGCATTCGCGTGCGGATCGAGGGGGAAGGACTCGCCGAGGCCGATCGGGAGCAGACGTTCGACCGCGTCCTCGTGTCGGTGGGACGTAAGCCGAATTCGGCCGTTCCCGGCCTGGACCGCACGCGGGTCAAGGTTTCGGACCGCGGGTTCATCGCGGTCGACGCGTCGCGGCGCACGGACGAGCCCAACGTCTTCGCGATCGGGGACGTCGTCGGCGAGCCGATGCTCGCGCACAAGGCTTCGCACGAGGCGCGCGTCGCGGTCGAAGCGATTGCGGGGCACAACGTCGCGTTCGAGCCCCAGGCCATTCCGGCCGTCGTCTTCACCGACCCGGAAGTCGCCTGGTGCGGGCTGACGGAGACCGAGGCCAAGAAGCAGGGCCGCGACGTGGAGATTGCGAGGTTCCCCTGGGCGGCGCTCGGGCGCGCGGTCGCCATCGACCGCACGGACGGCGTGACGAAGCTCGTCATCGAGCGGGGAACCGAGCGCATCCTCGGCGTCGGGATCGTGGGGGCGGGCGCCGGAGAGCTGATTGCCGAAGGCGTGCTCGCCGTCGAAATGGGGGCGCTCGCGACGGATCTGCGGCTGACCATCCATCCGCACCCGACGCTCTCCGAGACGCTCATGGAGGCTGCCGAGGTGTTCTTCGGGCAGTCGACGCACGTCTACAAGCCGAAGCGCAAGTAACCGGCTCGCGGCCGCTATTCCCCGAAGAAGTACATCGCGGATACGCTGAGGCGGGTGAGGCCGGGCCAGTCGAAGCCGCTGCTGAGCCGGAGCTTCATTCCGCGGGCGGCGGCGACGGCGACGGCCAGCTCGGCCCGCGCCAGCGGCTGGAATTGCCGCGGCCTCGCGAACACCCGTAGCACCTCGCGCGCATCGGCCATCGTGCCCTGCGGGAGGCGGAGGAAGGTGCCCGTCGCCTGGCCGGCGCCCGCGGCCATCACGACGCCGATTTGAGCGCGGCGGGCGATCGTGGAGAGAGGAACGAACTGCTCGGCCATCAGACCGGTCACGTAGACTTCGGGTCCGGTCACGAACGACTGGTGGTCGAGATCCACCAGGGTGCCGCCCTCCTCGATCCGCTTTCTGACATACAGGAATGCGAATTCGCCGCGGCGCGTCCCGCCACGTGCCACGCCGACGCGGAATTCCTGCCCCGAGAGCTCCAGCGCCCGCGCGTCGTAGAACACCTTGAAACGGTCGTCCGCAAACCAGGGGGCGAAGGACCCGATCGGCCCCCAATGCGCGGAGGACGAAGCGGCCGTGTTCGACTGAGCATGGACTCGCGCAGCCGGCACGAAGGACGTGAGCACCAGAAGGAAGGCGCACACGCGCACTGTTGCCGATGCGGGGCGAGCGCCCAGGAACCAAGCCACGTACGAGCTGTATCGGCTGGTGCAAAGCGCGCGTTAGAGCCCGCGCGGGCTGCAGGACGGCCGCGCCGCGCACCTCCTGCAGCCCAGGCGCGTCAGCGCATGACCGTCACGCGGTAGGCGCCCGCATTGTCGTTGAAGTTGTCATCGTTGATGCCCAGGAACAAGCGGCCGCTCGCCGGCATCGTGATCACGCCGTTGGTGGCCCCGATGCCGAACGGCGTGCCGTTCACGCCCACCTTGCCGACCAGCGCTCCGACGCCGAGCCAGCGCACTGGATATTGGTCGCTCCTGACGTCGCTTCGTCCCGACGCGGTCGCCGTGTTGTTGGCGCCGCGGATGAACTGCACGTCGCCCTGCGGATTGAACTGCAGCGTGTCGCCACGGGTGACGTTCAGTCCGCTGTCGGTCCAGGGCACGTTGCCCGGGACGGGCAGATCGTTCACCACCACCTGGTTACCGTACCCGTAGCCCTGGCCGCCGTAGCGCTGCTGAGGGTAGCTGCTCGACGACCGCGGAACGGCGCCGTAACCCTGATAACTCGGGTAACTGGCGTCGTAGCCGCTGTTCCCGAAGATCCTGACCGCGCTCTGCGGATCGAGATAGATACGGGCGACCTGGCCGACCGGAATGTCCTGCACGGCTCCTCCGGTCTCCTGCCAGCGGACAGTATCGCCGTTCACGACGTTGATGAAGTGGCCGACGCGCGTGCCGCCGTTCCGCATCGCCAGCATGTGCTGGCCGGTCGGAAGCGCAGCGAGCTCGCCGTTGTCGGGCCATCCGCCGGCGAAATCGATGACCGCCACCTGGCTGTACGGGAACTGCTCTGGCTCGCCAGCGCCCATCGCCAGATTGAAGCGTCCGCCGACGAGCGAGTCGTGGCTGTTGCTCGGTGACGCGAGCGTCCCGCTCACCCGCTCGCCGTCGTCGAGAATGAGTGTCGCGTACTCGGCCGCGTGCACCGACCACGCGCCGAGGGCAAGCGCAAGAGTGACCAGAAGACTACGGCGTATCATGGCGTCCCTCCGTCGCCGCTGCCCGGCGACGCGGTGGCACCCCCGGGCAGCGCGTGTAATCGAACCAATCACTGCTGCAACTCGTGCAGCTCGTTGGTGGTGAAGTGTGCAAGACATCTGCCGGACGGGATGCCCTTTGGGTGTCCGCCGGCGGTGTTCGCCGTTCGAACACAGTCGTGAGGTGCGGAAGGTGAGACAATGGAGGTGGCCGTCGGAACGGGCCCTGTCTCAAACGGTGAGCACGTTCTGTTGCGCGCGAGTGGACGATCGGCGGGCGCCCGCGAAGGCAGGGGGCGCAATCGGGGTCATCGCACTTGGCAGGACTCTTGCCCTTAGGACGATCGGAGGCCGACGTGACGCTCAATCGCAACACCTTCATCGTTCCCATTACGGCGCTTGCCGTGGCGCTCCTGTTTGCCGGCAGTGCGTCCGCTCAGGGTCGCGGCCAGGGGCGAGGCTCGCGCGAGCGACCGGCAGCCTCGGGCCAGTCCGGGCGGGCCATGCCTCGCGCGCAGACGCGATCGGCGCCGAGTCAGGCCCCGCGCGTGCAGCCGCGGGTCGCCCCGCAGCGGACCGCCCCGGAGCGCAACGCGCCACAGCGGAGCGCGCCCCAGCGTGTCCAACCCGATCGGCGGTACTCGTCCGGCATTTCGCCGAGGGGCGGGGCGGTTCCGCGCTACTCGACGCTTCCTCGCTACTCGACCAGGATCCCGCGTTACGACAACCGCGGCTACAGTGCTCCTCGCTACGTCGCGCCCCGCTACGGCGCGCCGCGCTATTCGACGCCGCGCTACGTCGCGCCGTACCGGTATGCGGGCCGGCCGCTCTACCGGGCATCTTCGCCGTACTACGCGTTCCGCCCCAGGCTCCGGCTGAGCTTCGGCCTCTACGTGGGCTATCCCGTGGCGTTTCCGTCCTGGTACGACCCGTACGCGCCGGGTGTCTATCCGGCCTACCGCTCCGGCATCTCCTACGGTGGACTGAGCCTCGACATTCAGCCGTACGACGCGGCGATCTACGTCGACGGCGAGTATGTGGGCGTCGTCAACGACTTCTCGCCCCTGCAGCCGCCGCTGACGCTGCCGGCAGGACCGCACCACATCGATGTCGATTCGCCGGGCTTCGCGCCGTTGTCGTTCGACATCACGGTGGTGCCCGGGCAGGTGATTCCCTATCAGGGTACTCTCGCGCGCTGACGAGGACGGCTCGAGCGTAGCGGCGCCGCCGCTACGCTCGAGCCGTCCGACGTGCGGTCAGCGTGCGCGCGGCCTGCGCGGCCACGAGATAGGTCCCGCTTCCCACCAGCATCGCGGTTCGGAACCCGAATGAAACGGCGAGCAGCACCGTGAGGACCGAGCCGATCACGGACATGATCCCGTTCAGCCCCCAGTAGAACGGCGGCGCCGGCAGCGAGCCCTCGCCGGTCTCGCGCAGGCCGAGCGGAAACGGCATTCCCATCGCCATACCGAGCGGCGCGAGCAGCGCAATCGCGACCGCGATCCGCACCCAGAGAGAGAGGGGCAGCAGGATCGGGACGAGGAGCGGCAGCGCCAGGGCGCTGGCCGCAGCGAGGCAGGCGACGACCAGGCAGGCGGATTGCGCGCGGAAGCGCGGGCTGAGGGCGCTGCCGACTCCGCCGGCCGCCAGGAGCGTGAACAGCAGCACCGACAGCGTGAAGCTCGGGTGCCCGAGCAGCAACGTGAGCGACTGCAGCAGCGCCAGCTCGACGGTGATGAATCCGAAGCCCAGGCAGGCGAAGTAGACGATGGACGCTCCGTACGCGCCATCGGCCGCCGGCTGGCCCGGTCGACCGAGCGTCGCGAACATGACGAGCAGCACGGATGCTGGCGCGACGAGAACCAGGAACAACGTTCGGGCGATCGCGCCGTTCACGCCCCATGGCCGGGACGTCGCGAAGTAGAACGGACTGTCGTCGAACACCGGGCCGACGCGCTGCGGCGCCGCGGCCTCGTACTCGAGCAGCGTCGTGCGACCCGCCAGCAGGTCGCGATACGGCGCTGCCGCGACGCGGCCCGGCACGAGAACGGGACGCGCCAGCCGCCAGCGGGACGCGATCTCCTCCGTTTCGGACGGGCTGAACGGCCGGCGCCGGAGCATGAACAGCATCTGCGGCGGGTCGTCGGTCCGCTCGTCGCGGTCCTCGAGCAGGACGACGAGCCGCGCCGCGGCCTCGCGGGGCCCGAGCAGCGCGACGGCATTCGCGACCAGACGAGGAATGTCGAGATTCCATCGCAGGATGGCGAGCAGGCCGTCATCGGTGAGGTGACTGTAGTAGGCGCGAAAGGCCTCAGTCGTGTAGAGATAGTTCTCGGACAGAGACAGGCCGCCGGAGGCCACCGACGCGAACGAATCGACGAAGCCGAGCAGGACGATGTCGAACCGCCGGTCGGTCCGGCTGATGAACGTGCGCCCTTCGCTCTGGACGACGTCGACGTCGGGGCGGTCGTAGATTCGGCCCGCCCGCTGACCGTAGTGCCGCACGAACCGGATCATCAGCGGGTTGAGCTCGACGGCGGTCACGCGGCGGCTGCCAGCCGCCAGCGCCGCCAGGACGTCTGCGCCGCCGCCCGGCCCGATGATGAGGGTGTCGCCTCGCGGCACGAACCGGAAGGGCAGCGCCCTGAACCATCCGCGCATCTGCTGGACGCTCGCGAGGTCGCCGTTCCACTCGAGGACGTTCGTCCAGGCGTCGGAGTCGATGTAGAGGCGCGCCAGGGTCGGCAGCGGAAACCCTTCGACCGCGTCGATCCGGGAGTAGGCGTTCCAGCCGGTCTGCGCGACGTGCGTCGACGGCCGCGCGTCCATCTGCCGTCTCATCGCCTTCGACGTCCCGGGGACGACGTCGAAAACGCCCGTGCGCACGTTGAGGAGAGCCGCACCGACGACCAGGCCGGCGCCTGCGAGGCTCGCCAGGCGCCCGCGCGGGACGAGACAGGCGGAGGCGACGAACGGCGGGAGTGCCGCGGCGAGCACCGAGCCCTCGCCGCCGACGGCCTGCAGCAGCGCGGAGACGGCGACCGCGCCGAGAGAGGCGCCCAGCAGGTCGGCGAAGTAGAGCGAGGCGATTTGCCGCCGGTGCCGATCGAAGATCATGGCCAGCGCCATTCCCGCCAGGAGGAACGGTGCCAGCGGCGCGACGAAATACGCCGGCAGCCATCCGGGGGTTCCGGGCAGGCGCGCGATGACGCCGAGGCAGGCGAGAATGGCCGCGCCGTATGCCGCCGCCAGCATGCCGGCTTTCTCGACGGTCGGAGGCCAGCGGCGCTTCGCGAGATGAACGGCCACGCCGCCAAGACCCCAGCCGAGCAGCGCGACCGACACGGCCACGAACGTGAAGTGATACCAGATCGTGGCCGAATAGATTCGGGTCAGCCCGATCTCGAACATCAGCCCCGACAACGTGATCGAGAACACGGCTGCCCGAAGGCGCATACGCCATCATACGGGACGGCTGTGGCATCATCGGCGGTGACGTGAAGCGTGCGTCTCGCGCGATCGTGACAGTCTTCCTGGTGGTCTGCGACGGCGGCATGGTCGCCGCTCAACTGCGTCCGAAGAGCTCCGTTCTCGACAGCGGCGCGTTGCTGCGCGATGTCCGGGCGCTGTCCTCCGACGACATGCAGGGCCGTCGGGCCGACACGCCGGGCGGTGCGGCCGCCCGCAGGTACGTAGTGGCTGCGTTCAGCGGGGCAGGCCTCCGGGCGTTCGACGGATCCTACGAAAAGCCGTTCACCTTCGAGGATGGCGAGACACAACCGCCAGGGCACGCGCGGCGCGGCGTCAATATCGTCGGCTACGTGGACGGCACGGGACCGTCGCGCGCTGCTCTGATTGTCAGTGCGCATTACGATCATCTCGGCGTGCGGGGCGGGGAGATCTACAACGGCGCGGACGACAACGCCTCCGGCACGGCGGCGCTGCTCGGCCTGGCGCGCTACTTTCGCGCACACCGGCCCGTGCATCGCGTGATCTTCGCGGCCTTCGACGCCGAGGAGGCCGGACTGCGCGGCTCTCGCGCCTTCGTGGCGAACCCGCCCGTGGAACGATCGGCGATCGCCATCGACGTGAACCTCGACATGATCGGACGCGACCCGAACGGCCGGCTGTTCGCGGTGGGCACGTTTCTCAATCCGTTCCTGGCGCCGTACCTGCGTCGGGTCGCCGCGTCGGCGCCCGTCACGCTCCTGCTCGGCCACGACGATCCGAATCAGAACGGCGTGGAGGACTGGACCCGCGACTCCGATCACTGGTCGTTCCTGGCGGCGGGCATTCCCGCCGTCTATCTGGGAGACGAGGACTTCGACCAGCACCACAAACCGACCGACGACTACGAGACCCTCACGTATGGCTTCTTCGTGGGCGCCGCCGAGACGAGTCTCGACGTCGTCAAGACGTTCGACGCCAACCTCGACGCCATCGTGGCGCGGCGGTAGCGGCTCGTTGCCGGCGGCACGGCGCACGGCCGTGGAGGGACCCATGCAGAAACCCTCCAGAGTCGGGTATCGTTATCGTCGAAGTGCCTGCGCCCCTCATGCCGCCGCCATCACAGGCCGATGCCGTGCGCTCGGCCGTGGCCGAGGCCGCCAGTCGCCGCCGTCGGCGTGAGCTCATGGCCCGCGTCTGGCGAATCGCCCCGGCCGCTGGCGGGGCCGGACTCGTCCTGGTGCTCGCGGCCCGCTGGGCGGGAGCGCCGCGCGGCGTGCCATTGGCGGCACTTGCGGCTGCGGTTGCCGGCGCCGTTCTCTACATCCTGGCAGCGGCCCCTCGCAAGGCGACACCGGATGGCATCGCGGCCTCGATCGATGCCGACGGCCGGTTTGGCGGTGAGCTACGGAGCGCCAGCTGGTTTGCCGCGCGAGAAACCGGCGATCCCTGGGCGCTGTTCCACCTCGACCGCGCGGCGGCCCGGCTGGCGGCCACGGATTGGCGCCAGTTGTATCCGCCAGTGCGCGCGTCGCGAGCCCGCTGGGCCACTGCGGCTCTGCTGGTGACGGCCGTCGGCCTCATTGGCACGTGGCCGCAGGGGCTCGAGTTCGCGGTCGGCACGCAGGCCGCAGCCACGGACCGCGGCGCGCTGTCGACCGCAGGAGAAGAACGACAGCTGCTGGTCATTCCTCCCGATCTCAGGAAGCGGATTGAAGAGCTGCTCGCGGCAGCAGAACAGGGACGGCTGTCGTCCTCCGAACAGAAGGCGCGCGCGCTGGAGCTCTACAACCTTTTCACGCAGGTCAACTCCGACGTCGATCCAGAGAAGCTTGCCGAGCTCGCCCGGGCGATGGATCCGGAGCAGGGCGGGACGGCCGGTGAGGCCGCGAAGAAGCTCTGGGAACTGGCCGGAAAGATCCAGACCGCCGCGGAGGCGCAGGGCGTGCCGGACGACGTCCGCAAGGCGCTCGCAGATCTCGGCGTGCAGGTCACGGCCTCGGCGGCGGCCGAGGATCGGAAGGCGACCGAGGCATCGCAGGCTTCAGCCGGCAGTCGCGGCGGCAGCACGCAGCCTGGCGGCGAGGCGTCCTCGAGCGCCCCGCCGAACCTGGACCCCGATTCGATTCAGATCTCGAAGGACTCCGACGCCGGCGCTGCAGCCGGAATGACGATGCTCTCCGACATGCTCGGTCCGAAGGGGCCTCCGGGGGGAGGATTCGGCGGAGGCGGCCGCTCTGGTGCGCCGCCGGCCGGCGGCACGGCGCCGGGGCTCGCGGACGCCCTCCGGCACGAGACGGTCGAGGCGAGTGCCGACACGGCCGGCCAGAACGTGCTGTCCGAAACGCGGCGGCAGACCGAACGCGGTCAGGCGACCGCGGCTTTCACGCATACCGCGCCAGGGCGCTCCGACCGGAGCCTCGCGGGCGCGCCCCCGCCGGTGCCCGAGACCCGACGGGCGACCGTCCAGACCTATTTCAGTCGCCAACCATGACTCCTACCGCCGTGGCGCAAGCCATCGATCAGTTCCGTGAGCGCTTCACCCGGATCACGACGGAGGTGGGGCGCCGGATTGTCGGACACGAAGACATCGTCGGGGCGACGGTCACGAGTCTGCTCGCGGGCGGCCACGTCCTGCTCGAAGGCATTCCGGGGGTTGGGAAGACGAGCCTCGTGCACACGCTGGCCGACGTGCTGCATCTCAAGTTCTCCCGGATTCAGTTCACTCCCGACCTCATGCCGGCCGACATCGTGGGCACCAATATCGTCCAGGAGAGCGCCCACGGGGGGACGTTCTTCGAGTTCCAGCCCGGGCCCATCTTCGCGAACGTGGTGCTGGCGGACGAGATCAACCGGGCGACGCCGAAGACCCAGTCGGCGCTGCTCGAAGCGATGCAGGATATGAGTGTCTCGGTGGGGAAGACGACCTACCGCCTCGAGGAGCCGTTCCTCGTGCTCGCCACGCAGAACCCGCTCGAGATGGAAGGGACCTATCCACTGCCCGAGGCGCAGCTGGACCGGTTCTTCTTCAAACTGAAGGTGATGTATCCGGCAGAGGCGGCGATGCACGAGATCCTCGAGCGGACCACGCGCGACGCGGAGCCGACGGTCGGACGCGTGCTCGACGCGCCAGAGATTCTCGAGATGCGGCGC
Source organism: uncultured Acidobacteriota bacterium (assembly GCA_963764505.1). Classification (GTDB taxonomy): domain Bacteria; phylum Acidobacteriota; class Vicinamibacteria; order Vicinamibacterales; family SCN-69-37; genus CAVXSP01. The sequence continues at coordinate 3,146,254 of CAVXSP010000001.1, read as the reverse complement.
GTGGCGCGGGCCGTGCCGATTGCGAGGCCCGTCCAGGCGTACGCGATCCGGCTCACGCTCGCCTCGCATCCGAACTCACCCTATGCGACGCCGCTCGTCAAGAAATACGTGCGCTACGGGGCCAGTCCGCGCGCCGCGCAGACCCTCGTGCTCGGGGGCAAGATCACGGCGCTCAACCGCGGCCAGGCGTTCGTGTCCGTGGACGACATTCGAGCCCTCGCGCTGCCGACGCTGCGCCACCGGCTGCTGCTGAACTTCGAGGGCGAGGCCGACGAAATCGATACCGACTCGATCATCGAGGAGCTGCTTGGGAGCGTCAGGACCGAGGAGTAGGCCCCACCGGCCTGAACCATGGCGCTCCGCTTCGACAACGATTTCCTGAAGAAGCTGGAGTACCTGCGCGTCGTCTCGAAACGGACGTTCGCCGGCCAGAACCGCGCCGACCGGCTGACGCCCAAGCGGGGACGAGGGCTCGAATTCGCCGATCATCGCGCGTACACGCCGGGCGACGATTTTCGCCACATCGACTGGAAGGCGTACAAGCGGGTGGGTCGTCTCCTCCTGCGTCTGTTCGACGAGGAACGCGACCTGCCGATCTATCTGATGCTCGACCGCAGCCGGTCGATGGCGAGCCCGGACAAGTTCGACATGGCCAGGCGGCTCGCGGCGGCGCTCTGCTATGTGGGGCTCGTGCACCTCGACCGCGTCACCATCCTGCCGTTCGGCCGCGGCCTGGTCGACGAGTGGTCGCCGGGCCGCGGGAAGGGACGCATCTTCCGCGTCTTCGAGCAGCTCGAGCGGCTCGAGCCCGCCGGGCCGACCGACTTGCGCGCATCGTTCAAGGAGTTCGCGTCCCGCCCGCGCCAGATGGGCCTGGCGATCATCATCTCCGATTTCCTCGATCCGGGAGGGTTCGAAGCCGGCTTGAAGATTCTCCGCACGATTGGGCACGACGTCATCGTCGTTCACGTCGTCTCGGAGCGCGACTGCAATCCGGGCGCGCTCGGCGACGCGCGGTTCGTCGACACGGAGACGGGCGAGCTGCGCGAGGTGGACGTCACGCCACGTCTGCTGGCGGCGTATCGGGCGGCGTGGGAGTCTCATGCGGCCGAGCTCCAGCAGTTCTGCGGGCGTTATGACATCAGCTACGTGCGGGCGGAAGCCGAGCGGCCGTTCGAGGAGATTGTGCTGAAGACATTCCGGCAGGGCAGGGTGGTCGCATGACGTTCGGCGCCCTGGCGGCCTGGCAAGGCTGGATCCTCCTGGTCGCCGCCGCCGCGATCGCGGCGGGGCTCTTCCTGCTGAAGCTGCGGCCGCCGCGCGTGGTTGTGCCGTCGCTGCTGCTCTGGCGTCGCGTGCTGGACGAGGCGCGCGAGCTGACGCTCTGGGAGCGGATTCGCCGCGCCGTCTCGCTCGTCCTGACCATGCTCATCGCCTGCGCCCTCGCGCTCGCGATCGCGCGCCCCGTGGGCCGGGCCGGTGCGGGCGGGGCGAGAGGGCGGCTCCTCATCGTGTTGGATTCGTCCTGGTCGATGCTGTCTCGCACCTCCGACGGCGAGACCCGGTGGGCCCGTGGACTGGCAGAAGCGCGCCGCCTGGCGGCCGCGGCCGGCGGCGAAGAGGTGGCGATGGCGACGACCGCCGATGGTCTGGTCGAAGGCCCGACCACCGACCTGGCGCTCATCGACTCGGCGCTGGATCGCATCGCGCCCGCGGGCGGGGCGATGAGCGCCTGGCCCCGCCTGGCCGGGACGGCCGCCGTCCATTTCATCACCGACGCAGCCGTGGAACGTCCGGTCCCGCCGGGGACGATCGTCGACTCGGTGTTCGAGCCCGCGCCCAACGTCGGTATCACGGCGTTCGAGGTGCGACCGGTGGTCGGGACGGCCGGCGATCGCAGACGGGCCGGAGACGCCTACCTGGAGATTGGCAATTTCGCGCCCGCGGCCCAGCAGGTCCGGCTGATCCTGACGCGCGGTCCGGCTACGCTCCTCGACCGTCCGATCGCAATCGGGCCGAACGAAGCCGTGCGGCAGGTGGTGCCGCTGGCCAGCGGCGGCGATCCGCTGCTGCGCGCTCGAATCGAGGCGCCTCGGGACGCGCTGGAGATCGACAACGAAGCCGTTGCGTGGATTCGGGAGGCCGAGCCGCTGTCGGTCACCGTCGTGGGACGCCAGACCGCGTGGCTGGCTGCATTGTTCAGGCAGGATGCGAACGTGCGGGCGACGTTCGTCGATCCGGCCGTGTATAAGCCCGGACAGGCGGACGCCGTCATCTTCGACCGGTGCGCGCCGGCGGAGGCACCGGACCGGCCGGCGCTGCTGTTCGCGCCGCCCGCCGACACGGCGTGGCTGGATCGCGCCGGCGCGGACCCTCCGGCTGGCTCCGGCGTCCGGATCGAACGCCAGCCGCAGTGGCGAGACCCGAGCGACCACCCGATCCTGCGCGGTGTGGATCCACTGACTGTGACAATCTCGGCGGTGCACGCGTATCGTTCGCCGGCCCTCGTCGCGATTGCCGTGTCCGCGCGTGGCACCCCTCTCGTCTCCGTCGATCAGTCGTCGGGCCGCCGCCTCGCGATCGTCGGGTTCGGTCCGGACGAGTCCAACCTCCCGTCCGCGCCAGGATTTCCAGTGCTCGTCGACAATGCCCTCCACTGGCTCGCCCGGCCGGAGCTCGTGCGGACGGGCAGGAGCGGCGAAATCGTGTTCGACCCCTCCGTGGTGAAGGTAACCGGGCCCCGTGGCCGTGCCGTGCCGCTCCAGCGCGTCGATGGCGACGTGATCGGACTCCTTCGGGAACCGGGCTTGTATGTCGCGGAGACCGGCGCCGCCCGGCGCACGATTCCCGTCAACATCGCCGACCCGCAGATCTCCAACGTCGAGCGGACGACCATGGCGAACGGGCGGGGACGCGCGGTGACGGCGGAGGCCTCGCCGCGGCCCTGGTGGGCGTATTGCGCGGTCGCGGCGTTTGGTCTGCTCCTGCTCGAGTGGTTCACGTGGCAGCGCCGGATCACGGTGTGACATGTCGCTGACCTGGACGGATCCGTCGGCGCTGTGGCTCCTTGCCCTGGTGCCGCTCGTGTGGCTCGCGCACTTGCTGGCGCGCACGAACTTCAATGTCCGGCAGCGGTGGCTGCAGGCCGCCGTGCGGTCGGCGCTCCTGGCGGCGATTGCCTGCGCGCTGGCGCGTCCGGTCGTCGCGACGAGCTCGTCGCAGCAGTCGATCGTGTACCTCGTGGACGTCTCGCACAGCGTCAGCAGCCGGGCGATCGAGGACGCGGCGCAGAAGATCGACGACCTGAACGGCGCGCTGCGTCCCGCGCACGCGAGCGTGGTCGCGTTCGGCCGCGACGCGGCCGTGCTGGCCGATTCGGCCGCCTTGCGGCGGCTCGCGCCGCCGGAGGCCGGGGAGCCCGGGACGGAGCCGGTGGATCGCAGCGGCACCGACCTGGAGGCGGCGCTCGACGCGGCGCGCGCCGAGCTGACGCCTGGCTACGTGCCGCGAATCGTGCTCTTCAGCGATGGCAACGCCACCGCTGGCGACACGAGCGCCGCGATCGCGCGTCTCGAGGCGGACGGCATCCCGGTCTCCGTCGAGTCACTGGCCGTCCGATCGCTCGGTGACGCCTGGGTCGACGCTATCGACCTGCCGGCGCATGTGGCCGCCGGCCAGGCGATTCCCGCGATCATTCGCGTGGGCAGCCAGCGCGCCGAACCGGCAACCCTCGAGCTGCGCGTCGACGGCAAGCCCGTCGGGAGCCGCGCGGCGGTCCTGTCGGCAGGAGAGACGGCCGTTCCGATCGAGGCAATCATGCCGGCGGCGGGCGCGCACGTGGTGCAGGCCGTCCTCTCGGTCCCGGACGATCCCCTCACGGTCAACAACTCGCTCGATCGCGGGATCTGGGTCGACGGCCGCGCAAGAGTGCTCTACGTCGAAGGCACGGCGGCGAGCGCGCGGTATCTGTCCACCGCCCTGACGGCCGCCGGGTTCGACGTCGCGGTGCAGCCGGCGTCGGCGCTGCCGGCGACCGCCGACGAGCTCGACCCGTGGGACGTCGTCATTCTCAGCGACGTGGCCGCCACGTCCCTGCCGCCGGACTCGATGACGGCGCTCGCCGGCTGGGTCGAGAACAAGGGAGGGGGCTTGCTCGTCGCGGGCGGCGAATCGGTCTTCGGAGCCGGCGGATACCGGGACACACCGATCGAGCGGGTCGCGCCCGTGACCTTCGAACGGCGCGACGAGCCGCAGGTCGCGCTCGTCATCGTCCTGGACCGCTCCTGGAGCATGTCCGGTCAGCCGATGGACCTCTGCAAGGAGGCCGCGCAAGCCGCCATCGACGTCATGACCGACGAACAGTACGTGGGCGTGCTGACGTTCAACGACCAGTTCAACTGGGACGTGACCCTGCGCAACGTCGGCCAGAACCGTCCGGACATCCGGGCGAAGATCGGCGCCATCGAAGCGTCCGGCCACACGCTGATCTATCCGGCCGTCGAACAGGCCTATCTTGCATTGCAGACGGCCAAGGCCAGGGCCAAGCACGTAATTCTCCTGTCGGACGGACGGTCGTACCCCGAAGACTACGAGGGCCTCGTCAAGAAGATGGTCGCGGCGCATATCACCGTGTCGTCGGTGGCGGTTGGACCTGCGGCTGACGACGAATTGCTCGGCAGCATCGCGAAATGGGGCCGGGGACGTGCCTATGTCGTTCAGAATCCGAAGGACGTCCCGGAGATCTTCGTGAAGGAGGCGAAGAACGCGATGACGCCCGGCTTCGACGAGAAGGGGATTACGCCGATCGTGAAAGCGCCCGCGTTCCTCGAGGGCGTGGATCTCGCGCACGTGCCGGTCCTGCGGGGCCGCAATGCGACGGTCATCAAGCCGGGCGCGCTGCAGGTCGTCACCTCTGATGAGGACGATCCGCTGCTGGCCTTCTGGCCCGTCGGACTCGGGCGTACGGCAGTGTTTGCGTCCGACGTCAAGGATCGCTGGGCCACGGACTGGCTGGCGTGGCCGGGATACGGCCCGTTCTTCTCCTCCGTCGTGCGGGCACTGCAACGACAGCGGCCGGCTGCCGTCGAGTTGAGCTTGACCGAGGGACCGGTTCACGGCGGCGCCCGCTCGATCGGGATCGCCGTCGAAGCGCGGGACCCTGACGGGGCGTACCGCAATCTCCTCCGGCCCACGGTCCAGGTGCGACAGGGCGCCGAGCCGCCGGCCACGGTCCCGCTGCGCCAGGTGGCGCCCGGCCGGTACGAAGCGGGCGTCATGGCGGACGCGGTCAAGGTCGTGACCGTCACGGCGACCGGAACCGGCACGACGGCACGCGTCCTCGTTCCCGATGCTGCGGCCGAATACCGTCTGCACGCCGCCGACGCCGCGCTCTTGAAGTCGATCGCCGCCTCGACGGGCGGCGTCTTCGGTCCGAACCCGCCGGACCTGGCCAATCGGGCGGGTGACCGCCAGAGCCGCCGGCGTCCTCTCTGGCCGGCGTTGTTCGCCGTCGCGCTTGCGCTCTGGTTCGCCGACCTCGTGTTCCGGAGGGTCCGCCTGTTCGAGAGCGGGCTGGCCGAACGCTAGCCGAGTACCTCAGGGCGCTGGCGCAGCTCGAGCGTGTCGGGCGCGCATTCGGGTGCGGTTCGATTCTCACCCGCCAGAAGCCGCGGACGCGGCGTTCACGATGATCCGCGATGCGCGCCGCCTGCAGGGCGATCTGGGATGCACGATTCCCGGGATCTGGCAGGTCGCTCCTGCCGGGAGTGGCTGGTGCGCTAACATGGCGGCTTCCCTCCGGCCGGTGGGCGGAGAGAAGGACAGGGCCATGCGGATTGCGTATCAGGGTGAACCAGGGGCCTACAGCGAGGCGGCAGGGTTGAAGTTCCATGCGGCCGCGGACATGATGCCCAATCCCAGCTTCGAGGACGTGTTCCGGGCCGTCGTCACGGGCGCCGCGACGCACGGCATTCTGCCGGTCGAGAACTCGATCGGAGGCAGCATCCACCGCAACTTCGACCTGCTGGCCGACAACGATCTGTCGATCGTCGGCGAGATCGAGCTGCTCGTCGAGCATTGCCTGCTGGCCTACCCGGGCACCCGGCGGGACCGCCTCCGTCGGATCTATTCGCATCCGCAGGCGCTCGCGCAGTGCGAGAAGTTCCTGCGGGCCCTGCCGAACGTCGAGATCGTCGCGACCTATGACACCGCGGGCAGCGCGAAACTGATTCGCGATGGTGCGCTCGCCGACACCGCCGCGATCGCCTCAGCGCGCGCGGCCGACATCTTCGGTCTCGAGATCCTCCAGGCCGGCATTCAGGACTTCGAGCTCAACATCACGCGATTCGTCATCGTGGCCCGGCAGGCCGAGACCGTGGCGGACGCGGACAAGACGACCATCCTGTTCGCGCTGCCGAACGAGCCGGGCGCGCTCTTCAAGGGCCTGAGCGTGTTCGCGCTGCGGGACATCGACCTGACGAAGCTCGAGTCGCGCCCGATCCGGGGCCGTCCCTGGGAGTACATGTTCTACGCGGATCTCAGCATCGGCCGGCAGGACATGCGCTGCGCCAGAGCGCTCGTTCACCTCGCCGAGTTTGCGAAGTGGGTCCGGACGCTCGGGTCCTACAAGCGATACCGCGACACGACCGTCGCGGTTTGACGCGGACGTGTCCCGGCGGGTCCGGCGGCAGGCGCCGCCGGCTGGGCGCGGTCAGTACTTCGCCTGACTGGGGTCGATGCGATCGATCCAGTCCAGGATCCCGCCCTGGAGGTTCGTCACCCGCGGGAAGCCCTTCTGCCGCAGGAGGGCGACCGCTTTCGCGCTGCGCGCGCCCACCTTGCAATAGACGACGATGTCCGGGGCGTCGGAGCCCTGCGGCAGCTCGGAGAGCCGCCGCGGGAGCTCGCCGAGCGGGATCAGCGTCGCGCCTGGAATGCGGCAGATTTCGTATTCATTCGGCTCCCGCACGTCGAGGAGCCAGACGGGGTCGCGGCGATCGAGCCGCGCCTTGAGCTGCTCGGCGGTCGTCTCGATGGTCGAGGACGATCCGTCCGACGCGGCTGGCGGCGGCAGGATGCCGCAGAACTGCTCGTAGTCGATCAGCTTGGTGACCGTCGGATGATCGCCGCAGACGGGGCAGCTCGGGTCGCGCTGCAGCTTCAGCGTGCGGAAACTCATCTTGAGGGCGTCGAACAGGAGCAGCCGGCCGATCAGCGTCTCGCCGGCGCCGATGATCAGCTTGATCGCCTCGGTGGCCTGGATCGTGCCGATGATCCCGGGGAGCACGCCGAGGACGCCGCCCTCGGCGCAGCTCGGCACGAGCCCAGGCGGCGGCGGCTCGGGGTACAGGCACCGGTAGCACGGGCCGCCCTTGGTGGCGAACACGGAGGCCTGGCCATCGAACCGGAAGATGCTGCCGTACGCGTTGGGCTTGCCGAGCAGCACGCACGCGTCGTTGACGAGATAGCGCGTCGGGAAGTTGTCCGCGCCGTCCACGACGATGTCGTAGTCGGCGAGGATCTGCAGGGCGTTCGCTGACTTGAGCGGCGTCTCGTGCACGGCGACGTGGGTTCCCGGGTTCAGGCCCTGCAGCCGATCGCGGGCCGCTTCGACCTTCGGACGTCCGACGTCGGCGGTGGAGAAGAGCACTTGCCGCTGCAGGTTGCTGGCGTCGACGACATCGAAGTCGACCAGTCCCAGCGTGCCCACGCCGGCGGCCGCGAGATAGAGCGCCGCCGGCGACCCGAGCCCGCCGGCGCCGACGCACAGCACGCGCGCGGCCTTCAGGCGACGCTGCCCCTCGATGCCGACCTCCGGCATGATCAGATGCCGGCTGTAGCGCTTGATCTCCTCGTTCGTCAGCGACGGCAGGACGGCCTCCGCGGTCGCCGTGGGCACGCCGCCCGCGACGGACGGCACGATGCTCAGCGTGTCCGCGCCCGTCACGGGCGTCTCTTCGCGGCGCAGGTACCGGATGTCCTCGTCGTTGAGGTACACGTTGACGAAGCTCCGCAGCTTGCCGTCCGGCGAATAGAGGTGCGGGCGCAGGTCGCCGTGCTTGGCGGTGAGATTCTGCAGCAGCTCACCGACGTTCGCGCCTTCGATCTCCACGATCGCCTGGTTGCCGACATACGGCCGAAGCGGCGTCGGGATCATCACTCTCACTGGCATGTCAGCTACTCCTCGAGAACAGCCTCAGGCGGCGCCCACGATTGACTCTTCATCGTACCCCGATCGATCGTCCTTGAGCCGCCACGATCGCACCTCGTCCGGCTGCCCGCGCTTGACCGAGACGATCACGTAGCTCAGGTTGGGCCACGCGTGGTCGAGATCGAACTGCGATGGAATCGCAGGATGATCCGGGTGCGAATGGTAGAAGCCGAGCAGGTCGAGGGCCGTCTCGGCCGCTCGCCGCTCCGCGGCGCGATACTCGTCCGGGCCGATCAGGAACCGGCGCCGCCGCTCGCCCGAGGTCTCGTTCGGAAGTGGGAACGCTTCCCGGACGTCTCCCGCCCCCGGTCCGAGCAGGGCGCCGCAGCATTCGTCCGGATACGTCTGCGCGCCGTGCGCGCGGATCGCCGCAAGGGCGGCGGCCGGCAGACCGAGGATTGGACCGGGGGCCCGCGGACGGGCGGGCGCGGCGGTCGAGTCCGTCCGCGAGATGGCGGCTGCTCCGGCGCTGCCTGTCCAGAACTGCTCCGACAGGTATCGGTCGCCGCCGTCGGGGAAGACCGTGACGATGACCGCGCGCTCGATGTCGGTGGCGACCCGCAGGCAGGCGGCCAGCGCCGCGCCGCTCGAGGGGCCGACGAGGACGCCCTCCTCGCGCGCGAGGCGAATCACCAGGCGGTAGGCGTCCTCGGTCGAGACGCGCAGATCCCGGTTCGCGAGCGCCGGATCGAAGATCGGCGGCACGATGGCCGACGCCATGTGCTTCAGCCCTTCGAGCCCGTGGAGCGGCGATTCCGGCTGCACGGAGATGAGCTCGACCGACGGACGCCATTCGCGCAGACGCCGACCGGTGCCCACGAACGTGCCGCTCGTGCCGAGTCCGGCCACGAAATGCGTGATCCGCGCCTCGCTCTGCTCGATGATCTCGACGGCCGTCGTGTCGTAGTGCGCGCGCCAGTTGGCGGGGTTGCTGTACTGGTCGGGATAGAAGTAGTCGTCTACCGCCGCCTCGTACAGCCGGCGCGCTTCGCGGATCGCGCCGTCGCTGCCGTCCATCGGGTCCGTCAGCACCAGCTCCGCCCCGTACGCGTGAAGGAGCTGTTTGCGTTCCCGCGTGACGTTGGCCGGCACGCAGAGCCGCACGCGGTATCCCCGTGCCGCCCCGAGCATGGCATAGGCAATCCCCGTGTTGCCCGAGGTGGCGTCGAGGAGGATCTTGCCGCGGTGCAGGGCCCCGGAGCGCTCCCCCTCCCGGATCATGGCCAGCGCCGCCCGATCCTTGACCGAGCCGCCGGGATTGCGCGACTCGAGCTTCGCGTAGATCTCGATCCCCGCGTCCGGCTCGAAGCGGCGAAGCCGCAGGAGAGGCGTGCGTCCCACGAGCGCGGCGAGGCCGGTCACATCGATCTCGGCGGAAAGTGCATCCATCGCAGTCTGACGATTCCCACGGAGCTGAAACGAAAAGGCCCGGGAGTCCCGGGCCTGAGGTGCAGACGAGACGCGCCAGCCGACGCTTACGGTTGCCTGCCGACGCGCGCACGATGCCCCAGGCCCTTGGTGGGCCGACAACAGGTGCAGTGGCGGCGAGCAACGGCCAGCGGCAGCAGCATCAACTTTCGATCAATATCGTATCCGAGCGGGTGCGTCAACCCGTCGTTTGACCGCATCCGATCGCTGTGGTACGCTGCGGAACATATGCTCGTGGTTCGAGCGTGCGCATGTTGTTGCCGGCCTGGTGACCAACCGTGCCGGCCCGGCGGAAGCGCATTGCGGCGAACCTAGCACGTCGCCGTTCTTTCTCGAGAGTTTCAAGCCCGCGGATCGGCCTCACCGGTTCGCGGGCTTCTTTATTTTCATTTTCGTTCGGCCGTGAGGCCCCGGCGGGCTTCCGGTCCGGCGCCGGCCGGGGCCAGTTCCGAGCCACCGCCAGAGATCCGATGCGTACGGAGCCGATCTTGTTCCCGGTATTTCTGAAGCTCGCCCATCGCCCCGTTCTGGTCGTGGGCGGCGGCGAGGTGGCGATGGCGAAGCTCGGAAGTCTGCGCCGCGCGGGTGCGCGAATCACCGTCGTCGCGCCGCGAGTGTCGGCGGGCATGGCCGGTCCTGGCGTCCGGATCATCCAGCGCCGGTTCCGCGCCGCGGATGTCGACGGACACTGGCTGGTGATTTCGGCCGCCACGCCTGGCGTCAACCGGCAGGTCGCTCGCGCGGCGGCGGCGCGGCGCGTGTTCGTCAACGCCGTCGACGATCCGGCCAACGCCAGCGTGTACCTGGGCGGCGTTTGCCGGAGGGCGGGGGTCACCGTCGCCGTGTCCACCGACGGCCAGGCGCCGGCTCTCGCCGGATTGCTGCGGGAAGGTCTCGAAGCTGTGCTGCCGGTCGATCTGAACCGCTGGATGGCGGCGGCGCGAAGGGCCCGCCGCACCTGGAAGACGCGACGCGTGCCGATGGCCCATCGCCGGCCGCAATTGCTCGAGGCGTTGAACCGACTCTACGAAGAAAGGCGCGCCCAGTGAGGGGTCTCCGTCGTCGCGACACGAACGGGGCCGGCGCGACAGACACGAGCGTGGCGGCCGGCATCGTCTCGCTGGTCGGAGCGGGGCCGGGCGATCCGGATCTGCTGACGTGCCGCGCCGCGCAGCGGCTCGCCGAGGCCGACCTCGTGCTGCACGACGGCCTGGTGACCGCCGATGTGCTGGATCTGGCGATGACGGCCGAGCGGGTCTGCGTGTCGCGGAGACCGGGCGCCAAGGCGATCAGTCAGGTTATGGTGACGCAGCGAATGATCGACGAGGCCCGTGCGGGCCGCCGGGTCGTGCGTCTCAAGGCCGGCGATCCGTTCGTGCTGGGCCGCGGGGGCGAGGAAGCGCTGGCGCTCGCCGAGGCCCGGGTGCCGTTCGAAGTCGTCCCAGGGCTGACTTCGGCCGTCGCGGCTCCGGCCGTGGCCGGCATTCCGGTCACCCATCGCGGCCTGGCGTCCGGCTTCGTGGTGGTCTCGGGCCACGCCCCGGACGCGTACGCGCCGATTCTCGGTCATCTGGCACCGGCGGGTATGACGCTGGTCGTTCTGATGGGATTCGCGGAGCGGGGCCGTATCGCGGCGCGTCTGATCGATCTCGGGTGGTCCCCGACGACACCGGCCGCCCTCATCAGCAACGCGACGCAGGCCGGCCAGCGGATCTGGACCGGCCCGCTCGCCGCGATGGGGCAGGCGCTGCGCGACGCGTCTCCGGAGGACGCGCACACGATCGTCGTGGGCGAAGTGGTCTCGTTGGGCGCAGCGATCGGGGCCGCGGCGGGACCGCGTCGAGCGGGTCGCGTGCCGTGGGCGGCCGCTGCCGAAACGGGTGCGAAGGATCGGGTGAGGGTGCGATAGCGATGGAGCCCGGTTTCCGCACCGGGACCAAGGAGTCAGAGCATGAGCCAGGATCTCAAGACACTGGGGCGCGCGCGCCTTTCGTTCGCCCGTGAGGCCGAGATCGACGAGTTTGCCGCCACCCTCGACCGGTTCGAGCGCGGCGAGCTGTCCGCCGACCAGTGGCGGGCATTCCGACTGGTGCGCGGCACGTACGGCCAGCGCCAGGACTTCGATGCCTCGATGCTGCGCGTCAAGATTCCGCAGGGGCTGCTGACGGCGGAGCAGCTCCTCGCCTTCGCGGACGTCGGCGATCGCTACTCCCGGGGGTTCGGGCACATCACCACGCGGCAGAACCTCCAGTTTCACTTCGTGCGGCTGCACGACGTGGAGCCGGCGATGCGTCGCCTCGCGGATGCCGGCCTGACCACGCGCGAGGCGTGCGGCAACTCGGTGCGCAATATCACCGCCTGCCCCTATGCGGGCGTCTCGCGCGATGAGATCTTCGACGTGACGCCGTACTCCGAGGCGCTCACCCGCTATTTCCTGCGGCATCCGCTCAGCGCGGCGCTCCCGCGGAAGTTCAAGATCGCGTTCGAAGGCTGCCCGGAGGATCACGCCAAGACGTCGATCCACGACATCGGCTGGCGGGCGCGTCTGAGAGACGGGCAGCGGGGCTTCCGCGTGGCGGTCGGCGGCGGCACGGCGATTATGTGCACGTCCGGGGCCGTCCTGTTCGAGTTTCTGCCGGCCGGCGAGATGTTCAACGTCGCCGAGGCGGTCATTCGCGTGTTCCACAGGCTGGGCGACTACAAGCACAAGGCGCGGAATCGGATGAAGTTCCTGATCAAGGCGCTCGGATGGGAGGCCTGGCGGAACGAGTTCGAGAAGGCGCTGACGGAAGTGCGCGCTGAAGGCGGCGCGGCGCTGCCCTTCGATCCGCAGGCGCCCCCAGTCGAGACCGCGCCGGCATGGGAGCGTCCGGAGCCGCCGTCGGTCGACGCGATAGCCCGCCGCGTGCTGGCGGCCGAGCTGCGGGGGCCCGGGATTCATCCGGAGACGCGCCCCGTCACGCAGGGCGCGGCGCTCGGCTTCAGCCGCTGGTCGGCGACCAACGTCCGTCCCCAGAAGCAGGACGGCTACGCCACGGTGGTCGTGACGGTTCCGCTCGGCGACTTCACGGGCCAGCAGATGCGCGCGTTGAGCGACCTCACGCACGCGTATTCCGATGGCACGGCGCGGGTCACCGTGAATCAGGATCTCGTGCTCCGCTGGGTCCCGGCCGGCGACGTGCCGGAGCTCTACCGTCGGCTCTCGGCCGCCGGCCTTGGCGTAGCCGGCGCAGAGACGATCGTCGACGTGACGAGCTGCCCGGGCGCCGAGTCGTGCCGCCTCGCGGTCACGCAGTCCAGAGGGCTGGGTCACACGCTCGAGGCGTTCCTTCGGTCGTCGCCAGAGGTTGCCGCGCTCGCGCCCGAGCTCGACGTCAAGGTCAGCGGATGCCCGAACGGATGCGGTCAGCACCACATTGCCGGGATCGGCTTCCAGGGCAGTCTCCGGAAGGTGGAGGGCAAGGCCGTGCCGCAGTATTTCGTCATGATCGGCGGCGGGACGGACGGCGACGCGGCGACGTTCGGGAAGGTCGTCGCCAAGATCCCGGCCAGGCGCTGCGCCACGGTGCTCGAGCGGCTCCTGAAGCTGTGCGCCGACGAGCGACAGCCGGGTGAGTCGTCCCGCGCGTTCTTCCGGCGCGTCGATCCGACCCGGGTCAAGCTCCTGCTCGCCGATCTCGAACGGATGACGGCGGAGACTGCGGTCGCCGAGGACTACATCGATCTGGCGGAGACCAAGGAATTCGTGCCGGAGACGATGGAAGGCGAGTGCGCGAGCTAGGACCGGGCGGCGAGGGCTTTCGCGCGCCGGAACACGCGCCGCAGCATCGGGGGCGTCAATCGTCCCGTGTGAGTGTTCTGCCGGCTCGGATGGTACGAGGCAACGAGCGCCGGGCCGCCGGCCGGCTGGTAGACGCGGCCGTGTTCGAAGGGCGGGCGTGCCGCGGGTCGGACGCCGCGCTCGTTCAACAGCCTCCAGCACGCATCGAACGCTATCCGGCCGAGCGCGACATAGACGGCGAGCTTCGGCAGCGCGTCGATTTCGGCGCGCAGGTGCGACGCGCAGTTCGCGATCTCCTGCGGCGTGGGTTTGTTGTCGGGAGGTGCGCAGCGCGCCACGGCGGCAATCCAGGCGTCCGAGAGCGCCAGGCCGTCGTCCAGCGCGCGAGAGAACGGCTGGGTCGCCAGGCCATTCGCGTGGAGCGCGGCCATCAGGAAGTCGCCGGATCCGCCGGTGCCGTCACCGGTGAAGACGCGGCCCGTGCGGTTGCCACCGTGCGCCGCCGGCGCCAGGCCGACGATCAGGATGCGTGCATCCGGATCGCCGAACCCCGGCACCGGACGGGCCCAGTACATGTCCTGTCGAAAGGCGGCTCGCTTCTCTCGCCCGATCCGCTCGCAGTAGCGGCGCAGGCGCGGGCAGCGGCGGCAGTTGACGATTTGCTCACGGACGAAGGCGAGTTCCGGCACGGCCGGAAGGCGCTTCAGGAGCCGGCCAGGGCCTTGAGCTGGTCCTTCTCGGCCGCCGTGGGCATGTGTTGGAGCTTCAGCAGAATCGTCGCGAGCGTCTTCACGCCCTCCGGCGCGGTCTTGTCGTCCACAATCGCCTGGAGCTTCGGCTTGTCGGCGGCGCTGACCGTGTGCTGCACGCCGAGCAGCGCCTGGGCGATCGTTCGCTCTTGAGCGGTCGTCGCCTTGTCATCGATGACCGCCTGAAGCTCCTTCTTGTCGGCGTCAGACGGAAAATGTTGCAGGTTCATCAGGATGCCCGCCATCGTCTGGACCGCCTTCGTTTCCGCAGCGGCCCGCATCCCCGAGGCGAGCAGCAGCCCGACCAATGCCATCGCCGTCACGCGAAGCGCAGCTCTCATCGTGGCCTCCTGGGACCGAGGATAGGCGCGCAGCACCGGCAGCGTCAAGCGGCACGCCGGATGACGCCGATCGGTCATAGCTCTCCGCCTGTTCGTGCGCGTGATAGGAAGACCGGACGAGGGGGCCGGATTCGACGGCGCCGAATCCGAGATCCAGCGCGGCGGTCTTGAGATCGAGGAACTCGTCAGGCGTGTAGTATCGATCCATCGGCAGATGCGCGGGCGAGGGCCGCAGGTACTGGCCGATCGTGAGAATCTGACAGTCCACCTGACGGAGATCGCGAAGCACGCCGAGGATCTCGTCCGGCGTTTCGCCGAGCCCGACCATCAATCCGGTCTTGGTGGGAATGTCCGGAGCGCGCCGGCGGGCGCGGTCGAGCAATTCCAGCGCGCGCGGGTAGCGTCCGCCCGGGCGCGCCTGCCGGTAGAGCCTCGGAACCGTCTCCACATTGTGGTTGAGCACGTCGGGACGCGCGTCGAGGACCTCCTGCAGCGCCGCTTCGCGCCCCTGGAAATCCGGGATCAGCACCTCGACGCGGCAGCTCGGACGGCGCGCGCGGATGGCGCGAATCGTCGACGCGAAGGCGCCGGCGCCGAAGTCCGGCAGATCGTCCCGATCGACCGACGTGATGACGACGTAGGCGAGCTCGAGCGCCTCGACGGCCTCGGCGAGGTGCTCCGGTTCGTCCACATCGAGCGCCGCCGGCGTGCCGTGGACGACGTTGCAGTACCCGCAGGCGCGCGTGCAGACGTCGCCGAGGATCATGAACGTGGCCGTGCCATGGTGCCAGCACTCGCCGATGTTCGGGCAGTGCGCCTCCTCGCAGACCGTGTGGAGCCGCAGGTCGCGCATGACGCGCTTGAGGCGCAGGTAGTTCGGCGACCCTGGCGCACGCACTTTCAGCCACACGGGCTTCGGGCGCGGCTCGAGCGCAGCGTCCTTGACGGGCCGGCCTCGGATGAACCGCAGCGGAGCGATTCCGGTCATCTCAGCACTATATTATCGGCTTGAAAGGGGACCCGATGACGCTGTCGGTCACATGGCTCGGGCATTCGGCCTTCCTGCTGGGTCTCGGGAACGGACAGCGGGTCCTGATCGATCCCTGGATCACGAATCCGAACTGTCCGGCCGAATTCTCCCGTTCCGACGCGCTCAATCCGCTCGACCTGATCCTCGTGTCCCATGGCCATGCCGACCATGTCGGCGAGGTCGTCAACATCGCTCGCGCGAGCGGCGCCCCGGTCGTGTGCCTCTTCGAGCTGGGCCTCTATCTGACCGGTAAGGGGCTCAAGTCCGTTCTCGACCTCGGCATCGGCGGAACGGAGGAGGTCAACGGCGTGACCGTAACGATGTGCCAGGCCGTTCACTCCGGCAGCATCGTGGACGGCCGGGAGATCGTCTATCTCGGCGGCGCCGCGGGATTCATCGTGCGCGCGGCGGCGACGCCCACGATCTACTTCGCCGGCGATACCGCCCTGTTCGGCGACATGAGGCTCATCGGCGAGCTGTACCGTCCCGAGATCGTCTTCCTGCCGATCGGCGACCACTACACGATGGGGCCGGACGCGGCGGCGCTCGCCGCCAGATGGCTCTGCGCCCGCAAGGTCGTTCCAATGCACTGGGGCACGTTCCCGCTGCTGCGCGGCACGCCGGCACAGCTTCGCATGCACCTGGCTGGCACGGGCATCGACGTGCTGGACGCGGTGCCCGGCCGGCCGTTCGAGGCCGAGATCTGACCGCTGCCCGCTAGCGTTCGCTCAGCCAGACGTCGTCCAGTACGCTGAACGTCTGCGATCCGAGATCCTTGCCGTCGACCGTCAATGTCACCCGGTAGACGCCGGAGTGGATGACCGGCTCCGGACCGCTGCCCTGTCCGGCATCGACGGCGCCGCACGACGGCCGATTCGCCGGCCGCGGCCCCGCACCGCCGTCCGCCCCGCGGTTGCCGGGTGACGGCTGGGTGACCGTGAACGACCACTGAAAGCGGTTGACCCCGAGCTGCAGCCCGACCCGGTCGTCTCCTGCGCACGAGAAGATCCGTCGGCCCGACGCGGTGTCGATGAGGGCGATCCGCACGTCCGTCGCCGGCTGCGTCAGCAGCCACGTGATGGCGGTTCCTCGGGGCGCCGGGTCGCCCTGCCAGTGCTTGTCGCCGGGCGCGTTGGCGAGCGTTCGCCGATCCGCCTTCCACAGCACGGCGTCGCGGGGCTTGAAGAGCTTCGGCGCGTCCTCGTCGAGCGGGGACATCTGTTCGAGCGGGGAAATGTCGTCCATGATCCAGACGCTGCGCGAATGCGTCGCGAGGATCAGGTCGTGCTCCCGAGGATGCACCAGGACCTCGTCCACCCTCCCGTGGGGAAGCCCGGGCATGAACGGCGTCCAGCGTTCTCCGTCGTCCAGCGAGACATAGAAGCCCGTCTCGGTGGCGGCGTACAGCAGCTTCGCATTGACGGGATCCTGTCGAATCGAGTTCACCTGTCCGAACGCGGGAAGGTTGCCGGATACCGGTTGCCACGTCGCGCCGTAGTCCGTGGTCTTGAAGACGAACGGCCGCCAGTCGTCGTTGCGGTGGCCATCGAGCGCCACATAGGCCGTCCCGGCGTCGAACCACGAGGCTTCGAGCCCGGAGACGTAGTACTCGTGATTCACGGCGGGGATGTTGGCGCCGACTTCGGTGAACGACTCGCCGTCGTCCCGGCTCACCTGTACGTTCCCGTCGTCCGTGCCGGCCCAGAGCACTCCCTGGAGCACAGGCGATTCGGCGATCTCCGTCAGTGTGCCGAACTCGTGCTGCAGATATCCGTCGTGCTTGGACAGCAGGCAGGGAACTCCGCGCGTGCGGCCCCGGCCGCAGGCGGGCAGGGCGTACGACTGTCCGAGGATCTGCCGCCGGCTGATATCGATGTCCTTGCCGAGCGACGCGGTCACGGTCCAGGTCTGGCCGCGATCGCGTGAGATGAAGAGCTGCCGGCCGCCGGCGTACAGCGTCGAGGCGTCGTGCGACGAGAGGCGGATCGGCGAGTTCCAGTTGAACTGCGAGACGAAGTCGGGTGGCGGGGGGGAGGGGAGATTCACGACGTTCGCCGCAGCGCCTCGTCCGCGGCCCAGCGGGTTCGGTCTGATGTTCGTGACGGCGCCGGCGGAGAGATCGTGCCGCTGGAGGCCGAGGTTCTGCGACTCCGTGTAGACGACCGTTGGATCCTCCGGATCGATCTGGTTCTGGAATCCATCGCCGGCGGCGAGATTGAACCAGCTCCACGATCGAATCGCCCCCGAGCGCACCCGGCTGGGGCCGCACCACGACCCGTTGTCCTGCAGGCCGGTGCACACGCGGTAGGGATGCCGGAAATCGGCCGAGACGTGATAGGCGAGCCCGACCGCCCACAGCCGCACGGCTTCCCAAGAACTGCCGGCGTCCCACGACACATCCAGCCCGCCGTCGCTGCCGTACATCACGTGCCGGCTGTCGCCGGGATCGATCCAGATTGCGTGGTTGTCCACATGGCCCTTGTGGCCTTCGATGTTCGTGAACGTCCGCCCGCCGTCGATCGAGCGGCCTGCGCTGACGCCCCCCACGTAGACCACGTTCGGGTCCTTGGGATCGACCCGGATCTGGCTGAAGTACATCGGCCGCTGATCCTCGTTCGACATGAACTGCCAGCGCTTGCCCCTGTCGTCCGAGCGCCAGATGCCGCTCGACTGCGGATCGGGCGGGGGCGGACCCGGGGCGCCCCGGCCGGCGATCCGTCCCGTCTGCGCAGCCGTCGGCCGCGGCACCGCCGCCGGCGATGCCGCCTCGAGGCCGGCGGCCGGCCTGGGCTCGTGATCGGGCGCGACCTCGATCTGCGCATAGAGAACGTTCGGACGACTGCGGCTGATCGCGAGTCCGATCCGACCCATCGTCCCGCGTGGCAGACCGCGGCCGGTGATCTTCGTCCACGTGCGGCCGCCGTTGGTGCTGTGAAAGAGCCCGCTGCCGGGACCCCCACCGACGTAGCCCCAGGCCGTGCGCCGGTGCTCGTACATCGCGGCCCAGACGTTCGCAGGATTGGCGGGATCGACGGCGAGGTCGGTCGCGCCGGTGTCCTCGTTGACGTACAGGCTCTTGAGCCAGGTCTTTCCGCCATCCGTCGTCTGGAAGATGCCCCGTTCCGCGTCGGGCCCGAAGAGATGTCCGGCGACCGCCACCCAGACGACGTCGGGATTCTTCGGGTGGACGACGATGCGGGCAATCGACTGCGAGTTGCGAAGGCCGATGTTCCTGAAATGCGCGCCTCCGTCGAGGCTCTTCCAGACGCCATTGCCGGCGCTCGAGGTCTGACGGTTGTTGGCCTCACCCGTGCCGACATAGAGCACGTCCGGGTCGGAGGGCGAGAGCGCCACCGCGCCCACCGACGAGACGCCGTACGTGTCGAAGATCGGACTGAACGTCGTACCGTTGTTGACGGTCTTCCACACGCCGCTCACGGCAAAGCCGACGTAATACGTGGAGGGGCGAGCTTCGTCGACGGCCAGGTCGGCGATCCGGCCGCCCTGCCCCGCGGGTCCGATCGACCGCCAGCGGAATCCGCGAAGCCGGGCAATCGATGCCGAGTCCGGCCGGCCCAACGGCGACGATGCGTCCTGGGCGGCGAGCAAGGCGGCGAGCGAAAGCGGAATGGCCAGCACCGCGGCGCCGATCAGCCGCCGGGCGCGGCCGGCCAGGGACGGCACGGTCGCGTTCATCTCGAGCAACCGCTAACTCTAGCGCAAGGATTCCTTCGATGGACAGCCGCCCGGCGACCCTGGTAGGTACTCGACTGAAACCCCACACGCGAGGTCGCGACGTGGTCTCCGTCCGCCGTCTGCTCGAGACATCTCTCTACGTGGAGGATCCCGAACGCGTCGCCGCGTTCTATCGCGACGTGCTGGGGTTCCGGGTGCTCGATGCCGGCTCCCGCTTGATTGCGATGGACGCCGGCGAGGGGACGGTCCTCCTGCTGTTCCGTCAGGGCTCGACCGCCTCCGGCGCGGAGACGCCAGGCGGTCGGATCCCTCCGCACGAAGGCCAGGGGCCGCTCCATCTGGCGTTTGCGGTCGACGCGGAAACCGTGCCCGAGTGGACGGCGCGTCTCGCGGCGCACGGCGTGCCGATCGAGAGCCGCGTGCGATGGAGCCGGGGCGGCGAGAGCCTGTATTTTCGGGATCCGGCGGGGCACTCGATCGAACTGGCCACGCCTGGCGTCTGGCCGACCTACTGATCCGCGTCTTCGTCGTGCGGTCACCGGCATGCTTCGCTGGACAGGCACGTGCCGGAAAGCGCACTATGTCGCGTCGAGCCGGGCGCACGTCTTCTTCCTGGAGGCCGCGCGGGCCGGGTTCGTGCGCAGACTCAGGTGTGACGATGAACCGTCGAGACTTTCTGAAGACAGGGAGCGCCGCGATCGTCGGCGCCGCCGCCATCGGGCCGGAAGCTGCCGCACAAGAGGCCTCGGCCGGCGCGTTCGCGGCCGCGCCGATCCCGGAGGTCCGGATCGGGTACGTGGGCATCGGCGGCCAGGGCTCCAATCATGTCAGGAACCTGCTCAAGATTCCGGGCTGCCGCATCACGGCTGTCTGCGATATCCGGCCGGAGCGCACGGCTTGGGCGACGGACGCGATTACACAGGCGGGGCAGCCGCCGCCCGCGGTCTACACGCGCGGCGATCGGGATTTCGAGCGGCTCTGCGAGACCGAGCCGCTCGATCTCGTGTACAACGCGACGCCGTGGGAATGGCACGTGCCGATCATGCTGGCGGCGATGAAGAACGGCAAGCACGCTGCCACCGAAGTGCCCGCGGCCATGGCACTGGAAGATTGCTGGGCCATCGTCGAGGCGGCCGAGAAGTACCGCAGGCACTGCGTGCTCATGGAGAATTGCAACTACGACCGCATGGAGATGATGGTCTACCACATGGTCGAGCGGGGCGTGTTCGGCGAGATCCTGCACGCCGAAGGCGGCTACCTGCACGACCTCCGTGCGATCAAGTTCGCGGACAGCGGCGAAGGGCTCTGGCGGCGGGCCTGGTCGATGAAGCTGAACGGCAACATGTATCCGACGCACGGCCTCGGCCCGGTCGCCAACTGCCTGCACGTGAACCGCGGCGACCGATTCGACTATCTGGTCTCGATGAGCGGCCCGTCCCGCGGCCTGCAGAACTGGGCGGCCGAGCACTTCCCGCCGTCCGCGCCCCAGCGTCGCGAGCAGTACGTCCTGGGCGACGTGAATACGAGTCTCATCAGGACCGCCAACGGCCGCACCATCGTCGTGCAGCACTGCACGAATCTTCCGAGGCCGTACAGCCGGATCCACAAGGTCCAGGGGACGAAAGGGCTGTTCGCCGGCTATCCCGATCGCGCCTACATCGAGGGGCGAGGCAAGCCCGACGAGTGGGTCCCTGCCGAGACGCTGCTCGAGGAGTTCGAACATCCGCTCTGGAAGGAGATCGCCGCCCAGGCCGCGGGCGCGGGGCACGGCGGCATGGACTTCATCGAGGACTACCGGCTGATCAAGTGTTTGCGGGAGGGCCGTCCCACGGACATGAACGTCTATGATGCGGCGGCCCTGAGCGCCGTCGTGGCGTTGAGCTGCCAGTCGGTCGCCAGCAACGGCCAGCCGGCCACCTTCCCGGATTTCACGCGCGGACGATGGAAGACGACGCCGCCGGTCGAGATCGTGCACATGTGAGGCCGAATGCAGCTGACGTCACTCGACTGGATCATCGTTTTCGCCTCGCTCGTCATTTCGTTCCTTCCAGCCATCTACCTCGCGCGCCGTGCCGGCTCGAGCACGGCCGAGTTCTTCACCTCTGGACGGGCGGCCCCGTGGTGGCTGATCGGCGTCTCGATGGTCGCGACCACGTTCAGTACCGACACGCCCAATCTGGTCGCCAATCTCGTACGCCAGGGCGGGATCGCCGGCAACTGGGTCTGGTGGGCCTACCTGCTCACCGGGATGATGACCGTCTTCTTCTACGCGCGGCTCTGGCGGCGCATCGGCGTGTTGACGGATCTGGAGTTCTACGAGCTCCGGTACTCGGGGCCGGCCGCCTCGTGGGTCCGCGGGTTCCGGGCCGTGTATCTCGGCTTCTTCTTCAACATCGTAATCATGGCGACGGTGAACCTGGCGGCGGCGAAGATCGCCAACGTGCTGCTCGGCTGGCCCATGATGCGCACGCTCGTCACGTGCGGTGTCATCAATATCCTGTTCGCCGCGACCTCGGGCCTGTGGGGGGTGCTGGTCACCGACTTCCTGCAGTTCGGGATCGCGATGACCGGCTCGTTTGCGGCCGCGATCTACGCTCTCCGGCAGCCCCAGGTCGGCGGGCTGAGCGGTCTGATCGAGAAACTCCAGCCCCAGACGCTCCACATGATCCCCGACCTCGGCGACTGGAGCGTGTCGCTGCCGCTCTTCATCCTGCCGATCACGGTGCAGTGGTGGGCGACGTGGTACCCGGGGGCGGAGCCGGGCGGCGGCAGCTACATCGCCCAGCGGATGCTCGCCGCCCGCTCGGAGCGCGACGCGCTGTCTGGCACCCTCCTGTTCAACGTCGCGCACTACGCCCTGCGCCCGTGGCCGTGGGTCATCGTCGCGCTCAGTTCGATGCTGGTGTTTCCGCAGGTCTCCGACATCGCGCGAGCCCTGCCCCAGGTCGATCCCAGCATGCTCGGCGATGACATGGCGTATTCCGCGATGCTCACGTTCCTGCCGGCCGGCCTTCTCGGTCTGATGGTCGCGGGCCTGCTCGCCGCCTACGTGTCCACGATCTCCACGCACCTCAACTGGGGCACGTCGTATCTCGTGCACGACTTCTACCGGCGGTTCCTTCGTCCCGGACAGCAGGAGCGACACTACGTCGCGATCGGGCGGCTGGTAACGGCCCTGCTGATGATTGCGGCCGCGTTCTTCACGCTCTTCCTCCAGACCGCCCGCAGCGGATTCGACCTGATGCTGTCGGTCGGCGCCGGCACGGGGCTGCTCTATCTGCTGCGATGGTTCTGGTGGCGGATCAACGCGTGGAGCGAGATCGCGGCCATGGTCGCGTCCTTCGCGCTGGCCGCGATCCTCTTCGCTGCAGGACGCGCCGGGTTCACGATGCCGACGCACATCTCGCTGCTCGTCACGATCGGCGCGACCAGCGTCGTCTGGCTGGCCGTGACGTGGATGACCGCGCCCACGGATGCGGACGTGCTGCGGCGCTTCTATGAGAAAGCACGTCCGTCCGGACCGGGATGGGCGGCGATCCGCCGCGCGTCGGGCAATCTCGCCTCGTCCGACGATCTGTCGCTCGCGTTCCTGGGCTGGATTGCCGGCTGCACGTTCGTCTTCAGCGCGCTGTTCGGGACCGGACACATCCTGCTCGGTCATCAGGTCGCCGCACTCGTCTCCGTCGCGGCCTTCGCCGCGAGTGGGTGGACGCTCTACCGGCTGCTGCCACGCGTGTGGGGCAGGTAAAGGCCATCGTGCTCGCGCGCGGCCGAGGGCGCCGCATGCGCGCGCCGGCCGCGGCGGTCGAGATGACGCCGGCGCAGCGCGAGGCGGCGGCGGCCGGCTGCAAGACGCTGATGCCGATCGGGGGCCGTCCGTTCCTCGATTACATCCTGAGCTCCCTCGCAGACGCAGGCTGCAACGAGGTCGCCGTCGTCGTCGGCCCGGCGCAGCGGCGGGCGTTTGCCGGGTTCGAGCGGCCTGAAGGCGCGCACCGGACGAGCATCGCGCTCGTCGAGCAGCCGGAGCCGCGCGGCACGGCGGACGCCGTTCTGGCGGCCGCCGGATGGCTGGCGGATGCGCCGTTCCTGGTCGTGAACGGCGACAACCTCTATCCGTCGGCCGTGCTGCGCGACCTGGTCGCGCTCCAGTCGCCCGGCCTCGCCGTGTTCGACGCCGACGATCTCGTGCGCTCGGGCGACATTCCGGCGGCGCGCGTGGCCGAGTTCGCGCTCGTGGAGGTGACGCGGGCCGGGCAGTTGGCCGGGATCGTCGAGAAGCCGGCCGGTTTCGAATCGGCACGCGCGGCCGCCGGCGCCCCTCGAGGCGATCGGCTCGTGAGCATGAACGCGTGGCGGTTCGATCCGCGGATCTTCGACGCCTGCCGGGACGTCGCCCCTTCGCTGCGCGGCGAGTGCGAGCTGCCGGATGCGGTGATGCTGGCGATGTCGCGTGGAGTGCCGTTCACCGCAGTCCCGGCCGCGGGCCCGGTCCTCGATCTCTCCCGACAGCTCGATATCGTCGAGGTGACGAGACGGTTGATTGGCATCACGCCCTGCCCGTGACCGGCACGCCGCTCGAACGCCTGCGCGCGCTCGGGTTCGACGAGCGCGACGCCTCGACCCGCGGGCAGCTCATCGAGCGCGTGGTCGCCGAGCATGGAACGTGGAGCGGACGGCCGGCGTGGTGCTGGTTCGTGCCGGGGCGCATCGAGATCTTCGGCAAGCACACCGACTACGCGGGCGGCCGCTCGCTCCTCGCCGCGGCGCCGCGCGGCTTCGCCGTGGCGGCAGGCCCGCGGGTCGGTTCGCGCGTCTCCGTGCGGGACGCCCACAGCGGCGAGACGACCGTCATGGCGGCCGGCGAGGTTCGGCCCGCGGCGGTCAGCGGCCTGACCTACATGATGGCCGTCGTGCGTCGTTTCGAGTCCAACTTTCCCGGCGCGCCGCTCGGCGCGGATCTGACGATCGCCAGCGATCTGCCCCGCGCGGCTGGGTTGAGCAGCTCGAGTGCCCTGGTCGTCGCCGTGGCCATGGCGCTCATCCGCCGCGCGAATCTCGAGGACCGGCCGGAATGGCGGACCTCGATTCGCACGCCGCACGATCTCGCGGGCTATCTTGGCGCGGTAGAGCGCGGGGCGGCATTTGGCGAGCTGGAGGGCACGCCCGGCGTCGGCACGTTTGGCGGCAGCGAGGATCACACGGCGATCCTGACCTGCCGCGCCGGGCTCGTCAGCGCGTGCGGGTTCGTGCCGGTCGTGGCACTCGGCGAGGCGCCGATGCCCGCTCGCTGGCGCTTCGTCGTCGCCACGACCGGGATTCAGGCCGACAAGACCGGCGGAGCGCGCGAGCGCTACAATCGGGCGTCGCTCGCCGCGGCGGCGCTCGTGCGGTTGTGGAACGAGGCCACGGGAGAGTCGCGCGGGACGCTGGCCGGCATCGTGGCGTCTTCGCCCGCCGCGTCGGTGGAGATGGAGGCGCTTGCGGCCGGCAGCCGCATCGACGGCCTCGCGCCCGAGCTGCTGTGCCGTCGGCTGCGGCACTTCATCGCCGAAGACGGCCGGGTGCCGGAAGCCCTCCGGGCGTTCCGCGCCGCGGACGCGCACGCGATCGGTCTCCTCGCGCGGGCCTCCCAGTCCGACGCCGAGACGCTGCTTCAGAATCAGACGCCGGAGACGTCGGACCTGGCGGCGCTCGCCATCGATTGCGGCGCGTTCGCCGCGAGCAGCTTCGGCGCCGGGTTCGGCGGCAGCGTCTGGGCGCTCGTTCCGGCCGACGAGGCCGAGTCGTTCGGCGAGCGCTGGCTCGGCAAGTACCGGCGCCGACACGCCGCAGGCCGCCCGCCGTCCTGGTTCGTGGCGCGCCCCGGCCCCGGCGCGTTTCAGTGGCTCTGAGGCTCCGCCTCCTCGAGCCTGTGCTTCGCCAGGTAGTAGCTGAGGGCGCGCTGGCTGATGCCCATCGTCTCGGCGGCGTCCTTCTTGACGCCTCGCGACAGATCGAGCGCGCGGCGGACGGTCTCCCGCTCCGTCCATTCGAGGTTCTGTTTCAGGTTGAGCGACGGCAGACCGCTCTGCGCCGGGGTCACGGCGCCGACGAGCACGACGTCGCGCGGCTGGATGACCGGCTGACTGCAGAGCACCACGGCCCGCTCGATCGCGTTCTCGAGCTCCCGCACGTTTCCGGGCCACGGCGCCTCGGTGAGCAAGGCCATCGCGTCCGGCGAGACGCCCATGATCCGTTTGCCGGCGCGCTCGGCGTGGCGGCGGCAGAAGTGGTCGACGAGCACCGCGATGTCTTCACGGCGGTCGCGCAGCGGCGGCATCTCGAGCGGGATGACATTCAGCCGGTAGTAGAGGTCTTCCTGGAACTTTCCGTCGGAGGCGAGCTGGCGGAGGTCGCGGTTCGTCGCCGCGATCACCCGGACGTCGACGCGGACGCTGCGTTCCGACCCGAGCGGCTCGAATTCGCGCTCCTGCAGCACCCGCAGCAACTTCGCCTGGACGGAGGCGGAGATCGTCCCGATTTCGTCGAGGAAGATGGTGCCGCCGTCCGCCAGCGCGAACCGTCCCTTCTTGTTCGCGACGGCGCCCGTGAACGCGCCCCTGACATGGCCGAACAGTTCCGATTCGATGAGGGTCTCCGGCAGGGCCGCGCAGTTGACCTTGACCAGGGGCATGCCGCGCTGGCCGCTCCAGTCGTGAATGGCGCGAGCGACCAGCTCCTTCCCGGTGCCGGTCTCGCCGGTGATGAGGATGGTGCTCCGCGTCTGGGCCACGAGGCGCGCCGTCCGGATCACCTCCTGAATGGCCCGGCTCCGCCCGATGATGCCGTAGTGGCCGAACTGCTCGTCGCGTTCGGTGATCAGGTAGTCGTGGTGCGTCCGCAGCCGTTCGTGCTCGATCGCCCGGCGGGCGACGACGAGGAACTCCTCGATTTCGAAGGGCTTCTGCAGGTAGTCGAGCGCGCCCAGCTTCATGGCTTCGATGGCGCTCTCCACGGTGGCGTGCGCCGTCATCATCAGGATCTGCGGCCGCTCGGCCTCGGGCAGCGAAGCGACGATCTGCCGGATCACCTCGAGACCGCTCAGCTCCGGCATGAGGTTGTCGAGCACGAGCAGGTCGAAGGGGCGCTCGCTCAGGAGCCTCAGCACATCGCGGGGATCGCCCGTGTCGACGACCTCGTGGCCGTCGTCGTTCAAGGCCCGGGCGAGCGCCTGACGTATCTTCGCCTCGTCATCGACGAGCAGGACGGAACCATGGGTCTGGGGCATGTCGGAGGGGACCTCTACTGGACGGTTCACAGACTGGCGCTGCCCTGCGCGGGCTGTTCGGGCAGATCGATGCGAACGGTCGTGCCGAGATCGACCCGGCTGTCCACGCTGATGGACCCGCCGAGCCCCTCGACGACGTTGCGCGCGAGCGCGAGACCGAGCCCCGATCCCGTCCGGCGCGTGGTGAAGAACGGCTCGAACACCCGGGCGAGGTCCGCCGGTGGAATGCCCCTCCCGCGATCGATGACTTCGATGCGCCATCGGTCGCGCCCGGCGCGCGTCGTCCGGATCCGGACAGCTGGGGCGTCGCGCCCGTTGGACCGGCTCGCGCGGGCGGCCTGCTGCGCGTTGGTCAGGACATTGACGAGGACGCCCCGCAGCCGCTGTGCGTCCGTGACGATCGGTGCCCGGGGCTCGTCCGGTTCCACGCCGATATCGACGTCGCTCGCGCCCGTCTCGACCGCCTGCGCCGCATCCTGGCAGATCTGCACGAGGTCGGCGGGCTGGAGCGAGAAGCGGATCGGCCGCGCGAAGTCGAGGACGTCGGTGACGACGTGATTGATCCGGTTCACTTCTTCGTCGATGCTGCCCGCCACCTCCGCGGTCTCGGGGGAGGCGCCGCGGCGCAGGCTGCGGATCGATGCCTTGATGATCATCAGCGGGTTGCGGACTTCGTGCGCGATCACGGTCGACAGGCGCCCGAGCGAGGAGAGCCGCTCGCGTTGCGCGGCTTCGTGCTGGAACCGATCGAGCGCGGTGGTCAGCTGGCGGAACGTGCCGGCCAGAAGGCGCGCGTCCTCGTCGTCCCACGGCCGGACCGCGGGAACGGCGCGCGCCAGGTCGCCGGTCGCCGCCATCTCGCGCATCGTGGCCGTGACGGCCCTGAGCGGCCGCGTCACCGTCCGGGCGATCCCGTAGCCGAGCAGCGTCGCCGCGAGCACGGCGGCGACACCGGTGAGCGCGATCTTGCGGTGGAGCTGGCTGAGGAACGCCAGCCGCGCGGTCCGGGAGCGGAGCACGAGGGCGACGGGGTCGCCAGCCCCGCCGAGCGGCTGCGCGCGCCCGATGTACTCCTCGCCTCCGAGCCGGACCTCGAACGCGGCCGACCCGGCGGCCGCGACGGGCGCCATGTCCGAAGAGCGCACCTTCTCCAGCGTCGATCCGACGACCTGCCCGTCCGCCATCACGACCAGGTCGCTGTCCGTGAGCGCCTTGATGTGCGGGGTGAGGCGGTCGAGCCGGAAGCCCACGATGAGCGTGCCAAGACGCTCCGGGCCCGGGCTGATCGTCAAGGGAATCGCGGCCATGCGGAGGAGGCTGCCTTCATAGGCCCAGAACCAGACCGATTCGGCGCCGAACGCGTGCGCCTGGGCCAGCTGGGCGACGGTGCGCGGGTCCGGGGCGACCGGCCCGACGCTCGCCAGCACCCGTCCCGTCCGTCCGCTCACGACGAACAGATCGGCCTGCACCTGCTGCTGGTACTCCTGCGCGATGGGCGTGACCGTCGGCGGATCGTTCACGGCGGCCGCGGCCTTGAGCTTCGGCAGATCGGCCACGGTACGCGCCACCTGCACGTAGTTCTCGAACCGCTGAGACACGTACTCGTTCACGAGCAGGGCGGCCTCGTCCAGCCCGCGCTCCAGCTCGGCGGTCGCCTGCTCGGTGACGGCCTTGTTCACGAAATAGACCGCGGTCACCATCGAGCCGAGCACGAGCACGACGCTCGCGAGGAAGATGCGGTTGGTGAGCGAAGACAGCGGCGTCATCGGGTCCGGCCGACCTCGAAGTCCGCTTCGGTCGTTCCTCCCTCGGTCACCGTGATGCGCCGCGGCTCGGCCGCGCCCAGCTCGCTCCAGAGCACGAGCGTATACGTGCCGGCCGGGACGTTCGGAATCGCGTAGCGATCGTCCGCGTCCGTCACCGCGAAGTACGGATGGCTGAACACCAGGATGTAGCCGCTCATGTGCGAATGGATGTCACAGAAGACGCGCACGAGGCCGGGCCGATCGAAGCGCTCCGAGCCCCACTTCCCAGGCGGGTAGCGGCCGAGATCGAAGGGATGCGGCTTCGAGAGGGAGAAGACGTTGTGGAACTTGGTGTCGCTGTTCGGGAAATCGACAGTGGTGCCGACCGTGATGGCCAGCACGCGCGGCACGAATTCCTCGTTGCGCTGGTCCATCCGTACGCGGCCGACCGGCAGCTCGTCGAACGCGCGGCGCGGCACTGCGTCGATGTAGACCACGCTGCGGCGACGGTCGACCGAGACAGGCTCCCCGCCGCCCAGATCGCTGACGGCGGGCCTGACCGCCGCCAGACGCGTGTTCGCGGCAAAGTGCAGGCGGCCCCGGATCGAGCCCGCCGCAGCCTGCGCGCGCACGGTCCGCGCTCCAGGCTCCGGCGGAGCTCCCAGGACGGAGACGCACGTCAGCAGGCACGCAAGCGTGGCGCAGCCCCTGGGGTTGCTGGCACGGGTTCGCATCAGAACCAGTAGAGCACTTGCACGGCCGGATATCCCCGGACGCGCACGCGGCCGGCCTCTCGCCAGTCCTGCTGCCAGCCAGCGCGTACGTCCACGTTTCGAGCAGCCCGAAACCCGAGCACGGCTTCGGCGCGGGTGACCGGCGCGTCCCAGGGCGTGGCGAGGCCGCCGGACGCCGTGCCCGCGATGGAACTGAACGTCAGGCGCTCGATCCGTACGGCCGTCTGCCATCGCGGGTGCCAGCGATAGCGCCCCTCGACGAAGCCGGACGAGGCGGCGAGGGGCCCCGTGAGATCGGGCACGACCGCCGACGGCATCCGGAACGCGCTCCGCAGCCACTCGCCGCGGACTAGCCACCGGCCGAGCCCGAATTCCGCATCCGTTCCGACGATCGACTGCGCGGCATTGCCGCCGCCGGCGTCGAGAAGGGTTCGAAGCGCGGACCGGTCGATCCACGCGCCGCGGGCGGCGGAGACCCCGACCGTCAGGCCCGGCGCCGGGGTGACCGCGGCGCGCCCGGACCAGGTCGGACCGGTATCCCCGCCGAAGGGCGCCGGTGCGGCAGGCGAGCCGCGTGTGAGCGCGCCTGCGAGATCGAGGCGGGCGACCTGCCAGTGCGCCTCCGCGCCCGTATCCCAGTGGAACGCGCTGACGAGCGGCATGCCGGGCGCTTCCGCCTGCGAGCCGATCGGATAGGCCGGTTGCCATCCCCGGGCGCGCATGCGCAGGAGGTCGTCGGCGGTGCCGGGCAGGGCGTCGGGCCGCAGGGAGGTCAGGTACTGGTAGGCGAGCGGCGCGCCGATGACCAGATTGTCGCGCCCGTACGCGTGGCGGGGGAACGCCCCGATCACTGGGGGAATGCGCCCTGCCTGCAGATCGAACTGGTGCCCCAACCAGGGCCTCCAGCGGATGTACAGCGCGGCCGCCTCGATACTGTTCTGATTTTCGATCCGCAGCTCTCCGAGCAGCGCGACGTGCTCCGAGGCTCGCCACTCGCCAAGGAGCCTGGCGCGGACCGTGCGCAGCGCGTTGTGCTCGTAGTCCGTGTAGTTGAAGAAGGCGTCGCGGTCGGACCGGCCGAACGTGGCTGAAATCTCGCCAGCGACCGTGACGCGTCCCTCAGCCGCGACGTAGGGGCCTTCGGGAACCTGGGCCCGGGCGACGTGCGCCAGCAGGATCGCCGCCAGCAGGGCGACCGCCGCGGCGCGCGCACGGGTCGGCATGCCCCAAATGTTACGGCAAAAGGGCCGATCCTGCCTTTCGCCTCGTGGCCCCTGCCCTGTACAATGCCGGGACGATCCGTGCCTCGCCGTTGGCACCGGCGTCTTCGGACGTGCCCGTCGTCCGAACGGCCGCCGTGCACCGGGAGGCGCGCGCGTGACCGGAACCGGGGCGAGTCCCTGGAAGAAGAGGTACAAGGAGCTAATGGCCTACGTCATCACCGAGCCCTGCATTGGCACGAAGGACAGCGCCTGCGTCGACGTGTGTCCGGTCGACTGCATCCACCCGCGCAAGGACGAGCCCGAGTTCGAGACCGTCACAATGCTGAACATCCATCCGGACGAGTGCATCGACTGCGGGGCCTGCGTGCCCGCCTGTCCGGTCGAAGCCATCTTCGCCCTCGACGAAGTGCCCGAGAAGTGGAAGGACTACATCCAGAAGAACACCGAGTACTTCAGCAAGGGCTGAGCTCACCGTACGTCGGTTTCGACCGTGCGTCGTGGGCGAGGCTGCGCGCCTCGACGCCGCTGACGCTCGCCGAAGCCGATCTGGCGGAGCTGCAGGGCCTGAACGAGCGGGTGTCGCTGCAGGAAGTCGAGGCGATCTACCTCCCGCTCTCGCGCCTCCTGAATCTTCACGTCGCGGCCACGCAGGCGCTGCACCGGACGACGGCCACGTTCCTCGGCAGTCTGCCGGCGGCGACGCCCTACGTGATCGGCATCGCCGGCAGCGTCGCCGTCGGGAAGAGCACGTTCGCGCGCGTTCTGCGGGCCCTGCTCTCGCGCTGGCCGGAGAGCCCGCGCGTGGACCTGGTCACGACCGACGGATTCCTCCGATCGAATCACGAGCTCGCCGTTGCCGGCCTGATGGCGCGCAAGGGCTTTCCGGAGAGCTACGACGTCCGCCGGCTCGTGCAGTTCATGGCGGATGTCAAGGCGGGCCGTGGCGCGGTGCACGCGCCGGTCTATTCCCACCGCGACTACGACATCGTGGCGGGCGAGTTCCAGGTCGTCGACCGCCCCGAGATCGTGCTGGTCGAAGGGCTGAACGTCCTGCAGACGGGCGACGGCGCGGCCGGCCGGGCCCGGGTCTTCGTCTCCGACTTCTTCGATTTCTCGATCTACATCGATGCCGACGAGGCGGACATCGAACGCTGGTACGTCGCGCGCTTCCGCACGCTGCGCGAGACGATGTTCCAGGATCCCGCCGCGTATTTCCACCGGTACGCGCACCTGAGCGACGAGGAAGCCGACCGCACGGCGCACGAGATCTGGCGGAGGATCAACGGCGTCAACCTGCGGGAGAACATCCTCGCGACCCGCGACCGCGCCAGGCTCGTGCTCGAGAAGGGCAGCGACCACGCGGTCCGGCGCGTGAGGCTGAGGAAGATCTAATCGATCCGCGATCGCCGATCACCGATCAGAAGTCATAGCCGATCCAGAACCCGAACTTCGGCGAGCGGAACCACTGGCTGCCCGAGGTGATGCCGTTGCTGAAGGCCTCGAGCCCGAACAGGGAATCCTCCCAGTCCTTGTTGAACAGGGTCCGCCAGGACCAGTCGAAGTGCATCGGGAGGCCGAACAGCTGCGTCTCGAGCCCGAGGCCGTACGAGGCCCGGGCGTCCTTGAGCCGGAAGCCGCTGATGACCTGCGTCGGGCCGTAGCTCGGGACGAGGTTGCCGGACGCATCCTGCGTATATCCGAGGATCGGCTGCGTCGTCTCCGATTTCGACGTCCAGGGCTCGAACTTGCTGCCGTTGAACCCGGCGGCGCCGAGGTCCGCGAACATCACGCCTCGCAGCCCGCCGAGCACGCCAAGCGGCGTGAGCATGGCGTCGATCAGGGGGAACCGCAGCTCGGCGTCCGCGAAGAAGCCCTTGTGGCCGAGGAACGACAGGTAGTCGTAGCCGCGCAGCTCGGAGTTGCCGCCGAAGTACATGAAGTCGGGCAGCGCGCCCCAGCTCTTCTGGGCCTTGAGGCGGACGGCGAGGACGCCGTTGGCCGCCAGCCGCGTGTAGTGCCGCAGGTCGACCGACAGGGTCTGCCGCGAGATCCAGTCGCTCCCGAGGTCGGGCGACGCGCTGTAGGAGATCTCCATGGCCCGGCCGGCTACCGGACCGTACTGGCGGAGAATGGATGTCTCCTGCACGAACGAGATGCCGAGCGGAAGCATCGAGCCGTTGCGGAACAGCTGGAGGCCGAGTCCGGCCTGGTACGCGAGCGAGGCGTCCTGCAGCGCCTGGTTGGTGTACGACTCGCTCAGGTGCATGTAGCCGGTGAAGAGCTCGACGCGCGTGTACCGGTTGAAGGGATAGATGGCGAACGCGGTGCCCCCGCGCGAGCTCTGGACCGCCTCGGCGAGCTGCCGGTCGCTGTTGACGATCGGGCCCAGCACCGGGTCGTAGAGCACGCCGGCGTTCTGACCGTAGTAGAACAGATCCTGCGAGAACCCCTGCAGCGCGTACTGCATCCGGTGCTCGATGTTCAGATAGCTGAACGCCGTGGTCCGGAACTGCGAGACCGACTGCGCGTAGAAGGAGATCTGCTTGTCGCCCAGCACGTCGGCGAAGGCGACCTCGGTGTTCCCGTAGAACGTGCCGCCGCTCGTCACGCCGACGTTGACCGGCGGCCGTCCGATCATCGTCATCTTCTCGAAGGCGCCCTTCTTGTGGATGTTGTCCCGCATCAGCGGCTGGCTGATGGGCGGCTGGAAGTCGATGACCGGGCCCGGGGCGCCGAAGTCGCTCGATGCGACGGTCGCCACCGGCTTGGTGGGCTCGATGATGTGAATCCCGTTGTCGCCCTTGTAGTACGAGACGAACGCGATCTTGGGGCCCGACTCCTGATGCAGGACGACGGGCGACACGTTGCCGGTGGCCGTGTCGGTGTACTGCTTGAGCTGCCCGCTCGTCAGATCGAGCGACCATACGTTCGGGATCTGGCCGTTCCGGGCCACTTCCGGCGCGAGCTGCACGTTCGGATCGGTCGCCGTGGACGTGAAGACGATCGTGTGGTCGTCGAGGAACGTCGGCGCCATGTCGTCGTGCGTGCCGAAGGTCAGCTGCTTCTTCTGCTTGGTCGCGAGGTCGATCTGGAACAGCTTGTCGTTGCCGCTGATATGGGCGGCGTAGATGACCGATCGTCCGTCGGGCGAATAGGTCGGGGCGTAGTCGGCGAACTCGTCGCTCGTCAGGTTGCTGATCTCGCCCGACGGCAGGTCGACGATGAAGATGTCGCCGACCCCGCCCTGCATCGCGGCAAAGGCAACCTTGCTCCCGTCCGGACTGAACGCGGGCGACTCGGGGGCGTCGACCGTCTTCATCTCGGCCTTCTGCTCGGTCTTGCCCGTCACGACGTTCTGGACGACCAGCGTCTTCTGCTTCTCGGTCCGGACGAAGTAGGCGATCCGATCGCCGACCGGAGCCCACGCGATCCAGGGAACGAGGTTGCCGCGAAGCCCGCCCGCCACGGAGATGTACTGGAAGCCCCGGTCCTTGTCGAAGCCACGGGTCAGATTGCGGATGATCTGCCCGTCCTTGGCCGACAGCAAGATGATGTCGAACTCCTGGTCGTGGGCGTTCGCGACCAGCGTGGCCAACATCTCGCCGCTCGGCGAGGCCGCGAGCGAGTCGACCGACACGAAGTCCGTCCGGTCGGGACGCGGCGCCAGGTTCCGGCCGTAGTCCGCCGGGCGCTCCTTGTCCCGGAAGGCCTTGAACCGATCCTTCAGGTACCGGTCGAACTGGTCGTCGAAGTCGTCGGCCTTCACCTTGAGGGCCTCTTCGTACGCGCTCTCGCCGCCGCCAATCGCGTTCTTACGGAGCGAGAAGATGAACTGCCGCAGTCCCTCCTTGCCCCACTTCGATTCGATGAACTCCCAGGTGGCGTGTCCGAGCTCGTACGGCGCGCGGCCCGACATCGGCGCGCTGTACATCTCGCTCATTCGGGGCACGTTGTCCGTCAGGGCCGCGTCCCGCACCGTCATCAAGTCGAGCGGATTCCACGCACCGGCCATGTAGTCGGACAGCCCTTCATCCATCCAGAGCGGCAGCTGGCCCCCGATGATGCCGCGCGGGATGATGTCGAACTCGAAGATGTGCGTCAGCTCGTGCGTGATGAGCTCGTACAGCCGATCCGACGGCTCGTCGATGGGCAGCACCATCCGGTTGGCTTCGGGCTCGGCGAAGGCCAGCACGGCCTCCGGCAGCTCGCCGGGATTCACGTGCTGCTCCTGGAATTCGCTCTCCGTCTTGAAGATGATGAGCGGGACCCTCGACGCCAGGTCGTGCTTCAGCTCGGAGCTGATGTGCTGATACGCACTTTCGGCGTACGAGGACACACGCTCGAGGTGCTGCTCGATCTCGGGGTAGTAGTAGATCTCGAAATGGTCGGTCTTGTAGATGTGCCAGTCGAACTTGTCGTAGCGGATGTTGTTCTGGAAGAAATATGGAACGAACGGCGTCTGGGCCGATGCCTGCGCCGGAAGGCCGGTCAGACACGCGAGCGTCAGAAGAACGACGGAGACCACGAGCACGCGTGAGCGGCGCATCCGCATGACCATTACCTCGGCTCGGTGAAACGACGGACCCATGGGGGCAAGGTCGAATCTTACACTGTCGGCGGTCCATTCAGGGCCGAGCCCAGCAATCTGCGTGCCCACCGACGACTCCGGAAAACGGCCGTGCCTCGAAGAGGCCGTCCTCTCGCACGGAGCCTTCGCTGGCCTCCGGCGGTGGCAACCGGGCCGCAGCAGTAGTAATGTGATGACGATGCTGCTCCGCCACCCTGCTTCGCGCCGGCCCATCTCGCGTCTGGTCCGGGCCGCGCTCGCGAGCGCCGCGCTGGCGCTCTTCGCTGCCGCCTGCGATCGGCCGCCGTCCTGCGACCCGAAGGATCGCGCAAGACTGGACTTCGCGCTGAAGGACCTCAATGGCCAGGAAGTCCGCCTGGCGTCATTCCGGGGCCGACCCCTGCTCCTGAACTTCTGGGCCACCTGGTGCGGGCCGTGCAAGGAGGAGATCCCGGCGCTCGTCGCCTTGGCCGACCAGTACAAGTCGAGCAACATCGCCGTGCTCGGAATTTCCGTGGACGACACGCCGGCCGAGCTGCAGAAGTTCGCCAGGGCCAACCAGGTGAACTATCCGCTGCTCGTCGGGCTGGGCCACGACGACCTCCTCGAAGCGTACGATGCCGAGATTGGCGTGCCCGTCTCCTGGGTGATCGCGCCAAATGGGTGTCCCGCCGCCAAGCACGCCGGCGGCGCGACCAAGGAGTGGTTCTTCCAGCAGATGAAGGTCCTGTTGTGAGCGATCCGTCCCTGACCGCACGGCTGGCGTGCGGATGCCGCGTCGGCTTCCGCACCGGCGTCGAAGGCAGTCCGGTCACCGTCATCGTCTCCCGGAAAGCCGACGCGTGCACGATCGCTGCGCACGTGTCCGGCCTGCCCATCTTCGATCACCGTGAGGCGCTGCGCCCCTCGACCCGACTGGGCGTCCGCATGCAGACGGACTACGAGGGCGAGGGCTGACGGCCGACCTTCGAGATTCGAAAGTCTCCGATCACGGATCGTAAACCCGTCTTCGATTCGATCAGAAGCCGACTCTGATGTCGGCGACCAGGGGAAGATGGTCCGAGGCGACCATGGACGTCCGGGTCCGCGGCAGCTCGATCCGCGTGACTTCGATCTCGCCCTCGAAATAGATGTGGTCGAGATGAAGCACCGGGAAGATCCCCGGATAGGTCCTGCGGCGCTTCAAGTGCGGGTACAGGTCGACGCTCTGAAGCCGGTGGGCCAGGATGTCCTCCGCAATGCCGCGCGACCATTCGTTGAAATCGCCGAGGACGAGCTTGGGGGAGGGAATCCGCCGGTCGTGGACCCAGCCGGCGAGCCGCGACGCCTGATAGCGGCGCTCGAGCAGGGCGGTGCCGAGATGGACGTTGTACACGTGCAGCAGGCCGGCGCCCAGGTCGATGGCCACGCGCTGGCTGCACCGCGGCTCGCAGGTCTTCCACGAGAGATCGTGCTGGGAGTGGTCGCGGATTGGAAAGCGGCTCAGGACGACGTTGCCGAACTGATGATCACGCAGCTCGCGGGTCGCGGCGAGCACCCAGCCCATGCCCAGGCCCGCACCGATGAGCTCGGCATGGCCCGCGCCCGCGGGCCCGGGACCGATGACCTCCTGCAGCGCGACGACATCCGGTTCGATCGCCGACAGCACCTGGACGATGCGTTCCGGACGCGTCCGACGATCCAGGCCGCGGCAACGATGAACGTTGTAGGTGACGACCCGGACGTCGACGCTCGTGCCGCGGGCGAGCGGGCGTACCGACGTCTCGGCCACTCTATGGCTCCAGGCCACGCGTGCCGCGAGGACGCATACCGGCTATCATACATACAGGACAACGAGGGAATCGGAGATGTCGCGGCTGCGCACCGAATTCGAAGTCACGTGCCCGTGCTGTCGGTCCACGCTCGTGGTGGACGAGGGCCTGAAGCGCGTCGTGCGGCACGTCGAGCCGGAGCGTGCGGATCGGCCGAAGCTCGATGAGGCCCACGACATCCTGGCGGCGGCCAAGGCCAGGCGCGACGCGCTGTTCGAGCAGTCGGTCGCCTCCGAGCGCACGCGCGGCGACGCGCTCTCCAAACGGTTCGACGAAGCGCTGAAGGAAGCGTCGAAGGAGCCGATCAGCAAGCCCTCCCGCGACTTCGATCTGGATTGAACAGCGCGGCTGCTTCACGCGGCGCGACACGCACCGCGTGAGCCCCCGGGTCAGCGGTCGCCCAACGCGGCCGGGATGGCCGTCCACGCCCGTCGGTCGTAGTACAAGGGCTTGCGTCCCGGATGCTCGCGCTTGAACCGGCAGTACCGCGCCCGCATCCGCTCGACCCGCTTCTCGGACGCGCGGATGGCGCGGTGAGGCAGGTCGAGCAGGAAGCGCTCGACCCTCCAGACATTCCGTTCTGCCAGGCGCCAGTCGTACGAGCCGAGCACCCGCAGGTCGGCGACCGCGTAGCCCTGCACGCATCCCGTCGTGTCGATGTACGGATCGAAATAGCTGAGCGCCAGGAGGCGCGGTGATCGAAACACGGCGGCCCGGCCGTGCAGGCCGGGGTCGCGCGATCGCGCGACGGCGCCCCAGCGCCCGCCGCGCCGGTAGACGAAGAGAACGTGGTCGAGCTGGTCGACCGACTCGAGGCTCATGAGCAGCGGCGGATAGCCGTGCTGCTCGAGGATTGCCGCCGCGGCGAGCGCGGCCTCCAGGCAGTGGGCGGTTTGCGCCCGCACGACGCCGCGGAACGAGCGGAGCGTGGCCCTGCCGGGCGGGGGTTCGGTGTTGTAGGGCAGGCCGTTGAGAAAGCGCTGGACCGCCCCCGGCGTGCGCAGCCGTCCAATCAGCGCCCGCTCGCGCGGAGTGAACGCGGGGGACGTCGAGGTCATGACGCTCGCGCGACGGTGACGACTATTTGGCGCCCGCCACCGCGTCGCGCAGATCGGCCAGCACCGTGCCCGGCGTCCAGTCGTTGCCCGAGTAGATCTTCTCGATCCGGCCGTCCGCGCCGAGCAGGAACGTCCGGAGATTGTGCGTGATCTGCGACGGATCCTGCGGGTCGCGCAGCACGCCAATCCCGAGCTTGCCGGCGAACCGTTCGATCGTCACGGTGTCGCCGGTGAGAAAGGTCCAGACCGCGGGATTGGCCTTGAGCGTCCGCGCGTGGGCGGCCAGGACGTCCGGCGTATCGTGCTCCGGATCGAACGTGAGCGTCAGCAGCTTCACACGGCCGCGCAGCGCCGTGTCGTCTGCCAGACGCCGCTGGAGCGTCGCGAAGTTCTGATCCATCAGGGGGCAGAAGTTCGGGAGCGGGCAGCGGGTGTAGATGAACGTCAGCACCACGGGACCGCCCTTCCACTCGCTCAGGCTGCGCCGATGATTCGACTGGTCGATGAAGGCGGTGTCGGGCACCTGGTCTCCGACATCCAGCACGCCGGCCGCCATTCCGCCGGCAGTCGCGCTCGCTGGGAGCGGCGCCGACCCGACGTGGACGATCTCGACCAGCCGCGCCGACGAAGCGCCCACTTCGAGCACGCCCGTGATCAGCTCGCCCGGCGTCCGTCCCTGCAGGAGCTCGGGCGTCGCGACCGGATAGGCCATCGTCATGGCGGGCATCAGGTTCGGAATGTCCTCGTGCTTGATGGTCAGCTCCTTGCGCGCCGGATCGACAGCCAGGACCTGGCCGGTGAGCGGATATCGCTTGGGCGGCTCCGCGCGGCGGCAGCCGGACGTGCTGGCGATGAGGACGAGCAGGGTGGTGAGGAGGGCCGCTGTGCGTGGAGCTCTCATACCACCAGCCAGCCGTCCTGGAGCTGGATGATCCGGGAGCCGTACGTGGCATTCGTCTCCGAATGCGTGACCTGCACGATCGTCGTGCCCTCGGCGTTCAATCGCTTGAACAGCTCCATGATCTCGCGGCCCTGGCTCGAGTGGAGATTCCCGGTCGGCTCGTCGGCGAGGATGACCTTCGGGTTGGCGATGACCGCGCGCGCCACGGCGACCAACTGCTGCTGCCCGCCGGAGAGCTGGCTCGGGTAGAGGTCCTTCTTGCCCACGATGTTGAAGCGGTCCAGGACGTCGCAGACCATGCTGTCGCGATCGGGCTTGCGGACGTCGCGATACGACAGCGGCACGTCGAGGTTCTCGTAGACCGTGAGGTGGTCGAGCAGGTGATAGCTCTGGAAGACGAACCCGACGTGCTGTTTGTGCAGGCGCGCCCGGTCCTTCGCCGCGAGGCGATGTACAGGCTGCCCGCCGAAGTAGTACTCGCCGGTCCACTCGCTGTCGTGCATGCCCAGGATGTGCAGCAGCGTCGACTTCCCGGCGCCCGAGGGACCCATGATCGAGATGAACTCGCCATCCTTGATGTCGAGCGCGATCCGCCGCAGCACCCAGGTGCGGCTGGCGCCGTGCGCATACGACTTCTCGAGTCCCCTGAGCGAGATGAGCGCGTCCGGAGGGAGAACGTCGGATTCCGGCGGAGCCGGTGCAGGGCGGGAGAAGAGTGCCATCGTGCAGGTCATTGTAGCGCGGCGGCGCCATTCGCCGATGCCGCGCCGCCGCTGGCCGGGACGGCGGTGCCCGCACCGGGCCGGCTCCGTATCCTGCTGATGTGATGAATGCAGGCATCCGACGGACTGCGACCTCGTGGCTGACCGGAGTCGCCATCGTGGGCACCGTCGCCTCTGCTCTCGCCGCGGTGCTGCTGTGGCTCGTCGCCACGAGACCCGATGCGGTGGGAATGACGCTGGACCTGTGGCTCGGAGGAAGATAGAGGCGCCGCGTGCGCAGAGGGCACACCGGCATGCGAGGAGAGACATGGAACGGCACCAGCGGGCCCAGGTGATCAGCGGAATCCTGCTTGTCGCGCTGGGGCTGATCTTTCTTGCGGGTCAGATGGGATGGCCGATCGTCGCCGGCTTGACGTTCGGCCGGCTGTGGCCGGTGCTGCTCTTCGTCGTTGGGGTGGGCCGGCTGATGGTGCCTGGCGAGGGCCGCGGCGGGCGCGCCGGCGGCCTCTGGCTGATCTTCGTGGCGGGCGTCTTCCTGCTGAACAACTTCGGAGTCCTCCCGCTGTCGCGGTCCTGGCCGCTGTTCATCGTGGCGGCGGGCGCCTCGCTCCTGCTCGGAAGCGGGCCGCACCGGCGCGGGATCGTCGAGGGAGGGCGCCGTGCCGATTGATCCGACGCGCCCGCGCGTGTCGCTCACGCCCCAGGCGGTGATCGGGCTGCTCATTGTGATCTGGGGTCTCGTCCTGACTGCGGGGAACATCGGCTGGCTCGAGCCGTACGCGGTTCGTCGCGTGCTGGGCTGGTGGCCCATCATCATCATCGGGCTGGGCGCGGCGAAGATCGTCTCGGCGCGTTCGGCGTCCGACCGGACGATTGGGATCGTGGTCGTCTTCCTCGGACTCTGGTTCCTCGTCGGCGTGAGGGAACTGCTTCCGCTGCTGCTCGTGGCGCTCGGCGTGTTCCTGATTGTACGGGCCCGCGCGTCCGGAGGGGCGGGCGGGAATGTCAGCGAGGGGGGAGCCGAGTTCGCGTTCTGGTCGGGCATCGAACGTCGGATCTCGGTGCCCGACTTCCGCGGCGCCAACCTGACCGCCATCATGGGCGGCATCGAAATGGACCTGCGTGGGGCCGGCACCGCGTCGGGCGACGCCGTCATCGACGTGTTCGCCGTGATGGGCGGCATCGAGATCACGGTGCCGCCGGACTGGGCGGTGATCAACCGTGTCACGCCGATCATCGGAGGCGTCGAGGACAAGACCACGGGCGGACGCGATGCGCAGCACCGGCTGATCGTGCGCGGCAGCGTCATCATGGGAGGTGTGGAGATCAAGACGTAGCCATGGAATCCTGGCTCGGCTATCGGCGGCGGCTGCAGGTCCAACTCGCCGGGTCGGCTCTTGCCGGCGGCGTCCTCGGAATCCTCGTCCGCGTTGCGCTTGGCGTGCCGTGGAGCCAGGCGATGCTCTTCGCGGTACCGCTCGCTCTGGCGGCAGCCCCGCTGTCCTCTTCGGCCGCGTTCCTGTGCCGCGCCCTGCCGCTCTCGCGCACGCCGGCGCTGCGGGTCGGCCTCGCGGCGGCCGGCGCCGCTGTGGTGGCCGGCGGCGTCTGGGCCGCGGCGGGCTACGGCTGGTGGACACTGCTGACCTGGAACGAGTGGGAGCCCGGTGACGTGCCCATGCGGACGCTGG
Organism: uncultured Acidobacteriota bacterium; assembly: GCA_963764505.1. Taxonomy (GTDB): domain Bacteria; phylum Acidobacteriota; class Vicinamibacteria; order Vicinamibacterales; family SCN-69-37; genus CAVXSP01. Next base: position 3,105,301 of record CAVXSP010000001.1, on the reverse strand, counting down.
TCGCGCTCGTCGCCGAGTTCGGCGGACCGCTGTACCTCTCCTCCGTCGCCGGGCACTACCTGATGCGGGCGTTCGAAGACTCGGCCGAGGCGTCGCGGCGTGTGCTGGCCTCCGAGGTGGCGCACCGCGACGCGGAGCTGCGCGCGCTGCGAGCGCAGATCGACCCGCACTTCCTGTTCAACAGCCTCAACTCGATCGCCGGCCTCACGACGGCGGATTCCGCCGCGCGCCCGCGAGATGTGCCAGCTTCTCGCGGAGTTCCTGCGGGAGAGCCTCGACGTGGGTGCCTCGCCGAGCATCGCGCTCGGACGGGAAGTCGCGCTGGCCGAGCAGTACCTGCGAATCGAGCGCGTGCGGTTCGGAAGCCGGCTGTCGGTGACGACGTCGATTGCGCCGGGAGCGGCGGAGGCACAGGTGCCTCCGCTGCTGCTCCAGCCGCTGGTCGAGAACGCGGTGCGGCACGGAATTGCGACCCGCATCGAGGGCGGCGCCATCGAGGTGGCCGTCCTGCGATCGGGCGAGCATGTGCTGATTGACGTGCACAATCCCAGGGACAGCGACGGAGCCCGCCCGGGTACCGGGCGCGGGCTGGAGCTCGTCCGGCGGCGCCTGGCCGCCACGTTCGGTCCGCGGGCGCATCTCGTGGTGAGCTCGACCGAGGACGCCTTCCACGTACGCCTCAGCATCCCTGCGACGGCGGGGCCGGCGGCGGACGCGGTCCGGGCGCTTGCGGCGACGCTGCCGGAGGAGGCGCCCGCAGCCTCGCGATCGCGCGATGCCGACCGGTCCGGAAGAAGGGCAGAGAGCCGGCCGGCCGCATCCGAAGCGGAGGCGCGGTGAGTCGCGCCTCCGGGCGGCTCCGGGTGCTCATCGTCGACGACGAGGAGCCGGCGCGCCTTGCGCTGCGACACGACCTCGAGACGATGCCGGAGGTGGAGATTGCCGGCGAGTGCGGGAACGGCTTCGAGGCCGTGAAGCTGGTCGCGGATTCTGGCGCCCGATCTGATCCTGCTGGACGTGCAGATGCCGAAGCTCGACGGCTTCGAGGTGGTCGAGCTGATCGGGGGCGAGGTCCCGGTGGTGTTCGTGACGGCCTACGATCGGTTCGCCCTGCGCGCGTTCGAGGTACACGCCGTGGACTATCTCCTCAAGCCGTTCAGCCGAGAGCGGCTCGCGGCGGCGATCGCGCGCGCGCGAAGCCGCGGCGCGGCCGAGCGGCCGTCGGGGGGCGCGCTCAAGGCGACCGCGCGTGGCGACGCGCCGGCGGACCGTATCGTCATCCGCGACGGCGCTCAGGTGCACGTGGTGCCCGTGGACCGCATCGACTATATCGAGGCGCAGGACGACTACATCGCGGTCCGGACGCGGGGGCGCTCGCTCCTGAAGGAGCAGACGCTGGCGGATGTCGAGGCGCAGCTCGACGGCCGGCGGTTCGTTCGCATTCACCGGTCCTACGTCCTCAACATCGATCGGCTCTCGCGCGTGGAGCTCTACGCGAAGGACAGCCGGCTCGCGGTGCTGACCGACGGCACCCAGCTGCCGGTCAGCCGGGCGGGGTACCAGCGGCTGCAGGATCTGCTCTAGCCCGATCTCCACTTGACCCGCCACGGGCTCCGGGTGTCTATTAACTAAATGGTTAGTCAGCGGCGTGGCGGGCGGCGGCTGCCGGGCGCGACCCGGGCGCGCCTGCTGGCGGCTGCGGCCGCCGAGTTCGCCGATCGCGGCTTCGCGGGGGCGAAGGTCCACCGGATCGCCGCCCGCGCGCGCGTGAACAAGGCGATGGTCTACTATCACTTCACCAACAAGGCGGCGCTCTACCGCGAGATCCTGCGCGACGTCTTCGGGTCGACCGCCGAGGCCGTCCGCGGCGTCCCGGACGCGGGCGGCCCCGCCGAGGGGCAGCTCCGAGCCTTCGTAGCCGCAATCGCGGCCACGGCCGTCGCGCGCCCGCACTTTCCCGCCATCTGGCTGCGCGAGCTCGCCGAGGGCGGACGCCATCTGAACGAGGCCATCCTCGTCGAGATGCGCGCCGTCATGGAGACCCTCGTGGCCATCCTCGACCAGGGCCGACGCACCGGACGGTTCCGGACGGTCCACCCGCTGCTCACGCAGATGGCGATTGTCGGCCCTCTGCTGCTCTTCAGCGCCTCGACTCCCGTGCGCACGCGTCTGCGTGGGCCGTGGCCATTTGCGCTCGACGATGTCACGCGCGACTCGGCAATCACCTACGTCCAGGAAGCGGCCCTTGCCGTCCTGACCCGTCCCAATTCGTCCGCCTCCCGGCGGCGCACCAGGAGCCAACGCCCGTGACCATGCGAGTCTGTGTGTTTCCCCGGGAGGCCGCGCGTGGCCGTGCCCGGCTGGCGCTCGCCATCGTCATGGCGGCGACGATGGCCGTGGCCATGGGCTGCCGGAGACAGGCGGCCGCGACGCCGCCGCGGGCGTCGGGATACGTCGAAGCGACCGAAGTCAATCTCGCGTCGAAGACCCCGGGCCGTGTCGAGCGGGTCGACGTCACCGAGGGCGAGCGGGTGAGGGCCGGCCAGGTCGTGGTAATCGTCGACACGACCGATATCGACCTCCGCCTGCGGCAGGCCCACGCGGAGCGCAGCCAGGCCGAGGCGCAGCTTCGGCTGCTCGAAGCTGGCAGCCGGACCGAGGACGTCCGGCAGGCGGACGCGCAGCTCGCGGCGGCGCGATCGGAGCTGGGGGCGGTCCAGTCGGAGCTGGCGGCGGCGAAGGCCGACGAAGCGAGATTCGAGCAGCTGCTGCGCGCGCGGGCCGGCGCGGAGAAGGCGCGCGATGACGCCGTCGCGCGCCGGGAACAGGCCGAGGCGAAGGTCGCCGCCGCCAACGACAGGATACGCGCCGCGACGGCCACGCTCGAGAGGTTGAAGGCGGGCGCGCGCCCGGAGGAGATTGCCGCCGCCCGCGCACACGTGGAGGCCGCCGACGCGCAAATCGCCTCCCTCGAGCAGAACCGGCGCGACGCCACCGTCCTCGCGCCGTCGGGCGGCATCGTGTCGGCACGCCTGGTCGAGCCGGGGGAACTCGTCGCCACCGGCACGCCGCTCGTCGTGATTCTCGACCTCGATCATGCCTGGGTGAACGCCTACGTCGAGGAGCCGCTCGTGCCCGCGCTGAAGATCGAGCAGGCGGCGACGGTGATCACGGACGCCGGCGATCGGCTCGCGGGACGGATCGCCTTCGTCTCGCCCAGGGCGGAGTTCACGCCGCGCAACGTCCAGACCTCCAACGAGCGCGCCAAGCTCGTCTATCGGGTCAAGGTGGCGGTCGACAACCGCGCCGGGCTTCTCAAACCGGGGATGCCGGTCGAGGTGCAGTTCCAGGCCGGAGCGACGCAATGACCGTGTCGCGCGCGCACGCGCCAACCCAGACGGATCCGGCGGTGCAGTTCGCCGACGTGCGGAAGACGTTCGGGGCCACGCTCGCCATCGGCGACGTGACATTCGATGTTCGCACGGGCGAGATGTTCGGGATCATCGGCCCGGATGGGGCGGGAAAGACGACCTCGCTCCGGCTGATCTGCGGCCTGCTGGCGCCCGATCGCGGAACGGTGCGCGTCGCCGGCCTCGATCCCGTCCGCGCCCATCGGGAGGCGACCGCTTCGATCGGATATGTCTCGCAGCAGTTCAGTCTGTACGGCGACCTGTCGGTGGACGAGAACATCGCGTTCTTCGCCAGCATCCACGGGCGCTCGGACTACGCCGAGCGGCGCACGCGCCTGCTGGAGCTCACTGGCCTCGTGGCCTTTCGCGGACGTCGGGCCGATCGGCTGTCGGGCGGGATGAAGCAGAAGCTGGCCCTCGCCTGCACGCTCGTGCACGAGCCGCCGATCCTCGTGCTGGACGAGCCGACGACGGGCGTGGACCCGGTCTCGCGGCGCGAATTCTGGAAGCTGCTCGCCGAGTTCCTCGGGGAGGGGCTCACGATCGTGATGGCCACGCCCTATCTCGACGAGGCCGAGCGCTGCGCGCGCGTCGCGCTGCTCGACGCAGGTCGGCTGCTCGCGCTGGATGCGCCGGCGGCGCTGCAGGCGGGGATGAGCGGCGTGATCCTCGAAGTGGTCGCGGCGCCGCCGCGCCAGGCCCTGCGGGTCCTCCGATCGACCTTGGGCGAGGCGCGCGTCCAGCTCTTCGGCGACCGTCTGCACGTCCGCGTCGAATCGGAGAGCGCCGGGGCCGAGATTGCCGCGGCGCTCCGAGCGGCGACGATCGAGCCGACCGGCATCCGCACGATCCGGCCGACGCTGGAGGACGTCTTCATCGAACTGCTGGCGTCGGGGGCACACTCATGAAGACCGCGCGGACGGCTCGAACGCTCGTGGCCCTGCTCGTCGCGACGGCCGCGCCGGCCGCGGCACAGACGCCACTCCACCTGACGCTGGGGGACGCGCTGCAGCAGGCGGTCGCCAGGGCGCCGCGGCTGGCCGAGGCCCGCGCGCACGAAGCGGCGGCAGCGGCCACGGTCGCCTCGCGCACGGCCGCCCGGTCGCCGTCGGTCACGGCCACGAGCGGCTATCTGCGGACCAACCACATCGAGCCGTTCGGGATTCCACAGCCGAACGGCACCATCCGCGCCCTGTTCCCGGATATCCCCGACAACTACCGGGTCCGCGCGGAAATGGCCGTGCCGATCTTCACGAGCGGGCGGACGGGCGCCGCCGTTGACGCGGCGCGCGCCGACCTGCGCGCCACGCAAGCCGATGCGGCGTCGACGGAGGAGGACGTCCGGCTCGAAACGATTCAGGCGTACTGGGCGCTCGTGACCGCGCGCGAGCGCGGCAACGTGCTCGAGGCCGAGGTGGCGCGCATGGACGCCTGGGTCGGCGACGTTCAGGCGCGCGTGAACGCGGGACTGCTGCCGCCGAACGATCTGCTGTCGGCCCAGGCGCAGCGCGCCCGCGAGAACGTGGAGCTCATCCAGGCGCGCAACGGCGCGGCGCTCGCGCAGGTCGAGCTGGCGCGTCTGATTGGCGCCGATCTCGACCAGCCGATCGATGCGGTCACTCCCGTCGATCGGCCGATCCCTGGCGCCGCCGAGGCGGCGTCACTCTCGGCCGGGACGCTCGTCGCCCGGGCACGCGCGAACCGCGCAGAGCGGACCGGACTCGAGGAGCGGCAGCGCGGCCTCCAATCCACCGCCGAGGCGGCGCTCGCGGCGTCACGCCCACAAGTCGCCGGAGTCGCCGCCGTCGAGCCCTCGCGACCGAATCAACGCTTCGTCCCCCGCACCGACGAGTGGAAGACGTCGTGGGACCTGGGCGTGAACCTGACGTGGCCCGTGTGGGACGGCGGCCGCGCGCGGGCGGAGCGCGCCGCCTCGCTGGCGCAGGCCGAGGCGGTCGGACACCGGATTGAAGACTTCGACGCGCAGATCGGCGTCGAGATCCGCCAGCGGCTGCTCGACCTCGAATCCGGCCGGACGGCCCTGCAGGCAGCCGGCGACGCCGTGGCGGCCGCCACCGAAGCGCGGCGGGTCGTCGGAGAGCGGTTCAACGCGGGCGTGGCGACCCCCACGGACGTGCTGGACGCGCAGAACGCGCTGCTCGAGGCCGAGCTCGAGCGCACCCAGATCGCCGCGTCCCTCCGGATCGGCGAAGCGCGCCTGCTGCGGGCGGTCGGAGGGTTGCAGTGACCGATCCGGCAACCTCCCGCGGCGCGCCGCCGGCCCCCGACGGCCAGCCCGCGGCCATCGTCGTCGACCACCTGTCGCGCCGATTCGGCCAGTTCGTCGCTGTCGACGACCTGAGCTTCGACGTCCGGCGCGGCGAGGTCTTCGGGTTCCTGGGCGCCAACGGCGCCGGCAAGTCGACGACGATCCGAATGCTGTGCGGACTGCTGACCCCGAGCTCCGGCCGGGCCGTCGTGGGTGGGATCGACGTCGGCCAGGACCCCGAGGGCGTGAAGCGACGGATTGGGTACATGTCGCAGCGCTTCTCCCTCTATGAGCTCCTGACCGTCGATCAGAACATCCGGTTCTACGGCGGGCTGTACGGGCTCCGCGGCCGCCGGCTCGACGCGAGGCGGCGGTTCGCTCTCGAGATCGCCGGTTTGACGGGGAGGGAGGGCGAACTGGCGCGCAACCTGTCCGGCGGGTGGCGCCAGCGGCTGGCGCTCGGCTGCGCGCTGCTGCACGAGCCGGCGATCGTGTTCCTCGACGAGCCGACCGGCGGCGTCGATCCGGTTTCCCGCCGGGACTTCTGGCGTCTGATCGACGATCTCTCGCAGGGCGGAACGACCGTCCTCGTCACGACGCACTATCTCGACGAGGCCGAACGCTGTGACCGTGTCGCCATCATTCACGGCGGCCGGCTCGCCGCGCTCGGAACCATCGCGGCGCTCAAGGCCGCCTTCAGCACGAGACCGATTCTCGAGATTCAGTCGTCCGATCCGGTCGCGGCGATGAAGACGCTCGATCGCTGGCCTTCGGTGGAGAAGACGAGCCTGTTCGGCACGAGCCTGCACGCAGTGCTCCGCGACCAGAGCGTCAGCGCGGCCGATGTGGAGCGCGTGCTGCGGCAGGCGGGCGCGCCGGTCGAGCGGATCGAACCGGTGCCGCCTTCGCTCGAGGACGTGTTCCTGGACATCCTCGATCGGATCCAGCGGAGCGACGCGGCATGAGGGCACTCTGGGCCGTCGCCGTCAAGGAGCTGCGGCAGATTCGTCGCGATCGCCGCACGCTGCTGATCCTGGTGTTCATCCCCGCGTTCTTCCTGTTCCTGTACGGCTATGCGCTCAACTTCGACATCCGTCACGTGGCGCTCGCGGTGGAGGACCGGGACGGATCCGCGGAGAGCCGCGCGCTGGTGGCGCGTTTCTTGGCTTCGACCTATTTCGATCTGGCCGCCACGGTGACCTCGGACGTCGAGGCGGATGACTTGATGGATCGGGGCACGGTCCGGGGGCTGCTCGTGATTCCCGAGGATTTCTCGCGTTCGCTTCGCAGCGGCCAGATGGCGGCCGTGCAGGTGATCCTGAACGGCGACAACGCCAACACCGCAACGACGGTGCTGGGCTACGCGACCGCCGTCCTCCAGGAGGCTTCCAGCGAGGCGCGGCTGTCCGGACGTCCGCGGGCGTCGGGCGCCGTCCCGGCGGCGGGCCGACCCGCGGTCGCGCAGGCGGATCGCATCACGATCGCGCCGCGCGTCTGGTACAACCCGGAATTGCGCAGCACGCTCTTTCTCGTCCCCGGCCTGATCGCCTACATCGCGACGATCACGGCCGTCCTGTCGACCGCGCTGTCCATCGTGCGCGAAAAGGAGATGGGGACGATGGAGCAGGTGCGGATGGCGCCGATCTCCACGCCGGCGTTCGTGCTCGGCAAAACCCTGCCGTACCTGATCATCTCGCAGGCGTCGGCCATGCTGATCGTCGTCACGGCGATGGCGCTGTTCGACCTGCCGATGCGGGGCACATGGCTCGCGCTCTCGGTCGTGCTGGCGATGTTCCTGGTCGGCGGCGTCGGGACGGGGCTGCTCGTCTCGACGCTCGCGGATACGCAGCAGATGGCGCTGCAGACGTCGATGCTGCTGGCGTTCCTGCCGACGCTGATCCTGTCGGGATTCATCTTCCCGATCGCGAGCATGCCCGTGGCGGTCCAGTACATCACGACGATCGTGCCGGCACGCTACTTCCTCGTCGCCCTGCGCGGGATCGTCCTCAAGGGATTGGGCCTGCCGTCCCTGTGGGCGCCGCTCGGCGCGCTGGCGATCTACGCGTGTGCCGTGCTGGGGCTCTCCGCGGCGAGGCTCGCGAGACAGTGAGCCGGATCCGCGCCCTCATGTGGAAGGAGTTCCTGGAACTGCGGCAGACGCCGCGGCTGCTCGTCCTTCTCATCATCGCGCCCATCCTGCAGCTCGCCCTTCTCGGCTATGCGGCGACGACGGACATCAAGAACGTCCCGATTTCCGTCGTGGACGGCGACCGAACGCCGCTCAGCCGTCGGCTCCTCGAGCGATTCAGCGCGTCGCCCTACTTCGATATCGTCACCGAGCACGTGAACCCGAACGACGTGGACGCCGACCTCGCGTCGGGCCGGGCGTGGCTCGCCGTGATCGTTCCGCCCGGATTCGCCGCGTCCGTGGAGGGCCACGGATCGCCGACCGCGCGCACGATTCAGGTCCTGGCTGACGGAACCGATTCGACGTCGTCGGGCGTGGCCATTGCGTACGTCTCGTCGCTCATCGGGGAGTTCAACGGCGTCGTAGCGGCCGAGCATGGCGCGCCTCCTGAGCCGCTCGACAGCCGGGTCCGCGTCTTGTTCAATCCTCAGCTCGAGAGCCGAAACTTCATGGTGCCTGGCGTGCTCGCCATGCTGCTGCTGATCGTGACGGCGAACCTGTCGTCGATGGCCATCGTGCGGGAGCGGGAACTCGGCACTCTCGAGCAGCTGAACGTGACGCCGCTCAGCCGGTGGGAGCTCATCCTCGGGAAGCTGCTGCCCTATGGAGTGGTGGGCTTCGTCGACGTGCTGCTGGTGCTGGCGGTCGCCGTGTTCTGGTTCGAGGTGCCGCTCCGGGGGAGCGTCTGGCTGTTGCTGGGAGGCAGCCTGGTCTACCTGGTGTGCACGTTCGGACTCGGGCTGTTCGTGTCCACGGTCTCGTCCACCCAGCAGCAGGCGATGCTGACGTCGATCTTCTTCTTCATCATGCCGATGATGTATCTGTCCGGGTTCGTGTTTCCGATCGAGAACATGCCGCCCGTGATTCAGGCGATCACGACGCTGGTGCCGCTGCGATACTTTCTCGTCATCGTCCGCGGCATCTTCCTGAAAGGCATCGGCTTCGGCCTGCTCTGGTCCCAGTTCGCCGCGCTCGCCGTCTGGGGGCTGGCCGTTCTGAGCCTGGCGGCCTTCCGGTCGCGGAAGCGCGCATAGGTACTCCGATGATTCACGTGGGCACGTCAGGCTACAACTACCCCGAATGGCGTGGGACGTTCTACCCGGAGCGGCTGCCGGCCCGGCAGATGTTCCCGTTCTACGCGCAGCGATTCCGGACGGTCGAGATCAACGCGACGTTCTACCGTGCGCCGACCGCCAAAACGACCGCCGCCTGGCTCGATCAGGCGCCGCCCGGCTTCACGTATGCCTTGAAGGCCCCGCGGCAGATCACGCACATCCGCCGCCTCAAGGACTGCGGCGCGACGATGGCGTTCTTCTGCGAGAGCGCACGGGTGCTGGGCGCGCACCTGGGCCCGCTCCTGTTCCAGCTCCCGCCCACGTTCAAAGCCGACCCGGACCGACTCGCCGCGTTTCTCGATCTGATCCCGGCCGATCTCCGGGCGGCCTTCGAGTTCAGGCACGAGTCCTGGCTCGTGCCCGACGTGTACGCGCTCCTGCGGGAGCGAGGCGTCGCGCTCTGCATCGCGGACTTCGGCGACCGGACCACGCCGCTCGAGGCGACGGCCCGGCACGGCTATCTGCGGCTTCGTGACGAGGGGTACACCGCCGCCGACCTGGAGCGCTGGGCGGTGGAGCTGATTTCGCACGGCGCGAGCTGGGACGAGGTATTCGTCTACTTCAAGCACGAAGCGGCCGGAAAGGGGCCGGAGTTCGCGCAGGCGTTCCTGGACGTACTGCGCGGCCGCGGCGTCACCGTGGCATGAGCGAGGCGAGGAACTCGACGGCCGTTCGCTCCGCCCAGTAGCCGTCATCATCCGAGGGCGCGCACGCGAACCCGCAGTGCCCGCCGGATCGCTGGAGGCAGATCCCGATCCGGGGATTCGCGCGGACCGCCGGCTCGTGGAACTGTGACGCCGGCACGAACGGGTCGTCCTCGGCCGCGACGACGAGGGTCGGCACGCGGACGCGATCGACGACCCGGAGAGCGCTGACACGATGGTAGTAGTCCGCGGCGTCTCGAAAGCCATGCGCCGGCGCCGTGTAGGCCTCGTCGAACTGTCGAATGGTCCAGATCGATCGCAGCGGCCGGAGGTCGTAGAGGCCGGGCCAGAGTCGAGCCTTCCGGCGCATCCTCGCCTTCAAATGGCGGACGAAGTTGAAGTGGTACGCTACGTTGGCGCGCCGCTCGATTGCGCTCACGCACCGCGCGAGATCGATCGTCGGACTGATGCCGACGGCGCCGACCACGGGAACGCCGTCCGCCGGCTCGATCTCCGCCGCGAGCTTCACGGCGAGATTCCCTCCGAGCGAATAGCCGATCACCCCGACCGCCGTGATGCCCTCGTCTGCGGTGAGGATTCGAATCACCGCACGGGGGTCGGCCGTCAGCCCCGAGTGGTACAGCGTCGGCGTCAGATGCTCCGTCCCGCCACAGTTGCGCTGGTTCAGTAAAACCGCGTTCCACCCGCGTCTCCAGGCCTTGGCGGCGAGTCCGCGCATGTAATGCGTCTCGCTCGAGCCCTCCAGCCCGTGCAGGACGAGCATGGTCGGTGCGGCCGCCCGCGCAGGCTGCCAGAAGCAGCGCGCGAGCACACGCGTGTCGGCGGCCGTCTGGAACAGGCGCTCCTCCGGCGCCGGCAGGTCCGGAAACTCGCGCCGCCGCGCCCATGTGTAGATCGTCATGGCGTGGCCGTTGCCGAGCCAGGGCCGTGGCACGAACGGCGGCCGGGCGGCGCTCCAGTCCTGCGGCGTCATCGCAGCCGATAGATGATGAACCGGCGGTTCCGGTGTATCTCGGGCAGGTCGACCCGATGGCCGGCTTCGAGCACCGCGACGTCCAGGCCATATCGATCGGCCAGCCGGTGGAGGTCTGCGGTCGTCAAGCGGTCGAAATCGCCAACGGCCGCGAGCCGCCCGCCGACGGCGATGGCGAGATCGCGATCGTAGATCGCCAGCGCCGAGTCCTTGCCGGCTTCGATGAGCGTGTCCTTCTCGGCCGCGAGGCGGACGCTCACGCCGTACTTCCAGGCGTGACCCGGATCGGCGAGCACGTACCACGACGCGGGACGGTTCTTCAGCCAGGTCATCGCCTCCATCCACGGCGTGTCGGGGAGGTGCGTGGCAAAGAGCGTGCGGTCCGACGACAGCAGGTAGGCTCCGCGCGCCACGGACGCCGCCGCGAGAACACCGACGGCGATCAACCGGCCGATTCGGCGGCCGCCGAGCCGGTCGTCGATGAGCCACCAGGCGAGATAACCGGCGACCGCGAAATCGAGCAGCCAGAACACGCGCGTGACCTGGAGCTGGACCGCGAGCGCCACGCGCAGGACGGTCAGCGGCAGCGACACGAGGAACACGCCGACGAGACCGAACAGGCCGCCGACGACGGCCGGCTCGCCCGGCGCGAGCACGCCGCAGCGCCGGCGCCGCCGGTAGATCGCGTAGAGCACGGCGCCGTAGCCCAGATTCGCGATCCAGGCGTACAGGGGCCACTCGTGCGGAAAGAGGTAGTCCTTGCTCGAAAGGACCTCGAGCCAGGCCGGGTCCATGATTGTCAGCCGGTTGGCGAGGGGACCCCCGAGGATCGCAAGGCCTCCAACCGCTCCCAGAGCCAGCAGCCACCATCGGCGCGAGTTGGACAGTGTCGAGAGGACAGCCGTTCCGAGCACGAGGCCGAACCACAGCGCCGTCGTCGGATGCCAGCAGGCGGCGAGCGCCGTCCAGACCGCGGCCTCCAGACGCCGCCGCCCGAGCAGCGCGGCCAGCGCCAGGACGCCGAGCCCGAACGCCAGCATCCGCGGATGCATGTAGCCCTCGAGCGAGTTGGCTCCGGTCTTCGCGATGCGGTGTCGGAACGTCAGGAGGACCACGAACGCCGCGACGGCCCACCACGACAGGCCGGCGATGCGACCATAGCGGACGGCGGCGGCAAACAGCACGCCGAGCGTCGCGAGATACAGCGTCAGATAGAGCGCCGGCAACGGCAGCCCGGACCACCGCGCCAGGGCGGCGACGATCTCGTCCGACCACATGAGGTGGGACTCGACGGCCAGCAGGCCGGCGTCGCGCGGAAACAGCGTCGGATTCAGATCCTTCGCCACGGCTGCGGCATAGAACGCCTGGTCGGAGACACCGTACCGGTAGCCGCCCGAGTTGGCCGTCGCGGCCAGCACGAACGCGAGCGACGCCAGCGTGAGGCCGACCGCCCGTCTGCTCACATGCGCTCGTCTGCCGACGCCCCGTAGAGCGGGGGGAGCGGCACGTCGTGCATGCGGAGATAGACCGTCAACTGGCCACGATGATGGACCAGGTGATTCAGCAGGAACCGCCGCACGGCGGCGCCCCGCGGGAGCGACATCACGAGATCACGGCCCTGCGTGAGCGACCAGGGCGAAGCCAGTTCGGCGTCGGTCCGTCCGGCCAGCGCCCGTCGGATGTCGGCGGCGGCGCGATCGAAGGCCTCCAGCGCGGCGGCGGCGGATGGAACGCCCGTGGGGTGGGACTGGGCGTCGTGCTCGAGGTCGTGGCCGCTCCGTTCGAGAATCGGCAGACCCCAGCGAAGGATCTCGGCCAGATGGGAGGCCAGCTCGCCGAGCGACATCGATTTTCCGTGCGGCCTCCAGGCCAGCGCGGTTTCCGGGAGCCGCTCCAGCAGCCGCCGCGTGAGGGCCAGCTCGTCGTCCAGTTCGGAGAGCAGGGTCTGTCTGGCGCCGGTCGGCCGGCCGTTTTCGGGACTCGCGCCGCAGGCCCGGGCGTCCGGCGCGGGCGCGTCGCTCTCGTTCACTTCGAAAAGTCCACCTTTGGCACGGCCTTGGCCTCGGGCGGCGCCTGGAAGTACGGATATTCCTTGAACCCGAACATCCTGGCCGTGACGTTCGAGGGAAACTGCCGCCGCATGGTGTCGTATTCGCGCACGCGGTCGTTGTAGCGCATGCGCTCGACGGCGAGCCGGTTCTCCGTCCCCGACAGCTCGTCCATCAGCCGCGCGTACTGCGCGTTCGAATTCAGCTGCGGATAGTTCTCGACCACGACGAAGAGCCGGCCCAGCGCGCTCGTCTCCGCGTTCGCCGCCGCGATCTTCTCCGTCGGCGTCTGGGCGCCGGCCATGCGTGCGCGGGCGTCGGCGATCTGGCCGAAGACCGTCTGCTCCTGCTTGGCGACGCCCTTCACGGTCTCGACGAGGTTGGGGATCAGGTCGTTCCGGCGCTGCAGCTGATTCTCGACCTGCGCCCATTGGGCCTTGATCTCTTCTTCCTTCGCCGTGAACTTGTTGTACGAACATCCGGCCAGGAGCGCGACGGCCGTCGCGAGCAGGACGAGGCGTGCGGCGCGGGGCGCGAATCGGTTCGTCATGCGAATCACTGTAACCCAACGGCGCGGCGCCGGAACGGACCGGGCCAGCCGGATCACCAGCCGCCCGAGGCGCCGCCGCCACCGCTGCGCCCGCCGCCGAACCCGCCGAACCCCCCGCCGCCGAAGCCTCCGCCGAATCCGCCGCCTCCGCCGGACCATCCGCTCCACGTCGAGCCCGGCCAGAATGGGCCGCCCCAGCGGCGCCGGCCGAATCGGGAACCCCGCCGCGATCGCAGCGCGCCGCTGAGGATGAAGAAGAGGAACACGAGGATGAGGAGCCAGGCGCCGCCACCGGGCGGCCGCTGTGAGCTGGCGGCTGGAGGCACGTCCTGCAGGGTGACGCCGCGCGCGGCCGCCAGCCGCTGAACGACGCGCGTCGTGCCGGCAAGCAGCCCGGCGCCATAGTCGCCGCGCCGGAACGCCGGCAGCATCTCCTGCCGGATGGTCTCACCGGCGAAGCCGTCGGTGATGTACTCCTCGAGCCCGTAGCCGACCTCGATTCTGACGCGCCGCTCGTTGGTCGCGAGCAGGATCAGCGCCCCGTTGTCCTTCTGCTTCTGACCGATGCCCGCCTGCTCGAACAGCCGGACCGCGTACTCCTCGATCGATCCGTACGGCGCGAACGTCTCCACCGTGGCGACGATGACGACGTCGCCGGTGGCCGCCTGGAGCGCACGGATGCGCTGATCGATGACGCGCTCGGTGCCCTGGTCGAGCACGTGCGCGAAGTCGTTGACCGGTCCGGTCAGCTTCGGCAGCGACTGGGCGCCGGGCGATACGCCGAGGGCCAGGATCAGGACCAGGGCGATCGTCGTCGTCCGGAGATCCAGCCCTTGGACCTTCACGTCTTCTGCCATGTGTCGATGAACGTCCAGAGCCGCTCGGCGGCCCGAAGGTATTCTTCGAGCCGCGGCAGCGTCTCCAGCCCGCGCTCGCCGTGAGCGTCCAGCTCCAGCACCGCGCGGACGAGCGCGGCCGGGACGCCGATGGCCGCCTCGGCGAACGACGTCAGGTCGCCGTCGGACTGGTGCGCGCGCCCGTGCAGCCGCGCCAGGCTCGAGAGCAGCGCGCGAAACGGACCCGCGGAGCGCACGAGGAGCTCCGCGAGCGCGTCTTCGTGCGCGGCGTGCTGGATCCAGCCCTGGCGCAGGTGGATGAGATGGCTTCGCGCCTGGGTCTCGCACGCCCGCCGGAGGTCGTCGGGCTCGATGAAGATGCCATCGAACGGCGGCGTGCCCGCGACGACGACGTGACGGTCGAGAATCGCCTGGTACTCGAGCGGAAACGCGTCCAGGGACCGGCGGAACTCGTCGGGCGTCATGACGAGGGGCGGGGCGAGCCCATCGCGGTGCCACTGCTCGACCAGCGCACTGAGCGCGTCCAGATCGTCGGCGTGCACCTCGGACGCAAACGCGAGGCTGGCGGTCGCGTCGTACGCCACGAGGGCGACGAAGCGAGTGCCGAACACGCGCTGCGTGTCGGCCGCCAGCCGCGTGAACGCCCGCTGCATCGATGCCGCCACGCCACCCATTGTAGGGCCGAGCCGCCGCGAGAGAGCGGGGCCCGGGCTCTATAGAATGGGTGGGCGATGCGTCTGCGTGTGCTGAAAGTCGGCTGCTTTGGCGGCGGCACCGGCCTGCCGAGTTTGCTCGGCGGACTGAAGAACAATCCCTGGCTCGATCTCCACGCGATCGTCACGATGTTCGACAGCGGCGGCTCCTCCGGGCAGCTCCGCGACGAGTTGGGCGTGCTGCCGCCGGGGGACGTGCTCAAGTGCGCGCTGGCGCTCGCCCGGAGCGAGGCCGAGGCGCGCGAGATCCTGCTCGCCCGTCTTCCGATGCTCGAGAACCGGCGGCTGGCCGGGCACACCGGCGGCAACCTGCTCCTCTCGATGATGGAGCAGTACACGGGCGACTTCCTGGCCGCCGTCGACGCCCTGCGGGCGCTCCTCGGGTGCCGCGGTCGTGTGTGGCCGATCACGACGGAGCGTTCGACGCTCTGCGCGGCCTACAGCGACGGCACGGCCATGCGCGGCGAGGTGCAGGTCGACGCCGGCCAGGCCCGCGGGGGCAGCATTCAGCGGCTGTGGCTCGACCCGCCGGCGTCGATTCACGCCGACGTCGCCGAGGTGATCCGCTCGCTCGACGCGGTCGTGATCGGTCCAGGAAGCTTCTACACGAGCCTGCTGCCGATCTTCCTCGTGCAGGGCTGTCGGGAGGCGCTCGGGGCCGTCCGCGGTCCGATTCTGTACATTGCCAACCTGCTGACCGAAGGGAGCGGAATGGAGGGATTCACCGCGGCCGAAGCGGTGTCGCAGGTCGCGCGCGCGATCGGGCGGCCGGTGGACGTCGCGATCGTGAATGTCGAGGCGCCCAACGGCGGTGTCCTCGAACGCTACGCGCGCGAGGACAAGGCGCCGCTGCCGATCGGCGAGATGCCGGCCGGCTGCGAGGTGGTGGAGGGGGTGTTCTGGCGGGGCGTCATCGCCCGCCACGATCGGCGCCGGCTGCGCGCGGCGGTCTGGGCCGTGCTGGCGAGCCGTCTGCTGCTCGCGAGCGCGCCGTGAGGGTCACGTGCGGCGCCGCTTGCCCGTCTTCGCCGGACCGGGACGCGGCGCCTGGCGGCGCTTGAGAGCCGCCGCCTTCTCGATGATCTCGCGCAGGAGGGCGCCGGTCTCGCCGCCGCCGGAAGCCCGACCGCTTCGCCAGATATCCGGATTGTCCGCGGCCAGAATCTCCGGAAAGTCGTGCTCGCTCTTGACGCTGAGCGGCGCGAACGTCGTGATGTCGACCTCGCCGGCCCAGTCGTCCTTGTGCTTGATGAGCAGCCAGCTTCGTCCGTCGCCACGGCGTCCGCCGTAGCCGCGCGTGCGAATCAGCGCCCAGGAGCCCTTGAGCTTGTAGCCGTCGAGCGTGAACTTCAGGTCGCCCTTCGCCAGCGCCGCGCCCACGTCGTCGACCTCCGGCACCCACGTTCCTCGATCCCACAGCATGACGATGCCGGCGCCGTAGCCTTCCGGAATGACGCCTTCGAACGTGCCGTACTCGATCGGGTGATCCTCGACGTGCATGGCGAGGCGCTTCACCTTCGGATCGAGCGACGGTCCCTTCGGAACGGCCCAGGACAGCAGCACGCCGTCGTGTTCCAGCCGGAGGTCGTAGTGAAGGTGACTGGCCAGGTGCTTCTGGACGCAGAAGAAGAGCGGCTTCGCGCGCCTCGCGCGCCTCCGGCCGGTCGACGCCGGCTTGCCCGGGGGTTCGGGCGATTTCGCGAAGTCGCGTTTGCGGCGGTATTCGTCGAGCGGCATGGGTGGCCGCCAATCGGGCGGCGGCTGGATCTATGTTACGCCGTGCATCATCCGCGTGAGCCTGCGCACGAAGATCAGCATCAGAAGGCCGGCGCCAATCGGCAGCAGGCCGACGCGGCCGAAGAGCGTCGGCAGCGGCATGGACGCGTAGAACCCGGCCATCAACCCCGCCATGAAGTTGCCGATCGAGGCGCCGAGGAACCAGACACCCATCATGGAGCCAACCACCCGCGCCGGCGCGAGCTTCGTCATGGAGCTGAGACCGACCGGGCTCAGGCAGAGCTCGGCAAACGTCTGGACGAGGTAGACGACGGCCAGCCAGAGCGGGCTGACGAGCACGCCGGTGGCGCCCAGTCGCGCGGCCGGAACGAGGATGAGGAAGCTGACGCCGACGCCGATCAGCCCGAGGCTGAATTTGAACGGGCTCGGGGGCTGGCGTTTGCCGAGCGCGATCCACAACCACGCGAACACGGGCGCGAAGGCGATGATGAAGAGCGAATTGAGCGATTGGAACCAGCTGCTGGGGAAGTCGTGGCCGGCGATCCCGTTCCGGGTCTGATCGTTGGCGAAGAGATTCAGCGTCGTCGCCGCCTGCTCGAACACGGACCAGAAGACGGCGGCGGCGAGGAAATAGACGACGATCACCTTCAGCCGGTCGCGTTCCTCGGGCGTGAAGCTCCGGTCGAGGAAGAGCGATCCGAAGAACACGATCGTGATTGCCAGGAGGGAGTAGCCGACCGCGTCGCGGACCGTCGTCGGCAGGATCGTGATGGAGCCCGCCGCTGCCGCGGCGCCGACGAGCGCCAGCACGCCAAGGCTCCCGCCGAGCCAGATCATCGCCTGACGCCGGTACTTTCTCCGGAGCTCGGGCGTGCGGGCGCCGCCCGGCTCGATCCCGGCCGTGCCGAGATACCGGCCGCCGGCCACGTATTGAATGAGTCCGAACGTCATGCCGACGCCCGCCGCGGCAAAGCCCCAGTGCCAGGCGGAATTGGGATTCAGCCCCCAGCCGGCGAGGCGCGCGCGGAATCCCTCCGACTGGACGAGATAGCCCGTGAGGATCGGGGCGATGAACGCGCCGAGATTGATCCCCATGTAGAAGATGGAGAATCCCGAGTCGCGGCGGGGGTCCTGCGGCGCGTAGAGCTGGCCGACGATGACGCTGATGTTCGGCTTGAGCAGGCCGGTGCCGAGGATGATCAGCAGCAGCCCGAGATAGAAGGTTCCGAGGAGCGGAACGGCGAGCGTGTAGTGGCCCGCGGCGATGAGGATGCCGCCGTACAGCACGGCGCGCCGCTGCCCGAGCACGCGATCGGCCAGCCATCCGCCCGGCACGTTCATCGCGTAGGCCAGCGCGGCGTAGGTGCCCACGATCGCGGCGCCCGTCGGCACGTCCATCCCGAGGCCGCCGACGGCGGTGCTCGCCGTGATGTACAGAATGAGGAAGCCGCGCATCCCGTAATACGAGAAGCGCTCCCACATCTCGCTGAAGAACAGCGTGGAGAGCCCGCGCGGGTGCCCGAAGAACGCGCGCTCGGACGCGATGTCGCCGCGGCCGTGGACCTGGGCCGGGACAGTTGCCACTGGACCTCCTTCAAGCGCCCGGGGACGGTCGGGGCGTTCGCCCCGACCGGCTCACTCCGGCCGGTACCCGGGCGGCAGCGCCGCGTCGCTGCCGAAGAAGAACTCTTCCATCTGCTTGGCGATCAGCTGCTGCGCCTCTTTCTGGAACGGCAGGAGCCGGTACTCGTTGAGAACCATCTTCATCCGCTCTTCCCACATCAGCCACGCCTCCTCGGAGACGTGCTCGTAGATGCGCTGGCCGAGCGGGCCCGGCCACGGCGGAGCGTCGAGTCCCGGCAGTTCCCGATTGAGCTTGACGCAGAGGACCGTGCGTCGCCCCGACTCGCTTGCTGATGTCATAATTGTCTGCATCTTACCCGAACTGGATGCGCCGGGCCGTCGGGGTGACGTCAGCGCCGAACGAGTAGCGACATGAGAACTCCACGTGGCTGGCTCACCGCGGTTGGCGCGCTCCTGCTGGCGTGCGCCCCGGCCGTCGCGAGTGCGCAGTACTTCGGCCGGAACAAGGTTCAGTACCGCGCGTTCGACTTCCGCATCCTGAAGACCGCGCATTTCGATCTGTACTACTACCCAGAGGAGCAGGACGCCGCCGACATGGCGTCGCGTCTGGCCGAGCGCTGGTACGCGCGGTTGTCCAGGTTCTTCGACCACCAGCTTCGCGGCCGCCAGGTGCTGATCCTGTATGCTGCGCCGGCGCACTTCCGGCAGACCAACGCGATCGAGGGGTTGATCGGTGAAGGGACCGGCGGCGTCACGGAGGCCCTCAAGCGCCGGATTGTGCTTCCGATGGCCGGCACGCTGGCCGACACCGATCACGTCATCGGCCACGAGCTGGTGCACGCGTTCCAGTTCGACATCACGGGCGCGGACCCGCGCGAAGGCCAGGGCGGCGCGCCAGGCATCCTGCAGTACCCGCTGTGGTTCGTCGAAGGGATGGCGGAATACCTGTCGCTCGGTCCGATCGATGCGCAGACGGCGATGTGGATGCGCGACGCGGCCCTGCGGGAGAAGCTTCCGAAGATCGAAGACCTCGAGAAGCCCGAGTACTTCCCGTACCGCTGGGGGCACGCGTTCTGGGCGTTCATCGGCGCCAAGTACGGCGACCGCGCCGTCGCGTCGCTGGTGCGGTCCGCAGCCAATCCACGGTTCGACCTGCTCGGCCTGGCGCGCCAGCTCGGATCCGAGCCGGACCAGCTGAATGCGGATTGGCATCACTCGATCCAGCAGGCCGCCCAGGCCGGCCTCGCGAACCAGCCGTCGCTTTCGAGCGACGTGCGGCGGCTCATCAGCCGGACGAGCGGCGGCGGGCGGTACAACATCGGGCCCCGGATCAGTCCAGACGGCCGCTCCCTCGCGTTCTTCTCCGAGCGGGACCGCTTCTCCATCGACCTGTACCTGGCCGACACCCAGACAGGGCGGATCGAACGCAAGTTGGTGGGATCGGCGACCGATCCGCATTTCGACAGCCTGCAGTTCCTGAACTCCGCGGGCGCCTGGAGCCCGGACGGCCGGGAACTGGCCATCACGGCCGTGCGCGGCGGAGCGAGCGTGCTGGCGACGATCGACCCGAAGACGGGGCACACGCTGCGCGAGATCGACCTGCCGGGGCTCGACGACGCGATCAACCCGTCGTTCGCGCCCGACGGCCGGTCCGTCGTGCTCAGCGGCAACCACGGCGGGTTCGTCGACCTCTACCTGCTGTCGCTCGACACCGGCCGCCTCGAACCGTTGACGCACGACGCGTTCGCGGATCTCGAGCCGACGTTCACGCCCGACGGCCGCTCGATCGTGTTCGTGACCGAGCGTTTCACGACCGATCTGGCGACGCTGACGCCAGGGGCCCTCCGGTTGGCCCGTCTGACGCTGGCGACGCGAGCGGTGACCCCAATCGCCGGCTTTCTGAAAGGCAAACAGCTCAGCCCGCAGGTGTCGCCCGACGGTCGCACGCTGACCTTCATCGCGGAGCCCGACGGCATCAGCAATCTGTACCGCATGGGCATCGACGGCGGCCCGATCGCACAGATCTCGGCGGTCGCGACGGGAGTGGCCGGCATCACGACCTCCAGCCCCGCCCTGAGCATGTCGGCGAACGGACGGATGGCGCTGAGCGTCTTCGAGGACAACGGCGACGCCATCTACCTCCTGGATCCGGAGAACGTCGCAAGTACCGTGGCGCCCGAGGCCGCCGGCGAGCGGGGCGCCGCGGCGCTCGCCGCGCAGCGCACGCCCGGCGAGGTCCAGCGGATGCTGACCGACGCCTCGCGCGGGCTGCCGGCCACGTCACCGACGCCGCCGACGGTCCCGTACACGCGCAAGCTGACGCTCGATTTCCTGACACAGCCGTTCGTCTCCGCGGGCGTGTCGCAGTTCGGCGGGTTCGTCAGCGGCGGCATGTCCGCGTTCTTCACCGACATGCTGGGCGACCGCGCGCTCGGCGTCAGCGGCCAGGTCTCCGGCGATCTCGCCGACGTTGGTGGCGCCCTCGCGTACATGAACCGTCGCCATCGCTGGAACTGGGGCGCCGTCCTCGAGCAGAGTCCCTATCGCGTGGACTCGCTGGCGGTCTCCGAGGACACGTCGACCGGTCAGCTCGTGTTCACCGATCGCGTCGATCGCCAGATCGTGCGGGGACTCACCGGCGTCACGGCGTTCCCGTTCAGCCAGGCCTCGCGCGTCGAGTTCAGCGCGAGCGCGCGTGCGCTCAGCTTCCAGCGTGAGCTGCGCAACGCGAACTACGACATCGGGTCGCTGCGGTTTCTGGGGCAGGAGGTCCAGCGGCTGCCCTCGTTCGCCACGCAGTACCAGGGCGAGGCGAGCGCCGCGCTCGTGTCCGACACGTCTGTACTTCGGCGCGACGAGCCCGATCTACGGCCGGCGCTACCGGCTGCAGCTCGGCCGGAGCGGCGGCTCGCTCGGCTACACGACCGTGCTGGCCGACTGGCGCCAGTACTTCATGCCCAAGCGGCCCGTGACCCTGGCGTTCCGGGTCGTGCACTACGGTCGGTACGGCGTCGACTCGGAAGCGCCGGAGCTCATCAGTCTGTACGCGGGATACCCCGAGCTCGTTCACGGCTACGGCATCGGCTCGTTCTCGCCCGAGGACTGCGAGTTCGTGGTCGACGCCTACCAGTGCAACGCGGCGGAGAGCCTGGTCGGCAGCCGTCTGCTCGTGGCGAATGCCGAAGTCCGGGCGCCGCTCGTCGGCCTGTTCCGCAGAGACCTGCAGTACGGCCCGTTTCCCGTGGAGGTGGCGGCATTCATGGATGCCGGCACGACCTGGACGAGCGGCAGCCGCCCGACCCTCTTCGGCGGCACGCGCGACGTGCTCCGCAGCGTCGGCGGCGCCGCCCGCATCAATGCCTTCGGCCTGTTCATCGTCGAGATCTCGGCGTCCCGCCCGCTGGACCGGCCGACTCACGGCTGGCAATGGCAGGTGGGGATGAGGGAGGGGTTCTGATAGGCCAGAAGCCAGAAGCCAGAAGCCAGAAGCCCGTCTTCAGTGCCTCGCGAACAGCTCCACCTGCACGCGCGCGTCGTTGAAGCACGCGCCGCCGGCCAGGTCCGTCAGGTCGTCTCGGTACGAGCGCGTTTGCGGTGACGCCGTTGAACGTGCTCCGGCTCCAGAGGCCCTTGGGCAGCGACACGGTGCCGGGCCGCACCTCCGGCGTCACGGACACCTCGCACTGCACGTCGCCGAGGTCGTTGAACACGCGCACGGCGTCCCCCTCGCCGATCGACCGCGCCTGCGCGTCGTGCGGATGCATTCGCAGGCGCGCAATGCCGGGCCGCAGCTCTCCGAGGGTGGAGGAGATTGTCCGCTCGCTCGCGGGCGAGATGAGACTCAGGGGATGCCGGTCCGTCGCCGGATCCGGCCGGTAGCCGTACAGGCCCTCCGCGGGAGCGATGTCGCGCGGGAAGAGATGGACCTTCTGGTCGGGAGTGCGCGGCAGCACGTCGACGAACTGCACGGGACGGGCGTCGCCGGGCGTTGGCGCCGCGTGGCCGCCGAGCACCGCCTCGCGGAGCGGCTCGGGCAGGCGGCTCGCGGTCTCCATCAGTCCGCCGGCCTCGCCGGTCCCGTCATCGCCGTCGGTGAGCCCGAGCCGGGTTCCCAGATCGCGGAACACCTCGTGGTTCGGCCGGGACTCGCCGACGGGCGCGATGACCGGCTGGACGAGATGCAGGTGATAGGCACCGTATCCCTTGGCGATGTCGTAGTGCTCGAGGAATGTCGTCGCCGGCAGGACGAGGTCCGCGTAGCGGGCAGTGTCGGTCATCACCTGCTCGAACACGACCGTGAACAGGTCCTCGCGCCGCAGTCCCTTCAGCACACGCATCTGGTCGGGCGCCGTGGCCGCGGGATTGGCGTTGTAGACGAAGAGCACCGTCACCGGTGGGCAGTCGTACTCGGTGAGGGCGCGACCGAGCCGGTTCATGTTGACGACGCGCGCGTCGGGGGCGGGCACGCCGACGATCGTCTCGGTCGTGATGTCCCAGACGCCCGAGTTGCTCATCGTGTAGCCGCCGCCGCGGACGCCGAACTTGCCGCCGACCGCCGGGATCGCCAGAATGGCCATCGTCGCGGCGCCGCCGTTCCGGTTGCGTTCCTGGCCCCAGCCGCACCGGATGACGGCGGGCGAGAGGGACGCGTACCACTCGACCAGCGTCTCGAGGTCGGCGGCCGACACGCCCGACACCTCGGCCGCGCGCTCGATCGTCCAGGGGGACGCGGCCTCGCGCAACTCCGCGGCGCCGGTCGCGTGGCGATCGAGAAAGCTCTCGTCTGCGCGGCCGCCTTCGAACAGGGCCCGGATCACGGCGAGGGCGAGCGCGACGTCGGTGCCGGGGCGGACCGGCAGATACAGGTCCGCCTGGCGCGCGAGCGGCGTGCGGCGGGGATCGATCACGACCAGCCGGGCCCCGGCTTTCTGCGCGTGCCGCACGTGCGGCACGAGATGGATGCCCGAGGCCGACGGATTGCAGCCCCAGATGACGATGAGGCGCGCGTGCTCGTAGTCGGGATAGGCGACGCCTGGCATCTTTCCGTACATCGCAGCGGCGGCGGCGCCCGTGGGGGCGGCGCAGATGGTGCGCGCCAGGCGTGATGCGCCGAAGCGCCGGAAGAATCGGGCATCCTCGCAGTCACTGGTCAGCAGACCGTTCGAGCCTCCGTAGTAGTAC
Organism: uncultured Acidobacteriota bacterium; assembly: GCA_963764505.1. Lineage (GTDB taxonomy): Bacteria > Acidobacteriota > Vicinamibacteria > Vicinamibacterales > SCN-69-37 > CAVXSP01. The sequence goes on along the minus strand of CAVXSP010000001.1, from coordinate 3,082,011 downwards.
GGCAGCACCGATTCACCGCCGAAGCGGTCTTTCGACGTTCGCATCCGGTCCGCCACGAGGTCCAGGGCCTCGTTCCAGGAGAGGCGCGTGAAGAAACCGGCGCCCTTCGCGCCCTGACGAACAGCCGGATGCAGGATCCGATCCTCGCCGTAGACGCGCCGATCGAACCGCCTCACCTTGCCGCAGATGTAGCCGTCGGTCGAGGGCGCCCGGTCGCCTGCGTCGATCTTCGTGATCCGCCCGCGCTCGACGGTGACATCGAGGCTGCAGCAATCGGGACAGTCCAGGGGGCACGCCGTGTGAACCGTCGAGCGGCCCCACGATCGCGGCGGGGCCAGGGAGGAATCGGTGGCCATGCGACAGTGTAGCAGGCACGCCTCGGCCGGGCGGCGGACCGGCCGCCCGGACCGACAGTGCTATCGTCCAGGCATGCCCGCTCCGGAGCGATCGAAGCTCGTCATTCTGGGCGGCGGCTTCGGCGGCTTGAGCGCGGCGCGCACGCTCCGCCACGCGCCCGTCGACGTGCTGCTGATCGATCGGCGGAATCACCATGTCTTCCAGCCGCTGCTGTACCAGGTTGCGACGGCGGGGCTGTCGCCCGGCGACATCGCCTCGCCGATCCGCTGGATTCTGCGCCGGCAGCGGAACGTGCGCGTGTGGCTGGGGGACGCGATTCGGGTGAGTCCCGACGACCGGGTCGTGCATCTGGGCGACGGGACACAGGTGCCGTACGACTACCTGATCGTCGCCACCGGGTCGACGCACGCCTACTTCGGCCACGACGAGTGGCGCGATTACGCGCCGGGGCTCAAGACGCTGGAGAACGCGCTCGAGATCCGGCGCCGGGTGCTGGTGGCGTTCGAGCGTGCCGAACGGGAGCGCGATCCGGTCGCGCAGCGCAGGTTGCTCACGTTCGTCGTGATCGGCGGCGGACCGACCGGGGTCGAGCTGGCCGGTGCGCTCGCCGAGATCTCTCGGCATGCGCTGGCCAACGACTTCCGCGACATGGCGCCCGAGACGGCGCGCATCATCCTGATCGAAGGCGGGCCCGCCGTGCTGCCCACCTATCCCGCGGCGCTCTCGGCGTTCGCGCGCAGCGCGCTCGAGCGCCTGGGCGTGGCCGTCTGGACGGGCAGCCGGGTCACCGGCATCCAGCCCGATCGGGTCCAGATCGGCGGCGAAACCGTGGAAGCGGGCACGATCCTGTGGGCGGCCGGGGTCGCGGCTTCGCCGATCGGCCGGTCGCTCGGCGCGGAGACCGACCGCGTCGGACGCGTCATCGTGAACCCCGACCTGACGATTCCGTCCCACCCGGAGGTCGCCGTAGTCGGCGATCTGGCCGCGTTCAGAGATTCGGACGGCGTCCTGCTGCCGGGCGTGGCGCAGGTCGCCATCCAGCAGGCCGCGCACGCGGCCCGCAACGTGATCCGGATGACCCGCGGGGAAGCGCGGCGGCCGTTCGTCTATCGCGATCTCGGCAACATGGCGACGATCGGACGGAACGCGGCGGTGGCCGATCTGGGCTGGCTGCGCGTGAAAGGCTACCTGGCCTGGCTCATGTGGCTGTTCCTCCACATCTTCAAGCTCATCGGATTCCGCAACCGGCTCTCCGTCATGATCGAGTGGGCGTTCGCCTACGTGAGCTATCAGCGGGCGGTCCGTCTCATCACGAACGATCGAGGGAGCGATCCGTGACGCGGCCCGCTCCGCGGGGAAGCGGCGGCTCGAGCCGGGCCAATCCCGTGACGGGATGGATCGCGACCGCCGCGGTCGCGATCGCGCTGTTCGCGGTTCCCCTGCCGGCGGAAATTGTCGAACGCGTCTACTCGCGCGGGCTGTTTCCCCGGTGGCAGGGACCGATGACGGCCGTCAGCAACCTGGTGCCGTTCGCGGTGCTGGACGTCCTCATCGGCCTGGTCGCGCTGCTGGTGTCGTGGCGAGGATGGCGCCTCGCCGCCGGCGTCCGCCGACGCGGCTGGCTGCCGGCGGCCTGGGAAGGTGTCCGCCGCTGCGTTCGCGCCGCGTCGATTCTGGCGATTGCGTTCGTGCTCGTCTGGGGGCTCAACTACCGGCGCGTGCCGCTGGAGCGCACGCTGCCGCCGGCGATGCCGACGATTGGCGAGCTGCGCGCCGTGCTGCGGGAAGCGGGCGCCCTCGGGGCGCGGCTGCGTCCGGCCGATGCCGGCCGTCCTCCGGCGCCTGGCGAGATCAGGCAGGCGCTCCGCGGACCGTTCGGCTCCGCGCTCCGGCGGCTGGGCCGCCCGCCGCTCACGACCGCGGGACGGCCGAAGCACTCGTTCGGTACTCGAGCCGTTCTTCACTGCCGCCGGGGTGGACGGGATGATCGACCCGTTCGCGCTCGAAACGATTGTCGATGACCACCTGCTGGCCTTCGAGCAGCCGTTCGTCGTCGGCCACGAGTGGGCGCACCTCGCCGGGACGGGAGACGAGGCGGAAGCGAGCGCGATCGGATGGCTCGCGTGCATGAGCGGGCCGCCGCGCGTGGCCTACAGCGGCGCGCTGTACCTCATCCTCGAGGCGGCGGGCGCGCTGCCGCGGCCGGTCTGGATCGACGAGCGCGAACAGCTCGACGCGGGCATCCGCGCGGACCTCGCCGCCATCGCCCGCCGGCTGGCGCGGCAGCAGCCCGCCGTCCAGCACGCCGCGTTCCAGGCCTACGATCGGTATCTGCGGGCGAACCGGGTGGAGGGCGGCGTCGCAAGCTACAGTCGCGCGCTCTCGCTGATCCTCTCGCCGGAGCTGCGGGATGCGCGCCGCGGCGATGAAGTCGGCGCCGGAGCCGCGCCTCCGCAACGGCGGCCGGGCTGATGCGTCAGGCGGCGCGGTCGCGTGTCTCGCGGCCCGGAAACTCGCGCAGGTCTCGCGCGACACCCAGCCACGAGAGCGCGCGCAGCAGATAGTAGGTCGCGTCGACCTCCCACCAGCGGATGCCCTGGCGCGCGCTGGACATGAAGTAGTGATGGTTGTTGTGCCAGCCCTCGCCCATGGTGAGGACGGCGAGCAGGAAGTTGTTCCGGCTCTCGTCCGGCGTGGCGAACCGGCGCGTGCCCCAGATGTGCGAGAGCGAGTTGATGAGGAAGGTGCCGTGGTAGAGGACCACGGTCGAAAGGCAGAATCCCCAGTAGAAGGCGTCCCAGCCGCCAATCAGATACACGGCGGCGCCGTAGGCGACGGTCGGCGCCAGGTGGAACCGGTCGAGCCACCGGAGCTCGGGGAACCGGCTGAAGTCGCTGATTCGACGCGGATCGTAGTCCTCGTACTCGTCCGACAGGATCCAGCCGAGATGCGACCACCAGAATCCCTCGTGCACGGGAGAGTGCAGGTCCTCCCGGCGGTCCGAGTTGAGATGGTGGTCGCGGTGGTGCGCCGCCCACCAGAGCACGCCCTTCTGACCAGACGTCTGCGCCAGGCACGCGAGGCAGAACTGCCAGACGCGGCCGAGCTTGAACGATCGATGGCTGAAGTAGCGGTGGTACCCCGCGGTGACCCCGAACATCCGGAGGTAATACGACCCGGCGCACCAGAGGAGGAGCCGCGGCGTGAACGGCACGGTGAAAATCAGCAGTGCAGATGCGTGCAGGAGCAGGAAGGGCACCATCATCGCGAGGTCGTAGTTCTTCCGCTTGACTGCAAGCTCCGTCATCTACACATCCTGTTCGAGGATACAACCCGGAAGGCTTGACCGGGCCGCCGGACCGAAATCAGGCAGACATCGAGTGTAGCACAACCCGGCTCACACCAGGCGCCTCCGCTCACGGGCGTGCGCGGCGGGCGTCAAACGTTGAGATCCAGCGCGGCCGTGAACCGATTGAGCCACTCGAAGAGGCGCTGACGGTTCTGCGGCCCGATCAGCAGCAACTGTTTCTGCACCGGGCGGAGTGACCGGAGCGCTGGGTCCGTGTACTCGTAGTAGCCGGGGCGGCGGACGAGCTCCGGATCGCTCGTCAGCGTGGGCGTCTCCTTCAGCGTCTCGATCGCGCGCACGATCGAGCGATCGAAATCGCCCTCCGGATGTCCGAGCTCGCGATAGGCGTCGTCGAAGAGCGGCTTGAGGTTGACGTAGAGCTGCGCGGCGTCCGAGGGCCGGATCGTCACGAGGCTGCTCGTCGCCGCATCCCAGCGCGTGTAGGTGCGCGGATCGATCCGGGCCGACTGGTCCCCTGCGACCCCGAGCCGGCTGTCGGGCCGGAACACCTTGAGCGGCCCGGCGGGCGTCCGGCCGTCGCCGATCTGCTCGACGGCGAGCGCCGTCGTGCGAACGAGATCGTTCGTCGCCAGGAAGCGCGAGACGAGCGGGTGCTGGGAGAGCGCACCGACGAGCTCGCGCAGCAGGCTGTCGGAGGCGTCGAGCGAAGGAAGCGAGATCGGCTGACGTTTGGGCCGGTTGGAGCCGACCGCGACATCGGTCGCCTGCGTGGACGCGGGGATGGCCGTGCCGGGCCGCGAGCGGCTCATCCACCATAGCGTCAGCAGCGCCACGGCGACGACGGCGAGCGCACCCAGGACGACCCACCGCTTCGGAGAACGCGGCGGCGGTCCCAGGGGCCCGGGTGCGGGCCGCGCGGGACGGTCGAGCGGGAGATCGTCAAACGGCATCGTCGACCATGCGGGACCCACCCGCGGCCGGTCGCTTGACCCGGCGATCGCGATCGCCTGCGACGCGGACGCGTGTCTGTACTCTAACATCCCGGGGCGACGCGTCGCGTCCGCCCCGAGGTGTGAGGGCGACTACAATGCTCGCATGACGCCCAAGGTCCTCGAAGCCATCAACGGTCAGATCGCCGCCGAATTCGGCGCCTCCTTCTCGTACCTGTCCATGGCCGGCTGGTGCGAGCACCACAAGTTCATGGGCGCGGGGCGATGGCTCCGGGTCCAGAGCCAGGAGGAGCACGGCCACGGCATGAAGCTCTTCGACTTCGTGCTCGCGCGCAACCACCCCGTGCACCTGCTGGCGCTCGAGGCTCCCCGGAGCGACTTCCGTTCGGTGATGGAAGTCTTCGAGGCCGCGCTCCAGCAGGAGCAGCAGGTCAGCCAGCAGATCGACGCGCTGTACGAACTGGCGTTCGGGGAGAAGGTCTTCGCGGCCATGGCCGCGCTCCAGTGGTTCATCACGGAGCAGGTCGAGGAGGAGAAGACCGTGCGGGAGGTCGTCGCGAAGTTCCACATGGTCAAGGACGATCCGGCGTCGCTGCTGGACCTCGACCGCGAGCTGGGTGGCCGCCAGGCCGAGCCGAAAGAGGCGAGCGCGGGCGAGTAGCGGCGCGTCCGCCGAATCGGAGGTCACGCCATGCGCCGAGTGCCGGTGGCCGTCAACGAACCGATCAAGGCGCACGCGCCCGGCTCGCCGGAGCGCGCCGAGCTGAAGACGCGCCTGCACGCGATGGCCGGGGAGCGCGCGGACATCCCCCTCGTCATCGGCGGCCGAGAGATCCGCACCGGCCGGACGCAGACCGTCGTCATGCCGTTCGCGCACGGGCACGTGCTGGCCGACTACCACCTGGCTGGTCCCGAGGAGATCCGATGCGCGATCGACGCGGCCTCTGAGGCGAGGCGCGAATGGGCGGAGTGGCCCCTGGCCGACCGGGCCGCGGTGTTCCTCAAGGCGGCCGACCTGCTGGCGACGAGCTGGCGCGCCACCATCAACGCCTCGACGATGCTGGGGCAGGCGAAGACGGTGTTCCAGGCGGAGATCGACGCGGCCTGCGAGCTGATCGACTTCCTCCGGTTCAACGCGCAGTTCGCCCAGGAACTGCTGGACGAGCAGCCGCTCAGCGCGCCCGGCGCCTGGAACTCGCTCGACTACCGTGCGCTCGAGGGTTTCGTCTACGCGGTCTCGCCGTTCAACTTCACGTCGATCGGCGGCAACCTGCCGTCCGCGCCCGCGCTGATGGGCAACACGGTGATTTGGAAGCCGGCGTCGACCGCCATGCTGAGCAACTACCAGATCGTGCGCCTGTTCGAGGCCGCCGGACTGCCGCCCGGCGTCATCAACTTCGTGGCCGGCGACCCGGTCGCCATCAGCGAGGCGCTCCTGTCCTCGCCCGACCTCGGCGGGATTCATTTCACCGGCAGCACGACGGTGTTCCAGGGGATGTGGAAGGCGGTCGGCGCCAACATCGGCGGCTATCGAACGTATCCCAGGCTCGTCGGCGAAACGGGAGGCAAGGACTTCATCATCGCGCACGCGTCGGCCGATCCCGAAGCGCTGGCGGTCGCGATGGTCCGCGGCGCGTTCGAGTACCAGGGCCAGAAGTGTTCGGCGGCCAGCCGCGTCTACGTGCCGGAGTCGCTCTGGAGCGGCGTGCGTGATCGGACCATCGCGATGATGCGGGAGCTGGCGATGGGGGACGTCCGGGACTTCCGGAACTTCCTGAGCGCCGTCATCGACCGCAAGGCGTTCGACAGGATCGCCGGGTATCTCGACTACGCCAGGCGCCACGCGACGATCCTGCAGGGCGGCGGCTGCCACGGCGAGGCGGGCTACTTCATCGAGCCGACGCTCGTCCAGACCGACGATCCGGCGCATCGACTGCTCTGCGAGGAGATCTTCGGTCCCGTGCTGACCGCGCACGTCTATGCGGACGCGAAGTGGGGCGAGACGCTCGACCTCGTGAATCGCACCTCGCCCTATGGGCTCACGGGCGCCGTCTTCGCGCGCGATCGCGCGGCGATTCGCGAAGGCCTGCGGCGCCTCCGGCATTCCGCCGGCAACTTCTACGTCAACGACAAGCCGACCGGAGCCGTCGTGGGGCAGCAGCCGTTCGGCGGGGCGCGCGCGTCCGGCACGAACGACAAGGCGGGTTCGAAGCTGAACCTGATCCGCTGGACGAGCGCGCGCACGATCAAGGAGACGTTCACTCCGCCCCGCGACTACAGATATCCCTTCATGGATGCGGAGTGAGATACCCGAGCACGCGCATTCACGGGGAAACCGTGCGATAAGTGGATCAGAGGGGCTCGAATAGCGCTATGACCATGACCATCGTGCCTACCCGCGAGAACTTCGACGTGGTGCGCCGGCAGCTCGGTGCCAATGTCCGGCGCTGGCGCGCGCGGCGCGGCTGGACGCAGGACCAGCTCGCGGAGCAGGCGAGCATCAGCGCGAAGTTCGTCGGCGAAGTGGAGCGCGGCGAGGACAACCCGAGTCTGGAAACGCTCTGGGCGCTGGTCTGCGCGCTCAAGATCGACTGGACGGACCTGCTCGACGAGCGCGGCGCGGTCCAGTAGACCGTTCAGGCGGGCGGCTGCGTCTGACCCGGATCCGAATCCGGCATGTGCACGGTCGTGTCGAACTCCGACTCGGGCACGTCGACCAGCTCGCCGCCGTCGTCGAGCTGCAGCCGGGCGCAGGGGATCTCGCTCGTGCGCCCGCTCTTGGCCAGATACATCAGCTCGTCCGCGCGGCGCATCAGCCGCGCCGCCAGGTCGGAGGCGACCGGCTTGCGCTCGTCGAGCCGTCCGAGCTTGAAGCACACGATACCGACGTCGACGTGAATCGGCCCGGCGGCGAGCCGCGGATTGATCGTCTCCCACGTGTATCGTTCCACCGCGTCGCGAAAGCGCTCGGAGATGGTCGAGGCCTGCGAGCAATTGCGAAGCTCGGACAGCATGAAGCAGAACTCGTCGCCGCCGAACCGGCCGTGGAGGTCGCCGGCCTCGGTCGAGACCTGACGTCCGAGCAGGTCGTGCGAACGCACGCGCTCGCGGAGGAGCTGCGCGATCCGCTCGATGATCTGATCCCCGACGCTGTGACCGAGCGTGTCGTTGAAGCCCTTGAAGTTGTTGATGTCGGCCATGCCCACGACGCACCAGGGGCCCCGTTGCTCGAATGCGAGAAAGGTCTCGAGCCGCTCCGTGAAATGCGCGAAGTTCATCAGCTTGGTCTTGGAATCGAGCCGGGCCTTCTCGGTCAGTTCGCCGATGATCTGTTCGAAGTGATGCGACAGCGTGCGAATCGCATGGTCCTTGGCGGACAGTTCGGCCTCGGCCCGCGCCAGGCGCTCGGCGAAGAGTGACTGGACGGCGCGCATCGAGTCCTGCTGCCGGGCTCGCCAATGACGCTCGGACTGGGCGAGCAGGCCGTCGATGGCCGACAGAAGGGAGCGCTGCGTATCGGCGGAGACCGGAAGGCCGCGAATCCAGCCTTCGAACTCCTCCCGGGAGGGTGGCAGCGGATCAGCGCCAGGCGACATTTCGGGCGTCATGCTCGGCAAGAGACAGTCCTGGACATGGCCGCCTGGCCACATCGCCGACCTTCCGTCACAAGCAAAACCGATACCTGCCTGCTGATCACCCGACATCCGTTGTCTCTCTCTGTTTCATTGCCTTTCATCGGGCGCCCGCTCCCGGGGTGTCTCGTCTGGCGACATTATCGTGCGGGCAGCGGCTTTTTGTCTGCGTTCCAGCGCCGACGGCGACCGCCGCCCGCGGGTCTTGGGCGGCCCCCGGGCTTCTCAATGTGCAGTACCAGGGTACTGTGTCACGGCCGCGGTGAGCTTCGTGCTCTCGGCGTTGATGTCGTCCGGCGTGGCCGTGCGCGGTGTCCGGACAATCATCGGCTTCCAGAGGGCGTCGGGCAGCGCGGTCTGCCGGGCGTAGTGCGCGATCTCCATGGCGTAGATCGACGGCTCGCCCGGAAGCGCGAATCGTGAGAGCGACGCGTAGCCCCACAGTCCTCCGAGCTTGAGTATCTGGCAGGCGCGCGGCGAATACGCCGAGGCGAGCCCGCGCGCGGTGCCGCTCTCGTCACGCTCGAGAAACTCCACGAACTCGGTATTGGCCATCAGACGGTTGGCCGGCGTGAAGAGCGCGGGCGCGGGAACGGCCAGCAGACCGGCCAGACTCTGCAGGCCGGCGGCCGATTGCGCGAGCACGGCCGGCTGAACCGTGGGCGACTGGCGCGCCTGCGCGTCCCGCCCGAGGCGCATGCCGAGCAGCCACGACCCGACACGCACGTCGGCCGCCGACAAGGCCGGCGAGCCGGCGCGCCCGTCGGCGGCGGCATCGCAGGAGGTCGATCGCTTGATCGCGGAGGGGAGCGCCAGGTCGCCGAACCACTCTGGATGTCCGACGACGAAATCCATGCCATGCAGGGAGACGATCTCGAGCACGACGAAGGTGCCGGCCACTCCCCACACGATCGCGAGGAAGAGCAGCAGGTGTCTCAGCCGGGTGCCGAGCGTGCGGGGTCCGGCCATGCGTCTGGGATCCGTCCGGGCGGCACTATACTTTGGCCGGGTTTCGAGCACAACGCATCGCGCGATGGACGATCTGCTCTCCGGCCAGGCGGCGTACGTCTTCTGGATGTCGGTGCTCGACGCGGCGCTGCTTTCCTGGATCGCGATGCGCTGGTATCGGCGCTCCATGCGCGCCTTGATGGACGCGCCGGCCTCGCGTGACGCGGCGGGCGTCGCCGCGGAGGCCGGCCCGTCGGCCGTGTCGGCGACAGCGGGCGCGGCGGCGTCCTCCTCTCCGTCGCTCGCGCTGTTCGAGCCGGAGCCCGGGCGTCGGCGGCTGATGCCGGGCGGCGGCCCGGCGCCGGCGCGCCGGCGGCTGGCGCTCGCCTACGGTCTCGGTGCGGCCGTGTTCGCCGGAGTGATCACCTGGGCGGATCTGGCGTCCGAATCGGTTTCGGTCGTCGCATGGGTCGAGCGGGAATGGGCGAACGCCTGGCCGATCGTGCCGACGCTGATCGTGCTCCTGGCGCTCGATCGACGCGACGCGCTGCGCGTGATTGCGGGGTATCTGGGTTTCGGCGCGCTGCTCGCGCTCCTCCTGACCGTCGGGATCCAGCTCGCGCGAGGCACGCTGAATGCGCAGCCGATCGTGAATGTCTACTGGTTTCTGGTTGGGATCGCCGTGACCGCGTCCTCCGCGGCCGTGCTCGTGCTGCTCAGCGTGCGCCGCCGGCTGCGCGCGATGATGCCCTTGGCGCTGGCCGCGACGCTGTGTTTCGGGCTCGGTCTGGCGCTCTTCCGGAACGCGGTCATTCAAGGGTTCGACGTCGCGGCGGTGCGGGACGTCGTCCTCGGCCTCTCGGTCCGCACGTCCGCGCACGTCACCTACTACGGGCTGTTCTTCGTCGCGGCCTTGCCGATCGGATTTCTCGCCTGGCTCGGACTCCGCGGGATCGCCGCGGGCTACCGCCGCAAAGCGTTCAGCGACGCGCAGCTCGTCGTCGACTGCATGTGGGTCATCGTCGCGGCCGATCAGATGACGACGGCCCTGGTCTCCTCGCACCGCGTGCGCGACGCGCTTGCGGTCGTCGCCGCGCTCGGGGCCTACCGGGTGGTCGTGGAGTTGGTGCTCCGGCGCGGGCCGGCAGCCCGGGAGGGCTCCCGCCGGCTGCTGCTGCTCCGGGTGTTCGGCTACCAGGGCCGGACCGAGGCGCTCTTCGACCGCGTCGCACAGCAGTGGCGGTTTCACGGGCCCGTGCAGCTCATTGCCGGAATCGACCTCATAACGCGCAGCGTGGATCCTGGGGACGTCCTTTCGTTCATCGGCGGGCGTCTTGCGGATCAGGTACGTGGCCACCGAAGCGGACCTGCCGGCCCGGGTCGCCGCTCTCGATACCGGCGCTGACCCCGACGGCCGCTTCCGCGTGAACGAGCTGTTCTGCCACGCCGATACGTGGCGCCCCTCCCTGACCGCGCTGCTCGCGGTCAGCGACACGGTCCTGATGGACCTCAGGAGCTTTTCGGAGCGGAGCGCCGGCTGCCGCTTCGAGCTGGAGCAGCTCGCCAGCCGGATTCCCGCGGACCGCATCGTGCTCGTGTACGACAGGACCACCGATCTGCATCTGCTGTCCGCGGTGCTCGGCGCGGCCTGGGCCGGGGCCGGACCGCCGCCCGACGGTGGGGAGGCGGGGCGCATCTCCATGGTGCGCGTCGAGAGGCGCACCCGGCGGGAGTTCGACGTCCTGATCAATCGGCTGCGCGGGTTCGGCGTGCCCGGCCAGGTCGTCCCCGCCGCCGATCTGCCGGGCCTCGTCGCGTAGGCCGCCGGCCGATGTCAGGCTGCCCGGGCGGCGCTATCATGGGCGGACCATGAATTTCGAAGGGGACGCCTTCATCAGCTACGCCCATCTGGACGACGCCGAGCTGGTTCCGGGCAAAGAGGGCTGGGTGGCGAACCTGCATCGCGCGCTCGAGATCCGGCTGGCGCAGCTCGTCGGCGAGAAGAGCCGGATCTGGCGCGATCCGAAGCTCCAGGGGAACGATTTCTTCGCGGATACGCTGGTGGACCGGCTGCGCGACGTCGCGGCGCTCGTCGCCGTGGTCTCGCCGGCGTACGTGAAGTCGGACTGGTGCCTGAAGGAGGTGACCGCCTTCTGCAAGGCGGCGGACGGGTGCGGCGGAATCCGGGTGAGGGACAAGGCTCGTCTCTTCAAGGTGCTGAAGACGCCAGTCTCGCTCGAGGAGCAGCCGACCAGCCTGCAGCACCTGCTGGGCTACGAATTCTTCAAGGTGGAGCCCGAGAGCGGTCGCGTGCGCGAGTTCTCGAACGTGTTCGGGCCCGAGGCGGAGCGCGAGTTCTGGACGAAGCTCTACGATCTGGCGCAGGACCTCTCGGGGCTGCTCGACGTGCTCCGGAACGAAGAGCCGGCCGAGCGCGAGGTCGCCCCCGCCGCCGATGCGGTGTATCTGGCCATCACGACCTCGGATCTGAAGGAGCCGTACGCCACCATCCGGCGCGACCTCGAGCAGCACGGCTACACGGTGCTCCCGGATCGCGCCCTGCAGACGCTGGCCGCGTCGGACGCCGACGCCGCCATCCGCGAGGACCTGGCCCGCTGCCGGCTCTCGGTCCATCTGGTGGGCCGGACCTACAGCGCCGTTCCGGAAGGCGGCGTTCGCTCGCTCATCGAGATGCAGACGGATCTCGCCAGCGAGCGGGCGGCGGCCGGGGCGCCGTTCTCGCGGCTGATCTGGATTCCGCCGGGCGTGCAGGTCGCCGACGATCGGCAGCGGGCCGTTCTGGAGAAGCTGAGAATCGATCCGCGTGTGAGGAAGGGCGACGACCTGCTCGAGACGCCGCTCGAGGAGCTGTGCACGCTGGTCGCGGCGCGGCTTTCCGGCGACAGCCGCCCGCGCGCGGCGGCGCCCGCGCCGGCGGGTCAGTATCGGCAGCTGTACCTGATCTACGACAAGCGCGACAGCGCCGATGTCGCGCCCTGGGCGAATCTGCTGTTCACCGACTTCGAAGTCATCCATCCGACCTTCGACGGAGACGAGGCGACCCTCCGGGACTGCCACGAGGAGAACCTGCGGACCTGCGACGGCGTGCTCATTTTCTACGGGGCCGCCAACGACTTCTGGCTGCGGCAGAAGCTCCGGGAGCTGCACAAGAGCCTGGGCTACGGCCGGTCCAAGCCGATGCCGGTCGTGGGCATCTGTCTCATCGCGCCGAGGACACCCGAGAAGGAGCGGTTCGCCACGCACGAGGCCATCGTGATGGCCCAGTGGGAGGGCGTGGCACCGGCGGCTCTGCAGCCGTTCGTGTCGCATCTGAAGGCCGTCGGATCGACCGCTCCGGGTGATGCCGCAGAAACCGCTGTTTAATCCGTTTCCGGGTCTTCGTCCGTTCGAACCGGACGAGGATCACCTCTTCTTCGGCCGCGAGCGCGAGACGGACGATCTGCTCCGGCGCCTCCGGTACAACCGCTTCGTCGCCGTCGTTGGCACGTCCGGCAGCGGCAAGTCGTCGCTCGTGCGCTCGGGACTCATTCCGTCGCTGCACGGCGGCGCCATGACCGCGGCCGGCTCGAGCTGGCGCGTCTCGATGCTGCGGCCGGGCGAGAACCCGATCGGGCACCTGGCCGAGGCGCTCGACGCGCCGACCGCCCTCGGCAGCCCCACCGCGGATTTGGCGAGCACCAACCGCGTGCTGCTGGACGCGACGCTGCGCCGTGGCTCGCTCGGGCTCGTCGAGGCCGTCAGGTTCGCCCGCATCTCCTCTCACGACAACGTCCTCGTCCTCGTCGATCAGTTCGAGGAGCTGTTCCGGTTCCGGCGGAAGCAGGAGATCGAGCACTCGCGGGACGAAGCCGTTGCCTTCGTGAAGCTGCTCCTCGAGGCGGCCCGGCAGACCGAGGTGCCCGTCTACGTGGTGCTGACGATGCGGTCGGACTTCATCGGCGACTGCATGGATTTCCCCGGGCTCCCGGAGGCGGTGAACGAAGGGCAGTACCTGGTTCCGCGAATGACGCGGGACGAGCTGCGGTCGGCCATCACGGGTCCGGTGGCGGTCGGCGGCGGGACAATCGCGCCGCGGCTCGTCCTCCGGCTCCTGAACGAGGCGGGCGAGGACCGGGACCAGCTTCCGCTCGTCCAGCACGCGCTCATGCGCACCTGGGACCACTGGGCGGCGCGCCGCCAGCGCGACGAGCCGATCGACATCCAGGACTACGAGGCCGTGGGCACGCTGCGCAACGCGCTGTCGCTGCACGCCGAGGAGGCGTTTCAGGAGACCGGGTCCGAGAGCCGGCAACACGTCACGGAGCGGATCTTCAAGGCGCTCACCGACACGTTCTCGGACCCGCGCGGCGTGCGCCGCCCGACGTCGGTCGCCGACCTGGCCGCGATCTGCGAGACGTCCGAGGCGGAGGTGATCGCGATCGTCGAGATCTTCCGGCGCCCCGGCCGGTCGTTCCTGATGCCGCCAGTGAGCGTGCCGCTGACGTCGGAGGTGATCGTCGACGTCTCCCACGAGAGCCTGATGCGCTGCTGGACGCGGCTGATCGCGTGGGCGCAGGAGGAGCGGACGTCGGCGGCCATCTACGTGCGCCTCTCACGGCAGGCGTCGTGGTTCCGCGAAGGCGCCGCCGGCCTGTGGAGCGACCCGGAGCTCGAAATCGCGCTGCGCTGGCAGCGCGAGGACCGGCCGACCGCGGCATGGGCGCGACGGTACGACCCTGCATTCGACGCCGCGATCCATTTCCTGGACCTCAGCCAGAAGGAGCGCGAGCGCCAGCGCGCCGAGCGGCGGCTGCGCCGGATGCGCACGCTCGCGCTCGCGTGGGGGTCGGCGGCCGTCCTGCTCGTGGTCCTGCTGGTCGTCACGTACCTCTTCTCGGTGGCCAATGAACAGCGGGACATCGCGAAGAGCAATCTCGCGCTCGCCAACGACGCCGTCAACCAGGCGCTGGCGATCGTCGACCGGGCGCCCGAGCTGGTCGCCGCCGAGCCGCCCGAGACGCTGGCGCTCCGGCGCGAGCTGCTCGAACGTGCCAAGGGCTTCTACCGCGTCTTCATCGACCGCAACCCCACCGACCCGACGTATCTGGGCGAGCGGGCCGAGGCGCATCTCCGGCTGGGGCACATCAGCCGCGTGCTCGGCGATCCGTCGCAGGCCGAGCAGGAGTACCGTCTGGCCATCCAGCAGTTCGAGGGACTCACGGCGGGCGACGCCGGGCGGCCCGAGTACCGCGAAGCGGTGGGCGACGCGTACAACTGGCTCGGCGAGACGCTCAGGCCGCTGGCCAGCCGGCGCCCGGCGGCCGAACAGGCGTACGCAAGCGCCCTCGGCGCGCAGGAGGCGCTCGTGGCGGCTTTTCCCCAGAACGCGGCGTACCGCCAGGAGCTCGCGCGGACGTACTACAACCAGGGCATCCTGTACGGCAGCGTGGCCAACGTGGGCGATGCGGCCTTCGGACGGGCCGAAGCCGATTTTCGGAAGGCCATCTCCCTGCTCGAGCCGCTCGCGCAGCAGGGCAGCGACCCGCAGGTCTGGCAGGACCTGGCGCGCGCGAACAACAACTTCGCCAATCTGCTCGAAGAGGACACCAGCGGCCAGCACACGGCCGAGGCGCGGGCGCGTTACGAGCGGGCGATCGAGATCCACAAGCGTTTGCTCGCGCAGGATCCCGGCAATCGCCTGTACGCGCTCGAGCTGGCGAAGTTCGTCGACAACCTCGCGTATCTTCTCGGGCAGATGGACGAGCTGGATCTGGCCGCGAACACGGCCGCCGAAGCCCTGTCGCTGATGGACGACCTGGCGCGGCCGACGGCCGCGCTCGGGATCGAGCACGCCGACGCCCACGATCTCCACGCGCGGATCCTGCAGGCCCAGCGGTCGCCCGATGCCATCGCCGAGTACCGTGAGTCCCTCGACCGGTTCGAGGAGATCGCCAAGGCCGTGGATCGTTCCACGGCAGCCGATTTCCACGCGCGGTTCAGAGACCTGCTCCTGAATCTGGCGTCGCTGCGGCAGGAGCGCGGCAGCGATCCTGCGGGCGCACGGGTGCTCGCCGACGCCGTGACGTTCTATCTCGCGCGCGGTCGGACCGCACTCGCCGACGGCGATCGCGCCGACGCGCGCACGGTCGTCGACACCCTGTCGCAAGTGGCCGCCCTCCTCCCGGAGCGCGACGCGCAGGCCTTCGCCGGACCCCTGATGGATCTGAAGGCAGCGGTCGATAAGTAAGCATTCGGGCTCCTGGGGTATCGTGGGCCTCGTTGCCGTGACGTGGAGGAACCCATGAAGCATGTGCTGCTGCTCGCGATGATCGCCCTGCTGCCTGCGCCCGTGCTGGCTCAGAACGCCGGCTCCGCAACGACGACGGAGCAGGCGGTTCGTGACGCGGCGAGCACGGAACCCCCCCCGCGGGCGAGACTGACGGCGCCGGCGCAGGTGCAGGCGAGGCCGCCCGAGCCGCCGGCGCCCTCGACGCCGCCCTTCCGGCGCCGGGGCAGCATGGTCGGCTACATCGATGACGCGCCGGTCGTCAGCAAGGTCCGGCTCCGATTCGACACGGCGATGCAGAATCGGACGCCGGACCGCGCCGAGTTCTTCTATGCCAAGTGCGGCTGCTACGCCGATCTGCCGCCGACCGATCCGGCCTACGACCCGGATGCCCCGGGGCCGCATCCGGGGGCGGCGAACGACATCAACTTCCAGCAGTGGTACATCGAGGGCGAGTACGCGGCGACCCCCCACTTCTCCGTCTTCGGCGAGCTGCCGATTCGCTGGATTCAGCCCCAGTCGTTCGTGCCAGGCACCGGGGCCGGGTTCCCGAACCAGGGCGGCCTCAGCGACCTGCGCGTGGGCATCAAGAGCGGCCTCGTGTCGACCGACAACGCCGCCGTCACGCTGCAGATCCGGCAGTACCTCCCCACGGGCGATGCCGAACTCGGACTCGGCACGAATCACGCGACGGTCGAGCCGGCGCTGCTCGTGGCGGCGGGCGCGGACCGCGTCTCGGTGGAATCGCAGGTCGGCGTGTGGCTGCCGTTCGGCGGTTCGAAGCCCGCCCCGACGAATCTCGATGGGCACTTCGCCGGGAAAGTGTTCTTCTACGGCTTCGGCCCGTCCGTGGAGGTCTACCGGACCGCTCGGGCCAGCGTCGCCCCGATCGTCGAGCTGGTCGGCTGGCACGTGATCGACGGGTTCGAGAGCGTGGCGACCGACGCGTCGGGCACGAACATCCTCAATCTGAAGATTGGCGGCCGCGTGGCCTGGGCCGGACATTCGGTCTACGTGGGCTACGGACACGCGCTCACCGACGCCAGCTGGTACGACGACATCGGTACGGTTCGAATACCGATACGAGTTCTGAGCGGCATCGCGGGTCCGTGAGCGTCGTCGCCCTCGCCGGCCGGCGGGTCGATCCCGGCGGGGCAGATCCGCCTCGCTTTCCGTCCGTGCAGGTCGGGGCCGTCGTCGAGCGCGTGCGCCGCGAGCTCTTCCGGGTCGGGGCGCGGGCGCTGGTCTGCTCGGCCGCGTGCGGTGCGGATCTCGATCGCCCTCTCGGCGGCGGCCGATCTCGGGATCGCCCGGCGTGTCGTCCTGCCGTTTCCGCCGGAACGATTCCGACGGACGTCGGTCGTCGACCGGCCCGGGGACTGGGGGCCCGAGTTCGACCGCGTCGTCGGCGCGCTGCAGGCGACCGGCGACTTGATCGTGCTCGACGCGCGGTTGGACGACCTCGACGCGTATCGGGCGGTCAACGCGCGAATACTCGACGAAGCTCAGGACCTCGCGAGGCGCATGGACGCGCGCGCCGTGGCGATGATCGTCTGGGAAGGCCGGTCGCGGGACGGCGACGACGTCACGGGCGTCTTCGGGGACGCCGCACAGGCGCGGGGTCTGTCCGTGATCGAGGTGCCGACGACCTGACCCAGGGGCCGTGCGGCGGGCTTCACGAGCCGGTGCCCGGCAGGCGATCGGCAAGCTTCGCGAGCTGCTGCTCGGTGGCTTCCTTCATCCAGGGCTCCGGCGCCGCGGCCAGCAGCGTATCGCGCGCCTGGGGGAACTGCGGGTCCGCGAGGCCGAGCAGCGCCTCGACGTGAACGGCCTTCAGCCAGTACCGCTGCGCCGGATCCTGCGCCTGGCCGCTCGCGTCGCGCGGCATCGCCTTGACGGTCGCGTCCACGATGTCGAGCAGCTGCCGCCGCACTCGCCGGGCGAGGACGCGGTCGGCCGTGGTCTCGTCCGAATCGGTCTGGTGCCGCGCGCGGTCGTCCAGCATGAACGCGTAGTTGATCCCGTTGTACGAATCACGCTTCATGAAGAAGCCGCGCTCGTACGCGGCGATCCCGGCGTCCAGCGCCGCGCGGTCGCCGGTCTCCTCCCACAGGCGCTTGTGGATCGCGCCCCAGAGTCCGAGCGTCTCGGGGTCGGCGCTCGTCTCAGGCCGAAGCCTCTCGAGAATCGTCTGGGCAGCCCGGAGCGCCTCGACGGCATTGGGGATACGACTCTTGTACGTGACGAGGGCGAGCTGCTGGACGAGATACGGGTCGTCCCGGCGGCGTTCCATGAGCTTTTCGAGATAGGCGCGGGCGAGTGCGAAATCACCGCGCCCCTTGGCTTCGCGAAACGCTTCCAGGAGCACGGTGAATGTCGGGCCCTCGCCGCCGCCGGGCTCCTCAGAGGCGGGCTGCGGCCCAGCCGCAGCGATGGCAAGGGCGGCGGGGCCGCTCTTCGCGCTGGCCGCTGGCGTCACTGCTTCCAGAACCGCTGGAGGGGTCAATCGAGGCAGAAAGGTGTACACGGGGCTGTCGACCTGTCCGCTCGGCACGATCGTGCGAATCGCGGTCGCGAGCTCGTTCTGCAGCCGCTGCGCCTCTTCGAAGTCGATCCCCGTACCGAGGTGCTCGTACGGCCGGATGAGCAGGTGTCCCAGATCGAACGGGAACCGGAACTGCTTCTCCGCGATGACGATCGTGGTGAACGGCTTGAGCGCATGGCGGACGCCGAGCTCGTAGATCGCGTTCTCGTTCGACGTGGACAGGTCCGCAATCGCGACGTCGGCGTTCAGCAGCTCCTCGTACATCGGCCGGTCGATGATGCCGGAGTGGACGATGTCGTCCGCGCGGATGCACTCGAGGCCGGCCGACTCGACGGCCGCCCTGATGATCCGGTAGCTCTTGTCGAGGTCCAGCGAGCGATTGGTCTTGTAGTCGACCTTGACGCCGAATCCCATCAGCACGAAGCAGGTCTTTTTCGTGTCCATCGTCTCGCACGCTCCGAGGTGGCGCCCATGCTTGCGTGCACGTGCGGGGTTGTCAAGGAGGGCCCCGTGCGCCCTGGCCGCCCCGCGAACCGCCTCAGAACCGGTAATAGATGAAATCGAGCGACGTGCGGCTTCGGAACACGAGCAGCAGGGCGAACAGCACCCCGCCCACTGCGGTCTGCAGGACGAGCCGGCCGCGAGGCGCCAGGACCGAGGTCGGTCGCCTGGCGGTCCGGAGCGCCGGCGCGACGCGATCCCACAGCGCGTGCAGCCAGAGCGGGACGGAATAGGCGGCGGCGATGAGGAACAGGTAGCCGCCGGCCTGGCGATCGAACGCCGAGCTCGACCACGGCGAGAGCGTCAAGTCGCGCAGAAGAGCATGGATGTCGGTCTCGCGGAACATGAGCCAGCCGACGTTGACCAGGGCAAACGTGCCGGCCACGCGGATCGGGAGCAGGAGCGAGGTCCACGGCGCGCGCCAGCGCGGAACGACCTTCGAGCCGACGACGAGCGAGCCGTGGAAGGCGCCCCACAGCACGTAGTTCCAGCTCGCGCCGTGCCACAAACCGGAGAGCACGAAGGTCGCGAGCAGGTTCCTGGCCCGGGTCCAGGTCCCGGTGCGCGATCCGCCGAGCGGGATGTAGACGTAGTCGCGGAACCATGTCGACAGCGAGATGTGCCAGCGGTGCCAGAACTCGCTCACGCCGCGGGCCGTGTACGGATGGTCGAAGTTCTGCATCAGCTCGACGCCGAGCCAGCGCGCCGTGCCGCGGGCGATATCGCTGTACGCCGAGAAATCCGCGTAGATCTGGATGCCAAAGGCGAAGACCCCCGCCCAGAGCACGGCAAAGCCGGGCGAGTTCAGGCTGAACACCTTGTTGGCGATGACGCCGACGTTGTCCGCGATGACCAGCTTCTTGAAGTAGCCCCAGAGCACCAGGAACATCGCGTCGCGGGCGACGGGCCAGGAGAACCGCCGGGGCTGCTCGATCTGGGGCAGGAGCTGCGTGGCGCGCTCGATCGGGCCGGCGACCATCTGCGGGAAGAACGCCACGAACGTCGCCACGTCGAGCAGCGATCTGCGCGCCCGCAGCTCGCCGCGGTAGACGCCGATCGTGTAGGTCAGCTCCTGGAACGTGTAGAACGAGATGCCGACCGGCAGCACGATGGCGAGCGCCGGGCGTGACGTGGCAAGGCCGAGGGCGGCCAGCACGGCTGCGACGTTGTCGAGAAAGAAATTGAAGTACTTGAAGAAGCCGAGCATGCCGAGATTCACGGCCAGGCTCGATACGAGAAACCACCGTTTGCGGGCCGGGCGGGCCTCCATGCCTCGCGCCGCCCAGTAGTCCGCGAGGGTGGTCGTCGCCACGAGCGTGAGAAACCATGGGTGCACGTACCCGTAGAACACGTAGCTGCCCGCCAGCAGCCACGCGTTCTGCGGCCGGTGGGGCAGCCGCCAGTACACCACGACGAAGACGACGAAGAAGACGACGAAGTCCAGACTGTGAAAGATCATCGGAAGATGGACATCTGCTCGAAGAATCGCTCCGTGTAGCGGACCCGCTCGCCGCGGGCGATGTGGTCGCCGTCGGCGTACTCGATCGAGGCCATCACGGGATCGTCGCGATCGTCGCGGAGGACGGCGCCATGGGCCTGGAGGTACTCGCGCAGATCGCGCACGTAACGATCCATGCGCGGCGACTGCGGCTCCGGCCGCCCGTCGCGCGGCCGTCGGAGCACGCGCACGAAGCAGACACGGAGATCGTGGGCGCGGGCGAGGTCGAGAAAGAGCGGGAGCACGGAGGGCTTGACGTTCGCGGCGAAATCGAGGTCGCGATCGTCGACGCCCGCGACGTCGGCCGCCTCCATCGTCCGCAGGTGCTCGAGCGCGAACATCTCGTTCACCTGCTCGGTGAACGGTGGCCGCCTCCGTCGATACGGGATCACCTCGGCGGCGGCCCAGGCCGAGATCTTCGGCTCGAGCCACGCGCGGGCGTCGTCGAGCCGGTAGACGCGGGTCAGGAGCCGATGGACCCGGAACCACGGATCGACGCGCCGAGCGACGACGGCGTTCAGATCCTCCTCGCGGTCGAGCGCCACCTCGTCCAGCGTTCGAAAGCCGGAATCGCCGATCCTGAACAGCGGATCCGTGAGATTCGTGTCGCGGAAGAACACGATCACCCATTTCGGCTGGATGCCGCTCGCGACGACGTAGTTCTTGAAGAGGAGGTACCAGTACGCGGAGCCGGTCGCGTTCTGCAGGAGCGGCACGACCGAGCCGTGGGCGAGCTGCTCCAGCCGCCCGAAGTCGATGCGCCCCGCCATGGAGTCGCCGATGATCACGTAGGCGGGCGTCGTCTCCTGCAGATAACGAATCGGCCCGGGGTCGAACGGCCGGCGGTCGCGCGCGTCGCCAAGGGCCGGCAGGTAGTCGGGCGGCGAAGACGAGGCACGCGGCGGATGGCCCGACGCACGGAGCGCCAGGCGCCAGCCGAGCGGCGCGCTGACAATGGCGACCGCCACCGCCAGGAACGCAAGGACCGGCCGAATGTGTTCGGGACGTGGACGCACGGGCGGAGATAATAACCCCCGGGGGCCATGCGTCCGAACACGAGCCGCCGGCAGTCCCGGGACGGTGTCGCGATGATGCACACGATCGAGGTCGAACTGGTATGACCCGCGCCTGAAAGGCACCGACGTCATGGAGTCAGCGCTCGCGCTTCGCCACGTCACGAAACGGTTCGGCACGACGGTCGCCGTTGACGACCTGCACCTCGTCGTGCCGCGCGGCGCGCTGTACGGCGTGATCGGCCCGAACGGCGCGGGCAAGACCACGTGCATCCGGATGATCATGGCCATCCTGTTCCCCGATTCGGGCGAGCTGTCGGTGCTCGGCCGGCGCTCGGCGCTCGAGGCCAAGGATCGCATCGGGTACCTGCCGGAGGAGCGCGGCGTGTACCGCAAGATGCGTGTCGGCGCGTTCCTGACCTACATGGCCCGTCTCAAGGGGCTCGGCAGGGAGGAAGCCCAGGAGCGGGTGCCGGCGCTGCTGAAGCGGATCGGGCTGCCCGAGGCCGAACGCAAGCGTTGCGACGATTTGTCGAAGGGGATGCTGCAGCGGATTCAGTTCGTGGCCGCCGTGATCCATCGACCGGATCTCCTTATCCTCGACGAACCTTTCAGCGGTCTGGATCCCGTCAGCGTCCGGCTGCTGCGCGATCATGTGCTCGAGGAGCACGCGCGGGGCGCGACCGTGCTGCTGTCGACGCACGTCATGGCCCATGCAGAAGAGATCTGCCAGCAGGTGGTGATGATCCACCAGGGGCGGAAGGTCCTCGACGAGCCGATGGCCGGGTTGCGGCGGCAGTACGATCCGCGGACGGTCTTCGTCGATCCGCTCCAGCCGGGCGCGGATCCGGCGCCCATCCAGGCATTGGCAGGTGTGGATCGCGTCGAGGCCAGCGACACCGGGTACCGGATCTCGCTGGCTCCCGGCTCGGATCCATCGGCGCTCCTCCCTCGCATCGCGGCCGCCGTCCCTGCGGCCCGGGTCGAGCTGGCGCGCCTGCGCCTCGAGGACGTCTTCATCCGGATCGTCTCGGGAGACCGGCCGCACCAGGACGTCGAGCGGCTGCGAGGCACGTTGAGGCAGGAAGAGGAAGGCGTCGTCCTATGAGAAGGGTCGGGCTCATTGCCACCCGCGAGTTCCTGGCCACCGTGGCGAGCCGCGGGTTCATCATCGGGCTGCTCATGATGCCGACGCTGATCGGCCTGTTCTCGCTCATCGCGCCGCGCGTGATGAACGCCGCGAGCGCACAGATTCATGGCGCGGTCGAAGTCGTCGATCCGACCGGCGAGGTGCTGAGCGATCTGCGCGCCGCGCTCGAGCCGGACGCGATCGCGCGCCGGCGGGCGGACAGCACGGTCAGGGCGCTGGCCAACGCGCCGGCGGCCGTCCGGGCGGTCGTCGGGACGTCGGGCATCGCCGTCGACACGGTGCTCGCCGGCGTGCCGGAGATTGAGGTGATCGCGCGCCCGCCGGATGCCGACGTGCAGAAAGAAAAGGCGTGGCTGGCCGGAGGTTCGCAGGCGGCGCGCCGGCTGGCGCTGGTGGTGCTGCACGAGGATGCCGTGACGCCTGCGCCGGGCCGTCTGGACTATGGCACGTACGATCTGTACGTGCCGCCGAATCTCGACGATCGCGTCGAGACGACGCTCTACGACGGACTTCGCGAGGCGATCATCGCCGCCCGCATGCGGGCTCGAAAGCTGGACCGGGCCCGGGTGGAAGCGGTCATGCGGCTGCCCAGGCCGGCGTCGGTGACCGTCACAGCGGTCAACGAGCGGAAGACGAACGTGGGCTTCAACCGCGCCCTGCCCTTCATGTTCGCGGGGCTCCTCGTCTTCGGCATCATGATCGGCGGACAGACGCTGCTGACTCAAACGATCGAGGAGAAGTCGAATCGCGTGGTCGAAGTGCTGCTGTCCGCCGTTTCCCCGCTCGAGCTCATGGCCGGGAAGATCCTCGGCCAGATGGCGGTCAGCCTGCTCGTGCTGGCCCTGTATCTGGGCGCGGGACTGGCGCTGCTCATGTCGTTTGCGATGCTCGGCCTGGTGGCGCCGATCCTCGTGCTCTACCTCGTCGTGTTCTTTCTTATCTCGTATTTCCTGTTCGCCGCGGTATTCAGCGCCATCGGCGCGGCCGTCAACGAGATGCGCGAGGCACAGTCACTGATGACTCCGGTCGTGCTGCTGCTGATCGCGCCCTGGATGTTCGGGCCCATCATCGCGCGGGAGCCGAACTCGACGTTCAGCGTCGCGTTGAGCTTCATTCCGCCAGTCAACACGTTCGCGATGATGACGCGGCTGGCCTCGAGCAGCCCGCCGGCGGCCTGGCAGGTCTGGCTGACCGCCCTCATCGGTGTGCTCGCGGCACTGCTGGTCACGTGGGTGGCGGCGAAGGTGTTCAAGGTGGGGCTGTTGATGCACGGGAAGCCCCCTGGCTTCCGGACGCTTCTCAGGTGGGCGCGCGAGGCGTGACCAGGCAGGCCCTGCTCGCCGGTGAACTTGTCGCGGTCATGGCCCTGCTCGTGTTCTTTCGGTTCGGCCCGGTGTCGCCCATCCGAACCGAAGGTCTTGATCCCGAATTCGGAAGCCGCTCAGGTCCACCGGTCCTGCACTTCCTCGATCCGCGGGATTTGCTGGAGCCGAGTTCGATTGAGCGATTCATCGTTCGCGGTCTGCGGGCGGACGGCACCGCTCCCTCATTTCGAAACTCTCGATAGAAGTAGACCTTGAACGGCGGAATACAGCTGAAGGCCATGGATTCCGTGGGCGTGTACTCGGCGAACACCCATTGTCCCGCCCTCTTCGAACAGACGACAAACCTGAAGCACTTCTCGTTTTCGACTGCAGCAGCCCATTCGGTTAGAGTGGCCGCGCCAAAGTATTTCAACCTCTGTCTCGTATACTTGATTTCGAAATAGTGGACACTGCCCGCCTTGCGCGCCGTGATGTCAGCAGGACTTCTCGTGATCGCGACAGACGAATAGCCTCGCCGGCGTAGCTCGTCTGCGAAGGCACTCTTCGCGTCAACGTCGCTCTTGAGATTCACCATTTCTTCCTCGGTGGCCCAGGGCACCGCTCGGTTCAGCCCGGACGCGGCGACATCATGGCACAGGACCGGCGCTGTCCACTTGGACGCCAGCTTGCCGCGCCACTCCCAGGTCGTGACGCGGTACGCTACGCATCGCTTTGACCCTGCGCTCGGCGATTGCGATCGGTCCGTTCGACGAGGGTGGAAACCGGTCGGCGCCTGCGGCGCCGGCTGTTGCAGGTGACACGTCACCCCGTCGCGGGTGCTGCAGAGTAACCAAGTTACTCTAGAGGAACCACTTGAGAATCAGTCACTTGCGGCGACTCGGTTCGAGCCGGTTACTCCAGGGGAACCTACTCTCGGGTTGCCGTACTGCGTCAATCGTTTCAGATCGCGTCCTGGTCGGCGGCGCGCTCCCCACAGCGCGAGCATGATGACTTGCTCGTGACGTGCCTTGTGCTGTCGGCGTGAATCGGACGCGACGTTCTTTCACCGCGATCGAAGTTCGCGGAGAAGCGTGTCGGCACCCACGAGTCGGCCGGCCTTGATGTCGGCGTCGGACTCGACGAGCGCCGCGTGCAGCGCTGCGCGGTCGACATCACCGAGCCAATCTCCGGGATCGAGCAGGAGCAGTTCGACCTCCGTCCCATCGGGCAGATCGGTCGGCTCGTCGACGATCAACCGTCCCGATTTGACGTGACCCTTGAGTGTCATGATCGACGTCACCGTAACATTGCACATCACTGCGAACAAGCGTGGCACGGGTTTCTATATGGAAACCTCGCGGGGCGCGAAGGGCCGTAATCTATTGCGTGCATGATGGTTGACGTAAAGAAACCAAGGTTTCCATACAGCGCCCGCGACGGGGTGACGTGTCACCCGTAGCAGCCGGCGCCGCAGGCGCCGACGTCCGTTCACCTGGCACGCCTTGCGGCCCACGGCCCTTTAGCTGCGGCCGGCGGCCTCGCCGCGCGCGACGCTGACGGCCCTTGCGCGCCCGTTCGTAAGTGGGCATGCTGTCATCATGCTCGATTGGTCCCAATGCCCGGCGGTCGAAAGCATCCCCGGCAAGGTCAGCGGGGCGTGGGTGTTCAAGAACACGCGCATGCCGGTGTCCATCGTCTTCGACAATCTCGAAGCCGGCGCCACCATCGACGAGATCGTCGAATGGTTCGACGTCACGCCGGAACAAGTGAAAGCCGTGATCGAGTTTGCCGCCCGTAGTCTTGAAGCGCCTGTGTCCGGGCGCTGATGCGCATCCTCTTCGACCACGGCACGCCGGCACCGCTGCAATCCTTCCTGCCAGGGCACACCGTCCGGGACGCGACAGCGCAGGGCTGGGATACTTTCAAGAATGGCGACCTGCTCACTTCACTCCTGCAGTTGTCAGTCGCCTTGTGGCTATTGGTCAGCCTGCCCGCGCCGGCTCTCGCTCAGGAAAACAGTCGTGTCTGGGCGTCATGATTTCGCCTCAGCCAGTTTCTTCACCAAGCGAGCGATCTCGGCGAGATTGAGGAACTCACCCGGCCTCACCACGCGCACGGCCTGGTACCGCTTCTGATCGAAGTGCCCGGACGCAGTGTTCACGGTGATGATGAAGTCCGCGTTCACGGCGAGGGCGCACTCCAGGAACCGATTGTCGGGCTCATGGCGGATGATGCGGAGCTCGGTCAGCGGATAGCACAGCCGACAGGCGGCGCTGACTTCGGCAACGAAATCCGGACGATCGCCGAGCACGTCCGCGTACTCTTCCAGCATGGCCGGGCTCGCCCAACCTTCCAGGAAGCCACGACGCGTTAGTTCAAAGATGAGCGCAGAGGCGTTGTCGTCAGCGGGAAAGGTCGCGAGTTTCAGAATGCAGGTGTCAAGAACGACTCGCAAGATACGGCCTCGCACGACGCAACGCCCGTACACGCCGTCGGCCCTCCACGAACGCCACCGCTTCCTGGCCGCTCATAGCCTGGTCCTGGTTTTCCCGATGGGCCCGCGCAAGGGCCGGCGACAGTTTGAACCGAACGACCTTCCCTTTCACGATGGCTGTGGCGTACATGACCACAGCGTACGCGAAGAACCGCACTGACACAATGGCGTCGGATCAGCCATTCACCACGCCTTCCGTACCGCGGCTTCGAGCTGCTCCTGGCGCGCCTTGACCCATGGTGCGTAGTGCCGTTCGGTGACGCGGATCGAACTGTGGGCGAGGAGCACGGACACGATCTCGATGCTGACGCCTTTCTGGAGGAGCGACACCGCGAACGTGTGGCGGAAGCGATGGATGTGGCCGTTTGGGACCTTGGCCTTCTCGAAAACGCCCTGGAACGTCTCCTGCCAAACATTCACGGCGCTGGTACGCTTTCCGACGCCGCTCCAGAAGAAATACTTGTCGTTCCGGTTCGGACACGCTTCGAGCGCCTTGGAGACAGATTTCGGCACCGGGACCCATACGGGTGTTCCTGTCTTTTGCGTGTACAAGAAAATGCGGCCGCCCGCGAGCCGTGCCCGTTCGAGCGTGGATGCATCGGAAATGCGGAGTCCGGAGTACCTGAGCAGCAGGGCCATTGCCAGAACCCGTTTCTTGAGCTCCGCTCCCCATTTGCCGCGTGCACTGGTCGCCTCGCATGCAGAGATGATGCGCTTCATCTCGTCATCGGAGAACGGCGGCTTGGGAATGTGCTGGACCTTGGGCGACTTGACCGCGAGGGCCGGGTTCTTGGCGAGCCAGTCCGAATCGACACAGAAACGGAAGAACGCCCGAATGTGCTCGAGCCGCTTCTGAGCCGTAAGCGGCGAGAACTTCCACGTCGCGCGAAATTCACGGAGCGCTTCTACGTCCAGTTGGGCCAGCTTCCGGTAGCCCTGGTTGTCGCAGAACTCGACGAGCCGGCGCTCGAGCACCTCGCGGAACTTCGTGAGGGAGGCGTCCTTCAGGCCGCGCGCCTTCGCGTCCTCGAGATACTTGGCGACGGCGTCCTTGACCGGGATGGGCTCGCGCTTGGCCTCGGCGTGTACCTTGCCGGCAGCCTCCCAGGCATGAACCGTGTCAGACGCCGCCTGCCACGAGGTGAGGTTCAGGCTCTCGCGGACGTAGTCCACGCCCAGCGATCCCTGGACCCAGATTGCGCACTTGCAGTTGCGTGTCCGCGGCGCATTGCGCGCTTTGCCGAAATGCTCGCAGTCCGGCGAGTGCCGGCGGTAGATCGTGAGCACGTGGACAGTGTACCGCGACTTTGGGACAAAATAGGTACACTGACGATCGATCAGCCAGTAAATCCTTTATTTACAGTGTTTAATAGTGGTGCCGGAGGAGGGAATCGAACCCACACGGGGGGTAAACCCCACAAGATTTTGAGTCTCGCGCGTCTGCCAGTTTCGCCACTCCGGCACGAGAGGGCGGTCCCGACGAAGACCAGCAGTATACCGTCAGCCGACGCGAGCGAGCGGCGCGCGAGCCCGCGCGCGCGGAGCGAGGGGACGGAGCGCCGAGCGAGTGCCCACGTGAGAGAGGCCGCGGCGGTGCAGCCGCCCGGATCACGGAAGGCCGTGGCCGTCTTTCCCGGCGGCCTTCCTGCTCATGGCGGGCTTGTCTCGGGCGCGGTGACGCCAAGGCCCCGGCGGATACCGCGCGCGAGCACGAGGATCGCCGGCATCTGGACGAGATGAAACAGGCCGTTGTGATCGAACGGCACGATCAGACGGACCTGCCAGGTGCTGATCTGCACCAGGGCCGCGGCGATCGTCAAGCCGATGCCCAGACTCACGGTCGCCGCTCCAGGCAGATGACGCCGGACCGCAAGTGCGACGTAGATCACCAACGCGGCCAGCATCGCCGCGCCTTCGTACGCGACGAAGACGAGGAACGAGCCGCCCGTCAGTCGACTGACGGCGAAGAACGCGACGCCGACGCCAATCGCCCACGGCAGAAACGTCCTCGCCGCCGCTTCTCCATGCCAGTCCGCGACAGCGCCGACCGCGAACAACGCCACGGCCGGACCGAGCGACAGATAGAGCGACTGCCACAGGGTCGATCGCGTCCGCGACGACAGATCGAACCCGTGCGCCAGCGCTCCGAGAGCCGAGGCCGCGAGCAGTAGGAGGAAGACCCAGCTCCACACCGTTTTCTTCCATCGAGAGGCAGCCGGCGACCGTCGAAGCCGCCACAAGAGCGCGCCGCACAAGACGCCAAGCGCCGCGTCCGTTGCCGCCGTCGTCAGCTCGGTGAGGACGGGAGTCACGGCCGTGCGTCGACGAGCTGGGTATGTGTCACACTGACGCCGCCGGACAGCATACCGCGACGATGACTCGCATCCTCATCTCGTGGATCGCCAATTCGATCGCCATCCTGGCCGTCGCGTCGCTGTTCGGCGTGGTCGCCGTCGGATCGATCCCCGACGCCTTCATCGCGGGCGCCGTCCTGAGCCTCGTCAACGCGATCGTCCGCCCGATTCTCGTCATTCTCACGTTGCCGTTGACGATCGTCAGCCTCGGCCTGTTCTACTTCGTCATCACCGGCTTCTGTCTGTGGCTGACGTCGCGGATCATTCCCGGGTTCGTCGTCCACGGCGTCTTCATGACGATTCTCGCGTCGATCCTGATCAGCCTGATCGGCACGCTCATCGCGCATGCGCTGCGGCGCTGATGCTCAGGTGGAGCACCTTGGTCCCCACGCCCGTGCGCTATCCTGAGTGTCTATGAAGACCCCCCGTGTGGCCGCCCTGGCGCTCGCCGGCCTGGTGCTCGGCGCCTCCGAGTCCTGGCACGTGACCGCCCAGTCGCCGCTGCGCCCGGCGATACAGGAGACCGACCTCCGGCAGTTCCTCACCTATCTCTCATCCGACGAGATGCTCGGAAGACAGGCCTTCACCGAAGGCTTCGGCCTGGCCGCCGGCTACGTCGCCGCGCACCTGGAGCAGTGGGGTGTCGAGCCGCTGGGCGAGAACGGGACGTATTTCCAGACGGTGAAGCTGAACGACGTCAAGGTCGCCGGCGATCGATTGACCGTCACGGTCGAGGTCAACGGCCGGTCGCGAACCTTTGCGAACGGCCACGGCGTGCGATTCGTGCCGCCCTTGGGAGGCCAGCAGACGCTGACCTTCACCGGAGCGGAGTTCCTCGGCTACGGCCTGCGCCTGCCGGACCACGACGACTACGCCGGCAAGAACGTGAAGGGCAAGCCGGTGATCTGGATCGATGGCACGCCGGCGGGCGTTCCTACCGAAGCGAGGCGTCTGATCGCCAACCGCGACCGGCAGGCCATCGCCGAGAAGTTCGCGGCGGCGTCGGTCAGCTACTCGCTTCCGCTCGCGTCGAGCGACCGCGGCGGTGCGCCGTCAGGAGCTCCGCCGGAGCCGACGGCGCCAGCTCGGGATGGCTCGGGGCCGCGAGGCGGCAATCGAGGGCGCGGACGCCTGCTGGCCAACACGGTTCTGGCGACGCCCATGCAGGGCGATTTCCGCTCGACGGAAGACCTCGACCGTCCGAATCCGCCTCAGGTCGCCGGAGACGACGAGTTCTTCGAACTCCTGTTCAGCGGCGCGCCCGAGTCGTTCGAACGGATAAAGACGGCGGCGGGCAACCATGAGCCGCTGCCGACCTTCAGCCTGCCGGACGTGAAGCTCACGTTCAACGTGGACGCGACATACGAAGTGCTTCACACGCTCTACACCCACAACGTGGTCGGGATGGTCGAGGGCACGGACGCGCGGCTGGGCGCCAGCTACGTCATGCTCGGCGCGCACCTCGACCACATCGGCTACCTGGCCGCGCCTCCGGCCGCCAACGGCGGAGGGCGTGCGAGCCGGTGCCCGGACACGGCGCCCGGCGACCTCATCAACAACGGCGCCGACGACGACGGCTCGGGGGCCGTGACGGAGCTGGCGATTGCCAGGGCGCTGGCGACCGGCCCGCGACCGCGGCGCTCGGTCGTGTTCATCTGGCACACGGGCGAGGAGATGGGACTCTACGGCTCCCGCTACAACGCGGATTTCCCGGTGGTGCCGCTCGATCGGGTGGACGTGCAGCTGAACATGGACATGATCGGCCGCGATGACGGCGACGACCGTGAGGGCGACTACCGGAACGCCGTCTTCGTCGTCGGCGCCGACCGGATCAGCACGGAGCTCCACAACACGATCGTCGAGGCGAATGCGTCGATGGACAAGCCGCTGCAGCTGGATTACGCCATGAACGATCCCGCCGATCCCGAGGCTGTCTACTATCGAAGCGATCACTACAGCTATGCTGCGAAAGGCGTGCCGATCGCGTTCTTCACGACCGGGCTGCACGACGACTATCACTGCGCGTCCGACACCGCGGACAAGATCCACTACGAGAAGATGGCACGCATTGGCGAGCTCGTCTATCGCACCACGCTCGCTGTCGCGAATCGGGACGCGTTCCTCGTCCGCGACAATCGCGGGCCGCGCACCGGGCGCGGTTCCGCCGGCAAGCTCCTGAACTAGCATGCGCGCGCCGGCTGCCCGTGCGCGAGGGCGGTTCCGCCGCGCGGCGCTCCTGGGCGCGCTCCTGCTGGCCCTGCGTCCGGCGCAGGCCCAGGCCCCTGAACCCGCCGGCGGCGTGAGCTTCCCGGTCGTGAGCGCGGCCGACCTCAAGGGCTGGCTGACGTATCTGGCATCCGACGAGCTCGACGGACGGCAGGTCTTCACGGAGGGCTACGGCATCGCGGCGCAGTTCATTGCCGAGCGCCTGCGAGAGTGGGGCCTGAAGCCCCTCGGAGATGACGGCACCTACTTTCAGATCGTCAGGCTGCGGTCCTACAAGGTCGAGCGCCATTCCTCGGTGACCATCGAGGCCAACGGAGTGCGGCGGACGTTCGCAGACGGCGATCACGTCACGTTTCCCGCGAATGCCGGCGGCCGGCAGACGCTCGTCTTCGACGGCATCGAGCTGGCCAGTCCCGAGGGGGCCGGCAGCTCGTCTGCGGTCCGGGGCCGCTTGGTCGCCCTCGTCGGTCCGCCGACCGGCGGTCCGCGTGGGGGCATGGATCGGGCCGCGAGCGCGGTCGAAGCCGCCGGCGCTGGCGCGGTGATCGAATACCGCGGTGCAGGATCACCCGGTCCGCCGCGTTCGTCCGACGGGTCGCGGCCCGACATCGCCCCCACGACGCGGCGCGTCGACGGCCTCGTCGTTCCCCGGGTCGTCGGCGACGACGCCTTCTTCGACGCCCTGCTCTCGGGCGGACATGAGACCCTGCCGCAATTGCAGGATCGGCTGGCCCGCGCCGGGCGCCTCGCTCCACAGCGGATCGCGAACGTGAAGGTGACCATCGACGTGAACAACGTGTACGAGCCGCTCGAGACGCGGCGGACGCGCAACGTCGTGGGCATGGTGGAAGGGACCGATCCACGGCTCAAGAACACCTACGTCTTCTTCGGCGCCCATCTCGATCACGTCGGCTACGCCGCGTCGAGCGACGAAGTGCCTGGGCGCGTGAACAACCCGCTCGACCAGGACTCCATCTGGAACGGAGCCGACGACGACGGCACCGGATCGACAGGCGAGCTGGCGATCGCCAAGGCCTTCGCCACCGGACCCAAGCCGAGACGATCGATCGTCTTCCTCTGGCACGCGGGCGAGGAAGCCGGGCTGTACGGATCCCAGTACAATGCGGACTTCCCGGTCGTGCCGCTCGCCCAGGTACAGTGCCTGCTGAACATCGACATGATCGGCCGGAACCGGGACAACGACCCTGCGCAGGCGAACTCCGTGTTCGTGATCGGCGCCGATCGTATCAGCACCGACCTGCACAACCTGATCGTCGACACCAACGCCACGCTTCCCAGGCCGTTGACGATCGAGTACGACTACAACGATCCCGGCGACTCGAACAGCTTCTACACGCGTAGTGATCAGTACAGCTATGCGGCGAAAGGCGTGCCTGTCGCGTTCTTCTTCACCGGCACGCATCCCGACTATCACGCGAACTCGGACAGCGTCGACAAGATCCTGTTCGCCAAGCAGGCTCGGATCGCCCAGCTCGTCTACGAGGTGGGCTTCGCCATCGCGGACACGGATCGCGTGCTCAGGCGCGACAACCGTGGTCCCCGAGCCGGACGGGGATTCACGGGCAAGCTGAACTGAGCTGCCGGCAAGCGACGGAAGTGGTGACGGTTCTGTAGGTTACGGGCGTGGGCCCAAAGGGATGAAACGGCGAAAATCCCGGAAAGTCTTGAATTTACGGGCCTTTCCGTTGCCCCAGCAGGTCGAGATCGGTTACAATAGCCGGACGTTCCTGCTCGTCGTAACCCAATCGTCAGGTCCTTTCATCGCCGGGGGTCACGTGACATTCGAGATTGGAGACAAGGTCATTTACCCGAATCACGGGCTCGGCATCGTCGAACGCATCGAAACGAAGACAATCATGGGCACGACATGCGGCTTCTATCAGCTCCGCATGGCCAATGAGACAACTGTGTTCGTACCGGTCGACAATGTCGACGGTGTGGGCTTGCGCCGCGCCGTCACTGACCAGGAGGTTGAGCGCCTCTTCGATCTTTTGAGCAACGGCAAGATCGAAAGTCATCAGAACTGGAAGGGGCGTTTCAAAGACAACTCCGATCGGATGCGCACGGGGTCCATCTATGACGTCGTCGAGGTGCTCAAGAGCCTGACGTTCCTGAGCAAATCGAAGAGCCTGTCGTTCCGCGAGAAGCGGATGCTCGATTGGGCGAAGTTCCTCGTCGTCTCCGAGATCACCGAGGTGCTCAGCGAGAAGTCGCCGGTCGTCGACGTCAAGGTCGACGAGGCGCTCGAGCGCTGTTTCCTGCTCAAGGCGCGGAACGCGGCCCGGGCGAAGGCCGTCAAGGTCGGCCCGCGTGACAAGACACCGGTCCGCCTACCGGCTCCGGTGGCGAGGAGAGCGGCGCGCGCCTCCTGAGGATTCGAGGATCTCGCCAGTCGTTTCGCAGTTCTCGCCGATCTCGACCAGCCGAAGTCCGGAGTGGCGACGCGTCGCCGCTCCGGACCGCGGCACCGCCCGCCGCCACGATTCTCACGTCATCTCCTCAATCGCGCGCCGTGGCCGCCCATGTTCATATCCGCTCTGCGTACGCTGACGACCGCGCTCGTCATGGCAATCTACGTCGTGGCGCTGGCGCCGCCCCTGCTCCTCTGGAGGGCGCTGACGCGGCACTCGCGGCCGCTGTACGCCGCCGCTGACTTCGCTCTGCGGCTGGGCTTCGCGCTGCTCGGCATTCGCCTGAGGATCGCGGGCGCCGAGCACATTCGCCCGCACCAGGCCGCGGTGTACGTCGCCAATCACATCAGCAATCTCGATCCGCCGGCGTTGTACCGGACGCTGTCCGGCGTGCAGCCGCGGGTCCGCACCCTCTACAAGGCGGAACTGCGGCGCGTGCCGCTGCTCGGCCGCGTCTTCGACGTGGCCGGGTTCGTTCCGGTCGAACGGCAGCGGCGCGGGCGGCGCGTCGAGGCGTTCGAGTCCGCCGCGCGCGCGCTCGTGGGCGGTCATTCCTTCTTCGTCTTCCCGGAAGGCACCCGCAGCCGAACGGGCGCGCTGCTGCCATTCAAGCAGGGAGCGTTCCGCATGGCGATTGCCGCGCAGGCTCCAGTCATCCCGACCATTCTCGCGGGCGGCAGCGAAGCGATGCGGAAGGGCAGCTGGATTATCCGGCCGGTGACCGTCGCCATCGAGTTCTGTCCGCCAATCGAGACGCACGGCCTCGCCGAAACGGATCGCGAGGCCCTGATCCAACGGGTTCGCGCGGCGATCGCTCGCGGCGACCCCGCCACGCCGGGTCAGCGCTCCACGATGAACGTGAACTGAGTCGGTGAGAGCGGCGCGCCGTCCGACGCCGTGATGCCGGGCGTCAGCGAGACCGTGACCGAAGCGCCGGTCGCGAGCGGGTACGCGAAGCGGATCTCCAGGCCCCGGTTCTCGGCCAGGTACGCGGCCGTGAATGCCGGGACGGCGTCGCCAGCTTCGCCGCGATAGGCGACCTGCACGTGTCCGGCGAAGGAATCGGCGGCCATGTCGCGCGAGAATTGCACCTGGACCTTGGCGCTCCGGGGAATGTTCGGTTCGCCATCGGCCGGCGCCGTGAAAATGACGGTCGGCGGCGGCTCCGGCGGTGCTGGCGCCGCCGGCGGGGCCGCAAGATCCTCGACCGGCTCGCTCAGGGCGATCGTCCGGGCTTCCAGCCGGGGCAGGCCGTCGTCGACGTGCAGGGTGCCCGAGACCTCCAGCCACGTACCGGCGCTCCGCCTGGACGTGGGGTCCAGATCGAACCCGCGCCCCTTGGGCCGGAGGTTCGTCACCCAGAGCGAGGCGTCGGCCGTCTGCAGCACGAAATCCCATCGGCTCTGGCGGGGCCAGGCGGGCAGATCGCCGAACAGATTCTGCGCACGGAAACGGCCACGCACCGTCACGGGCCGTTCGTCGAAATCCGACGGCGCGAGCACGAGCTGCCGCAGCGACGGCGAAGGGTCGTGCGGTGGCTCGGTCCATGTCGCGTCGAGGAGCGCGAACAGCGTGTCCCGCGCCGGGGCGGTGGGTTCGGTGAGGGGCTGCACGAGCGCAGAGAGCTCCGGGTGCATCGGGAGCTGGCGATCCTGAATCAGCCGCGCGACGTCGACGAACGTCCCGCGGAGCTCCGTGACGCGATCGGGAAGCGCGCCCTCGCGCGGGACGATCAGAAAGGTCTTCGATGGTCCGACGGGCACGCGCCACACCCCGTCGGTCTCGACCGGCCGAACGACGAGGGCGATCGCCCTGCCGTGGAAGAATCCCGCGTACTTCAGCAGGACGTCGAGGGTGACGGCTGCCCGCCCCAGCGTCTGGGCGCTGAGCGGTAGGACCGCCGCGGCAACAGCGCTCGCCAGCCAGACGCGTCGCGAACGCGATGGGCTCGCCATGTCCGATCATACCGGCGATCCGCGCAGGCGTGACGGGCGAGCGGGCGTCCCGTTCGCGGGAAAGGGCCGGAATCCGGAGTAAAATCCTGCGCTTGTGACTGAACGGAACAAGCCCCGCAGCGCGGGCGAACCGGTTTCCGAGCTCACCGCCGGGCGGCTGTCAGTCTACCTCCGCTGCCTGAACGCACTGGACGCCGCCGGCGTCAAGACGATCTCCTCGAAGGCGCTCGCGGAGCAATTCCATTTGAATGCCGCCCAGATCCGGAAGGATCTCGCCTACTTCGGCGAGTTCGGGGTGCGGGGCGTCGGATACTACGTCGAGGAGCTGAAGCGCCACCTGCGAACCATCCTGGGGCTCGACCGGAACGTGCGCGTGGCGATCCTGGGCGCCGGCAATCTCGGCCTGGCCCTGGCGGACTATCCGGGATTCCGACGGGAGGGGTTCGCCATCGTCGCCCTCTTCGACGCGGAACGGGGCAAGATCGGGCACCGTTCGAGGGGCGGCGTGCGCATCTACGACATCGGCGAGCTGCGGCGTCTCGTCAGGCAGGAAGACATCGATATCGCCGTCGTGGCCGTCCCCGCCGGGTCTGCGCAGGGCGTGGTCGACACGGCGGTGCAGGCCGGAGTCCGGGCGATCCTGAACTTCTCGCCGGGAACCCTGAAGGTACCTGCCGACGTGAAGCTCAAGAACGTCGACCTGACCGTTTCGCTCGAGAGCCTCTCGTTCTTCCTGGCACGCGCCGAGGCAGAGACCCATGGCTAGACGAACCCGTCCGCTCCGGGATCTGACGCACGTCGATACGGCGGGACGCGTGCGGATGGTCGACGTCGGGGACAAGCCGGAGACGGCGCGCGAGGCCGTGGCCTCCGCGACCGTTCGCATGAGCGCGGCGGCGCGCCGCGCGATCCGCACGCGTGCGGTCGCGAAGGGCGACCCGCTGCAGACCGCGAGGCTCGCCGGGATCATGGCCGCCAAGCGCACGGCGGAGCTCATCCCGCTCTGTCATCCTCTGCCGCTGACGCATGTCGACGTCGACCTGACCCCGCGCGCGGACGGCTACCGTGTCTCGGCGCGGGTCAGAACGCTCGGCCGCACGGGCGTCGAGATGGAGGCGTTGGCGGCGGTGGCCGTTGCGGCGCTCTCGCTCTACGACATGCTGAAGGCCGTGGATCGGGCGATGGTGATCGACGGCATTCGTCTGATGGAGAAGCGCGGCGGCCGCAGCGGCCACTATCGTGCCCGAACCACGCCGCGTCGGGCGACGCGCAAGTAGCACCGCCCGCCCGGACTCATGCGCATCGTCGTCGCCGTCCACGACCGGCCCGTATGGAACATCCCGGAGCAGGAGGTCCGGCGGCTGGCGGATGCCTTTCCGGACGTCGACGTCGTGCAAGTGCGCGACGAGGAGGGCCGGCGGGAGATCGCCCGAGCCGACGTGCTGTTCTCGTATCGTCTCGGCCGGGCGGAGTTCGAGGGCGCGCCGGGTCTTCGCTGGATTCACAGTCCGTCCGTCGGTGTCGGGGCCCTGCTGACTGCGCCCGTCGTCGACGGGCCGGTCGTCGTCAGCAATTCGAGAGGGGTCCACAGCGAGGCGATCGCCGAGCATGCGCTGGCGCTCGTCCTCGCGCTGCGGCGACGTCTCCACACGGCCGCACGCCGGCAAGCGGCGCACGAGTGGGCGCAGGCCGAGATCTCGAGCCATCGCGGCCCCGTGCTCAGCCGAACGCGGCTGCTCGTCGTGGGACTCGGCACCATCGGGTCGCGCGTGGCCGCGCTCGGCGCGGCGCTGGGCATGCACGTCACGGGCATGCGGAGGCGTGCGGACGTCCCGATGCCGGCGGGCGTGGAGCGCGTGGTCGCGGCCACTGCGCTCCGCGACGAGCTCGGCGTGGCCGACGCCGTCGTGCTCGCCGCGCCGCTGACGCGCGAGACCGTCGGCATGCTCGGCCGGCCGGAGCTCGCGGCGCTCAAGGGTTCGGCGGTGCTCGTCAACGTCAGCCGGGGCGAGCTGATCGACGAGGGCGCTCTCCGGGAGGCCCTGACGACCGGGAAGATCGATGCCGCGGGGCTGGATGCGTTCCAGCACGAACCGCTGCCGCCGGATCACTTTCTCTGGGATCAGCCGAACGTGCTGATCTCGCCGCACACCGCCGCGTGGTCGGGCGACTACTGGCCGCCGGTGACGGACCTGTTCATCGAGAACGTCGGGCGCTTCCTTCGAGGCGCGCCGCTCGTCAACGTCGTCGACAAGCGCGCCGGCTACTGAGCCGTCAGCGGATCGGCGGCGGTTCGATGTGGATGATCACGTCGGCCAGCTCCGGGAAGCGCTCCATGAGACGGTCCTTGACGACGTGCGAGAGCCCGTGCGCCTGGTCGAGGCGCATGGCGGCTGGAAACCAGACGTGCAGGTCCAGGAAGACGTGGTCGACCGACCCGCGCGTCCGGATCTCGTGACAGCCCAGGACATTGTCGACGCCGAGGACGACCTGCCGCACGTCCTCTTCGTCCATCACGACGCGGTCGGTCAGGATCTGGGAGGTCTCCTTGGCGATGCTGAAGCCGGCGCGTCCGATGAATCCGGCGACGATGAGCCCTGCCAGCGGATCCGCGATCGGATAGCCTGCCACGACGCCAAGGAGTGCGGCCATCACGGCGATCGAGGTCAGCACGTCGCTCTTCGTGTGGGCGGAGTCCGCCGCGAGCAGCTCGCTCTTCAGGCGGCGCGCGGCGCCGGATTCGTAGCGCACGACGGCCAGGTTGATGGCGAACGTGACCAGCATCAGGGCGAAGGCGGGCGCCTCGACCTTGGGGACGACGCCGGATCGGAGACGGCCGATGGCATTCTGCGCGACTTCGACCAGCACGAGCAGCAGGAAGAAGAAGATCGCCGCGGACGCGAGCGTCTCGAACTTCCGGTGGCCGTAGGGATGCTGGCGATCGGCGGGACGGCGGGCTGCCCGGACGCCGACCAGGGCCACGATGTTGGCGGCCGAGTCGGTCAGCGAGTGAAACCCGTCCGACAGGATGCTGACGGTGCCCGACGACGCGCCGTAGAGGATCTTCGCGCCCGCGACGATGAGATTGAGGACCAGGATCCGCGCGAGCACGCGATTGACCTCGGCGGAGCGCGAGGTCCGAGCGGCTGGCGACACTAGAAGCCGTTGAAGATCCGCGCGTGGTTCACGGGCCACCACCGGATCTGGACCTTCCCGATGATGTATTTCTTCGGCACGAAATGCCACGTGCGGCTGTCGGAGCTGTTGTTCCGATGGTCGCCCATCACGAAGTAGTACCCCGTCGGGACCTCCTCCGGCCCCCAGGTATCGAGCGAGCGGTACTCCGGAGGGATGAAGTCGTCCGGGAGAGGGATGTCGTTGCGATAGACACGGCCCTCGACGCTGCGGATGACGTCACCCGGGCCGGCCACGACGCGCTTGACGAACGACTTGTCGGGATCCAGCGGATAGTAGAGCATCACGATGTCGCCGATCTGCGGATCGGACAGTCGATAGGCGAGCTTGTTCACGATCAGACGGTCCTGGTCGTGGAGCGTGGGCGCCATGCTCGAGCCCTCGACACGGGCGACCTGGAAGCCGAAGGTCACGATCAGCGTGGCGTACACCGCCGCCGACGTGAGGGTCTTGATCCAGGCGAGGAGCTCTTCGCCTACGCGGCTCAGGCTGATGCCGGCGGCGGCCGGTCCAGGCGCGGTGGCGGCGCCGGCGGGCGCGGCTCCCAGGTCGGCCGCCGGCGTG
Organism: uncultured Acidobacteriota bacterium; assembly: GCA_963764505.1. Classification (GTDB taxonomy): domain Bacteria; phylum Acidobacteriota; class Vicinamibacteria; order Vicinamibacterales; family SCN-69-37; genus CAVXSP01. The sequence continues at coordinate 3,043,297 of CAVXSP010000001.1, read as the reverse complement.
CTCGCCGCGCCCATCCCGCGCAGCATCGACTCGACATCGGCCGGACGGTCGAGCGCGCGGACCGCAGACGCGCTGCCGTCGCCCGCGGCCCCGGGCAGGTCCGGCTCCGGCGCGCGCGCCTCCGACGCTAGAGCTGCAGGTATTCTCGCAGGCGCTTCGTCTGGGATCGGCTGACCGGAATCTCCGTGGCCTTCTGGTCTTTCATCTTCAGAATGTAATTCCTGCTGAACCAGGGGACTATCTCCTTGATGTTCGTGATGTTCACGAGGTGCGACCGGTGCACGCGCCAGAAGACGGCGGGATCGAGCCTCGCCTGCAGCTCGTCGAGCGTGCGGTAGCTGGACGTGCCGGAGACCGCGTTCGTCACGACCACGATCGACTCGTCGACGAGCGAGGCGTACACGATCTCCTGCGCATGGACGAGCATGAACCGCTCGCCGACGCGAATGGCGACCTGATCGCGCCGGCCCTGCCGGGCCTGGATGGCGTCGATGACCCGATCGAGGTCCGCGGGCGTGAGGCGGATGGGCGACGGACCCGTGCCGGGCGGTTCGGTGCCGCGGCGCCGCCGCGCGCGCTCGAGCGCCACCTCGAGCCGGTCCGTATCGACGGGTTTGAGCAGATAGTCGACCGCGTTCACCGTGAACGCATCGATGGCGTACTGGTCGAACGCGGTCACGAAGACGAGCTGCGGCAGCGCATCGGCGTCGACGAGCCGCCGCGCGACCTCGAAGCCGGTCAGGCCGGGCATCTGCACGTCCAGGAAGATCACGTCCGGCTGCAGGTCGCCGCAGAGCCGGAGCGCCTGGACGCCGTCGGGCGCCTCGCCGATGACCTCGACGCCGCCGGCCTGGCCGAGCAGGAAGCACAGCTCCTCCCGCGCGAGCTGCTCATCGTCGACGACCAGGACGCGAAGGGGCGAGGCGGTCACGCGCTGGCCCGCTCCTGGACGATCAGCTCGGGGATTTCGATGCGCGCGGAGGTGCCTTCGCCGGCGACGCTGTGGAGCTTCAGCTCGTAGTTGGCCCCGTAGATGACCTGGAGGCGCTCGTTCACGTTCCGGAGGCCGATCCCGCGCTGCGCCGCGGAGTCGATTTGATCGCCGCTCATGCCGATGCCATTGTCCAGCACCTCGATGACGACGTGGCCCGCCCGGCGAGAGGAGCGAATGGTCACGCAGCCCTCGCCGACCTTACGGCCGAGCCCGTGCTTGATCGAATTCTCGACCAGCGGCTGCAGAATGAGGCTGGGCACCACGACGTCCAGACTGGCTTCGTCGATCTGCTTGTCGACGACGAGCGCCGGGCCGAAGCGCACGCGCTCGATGTCCAGGTACTCGTCGATCGCCGACAACTCCTCCCGGAGCGTGACGAAGTGCTCCTGGTGCCGCAGGAGGCGCCGCAGCAGGCCCGAGAGCTTCACGATCAGCAGCCGCGCCGTCTCGGGCTGCGAGCGGATCAGGGAGGAGATCGACGTCAGGGTGTTGAACAGGAAGTGCGGATTGATCTGATTGGCCAGCGCCTCGACGCGCGCCGTCATGAGCAGCTGCTCCTGCTCCGCGAGCCGGTGCTCGATGCGCGCGGTGTTCCAAATCTTGATCGGGATGGCGACGCACAGCACGGTATCGAGCAACAGGAGCACCCAGAGCCACCAGGTCGTGGGGTAGAGGAAGAACAGGTGGCCGAACCGGACGCCGGCGGCCTGGCGGATCAGCTCGAGCAGGAGGGGCGCGGTGACCAGCGCGATCTGCCAGTCGAGGAACCACTGGCGGAGCAGGCGCCACGTGGTGCGATGCAGCTGCGTGAAGAAGAGCGGCGTGAACCGCCAGATCTCGTCCTTGGGACAGATCTCGCGCAGCCCGCCTCCGGCGAACCCGCAGCCGACCGCGAAAGGAAGCGCCGCGAACTCGCCCGCGAACAGAGGCGGCAGACCCACCAGCGCCCCGACGATCGCCCCCGCGTACGGCCCGGCGACCAGGCCCGCGAGATAGGCGCCGGCGAGCGTCAGATCGGCGGCGCGGTAGTCGAGCAGCAACCGGGACACGACGCCGGCGGTCAGCGGCAGCCCCAGGCCGGCCGCGAAGATCAGGCGGTCGGGCCAGTTCCGGCGTTCGCTGAGGAGGATGCGCCGGAAGCGCTTGAACCGCACCAGCGTCGTTCCGAGTATCGCGGCCACCGCGAGCTTGGCCAGCAGCGTGTAGAGCAGGATCTGCTCTGCGGGAAACGACTGCGGGGTCTGGGGCACGAGGCTTAACTATAGCAAGGAGGTGCGGACGGAGGTGCGCACGATGGTGCGCACGGACGTGCGGGCGGATGTGCGGGCGGAGTGGCGCACGATGATGCGGACGGAGGTGCGCACGATGGTGCGCACGGACGTGCGGGCGGAGGGCTCCGACCTGCCCCCTATCGATCGGCGTCGACCGGGGACGGTGCATCCGTGGAATCGAGGTATCGCTTCAGCCGCAGCAGCGCGGTCCGTGTGCGGGCGAGCTTCACACGGACCTCGGCGGCTCGTGACTGGCTGACGTAGCCCCGGCCGACGCCCCCGAGCAACTGGCTCTCGGCTTCGTCGAGCGAGCTCTTCGCGATCGTCAGGAATCTCGAGAAATCGCGATGCCGGTAACGTCCGAACCCCTCGGCGATGTTGTCACACGCCGAATCGGCCGACCGGCGGAGCTGGCGCCCGAACTCGGAATCGTGCGCCGCGGGCCCGTGCCTGGTCAGGTCGCCGAGGAGCTTCCGCACGTCATCGGCAAGTCGCCAGGCCACCAGACCCGTGAAGTGTCGGACCCCCATGTCGTGTGGGGAAATGCCGAGCCAGACTCGTGCCGAGGATGTTGCGACGAGACACGAGGTTCTTGCGTGGGAGATTGCAGGTTCCGCCACTGGATCGTCGAAGGGGGTGAAGACTCTGCAACCTCTTCGCCCCCCCGTCCGCAGCCTCGTCCGCACCCCCGTCCGCACCCTCGTCCGCACCCTCGTCCGCACCCCCGTCTGATATGCTTCCGACCATGATTCGTCCTTTCCTGATCGGCTTCGCGACGACCTTCAAGCACATATTCAAGAAGCCGAACACGGTGAACTATCCGGCCGAGAAGTTCCCGGTCTTCCCGAAGTATCGCGGCAAGCAGGTGCTCATGCGCGACGAGAACGGGCTCGAGAAGTGCGTCGCCTGCGGTCTGTGCGCGGTGGCCTGTCCGGCCGACGCGATCTATCTCGAGGCCGCCGAGAACGACGGCACCGTGCAGGCCGGGCCCCGCTACGCGAGCGTGTATCAGATTCACAAGACGCGCTGCATCTTCTGCGGCTATTGCGAGGAGGCCTGTCCGGTGTCCGCCATCTTCATGGGCAAGGACTACGAGCTCGCCGTCTACAGCAACGAGGACTTCATCTGGGACAAGGAAGACTTGCTGGTGCCCGCCGAAGGGAGCGCGCGCGGCTAGCGCTCAGGCGCGCTGCGGGGGACTCGTCACACGGACGCCGGCACCCGCGGCCGCACCTTCGTCCGCACTTTCGTCCGCACTTTCGTCCGCACCTTCGTCCGCACCTTCGTCCGCCCCCACGTATCGAAGTCCGAGCAGCATCACGGCCGTCAGAGCGTAGGCCGCCGCCCACTGCCACGGCAGCCGCGACCCGAGCAATTGCGCGCTCCACGGCGCGTACATGCCTCCGGTCGGCAGCACGGAATGGATCACGCCGAACAGCGTGAGGCCCGCCGCGGTCAGCAAGGTGACGGCCGCGGCGACAATCCTCCGGTCGATGAGAAACGCCAGCGCCGCGCCCCACAGCATGCCGGTCAGGATGAAGCCGTTCGCGAGCATGACGAACACGCCGGCCTGCGAGGCGAAGGCGTCGGTGATCTTCAGGTCCGCCACCACGCGTGCGGGCTCGAGCGCGGCCGACGCGAGCCCGGCGTTCGCCCCCGACATGACGATGAGCACGAGCTGGGCGAGGGAGGGCAGCATCGCCAGGCTCACGGCGGCGGTGTGCGCCGGAGGGCTCTCGCGGTACGCCTGGCCCACGATTTCGAACCCGACGAAGACGAGGATCGGCGCGAGGCACGCGACCGGTAGAATCATCGCCATCATCGGGAGGTACCCGAGCACGCCGCCGAGTCCGACGAACAGACCGGTCGCCAGCGTATAGGCGGCGCGCGCTCCCATCGCCTTGTAGGCGGGGTGGCCGATGTACGGCGTCGTCTGCGAGACGCCGCCGAGGACGCCCGCGACGAGCGTCGACACGGCTTCTGTCATCAGGATCGACCGCGTGCTGTAGTCGTCGCCGGCGAGCCTGGCGCTCTCCGTGACGTTGATGCCTCCGACGACGGTCAGCAGCGCGAACGGGATCGCGAGCGAGAGGTAGTGGCCGAGAACGAGCGGCAGGCCGTGCAGAAAGCCCAGTGTGGGAGCGGGCACGCCGGTGAGCAGGCGCAACGACAGGGGAGGCGGCGCGTGGACCAGCCATCCCGCCGCTCCGAGCAGGTAGAACGCACCGGCGCCCACCACCACGGCCGCGAGCACCCCGGGGACGCGCCACGGGAGCCGGAGGCGGGCGACCAGCGCGTAGAAGATCAGCGTGAGCGACAGGAATCCCACGATCGGCTCCGCCAGGATGTCGCCGAGCTCGAGGCAGCCCATGAGCGCGATTCCGACGCCGGCGATCGATCCCAGGAGGCCGGCCTCTGGCACGACGCGCTGAATCGCGCGTCCGAAGAACGCGGTCACGAGTTTGAACAGCCCGATCACGATCATGCAGGCCATCCCGACCTGCCAGGCCTCGATCGCAGCCTCGTGTTCGGGCAGCCGCGCCCGGGCCGCCAGGAACGCCGGACCGAGGACGGCGAACGCCATGCCGATCGTGCTGGGGGCGTCCAACCCGAGCGGCATCGCCGTGACCTCCTGCCGTTTCTCACGCGCCGCGAGGCGGAAGGCCAGCCAGGTGTACACGAGGTCGCCGAAGAGCACCCCGAACGCGGTGCCCGGGAACATGCGGGTATACACGACGTCGGATGGCATCTTGAAGACGCCGATCAGAATCCCCGCGAGAATCACGAGGTTCATCACGTTGTCCAGCATCAGCCCGAAGAACGCGTTCACGTCTCCGGGCGCCGCCCAGCGGTAGCGGTGAGAAGCCTGTGCCATCGGGGCGGATTGTAGCGGGTACCGCACTACAATTCGAACGTGCGTCCGTCATTCCTCGAAGCGCTGGATACACGCGTGCTCGTCTGCGACGGCGCGATGGGCACGACCCTGTACTCGCGGGGCGTGTTCCTCAATCGCAGCTTCGACGAGCTGAACCTCACGCAGCCCGCCCTCGTCGCCGACGTACACCGCGAGTACGTGCGCGCCGGCGCCGACGTCATCGAGACGAACACGTTCGGCGCGAACCGCTTCAAGCTGGCGAACTTCGGTCTGGTCGAGCAGGTCGGTGCGATCAACCGCGAGGGCGCCAGGATCGCGTGCCATGCCGCCGGCGGCGGCGCGTGGATCGCCGGGTCGATCGGCCCGCTCGGCATCCGGATCGAGCCCTGGGGCCGGACCGGCGTGGACGAGGCGGAAGCGGCCTTCCGCGAGCAGGCGACGGCCCTCGAGGAGGGCGGCGTCGATCTGTTCATCCTGGAGACGTTTCGCGACCTGAACGAGATCAAGGCCGCCATCCGTGCGGTCCGCGCCGTGTCCTCGCTCCCGATCGTCGCCCAGATGACGACCGAGGACGACGGCAACAGTCTCGACGGGACGCCGCCCGAGGCCTTCGCCCCGGAGCTCGAGCGCGCCGGCGCCGAGGTGATTGGCGTCAATTGCAGCGTGGGGCCGGCGGCCATGCTCGAGACGATCGAACGGATGGCCGGGTTGACCAACGCCCGGCTCGCGGCGCAGCCGAACGCGGGCCGTCCGCGGGACGTGGACGGACGGAACCTGTATCTCTCGTCTCCCGAGTACATGGCGACCTACGCGCGCCGGTTCGTCGCGGCCGGGGTGCGGCTCGTCGGCGGCTGCTGCGGCACGACGGCCGAGCACATCCGCCAGATGAAGGCCGTCGTTCGCGCCGCCACGCCGTCGCCGCCGCGCGCGGCGCGAGCCGTGCGCGCCGAGGGCCAGGTCGAGCCGATGCCTGCGGTGGATCGTGTCGAGAAGTCGGCGCTGGCGCGTGCCCTCGCGGACGGGCAGTTCGCCGTCGTCGCCGAGGTGGCGGCGCCGCGCGGCCTCGAGTTGTCGTCGGCCGTGGAGCAGGCCCGCCGGTTCCACGACCTCGGCGCGACCGCCATCGCGATCACGGACTATCCGAAGTCCGGCGCGCGCGTGAGCGCCCTGGCGCTCGGCGTGCTGATCGAGCGGCAGAGCCGCCTCGAGACGCTGCTGCACTACTCGTGCCGCGACCGCAATCTGATCGGCATGCAGTCGGACCTGCTCGGCGCCCACATGATCGGCGTGCGGAACGTGCTGCTCACGACCGGCGAACCGCCGCGGCAGGGTAGCATCGCGCGCTCCGTGTTCGACGTCGATGCCATCGGCCTGGTCAACATGGTCGCGCAGCTCAATCGCGGCCTGGACATCGGGGGGCAGTCGCTCGGCGCACCCACGCGCTTCCACGTCGGCGTCGCCGTGAACCCGTTCTCGCCGACCCCCGAGACGGAATGGCGCCGGTTGGAGTACAAAGTGCACGCCGGAGCGGAATTCCTGATGACGCCCCCTGTCCTCGACCTCGAGCCGCTCGACCGGGTCCTCGACCGCCTGCGCGGGACGGGGCTGCCCGTCCTCGCGGGCGTCGTCGCGCTGGAGAGCCTGCGCCAGGCCGAGTTCCTGGCGAGCGAGGTGCCCGGCGTCCAGGTGCCGGAGCGGGTGCTGTCGCGGCTGCGTTCAGCCGGCGACCAGGCGGCGGAAGGCCTCGCCATCACGACAGAGCTCGTCGAAGGGCTGCGGACCCGGGTGCAGGGGATGCACGTGACCGGGCTGCACGGTTCGGGGGAGGCCGTGGAGCGGCTGCTGCAGGCGGCGGGAGCGCGCGCATGACCTCCGCGCCGAACGGATCGGGCTGGCGCGAGCATCTGCTCCTCTTCGGCCGGTTTCTGAAGGCGCCTCGCAGCATCGGCGCCATCGCGCCGAGCTCGCCGGCGCTCGCCGAAGCCATGGTGGCGGCCCTTCGGCTGGGCGGCGCGGATCGGATCGTCGAGCTCGGTCCGGGAACGGGCGCGCTGACGTCGGCCCTCGTCGCACGGCTCCACCCGGGCGCGCGCGTGCTCGCGATCGATCGCGAACCCATGTTCGTCGAGCGGCTGAGGGCGCGCTGGCCACAGGTGGAGTGCGTGTGCGCCTCGGCCGTCGCGCTGCCGGCGCTCGCCGCCGAGCGCGGTCTGCTGCCGATCGATCACATCCTCTCGGGGCTGCCGTTCGCGAGCCTGCCGGCGCCGGTGACGGCCCGCATCCTGGAGGGCATCGAGGAGACGCTGCGCAGCGACGGCACGTTCACCACGTTCCAGTACGTGCACGCGTACCGGATGCGGCAGGCGGCCGTCTTCCGGCGCGAGTTGAGCGCCCGGCTGGGCTCGGAGCCGGAGCGCACTCTCGTGCTGCGCAACCTGCCGCCCGCGTACGTGCTGACGTGGAGGCGGGTTCGCCGCGCCGGCTGAGCCGCATGAGCCGATTCCAGGGAGCGCCTACGCGACCGTGCTCGCCAGCGTCGCGGCCGCGACCTCCGCGCCGTTCGTGGCGAGGCGTTCGGCCGGCGCCGGCTGCGACGCGAGCGCGTCGAGCGCGGTCCGCCAGCGTCCGCCGAACAGGTCGCGCTGGTCGATGAAGCGGCAGCGCAAGAACCGCGGCATTTCACGCACGAACATGTCGTACTCCCGGAACGCGCCGCGCGAGGTGTACAGCAGCGGAGTTCCGCATGCGATGCACTCCGACACGATCCCGTAGCCCGGCTTGCTGACGACGACATCGACGGCGGCAACCACGTCCTCGTAGCGGAAGCCGGAGTCCTGGAATCTGAGCTCGGAGACGTGAACGACGCGGCCCGACGTCTCCTGAGGATCGGCCGGCGCGACGCGGTCGGTCAGCAGCAGTGTCCAATCGCGCGCATCGATCCGCGTCAGATCGAGGTCGGGGATGCCGTAGCCGCCGAAGGAGAGCAGCGCCGCCGGCCGGTCGAGCGGCACTCCGAAGAACGCCCTCGTGTCGGCGCGATCGCGGGTTGGTCGTCGCGCGACGAGCGGAACGGCCCGGACCGAGGGAAAGACGTCGAAGCCGCACCCGAAGGGCAGTTCGAGGGCGCTTGTCGCGCTTGCGTAGCTGCGCCGGATCAGCGGGACGAGCCAGGGCGCGGCTTCGGACATCCCCGGATGCGTTTCGTAGATCCAGTCCCACGTGAAGTTCCCGATCGCCACGGATGGCGCCTCGCGCCGCTTCGCGACCTCGAATGCGAGCGGCGGAATGTCGCCGACCACGAGATCGATCCGATCCCGGCCGAGCGCGGCGACCTCGGCGGCCACGCGCGCCTCGAACCCGGAATAGAACGCGACCGCCGCCTCCACCGTCGCCGCATCGTCGTGCTCGACGCTCGTGCGCTGCACGATGCCCGTATCGCACGCGCCCGGGCGCAGCTCGTAGGGCACGCGCAACGTGCGCCGGAGCAGCTGCGCACTCACTTCCGAGCGGATGAGCACGCGCAGGCCGGGGCACTGCGCGCCCAGCGCGTTGACGATCTCGACCTGGCGCGAGGCATGGCCGAAACCGTGGCCGGAGATGAAGAAGAGCGTCGTCACGCGAGACGTCCGGCGGGCCGTGCCTACAGGAAGATCATGCTCTGGTGCGAGGGGATCTCGAATCGGCGTCGGCAGCGGACGCAGTTGACGTAGTCGTCGGCGCGGTAGAGGTGATCGCGGAGCTTGCCGCACAGCGCGCGGTCGCGCTCGTCGGCGCCGGGGGGATCCGGTCCTTCTTGGTGCGCCGCACCCACTTGATCTGGTTGTCGGCGCGATGCCGGCACTGGGGACAGGCCAGCGACATCGGCTCGAGTTCGGGTTTCTCGGTGAAGAAGTCTCGCTCGTTGAGAGCCATGACGAAATCCTACAGCGGTTCAGGGGGACGGGTTTCGATCTGTGGAAAACGCGCTCCGTCCGCCAGGGTCTTCCACAGATCGAGACCGTCCCCCTCCTGTCAGTACACGCCGGGGACCATGCGCCACCGCACCCGCCGCGCATACTGCGCGTACGCCGCGCCGAACACGCGGCGCAGGTCCCGCTCCTCGAAGGGGATGGCCATCACGAGATACAGACAGCTCACCGCCGCGAACACGAGCCGGGTGCCGTTCATCAGCGGCGGGCACCAGACCGCGGCAAACCAGCCGAGATAGATCGGGTGCCGCACGAGTCGGTATGGACCCCGGTCCAGAACGGCGTCCGCCTGCGGGGGGCGACCCGGTGCCGCCGAGTCTTTCCGGGCGGCGAACGCCTGGCGCACGCCGGCGAGCGCGAGCGTGTCCAGCCGGCGGGCCGCGGCGAGGATCAGCACGCCGCCGGCGATCTGCACGATCCGGAGCACATCCGCCGCCGCCCCGTTCACGCGCCACAGCACGCCGGGCACCGGCTGCCAGAGGCCGCAGACGAGCAGGAACAGCACGCTCGAGACCCAGACGTAGATCGAGCGCTCGAGCTCAGGACGCGCGATGCGCTCGACCCAGCTCCGGGGCGCCAGGCGCGCGAAGATCGAGTGATGCAGGGCGAACAGCGTAAACAGGGCGAAGTCGGCCAGGATCGGCCGTCCGGCGTCGCTCCACGACCAGCGCCAGAGCGAGGGAGCGTCGAACCGCCAGACGTAGCTGATCGCGAAGTAGACGAGCGATGCGACGAACACCACGCCGCCCAGGAGCGAGAAGACGCGAGACATCGGGTCGTATTATAGGGACGGGCATGTCCGCCATCCGTCCGCGCGTCGCGATTACCGGGATCGGCGTCGTCTCGCCATTCGGCGTCGGCCGCGAGCTGTTCTGGGATCGCCTCACGCGCGGCGTAAGCGCGACGCGAGCGATTACCGAGTTCGAGCCGAGCGGCGCATGCCGTGTGGCGGCTTCCGTGCCGACCGAGGCGCTCAACGGCCACACCGTGGACGGGGCGGAGAGCCGGCCGGCGATCCGCTTCGAGACAGGCGAGGAGCGGGAGGCCGAGTCGCATGCCGATCCGCGCCGGTACGCGAAGGTGTCGCGCATCGCGGTGCTGGCCGCCTCCGAGGCGATGCGCGACGCCGGCTTGTCGGCCGGCGGCGACGAGGAGATCGGCGTGATCGTCGGGAGCGGCGCCGGCGGAATCGACGTGGCGGAGCGCCAGTACGGCGAGTTCTTCAGCGGGGAGCTGCATCGCGTCTCGCCGTACGCCATCCCCGTCTCGATTGTGGGCATCGTCTCGAGCGAGATCTCGATCGCGCTCGGGATCCGCGGCGTCAGCCATGTCCTCTCGACGGGATGCACGAGCTCGACCGATGCGATCGGATACGCCGCCGCGCTCGTCCGACAGGGCGATGCGGACGTCGTCCTCACGGGGGGCGCCGACGCCTGCGTCACCCCGGGGATGGTGTTCGGGTTCTCGCGGATGCGCGTGGTATCGACCCGCTTCAACGATCGGCCGGCCGAGGCGTCCCGTCCATTCGACCGCGAGCGCGACGGGTTCGTGCTCGGAGAGGGCGCCTGGCTGATGACACTCGAGCGCGAGGACCGGGCGCGCGCCCGCGGAGCCCGCCTGTATGCCACGGTGGACGGCTACGCGTCCACGTGCGACGCGTACCATCGCGTGCAGATGGATCCGGACGGCGTCCAGATCGTCCGGGCGATGCGGCTCGCCATCGACCGCTCGATGCGGAGGCCGGAAGAGATCGGGTTCATCAGCTATCACGGCACGTCCACGCCGCTGAACGACCGCGTCGAGGCCCGCTGCGTACGGCAGGTGTTCGGCCCGAGAGCCGGAAGCCTGCCAGGATCGTCGATCAAGTCGATGATTGGCCACCCGCAGGGCGCCAGCGGTGCGGCCGGCGTTGCCGCCGCCGCGCTGGCGCTGTCGCGCTGCCTCGTGCCGCCGACGATCAACCTGACGGCCCAGGACCCCGAGTGTGATCTCGACTTCATTCCGGACGTCGCCCGTCGGATGCGCGCCGGGGCGGCGCTCTGCAACTGTCTCGGATTCGGGTCCAAGAACAGCGCCCTCGTGCTCGGAAGCGTGGAGTGAGCGCCGCCACGACGACGGCGCCCGCATCTTCCTGAGGCCGTCGTGCTGGATGTGATCGTCGCGGGTGCCGGTCCGGCGGGTTCGGTCGCGGGGCTCATTCTCGCGCGTGCTGGCGCGCGCGTGCTGATCGTGGATCGCGAGACGTTCCCGCGCGAGAAGCTGTGCGGCGACACGATCAACCCCGGGGCGCTCGGCGTGATCGAGTCGCTCGGGTTGACGGGCGGCCCGCTCGCGTCTGCGCGCGCCATCCCCGGCATGATTCTCAGCGGTCCGCGGACGAGCGTCCGGACGCTCTACGGTCCCGGGGTGGTGGGCCGGGCCCTGCCGCGTCGCGACCTCGACCTCTGGCTGCTGGAAGAGGCCATTCGCGCCGGCGCGCGGTTCGAGAGCGGCGTCGTGGTGCGGCATCCGCTGCTGATGGGAGGCGGGGCGTTCCCGGCCGTACGCGGGCTCGCCATCGCGCCGCGCGGCCGCCCGACAGCGGTCTCGCGGATTCCGGCGAGCCTGATCGTCGCCGCAGACGGCAGCCGATCGCACCTGGCGCGCGCGCTCGGGCTCCTGCGGACGCCGCCGCGACCGCGACGCTGGGCGTTCGGCGTATATGCCACCGGCGTGGCCGGTCTGGGCGATCTCGGCGAGATGCACGTGCGGCACTCGGTGTACATCGGCGTGGCGCCGCTCGGCGGCTCGTTGGCGAACGTGTGCGTCGTCACCGGCCCCAGCCCGGACGGCCGCGAACCGGTCGAGATCATGCGGCGTGCGTTCGGGCAGGACGACGACCTGGCGGAGCGATTCCGGGCGGCGGTGTTCGTCGGACGGCCGCGAGTGCTGGGTCCGCTCGCGGCGGAGGCGTCGGGGACGGGCGTCGAAGGCTTGCTGCTGGCGGGCGACGCCGCCGGGTTCGTCGATCCGTTGACGGGGGACGGCTTGAGCCTCGCGTTACAAGGCGCGGTGCTCGCGGCCAACGAAGCGGTTCGGACCCTGGAGTGTTCGGACTTCGCCGGCGCGCCGGCACGCCTGGCGGAGGCACGGCGGGTGGCCCTCGGCGCGAAGCTGCGATTCAATCGGGTCGTCAGGCGCGTCGTCGGATCGCCCCTGGCGATCGACCTCGCCAGCCGTGCCGCGGCCGTGGCGCCGGGACTGATCCCGCCGATGGTGCGATATGCGGGGGACGTCGGGCGCGTTGCGGCCGGGCGCGGCGCCGCGTAGCCGCATGACGATCCACCTGTTCGTCCTGTCCTTGATACTCGGCCTGATGCTCGCCGAGACACGGGTGTCGAGTCGGCACGAGCGTCGGCTCCTGGCCCGGGGCGCGGTCGCGCCGACCGGCGACGTCTATGTGGCGCTGGCGATCGTCTATCCTGCGGCGTTCGTCGCCATGGGCCTCGAGGGCGTGGTGCGAAGCTCGCCGCCAGAGGGCGTGTTCGCCGCCGGCGTCCTGCTCTTCGCCGCGAGCAAGGGGCTGAAGTACTGGGCGATTGGCGCGCTCGGTGAACGCTGGAGCTTCAGGGTCCTCATCGTGCCGCATCTCCCCCTCGTCACGACGGGTCCGTATCGCTATGTGACGCATCCGAACTACGCAGCCGTGCTGGGAGAGCTGGCGGGGACCGCTATGATGATGGATGCGAGGCTCATGGGGCCAGTCGCCCTGGCCGGCTTCGGCATCGTCTTGTGGCGCCGGATTCGGTTCGAGACCGGCGCGCTCCGCCGAGCGTATGAGAAGATCGATTCGTCGGTGAGCCATTCCGGACAGGCGCGGTTTCGGCCATGATCAAGAAGGTCTCCTTGTCACTGAGATGCGCGTTGCCGTTGGCCCTGTTGCTCACCGCGGTCGGACTGAGCCAGGCGCAGAGCAGCCGGCCGGCCAGCACGCCCGGCGACGCGCTGGTCCGGCAGGTCCGGACGGCGCTCGGCCGCGGCCGGATCGGCGACGCCAGAACCATCGCGTCGGGCACGTCCGGAACGCCGGCGTCACGCCAGCTCGCGACCGCGCTGGTGGACATCTTCGAGGGCAACGACGCTGCGGCGCGTCCGATTCTCGAGCAGGTCGTGCAGGGCGGCGCCGGCCGGGATGCGGCGCTCGAGCTCGGGCTGCTGGAGCTGCGCCACGGCGAGCGTGACGCGGCGAGGCGCCTGCTGCAGCCGCTCACCGGGCAGAGCGCGCTCGTCACGCCAGACGACTACTTCCTGCTGGCCCGGGCCGCGCGAGCGATCGGCGATCCCTTCCTGGCGAACTCGGCCTACAACCGCATCGAAGGGTCGGGACGGTCCGACATCTACACCGAGCGCGGCGACCTGTTCCTGCAGTTCCATCAGTACGGCGACGCGGCGACCGAGTACCGGAAGGCGATCGAGGCCGACCAGCAGTGGGTCGGCGCTCACCTCGGGCTCGCTCGGGCGCTGGCCGACGATGAGCCTCCAGCCGCGGCCGACGCGTTCGCAGAGGCGCGACGCCTCGCGCCCGAGTACCCCGATGTCTGGCTTCTCGCGGCCGAACGTGCGCTGGGGAGCGACGACGTCGCCGCCGCGCAGTCGGCGCTCGAGCATCTGGAGCGGGTGAAACCCGGCACGGTCGAGGCGTCGGCATGGCGCGCCGCGGTCGCGTACGCCGAGCGTCAGCCTGACGCCGTCAACGCCGCCATCGCGCGCGTGCACGAAATCGACGCGACGTCCGCCCTCGGATACCGCAGGGCCGGCCAGGAAGCCGCGCGCAAGTACCGGTTCGACGACGCGGCCGGCTATGCACGACAGGCCGTGGCGATCGATCCGGAGGACGCCGGGGCGCAGTCGGAACTGGGCCTGTATCTGTTGCGCACGGGCGACGAGGCCTCGGCGCAGACGGCGCTCGAGCACGCCTGGGCGCTCGACAAGAGCGACGTGATCACGAAGAACCTGCTCGAGATGCTCGATCAGCTCGAGACGTTCACGGTCGTCCCCGACGGCGAGTTCATCTACAAGTTCCCCAAGGACGAGGCCGCCGTGCTCGAGCCGTACGCGCTTCCTCTCGGGCGCGAGGCGTACGAGACGTTCAGTCAGCGCTACGGATTCAAGCCGAAGGGACCGATCCTCGTCGAGGTGTTCGCCCGCCACGACGATTTCGCGGTCCGAACGGTCGGGCTGATGGGCCTCACCGGCGCGCTCGGCGCCTGCTTCGGCCGCGTCGTCAGCATGGACTCGCCCAAGGCCCGCCCGCCGGGAGACTTCAGCTGGCAGGCGACCGAGTGGCACGAGCTGGCGCACGTCTTCACGCTGCAGCTCTCCGACTACCGCGTCCCGCGGTGGCTGACCGAAGGCATTTCCGTGTACGAGGAGCACCGCCGCGTGCCGGCGTGGGGCCGCGAGCTGACGATCGAGTACGCGCGCAATCTCGCCCGGGGCAAGACGTTCGGCGTCAAGGGCATGCCGGACGCGTTCAAACATCCGGAGTCGCTGTCGCTCGCCTACTTCGAAGCCTCGCTCGTGGTCGAGCATCTGGTCGATCTCTACGGCGAGGCAGGTCTGCGGAGCCTGCTGCGGGCGTACGCGGGCGGCGCGACCGACGCCGAGGCGTTCCAGCAGGCCTACGGCAAGAGCCTCGACGAGGTCCAAACCTCGTTCGAGGCGTTCGTGAAGGCGCGCTACGGTGCGCTGGGTGCCGCGCTGGCGGACCCGCCCTCGCAGGCCGACCCCAAGGATCTGGGCGGCCTGAAGGTGCGGGCCGCGTCCGCGCCGGGAAACTTCTACAGCCAGTGGACCTACGGACAGGCGCTGTTCCAGGCTGGAGACCTGGCGGCGGCCCGGCCGGTGCTCGAGCGTGCGGCTGAACTGGCGCCCGAGGCGCAGGGGCCGGTGACGCCGCACGGGCTGCTCGCGCAGATTGCCGAACGCGACGGCGACCTGACGCGGGCGCGCAAGGAGCTGCGCGAGCTGCTGGCCCACGACCACACGAACATCGTGGCCGCCCGCACGCTCGCTGCCCTGGCCGGGAAGGCCGGCGCAACCGACGACCAGGACTTCGCCCTACGTCTGATTGCCGACCTCGACCCGTTCGACGGCGCCGTGCACACGCTGCTCGGCAGGCGCGAACTCGCCCGGGGACGGATCGAGCCGGCGGTGATCGAGTTCGAAGCGGCCCTCGCGCTCAACCCGCCGAACGCCGCCGAGGCGCACACCGACCTCGGCGAAGCGCTCCTCAAGGTCAACCGGCGGGACGAGGCCAGGAAAGAGGCGCTGCAGGCGCTGCAGCTGGCGCCCACCTACGTGCGGGCGCAGGAGCTGCTCCTGTCGACATCGAGGCAATGAGCGTGACCCGAATCCCGACGCTGGCTCTCGCCGTACTCTTGTCGGTTCCAGTCCTCGCCTTCGGCCAAAGCGCCCGGTATGCGGTCGTCGTCGCCGGCGCATCGGGCGAAGAGCAGTACGCGCAGATGCACCGGAAGTGGGTCGACGCGCTCGTGGCGGCGCTGCGCGACAAGCTCGAGTTCGCGCCCGACCACATCGTGGTGCTGACGGAGACGCCGAAGCCCGGCGAGACGATCGCCAATGCGGCCAACGTCAGAGCCGCCCTGGCGAGCCTCGCGCCGAAGGTCGGCAAGGACGACACCCTGTTCGTGATGCTCATCGGCCACGGGTCGGGCGCCGGCGCGGACGCGAAGTTCAATCTGGTCGGACCCGATCTCACGGCGAACGAATGGAACGGCCTCCTCCAGCCGGTGGCGGGTCGCATCGCATTCGTCGATGCTTCGAGCGCGAGCGCCGGCTTCCTGAAGACGCTCGCCGCGCAAAACCGCGTGATCATCACGGCCACCAACTCGCCGGCGCAGGTCTATCATCCCCTCTTCGGGGAGGCGTTCATCGAGGCGCTGACGACGCCGGCGGCCGACCTGGACAAGAACGAGCGCATCTCGCTCTGGGAGGCGTTCGTCTACGCGGCCAAGGCCGTCGACCAGCAGTACCAGCGCGCCGGCACACTCGCAACCGAGCACGCGGTGCTCGATGACACCGGCGCGGGGACCGGCCGCGACGCGGCGAGCACCCCAACCGGCGTCACTCTCGCCACGCTGACCTATCTGGATGCGCCACATGTCGCCACGTCAGCGGATCCGGCCACGCAGGCGCTGATCGACCGGCGCGAGGCCCTGACCAGGCAGATCGATGATCTGCGCGCGCGGCAGTCGAGCATGCCCGCCGCAGAGTTCGAGCAGGAATTCGAGAAGCTCGCCCTCGAGCTGGCGCAGGTCTCGGAGGAGATTCGGAAAGCACAGAAGTAGGGGCGGACGAGGGTGCGCACGAGGGTGCGGACGAGGGTGCGCACAAGGGTGCGGACGAGGGTGCGCACAAAAGGGTGCGCGCGAACTATGCGCTCGCAGCAGGCCCGGTCGGCCAGCACGCATTTCGCACCGTCGTTCGCGTTGGCACCCTCGTCCGCACCTTCGTCCGCACCTTCGTCCGCACCCTTGTGCGCACCCCCGTCCCTACCCCCACCAGTCGACCCGCTGCCGTTCCGGCCGCCGGAAGACCCAGACGCCGATCACCCCCGTGACGAACCCGCCCACGTGCGCCCAGAACCCGACGTTCGCGCCCGGCACGTTCGCGAGCTGGCCGACGCCGCTCACGAGCTGCATGAAGAACCAGAAGACCAGGAAGAAGACGGCGGGCAGCTCGACCACGTCGATGAAGAAGAGCAGGAAGACCAGGACGAGAATCCTCGAGTACGGAAACGTGATCAAGTAGGCGCCCATTACGCCGGCGATGGCGCCGCTCGCGCCGACGAGCGGAATGGCGGAGCCGGGGCTCGACGCCGTCTGGGCGAGATTGCCGACGAGGCCGGCCAGCACGTAGAAGAGCAGGAAGCGACCGTGTCCCATCCGGTCCTCGACGTTGTCGCCGAAGATCCAGAGGGAGAGCAGGTTGCCGCCGATGTGGAGCCAGCCGCCGTGGATGAACATCGACGTCACGGCGGTCTCCCAGCTGAATCTGGCGGGGACGAGCCCATACGTGAAGATGAAGCGCGTCGCGTCCCGCGACCCCAGCGAGATCTCGTGAAAGAAGACGAGCACGTTCAGTCCGATGAGCAGGAACGTCACCCAGGGTGTCGTCCGTGCGGGAATCACGTCGCGAAGGGGAATCATGAGAGCTTATGGAAGATAATGCTTTCCGCCGATGATCTGTCGCTCGTGCGGCGCGGAAATCGCCGACAAAGCCATCGTCTGCTATCGCTGCGGCGCCCCGACCGCGGCGCCGGCACCGCAGCGCGCCGCCAGGAAACCCGGCCCGAACTGGGCGCTCGTGCTCGTCATGCTGGTCATCGTCGCCCTCGGCGGCTGGCTCATCCCGAAGACGCCGCCGGGCTCGGTCGAGCGGATCGCCGCCTGGGTCGTGACCTGGATCGTCATCTTCGCCGGCGTCCGCTGGACCCAGCGGCGCCGATGAGATGGGCAAGCGGGTCCTGACGCTCCTCTGGCTCGTTCTCGGCGTGGCCGTGTGGTGCGGCTTCTTCGACCTGTACGTCGCACGCGGCGCCGACCAGTATCTTCGGCTGCAGGCCGAGTACGAGCTGCACCTCGTTCAGCGCGCGCCGTCGATGACCGAGATGCTGTCGCAGGCGGAACGGCACGGCGCCATCGTCGCCTCGATCTGGGCCGTGCTGGTGGCGGTTTGCGGCTGGGGAACGATCTGGCTGCCGGTCGGCCGCGCGAGACGTCCGTCACAGGACCCCTAGCCGGCGCGGGTTCCGTCAGCGTGCCGCCCGCCGTTCGATATCTGGCAGGGCCGCGAGCACCACGTCGCCGACAATCTGCAGGCTGCCGGCCGCGACGTGCGCCAGATCGTCCTCCGGGGTGTGCCACTGCGGATAGTCCACGAGATCGATCAGGTCCACCGCCGGCACGCCGGCCTGCAGGAACGGCATGTGGTCGTCCCCGCCGATCTCCGTGACCTGGTCGACGAACGTGTTCGCCTGGCCGAGCCGCCGGGCGGTCGTCCAGATGAGATCAGTCAGCCATGGCGTCGAGGCGCCGTCTCGGCGGAGCACGAGGTTTCGGGCGCCGATCATGTCGAAGAGGATCATCGCCTTGATCGACGGCAGCGCGTTCGCCTGCCGCGCCGACTGGACGTAGTACCGACTGCCGTACGTGTTGTCGGGCGACCCGGGGCCGCCGCACTGGTCCCAGCCTTCGCAGACGGCCTCTTCGCCGTCGAACCACACCAGCTCGTAGGTCAGATCGTGCGCCCGGTGCTGCAGCGCCCGAGCGAGCTCGATGAGGATGGCGGCACTCGAGGCCCCGTCGCTGGCGCCGATGAAGGAGCGGTCCCGGTACAGCTTCGTGTCGTAGTGTCCCGTCAGCAGAATCCGGTCTGGTCGCCGGCCCGGCAGCCGTACGCTCAGATTGACCATGTCGACCTTGCCGAGTGGGGTGGTGGCCGTGAACGGCTGCTCCTCGACGACGAGACCGTCGCGGCTCAGCTGCCGCGTGATGTAGGCGCGGGCCTGGCGAATCGCAGCCGAGCCGGACGGGCGCGGACCGATGCTGACCAGCTCGCGCAGGTGGTCCCAGGCCTTGGAGGCGTCGAAGGCCGCCGCCTGAGCGCGGGTGCCGGACTGCCGCGGCGCGCCGCTCGGCCGCGAGCCCCGGGCCGGCGCCTGCCCCGGATCCGTCTTGCAGACGGCGACCGCGCCTGCCGCCGAGACGATCAGCAGCGTCGCCGCGAGTCCCGAGACGGCGCGCACCACGATCATCGTCTCTTCTCGCGCGGCACGTAGTCGCGCCGTGCGGGCCCGACGTAGATCTGGCGCGGACGCGCGATCTTCTGGTCGGGATCGCGCAGCATCTCGTCCCACTGGGCGAGCCAGCCCGCGGTGCGGGGCAGCGCGAAGAGTACGGGGAACATGTCCAGGGGAAATCCCATCGCCTGATAGATCAGACCCGAGTAGAAGTCCACGTTGGGGTAGAGCCGGCGGGCGACGAAGTACTCGTCCTCGAGCGCGATCCGTTCGAGCTCCAGCGCGATGTCCAGGAGCGGGTTCCGCCCGGTGACGCTGAAGACGAGGTCCGCCGTCTGCTTGATGATCCGCGCCCGCGGATCGTATGACTTGTACACGCGGTGGCCGAATCCCATCAGCCGCCCCTCGCCATTCTTGACGCGCGCGATGAACTCCGGCACGTGCTTGACCGACCCGATTTCCTGGAGCATGCGCAGCACGGCCTCGTTCGCGCCGCCGTGGAGGGGGCCGTAGAGGGCGGCGGCGGCGCCCGCGAGCGCGGAATACGGATCCGCATGCGAGCTGCCGATCGCGCGCATGGCGCTCGTGCTGCAGTTCTGCTCGTGATCGGCGTGCAGGATGAACAGGACGTCGAGGGCGCGTTCCAGGATCGGGTGCGGCCGGTACTGGAGCTCCGTCATGCGAAAGAGCATGTTCAGGAAGTTGCCGCTGAAGCTGAGCGAGTTGTCCGGGTAGATGTACGGACGCCCGATGCTGTGCCGGTACGCGTAGGCGGCGATGCTCGGCGCCTTCGCGATGAGCCGATGGATCTGACGGCGGCGGCAGTCGGGATCCTGGATGCGCTTGGCGTCGGGGTAGATCGTGGAGAGGGCGCCGACGATGGCCAGGAACGCGCCCATCGGATGCGCGTCGTACTGGAAGCCCTCCATGAGCTTCTTGATGTTCTCGTGGAGCATCGTGTGGAGTGTGATCTCGCGCGTCCACTCCTCGAGCTCGACCGCGGTCGGCAGCTCGCCGAACAGAATCAGGTACGCCGTCTCGAGATAGGTGCTGTGCTCGGCCAGTTGCTCGATCGGGTAGCCCCGGTAGAGCAGGATGCCCTTGTCGCCGTCGATGTACGTGATGTGGCTCCGGCAGGCGGCGGTGTTCTGAAACGCCGGGTCGTACGTGATCAGCCCGAAATCGTCCGCCGACGCCTTGATCTGCCGGAGGTCCATCGCGCGGATGGCGCCTTCCTCGATCGGCAGCTCGTATTGGCGCCCCGTGCGATTGTCGGTAATCGTCAACGTGTCGGGCCCCGGCGCAGCGCTCCGATCCGTGGAACGCTCGCTCGCGGTGCTAGCTCCGTGCGGCATCGTCATCGTCGTTCTCTTCGTCCGGCTCTCCGGCCGGGTGCTCGCCCGACGGATCCGTCGCGTCGGCGACCCGGTAGTGCTCGTTCAGCCAGCGGCCGAGGTCGGCCATCTTGCATCGCTGGCTGCAGAACGGCCGCCAGCGCGCGTCGGCGGGCCGCTGGCGGCAGGAGACGCACAGCGGACGCGCGGCCATCCCGCCATTGTATGGCACTCGGGCGGGCCCGCGGGCCGCGCACGTGCACGGATCTACTCTGCGGGATGCTCCTCGTCCTGGTGGTGCCGGACGTCCTTGGCCGAGACCATGAAGATCACGTCCTCGGCGACGTTGGTGGCGTGGTCGCCGATGCGCTCGAGGTGCCGGGAGATGAGCAACAGATCCAGCGAGGGCTCGATCGTCGACGGATCCGCGAGCATGTGGTTCAGCAGCTCCCGGAACACCGACGTCTTGAGGGCATCGAGCGCATCGTCCTTGTCGAGGACGCTCTGGGCCAGGGCTGTATCCCGCCGGACGTAGGCGTCGAGCGCGTCGCGGAGCATGTCCTGGGCGATCTCGGCCATGCGTGGAATGTCCACGAGCTCCTTGACCGGCGGATGCTGAAAGTAGCGCCGGCCCGCCTCGGCGATGTTGACGGCGAGGTCGCCGACGCGCTCGAGGTCGGTGTTGATTTTCACGGCGGCGACGATGGATCGGAGGTCGACCGCCATCGGCTGGTGCAGGGCGAGCAGCTTGAAGCACCGGTCGTCGATTTCGATGTGCAGCTGGTTGACGACCGCGTCGCCGCCGAGCACTTTGTCGACGAGCGCGAGGTCGCGCTGCACGACCGCCCGAACGGCGGTGCGCACGCGGTCCTCCGCGAGCCCGCCCATCTCGAGCAGGCGGGCCTTGAGCTGCTCCAGCTCCTCCTGAAAGTGTCTTACGTGGTGCTCGGTCGCCATCGAAGCATCCCGTCTCCGCCTAGCCGAATCGTCCGGTCACGTAGTCTTCCGTCAGCTTCTCAGCCGGATTGGTGAAGATCCGATCGGTCGGCCCCACTTCGATGAGCTTGCCGAGCCAGAAGAAGGCCGTCACATCGGAAACGCGCGCAGCCTGCTGCATGTTGTGCGTCACGATGACAATCGTGTACTGCCGCTTGAGTTCATAGATGAGCTCCTCGATGCGCTGGGTCGCGATGGGATCCAGTGCGGAGGCGGGCTCGTCCATCAGCAACACCTCCGGGCGGATGGCGAGCGCCCGCGCGATGCACAGCCGCTGCTGCTGGCCGCCCGAGAGGGCCAGCGCGGAATCGTGCAGGCGGTCCTTGACCTCGTCCCAGATGGCGGCCGCGCGCAGACTCTGCTCGACCAGATCGCCCATCTCCCGCCGGCGCCGCGCCATCCCGTTGAGGCGCAGGCCGTACGCCACGTTCTCGAAAATCGATTTCGGAAAGGGGTTGGACTTCTGGAAGACCATCCCCACCCGACGCCGCAGCGCGACCACGTCGGTATTCGGCCCGTACACGTCCTGATTGTCGATCAGGACCGCGCCCTCGACACGGGCGCCCGCCACGATGTCGTTCATCCGGTTCAGCGTACGGAGAAAGGTGCTCTTTCCGCAGCCGGAGGGCCCGATGAGCGCGGTGACGCGATTCGGAGGCACCGCAAGATCGATGTCCGCCAGCGCGCGCGTTCGCCCGTAATAGAAGTTCAGCCGGCGGACGTCGATCTTGGCGCTCGACGCGGCGCTGAGGGGCTCGGAGGAGGACGAAGGCGCCGTGGGCACCGGGCGCGGCGGAAGGGCCATGAACAGGAGCCCATTTTACAGGCGGGGCGGCAGGGACTCGATTTCGTGCATGTAAATTCGTCGTCACCGGCGGGTGTTCGGCCAGCCGACATCAGGGATGGACCCGGTTTCCCGCGCGGGAAGCTCCCCCGTAGAGTGGGAGCCATCGAGGTGCTCCGTGGCCGTCGCTCTGCGATCCTGCGCCTGGACGATTGTCGGTGCTCTGCTGCTGGCCGTGACGGTCGCGGTGAAGGCTGGCGGCCGCCCTCAGGAGGCGGTGAGTCCCAACGACCCGGCCGTCGAGGCGTTCGACGCGCACGTGAAGCAGTATCTCGAGGTGCGGCATCGCGCGCTCAGCGCGTTCGCGCCGCTCAAGCCCGACGCCGATCAGGCGACCATCGCCGCGCGCGAGCGGGCGCTCGGCGAGGCCATTCGCACGGCCCGCATCGGCGCGAAAGCCGGCGACGTGTTCTCGCGCGACGTGACGCCCTTGTTCCGGCGGCTGGTCAAGGCGGACTTCAACCGGCGCTCCGCGCACGGCAAGAAGCTCAGGCTGGACGAACTGCCGCACTTTCGGCCGGCCGTCAATCAGACGTATCCGCCGGCCTGGCCGCTGCAGACGTTCCCACCGACGCTGCTGGCCGCGCTGCCGAAGCTGCCGCAGGAGCTGGAATACCGGTTCGTCGACAACTCGCTGATCCTCCGCGACAAGCAAGCCAACCTCGTGGTCGATTTCCTGCGCGACGTGATGTAGGGGCGCTCAGGTGAATCGATTCCGACGACTGACCCTGCTGTTCGTGTTCGCGCTGGCGATCTCGTGCGGATCGGCCGCGGCGCAGGCGCTCACGCTGCCCGTCCGCCAGGGCTCGGTCAAGTTCGCGGTGATCGGAGACAGCGGGGACGGCGGCTCGGAGGAGTACGACGTCGCGCGCCAGATGGCGACGTACCACCAGCGCTTCCCGTTCGGGTTCGTCATCATGCTCGGCGACAACATCTACGGCGCCGAGCGGCCGCAGGACTTCCAGAAGAAGTTCGAGGTGCCGTACCAGGCGCTGATTCAGGGCGGGGTCGAATTCCACGCCGCGCTCGGCAACCATGACGACCCGAACCAGCGCTACTACAAGCTGTTCGGCATGGACGGCGAGCGATACTACACGTTCAAGAAAGACGACGTCCGGTTCTTCGTCCTCGACTCCAACTACATGGACCCGCCGCAGGTGGACTGGCTCGAAAAGGCGCTGAAGGGCGCGGGATCCGGCTGGAAGATCGCCTACTTCCACCATCCGCTCTATTCGAACGGGATGCACGGGTCGGAGACCGACCTGCGGACGGTGATCGAGCCGCTGTTCATCAAGTACGGCGTGAATGCCGTGTTCGCCGGTCACGAGCACTTCTACGAGCGAATCCGCCCGCAGCACGGCATCTACTACTTCATCGAGGGTGCGGGCGGGAAGCTGCGCAAGGGGGACATCCACCGGGACGCGCTGACGCAGGTCGGGTTCGACACCGATCGGAGCTTCATGCTCGTCGAGATCACGGAGAACGAGCTCTACTTCCAGACGATCAGTCGGACGGGCAAGACCGTCGACAGCGGGACGCTTCCGAAACAGGGCGAGGCGAGCCATGCCGCCGGGGAGCGGCCGCAGCGCCCATGATGCGGACGACACTCGCGAGAAGCGTCGCGGCCGCGCTCGTGACCGGGGCCCTGTTCGTGCCCGAGTTCGCGCTCCGGTCCGCGGAAGCCCAGACCGTGCCGGCCTTCCAGAGCGCGCCGGCGCTCCAGCCCGACGGTCCGCAGCCGGCAAACGGCAGCGAGTCGCCCGGAACGGGGACCGACGTGAGCAAGGTCCTCCAGGCCGCGATCGCGCTGCCGGTCGCGACGGCACTCGGCGCCGCACTGGCGCTGCGGCCGCGCCGCCGGGGGACGCCGAAGCGATCCGCACCCATCGTGCAGACCCAGATCATCCTGGCGGTCATCGGCGCGCTCGTGATGCTCGTCGTCGGATCGAGCCTGGCGCGCGCGTTCGGCGTGGTCGGGGCGGCAGGGCTCGTGCGCTATCGCGCGAAGATTCAGGATCCGAAGGACGCCGGCGTGATGCTCTCCACGCTCGCCGTCGGACTTGCGGCGGGCGTCGAGCTGTACTTCGTCTCGCTGTTCGCCACGGTCTTCATCCTCGGTGTGCTGTGGGTGATCGAGTCGTTCCAGCCGCAGGCCAGCAAGTACTTCCTGCTGAAGATCGCGACCAAACAGGCCCGCAGCAGCCAGCCGACGCTCGAGGCCGTGCTGCGGCGCCAGCACGCCGGCTTCGAGCTGCGCACGTCGTCCGAGGACGAGCTGTCGTACGAGATCCGGCTCCCGACCAGGCGGGGCACCGATCGCATCACCAAGAACCTGCTCCAGATCGAAGGCGTGACCGCAGTCGACTGGGACGAGGAGAAGAAGAAACAAGCCGAGGAGATCGACTAGGCCATGAAACTGCTCGTGACCCCCGACGACGGCTTCACGCCGGTCGGGACGGCCATCAAGAAGGCGCAGGAGAGTCTCCACGTCCTGATCTTCCGTGCCGACCTCAAGGAGTTCCAGAAGGCGCTGGAGTCCGCCGTGGAGCGGGGTGTCGCCGTGCACGCGTTGATCGCACACACCAACCAGGGAGGCGAGAAGCGCCTGCGCAAGCTCGAACAGGCGCTGCTGCAGGCAGGCGTGACCGTCTCGCGGACCGGCGACGACTTGATCCGCTATCACGGCAAGATGCTGATCGTGGACAAGACGACCCTGATCGCGATGGGCTTCAACTACACTCATCTCGACATCTTCAAGAGCCGGAGCTTCGGCGTCGTGAACCGTCACAGGGCGTACGTCCAGGAGGCGCTGAAGCTGTTCGACGCGGACGCCACGCGCCAGCCGTACACCCCGGCGCATGACGGCTTCGTCGTCAGCCCGGAGAATTCCCGGGCGCGCCTGACGGCGTTCCTGAAGGATGCTAGGAAGGACCTGTCGATCTACGACCCGAAGATCGCCGATCCCGCGATGATCCGCCTCCTCATGGAGCGGGCCAAGTCCGGCGTCAACGTCCGGATCCTCGGAAAGCTGACGAGCCGCGCCGAGCTCCTCCACGTCGAGAAGCTGCCGAAGCTCCGCCTGCACGTGCGTGCGATCCTGCGCGACGGGCAGCAGCTCTTCATCGGCAGCCAGAGCCTCCGGTCGCTGGAGCTCGACCGCCGCCGCGAGATTGGACTGATCGTCCGCGACCCCGGCGTGGTCAAGCGGTTCCGATCCGTGTTCGAAGCGGACTGGGACCTGACCGGCCAGCCCAAAGTCGCCGACGAAGTCGACGAGGACAGCAAGGAGGACGACGATGCGTGCGTCGAGGCGGCGGCGTCCAAGTAGCCGGCGTGCGGCGGCCTGCCTCTTCTGCATGGCCGTCGCCTTGACCGGCGGCCGGGCGGCGGCCAGCTCGGAGAACGAGCAGAACCCGGCCGACGGGCTTTCGCTGCCGTCCAGCACGGTCGCCACCCTCGCCGCGCCCCCAGCGGCGCCCGTGCGGCCACAGGTCTGGTCAACGGTCGCCGCGCAGGAGGCGACGGCCACGGCCGCCAGGAGCTTCCTCTCGACGCTGTTCCACAATCTGGGCGACGACCTGAAGCATCTGCCGCGGCGCAACACGGTGTACTGGGTCGCGGGGGGCGGCGCCGCGGCGTTGGCCGTCCATCCGTACGACCGCACGCTGAATCGGCATTTCCGAGGGTCGCGCGCCTGGGACCACTTCTTCATACCCGGCAAGACGATCGGGTCCACCGAAGTCCAGGTGGCTGCGAGCCTGCTGACCTACACCATCGGTCGGGCGCGCGGGGCCGACCGCGCCCGGCACCTCGGAATGGACCTGCTCGAGGCGCAGATTCTGAGCGAGGGCGTCGTCGAGGGGCTGAAGGTGGTCGTCCGGCGGCCGCGTCCTCTCAACCCGGACGGGACGCCGAACTCTTCGACGACGTTCAGCTTCCCGTCCGGGCACGCGGCAATCACGTTCGCCGGGGCCACGGTGCTGCAGCAGCACCTGGGCTGGCGCGCCGCGCTTCCGACGTACTCGATCGCCTCGTACGTCGCGATCTCGCGGCTCCACGACAACCGGCACTACCTGAGCGACGTCGTGTTCGGCGCGGCGACCGGCGTCATCATCGGTCGGGCCGTCACCTGGCACGGCCGCAACAACTATCCGATCCTGCCGGTTCTGGCGCCCGGGCTGGTCGGCGCCGCGATCGAGTGGCGTTGAACGCCGCGGCCCGGCGGCGCCGCGCTCCTCTTGGCGGAGGGGACGGCTTCGAACCGGATTTCGGTGCCGAGCAGTTCGGCCAGCGGGGTCGCGTGCCGTCCGGCGGCCCAGAGCTCGAGTTCCGGATCGGCCGCGCCCCTGAGCCGCACGACCAGCGCGTCGGGCCTTCGGTCGATGACGATCGTCTTCACCACCTGCCCATGGCTCCGGTCCAGCCCCTCGGCGAGTCGGACGATGGCGGCCAGGATCCGCACCGCGGCGCGCTCGGCGCGGGGAAGCTCGGCGAAGCCGTCGTGCGACTTCTTGGGCAGCCCTTGGCGGTGGTAGCGGGCGATGAGGCCGATGACCTCGATCTCCTCGGGCGCGAAGCCGCGGAGGCCGCCATGTTTGATCAGATAGTACCGAGTGCTTGTGATGCCGTTCGTAGCCGATGTGCACGCCGATGTCGTGCAGCAGCGCGCCGTATTCGAGCCACTCGCGCTCGCGATCGCCCAGCCCGTGATCCGCGCGGGTGCCGTCGAACAGCGCCAGTGCGAGCCGCGCGACCTGCTGCGCGTGGTCGGGCAGGTAGTTGCAACGCTCGCCCAGCTCCATCACGCTGCGCCGCCGGACGTCCGGGTAGCGATCGACCTTGCGGATGTGCGCCTGGTTCTTCTGGATGTAGTCGAGCAGGAGTCCTTCGCGCAGCGCGAAGTCGCAGAGTGTGATGTCCTCGGCGCCGAGGGCGTCGAGGAGCGTGTCGACGAGCACGGCGCCGGCGACGGCCAGATCGGCGCGCCGTGGATCGAGGCCGGGCATGGCAAGCCGGTCTTTCAGCGATTGACGCACCAGCGTCTTCCGGAGCCGCCGCAGATTGCGCGCGCTCACGCGGAGGTTGCGGATGTCGGCCGGCCGATGCGCGCCGGCGGCCAGGGCCCCCAGCGCGAGGATCGTGCCCGACGTGCCGATGACCCGCTCGAACCGGCGCCGGACGATTTGCCTGAGAAACTGCCCGGTTTCACGGCGGATGTAGCGGACCAGCCGCCGTTCATCGCGCCCGGACAGGGGATCGCTGCGGGCGAACCGCTCGGTCAGGCGGATCGCGCCCAGCTTGAAGCTGCGCCCGGCCTGCATGCGCGCGGCCGTGCCGAGCGTGATCTCCGTGCTGCCACCGCCGATGTCGATGACGACCGCGGGGCGGGGACCAGCGCCGGTGGCATACAATGCCGCCTGGTGAATCAGCCGTGCTTCTTCCACGCCGGAAATGACGCGGACGCGGATGCCGATGTCCCGCAGCACCGCGGCGATGAACTCGGCGCCGTTGGCTGCTTCGCGGACGGCGCTCGTCGCCGCGGCGATGATCTCGTCCACGGCGTGCGACTCGGCGAGACGCCGGAACTTCGAGAGCGTCTGCATCGCGACCGCGATGCTCGTCTCCGTCAGCCGGCGTCCTTCGAGACCGCCAGCGCCGAGCCGAATCATGTCCTTCTCGCGGTCGATCACCTCGAAGGACAGATCCGGGCGGATCCGACAGACGATCATGTGAATCGAATTGGTGCCGATGTCGATGGCCGCGATGCGCATGCGCTGCCGTGGGTGGTCGCGGGAGTCCGCCGGTGACGGCTCATGCTACCACGCTCGCTCACGGCGATCTGACCGGGGTCGTACGGCGGCAGCTGCGCGCGGTGATGCGCGAACTGCGGCGTGCGCGGCGCGGCGACGCCCGCGCCGTGCATCAGGCGCGGGTCGCCTCGCGCCGGCTGCGCGAGGCGCTGCCCGTCGCGCTGCCGGCCACCCGGGGATCGCGCCACCAGGCCGTGGCGCGGGACGTGCGACGGCTGGGGCGCGCGCTCGGCGCGGTGCGCGAAATGGACGTCGCGCTCGACGAATTCGTGCGCGAGGGTCAGGGCCAACCCTGGAGCGGGACCCACGTCGACCGCGCCGTGCGTGACCATCTCGCAGCGGAACGCGAACGGCGCGCCGCGAATCTCGACGCGAAGCTGGGGCGCCTCGACTTGAAGCGGTTGGCAGAGCGTGTGCGACACGTGGCGGAGGCGTGCGCGGCGCAGCCGGCCGCTGCGTGGCTCGGCCGGCTCGCGGCCCGTCTGCGCCAGCGCGCCCGCCGGCTCGATGCGGCGCTGTCGGGCACGGGGACGCTCTACGTGCCGGAGCCGATTCATCGGGTCCGGATCGCGGGCAAGAAGCTGCGCTACACGCTCGAGCTGGCCCGAGCATCGACCGGGGTGCCGGTCGGGCGGCAGATCGCGATGCTGAAGCGGCTGCAGGACCTGCTCGGCCGGCTGCACGACATGCAAGTGCTCCAGGAACACGTGCGGACCGTCGCCGCCGAGGCGGTGACGGACCGGGCCGCCAATGAAGACTTCGAGGTCGTGCAGAGACGCCTCGAGGCCGAGTGCCGCATGCTGCACGGGCAGTTCATCGGACGCCGCCGTCAGTGGCACCGGGTGGCCGATCGTGCCGCCGCACGGGTGCCGCTGCTCGTCGCGGCCGGTCGGGCCCCGCGCTCGCGCATGCTGAAGGCCGGCTCGCAGGCAGCGACGCCCGCGCGGCGCGCCCGCACGGCGACCGCGTGAGCGCGCGGCCGCAGAAGGGACAGGTGACCGCAGATGCCGACTTCGCGAGATGCCGTCACGGCTCAGACCCTCTATCTGGTGCGCCACGCGATCGCCGAGGACAGAGGCGACGCCTGGCCGGACGACGCGAAGCGGCCGCTCACGCGGAAGGGAATCGGCCGGATGCGGCAGATCGCGCGTGGTCTCCGCACGCTCGGCGTCGAGATCGACCTCGTGCTCGCCAGTCCGCTGGTCCGCGCGAAGCAGACGGCCGAACTGCTCGCGAACGGCCTCAAGCCGGCCCCGTCGCTCACCGTGATCAGCGCGCTGTCGCCCGGTGTCCGGCCGCCGCAGGCCGTCGACGCGATCCAGCCGTACCGCAAGGCTCGTGGGCTGGCGCTCGTCGGCCACGAGCCCGACCTGGGCGAGCTCGCGGCCTGGCTCATCGGCGCCAAAGCGCCGCTGCCGTTCAAGAAGGGTGGCGTGTGCCGGATAGAGTTCGATGGCCCACCGGCGCAGGGCGCCGGGCAGGTCTCCTGGTTCGCGACGCCAAAGATGCTGAGGGCGCTGGGCTGAACGTGCCCGGGCTCAGACGATCGTCCCCGGCTTCACCACGCCGCCCTTGGGGACGATGATGATGCCGCTGCGGATGTAGTAGCCATCGCCGTCGACGTCCTGGATGCCGCGCTCGTTCACGAGACGCGCCTCCTCGCCGATTCGCGCGTTCTTGTCGACGATCACCCTGTCGAGCACGGCATTCCGGCCGACGCCGAGGGGAATCTCGCCGGGATGTTCCTCGTAGATGTCCGCGCCGAGCAGCACCGACCGCGATATCGACGCACCCCGGTGGATCGACGCGCGGACGCCGATGATGCTGTCGGTCACCTCGCAGCTCTCGAGGAAGGCTCCCTCGCACACGAGCGCCTGCTGGACGCGGCAGTCCTGCATCCGGGCGGCCGGCAGGAACCGTGGGTGCGTGTAGATCGGTCGCGTCGGATGGTAGAACTTGAACGGCGCGCCGCGGCGCGTGAGCATCATGTTCACGTCGTAGAACGACCGGACGGTGCCGACATCGGCCCAGAAGCCGCGATAGAAATAGGGCGTCACGCGATGCGTCTGGATCGCGTGCGGAATGATCTGCCGGCCGAAGTCCACGGCCGCGTCGCGCGCGAGCACGTCGTACAGCACCTCGCGCGAGAAGACGTAGATGCCCATCGACGCCACGAACGGCCTGTCCGGCGTCAGGCTGCCGACCGGCGACCCGGGCGGCGCACTCGACTTCATCTCCGCGAGGCGCGCGGGCGTGGGCTTCTCCTCGAATCCGGCGATCCGGCCCGAGGCGTCGAAGAGCAGAATGCCCATCTGCGTCGCCTCTTCGGGGTCGATCGGCTGGGCCGCGATCGTGATGTCCGCGTCGTTCTCGACGTGGGCCTCGATGAGCTCGGCCAGATCCATGCGGAAGATGTGGTCGCCCGCGAGGATGAGATAGTATTCCGCGTCAACGGACTGGAAGTGGCGGGCCGCCTGCCGCACCGCGTCGGCGGTGCCCTGGAACCACTGTTCGCCCTCCGGCGTCTGTTCCGCCGCGAGCACTTCGACAGCCCCCTCCGAGAACATGTCCAGCCGGTAGGTCTGCGCGATATGGCGATTGAGCGACGCCGAATTGAACTGCGTCAGGACGTAGATGCGCTTGAGTCCGGCATGCAGGCAGTTGCTGAGCGGAATGTCGATCAGCCGGTACTTCCCGCCGATCGGGACAGCCGGCTTGGAGCGTCGGTGCGTCAGCGGAAACAGTCGTGTGCCGCGTCCCCCGCCGAGGACGATTGTCACGACGTCATTCATCGGGCTCCATTTTACATGTGGCGCCAGCCGGCGCTCGCTGAGGCGCGGGATTCGTCGGGCATTCGCCCGCGTGTCGGGAGCGCGACAGCCCGCGGATGTTACCTAGAGTTTACAAGCCGGCACGCGGATCCTTGGTATGTACGGAGCGGTAGTCACGCCGGCGCGCAACCCGCCCCAGCCTTTGCAGGGAGCCCTGACCGATGTTCACGAACCAGATCACCCGAGACCTTCCGGGGAGACGCTTCACGGTGACCGTCACGACAGCCGGGTGGGCCGTCCGCGAGGAGCGCGATAGCCACATCGTGCGGACCATTACGTACACGGATTGGCACCGGGTCGAGCGGGCGATGCAGCGCTTTGAGCGAGCCGCGGACCGCCCGGAGGGCTCGGGGCAGCCGCACCACTAGCCCGCGCGGGGCGACCGGCGATCCGAGATCGCGGACTGCCGCGGACCGCGCCGCTAGCTGCGCGGCTGGTCGACGAAGCGGTAGCCGAGTCCGACGACCGTCTCGATCTGACGACCCGCCGGCCCCAGTTTGGCGCGCAGGCGGCCGACGTGCACGTCGACGGATCGGGTTTCGATCGACTCCTGATAGCCCCAGACCCGTTGGAGCAGACGCTCGCGCGAGAGCACGCGATTCCGGTTCTCCACGAGGAATCGCAGGAGCTCGAACTCGCGGCGCGTCAGCCGGACCGCTTCGCCGTCGACCGCCACCGAGACCGCCTCGAAGTCCGCCAGCAGCCGGCTGCCCCGGTACACCGACGGGGCCGGAGCGATCGGCTGGTGCCGCCGGAGGACCGCCCGCACGCGCGCGCCGAGCTCGCGGAGGCTGAACGGCTTCGTCACGTAGTCGTCAGCCCCGAGATCCAGGCCGGCCACCCGGTCCGTCTCGGTCGTGCGCGCGGTGAGCATGATGATCGGCAGCGCGGTCGTGGCGAGCCTTGCGCGCACCAGCCGGCAGACCTCGGCGCCGTCGATGACCGGCAGATTCAGATCCAGAATCATGAGGTCCGGAGGGGCCGTGGCGACCGCCTTGAGCGCGACTTCGCCGCTGCCGACCACCTCCACCTGAGCCGCGCCGTTGCGCTCCAGCGTGTGCTTGATGAGCGCCGCGATATCGGTCTCGTCCTCGACGACCAGGATTCGGGGGGGCGCCACGCCAGGAGCGTATGCGGCTGGCGTTACCCCGTGATGACGCCGAGGTTAAATGCTCGTTACGGGCGCCGTTGCACCGATGTTACATTGAGGCATCAGACGGCGCCGACACCTCATGCCATTCCGGTTCAATCTCCTTCCGCGCAACGAGCAGTTCTTCGACCTCTTCAAGGAAATGACGGACGAGATCCGGGCGGCGGGGATCCTGCTCGAGGATCTGCTCGCCGCCGAACCGCCCGATACCGCGACCGTCGACCGGATCAAGGACGCCGAGCACCGCTGCGACGCGCTGACCCATGATGCCATCAAGCGGCTCCATCGGACGTTCGTGACGCCGTTCGATCGCGAGGACCTGTACGCCATGTCGACGTCGCTCGACGACGTGATGGACATGATCGACCACTCCGCCTCCCTGATCCGGCTGTACCAGATTCGGACGGTCCGGCCGGGCGCGCGGGAGCTCGCACGCATCGTCAGCCGCTCGGCGGAGCGCCTGCACGCCGCGATGGGGGCGCTGGCCACCCGTCAGCCGGTCGAGTCGGACACGGTCGAGATCAACCGTCTCGAGAACGAGGCCGACCGTGTCTTCCAGGAGGCGATCCGGCAGCTCTTCGATACGGAGCGCGACCCCATCGTCATCATCAA
Source organism: uncultured Acidobacteriota bacterium (assembly GCA_963764505.1). Lineage (GTDB taxonomy): Bacteria > Acidobacteriota > Vicinamibacteria > Vicinamibacterales > SCN-69-37 > CAVXSP01. The sequence continues at coordinate 3,010,810 of CAVXSP010000001.1, read as the reverse complement.
GTGGAAAGAGATCTTCGACTATCTCGAGCAGATTACGGACGCCTGTGAGGACGTCGCCAACGTGATCGAAGGTATCGTCGTGAAGCACGGGTGACGGGCGTGGACCCGGCCCTGCTCACGATCCTGACCATCGTCGCGGTGGCGTTCGCGTTCGACTTCCTGAACGGGTTTCATGACGCGGCCAACTCCATCGCGACCGTCGTATCGACACGGGTGCTCTCACCCGGCCAGGCCGTGTTCTGGGCGGCCTTCTTCAACTTCGTGGCCGCGTTCGGATTCGGCACGGCGGTCGCGTCCACGGTCGGCAAGGGCATGGTCGACCTGTCGATCGTCACCTATTCGGTCATCCTGGCGGGGCTTGCGGGCGCGATCGTCTGGGACCTGATCACGTGGTATTTCGGTTTGCCGACGAGCTCGTCGCATGCGCTGTTCGGCGGCTACGCGGGTGCCGCGGTGGCGAAGGCCGGGTTCGGCGCCGTCATCCTCTCCGGCTGGACGAAGACGCTCTGGTTCATCGTGCTGTCGCCGCTCATCGGGCTGGTCGTCGGGCTCGCCGTGATGACGGCCATCTACTGGATCTTCCGCGACACGACGCCCACGAAGGTCGACCACTGGTTCAGGCGGCTGCAGATCGCCTCCGCGGCCGGCTACAGCCTGATGCACGGGGCGAACGACGCCCAGAAGACGATGGGGATCGTCACGGGCGCGCTCGTGACGGGCGGGTACCTGCGCGAGTTCGCCGTGCCGGTCTGGGTGATTCTCATGGCGCACGCAGCCATGGGCCTCGGCACATGGGCCGGAGGGTGGCGGATCATCAAGACGATGGGGCAGAAGATCACCAAGCTGCAGCCCCCTGGCGGCTTCGCCGCCGAGACCGGGGCGTCGGTGGCGATCTACGTGGCGACCCTGTTCGGCGTGGGGGTCAGCACGACGCACACGATTACCGGGGCGATCATGGGCGTCGGCGCGACGCGGCGCCTCTCGGCGGTGCGGTGGGGCGTCGCCGGCCAGATCGTCTGGGCGTGGATCCTGACGATTCCGGCCTCAGGACTGATCGGCGCGGGCTGTTACTTCGCGATTCGGATCTTGCGCTAGGCCGTCATCGCCCGGCAACGTGACCGTGAGCACGGCGCCGCCGCCCGGCCGGTTGGCAGCGGCGACGCGTCCCCCGTGCAGTTCCACCAGGTGCCGCACGATCGAGAGGCCCAGCCCCGTGCCGCCGGGATCGCGCGAGCGCGATCGGTCGACACGGTAGAACCGCTCGAAGATGCGGGGCAGATCGGCATCGGGGATGCCGGGCCCGCGGTCGGCGACCTCGATCCGGACGTCCCGGCCCGCGCGCGTCGCGGTGACTTCGAGCGTCCCGCCCTCGGGGCTGTAGTTGCTGGCGTTCTCGAGCAGGTTCCGCAGCACGTCGTGGAGCTTGGCGGCGTCGCCGAACACCGTCGTGCCCTCGGCCATCGACGCCGCGACGTGCTGCCGCCGGGCGCCGATGACCGCGTGGAGGTCGTGCTCGGCCGCCGAGACGAGCGCACCGACCGAGCAGGGGGCGCGTTCGAGCGGCTCCTGACCGGCATCCAGCCGCGCGAGCCGGAGCAGGTCGCGGACCAGCCGCTCCATTCGCAGCGCATGGCGCAGGATGACCTCCAGGAAATCGCGAGTCTCGCCGGAGGTGGCGCCGGGCGTCCCCGCCGGCGTGTCGAGCAGGGCTTCGACGTAGCCGCGAATGGCCGTGAGCGGCGTCCTGAGCTCGTGCGACACGTTGGCGACGAAATCGCGCCGCACCTGGTCGGCGCGGCGCAAGTCGGTGACGTCGTGGAGTACCAGGACCGCGCCGCCACCGGCCTCCACGCCGATCGGCACCGCACGTGCGGCGAACGTCCGGCGCCGCTCGCGCCCCAAGTCGGTTTCCACCGCCGGAGGCGCCGCGCCCTTGAGCGCGCTCGCGAGCTGCGCCGCCACGTCGGGGTGGCGCACGACCTCGAGGAACTGGCGACCTTCGATTTCGCCCGTCAGCTCGAGCATCGAACGCAGTGCCGGGTTGGCGAGCAGCAGGCGGCCGGTGCTGCTGACGAGGACCACGCCTTCCTCCATGCCCGTCAGCACCGCGTTGAAATGCGTACGCTCGGTGAGCAGCTGCATGAGCCGCTCGCCCATCTCCCGGGCGGCCGCGTCGAAAATCTCGGCCGCCCCCCCAATCTCGCCGTACGGCTCGAGCGTCCGCGAGAAATCGTACTGATGGTACCGGCGGACGACGCTCCTGGCGCCGGCGACGCGACGCGCGAGCCGCCGCGACTCCGCCCAGATGGCGCCGAGCGCGAACACGCTGGCGACCGCCGCACCCCCCAGCACGGATCGCAGCACCAGCGATCGAAACGCGTCGGCCGACGCCGGCCCGGATCCGATGCCGCCGTTGGCGAGCACGACCGTGACCGCGAGCGCCAGGGCGGTGGCCGAGAGCGTGACGAGCAGCAGCCGGGTGCGGAAGCTCACGAGGGGACGGGCGCGGGGTCGTCGAGACGGTAGCCGAACTGCTTGACCGTCACGAGCGCCGCACCGAGAAACGGCAGCTTCTCGCGCAGCCGCCGGATGTGCACGTCGACGGTGCGCGTGCCGCCCGTGTACTGGTACCCCCAGACGTCCGTCAGCAGGAGATCGCGCGAGAGCACGCGGCCGCGGTGCTCGATGAGATAGCGGAGCAGCAGGAACTCCTTCGCGGTCAGCCGCACTTCCCGCGCGTCGCACGCGACGTGGTGCCGACCGATGTCGATCGTGATCGGCCCGTACCGGAGAACCGCCGGCGGCGTGGCCGGCCGCTCGAGCCGGCGCAGGAGCGCGCCGACGCGGGCGACGAGCTCCTTGGGGCTGAACGGCTTGGTGACGTAGTCGTCGGCGCCGAGCTCGAACCCCTGCAGCCGATCCGACTCCTCGCCGCGTGCGGTCAGCATGATGATCGGAATCGCCGCGGTCGTCGCATCGCCGCGCAGCGCCTGGCAGACCCGCAGGCCGTCCATGCCCGGCAGCATGAGGTCGAGAACGATCAGATCCGGTGCGCTCGATCGAACACGCGAGAGCGCCGCGGTTCCGACGCCGAGCTGATCGACCTGATGGCCCGCGCGCTGCAGATAGTGGGTGACCAGATCAGCGATGTCGACGCTGTCCTCCACCACGAGAATGCGGGCCACGGGTGAATTCTAATGAATTCCGGATCGGCGAGGACGACTACAATGCTCCGATGCCCGTTCTTCTGCTCAGCGGCTCTGCGCTCGTGCTCGGATTCCTGCACGGCCTCGGCGCCGACCACCTCATGGCCATCGCGGCGCTCTCGATCGACGGCAGGACCCACGCCCGGCGCGCCCGGGTCGTGCGCACGGCGTGCCAGTTCGCGGTCGGCCATACGCTGGTCCTCGGCGCTGCCGCCGCCCTCGCGCTGACGTTCGGCTGGATTCTGCCGGAAGCGATGGCCGCCAGAGCGGACCGGTTCGGCGGCGCGCTGCTGATTCTGCTCGGCGTCGCCGGCCTGTGGAGCACGATGAGCGGACGGGCGTACGGACACGTCCACGCCGAGCGCGATGGACGGCGGCGCTGGCACCTGCACTTCGGCGCGCGCGCGGCGCACCCGCGCGGACACGCGCACTCGACGCTGCCGACCGCCATGGGCGCCGTGTTCGCGGTCAGCAGCGTCCGCGCCCTCGTTCTGCTCGCGCCAATGGGATCCGCGCTCACCTCGATGGCCATCCCGACCGTCCTGCTGATGGTCGCGCTCTTCGGCCTCGGGATCCTGCTGTCGATGTCCCTCTTCGGCGTGCTCCTCGCCCGCGTGCTGTCGCTGGGCCGCCTCGAGCGGATCGGCCGCGCCGCCGGCATCGTCGTCGCGGCCGCATCCATCGGGCTGGGCCTGTACTGGATTGTCTAGTCGTCGAGGCCGAACGCCGCAGTGCTCGCGCCGGACGCGCGGGATCCGCGAAGCCGGACGAGGCCCGGAGGGCGGAGTCAGATCTCTCCGAGCGCCCGGCCGCGCCCGAACGCCAGGAACGACCCGACGATCAGCGTGAGCACGAGGCCGTTGGTGGCGAGCACCGCCGGCGCCGTGTACTTGTCGGCCAGCCAGCCCGCCACCAGGCCTCCAAGCGGCCAGCCACCACGCAGCGCGACCATGTAGATGCTCACGACCCGGCCCCGCAGTTCGTCCGGTACGGTCAGTTGCACGATCGAGAAGCTGATCGAGAACACCGCCATGAAGACGATGCCGCCGATGAACAGCAGGCCGACGCTCATGGAGAACGTCCGGGAGCTGGCGAAGGCGGCAATCAGCAGCCCCTGCAGCGCCTGCATGGCCAGCCAGGTCAGCCCCATGCTCCTGAACCGACCGAAGCTGCCGACCATGAGCGCCCCGACAATCGCGCCGAGCCCCTGGGAAGCCATCAGGATCGACAGCCGCGTCGCCGAGGTGCCCGGGCCATGGCTGAGGACGTTGGTCGCGAAGGCCGGCATCAACGTGAGGATGGGCATTACGAGGAACGTGCTGACGAACACGAGCGCCGTGATCGTCAGTATCAGCCGGTTCTGCCGTACGTAGCCGAGCCCGGTCTTCAGATCCTCGCCGATGGCGCGGTGTGTCTTCGCCGTGACATGGGGCGGCAGCCGCAGCGAGGCGAGGGCGATGACCACGATGAAGAACGAGAGGCCGTTCAGCGCAAAGCATGCCGCCGCGCCGATCGCCACGAGGACGACGTTGCCGGCGACCGGACCCAGCACCCGGGACAAATTGAACTGCGTGGAATTGAGCGCGATCGCGTTGGGCAGATCGCGTCGCGGCACGAGCGACGGGATCATCGACTGATAGGCGGGACCGCCGAACGCCTGGCCGCAGCCGGTGATGAACGACAGCGCGAAGATGTGCCAGACCGTCACGCGGTGCCAGAAGAGCAGCCCGGCCAGCACGAACGCGGAGAACGCCTGCACGTACTGCGAGCCGGTGAGCAGCTTGCGACGATCGTGCCGATCCGCGATGACGCCCCCGATGAGCATGAACAGCAGAATGGGGAGCTGCCCGAGAAAATCGTCGATTCCCTTGTAGAAGTTCGACTGTGTGAGATCGAACACCAGCCAGCTCTGCGCGAAGTTCTGCATCCAGGTGCCGATGGTCGAACCGAGAGCCGCAAACCACACGATCCGGAAGTTGCGGTGCGCGAGCGCGCCGGCGATCCGGTGCAGCCACGGGCGAGGCGGTTCGATGTCGGCTTGAAGGCGGGTCGATGGATTGGTCACGCGTCGGCCCATATTAAGGGGGCGGCACGGAAAGCGCGAAGCGCAGCCCGGAATTCCGAAGAAGTTTCGCCTCTTGATCGTCTTTCGCGTTCCCGCCTATACTCGCAGCGGGAAGCGAAAATTAGACGAAACACATGGCCTCTGGTGCTGTTCAACGGCTGGAGTCGCTCCTCCAGACCCGGAAGCTGGATACCTCTCTCGCGCGCCATCTGCCCTCCGGCGGAGGCGTGCTGGCCACCGGCATTGCGCCGCTCGACGCCAGCCTGGGCGGTGGCTGGCCCCATGGCGAAGTCTCCGAGCTGATCGGCCCACGATCGTCCGGCTGCACGAGTGCGCTGGTGACGACGCTCGCCGCCGCCACGAGACAGGGCGGGCTGGTCGGTCTGGTGGACACCTGCGATCGCTTCGACCCCTGGACGGCGGCCCGCGCCGGACTGGATCTGACCCGGGTTCTCTGGGTAAGAGGCCCGGCCCTCTCACCAGGCGCGCTCAAATCCGGGATCGATCGAGCCGTGCTCCATGCCATTCGTGCGCTCGATCTGATCGTCCGCGCGGGAGGATTTGCCGTCACAGCGCTCGACCTGGCCGATGTGCCCCCGCGGGCGCTCGGGGCGCTTCCGTTCACCACCTGGCTGCGGCTGGCGCACGTGATCGAGGGACAGCCGACCGTCTGCCTGCTGGTGGGGGAGCGGCCGGTCGGTCGCAGCGCGCGCGGCCGCTCGGTCTGGATCGAAGGACGGCGGTGCTGGACGGGCGCCCATTCCCAATCCCGGCGATTCGCCGGGTTCGAGCTGCGTGTCCAGGCGGCTTCGCCCCGCACGCGAGGCTGAGGCCTCATGTCGCTCTTCTGCTGTCTGTGTGCCGATGTGCGCCGCCCTGCCGATCCGCAGGTTCTCCAGGCCATTGGGCGCGCGTGCTCCCCTCGCGTGGAGCGTTACGGAACGCAGGGGGTCGTCTTCGACGTGAGTGGACTCGCGCGCGTGCTGGGGCCGCCGGCGGCGATTGCTGCGGAAATCCGGCGGCTGACGATCGATCGCGGAGTCTCGGCGCGCATGGCCGTCGCCGGAACGATGATGGCCGCGTGGCTGCTCGCTCACACATCCTCCGCGGAGGCGGACCGCATCGTCGTGCCCGGCGACCCGGCAGCAGCGCTGACAGGGGTCGAGATCGGCCTCCTGGCGACATTGCCGGATGCCGCCCTGTGGGGGCGGGCCGAGGAAGGCAGGCGCGGTCGTCGTCCGCGTCAGGCCCCGGACTCGCGCGTCGAGTGTCTGGCGGCGCTCCGGCGATGGGGGCTGCGGACGCTGGGCGATCTGGCGCGACTGCCCGCCGCCGAAGTGCGGACCCGGCTGGGAGAGATGGGCCTTCGGCTGCACCGGGCCGCGCACGGATTGGATGCGGCGCCGCTCGTGCCGACCGCCGAGCCCGCGCGGTTCATCGAACGGCTCGAGCTCGAGTGGCCGATCGAGGGGCTCGAACCGCTGTCGTTCGTGCTCGCGCGACTCTGCGATCCGCTTTCGACGGCGCTCGAGAGGGCCGATCGCGGCGCCGTGACCGTCATCACACGTCTGCGGCTGGTCACCCGCGCCACGTACCAGCGGACGCTGCACTGGCCGGCGCCGATTCGGGATGCGCGGGTGCTGCGGACGTTGATTCTGCTCGATCTCGAATCTCATCCCCCCACGGCGGCCATCGATGTCGTCGAGCTGGAGCTGGGCGTCACGCCCGGGAGAATCGTCCAGGGATCGCTGCTCGCACGTTCGCTCCCGTCACCGGAGCATCTGACGACGCTCGTGGCGAGGCTGGGCGCGTTGATGGGAGAGACGCGCGTCGGCGCGCCGGTGCTGCTCGACACCTGTGACGAGCGCGTGGTGCGCATGAATTCCTTTGCGCCCGAGCGCGATCGGGAACCGCGCGACCCCGGTCGAGGCGAGCCCGCCGGGGCGGCCGGGATTTCGCCGGCTGCGCCGCCTCTTGGGCTCTGTCTCCGTCGGTTCCGGCTTCCCATTGCGGCGACGGTGGTCGTCGAGCATGGCGCACCGGTCCAGGTGACCCCCGCGTGCGGCCTTCCGGGCGGTCGGATCGTGGTGCGCGCCGGTCCGTGGCGATCGTCCGGACGCTGGTGGGCGCCGGTGAGTCCGCTGGCGTCCGCGGAGGCCTGGGATCGCGACGAATGGGATGTCGAGCTGGCTGGTCCCGGCGGCGTGTTCTGTCTCGCTCGCGATCGAGCCACGGGTCGGTGGGAGGTTCAGGGGGTTTTTGACTGATGGGCACATGTACATAGAGCTCCACACAGCCTCCGCCTTCTCGTTCCTCGATGGCGCGTCGCTGCCCGAGACGCTCGTGCAGCGTGCGGCCGAGCTGGGGTATCCCGCGATGGCGCTGCTCGATCGGGACGGCGTCTATGGGGCGCCGCAGTTCTATCGCGCGGCGAAGGCGGCGGGAATCAAGGCCATTGTGGGCGCGGAACTGACGATCACGTCGAACGCCGACGTTCGACGTTCGACGTTCGACCCTCCTGCCTGGACGCTGGCCGTTCTCGTCGCGTCGGTGGAGGGGTATCGCAATCTGTGCCGCGTGATTACGCGCGCGAAGCTTCGCGCGCCGAAGGGGATATCGGCGCTCGGGCTCGAGGATCTGGAAGGGCAGACCGCGGGACTCATCGCGCTGGTCGGCCGTCCGGCGCTCCACGCGGCGCGCTACGGGGTGGGCGGGCTGGTCGATCGCGTCGTTGGCGCGTTCGGCCGCCGCCAGGTCTGGATCGAGGTGCAGCGGCATCTGCACCGCGACGACCAGTCGGCGATCGATTCGCTCCTGGACCTGGCCGCCGCGTTCCGGGTGCCGGTGATGGCGTCGAACGGCGTGCGGTTCGCCGGACCGGAATCCCGTCCCCTCTACGACGTGCTCACCTGCATCCGGCACAAGCTGACGCTGGAGCAGGCGGGCCGGCGGCTGTCGCGCAACGCGGAGCGATATCTGAAGGCGCCGGAGCACATGGCGCGACTCTTCGCCGATCTGCCGCAGGCGCTGGCCGGCAGCGAGGCGCTCGCGGAGCGGCTCGAGTTCACGCTGGCCGATCTGGGCTACCGCTTCCCGGACTATCCGGTCCCCGACGGCGAGACGCAGGTGCGCTTTCTGCGCCGGCTGACGCAGGTCGGCGCGCGCGATCGGTATCGGCCGTATCACGATCGGGCCCGCGCGCAGATCGCGCGCGAGCTCGATCTCATCGAGAAGCTCGACCTCGCCGGCTACTTCCTGATCGTCTGGGACATCGTCAATTTCTGCCGGCAGCAGGGCATTCTGGTGCAGGGGCGCGGGTCGGCGGCCAACAGCGCCGTCTGCTACGCCCTCGGCATCACGGCGGTGGATCCGGTCGGGATGGACCTGCTGTTCGAGCGGTTCCTCTCCGAGGAGCGCGGCGAGTGGCCGGATATCGATCTGGATCTGCCGAGCGGCGATCGGCGCGAGCGCGTGATTCAGTATGTGTACGAGCGTTACGGCAGGATGGGTGCGGCGATGACCGCGAACGTCATCACGTACCGCGGCCGGAGCGCCGCGCGGGAGGTGGGGAAGGCGCTCGGGCTGGACGAGCGGGAGATCGATCGGCTCGCGCGGCTGATGAACCAGTTCGAGTTCGTGGATCCGCGCGAGACATTCGCGCAGCATCTGCGCGAGGCGGGCATGGATCCCGCCGACCGACGGCTGCCGCAGTTCGCGGCGCTCTGGACCGAACTGCAGGATCTGCCGCGTCACCTGGGCCAGCATTCGGGCGGCATGATCGTCTGCCAGGGCCGGCTCGACGAGATCGTGCCGCTCGAGAACGCGTCGATGCCCGGCCGGGTCGTCGTGCAGTGGGACAAGGACGACTGCGCCGATCTCGGCATCGTGAAGGTCGACCTGCTCGGCCTGGGGATGATGGCGGTGCTGGAGGAGGCGCTGGCGATCATCAACGAATCAGCCGGCGAGCGAGCCGATGCGAGCGAGCCCGCCGGAGCGGCGCGGGGCCTCGGGGACACCGCGAGCGACGGCGAAAGGGGGTCCGCGGGGACGAAGTCTCCCGGGTCAAAGCTGGATCTGGCCCATCTCCCGCCCGACGATCCCGCCGTCTATCGGATGCTGCAGGCCGCCGACACGATTGGCGTGTTCCAGGTGGAGTCGCGCGCGCAGATGGCGACGCTGCCGCGGCTGCATCCGGAGCATTTCTACGACCTGGTCGTCGAAGTCGCCATCATCCGGCCGGGGCCGATCGTCGGCAAGATGGTGCATCCGTACCTGGCGCGGCGCCGGGGCGATCAGCCGGTGAGCTATCCGCACCCGTCGCTCGAGCCCGTGCTGGCGCGGACCCTCGGCGTGCCGCTCTTTCAGGAGCAGTTGCTGCGGATGGCCATGGTCGTCGCTGGATTCACCGGCGGCGAAGCCGAGGAGCTGCGGCGCGCGATGGGGTTCAAGCGCTCGGTCAAGCGCATGCAGCAGATCGAGACGAAGCTGCGCGCTGGCATGGCGGCCAACGGCATCACGGGAGCCGACGCGGACGGGATCGTGCAGTCGATCACGTCGTTCGCGCTGTACGGATTCCCCGAGTCGCACGCCGCCAGCTTCGCGCTGCTCGTCTACGCCAGCGCGTATTTGAAGGCGCACTTCCCCGCGGCATTCTACACGGCGCTCCTGAACAATCAGCCGATGGGCTTCTATCACCCGGCGACGCTCGTCAAGGACGCGCAGCGGCACGGCGTCCGCTTCGTCTCCATCGACGTGCAGGTCTCCAACTGGTCCTGCTTCATCCAGGAGGACGGGCGCGTCCGGCTGGGGCTGATGTACGCCAAGGGACTGAGAGAGGACGTCGGGAGGCGCATCGAGACCGCTCGCGCGTCCGCCGCCCGACCGCGGTTCGCCTCGCTCGACGAGCTGGTCACGCGCATGGGGGGGCACCAGGACGAGCTCCGGACGCTGGCCGAGATCGGCGCGCTGGCAGCGTTCGGCCGGGACCGCCGGACGGCGCTCTGGCAGGCCGAGCGCGCCAGCCGGCCGGCCGGGCCGCTGCTCATCGACGAGACCGATCCGATGCCGGGGTCTGAGTCGCCGTCGTCCAATGGTCCAACGATCCAACGACGCTCGCCACTTCCCCCGATGTCGCTCGCCGAGCGCGTTCGGGCCGACTACGACGGTACGGGCCTGACGATCGGTCCGCACCCGATGGCGCTCGTCCGCCGTTCGCTCGCCGCTCGCGGCATCCTGCGGGCATGCGATCTCGCGGGCGAGCGCGCGGGCCGCCGCGTGCGCGTCGCCGGCGCGGTCATCGTGCGCCAGCGGCCAGGCACGGCCAACGGCTTCGTCTTCCTGTCGCTCGAAGACGAGACCGGCGTTGCCAACGCCATCGTCACGCCCGCCGTCTTCGACACGAACAAGCGCGTGATCCTCGACGAGCCGTATCTGATTGTCGAAGGAGCGCTCCAGAATCAGGATGGCGCCGTGTCGATCAAAGCCGATCGGATCGACGGGCTGCGCACCGGCGGTCCGCAGACGGCGTCGCACGATTTCCATTGAGCGGCGATTGGCAATTCGCCTGGCACGGCTCGAGGCGTGACCGCGCTCGCGGTGCTGCTGATGGCGGGTGCCTTCGCCGCCGTGGCCGCGCTGCGATTTCGCTGGGACGAACCGTGACCCGACCGGTCGGCGGCGGTCGGTCAGGACGCGACGCGCCCCGCCGCCGCATCGCCCGAGGCAGCGGAACGCTGGGGCTTCCGCCAGTAATCCATGGTGGAGACGCGGTGCACGCAACCGATGGTGCAGTAGGGCGCGCACCACTTGGGCGCCATGAACTCCCGGCGGATGTCGTCGCGGGTATACCGATCGAGCGGGGTGCCCGGCGTGCCGCGCTGCTGTGAGCACCAGTGCACCAGGCCGTGCTCGCAGATGTACAGGTACCGGGCGCCTGCGCGGCAGTTCCAGTCGTTCGGCTGTCCCTGAACCAGATTCTCCTGGAAGCCGCGGATCCCCGAATAGAGATTCTTGAACACCTGGCGCGGGCCGTTGATGATCTGCGTGACCTCGTCGAAGACCTTGCGCTCGCGCGCGCCGAGGGGCTTCAGGAATCCCGCCCCGTCGTGGATGATCCCGAGCGACGTGGAGAAGCCGAGCTCGCGGGCACGGAGATTGATGAGCTTCGCGTCCTCCGGGTAGCGGACGCCGCCGCCCACCACCGAATTGATGTTCACGTCGAACTCGGCGTGCTCGGCGAGCCACCGGAGCTTGCGGTCGAGCAGCCGCAGGCTCTTCTTGCTGATGTCGTCGGGCTCCAGATTGTCGATGCTGATCTGCAGATAGTCGAGGCCCGCGTCGTTGAGGGCCTGGATCCGCTTCGGCGAAAGGAAATAGCCGTTCGTGATCAGGCCGGCGATCATGCCGCGCCGGCGAATCGCCCGGATGATGTCGTCGAGCTGGGGATGCATCAGCGGCTCGCCGCCGCTGAAGGCGACGACGGACGTTCCGAGCGCCGCCAGCCTGTCGATACGGCCTTCCATCACCTCGAACGGCACCGGCTTCGACACCTTGTCGAACTCGTTGCAGTAGCCGCAATCGATGTTGCATCGCCGCATCGGCACGATGTGGACGAGCAGCGGATGGTCGGTGTCGAGCAGCCCGCGCACGAACTCGCGGGCCGATCGCATATTGCGGGACGCCTTGCGGAGCAGCCGCATCGCCCCACAAGTATACCGGGACTCGTCCGACGTGCCGCGGCCGGCTCGCTCGGCTCGCGGTCGTTGGCTATCATCCTGACGTGGCCCGATCCCGTCCGCAGCTCGTCCGCCGCCGGTCCGGCATCTCGGGACTCGGCGTCTTCACCCGGCAGCGCATCTCCAAGAACACGCGCATCATCGAGTATGCCGGCGAGCTCATCACCCACGCCGAGAGCGCCCGGCGCGAGCGCCGCTACCTGCGGGCCGGGCGCATCTGGTGCTTCAACGTGAATCGGCGCTGGGTCCGGGACGCCACCGTCGACGGCAACCTGGCGCGCTTCATCAACCATGCCTGCCGGCCCAACTGCTATGTCGAGATCGCCGGGCTGACGATCTGGATCCGGGCGGCACGGACGATCGAAGCGGGCGAGGAGCTGACGTACGACTACTGGACCGGCGGCGCGGCGGGCATCCCGTGCCGCTGCCGGCCGGACTGCCGCCGGGTGATCTGATGGGCCACGTCGCGCACGTCGTCTACCTCCACGGGTTCGCGTCCTCCCCCGCCTCCTCGAAGGCACAGCGCTTCGGGCAGGAGCTCGCCCGGCGCGGCGTGGGATTCGAGTGCCCGGATCTCAACGAGCCGGACTTCGGGACGCTGACCGTGACGCGCATGTTGCGCCGCGTCCGCCAGGCGATCGCCGGGGCCCCGGCGCGTCCGATCGCCCTCGTGGGCTCGAGTCTCGGCGCCTTCGTCGCCCTCCACGCCGCGACGGCTGACGTCGCACGGCTGATCCTGCTCGCGCCGGCGGTCGATTTCGGCGGCGGTCGCCTTGGCGCGCTCGGCGCGCATCGGATCGCGGAATGGAAGCGCGCCGGCCGGGTCGCCGTGTTCCATCACGCCTGGGCCCGCGACGCCGAGATCGGCTTCACGCTGTACGAGGACGCCGCCAGGTACGACGCATTCGGGTTGCGCGTCACCCACCCGACGCTCGTCTTCCAGGGGCGTCGGGACGATGTCGTCGATCCGGCGAGCGTCGCGCGATGGGCGGGCGAGCGGCCGCAGGTCGAGCTGCGCATGCTCGACGACGGCCACCAGCTCACGGCCTCGATGGACGCGATCTGGGAGGAGAGCCGGAGGTTTCTCGGGCTCGAGCGGTGAAGCGCGCTTCAGCGGCCGCGGTTCGCGCCGGCCGGAGCGCCCAGCTTGAAGACGTGCGGGTGAGACGTCCTGATCGCATTGCGCGTGTCGACGACGAGCGGCGCGTTTGCGACGATGGCCCCATAGTCCATCACGCGGTGATCGGTCACGATCACCGCGCAATCGGCCGCCTGCAACGTCTCCGGCGTGAGCGGAACGGACTGGAGATCGAGCCCGCCCGGCCACTCGCGCGCGTGAAGGGCCGGCAGGTACGGATCGTGATAGCTGATCCGCGCCCCCTTCTGCTGAAGCACGGCCATGACGTCCAAGGCGGGCGACTCGCGCAGATCGTCGATGTCGCGCTTGTACGAGATGCCGAGCACGAGGACCGACGACCCGCGGACGGCCTTGGAATGGCTGTTCAGCGCGTCGGTGACCTTCTCGACGACATGGTGAGGCATGGCCCCGTTCACGTGGCCGGCCAGTTCGATGAACCGCGCCTCGAAGCCGACCTCCTTCACCTTCCACGAGAGATAGAAGGGATCGATGGGGATGCAGTGGCCGCCGAGCCCGGGCCCGGGATAGAACGGCATGAAGCCGAACGGCTTGGTCGCCGCCGCTTCGACCACCTCCCAGATGCTGACGCCGAGCCGATCGCACATGAGCGCCAGTTCGTTCACCAGCCCGATGTTGACCGCCCGGAACGTGTTCTCGAGCAGCTTGACCATCTCGGCGACCTTCGGGGAGCTCACCTCGACGACCGTGTCGATCGACGCCGAATAGAGCAGCCGGGCGAGCGCGGAGCAGTCGGGCGTCAGGCCCCCCACGACCTTGGGAACGTTGCGCGTGTGCCACTTCTCGTTGCCCGGATCGACGCGCTCGGGCGAGAAGGCGAGGAAGAAATCCTCGCCGGCCTTCAGGCCGCGCCGCTCGAGGATCGGCTGTACGACCTCTTCGGTCGTGCCTGGATACGTCGTCGATTCCAGCACGACGAGCATGCCGGGATGCAGATGGTCCGCGATCATCTCGACCGCGGAGACGACGTAGGAGAGGTCCGGGTCCTTCGTTTTCCGCAGCGGCGTCGGGACGCAGATGTTGATCGTGTCGAGGCCCGCCACGGCGGCCGGATCGATCGTGGCGCGAAGCCGGTCGGCGCGCCGGCACTCGGCGACCTGGGCCGCGGGAACGTCCTGGATGTAGGATTCGCCCCGGGCGATCGCGTCGACCTTTCGCCGGTCGACGTCGATGCCGGTCGTTCGGAATCCGGCGCGCGCGAACTCCACCGCGAGCGGCAGGCCGACGTAGCCGAGGCCGATGACGCCGACATCGGCCGTCCGCGCGGCGAGCTTCGCGCCGAGGGCCGCGGCAGTGCTGGACTGAACGGTCGGCGTGGCGCTCATGTGCAGGGGCTCCCGGCCCCGTATGTTACCGCAAAGAATTCGGGCCCCCGGGCGGCGTGGAATATTGTGGTCTAATTGAGGTATTTCCCAGTGACGCCATGATCCTGAAGATTCGCACCAGTGCGGAGATCCCGTCGTCCGAAATCACGCCGGAGGCCGTCTACCGGTCGCGCCGCGAGTTCATGCGTGCCGTGAGCGTCGGCGTCGCGGGTGCCGCCGCCGGCGCGATCCTGGGCGGTTGCGCGGACAGTCCGAGCGGCGCGGCCGTCGCGGCGGCGGCAGGCGAGCCGGCGCAGGCGGCTTTCTCGAACGTCCGGAAGTCCCCGCTGTCCACGAGCGAGAAGCCCCACACCTGGGAGCAGATCACCAACTACAACAACTATTACGAGTTCGGGACCGACAAGTCGGATCCGGCCAAGTATGCGGGCCGCCTCACGGTGAAGCCCTGGACCGTCAAGGTCGACGGCCTGGTCGCGAAGCCTGGTGACTACGCAGTCGAGGATCTCGTCGATTTCAGTCAGCTCGAGGAGCGCGTCTATCGGCACCGCTGCGTCGAGGCGTGGTCGATGGTGATTCCGTGGGTCGGCGTGCCGCTCTCGGCGGTGCTGAACAAGGTCGGCCCGCAGCCCGGCGCCAGGTTCGTCGAGTTCACGACGGCGGTGCGGCCCAGGGAGATGCCGTTCCTCAACAGCGCGGGCATCCCCTTCCCCTACATCGAAGGCCTGCGGATGGACGAAGCGATGCACCCGCTGGCGCTGATGGTGGTCGGTCTGTACGGCAAGGTGCTCCCGAACCAGAATGGCGCCCCGCTGCGCGTGCACGTCCCCTGGAAGTACGGGTTCAAGAGCGGCAAGTCCATCGTGCGGATCCGCTTCACCGAGACACAGCCGAGGAATACCTGGGCGGTCGCCACGCCGGGCGAATACGGGTTCTATGCGAACGTGAACCCGAACGTCGACCATCCACGCTGGTCCCAGAAGTCCGAACGCGTCATCGGCCAGCTCAGCCGCAAGCCCACGCAGATGTTCAACGGATACTCGGACCAGGTGGCCGGTCTCTACGCCGGCATGGATTTGAAAAAGAACTTCTGAATGCGCACCTGGTGGCGGCGGCTGGGCGCCCTGCTTGGCACGATCGCCAACTGGCGGTACTTCAAGCCCGCGGTCTTCGTCGCGTGTGCGGTCCCGCTGGCGGTGCTGGCGATCGATTTCTCCCGATTCCTGTTCTGGAATCAGCAGGACGCACTGGGGATCGATCCCGTCAAGACCCTGGAGCACGAAACCGGAGAAGACGCGCTGGGCCTGCTGTTCATCACCCTCGGGGTGACGCCGCTGCGGCGGGTGTTCGGCATCAACCGCCTCCAGATCGTCCGGCGGATGCTCGGGGTCTGGGCCTTTGCGTACGCCCTCGTCCACGTCGGCGTCTATCTCGCGTTCGACCGCAATTGCCTGTCGTTCGCCGCGTGTCAGTATGGCGAGATCTGGACGGACATCCTGAAGAGGAAGTTCATCTTCGCCGGGATGACCGCCTTCACGATCCTGCTGGCGCTCGCGATCACGTCGACCAGCGGATGGGTCCGGCGCCTGAGGAAGAACTGGGTGCGGCTGCACCGGCTCGTCTACGTGGCCGCCATCGCCGGCGTCGTCCACTTCATCTGGATCCAGAAGTCCGACATCTCCGAGCCGCTCAATTGGGCCTTCTGGCTCGCGGGCCTGCTCGGGATACGCGTGTTCTTCAGCTGGCGGAAGCGACGGGCAGCGGGCTACGGGCTCCGGGCGAGTGGCTCGCGGGCTGTGGGCTCTGGGCTCTAGGCTCTGGGCTCTGGGCGATGGGCTCTGGGCGATGGCTGAGTCCTAGCCCATAGCCCATCGCCCACGGCCCAGAGCCCGTCAAAACGTCGGAAACACTTTCTTCAAATCGTCCGCCGTGACCTGCGTCCCGTACTGGTTCAGCTCGAATGCCTCGGCGTATTTGAACGCCCGACCCTTCTGCTCGCCGTACAGCTTCACGAGGACGTCGCGGTACTTGTCGGCGACGTCGGCGTTCTGCTGCTTCACGATCTCGAGCAGCGCGGCCTTGCGGCCGGCTTCGTCGGTCGGGATGTTCGGCCGGTAGCGGGCCTGCCAGGAGTCGGCGTCGCCGAACTGCGACGGGAGTGCCGAGATGCAGTCCCATTTCTTCTGCGCGACGCTGTCGATGCCCACGGCGAGGATGGGGTCGAACGGGTACGGGTGGGTGAACGGGTCGTAGTAGTAGAGGTAGACGGGATTGCGGGGCGTAGGCGGCGTATAGGGCGCGAAGAACGGCGCGACCACGACCACGGCTGTGTCGTTGGCCAGCTCGCCGACTGCCCGATGGTCGGGATGGTAGTCGTACGGCCGGTGCGACAGGACGATATCCGCCTGGTACGCCCGGATGGCGTTGCCGAGCATCTTGCGCGTCGGCAGATCGGGCATGAGCTCGCCGTCGTGGATGTCGAACACCTCCGTGTCGACGCCGATCGCCTTGTGACAGGCTTCGACTTCCGCCTTGCGCCGCTGCGCGAGAGGGCCGCCGGCCTGCGAGAAGTGTCCGACATCGCCGTTGGTGAGGGCAATCAGCTCGACCTTGGCACCCTTGGCCGCGAACATCGCCGCCGTGCCCGCGAACCGAAGCTCGGCATCGTCGGGATGGGCGCCGAGGGCGACGATCCGGAGCGGCCGGGTGGTGGGCAACTGGGCCGCGATGACCTGACTGAGCAAGACCGCGAACAGACCGACGAGCAGTCGACCGCAACGCATCGGGGCACCTCGCAGGCTCCACACCTTACAGGCCCGTCCGGGCCGGTGGCAAGGGCCGGCGGCCGCCCGTTCAGGCCGCCTGCCCGCCCCTTGGACGCGCGAAAGTGCCCGTTCCCGGCAAATCCGAGACGGACCAGAGGAGCTGGCGCTATCCTCAAGTCTTAGTTACAGTTACGCCGAACGCGGGATCGGCGCCGACCGGAGCCACAGGAGTCTCTGACATGCACAAGCCAGTCAAGTACGTCGAGAAGGGATTGACTTACGCGGCCAAGGGCGCGTGGGCGGTCTTCGACGCGCTCAACAGCATTCGTCCGAACGACGGGTTCGTTCCCAGTTGGTCGGACAAGCCGCTCCTGAAATCCTGGCAGAAGGTGAAGCCTCCACTCGGGTGGCCGCGTGAGACCGATTCGCTGTGCCCGGTCTGCGTGCGCGAGGCGCGCCAGGAGATTCTCGACGGCAAGCGCGACTACAAGATTCTCGAGAGCGAGAAGATTGGCGAGATCAAGGCCCAGATCGTCGAGCGGGACGGCCGCATCCTGATGGTCAAGGACTGCCCGATCCACGGCCACTTCGAGGACGTGATGGCGATCGACCCGGCGTTCTTCAAGCACCTCGAGGAGGCGTTCCCCGGTTCGGACCTCCGGGCGCACAACGACGAAGGGCTCCACCACCACGGCTCGTCGACGATCAAGTACGGCCGCGGCGCCGTGCTCACGATCGACCTGACGAACCGCTGCAACATGATGTGCGACCCGTGCTTCATGGATGCGAACCAGGTCGGGTTCGTGCACGAACTGAGCTGGGAGGAGATCAAGGCCCTCCTCGACAACGCGATCACGATCAAGCCGCGCCGGCAGATGTCCGTGCAGTTCTCGGGAGGGGAGCCCACGCTCTCGCCGTATTTCCTCGACGCGGTCCGCTACTCGCGGAAGGTGGGTTACAACAGCGTGCAGGCGGCGACGAACGGGATCGAGTTCGCCAAGAGCCCGGAGTTCGCCAAGGCCGCCGCCGAGGCCGGCCTTCGCTACGCGTACCTCCAGTTCGACGGCATCGGCAACGCGGCGAACTCGCACCGGCTCGTGGGCAACCTGTTCGACGTCAAGCTGCGGGCGATCGAGAACCTGTGGCGCGCGGGCGTCGACATCGTGCCGGTGACCACGATCGTCAACGGCGTGAACAACGAGCAGGTCGGCCGCATCATCCAGTTCGCGCTCGACAATCCGAAGAAGATCAACTTCCTCTCGTTCCAGCCCGTCTCGTTCACCGGCCGCGACGAGGAGATCACCGAGGAGCGCCGAACGGCCCAGCGATACACGCTGTCGCACCTGGCCCACGACGTGAAGAAGCAGACCGGGCTGGGCGAGCCGGTCCGCGACTGGTTCCCGATCTCGTTCATGGGAACGTTCACGGACTGGGCGGACCTGGTCCACGGCCCCGGGACGCCCTGGGGGCAGCTCTCGTGCGGCTGCCACCCGAACTGCGGCGTCGGCATGGCGGTCATGGTCGACAAGGAAACCAAGGAGGCGGTGCCGGTGACCGCCTTCCTCCATGGGGAGCAGCTCGCCAAGGATCTCGCCAGGGT
This sequence comes from uncultured Acidobacteriota bacterium, assembly GCA_963764505.1. Lineage (GTDB taxonomy): Bacteria > Acidobacteriota > Vicinamibacteria > Vicinamibacterales > SCN-69-37 > CAVXSP01. The sequence goes on along the minus strand of CAVXSP010000001.1, from coordinate 2,991,962 downwards.
GAACGACGCCGCGCGAGGCCGCGGCCTGTCGATCGTGGGCATGGCACTGGCGCTCATGAAGAACTACGACCCGTTCAAGGCGCCACGCCACTTCAAGCTGGTGGACCTGCTGCGCAAGTTCGACAAGACGTTCGGGGCGACCAAGGGCGCCCAGGACGGCAAGTACGGCAGGGTCGAGGGTGACCGGACCGATGCCGACATCGAGAAGCGCCGCTCGGATCGCTGGAACTTCCTGTTCGTCGCGGGCATGTGGTTCCAGGATCTGTTCAACTACGATTTCCGACGCACCGAACGCTGCATCATTCCTTACGCCACGCAGGAGGGGGAGATCAGCTTCTGCGCCTACAACACCGGCATCGGCTGGCGGAACATCGTCGAGAAGATGCACATGACCGCGACGCTCACGAAGTGGTACGAAGAGCACGGCCGCCACGAGATCTTCGCGGGCGGCAAGAAGGTCGGTCTCGATTCGACCGATCACAGCCTCAAGCTGGATGCCGAAGCCGTCGCGAAGGGCAAGCAGACCGACCTCGATGAGAAGGGCATCGCGAAGACGGCGCGCGAAGAGAAGCTGCGGGCGCGCCGGGCGCAGGCCGAGCACCAGCGAATGGCCGAGCTCTATCGGCAGGTCGTGCTCAAGGAGCCGAAGCCCGAGCTGGCCACCGGTCTGCAGATCCAGGGACTGAAGTCGACGAAGAAGCGCGACGAGGAAGAGCCGGTCGCGCACTGACGTTCCGGACCTCGGCGCGAGCTGGGAGACGAGGCCGGGCGGGGAGACCCGCCCGGCCTTTGTCGTCCGTGCGCGCCGCCACGGCGGCGCCGCGCGGAGGACAGCGGACCGGCGCGATCATTCGAAGGATGCGACGACCGCGGCCGACGCGCGATTCGCCTTTGCGACGGCTTCCTGAAGCGTCGCTCCCCGGGCCAGGGCGACGCCCATCCGGCGGTGGCCGCGCACGCCGGGCTTGCCGAAGAGGCGCACCTGCGTGTCCGGCTCGGCGAGCGCGCGTTCGAACCCGCCGAAGCGCACCTGATCCGAGTCTCCGTCGACCAGAATCACGCTCGAGGCGGACGGGCCGTGCGTCCGGACGTTCGGAACCGGCAGCCCCAGGATCGCCCGCGCGTGGAGCGCGAACTGCGAGAGGTCCTGCGAGATCATCGTCACCATCCCGGTGTCGTGTGGGCGCGGGGACACCTCGCTGAAGGTGACCGCGTCGCCGCGCACGAACAGCTCGACCCCGAAGACGCCTCGGCCGCCGAGCGCGGCGGTCACCTCGCCGGCGATCTCGCGGGCGCGCGCAAGCGCGGTCCCGGTCATCGGCTGCGGCTGCCACGACTGACGGTAGTCGCCGTGCACCTGGACGTGTCCGACCGGGTCGAGGAACGAAACGCCGCCGGCATGGCGCACGGTCAACTGCGTGATTTCGTACTCGAACTCGACGAAGCCCTCAACGATGACCGTTCCGGCGCCCGCGCGGCCGCCTTCCTGCGCGTAGCGCCAGGCGCGATCGACGTCGTCTGCGGCCCTGATCACGCTCTGCCCCTTTCCGGAGGAGCTCATGATGGGCTTGACGACGCAGGGTCGTCCGAGGTCGGCGATCGCCCGCTCGAACTCGTCGCGCGATCCGGCGAACCGATAGGGCGAGGTCGGCAGGCCGAGCTCCTCCGCGGCGAGCCGGCGGATGCCCTCCCGGTTCATGGTCAGATGGACGGCGCGCGCGGACGGGATCACGTCGTAGCCGTCCTGTTCCAGCGCCACCAGCTCCGCGGTCGCGATGGCCTCGATCTCGGGCACGATCGCGTGCGGTCGCTCGTACCGGACGACGCGGCCGAGCGCGACGGGATCCAGCATGTCGATCACGTGCGACCGGTCGGCCACCTGCATCGCGGGCGTGTGGTCATACCGGTCGACGACGATGACCTCGACGCCGAGCCGCTTCAGCTCGATGACGACTTCCTTGCCGAGCTCGCCGCCGCCGCAGAAGAGGACGCGGGTGGCCGTGCGCGAGAACGGCGTGCCGAGCGATGGCGTCGCGGGACCTGGCATCCGCCGCGCATTATATGGGGAGTCTGGAGCGGCCGTCGGCCTTCCGAGCCGACGGGCGATGAACGGGGCACCGGCCGATTCGATCGGCGACGCGTGCGCCTAACGCGGTTTCGGGAATCGTCGAAACCGCGTTAGCCGCGATAGAAGCGCTCGACGCAGCGATCGAGAACCCATGAGGCGCGCGCGCCGGAGTCGCCGGTGGACTCGCAGCGCCCGTGCCCGTGCAGCTCGTCCACGATCGTCTGGATCAACGGCTGATGCACGTGGGGCGGCCAGGGCACGGCGAACCGCTCCGTCCGCTCGCGCCCGCGCACCACGATGTCGTCCGTGCTGAACACGGGCGTCGAGATCTCGCCTTCCGTTCCGACGAACGCAAGGCGGTCGGTCTTCTCGAAGGCGTTGAAGTTGAACACGCCCGTGCCGACCGGGCCGCCGTCGAAGGTGAAGGCGGCGACCGTCACGTCCTCGGCCAGGTACGCGCCTCCCGTGTTGATGGGGAAGGCCTCGACGCTGGAGATGGGTCCGAGGAGGAAGTCGAGGAGGTCCACGCAGTGCGAGCCGACGTCGAAGATGAGGCCGGCGCCGGCGGTCGCCGGATCGAAGTGCCAGCTTCGCGCGGCTTCGCCCCGGGCCAGCACGTTGCGCAGCTCCACGTGCGCCGCCGTGACCTGGCCGATTCGCCCCTGCTGCAACAGTTCCCGCACGAGCAGGAACCGCGGCTGCGCCCGGCGGTAGTACGCCACCCAGAGCGGCCGGCCGGCCCGGCGAAACGCGTCGACCATGGCCAGGCACTCGGCATGGTCGGCGGCCATGGGCTTCTCGACGAGACACGGCTTGCCCGCCGCCGCGACGCGCAGCGCGAGGTCGCAGTGGGTCGACGGCGGCGTGGCGACGTAGACCGCGTCGACGTCCGGGTCGTCGATAAGGGCGTCCGCCGTCGCGTGTACAATCGGAACGCCGTGGCGCCGGGCGAAGTCCTGCGCCTTCGGCAGGTCCCGTCGCATGACGGCGACGAGCGCGGAACCGGACGCCTTCTGGAACGCGGGGCCGCTCTTGACCTCGCAGACATCGCCGCAGCCGATGATGCCCCACCGGACGGTCGGCATGTCAGATCACGACGCCGTGGCAACGGCCCGCGCACGGGGGGCGTCGGGGAGGAGGGCCGTCAGCAGACCGATGGCCGGCAGCCAGGCGCAGACGTGATAGACGAAGTCGAGGCTCGTCAGGTCCGCAAGCTTGCCTAGCGTGGCCGCGCCGAGTCCGGCGATGCCGAACGCGAATCCGAAGAACATGCCGGAGACGAGCCCGATCCGTCCGGGCAGCAGTTCCTGGGCGTAGACCAGGATCGCCGAGAACGCGGAGGCCAGCACGAAACCCACGATGAGGCTCAGCACCGTCGTCCAGAACAGGTTGGCGTACGGGAGCGCCAGCGAGAAGGGCAGGACGCCGAGGATGGAGACCCAGATCACGTACTTCCGGCCGATGCGATCGCCGACCGGACCGCCGATGAAGGTGCCGGCCGCGACGGCGCCGAGGAAGGCGAACAGGTGGATTTGCGCGCTCTGGATGGAGATCTGGAAGCGATGGATCAGGAAGAACGCGTAGTAGTTCGTCAGGCTGGTCAGGTACACGAACTTGGAGAATACGAGAATCAGCAGCACGGCGAGACCGCGACCGATGGCGTTCGCCGGCAGCGGGGCCGCCGGGCCCGCGTGGTGATGCACCGCGCGCGAGGCCTGGAGCCCGACCCGCGCGTGCCACGCGCCCACCCGCCAGAGCAGCGCAATGGCCACCAGCGCCGCGATCGAGAACCAGGCCACGCTGTGCTGGCCGCGCGGCGCGACGACGAATGCGGCGAGCAGGGGGCCGAGCGAGGTCCCCGCGTTCCCGCCAGTCTGGAACAGCGACTGCGCGAAGCCGAAGCGGCCGCCGGAGGCGGCGCGCGCGATTCGAGACGACTCGGGGTGGAACACCGACGAGCCGACGCCGGTGAGCCCGGCCGCCAGCAGCAACCACCGGAAGCTGGGCGCCACGGCCAGGAGCAGCAGGCCCGACAGCGTCACGACCATTCCCGCCGCCAGCGAGTACGGCTGCGGCCGCTTGTCGGTGAAATGCCCCACCGCCGGCTGGAGCAGCGACGCCGTGACCTGGTTCGTGAAGGTGATGAGGCCAATCTGCCAGAAATCGAGCCCGAAGGACGTCTTCAGGATCGGATACATCGCCGGCAGCAGCGACTGGATCAAGTCGTTCAGCAGGTGGCTGGCCGTAATGGCGGCGAGAATGGCGAAGACCGTGCGAGGTGCCGACGAGGACACGGAACAGTATAGACGGGAGGTGCGCACGAAGGTGCGGACGGAGGTGCGGACGAAGGTGCGGACGGAGGTGCGGACGAGGGTGCGCACGAAGGTGCGTCGTCTACCCTCCTCGCGTGTGCATCTCGAGGTGCGTGTCGCGTTTGAGGACGCTGATCGGAATATAGCTTCCGCGAGCGCGGCTGGCCCGGCGCTCTTCGGCGCCGCGGTCCGCGCGGCCTTCCCATACCGCGCCAATCAGCCGGCGGAGGGTCGCCGGAGACGCCCCGGCGCGCAGTGGGCGGCGGAGATCCGTTCCGTGCTGCGCGTAGAGGCAGAGGAGGAAGACGCCGTCCGCCGTCAGGCGCGCGCGGTCGCACGTCCGGCAGAACGGCTGGGAGGTCGAGGCGATGATGCCGAAGACCGTCCCGTCCGGCAGGCGGAACCGCTCGGCGGGTGCCGACGACGCTTCGGCGAGCGGGGTTGGCGCGCCGAACTGCTCGGTCAGTCTCGCGAGCATCTCTGCGCGGGTCACGACCGCTTCGGGACGCCAGCGGGTCGCGCCGCCGACGTCCATGTACTCGATGAAGCGGACTTCGGCCTGAGCGTCGCGGCCGAACGCAATCAGGTCCGCCAGCTCGTCGTCATTGTCCCCGCGGGTGATGACGGTGTCGATCTTCAGCCCGGTGAACCCTGCTCGCCGCGCGGCCGCGATGCCCGAGAGCACGGCGGGAAGGGCGTCGAGCCTGGCGAGTTTCTGGAACCGGTCGCGGCGCAACGTATCGAGGCTCACGGTCAGCCGGTGCAGGCCGGCCGCGCGCAGCTCATCGGCGCGGTCCGCGAGCGTGACGCCGTTGGTCGTCAGGGCGAGATCCCGGATCCACGTCCTGGCGGCGAGCTGCCGGATCAGGTCGGGCAGCTCGCGGCGAAGCAACGGCTCGCCACCGGTCAGCCGGACCCGCTCCACTCCCAGGTCGCCGAACAGATCGGCGAGCCGGCTGATCTCCTCGAACGTCAGGACGTCCTGGCGCGGCAGCCACACGTACTGGTCCTCGGGCATGCAGTAGTGACATCGGAGGTTGCACCGGTCGGTCACCGACAGGCGCAGGCTGCGGAGCGGACGGCCCAGCGTGTCAATCAGCGGCACGTCTCATTATCTCAATCTCGAGGCGCCGGGGAGGTGCGCCTGCGTCCACCGGCGGCGTCCGGCCTATAATCCGGCTCTACCGGAGGAACGACATGAGGAAGCTTCGTCTCGGACTGGTGCTGGCGATCGCGGCCGGTGCCGCGCTCTTCGCGCAGGGTCGTGGCGGCCGGGGTGCGGCGCCCCCGCCCCCGCCGTTGAACCTGCCCCCCGACACCGCGCAGATCACGCAGCTCAAGAACGAGGCGGCGGGCGACATCGACAAGATGTACGACTTCGCCCAGCAGATGAACGACCAGATCTTCAGCTATGCGGAGCTCGGCTTCCAGGAGACGGAGACCCAGCGCTATCTCGTGGAGCTGCTCCGCAAGAACGGGTTCGCGGTCGAGGAAGGGCTCGCGGGCGTGCCGACCTCCTTCATGGCCACCTGGGGATCGGGCCGGCCGGTCATCGCGCTCGGCTCGGATATCGACGACATCCCGCAGGCGTCCCAGAAGCCCGGCGTGGCGTATCACGATCCCATCATCGAGGGCGCCCCGGGACACGGCGAAGGCCACAACTCGGGTCAGGTGGTGAACATCACCGCCGCGCTCGCGGTGAAGCGAATCATGGAGCGGGACAAGCTGCCGGGCACGATCCGGATCTGGCCGGGGATTGCCGAGGAGCTGCTGGGGACGAAGGCGTACTACGTCCGGGCCGGGCTGTTCAAGGACGTCGACATCGTGCTCTTCTCCCACGTCTCGGCGAACCTGTCGACGGCCTGGGGGGCGACGAGCGGGTCGGGGCTCGTCTCGGTGGAGTACAGCTTCAAGGGGGAGTCCGCCCACGCCGCTGGGGCGCCCTGGCGCGGGCGGAGCGCGCTCGACGCGGTCGAGCTGATGGACGTCGGCTGGAACTTCCAGCGCGAGCACCTGCCGATCTCGCAACGGTCCCACTACGTCATCACCAACGGCGGCGATCAGCCGAACGTGGTGCCGTCCACGGCCTCGGTCTGGTACTACTTCCGTCAGACGACGTATCAGAGCATCAAGGATCTGTGGGCGACGGGAGACCGGATCGCTCGCGGCGCGGCGATGATGACGAACACGGAGCTGCTGCCCATGCGCGTGCTCGGCTCGGCCTGGCCGGGGCATTTCAACCGGGCGATCGCCGAGGCGGCGTACGCCAACATCCAGAAGGTCGGGCTGCCGCAATGGTCCGACGCCGACGAGACGCTCGCGCGGGCGCTCCAGAAGGAGATCGGGGTCCCTGAGGAGGGGATGCCGAACGAGCTGAGCCGGCTCTCGGGGCCCGTCAGCGAGGCGCAGAACACCGGCGGCGGATCCGACGACATCGGCGACATCTCCTGGAACGTCCCGACGATCACGCTCCGCTATCCGTCCAACATCCCCGGGCTGCCCGGACACAACTGGGCGAACGGCGTGGCAATGGCGACGCCGATCGCGCACAAGGGCAACATCGCCGGGGCCAAGGTGCAGGCGATGACCATGCTCGACGTCCTGCTCAAGCCCGGGCTCGTCGACGCGGCGTGGGACTACTTCCGCAACGTGCAGACTCGGGAGCAGAAGTACGAGCCGCTCATCCGGCCCCAGGATCAGCCGGCCATCGACCTGAACAAGGGCACGATGGCGAAGTACCGGGACCAGATGAAGAAGTACTACTTCGATCCGACGAAGTACAAGACCTACATGGAGCAGCTCGGGATCCAGTATCCGACGGTGAGGAAGTAGCGGGAGGGCCGGCCCGTAGCGCTCCCGATATAATTTCTTCCGATGATCCGCCCGTTCCGCGGCCGCTGGCCGAAGATCGATCCGTCGGCGTTCGTCGACGACAGCGCGCAGGTCATCGGCGACGTGGAGATCGGCGCCGAGAGCAGCGTCTGGATCCACGCGGTCCTGCGCGGGGACGTGAACCAGATCCGGGTCGGCCGCCGCACGAACGTGCAGGACATGTGCGTGCTGCACGTGATGCAGGGTACCCACGCCACGCGCCTCGGCGATTCGGTCACCGTCGGCCACTCGGCGGTCGTGCACGGATGCACGGTCGCCGACCGTGTGCTGATCGGCATGGGCGCGATCGTGCTGAACGGCGCGCGGATCGGGGAGGACTCGATCGTCGCTGCCGGAACGGTCGTGACGGAGAACATGGTCGTGCCTCCCCGGTCCATGGTCATGGGCACGCCGGGGAGGGTCCGGCGCTCGCTCTCGGACGCCGAGGTGGGGTCGATCCTCGAGTACGCCGAGAACTACGTCCGGTACAGGAAGGACTACCAGTGAAACGTCGAACGTCACAGTTCGAACTTCGACCGTCGAGCGTCCGGGCTCGTCGTCGCGCCTTCAGGGTTCGAAGTTCGACGTGTGAAGCTGGAAGTCTCGCCTGATGATTCCCGCGCTCCGCGGCACGCACGACATCGTTCCCGGTGAAGTCGAGAAATGGCAGCTCGTCGAGCGGGTCTCGCGCGAGCTGTGCGACCGCTACGGCTATGTCGAGCTGCGCACGCCGCTCATCGAGCACGAGGAACTGTTCACCAAGGGCACGGGCGCGTCGACCGACATCGTCCAGAAGGAGATGTACAGCTTCACCGACAAGGGCGGCGAGCAGGTGACGCTCCGGCCCGAGGCCACGCCGAGCATGGTGCGGGCGTACGTGGAGCACAACCTCGAGCAGGTACTGCCGTCGGCGAAGCTCTTCTGCCTCGGGCCGATGTTCCGGTACGAGCGGCCGCAGAAGGGCCGGTACCGGCAGTTCCACCAGCTCGACGTGGAGGCGTTCGGATCGAACGATCCGGCGGTCGACGCCGAGATCATCGATCTGGCGTGGGCGCTGGTCGGGGCGCTGCGGATCGGGCAGGCGGAGCTCGTCATCAACTCGGTCGGCTGCGCGGCGTGCCGGCCGCGGTTCCAGGCGGCGCTGCTCGCGGCGCTCGGGGACGACCTGCCCCGCCTGTGCCAGGACTGCCAGCGGCGCGCCCGCACGAACCCGCTGCGAATCTACGACTGCAAGGTCGAAGCGGATCAGCCGATCATCGACCGGCTGCCGCACTCGGTCGACTATCTCTGCGAGGCGTGCCTGGCGCACTTCGCCGACGTCCAAGGGCATCTCGGCGGCTTCGGCATTCCGTGGCGCCTGTCGCACCGGCTCGTGCGCGGGCTCGACTACTACACGCGCACGACGTTCGAGGTGCTGGGCCAGTCGCTCGGCGCGCAGAACGCGCTGCTCGGGGGCGGTCGCTACGACGGCCTCGTCAAGGATCTCGGCGGGCCGGATCGTCCCGGGATCGGCTTCGCCGCCGGACTGGAACGCCTCGTCCTCGCGCTGCCCGACGGGATGCTCGGCGAGTCGCCCGGCCGGGCCTTTCTGGTCGCCGTCGGCGACGAGGGACGCGGCGAGGCGTTGAAGCTGCTGGCCGAGCTGCGGCGGGCGGGTCTGCCGGCACAGATGGAATTCGACGCGCGCGGGGTCCGCGGCCAGATGAAGCGCGCCGACCGTCTGCGCGCCCGCGCGGCCCTGATCGTGGGCGGCGACGAGCTCGCCCGCGGCGAGGTGACGCTTCGCGACATGCGCAGTGGCGAGCAGCGTGCGGTGCCGCGCGACGCGATCCTCGACGCCGTGCGCGCGGTGCTCGGCGGCGGATCCTGAACGGGTGGCCGCGGGGCCGTACCGCACATCCTGTATGCTCTTCGTGCCGTCCCGAACGAGGGGGACGGAGAGAGATTGACGCGTGACGTATCGAACTCATACCTGTGGAGCGCTGCGGGCATCGGACGCCGGCGCCCGAGTCGTGCTGCTCGGCTGGATTCACCGCGTACGCGATCTGGGCGGCGTCGTCTTCCTGGACGTGCGCGACCGCTACGGCATCACGCAGGTCGTGCTGAGGGAGGGCAGCGGTTCGACCGGCGCCTGGCCGCGCCTGCGGCCGGAGTTCGTCGTGGAGGTGAACGGGCTGGTCGAGCGGCGCGCGCCCGACTCGGTGAACCCGAAGATCGAGACGGGGCAGATCGAGGTCATCGCGACGCGGATCGAGGTCCTCAACGAATCGCGAACGCCGCCGTTTCCGGTCAACGAGGACGCGCAGGTCGCGGAAGAGACGCGCCTGCGGTACCGCTACCTCGACCTCCGGCGGCCGGAGCTGCAGCGCAACCTGATCCTCCGCCATCGCGTGTCGATGGCGGCGCGTGAGTACTTCGATCGCGAGGGCTTTCTCGAGATCGAGACGCCCATCCTCACCCGCTCGACGCCGGAGGGCGCGCGCGATTATCTCGTGCCGAGCCGGCTCCACCCGGGCGAGTTCTTCGCGCTGCCGCAGTCGCCGCAGATCTTCAAGCAGATCCTGATGATCGCCGGCATGGATCGCTACGTGCAGATCGTCCGCTGCTTCCGCGACGAGGACCTCCGGGCCGACCGGCAGCCGGAGTTCACGCAGATCGACGTCGAGGTGTCGTTCGCATCCGAGGCGCTGATCTACGGGATCGTCGAAGGCGCCATCCAGGCGATGTGGAAGACGGCCGGGTTCGCGGTGGAGACGCCGTTCCCGCGCGTCTCCTACCAGGACGCGATGTTGAAGTACGGCTCGGACAAGCCCGATCTCCGGCCCGGCATGCCGATCGCCGACCTGCTGCCGGCGTTCGAGGGCGCTCTACCGACGTTCGTCGCGGAGCTCCCGGACGGCGAGCGCGCGCTGCGCGGGTTCGTGGTGGCCGGCGGCAGCCGGTACTCGCGCAAGCAGCTCGACGATCTCGTCGCGGAGTCGCAGCGGCTCGGCGGCCATGCCGCCTGGGCGCGCCTCGCGGACGGCGCCGTCCAGAGCTCGGCGCTGAAGCTGCTGGGAGAGGCGCCCCTGCGGGCCGCGCTGGACCTGGCGGGCGCCACCGCCGGCGATTTGCTGGTGTTCATGGGCGGCTCGATCGCGACGACCGCGGAGGTCCTCGGGAAGCTGCGCCTGCACGTCGGCCGGCTCGAACAGCTCATGTCGCCCACGCAGTTCCGGTTCGTCTGGGTCACCGAGTTCCCCCTGCTCGACTGGAACGCCGACGAGGGGCGCTGGGACTCGATGCACCATCCGTTCACGTCGCCGCGTCTCGAGGACGTGGATCGGCTCGAGTCCTCGCCTGGCAGCGTGCGTGCCCGCGCCTACGACCTGGCGCTCAACGGCTCGGAGATCGCCGGCGGCAGCATTCGAATTCACATGCCGGCCGTGCAGCGGCAGGTGTTCCGGCTGCTCGGCATCGGCGACGAAGACGCGAAGGCGCGCTTCGGCTTCTTCCTCGACGCGCTCGAGTACGGGACGCCGCCGCACGGCGGCATCGCGTTCGGTCTCGACCGCATCCTGGCGATTCTGTGCGGCGAGTCGTCGATCCGCGAGGTGATCGCGTTCCCGAAGACCGCGCAGGCGATCGATCTGATGGCCGGCGCCCCCTCGACGGTGGACGCCCGGCAGCTGCGGGAGCTGAGAATCCGGACCGTGAGCTGAACGCGGGCCGCATGCGGATCGGCATCGACCTCGGCGGGACCAAGATCGCCATCGTCGTGTTGGACGCCGGCGGTGCACTGCGCTGGGAGCGGCGCATCTCGAGTCCGCGCGGCGACTACGCGGCGACGCTCGACGCGATCGCGCAACTGGTCGGGGAAGCCGAGCGGACCGCCGGGCCGTGCACGGTGGGCATCGGCATCCCGGGCACGATCTCTCCATCGACCGGACTCGTCAAGAACGCCAACTCCACCTGGCTGATCGGCCATCCGCTGCCAGCCGATCTCGAGCGGCGACTGGAGCGGCCGGTCCGGCTGGCGAACGACGCGAACTGCTTTGCGATGTCGGAGGCGGCGGACGGAGCGGCGAGCGCGGCCAGGTCGGTCTTCGGCATCATTCTCGGCACCGGCGTGGGCGGGGGGATCGTCGTGGACGGGCGCGTGCTCGAGGGCGCGAACTCGATCGCCGGCGAGTGGGGCCACAACCCGCTGCCCTGGCCGGACGACGACGAACGGCCGGGCCCGGCGTGCTACTGCGGCCGCCGTGGGTGCGTCGAGACGTTCCTCTCGGGCCCAGGCCTGGCGGCCGACTACGGACGCCGCGGCGGCACCGCAGGACTGTCGGGAGAGGACGTCGCGCGACGCGCGGCCGCTGGGGAAGGGACGGCGGTCGCGTCGCTCGGGGCCTGGCGCCGGCGCCTCGCGAAGTCGCTGGCCTCGGTCATCAACCTGCTCGATCCCGACGTGATCGTGGCCGGCGGCGGATTGTCCAACCTGGCGGACATCTACGGCCTCGTGCCGGGCCTCTGGGCGCCGTTCGTGTTCTCCGACGCCGTGACGACGCGGTTCGTGCGGGCGCGTCACGGCGACGCCAGCGGCGTGCGAGGCGCCGCCTGGCTCTGGCCCGCGGAGAATCGCGGCGCCCCGCGTTCCATGCTAGGCTGAAATTGCCGGATGCCTACGTCTTCGATGCGACGCATCGCGATGCCCGACGAGGGCATCGAGACGCTGTACGGCTCGCTCGACGAAAACCTGCGAAGTCTCGAAGGGGCCCTGAAGGTTCGCCTCAAGACGGTTGGCCACGACGTCGTCGTCGAGGGCGGCCCGGAGGAGGTGGCGCGCGCCGAGCGCGTGCTGGAGCAGCTCGCCGCCCTGCTCCGGGAGGGCTACCGCTTCGGCCGCGGCGACGTCAAGACGGCCGCTCAACTCGTTTCCCAGAATCCGAACGTCGAGCTCCAGGAGTATTTCCTCAAGGGCGCGGCGCGCGCCGCCGGCCGGCGGCAGGTGACGCCGAAGAGCGTCACGCAACGCCGCTATCTGGATGCGATCGAGCGGTTCGACATCGTGTTCGGCGTCGGGCCGGCCGGCACGGGGAAGACCTACCTGGCGATGGCGCAGGCCGTGGCCTACCTGCTGGCCAAGCGGGTCACCCGGATCATCCTGGCCCGGCCGGCCGTGGAGGCGGGCGAGAAGCTCGGGTTCCTGCCGGGCGATCTGCAGGAGAAGGTCAATCCGTACCTGCGCCCGCTCTACGACGCGCTGTACGACATGCTCGATGCGGATCGCGTGGAACGGCTGCTCGAGCGGGGCGTCATCGAGGTGGCGCCCATTGCGTTCATGCGCGGACGCACGCTCAACGATGCGTTCGTGATTCTCGACGAGGCGCAGAACACGACATCCGAACAGATGAAGATGTTCCTCACCCGCATCGGCTTCGGGTCGAAGGCGGTCGTCACGGGGGACATCACCCAGATCGATCTGCCGCCCGGCCGCATCTCCGGCCTCGTCGAATCGCTGAAGGTGCTCAGCGGCATCGAGGGGATTGCGACGGTCTATTTCGATGAGCGCGACGTGGTCCGTCACGCCCTCGTGCAGCAGATCGTCAAGGCCTACGAGGCGTACTCCAACCTGGCGAAACCATGAGGGCCCACGGCGGTCGCGACTCGTGAGTCTGGGAGCAGGCGCGGTCCCGGTGCTCTCGCTGTGCCTCGCCTGACGGTGGCGGTCAGCGACGGGCGCGGATGCCCGCTCCAGGCGCACGGCCTCGCGTCGTGGCTCGCCCGCGCCTCGCCGGCATCGGCGCGGGGCAGCGTCGCGATCGCGCTCGTGGACGATCGGACGATGCGCCGGCTGAATCGGCAGTTTCGCGGCATCGACTCGGTCACCGACGTCCTGTCGTTCCCCGCGGAAGCCGCGCGGTCGAGGGGCGTGCGCGACGCGGCTCGCGTGGCCGGCCGGCCGCACGCGCTCGGCGACCTCGCAATCGCGACCGGCGTCGCGCGGCGCCAGGCCCGCGATTGCGGGCATTCCCTGGAGACGGAGATCCGCGTGCTGGCTCTGCATGGACTCCTGCACCTGCTGGGGTACGATCACCATACCGATCAGGGCGAGATGCGTCGTCTCGAGGAGCGATTGAGGCGCCGGGTCGGGCTGCCGGCCGGGTTGATCGCCCGGGCGGGCGGCCGCGTGCGGACTCGATGATTCCGCTGCTCGTGTTCCTGACTTCGACGGGCATTCTGGGCCTGGCCGCCATCGAAACGGCGTTCGGGCTCCTGATGCGCCTGCCGCAGCGGCTCGAAGCCGAGCGCGAGCGCGCGAACGACGCGCTGCGCGCCTACCTCGAGGACCCGCTGACGTTCTTCGTCCCCGCCCGCCTGATGCGCGGCGTCCTGCTGGTCTTCACCGTGGTCCTGCTCTCGCAGGCGTTCGGCGTGGGGCTGGAGGCGGCCGCGCTGCTGCTCGCGTCGTGCGTGCTCCTGTACCTCGCCGTGGGACACGTCGTGCCGGCGCTGCTGGTACGGCGGTCGCCGCAGCGGGTGCTCGACGTGCTGCTCCCGCCGTTCAGCGCGATCGCCAACGTGCTGGCGCCGTTGACGCTGCTGGTCATCGGATGGCTCGGGGAGCCGATCTTCCGCGAACTGGAAGAGCCGCCGCGCAACGGCGCGGACGCGGCGGCGCCCGCCGAGGACCACCAGCCTCGCGAGGACGAGAACCGCCTGCTGCGGTCGGTCGTGAACTTCAGCGAAACGCTGGTGCGCGAGGTCATGACGCCACGTCCGGATATCGTGGCGATTCGCGCCGACGCCACCATCGACGAGCTGCGGCAGCTCGTGCGGGACCAGGAGTACTCGCGGCTGCCCGTGTTCACCGAGAACCTCGACAACATCGTGGGGCTCGTCGTGGTCAAGGACCTGATCCAGATGACCGACGCGATCCCGCCGACGCTCAGGGTGTCGGAGATCATGCGACCGGCCGCGTTCGTGCCGGAAACGAAGCGCGTCGTGGACCTGCTCCGCGAATTCCAGCAGAAGCGGTTCCAGCTCGCGATCGTCGTCGACGAGTACGGCGGGACGGCCGGGCTGGTGACGGTCGAAGACGTCATCGAGGAGCTCGTCGGCGAGATCCGCGACGAATACGACAGCGAAGCGGAGCCGGTCGTGGCCGAAGCCGACGATACGTTCGTCTTCAGCGCCAAGGTGGGGATCGGCGAGATGCGGAAGCGCCTGGGGATCGAGATCGAGGAGGGCAGCTTCGAGACCGTGGGCGGATACGTGCTGGCGCGGGTCGGCCGGGTGCCGGCGGTCGGCGAGCAGTTCACGTTCGACGGACTGGAGGTCGAGATCCTCGAGGCGGAGCGGCGCCGTATCCACAAGGTCCGCATCCGGAGGCTCCCACCGGCTCCGCCCGAGGCCGGCGAATGAAAGCGGGGGTCGTCGCGCTCGTCGGACGGCCGAACGCCGGCAAGTCGACCCTGCTCAACCGGTTCGTCGGACAGAAGATCGCGATCGTCTCGGACAAGCCGCAGACCACGCGCCATCGCATTCTCGGCGTGCGGACCACGCCGGAGGGCCAGATCGCGTTCATCGACACGCCGGGCATCCACAAGCCCGTGCACCGGATGAACCGCCGGATGGTGGCCGCGGCCCTGTCGGCGCTCCGCGACGTGGATCTCGTCGTGCTCCTCGTCGACGCGAGCGTGAAGACGGGATCGGGCGATGCGTTCGTGCTCGGTCTGCTCGAGCGCCAGCGGGTGCCGGCGGTGCTCGCGCTGAACAAGATCGACCGGATCGACCCGCGAGGACTGTTGCCGACGATCGATCGCTATGGCCGGACCGGCGCGTTCCGCGCCGTCGTTCCGATCTCCGCGAAGACCGGGGACGGTGTGGATCGGCTCGAACGCGAAATCCTCGAGGCGCTGCCCGAACGCGACGCCTTGTACCCGGAGGACTACCTCACGGATCAGACGGAGCGGACGCTTGGGGCGGAGATGATCCGCGAGAAGGTGCTCGCGCACACCCGGGACGAGTTGCCGTATACCACCGCGGTCGTCGTCGACCGATGGGAGGACCCGCCCCCGGAAGGGGGGCTCACGCGGATCTTCGCGTCCATCCTGGTCGATCGTGAGTCCCAGCGGCCGATCGTGATCGGCGCGCGCGGCGAGATGATCAAGCGGATCGGCTCGGACGCGCGCCGCGATCTGGAGGAGATGCTGGAGCGCAGGGTCTATCTGGACCTGCACGTCAAGACGCGCGCCGACTGGCGCGACGACGAGCGGCTTCTCGACGAGCTCGGCCTGCAGGGCCGCCGCGGATCGTGAACGGCGCCAGCCGTCCGGCTTCTGCACGGGCGGCGCGTCGTGGTACAAGTACCGGTTCCCTATGCCGACGCAGCGCAGGATCGATCTGATCGTCGAGTCGGTGCGGCGGCTGCTGCGCGTCGGAGCGACGTCGAATCTCCTCAATCTGCTCCAGAAGCAGCATCCCGCCGACCTCGCCCAGATCTTCACGGAGCTCTCCGAGAAGCAGCGCCAGGCCGCGTTCAACGTGCTGGTCGAGAAGAACGGCCGGCTCGCCGTCGAGGCGCTCAGCGAGCTCGGGCCGGAAGCGGCCGCCGAGCTGCTCGGCCTCCGGCCCGCGGAGGAGATCGCCCGCCTGATCCAGGAGATTCCGTCCGACGACGCCGCCGCGCTGATCGGGCACCTGCCGGACGACCTCTCGGCAGCGGTGCTCGAGCTGGTCCGGCCGAAGCCGGGCGGCGGCGTCTCCCAGCTGCTCGAGTACGCGGAGCGGACCGCCGGCCGGCTGATGAACCCGAACGTCTTCGCCCTGCCGGAGGATCTCACGGCCGGTGAGGCGATCACCGCGCTCCAGAACGCGCGCGACGTCGAGATGGTGTTCTATCTCTACGTCGTCGACGAGCGGCGGCATCTCGTCGGCGTCGTCTCGCTCCGGCGGCTGCTGCTCGTCTCGCCCGACACGCCGCTCAAGCGCATCATGACGACCGATGTCCAGAGCGCGAAGGTCGAGCTCGATCAGGAGGAGGTCGCCCGCGAGGTCGCCTCCTACAACCTGCTCGCCGTGCCGGTCGTGGATGCGGAGAACAAGCTCGTCGGCGTCATCACGGTCGATGACGTGATCGACGTCATCAAGGACGAAGCGACCGAGGACCTGCTGCGGCTCGCCGGCGTCTCGAAGGACGAGCGTGTGTCGACGCCCGCCGTCCGATCACTGCGGATGCGCTTCCCATGGCTGATCGTCAATCTCGCGGCCGCGTTTCTGGCGGCGTGGGTGGTTGGCCTGTTTCAGGACACGATCGCCGCGGCGGTCGCGCTGGCCGTCTACATGCCGGTCGTGGCGGGAATGGGCGGCAATGCCGCCACGCAGACCCTCGCCGTCATCGTCCGTGGGATCGCGCTGGGCGAGTTGACCTGGGCCAACGCCTGGCAGGTGCTGCGCAAGGAGATCCTGGTGAGCCTGGGCAACGGCCTCGCCAACGGCCTGGTGGGCGCGGTCGCCGTCGGGCTGTTCAGCCACGACTGGATGCTGGCGCTGATTCTGTTCCTTGCGATGGCCATCAACCTCCTGCTCGCCGCCACGGCCGGGACGCTGATCCCCTTGGGGCTGAAGGCTGGCGGATTCGATCCGGCGCTGGCGTCGACGGTCTTCATGACGACGTGCACGGACGTGTTCGGTTTCTTTTCGTTCCTCGGTCTCGGCAGGCTCTTCCTGCGTTTCCTGCATCATGCGTGATCGCGGCGGCCGCGCGTCCGCGCGCGGGTGGGACGACTCGCTGTGTGCGGCGGGCCGGAGTGGGATATCATCGCAAGATTCGAGCCAGCGGCCGGTGCCGATTTGGTGCGCTCGAATGGCGATGCAGGCCTACAGTGCCGATGCGCTCGTGCTGCGAACCTATCGGTACGGGGAAGCCGACCGTGTCGTCGTGTTCCTCACGGTGGATCGCGGGAAGAAGCGCGGGGTCGCCAGGAATGCGACGGCCTCGAGACGCCGGTTCGGCGGCGCGCTGGAGCCGATGACGCGCGGAAAGGTGACCTACGTGGAGTGGCCGCAACGCGAGCTCGTGCGAGTCGATCGGATCGAGCCGACCGCGTCGCCGCTCCGCGCGGCGTCAGGCGGACGGGCGACGGGGTCGCTCGATTCGTCCGCACTGGCGCACGTCGGGTATTTCGCCGAGCTGCTTGGCGAGTGGGCGCAGGACAACGAAGCGAACGAGCGGCTCTTCCGGCTCGGGGCGGCAGCCGGCGAGGCCCTGGGACTGGGCGGATCGGTGGAGGCGCTGGCGCGTTATTTCGAGTACTGGCTGCTGCGCCTCGAAGGGGTCTACCCGGCGCTCGATGTGTGCGCCCGGTGCGGCGAACGGCGGCTGGACGACGGGGCGGTGCTGGTCGATCGGGAGCGGCACTACGCCTGCCTCGAATGCGCGCCGACCGGGGGCCGGCTCTCGGCCGCCGCCGTGGCTTTTCTCAGAGCGGCGGCGCGGCGCACGCCCGCTGACATCGTGGACGCCGATGTCGGGGCTCGCACGCTCCGTGAGATCGAGCGCGTCCACGAACGGCTGATCGCGATTCATCTCGAGAAGGAGCTTCGATCAGCCCGCGTCGTGAAGGAGTTGAGATCGCAGTCGTGACACTGCAGGACCTGATTTTCAAACTCTCGGACTACTGGGCCGCGCAGGGCTGCCTGATCCAGCAGCCCCTCGACATCGAGATGGGCGCCGGCACGATGCATCCGGAGACGTTCCTGCGGGTGCTCGGGCCTCAGGGATGGAACGTCGCCTACGTGCAGCCGTCCCGCCGGCCGGCCGACGGGCGGTTCGGGGAGAACCCGAATCGGCTGTTCAAGCACCATCAGTTCCAGGTCATTCTGAAGCCCGCCCCTGACGATGTGCAGGACCTCTACCTGCAGAGCCTCGAGGCGTGCGGCATCGATCTGCGCGCCCATGACGTGCGGTTCGAGGAGGACAACTGGGAGTCGCCCACGCTGGGCGCCTGGGGGATCGGCTGGCAGGTGCTCTATGACGGGCTCGAGATCACGCAGTTCACCTATTTCCAGCAGGCGGGCGGCGTGGACCTGTCGCCGGTGTCGGTCGAGTTGACCTACGGCCTCGAGCGGTTCGCGATGTCGCTCCAGGGCGTCGACAACGTCTACGACCTGCAGTGGGCCGCCGGGGTGAAGTACCGGGACGTGCGGTTCCTCGACGAGGTGCAGCAGTCGAAGTACGCGTTCGGCCAGGTCACGATGAGCGAGGGCACATTCGCCGACTTCCATCGCGATCTCTTCACGCGCTACTACGGCTTCGCGCAGGACCTGCTCGCGTCGGGACTGGTGCTCCCGGCGCTCGACTACTGCCTGAAGTGTTCGCACGTCTTCAACATTCTCGACGCGAGCGGCAGCATCGGCGTGACCGAGCGTACGTCCTACATCCTGCGCGTGCGCCAGCTCGCGGTCGCGATCGCCAAGGCCTGGATCGAGCTCCTACCCGCCGGAGAGATACCCCATGGATCGTGAGCTCCTCCTCGAGATCGGCGTCGAGGAGCTGCCGGCCGGCTGGCTCCCCGGCCTCACGGTGCAGCTGGCCGACAAGCTGAAGCACCGGCTGACGGCGCTCGGGTTTCCGCTGAAGAGCGGGGTGGAGGCGCACGCCACGCCTCGCCGCCTCGCGGCGTGCGTGCCCGATCTGACCGATCGACAGGAGGATCGGGAGGATCTGGTCACGGGACCGCCCGTCTCGGCGGCGTTCGACCCGGAAGGGCATCCCACGCCGGCGGCGCTCGGTTTCGCCCGCAAGCTGAACGTCGACTTCGACGCGCTCGCGCAGACCGACACGCCGAAAGGCCGTTACCTGACGTATCTCAAGAAGCTGCGTGGCCGTGCGACCGTGGACGTCCTGCCGGAGATGCTCGGGCAGGTGCTGCGCGACCTCACGTTCCCGAAGCCCATGCACTGGGATGCGCAGCTGCTCGACGGCAAGGGCGAGCTGCTGTTCGGGCGGCCGATTCGCTGGCTGCTGTTCCTCTACGGCGGCCGCGTCGTCCCGTTCACGATCTCGCGCCTGGCGGGCGCGTCGAGCCCGCGCGTGCAGGACGTCACCTCGGGCGCGGTGACCTACGGCCACCGGTTCCTGGCCACGAGCGGGCGCGCCGGGCGGGCGATCAAGGTCCGGAGCTTCGACGAGTACCCGGAAGAAGCTCACCGAGAACTTCGTGCTGCTCTCGCGGATCGAGCGCCGGGACCGGATCGTCCGCGACCTCGAGTCGCAGGGCCGGCGTCTCGGCGGGCGCGCGGTCCTGCACCAGCACGCGCTCGCCGAGGCCCTGATGGAGGAAGTGCCGGACCTGGTGGAGTTCCCGGCCGTCATCGCCGGCGTCTTCAGCCCCGAGTTCCTGGCCCTGCCCGAGGAAGTGCTGGTGACGACGCTCATCCATCACCAGCACTTCTTCCCGGTCGCCACGCCGAACGGCGCGCTGATGCCGGCCTTCCTGGCCGTGACGAACACGCAGGCGGGCAACGACCGCGCGATCGCCACCAACGCGGAGCGCGTCGTGGCCGCGCGGCTGCGCGACGCGCGGTTCTTCTGGAACGCGGACCGTGCCGTCGGCTTGGAGGCGCGCCTCGACCGGTTGGAGACGCTCGTGTTCCACAAGGCGCTCGGGTCGTACCGCGAGAAGGCCGCGCGCCTCGAGTCGCTGGCGCGATGGATCGCGACCGACGTGCTCGCCGATCCGTCCAGTGCCGACGCCGCCGCACGCGCGGCGCGGCTCGCGAAAGCCGACCTGGCCACCGACATGGTGCGCGAGTTCACCGAGCTCCAGGGGCGGATGGGCGGCATCTACGGCCGCGAGGCGGGCGAGCCGGAACCCGTCTGGAAGGCGATCTACCACCAGTATCTTCCGGTCGCCGTCGACGCGGGCGCGCCGCCCACTCCCGAGATGCTGGGCGAGGCGAGGGTGCCCTGGGCCGCGCTGGCGCTCGCCGACAAGTTCGACACGCTGGTCGGCCTGTTCGCCGCCGGCGAGCGTCCGACCGGATCCCGTGATCCGCTCGGCCTCCGGAGGCAGGCGCACGGCGTGCTGCGCATCCTGCTGGACGTCGACGTCCTGACCGGGATCGACGCGCGTCCGACGCTGGGGCAGTTGCTGGCCGAGACCGAGTCGCGGCTGGGGCCGGCTCAGGAGCCGGGGGGCGCGGCCGGCCGCGAAGCGCTCCACGCCTTCCTCGGCGAGCGGCTCGAGTACGTGCTCGAGCAGCGCGGCGCCACCGTTCAGGCCGTGCGTGCCGTGGTTCGCGGCCGCGAGGTCGCCGATCTGCGCCCGCTCGATCTCAAGCGGAACGTCACCGCGCTCCAGGAATTCGTCGACAGCGAGTCCTTCCGGAAGCTGGCGGAGGCGTTCAAGCGCGTCCGGAACATCGCCCGCGAACTGCCGGCCGGTGAACGGATCGACGAGGCCGGGCTCCGCGACAGATTGAAGGAGCCGGCGGAGCTGGCGCTGCTCGACGTCATCCGGCAGCGGCGTGTCGCGATCGATCACGCCGTGCGCACCGGGCAGGAGTTCCGTGCGGCCTATGCGGAAGCCGCGCAGTTCCAGCCCCCGGTCGACCGGTTCTTCGCCGAAGTGTTCGTGATGGTCGACGACCCGCCGCTGCGGCAGGCGCGACTGCACCTGATGAAGGAATTGGAGCAGCTCATTTTACAGCTTGGCGATATTTCTGAGATCGTTGCACCGGAGTCCTAAATCGATGGCAAAGACCGCGACGCGTTCCGTGACCACCCGTACAGGCAAGAGCACCAGGATTCGCAAGCCGGCGCCGTCTCGCCGGCGCGCCCGCCCGCAGACGCCGCGCCGTGCCGCGTCGCCCCGGGCGGCCGCCAAGTACGTCTATTTCTTCGGCGGCGGCAAGGCCGAAGGCGATCGGACGATGCGCGATCTGCTCGGAGGCAAGGGCGCGAATCTGGCCGAGATGACCAACGCCGGGCTGCCCGTCCCGCCGGGCTTCACGATCTCGACCGAAGCGTGCCGCGCCTATTTCGAGCAGGGGCGGGGGACGCCCGCGTCGATCGACCAGGAGATGCGCGAGCACCTCAAGCGCCTCGAGGCGACGGCGCGCGCGACGTTCGGATCCAGCGAGAACCCGCTGCTGGTCTCGGTCCGGTCGGGGTCGAAGTTCTCGATGCCGGGGATGATGGACACGATTCTCAATCTCGGGCTCAACGACGTCACCGTCGAGGGGCTCAAGGCGCGCACGAAGAACGGCCGGTTCGCCTACGACAGCTACCGGCGCTTCATCCAGATGTTCGGCAACGTCGTGCTCGAGATCCCGAAGGACGAGTTCGAGCACCAGTTGTCCTCAATCAAGCAGGAGCGCGGGGCGAAGGACGACACGCAGCTGGACGAGGGCGCGCTGCGTCAGCTCGTCGAGCGCTACAAGAAGGTCGTGCGATCGAAGGCGGGGCGCGACTTCCCGCAGGAGCCGCTCGACCAGCTGCGCCTTTCGCGCGACGCGGTGTTCCGGAGCTGGCAGAATCCGCGCGCCAAGGAGTACCGCCGGATCTACCACATCGACGAGCGCCTCGGCACGGCGGTCAACGTCCAGATGATGGTGTTCGGCAACAGCGGCGACCGGTCGGGCACCGGCGTCGGCTTCACCCGCAATCCGGCGACGGGCGCCAAGGAATTCTACGGGGAGTTCCTGATCAACGCGCAGGGCGAGGACGTCGTCGCCGGCATCCGGACGCCCAAGCCGATCCAGGAGCTCGGGCAGATCATGCCGCGCTCCTACAAGCAGCTGCGGCAGATTACGACCCGGCTCGAGAAGCACTACCGGGACATCCAGGACTTCGAGTTCACCATCCAGGACGACGAGCTGTACATGCTGCAGACCCGCAACGGCAAGCGGACCGGGTACGCAGCCGTCGTCATCGCGACGGACCTCGTGAAGGAGAAGCTGATCGGCCCGAAGGATGCCGTCATGCTCGTGGAACCCGAGGCGCTGTCGCAGTTGCTCGCGCCCATCTTCGATCCGAAGGAATGGAAGGGCCTGCCGCTGGCCACGAAGGGGCTGCCGGCTTCGCCGGGCGCCGCGTCCGGGCAGGTCGTCTTCTCGTCCGAGCACGCCATCGCCTGGACGCGCCAGGGCAAGAAGGTGATGCTCGTCCGCAAGGAGACGGTGCCCGACGACATCCATGGCATGTTCGTCTCGCAGGGCATCCTGACCGCGACGGGCGGCATGACGTCGCACGCGGCGGTCGTGGGGCGGCAGATGGGCAAGCCGTCGGTCGTCGGCGCGGGCGCCGTGACGGTCGACGAGCGCGCGAAGACGATGCGGATCGGCTCGGCCGGGCTGAAGGAGGGCGACTGGCTCTCCTTCGACGGCCTGACGGGCGAGGTCAAGGTCGGGCAGGTCGCGACCAAGCCGAGCGAGATCATCCAGGTGGTGAACGGCGAGATGCGCGCCGCGGACTCGGACATCTTCAAGCGCTTCAACACGCTGCTCACGTGGGCGGACAGGTTCCGCCGCCTCGGCATCCGTGCCAATGCCGACCAGCCCGATCAGGCGGAGATCGCCTACGGGTTCGGCGCTCGCGGCATCGGCTTGTGCCGGACGGAGCACATGTTCTTCGGCGAGGGCCGGATTCCGATCGTCCAGCGCATGATTCTGGCGGACAACGAGGCCGACCGGCGCGCGGCGCTGAAGGAGCTGCTGCCGCTGCAACGCGGCGACTTCTACGGCGTGTTCAAGGCGATGCACGGATCGCCGGTCACCATCCGGACGATCGATCCGCCCCTGCACGAGTTCCTTCCGAAGCGGGAGGACCTCATGGTCGACATCGCCCGAATGGAGGCGAAAGGGGAGGCCGGCCCCGCGCTCGAGTCCAAGAAGCGGCTGCTGCACCGGGTCGAGCAGCTCCACGAGTTCAATCCGATGCTGGGGCACCGCGGCGTCAGGCTGGGCATCACGTATCCGGAGATCACGGAGATGCAGACCCGGGCCATTCTCGAAGCGGCCTGCCAGGTGACGAAGGAGGGCGGCAAGCTCGTGCCCGAGATCATGATCCCGCTCGTCGGCGACGTCCGGGAGCTGCGCGACCAGAAAGCCGTCGTGACGCGCGTGGCGGGCGAGGTCATGGCCGAGCAGCGGGTCAAGCTCAAGTACCTCGTGGGCACCATGATCGAGATCCCGCGGGGGGCGCTGACGGCGGACCAGATCGCCGAGGAGGCGGAGTTCTTCTCGTTCGGGACGAACGATCTGACGCAGCTCACCTACGGCTTCTCGCGTGACGATATCGGCAAGTTCCTGGGCGCCTATCAGGATCGCCGGATCCTCGAACGGGACCCGTTCGCCTCGATCGACACGGTGGGCGTCGGCCAGCTCGTGGAGATCGGCGTCAAGAAGGGACGGAGCACCAAGGCCGATCTGAAGCTCGGGATTTGCGGAGAGCACGGCGGGGATCCGGCGTCGATCCAGTTCTTCGACAAGGTCGGATTGGACTACGTGAGCTGCTCGCCGTTTCGGGTGCCGGTCGCGCGCCTGGCGGCGGCGCAGGCCGCGCTCCAGCAGAGCGCGCTCGACTAGACATCCGCCGGGGCCGGCCTCCGCGCCCGCGGCGCGGGAGGCCGGCGCGGAGGCGGATGCCGGCTCGGGCCGGGTAGGATCTCCGGTGATCACGGTCCTCGTCCACGAGAACGGTCAGACCCGCCGGGCGCCCGACATCGATGCGGCCTGGCTCGATCCGGCGTCCGGCGCCGTGCTGTGGGTGGACATCGCGCTGCCCGAGCCGGACGCCGAGCGGATCCTCCGGTCCGTCTTCCGATTCCACGACCTGGCGATCGAGGACGCGCTGTCCGAGGTGCACCATCCCAAGATCGAGCGGTACGACGGGTTCCTCTACCTGATCCTGCACGGCATCGTCATCGGCGCGCACGACCACGGTTTCCTCACGCAGGACGTCGACTTCTTTCTCGGCCCCAACTATCTGGTCACGGCGCACGGCCAGCCGTCGCGATCGATCGCGCAGCAGCAGGAGATCTGCGTGCGCCACGGCAGCGTGCTCGCGCAGGGACCGCCGGGTCTGCTGCATCGGATCGTCGACATGATGGTCGACCACTACCGGCCGGAGGTGGACGCGCTCGAGGAGAAGCTGGAGGAGCTCGAGCGGGTGGTGTTCGAAGAGCCGGGAGCGAACCCCCTGCGCGACGTGCTGGCCCTCAAGCAGGACGTCGCCGCGCTTCGCCGGATCGCTCTGCCGGAGCGCGACGCGATCGGCCGGCTCGCGCGGCGCGAATTCCCCGAGATCCCCGACGCGTTCGCCTACCAGTTCCGGGACGTGTACGACCACCTGGTGAACCTGACCGACGAGGCGATTTCGCTGCAGGACCGTGTGACCGGCCTGATCGATGCCTACCTGTCGAGCCAGTCCAACCGGCTGAACCAAGTGATGAAGGTCCTGACCGTGATTGCGACCATTTTCATGCCGCTGACGGTGCTGACCGGCCTGTGGGGCATGAACGTGGGGCTGCCGCGGTTTCCAGGAGGCGACGGGGCGCAGTTCTGGTGGGTCATGGGAATCATGGGCGCCCTGTCGGTCGGAATGCTGTGGGTGTTCCGCAGGATGGAGTGGCTGTGAGCCGCGTGTGGCGCCTGCCGCCCGACCTGGCCAATCAGATCGCCGCCGGCGAGGTCGTCGAGCGGCCGGCGTCGGTCGTCAAGGAGCTCGTGGAGAACGCCCTCGACGCGGGCGCGGGACGCATCACGATCGCGATCGAGTTCGGGGGCAAGAGACTGGTGAGCGTCGAAGACGACGGCGAGGGCATGTCGCGAGAGGACGCGATGCTCGCGCTCGAGCGTCACGCCACCAGCAAGATTCGGACGGCGTCGGACCTGAGCGCCATCCGGACGCTCGGATTCCGCGGGGAGGCGCTGCCGTCGATCGCGTCCGTCTCGAAGTTCCGGCTGCGGACCCGCCGGCGCGGTGAGCTGTCGGGCACGGAAATCCGGATCGAGGGCGGCGCGCCCCCGTCCGAGCGAGAGGTGGGCGCGCCGGAGGGCACGCTCGTCGAGGTCGAGGATCTCTTCTTCAACCTCCCGGCCCGGCGGAAGTTCCTGAAGGCCGACACGGCCGAGGCGGCGCAGGTCTCCAGACTCGTCACCCAGTTCGCCCTGGGGTATCCCGAAGTCGGCTTCACGGTCCGCAGCGGCGCACGCGTGCTGCTGCAGGTGCCGCCGTCGACGGGACGGGCCGAGCGCTTCTACCAGATCTACGGGGGACGCCCGGACCTGGTGCCGGTGTCCAAGCAGGCGGCTGGCGTGGAGGTGGCAGGCTTCGCCGCGGCACTGGGCGAGCAGGGCCCCGCGAGAGGTCCGCAGCACGTGTTCGTCAACCGGCGGCTCGTCCGGGACCGGACGATCGCACACGCCATCCAGCAGGCGTACAGTGTCGCCACGATCAAGGAACGCAGTCCCGAAGTGCACCTGTTCATCTCGCTGCCGCCCGAGCGGGTCGACGTGAACGTCCACCCCACGAAGGCGGAAGTGCGCTTCCTCGACCAGGGCCTCGTCCACGAAATCCTTCGGCGCGCGATCGTCGATGCGCTCGAGCAGGGCACGGCTCCCGAGCTGGTGCTGTCGTCCCCGGTCCCACCGGCGGCGCCGGGGCAGAACCTGGGGCTGCCGCTGAGCTTCGATCGATCCGGTTCCTCGCCTGCTCCGAGTCCGGGCGAGTCGTCGGCCGGCGGAGCGTCCGGGGCGGCCGACTCCGTGCCGGCCGGTGCGGCCGCGTGGACCGCGCCACGCGTCGGAGTCATCGCCGGTTCGCAGGCGGTGGGTCCGCTGATTCGGCCGATGACGCCGCTCGGGCAGTTCCGCCAGACGTTCATCATCGCCGTCGACGACGAGGGGCTCGCGATCATCGACCAGCACGTCGCGCACGAGCGGATCCTGTTCGAGCAGATCGCCGCCCGGCTGACCTCTCGGACGCTCGAATCGCAGCGGCTCGTCTCGGCCGTGGTGATCGACATGGCGCCGGCCGAGCATCAGACGCTGGTCTCGCGGACCGCGGAGCTCCTGCGCATGGGGTTCGAGGTCGAGGATTTCGGCGGCACGGCGCTTCGCGTGACCGCCGTGCCGGCGTTGCTGGACTGGGCCGAGTGCGAGGCCTCGCTGCGGGCGATGGCTGCGGATCTCGACGGGCTCGCGCCCGGGGCGGGCCTGGACGAGGTGCTGCGGCGGCTGGCGGCCACGATGGCGTGTCACGCGGCCGTGAAGGCGAACGATCCGCTCACGCGCGAGAAGATGCAGTACCTGCTGGACGAGCTCCGCCGCACTTCCCACTCATCGGTCTGCCCGCACGGCCGTCCGGTCGTGCTGCGCCTCACCCGTCGCGAGATCGAGCGCAACTTCGAGCGGATCTGACGCGTCCCCCTACTCCTCCGCGTCGCGAAGCGCCCGAGCCCGCTCGAGCGCCTCCCTGATTCTGGCTTCCATGCCCCGGTCGGTCGGCTGGTAGTAGCGGCGGCCCTCGAGGTGATCCGGCAGGCAGGACATCGACGCCACGCCCTCCGCCTCGTCATGGGCGTAGCGGTACCCGCGGCCGTAGTCGAGCTCTTTCATCAGCTTCGTCGGCGCGTTCCGCAGATGGAGCGGGACGGGGCTCGCCACGTCCTGCAGCGCGTCGCGCGCAGCGGCTCCGTAGGCGAGGTAGACGGCGTTGCTCTTTGGAGCGGCGGACAGGTAGATGACGGCCTGCGCCAGCGCGGTATTGCACTCGGGCATGCCGATGAAGTGGGCGGCGTCGCGGGCCGCGAGGGCGAGCTGCAGCGCCCGTGGGTCGGCGTTGCCGACATCCTCGGAGGCGAACCGCACGAGCCTCCTGGCCACGTACAAGGGATCCTCGCCGGCCTCGAGCATCCGCGCGAGCCAGTAGAGGCTCGCATCGGCATCGCTGTTGCGAATCGACTTGTGGAGCGCGGAGACGAGGTTGTAGTGCTCCTCGCCGCTCTTGTCGTACAGCAGGGCCCGCCGCTCGATCAGATTCGCGAGGCGGGCCGGATCGAGGCGGCGAAGGCCGTCCGGATCCGGGGCGAGCGCCGCGACGGCCTGCTCGAGAAGGTTGAGCGCGACCCTGGCGTCGCCGCTGGCGTAGACGGCGATGCTGCGAAGGGCCGCCTCCTCGGCCGAGACGTGCTGGCGGCCGAGTCCGCGCGTGTCATCGCTCAGCGCGCGCCGAAGGAGCACGACCAGATCGTCGGGCGAGAGCGGCTGAAGGACGTAGACCTTCGACCGCGACAGCAGCGCCGAGTTCACCTCGAACGACGGATTCTCGGTCGTCGCGCCGACGAGCACGATCGTGCCCGATTCGACGTGCGGCAGGAACGCGTCCTGCTGGGCCTTGTTGAACCGGTGGATTTCGTCGATGAACAGAATCGTCCGCCGGCCGCGATGCGCGCGCGTCCGCTGCGCCGCGGCGATGACCTCGCGAATCTCCTTGATGCCCGACGTCACCGCGCTGAAGGCGACGAAGTCGGCGCCGGTCACGCTCGCGAGCAGCCGCGCCAGGGTCGTCTTGCCGGTGCCGGGCGGCCCCCAGAGGATCAGCGAATGCAACGCGCCGCTCGCCACCGCCTGGCGCAGCGGCCGGTCGGCGCCGACCAGATGCGATTGCCCGACGACCTCGTCGAGCGATTGCGGCCGCATCCGTTCGGCCAGCGGCGTGCCCGGGAGCGGACCGGGGTCGGGGAGCAGGGTCATGCGTCGATCACCTCATTACGCCAGTGCCAGCGGTGCCTCGCTGGCGCCGTGCTTCGTACAGCACGAGCGCCGCGGTGACCGCCACGTTCAACGAGTTCGCGCCGGCGCGCATGGGGATGCTGATCCGGTCGTCCGCATCGGCCACGATGGCCGGGGGCAGCCCCGTTCCCTCGTTACCGATGAGAACGAGCGACGGCGTCGTGAGGTCGCAACGTTCCACGGGAGTGCCCTTCGCCGCGACGGTCGCGAGGACCCGGACGCCGGCCGCGCGCGCCGCGGCGAGGGCGGCCGCCGATCGGCCGCGCGCGACGTTCAGCCGGAAGGTGCTGCCCATGGCGCCGCGGAGCGCCTTCCAGCCGCCGGGGTGCGCGGTCGCGTCGAGCGCGAGCACGCCGGTGGCGCCCAGTGCATCGGCGCTCCGGATGACGGCGCCGACGTTGCCGGGATCCTGGACGTCGATCAGGCCGATCGCGAGCGCCCGCGACGGATCCAGGGCGGCGGGCAGCGGGGCGGGCGACCAGTCGGCCAGCGCGACGATGCCGCTCGACGTGCGCACGGGGCTCGCGGCCTCCAGCACGGCGGCGGTCGCCTGGTACACCGTGGCGCCGGCGCGGGCGGCCTCGGTCACGAGGTCGGCTTCGGCCGGAGCACGATTCAAGAACTCGGGGGAGATGATCACGGTGCGGACGGTCAGGCCAGCCGACAACGCCTCCCGGATCACGTGTGCGCCGTCGAGCACGGCGCCTGACGCGGCGGCGGGATCCGCGGCCGCCCGCCGGATCGCGCGAACGGCTGGATGCTGGCGGCTGGAGAGGCGGGGAAGCGCGCTCGGCACGGCCGTCCTGGCCAAGATAGCATGCTAGAATTTTTCGCGACATGAAAGCCCAACTCATCAAGCGCTTCGAGGACGAGATCGCGCTGCTCGAGCGTGAGTTGACGCAGCAGTTGCCGAAGGAGATCCAGCGCGCGCGCGAGCACGGCGATCTCCGCGAGAACGCGGAGTATCAGGCAGCCAAGGAGCGCCAGCGTTTCGTCGAGACGCGTGTGTCGATGCTGCGCCAGCGCGTCTCCCAGCTCCAGCTCATGAATCTCGAGAAGATTCCGCACGACAGAGTGGGATTCGGCTCGAAGCTGACCGTCCGGGAAGGCGCGGCCACCTCGCAGTACGAGCTCGTCATGCCCGAGGACGCCAACCCAGAACGCGGGCTGATCTCGGTCGCCTCGCCGATCGGCCGGGCATTGGCGGGCAAGGAAGAGGGCGACGTGGTCAAGGCCCCGACCCCGGCCGGCGTGCGCGAGTTCGAGATCCTGAAGCTCGTCACCATTCACGAGACCGAGTAGCTCGGAGTGGGCGAGTCCTCCTACTCACCGCGGCTCCGCACGGCCGTCCTGCTGTGTGGCGCGGGAACGGCCGGCGTGTATCAGGCAGGGGTCCTGCGGGCGCTCACCGAGGCCGGCGTCAAGGTGGATCTGCTCGCGGCGCACGGCGCCGGCGTCATCAACGCGCTCGCAGCCGCAATCGACGGCGACGCCCGCCTCTGGGATTCGGCCGGGCCGTGGTTCTCCCCGCGCCTGCGCCACGCCTACCGCTGGCGCGCCGGCCTGCGGATCGGCGCGCTCGGTCTGGCGGCGGCCGGGCTCCTGATCGTGTCTCCCGTCGCCGTGCTCGGGTTCGCCGCCCTCGTGTATGCGTTCAGCTTCGTGGCTGGGCTGATCGGGCTTGCGAACGCGTCGCGCTGGCTCATCGACTTGTACCAGCCATCGCTCGGACTGTTGTTCGATCCTCCAATCGTTCCGACGGTTCTGCCGCGCGCGGTCGTGCTGGCGGTGATGGTCGTGCTCGGCGTGCTCGCCGCGGCGGCCGTGCGGGCGACGCGGCAGGATCGCACGCGACGGCGGTGGCGCGGGCGGTTCTGGTGGCAGCTCATCGGATCCCCGCTGGACGCCGGTGAGCCGGATGCGACGCTCGTCAGGGCGCTGTGGACGCTCGTGCGAGGCGCGTCGACCGAGCCGCAGCCCGGCGCGGACGAGATTGGCCGCCGCTACGTCGAGGTGCTCGCCGACAACTTCGGCCAGCCCGGATTTCGCGAGCTGCTCGTCGCGGTGCACGACGTCGATGCGCGCCGCGATCTGATCGGGACCGTTTTGCCGTCCGACCTGCGCGTCCTGTTCGGTTCCCGGCGCGCCGGGGAGAACGCACCGGACGCGGACGTGCGGCGCCAGCGGCCTGGCGGGCCGCGCGAGGCGGAGGTCCTCGATTTCGCCGGGCCGGCCCGCACGCTCGTCCTCGATTTCCTCCGCGGCGCGCTGCGGCTGCCCGGGGTCGTCGCCGCGCACGTCTGCGAGTTCCCGGCCGAGAGCTACTGGCGCGGTGAATCGCATCGTCTCTGCGACCGGCCGGAGCTGCCGGCGCGGCTGATCGACGAGATCTCGCTGGCCGGAATCGAGCAGGTCCTGCTCGTCGGCGCGGCGCCCCCGCCGGCGCAGCCGCACGGACTGCGGACGATGCCGCTCGATCTGCGGGCGAGGCTGGGGGAGCTGCTCCGGTCGATCGAAGCCTCGGCGCTCCACGACGCCTGGAGCGCCGCCAGGACGCGGTTTTCCGGCGTGTTCGTCATCCGGCCGGATCACAATCCCGTGGGGCCGTTCGACTTCGCCGGCGCCTACGACGAAGGCTCCGATCGACACCGCACGATCCCCGAACTGCTGAAGCAGGGCTACGCCGACACCTACCGTCAGTTCATCGAGCCGATCGTCGCGGCGGGCGAGAAAGTGGAGGCGATCTGAGATGTCTCATCCGGACACGCGAGTGCTCCATGTGGGGGAGGGCGCGCCGGAAGGCGCCACGCCACTGACGCGCCCGGTCTACAGCTCGAGCACGTTCGTCTTCGCCGACGCGGCGTCTCTCGAAGCCTTCCAGGCGGGCCGCGGGGAGGCGTACCTGTACACGCGGTACGGGAACCCCAGTGTGCAGGGCGCGGAAGAGAAGCTGGCGGCGCTCGAGGAGGCCGATGCGGCGCTCGTGACTTCCTCGGGGATGGCCGCCGTGTCGACGGCCGTGTTCGGCCTGCTGAAGGCAGGCGACGAGGTGGTCTGTGCGTCGGCAATCTACGGCGGCACCCTCAGTCTGTTGACCAGATGTCTCGAGGGGTTCGGCGTCGCCGTGAGATTCGCCTCCCTCGAGGACCTCGCCTCTCCGGACCGGATCCTCGGTCCGCGGACCCGGCTCGCCTGGTTCGAGTCGCCGATCAACCCGACGCTGCGCTGCGTCGATATCGCGGCGATGGCCGGCGCGTGCCGCGCCCGCGGCGTCCTGACGATTCTCGACAGCACGTTCGCGAGTCCGATCAATCAGCGTCCGCTGGCACTCGGCGTCGATCTCGTCATGCACTCGGCGACCAAGTACCTCAACGGCCACAGCGACGTCACGGCCGGGGCGCTCGCGGGCGGCCGCGCCATCATCGACCGCCTCCGGGAGATCCGGACCCTCGTGGGCGCCGTGCTCGACCCCGCATCGGCGTACGCGCTCTCGCGGGGAATGAAGACGCTCGGCGTCCGCGTCGCGCGGCAGAACGAGACGGCGATGCGCATCGCGCAATGGAGCGAGCGGGATCCGCGGATCGCCCGCGTCTTCTATCCGGGGCTGGCGTCGCATCCGGACCACGCCGTGGCCCGGCGCCAGATGTCCGGCTTCGGAGGGATGGTCACGCTGGACCTGGCCGGAGGATATGCCGCCGCCTGCCGCGCGTTCGACCGGCTTCGCCTCGTTCGACGGGCGGCCAGCCTGGGCGGGGTCGAGAGCCTCTGCAGCCTGCCGGTCCTGACCTCGCATTTCGGCCTGTCGGACCAGCAGCTCGCGGCGGCCGGCGTGACGCGAGGCATGATGCGGGTCTCCGTCGGCCTCGAGCATCCGGACGATCTGATCGAGGATCTGGACCAGGCGCTTTCGCAGGCGACCTGATCGCGGGCGCCGCCGCTCCCGCTACTGGCCGTTCGGGTCCAGCAGGGGCTGCGCGATCTGGATGTTGCGGATCTTCGTCTCGATGTCGACCGCCGACTGGCTGCGGACGAGGATCGAGACCCGCCGGTTGCGCGGATCGAGCGGCTGCTCCGGAATGCGCAGCTCGTTGTCGGCGAAGCCGCGCACGGCGTGCATCTGGCCGGGACGGAGACCCTGCTCCGCCATGACCCGCCGCGCCGCGTTCGCGCGCTCCGCCGAGAGCTCCCAGTTTCCGTAGCGCTGCCCCTCGGTGTAGGGCCGGCTGTCGGTATGTCCCTCGATGACGACGTCGTTCGGCAGCTTGCCGATTTCGCCGGCGATCACGGAGAGGATCCGCTCGCTCTCGCCGAGCAGGATGCTGCTCCCGTTGTCGAAGAAGCTGGACCCGTTCCGATCCACCAGCTCGATCCGAAGTCCCTCGGCCGTGACCGCGAACTCCACCTGATTGCGCAGTGACTCGAAGTCGCGCGACTCGAGGAACCGTTGTCTGATGTGCTCGGCGGCGACGACCAGCGCCCGCTGCTCGTCGGTCAGATTCGGATGGGACGGGGTGTGGAGAACGGGCGAGCCGCTCGTCGGGTCGACGCCGCCCGGCCCCGTCGCCAGGAGGCTGTTCGACGTTTCGTGCGGCAGCATGCCGGGTTCCTTGAAATAGCCGGCAATCGCCGTCCGGATCCGGCTGTCCTGCGCGGAGAGCCACATGACGAGGAAGAACGCCATCATCGCGGTGACGAAATCGGCGTAGGCGACCTTCCACGCGCCGCCGTGGTGCCCGGCGTGCTTGTGCGGCCGGCGGACGATGATGATCGGGTGCTCCTTGGCGCGCATGATCAGGCCGCCGCGCTGGTCACCGATGCCTCACGCGCGCTTCGGCAGAGCGCCTCGGTCTCCTCGAACGTCGGCCGGACGTCCTCCGGGATGACTCGCCTCGCGAACTCGATGGCCACGGCAGGCGCGAAGCCCTTGTGCAGCGCGAGCACGCCGGCCTTGATGCACTGATCCAGGCACATCTCGTCGTTGACACGGTGCTCGAGCGTCGTGGCGATCGGCTGGAAGAAGCCATACGAGAGGAAGATGCCGAGGAAGGTGCCGATCAGCGCGGAGCCGACCTTGTGGCCGATCTCCGAGGGAGCGCCGTCGATCGCCTGCATCGTGATGACGACGCCGAGCACGGCCGCCACGATGCCGAGCCCGGGAAGCGCGTCGCCGACCTTCATGAGCGTGGCCGACGGGAGCAGTTGCTGCTTCTGGCGCAGCTCGAGATCCTCGTACATCAGGTGCTCGAAATCGTGGGGCGCGATGCCGCCGACGATGATCACCCGAATCGAATCGGCCAGGAACGCGAGTGATGCATGGCGCTTCAGGAACGCCGGATACTTGGACAGAATCGAGCTCTCGTGGGGGTTGTCGAAATGCGGCTCGAGCGTCATGAGCCCGCCCGACTGGACGGTCCGGAACAGCTGATACTGCAGCATCAGCAGATCGGCGTAGTCCTGGCGCGTCGGCGCCGGCGCCAGAATCCGCTTGAGCTGGTTGATCAGCTCGAGCACGACCGGCATCGGCGTGCTGACGAGCAGAATCCCCAGGGCGGAGCCGGCGATGATCGTGAACTCGGCCGGCTGGTTCAGCAGCCCGAGCTTGCCGCCCTCCCACAGGTAGCCGCCGCCGACGGCGGCGAGAACGGCGACAATTCCTCCGAACAAGAGCATTCCACAGACTCCGGTCCGGGTACGGGCTCGTACCCTGACCTCATCAGAATCGGCCGTCGGACGCCCGTCTTGAGTGCCGAAACAGCGCGGCAGGCGGCCGACGCGGCCCTGGTGACCGCGCCGATCTGTGCGCTAGTGTCGCTCGGGCGGGTCGATGGCCGGGGTGTCCGGGAGCGCCGTCGGATTGCCGGCGGGCTCTTCGACCGCGGCGACGGCGGGGTCGATCACGACGATGTCGACGCGCCGGTTGCGGGCGCGCGCCTGCGCAGAGTCGTTCGGCACGCGCGGGTGATATTCCCCGTAGCCCGCGGCGGAGAGACGGGCCGGATCGAGTCCGCAGACTTCGACGAGCAGCTGCACGACCTGCGTGGCGCGGGCGGTCGAGAGCTCCCAGTTGGACGCAAACGGCCCGCCATGGATGGGCAGATCATCCGTGTGGCCCTCCACGCGGACCTGGTTGGGGAGCTGGAGCAGCGCGGCCGCGAGATCCTGCATCGCCAGCCGGCCGTCGGCCGACAGCTCGGCGCGGCCGGGTGCGAACGATCCCGCCTCCGGCAACGAGATGACGACGCCTCTCGTGGAGTCGCTCACCTCGATGCCGGTCAGCGTGCCCTCGCGGCCCACGACCTCGGCGAGGAGGCGCTCGACCCCGGACCGCCGCCCGGTCGTGCTCTCGGTCTTCGGGGCTGGCGCGCGCGGCGGCGGCGTGGCCACGTTCGGAGACGACGACGACGTCGTCGGCGCCACGGCTGCGGGGGCCATCCGCGTGGCGTACAGCGCGGCGAAGCAGGCAAAGAGCAGCGTGACAATGTCGGCGTACCCGAAGAGCCAGCGATCCCTGGACGCGCGAAGCGACCGCCCGCGCGGCGGCGGCTGCCGACTCACGCGACCTCCACCGCCTGGAGGGGCCGGTTCAGGGTCAGGTATCCGGCGAGACGCTCCTCGACGACGCCCGGCGAGCTGCCGTCGCGCAGTGCCAGCACGCCGTCGATCATGAGCTCACGGCGCAGGCCGTCGAGGCGCGCGCGCTCCCGGAGCCTCGTGGCAAGCGGCAGGAAGACGAGGTTGGCGGTGCCGACGCCGAAGATCGTGGCCACGAAGGCGGCGGCAATGCCGGTGCCCACGTCGGCGGACGCCGAGAAGTGCTGCATCACGCGCATCAGCCCGAGAACGGCGCCGATGATGCCAAGGGTCGGGGTGTACCCGGCCGCGGCCTCGAGCACCTGCGCGCACTGCTCCTCCCGCTCGGCGTGGACGCGGGCATCGATGTCGAGCGCCTCGCGTACGACCTGCGGGGGCAGGCCGCTCATCGACAGCGTCAACGCGCGCACGAGGAACTCGTCGCGCGTCCGTTCCAGCTCGCGCTCGACGGCGACAAGTCCGTGCCGTCGAGCGACCTTCGCATACTCGATGAAGGTCGGGACGAGCGTCTCGAGCGACGTCGGCCGGCTGGTCGCAAGGTGCAGCACGCCCGTGGAGGCCCGCCGCAAAACGCCGGCGGGGAAGCTCACGAGCAGCGCCGCCGCCGTGCCGCCGAAGACGACCGCGAGCGCCTCCGGCTGCAGGAAGATGCCGAGCGTCCCGCCCGTCGACAGATGCGCCCAGCCGACGACGACTGCGCCCAGGGCGAGGCCGCCGAAGGCGAGCAGACCGCTGCGCAGTCTCATGAGCTCTTCAACGTCCTCTGCGCGGCGACGTGAGCGGACCGCGACTCATGCGCTGAGGCCGCCCGGATCCGGCTCGAAGCAGGAGTCGGCCAGGACCTCGAAGATCGTGCGCCATTCGGCCAGGGTCGAGGAGAACTCCAACTCCAGCAGGGCGGCCATGCCGCTCCAATCGCGAGCGATCAGGAGCGCCGTGAGGTGGTCGAGCGCGTTCTGCGCCTGTCGATCGGCGGTCGATCCCACGGCATGGCACAGGGCCCGCACGTTGGTGCCCGCGGCATGGGCCGACATCGCGGCGAGCCGTAGCAGGGTCCGCGTGCTGTGGACGAGATTCCTCAGCCCGCGTTGCGCCGCGACCACGTCCGACGCGCGAAAGTCCGCGGCCACCTCGCGGGCGTGCTCTTCGAGGAGCTCGAGCGTCTGAAAGGCGATTGCCGTGGCCTCCACCACCAGCCCTGACGCCGCGGTCGGTCCCTGCAGGGCCGGCCGCTCATGGGGCCAGCGTGTCGGCGCGACGGCACCCGGTCGTCGGTCCGTCATCGCCGCGATCTGGTGCACGCGGTCCGTCTCCTTGATGGCCGGGAAGATCGGCTGGATTTTCGTTCGCGGAACCGCGGTGAAGGGGCGGGGCCCTACATGAGTCGTCGCCATGTCTCTCCTCGTGCCCAGACCATAGCGAGAACCCTGCCAAGCAGCCTTCGTCTTTTCATCGCCAGGCGGACGGCTTAAAGAAACCCATCCGCCTCCCGATTATCCAGACGCAACGGCGGCATGAGGTCGCTGATGCGGGTCGGCAGGGACGCCGGCCCGAAGGCTTCAAGGAGGATCGTCAATGGCTTCGTTTTCGGTTGTTTCGAACATCTCGGCAGTCAACGCGCAGGCCAACCTGGCCACCACGAACATCGGCCTCCAGAAGGCGCTCGAGCGGCTGTCGAGCGGCCTCCGCATCAATCGCTCCGGCGACGACGCGGCCGGGCTGGTCGTGGCCAACACCTACCGCTCCCAGCAGTCAGTGCTGAACCAGGGCGTCCGGAACGCCGGCGACGGCCTGTCGGTGCTCCAGATCAAGGACGGCGCGCTGAACAACATCTCGACGCTGCTCGACCGGCTCGCGACGCTGGCGACCCAGTCCGCGTCCTCCAGCTCGACCGTCGATCGCTCGGTGCTGGACGCCGAGTTCCAGGATGTCATCGGCGAAATCGACCGTGAAGCGAGCGTGGCGGGGCTCGGCTCGAGCCAGTCGTTCTCGGTGTTCGTCAGCAACGACGGCACCAACGGCACGATTTCCGGCACGATCGGCGCGGCGGACAAGACGACGCTGGGCGTCGCCTCGCTGGCGGTGGACACGGCCTCGAACGCGGCCGCGGCCGTCGCGGCGCTCAACGCGGCGATCTCGACGCTCGGCAGCGCGCAGTCCACGGTCGGCACGCTCGAGAACCGGCTGCAGTTCGCGATCGGCCTCGCCCAGTCGCAGATCGTGAACACCAAGGCGGCCGAGAGCCGGATCCGCGACGCCAACGTCGCGGAGGAGTCGGCGAACCTGACGCGCTACAGCATCCTGACGCAGAGCGGTATCGCGGCTCTCGCGCAGGCCAACTCGCAGAGTGGCGCGGTTCTCGCATTGTTCCGTTAGTCCGAGCGGATGGGCCGGACGGCCAGGCTCCCCCCGCGGGGGCCGGCCGTCCTGGCTCCTCCGGACGGCGCATCGAGCGGGTGAGCGTCTCACGAGCGGAGCAGGGCCGGAGGCCGGAGGCCCGGGATCACGGAAATGAGTTCGCCGATCACATTCAGCGGCTTCAACAACATCGACTTCAATACCGTCCTGAACGCCCTCATGGTGCAGGCATCGGAGCCGCTGGTGCAGCTCCAGAGCCGCCAATCGGCCCTGGGGTCGCAATCCGGCGCGTTCGACAAGTTCAGTGCCCTCATCGTGACGCTCAAGGGCGCCGCGCAGGATCTCGGCGGACATCACCTCGGCGTCGACGTTGGCCGGCCGGTCGAGCGACGCATCCGCCGCGGGGTCGGCCATCTCCTCGGGCGCGACCGCGGGCGACTACGACGTCGTCGTCAACGAGCTGGCGCGCGCCCAGGTGACGGCGTCGACCTCCAGCGCGCCGGACGCGACGACGACGATCGTGGCGACCGGCGGGACGCTCTCGATTGGGGGAGTCGACCATCACCGTCACCGACGGGGTGACGCTCCAGCAGCTCGCCCAGGCAATCAACGCAGCCCAGGGCATCGGCGTGACCGCCGCCGTCGTCAGGACCGGCCCCGGCGACCTATCGGCTCGTGCTGACCAGCACGATCAGGGGCACGGCGAGCGCGTTCACGATCACCAACGGGCTGGCCGGCGGCTTGGGCGTGACGTTCGGTGACGACGACGGCAACGGCGTGTCGGGAGACTCGTCGGCCGACAACGCCGTGACGGCGTCCGACGCCTCGATCCTGCTCAACAACATCCCGATCACGGGCAGCTCGAACACGTTCCAGGACATCGTGCCGGGCGTGACGCTGACCGTGTCGAAGAAGGACCCGAACACGGCGGTGCAGATCGGCGTGTCCGCCGACAGCTCGTCGCTGACGTCGAAGGTCGAGGCGTTCGTCTCCGCCTACAACGGCGTCGTCAGCTTCATCAACGAGCAGCGGTCCTCGGCGGCGAACGGGGACGCCACGAGCATCGGGCGGGACTCGCTGCTGCGGCAGCTCAAGAACAGCTTGCGGAACGACCTTCTGGGGCCGCATGGATCGGGCACGCTGACGCGCCTCTCCGAGGTGGGCGTCGAGTTCACGACGTCGGGCACCCTGTCGCTCGACACGTCGCGTCTGGATGCCGCCGTCGCGACCGATGCGGCCGACGTGCGCGATCTGTTCGCGGGCACCACCGGCGTGTTCCCGCAGGTCAATACGCTGCTGGATTCGTTCTCCGGCAGCTCGGGCTTCATCTCGACGGTAAAGGCCCGGATTGCGCAGCAGGTCGCCTCGATGGACTCGCAGATCGCGGCGATGCAGAACCGGCTGGCCATCCAACGCGCGACGCTGCAGCAGGAGTTCGCCGCGGCCGACGCGCTGATGGCGCAGCTCCGCAACCAGTCGAGCTCGCTGGCGGGCATCGGCTCGCAACTCGGCGGATCGCTTTCCGGGAGCTAGGGCCGTGGCATCCTCCACACAATTCAAGGCGGCGGCGGATCGCTATCTGCAGACGCGCATTCAATCCAGCCGGCCGCTCGAGCTGGTGGTCGTGCTGTACGACGGGGCGCTGCAGGCGCTCGCCGCCGCCCAGGAGGCGCTCGTGAAGCGCGACATTCCTGCGCGGCGGGTCGCCATGGACCGCGCGCTGGCGATCGTCGCCGAGCTGCAGAACACCCTCGACATGGAGCAAGGCAGGGAGATCGCGGCGGAGCTCGACCGGCTGTACACCTGGATCACCGAGCGGCTCGTCGACGCCACGGTGAAGCAGGATCCCGCGCCCGTGGGCGAGGTGCGGCGGGTGCTCGAAGTCCTCCGCGACGCCTGGCGGCAGATCGCGGTCGCCCCCGCCGGCCAGCCCGCGCCGTGACCCGAGACGAGCTCCATCCGCTGCTCCAGGAATACGGCGCCGGCCTGGAAGCCGAGCTGACGCTGCTGCAGCATCTGTCCGAGATCGCGCGACACCAGCATGCCGCGAGCAATTCGGGAGACCTTCCGGCGCTCCAGGCCGCCGGCGAGCGCCGGGACGAGCTGATGGGCAGTCTGGTGACGATCGAAGAGGGGCTGCGCAGGGCGCGTGAAGTGCTGACCGCGCACCGGGACGTGGCGCAGACGCTCGAGGGCTTCGAGTGGGTCACGGGCCGCCATCGAGAGGCCGCCCGGCTCGTGGCCGAGATCCTGTCCACGGATCGTGAGTCGCTCTCGGCGCTCGCCGACGCCGAACTGGCGCGCCGGAGCGCCGTCGCCAGCCTCGAACGGGGGGAAGCGACGCTCGCGTGCTATCGCCGCGTCCTGGCGCCGCCCGTGGCGCACGCGACGCTCGTCAACCGGCGCGGCTGACCCGCCGGGCCGCCACGAACCGCGATCGATTGCGAAATCCGAACGACTGGTAAACTCCGAGCGCGCGGACGTTCGCGGCGGAGACCAGGAGCGTCGCGCGCCCGCACCCGGCCCGAACGGCCGCCCGCAGCGCGCCCGCGACGAGCTGACGGCCGAGACCGCGGCCGCGCGCGTCGGGCGCCACGGCCACCTGCGCGATGTGCCCCGTGTCCCGACTCAGCCGTGTCGTGACGATGATCCCGTCGAGGTCGCCGTCGGGCGCCGGCGCCACGAGCGTTGCGTCGGGCAGCACGACGCCGCAGTCGCGGGAGTGCAGGAGGTTGCCCACGTAGTCCCGCCATTCATCGCCCGTCCCGTGCGGCGCGAAGACCCTCAGCTCCGGGGAGGCCGCATACGCGCGGCCGAGCAGCCGTGCCGCGGCGTCGCGGAACGTGGCGTCGATCTCGCCCTGCGGGCGGGGGCTTCCGTGCGGAGCGTTCCCGCGTCCGGCGTGCGGCGCCGGCTCCGCGTGCGGCAGGTCCGCGGCGAGATAGCGGTACATCTCGACATCGAAGCCTCGCGCGACGAGCGCGCGCGCAAGGCCTGGCGCCGCGTCCCGCACGAAGACGGTCATCTCCGACGCCGCGCCCGCCTGCGGCGAGGCGAGCAGCAGGTCGAGGAGCCTGGACGTGGCGGCCGGCCCGCTCGAGACGAAGAGCATGACGTGAAGGCAGCCGCGATCCATGAAGAAGCAGGTCCAGCCGGTATGGCGACCCGCAGCGTCCCTGGTCACCAGGCCGGGGAGATAGCCGGCGCGTCTTGCCGGTTCGATCACCTGCCAGGACTCGCGAACGTCCCAGTACAGCTCGCGCCGCCACGCATCGATCTCGGCGTGCAGCAGCGGCCCGACCTCGGGCTCGGGCAGGCCGCGCCAGTCATCCGCCGGCGCACGAAGACCGACCGCCGCCCGGGCGGTCGGGGCTACGTTCTCGTGGAGCATGTGGTCCATTGGCGCAGACGCTGAGCGAGCTGCTCGGCCGAGTCCGGCGAGGAGGCGGAGGCCGCATTGGCCGCGCGGATCTGATCGGTACACCTCCCGCCGGTGCACGGCGACCGTCGGTGCGGCGGTGAGGCCGATGCGCACGCTGTCGCGTCCGACGCGGAGCACCTTCACCTCGATGCCGTCGCCGATCACGATCGCTTCGTCGCGCTTGCGCGTGAACACCAGCACCAGCTACTCCACGTGGAGCGGATGGTCGGTTCGGTAGGCGCTGTCCGCCGCGATGAGCTGGAGTCCCCGCATGGACCGGGGATTCACGACCAGCGGCGCGCGCAGGTTGACGGTGGCCGATCCGTCGCCGTGGCCGGCCGCGACCAGCGCGAGCCACAGGAGCGCCTCGTCCTCGGTGGCGTCGAGCCGCGCGAGATCCGAGGGCGCGAGCGTCTGGGCGTAGCACGGCTCGACGCGCCAGGGATCGATCGCCACGAAGGACGGCGCGTCCCGGTCGATGCCCTGGATGAGGGTGAACGGCGTCAGGGCCATGGAGGCCACGAGGACGTACCGCCGTGAGGCCTCGTATCCCGGAATGCCCTCGGTGAACGTGATGACTTCGTCCATGTGCTTCTCCCAGGTCAGCGCAGATAGTCGAGCAACGATTGACGTTCGGCCGTGCTCACCGCGTTCAGCGCGGCCTTGTAGGCGTTGTCGGCGGTCGTCAGGCGCGTGATCGCTTCGGCCATGTTCGCGTCCTCGAGCGAGGCGCGGCGTCCTTCGGCCGCCGTCCGGAGGGCCGACAGTCGGGACGCGGCGTCGTCGACGCCGCGCTCGTCGCCGCCGAGCATCCCGAGCGCCCGGTTCGCGCGGCCGAAGGCGGAATTCAACGCGTCCAGCCCCGTCCCAATCGCCGCGTCGTCGCCGAGGTCGATGGCGTTCGCCAGGTCGTCGAGGACCGTGAAGACGTCGCTCGGATCCGAACCCTGGAGGATGGCGCGGCCGTCGAAGGAGAGCGCGACCAGGCGTCCCTGCTGAATCTCGACCTGCGTCACCGCGCCATCGCCCTGATACGTCCAGGTGCCACCGACGTTGGCATAGGTCTGCGTCTGGGCCTGCGTGCCGGAAAAGATATAGGCGCCGTTGAACGTCGTGTTGACGTCCGACAAGAGCGAATCGCGAAGGCCTCGCACGGCCGTCGAGGCGGCGGCCCGGGCGTCGGCATCGACCGTCGAGCCGCGGGCGCTCGTGCCGGCGACGACCGCGGCCGAGATCTTGTCGACGATGCCATTGAGCGCGGCATCGGCGGCGGCCAGCCGTGCGGCGGCCGAGTCGCGCGTGCGCGAGTAGGCATCGAGCGCGCCAAGCGTGGCGTGCTCGCCGACCGCCTGCTGCATGGCCAGCGGATCGTCGCTCGCCGCCGACAGCCGGCGGCCGGTGAGCACCTGCTGCTGGGCGGCCGTCATGCGGCTCGCCGCGGATTCGATCGCCGACAGACCGTCGCGGAGCAGATCGAAGATGACTCGCATCACTTCACCATGCTCAGCAGCGTGTCGATCGTATCGACGATTGCCGTGAAATAGCGCGCGTTGGCTTCGTAGGCGCGCTGGAAGCGCATCAGGTGAGCCGCCTCCTCGTCCATGGAGACGCCGGAGGTCTGGTCGCGGAGGTGCTGCATCTGCAGCAGGATCGCGTCGCGGGTCTGCCCGGACGAGCGCGCCGTGGCGACGTCGATGCCAACGTTGTACGCGAGATCCGCCCACGCCTCGGCGGGTGTCGTCGTGCCGCCGGCGATGATGCGCGTGTCGCGCAGGGCCACGATCGCGCGCGCGATCTGGTTGTCGCCAACCGCGCCCGTCGCCGAGGCGGCAATCAGGCGGGAGTCGGCGACCACCGCCGAGGCGACGCTGAGGCTCGCGGCCGCGCCGCTGACCGACCCGAGCGGCGCGAAGAAGTCCCCGCCCGCGGCGCCGTTGGCGTCGAAGCCGGTCTGGTGCAGGGCGTTGACCTGCGATGCGAAATCGAACGCGAGCTGATCCAGGCGGCCCTGATAGCTCGGGATCAGCGTGTCGCGCACCGACAGCAGGCCGCCGATGCGGCCGGTCGTCAGTGCGCTCGTGACGTCGAAGCCGTCGCTGGTCGACAGGCTCAGCAGCCCCAGCGGAGGACTGCTCGTCGCCTGGAGCGCGTAGCTGTTGGCGCCGACGACGAGCGCATGCCCCTGCCCGATGGTGACGTCGACGAGTCCGTCCGCGCGATTGACGACCTCGATGCCGGCCAGTTGCGCCAGCTGTCCGAGGGCGACGTCGCGCTGGTCGCGGAGGGCCTCGACGTCGGCGCCGCTCGAGCCAATCCGCCCGTTCAGGGTGGCGATCTGCGCGGCGAGCTGGTTGACTTGATCGGTCGCCGCGCCGATGTCGCGGTCGGCGTTGCGTTGCGACTCCGACAGGCGGGCGGCCAGATCGTTGAACGCCTGGGTCAACGTCTGCGCCTGCTGGACGATGCCGTCGCGCGCCGCCGCAGAGGTGGGATCCGCCGCGAGAGTCGCGAAGGCGCCGAAGAAGCCGTCGAGACTCGCGTCCAGGGACGCGCCCGGCAACCCGATTGCGCCCTCGACTTCCGTCAGCGCGTTCAGGACCGCCGCGTCGGACGCCGAGCCCTGCTGCTCCTGTCGAATCCGGGATTCGAGGTACGTATCGCGCAGTGCGCGAATCTGGACGATCTCCACGCCGCGTCCGGCGCTCTTCGGGTCGGCCGGCGGCACCTCCGCAAGGTCGACCACGCGGCGCGTGTAGCCCGGCGTGTTGACGTTCGCCAGGTTCTGTCCGACCACGTCCAGGCCGGCCCGCTGGGCATCGAGGGTGTTCGAGGCGGACGAGAGGAGGTCGAAGAGGCCGGACATACGCGTCAGGTGCGCGAGGAAAGGGCGGAGGAAAGGCTGCGCATGCGCAGCCGGGTGCCAGTCGGCGTGTAGCCGGCCGGCGCGAACGCGACTTCCAGCTGCCCAGCCGTCGCGCCGAGCGCCCGGCACCGCGACAGGAGCCCAAGGATCTCCGCAGCCGCGGCGCGGATCGACGAGGCGTCGCCTCCGGCCGGCGCCGGAAGCGTGACGAGCGCGCGGACGGCGCCGGCCAGCGGCAGCTCGGCCGCAAGGACGTCGTCGGTCCGCCAGGTCTCGAGCGCCCGGGCGAGCTGCGCCAGCACGGCCTGGAGACGCTCGAGCGCCTCAGGAATGGCCGTCATCCACGGTCTCCGTCAGCGCGCCGATCATTCGCTCGGCGAGACGTTCCAGATCCGTTCCCAGCGCGCCGCGCGCCAGCAGTTCGCGCCCCCGGGCGACGGCATCGGGTCGTACCTGGCCGTCGAGGGTGGCCGCACGCACGGCTTCGTCGGCGAGGCGCAGATCGCCAGAGAGATGCACCGCGTCGGCGGGCGTCGCGGCATGCCTCGAGAGTGGACGCGTGGCGTCGCCGGGGACCCGTTCCGCGGGAGCGCTGGGGTTGATACCGGGCTGGTCGATCTTCATGGAAGTCCCGTCCTCGCGCAGCTAATCGGCAGCATTCCTGGAACCTTTAGGGCCATCCGCCCAGGCCAGCGGGCCCGGCGTTTGAGGGTCCACGGGCCGCCCGTTCGACAACACCTCGAAGTGGAGGTGGGGGCCGGTCACGCGGCCGGTCGCGCCGGAGCGGCCGAGGATCTGCCCCTCGGAAACGGCCGCGCCTACGCCGAGCCCGATCTCCGACAGATGCGCGTACCGCGTCGACAGGCCTCCGCCGTGATCCACCACGACGGTGAGGCCGTAGCCGGGCACGGTTCCGGCAAAGGTGACGACCCCGGCGCGGGCCGCTGCGACGTCGCTCCCAACGGGA
Source organism: uncultured Acidobacteriota bacterium (assembly GCA_963764505.1). Taxonomy (GTDB): domain Bacteria; phylum Acidobacteriota; class Vicinamibacteria; order Vicinamibacterales; family SCN-69-37; genus CAVXSP01. The sequence goes on along the minus strand of CAVXSP010000001.1, from coordinate 2,947,736 downwards.
ACGGCGATATCGAGACCCTTGTGGAACTTCATCGTTCCGTCGATCGGATCGCGCCGCCAGCCGAACCGCGAGCTGATGGGCCCGTCCGGGCGGGTGGCCTCGAGGACGGCCGCCGCCGGAAGGGCGGGCTCCGCGGTAGCGGTGATCGCGGCGGGCGTCGCGACCGCCATCGGAGCCGCGAGAGCCGCCGGATCGTCTGCGGCGATCGTGCCGTCGGCCTGGCGGGCCAGGGGGCCGGCCAGTGCCTGACCGAGTCCGAGCCCGCCCGCGCGACTCAAGGCAAGGCTCAGTTCGCTGAACAAGGTCTCCGACAGCGGCGTGCCGCCAAAGCCCGTCTCCTTGTCGTCGTCGAACATCGACGCCCGCATCTCGCGGAGCATCTGCGCCATGAGCAGCGATTCGAACTGCTGGGCGAGTGCGCGCAGTTGGTCCGGCGACTGGGCGCTGCCGGGATCGCCCGCAGCCCCTGGGGCTGTGGCCGTCACGGTGCCGATGTCGGTGATCGCCACGTCCTTCGGTGCCTCAGAGAATGACGATCTCGGCCTGCAGCGCGCCCGCGGCCTTGAGGGCCTGCACGATGGCGATGATGTCGCGCGGCGACGCCCCGAGGGCGTTCAGCGCGCTGGCCACAGCGTCGAGCGTGGTGCCTTCCGGAAGCGACACGAGCTTGGCGTTGCCCTCGCGGACGTCCACGCGCTGGCTCGGCACGACCGTGGTGTCACCGCCCGAGAACGGTGCGGGCTGGCTCACGTCGTACCGGGTCGAGATGCGGACCGACAGGTTGCCGTGCGCCACCGCGGCGGGCGCGAGGCGGACATCCCCGCCCACCACGACGGTGCCGGTGCGCTCGTTGATCACGACGCGGGCGACGCTGTCGGTGTCGACGGACAAGCCTTCGAGCTCGGCCACCAGATCGGGCACCGCGGTTCGATACTGCGGCGGCACCTGCAGGACGACGCTGCCGGGGTCGGCCGCCCGGGCGGCGTCCGCGCCGAGGAACTCGTTGATCGCCTTCGCTACGTGCGACGCCGTGAGGAAGTCGGGCGCGTTCAACGCGAAGGTGAGCTGGTCGGTCGGCGGCGCCGCCGTCGGGGGCACGGCCTGGACGATCGCGCCGCCGGGAACGCGGCCGACGGTCAGATGGTTGACCTGCACCGTGGTTCCGCCGCTGCCGCCGCCGAAGCCGCCGATCGAGAGCGGCCCCTGGGCGAGGGCCGCGACCTCGCCGCTGGGCCCTCGCAGGGTCGTGGGGAGGAGCGTGCCGCCCTGCAGGCTGCGCGCGTCCCCTATCGACGAAGCGATCGCATCGAGCCTCGCGCCGGGCCGCTGGTAGGGCGACAGCTCGGCCGTCACGAACACGGCCGCGATGTTCTCGACCTTCACCTGATCCGCCGGGACGACCACGCCGAGCCGGCTGAGCATGTTGGCCAGCGACTGGGTCGAGAAGATCGTCTGGCGCCGGTCGCCCGTCTTGTTCAAGCCGACCACCAGACCGTAGCCCACGAGCGGCGAGGGCGCGACGCCCTGCAGCGTCACCACTTCCTTCAGCCTCGATTCAGTGCGTGCGGGAAGCGGCACGGCCGTGCCGCAAAGCAGCGCGGCGAAGACGATCCAGCGAAATCGGCGGGTCGATGGGGTCATCATGCGTCCAATCAGAAGATCTTGTTCAGAGCCCTGACGAGCCATCCCGGCGTCAGGCTGTCGTGGATCAATCCCTGGCTCAGCGAGCGGATGCGCAGCTGTCCGATGGCGCTCGACGGAATGATGTTCCCCGGCAGGATGTCCAGGGGCCGGATGACGCCGCTGAGGACGACCAGGCTCCGGTCGCCGTTGATGTCGACCTCGCGCACGCCTTCGATGACCAGGGTGCCGTTCGGGAGCACTTCGAGCACTCTGGCCGTCAGCGTGGCCGACAGCTCCGTCGTGCGCGTCGTCGTGCCGGCGCCCTTGAACGAAGTGTCGGTGGCGGCGGGGAGGGCCTTGACGAGCGCCTTGCTCAGGGGCGAGGGGAAGTCCGCGGACGCGCTGCTCGACTTGTCGACCTTCGAATCGGCGGATCCCGTCGCGCTCAGGCTTTCGATGACGCGAATGGTGACCAGATCGTTCACGTGACGGGCGCTCGGGTCGCTGGTCAGATCGGTCATCCAGCTCTCCGCCGGCTTCGCATTGCGGGCCGCGACGAGGTACCTCCAGGTACAGCTCGTCGTAGTTGGTCGTGTTGGTCACGATCTGCGCGGAGGCCAGGGCGGGCCAGACGCCGCTCAGGCACACGGCCAGGAGGATCGCGCGGGCGACGCGCGGTCGGATCTCAGCGGCCATACATCACCTCGAGGCGACCGTGCTGCACCACCCGGCCGCGCACGTACCGACGCGTCTCCGGGTTGACGGCGCGCACGAGATCGCCGATCGCCCCGCCGTCGGCCGCCACCATCTCCGCGGTGACCTCGATCGGTCCGCTGAGCGCCACGACGACGACGCGGTCGCCGGGCTCGACGGGCCGGCGGACGACCACGGTGCCGGGCTGCACGACCACGCCCGCGTCGAGCGGCCTCAAGACTCGCCCGCCGATCAGCTCTGCGACCGTCTGGGGCCGGCGCAGCGGCGCATCCACGAGCTCGGCCGTGACCTCTTCGACATCGTCGGCCGTAATCGTGGTGTTCCGCCGGAGCGCCCGGCGGGTCACCGCGTGGCGGACGACGACGTGCACGGTCGCCACGGCGATCACGGTCGTGCCGTTCGGCGCGATCAGGGTGAAGCGCATCGGCTTGCCGAGCCGCCCGTCGGGAGCCGGTCTGGCGTCGCGAACCTCGGTGACCGGACCCGGAACGTACACGTCCGTCAGGGAGACCGAGACGTCGGATCCGAGCCGGTCGGCGATGCCGGCCGCCATCAGGTCCGCCGCCGGGCGCAGCTCGGATCCAGCGGGGCCGCCCTGAAGACCGGCGACCGTCGCGCCGGAGAGAAGCCATACGCTCGCGGCCAGCGCGGCCCCGACCAGTTGCAGGAGGAAACGGCTCTTGGCTCCCATCAGCGCACCAGGTTGTTGACCTGCGACAGCATCTCGTCGGCCGCCTTGACGACCCGCGAGTTGGCCTCGTAGGCGCGCTGCGCGATGATCATGTTCACCATTTCCTCGACGACACTGACGTTGGAGTCTTCGACGAAGCCCTGCGCCAGCGTGCCGCGGCCGTCGGTGCCCGGCGCACCGGACTCCGCCTCGCCCGAGGCCGTCGTCGGCGTGAACAGATTGCCGCCAATGGGCGTCAGGCCCGCGGGATTCGGGAACGTGGCGACCTCCAGCGTGCCGAGCTGCTGCGTCGCGTTCTGACCGGCGACCGCTACCGAGACGATCCCGTCCTTCGAGATGCTGAGCGACGTGGCATTGGACGGCACGGTGATCTGCGGATCGATCGGATAGCCTTCGTTGGTGACGATCAGGCCCTGGCCGTCGAGGTGCAGCGTGCCCGCCCGGGTGTAGCCGGTGGTCCCGTTCGGCAGCAGTACCTTGAAGAACCCTTCGCCCTCGATCGCCAGATCGAGGGGCGCGTTGGTCGATCGCAGATTGCCGGAGCTGAAGTCGCGCGCCGTGGCCACGGCGCGCGTGCCGAGACCGACCTCGAGGCCGACCGGAGCTTCCGTCGTCGTCGATGCCGCCGATCCGGCGGCGCGCATCTCCTGGTAGACGAGGTCCTCGAATTCCACGCGGCTCTTCTTGAATCCCGTCGTGTTGACGTTGGCGAGATTGTGCGCGACGTTGTCGATGTTCATCTGCTGCGCGTTCATCCCGCTCGCCGCCGTGTACAGTGCTCGAATCATCAGTCGGTTCCTCCGGGCCGTAGCGCCGGCCCACGCGTGCGAGTTCTGCTCCTACCGCCGTCCCAGCGCGTCGATCGCGCGGCCGTCCACGTCGTTCATCAGCATGGAGATGGCCTTCTGCAGCGCTTCGAAGCCGCGCGAGACGGTCGTCAGCTCCGCGAGACGTTCGGCCATCGAGACGTTCGATTCTTCGAGGGCGCCCGCCCGGACCACCGTCTTCTCGGCGGGCACCGGCTGGGCCGCATCGGCGCGAAGCAGGTTGCCCTGGTCCCTGACGAGCCCGCGCGGATCGGCGAACTCCACGACCGACAACCGTCCCGCACGGGTGAGGCCGGCCCAGACGGTTCCGTCCTCGTCGATCCGCAAGTCGCCGTCGGCGGCCGTGATTGGCCCGTCGAGGCCCTGGACGGTCGCGCCGTCCTCGGTGATGAGCTGCCGGTTGGCATCGAGCGTGAAGTGTCCGTTTCGCGTGTAGCGCGGTCCGGCGGCCGTGTTCACCACGATGAACCCCGGGCCGTCGAGCGCCACGTCGAGCGGACGCCCGGTCGGCTCAATCGCCCCGGCCGTGACGTCCAGCTGGCGGCCGCCAAACGTCGTGTCGACCGCCGTCTGGAGCGCCGCATCGAAGCTGGGCCGGTCGGCGGACGCCTGGGCCTGCCGCTCGCCCTTGTAGCCGGCGGTGCCGACGTTGGCGATGTCCGAGGCGAGCCGGTCGAGCTCGTCCATGCGGGCCCGGAGCCCGCTCAACGCGATGTAGTGGCTTCCGGCCATGGTTCGACTCCTCGTATCCGGAGCTCGCCCGTGGAGGCGGCCGCCGCTTGCGTCATCGCCATGTGGAGGCGGATCTCGCTCTCCGAGATCGCTTCGCGCGTGGCGATGGCCGGCACTTCGTCGCCGGCCGCCGTCGCGCTGACGATGCGCCGCGACACGGCCCTGCGCGAGCGCGAGGGCTTCGCCTGCTGCAGCTCGCGCATCAGCGTCGACAGCCCGGCTTCGGTCGTGTCGGTGAGCAGGGCGAGGCCGTCGGCGAGGCGGCTGAGCCGCTCGCGCACGTGGCCGACTTCCCGCATCTGGCGGATCATCACGAGCGCGATGACCGTCCCGAACAGTCCGATGGCGAGTCCGCCCCCTGCCGCGAGCATGCCAAGCTGATGCATCGATGACGCCTCCTCGATCCAGCGCAGGGCGCTCACGACGCCCTCGCTTCCAAGTCCACCGCCGCAACGTTGCCGGCCAGCTCGGTGATGCGAACGCCGTAGTTGCCGCCGACCACGACGACCTCGCCCCGGGCAATCAGGCGCTCGCCGATGAGGAGTTCGACCGGCTCGTCCGGAGAGCGCCCCATGTCGACCACCGATCCCGGACCGAGGTCCGCCAGCGTCCGGAGAGGCATCATCGCGCGCCCGAACCGCACGACGAGCGGCAGGTCGACTTCGAGCACGGCTTCGAGCCGGAGGTCGGGCGTCGGGCGGGCGGCCGCGCGAATCTCGGCGCCGACCGCGAGGGCGCACGTGAGGCCGTTTGCGAACGTCACCTCGAACGGCGAGGCGGACGGCGGGGCCGGACTCGTCGAGAACGAGCCTTCGCCGGACAGAAGACCGGCGGCGGCCGTCGTGACTTCCATCTCCCCGCACGCCGATCGCACGACGTCCGCGAGCAGCCGGCTGACGGCGTCGTTATCCGGATCCTCGTCGAGCTTCAGCGCCGCACGGGCGATGGCCTGCGCCGCCGTCCGCTCGAACCAGACGAGCAGGCGTCCGGTGGCCGCGCCCGAGACCGGGATCGCGACGAGCCAGCCCGGTTTCTCCACGGGACCGGCGGTCTCGAGCGTGGACGTCTCGCCAATGCGACGGGCGCAGACATCGGCGACGGAGGCGGCGAGCGCCCGTATGACAGCTTCCGGTGCGATCGGCGTCAACATCGTTCAGGCCACTCCTCTGACAACGGGGGAGGCGACGGCTTCGGCGCGCTGGTCCAGAATCAGCATCAGCCGGCCCTGATCGGCCGCCAGGCGGCCGGTGAACTTGCGAACGCCGCCGGCGCACACGTCCAGCGGCTGGTCCGCGGCCAGCGGCAGGGAGACGACTTCGCCGGGCTGCAGGGCCACGACGGCGCCCGCCTTCAGCCGCGTGCGGATGAGCGGCACGAGCGGCACCGGCACGCGCGCGAGGTTGACTTCGAGCCACTCGCGTTCCGCGGCCGAGAGCTCGCGCGGGCGGCGCTGGAGACCGCGCGCGACGTAGGTCGCCGTGGTTTCGACGACCGCGATCGGAATGCAGAGATGGATGTGACCGGTCGCGTCGCCGACGCGGACGTCGAACACGACTGCCACCACGATCTCGTTCGGGGCCGCCACCTGCAGCATCTGCGGGCGCGTCTCGCGGGCACGCGTGGTGAACGTGAGCTGACTCACGGGCTTCCACGCCTCGGCCAGCCCGTCGAGCAGGAGGTTGACGATCGCGTCGGCGACGTTCTGCTCGATGTCCGTCAGGGGGCGGTTGAGGCTCGCCGCCTGGCCGCTCCCGCCGAGCATCCGGTCGAGCATCGCGAACGCCACGGACGGATTCAGCTCCAGCGCGCCGAGCTGCTCGAAGTGGGAGATCGCGATGGCGTAGAACGCCGTCGGGTCGGGAAAGGACCGCAGGAGGTCGGAGTACGACAGTTGGTCGACCGAAGCGACCGAGAGGCTGACCGTCGTGCGCAGGTACGCCGACAGCGACGTGGACAGATCGCGCGCGCAGCGTTCGTGAAGGAATTGCAGCGCGCGGAGCTGATCGTTCGAGATGCGGTCCGGCCGGCGGAAGTTGTACCGCACGGCGGGTCCCGCCGGCGCGTCGGCCCGGCGCCCGCGGCCGCTGTGGGGCGTGGCCTCCAGCAGCGCGTCGATTTCGCCTTGCGAAAGGATGGAAGACATCTCAGTGGGCCTCTCCGGTGAGCCATTCCTGCAGCTGCGACCGGAGCCTCGCGATGGCCTGCGTGCGCAGCTGTGACACGCGCGATTCGCCGACGCCGATGACCTGGCCGATTTCGGCCAGCGTCAGATCCTCCTCGTAATAGAGGGCGAGGATCTGACGTTCGCGCTCCGGAATCGTGCCGAGCGCGTCCGCGAGACGCGTGCGGAGCTCGCGGCGCTCCAGTTGCGTGTGCGGGCCGCTCTCGGGATCGATCGCAAGCTCCAGTAAGTCCTCGTGCGCCCGGTCGCTCGAAGGGCGCAGCGTCGCCAGTTCGGCGAGCCGCAGGGCGTCCAGCTTGGCCTCGTACTCGTCGACCGTGACGCCGAGGGCTTCGGCCATGTCGTCGGCTTCGGGCTCCCGGCCGAGCGCGTGGCGAAGGCGGGACATCGCCCCGTCTACCTCGCGCTGCAGCTTGCGCATCGACCGGGGAACCCAGTCGAGGCCACGCAGCGCGTCGAGCATGGCGCCGTGGATGCGCCGGCGCGCGAAGGCGTCGAACGGGACGCCAAAGGAGGGCTCGTAGCGGTTGGCCGCCTCGATCAGGCCGACGACGCCGACGCTGACGAGCTCCGACACTTCCACCTGCGAGGGCAGCCGGCGGCCGAGACGGCTCGCCATCGATCGCACCAGGCCGACGTGCGCCATGACGAGCGCGTCGCGCTGGGTCGCGTCGAGCGCCACCGCGGCGGTCCTCAGGCGCATGGTGAGGCCTCCACCGGCGGCGCTCCGGACGGCGGCCCGGGCGGCCGGCCGCTCGGCCACGGGCCGGATCCGGAGGAGCGGGTCGAGGTCAGGCGCATCGCGAGCCGGCGGATGCAGTCGGTGGCCGGGCCGCGCCAGTCGCTGCCGACCAGGGGGATCTGGGCCAGGCTGGAGTCCTTGACGAGCCGGTCCTCCAGCACGTGTCCGTCGTACCGCAGCGTGCGGCCGAGGAAGCGGTCGGCTGCCAGCGAGATCTGACGGAAGACCAGCCCCCCTTCCTCCGCGTCCCGCGCCGAATTGACGACCACGCCGATGGGCTTGGCCGCGTCGCCCGCGGTGACCAGCTTGATCACCGCGTAGGCATCCACGACCGCGGCCGGTTCGTACGGACGTGACGACCAGGACGTAGTCGGCCAGGCCGATGACGTCGAGGACGCTGTCACTGATGCCGCTGGCGGTGTCGATGAGCAGGAAATCGAGGTCGCGTCCCGCCTGGTCCACGGCCTGCACCAGCCGCTGCCAGCGGTCGTCGTCGAACGTCGTCATCGCGCGGACGCCGCTGCCGGCCGGAATGATGCGGACTCCGGACGGACCGGCCAGCGTGACGTCGGCGACATTCGTGCGCCCCTCGAGCACCGCGCCGAGGTGCTGTTCGGGCGTCAGGCCGAGCAGCACGTCGACGTTGCCGAGCGCGAAATCGGCGTCGAGAATTCCCACCCGATGGCCCAGACGCGCCATGGCCACCGCCAGGTTGATCGTCAGGCTCGTCTTGCCGACCCCGCCCTTGCCGCTCGTCACCGCGATGCGGGTCGCTCGCGGGGCCGGACCCGCCGGCGCAATCAGTGACACGTGAGTTCCTCCTGGGCCGGCTCGCGCAGGAGCGCGGCCGCGAGGCCGGCGGACGTCGCGCGCTGCAGGTCTTCGGGCACGCGCTGGCCGGCGGTGAGATAGGAGACGGGCAGGCCGTGGGCGCGGACGGTCGCCGAGCAGCGGCACGACCGATTCGGCTTCGTCGAGCTTGGTGATCACCACGCGCGAGGGCTTCAGCGGCGCATAACGCTCCAGGAGCCGCCGCGCGACGGCCGCGGACGTATCCGCGGCCAGGACGAGATGGGTCCGCACGCTTCGCTTGCGGGCGAGCACGTCGAACACCTCACTGATGTTGCGGTCCGAGGGCGGCCGGCCCGCGGTGTCGATCAGGGTCGGTTGCCGCGCCGCGGTGAGGGCGGCGCTGAGCTCGTCGGGCGTCCGCGCGACGCGAAGGGGCAGCCGGAGGACGGCGGCGTACGCGCGGAGCTGCTCGATGGCACCGGCGCGGAGCGTGTCGGTGACGATCAGGCTCAACGGCTGGCCGCCCGCCACGCGCTCCTGAGCGGCGATCTTCGCGATCGTGGTCGTCTTGCCCACGCCGGGCGGACCGACGAAGATCTCGCACCGGGCGTACGGCAGTGTTCCCTGCGGCGATCGATTCGAGCTCGGTCGCCAGCGCGCGCCGCAGCGCGTCTTCGGAAGCGCCGCGGCACTCCGCGGCGTCGAGCCGGCCGACGACGGCCTGAGCAAAGGCGCGATCCATGCCGATGCTCACGAGCCGGGCGATGGCGCCCTCACGCGCCTGGTCGATCGGGGCCTGTCGGCGCGCCGCCAGCGATGGCCGGTCCGCCGACAGGGGCGGCGCGTCGCCGGCGTCGACCGAAGGCCGTTCGGCGGCCGCGGTCAGCCGGACGATGCGCTGGCCAAGCCAGCCGCGCCAGCCCAACGCGGGGACGAGCTCGGTGGAGAGCACGAGCGCACCGGGGCCGAGCTGCTCGCGCGCTGCGAGCAGTGCCTCACGAACCGAAGGCCGGTAGATGCGCTTGACGTGCATGCGTCAATCCAGGGCTGCCACGGAGAGAATGCGCACCTGCGGCGGGATCTCGCTGTGCGACAGCACGGCGAAGTGCGGCAGCGCGCGGGAGAACAGACGCCACAGGTGCGGTCGGAGCATCGGCGAGCACAAGAGCACAGGTTGTGCCAATTCCTGCGAGGCGAGAATCTCGCTGAGACGTGTCGCCAGCGCCTGCGCGCGGGTCGGGTCGAGCGCGAGCACGGCGCCCCGGTCGGTGCGCGTCAGCGACCCGGCCAGGGCGTCTTCCAGCGCGGGCGCGAGCGTGAGCACGCGCAGCTCCCCGTTCTCCGCCTGGTACGCGCGGCAGATGGCGCGACCGAGCGCCGTCCGCACCGCCTCGACGACGACGTCGGGATCCTTCGACACGGCCGCCGCGTCGGCCATCGCCTCGAGAATGGTCGTCAGATCCCGCACCGGTACCCGCTCGCGCAGGAGCTGGCGGAGGACGCGTTGAACGTCGCCAACCGACGCCGTCTTCGGGACGAGCTCCTCCACCAGCTTTGGTGCGGTCTGCGCCACTTGATCGAGCAGGTCCTTCGTCTGCTGGCGCGTGAGCAGGTCCGGTAGGTAGGTGCGGATGACCTCCGACAGGTGCGTCGAGATTGCCGTCGTCGGATCGACGACCGTATAGCCCGCGCCGATCGCGGCGTCCCGGCGATCGGGCGAGATCCAGACCGCCGGCAGACCGAATGCCGGTTCCCGGGTCGGGACACCGTCGACGGCGGCGCTGACCGTGCCGGGGTTGATCGCCAGGAGCCGATCCGTGAACAGCTCGCCGCGCGCGACCTCCACGCCTTTGACGAGAACGGTGTAGACGCGCGGACCGAGCTGGAGGTTGTCCGTCACGCGGACGGCCGGGACGAGCACTCCGGTTTCGGCGGCAACCTGCCGGCGGATCGACCGGATGCGGCCGAGGAGCGTGCCGCCGCGGGTATCGTCGACGATCGTGACGAGCGCGTAGCCGACCTCGATCCCGAGCGGGTCCACGCCGGTGACCGGGTCGATGGCATCCGTCGGCGCCGCCGGTGCTTCGACGGAAGGGGCGGAGGCGGTCTCCCGCCGGTTGGCGTACGCCGCGCCGCCGAGGACGGCGGCCACGCAGAAGAACGAGAACTTCGGCAGGCCGGGGATGATCGCCAGGCCCGCCAGCACGGCGGCGGCGACCGCGAGGGGCCGGGGCCGGGCGAGCAGCTGGACCGCCACTTCCTCCCCGAGGTGGGACTCGGAGGCGGCGCGGGTCGTGATCAAGCCGCCCGACATGGACACGAGCAGGGCTGGAATCGAGGTGACGAGTCCTTCGCCCACCGTCAGGATCGTGTAGGTCCGGGCGGCGGTGCCGACGTCGAGGCCGTGCTGGACGACGCCGATGATGAGGCCGGCCACGATGTTCACGCCGGTGATGAGCACCGCCGCGAGCGCGTCGCGCTGCGTGAACCGGATGGCGCCGTCCATGGCGCCGTAGAAGTCCGCCTCGCGCCGAACGCGCTCGCGACGAACGCGGGCCTCCTGGTCGTTGATGACGCCCGCGTTGAGATCGGCGTCGATGGCCATCTGCCGGCCCGGCATCGCGTCGAGCGTGAACCTGGCGGTGACTTCCGAGATGCGCACCGCGCCGTGGTTGATGACCAGGAACTGAATGACGATCAGCACGACGAAGACGACGATCCCGACGACGAAGTTGCCGCCGACGACGAACTGGCCGAAGGACATGATGACGTGGCCGGCCGCGTCGATCCCGTCCGATCCGTTGAGCAGGACGAGGCGCGTCGAGGCGACGTTCAGCGACAGGCGCATCAGCGTCAGCAGCAGCAGCAGGGAAGGGAACACCGAGAACTCGACCGGCTGCCGGACGTAGATCGCCGTGAAGAGCAGCACGACGGCGAGTCCGATGTCGACCGAGAGCAGCAGATCCAGCAGGAACGGCGGCAGCGGCACCACCATGAGCAGCACGACCGACATGATGGCGGCCGGAGCGAGCAGATGGGCCGCGCGGCGAACGGGGGATCTGGCGGTAGTGGCCATGGGTCAGAGCACCAGTTGTTTGAGGCGGACGAGATAGGCGAGCACCTCCGCGACCGCGCTGAAGAGCGGCGCCGGAATCGCCTCGCCGATCTCGACCGCGCCGTACAGGGCGCGGGCGAGCGTGACGTTCTCCACGATCGGCACGCCGTGCTCGCGGGCGGCGGCGCGAATGCGCGCCGCCAGATGATCCTGCCCCTTGGCGACGACGACCGGCGCGGCCATGTCGGCGCGCCGGTATTCGAGCGCGATCGCGTAGTGGGTCGGGTTGGTGACGACCACGGTGGCGCGCTTCACGGCGTGCAGCATGCGCCGCTTGGCCATCTCGCGCTGGACCCGGCGCACCCGCGCCTTGATCTCGGGGCTGCCTTCGTTCAGCCGCGCGTCGTCGCGCACTTCCTGACGCGTCATCTTCAATTGCGAGAGCGAGCGCCACCGCTGCCAGCCGTAGTCCGCGCCTCCAAGGACGACGAGTGCCAGGCTGACGCGCCACAGCAACGACCAGAGATCGGTCGATCCCTCCCGCGCGAGCGCCGCCGGCATGGCGCTCGTGAACGCCGGCGCGCGGGCATAGACATCCCGGATGACGACGTAGGAAACCACGCCGACGACGCACAAGCCGACCAGCGCCTTCACCAGTTCGCCGGTTGCCAGGCCCGGTTTGAGTCTCGAGAGGCCCGAGGCCGGACTGAGACGCTCCCAGTTGGGCTCGAGGGCCTTCGGCGCGAACGCCCACCCGACCTGTGCGAGGCTGAACGCCACCGACGCCGCCGCGGCGACGAGAGCGGGCGGGCCGGCGATGCTGGCGAACAGGCGGAGATCGGTCCAGACCGCGGTCGCCATCCCGGCGGCATCGACCGTGCCTCGCGCCTGTGCGCCGAGGCTGGAGAGACCGAGCATCATCCGGTCGTGCAGAAGCGTCAGCATCCGGATGCCGAGCCACGCGAGCGCCAGCGCGACGGCGGCGAGCGTTCCGGCGGAGGTGAGATCGCGGCTGCGCGCGACCTGGCCCCGTTCCCTCGCCTCCTTGAGACGCCTCGGAGTCGGCCGTTCGGTGCGTTCGCCCGTCGGCTCGGCCATCGCTACCTGAAGTTGCGCGCCGTCGTGGCCGCGAGCTCGAGCGCGGCGGGCACGTAGCGCGTGATAATCGCCGGCAGGACCGTCACCGTGGCCGAGACGACGAGCAGACCGACGACGAGGCGGACCGGAGCGCCGGACATCATCACGTTGAGCGATGGCGCCACCCGCGCGACCAGACCGAGCGCCAGCTCGACGAGCAGGAGCACGACGACGATCGGCGCCGCGATCCGGGTGCCGAGCACGAAGACCGCGCCGAGGAGCCGCGCCACGGCGACCCCGAGGCCGGCGTCCACGCCGCCCGCGGCGATCGGCAGCGCGGCATACGAATCGACGAGCGCACGCAGGATCGCGTGGTGCGCGTTGGTGACGAAGCAGATGACGACGGCGAGGTTGCCGTAGAGGAGCGCCAGGATGTTGTTGCGCACGCCGCTCTGGGGATCGATGAGGGAGCCGAGCGACAGCCCCATCTGATAGCCGCTCACGTGGCCGGCGAACTCGGCCGCGACGATCAGCACGCGGATCGCGAAGGCGAGGGCCAGGCCCACGGCGGCCTCGTGGAGCACGAGCACGACAATGGTGGCCGGGTCGAGCGACCGCGGCACGGCGACGAACGGGGCGATGACGACGGCGAGGAGCACGATCAGGCCGGCGCGGACCATCGGCGGCGCGTTCAAGGCGCCGAGGAAGGGCGTGCCGATGACGACCATGCCGGGGCGCACGAGCAGCAGCACCAGACCGGCCACGACGTCGAGGTCGATCATCGGACCAGGTCCGGCAGCTGCCTGAAGAGCGTCGCGGCGAAGCCGGTGACCACCCGGAGCATCCAGGGGAACGTGAGCGCGAAGACGAGGAACATCGCCGCTGCGCGGGGGATGAACGCCAGGATGTTGTCCTGCAGCGAGGTCACCGTCTGCAGCACGCTGATCACGATTCCGACCAGCAGGCCGGCCAGCAGCATGGGCAGCGAGATGATGACTGCGGTCTCGATTGCCTGACGAACGACTCCGAGCACGAGGGCTTCCGACATGCGACTCCTGACGTCCCTGGCTCAGAGGAAGCTGCGGACGAGTGAACCGACGAGGAGATTCCAGCCGTCGATCATGACGAAGAGCAGAATCTTGAACGGCAGCGAAATCATCATCGGCGGAAGCTGCAGCATGCCGATCGACAGCAGCGTGGTCGAGACGACGAGGTCGATCAGCAGGAACGGCACGAACAGGAAGAACCCCATCTGAAAGCCGGTCTTCAGCTCGGAGATCGCGAAGGCCGGCACGACCACGCGCATCGGCAGGTCGTCGCGGCGACGCCGGACGCTCGAGCCGCGCGAGCTCGACGAACAGCGCGAGGTCCGCCTGCCGCGTCTGTTTGAGCATGAACTCGCGGAGCGGCGCGGAGCCGCGATCCATCGCCGTCGTCAGGTCGACCTGGCCGGCCATCACCGGCTGAATCGCGAGCGTGTTGATGCGTGAGGCGGTCGGCGCCATGATGAAGGCCGTCAGGAACAGCGTCAGGCCGATCACCATCTGGTTCGACGGGATCTCCTGCGTGCCGATCGCCTGCCGCAGGAAGTGGAACACGATCGCGATCCGCGTGAACGACGTCATCATGATCAGCGCGGCCGGCACGAACGTGAGCAGCGTGAGCAGGACGACGATCTGCAGCGGTGCGGAGACCGTGCCGACGCCGTTGATCTGGAGCGAGACGTTCTGGGCCGGCGGCGCGGCCACCGTCGAGATCGGCGCTGCCCTGCGCGCCGGCGGCGCGGCGAACGCCGGCGCCGCGCACAACAGGAGGACGATGGCCGCGGCGGCGACGGAGCGGCTCACGACGTGTGACTCCCTGGCGCGGCCGCTCTCGCCAGCGCGTCGCCGAACGATGCGCCGGAACCCGATCCGGCGGGCATCCCCGGCGCGCTCCGCGCCAGTTCCGTCAGCAGGGAGACGTTCCCCGGCGCGAGGCCGAGGAGAAGCCGGCGGCCCTCGACGCTGAGGATGATCAGCGACCGCCGGTCGCCGAGGGTGAGCGCGGACTCGATGCCGAGGGCCCCGGCGCCCCGCCGGCGCAGGACGCCGCGCCGCATGAGCCAGGCCAGGCCGCCGAGCATCACGAGCACGACGGCGAGCGCCACGAGCATCCGCCCGAGCGGCAGCGCGATGTCCGGCCCAGCCGCGTTCATGCCTGCTCCCGAGCGACCGGCGGCAGCAGTCGAGTGACGCGCAGACCGACGGTCTCGTCGACGATGACCGCCTCGCCGCGCAGAATGGGCACGCCCGACACCCGCACCTCGAGATCGGAGCCCGCAGCCTGCCGCAGCCTGACGACCGAGTCGGCGGCCAGCTCGCCGTACTCGCGCACGGTGAGCGTGCTCGTGCCGAGCACGAAATCGACAGGGCAGGGCACGTCCATGACCCAGTCCATGCGATCCGGCGCGGGAGACGGAACCGGCTCAGAACTGGACGACGAACTCGGAGAAGAGGACATCGATGACCTTCTGGTCGGGCAGCAGGGGACCGACCCGCGTCTTGATTGCCGCCTTGAGGCTCTGCTTCCCCTCGTCGGTGACGAGCGCCTCCGCGGACTGCTGGGTGAGGAGCTCGAGAATGGAGGACCGCGCCTGCATGAGCACGACCGGCGTCTTCTCGATCTGCTCCGCGTGATCGGCGTCGCCGACGACGAGCTGCAGGTTGATCTTGAGGAATGTGGTGCCGCCGCCGTCGGCCAGGTTCACGAGAAAGGGCTCGAACGTGACGAGGCCGCGAGCGCTCAAGGGCGGGTCGGGCGCGGGCTCGGCCGCGGCGACCGTACGGGAGCGCCACCACCAGGCGCCGCCTGCGCCTCCGGCGAGCACGAGCACGGCGGCCAGCAGCCAGACGAGCCGGCGGCGTCCGCGCTTTCTTGGAACGGGTGTGACTGGAGTGATGGCCGGACTTTCTTCCATACCCACGCGGCGCCGCTACGCCACGACCTCGAAGCGATCGTCGGAATCGGGACGAGTGGGCCGGCGCGGCGGACGATCATCGCGCGCGGGCTGCCGCTGCGGATCCCGCCGGTCGGCATCGCGAGTGTCCGGCGGCTCGGCGATCTCGAGCCGATCGAGCGTCAACTGCTGGTCGGCCAGTCCGGTTCTCAGCGCATCCTGGTTGGTCTGCAGCCATTCGCGAACCACCGGACTGGCGGCCTCGAGCCGCGCGAACACCTGGCCTCCCGAATCGACACGCACGGAGACCGTGAGCTCGCCGAAGTGGGAGGGCTCGAGTTGGATCTGGGCCGTGCCTCCGCCAGCCGACCACTGGAGTCGAATCGACTCGACGATCTGTGACGCGAGGCCGCGCGGAGCGTCGGCGACCGAGTTGGCTGCCGTCGCGGCATTCGCAATCGCCGGTGCCAGCAGCGGACCGGTTTTCGGTGCAGCCGCCGGGGCGTCGGGCGTGGCTGCGAGCGCCGTCAGGACGCGCGATTGTTCGGCGCCCGCGGCGCCGGCAGCGCCTGGAGGCGTCACGTCGACATTCGGGTTCCGGCTCGGCCGCGCCGCCGCGGCCTGGGCGGAGGCGACGGGCTGGGCCGACGCCGCGACGGGGCGAGCGGCGGCCGGCGGAGGAGCAGGGGCCGCAGCCGGCGCAGCGGATGTCTGCTTCTCAGAGACCGACGCTCCGACCTCCGTCGCACGAGTCACGCCGCTCTCGCGCGCCGCGACGGGCGGCGATGCCGGTGCGCTCGCGGGCGGAGGCGGCGGAGAACCGCTCGGCGAGTCGATCTGTTCGGTCCCACGGGGAACGGCCGCGGACGGCTCGATTGCCGGCGGAACGGCCGCGGACGGCTCGACCGTCGACGAACCGGCCGCCGGGGGGGCGGCGGTGTTCGGAAGCGATGAGCCCGCCTCGGACACGTCTTGCGATGCTCCCGCCGTCGTCACGGCGGCAGCCGCTGGTTCGGCCGGCGGCGCGGCGTCGGGCCGAGGCCGATCGCCGAGCTCGCGCGTGGCGAGCGACGGGTCCGCCACGGCCGGCTGCGGCGTGGCCGTGGTCTGCAACGCCTTCGATTCGCCAGTTCGCGGGCCATCGACCGGTTGTCCCGGTTGTCCCTGTTCATCGGCCGGCCGGACGCTTCTCCGTGCATCCGGCACGACTCCGAACAGGGCCAGGACGAGTGACGCCGGCACGATCGCGGGAGCGTCCGCCGGCGCGTCCGGCTTGGGCTCGTCCGCGGTGCTGTCGTTGCCTGCGTCTCGTTTCCGTTCGGGTCCGGGCGACGGAGCCGCCTGAGCTGCCGCTCGAGCGGGAACGGCCCCGCCGAGCGCCGCGGCGAGTTGCTGCAGGGCGCTCGCGGCCGGCCCTGCCGCAGGATCCGCTGGAAGGTCCCCGGCCAGGTCCAGGACCTGGTCCGACGAGCTCCGAATCCCGTTCACGATGGCCGCCAACGCCTCCTGGAACGACGGCTGGCCGCTCGGGTGAGGCGTGTCCGAAGCGATCGCGGCGGCGGCGGCCCCGGTGGGCGCCGCCGAGGCGGCGGCCGGCAGGGCGGCGGCGCGCACTCCGGACAGCGCCGCGGCCGGAGTCGCAGCGAAGGTCGATCCGATCACGAATCGCTCCGTTTCAGCGCTTGAGATTCAAGGTGTCGACGAGCAGTTCGTCGGCGACGGTGATGCTCTTCGAGTTCGCCTGATACCCGCGCTGCGCGAGGATCATCTGGGTGAACTCCTGAGCGATGTCGACGTTCGACTGCTCGAGCGCCGCGCCAATCAGCGTGCCGCGGCTGCCGGTGCCGGCCACGCCGACGCTGGGCGAGCCGGACGACTGGCTGGCGCTGAAGAGATTCGTTCCCTTCTTGATCAGGCCCTGTGGATTGTTGAACGTGGCCATGGCGAGCTGGCCGACGGTCACGCTCCGGCCGACGCCGACGCTGGCCACCAATTCGCCGGACTCGTTGATCGTGACCAGGGTCGCGGCGCCGCTGGGTGACCCGTTCTGGGCGACCGAGGAGGTCGCCGAGGGCGCCGCGTACCCGGTGATCGCGGGCACGTTGTTGGTGTCGACGAGGTCCCACGCGAAGTTCGTCGGTGTCGCCCCGTCAGCCCACGTCGGGCTGGTGACGGTCACGTCGGCGGCGGCCGCGCCGTTGACGGTCGTCAGTTTGCCCGCACCGTCGAATCCGACCGAGCCGGTCGCAATCTGGAAGGGGGTGCCGGGCGTGCCGCCCGTCACCTCCGCGCCCGGCACGGTGATCGTGTAGCCCCACGCGCCGGCGCCGGTCTTGGTGAAGGTCACCGTTGCCACGTGCTGCACGCCGAGCGAGTCGACGATCTGAATCGACGAGCTGTAGCTCGTGCCCGTCGCGGCGCTGGCGTCGAGATTCATCTGGGCGCCGAAGAGCGTGGTCGGCACCGGGGCTCGCAGGACGCCTGGCGGAATGACGATCTTCGCCGGCTGTCCGCTGGTGTTGATCTCGCCGGTCAGCGGGTCGAGCGTCGTGTAGCCGAGGACGTACTGGCCGCCAGGCGTGACGAGCGCGCCCGTGGAGTCGAAGCTGAAGTTGCCGGCGCGCGTGTAGGCCGGATTCTCGATGTCCCCGACGATGAAGAATCCGCCGCCCTGAATGGCGACGTTCGTCTGCACCCCGGTGCTCTCGATGCCGCCCTGTGAGAAGTTCGGGGAGATCTCGCCGAAGTCACGCCGAGGCCGACCTGCATCGGGTTGATGCTCGGGCCGCCGACGGACTGGCTGACCAGGTCCGCGAACGCGACGTTGCTGGCCTTGAACGCGACCGTGTTGATGTTCGCGAGGTTGTTGCCGATCACGCTCAGCTTTTCCTGGTTCGCGCGCAGGCCGGACAGACTTGCAGAGAACGCACCGAGTGACATTTACAGACCTCCCGTGGATGTCGGATCTTGACTGGTCGCCTGACCTTCCGCGAGCGCACGCAGCGTGCCCATATCGGATTGGATCTGCTGCAGGCTCTCGAGCGAGCTGAACTGCGCCAACTGCGCGAGGAACTGGCCGTCAGGCTGGGGCTCGAGCGGATTCTGGTGCTCGAGCTGCGTGACCAGGAGCGACAGGAACGCATCGCGGCCCAGCGGGTCCGCTTTCGATGTGGTGGCGGCGCCGCTGTCGGCAGCGGCCGGTTGCGAGGTCGAGGACGACGATTGCACGTTCACGTTGGTTCTCCCCATTCCGCGGGCGCGGCATGACGCACCCGCGCGGTTTCGTCGATCGCCTTCAGCTCGTCGCGCTCTTGCTGCTGCTGGAAGCGGCGCCACTGTCGGTCGCGCATGCGCTCGATGACGAGCCGTCGCTGGCGGGCCTCCCGCCACAGGCGCTCGGCCTCCGCCAGCTCCCGAGCGCGCACGTCGGCTTCCGTGTGCTGGCGCTCGACGTCCGACGCCAGTCGAGTAATCCAATTCCGATGCCACTCGATTTCCGCCGCACGAGCGCCTCGCGTCTCGTCGTCGCGCGCCGCGCCCTGCGCCTGCCGCCGCGTGTCGGCGGTCTCGTCGACACGCGCGCGCGCCTGGCGCAGCGCGCCCTCCGCGCGCGCGAGCGCCTGCGCCGCCTCGTCTTCCTGACGAATCCGCAGGTCCAGGACGGCCGCGGCGCGAAACCGGAACGTGCGCATCTCAGAGCGCCTGCAACGCGTCGATCGCGTCGGTCAGCCGACCGGTCGTGTCGGCCGGCTGACAGAGGAAGCGCGTGAGGGCTTCGCGCCGCGCGAGTGCGGCGTCGATGCGGGGATTGCTGCCCGGCACGTAGGCGCCGACGCTGATGAGGTCCTCGTTGTCACGCAGCGTCGCGAGCCATTCGCGGACGGCGGCCGCCCGCGCGCGATGCTCGAGGCTCGTCACCTCCGGCATCGTCCGCGACACGCTGTGCGGAATGTCGATCGCCGGATAGCGGTTGCTCGCCGCCAGCTCTCGCGAGAGCACGATGTGCCCGTCGAGGATTGCCCGGACGGCATCGGCGACCGGCTCGTTCGTGTCGTCGCCCTCGACGAGGACCGTGTAGAACGCCGTGATGCTCCCGCGTCCGCGGACCGCGCCGGCGCGCTCGACGAGCGCCGGCAGCCGCGCGAACACCGAGGGGGGGTAGCCCTTCGCCGTGGGCGGCTCGCCGGCCGCGAGGCCGATTTCACGCTGCGCCATCGCGAAGCGCGTCAGTGAGTCCATCATCAGCAGGACGTGCTTGCCCTCGTCGCGGAACGCCTCCGCAATCGCCGTCGCGGCGTAGGCCGCGCGCTGGCGGGCGAGCGGCGGACTATCGGACGTCGAGACGACGACGACCGACCGCTCGAGCCCGCGGGGCCCCAGGTCCTGCTCGACGAAGCCGCGCACCTCCCGGCCCCGCTCGCCAATCAGGCCGAGGACGACCACGTCCGCTTCCGTGCCGCGCGCCATCATCCCGAGCAGCGTGCTCTTGCCGACGCCGCTGCCGCCGAACAGGCCCAGCCGCTGACCGCGGCCGCACGTGAGCAGCGCGTCGATGGCGCGGACGCCGGTGCCGAGCGGCACCGTAATCAGATCGCGCCCCATCGGATTCATCACGGCCGGCCGGAGCGGCGCGCTCTGCCCGGTGAGGACGGTACCGCGGCCGTCGATCGGCCGGCCCAGGCCGTCGATCACCCGGCCGAGCAGCTCCGCGCCCACCGGCACCGTCAGCGCGTTTCCGTTGGCGACGATGCCGTCGCCAGGACGGATGCCGGCGGTGTCGCCCAGGGGCACCGAGAGGAGACGCCCTTCCCGGAACCCGACCACCTCCACCGGCAAGGGGGCGCCACGGTCGGTCCGGATCTCGCAGATCTCCCCCAGACTCGCCGCCGGGCCGACCGACTCGACGAGCAGGCCGACGACGCGGACCACGCGGCCGACGACGGGCGTGGTATCGATGTCTGGGAGCCGCGTCAGGTACGAATCGATCGACAGGCGGGCTGAAGCGGTGCTCATCGCTCAGGCCGGGCTGGCGTGCTCGTCACGATCGTCGCCGAGCAGCGATCGGGTGAGCTCCTGAACCTGGGCCTCCACGCCGGCGTCGATCGCGCCGAACGTGGACTCGATGTGGCACGAGCCGCGGGGCCTCTGCGGATCCGACACGAGCGTGATGCCGTCGCTCGATGGCTCCTCGCGACCGGCGGCCACGGCCTCGAAGTCGGCCGGGTGCAGGTGCACCTTGGCGACGACGTGATCGCCGAGCTGGTCGATCGCGACGCGGGCCATCGCCAGCAGGAGCCCGCGATCCTGGCTGACCTCGCGACGCAGGATGCGCTCGGCCATGGCGAGCGCGAGCTTGACGACGTCGCGCTCGGTGCGGCGCAGGATCTCGGCCCGCAGTCCGGCGATGGCGTCGATCGTCCGGGTCAGCTCCTCGACGACCGGTTCGAGCTCGGCGAGCGCCTCCGCGCGGCCGGCGAGCTCTCCCTCGTGGCGGCCGCGCGAGAACGCCAGGCGTTCGGCGGCATGCACGCGCTCCTCGGCAGCCGACGGCAGGGCGATCTCGTGCAGTTCGGCGAAATGAGGCGCGCCCGATGGCGTGTCGATGGACCGGACGACGGCCTCGAGGCGGCTCGAGTCGAGCGGCCTGACCATCGGCGGCTGCCAGGGGAAGCGTCCGGTCTGGACCTCGCCCGAAAGACGCTTTGCGCTACGCAACATAGGCTTCACCCGTGCCGGCCCCGATGGCGAGCAGGCCTTCTTCCTCGAGCTTGCGCGCGATGCCCACGATCTCCTGCTGGGCCTTCTCGACGTCACGGAGCCGCACCGAGCCCATCATCTCCATCTCTTCCTTCATCAGGTCGACCGCCCGCTTCGACATGTTGCTGAAGAACAGCTCCCGGATGGCCTCGCTCGCACCCTTGAGCGCCAGGGTGAGCGCCTTCTTGTCGGCGCGATTGACGATCTCGCGGATTCCGCTCGCCTCGATGTTGACGAGGTCTTCGAACACGAACATCAGATTGCGGATCGCGGCGGCCTTGTCGGGCGCCACCGACTCGAGGCTGGCGAGCGCCGGCGTCCGGACGGCCTGGTTGAGGCAGTTGAAGAGCTCGGCGACGGCGCGGACGCCGCCGCGATGCTCCTGGCTCGAGCCGCCGAGGCCACGAAGCCGCTGCTCGATCGTCGTCGCCACCCGCACCACGACGTCGGCGGGAATCTCGCCCAGGCTCGTCATGCGCAGCAGGACGTCGGTGCGGAGATCCTCGGGAAGCTGCTCGAGCACCTGCGCGGCGCTCGCCGATGGCAGGTGCGCGAGGATCAACGCGGTCGTTTGCGGATGTTCGCCGAGGAAGAACTTTGACAGCTGCTTTGGATTCGCGCGCTCGAGGGAGGCGAAGCCGGCCGACATGTGCATCGACTGCACCACTCGATTGAAGATGCGGCGGGAGCTCTCGGGAGCGAGCGACTTGCTCAGCACGCGCCTGACGTGCTCGACGCCTCCCGACGCGAAGCGCGGCTGTCCGGCCGACGCGGTGAGCTCGGTGAGCACCTGTTCGCCCACGTCTGGCGGCACGGTGCCGAGCGAGGCGATCTCCCGTGCGACGCGTTCGATCTCCTCTTCGCCGAGGTGACGGAACACGGAGGACGCGCCGTCCTCTCCCAGCACGAGGAGGGCGATGGCGGCTTTCTGGGCTCCCGTCAGGGACGCGGTGGCCATTTATTTCTGTCCTTCCGAAATCCAGCCGCGGACGATGCGCGCGAGCTGCTCGGGCTCGTCGTTGGCGAGCTTGGCGACGCGCTGTGTCAGGGCGGGCAGGCGCCGGTCGGGGCCGGCGCCAATCCCGTCGAGATGTCCTTCCATTTCCTGCACGGTCGGCAGGCGGGCGGCGGTCGCTGCGGGGGCCGGCAGGGCCGGCGTCGTGGCCAGCGCGCCCGCCCGCTGCGCGAGCGGGCGCAGCACGCCGAAGAGGGCGACCAGGGCGAGCGCGAGCACGGCCAGGCCGCGCACGGCCATCGGCCATTGCTGCTTCAACGTGTCCGTGATCTCCTGTGTGACGCCAGGCGCCGGCATCGGCGTCTCCGATGGGACGTCGAACGCGATGTTCTCGACGGTCAGCTGATCGCCGCGGTCCGGGTTCAGCCCGACCGCCGCCGCGACGAGTCCGTGGATGCGCTGGATGCCCGACGCGTCCCACGGCTTTGCCGTCACCTCCGTCTTCCCGTTCGCCGTCGTCGCCGTCCGCTCGTCGTCGAGGATCACCGCGACCGAGAGACGCGCGAGCTGGCCGGGAGGCGTCAACGTGTGCCGTGTCGTGCGGCTGACCTCGAAGTTCGTCGTCTCGGACGTCCGGAGCGTGCCGGGCGGCGACGTCGGAGCCGGCGCGACCGGAACGGACGCCGGTGCGGCGGGGGAGGCTCCGCGGCCCGCCGCTGCGTTCGCCGGGGCGGCCGCGAGCGTCGCGGTCGAGGGAACCGGCGCCGCCGTGGCGGTGGAAAGGGCGGGCGGCTGGTTGGCCCGCGCGCCGGCCACGCCGCCCGCCGCGGCCAGGCCGGTGGCCGCCTCGCTGGAGGTCTGGCGGCTCCGCACGACGCTCGAGGGATCCCACACCTCTGCGGTCTCCTCGACGGAGTCTGTCTTGAGGTACGCCGCGACGTTGACGCGCACCCGCCCCGGCCCCACGACCGGCTCGAGCAGCGTCACGACGCGGTTCGTCAGCTCCCGCTCGATCTGCTGCTGGCGGTCGAGTTGCCCGTTTCCGGCATCCGCCTCCGGATCGTCCGTGGACCGGGTGAGGGGCCGGCCGTAGGTGTCGAGGATCACGACCGCCTCGGGCCGAAGGGACTCCACGCTCCCGGCCACGAGACCGGCGATGCCGCGCACGGTCGCGGCCGGCAGCGGACGGTTGGACTTGAGGCGGAGGACCACCGACGCCTTCGCGGCTTCCGACTGGTTCAGGAACAGCGAGTCCTTGGCCATCGCGATGTGCACGCGGGCGCTGGCGACCTCGGCGAGCGTCGAAATCGTCCGCGCGAGCTCGCCTTCCAGCGCACGGCGATAGTTGACGTGCTCGAGGAACTCGGTCGTGCCGAACGCCGTGCGGTCGAAGATTTCGAAGCCGATGCGGCCGGCGGACGGCAGGCCGCCGGATGCGAACTGCAGCCGGAGCTCGTCGGCGCGCTCGACCGGAACGCTCACGGTGCGGCCGCCATCGCCCAGCCGGTACGCGACCTTCTCGTCCTTGAGCTTGGACACGACGGAGTTCGCGGTCTCGGCGTCCATGTCGGCCACGAGCAGCGTGTACTGCGGCTCGGAGATCCAGTACGCCGAGCCGACGACGATCGCGACGACCGCCAGGAACACGGCGGCCAGACCTGCGAGCTGTCTGCCCGACAGGGTCGACACGAGCTTCTTCAGGTGCGAGATGATTTGATCGGGATTCACGGGTCAGTTCGCCGCGGCGGTCTACGTGGGCATCCGCATGAGGTCCTGGTACGCCTGCACGAGCTTGTTGCGGACCTGCACCGTGAGCTGTAGCAGCGTGTCGGCGCGCTGCATGGCGATCATGGCCTCGTGCACGTCCCCGCGGCCGTCGATCATCCTGGTGATCGCGTCGTTCGCGTCGCCGGCCGACGACTCGACGGTGTTGATGGCCTCCTTGAGGACATCGCCGAATCCCGCCGCGGGCGGCTGGCCGGAGGACGTGGAGGGTGCGGCCGGCAAGACCGGCGCGGTGAGTGCGAGCGTGGTGACGGGATCGATGGCCATGCTATTTCGCCAGGTCCAGCGCTTTCTGAATCGTGTCGCGGATCAGCCCGATGGCGGTCAGGTTGGCCTGATAGGCGCGGGCGGCGCCGAGCATGTCGACCATCTCCTCGGGCACGTCGACGTTCGGTTCGGACACGAAACCCTCGGAGTCCGCATCAGGATGGGAGGGCTCGTACCGCCGGCGGAAGGCCGCCTGGTCTTCGAGGACGGCAGCCACGCGGACGCCGTGCGCCCGGAACGTGCTCCCGTCGTTCGGATCGACGGGCGCGCTCTCGAGGACGACCTCGCGCCTCCGATAGGGTTCTCCATTGGGGCCGCGCGTCGACTCGGCGTTGGCGAGATTCGAGACCGCGACCTCCATGCGGGCGCGCTGCGCGTCGAGCGCGCTGGCGCTGGCATCGATGGCCGAGAGCAGGGTCGACACGTCAGCGTCCCTCGTTGATCGCGTAGCGGACCAGCCGGAACTTCGCGGCGAGCATCGTCTCGGCAGCGCTGAAGTCGGTGGACGCGCGCGAAAGATCGAGCAGCTCGCGGTCGAGCTGCACGTTGTTGCCATCGCGCCGGGTCGGCAGATCCGGCGCGTCCGCCACATCGCCGCGGTCGACCATCGCCGATGCCGCCCCGAAATGCCGGGGATGGCTCGCGGCGAGCGTCGCCGGCGCCAGCTGTTCGTCGAGGGCGTCGCCGAACTGCAGCGTCTTGGTCCGGTAGCCCGGCGTATCCAGATTTGCGAGATTGCTGGCCGCGACGGACTGGCGCTGCACGGCCCGGGTCATCTCGCGCCCGAGCGCCGCCATGACTGCCGCGTCGCCGATGATTTCTGCCATGATGCCTCGCTGCAACCCGACCGAAGGGTTGCGCAACTGCCGGCGAC
The DNA here is from genome assembly GCA_963764505.1 of uncultured Acidobacteriota bacterium. GTDB lineage: Bacteria > Acidobacteriota > Vicinamibacteria > Vicinamibacterales > SCN-69-37 > CAVXSP01. Next base: position 2,922,725 of record CAVXSP010000001.1, on the reverse strand, counting down.
CCGTGGTGCAAGAGCAGTGCCGAAGGCGTCGAGCGAATCCACGCGACAGCTCCTCCCGCGGCGCCGCTTCGTGCGCCGTCGGCGCACCGACCCCACGGCCGCTCGACCGACACCGGGCCGCGCCGGTCGCGACGGACCCGTCGTGCGCAGCCGATCAATTCGGTGAGTGCAGCCACCGAAGTGAAAGTTCGGGAGGGCGATTTCCGTCAACCATTTGACGCGACGCGCCCGTCCAGGCACATTTCGGCCGAAAAGATCTCACCAGCAGGTGGCATACCGGTTGCTCCCCGCGTCGGGGATTTTCTCTAGGGCGCGACCGCCGCAGGCGGCGCGTTCAGAACTCCATCCCACAGGGTGGCTTCCGTCCCCGGGAGGGACACACGTGACTCACGCGAGCTCTGCCAGACCGACCGTCCTTGTTGTAGAAGACGAGAACGATTGTCGACGCATCATCGTCGACTCGCTGGAAAGGGCGGGATTCGCCGCCACCGGATCGCCGAGTGCGACGGAGGCGCTGGCGCGCCTCGATGGGTTCGCCTACGACGCGCTGGTCGTCGACATCCGACTGCCTGACGGCGACGGGCTCGACATCCTCGACCTGGGGCTCTCCCGGTATCCCGACATGCGGTGCGTGGTCACGACGGGGCTGGCGAACGTCGACCAGGCCGTGCGGGCGTTGAAGCGCGGGGCGGCCGACTTCCTGATCAAGCCGTTCCAGCTCGTCCAGCTCGATCAAACGTTGAAGGCCTCGCTGCGGGAGCGGCGCCTGCAGACGGAGAACAGCGAACTGCGGGCGCGGTTGAACGATCGATTCCGCTTCGGGAGTCTGATCGGCGCCAGTCCGTCGATGAAGCGGCTGTTCAGCACGCTCGAGCTCGTCTCGCCGATGAACAGCACGGTCCTCATCCAGGGCGAGACCGGCACGGGCAAGGAACTGGTGGCGCGGACGATCCATCACAACAGCGCGCGCCGCGACCAGGCGTTCGTCGCCTTCAACGCCGCGGCGATTCCGGAAGGGCTCGCCGAGGCGGAGCTGTTCGGCCACGTGAAGGGCGCGTTCACGGGAGCGATTGCGAGCCGTATGGGTCGGTTCGAGATGGCGGACAAGGGCTCGCTCTTCATCGACGAGGTGTCGTCGATGAGCATGGCGCTGCAGGCGAAGCTGCTCCGGGCGCTGCAGGAGCGGGAAGTCGAACGGGTCGGCACGAACAAGCCGGTGCGCATCAACACGCGGGTCGTCGTCGCCACCAACGACGATCTGTCGACATTGATCAAGGAAGGCAGGTTCCGCGAGGACCTGTACTACCGCCTGAACGTCGTGCGCGTCGTGCTGCCGCCGCTGCGGAATCGCCGCGAGGACATCCCGATGCTGGCGCACCACTTCGTCCAGCAGTCCTGCGAGAGCAACGGCGTGGCGCTGAAGACGCTCAGCCAGGAGGCGCTGCGTCTCCTGATGAGCTATGACTGGCCCGGCAACATCCGCCAGCTCCAGAACGCGATCGAGCACGGCGTCGCGATGAGCCAGTCCGGCGAGATTCTTCCGGACGCGCTGCCGGAAGAGCTGCATGTGCCGGCCGCGCTCACCGCCGCGCCCATTCCGCCCACGCCGGACGAAGGGATCAATTTCGCGTCCACGATGACGCAGGTCGAGCGGGAACTGATCCTGCGCTATCTGGCGAAGGCCGGTGGCAACAAGCGGCGGGCCGCGCGCCTGCTCAGCCTCAGCCGCACCACGCTCATCGACAAGCTCCACAGACTGGGCGTGTCGGACTCGCCCGCGGCATGAGGCATTAAAGTTCCTCCCGAGGGCGCCGATTGGCGTCATCGTGGAGACTCTCACTGCACGAGAGGCCGGAGCGCGGCCTCGAACCATCGAGCGCAACCTGGCGCTCTTCCTGCACGCCCTGCTCCAGCTGCTCGCGGACCTCGCGCCCGAGGCCGAGCCGCCGACCAAGCTGGCGTTTCGGTCGACAATCGAGCAGGCCCGCACCCGGCTCAGCAGCGCCGCCGCGCCCGAGGACGTCAGCGCGGTGGCCGTCGCCTGCGTCGACGCCTGCGATCACTACCTGAAGCAGTCGAGCCACTACCACGCGGTGCGCGAGACCGACCTCCTGGATCTCGATCGCGTTCCTGCGCAGCGCGGCGAACACGCTGATTGGCGGCTCGTCCGAGTTCCACACCCAGGTCATCGAGAGCTCGGAGCGCCTGGACAACTTGAATCAGGTGGGCGAGCTGCGCGAGCTCAAGCGTCTGATCTCCGTCGAGATGTCCACGCTGCGGCGCAAGGCCGAGATGCGGCAACTGGCCGACCAGGAGCTCTCCGCCGACCTGACGCGGCGCATCGCGTCCCTGGAGCTGAGCCTCGAGAGGGCCGAGCAGGAGGCGTCGATCGATCCGCTGACGCAGGTCGCCAACCGCGGCAGCATCGAGCGCACGCTGCCTCGGCTCATCGAGGAGGCGCGACGCGCGAACCGGCCGCTCAGCCTGGCCATGGTCGATCTGGACCATTTCAAGCGAATCAACGACACGTTCGGCCACCTGGTCGGCGACCGGGTGCTGCTCTTCACGGCGCAGATGCTGCTGAAGGGCGTTCGCGAGAGCGACTTCGTGGCACGCTACGGCGGCGAGGAGTTCGTGGTCGCGCTGCCGGGCGCGAACCTCGCGCAGTCGGTGACGCGTCTCGACGCGCTGGTGCGGCAGATCGCCGACGACGCGTACCAGTACACGGCGGATTCCGAGGCGCGCACGCTGCGCTTCACGGTGAGCTGCGGCGTCGCCGAGCTCATCCCGGACGACACGATGACGTCGCTCGTCGCGCGCGCCGACGAGGCCCTGCTCGAGGCCAAGCGCAGGGGCCGCAACCGCGTGCAGATCAACAAACCGCGCGCCGGGCTGTTCAGCCGGGTGTTCGCCCGCACCGGGGCTGCCGAGCGGTAGCGCCGCCGGAGGGCGGCCGCGTCCGGGCTACGCCTTCGTGGCGACGCGGCGGTCGGGCGCGCCTTCGCGGAGGAAGGTCTCCGCCATCTCGCCGACGAGGGAGGCGATCCCGACCCCCGAGAGGTCGCCGAACTTGTCGCGGAACCGCTGCATCGGCACGACCGCCTTCGCCATGGCGCGGTGGCCGCCCGCGCTGCCGATGTCGCCGAATGCGGCCTTGACGAACTCGCCGGCGTTGCGCGAATAGCCGAGATTCCGGACGCTGACGGTCAGCTGGCCCGCGACGATGCCGGCGACGATCGTCCATTTCACGTCTTCGATCTGCAGCAGGAAGTCCGCCGTGTAGGTGATGAAGTCCTCGCGGCTCGTCTCGCCGAGGAACGCCGACAGCACCTGGCTGCGAAGCCGGCTGCACGCGAGCGCGCGCGTGACGTGCTCGAGGCGCTCGACGGTCAGCTCCGCGCCCTCCATCTTCCGGATGAGCGCCGGGTCGGCGAGGGGATACAGGAACGTGAAGGCGTCGAGGTCCACGCGATTGGTCTGGCGCGCGAAGAAGAGCGTGTCCGACTTGATGGCGTAGAGCATCGCCGTCGCGGTGCGCTCCGAGATGTTGACGTCGACGGCGCGCAGGTGCTCGGTCAGGATCGTGCAGGTCGAGCCGGTACTCGGCCCGGATGTCCTTGAACACGGTCGTGTAGCCGGGTTGCTCGGGATGATGGTCGATCACGAGATCGACGCGCGGGAGGAGCTCGCCGAAGTAGTGCGGCTGCACGTCGACCGTCGCGATGCGGTCGAAGCCGGTGAACTCGGCCGCCGTGATCGGCTCCACCTGGATGTCGAGCAGGTCGGCCATCCGGACGTTCTCGGGCCGCGTGATTCCCTTGAGCGCCGCGATGATGGCGGTCGTCCGCGTCCGGCGCAGGACGTTGCGAAGGGCGAGACCAGCGGCCAGCGCGTCCGGGTCGGGCTCGTTGTGGAGCAGGATCAGGACGCGGTCGGCATCCGAGAAGTACCGTTGATACTGCTGGACGCGCGCGCGCGTGAGCGATCGTCCGAGCTCGGTCGTGAGCGGGGTGGCCAGCAGCTCCGCCAGATCGAGGTGCGTGATCTCGGGAACCAGCGCACGCAGCTCCTCCTGAGCCTTGCGGTTCGATCGCCTGACCTGCAGGACGTAGATCAGGCTGCCGCCCGCGTCGCGGATGGGACCCACGACGCGCTTGAGGCTGCGGCGCCCGTTGTCTTCGATGATGACGCAGGTCGTGGGGCTGAGGTCCGCGCGAAGGTAGGAATCGAGCCGGGTCGGATCGGCGACCGTAACGGACATGCCTTCGTCGACCAGACGCCGCGCGAGGGGCCGGTTCTCGACCAGGAACTGCACGTCGAACGAGCCGGTGAGAACCCGATGCAGGGTCCGGATGACCAGCTCGTCCTGACAGACGGCCAGCGCACGCACAATCGCTGATTATAGGGGATCGCCGGTGCGGGCGGCGGAGCCGCGCCGGCCCGTCCTCGTCGCGCTGTGCCTCGACCGCGCGGTAGCATGCAAGAAGGGTGGCCGACGGATGCGGGCAGGTCTGGCTTGCGCGGTGATGATGCTGGCGGCGTGCGCGGTTGCGGCGCAGGAGCCGTTCCGGGCCGGCGTCGTCGTCGTCCGCGTGCCCGTGACCGTCACCACCCGCGGCGGGCGCCCGCTGCACGGGCTGACGGCTGCCGATTTCGAGGTGCGCGAAGACGGACGGCGGCAGCCGATTGGCTTCTTCGCCGAAGGCGCGCCTGGCGCGGCGCTGCCGCTGCACCTGGGCCTGCTGCTCGACACCAGCAGCAGCATGGAACGCGATCTGGCGGACGCGATGACGGCGTCGATCCAGTTCGTCAACACGGTCGAGGAATCCGTGGACGTCACGCTCGTCCAGTTCGAGTCGACCATCACCTCGTCACGGTTCACGCCGGACAGCTACCCGCTGCTGTTCGAGCGGATTCGCAAGCAGAAGGCGGGGGGCGCGACGGCCCTCTACGACGCCGCGGCCGTGTACCTGCAGGACGCGGTGGCACGCGGCGGTCAGCACGTGCTCATTATGTACACGGACGGGGGCGACTCGAGCAGCACGATTGGCATCGGACGGCTGATCGAGCTGCTGCGGGCGAGCGGCAACGTCATCGTCTATCCCATCGGGTACCTCGAGAACCAGCAGAACGCCAGCCGTCTCGGGCAGCAGATGCGGTTGTCCCAGATCGCGCAGGCGACCGGGGGGGCCGCGTTCTTCCCGCGATCGGTGCGGGAGATGCGCGCGATCTACGCGGGGATCGTCGACGAGCTGTCGTCGCGCTATACGCTGGGATACGTCCCGGCCAACCGCGCGGCGGACGGACGGTTTCGCAAGCTCCAGATCTCGGTCACGCGAGCCGGGCTGAAAGGGCTGACGGTCCGGGCGCGGCCGGGGTACTACGCGCCGGCGCACTGAGGCCGCCCGGGCGCCCGTCCTGGCGACGGCGTCGGCGTCGGCGAGACGAGGAGGCGGGTGAGGTGAACCGATGAGAGGATCCGTCAGCGAGCCGGAGCCGTTCCGGCTCGAGAGCGAGTTCGGGCTTCGAGGGGATCAGCCCGCCGCGATCGCCCAGCTCGCCGAGGGGCTCGAACGGGGCGATCGCGCGCAGGTGCTCCTCGGGGTGACCGGCTCGGGCAAGACCTTCACGATGGCGCAGGTGCTCGCGCGCGTGAACCGTCCCGCCCTCGTGATGGTCCACAACAAGACGCTGGCCGCGCAGCTCTATCAGGAGTTCCGCCGCTTCTTTCCGCGCAACGCCGTGGAGTTCTTCGTCAGCTACTACGACTACTACCAGCCGGAGGCCTACGTCCCAGCGAGCGACGCGTACATCGAGAAGGAGGCGATCATCAACGACGAGATCGACCGGCTCCGGCTGTCGGCGACCCGATCCCTCTTCGAGCGCCACGACGTCATCATCGTCGCGAGCGTATCGTGCATCTACGGCCTCGGATCGCCGGAGGCGTACTACGCGCTCATCCTGGCGCTCGAGCGCGGTCAGCGGATCGAGCGCGACGAGATCCTCCGCAAGCTCGTGGAGATTCAGTACGAGCGCAACGATCACGAGTTCGCGCGGGGCGCCTTCCGGGTCCGCGGCGACATCGTCGAGGTCTTCCCCTCCTACGAAGAGCTCGGGCTGCGGATCGGCCTGTTCGGGGACGAGGTCGACGAGCTGGTCTCGTTCGATCCGTTGACCGGCCGTGAGGTCCGGCGGCACGAGCGCGTGACCGTCTATCCGAAGTCGCACTTCGTGACGCCGCGGCCGCGGCGGATGGCTGCGATCAACAGCATCCGCGCCGAGCTCGCCGAGCGCCTGGCGGATCTCGAGCGGGCCGGCAAGGTGCTCGAGGCCCAGCGGCTCCATCAGCGGACGATGTTCGACCTCGAGATGATGAAGGAGATCGGCTACTGCCACGGCGTCGAGAACTACTCGCGCCACCTCTCCGGACGCGCCGCAGGCGAGCCGCCTCCGACACTCCTGGACTATCTGCCCGAGGATGCCGTCATCATCGTGGACGAGAGCCACCAGACCGTCCCGCAGGTCCGCGGCATGTACGCGGGCGATCGGTCGCGCAAGGAGGTGCTCGTCGAGTACGGTTTCCGCCTCCCGTCGGCCCTCGACAACCGCCCCCTGAATTTCGAGGAATGGGAGGCGCGCGTGCGGCAGGTCGTCTTCGTCAGCGCGACGCCGGGCCCCTACGAGCTGCGCCAGTCGGCCGGGGTCATCGTCGAGCAGATCATCCGGCCGACCGGGCTCGTGGATCCCCCCATCGAGGTGCGGCCCGTGACCGGACAGGTCGACGATCTGCTCGGGGAGATTCGGCAGGTCGTCGCGCTGGGCGAGCGCGTCCTCGTGACGACGCTGACCAAGCGGATGGCGGAGGACCTCAGCCAGTACTACCAGGAGCTCGGCGTTCGCGTCCGGTACCTGCACTCGGACATCGACACCCTCGAGCGCGTGCAGATCCTCCGCGACCTCCGGCTCGGCACGTTCGACGTGCTGGTCGGGATCAACCTGCTGCGCGAAGGACTCGACCTGCCGGAAGTGTCCCTGGTGGCGATTCTCGACGCGGACAAGGAGGGGTTTCTGCGCTCGGCCGGGGCGCTCATCCAGACCGTCGGGCGCGCGGCGCGCAACGTTCACGGACGGGCGCTGCTCTACGCGGACCGGGTGACCGACTCGATGCGGCAGGCGATCCAGGAGACGGACCGCCGGCGCCGCGTGCAGGAGGCCTACAACGAGGCGCACGGCATCACGCCCGCCACGATCGTGAAGAACATCGAGAACGTGCTGTCGAGCGTCTACGAGCGCGACTACGTCACCGTGCCGAAGGCGATCGACGAGCGCGACGCGTTTCGCAGCCAGGCCGAGCTCGACGCCTTCATCGCCCGTCTCGAGCGCGAGATGCGCGAGGCCGCCGCCAGCCTCGAGTTCGAGCGCGCTGCGGGCCTGCGCGACCGGCTGCGCAAACTGCGCAACCCCGACCTCGTTCCTCCCGAGGAGGGCGCCTCTTGACGCCCGCGACACGCGCGGGCTGGATGAAGCGCGCCACTCTCGAAGTCCAGGAGCTCCTGCGGCTCATCGGGCGGGTGTCCCGGGGGCTGGTCAGCCGGCCCCTCTACCTGCGAGACATGGTCGAGCAGCTCGACTCGATCGGTCTCGGATCGATGACCGTCGTGCTGCTCACCGGCGTCTTCACCGGCATGGTGCTGGCCCTGCAGTCCGGCCTGACCCTCGATCAGTTCGGCGGGCGCTCGCTCGTTGGCCGCCTGGTCAGCGCGTCGATGGTGAGAGAGCTGGGGCCGGTGCTCACGGCGCTCATGGTGACCGGACGCGTCGGATCGGGTATCGCGGCCGAGCTCGGCTCGATGATGGTGACCGAACAGATCGCCGCTCTCCGCTCTCTGGGCACCGATCCGGTCCGCAAGCTCGTGATTCCCCGCGTGGTCGCCGGGACCGTGATGGTGCCGATCTTGACAATCATCAACGACGCGGTTGGCATCGTGGGCGGCGCCCTGATCTCGAACGTCCAGCTTCGCGTGGCGGGCAGCGTCTACTGGAACAACGTGATCCAGGGGCTGGCGCCGCAGGACATCTGGATGGGTCTCATCAAGCCTGTCGTCCTTGGATTCACCCTGGTCACGATCGCCTGCCACGTGGGCCTCCGGACGACCGGCGGCACGCAGGGCGTCGGGCGCGCGACGACCAACGCGGTCGTCGCGGGATCGGTCGCGGTCCTCGCGCTGGACTTCTTGATCACCCGGTTGCTGATCACGACGATTTACTGACGTGGGTCAGGAGCCAGAAAGGGATGCCGGACGAGTGGAATACGACGTCGATGGGCCCGCCGTGGTCTTCGATCACGTCACCCTCGCGTTCGACGACAACGTCGTCCTCGACGGCGTCAGCTTCACGCTGCCCAGGGGAGAGATGAGGATCGTGCTGGGCGCGAGCGGCGCCGGCAAATCCACGATCCTCCGGCTGATCCTCGGGCTCCTGAAGCCGGACGCGGGGGCCGTCTTCGTCGGAGGACGCCGCGTGGATCAGATGACGGAGCAGGAGCTCATGAGCGTCCGGGCCAGGCTGGGCATGGTCTTTCAGGAAGGCGCGCTGTTCGACTCGCTCACGGTGCGCGAGAACGTCGGCTACAAGCTGTTCGAGCAGACGAAGCTGCCGATCGGAGAGGTCGACGCCCGCGTGATGGAGGTTCTCGGCTTCGTCGGGCTCGCCGAGTACGGCGATCGGATGCCCTCCGAGCTGTCGGGAGGGCAGCGCCGGCGCGTGGCGATCGCGCGCGCGCTGGCGGCCAGACCGGAAATCCTTCTCTACGACGAGCCGACGACAGGCCTCGATCCCATCACCGCGCTGAGCATCGACGCGCAGATCGTCAAGCTGCGCGATCTCGGCCGCGTCAGCTCGATCGTCGTCACGCACCAGCTCCGGGACGCATTCTACGTCGCGACGCACGTCGCGGAGGGCGTGGACGGGGAGGTGCGCTTCGCGCCGGCGAATCGCGACCAGGCCGGCGACACGGAATTCATCATGCTGAAGGATGGCAAGATCGTCTTCGAGGGGCCGGCAGCGGAGTTGCGCGCATCGAAGAACGAGTACCTCCAGTCGTTTCTGTCGTAGCGGGCCGCAGGCCGGCGGAGCCTCGAGCTCGCGACCTTGGAAGAGGTGAGGGTGAGTCATGCCGCGCACACGTTCGATCGCCTGGTCCGAGCTCAAGCTCGGCATCGTCGGAATCGTCGCGCTCGCGCTCCTGTCGCTGATCATCGTCGCGATCGGCGGGCAGGGCGGATTTCCGTGGCAGCGCTATCCGCTCAAAGCCCGGTTCAACCAGGTGAGCGGGCTCAAGACCGGCGCCGTCGTCCGGTTGAATGGCAAGGAGGTCGGGAAGGTCACCGATATCGAGTTCGCCGGACCGCAGATCGAGGTCAGCCTCGAGCTGTCGAAGTCCGTCCGGAACCTGGTGACGACGGCGTCGGTGGCCTCACTCGGCTCGATCAGCCTGCTCGGTGAGCCGATCGTCGACATCAAGGCGTCCAGCTCGGGCTCGCCGCTGCCGGACTGGGCGTACGTGAAGGTCGATCAGACCGCGGGCTTCGCGGACCTCACGCAGAGCGCGGCCGACAATCTCCAGCAGGTGGGGAGTCTGATCTCGGACATCCGGGACGGACGCGGCACGATCGGCAAGTTCTTCACCGACCCCACGCTGTACAACGAGATGCGGGATCTGGCGACATCCGCCGCGACGGTCGCCACCTTTCTCCGGGAGGGAAAGGGCACGCTCGGCCGCCTCACCCAGGACCCGACCGCCTACAACGAGCTGAAGAGCGCGCTCGAGCGCCTGAACACGATCACCGACAAGGTCAACGCCGGCGACGGGCCGCTCGGGCGGCTCTTGAACGACAAGACGATGGCCGCCTCGCTCGCGGGGACGACGAGCAACATGGAACAGATTACCGGGCGGCTGAGCCGGGGCGAGGGAACCGCGGGGAAGCTGTTGACGGACCAGCAGCTCTATACCCGGTTCACCGGCGTGGCGACCCGGCTCGAGCAGCTCGTCTCGGGCGTCGAAGCGGGCCAGGGCACCGCCGGTTCCCTGCTCAAAGACCGGCAGTTGTATGAGAACATGAACCAGGCGGCATCCGAGCTGCGTACACTCATCGCCGAGATTCGCAAGGATCCGAAGAAGTATCTGAACGTGCGGGTCAGCATCTTCTGAGGGCGGCCAGCCCGCGCTGGGTCCGTCCAGCCCGCGTCGCGACCGGGCGTGGGCGGGTCCGGCTCACGATTCCCGGCGACAGGCCGATAACGAGGGCACTATGTCTAACGAAGGCACATCCGCAGGAACCGTTCTCGTGGCATTTGCCCTGGGCGCGCTGGCGGGAGCCACGGTCGCGCTGCTGTACGCCCCGGTCACGGGTGACCAAGCGCGCCGGACGTTGGCGGAAAGGGCCCGCGAAGGGCGCCAGCGCGCCGAGGCCGCTACCCGGCAGGGCGGCGACGTGCTGCGCCGGCAGCGGGAGCGCATGGCCGACGCCATCAATCGCGGGGTGGAGGCGTTCAACCGGACGCGCAAGGAGAGCCTGTGAACGGGTGGGCTCTGGCCTGCCTGGCCGTGATGGCCGTCGCGCTGGTCGCGATGGCGATCGGCCAGGTGGTGTTGGCGCTCGCGGCGGCCCGCGTCGCCCGACAGGCATCGGACGCGTTGCACGAGTTCCGCCAGGGGCTGGGGCCGATCATGGCCAAGGTGCAGAAGATCGCCGAAGACGCTTCGACCGCCGCGGCGCTCGCCGCCGTGCAGGCCGAGCGTATCGATCAGATCCTCGAGATGACGGCTCGCCGCGTCGACGAAACGCTGACGACCGTCCAGAAGACCGTGTTCGGCCCCCTCCGGCAGGGCGCGGCCCTGATGGCCGGCATTCGGGCGGCGCTCGGAGTGTTCCGCCCGGATTCGGCCCGCGGACACCGGCGGCGAGGCCGGCTCCGCGACGAGGACGACGCCCTGTTCATCGGATAACGCCGCGGCACGACGGGAGTTGTTTGGTGGGCGCTAGTGGACTCGAACCACTGACCCCCGCCGTGTGATGCCGGCGGTCGGGTGTTCACTCGTACCGTTTTCAGGTGACACGCGGCCGCTGGATCACGCTTGGACGGACGAACGCGATGACGCCGGACGAGGCGAGAAACGCCGCCGAGGCCATCAAGGGAACCGTCTCAAAGACCGCACAATCGCTTCTGAGCGACGATCCGCACCTGACCCTGCGGGAGGCACGCGCGCACGCGCGCACCGACCTGCGGCGGCGGCGCAGTCGGAATCTGACGTGGACTCAATTCCTGACAGAGCATTACGACCCTTGGCTGCGGGCCAACTTGAAAAGCGCCGCCGAAACGCTTCGACGCCTGCGGGTCGGGTTTGTGGGCCCCCTCGGTCGGCACAACCCACAGGGCGCTTTTCCGTCGTCGGCATGTCGGGCGGTGGGCCCTACGCGCTGGCCTGCGCGCGTAGAATCCCGGAGCGCCTGGTCGCGTGCGGAATCGTGTCTGGCGTCGGTCCGGTCGCCGTGCGCCACGATTGCACGACAGCGGCGCCGCGCGCGTCTTCACCGATCGTCCTTCGACCTGGCCTCGCGTGCGTACTTCGTGACGACCACCAATCCAAGCAGTTGCGTCCACTCGGAGACGATGTTGCCGACGACCTGCCCTCCCTTGCCGTTCACGTCGCTGTGCGCGAAGGCGACGATCCACCCGATCCCCGTGAGCGCCAGCACCAGCGTTAGAGAGTGACGGACGACGAGCCGCCAGATGCGCACGTGGATGTGCGGGTGTGGCCGTCGGCTCTCGATCGACCCGGCCTCGAAGAAGTACTTCGTCGCCACGACGAAGACCAGCGTGCCGAGCCAGTCGGCGATGGCATTGCCGAAGAAGGCCCCGAGGTGGGTGGACGGATCGCTGCGCGTGTACATCAGGAACAGGAAGATCAGCACCCCGGAGATGCTGAGGCTGAGCGAATGTTCGTGGAAGAAACCGCGGGCCCTGGAGCGATGCCGCTTCGCCATGCCTCCATGGTAGTGAAGGCCGCGCCCGGCGCGGCTGCTCGGCGCAGGCTCAGTGGTTCCGCAGGTAGTCGACGGCCAGATTGGCCATCGCGCGCACGCCGACCGGCAGCGCATCCTCGTTCACGAACCGCGAGCGTGGTGGGCTGAACCTCGAAGACCTTGCTTTCTGCGGCCACGCGCCGCAGCGTCGGCAGCATGCGCGCCGTCGACGAAGGAAACATTAGGGCCGTTGGCTGGTGAACAGAAGACCCGTTCTCAGACGCCGGCCCGGCCCCCCTCCCTGCGCCTTCTCATGCACAGAAGGCGGCACTGTGTCTACTAACTGAGAAGACAATGTAGTCAAGTTCAGGCGTGCCCTTGTCCCGCCGCCTCCGCGGCCGTTCACTTCTTGGGCCGAGGCCTCACCGCTTCCAGGTGATTTCGACGAGGTCGTAGGTCGGCGCCTTTCGCCCGGCCACCGTGGCCTGTCGATTCTTCTCCGCTTGCGCCAGCGCCCATGCCGGCGAACAGGACGCGGACAGCGTTTCGTCCGGGTGAGCCGCATTGATGAACGTCCGGAACTCCTGGTCAAGTTGTTCGGTGGCGGCGCGAGGCAGCGTTTGCGTGACGTAGAAGTGATAACGAGTCGGGTTGTTCTGGCCTTTCGGCGAGCCCGTCGCGTAGCAAAATGAGTACGTCTGAGCCGCGCCCGCGGCGACGGTTGAGGGGTTCGAGGCTGCCGCCGTCTTCTGGGCCGGCGTCCAGTCCAACTCCACGACCTGCAGCTTCAGAACCTTCTGCGCCTGGTCAAGCTGGGCCTGCCGTCCAGCCGCCACCTGGTTCGCATCGCGCAGCCCGGCGCACGCGGCCGAGGCACCAGGCTGAGCGCCGTACTGCTTCATGATGAAATCCGCGAACTCGAGGTCCACTCTGTCCTGTGACGTGCGCGTCCCGTAGAGGAACGGACGCGTGATGAAGAGTTTCTGGTTGGCGAATTCGTAGCAATAACCCTGCAGCTCGCCTGCCGGGCCAGTCGCGCCGTACCGAGGTTTGCTGGTGTCCGGCAGCGGCGGAAGCGGTTTCGACGGCGCCGGCGTTGCGACGGTTGGCGCGGCAGCGAACTTCCACGCGGTCATGACCCTTTTCTGGCCAGGTGACGTCGTCTTCATGAAATCGCGCGCCTCCGCTTCGGTCCGCCGTTCAAAACACTCCGGCAGCCCTTTCACCTGATACGTCTCCGCCACGAATTCGCGGAATCCCGTCGCGACCGGCCCAGGCCGAAAGCCGGTATCCGGGATCACGTCGCTCAAGTAGACAGTTGACGCCGTCGGAGTGCTGACGGTCAGCACACACACGTAGTACCCGGTGATTTGCGGAGACGCGTGCGGAGCAGGCGCCGCGGAAACGGCACGCGTGGCCGCGGACGCCAGGATGGCCGCCGACGCGGCGGCCCACATGAATGAAGAGAATGTTCGAAAAGAGAACGTCGGCATGAATACCTTCCTCCTTGAGGAAAATGATCATAACGCCGCCGTCAGCTAATTCAGCCGCTGAATGCCAAGAAGCGGTTACCGATCCACCATCCGCTGCAGTGCTTCGGGATAGCGCTCGCCCTGGAGTGTCATCGCTGCCAGCGCGTCATCTATCTCGCGCAGGTCAGACGATGTCAGCGCGAGCGTCGCGGCCCCGAGGTTTTCTTCAAGACGACGGCGTTTCGTAGTGGCTGGAATCGGCACAACCCACGGACGCTGGGCCAGAAGCCAGGCCAGCGCGATCTGGGCGGGCGTCGCGTTGCGCCGCGCGGCGAATGCGCGGAGCCAGTCGACGAATCCCTGATTCGCCTGCCGGTTCTCCGCAGTGAATCGCCGCAGGAGATTGCGGAAGTCGGATGGATCGAACGGCGCACTGGTGTCGAGCGTGCCTGTGAGGAAGCCGCGGCCGAGCGGACTGAACGGTACAAAGCCGATCCCCAGCTCTTCGAGCGCCGGCAGCACTTCGCGCTCGGGGTCACGCCACCAGAGTGAGTATTCACTCTGCAGCGCGGCGACCGGATGCACGGCGTGTGCGCGCCGAATCGTCGGCACGCCGGCTTCGGACAAACCGAAGTGACGAACCTTCCCTTCGCTGACCAGATCCTTCACGGCACCGGCGACGTCTTCGATCGGTACGTTGGGATCGACACGGTGCTGACCGGGGCCTCGTCGGCCCACCCGTCGGGTGCGCCGGACTCGTCCTCCTCGGCGGCTAGTTCGCAAGGCCGGGTCCGGCGGGCGACGACGGGGTCGATCGTGGCCAGCACTTCCTCGACGTCCAGCGTCGTCAGTCGCGCGGCGCGATGGAATTGCATCGTCCCGTCCTCCGTCGCTGCAAATACCCCGTCCAGAATCAATGCGTGAAAGTGGACGTTCAGGTTCATGGCGCCGCCGAAGCGTTGGATCACGACCACGCCGCCCGCGCGACCGGCCTCGATGCCGGCATCGCGCGCCCGCTCGCGCAGCAGGCGGAACACCGCACGCGCGAAGATGGCGGCGACGCGGCGGCACAGGTCGTGGTCCCAGGCGAGCAGATACCGGAGGCGGTACGGCAAGGTGAGCACCCACTGGCGCAGCGGGACGTCAGGAAACACGTGATCCACCAGATGCGCGGCCCGATCCGCCATCCGTCGGCTCCCGCAGCTCGGGCACAGCGTTCGCCCTTTGCACGAGAAGGCGACCAGCCGATCGAGTCCGCAGCCCTCACAGCGGAATCGGGCGAACCCGCCCGCGAGCCAGCCGCATCGCAGGAAGTCTCGAAACGCCTGCTCAACGAACTTGGGCAGCCCCTCGCCGTCACGCAGGGTCGCGGCCGTGCGCGGAAGGTCTCGAAATGATCGCGAACGATCTGGTACAGCACGCCGTCTCCGACAGAGCGCGGCCGGTACATGGTGGATGCCGACGCCACGCCATCGCCTGGCGCAGGCGCTGTACCAGCGGCATCCCCGTTGAGATCCTGCGAAGATCAGCGATCGTCGACAACGGACTGCAGAAACTGCGCGCGTCGCCAGCGTCGACAATGACAGTCCTTGCAATGGTCGTCGGTCCTTCCACGGCCGCGCGGCCACCTCACCAGCTCCGTCAGCGCGCAGGTTCCTCGGCCCAGTCTGTGCACGGAAGCCACAACACTCCCAGGCGCCGCCCCGCGCCTGTTCGCCGTCGCGGGGCTACGTCGATCACGAGTCGGCGAACGCCGCGCGACGCGGCGTTTGCCGCCACTTCGGACCGCCGACGACACGCCTTCCGAGAGCGGATGTCCGATACCAGCAATTGGCCACCAGCAATCGGCGGCACATCGGGCACGCGGCCGAGGACGCGGTCGAAGAGCTTTGGATCCGCTCGTCGCGCTCGCTGGTCGAGATAATCGACACTCATCAGCGAATCGTGAGAGCCGGCTCCACTGCCCGGCCGACAACCCGCCGCGCGTAGAGCAAGCACGCTCGAATGTCGTCGGGTTCCAGCCACGCGTAACCCTTCAACAGGGTTTCCGGCGAATCGCCTGCCGCTGCACAGCGCAGATTAGCGGGCTGACAGCCCGCTGTAAATCGCCAAAGTCGGTATACGCGGTGGCCGGTTGAAGGCAGGCAGCCGCGCCCGGAAACACGGCTCCCGCCACGGCGGCCCTGGCGCTTACGAGGCCGGAGTGAACTCCGCCGAGTCGCTCGTGTCGATGGCCCATGCAGAGCGCCATGGGCCGTCCGGCGGAGGACGCGCGGGGCGTGGCGTCGGCACCTCGGTCGGCAACCCGCAATGCCGAAGGATACGCGCCACCACGCGCGCGTCCTCAATCAACGCCACGAGCCGCAACCGTCCACCACACCGCGGGCAGTCCAGCACGTCAATCCCGAACGTCCGCGCCATCAGCTCGGCCCACTGCCGTCGACGTGTAATTAAGCAGCGCTTGGGTTTGTGACGCCGATCGTCTGGTCGCCGGAAGCTGAACGCGACCTCCAAAGCATTCGCGACTTCATCGCCCACGACTCGCAGCGGTATGCGGAGCTGGTCGTGCGCCGAATCATCGCCGGCGTCGAAAGGCTTTCGATCTTTCCGGAATCAGGACATGTCGTGCCGGAGTTGGGCACTCCCACGATTCGCGAAGTCATTATCGATGTATTTCGCGTGGTCTACCGATACCGCGGCGAGCTCGTCGAGATCGCGACCGTCTTTCGCGGCTCGCGCGCGTTTCCGCAGGACCTCGTCTGACCAGCTCGAGCGACTCTCTCGAGCACCCCTGCTGCACCCCAGAAACACGAAAGGCGCCGGAACGGCTCCGACGCCTTTGCGCGTAACACTTGGGGATCCACGAGTTAAGCTGGTGGGCGCTAGTGGACTCGAACCACTGACCCCCGCCGTGTGAAGGCGATGCTCTACCAACTGAGCCAAGCGCCCGACCGAGCCACAAGCTTACCCTACTCGAACCTTCACGCCAACGGGGACGGGTCTCGGGTTGTGGAAGACTCGCGCGCGGCGCCCGAGTTTTCCACAACCCGAGACCCGTCCCCCTCCTGTGGAAATCAGGTCGTCCCGTAGAGGCGGTCGCCGAAGTCCCCCAGGCCGGGCAGGATGAACTTCTGCGCGTTCAGTTCGCGATCGACGGCCGGCGTGAATACGTGCGCGCCGGGATGCGCGGCCTCGACCGCAGCGAGGCCTTCCGGCGCGGCGACGATGCACAGGAGCCGGATGTCACGAGCGCCGGCCTCCCGCAGGCGCGCGATCGCGGCGGCCGCGCTGCCGCCGGTCGCGAGCATCGGATCGACGACGAGCGTCACGCTCCCCGACAGATCGTCGGGCAGCTTCGCGTAGTACTGCGAGGCGACGGCCGTGCGCTCGTCCCGCTGCAGCCCGATGTGCCCCACGCGCGCCCGGGGGAGCAGCGTCAGCACCGCTTCGAGCATGCCGAGGCCGGCGCGCAGGACCGGCACGACGACGACGTCGGATGTCAGCCCGCGTCCCTGCGCGCGCTCGAGCGGCGTGTCGATGTCCACGGACGCGGTCGGGAGATCGCGGCTGGCTTCGATCGCGAGCAGGAGGCTGACGCGATGCGCCAGCGCGCGGAACCGCGCCGGCTCGGTGGCCGCGTCGCGCAGCCCGACGAGCGCGTCGAGCGCGACTGGATGCTGCACGAGGTGAACGGGCACGGCGGGACTATACGACAGGTCGAGGCCCGCTTCGATCCAGTCCCACCAACCGTCTCACGGTAGAATGCCGCCGGCGCGCGATCGGGGCGCGCGCGGTGCGGTTGGGGAGGCTGTCGCTGGTGGAGGTGCTGATCGACCAAACCACGCTCGCCAGTCGAATCCGGGCAATGGGCCGCGACATCCGGGCCGACTACGGTGCGGATACGACGGTCCATCTCGTCGCGGTTCTGAAGGGCGCCCTCGTGTTCCTCGCGGATCTGATGCGCGCGATCGAAGGGCCGGTCACGTGCGACGTCCTCGCGGTCACGAGCTACGGGACCGGCCGGACATCGTCCGGCGAGGTGAAGCTGACGAAGGATCTCGACGACGCATTGGAGGGCCGCGACGTCCTGATCGTCGAGGACATCGTCGACAGCGGCCTGACGCTGTCGTATCTGAGAGACATCCTGCGCGCGAGGTCGCCGCGCTCCCTCCGGACCGCGTGTCTGCTCAGCAAGTCCTCTCGCCGGACGATCGACGTGCCGATCGAGTACGTGGGATTCGAGGTCGGCGACCGTTTCGTCGTCGGGTACGGCCTCGATTTCAATCAGTCGTACCGGAATCTGCCGTATATCGGCGTGCTCGATGGCGGAGCCTAGCGGGCCCGGCAGTCGACCCGGCCGGAAGCCATCATGGACAGATCAGAGGTCGAACGGCTCGTCAGCCTCGTCGTCGCCGAGGTGCTGTCCGCCGCCGGGGCGCCGGCCCGCTGCCGCTGCCATGGCGTCGTCGAGGACTGCTGCCCCGACCGCACCCGCGCCGTGATCGCGGCCGGCGCGGCGCGGCTGGGCGTTCACGCCGCCGGCGGCGCGCCCGGCGCGATTGCCGCGCTGATCGATCACACCCTGCTCAAACCGAACGCGACCAGTGCGGAGATCGACGTGCTGTGCGGCGAGGCGGAGACGTTCGGATTTGCCACGGTGTGCGTCAATCCGGCATGGGTGGCGCGCTGCGCCGCTCGCCTGCGGAGGACGCCGGTTCGCGTCTGCTCGGTCGTGGGCTTTCCGTTCGGCGCCACGACGCCCGACGTGAAGGCGTTCGAGACACGGCGAGCGATCTTCGACGGGGCGCGGGAGATCGATATGGTCATCAATCTGGGCGCCCTCAAGTCCGGCGACCTGGGCCTGGTGGCGTGCGACATCGAAGCGGTGACCCGCACCTGCCGCGATTGCGAGGCGATCAGCAAGGTCATCATCGAGGCGGCCTATCTGACCGACGATGAGAAAGTCGCGGCGTGCACGCTGGCGAAGGCGGCGGGCGCCGGCTTCGTCAAGACCTCCACAGGGTTCGGTCCGGGCGGCGCCACGGCCCACGACGTCGCGCTCATGCGGCGGGTCGTCGGCGACGCGATTGGGGTGAAGGCGGCTGGCGGGGTCCGCGACCTCGAGGCGGTGAAGACGATGCTGGCCGCCGGCGCCTCGCGCGTGGGCGCGAGCGCCGGCGTCAGGATCGTCCAGGAGGCGACGCGGGAGCGTATCTCGACAGGGTGACGCGACCGGACGCCGTCAGGCCATGTCGAAGCCGCTCTCTTCGAGGTCCTTCAGGCCGCTGTGCGAGGCGTCTTCCTCGACGACCCGTCCGTCGAAGAGATGGATCGAGCGCTCCGCGTGTCGCGCGTACCGCGGGTCGTGCGTGACCATGCAGATCGTCGCGCCCTCGCCGTGGAGCTCGCGGAGCAGATCCATCACGGCCTCGCCGTTCTTCGAATCGAGGTTGCCGGTCGGCTCGTCCGCCAGCAGGATCGACGGCGCGCCGCCGACGGCGCGGGCGACCGCCACACGCTGCTGCTGACCGCCCGAGAGCTGGCTGGGCAGGTGCTTCGCCCGGTGCGACATCCCGACCTTCTCGAGCGCCGCCATGACGCGCTCCTTGCGCTCGCTCGACCGCATCCCGCGATAGGTCAGCGGCAGCTCGACGTTCTCGTACACCGTCAGGTCGCCGATCAGGTTGAAGCTCTGGAAGATGAATCCGATCTCGCGATTGCGCACGCGGGCGCGCTCGGCGAGCGGCAAATCCTCCACGGACCGCCCGTTCAGGGTGTACGCGCCGTCGGTCGGCGTGTCGAGAAGCCCGAGAATCGACAGCAGCGTGGACTTGCCGCAGCCGGAAGGGCCGGCAATGGAGATGTACTGGCCTCGCTGAATCTCGAGATGGATTCCATCGAGAGCATGCGTCTCGATCTCATCCGTGTAGAAGATCTTCTTGACGCCTTCCAGGTGAATCAGGGGCTCGCTCGAGGACATGATGCGCTCCTTCACTGAACGGTCGAATTTCGCGGCTCCGGGTCTGGCAGCCCAGCACCGTCACTTGATCCTGACTCTGTCGTACGCGTCGTACTGCGACATATCCGAGAGGACGACTTGATCGCCGGGCTTCAGGCCGTCGAGGACCTCGATCGTCGTCACCGCGGCCTTGCCCAGCTTGACAGGAGTTCGGACGGCTTCGCTGCCGTCGGGCGTGAGCTTGAAGATGGTGATGGACGAGCTCTCCTGGCCGAAAGCCGGTCTCGACATGAAGACGACGTCGGCGAGCCGCTCCAGCTCGATCGTGCCGTCCACGCTCAGATCCGGGCGATCTCCAGGATGCAGCGGATCCTCGAGCGTGACGTCGACGCCCACGGTGCCGCCCTGGGAGGACGGGTCGATGCGGACGACCTGGCCCCTGAGCGGGGCGCCGTTGCGCGTGTCGATTTCGGCACGCTGGCCCGGTTTGAGGTCCTTGGTCTGCGTCTCCGAGATTCGGACCACCGCCTTCAGGGTGGACGGATTGGCGACACGGGCGAGGTTCGTGCCTGCGGCGACCTGCTGGCCGAGCTCGACCGGGACGACCTGCAGCACCCCCGAGATCGTCGCCTTCACCTTCAGATCCTCGACCTCGCGCTCCAGGTTGTCCCAGACCGCCTTCTGCTGGTTGACGGTCGCCTGCTGCGGCGCGAGCTGGGACGTCTCGTTCTCGATCGCAATCTGCAGCTGCTGCTTCGCCAGCTCGAGCCGGTTGCGCGCGGTGTCGACGATCGACTGTTTCTGCTTGACCGTGAGCTGGCTGACCAGCCCCTGGTCGGCGAGCTGCTTGTTGGCGTCGAGATCCTCCCGCGCCAGGTTGTATTGCGACTCGGCGTCCTTGACCGCGTTCTCCTGCGTCAGCCGCTGGGTGCGGAGCGACGCGCGCTGGTTGTCGAGCTGGGCGATGGCCGACTTCCAGGACAGCTCGGCGTTGCGCGCGCTCTGCTGCAGGTCCGGATTGCTCAGTTCGAGGATCACGCTCTCAGGCTTGACCGTCGCGCCAGGCCGGAGGACGAGCCGCTCCACACGGCCCGACGTGGTCGCCGCCACCCACCGGATGTCCTCCGGCACGAGCGTGCCGGAGCCGTGGACGTTGCGAATCATCTCGCCACGCTTGACCGGCTCGATCCATGGCACGCCCGCCGGCACCAGCGGCGCGGCGGGCTTCAGCCGCGACACTGCGACCGACACGGCGGCGAGCGCCATCACACCCATGCCGACCCAAATCGCCCGCTTGATCCTCTTCCGGCGCAGAATGGCCGGATCGCGCTTCTGGTCCATATTCATCCGGGGGTTCATCCGGGGATTCATCCGGGAATTCATTCGGGCACTCATGCGCCGCTGGGCCCCGAAATCCGTCTCCCGTCCAATAGCACCGTGGAGGATTCCAGGTAGTATGCCATTGGACGTGATAAGTGGCTCCGCGGTTGCGTGAGCGGTGCGGGACGGCCTCCTGAGGCGCCGGTTCCGGCATCGTGCCGCATGTGGCAGGACCGCCATTCGATGGATCTCGCGCTTCTTGGTTGGGATGCGGACCTGGCCGCGACCTTCGCGGAGCGCGCGCCTGGCGCGCTCGTGCCCGGCCGGGTCGCGCTCGAGCACAACCACGTCTACCGCGTGCTGACCGAGACCGGCGAGTCGCTGGCGCAGGCCGCGGGACGGCTGAAGTATTTGGCCGCCGGACGGGAGGACCTGCCCGCGGTCGGAGACTGGGTGGGCGTTCGTCCGTCCCGGCGGCCCCCGCCACCGGTCGATCTCGCGGAGCCGTCAGCGGGCGCCGCGACGGGCGAGGACCTCGCCGTGATTCAGGTCATCCTCCCGCGGCGGAGCTGCTTCTCCCGGAAGGCGGCCGGCCGTGGCACGACCGAGCAGGTCGTCGCGGCCAACATTGATCATGTGTTTCTCGTGTCGAGCCTCGAGCGGGCGCCGAAGCTCCGCAGCCTGGAACGGTATCTCGTGCTCGCCAGGCAGAGCGGCGCCCGTCCGGTCGTCGTGCTGAACAAGTCGGACCTGGCGGAGAACCTGCCCGAGACGTTGGGTCAGATCCAGGGAGTGGCGCCGGACGTGCCCGTCCACGCCGTCAGCGCGAGGGACGGGCGCGGATTCGAATGGCTCGATTCGTACCTGTCCACCGGCCGCACGATCGCGCTGCTGGGGCCGTCGGGCGCGGGGAAGTCGTCCATTGTCAATCGTCTGATCGGCCGCGACCTGCTGCCGACGAGCGAGGTCCGGGTCTGGGATGCGCGCGGTCGGCATGCCAGCGTGCACCGGCAGCTCGTGGTGCTCGACCGGGGTGGCGTGCTCATCGATACGCCGGGGATGCGCGAGCTGGCGCTCTGGGAGACCGACGAAGCCCTCGACCGGACGTTTCCGGACGTGGAGGCGTTCGCGGCGACATGCCGCTTCCGGGACTGCGGGCACGAGCACGAGCCCGGCTGCGCCGTCAAGACGGCCGTCGAGGCGGGGCGGATCGACCCGGCCCGGTACGACAGCTATCTCGGCCTGATGCGCGAGCGGAAGGCCCTGGAGGAGCAGCAGGCCGAGCGAGCCCTCATCGACAGGAAGCGCCAGGGCAGAATCGGCGCGAAAGCCTATCGGGCCCTGCAGAAGCGCCGCGACCGCTGAGCAGGTCCAGCGCGGTCGGGTGTCTTCCCGCGCCGTCCGACCGCGGTGCTCTGGGCCCGCGCGTAGCGTCCCTCAATACACGTCCCGCTTGTAGCGCCTGGCCTTCCTGAGCGCTTCGACGTACTCGCGCGCCTGCTCCGACGTCCGGCCGCCCTGACGCTGAACGATCTCGTGGAGCATCGCGTCGACGTCGGCGGCCATCCGTTCCTTGTCCCCGCAGACGAAGACCTCGGCCCCCTCCTCGAGCCAGGCCCAGACGTCCCGGGCCTGCTCGCACATCCGGTGCTGCACGTAGAGCTTCTGCGGCTGGTCCCGGGAGAAGGCGGTACTGAGCCGGAGGAATCCGTCGCGCACGTAGTCGGCGAACTGGTCCTCGTAGAAGAAGTCGCACGCGCGGCGCTGCTCTCCGAAGAACAGCCAGTTGCGGCCGAGCGCGCCGAGCACCCGACGCTCCTCCAGAAACGCCCGGAAGGGCGCCAGGCCGGTGCCCGGGCCGATCATGATCATCGGCACGTCGTCGTCGGCCGGCATCGCGAAATGCTTCTGCTGGTTCTGAGCGTAGACCTCCGCGGTCGCGTCGATCGGCCATCGATCGGCGAGCCATGTCGAGCACAGGCCTTCGCGCAGCCGACCGCGGATCGTGTACCGCACCGAGACGACGAGCAGGTCCGTCTGGTTCGGGTGCGCCTTCTGGCTGGAGGCGATCGAATAGAGGCGCGGGATGATCCTGCGCAGGAGGGCCACGAACTCAGCAGGCTCGATCGCGATCGACGGATGGTCCTCGAGCACGTCGAGGATATCGTGCGCATCGTCCCATCCCGAGAGATAGTGCTTCAGCGACTCCGCATGGGCGCGATCGAGCAGCGGCCGGAGATCTTCTGCGCCTCTTGCGACGAGCAGATCGAGCAGGCGGCGCGTCGGCGCGGACACGTCGTAGATGTCGCGCAGGGCCTCGGCGAAGGGCATCGACGCGGCGCCCGCGGCCACGGGCTCGTCGCCGCGCGCGCCGAGCGCGCGCACGATCCGATCGACCAGCGCGGGCGAATTCTGTGGATGCACGCCGAGCGCATCGCCCGGCTGATACGTGATGGGCGCGTCCTCGATCGAGATCTCGTGATGGCGAGTGTCCTTCCCAGAGCCGGCGCCGTTGAGTCTGCGATTGACGGTGTGCCGGCCGATGAACGTCTGCTTGAGATCGGCTGCCATCTGCGCCGCCGAGCATACCAAAAACGCTGATCGGCGCGGCGCACTGTCACGATGCACTGCAATCGCGTCGGTACTCGATGCCGCGTCGGGCGATGTCAGAGGGACCATGCGGTGTTTCGAGGGTGAAAATCCGGCGCGTCCCGATTGTTGGAATGACGGGACGGGCGGATTCTCAATGGGTGACTGCGGCCGCGAGCGATGCGGTCGCGCGCGCATCGCGGTTCGACGGCACCGGCGAAAGGCGCCGGGCGCGAGTCGGACCGATCGGACGTACTACATGCTGGCCGTCGCATTCGGGAACGAGCCCCTGGACGGAATGGGGCCGGAGGCTGCCTTCGTCGACGAGCCGCTTCCATGGCACGCGGTCTGGACCCACAGCCACTGCGAACAGCTGGTCGGCGACCAGTTGGTGGCGAAGGGCTTCGATCTCTTCCTCCCGCGGATTCTGGCGTGGGCGGAGCGGGCGGGCCGCCGCCGCGCGATCTACAAGCCACTCTTTCCGGGCTACCTGTTCATCCACGACTCGCTGGACAAGGCGAGCTATGTCGAGGTGATCAAGGCGCGCGGAGTCGTGCGCCTCCTTGGCGAGCGCTGGGATGCGCTGGCGCCGATCCCGCACGGAGAGATCGAGGCGATCCGGCGCGTCGTGCTCGCCGGCGCCGCATGCACGCCCCATCCGTACCCGACCGAGGGCACGCGCGTGCGCATCGTCGCGGGACCGCTGGTCGGCGTGTCGGGCATCTTCGTGCGCAGCAGACCGGGCAAGGGACTCCTCGTGCTGTCGATCGATCTCCTTCGTCGAAGCGTCGCGGTCGAAGTGCCGGCCACCCTCGTGGGGGCTGCGTGAGAAGGGGTCTGCAGGCGGACGTCGCCTAGCACTTCAATTTCCTGGCTCGCTGGCCGTGCGACCGCCCTTCGCACCATCAACGTGAGCGCCAAGCCATGAAGGAACCGTCGACGCCTCCACTTTCGCTCGTTGCCCTTGGGAGGCGTTCGCTCGACGGCGTGCGGCCCCGGGCCGGCGAGTGCATCAGGCTGTTGAAGTTCGTCACACGGTTCGGAGTCGACGGGAATGAGCGCGAGCTCGTCAACCTCGGCCTTGCGCTCGATTCCCGGCGGTTCGCCCTCGAGTATGCTTGCCTGCGCCGGTGCGACCACGTTCTGGACGAGCTGGCCAGGCGGGCCGTGCCGCTGTCGGAGTATCCGATTCGCCGGCTGTTCGGGGGCGCCGCCGTGCGGCAGCAGCTGCGGCTCGCGCGGCACATCCGGCGCCGCCGGATCCAGATTCTGCACTCGTACGACTTCTACAGCAACGTGTTCGCGGTGCCGGCCGCCTGGATCGCCGGTGCGCCCGTCATCATCGCCTCGATCCGCGACCGGGGGCTGTATCTCACGCCGATGCAGCGGCACGTCGAGCGCATCGTGTGCAAGCTGGCCGACTGCGTGCTCGTGAACACCGAATCCATTCGCGAGTGGCTGATCGGCGACGGCTACGATCCCGCGAGCATCGTCGTCATTCGCAACGGCATCGATCCGGAGAAGTTCTCCCGTCCAGCCAGGCCGGAGCTGCGCGACGAGCTGGGCATCGCGCGGGACGCACCGGTCGTCGCGATGGTGGCGCGATTCAATGCGAAGAGCGGGATCGAGGACTTCATCGACGCGGCGGCCATCGTTTCCTGGAACAACCCGGACGCCCGCTTCCTGATCGTGGGCGAGGCGCACACGGCGGGCCTGAACGGCCTGACCGAGGACCCGGTCTATCGTCAGCGCCTCCTGGATCGCATCAGACGACTGGGGCTCGAGGGCGCAGTCCGGCTGACGGGTTGGCGCGCCGACGTTCCGGCCCTGCTGCGGGAAGTCGACATCTCCGTGCTGCCGTCGCTCTGCGAAGGTCTCTCGAACGTCCTGCTCGAGTCGATGGCCGCGGGCGTGCCCGTGGTTGCGACCCGAGTCGGAGGCACGCCCGAAACCGTCGAACACGGCGAGACCGGCCTGCTGGTGCCGCCGGGCGATCCACAGGGACTCGCGACAGCGATCGCGCGGCTCATCGAGGACTCCGCGCTGGCCTCGCGGCTGGGGGCGGCCGGCCGCCAGGTCGCGCACGAGCGGTTCGGAATGGATCGCATGGTGCACGCGACGGAGCAGCTGTATCTCGACCTGCTGGCGCAGAAAGCCGCCGAACCGGGCCGCCATACCCTGGCGGCGATCGTGCCGTCCTCTCCCAACGACAAGGAGCGTTCATGAAGATCGCAGTCTTCGGACTGGGCTATGTCGGGTGTGTCACCGCCGCCTGCCTGGCTCGGGCCGGGCACGAGGTGCGGGGCGTCGACCTGAACCCGGACAAGCGCGACCTCATCAATCGCGGACGATCCCCGATCGTCGAGCCGGGTCTGGACGAGGTCCTCGGGTCGGTCGTCCCCACGGGAAGCCTCTGGGCCACCGACTGCGCGGCCGAGGCGATCGAGGGGGTGCAGGTCGCCCTCATCTGCGTCGGCACACCCACTCTCCCTCACGGGCGGCCGGACGTGGAGGCCATCGATCACGTCGGGCAGGAGATCGGACGGGCGGTGGGAGTGCGCGAGGAGCCGCTCACCGTCGTGCTCCGGAGCACGGTCCTGCCGGGGACGACCGAGCGCGTCCTGGAGCCGGCGCTCCGGGCCGGCATGGGAGCGGCGCTGGCCGGCCGCATCCGCCTCGCGGTCAACCCGGGGTTCATGCGGGAAGGATCCTCGCTCGCCGACTTCGACGAGCCGCCGATGATCCTCGCCGGCACAGGCGATCCGGCGGCGGCCGCCGTGATCCGGACGCTGTATCACGGCGTGCGTGCGCCCTTCGTGCACACGTCAATCCGGACGGCCGAACTGGTGACGTTCGCCGCCAACGCCTACCACGGGCTGAAGATCTGCTTCGCGAACGAGATGGCGGACCTGGCCACGGCGCTCGGGGCGGACGGCAACGAGGTCATGCAGATCTTCCGGATGGACCACAAAGCGGAACCTCTAGCCCGCCTATCCTCGGCAGGTCGTCTGCGCGGTTGAGCCCTCACGCTCTCTCGCTCTCACGTGTCGGTCCAATCGCGTGTCCCGGATCGCGTCAGGCGAAGCGGCGTCGTGTCGTAATTGGCGCCACGTCCGGCGGCTCCCGCGTGCTATTCCCCGGAACGACCTTTGGATCATTCATGACTACGAGGAGCAAGGCATGGCCCAAACGGTTTCCGATTTCCTTCTGGCGCGCCTGGGTGAGTGGGGCATTTCCCGCATCTACGGATATCCCGGAGACGGCATCAACGGTCTCCTTGGGGCGCTCGACCGCGCGAGCGAGCGCATGCAGTTCGTGCAGACCCGACACGAGGAGATGGCCGCCTTCATGGCCTGCGCCCACGCGAAGTTCACGGGTGAAGTGGGGGTCTGCATGGCGACGTCCGGCCCCGGGGCCATTCATCTCCTGAACGGGCTCTACGACGCGAAGCTGGACCATCAGCCCGTCGTGGCGATTGTGGGCCAGCAGGCACGGGCGGCGCTCGGGGGCGCCTATCAGCAGGAGGTCGACCTCATCACGCTGTTCAAGGACGTCGCGCACGAGTTCGTCCACATGGCGTCCGATCCCGTGCAGATTCGTCATCTCGTGGACCGGGCGGTGCGCATCGCGAAGATTGCGCGAACGGTGACGGCCATCATCATCCCGAACGACGTGCAGGAGCTCGACGCCGTGGCCGAGCCGCCGCGCAGGCATGGCACCGTGCACTCGAGTGTCGGGTTGACGATCCCGTACGTGATCCCGCAGGACGACGATCTCCGGCGCGCGGCCGACATCTTGAACGCTGGGAAGCGGGTCGCGATGCTCGTGGGGGCGGGCGCGCTCGATGCCGGAGACGAGGTCATCGAGATCGCGGACCGGCTCGGCGCCGGAGTGGCGAAAGCACTGCTCGGAAAGGCCGTGGTCCCCGACGATCTGCCGTTCGTCACCGGGAGCATCGGCCTGCTGGGCACGAAGCCGAGCTGGGACCTGATGATGGAATGCGACACGCTGCTGATGGTCGGCACGAATTTTCCGTACTCCGAGTTCCTTCCCAAGGAAGGGCAGGCCCGAGGCATCCAGATCGACATCGACGGCCGGATGCTGGGCATCCGCTTCCCGACGGAGCTGAACCTGATCGGCGATGCCGCGGAGACGCTACGCGTGCTCACGCCGTACATCCAGCGGAAGACGGATCGGAGCTGGAGGGAGCAGATCGAGAAGGGCGTGGCCGAGTGGTGGCGTGTGCTCGAGGCCCGGGCGATGAACGACGCCAACCCGCTCAACCCGCAGCGCGTGTTCTGGGAGCTGTCGCCGAGGCTGCCGGACAACGCCATCCTGTCGTCCGATTCCGGCTCCGCGGCGAACTGGTTCGCGCGGGACATCAAGATCCGACGCGGCATGATGGCCACGCTGTCCGGCACGCTGGCGACCATGGGGCCGGGCGTGCCGTACGCGATCGCGGCGAAGTTCGCGTTCCCCAGCCGCGTCGCCATTGCGCTGGTCGGTGACGGCGCAATGCAGATGAACGGCATCAACGGACTGATCACGATCGCGAAGTACTGGAAGGACTGGACCGATCCCCGCCTGATCGTGCTCGTCCTGAACAATCGCGACCTCAATCAGGTGACGTGGGAGCAGCGGGCGCTCGCCGGCGATCCCCGCTTCGCGGGCTCGCAGGCGATCCCGGATTTTCCGTACGCCCGGTACGCCGACGAGCTCGGGTTGATCGGGATCCGCGTCGATCGACCGGGGGAGGTCGGCGCAGCCTGGGATCGCGCGCTCGCGGCCGATCGCCCCGTCGTGGTCGAAGCCGTCACGGATCCGGACGTGCCTCCGCTCCCGCCGCACATCAGCCTCGAGCAGGCCCGCAACTTCGCGTCGTCGATCTGGTCGGGCGATGCGGACGCGCTCGGGTTCATCAAGCAGACGGTGAAGGACGCGGCGGAGAACTACCTGCCGCACAAACGCAAGCAGTGACCGCTCTTCGGAAAGCGTGAGATGTCAACCGCCATTCCCCTGACGAACGGTCCGGCTGCGTCCGTCCGTGGCCGGCACGCGCCCAGCAGCGTCGACCTCACCCGACTGGCGTCGGCCCTTGGCCGCGCGATCGAGGGCGAGGTGCGTTTCGACGCCGGCAGCCGCGCGCTGTACGCGACCGACGGCTCGAACTACCGGCAGCCCCCGCTCGGGGTCGTCATTCCGCGCAACGGGGAAGACGTCCAGGCCGCGCTGGCGGTCTGCGCCGACTATCAGGTCCCGGTCTTCGGACGCGGGGGCGGGACGAGCCTGGCGGGGCAGTGCTGCAACGCGGCGGTGTGCTTCGACTGCTCGAAGTACATGAATCGCGTCCTCGAGATCGACGCCCGGCGCCGGCTCGGTCGCGTTCAGCCCGGTACCATTCTGGACGACCTGCGGCACGCCGCCGAGCGTCAGGGCCTGACGTTCGGGCCCGATCCGGCCACGCACGACCACTGCACGCTCGGCGGGATGGTCGGCAACGACTCGTGCGGCATCCATTCCGTAATGGCCCAGTTCGCCGGGGGGGGCGCGCGCACGGCGGACAACATCGAGTCGCTCGAAATCCTGACCTACGACGGTGTGCGCATGCGGGTCGGCGCGACGAGCCCGGCCGACCTCGAGCGCATCCTCCGCGGGGGCGGCCGGCGCGCCGAGATCTACGCGCGTCTGCGCGAACTGGCCGACCGCTACGCGCCGGCGATTCGCGCGGGATTCCCGCGCATTCCGCGTCGCGTCTCCGGCTACAACCTTCCGTACCTGCTGCCGGAGCACGGATTCAACGTCGCGAGGGCGCTGGTCGGCACCGAAGGCACGTGCGTAATGGTCCTGGAGGTGGTCGCGAACCTGATCCCGAATCCAGGCGCACGCACGCTGCTCGTGTTGGGCTATCCCGACGTCTATCAGGCGGGAGACGACGTCGTCGACGTCATGGAACACCGGCCGATCGGGTTGGAAGGCATCGACCAGGCACTCGTGGAGGACATGAAGGCGGCGGGCGTGCACACGAAGCACCTCGGCCTGCTGCCGGAAGGCGGCGGGTGGCTGCTCGTCGAGTTCGGGGGCAGCAGCAAGGCGGAGTCGGACGCACACGCCCGCAAGCTGATGGCCGCGCTGGCGGTCCGGCCGAACGCGCCGTCGATGCGGATGTTCGACGACCCGGCGCAGGAGGAAGAGGTCTGGAAGATTCGGGAGTCGGGTCTGGGCGCCACGGCCCACGTGTCGCAGGGGAGTCCGACCTGGCCGGGATGGGAGGACTCGGCGGTTCCTCCAGCCGCCGTCGGGACGTATTTGCGTCGGCTGAGGACGCTGTTCGGGAAATACGGGTATCGCGGCGACCTGTACGGCCACTTCGGGCAGGGCTGCATTCACACGCGCATCGATTTCGACCTCGAGACGGCCGAGGGTATCCGACGGTATCGCGCGTTCGTCCACGAAGCCGCCGATCTGGTCGTGTCGCTCGGCGGGTCGCTTTCGGGGGAGCACGGCGACGGCCAGTCACGGGGCGAGCTGCTGCCGAAGATGTTCGGACCGGAGCTGATGAACGCCTTCAGGGAATTCAAGGCTATCTGGGATCCCGACGGGCGCATGAACCCGGGCAAGGTCATCGACGCCTCTCCGATCGACGCGAACCTCCGCCTCGGCACCGATTACAACCCGCCGGACGTCCAGACGCATTTCGAATTCCCGAACGACAGCGGTAGCTTCGCCAAGAGCACGCTACGGTGCGTGGGCGTGGGCAAGTGCCGACGCCTCGACGGCGGCACGATGTGCCCGAGCTTCATGGTGACCCGGGAAGAGATGCACTCGACCCGCGGACGCGCACGCCTGCTGTTCGAGATGCTCGAAGGCGATCCGCTGAAACGGGGCTGGCAGGACGAGCACGTCAAGGAAGCGCTGGATCTGTGCCTCGCGTGCAAGGGCTGCAAGGGCGACTGTCCGGTCAAGGTGGACATGGCCACCTACAAGGCCGAGTTCCTGTCGCACTACTACACCGGCCACCGGCGGCCGATCAGCGCATACGCCTTCGGACTCGTCGCGTACTGGGCCCGGCTCGCCTCGTCCATGCCTCGCGCCGTGAACGCGATCACCCAGACACCTGGTCTGCGGGAAATCGCGAAGCTCGCGGCAGGCATGCCCCTGGCGCGGCAGATTCCGGCCTTCGCCCCGTTCACGTTCCGGGACTGGTTCAGGCGTCGGCCGATCCAGTTGCCCGCGACGCGCCCGCGCGTGATCCTCTGGCCGGACACGTTCAACAACTACTTTCATCCGCGCACGGCGATCGCGGCCGTGCGCGCCCTCGAGCGCGCGGGCTATCACGTCGACATCCCGCGTCAGACGCTCTGCTGCGGGCGGCCGCTCTACGACTACGGCATGCTCGACACGGCGCGAACGTGGCTGCGCGAGATCATGCACGCGCTGAAGCCGGCGATCGAGGCGGGCGTGCCAATCGTCGGGCTCGAGCCGAGCTGCGTCGCCGTCTTTCGGGACGAAATCAAGGAGCTGTTTCCACGATACGAGCAGGCCAAGCGGCTGACGCGCCAGACCTTCACACTGAGCGAGTTCCTCAAGGACCAGTCCGTCGCCTGCCCGAAGCTGCTCCGGCAGGCGGTCGTCCACGGCCACTGCCACCACAAGGCGGTGCTCGGCTTCGACGCCGAACAGCAAGTGCTGCAGGGCATGGGCCTCGAGTGCCGTGTCCTCGACTCCGGCTGCTGCGGCATGGCGGGGTCGTTCGGCTTCGAACGCCATCATTACGAGGTGTCGATGAGCGCCGGCGAGCGCGTGCTGCTGCCGGCCGTGCGCGAGGCGCCAGGCGACGCGCTGATCGTCGCCGATGGCTTCAGCTGCCGGACGCAGATTGCGGAGGCCACGGGACGCCGGGCGCTCCACCTGGCCGACGTCATCGAAATGGCCGCCGCCGACGGACCGCGGGGCCCGTCCGGTGACTTCCCGGAGCGCGGCTACGTGGCCGATTACGCAACACAGGCGCGCCGCGCTTCGACACCCGTGCTCCTGGGGGCCGCCCTGAGCGCGTCGGTGATGGCCTATGCCCTCGCACGCCGCAGAGCCGGCCGGAAATAGGCATCCCCATAGGTGGTACGAGATCTTGCAGGTCACTGGATCCGCTCTTGCACTTGTACTGAGAGGAGGTGAGGCGTCGGGAAGGCGCTATGCGCCACACTTGTTTTGGAGGTGTTGAAATGAGATGGCCCAGTTGGATAAACGTTGCGCTCGGCGTGTGGTTGTTCATCGCGCCGTGGTCGCTGCAATACGTTGCCCGACCTGCGGTCGCAAACGACATGATTCTGGGCGTGCTGGTGTTCATCGCCGGTCTGTGGGCGGCGACGGCAGCTGGTGATGTGACCGGGCCTGCGTGGGCCAATGTCGTCTTCGGCGTGTGGTTGATCATCGCGCCGTGGGTGATTGGCTACAGCGCGATGGCGGCCCGGGCGATGAGCAACGATGTCATCATCGGAATCGGGGTACTCATCTTCTCCGCGATTCGTATCGGGACGGCCCGTGCCGTGGCGACGGGCACGCTTCCACCTACCCGTATGCCGTAGCTTCGTCCCGAATGGAGTCCCACGTCTGGTGGGACTCCATTCACGCAGCGCGGTCCGGTCATCCACGTATCGACAGGCGAACGAAAGCAGGGAGGTTATCGTGAGCAACGTCCAGAGTCTCGAGGAACTGTTCGTTCAGAGGCTGCGCTACGCCTATGACACGGAGCAGCGACTGACCAAAGCGCTGCCGAAGCTCTCGAAGGCGGCGCACTCGCCCGAGCTGAAGCAGGCGTTCGACGAGCACCTGAAGCAGACGGAGACGCACGTCGATCGCGCCCAGCAGGTCTTCAACCTGTTCGGAAAATCTCCGAACGCGGACACCGACGAGGGCATCAAGGGCATCGTGGACGCGGGCGAAGACGCGATTGGCGTCAAGTCCGACGATCCGGTCGTCAAGGACGCCGGCCTGATCGCGGCCGCGCAGCACGCAGAGCACTACGAAATGGCCACCTATGGAACGCTTCGCACGTGGGCCGAAGTGCTCGGCCGGTCCGAGGCGGTTCAGTTGCTGGAGTGGACGCTCGAGGAAGAGAAGGAAGCCGACCGCAAACTGACGCAGATTGCCAGCCGCCTCAACGTCCAGGCGGCGGCGCCAAGAGCGAGGTAGCGTCCTGTGCTGGGCCTGCGCTTCGGCCGTGCCGCCGACGTGCAGGCCCAGGACGCGCGCAATGTCTTACGGCTGCACGAGACCGCGGCGAATCGCATAGCGCACGAGCCCGGCGGTCTCATGGATCTCGAGCTTGCGCATGATCTTCGTGCGGTGGGTCTCCGCCGTCTTCACGCTCAGTCCGAGCACGGTGGCGATTTCCTTCGTCGTCTTGCCCTCCGCGACGAGTTGCAGCACCTCGCGCTCGCGCGGCGTCAGCGGGTCGGACGGGACGTCCGATTTCGTCAGGTAGGCTTCGACGACGGCTCGGGAAATGCCGGGGCTGAGATAGACGGCATTGCGGAGCACCTCGCGGATCGCCTGCACGAGGTCGGCCGCGGCCTGGGTCTTGATGACATAGCCGCGTAGCCCGTTCCGGAACGCTTCGAGGACGTACTGGTCTTCCGTGTACATCGTGAGGAGAATCGTCTTGGTGCCGGGGGAGTGACGCTGGATCTGCACCGCCGCGTCGAGCCCGTTCAGCAGCGGCATGACGAAATCCACGACCGCGACGTCCGGTTTCAATCGGCTGGCGAGCTGAACAGCCTCGTGTCCGTCGGACGCTTCCGCGATCACTTCGAAGCCCTCGCGCTCGAGCAGGACCTTGAGGCCCTGGCGGACGATCTGGTGGTCATCGGCGATCAGGACTGAAATGGACATCTGAGTACTCCAGGGGAGTGTCGAGTTCGGGCTCGGACCCCCAGGTTAATCACCTTCGCTGACGCGCACAAACTCGTCCGCCCCGAGGTCGGTGAAGCGGAGTCCCTTCCGGGCGAGCTTCGCGATTGTCCTGCTGCGTACCCGCTCCCGACAACCCCGGGAAAACCCCACCATCCATAGGGTAGATCACTGAGGGCATCCGGGGAAACCCCGAAGGCGATCGTGGGGCCGGGCCGCCAAGGCCATCCCCGGGACATAATCCACTGCATCTGATGGTACGAGCCGCACTGCCCCGGACGCGCGCCGTCCTCCTGGGGATCGTGCTCCTGGGGTCCTATGCCTTCTTCTACGAGGGTGGGGGCTGGAACCAGAACACGCGCTTCGACCTCGTGCGTGCCATCGTCGAGCGCCACACGCTTCGGATCGATCCCTACCAGGACAACACGGGCGACAAGGCGCTCCTGGGCGGACACGTCTATGCCGACAAGGCCCCGGGGGCCAGCCTGATGGCCGTGCCGGCGGTCACCGCGATGCGTTTCGTGCTGCGCGCATTCCGGCAGGACGTGGACGCATCGGGGAAGATCATGTTCTTCTCCTACGTCGCGACGGTGGCCGCGGCGAGCGTGCCGGCGGCCGTCGCGGCCGTCTGCGTCTTTCTGCTGTCGAAGCGCTTTGGCAACCGTGATGGGGCGAGCGGCATCGCCGCGATCGCCTGCGGTCTCGGCACGCCGCTCTGGGCATACGCCACGCTGCTGTACGGTCACGCGCTGGCCGCCGGGTGTCTCGCCGCGGCATTGCTCGGCGCGGTTCGGCTGCGCGACGCGCGTACGGAGGGACGTGCTCTCGGCTTCTGGACCGGGCTCGCGGCCGGATGGGCCGTCGTGACCGAGTTTCCCGCAGCGGTGCCGAGCGCGATGATTGCGCTGTTCGCGTGCTCGGGCGCCGGCACGTTCGGCGAGCGGCGCCGCGCCGCCCTGGCGGTGGGCAGCGGCCTGGCTGTCGCCGCGTTTACGCTGCTCGCCTATAACGCCGCAGCGTTCGGCTCTCCCTTCCACCTCGGCTACTCGAGCGAGACTGCCGGCTACGAAGGTATGCACACGGGAATTTTCGGCGTGGGGTGGCCCGATCCACGAATCGCCGTCGAGCTCCTGTTCGGCACGTACCGCGGGCTCCTGCCGCTCGCTCCGGTGCTGATTGTCGCGCCCGTCGGGTTGTGGCTGCTCGCTCGAGACGGCGCGACACGAGGACCGGGTCTGGTCGCGGCCGGCATTGCGATCTACTACGTCCTGATGACGGCCGGCTACGCGTACTGGGACGGCGGCTGGTCGTACGGGTCGCGCCATCTCGGCCCGGCGCTGCCGTTCATCACGCTGGGGATCGCGCCCGTATGGCAGAGAGGCGGCCGCGCCGTCCGGACTGGCGTCCTGGCGCTGCTGCTGGTGAGCGTCGGCGAGTCGCTCGTCGCCGTCGCCACGACGCCGCAGCCACCCGGAATCGCGCCCGCCGATCCGATGCGCGAGCTGTTGTGGCCGGCCTTCGCGTCAGGGGACTTTCCCATCGGCTGGCAGTCGGTCCTCGAGCTGCGGCCGCCGCCCGGGCCGATGAGCGAGCTCGAGCGGCGGGGCGTCCCGCGCGCCTCGTGGAACCTGGGGCAGCAGATGGGACTGGAAGGCCATGCCAGTCTGCTGCCGCTGGCGGCGCTCTGGATTGCCGGTCTCGTGTGGTGGACGCGCGCCGGCCGCGCCACCGCGCGCGACGACCCGAGCCACGGGCGCTCGGCCCGTGGCCGGTCCACTCCGCCCGGTTCGTCCGAGCGGCCGCCAGCGCCGCCCCTGCGGAGGATTGATGTTCGACTTGCTTGAGTTCGTTCGCGGATCCACGTTCGATGACTTCCTTCTGGTCCCGCAGTGCGGGGTGCTGCCGAGACGCGACCCCGGGGCCGTGGATTTCTCGGCCCGCTTCTCCGAGCACCTGACGCTGCAGCGCCCGCTGGTCTCGGCGAACATGGACACCATCACGCGCGCCGAGATGGCGGTCGTGCTCGCGGAAGAGGGCGGTCTCGGCGTCATCGACCGCGGTTTCCGGAACGGGGACATCGAACCGCAGGTGACCGAGGTCTCCGCGGTCAAGCGGACGCAGCACGGCATCATCGCCGACCCGCACGCGATCGCGCCGGAGGCGACCGTCGGGGAAGCCATCCGGCTGATGCGGCGCACGCAGGTGGGCACGCTGGCGGTCGTGAGCGGCGACCGTCGGCTGGTCGGGCTGCTGACGGAGCGGGACGTGCGGTTCGTCGCTGCGGACGCGCCCGTCGCCGGGCGGATGACGCCGCGCGAGCGGCTCGTCACGCACGCCGGCGCGCTGTCGCTGGCGGACGCGGAGCGGCTGATGGTCGCCCACAAGGTCAAGAAGCTGCCGCTCGTGAACGCAGACGGCACGCTGCTCGGCCTCGTCACGGCGCGAGATCTGCTCAAGCACCAGCACCAGCCGTTCGCGACCCGCGACGCGCAGGGACGCCTCTGCGTGGCCGCCGCCGTGGGCGCCACGGGCGACTACCTCGAGCGCGCGGCGGAGCTCGTACGGGCCGGCGCCGATGCGCTCGTCATCGACGTCGCGCACGGGCACTCGCTCGTCATGGAGCGCGCGCTGCACGAGATCCGTCGGCGCTGGGACCGCGTCGACCTCGTCGCCGGCAACGTGGCGACGGCCGAGGGCGTGCGGTTCCTGCTCGACCGCGGCGCGAACGCGATCAAGGTCGGCATCGGGCCGGGCGGCGGCTGCTCCACGCGGCTCACGACGAGCTTCGGCATCCCGCAGGTCGACGCCCTCGTCCGCTGCCGCCTCGCGGCCGGAGACCGCGTCCCGCTCATCGCCGACGGCGGCGTCCGCCGCGACGGCAGCATTGCCGAGGCGCTGCTGTTCGGGGGCGACTGCGTCATGCTCGGCAGCGCGTTCGCCGGCACGCACGAAACGCCCGGCGAGGTCGTGCTCAAGCCGGTCGTGATGCCCGAGTCGCAGAAGATCGTCCAGGTGCCGTTCAAGGTGTTCCGGGGAATGGCGTCGATCGGCGCCATCCGGGACCGCCTGGACCTCGAGGAGGCCGATCCGCTCGAGCTCGAAGCCATCGGCGCGGAAGGCCTCGAAGTCAGCGTGCCCGCGCGCGGCTCGGTGCGCACCGTCGTCCATGCGATGCTGAAGCACCTGTGCTCGGCCATCAGCTACGGCGGGGCTCTCAGTCTGCGCCAGCTCCGCCAGGAGTTCTGGGCGGATCCCGAGCGCTATCTGATCCGGTTGACGGACGCCGCCCGCGCCGAATCGTTTCAGCGGTGAATTCCGCGCGACGGATCCGGCGGACACCCGATTGTGGGCACGCCGCCGGCGCTGCACACTGGCTCCCTGTCATGCCCAGAACGAAAGCTGCCCGTCCGGAGAGCTCGAACGACCCGCCGGCGTTGCGCGTCGAGCAGTTGATGACCGGCTCGCCCCGGTCCTGTCGCGTCGGAGATACCGCCAACGACGCCGCACGCATCATGTGGGAACAGGATTGCGGCGCCGTGCCCGTCCTCGGCGAGGCCGGCGAGATCGCGGGCATCGTGACGGATCGCGACATCTGCATGGCGTCGTACTTCCAGGGTGTTCCCCTGACGGCCATCCCGGTGGCGAAGATCATGTCGAGCGATGTTTGCACGTGCCGCGCCAGCGACGATCTGGCCGCGGCGGCGAAGCTGATGAGAAATCGCCAGGTGAACCGGCTGCCCGTCGTCTCCGACGGCGATCAGCTGGTCGGCATGCTCTCGCTCTGTGATATGACGCAGGGCGTCACCCGTGCCGGTGCCCTCCGCCAGAAGACGAACGCGGGCCAGGTGCTGCTCGAGACCGTCGCCGCAATCAAGGAACCGCGCGTGCCGCCCACGGCGGCCTCCTAACGCGGTTTCGGGAATCGTGTCGTGGGCTGTTGGCCCTCACTCGCGATCTCGCGCGCCACTAAAGCGGCGCGCTGCTCGAATTCGGGCCAACAGCGCACGACACGATTCCCGAAACCGCTGTAGCCGCCGCCCGCGTCACGGCGTCGCCGGAAGATCCTGCGCCATGTAACCGCGAATCAGCGCATCGACCGTCTCGTCCTGCGGGAAGCCGAGCGCACGCGCGCGTGCGCTATCCCAGGCGCCTGGCCAGCTCGCCACGATGCGCTCGATCGCGGGATCGGGCGCCCACCGGATGCGGGCGGCGACGTCGGGACCGGCGGCGCGCGCGAGCGCCGCCGCCATCGCCCGCGGCGTGGTCGAGAGGCCCGGCAGGTTGACGATCCGCGTCGGCCCGAGCCGCGTGGCCGGCAGGTCGTGGCCGGCAATCAGACACTCG
Source organism: uncultured Acidobacteriota bacterium (assembly GCA_963764505.1). GTDB lineage: Bacteria > Acidobacteriota > Vicinamibacteria > Vicinamibacterales > SCN-69-37 > CAVXSP01. Next base: position 2,885,109 of record CAVXSP010000001.1, on the reverse strand, counting down.
ACGACCGTCGCGGGCGAGATCAGCCAGAGCGGCGTGTCCGGGTCGACCGGGCAGACGGCGGTCTCGCCATTCAACGGCTCGCGGATGATGCCGCTCGCGAACGACGATGCCGCGGCGTTCGGGCGTCCGGGCCGGACGCTCACTGTCGGCAGCCGGAGCGCCCGCCCATCGATGAACCCTCTCCGGCTGTAGTCGTTGATCAGGAGCTCGCCGATGGCCTTTTCGGTGCCGTAGGACGTCTGCGGGTTCACTGCGGTCGAGTCGAGCACGACCTCCGGCAGCGGGCCTCCGTACACCGCGACCGAGCTCGCGAACACGACGCGAGGCCGGCGTCCTCCCGGCCGACACCGCTCCAGAACCATGCGGGTGGCGTCGAGATTCACTCGCATGCCGAGATCGAACTCCGCCTCGGCCATGCCGCTCACGATCGCGGCGAGATGGAAGACCGCGTCGGTGTCCGGCGTGATCGCCTGCGCGAGCGCGGCGGGGTCGCAGAGGTCGCCGGTCACGGTCTCGACGCGCGGATCGTCGGCGACGTCCGGCACGGCAGCTCGAATGACGTCGACGAGCGTGAGGCGCGTGATCGAATCGGACGACCCGTCGGGGCGCACCAGGCGCTGTCCTGCCAGGAGCCGACGGGCGAGGCGCTGTCCGAGAAATCCGGCCGCACCGGTGATGACGACCTTCATGGCGCGGAGCCATCCTATCAGGCCGCTGCGGCGGCATCCGCGAACGGACCGGATGATATGCTTCGCCGGATCTCCGTGGCCGTCTCCACTCCCGCCTCGGCTGCCGCCTTCGAGAATGCCACGTATCGCAAGGTGACCTTGCGCCTCGTGCCGTTCCTGATGCTCTGCTACGTCGTCGCCTATCTCGATCGCGTCAACGTGGGGTTCGCGAAGCTGCAGATGCTGGGAGATCTGGGATTCACCGAGACGATCTACGGCCGCGCGGCGGGGATGTTCTTCATCGGGTACTTCCTGTTCGAGATTCCGAGCAACCTGATCCTGCATCGCGTCGGCGCACGCGTGTGGATCGCGCGGATCATGGTGACCTGGGGACTCGTCTCGGCGCTGTTCGTGTTCGTGCGGACACCGCTGATGTTCTATTCGTTTCGTTTTCTGCTTGGGGTCGCGGAGGCGGGCTTCTATCCGGGGATCATCCTGTACCTGACGCGCTGGTACCCGGCGCCGCGTCGGGCGCGCGTGATCGCGCTGTTCATGATCGCGATCCCGCTGTCCGGGATCCTCGGGAGCCCGTTGTCGGGCTGGATCATGGACCGCTTCGACTCGGTCGCCGGCTGGGCCGGCTGGCAGTGGCTATTCCTGCTGGAGGCGCTGCCGTCCATTCTCATGGGCTTCGTCGTCCTGGCCTACCTCGACAACGGAATCGGGTCGGCGCGCTGGCTGACCGACGCCGAGCGCCGCCTGCTCGAGCGCAATCTCGAGGCAGACCGCGCAGGCATCGTCGAGCACGCGTCCGTATTGGCGGTGCTGAAGGACCGCCGGATCTGGCGGATGTGCCTGATCTACTTTGCCTGCGTCATGGGGCAGTACGGGCTGAACTTCTGGATGCCGACGCTCGTCCGGGCCGCCGGCGTGAGCGGCGTACTCCAGATCGGCCTCTTCTCCGCGATTCCGTACGTAGGCGCGGTCATCGTCATGGTGGCCATGAGTCGAAGCGCCGACCGACGGCGCGAGCGCCGCTGGCACCTGGCCGCGGCGTTCCTCCTCGGCGCGGTCGGCCTCACGTTGACGCCGCTCGCCGGCACGAACACCACGGCCGCGATGACGTCGCTGACCATCGCGGCCGCCGGCGTGCTGGCCTCGGCGCCGCTGTTCTGGAGCCTGCCCACGGCGTTCCTCGACGGGCGGGCCGCCGCCGCGGGAATCGCCGCCATCAATGCCGTGGCGAACCTCGGCGGCTACATCAGTCCCGATCTCGTGGGCCGGTTGACGGATCTGACGCACAGCACCGCGGCGGGGATGTACATGACCGCCGGCTTCGTCGCGCTCGGAGCGATTCTCGTGCTCAGCGTGCCGGCGCGCCTGGTCAACCGCTAGCGGCCGAGTCGTCCGGAGCCAGAACGGCGTCGTCCAGCGTCAAGCGCGACGTCGTCCCCGGTCAAGCACTCCGTCGTCCGGCGTCGAGAACGCCCTCGTCCCGCGAGCCCCGCGCATCAGCTCCGGACGACGCGCGTAAAGTTCCGGACGACGGGCGTCAGCTCCGGACGACGGTCGTCAGTTCCGGACGACGTTGGTCTTCTTGCCTGGCCCGTAAATCACCCTGCCCGCGAGCGCGCCCGTGTGCTGCTCCTTGTCGACCGTCACGACGCCGTTGACGAGGACGTACTCGATGCCCACCGGGAACTGGGCGGGATTCTCGAACGTGGCGCGATCGATCACGTGCTCGCTGTCGAAGATCGTGATGTCCGCCCAGAGTCCCTCCTGCAGCCGCCCGCGATCCACGATCCCGATCTTCGCCGCGTTCATGCTGGTCATCTTCTTGATCGCTTCCGGCAGCATCAGCACTTTCAGCTCGCGGACGTACCGGCCGAGCACTCGGGGAAACGTCCCGTAGTAGCGTGGATGCGGATGCGTCCGCCCGGTGGGTCCGTCCGGGTTGACCGCGGTGCCGTCCGATCCGATGGACGTCCAGGGCTGTCTGAGGATGAGCTGCATGTCCTGTTCGGAATGATGGAAGAAGACCGTCGGGACGCTGCCGTTCTCCTCGAGGAGCAGATCGAACAGCGTCTCGACCGGATCCTTGCCGCGGGCCTGGATCAGCTCGCTCATCCGCTTCCCCTGGAACGGCTTGTTCCGCTCGTCGGTCAGCGAGACGAGGATCATGCCGGCCCAGCCGTCGCCCGTCGCCAGGTAGTGGTTGTACCAGTTCGGCAGTCCGTTGAGGATCTCGCCGCGCATGCGCCGCCGCAGAGCCGGGTTGCGCAGCCGCTCGAGCATCTTCTCGCGGCCGCCGTCATGGGCCCACGGCGGGATGATGGACGAGAGATTGTTCTGTCCCGCGGTGTACGGATACACGTTGGCCTGGACGTCGAAACCTTCGTCCCGGGCCTTCTGAACCATCGCGATGATCTCGCTGGCGCGGCCCCAGAGCTTCTTGTGCGCGATCTTCATGTGGAGGATGTCCACCGGAATCTGCGCGCCCTTGCCGACCTGAATCGCCTCGTCGATGGCGCGGAACACGCCTTCGCCTTCATCGCGGATGTGCGACGAGTAGATGCCACCGAACTGGCGGGCCACCTTGGCCAGCTCGATCAGGTTCGCCGTCGTCGCCAGGCTCGAGGGCGGCTCGAGCAGCGCAGTCGACAGGCCCATGGCGCCCTCCTGCATCGCCTGCGCGACCAGAGTCTTCATCTGCTCCAGCTCGGCCGGCGTGGCGGGCGTCTGGTCGTAGCCCTTGACGTACGTCCACACCTGCTCCTCGCCGACGTAGGAGGCGATGTTGGTGGCCATGTGCTGTCGCTCGAGGCGATCGAAATAGCCTCCGAGCGTCGTCCAGTCGATATGCGCGTCGGCGGGCTCCAGGCCGGTCCGCCCCTTGTCGTTCACCGGACCCGCCGAACGGGACTCGCCCAGCACCATCGTCGTCACGCCCTGCCGGATCATGCTCTCGGCCTTGGGCTCGATGAGAATCGTGTAGTCCGAGTGGTTGTGCATGTCGATGAAGCCGGGGGCCACCGTGAGGCCGGCGGCATCGATCCGGCGCGTGGCCGGCGCCTGCGCCAGCTCGCCGGGACCGGCGATTCGGGCGATCCGGCCGTCGCGCACGCCGAGGTCTCGCGCCGCGGGCGGGGCGCCGGTCCCGTCGATGAGCGTGCCGCCGCTGATGACGACGTCGAAGGCGGCCGGCTCCGGCGGGCGCGAGCAGCCGAACACCGGGGCGAGGACGGTCGCGAGGGCTCCAGCGACCAGCAAACGTCTCGACATGTCACCTCCGCAGCAGCGTGAAGAGCGCGCGTCCGTTCAGTCGGCCGAGTATAATCTGGCGCGCTTTCGAGCGTCAGATGTTCCGGACGCCCCTTTTCCCCACGCTCGTCGGTCTGGCCGGGCTCGTCCTCGCGGCCGCGGCACAGAACGCCTCTCCCGGCCATCCCGGTGAGTACCCGGCGAGCGACATCGCCGCCGGCGCCGTGCTCTACGGTCGGCTGTGCGTGAACTGCCACGGCGTGTCGGGCACCGGCGTCGGCGGGATCGATCTGCACCACGGTATCCTGCCGCGCGCCCAGACGGACGATGCCCTCCGCGCGGTGATCTCGACGGGGTTTCCGCAGGCGGGCATGCCCTCGTTCCAGCTCGCCTCCGACGAGCTGCGGGCGCTCGTGGCCTTTGTCCGGGCGGGCGCCGAGACGGGCGCGGAAGAGTCTCCGGTCTCGCTCGGCGACGCGGGCCGCGGCCGCGCGGTCTTCGAAACGAAAGGGAAGTGCCTCACCTGCCACCGCGTGGCGGACCGCGGCAGCTTCGCGGCGCCGGCGCTGACCAGCATCGGCCGCGAGCGGACGCCGGCCATGATTCAGCGGTCGCTGCTCGAGCCGTCGTTGTTCATGCGCCCGATCAACCGGCCGGTTCGGGCGGTGATGAACGACGGACGTGTCATCACCGGCCGCCGGCTGAACGAAGATACGTACAGCGTGCAGATCGTGAGCGACGACGGCCGGCTCCTGTCGCTGGTGAAATCTGAGATCGAGCAGTGGACGGTCAGCACGACATCGCCGATGCCGTCGTACAGAGATGCGCTGACGCCACCGGAGCTGGCGGATCTGATCGCCTATCTCGTGTCGTTGAAAGGATAGTCGTGTCACGAGGACAGCGTCCCGCGATCCGTTGGCTTGCGCTGGCGTTCCTGGCGGTCGGCTCGATCGTCGCCGCCCGGCAGGCCGGCGACGCCCGCCTGCTGCACCCGGCCGACGCGCCGCAGAACTGGCTCATGTATTCGGGCGCCTACTCGGGGCAGCGGTACAGTCCGCTGCACCAAATCGATCCCGCCAACGTGAAGAATCTCGAGATGCAGTGGATCTACCAGGGGCAGGTGCTCGGCTCCTGGGAGTCGTCGCCACTCGTCGTCGACGGCGTCATGTACGTGACCCAGCGACCGAATGACATCGTCGCGCTGGACGCGCGAACGGGACGGATTTTCTGGATCTACAAGCACGTCGTGCCGAACGACTTCAAGGTCTGCTGCGGCGCGAACAATCGAGGACTGGCGATTCACGGGCACACGCTGTTCATGGGGACGCTCGACGCGCATCTGGTGGCCGTGGACGCGCACGACGGCCGGCAGCTGTGGGACACGCCGGTCGCCGACTACCAGCTCGGGTATTCGGTCAGCCACGCGCCGCTCGTCGTCAAGGACGAGGTCATCGTCGGCACGGGCGGCGGCGAGTACGGCATCCGCGGCTTCATCGCGGCGTACAGCGTCGAGACGGGCAAGGAGCGGTGGCGCTTCTACACCGTGCCGGCCCCGGGCGAGCCGGGCTCCGACACGTGGAGCGGCGACGCCTGGAAGAGCGGGGGCGGGTCCATCTGGGTCACGGGCTCCTACGATCCGGATCTGAACCTCACCTACTGGGGGGTCGGCAACCCCGGCCCGGACTTCAACCCGGCGCAGCGTCCCGGCGACAACCTGTACACGAACTCCGTCGTCGCACTCGATGCCGACACCGGCGCGCTGAAGTGGCACTTCCAGTTCACGCCGCACGATCGGTACGACTGGGATTCGACGCAGGTGCCGGTGCTGGCGGACGCCACCTGGCGCGGCGCGCCCGCGAAGCTACTGATGCTCGCCAACCGCAACGCGTTCTTCTACGTGCTCGACCGCGTCACGGGCAAGTTCCTGCTGGGTGTCCCGTACGTGAAGGTGAACTGGGCGAGCGGCCTCGACGAGAAGGGCCGACCGATCGAAACGCCTCAGCCCCCCGGCGCGACGACCTGGCCCGGGCAGCAGGGCGGGACCAACTGGTATTCGCCGTCCTACAGTCCGCGGACGGGTCTGTTCTACATCCCGGCCTGGGAGAACTTCGGCGGCGTGTTCAGCAGCCAGGATGCTCCGTTCCGGCCGGGCCAGAACTTCATGGGCGGCCGGTACCGCACCACGCCGCCCGTGCCTGACGCCGCGGTGCCTCCGAACATCCGGCGTCCGCCCATCAACACCTGGACCGACGCCATCGCGCACGGCGCGATCATCGCCATGGACCCGCAGACGGGACAGCGGCGGTGGACGTACCCGATGTACGACCTGACGGATGCCGGCATCCTGACGACCGGCTCCGACCTGCTGTTCACCGGCGGCCGCGAAGGGTATTTCCAGGCGCTGGACGCCAGGACTGGCGAGCTCCTCTGGAGGAGCACGCTGGGATCGGTGCAGATCTATTCGGCGCCGATCACCTACGAGGTCGCGGGGCGGCAGTTCGTGTCGGTGATCTGCGGCAACGTGCTCGCGGCATACGCCCTGCGGGACTGAGTGGTCAGCGAGCGGCGCCGGCGCTCGCGACGATCGTGAACGAGATCTCGAGCTCGTCCTTCACCTTCACGACGCCTGCGACCGAGACGGGCGTGATGTCGTAATCGGTCTGCTTGATCGTGGTCCGGCCGGTCGCCGTCAGCGTTTGTCCCTCAATCCGCACATCGATTGGGACCACCAAGGTCCTGGTCACGCCGTGCAGGGTGAGCCGGCCCGTCACAGACAGCGCGCCGACGTCGCCGTTCTCCCGCCGCGCGAGACGCGTGCTCTCGAACCGAATCGTCGGGAATTTCGCGACGTCGAGGACCTGCTCGCTCAGCATCGTCTGCTGCACCTTCGGCACGTCGTCCGGCGGCTCGTCCTTGCCGGTGACCCGCAGCGATGCCGCATCGACCGCGATGCGCACACTCGACCCGGCGAGGTCGTCCAGCGCGCCCCGGACGAGACCCTCGAGGGCCCGGGTCTCCACTTCGTGCGCGTGGCCGGCGAACCCGAACAGACCGGCCTTCCCGACCTCGATGACGAACCGGCTGCGGCTCGAATCGATTCGATAGCTCTGCGGCCCACTCTCCTGGGCAAATGAGGGGGCCGCGCTGAGGACGGCGGCGGCGACGATGAGGGTCACGAAGAATCCTGAAGAGTTCGCTCGCATCAATGCACCCGGTAGCCGATGAAGCCGCGGACGTTGAACAGCCCCTCGATCGAGCTCGAGCTCGCCGGCGGCCGCTGTACGCCGAGCGGCGTGTAGAAGAGGTCGAACGACGCCTGGATGCGGTCCGTCAGCGCGTAGCCCACGCCGCCGCTCACCGAAGCGGTCACCCCGCTGGTGAGCAGCTTCGTCCGGTCATGGAAGTCGAACGTGAGCGCGTCCACCTGGAAAGTGCTGTTCATGTAGGTCAGGCCGAGGGTTGCGTGAGGGGTCAGCCCCCGAACGGCGGCCAGCGGGTGCCAGACGTCGACCTCGCCCGTGACGAATCGCAGCGTCGCCACGTCGGATGATTGGGCCTGGCATCCGTACGAATTGCGAGAATCGCCGGGCTCGTAGGCCAGCACGCTCGGCGGGCATGTGAAGTCGCTCTTCGCGGTGCCGAGCTGGGCGGACCCGCGAACGCCGAGAAACCAGTCCTGCCCGGCAAGCAGCGGCCGGCCCAGGCCGACGGCGAACAGGTGCGGCGTAATCCCGAACGTCTTCACCGGCGGCACGCCGGCCAGGGTCAAGGACAGGTTGCCTGGCAGCCCTACCGTCACGCGCGGACGCGCGAACATGGGCGCCTTGTTCAGGTCCTCCTGCTTCGTGCCGTTGAATCCGATGCGTTGCTGCGCGCTCGTGAGCGACGGAATCCATGCGAGCTCCACGCCGATCCGTGTCGCTCCCGGTCGAATCGCACCCGGCATTTCCAGACCGGTCATGAGCGTCGGAGACGTGAAGTACTTCAGCGCCCAGGATTCGGGTCGATCGAAATCGAGATGGTCGACCGGGTTCACGACGGCCTGCGCGCGCGCGGCATCGGGGGCGGCGAAGCAGGCCAGGACGGCGCCGACGACGATCGCGGCGGGCGAGATCGGAATCCTCATGATGCGATGAGCTCCTTCTGCTGACGGGCGGACCGATCGGCCGCCGGTTGAGTGGCTGGGGCGCTGGCGTCCGGCGGATCGGAAACACCGAGCGTGACGCGACAGACCGCTTCGAACCGCTCCAGGATCGAGTGCCGGTGGCTGCGCGTGTGCAGCTTCAGGCATGCGGACTGCAGCCGCACCTGTTCCGGCGACGCCCACGACGCGGCGCGCCGGCGCAGATGCCGGCCATAGACGGCACGGCTGGCTTCCTCCAGCCACCGGGACGGCCTTTCCAGCAGAATCTCGGCGGCCGATTTCAGGCGGCGGATCATGGGCGAGAGCCGCACCGGGATGGGGCCGCGGGACGCTGCCGGATCGAAGTTCGGATAGAAGCGCGTGACGAACGGATTGGCCGCAAGGAACTCCCGGTAGCCGTCCTCGACCAGCGGTCGAAGCTGGATGATCTGGTTGGCGGCGAACATGTCCTGCTGCTCGAGCACGAGCTGGTCGTCCGAGAGCACGAAGTTCAGACAGACGACCCGGCGCCGGCGGAGCAGTCGCGCGAGCACGATCGCGCCGAGCGTGACCATCCAGACCCGCGGGCCTCTGGTGATGACGAACAGATCGAGATCGGCCCGGGGGTCGACGTTGAGGGCCGCGACGCTGCCGGAGAGCGCGACGAGCCGCACGAACGGACACGCGCAGAGGAGGCGGAGGAATCGCTGGTGCCGTTGGAGGAACGCAAGGCTCCGGATCTCGCGCTGACGGCGACGCGCAATCCATCCGCCGCACCCGCGCGGAAAGAACAGGCCCTCCCGCAGCTCGACCAGATCTCGGAGGCGCGCGCTGCCCTCGTACGTCCGCAGGATGTCGACGTCGGTCTGCACAGATTCCAGCAGCGTGCGCCGCAGCTCTTCGAGCGTCAGCGGGTACTCGAACAGCGACGAGTAGAGCACCGTGCGCAGGATGGCGAGTTCGGCAGGAGACCAGTGCATCGCAGAGCAGCTTTCGCGGTGTGAAATCCGTTTACGTGCGCCGTAAAGGCCGGAGTGCCGTCGCAAGCGCGGGCGCTCGCGGCTGCTCGATGTTCGCCTCGGCGTTCGCGCGTTCGCGAAGGGACGATGCACATCGCGTGCCCCTCGCGTCGTCGACGGGCAGTGCTGGCAGTCCTCTTGCACGACCTCGCGCCAATGATGCGCGTCGCGCGTTCGCCGGCCGATCCGAGCCGCCTCGTCGCGTTCACCGGTACGTGTTTCCTGCTCGTGGCCGCGCCGTTCGAAGGACTCCATCCGCTGTTCGAGTTCCGATGGCAGAACATCACGACGATCGAAGCGGCCATCGGACTCGCGTGCGGCGCCTGGGGCGCGGCGCTGCTCGTATCCGGCCGGCGGCCGCTCTGGCGAACGGCGGTCACCGCCCCCTGGGTGATCTGGCTGGTCGTCGCGGCGCTCGCCGCGCTGGCGGCGCCGGCATTCCGCGGCAACGCGCTGAAGACCGTCGGCCGGCTGGGCGCCGGCCTGATCGTGCTGCTCCTGCCGCTGAACGGCGTCACCACGTCGCGTCGCCTCGCGACTGCAATCTGCCTGGCGGCCGCCGGCGGCGTCGTCGTCGCCGTGCTCGCCACGCTGGAGTACCTCGGCGAGCCGGCCGTTCTGAGATGGCTCGACGCCTTTCGCGAGGGTGTACGTGTGGTCGGCGGTCAGGTGCGAGCGAGCGGGCCGCTGCAGTACCCCACGATCGCGTCGATGTACCTCGAGATCGTCTTCGCGCTGACGCTCGGGATACTGCTCGCGGCCTTCGAGGAGCGATCGCCGCTCCGGGTGATCCTCGCTTTCGCTGCGCTGACGATCATCGCCGAAGGCGTCGTCGTGACGCTGACGCGCGCGGGATTGATTACCCTCGGCGCCACGCTGGGCCTCGTGGGAGCCTGGCGGTACGTGGCCCGCGGGGTCGACCGGGCGCTGGGCGGCCTTGCCCTTCTGGCCGTCGTCGTCATCGCGCTGGTCTTCTCGTCCGCCTCGGCGGAGACGCTCCGACTCAGGCTGACGACGGAAGGGCAGGCCGGATGGTACCGGGCGGCGTTCGTCGCGCCCGCCGCGCTGTCGTTCGGCGCCGGATCGCTGAATGTCGTGGAGGTGGCGATCACCAACCAGGGGCGTCTGAGCTGGTCGTCCGATGCGCAGCCGCCGTTCTACGTCTCCTATCACTGGCTCGACGAAGACATGCGGCGCGTCGTCATGTACGACGGCCTGCGGACGCGGCTCCCGCGCACACTCGCACCGAACGACACCATCCGAGTCCGGCTGCCCGTCCGTGCGCCGCGGCGGACGGGGCGCTACCGCCTGGGCTGGGACGTCGTGCAGGAGGGTCGTCTGTGGTTCAGCACCGAGCCGGGAGCCAAGCTGACCGCGTCGGCGGTGACCGTCAGCGGCGTGGCCGCGGGAGGCACGTCGAGCGATGCCTCCTGGACGCCGCTTCCTCCCCAGGCCGTGCGCATCGGGCGCCCGAGGCTGTGGCGCATCGCCCTGCAGTTGTTCGCCGCGCATCCGCTGCTCGGGGTCGGACCCGACAACTTCCGGCTCAGCTATGCCGCGTACACCGGCGCGAGTCGAGCCGACCCGAGGGTCACGAGTAACAACACGTACCTGGAAGTGCTCACCGGTACCGGCGCCGTCGGATTCGCGGCGTTCGCATGGCTGCTCTGGCGCGCCCAACGGACGATCCGCCGCACGCGCGCGGGACTCGCCGAACCGGCGCGCTCGTTGTACGCGGGCGTCGCCGCGGCGGCATTCGCCATCGCCCTCCACGGCGTCGTGGATTCGTTCCTGACGCTGACGCCGACCTATCTGTTGATGGCGCTCACCATCGGCCTGTCGATGGCTCCGGCGGCGTGGGGCACCGGCGCGTGGCGCTCCGTCGGACGGACGCGTGAACCCGGTCCGCCCGATGTGAGGATGCCCCGATCGGTCGATGCGGGGATCGATCGGTGCCACTCGCTTTCGATCCCGGGAATCTGATCGTGCGGATCGCGTTCGACGGCACCACCCTTCGGCCGGCGCGCACGGGCGTGGGCTGCTACGCCGAGCGCCTGCTGCGACACCTGGCGGCGGCGAGCGCCGGCGACGAGTTCATTGTCTTCTCCAATCGTCGGGTCGACGTGGGCGCGCCGATGCCGGCGAACGTGACGGTGCACGGCAATCGCCTGGCGCCGGTCTCGCTGGCGTGGATGCAGCTCCTCGCGCCGGGGATCCTTCGGGCGATGCACGCCGACGTCGCCCATTTCACGAACGGCGTGATTCCACTGGCGAGCGGCGTGCCCGCGGTCGTGACGATCCACGACATGAGCCTGACGCTGTACCCCCGCTATCACCCGATGCGCCGGGTGATCCTGCACCGGCCGCTGGTGGACCGTGCGGCGGCGCGGGCGCGCGCGATCATCACCCACTCGGCGAGCGCAAAGTGCGACATCGTGCGCCTGTACGGTGCGGACGCCGCGCGCGTGCACGTCGTCCATCTGGCCGCGGCGCCCGAGTTCGTCCCGCTGGCACGAGATGCGTCGCTCGAGACCGTCCGGCGGCGCTACGGCCTGTCGCAGCGCTTCATGCTGTACGTCGGGACGATCGAGCCGCGCAAGAACCTGCCGCGCCTGCTCGCCGCGTTCATGAACCGTCACCGGCGCGGTGATCTCGACCATCAGCTGGTATGTGTCGGCCCGTACGGCTGGCGGGCCCGCGACGTGGGCCGCCGCGCGGCGGCGCTCGACCTGGGCGGCGCGGTCCGCTTTCTCGGCTACGTGCCGCTCGCCGACCTGCCGGCGCTCTACAACCTCAGCGATCTGTTCGTCTTTCCGTCGCTGTACGAGGGCTTTGGTCTGCCGGTCATGGAGGCCATGGCGTGCGGCACGCCGGTGCTGATCGGCCGGAACGCCGCGCTCATGGAGGTGGCGGGCGACGCGGCCGAGAGCGTGGATCCACTGGACGAGACCGGGATCGGGGACGCGATCGTCGCCCTGGCGGGGGACGAGGACCGGCGAGCGCGGCTCGCCCGACGAGGACTTCAGCGCGCCCGCGAGTTCTCGTGGGAGCGAGCGGCAGTCGACACGCTGGGCGTCTATCGCACGGTGGCAGATCAGGCCCGGGCCGGCGCCACCAGGCGACGCGTGCGCGACGGATCCCATCCGGCGGCCGTCCAGACGGTCGTGGAGTCTGCCGACGCCGTTGGTCCGGTCCTGTTCGGCCAAGCGTACTACCTGCGGTTCGACCCGAAGCTGTGGGCGGCCCGCCAGCCGTACCCGCCCCTCGGCACGCTCTATGCGGCCGCCTACGTGCGGCAGCACGGCCATCGGGTCGCGCTGTTCGACGCGATGCTCGCGCCGTCGGAAGAGGAGTGGGCGGCCGCGCTCGATCGCCACCGGCCGGCGGTCGCAGTCATCTACGAGGACAACTTCAACTATCTCAGCAAGATGTGTCTCCTGCGGATGCGCTCCGCGGCCCTCCGGATGATCGCGCTCGCCCGCGCGCGCGGCGTGTCCACGATCGTCGCGGGATCGGATGCCACGGACCATCCGGACGTCTATCTCGACGGCGGGGCGATCTGCGTCCTGGTCGGGGAGGGAGAAGCGACGCTCGAAGAGGTCCTCGCGGCGCGACGCACGTCCGGGGCTGCTGGACTCGCTGCGATCCGGGGCGTCTATTTCCGCGACGCCACCGGCCGCACGGTGCGCACCAGTCGGCGCGAGCCGATCCGCGACCTCGAGCGTCTGCCGCTGCCGGCCTGGGATCTCGTCGACGTGGAGCGCTACCGTGCGATCTGGCGCCGTCACCACGGCTTCCACTCCATGAATGTGGTGACGACGCGAGGCTGTCCGTACCACTGCAACTGGTGCGCAAAGCCCATCTACGGCCAGCGGTACTCGGTCCGGCGGCCAGAGGCCGTGGTGGACGAGATGGCGTGGCTCAAGCGAGCGTATGCGCCAGACCACCTCTGGATTGCCGACGACATCTTCGGACTCAAGCCGGGCTGGGTCGAGCATTTCGCGGAGCTCGTCCAGACCCGCGGCGCCGCGATCCCGTTCAAGTGTCTGATGCGCGCCGATCAGGTCACGTCGCGGATCGCGGCGGCGCTCCGGCGCTCGCAGTGCCGGACCGTCTGGATCGGCGCGGAGTCGGGCTCCCAGAAGATTCTGGACGCCATGGAAAAGGGTATTCGCGTGGAGCAGATCGTGGCGGCGTCCGGCGCGCTCCACGCCGAGGGCATCCAGGTCGGCCTGTTCCTGCAGTTCGGCTATCCGGGCGAGCTGCGCGAGGACATCGAACTGACGCTGAAGATGATGCACGCGTGCCGGCCGGACGACATCGGCGTGTCGATCTCGTACCCGCTCCCAGGCACCCGCTTCTACGACCGCGTGCGCGCCGATCTGGGCTCCAAACGGAACTGGTTCGACTCGGACGATCTCGACACGATGTATCACGCGTCCTACAGCCCGGAGTTCTACCGGGTGCTGCATCAGGCGGTGCACGCCGAGTTCCGCGTGGCCAGCGCGCGCCGCGCGCGTTCCGGTCCTGGCGCGGCCGTGGCGTCTCCGCACGAGCGATCTGCACCTGGCGGGATCGGCGCTCGCCCAGCTGCTCACGCTGCCGCTCCTTCGCTGGCAGATGGACCAGTTCAGCCGAGGGCCGGCGCCGCGCGCGACGCAATCGGCCTCCTCGCAGGCAGGCGGGTGAGCATGGCAGCGACGACGACCGCGCTCGCCTGGCTGGGAGCCCTGACGAACCGCACGCTCGTCCTGCCGCTCGTGATCTTCTATCCCACGAGCCGCTGCAACAGCCGGTGCCTCTCGTGCGAGTGGTGGCGCAGCTCCGGCGCTGACGACCTCGCCGCGGCAGAGATCGACACCGTCGCCGAATCGCTCGAGCGTCTACAGACGAGGCTGGTGGTGTTCTCCGGGGGAGAGCCGCTGCTGCGGACGGACGTCTTCCAGGCGGCCGACGCCTTCAGGCGGCGGGGGATGCGGTTGCACCTGCTGACGAGCGGCGTGGGCCTGGCCCCGCGCGCCGCCGAGGTGGCCCGCCGCTTCGACCGCGTCATCGTCTCGCTCGACGCGGCAACCGACGCGCTCTACGCGCGCGTTCGAGGTATCGACGCGCTCGGCGCTCTCGAACGCGGCGTTGCGTGCGTGCGGGCCGTCGCCCCCGCGCTGCCGATCTGCGCCCGCGCGACCCTGCACCGGCCGAACTTCCGCCAGCTCCCGCTGCTGCTCGCCAAAGCGCGGTCGATGGGCCTGACCAGCATCTCCTTCCTCGCGGCCGACGTGACGTCGACCGCCTTCGGCCGCAGCCAGGGCGAGCGGCCGCAAACGCTGCTGCTGACGCGCAACGAAGTGCGGGAGTTCCGCGCCCTGGTGGAGGCCGTGATTGCCGAGCAGCCGGAGGCGCTGACGAGGCGGTTCATCCCGGGCGGCCCGGCCTCCCTGCGCCGCCTGCCGCAGTACTACGCGGCCATGCTCGGCGACGAGCCCTTCCCGCCACGCACCTGCGATGCGCCCTGGGTATCGGCCGTGATCGAAGCCAATGGGGACGTGCGACCCTGCTTCTTCCATCCGCCGGTCGGAAATCTGCGCCGATCGCCGCTGCCGGAGCTGGTCCGCACCCACCTGAGCGCGTTCCGAGCCGGTCTGCACGTCGGCACCGACGAGACCTGCCGGCGCTGTGTCTGCTCGCTCGAGGTCCAGTGGAGGCGCGTGCCATGGAACGAGAGCTGACCATGCGGGCGCTCTCGGACACGCGTGCCGCGTTCGACGCCGTCGCGCCACGCTACGACCGCGACAACGCCGCCAATCCGATCATCGCCCGCCTGAGGGCGCGGACGATGGCGGTCGTGCGGGCGTCGCTGGCTCCGGGATCGTCGGTGCTGGATCTGGGCTGCGGAGCAGGCGCCGATGCCGTCGACCTTGCGCGCCGCGGCTACATGGTGACCGCCGTCGACTGGTCTCCCGGGATGGCGCGACAGGCTCGCGGGCGCGTGGCCATGTCAGGCCTGCACGACCGGATCGACGTGCGGACGCTGGGCATTCACGAGCTCGACCGGTTGGGGCCGACGCTGTTCGACGGCGCCTACTGCGATCTGGGACCGTTCAACTGCGTGCCGGACCTCCCCTCGGCGGCCCGGGCACTGGCGTCCAAACTGCGTCCGGGAGGCTCGCTGGTCGCGTCCGTCATCGGGCGGATCTGCCCGTGGGAGATCTGCCGCTACGCTATCGCCGCCGACTGGCGCCGCATTGGCGTTCGCTTTGCGCGCCAACGGGTTCCGGTCCCGCTCGAGCGCGGACTCGTCTGGACGCACTACTACCGGCCCGCCGAATTCGCCGCGGTCTTTGCGGCGGCGGGATTTCGTACCGGTGTCGGTCGCCGCGCTCGGACTGCTGCTGCCGCCGCCGTACCTGGACAATTTCGCGAGCCGACATCCCACTCTCCTCCGGTGGCTCGACCGGGCCGAGGCGCGTGTGGCGCACTGGCCGGGCCTTCGGCAGTGCGGCGATCACTTCCTGATCGCGATGGTCAGGAGCTGACTGATGTGGCTGCCGGCCTTTGCGTGCACGTGCGGCGCTCTGATCTTCGTCAGCAACGCGCCGGAGCTCGTCTGCCTGCGATGCGGGACTCGCATCGCGCGGGTGGACGGCGTCTTCCGGTGCCTGCCGCCGGAGCGGCAGGAGCGCCTGACGCCCTTCCTCGCCCAGTATCGCCGCGTGCGCCAGCAAGACGGCTATCGCACGGACCAGCCGGGCTACTACCGCGCGCTGCCCGAGACGGAGCCCGACGATCCCCAGGCGTCCGTCTGGGCGATTCGGCGCCGCAGTTTCCAGCGTCTCTGCCGTGAGGTGGTCGGCCGACGAGCCGGTGCCTCGCCGGCCGTGCTGGAGCTGGGCGCGGGCTGCGGGTGGCTGTCGCATCGGCTGACTCGCCTCGGGTGCCGCGCCGTGGCGGTCGACCTCCTGGACGACGATTGTGACGGCCTGGGTGCCGGCCGTCACTACGAGCGCGGGTTCCCGCGCGTGCAGGCGGACTTCGATCTCCTGCCTTTCGCGCCCGGGCAGTTCGATCTGGTGGTCTTCAACGGTTCGCTGCATTACGCGCCGGTCGTCGCGGCATCGCTCGATCGCGCCTGCCGGATGCTCAGGGCCGGCGGACGGCTGGCGATCGTCGATTCACCGACCTTCGAGCGACGCGCCGAGGGCCTGCAGATGCGCAACCGGCTGCGGCAGCGTCTCTGTCGCGACTACGGCGTGCCGGCTCCCGTCGAGCCCGGCGAAGGGTTCCTGACCTTCGGCCGGCTGGCCGAATGGGCGGCCGCCTCGGGCAGGTCGGCACGGTTCTTCTCGTCGCTCGGCGGGTGGCGATGGCAGCTGCGGCGCTCCGTGCCCGGCCGGCTGGTGAGCCGGTCCGCCGCCGCGGAGTTCGGCGTCTGGATCGCGGCATGATCATCTTCTTCAACCCGCGCTCCACGACACCCGGCAAGCAGCCGCTGCCCATTTCGGTGCTCTCTCTCGCGGCGGTGCTGGATCCCCGGGTGCCCTGGGCGCTCGTCGATGGCAACGTCGAGCGGCGTCCGGCGGAGTGCATTCTGGAGCTCGCATCCCGCGCGGCGCGGGGCGATCCGCCGGTGCTGGCCGTCACCGTCATGCCCGGTCCCCAGCTGCGCCACGCCGTCGAGATCTGTGGGCGCGTGCGCGCGGTCCGCCCGGACCTCCCCATTGTCTGGGGCGGCTACTTCCCGACCCAGCACACCGAGACCGTTCTGCGCTCGTCTCTGGTCGACTTCGTCATCCGCTCGCAGGGTGAGGGGCCATTCCTCCATCTGATTGACGCGATTCGCCGGGGAGGGGCGCTGGAGAGCGTGGCGAGCCTCTCGTGGAAGAAGGACGGGCGGCTCGTCCACAACCCCACGGGCGAGCTGACGCCGCTCGACGACCTCCCGGACCTGCCGTACGCGCGCGTGCCCATGGCCCGCTACCTGCACGCCAACTACCTCGGCCGGCGAACCGTCGCGTATCACTCTTCGTTCGGCTGTCCCTTTGCGTGCAGCTTCTGTTCGGTCGGCTCGATGGCCGGTCGCCGCTGGCTGGCGCAGCATCCCCGCAGGATTGCCGCGGCGCTCGGCCGGTTGCAGGCCGCGCATGGGATCGACGCCGTGCAGATGCACGACATGGATTTCTTCATCTCCGAGGCACGGACCGCGGAAGTGGCCGCGCGGATCGCCCCTCTGCAGCTGCGCTGGTGGGGGCTCGGGCGAGTCGATGTCCTGATGCAGTACTCCGGATGCGACGTGGCGGGCGATGCAGCGCTCCGGGTTGAAGATGATCTTCTCCGGTGCCGAATCGGGATCGGCGGACCGCCTGGCGGCGATGAGGAAGGGCGGCAGGTCGTCGCCCGCGCTCACGCTCGAGCTGGCGCGGCGCATGCGCGAGTACGGGATCACGCCGGAGTTCTCGTTCGTGCTCGGCAGTCCACCCGATCCGCTCGCCGACCTGGAGGACTCGTTCGCGTTCATCCGCCGGCTCAAGCAGATCAACCCGCTGACGGAAATCGTCCTCTACACGTACGCGCCGGTGCCCGCCGACGGCGCGCTGTATGCCGAGGCCCGCAGACAGCGGTTCGCGTTTCCCGAGAAGCTGGAAGACTGGGCCTCGAGGGACTGGGAACAGTTCTCGATGCGCCGCGGCAGAGGCCTGCCATGGGTCGGGCGCGACGTGCGCCGGCGCGTGCGCAACTTCGAGCGCGTCGTCAACGCGTTCTATCCGACGGCGACGGACGCCAGACTCACGGCCTGGCACCGCGCGATCCTCAAAGGCGCCAGTTCCTGGCGCTACGCGCTGAAGTGGTACTCGGCGCCCTACGAGCTGCAGGCGCTCCACAGGCTGATTCGGTACCAGCGGCCGGAGACGACAGGGTTCTGACGTGAAGCCGCATCTCCAGAACGACGCACGCCAGCACCGGACGACGACCGTCAGCTCCGGACGACGCGTGTCGGCGCCGGACGACGATCGTCAACTCCGGACGACGCGGTCTCTGTACGACCTGTGGGCGCCCTCCTATCCCCCCGTCGCTCACAACGCCGTCATGCGCACGGAGCAGGCGGTGGTGGGCGGGCTCGTCCGGTCGCTTCGTCCGGTGCGGGCTCTCGACGTCGGAACGGGCTCGGGACGGTACCTGCCGCAGATGTCCGCGGCAGGCGCCTCGGTCGTCGTCGGGTTGGACTTCTCGCGCCGGATGCTCGGGCGGGCGCCGCGGTGCGGCTGGCGCGTGTGCGCCGACGGCCGCCGCCTGCCGTTTGCCGCCGGCTCGTTCGACCTGGTGAACGCGTCGCTCGTGGCCGGCGACATCCAGGATCTGGACGAGTGGCTTCGCGAACTGGCCGCGGTCCTCGAGCCAGGCGGCCATGTCGTCTACTCGGACTTCCATCCGTCCTGGACGCTGTTCGGCTGGCGGCGAACGTTCACCGCGCCCGATGGGCGCGTGCTCGAAATTCCGTTCGTCGCGCATTCGCTCGAACGGCACGCGGCCGCCGTCCACGGCGCCGGGCTCGAGCTGCTCGCCCGGCATGCATTGCCGCTCGCAGGAGACGGCGCCGACGTACGGGCGTTCCGCCGGCGCTTCGGCGCGTTGCCCGTGCTCGTCGTCGTGCACGCTCGCCAGTCGGAGGGGCATCGATGACGGTGTGGCGGCGCGCCGTGTCGCTCGTAAACGCGCAGGTCGTGACGCCGGAGTCGGTGGCGCGCTCCGTCCGATTCGAGTCGAAGATTCTGGCACTCGACGAGCGTCCGCAGCCTCGAGACGAGGTCGTGGACCTGAACGGGGCGTTCGTGCTGCCCGGGCTCGTCAACGCCCACGATCATCTGGAGCTGAACCACTACGGGCGGTTGAAGTTCCGTCCCCGCTACGCCAACGCGTCGGCGTGGATCGAGGACATGCGCCCCCGCCTGCGGAACGAGCCGGAACTGCTGATCGGGCAGTCGGTACTCGCTGGCGGATCGTCTGTTCATCGGCGGCCTCAAGAACCTGCTGGCCGGCGTCACGACCGTGGCCCATCACAATCCGTTCTATCCAGAGCTCCGGCGCGGCTTTCCGATCCGCGTGATCCGCCGATACGGATGGGCCCACTCCTTCTACCTCGAGCGGGCGCCCGCCGGGGCCAACGGCGAGCTCGGCGGAGAAGTGGCGCAGCGCCACCACGCCACTCCGTCTGACGTGCCGTTCTTCGTGCACGTCGGCGAAGGCGTCGATGCGGAGGCGCGAGCCGAGCTCGACTGCCTCGACTTGCTGGCGTGTCTGACGCGGAACGTCGTGCTGGTTCACGGCGTGGCACTCGAGGCGCGGGACTGGTCGCGCGTGATGCAGGCCGGCGCGGGCCTCGTCTGGTGCCCGGGCTCGAATCTCTTCCTGTTCGACCGGACCGCAGCGATCCGCCAGTTCCTCAACGGCGCGTCCGCGGGGCGGCGGCCCCGGATCGCGCTCGGCACCGACTCGCGTCTGTCCGGCCGGCGCGATCTGCTCGAAGAGCTGGACGTCGCCGCCGGCACCGAGGCCGTCCCTCCGGAAGCCCTCGTGCGCATGGTCACGATCGATGCCGCGGAGCTGCTGCGGGAGCCGGACGCCGGTCGCATCCAGATCGGCGCGGCGGCGGATCTCGTGGTCGTGCCGCGGCTCGCGCCCGACTTCGCGCGGGCCCTGCTCGCCGCCACCCGGCGCGACCTCGCCCTCGTCGTCGTCGGCGGGCGTCCGATGATCGGGGACGCGGGCCTGGCGCGCGTCTTCGACGCCCGTCGAGTCGCGGTGCGGCCGGTGGCGCTCGACCGCGCCGCCAAGCTCGCGGACGCGGGCCTCGTGCGTCGGCTGGCGGCGTGCGCGATCAGGGAACCCGGGCTGGAGGCCGCGTGAAGCCCGCGCACGGTCGCTCAGCGCCCTCGAGCGGGGTCGAGCCAGGCGGACAGATCGGCCTGCACCAGATCCTGGAGACGCTCGACGTCGTCGGCGTAGCGGGCGATCACCCGCGCCCGCTCGTCGGCCGTCGGCCCGCGGCCCAGCGGCACGCGCGTCGAGTCTCGCAGTCGCTCGACCACGGACGGCGCAAGGCGGCGAAGGACGCGCGTCACCGGCCGGAGCCGCCGCTGCAGCCTTGCCCACCGCGGCACGAGGGTCACGTTGTGCCGGCGCGTGATGTCGACGGGCCAGTCCGGGTCGACGCCGAGGAATGCCAGGAGGTCGGCGAGCGTCCGCGCCGGCGCGCTCCGGTAGCGCTCGTACAGGAGCACCCGGACCTGAGGAGCGGGAAAGACGTCCCGAAAGCGCTGCAGGTGCTTCGCATAGAAGCCGGCCCAGATCGGACCGAATGGCGGATGGCGGGCGGCTTCGGCCGCCGCCTGCTCCTCGACCCAGTCGAGGAACGTCCGGTCGGTGACGCCGACGGCATGGGCAGATGCGTAGTGGGAGAAGAGGCGATCGACAGGGTCGCGCAGGATCATGACGATGCGCGCGTGCGGAATCCTGGTGCGAATGGCGCGCGCCGCGCCGAGCGAGCCGAGATAGGACACGCTGGCTTCGCCGATCGCCGTCTCGTTGCCGGCGTTCTTGAACAGCTTGAGGTAGTCGGACCAGTCGACGACGATTCCGTGCGGCCGCTTGTCGTGCATCGGTCCGTGGAGGTACGCGCGCAGCGATGCCTGGTCCTGGTCGAAGGCGCGACGAGCTTCAGGTCCGAAGTCGATGACCTCGGGCGCGAAGAAGGTCGGCTCCTTGATCGGGCTCATGTAGACCGCCGGGTGCTGATCCAGGTGCGAGTAGAGCGACGTGGTTCCGGCCTTGGGCGCACCGACGACGAAGAAGGTGGGCAGAGGCATGATTCGGCTCGATGCTCAGCGGGCGACGCGGCAGTAGAGGTCGTCGAACTGATCGGCCGTCCAGTCGGCGTCGTGCGCGAGCGTCCATCCGCGCGCGGCTGCGGCGACGCGCGCCCGCCTGAGCGGATCGCGGAGCAGGTCGACCACGGCCTCGGCGAGCGCGCCTGGTGCGTTCACGGGTACGGCCACAGCGCGGTTCCCGCGCGCCCCGTCCGCCACGTACCCGACGGCCGTTCCGACGGTGGGCACGCCGGCCGCCGCCGCCTCGAGGACGACGACCCCTGCCGCCTCGTGCCTGGAGGACAGGACCAGGAGGTGCGCGCGCGCGTAGAACGCGTCGAGCCGATCCGACGGCTGGAATCCGTGGAACGTGACGTGCCGCGCGACGCCCAGATGTTCCGCGAGCTGCCGCACGGCGCCCTGCATCGTGTCCTCGCCGACGACGTCGAGATGAACGTCCAATCCCGCCGCGATGACCTGCACGAGCGCGCGGAGCAGCGTCGCGTGATCCTTCACGGGATTGATGCTCGCGACGTGGAGCAGCCGCCATGGAGGTCCCTCGGGTCGCACCGGCGGATTCCGATCTCGCGGTCGCGGCACGCCGAGCGGAATCACGACCGCGTCTCGAACGGCGTGACGCGCGGCGAGAGCCGCCATGAACTCGGTGCACACGGTCACACGTGCGGCGCCGCGCATCGCGGCGCGCACGGCATGGCGGTCGAGCCACCGGCGCTGAAGGCCGTACTCAATCTCGGGAAGGGATGTCCACTCGCCGCTGTCGGCCGTCACGATCAGGGGCACGCCCAGCCGGCGGGCGGCCGCCGCGGCGACGTGGCCGGCCGGGAGCGCCCAATAGGCGTGCAGCAGGTCGACGGGACCGACGCGCGTGAGGGCCGTCATGAGACGAGACAGCTGCGCACGCCTGCGAAATCCGCGGATCGCCCGCACACGCCCCAGATCGTGGACCGTCGCGCCGAGCAGGCCGTAGGTGCTCGGCCTGCGCTCGTGCTCCAGCGCGAAGACGTGCAGGTCGTGCCGTCGGGCGAGGCGTTCGACGAGCCAGAGCAGCGCGGGGATGACGCGCTCGCGGCCGGAGCGATCGACGCCACCGCGAACGACGAAGGCGACGCGCACGGGCGCAGTGTATGACGGTTCGATCTCGCCGGCGGGTCGTCCTCTACAACCCCAGCGCGGTCTTCTGGACAATGCCGCTCGCGCTGCTGGCAGTCGGGTCCGCGCTGGACCGGACGCGGTACGACGTCGTGATCGTGGACGGCCGGCTCGAGCGTGATCCGTTGACCGCCGTTCTCGGCGCCCTCGATGAGTCGGCCGTGTGCCTGGGTGTTACCGTCCTGACCGGCGCGCCGATCCGCGATGCGCTGCGGCTGACGCGCGGCGTTCAGCGCGCGCGGCCTGCTCTCCCGATCGTCTGGGGCGGCTGGCACCCGTCGCTCTTTCCGGAGGAGTGCCTCCGCGAGGCGGGGCTACAGGCCGTCGTCATCGGCCAGGGCGAGCAGACGTTCGCCGAGCTCGTCGAGCGATTTGCCCTGGGCGGGCCGCCCGACGGCGTGGCCGGCTGCGCACACGTTCGAGGCGAGGGAATCGTCAGCGAGCCGCCTCGGCCGCTCGCCGACGTGAACGCCTTTCCGCCTCACGACTACTCGCTCATCGATGTCGAACGCTACTTTCGGCGGAAATCTCGGCGGCAGCTGGACTACGTCTCCTCGCAGGGCTGCCGGTTCCGGTGCGAGTTCTGTGCCGATCCGTTCGTCTACAGGCGTGAATGGTCGGGGCTCGCTCCGGCTCGCCTCGGCGAGGAGATCGAGCGTCTCTGGCGCGCCCACCCGTTCACCGACCTGAACTTCCAGGACGAGACCTTCTTCACCCGCAGCCGCCGCGCGGCCGACGTCGCCGATCAAATCCTCGTCCGCGGTCAGCGCTTCACCTGGGCGGCGACGATGCGCGCCGATCAAGGCGCGCGGCTGGACGAGTGGGCCTTGACGCTGTGCAGGCGCTCCGGGCTGAGGCGCGCAATGGTGGGGGTGGAGTCCGGCTCGCAGACGCTGATGGACTGGATGAAGAAGGACGTGACGCTCGATCAGGTGTTCGCGACGGCGGAGCGCCTCCGCGCACACGACATCGGTGGGCTGTTCCCGTTCATCGTCGGATTTCCCGACGAACCGCCCGAGAGCGTCGAGGCGACGATCGCGGTCGTCAAGCGGCTCCGCGCGATGAGCCCCGCGTTCGAGGCGGTGGTCTATTTCTATCAGCCATATCCCGGATCACCGATCGCCGAGCTGGCCTGGCGGCGCGGATACGCGCGGCCGGCATCGCTCGCCGAGTGGGCCGGGTTCGACTACGTCGGCGCGCGCGGCCCCTGGGTATCGGAGGCCCTGTGGCGCCGCATCCAGCGGTTCAAGTTCTATCAGCAGCACGCCTTCGGACGGCACGACCACTGGCTGCACGCGCCGCTGCGGTGGACGGCCCGGCAGCGTGTGGCCGCGGACTGGTACGACTGGCCGGTGGAGCAGGTGCTGATGAACCTGGCCCGGCCGGTCCGCCGGCTGTCGTGACATGCGGAACCTCGAGCTGCCCACTGCCGCCAGAGCCTGGTCTGAGTCGAGGGCGCCCGCGCGCATTCTGGCGATCCGGCTGCAGGCGCTCGGCGACATCGTGGCCACCCTGCCATACCTGCGCGCCCTCCAGACGGCGCTGCCGCATGCGGCGATCGATTTCCTGACCCGGCGCGAGGACGAAGAGCTTCCGCGGGCGGTCCGTCTCTTTCGGCACGTCGACGGGATCGGCGGCGGACGTAGCGAGCGCCGCCAGCTGATGGCGGCGCCGATGCTCGTGCCCCGTCTGCTGGCGCGCCGCTACGACGTCGTCCTGGATCTCCAGAACAACCGGGTCAGCCGCGCGATACGACGCGCGGTCGCCGCTCGGGCCTGGGCGGGCTTCGATACGCACTCGCCGGCGAGCGGCGGCGATCGCACGCGCCGCACCATGGCGGCGGCCGGTCTGGGCCTGGCCGACGTCGAGGCGGCCGTGCCGCTGAAGAACCCGAGCCTCGGGATCGATGTGCTGCGTGCGGCGGGTCGCGATCCCTCACGCGAACTGGTCGTGCTCAGCCCGGCGGGAGCATTCCAGACGCGGAACTGGCCGATCGAGCGCTACGCCCGCTTCGCCCATCTGTGGCAGCGGCGCCGGCCTGCACAGTTCGCGATTCTCGGCCTGCCAGCGCTTCACGAGAAGGCGAGGGCGCTGCGCGACAGCGTCGGTCAGGGATTTCTCGACCTGGTGGGGCGGACCACGCCCTCGGAGGCGTTCGCGGTCGTGCAGGAGGCCGCGCTCGTCGTGACCGAGGACTGCGGCCTCATGCACATGTCCTGGGTCTCGGGCGTGCCGACGCTCGCCCTGTTCGGATCGAGCCGCCACGACTGGTCGTCGCCGCTCGGCGGCCATAGCCTGTGTCTTCACTCGGGCGACCTCGCGTGCGGCGCGTGCATGTCGTCGAGTTGCCGCTATGGAGACGTGCACTGTCTCACGCGGCACAGCGCCGAGAGCGTCCACGAGCATGCGCTCGCCCTGGTCGATCGCGCAGCGACGCTCCGGAGGAAGACCGTCTAGCCGCTGCCTCTGGCGACTCGCGCCAGCCGTTGGCGCGCGCGGACGCCGACCAGGTAGGCGAGCGGATCGGAGACTGGGTGAGCGCGAATACCGCGGAAGCGCGCGCCGCCGTGGGACCGTGAGGGATGGTGCAGCCGCGCGTACATCTCGGCACCGAGCTGCCAGAACTCCTCGGCGTACTCACCGGACCGACACCATCGCGCCGCATAGCGGCGCTGGCGTAGCGCGCGGGGCATGTTGGCGAGCTGCGTCGCATAGGCGTCCAGGGCCGCGCGCACGCGATCGATCACGGGCGTGACGTCGACGACGACGTTCGCCAGCGCCGGCGTCAGCGGGACCTGCACGGGATACACGCGCACGGCCGCGGGTCGGACCGAGGCCGAGGTCCAGAGCCGCGCGAGCACTTCCGCTACGGCCCGGTGCTCGGGATGGAAGTCGATTTGCGATGGGGCGTACACGAGCACGGGGCGGTGGTCGGCCATGACGGCCTCGACGGCGGGAAGCATCTGCTCGACGGTCCACTCGCCCGACCGGAGTCCCAGCCACTCGAGCCGATCGACGCCGAGAACGGCGGCCGACGCCTCCGCTTCGCGCCGCCGTCGGCGCGCCATCTCGTCGGCGGACAGGCCGTGTGCGCGGGAGGTGCGGCCGTCCGTGGCACAGGCGACAACCACCCGCGCGCCCGCCTGCCTGTGGAGCAGGAGTGCGCCGGCGCAGCCAATCGACTCGTCGTCCGGATGGGGAGCGACGACCCAGGCACGGCCAGCGACGCAATCAGCTCGGCACCGTCGCCGGCGTGGGCGGCCGCGATCGCGGCGAGCAGCGTGCGATACGCGCCCGCATCGTGGCCGACCGCCGCCAGCTCGGCCACGTAGCCGAGCCGGCGTCCGTCGGCAGACTTCAGCCGCGTGACCGCGTAGGCGATCGGCAGGCCATCGCGCTCGGCGAGCCAGAGGGTGTAGTCCATCTCAGGGGCCGCCAGGTAGCGCCATTCGATCCATCGCCGATCTCGAACGATCGTATGAGTGGACCGCGGGCGTTGGCGTTCGAGGTCGAGCCACAGGCGATTGAAGGGGTCGGCGGAGGAGACCCGACGCACCCGGATCGAAGCAGCCGTCGCCGCGTCGTCCCGCCAGTATCGATTCCACGCGCGGCCGAGCGGAGCGGCGAGCGCGCCCGCCGCAACGCCGAATTTTCGGCGCGCGATGCGGTCGATCTGAACCGGGCGGATGCGCCATGTCAGCCGCGACAGCTTCCGCCAGCCGAGCACCCGCATTCGCGTTCCCCACTGCTCGTTCGGCAACCCGACGATGAAGGCCGCGCCGGCGCGGCGCCAGTGGTCGTAGGCGCACCGGCAGACGTCCGTGAGCAGGCCTCGACGCCGGAAATCCGGGTCGGTCATCGCGTCGACGGCGACCAGGCCGGTGACCTCGCCGGCGGGGCCGGAGTAGCGCACGGGAATCGCGGCGCACTGACAGACGAGTCGGCCGTCGACCTCGCCCACGAACACGTTCGGCTCGACCATGGAGTGGCCCGCCAGCTTCCATCGCCAGTGCCGCTCGGTGATCGATCGTCCGAACGAGCGCGCGAACAGGGCAACCAGGGCCGCCTCGTCACCAGGCTGGTAGGGACGAATCGTCAAGGCGAACGACGTGCTCAGAGGCGAGGCCACCGAAAACCAGGCTGGATGATGCCACGGCCGTGCCGTCACGCCCATCCTTGTCGTGGATGCGGCGCCAGTGGGATACTCGCACGCGAACCCATGTCGATGCGCAGTCAGTTCCTGCGGGTGTGTGTTGGCGCCGCGCTGTCGGTCGCCGCGGCCGGCCTCTCCGCTCAGCGCGGGCCGATTCTGCAGGAGCCGCAGACGCTGCCGCTCTGGCAGGGCCGGGCGCCGGGTGCGCTCGGCGAGGCCGACGAAGACACCCCGACGCTGACCGTCTACATGCCGACCAACACCGCCGGGCCGATGACCGCCGTCGTCATCGCGCCGGGCGGCGGATATCGGGCGCTCGCCATGAACCACGAGGGCCGGCAGCCCGCGAATTTCCTGAATTCGCTCGGCGTGGCGGCGTTCGTCCTGAAATACCGGCTCGGACCCAAGTATCACCACCCCATCGAGCTGGGGGATGCGCAGCGCGCGATTCGCACGGTGCGGGCGAGGGCGGCGGAGTGGCACGTCGCGCCCGACCGGATCGGCATCATGGGATTCTCGGCGGGCGGACATCTCGCTTCGACCGCCTCGACGCACTTCGACGAGGGCCGGCCCGACGCAGCGGACCCCATCGATCGGGCCGGGAGTCGACCCGATTTCGCCATCCTCTGCTATCCGGTCATCTCGCTCACGGAGCCGTGGGCGCACCAGGGCTCGAAGACCAATCTGCTGGGCGCGAACGCCGACCCGGAGCTGGCCCGCAGCCTCTCGAACGAGACACAGGTGACCGCGCGCACGCCGCCGACGTTTCTGTTCCACACGACGGCGGACACGACCGTGCCGGTCGAGAACAGCATCGCCTACTATCTGGCGCTGCGGAAGGCCCGTGTGCCGGCGGAGCTGCACGTCTTCAAGGACGGGGCGCACGGGGCAGGTCTGGCTCTGCAGGATCCCGCGCTCGGGGAGTGGCCGAGGACACTGGCGAACTGGCTGCGCGCGAGCGGACTGCTGCCAGCGCGCTGACGAGCGCCATCGTCAGGACTCCCTCCGTGCCGAGCGTGGCCCAGGCCGCGCCCCGGTCGCCCATCCCCGGCACCAGCACCGCATTGAGAGCGAGGTTCACGACGAGCGCGATGCCGCAGCTCCCGGCATAGGCGCGCTGTCCTCCCCAGCCGATGAGCTGGTGGCTCAGGCCGTAGTTCAGCGACAGGAGCGGAAACGCCAGCACGAGGATGCGAAAGACCGGGATCGCGGGCGCGTACTGCGGGCCATAGGCGGTCGTCACGAGCGCCGGCGCCACGATGAAGGACACGCCTCCCACCGCAAGGCCCACCGCCGTCAAACCGGCCGAGAGTCGCCTGATGAACGCGCCGTCCCGCGTGCGGAACAGGGTGGGCAGCAGCACGGCGACGATCGCGGCGGGAAACAGCCGGAGCGCGTCGATCAGCCGGAAGACCGCGTTGTATCGTCCCACCTCCTCCAGCCCGCGCCAGTACTCGAGCAGGAACAGGTCGATGCGAAAGTAGACCGCGGAGAGGACGATTCCCGCGCCGATAGGCAGCACGTCGCGAACCAGCGTCGAGCGTGCCAGCCGCGCCGCGTCCGCCCCCGCGGCCGGAGCCTCGTGCGGCCCCGCGAGCCTTCGTACGAGGCCGAGGCTGATCGCCAGGACGATGCCGGCCGGGACGAGGAGCGCGAAGGCGAGCCCAGTCAGCCCGGGCGAGCGCGTCAACAGCAGAACGGCCAGCACGAGGGTGCCGGCGCGCTGCAGAAGGTTCAGCGTCGACTCGAGCTCGCTATGCGCCAGGGCCCGATAGGCATAGTTGAGGAACTCGACGAGCGAGCTGATGAGATACGCGGTAACGATCGCGACGAATGCGGCGGCGGCGGGCGCGTCGAGCCAGAGGAGCGAGAGCGGCACGACGAGCGCGGCGGTCGCCGCCGAGAGCGCGACCCGGATCCGGAGCAGCGGCCGGAGGATCGACAGCAGCCGCTCGGGCGAGCGGGCGATCTCGCGGGCCAGGTGGATCTGCAGGCCGAAGTCGGTCGCAACGGCCAGCATCCAGCCGAGCGTCGCGGCGAGGGAGAACAGGCCGAATGCCGGCGCCGAAAGGCGTCTGGCGGCGATGAGCAGGACCGCGAAGGTCGCAGCCTTGCCCAGCGCGTCGGACGCGGTCTTGTAGGAAACGAGGGCGGCGGGCCGGAGCGTCAGACGTCCGTCCCGCCGCGCGTCATCTCGGAAGCGCGAACGCCACGAGCCCGTGCGGCAGGTTCGGCCGCGGCTCGCGCTTCGGCGCGTCGCCGGTCAGCGACGCCGTCATGAGCAGGAACTGCCGGCCGTCGACCTCGTACATCGACGGCGATCCCCGGCTCTCCGCGCCGAAGGCGAACTCCCACAGCTGCCGACCATTCGCAGCGTCGTAGACGTGCAGTTTGTCGTCGCCCCCGGCCACGAAGACGAGTCCGGAGGCGGTGTTGACGGCCCCGAACTTGTAGTCGCCGGCCGTGCCCGTGCCGGTGATCCCCATCGGGACGAGCCGCGGGTCGTCGCCGAGCGGCACGCGCCACTTGATCGTGCCTTGGTTGAGATCGTAGGCCGTGACGGTCGTGTACGGCGGCGCGGTGATGTTCTCGTACAGACCGTACCCGTTCATGGTGTAGCGCTGCTCGGGATGCTCGGCGCCCTCGGGGTAGTCCTGCGGTCCGGCGCCGTTGCGTCCGCCGAAACCGCCGCCGCCGCCGGGACGCGTCACGGCAGGCCCGGACTGCACGACGGGCCCGGGCGGGAAGCTGGGCGCCGGACCGGCGCCGCGGCCGCGGCCCCCGCCTGCACCGCGCCCACGACCGGAATCCGCCGCCATGAGGTAGGCGACGACGTCGTTCAGATCGGACTGCGTCAGGTGCGTCATGGGCGGCATCCTGCCGCGACCGTTCATGACGGCGGCCCGGATGTCGTCGGCCGTGAGCCGCGTGGACACGCCGATCAGGCTCGCGCCGTTGGGCGTGCCGGCGCGATCCGCTCCGTGGCACACCTGGCAGTTCTGCTGAAAGACCGCGAGGCCGGGCATGGCCGGGCCGGCGCCGCCGCCGCGACGGCCGCGAGCGGCCGCCTCCTCGGGCGTGAGCAGCCGCATGATGGCCGGGATGTCGTAGCTGATGACGTAGACCGTGCCGTTCGTCGGGTTCGACGACGTGCTGCCCCAGTTCGATCCGCCGTTGTTGCCCGGCATGTGGATCGCCTCGCTGAACCCGATCGGCGTGAACAGCCCCTCGTTGCGCGCTTTGGAGATGCGCTCGCGGAACTTCTCGCGCTCCTCATCGGTGAGGAGGTACGGGTTCAGGTCGTCCACCGTGAACTTCTGGCGCGCGAACGGCGGAGGCGCCGTCGGGAACGGCTGCGTCGGCCAGACCTGCTCGCCCGGCACCTCCGTGCGCGTCGGCACCGGCCGCTCCTCGATGGGCCAGATCGGCTCGCCCGTGACCCGGTTGAAGACGTACAGGAACCCCGTCTTGCCGGCCATCGCCACCACGTCGACCAGCCGGCCGTCCTTTCTGATGGTCGTCAACTGGGGCGCCGACGTGTTGTCATAGTCCCAGATGTCGTGGTGCACGTTCTGGAAGGACCAGAGCCGTTTCCCGGTGCGCGCATCCAGGGCCAGAAGACAGTCGGCGAACAGGTCGAGGCCGTGGCGGTCGCCTCCGTAGAAATCGAAGGTACCCGAGCCCGTGGGGAAGTACGCGACGCCGCGGAGCGGGTCGATGGTCAGCTCGCCCCAGGTGTTGGTGCCGCCGATGTACTTCCAGGCCTCGCTTGGCCACGTGTCATAGCCGTACTCGCCCGGATGCGGCACGGTGTGGAACTGCCAGACCAGCTTGCCCGTGACGACGTCGTAGGCCCGGAGGTCGCCGGGCGGCGAGAAATACGCCTCGCCGGTCGCCGATCCGAGGATGACGAGGTTCTCGAAGATCTTGCCTGGCGAGTTCGACTGAATGCGTCCAATCGTCTTCGGATCGCGCCCGAGCCCTTCGCGCAGATCGACGGCGCCGTCCTCGCCGAAGCTGACGATCGACTTGCCGGTGGCCGCGTCGATCTCCTGCAGGTAGTCGTTGATGCTGAAGATCAGCCGGCGGTCCTTGCCGTCCGCGCTCTCCCAGTAGTTCATCCCGCGGCGCGTGATGCCCTGCAGGTCGTCGTGGATCCAGATCTCCCGGCCCGTGGTCGCATCGAGCGCGACGAGCGAACTGTCGCGTCCCTTGGCGTACACGACGCCGTGCACGACGATCGGGTTGAACATCGTCTCGCCGTACGGGTACGTCCAGGCCACCTGCAGCCCGGAGACGTTCGTCTTGTCGATCTGCGTGAGCGTCGAGTACTTGGAGTTGTCGGGGCTGCCGTTGTAGTCGGTCCACTGTGTCCGTGAGGAATCCGCCGCCGACAGCCCCGCCGCCGCGACGATTCCGAGCACGGCGGCCGTCCTGGCGAGCGCCGGGGCTCGCCGTCGCGCCGGGTCGCTGCATCGTGTGAACAAGGATGAATCCTCCGAAAATGGTTGCGCGAAGCCCTCAGGAGCCGTTGGCCGGCAGCGCGAACGCCACGACGCCCTGCGGCTCGGCCGGCCGGGGCGACGCGTTCGGCCCGACGCCCTCCCCGGAGGCCGTCATCAGCAGGTACTGCCGGCCGTTCAACTCGAACATGGACGGGCAGCCGCGCGTCGCCGCGCCGAGCTGGAACGCCCACAACGGCTTGCCGCTCTCGGCATCGTAGACGTGGAGCTTGTCGTCGCCTGCGCCGACGAAGACGAGCCCGTTCGCGGTGTTGATCGCGCCGAACTTGAGCGTGCCGGCGGTGCCGGTGCCGGTGATGCCCTTGGCCGCCAGGCGCGGGTCGTCGCCAAGTGGCACCTGCCACTTGATCGCGCCGCGGTTCAGGTCGTACGCCGTGAGCGTCATATACGGCGGCCTCACGATACCCGAATGGAGGCCGTATCCGTTCATCGTGTAGCGTTGCGCCGGATGCGCCGTCCCTTCGGGATAGTCGTCCGGAGGACTGGGCTCTCCCGTGCGGACGACTGCCGGACCGGACTGCGCGACGGGCCCGGGCGGGAACGTCGCCGCCGGACCGGCGCCGCGGCCCCGTCCGGCGCCGCCGCCCCGGCCTTGACGAGCGGCGGCCTGCTCGGGCGTGAGCAGGCTCATGATCGCCGGGACGTCATAGCTCATCACGTACACCGTCCCGTTCGTCGGATTGGCCGAAGTGCTGCCCCAGTTGGATCCGCCGTTGTTGCCGGGCATGTGAATCGCCTCGCCGAACCCGATCGGCGTGAACAGCCCCTCGTTGCGCGCCTTCGAGATGCGATCCCGGTACTCGGCCCGCTCGGCGTCGGTCAGGAGATAGGGATTCAGGTCGTCGGCGGTGAAGCTCTGCTTCGCGAAGGCCGGAGGCGCGGTTGGGAACGGCTGGGTCGGCCAGACCTGCTCGCCGGGCACTTCCGTCCGCGTCGGCACGGGGCGCTCCTCGATGGGCCAGATCGGCTCGCCGGTCAGGCGGTCGAAGACATAGAGGAACCCGGTCTTGCCCGCCATCGCCACGGCGTCGATCGTGCGCCCATCCCTCGTGATGGTGGTCAACTGCGGGGCCGACGTGTTGTCGTAGTCCCAGAGATCGTGATGGACGTTCTGGAACTGCCACAGACGCTTGCCCGTCCGAGCGTCGAGCGCGAGCAGGCAGTCCGAGAACAGGTTGACACCGTGCCGATCGCCACCGTAGAAGTCGAACGTCGGCGATCCGGTCGGGAAGAACGCGATCCCGTACTTGGGGTCGATCGTGATCTCGCCCCAGGTGTTCGTGCCGCCGGCGTACTGCCACGCGTCCTTCGGCCAGGTGTCGTACCCGTATTCGTCGGGATGCGGCACGGTGTGGAACTGCCACACGAGCGTTCCGCTCACGACGTCGTAGGCGCGCAGGTCACCCGGCGGGGAGAAGTACGCCTCGCCCGTCGCCGTGCCGATGATCAGGAGATTCTCGAAGATCTTGCCCGGGGAGCGGGACTGGACCCGGACGATGGTCTTCGGGTCGCGCCCGAGCCCCTCCCGGAGGTCGACGACGCCATCGCGGCCGAAGCTGACGATCGACTTGCCGGTGCGGGCATCGGTTTCCTGCAGCAGCCCGTCCACACTGAAGATCAGGCGCCGGTCCGCGCCATCCGGACTCTCCCAGTAGTTGATGCCGCGATCGTTCAGACCGCGGGAGCTGACGGCACCGAGCTTGTCGTGGACCCAGATCTCCTTGCCGGTGGCGGCATCGAGCGCGACGAGCGCGTCGCCGCGGCCACGGACGTAGGCCACGCCGCGCGCCACGATCGGGTTGAACGTCGTCTCGCCGTAGGGGTACGTCCAGGCGATCTGCAGGCGCGAGACGTTCGTCTTGTCAATCTGGGTGAGGGTCGAGTACTTGGCGTTGTCCGGCCCGCCGTTGTAGTCGGTCCACTGTGTCCGGTCCTGGCCGGCGACGGTCACTGCGGCGGCGCCGGCGAGCGCGAGCACCGCCGCGGTCCGGCCGATCGCAGCCAGCCGCGGGCTGCGCTCGTGCCGTCGTTCGCTCTTCATTGACGCCTCCTTCCTGAAGCGCACCGAGTGGTGGATGCGTCAAGCGTACTCCGCGACGAGAGCGGCGTCCACTGACGCCCGCGGCCGGTGTATCATCCGACGCATCATGCCGTGTGCCGATCCCGCGAAGCTCGCCCGGCTGGCGATCGTGACCTGCGACGCGCGGCTGGCCCTGATCTGATGGCGTCGGACCCCGGCGGCGGACTTCGCCGCGTGATCGGCTTCTGGGGCGGCACGGCGTTCGTCGTCGGCGTTGTGATCGGCAGCGGCATCTTCCGCAAGCCGCCGACCATCGCCGGGCTGATCCCGAACCCGCTGGTCATCATGGCCCTGTGGGTGGCCTTCGGGGCCATCATGATCTGCGGCGCGCTGACGCTCGCCGAGCTGAGCTCGCTGCTCCCGCGCGCGGGCGGCGTGTACGTGTATCTGCGCCGCGCCTACGGAGACGCCGTCGCTTTCGTGTTCGGCTGGCTATACATGACCGTGACCACGCCGGCAGCGATCGGCGCGCTCGCGACCGTCTTCGCCGAGTTCTTCCTCACGCTGTTCAAGGCGCCGCCGACCGGATTCACGGCCGAGGCCATCGCCATCGGCGCGATCGCCGTCCTCACCGGGGCGAACATCCTCGGCGCGAGGATCGGCGCAGGATTGGGAACCCTCCTGACCATCGTCAAGGTGAGCGCGCTTGTCGCGATCGTCGCGGGAGTGTTCCTGTTCGGCCACGGCAGCCTGTCGCATCTCAGCGGCGGGCCGGTGCCGGGCGAGGGACTGGCCAGGGCTGTGGCGTCGGTGATCTGGACCTACGACGGCTGGATCGCCGTGAGCATGATCGCAGGAGAAGTCGTCGCGCCGGAACGGCTGATGAAGCGCATCACCATCGTCGGCATGCTCGTGATCGTGGTCCTCTATCTCGGCGCGAACCTCGCGTACTTCTACATGATGCCGCTCGACGTCATGGCGACGCAGCAGGCCGCCATCGCACCGACCGTCATGACGGCAATCGCCGGACCGCTGGGCGGAACGGTCATTCTGCTCTCGATCATGGCCAGCGTGTTCGGCGCCCTGAACGCGAACCTGCTCTCGAAGCCGCGCGTCGCCTACGCGATGGCGCGCGACGGACTGACCTTCTCGTTCCTGGGCCGGACACACCGCCGCTGGGCCACACCCTGGGTCGCGATCCTGATCCAGGGGGCCGCGGCAGTCGTGATGGTGCTGACGCTCCACGACTTCGACACGCTGACGACCTACTTCGTAGTCGTCGAATGGACCGCGCTCATCGTCTCGGTGGCCGCCGTGTTCGTCCTGCGCCGGACCATGGCCGAGGTGCCTCGGCCGTATCGGACGCCAGGCTACCCGTGGGTGCCGCTCGTGTTCGTCCTCGGTGCGGCGATCGGCCTCGCCGCTATCGTGTGGGGCGAATTCAGAAATGGAAATTACACGCCGATCTATGGACTGGTGATCGCCCTGGCCGGATTCCCCGTGTATCAGCTGTGGAAGCGCCTTGTCCGGCGCAGCGAGCCGGAGCCGGCCGTCGTGTAACCGTTCGGAGCTGGAGGAGCATGAGACGCGCGATTCTGACCGACAAGGCACCAAAGCCCGTAGGCCCGTACTCGCAGGCCGTCGTCGACAACGGCTTCATCTTCGTGGCGGGACAGGGGCCGACCAATCCCGCCACCGGCACGGCGGAGCTCGGCGACGTGCGCGCGGCGACGAAGCAGACGTTCGAGAACATCCGGTCGATCCTGAGCGCCGCGGGTGCCTCGCTGGACGACGTGGTCAAGTGCAACGTGTACCTTCGCGACATCGATGACTTCGCGGCGATGAACGAAGTGTACGCCTCGATGTTCGACGCGCCCTATCCGGCGCGAACGACGATTCAGGCGGGCGCGCTGCCCGGAGGCATTCCCGTCGAGATCGAGTGCATCGCCAGGCAGCCGCGCTGATGGAGGCGCAGGATCTCGACACGCCGGCGCTCTACGTCGACCTCGATGCGCTCGAGCGCAACATCGAGCGCATGCAGGCCCAATGCCGCCAGTGGAACGTGGGCCTCCGGCCGCATACGAAGACCCACAAGATTCCCGAAATCGCCGCGATGCAGATCGCAGCCGGCGCCGTCGGCATCACCGTCGCGAAGATCGGCGAGGCCGAAGTGCTGCCCGGGAACGACGTCCTGGTCGCGTATCCCATCCTCGGGGAGAAGGTGCCCCGGCTCCGCGCGCTGGCGGCGTCTCGGCAGGTCGCCGCGGCGGTCGACTCGGTCGAGGCGGCGCGCGATCTCCATGGCATCCGGACGCTCGTCGAAGTCGACGTCGGCGTCGGCCGCGCCGGCGTGCAGTCGCCGGAGCAGGCGGT
The DNA here is from genome assembly GCA_963764505.1 of uncultured Acidobacteriota bacterium. GTDB lineage: Bacteria > Acidobacteriota > Vicinamibacteria > Vicinamibacterales > SCN-69-37 > CAVXSP01. The sequence continues at coordinate 2,849,941 of CAVXSP010000001.1, read as the reverse complement.
CCGCGTGGCCAAGGCCTGCGACCGGTTCGCCGGCGTCATGTACTGGCCCTCATGGCTCGACGAGGACGGCTTCCGCGCGGCTTGCGCCCGGCTCGGCGCGGTGCTCGACGCGCTGCGGGCGGAAGGCTTCGACGCGGAGATCGTCTCGGGAGGCTCGACGCCCGGCGCCTCCAAGACGCCGCTGATCCCCCAGACCACCGAGATCCGTCCCGGCACCTATGTGTTCTTCGACGCCAGCAGCCTCGCCTCGGGCCTGTGTACCGAAGCGGACTGCGCGCTCCGCGTCTTGACCACGGTCGTGAGCACCGCCGTGCCTGGCCAGTGTCTCGTCGACGCGGGCTCGAAGACGTTCTCGAGCGATGCCACGCACGGCGTCGGCACGTTCGGCCACTTTCCGGGCCGGCCGTGGACGATGCGCAAGATGAACGAGGAGCACGGGTACGTGGAGACCCGCGGCCCGGTGCGCATCGGCGAGAAGGTCTGGGTGGTGCCGAGTCACGTCTGCCCGACCGTCAATCTCCACGACGAGGTCTGGTACGGACGTGACGGCCGGGTGGACGGCGCGTGGAAGGTGGCGGCCCGGGGCAAGGTTCGATGACGCGCCGACGCGTCAGGTGAGCTCGGCTCGCACCTGCAGCACCTGCAGGAGATGGGCTCGTGTGACCACGCCTTCCACGTGGCCATCGGTCACGACCGGGACCTGATCCAGGTGTTCCCGGCCCATCATCGTCAGAGCAGTCGCGGCCGAGGCTTCGGGAGGCACGGCGTGCGCGGCGTCGACCGGCGGCACGAGATCCGCGAGCGTTCGCTGCGACCACTCGGCTCGCCCGAGGGCTTCGATGTCGGCGGGCGTCACGAACCCGATCACCTCCTGGCCCCGGCGAACGGCGAAACAGCGCAGGGTGGCGTGCGATAGCTGTCTGTCGACGAACTCCTGCACGGTCATCGCCGCGTCAACGGGCGGAGAGTCGTAGGCCATGATGTCGGCGACGCTCAGGCCCCGCAGCCTGGACGTCGCCACCGTGGCGACGTACTGGGACTGTGCCGCGTCGAGCAGGAACCATGCGACGGCGCGAAGCACGCGCCCGCCGTCCAGCGGGAAGCCCGGAATCAGGTTGAAGACGGCCAGCGCGATGTTGATGAAGCCCAGCCAGCCGAGGACGGCCTCAGGATCTCGAAGCAAGCGACGTGCGGACACGAGGAGGGCAGCCATGCGCGATCGGGAGAAGGCGTCCTGAGGGCGGTGTCCACGTCGAGTACAAACATCAGTGCCCCGCCGGCCGGGCCGGCGGGGCACTGTCGGAGATTGACGGTCGAAGCGTGCGTCAGCCGCCCGCGAGCTCACTCACTCACTGGCTGGCCTCACGGTCACGAAGATCTCGTTGCCGTTGCGATTGAGCAGGAGCAGCGCGGGGCGGTTCGGCGTTTTGCCGAGCGCGGCGCGGAGCTCGTCGACGGAGCTCACGTCCTGCCGGTTGACCGACTCGATGACGTCGCCCTGCTGGATCTGGGCGTCCGCCGCGCGGCTGTCCGGATTGACTTCGTCCACGACCAGGCCGTGAGTGCTCTTCACGCCAAGACGCTGGGCGAGCGCTGGCGTCAGCGGCTCGACGGCGACTCCGAGCAGCCCCTTGTCGCTGGTGCCGTCGTTTCCGGATTCGCTCGGGCCGTTGCGCGTCGTCTGCTCCGGATTGAGCTCGTCGAGCTTCACGGACAGGTGCTGCTCGTGACCGGACCGGACGATGGTCAGATCCGCATTGCTGCCCGGCGTCGACTGGGCCACGCGATTCCGGAGGCCGTTCATGTCCTTGACGGCCTTGCCGTCGAGGGCGGTGATCACGTCACCCTGCTTCAGACCGGCATGGTCGGCCGCGCTGTCCGGCAGCACGGAGCTGACGATGACGCCGCCGGTCTGCTGCTCGAGACCCAGGCTCTGTGCCATCTCGGGCGAGACGTTCTGGATCGTGACGCCGAGCTGCGCCCGCGTCACCTTGCCCTTGGTGCGGAGCTGCTCCATGACGTTCTTCGCCATGTTCACCGGGATCGCGAAGCCGATGCCGATGTTGCCCTGCGTGAACTGGGAGCCGGTCAGGATCTGCGAGTTGATCCCGATGAGCTCGCCCCGGGTGTTGACGAGCGCGCCGCCCGAGTTGCCGTGGTTGATCGGCGCGTCGGTCTGCAGGAAGTCCTCGTAGCTGCCGTCCGCGTTGCCCGTCGATCGGCCCTTCGCGCTGATGATGCCCATCGTGACGGTCTCGCCGATGCCGAGCGGATTGCCGACCGCGAGCACCACGTCACCGACCTTGACGGCGTCGGAATTGCCGAGCGCCAGCGCATTGAAGTCGCTGCCTTCGATCTTGAGCAGCGCCAGGTCCGTCGGCTTGTCGGTGCCCACGACCTTCGCGTCCAGCGACTCGCCGTTGCTGAACTCGACCCGGATCTTGTCGGCGCCGTCGACCACGTGATTGTTCGTCAGGATGTAGCCGTCGGACGTCACCATGACGCCCGAGCCGAGCGCGTGCTGCTTGAACGTGCGCGGCGGCGCGTTCGGCTGCCGGCCCTGTCCGAATGGCATCCCGAAGAACTGCTGGAACCAGTCCTCGTCGGGCGCCTGGAACTGCGCAGGCGCCATCGTCGCCTTGCCTTCGGTGCGTATCGTCACGACGGCCGGCGCGACGACGTCCACGACGTCGGCATAGGAATCGCGGCCGCCCTCGACCGCGCGCGTCAGCGGAGTCGTCACCGTCGCCGCGTGCGCCGGCGGGGTGGACTGGGCGAAGCCTCGCCAGGCGACGCCGCCGACGAGCAGCAGCGATGCCGCCACGCCGACGCCGGCCCTGGCAGCCCGCTTGCTGATAGTGAGGTGAATGTCGTTCATGTGGGTCCTCCGTCCTTCTGTGAATCTCTCTATCCATTGGACGGCATCCCGCCTGTCTGGCCGATTACACGAACATTAAATTGGTGAAAGGTGAGAGGGAGAGGATCCTCCCGCTTCAGCCAGCAGCCTCTCCACGCGGCAAGGCAACCGTGAACGTCGACCCGCGCCCCGGCTCGCTGTCGACGCCCACCTTGCCGCCGTGCGCCTCGACGATTGCCTTGACGAAGCTGAGCCCAAGGCCCAGCCCGCGCTCGGCGCGGCTCGTGTCGCTCCGGAAGAGCCGGTCCCAGATGCGGGAGACCTCGTGCGCGGGGATGCCGATGCCGGTGTCCTCGACCTGCAGCAGCACGTGGTCGCCTTCGCGCCGAACCCGCACATCGACCCGGCCGCCGGCCTCCGTGTATTTCACGGCGTTGTCGATCAGGTTGGCCGCCACCTGCTCGAGGCGCGGCCGATCGCCCTGCACGGCCACGTCCGCCGCCACGCTGTCGGACGGCGCGATTTGCAGCGACACGCCCTTCGCCTCGGCGACGTCCCGGTACAGGTCGATGGCCCGGTCGACCACCTCGAGCAGGGAGACCGGCTCGCGGCGCAGCGGCATCGCGCCGCTTTCCGCTTCGGAGATGTCCATCAGCGTGTTGAGCATGACGAGCACGCGATCGGTCTCCTCGACGCAGTCGGCGAGCGCCTCGCGGTAGCGCTCCGGCTCGGCGGGCCCGGCCAGGGCGACCTCGGCGGTGCCCCGGAGGCGCGCGAGCGGCGTCCGCAGATCGTGCGCGACGTTGTCGAGCGCATCGCGCATCGCCTGCACGAGGCCTTCGATCCGATCCAGCATGGCGTTGAAGAGCACGGTCAGCTCGTCCAGCGCATCGCCGGTGCCGGCGGCGGGCACCCGCCGATCCGTGCGTCCCGTTCGGATGATCCGCTGGACCGCCTGCGTCAGCTTGCGGACCGGCTGGACCGCCGATTGAGTCGCCAGCCAGCCGCCCGTCAGCGCCACGACGATGATCGTCAGCGTCACGGTGCCGAGCGCCGCGCGGAATCGGGCGAGCAGGTCATCGCGCGCCTCCGTGCTCTTGCCGACCTCCACGATGGTGCCGTCGGGCAGCCGCAGACGCGCCCTTTCGAGCGTCCCCGGGCTGCGGTCGCTCAGATTGCTGAGCACGAGCTCGGAGAACGGCGTCGTCACCCGCACGAACAGGCGCTCGGGCGCCGTCTGCTGCTCGGCACGCACGGTGTCGGCCAGGCCCTGCATGCCGCCGCGGCCGTACGCGGCCGTGTACTCGCCCAGCTTGGCCTCGATAATCTGGTGATCGCGCTGAGCGAGCGAGAGCGACGTCAGATAGTAGGTGAGCAGGACGATCGCCAGCGCCCCGACGACGAACAGGATGGCATACCAGAGCGCGATGCGCAGGCCGAAGCGAGGCTGGGATTCGCCGGCCATCATCCCCCGGCTCTGGCCTCGAGCACGTACCCCATGCCCCGCATCGTGTGCAGCAGCTTGCGCGGAAACGGCCTGTCCACTTTCTCGCGAAGCCGGCTGACCACGACGTCCACGATGTTCGTCTGAGGGTCGAAGTTGTACTCCCAGACGTGCGACAGGAGCATCGTCTTCGACACGACACGCCCCGCGTTCCGCATCAGGTACTCGAGCACGGCGAATTCCCGCGGCCGGAGGTCGATGGGACGTCCCGCACGGGTGACGCGACGCGACAGCAGGTCCATCGCGAGATCCTCGACGCTGAGCGTCGTCGGCTCGACCGACCGGGTCGCGCGACGGACGAGCGCCTGGACCCGGGCCAGCAGCTCGGTCAGCGCGAAGGGTTTGGTGAGGTAGTCGTCTCCGCCGCTCTGGAGTCCGCGGACGCGATCGTCCACCGAGCGCCTGGCGCTGAGGATCAGTACCGGCGTGCCGATCCCGCGTCGCCGAAGCTCTTCGATGAGCGACAGCCCGTCGCGCTTCGGCAGCATGAGATCCACGATGGCGACGTCGTACGGCTCGACGAGGGCGTTCTGCAGGCCGGCCTCGCCGTCCGCCGTGCGGTCGACGGCGAACCCCGCTTCGCGCAGGCCGCGCGCAACGAACTCCGCGATCGTGGCGTCGTCTTCGACGAGCAGGAGCCGCACGCTGTACGGTTTACCATGCCGGGGGCCGTCCGCACGCCCTATTCGGCGAGCACGGCCCGGATGTCCCCTTCGTAGTCGGCCTTTTCGGCCAGGCCGACCCGCTTCGACGCGATGCGGCCCGTGCGGTCGAGGATCAGTGTCGTGGGCAGCGCTATCACGTCGGCATATCCGCGCCGGACGTCGTCGCTCGCGAGGATCACGGGATAGGTCATCCTGTGCTTCGTCAGGAATCCACGGACCGGCGCCCAGCCGTCATCGTCCATCGAGACGCCCACGACGACCAGCCCCCTGTCGGCGTACCGCTGCTGCAGCTCGCCGAACCAGGGAATCTCGACCTCGCACGGTCGGCACCACGTGGCCCAGAAGTTCAGCAGGACGACGCTGCCGCGGTACGCTGCCAGGCTCACCGCTCTGCCCGACTGGTCGAAGGCAGACAGCGCCGGCGCCATCCGCCGCTCGGGACTCGCGATCAACGGCGTCGCGGTTCCGACCGCGCGTGCGGAGGGACCCCAGAGGATCCGACCCACTCGGCCGGTCTGCTCCACGCACGCGGCGACGCAGCGTTGCGCGAGAATCTGCGTGGAAGGGAAGAGGAGCAGTGACAGCCCGAATGCCACGGCTCCCGCCGTCCCCCAGGTCCATCGCCGTTGACGCGACGCCGACGTGCCGCGCGCCAATTCGAGACGCGCCAAAGCCGTCGGGACGTCTGGCCGCCACGCGTCGTCGGAGCTCAACGTCTCGAGCCGGTCATCGATCCAGCGGCCGATTCCATCCGATTCGTCACGATGTTCCATGGCGTCTCAAATACTCCCTTCTGAACGCGGCCTGGGCCCGGCCGAGCAGCGTCCCAATCGATGACGGGTTCACGTGCATGGCCACCGCCAGCTCCTCATAGCTGAAGCCGCTGTGGCGGAGCAGCAGCAGCTCGGCCTGTCGTGTGGGCATGGCGCCGAGCACGCGGCGAACCCGGTCGGCCTCCTGACGGGACACCGCGATCTCCTCTGGCGTGGGCGCGCCGCGAACCCAGGCCAGCAGCCGTTCCGATCGCGCCCGGCGGGCCTGCCGTCGCAGCTCGTCGAGCGCCACGCGGACGGCCGCGCGACGGAGCCAGCCCGCGGCGTTCTCGCCGTCGGTCGGCTGCGTCCTGGACCATTTGAGGAAGACCTCGACCGCCAGCTCCTCGGCGCGAGCCGGATCCCGGATCACGCGGGCGATGGCGCGCGCCACCGGCCCATATTCCGCGTGGAAGGTCGCCTCCAGGTCGGAAGCCGCCCTGCTCGACGGCCTCACAGGGGCGAGGACGTCGCTGCGTGCGTCCATGACACTCACTAGAACGTCGGACGGGCGATCTTTGTGACAGCGGCGGCCCGCACTACTCGAGGACGCCGGTCGAGCTCTGGAGGATCCGCCACGCCTCGGGAAACGCGCCGGGCTCGTTGTACACGCCGCGGTAGGAGCGCGGGAGCAGCTCTGCGATGGCCAGTCCGAGGGCATCGACGATCACCCGGCGGTCCGAGCGCGCGCGGTCCAGGAACCGCTCCGCCCGGATTGGCGCGCCCACGCGCATGACGACCTCGGCCGGGCTGATGCGGGCGTCGGCGACCGGGAAGAGCTTCTCGGATCCGACCAGCCCGATCGGCAGCACGCGTGTGCCGGGCACGTCGAGGTAGCGGGCGACGCCCGGCAGCAGGTGCTGCATCGCGGCCGCGCGGCTGCGCGTCCCCTCGCCGAAGAGCAGCAGCGCATCGCCCGCACGGAGGCGATCGTGTGCCGCCTCGATCGAGAGACGCGCCGCGCGGGCGACCTCCCGCGCGCTCATGACGGCCTCTTCCGACGACAGCTCGGCGCTCTGCGGCACCTTGAGGGTCCCGAAGCACAGGCTCGAGAACCGGCGCTGTCGATCCGTGAACACCTTCGGACCCGCGAGCGCGGTGAGCCGGTCCGCGACATCCGGAGCGTCCGCGCGGCGCAGGAGGACTTCAATCACGTTGGCGTCCGCGTACGACAGGTGGTTGGCGAAGATGGCCACCGGTCCCGCGCCGAGCCGCGCAAGGTGCTCGGCGCCCACGACGCGGGAGGCGGGCTGCAGGAAGCGGTCGGCCAGCAGATGGTGAATTCGCCGGGCGAGTGGATCGGGCGGGTAGTAGCTCCAGCCGCGATCCTCCTCCAGACGCGCCTTCACCCCGGCCAGCGCCTCCGATCCGGCCGCGTCGATCTCGCGCTCGAGAGCGGCTCGGACCTCACCGAACGCGAGCAGGCCCGAATGGGGCAGGAAATCCAGAATCGCCGCGACGAGGCGGTCGCGCGCGGGGCCAGTCACTCCTGCGTCTTCCAGTGGATCGCGTCGAAGGCGACCGGGTCGGCGCAACCCTTCGCGATGTGCGACGCGATCTGCCGCGCATGAAAACGCCCGTTCTCGATGAACCAGCGGCCCGTCTGAAGTCCGCCGCAGACGGTGCCCGCGAGGTAGACCCCCGGGCGGGCCGTTTCGAACGTCGTCTCGTCGAACACCGGCGTCCGGAACTCGTCGTCGGCCAGCGTGATGCCGAGGCGCTCGAGGAACGCGAAATCCGGCTGATATCCGGTCATCGCGAGGACCCAGTCGTTGCCGATCTCGCGGCGGCCGTCCGGGGTCGCCACGACGACGGCGTCGGGGCGGATCTCCTCGACCACGGTACGGAAGAACGCCTGGATGCTGGCCTCCTTGATCCGGTTCTCGAGGTCCGGCTTGATCCAGTACTTGATCTTCGGAGACAGCTCGGCCGCGCGCACGATGAGCGTGACCGCCGCGCCGTGCCGGTGGCAGTCGAGGGCGGCCTTGGCCGCCGAGTTCCGGGCCCCGACCACGGCGACGCGCTGTCCGACGTACGGGTACGGCTCCCGATAGTAGTGCGTGACCTTGGGCAGGTCCTCGCCGGGCACGTTCAGCGGATTCGGCCGGTCGAAGAACCCGATGGCGACGACGACCGCCCGCGCGGCGTGCTCGCCGCGGGTCGTCACGATCGTGAAGGCGCCCCGCGCGCCAGACACGTCGAGCACGGTCTCGTACAACCGGACGTCGAGCCCCTCCCGCGCGGCGACCGATCGGTAGTACTCGAGTCCGTCCTCGCGCGTTGGTTTGTACTCGCGAACCGGGAAGGGATGTCCGCCGATCTCGATCAGCTCGGGCGTGGAGAAGAACTCCATCCTGGAGGGATATCCGAGAATCGAATTGACGAGCGCGCCTTTCTCGATCACGCGCGCGGTCAGCCCCTGGCGCGCCGCTTCAATCGCGCAGGCGAGCCCGACCGGCCCCCCGCCGATGACCAGAACGTCCACCATCGCCACACCGTTGTATCACTCTTGACGGCCGGTCTCGTGAGGACGACCGACGCGGAGGACGGCCGCGTCTTCAGCGGCCCACGAGGGCATCGTTCCGTACGAACAGCGCCAGCGCCACGCCGGCCCAGTGATCGTCCCCGCGCGGACTGCCAGGCGCCTCGCTGCCCATGGACATGACGCCGGTCAGCGTCGCCGGCCGCCGAAACCGGGACACGACGTAATCGCGCACGGTCTGCGCTCGGTCCGCGGAGGTCAGCGACGCCGGTTCGCCGGCCGCCTCGTCCGCGTACCCCTCCACGACGAGCGGGCTGTCGCTCGGATACCGGACGAAATCGGCCATGGCCGAGTCGACTCGCCGCCGGCCGGCGTCGCTCAGCACCTCGCGGCCATCCGCGTCCCGCGTGAACAGCCCGGCCGCGTCGATCCAGATGCGAAGCGTCGTCCGGTTGTTGCCGGCGAGCGCGCCGGCCATGTACGCGTCGCGCGAAATCGTATCGATGTCGAAGAATCCTCGGTTGCGGAAGAACCCCCGGAACAGGAAATTGTGCTTGAGTGCCTCTGTCCCCTCCGACAGGTCGGAAATCACCTCACGCGAGTCGGCCAGCGTGTCGCGGAGCGCCTGGACGATCTGCTGCGCCGTCCCGTCCCGGGCCGCCACGCTGTCGACGAGTGACCGCGTCCGCTCCGTCGTCGCCCGGACGTCCGCCGCCGCGTGGTTCACCTCGTCGGAGACGCTGACCCAGCGCTGGTACAGCGTGTCGTCGGTCAGGAGCCGTCCGAGCGACCCGCGGCCGGCGCGGAGGTCGTTCGAGATGCGCTGGGCATCGGTCATCAGCGTATGTGTGTCATCGAGGAACCGCGCGCTCGAGGCCGTGATGACCTTGACCTCTCCGCCCACGTCGTCGATGAGCGAGGTGGCAGACTTCGTCACGTCGGTCAGGCCGTTCACGGCGTCGCCCACCTGGTCGCCCACGCCGGTCATCTCCGCGGCCATGAGCCGGAAGGTCTCACGCCCCTCCGCGATGAGGTCGGCCAGGGCGACCGGATCCTGGCCGGCGAGCGTGTCGCCGTTCGACACCTCGGCCGCCGCGTCCGTGCCGCGGCCGACCTGGATGAAGGCATTGCCGACGAAGCCGTCGGTCTGCACGGTGCAGACGGCATCCTTCCGCACCAGCGGCCGGACGTCCTCCCGAAGACGCATGCGGAGGCGAAACGGCTCCGAGGGGCGCGACGGTATCTGGATGTCCAGCACTTCCCCGGCGTCCAGTCCGGCGACCCGCACCTTGGTGCCCACCTGCACGCCGGATACGGTTCCGAGCGTCGTGTACAGCTCGAACCGCGGTGTGAACAGCAGCCGCCGATCGCCGATCACGAAGATTCCCACCGCGAAGAGCAGTACGCCGCCCGTCACGAAGGCTCCGACCCACGCATTCCGTCTCATTGCCTGACTCCTTGTCCGCTATCCTCCGGTGCCCGACGCCATGAACTGCCGTACCAAGGGCAGATCGCTGCGCTCCATGTCGGCGGGCGTGCCGCGCGCGAGTATGCGTCCCTCGTGCAGGAAGACCAGATCGTCGCCGATCGTCCGCGCGCTCGGGATGTTGTGCGTGACGACGATCAGCGTCGTTCGCAGGCGCTCGCGCGTGCGCGCGAGCAGGGCGTCGACCTCGCCGGACGTGACGGGATCCAGGCCCGCGCTCGGCTCGTCGACCAGGAGGATCGATGGGTCGAGCGCCATCGCACGCGCCAGCCCGGCCCGCTTGCGCATGCCCCCCGAGAGATCGGCCGGCATCTTCTCGTACTCCCGGTCGAGGCCGACGCTGGCGAGGAGGTCGCGGGCACGAGCACGGATCGCGGCGTCCGCCAGGTCCGTGTGGCGCCGCAGCGGGAACGCGACGTTCTCTCCCACGGAAATCGAGTCGAACAGCGCGGCGTTCTGAAACAGAAACCCGATACGGCGTCTGACGCGCGTCAGGTCGGCCGCCGGAAACCCGGTGATCACCTCGCCGTCAATCGCCACCTCTCCGCTGTCGGGCGTGATCAGGCCGATGATGTGCTTGAGCGCGACGCTCTTGCCCGTGCCGCTGCGGCCGAGAATGCACAGGCTCCGGCCCGGCGCCACGGCGAAGCTGACGCGGTCCAGCACGCGGCGGCCACCGAAGGCTTTCGTGACCTCGCGAAGTTCGACGGCCGGAGGGGACGTGGCGGGCATCGGCTCAGGCGGGATAGAAGAAGAAGATGATTCTCACCAGGATCACGTTGACCGCAATCAGCAGAATCGACCCCATGACGACGCTGCGCGTCGACGCCTGCCCGACACCTTCGGTCCCGCGGCTCGCATTGACGCCGAGATACGAGCCCACGATCGCGATGACGAACCCGAACGCGGCCGTCTTCAGGGTCGCCGGGATCCAGTCCGAGAACTGGACGAGCGAGAACGCCTCGCGGAAGTACGCCTGGAGCCCGATGCCGGTCGCCGCCTTCTCCGCGGTGTACCCGCCCAGCATGCCCGTGAAGTTCATGATCGTCGTCAGGATCGGGACGGCGACGACGCACGCCACGACCCGCGTCACGACGAGATAGCGGAAGGAGTCGACCGCGAGCGCCTCGAGCGCGTCGATCTGTTCGCTGACCTTCATGGCGGCCAGTTCCGCGCCGATGCCGGCCCCGATCCGGCCGGAGAGCAGTAGGCCCGCCGTCAGGGGACCGGTTTCGCGCACGAGCGCGATGCCGAGACCGGCCGGAATCAGCGCCTCCGCGCCAAAGCGGGCGAGCGAGGCGCGCGTGTGCATCGAGAGCACGATGCCGACGGCAAAGCCGCTCACCGCGATGAGCGGCGTCGATCGCAGGCCCATCTCGAAGAGATGCCGCACGACCTCCCGCAGCTCGTACGGGGGCACCCACGCCTGGCGGAGGGCCCGGCCCGCGAAGCGCGCAAAATCGCCGACCACGGCGAGACGAAGGACGAGCACGTTGGCCATCGCGGCTCCTTAGAAGAGCTTGTAGACCATCCCGGTTTCGATCAGCAGGGCATCGCCGCGGAGCACACGCCGCGTGACCACGTCGTCCTCGATCGATGTGAGCCGCGGGCGCGTGACCACATAGCCCGCCGAGAGACCGAGCGCCAGCCGCGCATTCAGGTCGAACCACATCGAGGAGCTCAGCCGCACGGCCGGGCTGGACGAGATCGAGACCGGGACTTCGCGGACTTGAATCGGAAACTGCGGCTGCAGGCTGTTGAACGCGACGCCGGCCAGGACACCGATCGATGTCGAAACCCGCGTGCCGCTGTGCCGCAGCGCAAATCCGCCCATCACGGGTCGGATGCGCAGACGGGCCAGCCGCAACCCCGGCGTCAGGCCGGACAGGAGGTCCATGCTGTACCAGCCGAACCCGACCGTGGCGCCCATGCCGTCGCCGGAGCCGACTCGAAAGAGCGGGCCAATCGTGGTCCGCGCGGCGAGCCGGCCCTCGGGAGGCACGCTCCACGCGATGTTCGCGCCGACCGCGAACACCCGATGTTGGTTGGGCGCCCGCAGATCGGCGTCGGCGGCCGCCACGGCGGTCGGGCGGGGGGCAGGAGCCGCAGCCGGCATCGGTTGCGCCCCGCCAATGTGCAGATCCGACACGACGCGGGTCACACCGGGAAGGCCGCGCGCAAGTGTCACTGCGCGGTCGGCCTGCGCCTGGGTGCGGACCTCGCCCGACAGCGTGACGACGCCATCAGCGACACGCACCTCGATCGGCAGGACGCCGAGGTCCGCATCGTTGACCAAAGCCGTCTTGACCCGGACGGCGGTCTGGGCGTCCTGCCGGTGAACCGGACTGATCGCCGCGCTGCACGCGGCGACGCCGACGCCCAGCGCGACCGCCACGAAGCGCTGCGTGATCAGAGCCATTGCAAATGATAGCCCGAGCGCTGCGGCCGAACGCCTTTGTGCCGAGCGCGACGCCTCCGGCGGTCGCCGCAGGCCCGTGGGCGATGGAAGCGACGGATCAGTGACGGAAGTAGCCCGGACGGGCCTTCACCCTGGCGCGCGGATCCTTTACGCGCACGTCCAGCTCATGCCATCCGGTCGTGCTGACCCGTGTCGGCCTGTAGCTGAGCAGATAGCGATGGCGGAACTCGTCGAGCAGCCCGAGGAACGTCTGGCGAAACTCGTCCACGGAGTTGACATCCACGAGACGCCCGCCGGTCCGCGCGCACAGTTGCTCGAGGAACGGATCGCGCCGGGCTGCGGGCGTGCTCACCGCGTACACGACGGCGTCGCTGCGCCTCGCGGTGTCGAGGACGCCGTCCGCGGTGAGGAAGCTCGCCGTGTCGACGCCGTCGCTGAAGACCACCGCGATCGGACGTCCGGCTCCCGACTCGCTCAGCAGCATCGCGCTGTAGCTGGCGTCGATCAGCGCCGTGTCGCCGCCCTCCCGGCCGGCGCCGACGGCGCGGATGAGCGGCATCGGATCGGAGGTCAGCGGTACGTAGGACGACATCGTCGACCCGAAGCTCAGGAGCGCCGCCTCGTCCGGCGCGGAGAGGCTGCCGATCAGCATGCGCGCCGCCGACTTCAGCCGGACGAGCTTGATCCCGCTCACGCTTCGGCTCATGTCGAGCGCGAGAACGACGTTCAGCGGGGCGGTCTCGAACGTGACGAGATCGACGGATTGCGGCACGCCGTTGTCGAGCACCACGAAATCGCCCGGCTGGAGCCCGGAGATCGGACGGGTGCCGTCGGTCACGAGCACGTCCACGCGCACCACGTCGGTGGCCGCGGAGAACGTCGGGTTCTGGGCGGCGATGCGGATCGAGGCAGCGACGAGCACGGCGAGCGCGAGCCATGCTCGCGCACCGGACAGGCGCCTCCGCGCTCGAGCGCGGCGGTGTTCGATCATCGCAGGAACCGGACGCGCAGGTCGGTCAGCCACGCGTCGGCCTCCGGAACGTGGGTGTGTTCGTACGTGAGTCGCGGATCCGCCGCGTCGGCGTCCACTGGCGATCCGAGCATCGTTCGGAACTCGCGTAGCGCGCGGTCGCGATCCCCGCTGTCATAGGCGATCTCGCTCAGCCCGAGCCGCGGAGCCCGAGCCTGCGGGTAGAGCGCCACGGCCTGCTCGAACGCCGCGGCCGCCTCCCGATCGTTTCCGAGCCGGCGCTGCTCCCGTCCGAGAAAGAGAAGCCCCCAGTAACGCAAGAGCGGCGACACCGCCAGATCGATCCCTTGGCGCAGCTGGTCGACCGCTTCGGCAGGGCGATCGCGCATGCCGAGCACGTGTCCGAGGCGGATGCGGGCTTCCGCGAGCCCCGGATCGCTCGCGAACGCCTCGCGAAAGAGACGCTCGGCTTGCTGGGTCTCCACGTCTGCAGACTGGAACACCCAGACGGCCGTGGCCGCCGCCCGCTGGAGATTGGGCATGCTGAAGACCGATCCCGTGGCGAAGTGCACGGGCTCGGGCGGCCGCAACTCCTTCGGCAGCTCCAGACTCTGGATGGCCGGGCCGGCGTACGCTTCGTGAATCGTGCCCTCGTACAAGAGGAGGACCGGATCGTCGGACAGCAGTCGCTTCGCTCTCGCCAGGTGGGCGTCGCTCTCGGACCAGTCCTCCCACGACTCCAGGAACGCCGTCGTCGCGCGGTACCAGAGCCTGGTCTCCTCGTCGGCCTCGGCCGGATCGCTCGTCGCCTCGCGGAGCCGGTCGACGAGCTGGCGCGTGAACTCCCACTGCACGGTGCCGCGCTTCACGCCCATCTGCACGGCGTCGGCCACCAGTCCGACCGAGCGGTCGTCGTCGGCGGGGAGGTCGTAACCCTCCGGACGCCGGAGCAGCACGAGGATGTCGGTGTGAAGCACGATAGCGTGCCGGAGCAGTCGCGGCTGCTCCGACGGGGGAACGGCTTCGGCGAGCCGGTCGAGCGCGGACTCCAGGTCCGACCTGGCCCACCGAGACACCGCGGTCACCGCCGAATCGAGTTGGCCGGGCGCGTGGCTCTCGATCGCCGCGCGCCACCGGTCGAACGTCGCTTCGCGCCCCTGCGGGGCGCCCGTCAGGCCCCTCGCCAGCATGACGATCCCCGCTCCGACGAGCACGAGCGTTCTCTGCCCGATCACCGTGGACCTCGTCTGTTCATGATAGACCCGTGGCCCGGCCCGTACAGGCTGCGCCCCCGGGCAGCCCGGGAGATTGTGGTCAGTCGGGGGCGGCCGAGCCATTCGCTGCGCTCAGGATGTACGATCCACGGCGCATGCCCATCCGGCTGGTCCAGTTCGCCGATGAATCCGGACGCCGCAGAGTCGGCGTGCCCACCGCGGACGGCGGGACGCTCGAGCTCGTTGACGGGGTCGAACGCGTCTACGACCTGGCGCTGGCGGCGATTCGCGCGCGATCCGCGCTGGAGCCGGTCGTCCGCGCCCGCATGAGCGGCCTCAGGGCAGATTTCCGGGCGATCGTGCAAGATGGTCGCATCCTCGTGCCGCTGGACCATCCAGACCCGCTGCGGCTGCACGTCTCCGGCACGGGGCTGACGCATCTGGGTAGCGCCGACGCGCGAGACCGCATGCATCGGACGTCCGGACCGCCCGAAGACACCCTGACCGACTCGATGAAGATGTTCCGTCTCGGGCTCGACGGAGGACGTCCGTCGCCAGGCGAGGTCGGTGAGGCCCCGGAGTGGTTCTACAAAGGCAATGGCCGGTTCGTGGTGGCGCCCGAGCAGCCGCTGACGATGCCCGGGTTCGCCGAGGACGGCGGGGAAGAGCCTGAGCTCGCTGGAATCTACGTCATCGACGACGAAGGCAGGCCGGCGCGCATCGGGCTTGCGCTCGCCAATGAGTTCTCGGATCACGTCATCGAGCGGCGGAACTATCTGCTGCTGGCGCACTCGAAGCTGCGTCAGAGCAGCTACGGGCCGGAACTGCTGGTCGGTTCGATCCCTCGCGACGTGCGGGGTGTGAGTAGAATCCGCCGGAGCGGCGGAATCATCTTCGAGCGCCCGTTCCTGACGGGCGAAGCCAACATGTCCCACACGCTGGCCAACCTCGAGCACCATCATTTCAAGTACGCGGAACACCGGATTCCGGGAGACGTGCACGTCCACTATTTCGGTACGGCCACCCTGAGCTTCTCCGAAGGCGTGAGGACGCAGCCGGGAGACGTCTTCGAGATCTCCGCCGAAGGATTCGGCCGCCCGCTGAGGAATCCGCTCGCCGCGGGGCGGGCGCCTGGGGCCGTGACGGTGCGTTCGCTGTAGGCTTGCGAAGGAGATGGCGAGCTCTCCCGATCTCATCGTGCTGCACGAGCACCCGGAGTGGCAGAAGCCGCTCTTCGCCGCGCTCGAACGGCGCGGCGTTCGATTCGAGGCATTCGAGGTCACGACGGCCGCCTTCACCAATCTGGAGAGCCCGCGCGCCAGGCTGTACTTCAACCAGGCGAGCCCGAGCGCGTACGTGCGCGGCAACACGCGGGCCGTGCCGCTCGCGCTGGCGTTCATGCGATCGCTCGAGCTCCTGGGCGCGCGCCTGCTCAACGGCAGCCGGGTGTTCGAGCTCGAGCTCAGCAAGAGCACGCAGGCCACCTTGCTGCGAACGCTCGGCATCGACACGCCGCGCTCGATGACGTTCAACGACGTGTCGGCGCTGCGCCGGCGGCTGCCCGAGCTGCGCTGGCCGGCGCTGCTCAAGCCGGACCAGGGCGGGAGCGGCGCGCGGATTCAGGTCGTCGAGTCGATCGATCAGGTCGAAGAGATCTTCGCGCGCGACCCGTCGGTCTGGCTGCCGGACAACCTGTTCCTGCTGCAGGAATATCTGCCGCACGATCCCGATCGCGGCATCGTGCGGCTCGAGTTCCTCGGAGGCGAACTGCTCTATGCGATGCGCGTGAGAACGCACGGCCGATTCAATCTCTGCCCGTCGCCGATCTGCAATCCCGAGGAGGGCAGCGGGACGTGCGACGTGCCGGCTCCCGCGATTGCGGGCGGCCCGCCCGTCGAGTTCGTCCCGTATCCCGAGGTGCCAACCGAAGCCGTCAGGACCGCCGCCCGAATCGTGGCGGCGGCGCGCCTCGACGTCGGCGGCATCGAGTACCTCGAGACGCTCGACGGACGCCGGGTGTTCTACGACATCAACGCGAACTCGAACTTGCGGCCTTCGGTCGCCGCGGCGTTCGGCTTCGACCCGTTCGAGCGCGTCGTCGAGTACCTCGAACGCGAAATCGGCGCTCAGAACACTGGAAGTCCTTGATCCCGCCGCGGCGCACTGGTAGGCTTCGCGCTGACTCAGGACAACCGAGGCCACTATGCATCTCACGCTGAAAGCCTCCCGCGTCAGCGTCGTGCTCATCGTGGCGTTCTGCGCTGCGATGCGCGCCCAGCAGGCGGTGTCGCCGGCCGCCCCGAGGACCCCATGGCCGAACGCCGCCGCGCTGGAGAAGCGCCGCGTCGAGGCGGAGAACCGGCCCCTGTTCAAAGCCGCGGACCCGGTCGCGTTCACCCTCACGGCTGATTTCAAGGCGATCCAGGGCGACCGCGACCCGGAGAGTACGAAGACCTTTCCGGCGACGATGCAGTTCACGGCCAACGGCGGATCGACCCGAACGGTGGATCTCCAGGTACGGACGCGGGGGCACGCCCGGCGCTCCTTCAACACCTGCGACTTCGCACCGCTGTGGCTCGACTTCAAGAAGGGCGAGATGAAGGACTCGGTCTTCGAGGGGCAGAACCGGATCAAGCTCGGCGTTCACTGCCGCGAGGGCGTCAAGGAGTTCGAGCAGTACGTCCTCCGCGAGTACGCCGCCTATCGGATCTACAACCTCATCACGCCCGCGTCGTTTCGCGCGCGCCTCGCCCGGGCGACGTACGTCGACGCCGTCAAGCAGAAGCCGATCTCCACGCGCTGGGCCCTGTTGATCGAAGACGATGACGACCTGGCCAGCCGCATGGGGGGCCGCATCACCGAGGAGAAGGACGACCTCGCCAGGCTCGACGTCGGCACGTTCGTCCAGGCCACGCTGTTCGAGTATCTGATCAGCAACCACGACATGTCGCTCATCACGTTCCACAACTTCAAGGTCGTGCAGGTCCCCGCGGGAGGGGTGTATCCGATTCCGTACGACTTCGACTACTCGGGCCTGGTGAACGCCAGCTACGCACAGCCGCCGGCGAGCCTCGGCATCACGACCGTGCGCGACCGAATCTACCGCGGGCCGTGCCGCACCGGCGACCAGCTCGCGCCCGTGTTCGGGAAGTTCCGCGCCGTGAGGAGCGAGATCGCAACGATGTACGGGTCGCTGCCGGACTTCCTCGACAGCGGCCAGAAGCAGAAGGCGATCGGCTACCTCGATCAGTTCTACAGGACGATTGACAGACCCGACGAGGTCAAGAAGGTCTTTACGAGCTCGCGATACTGCCTGCGGCAGGGGCTGATGTAGCGCCGAAACGCCGACCGTCGCGTCAGGCTCCAGATCAACATCGCCCGCCCGACATGAGCGCCACGCACCCCGGGGTCTCACGTGCTACCCGGGCGCGATGGGTGCCGATCCTGGCGCTCGTGGCGATCGGCACGACCATCAACTATCTCGACCGCACCGTGCTGGGCATCGCGGCGCCCGCGGTGGCGGCCGACCTGCATCTCAATCCGGTCGAGATGGGCATCGTCTTCTCCGCGTTCTCGTGGAGCTACGCGCTGCTTCAGATCCCCGGCGGCATCTTTCTCGATCGTTTCGGCACGCGTCTGACGTACCTGGTCGCCGTCACGTGCTGGTCCCTGTGCACGGGGCTGATGGGCGCGGCGCGATCGCTCGCCATGCTCGTCGCGACCCGCGTCGGCATGGGCGTGTTCGAGGCGCCGTGTTTTCCGGCGAACAGCCGCGTGCTCGCGACCTGGTTTCCACAGCAGGAGCGGGCCCGTGCGAACGCCGTCTACTCGTTCGGGCAGTACGTCGGTCTCGGCTTCCTCAGCGCCCCGCTCTTCTGGGTGACGGAGCGCTTCGGTTGGCGCCTGCTGTTCCTCCTGGTGGGCGGGCTGGGCATCTCGTTCGGACTGGTCTGGTGGCGTCTCTATCGGGCGCCGTCGGAGAGCGCCTTGGCCAACCGCGCCGAGATCGAGTACATCGAGCGCGGAGGAGGCGGCGAGCACCGTGCCCGTCCCGTCCCGTTCAGGTTCCGCCACGTCGGGATGCTGCTTCGCCACCGCCAGATCGCTGGCGCATCCCTCGGCCAGTTCGGCGGTAACTCGACGCTGGTCTTCTTCCTCACGTGGTTCCCCACGTATTTGGTGACGGCACGCGGCATGACGTTCCTCACCGCGGGGTTCATGACCTCGCTGCCGTTCATCGGCGCGTCGGTCGGGGGGCTCATCGGCGGCTGGGTCTCGGATACGCTCCTCGCGCGCACCGGATCGGCCAACCTGGCGCGAAAGCTGCCGATCGTGGGCGGCCTGCTGCTCGCGTCGACGATTGTCGTGGCGAACTACGTGCCGCCCGGCCACAACGCCGCGGTCGTCCTCGTCATGTCGGTCGCCTTCTTCGGGCAGGGCATGACGAACCTGGGCTGGACGGTCATCGCCGACGTCGCGCCGAAGCCGCTCATCGGCCTGACGGGCGGCATCTTCAATTTCAGCGCGAATCTGGCCGGCATCGTGACCCCCCTGGTGGTCGGCATCGCGTACGGCAGGACGGGCTCGTTCGTCGCGCCCCTCGTCTACATTGCGGCGGTGGCGCTGCTCGGCGCGCTCGCCTACAGCGTCATTCTCGGCGACATCCACCGGCTCGAGGTGGACGTCGACTAGCGCTCACTGATCGAGCTTCAGCTGCCGCAGGATCGGCCCGAACCGCTCGTCGTCTCGCAGCGGATCGAAGCGCGGGTCCACCTTCAGGGAGATCAGGTCGAAGGATCGGTCCTCGCACGCCCTGCGCAGCCAGTGGAAGCCGCGGTCGACCTCGTCGATCGCGAAATGAATCCACGCGAATTCCAGCGGCGAGACGTACCGGTCGCGCGCGCACGCCTCGAGCGTGCGCAGGACGCCGAGCGCCGCTTTCCGGCGGCCCGACAGCGCGAACGTGCGCCCGAGCGCGCCGAGCAGTCGCGGCGTCTGGGGCGACAGATGCGCCGCGCGCTGAAAGGCGGCAAGCGACTCGTCCAGATCGCGTCGCTGCTCCTGGATGACGCCGAGCAGCCAGTACGCGGGCGCGAAGTGCGGATTGAGCTCGATCGTGTGATCGCAGTGGTCGAGCGCGGCGTCGAACTCCCGCCGGTAGTAGTGGATCCTCGCGACGTCGCGGGCGATGATCGAGGAGACCGGGTCGAGCGACTGCGCGATGCCGATCTCGTCGAGCGCCTCGTCCAGGCGGCCGAGCGGGGCGAGGCACGACGCCGCGTACCAGTGATGCGCCGTGGCGTACCGCGGGTTCAGGGCGATCGCGCGCTGGAACTCCCGGTCGGCCCCGCGCCAGTCCCAGTCCTGCGTCGCGTGCACGTGCGCGAGGGACGTGTGCGCTTCGGCGGACAGGTCATCGAGCATGACCGCCGTCGCCGCGCTCGAGGCCGCCTTCGCCCAGACGTCGGCCGGACCGCGGACGCCGTAGTGTGCGAGCAGGCCGTAGGCGTCGGCGAGGCCGCTGTGCGCGAGCGTGTACTGCGCGTCCTCGACGAGCGCCTTCTCGAAGAAGTCCAGGGCCTTGTTCAAGCCGTCGTCGGTCCGCTGGTTCAAGTGATAGCGGCCCTGAAGGTACAGATTCTCCGCCGCAAGATTCTGAGCCGGCCGATTGCCCCGTGGATGGGCGGCGCTCCCGGGCCCGGGCTCGAGCCGCCGGGCCACGGCCCCGGCCACCTGCTCTTCGGCGGCCAGCGGATTGCCGGCGGCCGCGTCGACCGACTCCGACCAGACGTAACAGCCGCTCGCCGCGTCGATGAGATGGACGCTGACGCGCAGGCGGTCGCCCGACCGCCGCGCGCTGCCATGGATGACCAGCGCCGCTCCGGCGCGCGCGGTCTCCCCGGCGTTGTCGACGGCGTCCGTGCCCAGCGCGAGCACGCGAATCCAGGAGAGTCGTGTCAGTTGGTGCAGGAGCTCCTCGCGGACTCCCTTGCAGAACGCGTCGAGCGACCGCTCGGGCGTGTGGTCGGCGATCGGGAGGTACGGCCACGGTGTTCCGGCTCACGAGCGCCGCGGCCACGCTTCGCCTGGCGGCCGTCGGCTCGTCGCGCCGCTTGATCACCGGGATGTAGCCGCCCTTCGGCAGCTCGACCAGGATCGCGTCCGCGCGCCCTTCCTCCTGGTAGTACTGCACGAGCTTGGCGCGCAGGCGCCGGGCCTGCACGCGCACGATCGGGTCGGTCCGGGGATCGAACGAGTCTTCCTTCCGGAACACCTGCACGCCGATCACGTACTCCTTGAGCTCGCCGCCCCGGCCGGCAGCCGTCTCCTGAACGACGAACGTGAGGAACCGCTTCAGGCGGTCGGCCTGCTGAAACGTGTCGCTGCGGAGGATCCGCTCGAGCTGGTCGTCGAGCGCGGTTTCCGGCGTCCCGCTGCGGCCGGTTCGCTCGACCACCCGAAACGTCTGGCGCCGGCGGGCGCTGCGAACGTCTGGCATGAAGGACTCGACACGGCAGTCTATCGCGCCGGCAGGCTGGTCTTCACGTTCGCGCTATCGTCTGCGTTTTCCGAGCCTTGCCGGCCCGGCCCGCGAGCACCCAGCCGATTTGGGCCGCGGAAGCTCGCCGGGCCGCCCACCGAGCAGGACCTCACCGCGGCGGCGAGACCGCCGCAGCGAGGCGAGGTCTGGCTGGTCGATCTTGGCATGACGGCCAAGGTCAGGCCGGCGCTCGTGCTCAGCATTCCGGTCGAAGACGCTGATCGCGCGTTGGTCACGTTGGTTCCTCACACCACGAGCGTCGTGGTTCCAGGTTCGAGGCAGCCGTTGCCGCCGGGTTCCTGAAGGCAGGCGCGTTCGACACACATGGCAATCCGCATCGATTCAATGACGGAGAGCGATTGGCCGGAAGTTCGCCGGATCTACGAAGAGGGTCTCGCCACAGGCGTAGGCAGTTTCGAAACAGAAGCTCCGTCATGGGATCAATGGAACGCAGCTCGCTTGCCCCATAGCCGATTGGTGGCGCGCGATGACGGTGTTCTGGGGTGGGCGGCGATCAGCCCATTCTCCAGGCGCTCCTGCTACGGTGGGGTTGCTGAAGTCGGCATCTACGTTGCCGCCACAGCACGCGGTCGCGGGATAGGTCACGCTCTGTTGGAGGCCCTCATCGAGTCCGCCGAGGCTCATGGAATCTGGACGCTTCAAGGCGCCACGATCGCGGACAATGGGCCAAGTCTCGCCCTCCAAGCGTCTTGCGGATTCCGAGTCGTAGGTCGGCGAGAGCGGATCGCGAAGCGCGACGGCAGATCGCACGACACGATCTTGACCGAACGCCGCAGCAACACGATTGGCGTTGAATGACAACTGGCGGCCCAACAACCAAGTGGAGCCGACGCGAGAGACGGTCCGTGCCATCAATGCCTGGGCGGTAGCCTTCCACGGCGCGCCGCGGCTCAGCGCTCACGTTGGCCAGCTAGACCCGACTACAAGTCCAGGACAACCCGCAGGCCGGAATCGATATCGGACAGGAGGCGTCCCGTGACGCGGCCCGCGAGTTCCGTCAAGAACTCCTTATCGAGCGTCACGACCTGGGACACATTCGCCACGGAATCTTTCAGGAGTCCGGATGCCTTGGTGGACACGAGCACATTGCCCGGCGCGTCGATCAATCGGAGATTCGCGGTCAAGACAACGGCGATTACCGTCCGAATGCGGCTGCGGTTGAAAGCATCCCCGGAAACGATCAGGACGGGTCGCCGGAATCCAGGCTCCGATCCGCCCGGCTCGCCGAGGGCAGCCCACCAGATCTGCCCACGTTCAACTACCACGATTCGCGGCCCACGGACTGGGCCTGGCGTCGGCGGAGGGGCGTGTCGAGTCGGCTCTCCTCATCGGCGTACACGCGGTTCAGGCGTTCAGTGGTCTTGCGACCCTTGTGCTTGGCGAGGAACTCGGCCAGAGCCGAGGCATACAGGCGACTTCGAGACAGGCCGAGCCGTTTTCCCAACGATTCTGCTGAATCGAACAGGCCTTCAGGAATCGACACGGCAACTTTCATACCGCAGTACTACCAGGGACATACTCGCCATGACAAGCATTTCACAGGCGTCACCGAGCGGCGCGCTGACACCGGCCTGTCAGACACCTGTCCGGTAGATGTCGTTGATGTCCCAGTGCCCCGGTGTCGGCGTCGGCGCGTTCTCCATCGGCGCCTGAATCAGTGTCGGGACGTCGGAGGCGAGTGCGTCGCGCAGGGCGGGCCCCAGCTCGTCCGCACTGGCGATGGCGATGCCGTTGGCGCCGAACGACCGGGCGAGCGCCGCGTAGTCCGCCCGGTACGGCTGGCCGCGCCGCTCGAAGAGACAGCCGAAGCTCCAGCCGTAGTGCATGGACTCGAGTCCCGCGATCGTGCCGAACGCGGCGTTGTCCATGACGAGCCAGACGACCGGGAGATCGGCCTCCATGGCCGTCGCGATGACGCTCGGATTGGTGCTGAACCCCCCGTCGCCGACGAGCGCGACCGCCGCGCGGTCCGGATGCGCGAGCTTGACGCCGAGCACGGCGGCCGCGCCGAATCCCATCGTCGCCAGGCCGCTCGGCGTGATGAACGTGCCCGGCACCGTGAAGGGGAACTGCTGCGCCACGCCGTTCTTGTTCCAGCCGACGTCGGTGACGATGAACCCGTCCTCGGGAACGGCCTGGCGCAGCTCGCTGAGGATCCGCTCAGGGCGCATCGGGAACTGGTCGGAGGCCCGCTGGTTCTTCCAGTTGGCCGCGAACGCCTGCCGGCCCTCCGCAATGCGCTCGCGGAGCCTGCCGCGGTCGCGGTGCGTCCGTCCCCGCGCCGCGGCGGCCAGCGCGCCCAGCGCGGCCTTCGCGTCGGCGACCACCCCGAGCTCCGTCTGGTAGTTGCGCCCGATTTCGTTCGGATCGGCGTCGACGTGAACGAGGCGCGTCGGAGGGATGGCGAACGTGAATCGCGGGTCCCACGAGCTGGAGTTCGCTTCCGCCAGCCGCGTGCCGACTGCGAGCATCACGTCCGCGTGTCGGCAGATCTCATTGGCGATCGGCACGCCCCAGAAACCCGTCTGGCCGACGAGCAGCGGGTGATCCTCGCGCAGGCACCCCTTGCCCATGAGAGTGTGGGCGACCGGCAGCTCGAGCGTCTCCGCCAGCGCGGCCAGCTCCGCGCTGGCGCGCGCTGACAGGACGCCGCCGCCGACATACAGCACCGGCCGCTCGGCCGATGCGAGCGCGTCGACGATGGTGTCGGCCGTCGCGGGGTCGATCGACGGTCGCGCAAGCGGCGGCGGCGTGCGGGCGAAGGCGCCGACGGGCAGATCGGCCGAGAAGATGTCCATCGGCACATCCACGAGGACAGGTCCGGGACGACCGCTCTGCGAGAGATGGAACGCCCGCTCCACGATGCGCGGCAGGTCCGCCGGCCGGTCCACGCGATACACGCGCTTGCAGAAGGGCCGGTAGATCTCCAGCTGGCTGGCGTCGTGGTGCAGGTTCACTTCCTGATGCGGATGCCGCCCATGGAAGTACGACTGCACGTCTCCGGCAATCACCACGAGCGGGATCGAGTCGAGCGCCGCGTTGGCCACGCCGGTGGCCGCGTTGGTGAGGCCAGGGCCGAGGTGCGACAGCACCACGCCGGGCTTTCCGGTCGCGCGCGCGTAGCCGTCGGCCGCGTGCGCGGCGATCTGCTCGTGCCGCGTGGACACGAAGCGGATCCGGCTCTTGCCGAGCGCGTCGAGGAACGCGATCACCGTGTGGCCGCAGAGGCCGAAGATCACCTCGACACCGAGGTGCTCGAGATAGTCGGCGAGCTGGTAGGCCGCGATGCGGGTGCCCGCGGCGCGTCCGGTGGATTCGGCGGTCGGTGGGCTCACTGGATTCATGGATGATGACGGCCCTGTCTAGAAGACCTGACTCTGGTAGAACTCACCGAACAATTCCTGTTCCGACGGCCGGTCCTCGGCAATCGGACGGCTGACCCACGTGACGTTCATGTAGTGCTTGAGCGAGATGTTCTCGTTGGTGATGTTGCCGCCCCAGGTGCCGCAGCCCATGCTCGACGTCATCGGCATGCCGTTGGTGAACGTCCCGGCATTCGAGCTGGACTGGACCTGCCGCACCATGATGCGGCTCACCGGCGCCGCGAGCGCCAGCCGGTGGATGTGGTCATCGTCGAACGAGAAGATGCCGCACGAGTGGCCCTTGCCGCCGGTCTCGAAGATCCGGCGCACCATCTCGAGGGCCTGCTCGAAGCCGTGGTACCTGAAGACGGCGACCACGATGCCGAGCTTCTCGGTGGAGAAGAGATGGTCCTTGCCGATCAGGCGCTCCTCGACGATGAGAAAAGTCTTGCCGGGCGGAAGGACGATACCGGCCAGCCGGGCAACGGCCTCGGCGGAGTGTGCGATGGTGTTCGCCGTCCGGTGCCCGTCGGCATCCCAATAGACGTCGCGCAGGCGCGTCTTTTCCGCGTCGTTCAGGAGATAGCCGCCTTCGCCCTGGAGCCGCTCGAGGAACGCGTCGTAGATGCGGGCGTCCACGAGCAGGTTGCCGTCCGCCGAGCAGCCCGAGCCGTGGTCGTTCGTCTTGCTGACGGCCGAGTTGCGCGCCGCCTGCGCGACGTCGGCCGTCTCGTCGATCACCATCGTCGCGTTGCCGGCGCCGACGCCGTAGGCCGGCTTGCCCGAACCGTAGGCCGCCTTCACCATCGCCGGTCCGCCGGTCGCGATCGTCAGATCGCCGATCCGCATCAGCTCCTTCGCCAGCGGAATGCTCGGCGTCTCGACCACCTGCAGCAGATCCTCCGGCGCGCCGCAGGCGGCGAGCGCGGCGCGCATCACGCGGACGGCTTCGGCCGTGGTCTTCCGGCTCGCGGGATGCGGCGAGAAGATCACCGCGTCGCGGCACTTCACGGCGTAGACGCCGATGCCGATGGGGGTGACGTAGGGGCTCGTGACCGGGATGAGCGAGACGATGACGCCCGCGGGCTTGGCGTACTTGACGATGCCCTTGTCGGGCAGTTCCTCGATGACGCCGATGCTCTTCTGTCGGAGCGCGTCGCGGAGGATCCCCAGGACTTTCGCACGCCGGCGGGGCTCCGGGCTGCCCATACCGCTTTCCTCGACGCTCATCTTCGCGAGCCTGGTCGCGGTCGTCTCGTTGCCGCCGGCCCAGGCGACCGCCCGGCAGAGGCGATCGACGGCCTCCTGGTCGTAGGACTCCACCGCGGCCATGGCCGTCCGCGCGCGGGCGAGCAGGGCGGCGGCGAGCGCCGCCTCCTCGGGCGTCAGCGCGCGTGGGGTCTTGGAGACGGCTGCCGTCATGAGGGTCGTCGTGGTTCTCGGGGTGAGAAGCCCAGGTGCTCATTATCGGCGTACGCCCCGGCGGGCGGAAGGTTTTACGGTAACGGCACCGTTACAGTCGCCGCGGCAGCAGCCGCAATGCTATGGTTCGGGTCGTTCATCCTCGTGAGAACCCGAAGACCCATCGCCGGAGCGGGAGGGCGGAGATGAGAGCGTCGTTGCTGGCCGGCACGGTCCTGGCCGCCTCGCTGACCGCCGCCCTGTCGGCGCAAGACGACTGGGCCTTCTGGGGACAGGATCCCGGCGGCACCAAATTCTCGACGCTCGCCCAGATCAACACGACGAACGTCGCGACCCTCACTCGCGCGTGGACCTTTCACACCGGCGACTCGTCCGGCTTCTTCGAGAGCACGCCGCTGGCGGTTGACGGAACGCTGTACTTCAGCGCGGCCAACGGTGTGTTCGCGGTGGATGGCGTCACCGGGCAGCAGATCTGGAAGTACTCGACCACCGGTACGGCGCGCCGGGGACCGACGTACTGGCCCGGTGGCAGTGGCGTGGGCCCGCGCATCTTCACGTCCACGGCCGATGGCGTGGCCGCGCTCGACCCGAAGACCGGCACCCTCGTCACGAGCTTCGCCGAGAACGGAGTCATTCCCGGCCTGCGCCTGTCGTCGCCGCCGGCGGTCTACGAGAACATCCTGATGACGCAGGGACCGGGAAACGCGTCTGTCAAGGCGTGGGACACGATCACCGGCGAGCTGCGATGGACGCTCGAGCTGAAAGCGCAACCGGGTGACCCGAACCGATCGACGTGGCTGGACGACAGCGCGGACTCGACCTACGCGCCTGGGCTGTGGGGCATTTTCACCGTCGACGTCGAACGCGGCCTGCTGTTCGTTCCTGTCGAGAAGGTCGGCAACGACTACTACGGCGGTCCGCACCACGGCAACAATCTGTACAGCGACTGCATTCTCGCCGTGGACGTGCACACCGGGAAGATCAAGTGGTACCAGCAGCTCGTCCACCACGACATCTGGGATTACGACCCGGCAGCGCAGCCGACGCTCGTCGATGTCCGACGCGAGGGACGCGTGATTCCCGGCGTGGCCGAGATCACCAAAGCCGGCCTCCTGTTCGTCTTCAACCGCGAAACCGGTGAGCCCATGTACGGCATGGAGGAGCGGCCGGTGCCGCAGACGACGGCGAAGGGGGAGTGGACGTCGCCGACGCAACCCTTCCCGCTGAAGCCGCCGGCGCTCGCGCGCAACTCGCTGAAGAAGGAGGAGCTCGCCAGGGTCACGCCCGAGCTCGAGGCGTACTGTCTGGGTCTGTGGGACAAGTACAAGCTCGAAGACACCGTGCCATACAACCCGTGGAAGGAGGGCCAGGACATCGTCGTCTTTCCGGGCGCGATCGGCGGCGGCAACTGGCAGGGCGTGGCCTTCAACAAACCGCTCGGCCTCATCATCACGAACGTGATGAACGCGGGGCAGTGGGGGCACCTGCAGGAAGGATTCCGCGGTTTCGGCCGAGGCGGACGCCGCGGCGCGGCGGGAGCCGGAGAACGTGAGGCCGCGGCAGGTGAGGGGAGGCCGGGCGGCAGACAGGGTCCGGGGCGGGGCCCGGCGCCTGCCGGCAGCGGGCCCAGCCTGAGCAAGGTGACGCCCGAAGGCGGGCGCTTCTGGGATCCGCAGCACGACTACAGCTGCTCCGAGCCGCCCTGGGGCGAGCTGATCGCCGTCGACGCGAACACCGGCGACATCGCCTGGAGAACGACGATAGGCGAGTTCCCGGAACTGGAGGCCAAAGGGATCAAGACGGGCCAGCCGATGCTGGGCGGCGCGATGACGACGGCGGGGAACCTGATTTTCATCGGCGCCACGATCGATGGCGTCTTCCGTGCAATCGACGCGCGCAACGGGAAGGAATTGTGGCGAGAGAAGCTCGACGCGCCGGCCCACTCGATTCCTTCGACGTACCTGGGCAAGGACGGCAGACAGTACGTGGTCGTGCCCGCAGGCGGCGGCGGATTCCTGCGCAGCCCGACGGCCGATACGTTGATCGCGTTCAGCCTCAACTGAGGGAGTCAACCGTGCGCCGAACTGTGCTCAGTCTTACAGCCGCCGCGGTGCTCGCAGGTGGCCTGCTCGCCCTGGCACAGCAGTCCGCGCCGCCCCCCGGCGCCGGCAACCCGGCGCTGGGCGCGCCCGGTGCGCGGGGGCAGGGCGGGCGGCGGGGCGGCGGCCGGGGTGTCGGACGCGCCGCCGGACCGGTGCGCAAGCGCGTGCTCGCCTGGGCCGACACGCGCAATGGCGTGGCGCAGCACGACTCGGTCAGCCACGCGCTCGCGATTGTCGAGCGGCTCGGCTACGAGACCGGCATGTGGGACACGCTCATCCGCACGGACTCGAACATCGTGTCCACCGCGCCGAAGAAGACCGACGGTTCGCCGGCGAGCGGAGGACCGAGTCTGGACAACGTCGACGCCATCTTCTTCATGGGACATCGCGAAGTGCCGCTCGACGACGTCCAGAGGGCGGAGCTCTTGAAGTTCGTGTCGGACGGCCACGGATTCGTCGCCGCGCACGTCGGGTTGACGGCGTTCGAGTCCTGGCCGGAATTCGCCGACCTGATCGGCGCGCGGTTCGACCAGCATCCGATCGTGGGGCCGGGCACCATCATCAACGAAGACCCGGCCTTTCCGGCGACGAAGCATTTCCCGGCGTCGTTCCCGTTCAACGACGAGTTCTATCAGCCAAAGGACCTCGATCGCACGAAAGTCGACGTCCTGCTGCGCCTCGATCTCGCGAACGTGCCGCCAAACCCCTCCCTGCACTTGAACGGCGACTACCCCTTGGCATGGGCCAAGACCTACGGCAAGGGCCGGGTCTTCTTCGGGTCGTTCGCGCATGCGGACGAAACGTGGGATCTGCGGAGCGTGCAGCAGATGTATTTCGAGGCGATGCGCTGGGCGCTCGGCCTGACCGACGCCGAACCGGCGCCCCATCCGATGCGCGGCTCCGCGGCCGCCGCGCCCGCGGGCCGGCGCGGCGGGCAATAAGGCCGCGTTCGCGCCGAAGTCCGGTATCCTGACCGCGTGAGCGACGCGCACGACGGCGCATTCGAACCCTGGAAGACGGCCATCAGCGATGCGGATGGCCCCAGCATCCGCTTCCGCGGCTACGACATCACGCAGTTGATGTCGCAGGCCACCTTCGCCGACACGGTGTTCCTCCTCCACCAGGGGCGGCTGCCGACGGAAGGCGAGCGGCGGCTGATCGATTCGATTCTCATCGGCGCGGCCGATCACGGCCCTGGATCGCCGTCCGCAGCCGCGGCGCGCATCGTCGCCAGCGGCAATCGGAAGGCTCCGGAGGCCGCGCTGGCCGCCGGCGTCGCGTTCATGCAGGCCGTCGAACGGACGGCCAGCGCACGCATCAAGCCGCTGCCGTTGAACATCGACGGCGTCCTCGCGGCCGTGCTGCACGACCTCCGCTTTCCGCCGATGTTCGGACCGTTCATCTTCATCCTCGGCCGCCTGGCCGGGCTGACCGCGCAGGTGACGGAGGAGTACACGCGCGAGAAACCGATGCGGGTCCGTATTCCGGTCGCCTACGACGGCGAGCCGCCGCGGCAGTGAGATGGCGGATCGGCGGCTGCTCCTCGTGCACGGTCCGAATCTCAACCGCCTGGGCCGGCGCAATCCGACCGTCTACGGATCGTTCACTCTGGCCGACGTCGTCACGGCCGTGACCGGTGCCGCGCGCGAGCACGGCTTCAGCGTGGCCGCGTTTCAGTCGAATCATGAAGGCGCGTTGATCGACTGGCTGCAGGCCGAGGCCGGTCGCGCCGACGCCATCATCATCAACCCGGGCGGGCTCTCGCACACCAGCGTGGCCCTGCGCGACGCGCTCGAGGATACGAACCGGCCTGTCGTCGAGGTGCACATTTCCGAGCCGACGGCCCGGGAGCCGTTTCGTCATCCACTGATCACGGCCACGGCCGCGGCCAGGGTGATTGCGGGCCGGGGGCTGCAGGGCTATCTCGAGGCGGTCGAGTTCATCGCGTCGGCGGTGGAGTGATTCACGTGGCGGCCTTCGCCAGCGCGCGTACGGCCTGGACCATCGACATCAGGCCCAGGCCCTTTCCCATGGAGATGTTCTGGCGGAAGATCTGCTCGACGATCTCGGGAGAGACCTCGGCGATCTCGGCCGGCGGCAGCCCCGAGAGCGACCGGTCGAGAATCACCGCGAGCGCCTTCGCCGACACGCCGGAGGGATTCTCGACCGCGAAATGCAGCTTGAGCGTGCCGTCCGGCTGCTTCACGGCCCACACGTAGGCCTCCGACTCGCAGTGCGGCACGAGGTGGCGCCGATCGAATGGCCGCCTCGCCACGGACGCGGGAACGTCCTTGAACAGGTCTGCGTAGCTCAGCAGCAGGTTCGTCCGGTCCGCCGGATCGGGGAACGCCGCGAACGTCCCCAGAACATCCTCCAGCCGGGCGCTTGCCATTCGCAGACGCTCTATTTCTCGATCGGCACGCCCACGGCGTTACCCCACTCGGTCCACGATCCGTCGTAGTTCTTGACGTTCTTGAAGCCGAGCAGGTACTTCAGCGCGAACCAGGTGTGGCTGCTGCGCTCGCCGATGCGGCAGTAGGCGATGGTCGGCTTGTCCTTCTTGAGGCGGTTGGACTTGACGTACAGCTCGGCCAGCTCCGGCGCGGTCTTGAACGTGCCGTTGTCGGGGTTGATCGCGCGCGCCCACGGGATGCTCTTCGCGCGCGGGATGTGGCCGCCGCGCAGCGCGCCTTCGTTGGGGTAGTCGGGCATGTGCATGCGGGTGCCGGCGTACTCCTCCGGGCTGCGCACGTCCACGAGCTGGCCCTTCGCCGCGACGTGCCTCAGCACCTGCGCCTTGAACGCGCGCACGGGGCCGTCGTTGCGCGCGACGGCCGGGTACTTCGTCGGGGGGTAGGACGGCACATCGCGCGTCATCTCCCGGCCTTCCTTCTCCCACTTGAGCCGGCCGCCGTCCATGACGCGCGCGTTCTTGTGGCCGAAGAGCTGGAATACCCAGAAGGCGTAGCACGCCCACCAGTTGTTCTTGTCGCCGTAGAACACGACGGTCGTCTTCGGGTTGACGCCAATGCGCGACATCAGCGCCGAGAAGGCCTTCGGCGAGAGGTAGTCGCGCCGGATGGGATCGTTGAGATCCTGCGTCCAGTCGACGTGCACCGCGCCCGGAACGTGGTTCGCGGCGTAGAGCAGCGTGTCTTCGTTCGACTCGACGATGCGAACGTTCGGGTCGTGGAGGTGTTCGGCGACCCAGTCGGTCGTGACCAGGGCCTCGGGATGGGCGTAGCCGCGCGTGGCGATATCGGACATCCGCTGATTATGGCAGGCCCGGCGTCCCTTCCCAAGGCCGACATTGCGGCTCCTCCGACCGGGTCACGGGGCCGAAGTTCGGGTGCGGGCTCGGGCAGTGCGGCGCCTGCACCGTTCTCCTCGACGGCGACGCCGCGCGTTCGTGCACGGTCGCTATTCGGGAAGCGGCGGGCCGCACCGTGACGACCGTTGAAGGCCTCGGCACCCGGGAGCAACCGGATCCCCTCCAGGCGGCGTTCATCGAAGAGCAGGCCGCGCAATGCGGCTATTGCACGAGCGGCATGATTGCCGCGGCGAAGGCGCTTCTTGCCCGCACACCGAGGCCGACGGTCGAGCAAATCAAGGGAGGGCTGGCCGGCAATCTCTGCCGTTGCGGCACGCATACCCGGATCATCCGGGCCATCGTGCGCGCGTCGCAGGTGCGGCGATGAGCCTTCCGCTGTCGATCACGCGGCGCGATCTCCTGAAGGCGGGCGGAGCGCTCGTCGTCAGCTTCGCCTGGCCCTCGTCGCGGCTCCGGGCAGGAGCGCAGACGCCGCAGGATCGCGCAACGGACTCCGATGCCGTGGACGGCTTCTTCGCCGTGCACGCCGACGGTTCGGTGACGCTCTACACGAGCAAGGTGGACGTGGGCACCGGCCTGCGGATCGCGCTCGCTCAGACGGCCGCCGAAGAACTGGGCGTGGCGCCCGAACGGATCACGGTCGTCGAAGGCGACACGGCCGTTTGTCCGAACCAGGGCGGCACGGGAGGCAGCACGGGATTGCGGAACGGCGGCGCCGAGGTTCGGCGGGCGGCCGCCACGGCGCGGCAGGCCCTGATCGGACTGGCCGCGGAACGCCTCGGCCGGCCGGAGGCTTCGCCGATCGTCGCCGATGGCGAAGTGCGTCCGCGCGCCGGCGGCGCCGGCGTCGGCATCGGCGCGCTCGTTGGCGACCGCCGCTTCGCCGTCAAGGTCGATCCGGGCGCGCCATTGAGGGCGGCGGGCGCCCTCACAGCGATTGGCAAGTCGCTGCGGCGGCCCGATCTGCCCGCCAAGTGTACGGGCCAGTACACCTACGTGCAGGATTTCGGCTTGCCCGGCATGTGGCACGCGCGCGTCGTTCGGCCGCCGGCCATCGGCGCCCGTCTGGTTTCCGTCGACGAATCCTCGCTTCGCGGGATTCCCGACGCGAAGACAGTACGCGTCGAGAACTTCCTCGCGGTCGCCGCAAAGGACGAGTGGGCGGCAATCCGCGGCGCCGCCGCGCTCGAGGCGCGCTGGACCGACTGGCAGGGACTGCCGGGCAGCACGAACCTCGAGCCGTACACGCGGAGCGCACCCATCGCCCGCGAGCAGACGGTCGTGAGCCGCGGCGGCGATCCGGTGTCCGCCTTCAGCGGCGCCGTGCGTACGTTCTCGGCCACCTACTTCTGGCCGCTTCAGAGCCACGCGTCGCTCGGACCGTCCTGCGCGGTGGCCGACGTGCGCGCCGACGGAAGCGCCACCGTCTGGTCGGCGACGCAGGGGAGCTTCGGGCTGCGCGCCAATCTCGCCCGCACCTTCGGGTTGAATGAGGGAACGCTCCGCGTGGTGTTCCTCGAGGGCGCCGGATTGTACGGCACGAATGGCACCGATCATGTGGCGGCCGACGCCGTCCTCCTCTCGAAGACGCTCGGCGCGCCCGTGCGTGTCCAGTGGATGCGCGAGGACGAGACGGAGTGGGACCCCAAGGGGCCCCAGCAGCTCCTCGACGTGCGCGCCGCCCTCGACGCGACCGGGCGAATCGTGGGGTGGCAGACGGACATGTGGGTTCCCGACGGGGGGCGTGGCGCACGCGCCCTGCTCGCCGCAGACGCCGCCGGCATTCCGCAGGAGCACGGCCAGGGATCGGGCGCGATCACGCTGAACGGCGATCCGCCGTACGAAGCCGACCGTGTGCGTGTCGTCGCGCACTTCTCGAGGGACACGCCCCTCCAGCTGTCGAACCTTCGAGCGCCGGGGAAGATCGCCAACGTCTTCGCCGTCGAGTCCTTTGCCGACGAGCTGGCCGCCGCTGCCGGCGTCGATGCGCTCGAGTTCCGTCTCTCGCGGCTCGACGACGTCCGCGCGCGCGCGGTGCTGACGCGGGCGACGGCCGCGATGAACTGGCAGCCGCGCGTGTCGCCGAATCCGCAGGCACGGCAGGGTCGAGTCCTCGTGGGACGCGGCCTGGCCTACGTGCGGTACAAGCAGGCCGAGAACTACGTCGCGCTCGCAATGGACGTGGCCGTCGATCCGGCGACGGGCCGCATTGCGGTCCGCCGGGCGGTCTGCGCGCACGACTGCGGCCTCGTGGTCAATCCCGACGGCCTGAAGAACCAGATCGAGGGCTGCATCGTACAGACACTGAGCCGTACGCTGCACGAGGAGGTCACGTTCGACCGCTCGCATGTCACGAGCGTCGACTGGGCGAGCTACCCGATCCTGCGCTTCCCGGAGGCGCCCGAGGTCGAGGTCATCCTGGTCGATCGTCCCGACGAGCCGCTACTGGGCGCGGGCGAGGCCGCGACGGCTCCCGTGGCGGCGGCGCTCTCGAATGCCGTATTCGACGCGACCGGCGTACGGCTGCGTACCGTGCCGTTCACGCCTGATCGGGTAAAGGCGGCGATGGCGGCGCGTCCACGATCGTAGACTGCCAAGGGAAATCAGCGGCGGACGGGCGCGTGCCGGTCAGCGCTCGGCGGTGACGCCTAGCGCGTCGTCGCCCGGGCTGGCCGCCTGCAGGCTGGAAGGTGAAGTTCTTTCGTCTGAACAGCGTCAGGCACGCGTCGACGGCCGCGGGATCGTAGAGCGAACCACGTCCGCGCTCGAGCTCGGCCAGTGCGGTCGAGGTGCCGATCGTCGGCCGGTACGGCCGGTGCGACGACATGGCCTCGACGACGTCGGCCACCGCCAGGATCCGGGCTTCCAGAATCATCTGGTCGCCGGTCAGGCCGTGCGGATACCCCGAGCCGTCCAGCCGCTCGTGGTGCTGGATGATCATCTCGGCCACGGGCCAGGGAAACTCGATGTTCTGGACGATGTCGTAGCCCGCCTGCGCGTGGTTCTTGATCAGCTCGAGTTCGATCGTCGAGAGGTGCGAGGGCTTCGAGAGGAGCTCCGCCGGAACCTGGATCTTGCCCACGTCGTGGATCAGCGCGCCGAAGCGGATGCCCTTCACGACGGCTTCGTCGAGGCCGAGCTCGCGGCCGATCGCCTCCGCCAGTGCCGCCACGCGCCGCTGATGACCGGCCGTGTACGGATCGCGGGCTTCGACGGTGGCCGCGACGGTCTCCACCGCACTCTCCATGGCCTCGCGAAGCCTTTCGATGCCGGCGGTCCGTTCGATCGAGGTCCGCAGGCTCGCAATGCCGTACGCAATGTCGCTGGCGAGCTCCTCCAGGATCTCGAGCTCCTGGGGGTCGAACGCATGCGGCGTCGACGAATGGATGCACAGGACCCCGAGGGATTCGGCCTGCGGCGCCGGTCTCAACGGGAGCGAGACCGACTCGGTGGCGCCGGAGCTGATGGCCGACTCGACCTCCGCCGCGGCCTGACGACACTGCGCCACAGGCCGCGCGACCCGACCCGCGTCGTCGTCAGCCAGACCCACCCACGCCGTCGCATAGCCGCCTACTTCGACGATGAGGCGCGTCATCTGATTGAGCAGGGCGGGCTCGTTGTCGGCTCGCACCAGCGCCTGATTCGCCTCGTTAAGGAGCCGCAGGGAACGGTTCAGCCGCAACAGTTCTTCTTCCGCTCGCTTGCGTCTCGTGACGTCGTGAAAGACGCCAACCATCCGCCGCTTGTCGCCGATGACCGCTGTCGCGGTGCTGATGTCGGCAAAGAAGAGCGAGCCGTCCTTGCGTTTGACCGGGATATCCATGGCGACGGCGATCTCGCCGCGGGCCTGGCGCTCGAACTGCGCCAGCACGGAAGGCAGCGCGTCCGTCGGGTGCAGATCCGAGACGCCGAGCGCAGCGGCTTCGTCGGGCGTGTAGCCCAACATCCGGCAGAACGCGTTGTTGACGGCGTCCAGCCGCCGCCTCTCGGGATCCGCGACCGCGATCCCGTCGGTCGTGGCGTCGAAGATGGCCCGGAGACTCGCTTCGGACGCCCGGATGGCGTCTTCTGACGCCTTGCGCTCCGTGATGTCCTGCACGACCGTGACGAAGGACGCAATCTGTCCATGCGCGTCGGCCACTGCCGCGACGGTGACGTGCGCCCACAGGATGCTGCCGTTCTTGCGGACGTACCGCTTCTCCATGGTCCCAGGACCTGCTCCGCCCGCGGCCAGCAGCGAGCGCCGCACACCTTCGCTGAGCGTCTTGTCGTCGGGATGGGTCAACTCGAGGAAGCTCCGGCCTCGAAGCTCGGACTCCGAGTATCCAAGCATCGAGCACAGGGCGGGGTTGACGGTCACGAACACGCCGGTGACGGTCGTCTGGGTCATCCCAACCGCCGCCTGATCGAACATGGCGCGGTAGCGCGCCTCGCTCGCGCGAAGCGCCTCCTCGGCGCGAATCCGCTCCGTGACGTCCCGGAAGTACCAGACCCGTCCCAGGCGCTCGCCGCCTGCCCCGGTCATGGAAGTGCAGGAGCAGTCGAACACGCGTCCGTCCTTCAGGCGAATGGCTTCGGACGGTCCGGGTTCCCGGCGCTCGCGCACGTCGTTCACGGTCCGGATGAACGCGTCCGGCGCCTCCAGGAGTCCGCACGCGAACTGCAGCGCACGCTCGCCCGATCGCGATTGGATCACGTCGTCCGGGATGCCCCACATCTCGACGAAGCGCCGGTTGACGGCCTGGATGGCTCCAGTCTCCTGGACGACGAGGATGCCGTCGAGCGACGTGTCCAGTTGCGCGGCCAGGAGGAGGTTCTTGAATTCGAGCTCGCGCTGCTGCCGCTTGCGTTCCGAGATATCTCTCGCCTCGATGACGATGCCGCCGACGTCCACGTCATCGAGGAGGTTCCGGCCGGTCGCTTCCACGTCGAACCATGTGCCATCCTTGCGGAGGAGCGTCAACTCGACGTGGGTTGACTGCTCCGGATTCCGCATCGTGGCCGCGATCGCCTGGCGGGCCCGCACCAGATGCTCCGGTGCAACGAAGCGCGTGATGTCGTTGCCGATGATGTCCTCATCGGTCCACCCCGTGAGCCGCGTCGCGCCCGGGCTTCGATAGGTCACGGTGCCGATTGGATCGGTCACATAGAACGCGTCGGCGCCGCCCTCGATCAGCTTGCGGAAATAGCGCTCTTTCCGCGCCAGAGCATCATGTGCGGCCAGCCGGTCGGCCAGATCGAACGCGCTGGTCTCCATGCGGGGTGTCGCGACAGCGCCGCGCCATGGCCGCTTGGCTGACGAGCTCTGCCGCAACTGCGGCGCCTCATGCTCGCTGGCGGAATCGTCGAGCGAAATTGCGCGCGGGGTGAACCTCTTCGACAGGGGAGGCGTCATATCGTTCCATGCTGCGGTCTTGCGGCCGCAACGTACTCACTCGCGCAAGGCGTCCGATGGAAGTCGGACGTACCGACGCACGAACGGATCCGCGCAATGTGCGTGCCAGGCATCTGGCCCGCGGACAGGACGCGCTCTCGAGGCGTACGCTTCGCACGTCGCGCAGGCGCGCGAGAAGTCTCTATCCACTTACGTTTTTGGATGAATCCGCGGGCACGGGCGCAGCAGGGGCGGGCGCCCGCAGGCCGGGCGCCGGCCAGCTGCCGCAGTTCACGAGCTACGGCAGGGTTCGAGCTATCGCGGCTCCGGAGCCGGTTCCGGCGAGCTCACCTGCCGCGCCGGGGGGACCAACGGATATACGAGTTGCGCACCCAGCGACTCGGGTAACTTCGTGTCGTTGCCGTACGCCGACGGCCATTGCTTCGGCAGATAGTGCGTTCCGAAGACCCGGTCCATCCAGGGCAGCATGGACGCATAGTTGCGGTCGCGCGGCTCGCCCAGCGTGTGGTGCCAGTGATGGAAGGCGGGCGTCGAGATCAGCCATTCCAGCGGCCCGAGACGCCAGCGCACGTTCGAATGGATGAAGAAGCCCCACATGGTGGCCACGAGCACGATGAGCACCGGAACCAGGCTGCCCGTGGGGGTCAAGGGACTCGCCACTCCCAGAATGTACGCCGGAATCAGGCCGCACAGCCGGATGAACACGCTGTCGATCGGATGCGCGCGTGAACTGATCAGGAAGTAGACATGTTCGGCGCTGTGATGGACGGAATGAAACCGCCACAGAAGCGGAATTTCATGCGTCCAGCGATGGCCCCAGTAGAAGCCGACCTCACCAACCACCAGTCCGGCAAGGATGCGCTGCCACAGCGGCCACGCCGCGACTGCGGCCTGCATCCGGGACGGAACGAGCGCGTGGACGCCCAGCGCCACAATCGAGAGCGGGACGGCAAGCAGCAGGCCGGGCAAGAGCCCGCTGATGAAGTAGTAGGCGACGTCCTGGGCGAGGGCTTTGCGGAAGAACTTCTGCGGATGCAGCGCGAACAGCCGCTCGAGCGGCACGAAGATCACGGCGAGCAACAGCAGCCACACGGAAAGCCTGACCGTTTCGATCAGGTACGCGAGAAGGCGCTGGTGCTCGAGGAATTGAAGCAAGACCGTTGTCCCGAGGCGCTGACGGGCCGTCGGGGCTCACTTGACGGGCCCCGCGGGGTGGGCCCGTCAAGTGAGCAACCTTCAGACCGTCGGCGTGCCGTTCCCTTTCGCGTTCCGGCGCCGGCGCAGCTTGGCGACGCCCGCGACCAGGCCGGCCCCGAGCAGCGACAGCGTCGCGGGCTCTGGCACCGCATTCAACCCGGCGTCTGAATTGACGCCGGCAAGGAAGGCGATCGGCGGAAGGTTGGCCGTGTTGCCGTTGTTTCCCCACGCCAGGAAGCTGAGGATCTGCGTCGCCGCGTCCGCGGTGAGATCCACGGAAACAAACTCCCAATCCACGAGCCCGCCTGACGGAACGTTCATCAAGTTCGTCGCCACGATCGAGGCCGTCGGATCCGCGTTGGAATAGTAACTGTTGCCGCCGCCGAGGCAGCCGGCACAATCGGTGAGTCCCGAAGTGCCGAGGGAAACGATCCACTGATCCGTCGTATCGCCGACGAAACCCCTCTGCTGGCTGGCCGCCTGATAGAAGCTCAGCGTGTAGGTCTGGCCAGGCGTGAGTCCTGTCACGACGTAGTAGAACCCGCTCTCGAACACGGGATTACCGTCCGCCTCCACGTAGTTGTACCCCCCCGAAATGGCCAGGGTGCTGGGACAACCGTACGTGCTCAGGTAGGTCGGCCCGCACGCCGTCGTCGGGTCGGACGCGGAAGTGCCCGGAGCATCGATGAAGATGAGTCCAGTACCGCCGGTCCAGCCGTCCGGATTCACGGATGTAAAGGGTGCCTTCGGCGCAGTCCCGGAGTAGCTGAGAAAATTCAAGTTCGTCAGACCCGGAAGGATCGGGTTCGCCTGAGCCGAAGCGGCCAAGACCGAGAGGCCGACGACACAGAGGCTGACCACGGCCGACCTGCAGAACATACGTCGCATAGAGTCTCCAGTCGAGATGGCCGTGTCTGATAAGTATACGGCGCCGCGGCAAGTGCAAATAGCCAGCCAGATCGCGTCATCGGGATCGTCCCACATTTGCCCCGTGGGCCGGAGCGATCCATTCGCCAAGGGATCCAACGGACTGAGATTAGTCATACCCCGAGCCGCCTTCTGGCGGGCGGTAGAACCTCACGCGTGGCCGGCGGCACCGTATCGTCGCTAGCCCTTCAAGGCGGCGAGTGCCTGCCTGGCCTGGCCCTCTTCGGGAAAGGCGACGCCGATGGCGAGGGCCCGCTTGAACGATTCGCGCGCCTTGTCCGGGCTGCCCAGCGCGACGTACGTCAGCCCGAGGTGATAGTGGAAGCTCGGGTTCTTCGGAGCCTCGCCAATCGAATCCATGAACGGCGACAGGGCGCTCGAGAAGAGTCCCATCTTGTAGTACACCCATCCCAGCGTGTCGTTGACCTCCGGCCGGTCGGGCAGGCTCGCTTTGGCCGTCTTGGCCAGCTCCAGCGCGCGGTCGAGATTCTGCCCGCTGTCGGCGTAGATCCACGCCAGGTTGTTGGCGGCAACGGCCGCGTGCGAGTCGACCGCCAGGGTCTTTTCATACTGATCCCGCGCCTCCGCGATCTTGCCCTGTATCTGCAGGAGCGTCCCGACAATGATGTGGGCCGGCACGGCCTTGGGCTGGCGTTGGATGACTTGCTGAAACTGCGCGATCGCCTCGTCGATGCGGTGCTCTCCGGCGTAGACCTGGCCGAGCAGGCCGTAGGCATCCAGGTTGGTCGGATCCGCGTCGATCGCCTCGCGGATCAGACGTTCGCCTTGCGCCGGGTCGTTGAGTCCGACGTAGATGCGGCCGGCGAGCAGCAACAGAAGACTGTCCTTGGGCGCGGCGGCGATCGCGGCCGAGAGGCGCGCCTTGGCCGCGTCTGGGTGCCGGTCCTGAAGATCCATCCGGACGAGGGTGGCCGTCGCGTCGAGCTGGTGCGGCGCCGTCGCCAGGGCGCGCTCGAACGCCGCGCGTGCCGCCGTCCGATTCTTCTTCAGGAGCTCGAGCTGTCCGAGCTGGACCTGGGCGATGGGCGAGTCGGGCAGCGATTTGACGACGGCGGTCACGATCGGCTCCGCTTTGCCCGCATCGCCGCGCATGAGGTACACGCCGGCGAGCAGGGTGTACGCGTCCACGTCGCGGGGCAGGTTCGCGACGGCCGCGCGGGCCAGCGACTCCGCGAGATCAAGACGACGGGCTCGGATCTGAATGCGCGCCAGCTCGACTTGGGCTCGGCCCATCCTTGGATTGATCTTCAGGGCCTCATTGAACGCCGTCGCCGCCCCGCGGTCGTCTCGCTGCTGTTCCCGCCAGCGTCCCAGCGCGTACTGCACGAGCGAGGATTGGGGATTGGCGGCCGTGGCCGCTTCCACCGCCCGGCCCGCCTCGTCCTTCCGCCCCGCTGCGAACAGGAGCTCGGACTTCGCGAGCAGCGCGTCGGTGTTCTTCGGCTCCTTGGCGAGCACGTCGTCGACGATCCGCATGGCCGCGGCCGGGTCGCCGGTGGTTCCGCCAATCGAGGCGAGGCGCAGTTTCGCCGGGGTCGAGAAACGGCTGCCGCCGGCCGCCACGGCGTCGAGGATCTTCCGCGCATCGGGGAGCCGCTGAGCCCCGATGTAGTAGTCCGCGAGCGTGAGCCTGCCCTGGTCGTCGGTGGCGATCGCCTTCAGGTAGGGTTCCGCGTCTTTGACGCGGTTCGAGCCGACGTAGAGCAATGCCAGCCCTCGATTGGCAACGGCGTCTTTCGGGTCGAGATCGAGGACGGCCCTGAGCTGGCCCTCTGCGTCGGCGGTTCGGCCGGTCGTCCAATAGAACTGCGCCAGCGCCTCACGTGCCTCCGGCGAGTTCGGAGCCAGGTCGACGGCCTTCTTGAAGGTAACCTCGGCCTCCTCTTTGTGGCCCTGGACCAGCTGGAGCGCGCCGAGCGTGGTGTAGCTCGCCGTCTGACCGGGAGCGTTGCGGACGGCCTCCTCCGCTTCGTTGATGGCCGCGGCGACGTCGTTCAGCCCCGCGAGCGCATTGGCCTTGAGGATCTCCGCCTGGGCGCTCTTGGGATCCAGGGCGAGCGCCTTGTCCGCCCTGGTCTTGGCGTCTTCGAACTGATGCGCCGCGAGGAGGGCGTTACCGGCGTAGATCTGAGCCTGGATGTCAGCCGGCAGGAGATCCGCCGCCCGGATGGCTTCGGCAAATCCCTTGTTCAGGTCGCCCGACGCGACGTAGGCAGAGGAGAGCTTCTGGTGTGCCTCGCCGGACCGGGCGTCCTGCTGAATGGCGTTGCGGTACTCAATGATGGCCTCGGCCTGCTTCCCCTTCGCGGCAAGGGCGTCGCCCTTCTCAACGAACTCACGTTTGGCGACCTGGGGATCCTTGTGGCAGCCCGCAAGCGCGGTGAGCAGGACGAGGGCCGTGACAGCTCGAAGGAAAGTCGCTCGACTCATCTTGGACAGCCCTGGCAGCCGTGGGCGGTCCCGCGAGTGTGCAAACCCCTATCCGATTGGCGCCGCTCGACGATACGCTGCAATAACCCTAATCTCCGCAGCCAGTTGCGGCCTCGTCCTGGAGCTGATCTTGTTGCGTGATTGTCTGGAAATCGCCTCTAGGGAAGACAAATGGGGTCGCGAGGGATGCCGCGCTGCGCAGCGAGGGGGGCCTTGGTCGCCTAGCCAGCGCATCTGTCAACGGCCTCGGACGATCTGCGGCCTCCCGTCGTTTCCGAGCCTATTGCCAAGGTCGCTGAGTGGCTACGAATGAGCCGCGCGCTTTCTCGAACCAGAGCGCGTCGGCTCTATTCGTTTGTTAGCCGGGCGTCGGCGCGATGCCCGCCATTTCTGGAGCGATGCCGCGCTCTCTGCAGATGGTCGACCGAGCAGAAGGCCCTCGACGGAGATATCTTCGTCGAGGTCGGGCCAGTGAATGCCGGTTCCCGGACCAATGAGCTGCCACTTGCGTCGCTCGCTCGGCCGCCCTTCGGCGAGGCGGGGGTACCACTTGAGCGGCACCGACACGCTGCGCCCGTCCCGGAGCTCGACGACGAGCGCCGAATCAGTGACCCGAACCCGCCTGGCCACCGCCGCTTCTATTGCTGGACTTGAAGAAGTCATGCCACGCCTGGAGAAGCGCGGCCCGGTGTCCCTGCACCAGCGCCGCAATCTTATTCAGTTCATTCTGAGGGAATCCGCCGTCCGACGCCACCCCGACCGGGTCGAGCCAGAATTTCGCCAACTTCCGTTCGCGGGAAACGTGAACGTGCGCCGGCTCGGGCCGGTCACTCGAAAAGAAGAAGAACCGGTACGGACCGCTTCGGAGAACCGTGGGACTCACGACGACGATTCTGCCAGCTTTGCGATCAAGCGAACACGCTCATGCGATCGGGCTAGACAGTATGGCTGTGTGATCAAGAGACCTGCCTCACGTTGTACTCGTGGATTACTCGAGCCGGCGAAGGCGTCGGGCAGAGCCACACACAACGGAGGCAGGTCATGGCGAAACGTAGCATGTTCGTGGGGTTGGATGTCCACAAGGACTCGATCGACGTGTCGGTCGCCGAAGCGGGGCGCACGGGCGAGGTGCGCCATTACGGCGTGATTCCCGGCGACCTGGAGGCGCTGGCCAAGCTGGTGCGAGCACTGCGTGCGCCGCAGCGCCGGTTGCGGTTCGTGTATGAGGCCGGCCCGTGTGGGTTTGGGATTCACCGCTACCTCACCGATCAGGGCGAGGACTGCGTGGTCGTCAATCCCTCGAGCCTGCCGAAGCGAAGCGGCGACCGCATCAAAACCGACCGTCGCGACGGCGACGCCCTCGCCCGGTTGCATCGCGCCGGCGAACTCACCGCGATTTACATTCCCACGCCCGAGGATGACGCCCTGCGTGACCTGGTGCGGGCGCGCGAAGATGCCGTCGGCCTGAGCACGCAAGCGAAGCATCGGTTGAAGGCGTTCCTGCTGCGGCAGGGGCGCCGGTATCCCGGGCGCGCCGGCTGGACGGTGCCGTATCGCCGCTGGCTCGCCGATCTCAGCTTCCCCCTCGGGCCGCAGCACATCGCGCTCCAGGAGTACCGCGACACGATCGACGAAACCGAACGCCGCGTCGAACGGCTCACCGATCAACTCCGGACGCACACCCCCGGCTGGCGATGGGCGCCGGTCGTCGACGCGCTCCAAGCGTTGCGCGGCGTCTCGTTCGTGACCGCCGTCGGCCTCGTCGCCGAGATCGGCGACATCCGGCGCTTCGACCATCCCCGACAGCTGATGGCGTTTCTCGGTCTCGTGCCCTCGGAGTACTCCAGTGGCCCCAGCGTCCGACGCGGTGGGATCACCAAGGCCGGGAATCCGCACGCGCGGCGCGTGCTCGCCGAAGCCGCGTGGGCCTACCAAGGCGTCCCGCGGATTGGCCGGCAGATGCTCTATCGCCAAGAGGGACTCGCGAAACCCGTCTGTGACATCGCCTGGAAGGCGCAGCTCCGGCTGACGTCACGGTTTCGGAAGCTGATGGCGCGGGGGAAAGCGAAACCCAAAGTGGCGACCGCCATCGCGCGCGAGCTGACGGGCTTCATCTGGGCGATCGCGCGGGAGGTGCCGCCGCCCTCCGCGTAGCGGCGATCAGGTCCGTCGGGTCGGCGGCATCGCGGGCAGGTGGAGAACCCTCGGAAACGTTATGGACATCAGCACGACCGATACGTCCGTGG
Organism: uncultured Acidobacteriota bacterium; assembly: GCA_963764505.1. GTDB lineage: Bacteria > Acidobacteriota > Vicinamibacteria > Vicinamibacterales > SCN-69-37 > CAVXSP01. The sequence continues at coordinate 2,806,537 of CAVXSP010000001.1, read as the reverse complement.
CTAGGGCGAGGCAGCTCCGCGACGAACCACAGTCTGGGCGGTACCCAACCCGCGGATATCAGCAGCGTCAACCGTCGCTAGAACGCGGTGTCGCCGACCCGACGGACCTGAAGAACGGAGAGCACGGACAAGCGCGTGCTCAGAGGAGAACTCACGAAAGACGCTGAGGCGGGATCGGTCTGCTCACTTGACAAGTGACAGCCATATCAACGTTGAGGCTGAGCCGCGCCGCGCTCGGTCCGAGATCCAGCCGAGCGCGGGTACGGCGGGGGACGCGCGAGCGGCCCGCGACGCGTCGGCTCCAGCAGCCTGTTAGCCGGTGACATTGTTGGTCGGCACATCGGGCTCCGGCGAGGTCCCCAACGCAGTTGACGTGTGTGAACTCACCTCAAACACGCGGCGGGCTGTGTGCGGCCACGCCGAGCGCCGATGGTACGTGAATCCCGCAGTGATCTCGATGAGTGGACCAGGTTCCTGCAGAACGAGTTGGTGAGTGATGAGTTGACGGACGCCTGGGCGAACAAAGTACCAGCCGTACTCACGAGGAACAATCGTCGTCTTTGGAAACAAACGCTTCGACAAAATGCGGGCGCCTGGCTCGGCGCTGGTGCGGCCGTCCCGGCCACCACCAATGCCGTGTACGGAGAGCGACAGGTCATAAAGACGATGTTCGACAAAGCCCTTGTTTTCGAACATGAACAGGACTTCCAGCAGATAGAGTCCTGAGCCAAGCCCTCGGACTTCGCACCCAACGTCGAACTGGATCCGAGGCTTGAACTGCGTGGTGTAGAGGAACCACCAGGCAGCTGCAACAAAACCGCCGATCTCGAACACCTTCGCGAGAAGCTCGATCCAGCATTTCCAGTCGCTGCATCCGACGGTCATGTCGACGCGTCCATCTTATGTATCCGGCTAACGCCCGGCTTCAGCCGCGGCGGCTCACAGCATTTCACTCACCGCCGTCGGCTGCAAGCCGATGTTAGGCGCCGCTCCTAGGTAGGATCTTTAGCCGAGAGATCGTTGGTGGATCGACAAGGGGCACCGACGGCCTCATGCTGGGGTTGCGACCCCAACCAGCGGAGGAGACGCTGATGCCGACCTTGTCTACGCCCGAGCTTACCAAACGTCAGTCACACGCTGGCGCGCGCGCTGTCAGTCGACCAAGTCAATCAACTCGGGCGCGATACGTGACAAGCCGCGCGGCTGAGCTCCGCCGAGTGCGCCACGATGCTGCAGGTGGTCCTCGATGCGATCCTGCCGGAAATCGATCACCTGCGGACGGTCCTTCGAGAGGAGTTCGCGTTCGACGAGGCGCGGATTGATCGCGTGACGGGGCTGATCATCCGCTATGCCTTGGCTCGGGCACACGAGGCCGGCGCGCGCGCGGCCGTGGACGCGGGCGATCAGCCTGCCACGCTTCACTAACAGAGGAGAGACACACGCCAATGGCTCGCTCAACCAGCCCAGATATTCGGCTCCAATTCGGCCAGGGATCGCCTCTGGTCGACATCACGCAATGGATCATTTCGGACATCGCGCTCGGTGACGAGGGGATCTATGTCGATGGCACGGCCTACTCCATGACGCACGTCGTCAATCTGCCCGTCGGCGTGGCCGACCAGGCCGATGTGACATTGGAAGGCTTCTTCGACGATGACGATGATGGGCCCTTCGATTTGTTCGGGACGATCAGCACCGTCAACACGCCTCCGTACACGCTGACAAGTGACCTGGACGGCGGGATCGCCGGCCTCAACTTCGACGTGGCCGTGTCACATCAAGGACTACAAGAACATGGGCAAGGTGAAGGACGTGACCCGTTTCAGAGTGGTGCTGAAGCAGGCCGGGCCGATCGTGCATGCACGGCAGGGCCAAGCGGCCTGATGCGTCGCGCCCTCATCGCTCGACCGGCTGAGCGGCTGCAGGATAACCGGCGGGCACCGATTCTCGATGCACCCGCGGAGCGGTCGTACCGATCAGATTAGCGGACGCCCCGGCCCGCCCAATTGTGCGTTGGGGCAAGCCTTCAGGGGCGCTTGCTCCATGTCGTCTTCTGCCGGATTATCCACGAGACTCGAACGCGCCTACGACAGAGGCGCCGCGCTCATCAAGCGACACCCACGAAAATGGTCCGTATTTGCGTTCTTTTTTATCTTCCTTCCGCAGCGGGGCCCTTCAGCGAAGAACGCAGCGGTATGGATCTGGTCGTACCGGCCAGGATGGATTGTGGCAATGAGTCTGGCCAGTTTTTCGTGGAACTGGGTCACTGTCCCGTGTGGACTTGTGCTGTTAGCCCTGATCTGGTGGGAAACGCGAAAGGGTCGCTCCGCACAGGAATCTATGCAACTGATTGTTCTTCAGGCTTATCCGGACAGGAATATAGAAAATACCACGCTGAAGTTTCCGCTGAAATTGCGAGTGCAACTGAGCAACAACTTTGGCGAGGCCGTGTCGGTCCGTCAGCCCAAGTGGATCCGTGGATCGGACGGTTGGCCACCGACTCCACCGACAACGCTCAGAATGCGACGCACGTGGAAGGAACCGGATCAAGACATGTTAGAAGTTCCGCAAGGCGGGGAGTTCATCTTGTGGGTTGGACTTGATCCGGCATCCATTACTGACGACGAGATCCGACGGCGACATACACGTGGACAACTCGCGACAATTGCCGTAAACGTGCTGACGGCTGGCGGCGCAGAACACAATGTGCATGTCCCTCTGTAAAGGGACTAGGACCCTGCCGTGCCGAGAGGCGCCGGAACCGTTGAAGTTCTGGCAGGATGTCGTGGTCCTCGCCTAAACTCGGATTGGTTGCTGGTCCGGGGGGGCGATTACGGAAGATAACTCGCGCGAATCAAACAGAACGTTCGAATCCGATCTCGCCTTTTCGCTGCTCGATCAGGATGCGCAGTTCACCCAGGAGGTCAGACGCTTGATCACTGGTGCAGACGTGTTTCTCTACGCAGAGAACCAGCTCGAGCTTCAATCTTCCGCTGACGATGGCGTTGACCAGTTCTCCTCAGTTTTTTCCCGCGATGCATGCGTGGTGGTCGTTATGTTTCGAGAGAACTGGGGAAAGACGAAATGAACCGGAATCGAGGAACATGCGATCAAAGCCCGAGCCTTTAACGAAGGCGGCCAACAGTTCCTTAAGTTTGTCAGGCTGGACGAATCACCGCTGCCTGTATGGGTGGATCCGACAAGACTCTGGACGGACCTTTGCAGATTCGGGAAAGAGGGTCTAGCAGCGGTCCTTTCCGAGCTAGTCCGCGCGCGGGGAGGGATTGCCAGACAACCGACAGCAGAAGAACGAGCGGCCGAGGTCGATCGCCGTCGGGCGTTTGCCTCTGACCGAACTAGCTTCTTGGAATCTTCAAATGGCGTCGAGGCGGCTACGGCATCCGCGAGACAAGTCATCCGGGAGCTGGAGAAGCTTGCCCCAAGAATTGGCGCAACGTTTCAAACGTTTCCCAATCACGATGTTGGGGTGATTCGGAAGCACGGTTTTAGCGTGAGAATTGGGTGGCAGCCCCGCATCATCAACAGTCTTCGAGACACAGCGCTTGAGATTTCCGTGTTCGAGATGCGGCCGGGCTGGATTACACCCCCACGCTGGCGCGAGGGAGAGCGCGAGCTAGCACACCATCAGATGGCTTTTGAATTGCTCGAATCTGGTGACCAGGTATGGCGGGCGGTCCGAAATGGGTCTCTCTTTACCTGCCAGCATCTAGCTGACTGGATCGCGATGCGCCTGCTCGATGCCAGTGAACCCAAAGACTAGTAGACAAAGGTCTTCATGCCCGGAACTCCCGCTCGAAGCTGATTCCCTCCGTGAGCGCTTCCCGGTGGGGACGCCATATTTTGTAACACGTGCCGATCGGCTGGAGTGTCCCGGCCGGCAGCGTAAGACCTTCCGGGGCGAATCCTCGGGTCAGGGGCACGAAACCCCTACGGCATGTAGTACCGCGCTCATGAGCAGCTGCAGGTAGGCGGTCCCCCCAACGAGTCCCGCCAGACCGAGCAGACAGATCGCCCACTCGATGGCTCTGCGACGACGCGAACGCACCGGAACTCGGCGGAATAGCAACACGAGCGTCCCGGCAACGAGCATCGCGCCGCTGAAGATCATGCCAAATTCGCGATTCTGCATCAGGCCGAGATTATTGACGCGGCTGCCGTTCACGATTTCCCCGAAAACCAACCTGTCAGCTACGCGGACCGATGGATCGAAGACGAGCGCGAAGTACGCCAGCCCGAGAATCGCCGCTGCGGTCAGGAAGACGCCGATCAGAGAGATGCGGCTTGGAGATCCCGAGAGCTCACGGCCGCAGTGTTTGCAAACGAGGGCGGCGTCCTGAATCTCCTCGGCACAAAACGGGCAGGTCTTCACTGGGATACCGCTCTCGGGCCGCTCATTCTAGCGCGACAAGCCTCCACGACGGTGTGCATCGATCGTAGGCGTTTACAAAACCAATCTATTGACCTCGCCACGGCTCCCGCCGCCGACGAACGTCAGCGTCGAGAGCTGGCGCTTTTCTGCGCGCTGCGCGCGCCGAGGATTATCGAGGGGTTGCGACACTGGCCGGCCCTGTGACCCTGATGTGACCCTGCGATCTTCTAGCCTTCCGACAATTCACTGTAAGTGATTGATTCTTAATGGTGCCGAGGGGCAGAATCGAACTGCCGACACCGTGATTTTCAGTTCCAAGACCCGATCTCAAGAACGCTAGGAAAATAAACAACGCCACACCCGTTTTGCGCCTCTCTAGTTCCGAGGATTACGACAATAACGGGCTGTTGGCTGCTCACAGGGACAGAAAAGGGACACCTCTTGATCGAGCGGCGTATGCAAAGGCGAACCCGCCTGCGGAAACCGATGGCCCACGGCGCTACAATCCAACCAGTGACGACACGACGAACCCGCTGGACGATGAGCGGGGCTGGCGGCGACGACAACGAGCATGGCAAGAGCGACCAGCGGAGACGGACCTGACGTCGGCACACAGGAGCGCGTGTCCGAGCAGGCGGCCAGTTTCGAGATCGGAGAGGACAAAGGCAAGCGCGCGCATGGTCACGGTTTGGATCGGGGCCAGAGGCTCTTGAGGCGGCGCCACAGCTCGTCCAAATTGAAGCTGAGTCCCCATATCCCCGGGCGTCTGACGTCCAGCAGCAATTCACGAAACGCCTGACGTTCTTCTTTGGCGAAGGACCCGTTCTCAAGAGCGGCGAGCGCCGATGGGGACAGTTGAAATACAACCCTTGTTAGCCCCTGAAATCCGTGCCTGCACAGATAGCCCCGCTTCTCCAGAAAGTACAGGCTGTCCTCAATTTGCTCCCGTCGATACCGCAGGACCAGCTCTCGCTCTAACACATGCAGCGGTAACGCATTCTCAAACGGTGGATCGTTCGATTGGTCGCCTTTGAACCATTGCGCCGAAACCGTCTGGCCCCTACACATCCTCAAGACATCCCAACAGAGGCTTTCAAACGACCGCCATAGACCATACGACGAGAACTAATTGTGCGCGGTGTTCACGAATCGACCTGCCCTGCGACGTTCTAGTGTTGACCGTTCGTCCGGTGCAGCGCCGCCTGATTCGCATTCACCCATGCGAGAACGTCCTTCGCGACTCGCTTCGCGGCACCCTTCCACAGTCCGCTCGTCTCGTCCTCACTCGTCATCGGCTTCTCGTAAGTCCCCACGCGCAGGACGGTATCAATCGCTCGCCGGTCAATGGGGGCCACAGTGGTCACGCCAGGTGCGGTGATCGTGGCACCTTGAACGCCGGCCACGGTGCCACCGCCGTACGTGATGCTCGGGTCGTGACGCCGACCGCTGCCGCCGTTCCAGAGTTCCGCCGACCGAGCACGAGGTGCACGATGCTGGCGCGCTCCTCAGTCGGCGCCACTGTGAACCGCGGCGACTTCTTGAGCTCGTCCTGAATGTCTTTGATCGAATCGAGCACACCCGCGTCGGCATCGACAAATCCATCGCGGACTTGCGGCCCCACGTAGATTGCGATTCGGGCTGAGCCTTGCCCAAAGATGCCAGGGCAGAGACACGTCAGGAAAAGACATAAGACCAAAACGATACGTTGCATGGGGGTGACTATGGGCCACGAGGCGGCCTGAACGCAAGGTGGTAGAGACTATTGAGGGACAACCTCGCCCGGCGAGGGCGCCCCCCTTTCGATTTGACCAGCGCGTTTTCCCTTAAATCAAACTAAAAGCCCTCGAGAAGCAAACGCCTCAGGGTTGGGAAGCCGAGCTTGAGACACTGGCCGGCTCCAATGAACTGTACTTCTCCGGATAGCCGTCCCAGTAACCGGGCAATACCCGGCTGTTCGAGTTGACGAAGGCCAGCCCAAGGTACGAGAACACGTACAACAAGGGATACGCGAGCGGTTGAAGGACCAGCAGGGCCACGGCTATGCAGACCCCAATCGGAGCAAGCCACCACCAAAAGAAGATGATCCACAGCAGAGCCAGGGCACCGACAGGTACGAGTCGGAGAGCGATACCGATCTGGCGGCGGAGCCCTAATTCATTACTCGGCGTCGCCATGTGTGGTCACTCATGGGTTTGCACAATTCTCGAATTTCTTCAGCGATTTGCCCGAATGAAATCTGCCGCGAACGAAGTCAGGAAGTCGTCCAGTGTGTTGCGAATCGCCTCGCGATTAGGGTTCAGCATCATTGATTCGTCCCGCCACACTTCTGCGAACACGAGACTCGCTCGTCGGATCCACTTTCACCCAGCACCAAACACTCAGAGACAGAGAGAGGGCCCTCTCATCCCCTGTACCACCCTGCTGCGAAGGAGTCTTCGTTTCACGGGATCCTGTCCTGTGGTCCGCATTGTAAACTCCTGCCAGCCGCCTAGGCCGACGGGCCGAAAGCCGGGAAACCCTGCCCGGTTGGCGGCAGTTCTCTCCAGGGCATCGTCGAGGGGACGATGTCAGATTCGCCTTGGCTGCCTGAAAGCCTCCTGTCGGCCGGTGACCCTGTCCCGGAGAACCCATTTCAGACTTCTGACCAGCGGCACCAGATCTGGGCGGACGCCACCCACAAGGCCGAGGAGTCCCTCCACCGCTTTAACGCGAAGCTCCTTGAAGAAGGCGCCAGGCGGTACTAGCGCACGGTTTGGCCGGGCACTATGCGTATCTCTTGGAGTCGGTTTCCGGCAGGTTCGATATCTGGGCAGACCGGGGCATCAACGTCATCCGGTCCAAAGGTTCGATCAGGAATTACGAGCGATGGCGCTTGGATTATGCGAACGCTTGGATCCAGTTGATGGGCGCCGAGATTGCAAAGGAGCGCGCGGCCGGCCGATCGGACGCCCCGGGCGACCAGTTCTTGGCTGAACTCAAATCCCGACTAACAGCGCGCTTCGAGCATTGGCGTGCGGAAGTGCGGAAGTGGGTTGCCGAATGGGAGGACTACATCCGAAAGGTCCAACCAGCGACGGCAACGGCAGACCCGCCGGACATCCTCGATGTCAAGGATGGCTCGCCTTCCGTTGCACAGAAATCCGCGCTCGCGCGAAATATAGAGCGATTTAGACAAGAATGCGGATGGACCGTTGACGCACTCGCCGAGAAAGTGCGCGTCGACCGGACTTCAGTGCTTGACCACCTCAACAAGGGCGTTCGACCCCGTCCTGGGTTGTTGAAAGCGTATGCCGACGCCTTTAGTGATGCCCTTGGGCGGACGATCACCATCGCCGACCTCGATCGCTAATCGGCATTTTCGGCGAACGCCACCAAAACACCACCGAAGCGCCCCTGCGGCCCTACTGACCGAGAAGCTTCCGCTCGTTACGATTCGTTCAGGCTCTCAGGCTCGACCGTACGCGTGATCGATCCTGCGCCTGGAGCCTGAAAACTTCAGCCCGGCCGTCTCGTGAACGGCGCGGGCTCCGAATGCGCGTAAGGGGCGCGCACCCATGTATCGCAGTTTACAACCACAGTCGTCAAAATTCGACGAAGTCCTCCGTCGGCTCGACGATGTCGCGGCCGATATCGATTGGCTCGACAAGACGCTTCGGCCATATGGAGACGGTGAATCCGATCTCCGAACGTCCCGCTGGTTTCGCGGGCGGCGCGACGTTCGGACGCGATTTCCCAAAAGGCGCGGCGGGGACTGGAAGTGACGCACGGATCGTCATGCTCGGTGGCCGGGCTCCTCGACGAACTCGTTACGTTCATCAGGCAATACGTCGTCATGACAGAAGCCCAAGCCTACGCCGTGGCGCTCTGGGTGGCCCACACGTACGCGATCGACGCGGCGGACGTGACCCCGTACGTGCACATTACGGCCGCGTCGAAGCGAGCAGGCAAAACGCGTCTGCTGGAAGTTCTAGAGCTGCTCGTATCGAAACCCTGGCTAACCGGCCAGTCAGCGCGGCAGTCCTACCGCGCAAGATTGACGAAGAACGTCCGACGCTCCTGCTCGACGAATCGGACGCGGCGTTTGGCGCCAAGTCTGACTATTCGGAGGCCCTCCGAGGGATTCTCAACAGCGGATATCGCCGCTCTGGAAGTCCTCGCTGTGCGTTGGCCAGGGCGCGAAACTGAGCTATCGGGACTTCTCGACCTTCAGCGCGAAGGCGATCGCCGGCATCGGCAAGCTTCCCGACACGGTGGCCGATCGCTCGATCGCAATTGAGCTGCGTCGAAAGTCAACCGACGAGACGGTGAGTCCGTTTCGGCGGCGCGTTGCCGAGACGCTCGCCGAGCCCCTCAGAGCCCGGCTCGAGTTGTGGGCAGAGCAGACGGCAGACCTTCGATGGGACGATCCTGTCCCGTTGCCCGGCCTGAACGATCGACAGTGGGAAGTCTGGGAGCCCCTACTTGCAATCGCAGAGAGCGCGGGCGGGGATTGGGCAGGCCGAGCGCGTCGGGCGGCGCGGGAACTCAGCGCGGCCTGGGAAGATGTCGATCCGATTACCGAGCTTCTGCGCGATCTGTTTCCGGCTGTTCGCTCGACGCTCACGAATTTCATTCCGACGCAGGATCTGCTCGATCACCTGAACAGCCTTGAAGACCGCCCTTGGGCCACGTCAGGACGAAGCGAGAAAGGCCTGACAGCGAGAGCCCTCGCAAAGCATCTTGGGCCTTTAGGGATTCATCCGTATCCAGGGCCCACTGGCCGAGTTCGCGGCTACGGCCGGGAGGCCTTTGACGATGCCTTTCGGCGCTACCTGCCGGAGCACGAGTCAATCCGTCAAGACGGCCGCAAAGACTGACCAAACGGCCCGGTTTCAAACCGTCAGGCCGAGGGCACTCGGGAGCGTAACCGCCAACCAGGTGAACGCGATTCGACGCAGGGACTTGACGTTTCGACAGATTGGAAGCCAGAGCAGAGCCGTTCGAGCAGTCGAATCGACTGCGGAGGCTGCAATTCGCCGGATTGCACGTGGTGCGACGGCCAGATTGTGAGCATGAGGACGAATTGCCATGAAGAGACCGCAGCCAAGTTCTCCCAGTCAGGGCTGCACCGAATGGCCCGCCGGCCGGCTCTTGAGTGCACATGCGGCGGCCCGTTACGTGGGCATCCCTTACACGTCGTTGAGGGACGCGGCCATGAGGGGCCACGTGCCAATTGTCCGCGTCCCCGATTGCCGCACGTCTCTGGTTCGACCGCCGAGATTTGGACCGCTGCATCGAGGCCTGGAAGGCACGGGGGCGAGTAGGCCCGTGTTCACGAATCACGCGCGCACAAAATCGACTCGGTGAACTGTTGGCCGGAGTCGGGCCTCTGTCCCTGTTCTGTCCCTGCCGTGTAGTCTCGCTTTTGCCGGTCTATTTTATGGTTGACACTTGTTGATACATGTAAATACAATTAGCGCCATGACACCGCTGCGACCGACGAATTTCCGACTGAACTCCGAGCTGCTGGAGGCCCTCCAGCGGATCCGCGAGCAGGGACGGGATTTCCGTGACGCGAACAGGTTCGGCGGGCAATTCGGGCGTGGATCGCTGATAGAGATTCCACGCCAGCCGCCCGAAAAGTTCAAAGAGTTCAAAAAAGTCAAGCTGACCGAAATTCAGGACGCGAGACGCTAAGGCAGGGAAATCATGGGTGAACTAAGACAGCGCGGCCGGATCTGGTGGATTCGCTATTACAGGAACGGTCGCCGGCATGAAGAGAGCGCCCGGACAGCCAAGCGAGGCGAGGCGGAAACCCTCTTGAAGCTCCGCGAGGGAGACATCGCCAAGGGCATTCCCGTGAGCGCGAAGATCGGCCAGTTTCGCTTTGACGAGGCCGCCGAGGACTTGCTGACCGATTACCGGGTCAACGCCAAGCGCGCACTCGGGACACGTCGAGCGGCGCGTCAGGCAGGCGCTGAAGCCCTGGTTTGGCGGCTCGCCGCATGGTGAGCATTACCACGGCCGATATTCGCGCCTACGTGGCGCAGAGACAGGTTTACGAGGCCGCCAACGCGACTATCAACAGGGAACTGGCAGCGTTGAAGCGCATGTTCTCGCTGGCGGTCCAGGGAGCCAAACTGCTCCAGCGTCCCCACATTCCGATGCTCCGGGAGGACAACGTCCGGCGAGGGTTCTTCGAGCGGGAACAGTTCGACTGCGTCCGCCGCCACCTGCCGGGCCCTTTGCAGTTCGATTGCCACGTTCGCCTATCTGACCGGGTGGCGGACACGAAGCGAGATCTTGCCCATGCAGTGGCACCAAGTCGATTTTGGTGCGGGCGTGGTTCGGCTCGACCCGGGGACGACCAAGAACGGGGAGGGGAGAGTCCTCGTGTTCGGCGGGATCGATGAATTGAGAAGAGTCCTGGAAGTCCAATGGGACGAGCACAAGGCTCTGGAACAGAACGGAACGCTCTGCCCCTGGGTGTTCCACCGAGAGGGCCGGCCAATTCGCTCCTATCGCCGGGCTTGGCAGACGGCCTGCCGTCGCGCGGGTTGTCCTGGACGGATTCCCCACGATTTCCGCCGCACGGCGGTTCGCAACCTTGTTCGGGCCGGAATCCCGGACGTCGTCGCCATGCGCATGACGGGCCACAAGACGCGCTCCGTGTTTGATCGCTACGACATCGTGAGCGAGGGCGACTTGACCGACGCAGCACACAAGCTGAACGACTTCATGGGGACAATTTCAGGGACAATCGGCCCGATTCGCGCGGAGCTGCAGCCGGCCCGAGTCGTTAACGATGGAAGCAGTCAATCACTTAAATGGTGCCGAGGGGCAGAATCGAACTGCCGACACCGTGATTTTCAGTCACGTGCTCTACCAACTGAGCTACCTCGGCACGGGCGGGCGCGGTGGAGCGATGTCGACCGCCGATCATATCAGGTCCGTCCCGAACCGCGGTATCCTCGCGCGCGACAGGGAGGGCGCCCATGGATCGTCGCGAGTTCATCCGGCTCACCGGAACTGCCACGTCTGCCGTCGCCGCGGCGGAGGCGCTCGCGGTCGCGCGGGTCGCGGGCGTGCCCGCAGTCAGGGCCCGGCCGGCGGCCGGCACTGGGCGTGAAACCACACAGGCCACGCCGCGGCCCGCGCTGATGAAAGTCGGCACGCAGCACGGCGACTCCGACGCGATCCTTCGCGCGATGGCCGGCTTCGGCGTCACCCACATCTGCAGCCGCCTGCCGTCGCCGCGGCTCGACGAGGCCTGGTCGGTCGACGGCCTGTCGCGCCTGCGCGAGCGCGTCGAGTCGTTCGGCCTCGCGCTCGACATGGTGCCCCTCCCGCTCAGCTCGTACGAGATCTCGCGTCTCGAGAGCCCCGCGATCCTGCTCGCCACGCCCGACCGCGACCGCCAGATCGACGACCTCTGCCAGATGATCCGGAACGCGGCACGCGCCGGCATTCCAGCGCTCAAGTACAACCTCACGTTCATCGGCGTGCCGCGAACCGGGACGACGCCCGGCCGCGGCCAGGCGCGCTACAGCACGTTCGTGTACGCCGACGGCCGCCAGGAGCCGCCGCTCACCGAAGCCGGCCGCGTCGACGCCGACCTCTACTGGGAACGGATCACGTACTTCCTCGAGCGCGTGGTACCGGTGGCGGCGGAGTCCAAAGTAAAGATCGCCTGCCACCCGCAGGACCCGGGGATGCCGCCGGGGAAGGGCTGGCGTGGCATCGAGACGGTCCTGGGATCGGTCGACGGCCTGAAACGCTTCGTGTCGATCGAGGAGAGCCCCTATCACGGCCTGAACTTCTGTCAGGGCACCGTGTCGGAGATGCTCGACAAGCCCGGCGAGGAGATCTTCGACGTCATCCGCTACTTCGGAACGCGGCGCAAGATCTTCAACGTCCACTTCCGCAACATCGCCGGCGGCTTCCTCGACTTCCGGGAGACCTTCATCGACGACGGCGACGTGGACATGCTGAAGGCGATGCGGGTCTACAAGGAAGTCGGCTTCGACGGGATGATGATGCCGGACCACGTGCCCCACATCGACGGGGATCCGGACCAGGCGCAGGGCTTCGCGTTCGCGATTGGCTACATCAAGGCGCTGATCGCCGCGGTCGCCGCCGAGACGTGAGCGGCGCGCGAACTCGACGTCACGGCCGGCGCCGTGGCGCGCGTCATCGGCGCCGTTCGAACGTCAGGAACAGCGGGCCGACGCCGAGCAGCGCGAGCGCGGAGAGCAAGGAGCGGCCGGGCCGGTTCGCGATGTCGAACTCGACGTGCTCGCCAGGTCGGACGTCGAAGGACAGCGTCTTCCAGACGAGCGTGTTGTGCGCGCGAAGCGCGTGGCGGCCCGCCGGAATCTCTCGCGTCGCCGACTGGCCGAAGACCAGCGTCGCCCACGGCTTGCCGTCGAGCGCCACGAAGACCTGTCGCTGTTGAACGTCGATCGGCAGATTGCGTGTGACGGTCACGCGGGCGGGCGCCGGCTCCATGCCGGCATCGTATCGCACGCCGGCGCGCAACTCAGGCTTCGGCGCCCTCGGCCGACACGAGCCCCATGTCCTTGCGCAGTTTCTGCTCGAGGCCCGCGGCCAGGTCGGGGTTCTGCTTGAGGAACGCCTTCGCGTTCTCGCGTCCCTGACCGAGCCGCTCGCCCCCGTACGAGAACCAGGTGCCGCTCTTCTCGACGATCTTGCGCTCGACGCCCTGGTCGAGGAGGTCGCCCTCGCGCGAGATCCCTTCGCCGTACATGATGTCGAACTCGGCCTCGCGGAACGGCGGCGCGACCTTGTTCTTCACGACCTTCACCCGCGTCCGGCCGCCGACCATCGTCTCGCCGTCCTTGATCGCGCCGATGCGCCGGATGTCGACCCGCACCGACGAGTAGAACTTGAGCGCACGGCCCCCGGTCGTCGTCTCGGGATTGCCGAACATGACCCCGATCTTCTCGCGCAGCTGATTGATGAAGATGAGACAGGTCTTGGATTTCGAGACGACGCCCGTGAGCTTGCGAAGCGCCTGCGACATCAGACGTGCCTGCAGCCCCATCTGCGCTTCGCCCATCTCGCCCTCGATCTCGGCCCGCGGAACGAGCGCCGCCACCGAGTCGACCACCACGACGTCCACGCCGTTCGACCGGATGAGCACTTCCGTGATCTCGAGTGCCTGCTCGCCGTTGTCCGGCTGCGACACCAGGAGGTTTTCGAGGTCGACGCCGAGCCTCTGCGCATACTTCGCGTCGAGCGCGTGCTCGGCATCGATGAACGCCGCCACGCCGCCCAGTCGCTGCGCCTGCGCGATCGTCTGCAGCGCCAGCGTCGTCTTGCCCGACGACTCGGGCCCGAAGATCTCGATGACACGGCCGCGCGGCAGCCCGCCGACGCCCAGCGCCCAGTCCAGACTGATCGAGCCGGTCGAGATCGCCGGAATGGGCGCGATGGCGTCCTTGCCGCCCAGCCGCATGATCGATCCCTTGCCGAACTGCTTCTCGATCTGACCGACCGCCATCTCGACGGCCTTCGCGCGTTCTTTCTCGGACCGGTCGTCCAGACGATCCGCACGATCGTTCTTCTCGTCACTCACCGGGCGCATCGGAGCTACTGCCATGGGTTTCCTCGGCGACCCGCCGCTCAATGGGGCAAGGGTGGCTGGGCCGAACGCGATCCTAGAAGCGTACCACGGGGAAGTCAAGCGAAAATCTGGATGCATCGCCATGTATCTGCCTGTAAATGTTCATGTTATGAGCCACGGCCACTTTCGCCTGCATTGGCCGGATTGAACGTTCTGCACTCCCGGCCGGCCCGGCTGTGCAGATTCTGCCGCGCCGCCGTGACAGGGAAGGTCAGCCCTGCGGCGTCAACCCGCACCGGCCGCCTCAGCGCCGGAGGCCCATGCGGGCGCCTGCATCGGTCGACTGCAGCAGCGCTCGCGTGGCGGCGTGCGCCGGCGCCTCGAACACCCCGCGCGGGTCGCCCTCCTCGACAATCGCGCCGTTGGCGAGAATCAGCACGCGCGTCGCGTGATCCCGCACGAACTCCGCGTCGTGCGACGTGACGAGGATGGCACGACCAGCCGAGGCGAGACGGCGCAGGAGATCGCCGAGCGAGGCGCGCCGGGGCGGATCGAGCGACGCCGTCGGCTCATCGAGCAGAAGCAGCGGGGGATCGACGGCGAGCGCCCGCGCGATGGCCGCGCGCTGCGCTTCGCCGCCGGAGAGCTCTCGCGGCAGGGCCGCCGCCCGATGCCCGATGCCGAGATCCTCCAGGAGCCGCCGCGCGGCATCCTGCGCCTGCCGCGCCGGCACTCCATGGGCGTGCACGGGAGCGAGGCAGACGTTCTCGATCACGGTAAGGTGCTCGAAGAGGGAGTGGAACTGGAACACCATCCCCGCGCGCGACTCCAGGGTCCGTCTGGTCCCGGCTCCGGGTCGCGCGACGATCTCCACCGTGCCCGCAACCGCCGGCTCGAGTCCCGCAATCGCCCGCAGCACCGTCGTCTTGCCCGATCCGGACAGGCCCATGAGCGCGGTGACCTCGCCCCGATCGAGGTCCAGCGAGAGGCCTTGCAGGATGTCGCGCGCACCGCGCCGCAGCGACAGTCCACGCACCGAGAGCGTCGGACTCGTTGTCCTGTTCGGGAGCTCCGCCGCGCTCGCCTGTTCGCTCATGCGCCGCTCGGCGCCTGCCAGCGCCGCTCCAGTGCGCGTGCCGCGCGGGCCAGCGGCAGGGACATCGCCAGATAGAGGAGCGCGCACAAGGCGCCCGGAATGACCCAGCTCCCGACGTTGGTCGCGAAGATCTGCGTCTGCTTGGTGAGTTCGGTGACCGTGAGGACGGACACGAGCGACGAGTCCTTCAGCATCGCGACGAAATCATTCGTCATGGGCGCGAGCGCCAGCCGCAGCGCCTGCGGCCCCCGGACCAGGCGCAGCGTCTGGCGCCGGCTGAGCCCGAGCACTTGGGCGGCTTCGAGCTGCCCGCGCGGGATCGCCTCGAGCGCCGCGCGATAGATCTCGCTCTCGTACGCCGCGTAGTTGAGCCCGAGCCCGGCGATGGCGGCCAGCCAGGCCGGCAGTCGCACGACGGACGCGAGACCGTAGTACAGCACGAACAACTGCAGCAGCACCGGCGTTCCCCTGATCAGCTCGACGTATCCGATGCAGAGGCCCCGAATCGGCCGGCCGCCGTAGACCCGGCCGATGGCCACGATGATGCCCGCGCCGATCGCCAGCGACATCGAGACGCACGAGAGGGCGAGCGTCAGACCGGATGCGCGAACCAGGAGCGGCAGGTAGGCTCGAACCACGCTCCAGCGGGACGCCGGAGCCGAACCGCTCTCGCCGGCGACCTCGTCGGGCGGTGAGCTCCCCGAGGCGGCGACCGCCGCGAACAGCGTCGGCTGATTGTCGTTCCAGACGTTCCATCGGCGGAGGATCGTCTCCAGACGGCCGTCCTGCATGGCCCGCCGCAGGATGCGGTTCACCTCCGCGCGCAGTTCCGCCTGGTCGGGCGCCATGATGACGACGTAGTGGCCCGTCCGCACGGATTGCGGCTGCGTGGCCAGCCCGCCGGACCGGCGCCTCGCCCGGTCCGCCAGCACGTTGTCCAGCAGCACCGCGTCCACACGGCCGATCAGCAGGTCGCCGTACGGATGCACGTCGTCGTCATAGGAAACGACGTCGATGCCGTCGGCGCGCTCGGCCTCGAGCAGCGTGTCGTACGCAATCGTGCCGGCCAGCGTGCCCACCCGGCGGCCGCGCAGATCGGCCAGCGTCCGCAGGCGATCACGATCGGCTGCGCGGACGGTCAGGACCTCCTGGAATACGTAGTAGGGGATCGAGACGGTCACGGCGCGCCGCCGTGCGGGCGTGTCCTCGATCCCGCTGAGCCCGAGCTCGAAGTCGCCGCGGCGGACGGACTGATCGAGCTCAGTGAACGTGGTCTGGACGAACTCCGCGCTCCGGCCCAGATCGCGCGCGATCAATTCCGCAATCTCGACGTCGAATCCGACGACGCGCCCCGGGTTGCGAGGGTCGGCTTCGACGTACGGCGCGCCGCCTTCCGCGTCGCCGCCCCAGCGCAACGGCGCCTGCGCCTCCGCCGCAGCCGCGGCCGCCAGGGCGGCGGCGAACATCAGGAGCGTCGATCCAGCGCGCACGGGAGTTGCGCAATTGTAAGACGTACGGTCATCTTGGCTGGACATGCCGACGCCGCTGGGCCATGCGATCGCCGGCGCCGCTGCGGGGTGGGCCGTCACGGTGCCAGGCGCCACGCGCCGCCAGCGCGTGGTGCAGACGGCGCTGTTCGCCGGACTGGCAATGGCGCCCGATCTCGATCTGCTGTTCGGTCGTCACAGCGGAGAGACGCACAGCATCGGCGCCGCGGCGCTCGCCGCCACCGTGGCTGCGCTGTGGCGATGGCCGCTCGCGCACAGCCGACGCCGGATCTGGCTGGCGGCCTGGCTCGCCTGGAGCACGCATCCGCTGCTCGACGCGCTCTCGCCCGACAACTCGCCGCCCATCGGCGTGATGGCGTTCTGGCCGCTGAGCCGTGCCTACCTCCAGACGGGCCTCGCCATCTTCGAGCCGATCTGGCGGTTTCCGTTCACGGCGCGGATGATCCGCCACGACGTGCTGGCGACGCTTCGCGAGATCGCGATCCTGGCGCCGATCGCCGCTCTCGTCTGGACCTGGCGGACCCGGCTCAGCGCGCGTACTGGTAGAAGCCGCACCCGCTCTTCCGGCCGAGCTGACCAGCCGCCACCATCCGCGCGAGCAGCGGACACGGCCGATATTTCGGATCACCGAACCCGTCGTGCAGCACGCGGAGGATCGCCAGGCAGACATCGAGGCCGATGAAATCGGCGAGCGTCAGCGGTCCCATCGGATGGTTCATGCCGACCTTCATGACGGTGTCGATCGCCTCCGGCGTGCCCACGCCGTCCATCACGGCGAAGATCGCCTCGTTGATCATCGGCATGAGAATCCGGTTGGAGATGAAACCGGGGTAGTCGGCCGCTTCGACCGGCGTCTTGCCCAACCGCCGACACAGGTCGAGGGCGGCATCCATCGTGGCCCCCGCCGTCTTCTGGCCCCGCACGAGCTCCACGAGCGGCATGAGCGGCACCGGGTTCATGAAGTGCATGCCCAGGACGCGATCCGGCCGGCCGGTCGCGGCGGCGAGGGTGGTGATCGAGATCGACGACGTGTTCGAGCTGAGAATCGCCGCGGGTGGGAGGACGCGATCGAGCCGCGTGAAAACCGCGCGTTTGACGTCGAGTTGCTCGACGGCCGCTTCGACGGCGTAGTCGGCGTTGCCGAGCTCGTCGAACGACGCGACGGCCTCGATCCGGGCGAGCGCCGCGTCCCGATCGCTCGCCGACATCGCGTGCTTGCCGACGAATTTGTCCAGACTCCGCTCGATGGCGGCGCGGGCGGCGTCGAGCGCGGCCGGCGAGACGTCATGGAGCCGGACGGAGAATCCCGCCCCGGCGAAGGCCTGAGCGATGCCGCTCCCCATGGTGCCGGCGCCGACGACGGCGATGGTGTGAATCAACGAGGACTCCAGGCTATGGGCTATGAACTCACCATCTCCACCGCCACCGCGACGCCGTTGCCGCCGCCCAGACAGAGCGTCGCGATGCCTCGGCGCTTGCCCTGGCGCTTCAGCGCGTAGACCAGCGTCGTGAGGATCCGCGCCCCGCTGGCCCCAATCGGGTGGCCGAGCGCGACGGCGCCGCCGTGCACGTTGACGCGGGCCGGGTCGAGATCCAGCTCGCGGGTCACCGCCACGGCCTGCACGGCGAACGCCTCGTTCAGCTCGATCAGATCCACGTCGGCAAGCGACCAGCCCGTCTTCGCGAGCACGCGCCGCACCGCTTCGACCGGCGTCATCATCACGAGCTTCGGATCGAGGCCCGAGGTCGCCTGTCCGACGATCCGCGCGAGCGGCCGCACGCCAAGCCGCGCCGCCGCCTCGGCCGCCGCGACGACGAGGGCCGCCGCGCCGTCGTTGACGCCCGGCGAATTGCCGGCGGTGACCGTCCCGTCCTTCTTGAACACGGGCTTCAGCCGGGCGAGCGCGTCGGGGCTCGTGTCCGGCCGGATGGTCTCGTCCTGATCGACCACGATCGGCGCGCCGCCCTTCTGCGGCACGTCGACCGGCAGGATCTCGTCGGTGAACCACCCTTCGTGCGCGGCGCGGGCCGCACGCCGGTGGCTCTCCACGGCGTAGCGGTCCTGCTCCTCGCGCGAGACGCGATACCGCTCCGCGACGTGCTCGCCCGTCAGCCCCATGGGGATGTCGTAGAAGGCATCCTTGAGGCCATCGTGCATCATGGCATCGACGAGGACGCCATCGCCCATGCGCAGCCCCTCGCGCACGCGGGGCAGCAGGTAGGGGCAGTTGCTCATCGATTCCATTCCGCCGGCCACGGCGACCTCGATGTCTCCCACGGCGATGCCCTGCGCCGCGAGCATGACGGCCTTGAGGCCCGATCCGCAGACCTTGTTGATCGTGAGCGCGGCGACGCGGTTGGTCAGGCCGCCTCGCAGCGCGGCCTGCCGCGCCGGCGCCTGGCCGAGGCCGGCACTGACGACGTTGCCCATGAGGCACTCGTCGACGCTCGCGGGATCGACACCGGCGCGGCGAACCGCCTCGCGCACGACGAGCGCGCCGAGGTCCGTCGCCGCGAACGACTTGAGCGCTCCGAGGAACCGTCCGGTCGGTATTCGTACCGCGCTGAGAATCACGGCCTCGCGCATGGCGATTGGACCTCGCGGCTCGCGTCTAGTCGCCCGACTCGACGATCAGGTGCCGGACGACGCCCGGGCCGAGCAGTTGCGTCAGACGCTCGACGATGATCGGCCGGGCGTGGGCGATCTCGCGCCGCCAGGCGGCGTCGCGAGGACGAATGACGAGCGTGCCGTCTTCCGACCAGCGTGTGGCCGCGGCGCGGCCAAGCACCGGTCCGGCGGCAAGCTGCCACGCACAGGTGACCTTGGCCGGCGTGGTGGGCTGCGCCGCCAGCATGTGCTGGAATGCGCGCACGGCCGCTCCGTGCAATGGCTGCACTCCTCGAATCCTACCATCCGGCCGCGGGGGCGAAGCCCCCCGGAGCGGTGAGCGAGCGCGCGGGCCGCGCGCGAGCCACGCGAGCGGCGCGGGGCGCTGGGCCCCCGCGAGCGAGCGTGTCGGGGGGCCCGCGGGGGCGAAGCCCCCCGGATCTACGTATGATGCAGCGATGACACGGCTCGTCCTCGCCTCGGCGTCGCCACGCCGCCGCGATCTGCTGACCGCCGCGGGCTTCGAGTTCGACGTCGACTCGGGCGAGGTCGACGAGTCGCCGGCCACGGGCGAGCCGCCCTCGACGTACGTGCTCCGCGTCGCCCGCCTGAAGGCCGAAGCGGTCGCCACCCGTCACCCCGACCGGCCCGTGCTCGCCGCAGACACCGCGGTGGTCATCGGCAGTCAACTCCTCGGCAAGCCGGCCGACGCGGCCGATGCCTCGCGCATGCTGGCGCAGATCTCCGCGCGAGCTCACGAGGTGATGACCGGAATGGCGCTCGCGTTCCGCGGCCAGGTGTTCTCCGAGATGGAGCAGACGACCGTCTGGGTCACGAAGCTGACGGCCGACGACATCGCCTGGTACGTCGCGAGCGGCGAGCCGATGGACAAAGCCGGCGCCTACGCCATTCAGGGCCTCGCGTCGCGATTCATCCCGCGCATCGAAGGCTCCTACACCAACGTCGTCGGGCTTCCGGTCGCGCGGATGGTCCAGCTCCTCGGGCGGGCCGGGCTCGGCTGACGGGCGCGCTACGTCGGGTCATTTCCTTGCCCGCGCGGCAATTGGCGGGTATTCTGACTGTTGCGATCCGAATCAACGGCCCGCCCGGGGCCAATGGGGCATCAATGCCGAAGAACGCCGTCCGCGTGATCGTTTCTGCCGTGGTCCTCGTGGGAGCGGTCAGCCTGCTGCTCTTCACGTCGATGAGCCAGGACGCCCAGGCCTACAAGCACGTCGACGAAGTCGCCCAGAACCCGAAGGCGTGGTACGGCAAGAGCCTCCAGCTCCACGGGTTCGTCACCGGCCAGGTCCTGGTGAAGCAGGACACGTTGGACTACAAGTTCGAGATTCAGAACAACGGCCAGACGATCCCCGCGACCTATCGCGGCGTCGTGCCGGACACGTTCAAGACCGGCTCGGAGGTGGTCCTGAGCGGCCGCCTCGAGCCGAACGGCTTCGTCGCCGACTCGGTCACGGCCAAGTGCCCGTCGAAGTACACGGCCTCGACCGCAGCGGGGCAGTAAGCCCATGGCCTCACTCGGCTCGCTCGCCATTCTCGCCGCCTTCGTCATCGCCAGCGGCGCGTTCGCGGCTTCCGTCGCCGGAGCGCGGCGAGGGCGCCAGTCGCTCATCCAGGGGGGCATCGGCCTCTTCCACGTCGTCACCGCCCTGATGCTGCTCGCCTCGTCGGTCATCGTCCACGCGTTCGTGGTCGGCGACTATCGCATCAAGTACGTCCAGCACTACTCGGACGAGGCGCAGCCGCTCTTCTACAAGCTGACGTCCTACTGGGGCGGCCTCGACGGGTCGATCATGTTCTGGGTCACGCTGCTGGCGCTCTTCGGCAGCGCCGCCGTGCACCTCAACCGCGAGCGCCAGCGCCTGCTGATTCCCTGGGTCGTGGCGGTCATCTCGACGGTCGAGATGTTCTTCCTCTTCCTGATGGTCGTCCACAACAATCCGTTCGACACGTTCCTGTCGACGGCTCCGACGACGGGGCAGGGGCTCAATCCGCTGCTGCAGAACTACTACATGGCGATCCACCCGCCGATGCTGTATCTCGGCTTCGTCGGGATGACCATCCCGTTCGCGTTCGGGATGGCCGCGCTGGTGACGGGGCAGCTCGACGACTCCTGGTTCCGGGCGGTGCGGGGCTGGACGATGATGGCCTGGCTGTTCCTGACGGTCGGCCTCACGCTCGGCGCCCTCTGGGCCTATGAGGAGTTGGGCTGGGGCGGCTACTGGGGCTGGGACCCGGTCGAGAACGCCGGGCTGCTGCCCTGGTTCACCGGCACGGCCTTCCTGCACTCCGTGATGGTGCAGGAGCGCCGGGGAATGCTGAAGGTGTGGAACGTCTCGCTCATCATCGTGACGTTCTTCCTCACGATCTTCGGCACGTTCATGACGCGCTCCGGCGTCGTCCAGTCGGTCCACGCCTTCGGCGAGGATCGGCAGCTCGCGTGGATGTTCACGGTCTTCATGATCCTCACGCTGACGATCAGCTTCGGCCTCGTCATCTACCGCCTGCCGCTGCTGCGATCCCGCAACGATCTCGAGTCCTGGGTCTCGCGCGAGGCGTCGTTCCTCGTCAACAACTGGATTCTCCTCTTCTCGGCGTTCTTCGTGCTCTTCGCGACGATGTTCCCGACGCTGAGCGAGGCGATCCGCGGCGAGCGGCTGACGGTCGGACCTCCGTTCTTCGACAAGTGGATGACGCCCATCGGGCTGATCCTGCTGTTCCTGACGGGCGTCGGCCCGCTGCTCGCGTGGCGCAAGTCCACGCTCGCCAACCTCTGGTACCAGTTTCGCTGGCCGGGCGTGGCGGCCGCGATCGGCGCGGGCGGCTCGGCCGGCCTCGGCATCGCGCTCTGGCCCGCCGGGCTCTGCTTCGCGCTCAGCGGCTTCGTCGCCGTGACGATCGCCCAGGAATTCTTCCGGGGCGCGAGCGTCCGGCACCGGGCGACCGGCGTCGATCTGTTCACCGCCCTCGTCGGGCTGTTCGCGCGGTCGCGTCGCCGCTACGGCGGGTACGTGATCCACCTGGGCATCGTGCTGGCCTTCATCGGATTCGCCGGCAATTCGTTCTCGCGTCAGGAAGACGTCAAGCTGACGCCTGGGCAGCAGGCCGTCATGAAGCCCTACGCCGTGCGGCTCGACTCGCTCGGCGTCACCGACGACGGCCAGAAGCAGATGATCACGGCGTCCGTGGACGTGACCCGGAACGGAAAGGCGATCGGCGGGATGTACCCGGCGCGCTGGTACTTCCACGGCCACGAGCAGGAGCCGACGACGGAGGTCGCGCTCCGGCGCACGGCAGGGGACGATCTGTACCTCGTGCTCGCCGCCTACGACGTGCAGACGCAGAGCGCGACGCTCGCCATTCACGTCAACCCGCTCGTGAACTGGATCTGGATGGGCGTCGGCATCATGCTGATCGGCACGTTCATCGCGCTGCTGCCGGAACGGACCTTTGCATTTGCGACGAGCCGTGTGCCCTCCGGCGCGGTCACGACGTCGCTCCTGCTGCTGGGAGCGCTGGCACTCTGCCCGACGACGGCCCGCGGCCAGACCCCTGCGTCGAACATCGTCGCTCCGGCGCAGGTGAGCGCGCTCCACCGCCAGCTCGAATCCGAGCTGATGTGCCTGTGCGGGTGCGGAGCCCAGCTTGGAAGCTGCCCGATGCAGCCGAACTGTGCCCACTGGCAGGAAGAGCAGGCGCTCCTGACGAAGTATCTCGACCAGGGCATGAACCACGATCAGGTGATCGCCGCGTTCGTGAAGCAGTACGGCAGCCAGGAAGTGCTCGCGGCGCCGATAGACAAGGGGTTCAACCGACTGCTCTGGCTCCTGCCGTACGGCACCGGACTGCTCGGCGTCGTCCTGCTCGGCATGGCGGCCGTACGTCTGTCCAAACGCCCGCACCAGGCGACCGAGCCGAACGGCACGCCGACGGTGAGCCCGGAACTCGAACAGCGCCTGGATGATGAACTCCGCGATCTCGACTAAGAGGGACGCCTCCACCGTAGAGGAATCGGTCGCCGGCGTTCGGCTCTCCCCGCGTCGGGCCGAGCCCGGTCTGGCGCTGTGGCAGCTCTATGCGCTGCTCGGGATGATCGCCGCTGCCGTCGCCGTCTGGGTGTCCGGACGCACGCACCCGCTGGCGCTGATCCTGATGAGCGGCGTCGCGCTCGCGTCGGCCGCCGTCGCATTCGCGCTCCATGGCGCGCTGGCGGCGCTGCTCGGCCGCAGTGGGGACGTGCCGCCGCTCGGCGAGCGGCAGCGCGAGATGCTCGAGCGAGAGAAAGCCCTGATCATGCGCTCCATCAAGGAGCTCGAGTTCGACCATGCGATGGGGAAGATGGGCGAGACGGACTTCGCCGAGATCGGGGGGCGCCTGAGAGCACGCGCCCTCACGCTCATGCAGGACATCGAGCGGGGAACGCGGGCCGCGCCCGTGAAGCCCGCGAAGACCAGGCCGCCTTCGGAGACTCCGGCCACGCCGCACCGTCGCTGCGCGGAATGCGGCACGATGAACGATCCCGATGCGAAGTTCTGCAAGAGTTGCGGCCATGCCGTCGGGCCGGTGTGAGGACGGGGATGAGCCAGGCCCGAAGCCCGAAACCTAGCGCCCGTAGCCGTCGAACCCTCCTGGCCACTCTGCTGGCGGCCATCTCGATCGCCATGGCCGCGCCCGTCGCGGCACAGATGGACCTGTCGCAGGTCTCGGGCCAGCCCTTGCCGTCCCCGGACCTTCCGGCCGGCACGTTGACCGTCCGCGTGATTCGCGGCGCCATCACGAACAACGTTCCGAACCAGGACGTGGAGATCACGGTCGACGGCCGCACGCGGCACCTTACGACCGACGCGAGCGGCCACGTCGAGGTCTCCGGGCTGACGCCGGGCGCCCACGCGAAGGCGGTGGCGGTCGTCGACGGCGAGCGCATCGAGTCGAAGGACATCACGATCGGCCCCACGGGCATCCGGGTCATGCTGGTCGCCCATGACCGGAGCAGCGCGGGCGCCGCCGCGGCCGCTCCGGGCGTCACGGCGGTACCCGGGACGGTCGCCTTCGGGCCGGAGTCGCGCGTGGTCGCCGAGATGTCCCAGGATCAGCTCAACGTCTACTTCCTGATGGATGTCGTGAACGGATCCCAGGCGCCCGTCGAGACCGACGGCCCGTTGATCCTCGACCTGCCGCGCGAAGCCCGCGGCGCGGCTCTCCTTCAGGATTCCTCGCAGCAGGCCCTCGTCAAGGACGCGCGCGTCATCGTGACGGGCCCGTTCGCGCCCGGCAAGACCGCGGTCCGCGTCGGATTCGAGCTGCCGACCGGCGGCGGCACGGCGCACGTCTCGTCGCGGCTCCCCGCGTCGCTGCCGCAGGTGATTGTCATTTTGGGGCAGAGCGGAGGGCTGGATCTCGTCTCGCCGCAGATCGCCACCAAGCGCGAGGTCACCGACGAAGGCCAGCGGATTCTCGTCGGCACCGGGCCTGCGCTGCAGGCGGGCGACACGCTCTCGTTCGACATTACGGGCGTGCCGCACCATCCCGTGTGGCCGCGCAACCTGGCGCTCGCGCTCGCCGGATCCATCATGGCGACCGGCGTCTGGGCCGGCGTGACGGCGCGGCCGCGCCGGAAGAGGGCGTGACCCAGCCCGACCCGGCCGCCGACGGTGTCGATTTCGACGCCGTCGAAGCGTGCGACCTGTCGCGACACTACGGACGGCGCCGGGCGCTCTCGCACGTGACCCTGCAAGGGCGCGCCGGAGAGATCCTCGGCCTGCTCGGTCCAAACGGCGCCGGAAAGTCGACCCTCCTCGGGATTTTCGCCACCTTGGCCCGCCCGAGCTCGGGCGAGGTCCGGTACGGCGGGCGCCGGGCGCAGCAGCTCGGCGACGCCCTCGAGATCCCGCATCGGCGTCCTGGGCCACGACCTGTTCCTCTACGGCGATTTGAGCGCGCGCGAAAATCTCGAGTTCTTCGCCCGGCTGTACGGCGTTCGCGATGTCGCCGCGCGCGTGGAGGCCGCGCTCGCGCACGCCCGGCTGGAGGGGAGAGCCGGTGATCGTGTCAGCGGGTTCTCGCGCGGTCTGCGCCAGCGGCTCGCGCTCGAACGCGCGCTGCTTCACCGGCCGCGCCTCGTCCTCCTCGACGAGCCGTTCACCGGTCTCGACGACGACTCGGCGCGCCTGCTCGTCGAGCGGCTGCACGGGATCCGCCGGGACGGCGCGATTGTCTTCATGGCGACGCACGACTTCGAGACCGCGGACGGCCTGCTGGATCGCGCCGTCTGCCTGACGAACGGCCGGGCGCGTGAGATCGAGCTCGGGCCGGAGCCGGGCGCGCTTCGTGCGCGCTATCGCCTGGCCACCCAGGAGGCCCGGTCATGAAGGCCGTGCTCCGGGCGGCGTGGCTGATCGCCAGAAAGGATCTCGTCGTCGAGGCCCGGAGCCGCGAGCTCGCCTACACTACCGTGTTCTTCGCCATGGCCTGTGTCCTGGTCTTCGCGTTCAGCTTCGTCCGCGAAGGGCGCGCGCCCGAGGACGCCGCGGCGGGCATCCTCTGGGTCGCCGTGGCGTTCTCCGGCACGCTCGCGCTCGGGCGGGCGTTCGAGCGCGAGCGCCAGGGGGAGACGCTGCGGGCGCTGCTCCTCGCGCCCGTGGAGCGCGCGTCGATCTACCTGGGTAAGCTGTTCGGGCTCCTGATCCTGATGGCCGCGATCGAAGCGCTGCTGCTGCCGGTCGTCGGGCTGCTGTTCGCCGCGCCGATCGGGCGGGCGCCGTGGCTGCTCGTGGCGATGCTCGCCGCCGGCACGGTCGGCTTCTCGTCGGTGGGGACGCTGCTGGCCGCCATGCTCGTCCGTGCGCATTCTCGGGACGTACTCCTGCCGATTCTGCTCTATCCGATCGCCGTGCCGGTCATCATCGGCGGCGTGCGGGGGACGGCGGCGCTGTTCGCGGCCGAGCCGGACTTCGCAATGGCGAGAACGTGGCTGTCGATGCTGATATTCTTTGACGCGGTGTTCGTGACGCTGGCGCTCTGGCTGTTCGCGCCCGTCATGTCGGATCAGTGAGATGTCTCAACGTCGCCAGATCGCGGTCCCCGTGCTGCTCGGCGTCGCCCTCGCGATGTTCGTGCCCACGCCGTTCATCCTTCGAGCGTCCCCGTTCGAGGAGTCGATGGGCGTCGTCTCGAAGATCTTCTACTTCCATTTCCCGTCCGCGATCTCGTTCCTCCTGTTCGGCTTCGTCTGCGGGATCGCCAGCGTCGCCTTCCTGGTGACCCGGAATCCGACGGCCGACCGGGTCGCGCTCGCCGCGGCGGAGATCGCCATCCTCAGCGGGCTGATTACGCTCGTCACCGGTCCGCTCTGGGCCCGCAAAGCGTGGGGCGCCTGGTGGGTCTGGGACGCCCGGCTGACGAGCAGCCTGGTGATGTGGATGGTGTTCGTCTCGTATCTCATGCTCCGACGGTTCGGCGGCCCTGGATCCGAGATGCTCGCAGCGGCCGTGAGCATCTTCGGGATGGCTCTCGTGCCGTTCGTGTACTGGTCCGTCAATCTGTGGCGCACGATGCACCCGCTGACCTCGGTGCTGCCGTCGCTGCCGCCGTCGATGCTGCGCCCCGTCCTGTGGTGCCTCGTCGAATTCCTGTGTCTCTACACCGGTCTCCTCCTGATCCGCGTCCGGCTGGCACGTCTCACGGCAACGCTCGAAGAGGCCTATCTCGCCCTGGAGGACTGACGTGGCGTGGCTGAAGCGCTGGTGGATCGTGGCGATCGGACTCGTGACCCTGACCACCGTCACGATCGCGCAGGAGGCCCAGAACCAGTTCGTGCCGGCCGACACCGTCCAGCGGCAGGAGCTTCCCTCCGCACCGCTGCTCTACGGCGCCTACGCCTTCGCATGGGCCGCCGTCCTCGTCTACGCGCTGCTGCTCTGGCGGCGCATCGCGAGAGTCGAGCGCGAGCTGAGGGAACTCAGCCGAAAGTGAAATGCCTCCTTCCAGTCACTTCATCTTCATCCCGGCCGTCCTCCTGCTCGGCGTCGTGATCGGATGGATTCTCGGGTCGCGCGCGGCCCGGGACGCCTACATGGCGGAGCTCAAGCGACGCGAGGAGCGCGAGCGCCGCAGCGGGACGGGGCGGGCCTAGCTCACTGCCCGACCGCCAGGCGCTCCGCCAGCATGGCCGGCAGGCCGGCCCGGAGAATCCGCGCCTGCGCGCCGGCGACGTCGTACTCGACCCGCCGCACGAGAACGGTGTCGGCATCGGTGTCGACGATGCCGTACGCCGCCCGAGGATCGTGGTCGCGCGGCTGGCCGACCGATCCGACGTTGATGAGGGCGCGCCCCCCCGGGAACAGCCGCAGCTCCACGGAGCGGCGGGTGGATCGCTCCACGGTCACGGACCCGAACGCGGCCGGCCGGTGGGTGTGACCGAACAGGCAGAGGCGGGCCGCCGACTGCTTCATCGCCCGGCGGGCGTCCTCGGGCCCGAGGATGTAGTGGTCTTCGTCGTCCGGCGCGCCGTGGCAGATGAGAACGCCGTCTTCGACCGGCATGGGGCCTTTCGGCAGCGCGGCCAGACGCGCCATGTCTGCGGCGCCGAGCGTGTCAGCCGTCCACGCGATCGCCTGCCGCGCTTCATCGTTGAAGTTCGATGGATCGTCGAGCCCCGTGCAGAGCTTGTCGTGATTGCCGCGAATCATCGCGGCGGGCTCGAGCGCAAAGATTCTGTCGATCACGGCCGCGGGATCCCCGCCGTAGCCCACGAGATCCCCCAGCACCAGCGCCGCGTCGTAGCCCAGCGTCGCCGAGTCGGCGAGCACGGCGTCGAGCGCCTGGAGGTTCGCGTGGATATCGCTCAGGACGAGGTAGCGCATGGTCGGACGGCGGGCTCTAGGCTATGGGCTCTATGGGCCGTGACTCGGGGTCATGGCTGCGGCAGCTGGGCCAGCGTCTCGAGAATCCGATCCACGATGGCCGTGACCGACGCGCGACCGGCGTTCACCCGGATGTGCGCCAGCCGGTAGCTCTCGGACCGCGCGAGGAAGAGCCGCTCGAGCTCGGGCCGGTTCGCGGCCAGCGGGCGGCGACCGTCGAGGGGAATCCGGCGGAGCAGATCCGTGAGCGGGACGTCGATCCACACGGACACGCCATCCAGGTTGATGGCGGTCCGGTTCTCCGGATCGGCAAACGTCCCGCCGCCGGTCGCGACGACGACGTGCCGCAGCGGCTGCAGCAGTCCGAGGATCTCCCGCTCCACGGACCGGAAGTACGGCTCGCCGTGTCGGGCGAAGATCTCGGCGATGGTCTTCCGCTCGCGTCGTTCGATCAGGTCGTCGATGTCCTCGGACTGCCAGCGGAGCCGCGCCGCCAGGGCACGGGCGATCGTGCTCTTGCCGCAGCCCATGAATCCCACCAGGTAGATCTTGTCGACGTCCATGGGCGCGGGCTCACTCGCGGCGGCGCGTCGTCACGCCTGCACGAGGGCGGCCAGGTCCGCCTCGAAGCGCGGATAGGACACCGCCACGGCCTCCGCGCCCTCGATCGTCGTCGGACCGGAGGCCCCCAGGCCGACAATGGTGAACGCCATGACGAGGCGGTGGTCGCCGAGTGCGTCGACGGCTCCGCCTCGCGGCTGGCCGTCGCCGACGATGACGAATCCGTCCGGCAGCTCCTGCGCGTCGACGCCGAGCGTCTGGAGTCCCGCGACCAGCGCGCTGATGCGATCGCTCTCCTTGACGCGCAGTTCCGCCGCCCCCGTCACCTCCAGCCGGCCGCCCAGCGCCGCGCGGGCGGCGAGCACCGGCAGCTCGTCGATCAGGGCCGGGACGTCCGCGGCGCCGAGAGACGTCTCCCCATTGCCCTGATGCCTGACCTCCAGTGTGGCGACCGGTTCGCCGGACACCTCGTGGGCCTCCTCGATCGCGATCGACGCGCCCATCTTCTCCAGCGCTCGGATGAACCCGGCGCGCTGCGGATTCAGGCACACGTGTTCGAGGCGCACGGACGATCCCGGGAGGGCCGCCGCGGCGGCGGCCCAGATCGCGGCTGACGACGGATCGCCCGGGATCTCGATGGTCCCGGCGGGCGCCACCGGCTCCTGACCGCCTTGCACGGCGCAGCGCAGGCCTTCGACCGCGATGGCGACTCCGAAGGCACGGAACATGCGTTCGGTGTGATCGCGCGTGGCGAGCGGCTCGTGGACGGTGGTCACGCCGCGCGCGTTCAGGCCGGCGAGCAGAATCGCGCTCTTGATCTGGGCGCTGGCGACCGGCGTGCGCCACTCGATGCCGGTCAGGTCTCCGCCATCGATTTCGAGCGGCGCCCGGCCGTCGTGAGACCGGATACGCGCCCCCATGGCGGTGAGCGGATCGATCACGCGCTTCATCGGGCGGCGCGAGAGCGAGGCATCGCCGACGAGCGTCGCATGGAACGGATGGGCGGCGAGGAGTCCCGACAACAGCCGCATCGTCGTCCCGGAGTTGGCGGCGTCGAGCGGGCGGGTCGGCGCCTGCAGGCCTCTCGGGCCGCGGCCCTCCACGCGCAGGGCGCCACGGCCGTCGGTCTCGATTGGCACGCCGAGCGCCCGCAGGCATTCCACCGTCGCGGCCACGTCGGCCCCCGGCGCCAGGTGCGTCACCGACGTGGTGCCGCGCGCGATGGCGCCGATCAGGGCGAAGCGATGGGAGATGGACTTGTCACCGGGCACGCGGAGGACTCCCCGCACGGCGCGCGCCGGATGGACTTGCAGCACGTGTCGCGACATCTTCAAGCGGAACAGCTTATCAGCCGCACGGCCGACTTTCTCCTTTCCCGAGCGTGGCCCCGGGCGCACGGGAGTGGCGTCCCGGGCGGAAAGTGTGTTACTTACTTCGCGCGCATGACCGCGGACGGTCATTTCATTCGTCTCGAACTCCCGAGCGCATTCGAGTGGCTCGATCTCGTGCAGCTGTTGAGCGATCGGCTGTCCTCGCTGGCCGGGCTGGACGACGATGGCGTGCACTGGGTGAGCGTGGCCGTTCGCGAATCGGTGATCAACGCGATCAAGCACGGCAATCGCGAGGACCGGCGCAAACACGTCACGGTCGAGTTCACGCTCGAGCCGCGGAGCCGCGCCGAACGGCTCGTCGTGGCCGTCTCGGACGAGGGCGAGGGATTCGACCCGTCCGCGATCGGCGACCCGCTGGCGCCCGAGAACATCCTGAAGGCGAGCGGCCGCGGCATCTTCTTCATGCGCAACTTCATGGACGACGTCTCGATCGAGCGCCGTCCGGAAGGCGGCACCGTCGTCCGCATGAGCAAGAAACTGACCTCGTGACGCCCGACCCCGTGTACCTGGCCACCGCGGTCGAGGCGGCGCTGGCGGCCGGCCGCATTCAGCTCCGGTATTTCCGCCAGGATGTCGTCGTCGACAAGAAGGGCCGGATCGACCTCGTGACCGCTGCGGACCTGGAGGTCGAGCGCGAGTTCCGCCGGCTGATCGCCTCGCGCTTCCCGGGCCATTCCGTCCTGGGCGAGGAGCAGGGAAGCGGCTCGGCCGGCCGCGACGTGCGGCACCGCTGGATCATCGATCCCATCGACGGGACGACCAACTTCGCCCACGGCCTCGCGCTGTTCTGCTGCTCGATCGCCCTCGAAATCGACGGCCGCGTCGCCGTCGGCGTGGTCTACGATCCGGTCGCCGAGGAGCTGTTCACCGCGGAGCGGGACGGCGGCGCCCGGCTGAACGGGACGCCGCTCCGCGTCTCGGACTGCCGGCAACTCGTCGACGCGTTGCTCTGCACCGGCTTCCCGTACACGGTGGGGGAAGAACGACAGCACCTGGTGGATCTGTTCGACGCACTGCTCGGAGAGGCTCAAGGCATCCGGCGCCTCGGCTCCGCTGCGCTCGACCTCTGCTACGTCGCCGCGGGGCGGCTGGACGGCTTCTGGGAGGAGAAGCTGCATCCCTGGGACATGGCCGCGGCAGGTCTGCTGGTCGAGGAGGCCGGCGGGCGAATCACCGACTACCGGAACGGCCCGTTCGACATGAGCCGGGGCCAGATCGTGGCCTCGAACAGCGTGCTCCACGACGCCATCGTCGACGCGATTGCGCGGGCAGAAGGCCGGGTGACTTGAGTAGATGACAGCCGGCGCGGCCGTCCGCGCCGGCAGCGCCTGCAAACCGCGCGTCGCGCCTTGGCACCAATTCTGCTGACCAGAAGACGCAGGAGGGTTCGTCCATGCGGCGCATGACGCTTCGATCGGCTGGTCTGGTCTTCGCACTCGTGCTTCTGGCGGCGCCCGCGTCCGCCCAGATCGTGCAGTCCCTCCAGCTCAGCGGCGGCGTGTTCATCCCGAAGGGCTATTCCAGCCGCGCGTCGGGCGATGTCCTGGTCGCGGATCTGGACGAGCTCGACTTCCCGAAGTGCCGGGCGACCCGCCTCGAATCGTGCATCCAGGACGAGTTCACGGGCGGCCAGGTCTCCGGGGAATGGATGGTCGCCTTCAGCGACCATCTGGAGGCCGGGTTCGGCGTCGGGTTCTACTCGCGGACGCGCCCCACGCTGTATGCGAGCTTCACGAACTCGGACGGGTCGGAGATTCGTCAGGAGCTGCATCTCCGCGTCGTGCCCATCTCCGGCGTCGTGCGATTCCTCGCCGGGCATCCGGGCACCTTCCAGCCGTACTTCGGCGTCGGCGTGGCGGCGTTGAACTATCGCTATACCGAATCAGGCGACTTCATCGATTTCAACCAGACGCTGCCCGACGGGAGTTACGTGGTCTTCAACGACCGGTTCATCGCCACCGGCACGGCCATCGGACCCGCCGTGCTCGCCGGGTTTCGCGTGCCGATTAGCGGCGACATCTGGGGCTTCACGACGGAATGGCGCTACCAGCACGGCGTCGGAGACACGGGCGGCCTGTCGCACAACTTCCTGGACGACAAGATCGACCTGGGCGGCAACAGCATCAACTTCGGCGTGCTGGTGCGATTCTGATCTCCGCAATGGAGCCATGCACGTCATTGCCTCTTGCTCCGTTGCTCAGAGCGCTCCCGTCCCGTACACGTTGAGGTACTGGTCGAACCAGTAGTGAATGATCAGCTGGTGAGCGCACTCGACCCATCCGTAGCGGTCCGCCGGCAGGTAGAAGTTCAGGTCGCCCAGCGCGCGGGATCGGTTCTGTGCGTTCTTGCCCGATAGCGTGACCATGTGCATGCCGATGCGCCGGCCCGTCTCGAGCGCGCGCAGGATGTTCGGCGAGTTGCCCGAGCTGCTGATGGTCATCAGCAGGTCGCCCGCGTGACCCAGCCGGGAGAGCGGGAGGGCGAAGACGTCCTCGAAGCTGATGTCGTTGCTGACCGCGCTGAGCAGGGCCGCGTCGTTGAAGGCCATTCCGCGCAGGCCGCCGTTCTTCGTGGCGTCGGCGGCCATGTGGCTGGCGATCATCGCACTCCCTCCGTTGCCGACGAAGTAGAGCGAGCGGCCGGCATCGTGGACCTCGTGCGTGAGGCGCACCCACTGCTCGAAGGCCTCGGGCGGGCGGAGCGGCGCGCCGTCGCGTCCGGTGACCTCCAGCCGCTCGAGGACGGCGGACAGCGTGTCGCGATACTCATCCCAGGACTCCATGGACGGCGCCTCCTCCATCATCGATCACCCATCACCGATCGCGGATTGCTGATGACCAAATGGCGCATTATAAGCAGCGCTCAGCGGCGTCGATAGAGCGCGACCCCGCCGCCCTCGGAGACGCGCGTGAATCCGTCGAGGAACGACGGATCCGCCGACGCGCGCCGGGCGAGCGGACCTCCGTCGCGCGCGTTCTCCTCGATCAGGATCCAGCGCACGTAGAGGCGCGGCGACGCGAGCGCGTCCGTCCACAGATCGCCGTTGCCCTCGTGCAGGAAGTCGTCGAGTGACAGGCCGATCGAGGCCGTCTCCTGCATGTAGTGGGCCAGCGATCCCATGCTCGCCAGGATGGGCGTGCCGTCGTAGTGGTCGCGCAGGAACGCTGTCACCGTGCGGCGCCCCTCGCTGTACGGCACTTCCCATTGCGCTTCCACCAGCATTGGCGAAGACGAGGAGAGCGGCGGCCTGACGACCAGAGCCGCGGCGAGCAGGGCGAAGGCGCCGACGGCCCGCACCGACTTCGGAACGAACGAAAATGCCACGCCGCTCGCGGCGGCCGCGGCGGCGGCGAGCGGCACCATGTACCGCACGCGGTACGGGTGTCCGTCGTAGAAGGCGACGAGCGGCAGCACGGCGGACGCGAACAGGCTGAGGATCAGCAGCGAGCGCCCTCGTGTGGCGCGCGCGCGCGCAAGCGACGCGCCCACCCCGACCAGGCCGGCCAGCAGCACGATGGGACCCGCGATCCGCTCGGTCGTCGACGCGACCTGCCTGAGCGCGCCGCCCAGGTGGCCGAGCGCGGGATTGTTCGGCGTGAAGAAGCCGTCGGTCGCGAGCAGGACGCCCGTCGTCGCATAGCTCAATCCCATGAAGCCTGCGACGGCCACGGCCGGCCAGCACGCCAGGAACACCCACCCGCGGCGCGGACGGGGCCGCAGGAGCCATGCGAGGCCGGTGAGCGACGCCACGATCAGCCACCCTTCGTACCGCGTCAGCATCAACGCCGCCATCACGATCCCCGCTCGATGCGCGTCGCGCGGGCGGCCCTGCGCGACCCACGTGTCGACGGCGAGCAGCGCGCCGAACGCGAGTCCGAAGAGCAGCGCTTCGGTCATCGGCGTGCTCTGCAGATAGAGCACGCCAGGGTTCGCGAGGACGACGATGGGCGTCACGATGGCCACGGCCGGCGAGCCGACATGGCGCATCAGGTAGCGGCTGAGACAGGCGAGGCCGAGTGCCAGTGCGACGACGGAAAGGACGACGCCCGAGAATCCTGTTTGGAAGCTCCAGTCCCACTGCACGGGCAGCAGATTGAGCAGATGCGGCAGCGGCAGCCAGATGGCGCCCAGTTGGCGCCAACCGGGCGTCAGACTGTCGACGACGCGGCGGGCGACGACCAGATGGGCGCGCGCGTCATAGTGGCTCAGCGTGAGACCCGCGACCGCGTAGTGCCACGCGGCGGCCGAGCCGAGCACGGCGGCGGCCGCGAAGGCCATCCGGCCAACGCGCCGCGCCGCTGGACTGTCGAGGCTGTCCGCTATAATCGGGGAGCTTTCGCGCGACATCAGGAGGCGGCGTGCCGTCTCATTGTAATCAGCGTCACCATCGTCACCGTCAATGCTGCACCGTCTCGTCGAGTTCGTCCAGCCGATTGCGGCGAGCCTGGGCGGACCGGGGCTCTTCCTGATCGCGCTGCTCGACTCGTCGTTCCTGACCTTTCCCGAGGTTCCCGATTTCCTGCTGGTCTGGCTCGTCGTGCGCCACCGCGCGGGTTGGCCGTACTACGCCTCGATGGCCACGGCGGGCTCGGCGATCGGCTGCTACGCCATCTACACGGTGGCGAAGAAGGGCGGCGAGGCCCTGCTGCACCGGCGGTTCCACGCGCGGACGACCGAGCGCGCCATGCGCGCCATCCGCCGGCACGGCGTGCTCGCCGTCATCGTGCCGGCGCTGCTGCCGCCTCCGCTTCCGTTCAAGATCTTCGTCGTGCTGGCCGGGGTCTCGAGCATCCCGACCGGATCGTTCATGGCCGCCGTCATCGCCGGGCGCGGGTTCCGGTACCTCGCCGAGGCGCTGCTCGCCTACTGGTACGGCGAGGCGGCGATGGCCTATATCAACGAGAACATGGGCCCGCTGTCCGTCTGGCTCGCCGGCGCCGTCGCGGTCCTGGGCGCCCTGTTCATCATCTGGCAACGGCGGACTCGTGCCACCCCGGACTAGCCCGTGGGACACTTTTCCACAATTTGAAACCCGTCCCCCTTTCTGTGGAAAACTAACCCGTCTTCATGATCGAGCTGTCCGTCGTCATTCCCGTGTACAACGAAGCGGCGAACCTCGCGCGCTTGTACAGCGAGTTCACCGCGACGCTCGAAGCGTGGGGACGGCCGTACGAGCTGATTTTCGTCGACGACGGCAGCACGGACGAATCGGCCGAGACGCTGCCGCAGCTGCCGCTCCGCGACGCGCGGGTCCGCGTCGTCCAGTTCCGCCGCAACTTCGGGCAGACGGCGGCCTTCGCGGCGGGCTTCGCGCAAGCGCGGGGACGCCTCATCGCCACCGCCGACGGCGACCTCCAAAACGACCCGCGCGACCTTCCGGCGATGATCGATCGCCTCGAGTCCGGCTACGACATCGTCTGCGGATGGCGCAAGGACCGGAAGGATCCTTTCCTCAACCGCCGGCTGCCGTCCGTCGTCGCGAACTGGCTGATCTCGTGGGCGACCGGCGTGCGGTTGCGGGACTACGGCTGCTCGCTCAAGGTCTTCCGGTCCGAGGTCGTCAAGCCGCTCCGGCTCTACGGCGAGATGCACCGCTTCCTGCCCGCGCTGGCGAGCGAAATGGGCGTGCGGATCGCCGAGCAGCCCGTCAACCACCGCCCGCGCGTGCACGGCCGATCGAAGTACGGCATCTCGCGGACCGTCCGCGTCATCCTCGACCTGCTGACCGTGAAGTTCCTGCTCAGCTACTCCACGCGCCCGCTCCAGATCTTCGGGCTCATCGGCGTGCTGCTCGGCGGGCTCGGCGGCGTGATCCTCGCGCTGCTCGGGTATCTGCGACTCACCGGCCACGTCTCGCTCGATCAGCACCAGCCGCTCCTGCTGTTCGGGATTCTCCTCGGGTTCGCGGGGTTGCAGCTCCTGACGATCGGCCTGCTCGCCGAGATGCAGGTCCGGACGTACCACGAATCGCAGGACAAGCCCATCTACGTCGTGCGGCGCGTCATCGCGCAGGACGGACCGGACGATCTCGGATCGCCGCCGGACGCGGCCGAACGCCGCACGCAGCCCCTGTCCTCGGGGCGCCCGTGAGCAGACGCCGCGGACGGCACGCATGGCCTTGACCATGCGCTGGCAGGCACGGGCCCTCGCCGCGGCCATCCTCCTGACGGCCGCACTGGGGACGCTCGAGGCCGTCGATCCGGTCCAGGAGGGCTTGACCGGTCGTTACTTCTTCAGTGTCCAATCCCACGACGTGCCGGTGCACACGCATGTGGACCCCGCGCCGTCGACCGGCCGCCTCGCCGACGCCTGGAATCCGCCGGTGCCGCAGCAGTTCAGCGCGACCTGGGAGGGCAGTCTGCTCGTCCTCCGACACGGCCGCTACACGTTCGCCACGGTGTCGGACGACGGCTCGCACGTGTACGTCGACGGGACGTTGATCGTGGACAACGGCGGCGCCCACGCGCCCGCGCGGCGCACCGGATCCGTCGAGCTCGCGCGAGGCGTACATGCGATCGCCGTCGACTACGACCAGCGCGGGGGAGGTACCACCTGGAGCTGCTCTGGAGCCGAGACGCGGGCCGGCTCGCGCCGGTGCCACCTTGGGTCCTGGCGACGGGAACGCCACGGTTTGCGCCAGCCGTCGCGAGCCTCGTCCTGTGGCTCGCCCTGGCCGCGGCGCGCTGGCTGACGCTGGCCGTCCTTGTCGTCGTGGCCGGGTCGTGGGTCGCACGACGATGCGCGCCGCTCGAGGAGATCTTCGTTCGCGACGGCACGTGGCCGGCACTGCGATGGATCCTGCTCGGCTCGCTCGTGCTGAACGTCGCGGGCATCTGGTGGGGGCTCCCGGGTGGCTGGCCGGCCGCTGAGCTCAGTCCGAGGCAGGTCCTCGACGGGCTCGCGCAGCGCTTCTCCCATGGCTGGTTCGACACCTATCCGCCGTTCCATTTCTATGTCCTCTCGGCGGTGATCGAGCTCGTGCGCGCGCTCGGCGTGGTGGCGCCGTTCGATCTGTCCGGCGACGCGGGCTACAGCCTGCTGTACCTGGCGTGCCGGCTGGTGAGCGTCGCGCTGGGACTCGGAATCGTGGCGGCGGTTTGCCTGATTGGCGCGCGGGCGTTCGGCCGGCGCGCGGGCCTGCTCGGCGCCGGAGTATTCGCCCTGGTCGCACCGTTCGTCTACTACGCGAAGACGGCCAACGCGGACGTGCCGTACCTGTTCTGGTTCGCCGTGTCGATGGTGTTCTATCTGCGCGTCCTGGACGATCTGCGCTTGCGCGATTTCGTCCTCTTCGCGATCTTCGCGGCCCTCTCCGTCTGCACGAAGGACCAGGCATACGGGCTGTACTTGCTCATGCCGCTGCCGATCGTCCATCAGCTCTGGCGCGCCCATCGCCGCGCCGGCGTCGAGGCGCCCCTGCTCCGGGCAGGGCTGGATCGCCGGCTGTGGACGGCGGCGCTGACGTCGGCGGTCGCGTTTTCACTGTGCCACAACCTCCTGTTCAATCTCGATGGCTTCCGCGAGCACGTCCGCTACATCCTCGGCCCGGGCAGCGAGGGATATCGCGTCTTCGACGAGACGCCGGCCGGACACGTGCAGCTGTTCCGACTGACCATGTGGCTCGTCGAGCAGTCGCTCGGCTGGCCGTTCACGCTGGCCGCGGCGGGCGGGCTGACCCTCGCGGCCGTGTCTCGCCGCCTGCGTACGGTCGCCGTCTGGCTGATCGTCCCGGCCGTGTCCTACTACGCCGGCTTTCTTGACGTGATCCTGTACGACTACGACCGCTTCGTCCTCCCGATCTGCTTCCTCCTGGCGCCGTTCGCCGGGCTGGCGATCGACCGGCTGATCGGCAGCCGCGAGGCGCCGCGGCGCTGGCGGAAGGCCATGGTCGCCGGCGCGTTCGGATACACCCTGCTGTATGCGGCGACGGTCGACGTCCTGATGATCCGCGATTCGCGCTATGAGGTCGAGGACTGGCTCAAGACGAACAGCATGCCGGACGATCTGGTCGCCGCCACGTTCCCGTTCGAGTACCTGCCGCGGCTCGACCGGTTCCGCTACACCGACATCGGATCCGTCGAGCAACTCCAGCAGAAGCGGCCGGCGTTCTACGTCCTGAACGTCGACTACGCCCGGTGCATGGCGGAGGAGTCGCCCATCAGCGCACTGGTCGACGGGCTGGAGCGCGGCACGCTCGGATACCGGCGCGTGCTCACGGCGCGCCGTCCCTCACCGTGGCCATGGCTGCCGGGCGCGCACCACGATCTGGTCGGCGCGAGGCTCGAGACCCGCGTCTCGACGATCCTGCGCAACGTCAACCCCACGATAGACATTTTTCAACGCCAGCGGGACTGAAACGGCCGGCAAGTCTGCTAGTATAGCGGCGCTCTTCGCGCGGTCGCGGCGGCGCAGGCCAGCGGAGGCGGAGGTTCTTTTGGCAAGGAAGATGTTCGTGCTCGTCGGATTTCTCGCCGCGGCGAGCTGGGCGTCGCCTGCTGTCGCGCAGACGCAGATGACGACCGGGCCCATGGTCAACCTGTGGTACGGCGGGCTGGTGACCGGGGTCGAAACTGTGAAGAACACCGGCGCCGTCATCGGCGCCGAAGCCGGCGCCCGCGTCTGGCGCCACCTCGACGTCTCGCTCGAAGCCGGCTCGTTCGGCGACGTGGTCCCGCAGACGGAGATTGACTCGGCGGCGCCGCTGAGCGACTTCCTGCAGCAGACGCAGGGGCAGGCCGCCGCCCTGACGCTGAAGCGGCCGGCCATCTACGGCGGGCTCGGCGCCCGCTGGGTGTTCGAGGACACGATACTCGCCGGCCGCGCGCGGCCGTACGTGAACTTCGGCCTCGGCGGCGCGCGCGTCAAGCACGAGCCGACGTTCACGCTCGGCGGCACCGACGTGACCGGAGCCTTGGACCAGTACCGGCGTCAAGCTGGGCGCCGATTTGACCGCCACCGAGAAGAAGGCGGCGATCACCGGCGGCGCCGGCGTCCTGATCCCGGTGCGCAACTTCTATCTCGACCTCGGCTACCGGCTGACGAGCATCCGGACCGCAGACACGATCAACGTCAATCGGTTCAATATCGGCGTCGGCGCGCGGTTCTAACCGCGCCGTCCGCCCGAATCGCAATTGCAGGGTGAAGTGCATGAAGAAACTGGCGTGCAGTCTCGTTCTCGCCAGCGGCTTGTTCGCGGCCGCGTGTTCGAATTCGCCCGGCGCTCCTTCGGTGAGCTTCACGTCGCCGATCGCCGCCGGCCCGGCAAACGGCGCGTCGTACAAGTTCAAGGTCCAGCCGGTCACGATTTCGGTCACCAACGCTGCCCGGACGGGCCCGGCGGCCGTGACCTATGCCGTCGAAGTGGCGAGCGATCCTGGCTTCGCCAATAAGGTCTACACCCAGGAGAACATCGCGGAAGCGGCGGGCGACACGACGCCCGTGACGATCAACGCCCTGCCCGCAGGTGGCGGAGACGTGACGTACTACTGGCGCTCCTGGGCGGTCGTCGAAGGCGTCGCCGGCCCGAAGTCGGCCACCCGAAGCTTCGTGGTCCAGCAGCAGATCGTCATCAACCCGCCGGCCACCAGCACGCCTGCCGCGGGCGGCACCGTCTCGGCGCTGCGACCCACGTTCGTGACCAAGAACGCGTCGCGCCAGGGCGCCGTCGGAACGATCACGTACCTCTTTCAGGTCTCCAGGTCGTCGGACTTCTCGACTCTCGAAGCGAGCAGTCCCGCCATCGCGGAGCAGCCGGGCGGGCAGACGTCGTGGACGCCGTCGAAGGATCTCCCCACGGGAACGCTCTACTGGCGCGTGCAGGCGAAGGACGACAGCAACGCCGAGGCGAGCGGCTTCAGCGACGCCAGGTCGTTCGTGATCGAGCCGTTCGACCCGTCCAAGGCCATCTTCCTCAACAGTCCGAGCGAGGTCGCCTCGTGGCCGGAGACGGCACGGATCACCAGCATCGATTTCAGCAGCGGGTACATCCTCGTCGACTTCGATCGCCGGCGGGGCCCGAATGCGTGGCCGGAGGCCGCGTCTTCGACCTTCGGTCCGCTCCAGTACACGCTCGGCATGTGCTTCAACATCAGCGATCAACGGTACTGCTCGGCTCCCGTCCAGTTCTGGGCAGGCCGCGCACTCGAGGACTCAGGTCCGGCATCGCAGGTCGCCGAGAACTGGTTCTACGACCCAGGGCGCTGGGGTCCGATGTCGGGACACCAGCCAGCCTACGGTGAGCTCGTCGCCATCTGGGTCGGGCAGGGCAACCTGCGCGGCGGCGGCGCGACCTATCAGGAGCGGTCGAATTTCGTCGTGATTCCGTTCGGGACCAACTACCCCTAGAGTCCAGAGGTCCAGGGATCCAACGGTCCAAAGGTCGCCGCCGGACGTCTGGGCCGTTGGACGACGGACGAGATCTAATCTTTACGCCTCGACGCGCCGATACCTCCGCCAAGATGCGCCGTACGGTCGCTCCCCAGGCGATGGCCGCGCTCCTGGTGCTCCTGCTGGTCGGCTGCGAGCGTGCCAAGAGCTCGAACCCTCTCAGTCCTTCGATTGCCGGCCCGATTGCCGGCGTCGAGATCGGCCCACCTAAGCCCACGGCGCCCCAAACGGCGTCGCAGATTCCGGTGGACCAGCAGCCCATCACCCTGACGATCGAGAACGCGACCTCGAATGGCGTTCGACCGGTGAGCTACGTCTTCGAAGTCGCGACCGACGCGGCCTTCACGAAAAAGGTTTTCACGCAGACCGGGGTCAAGCCGGGCGCTGACGGGCGGACGAGCCTCAAGCTGCCCCAGTCGCTGACCGCCGAACAGAGCTACTACTGGCGGGTCAAGGCCGACGACGGCGCGAACGCGAGCGACTACTCGGCGCCCGTGAGCTTCTCCATCTACACGCCGGTGATCATCCAGGCGCCGGTCCTGCACGCACCGGCAGATGGCGCCACCGTCAGCAGCCGCCGGCCGACGTTTGCCGTCATCGACGCCCGGCGTACGGGACCGGCCGGCGCGATTCAGTATCGGTTCGAGGTGGCCACCGATCCCGCGATCGCGGACAAGGTCATCTCCGTTCTGGTGAACGAGGCGTCGGAACAGACGAGCTATGCGGCATCGCAGGACCTTTCCTACGCCACCAAGTACTTCTGGCGGGTGAAAGCGCTCGATCCCGGACACGAAAGCCCGTACTCGGACGTCCGCTCGTTCTCGACCCCTGCGGCGCCTCCGCCCGTCACGCCGCCCCCCGTCACGCCGCCACCGGCACCCGGGCCGGCGCCATCGCCCGGGCCGGCGCCATTCGGGTCGCTCGATCCGCAGACAGCCATCTTCCTGAACAATCCGCCGGACGCGGGCTTCTGGCCCCAGACCGCCACGATCACGAGCGTCACGTTCACGGCGAGCGCGATCCTCGTCGACTTCGACCGGCGGCAGGGACCGGGCAAGTGGCCCGAATCGCGTCTCGGCACCGACGGCGGCGTGCAGTACACGCTCGGCATGTGCTTCCAGCTCGGCGGCCAGTGGTACTGTTCCGCGGCGATCCAGTTCTGGGACGGCCGGGATCTCGAAGCCTCGGGGTATCCCTCCAGGATTGCCGACGACTGGTACTACGACCCGGTGCGGTGGGGCCCCATGGCCGGCCATCAGCCCGCCCCAGGCGAGCTGGTGGCGATCTGGGTCGGTCAGGGCAACCTGCGCAACAGCGGCAACACGAACCGCGAACGGTCCGATTTCGTGGTGATGCCGTTCGGCGGCCAGTACCGCCGCTGATTGGCGCCGGAACGGTCCGCGCGGTATCGTATAGACTCTCTTGACGCTGCCTGTGACGGTTGCCGCAGTGGCTCGCCCGTCCCGTGCGAGAGCGCGTCGCCGGCTGCGCTCGCCCGCTCGTCAGGAATACTTCGACCGAGATGCTTCTTCGGACGGACCAGCTCAATTCCCGGTACAACTGCTTCGTGATCGGCAGCGGACCGGCGGGCATGACCGTCGCCCTCGAGCTGGCGCAGGCGAACCGCCGAGTGCTCGTCTTCGAATCCGGCGAATCCGCTGAACCGCGCGACGACTTTCCTACAGCCGTGAACTTGGGCCATCTGCCGATGGGCTGGTGGAACCGCCACTCCGCGCGGGCGCTCGGCGGCACGTCAGCGGTCTGGGGCGGCTGGTGCGCCACGCTCATGGAGCGCGATTTCGACAACCCCGCCGTCGGGGTCTCCTGGCCGATCCGGCGAACCGACCTGGTCCCGTTCTACCGCCGGGCCGCGCCCATCCTCGATCGCGACCCGTCGATCGTCGACGTCGAGCGGAGTCTCTTCGATGGGTTCCTCTATCGCCCCTTCTCGGTCAGGGAGGACAGTCCGACCCGGTTCGCCCAGAAGTACCACGACGTGCTCGACACTTCGCCCACCCTCCACGTGGCCCTGGGCTGCTCGGTCGTCGGCATGGAGGCGAACGAGGCGCGCTCGGCCGTCCGCGCGCTGACCTTCTACCACCATCCCTCGGGACAGCGCCGGACGCTCGACCTCACGCCCTCCCAGGTGGTGGTCGCGGCGGGCGGCGGGATTGGCAACGCGCAACTGCTGCTCCAGCCTCGCGCGGATGGCGCGGTCCCGGTGGGCAACGAGAGCGGACTCGCAGGGCAGTTCCTGATGGAGCACCCGCACTTCGTCGAGGCGGGGGAGTGCGTGCTCGACCAGAACCTGGACGACCTCGCGCGGCCGGCCGGCTTCGGCAACCCGGTGCACGCGCTCGTCCCGGACGACGCCTTGATGCACCGACTGCGCCTGCGGGCGTGCAGCGTCGACTGCCAGCATCCGACCACGGACCACGAGATCGCGCGGTACCTCTCGCGCGAGCTCGGCACCACCTGTTATCACTATCGCTGCACCGTGCGCACGGAGATGCTGCCGTCGTCCAGCAACCGGGTCTTCCTGACGGGCGACCGCGACCGCGCCGGCTTCTACGTGCCCGCCGTCCGGTGCGTCTTCGACGCCGATGACTTCCTCAACGGCGAGACTACGCTGCACGCCCTGGGCGAGGTCCTGATCCGGCAGCGCAAGGGCCGCGTTCGAATCATCAACAGCCGCATCTATCACGAGGTGACCGGCGGCGGCC
Organism: uncultured Acidobacteriota bacterium; assembly: GCA_963764505.1. GTDB lineage: Bacteria > Acidobacteriota > Vicinamibacteria > Vicinamibacterales > SCN-69-37 > CAVXSP01. The sequence continues at coordinate 2,763,427 of CAVXSP010000001.1, read as the reverse complement.
ACCTCATGGGCACGACGCGCATGGGCGACCGACGGTCGACGTCGGTCGTCGATCGCGACTGTCGCGTGCACGGCTACGACAACCTATTCGTGGCCGGGTCGTCGGTCTTCCCGACGAGCGGCTACGCGAACCCGACGCTCACGATCGTGGCGCTGGCGCTGCGGCTGGCTGATAGGCTGAAAACGGAGTGACTGCGGACTGATGGCGTCCCCGCTCTCGAGACGCGCGTTCCTGGCGGCCTTTGGCGGCGGCGTGGCGTCGGCCGCGCTCGCCTGGGGCGTCTGGAGGCTGCAGCCGTGGGCCCACAACCCAGAGGTCGCCTACCCCGTGCCCGCCTGCTGCAGCTACGTCGACTATTCCGGCTGGATGCTGACGACGGCCGACAAGGTGCGTCTGCTCGAGCCCGGCACGATTCAGCGGCTCGATGGTACGATGTTCGAGGGCCACGATCTCGCCAACCACATCGTCGCCGACGTCGACGCCTGTGCGGCCTGGTGCCTGACCGAGTCCGAGTGCCAGGGCTTCACGTACGCCAAACCGAGCCATTCGGATCCGAATCTGGCGAACCAGTGCTGGCTCAAGGGGAGCAGCGAGCTGACGCCCGTGCCCGACTCCAGGTTCGTCTCCGGCGTTCGTTGACGGCCTGCTGACCCATACGTGTCCACTCCGCTCGACTCGCGCGGCCGGTTGCTCTCGATTGCCAGCGGCGCGGCCACCGGCGTCGTGGCATGGGTCGTCTTCACGGCGACCCGGGATTACTGGCCGGTCTGGGCCAGGCTGCTCGTTGCCGCGCCGGTTCTCACGTTCGGTCCTGGCGCCGGCCTGACGTCGCGGCTGCTCGCCCCGCTCCCCGGGTTCGTTCGCGGCGTGCTGGCCCTGAGCTTTGGCGTCGCGCTGGCTCCAATGGTGGCCCATGCTCTGGGCGCCGTGGGGCTCGTCGCGCTCTTCCCCTATCTGTCGGCCGCCCTGACGGGCGGCGTCCTCGCCAGCTGGCGGCCCGCGAGACCCGTGAAGAGTGCGGGCCGCCGTTACCGGCTCGCCGCGATCGCGCTCGTGCTCGTCACGGCGATCATGGGGGCCGCCGCCTTCGCGCACCGGATGACGACGTCCCGGAGCGGCATCACCATCTACGGCGAGTACGACAGCTACGACCTGACCTACTACGCGGCGATCGCGGCGGAGCTGTCGCACACGATCCCACCCGCCTCGCCGTTCTATGCCGGGCGGATGCTGGATCACCCCTTCTATCCGCACCTGCTGCTCGCGATGGTCCACCGTTTCGGCGGCGTGCCGATCCTGGACCTGTATTTTCGATACGCTTGGCCGGCGTTCCTGGCCCTCGCCGTGCTCGTCTGCTTCGTGTTCGTCGAGTCGGTCTCGACGCCGCGGGCGGCGTTCGTGGCGGCGTTGCTCTTCGGCGCCGGGAGCAATCTGGCCTACCTGGCCGCCTGGTTCCTCCATCCGCCGATCTGGGACGACGTCATCTGGTCGCACAACTTCCAGGGCGCCGGCGCCGAGGTGCTCCTCTACGGCAACTGGACGCCGGCGCTCGTGGCCATGTGGGCGGGGCTCTACGCGGTGCAGGCGTGCCGTCGATCCAGCCCGGGCTGGGCGGTCGTGGCGGGCGCCGCGTTCGCGTCGACGATCTTCTCGAAACCGTGGATCTTCGCGAGCGTGCTCGCCGCCCTGGCCGTCGTGATCGTGCGCTGGCGTCGGGATCGACGCGTGGCCCGCCGATTACTCCTGGTCGGCGTCTCGATGCTCGCGATCGGCGCGCCGCTGCTCTATCGGGCGATGTCGTTCTCCGCAGACGCTCAGGTCACGTTCGTCCCGGCCTTCCTGCCGATCCCGCTCGTCATGGCCGACCGTCTCGGGCTCCGCGAGTGGTTTCTGGCCCGAGCCGGCGTGCTCCGTCTCACCGGTGGAGCGCAGGCCGGCCTGGCGGCCGCCTTGGCTCTGCCGCTCTTCCTGGCCGGCACCCTCGGGTCCCGGATCGTCGGGGTGGCGGTGTTCTGGCGCGGCATCCGGGGGCGCGCGCCCGACGAGCCGGTCTGGCCCCTGCTGGCGTGGACGGCGCTCGCCGCCTTTCTCGCGTCGAGCTTCATCGTGTCGGTGCCGTACCACGAGAGCCAGCAGATTCACCAGTTCGCCCTGTTCCTCTTCGCGCCGTTCGCGGCACAGGCGCTCGACGGCTGGCGGAAGGGCAGGGCACGTCCAGTCGCGGCCGTTGTCGTCGTCGCGCTCGCCGTGCCGGGCACGCTCCAGTACCTCCACCGCAAGTGGACGGACACGGCGCACGTCATCGCCCGGGCATCGCCAGGAGAGATCACGACGGCGTCCGTGCTCCGTGGAACGGCCCCCGAGCGCACGATCCTGCTCCACGATCATCCGAACGATCCCTCACTGGTCGGCATTCTCTCGGAGCGTCGGAGCGTGCTGGGATGGGCCGGATACGTGCGTGGCAACCAGCCGAGGCAGGACGACATCGACCGGTTCTTCCAGTCCGACGACGCCGCGACGGCGTTCGACGTGCTCCGCACGTATCGTCCCACGCACGTCCTCGAATACGCGTCGCGGGATCGCCTCGCGGACGAGGTCCGTGATCGCCTCGAGCTCGTCTCGCGAGTGGGCGAGGTGACGCTCTATCGCGTTCCCGAGCCGCTGCTGCGGTCGCTCGGCCCGATTCCATCGAGCGGGAACCGGCCGGTCAGCGGCGTCGGGGCGAGGTCGATGACGCCGGCGACGAGTGGTTCGGGACGATGACGTCGGCGCTGTGCAACCGTACGTCCAGCGGGCCCGCGTCCGGCCTGGACGTCACGACCGTGCCCTTCAGCCCCCCGAGCCAGGTGAACGCCTGGCAATGCGTACATGACGCGGAGATCAGCTGGGGTCGCAGATGCAATGGGTGGCCCTGCTCCTGCTCGTTCGCGCGGCCGCAGCGCCGGCATACGAACCGAAAGACGCTGATCAGCTGGTCACCCATCGGTGTCGTGTCGGTCAGGCGTGGCAGGAACTGCGGCTAGTGTGCGCCCGGCTCCGCCACCGGGCCATCGGGAAATCCCTGTGGGAAGCTCGAGAACGTACGGTAGGCTAAGGTCTTTCGCCTAGCCCCAGCCGTCGTGCCCGCCCGATTTCACTTACAAAGCGCGTTTCGAGTGTCCCTGGGGCTCGTGTGGGCGGTCTCGCTGACAGGCTGCCACTCGCCCAACCACCCTTCCGAGAACCCGCCGGACCCGGTCGACGCGCTGGCCCTGAGCTGCCCGTCGAGCATCCGGCTCGACAACGTCCCGACGTCGACGGAGCCCGTGGAGTTCGCCGCCCCCTCTCACACCGGCGGCGTGGAGCCGGTCACGATGAGCTGCTCGCCGGCCTCCGGGAGCGCCTTTCCGCTGGGCTCGACGACGGTCGACTGCAGCGGAACGGACGCCGCGGCGCCGCCGCGCACGGCCGCCTGCTCGTTCGTCGTCACCCTCCTGCCGAACGCGCCGACGCCGGTGGTTGGCGCCACGCGGTTCATGGCGTTCGGCGACAGCATCACGGCGGGGGAGGTCAACGACGAGACGGATCGCACGTGCGATCCCGGGCCCACCTTCGTGCGGCCGCCCGCGCGTCCGCAGGATGTGATGCCGGACCTGTCCTATCCGACGCAGTTGCAGCAGCTCCTGGGCGCTCGTTACACGTCGCAGTCCATCTCGGTCGTCAATGAGGGCGAGCCGCTCAGCATGGCCACCGACACGACGCGCTTTGGACGGGCGTTTCGGTCGGATCGGCCGGATGCCGTCCTGCTCCTGGAGGGAATCGTCGACCTCGCCAATGCCGACGATATCCCGGGGGTGATCGACGGCCTCACCACCGACGTGGAATATGCGAAGGCGAACGGCGTGGACAACGTGTTCCTGAGCACGCTGCTGCCCCTCGGGACGGGTTTCCGAGCGTGCGGACGGCAGAACGCCGACGTGCAGGCCGCCAATGACGACATTCGCGCGCTCGCGGCACGGGAGAACGTGTATCTCGTCGACTCCTACGTCGCCTTCAAGGACCGAATGGACACCCTCATGGGATCCGACGGGCTGCATCCCACGGCCGAAGGGTACAAGGTCCTGGCCGAGACGTTCTTCGAAGTGATCCAGTTCCGTCTCGAGCAGACCGGCGCCGCGTCTCCCGCTCTCGCGCGGCCTTCAGGGCCTGCGCGCCCGCAGGTACAGATTCGTCCGCAACCGCACCGGTAGCCAGTCCGGGTTCGCCACCGCGAGGAGCGCCGCGCCGAGCGGCCCGAGATGGCGCCGCACCTTCTCCCGGAAATACGGCGTCACGACGGGCACGTCCGCGAACTCCGTCTCGAACCCGTGCCGATGGAACCGCTCCTCGAGCTCGCGCGCGGAGTGCAGCGAACAGTGATCGGCGCGCCAGCGCGTGAAGCTGCGCCAGCGGATGGTCTCGAACAGGGTGTTGCTCCACTTGTTGGGCGTCTGCAGCAGATACCAGCCCCCCGGCCTCAGGACGCGCCGGACTTCGGCCAGATGGGCATCGCTGTCCGGAATGTGCTCGAGCACGTCGAAGCTCAAGGCCATCTCGAACGCGGCATCCGGAAACGGCAGGCGAACACCGGCGACCTGCTGGATCGGCAGCCCCTTGAACTCCGCTCGCGCCTCGGCAATCCGCTCGCCGCTCGCTTCGACGCCGACCGCGTCGACGCCGCTGACCCGCAGCTCGTGCAGGAGTCGCCCGCCCCCGCTGCCGATCTCGAGCACCGGCTCGCCCGGGCGCAGCAGCCCGCTCTCGCGCAGGAACCTGAGGTTCGCCTCGAGATTGCCGAACGCCTGCGGCGTCGGGCTGGCGGGAACCCCGCTCATGCTCTCGTCTCCGCCGGCCAGATCGCCTGGCGGAGCGCCCACAGCAGAATCATCATGCTCAGGATCTCGCCGACGACGGTCGCCGCCGCCGCGCCGTCGCGCCCGAAGCGCGGAATCAGCGCGAAATTGAGCGCGATATTCGCGAGCGAGCCGGCGACAGCCGTCCGAAAGAGCCAGCGCTCCTCGAACACCGAGATGGCGATCGCATGAAGGACCCAGATGGCGAACACGAAGGGGAGTCCCACCACGAGGATCCTCAGGGCGCCCGTCGCCGCCGCCATGCCGGCGCCGAAGATCGGCAGGACGAACGGCCCCAGCCACCACGCCAGCATTGCCAGCGCGACCGCCAGCCCGACGCTGGCGACCAGGCTCTGCCGCAGCAGGCGGACGTGCGCTGCGCGATCGACGCTCCAGAGATGCGACAGCCGCGGCGTGATGACGGCCGAGAGAATCGCGGTCGCGTACGTGAGGCCCTCGTACGTCTTGTACGCCGCGTTGTAGTAGCCGGTCTCCGCGGCGGTGGCGAGCGAGCGCAGGATGATCGTGTCGATGTAGGAATACACGTTCAGCACGATCAGGAACGCGCCAAGCGGCATCGCCCGGCGCTGGAGGTCGCGCCAGATGGCCGTGTCGAACGCGGGCCGGGGCGCGCCGACGTGCCGGCGGGCGACGAGCAACGCGCCCGCGAACGCGGCGCCGCGCGCCACCAGAAACGCCGCCGCGAGCCCGACCAGCCCCCGACCGAGCCACAGCGCCGCGGCGCCAAGGGCGAGCACCGCGAATCGATCGGCCAGGACCACCACGCTGTCGTCGGCGAAGCGCTCCAGGCCCTGCAGCACCCCGCGCACGGTCAGGAGATAGGAGCGGAACACGGCCGATGCGACCATCAGCACGCACGCCGCCCGCAGGGACGCTTCGGGCCGCAGCACGAACGCCAGCGCACTCAAGGCCACGAACATCGCGGCGCCCGGCAGCGCCTTCAGTGCGAGCGAGTTGCGGAACAGCTCGGACGCGCGGTGCCGCTCGCGCGCGATCGACCGGATGGTCACCTGATGGATGCCGAAGTCCATCAGCGCCTCGCCGATGAGCGAGAACGCCAGAGCGAAGGAAAAGTCGCCCAGCGCGTCCGCGCCCAGCACGTTGCCAATGAGGATCAGCAGGATCAGCAGGAGGCCGGCGCTGGCAGCCGAGATGGCCGCATAGACGAAGCTGCGGTTCGAGATGTGGCCGGATGCCTCCTTCGCGTGGTTCATGCGCCCCTCGCAAGGCGCTCGAGAAGCCGCGCGAACCGCTCCAGCACGACCCGTTCGTCGAACGCCTCCGCGCGACGACGTGCCCGTTCGCCAAGGCGCGCGCGCTCCGCCGGATCGGCGGCCAGCCGGGCGATGGCAGCCGCCAGCGCGTCGACATCGCCCGGCGGCACGAGCCATCCCGTTTCCCCGGGGACGACGAAGTCGCGATAACCGACGGTCTCCGTCGCGATCACGGGCAGCCCCGCCGCCATCTCCTCGGCGGCGGCCAGCCCCATCGCCTCGAAATGCGACGGCTGAATCCCGAAATCGGCCACGCTCAGCCAGCGCGCCACGACCTCGACCGGCTGGCCGCCCAGGAACGTCACCGTCGCGTTCAGTTGCGCTCGCTCCGTGAATCGGCGCGCTTGGTCGCTCACGTCCCAGGGATGATTCGGCATCGCCGGGCCGATGACGACGAGCCGCGCCGGCGGCTGCGCGCGCTGCCAGGCCGAGAGCAGTTCCAGCACGCCCTTCTCGCGGCTCAGCCGCCCGACGAATACGGCAACGACGGCGTCGGCCGACACGCCGAGCTCGGCCCGCCGGCGGCGCCGCTCTTCCTGCGACACCGGCGCGAACCGGGCGCAGTCGATCGGGTTGGGAAGATAGTGCACCCGCTCGCGCGGGACGCCCGCCTCGAGCGCCTCGCGCTCCAGCCCGTGGGAGATGCACGCCAGGGCGTCCGCCCGCCTGTAGAGCGCGCGCACGGGCCACGTGGCGGCCCGGGCCGCGCGACCCGTCGTCGAGAGGCCCAGCCGCGCGAGCCAGCCGCGAATGCGCGCACCCGACAGGACGCCCTCCGTCTGCGCCTGGAACACGACGGGCACCCCGGTGCGGCGCCTTGCCGCCAGCGCCGCGAGACCGATGGCCCGATAATCGACGCAGCACACCGCCTGGACCTCGCCGCGGTGGCGAAGCAGCGCGCGGAAGACGTACGGAATGAACACCCACTTGCCGCGGCCCGAGCGCTCGCCGGGCGGGCCGAGGCGCTCGATCTCGACGCCGTCTGTCGTTTCCCGGTCCGGAATGGCGCGCGACGTCCGCTTCGTCAACACGAGGACGCGATGCCCGCGGCGGCACAGATACTGCGCGAGCCGCTCCGCCGCGGCTTCGGCCCCGCCGATCACCGGGCGATAGTAGGTCGCCACGATCGCCACGGCCGGTGGAGTCACGACGCGAGATGCCGGGCTGCGGCCCAGTAGGCGGCCAGCCAGCGATCGTAGGCCCGTTTGAACCGCCGCCCCGCGCCCTCGCCGACCAGATCCTCCCGCACCAGGAGGGGCGCGCTCACGAGGAGGTCGCGGTCGCGGGCGGTGCGCGTCGCCTGGACGGCTCGGCGCGCTGCCGGAATCTTCGGCAGCCAGCTCACCAGGTCGCGGACGGCCCGCCACCAGGCGCCGACATGGCCGCTGGCCGCCAGGAGCGCGAACTGGAGCACTTCGTGCACGCCGAGGACCGGCAAGAGCACGCAGAGCGTCCGACCGCCGTAGTTCTTGAGCATGAAGTACCAGCGGTTCCTGATCTGGAACCGGAACATCCAGCTCGAGCGCGGACGGCTCCCGTGTTCGACGACCGCCGATCCCACCTCGACGAGGCGGTAGCCGGCCAGCCGCAGGCGATAGCAGAAGTCGCCGTCGTCCTTGCCCATGAAGTAGCGCTCGTCGAACAGGCCGATGCGCGTCGCCACGCCGACGTCGACGAGCAGCGCGACACCCGGCGCCGATCCGATGTCTCGCGAATCGGCGCCGCGCGCCGACAACGGGGAGCCGGCGAACGGGCTGACGGCTTCGCAGATGAAGTGCAGATCGACCGACGAGGTACTGGATGCGATCCGGCCGCTCGGCGTGAACGATCACGGGCGCGACCATGCCGACGCGTCCGCCCGCGTCCCATGCGGCGCGAAGCCGCGCCGGGACGTCCGGACGCACGTACGCGTCGGCGTCGAGCAGCAGCAGCGCAGGCCGAGTCGCTTCGCGCAGCGCGCGGTTGCGCGCCGGATTCGGCCCGACGTTCGCCCCCAGCTCCCGCACCCGGACGGCCGGCCATTCCGAGGCCAGCCACGATCGCGTGTCGTCCGTGCTGCCGATGTCGTAGACCGTGACGCGATCGGGCGCGGCGCCCGCCGCGCGCAGCCGCTCGAGCACGCGCGGCAGCGTGGTCCGGCCGTTGTGCGCGACGACAGCGACAGCGACGTCGTCTGGGAATTCGGGGGGCTCCGTCACCCCGCTCCGCTCGCTCGTCACCGTGGGTTCAGCGCTCTCCGGCGGAGGGATTTGCGATGTGCGAATCCGCGATGAGGACACCCCCGATGCAAGGATGCGCGATGCCAGCCTCGCCGATGCGCGCATCGGTGGTCCCGGGCTCATCCAAGAACCGTCCACGTCCGGCGACCGCGTCCGGGCAGCGCGAAGATGTGCCGTTCGCTCAAGCGCTTGAGGAAGTACGGATCGTCGCCGGGCGCCACCGCGAACTGGCCGGTGATCCGATTCGCAAACGCAGTGAGGAAGCCCGTGCGTTCCAGCGCCGCGCGCGTCGTCCGGCCGCTGACGCCCCAGGGGAGGCAGATGTGCCGGACGGGCGTCCCGAGCTCGCCTTCGAGGTGGTCTCGGCTCTCGACGAGCTCCCGTTCGATCGCGCGGGCTCTCTCCGCGTCGCTCTCCCAGCGTCCTTTCACCCGGCCGGCGAACGGCGGCACGCGGTCGAGATCGGACGAGGACGTTTCGAGGCGCGCGCACGCTTCTGGGTCGGGAAGAAAGCGGAGCGCGTCCGACATGCGCGATCGGCGGTGAAAGAGTGGGAAGCCGACGCGGTCCGGCGTCACGAACTCGGGTGGCCCGTCGACGTCGAGCCGCGGACGGTTCAGCATCGGCTCGCGGGCCAGGGCCGGGCCGACGCGGCCCGTCACCACGTCGCCGCAGAAGATCATCGAATGCGACCACGTGTGCGACTGGACGTCGACAACGCCCGAGCGGGCCAGCGCGCGCAGCTCCGGCCACGTGGCGAACGGGTTGGGCGCGCGGTCGGCGACCGGGGCGTCGATCGGCCCGTCCTCGATCGTGGGACGCGTCGCCGGCGCGTCGGCCACGCGTCCGGGAATCGCGTACGTCACCGCGCGCAGTCCGAACTTGCGCAGGAGCGGACCGACCACCAGCCACAAGCTCGCCCACGCATCGTCGAACGCCAGCAGCACGCGCCGCGGCCCCGGGGACCGGCCGTCCCGCACGAGCGCCGCGACGTCCGCCGAATCGACGGCACGGTAGCCGTTCTCGACCAGGTAGGTGAACGCCGGTTCGAGCGATTCGACCGTGGACTCGTGGAAATGGAAGACGGGGAGCCGCTCGCCGATACCGCCGCCGAACACGAACCGCGGGTACCGTCCGGCCAGGAGGTCCAGGGCGCCGCGCAGCCGGCCGCCGCGCTCATCGAAGGGAACTCCAGTCGGGACCCGCGCCATCAAGGGAGCTTCGATCCTGACACGTCGACCGCTAGCGTATCATTCGCGGATGCCGAGCTTGCCCGCAGGCGAACCGACGCGGAACGGCAGGCGTTCGTGGCTCGCCGCGGGACTCGTCGGCGGGCTTCTGACGGCGGCGCTCACCTATCCCACCGTCCGCGATTTCGGGAGCGGAGGTCGATTCGACACGGGCGATGGCCGGTTCAGCATCTGGAACGTGGCGTGGGTGGCGCACTCGCTCGTCGACGACCCCCGCCACCTGTTCGACGCGAACATCTTCTACCCGCATCCCAGCGCCTTGACCTACTCCGAGTTGAACCTGGCCGCCGGCGTCCTCGCTTCGCCCGTCTACGCGCTCACGCGCAACCCGGTCGCCGCACACAACAGCGCCGTACTCCTGGGTCTCTGGCTCTCGTTCGTGGCGACATGGGCGCTCGTCCGTCATCTCACCGGCGATTCTGGAGCGGCGCTGGTCGCCGCCGCCGGGTACACGTTCAGCGCCTACACGGCCGCTCATACGGCGGAGATCCAGCTGCTCATGATCTTCGGTTTTCCGCTCGTGATGCTGGCATTTCACCGGCTGGCGAAGCGGCCCACGCCCGGCCGCGGCGTCGCCCTCGGCCTGGCTCTGGGTGTCACCGGCCTCGCGTGTCGGGTACTACGGCGTGTTCGCCGGCGGGCTCGCCGGCCTTGCCACCCTGCTGTGGGCGCGCCGCGACCGCGCGTACTGGACGGCGATCGCCTGCGCCGTCGTCACGCTCGCGGCGGTCGTCCTCCCAGTGTGGCTGCCGTACGCGCGCGACCGCGCAGCGGCGGGGCCCATGCGAACGACGACGCTGGAGGAGCTGCGGGGATTTGCGGCGAACTGGCGCGACTACGTGACGTCCGGGACGATGGGCGCCGGCGCGCTCCTGGACGCGGTCGGCGGGCTCGGACGGCGCGTCTGGCCGCAGATGAAGGTGGCGCGGGCGAACGAGGTCCTGTTTCCGGGCGTCGTGATCTCCTCGCTCGCCGTCGTGGGACTCGTCGCCGCGAGGCGTCTGCGATCCGATCGCCGGATCCTCCTTGCCTACGCGCTGTTCGCGATCGCGGCCATCTGGGCTTCGTTCGGACCGGACGGGGGGCTGTACCGCATTCTCACGATCGTGCCCGGCGCGGGGCTGCTCCGGGCGCCGGCCCGGCTCGGCGTCGTGGCGATCTTCGCGCTCGCGGTGCTCGCGGGGTTCGGCGTTCGTCGGCTCGGCCTGTCGCGACCATGGCTGGCGCCGCTGCTGCTCGCGGCATTGATCGGCGAGCTCTGGGTCCCCTGGCCGCTCCAGGCAATGCCGGCACCCGCACGGGCGTACCGGATGCTCGCGCAGCTGCCGCCTGGCGGCGTCATCGAGTTCCCGTTCCCCTACATCAGCACCATCTACTACGAGCATACGAAGGCGATGACGCGCTCGATGATCAACTGGCAGCCGCTCGTCAACGGCTACAGCGACTTCATCCCACCGGACTTCGACCAGATGGCAGTGCCCGTCAACGGGTTCCCCGACCCGGCGTCATTCGAGATCCTGCGCGCCCACCGGGTGCGGTACGTAGTCGTCCGGCTCGTGGATTACGGAAACCCCGAGTACCGACAGAGCCTGCTGGCGCGATTCCCGCCGTACGCGAAATACTTGCGCCGCATCACGGACGACCACGACGTCTGGCTGTATGAAATCGTCCGCTGGCCGGGCGCCGAAGCGGGCGCCTCCGAAAACTTCAGGTGAGGATGGAGCGTCTGTCACGGCCAGGGAGCCGGACGGTCGCGCGGGAGCGCGTCAGTCGATGGCGTCCGGTGGTGGGCCTGGGCGTCTTGCTCGCCCTGGCGTTCTGGGCCGCGCGGGTGAACGTGCCCAGGCTGCTGGGGCCGATCAAGGGGGACGAGGCGACCTATGTCGCCATGGCGCTGAGCCTCGCCGACGACGGGGACCTCGAGTACCGGCCAGAGGACTATCGGCGCTTCGTCGCGCTCTATGGCACGGGGCCTGAGGGCATTTTCCTCAAGCGGACGCAGGCGCTCGCGTGGCATCTCCGGGCCGGATGGCCGCCGCTCGCGATCGAGAAGACGCCGCTGCCGCCTGAGGCCGGGCTGGAATTCGGCAAGTCGTTCGCCTACGCGGTCGTGGCGGCGCCATTCGCCGCGATGCTCGGGCTCGGCGGGCTGCTCCTGCTCAACGTGCTCCTCCTCTCGCTGGCGTGCTGGTGCAGCGTCCTTTTCTGCCGGGCGCAGGCGGGCCGGACGGCCGGGACGCTGGCCGGCCTGGCATTCGTCGGGGCGTCCGTCGTGCCAGTCTACGCAGTCTGGCTCACACCCGAGATCCTGAACTTCACCTTGGTCCTGGTCGCCTATTTCCTCTGGGCCTACAAGAAGGTCGCGGGGGCCGACGCGCCGAAGTGGCTGGGCTCGCAGAGACTCGACTGGGCGGCCGCGGCGCTGCTGGGGATCGCGACGTTCTCCAAGCCGCCGAACGCGCTTCTCATCGCGCCCCTCGTCGCCGTGGCTGCGGCGCATCGCCGCTGGGCGCGCGTTGCCGGTCTGGCCGCCGTGTTCTGCCTCGTCGTCGGCGCACTGTTCGGCGCGACCGCGCTCGTCAGCGGCGACTGGAACTATCAGGGCGGCGGGGATCGCAGCACGTTCTACAGTCATTTTCCGTTCGACGATCAGGGGACGCGCTTCGCCACCGGCAGTCCGATGTCGACGAGCGCGGCCGACGACGAGAACATCCTGGCACCGAGCTACCTCGTGCCGACGCTCCGGCTCAACATCGTCTACTTTCTGGTGGGACGGGATGCAGGCCTGGTGCCGTACTTCTTCCCCGGCGCCTTGATCGCGCTCGTATGGCTGATTCGCGCGCGGCGCGCGCCAGGCTGGCAGCGGGCCGTCGCCGCGGCCTGCGCGGCGTCCGCCCTCGGCATCCTCGTCTACGTGCCCGCCGGGTGGAACGGCGCCGGAGGGCCGATCGGCAACCGGTACTTTCTGAGCATCTATCCGACGCTGCTGTTCCTCGTGCCCGCGGGCGCCGGGCTGCTCACCGCCGCGGCATCCCTCCTGGGCGGCCTCGTCTTCGTGGGCGCCATCCTCGCGCACCCGGTCAGGGCCTCGCAGGCCGTCTGGCTCAATCCCGAGCGCTGGCCGCTGCGCGTGCTGCCGGTCGAGTTCACGCTGATGAACGATCTTCCGGTCTTCCTGAACCGGGAGCGTGGCAAGGTGCCCGTCAGCAAGGACCCGGAGGTGTTCCTGTACTACATGGACGGCAACACCTACTTCCAGGAAGCGGACGGGTTCTGGGTGGCGGGGCCGGCCACGGCGGACATCGTGATTCGGACCGCGGAGCCCCTGACCGGGCTGGACCTGCGGCTCAGCTCCCCGATCGCCAACGAAATCGACGTCTCGCTCGACGGCCGCCGGGCGCACGTGTCGTTGCGGAAGGACGAGGAGTCCCGCCTCACGATGCGACCCGATCCCGGCGTCAAGGCACACGGCTACGAAGTGCTGCTCCGCATCAGGACGTCCGCAGGCTTCTACCCGCGCGAGCTGGAGCCCGCGTCTCGCGACGTCCGCCACCTCGGCGTCTTCGTCAAGCCGACGTACCACGTAAGGTAAGTTCGAACTTCGAAGTTCGAAGTTTATCTATCTTCTCCTCGCCAGATAGGTCACGGCGCCGCTCATCGAGAACAGCATGACCAGCACGGCGCCGAGGAACGACAGGGCGAGGGCCGACTCGAGCGGGAGGCCAAGGCGGGAGAAGTAGAAGCCGAACGTCGCCTCGCGCACGCCGAACCCGTTCACCGACACCGGCAGCATCTGCACGATGAACGACAGGGGCACGACGATCGCCAGGTGAGCGAGCGAGATGTGGACGTGCAGGCCCGACGCGATCGCCGCGTAGAAAAGTACCAGCATGCCTTGCACCACGATGGCGCCGCCGAAGCAGGCGCCGAGCGTCCGCGGGGCTTCGCGGAAGCGGGCGAGCGCGCCCGTGAGCCGCCCGATCCGTTCCTCGACCCACTCCTGGTGGACGGCCCGAAGCGGCCGGAGGAGGCGAGCCACTGCGTTCGGCATCATGAGGGCAGGCGCCGCGACGGCAATCGATCCGGCGAGCGCCATCCAGAGAAGGCCCGGTCCGATCGGCCCGATCGCGGTGCTCATGCGGGCCGCCATCGTGGCTCCGAGGGCGGCCACGAACACCAGGCCCATCAGCCCGATGCCGCGGTCGACGAGCACGATCGTGGCTGCCAGCGTCTTCGAGCCGGCCGGGCGGGCGGTGTCTCGGATGCGGACGACGTCGCCGCCGATGTTCGACGGCAGGAAATTGTTGAAGAACGTCGCGACCAGGTACGACCCCATCAGGAAACGGAAGGCGAGGCCGAGGTGCTGCGCCCGGGCGAGCAGCCACCAGCGCCAGGACGCGACCATGATCATGACGAGGTAGAGCAGCAGCGCGCCGCCGAGGTACGCGAAGGACGCCGTCCGGGCCGTCTGCCAGAGCCGGACGAGATCGACGCGGCGCAGCAGCACGTACAGCAGGCCGCCGCTGACCAGCAGCTTCGCCGCCCAGGTCAGCATCCGGCGCTGCGCCTGCCGCGAGGGCTCGGAAACCGTGCGTTGTCCGGTGATTTCAACCATCAGACGCGCAGAGCAGGATCTCGGGCCGCGTAGTGTAGCATGTAGCCTCGTGACCGCGCCCGGTCGGCCGGCGCGAGTCGGCCGCATGCACATCCTGATGATCGCGCCGGAGCCGTTCTTCGAGCCGCGCGGCACCCCGTTCTCGGAGTACCACCGGATACGCGCGCTGACCAGCCTCGGCCACACCGTCGATCTCGTGACGTATCCCTTCGGACGGGACGTCGACGTTCGGGGCCTGCGCATCCATCGATGCGCGCGCCCTCCGTTCGTCGGGCGCATCGGCATCGGGCCGTCCTGGGCGAAGCTGCCGCTGGATGCCGCGCTGGCCGTCACCGCGCTCCGCCTGGCGCTCACGCGCCGCTACGACGCCGTGCACTCCCACGAAGAAGGGGGCGCCATCGGCGTGCTGATCGCGAGCTGGCTGCGGGTGCCGCACCTCTACGACATGCATTCGAGCCTGCCCCAGCAGATCACCAACTTCGGCTACGGGCGCGCCCGCTGGCTCATCGCCCTGTTCGGATGGCTCGAGCGCGTCATGATCCGGCGCTCGCGCGTGGTCGTGGTGATCTGTCCCGAGCTCGAGACGGCGGTGCGCCGCGTGGATCCCCTCGTGCCGGCGGTGCTGATCGAGAACGCGCCCGGCTCGGGGGACACGCCGCGCGAAGGCACGGGGCGCGCGGTCAGGAGTGGGTTGGGGCTCGCCCCAGACGCGCCGATCGTCCTGTACACCGGCACGTTCGAGGCGTACCAGGGCCTGGATCTGCTGTATGCGTCCATGCAGGCGGTCGTGCGCCAGCGTCCGGACGCCCGGCTCGTGATGGTCGGCGGCGAGCCGGGGCAGGTCGACCAGGCCCGCGGCGCCGTCCGGGCCCTGGGAATGGAGCCGTTCGTGCTGTTCACCGGCCAGCGGCCGCCCGAGGACGTCCCCGCGTATCTCGACGCCGCGACCGTGCTGGTCTCGCCGCGATCGACCGGGACGAACACGCCGCTGAAGATCTATCAATACCTGCGGTCCGGGCGACCGATCGTCGCGACCCGGCTGCGGACCCACACCCAGGTCCTCAGCGACGAGACGGCGTTTCTCGCCGACGCAGTGCCGGAGCCGTTCGCCGCCGCCATTCTCGCGGCGCTGCTCGATCCCGTCGCCGCGCGGGCCGTCGGGGAACGCGCCCGGGCGCTGGCCGACGCGAAGTACAGCGAAGCGGCCTACCTGGCAAAGACGAGCGCCGCGCTTGCGCTGCTCGCTGGACCGCCCGCGCCGGCGGAGGTGGCCGGAGGCGTCGCGTGAGTGCCGGCGGGGTGCCCTCGGGCGCCCGGGATCACTACAGCTATTCCCATTACGCCGACCGGCGCGTGGCCGAAGGTTTCGACGCGCTCCGGTTCGGCGGCCCCATCGGGCAGCTCCTGCTCGAGGGCCAGGAGCGCCTGCTCCTGAGCTCGCTCGCGCCGCTCCACGGGCTCTGCGTCGCCGACATCGGCACCGGCACCGGCCGCGCCGCCATCGCACTCGCGCGGGCGGGCGCGGTCGTGTGCGGCGTGGACGCGTCGGACGAGATGCTCGTCGTCGCGCGGGCACGCGCGGCGGCAGCCGGCGTGCGCGCGGCGTTCCTCCCGGGCGATGCGCACGCGCTGCCGTTCGCGGACCGCAGCGTCGATGCGGTGGTGTGCCTGCGTGTGATCATGCACATGCCGGACTGGCCGCGCTGCATCGCGGAGGTCTGCCGCATCAGCCGCTGGCGTGTCATCGTCGATTTTCCCGCGCTCGCCAGCGCGGCCGCGGTCGAGAGCGGCGCGCGCCGGATCGCCCACGCGCTCGGCCGGCGGACCGAGCCCTATCGCGTCATCGCGGAGCGTGCGGTTCGCGACGCGCTCGCCGCCCACGGATTCCGCGTCGTGGCCGTGCACCGCCAGTTCGTCCTGCCGATCGCGATGCACAAGGCGATCGGCGCGGTCGGATTCACGCGCGCCGTCGAGCGCACGCTCGCGGCTCTCGGACTTCTGCGGCTGCTCGGCTCGCCCGTGACGATGGTGGCGCAGCGTTGAAGGCGCTGGTCACCGGCGCCACCGGTTTCACCGGCGGCCATCTGGCGAGATTCCTGGCCGGACGAGGCGACCAGGTCCGCGCACTCGTGCGTGGCCGGACGCACGCGGCCGATCTGATCGCTGCCGGGATCGACGTCGTCGAGGGCGACCTGACCGATCGCGCGAGTCTTGCACGCGCCGTCGCTGGAATGGACGTCGTCTACAATCTCGCGGCGCTGTACCGGACGGCCGGGTTGGCCGCCGAGCGGTATCGCGCCGTGAATGCCGTCGCGGTCGGAACCCTGGTGGAGGAAGCCGCCGCCGCCGGCGTCCGCCGCGTCGTGCACTGCAGCACGGTGGGGGTGCATGGCGACATCGAGCGTCCGCCGGCCGATGAAGACGCGCCGCTCAGGCCCGGCGACATCTATCAGGAGACGAAGCTCGAAGGCGAGCGGACCGGCCGCGCGGCCGCCCAGCGCGTGGGCATCGAGCTCGTGATCGCACGTCCCTCCGGCATCTACGGCCCCGGCGACCGCCGGCTCTTCAAGCTGTTCGGCGGGGTGGCGCGGCGCAGGTTCGTGATGCTCGGCAGCGGGCGAATCTTCTACCACCTCACCTTCGTCGACGACCTGTGCGCCGGCTTTCGCCTGTGCGCCGCCGTGCCGCAGGCGGCCGGCCGGACCTATATCCTGGCCGGCAGCGAGGTGACGACGCTCGAGGAGCTCGTGACGATCACGGCCGACGTGGCCGGCGTGCCGCGGCCGCGGCTCGGGTTTCCGGTCTGGCCGGTCTGGCTGGCCGCCGCGGCGTGCGAGGCGGTCTGCCGGCCCTTGGGGATCGAGCCGCCGCTGTACCGGCGGCGTGTAGACTTCTTCACGAAGAGCCGGGCCTTCGACATCGGCCGCGCGCGGCGCGAGCTCGAATTCCAGCCGCGCGTCGGGCTGCGCGAAGGTATCGGACGGACCCTGGAGTGGTACCGTGAGCAGCGCTGGATCTGATCCGGGAACGCGGCCGATTGCCCGCGCGCAGGATCAGCTGTTTCGGGCGCGCGGCAGCGCCCGCGAGAAGTACAGCGCGCTGGTCGTCGGCCGGCCGGGCTGGGCCGCCCTCGTCAAGCACGAGCTGGTCGTCACGTGCAGCCAGCACGTGCCAGGCGCGCTCGGGCTGGCGCTGCGGCGCGCGCTCTATCCGTCGCTCCTGGGCCGGTGCGGGCGGAATGTGATCTTCGGCCAGAACGTCGTCCTCCGGCATCCTCACAAGATTCAGATCGGTGACGACGTGGTCATCGACGACAACTGCCTGCTCGACGCCAAGGGCGAGAGCAATGCGGGGATCCGGATCGGCTCCGGCGTCTTCGTCGGGCGGAACACGATTCTCTCGTGCAAGAACGGCGACATCGAGATCGCCGACGGCGCGAATCTCGGGTTCAACTGCGAGATCTTTTCCGCCAGCCGCGTGGCGATCGGACGCGACGTCCTCGTGGCCGCCTACTGCTATCTGATCGGCGGCGACCACGAGATCGGCGACGCGGACACGCCGGTGCTCGCGCAGGCTCGGCGATCCCGGGGCATCACCGTCGGAGAGGGCGTCTGGCTGGGAGCCGGCGTCAAGGTCCTCGACGGCGTCTCGATCGGCAGGCGCGCCGTGGTCGGCGCGGGCGCCGTGGTGCGCGCGAGTATCCCGGAGGGCGCGACGGCCGTCGGCGTGCCGGCGCGGGTGATTCGAAATCCCGAGTTGTGAATGGCCCGCGTCCTCGTCGTCACATCCGCGCCACCACTGACCGAAGGCGGGCATCTCGTGCTCGCGCGCGCGCTGGTTCGCGCCCTGCGCGAGACGGGCCACGACTCGGGTCTCGTCACGACGCCCTCGAACCGCTTCGGCCGGCAGGGCCCCGCGTACCTGGCGAACTGGCTGACCGACGTGGAGATGACAGGAACGGGCCAGCGCGTCGATCAGATCATCACGCTCCGGTTCCCGAGCTACGCGGTGCGCCATCCCGAGCACGTCTGCTGGCTGAACCATACGATGCGCGAGTACTACGATCGATGGGACGCGTGGTCGAGCCGGCTCTCGCCGCAAGGCCGCCTCAAGGAGGCGGTCCGGCGCAGGCTCATCCATGCGGCGGACACGTACTGTTTCAAACGCCACGTTCGGAAGCTGTTCACGATCTCGGGCGCGGTGCGGGATCGGCTCGCCCGCTGGAACCACGTTTCCGCGCAGGTCCTGCATCCGCCGCCGCCCCAGCGGCCGTACCGCTGCGACGGCTATGGCGACTACCTGTTCTTTGCGTCGCGTTTGACCCCGCTGAAGCGCGTCGATCTCGTCCTGAACGCGCTGGCGCAGCCCGCGGCCGCCGGCGTGCGGTGCGTGATCGGAGGAGACGGCGAGGACCGCCCGCGACTCGAGCGGCTCGCCCGCGAGCTCGACCTGGACGGCCGTGTCGCGTTCACGGGCCACCTCGCCGAGGCCGACCTGCTCGATCGTCTGGCGACGTGCCGCGCCGTCGTGTTTCCGCCAGCCGACGAGGACTACGGCTTCGTCACGGTCGAGGCGTTCGCCGCGAGCAAGGCCGTCATCACCTGCACGGACAGCGGCGGCCCGCTCGAGCTGCTGCGCAACGGCGAGAACGGCCTCGTCGCCCCGCCCACGCCAGCCGGCCTGGCCGATGCGTTCGCGCAGGTGATGAGCTCGCCGGGCCTCTCGGAACGGATGGGCGCGCGGGCGCACGAAACGGTCGCCGCCATGAGCTGGGCGGACGCCGTGAAGACGCTGCTCATCGTGTAGAAGCGTCGTTCGAGCCTTCCGGGGGCCAGCGGGGCAGCGCCGTAATCGTCTGGCGGACGCGGTCGTCGACCATCGGCATCAGGAAGCGTCCGCCATCGGCGCTGACGTCATAGGCCCGCCGGATCACGAGCGATAGCGGCGCGGCGAACAGCTTCTGCGGCCGCGGCGGTCCCAAACCGCTGTCCGGACGCGGCACCGGCGTCGTCAGACTCATGACGGCGCCGTCGAGCGCGCGAAAGAACAGCTCGCGGCCATCGGCGCGCCAGAGCGGCTGCGTGCCGCCGTCGAGGGAGGCTCGATGAGAAGCTCGTGTGCCGGCGGCAGCAAGCGCTTCGCTGTCGGGCGATTCTGGCGACGCAAACGGTCGAAGATAGACCTCGTCTCTGCCGGACTCGTCGGACTGATAGGCGATCCAGCGGCCGTCGGGCGAGAACACCGCGTTGTCGTCCGCGCCAGGACTCCGGACGACCGGGAACGGCTCACGTGTCCCGGCGAGCGGGAGAGCCCACACGTCGAGCCCCGAGGCGGCCGTGCCACGCGTGTACGCGACGAAGCGACCGTCATGCGACCAGTCGGTCGCGATCGTCGAGACGTCCGACTTCAGCAGCAGTTCCTCGGGCGCCGAGCCGGTCTTGCGATACATCTGATACACCCCGCCGCGCTGGCTGCTGAACACCAGCGCCTGCCCGTCCTGCGACCAGATGGGACCGGCGTCCACGGCCGGATCCTCAGTCACCCTCGCCGGCTGCCCGCCCGTCGTCTCGAGCATCCAGATGTCGCGGTTGGGCGGCGTTCCGTCTGTCAGGGAGACGGCGACGCGCCTTCCGTCGGGGCTCACGGCGGCGTTCGTGTACAGGCCGGCGCGCCCGAGGGTGCCGAGCCGCCGCCCGGTACCAATCCAGCCAGGTCAGTACCGAATCCGCGCGCCGCGCCGTGCGTGTAGAGCACCGGCCCTGCGGCGGCAACGGAAAGCGACGCGAAGGACGAGCCCGCGTCGCCGCTCAACGGCGCCGCGATACGGACCGCCTCGTCTGTGGGCTGGAGCGTCGACGGATCGAACCGGAGCGCCATGAGCGCGTTGCCGCGGCCGAAGAAGACGAAGCCGGCCGCATAGGCGCCGTTGCTGTCCGCCCGCGTGACCGGGACGACGTCAGCCGAGTCGAGCGAGGCGACCTTCAACTGCGCAGGAGCGCTGCCGCCGCCGGCCCAGAACAGAATGTGCCTGCCGTCGGGCAGGAACTGCGGCCATCGGTGCGAGGTCTCCTGTGTCCGGTCGATTGCCGTGACGGGCGTGGGTGTGCCGCCAGCGGCGGCGACCTTTCGCAAAGGATCTGTGATTCCCGAAGTGAACACGATGACGTCGTCGCGATTCCAGGTGCCGCCTCGACCGGTCGGTGCGTCGCAGACGACGACGGGCGGCCCGCCTGCGGCAGAGACCGTCTCGAGCTTCCCGGAGGCGAAGAATCCGACGGCGCGGCTGTCGGCCGACCAGAACGGATAGCTGGCCTGGGCGGTGCCGTCCAGCCTGCGCGCCGGACCCGCGTCCATCGGCTGAATCCAGAGCTCGGGCGGGAGAGAAGGTGAGTCTGCAACGAAGACCACCTGCCGTCCGTCGGGCGAGACCGCGAACTGCGGCGTCAGCCCGTAGAACGCGCCGCCCGGCGGGGCGGCAATGACCGCGGCCGGCGGCGCCGACGTGCGGCCCTGCGCGCCGACGCCGCTGACGTTTCCACCCGCGCACGACAGCAGCACGAGTGCCAGGGCCGCGAGGCGACGCGCACGGATCAGGGTCTGCATCCCGTCACTTCTACACCGGCAGGCGTTCGCGCGCCAACAGAATGCTCGTAAACTATCCGGGTGGGTTATCGCACGCCGCTCGAAGCGCGCCTCGCGAAGAAGGTCACCCGCGCCATCACGGAGTTCGGACTGATCGAGGATGGCGATCGCGTCATGGTCGGGCTGTCCGGCGGCAAGGACAGCTGGGCCCTGATGCAGATCCTCGACGTCCTCCGGCCACGGGCGCCCATCGACTTCTCGCTCGTCGCGGTGAACATCAACTCGGGCTACGCCGAGTTCCGGCACGACCTCGTGACGGGCGCCTGCGCCGAGCGCGGCTGGACCTGTCGCGTGGAGCACACGACGATTGGCGCGGTCATGGACGACCTGCTCGACGACGGCGACACGCCGTGCTCGCTGTGCGCGCGGCTGCGTCGCGGCGTCCTCTACCGCGTCGCCAAATCGGTCGGTGCCACCAAGATCGCCCTCGGTCACCACCTGGACGACTTCATCGAGACCGTGCTGCTGAACCTCTTCTTCCAGGGGACTCTGAAGGCGATGCCCGCCCGGCTCGTCTCCGACAATGCGCAGCACGTCGTCATCCGGCCGCTCGTCCATGTGACGGAAGCGGAGGCGCGCGCCTACACGCAGGCGTGCGGGCTGCCGGTCATCGGATGCTGCTGCCCCGCGTGCGGCGATCTCAGCCTGAAGCGCCAGCGTATCAAGCGCCTGATCGCGGAACTGGAGCTGGAACATCCCGACATCAAGAACTCGATGATCAAGGCCCTCGGCAACGTCGTGCCGAGCCATCTGCTCGACACACGGCTCAACCCCGTTCCCGAAATGGCGGCGAGCGCCTCCGGACTGCGCGACCGTTGAACGGCTCGCCCGCTGCGCCTCGGAAGTCCGGGATCCGACACGTTCCGTGTCGAGCCTCATGAGATGCGTCATCCAGCGTGTGACGGAAGCCTCCGTGCGCGTCGGCGACGAGATCGTCGGACGCATCGGACCCGGGCTGGTCGTGCTGGCCGGCGTGGCAGCGGGCGACACACCGGCCGATATCGAGTACGTGGCGTCGAAGATCCGAGACATGCGCATCATGGACGACGACGCAGGTCGACTGAACCGGGCCGTCGTCGAAACGCGCGGGAGCGTGCTGCTGATCTCGCAGTTCACGCTGATGGGCGACGTCCGCAAGGGCCGCCGGCCCGCGTTCGACGGCGCCGCCACGCCGGAGGTCGCGCGCGAGCGCTACGAGGCGCTCGCCGCCCGCCTTCGGGCGCTCGGCCTGGAAGTGGCGACCGGACGCTTCCAGGCCCGCATGCAGGTCAGTCTGGTCAACGACGGTCCGGTGACGATCCTGCTCGACAGCCGGCGGGAGTTCTGAGTTGACCCTGGCGCGCTCGGAGCGAGGCGACGAAGCGCCGAGTGAGAGCGCGCGTCGGGGGTCCGCGGGGGCGAAGCCCCCCGGCAAAAGAAGGAGGTGTTGACTGTGAGAACGTCCGTGCTCGTCATCGGGCTCGCGTGGTCGATCGCGCTGGGCGCGCGGCCGGCATCGGCCCAATCGCGCCCTCTCGCGACGGAAGACCCTGAGGTCGTCGGTCCGGGTCAGATCCTGTTCGAAGCCGGGCTCGACTACGGCCAGGGGATGTTCTTGCCGGCATCCGGGCTCAGCGGCAATCTGTGGCGCGTCGGGTCGTTCGGCTTCCACTTCGGCGTCAGCTCGATCGCCGAGATCGAGCTGAAGGGCGGGCTTCGGGATGTCTTCTCCATCACCAGCCGGACATCCGCGCCGCTCTCGTCGATGCTGACGATTGCGCCGACGGCCACCTCGACGTCCGACTTTCCAGACGGGACGATCGGCGCGAAGATCCGGTTCGCGCCGGAAACGGCAACGCGGCCCGCCATGGCCGTGAAGTTCTCGACACGCCTGCCGAACGAGGGAAACGAAAGCGGCCTCGGGCTCGATACGTTCGATTTCAACTTCGATCTGGCCCTGGCCAAGACCGTGCAGTCGTCCCGGGTCGCCGGCAACATCGGTTTCGGCATCCTGGGCGATCCGGTCCGCGGCGACAACCAGAACGACGTGCTGAACTACGGCGCTTCGATCGCGCAGGCGGTTCGCACGGGTCTCGAGATCGTGGGGGAGCTGAACGGTCGCCTGAGCACTCGGCGTGGCACGGCCCCGATTGGGACGGAGAGCCGCGCCGTCATGCGCGTGGGCACGCGCTACACGCGCGGGCCCGTCCGGGTAGACGCCGCGTTGCTCGCCGGAGCGACGGAGCGCGACCCGAGCTGGGGCTTCACGACAGGCCTGACCTGGGTCTTCAAGGGCTTCACGGTGCCGTAGGGCGGCCATCGAAGCGCGCTTCGACGAGCGCGATCTCTTCCGCGAGCCGCTCCGGCGTCCATCCGTAGGCCGCCGCCATGATTCCGCCGGCGCGCTCGAGGGCCGCGCGGCCGGGATGGCCGGCCGCGCCGAGCGGCGTGCGTCGCAGCACCACGTCGGTCAGCCGCACCGCCGACCCCGTCGCGATGGCGTAGCCGATCTCGCCGGCCAGGACCGGCGTGGCCGCGCCGAGCCGCTCGGCCCTGCCCTGCGCGACCGCGTGCTCGAGCACGTCGGGCGCCTCCGTGCCGTACCAGCTCGCGAGGTGCTCGGCGACGTCCGGCTCGAGCGCGTGCTGCAGCGCGCGCTGCATCTCGACGAGACGGCCTTCGACGTCGGCGATGCCGGCGTGGGGGAGGGGGAAATTCCCGGTTCGGCAGGCCCCATGGCGGCCGCCGAGCTCCGACACCACGGCGTCGACGGCCTGTTCGGCGGCCCAGCGCGCAGTCGTGTACTTCACGCCGACGAGCGACACGAGGCCCGCGACGCCGCGCGCGCCATGCCGGACGATCTCGAGGATCGGCGAGCAGTTCCGCGCGCCCACCGCGGAGGACGGCCGGCGTGAGGCCGTGGTGGACGAGACGGATGTCCCGCGCGTCGGCGTGAAGACTCGGAAACGCCGCGTTCACGTTGTCGAGGAAGGCCTCGACGCTGCCAGCCGGAGGCACGGCCTCGTCCTCGGGAACGGCCGTGTCCGATTGCCCCGTGCCGACGAGCACGGCGCCGCCCCAGGGCACGGCGGTCAGCATCCGGCCGGACCGGTCCGGCGCGGCCAGCGCGATGTCCTTCGCCGGGCGACCGAGGAGGAGATTGAGGGCCCGGATGAGCGGCGGACCGTCGCCCGCGCCGAACAGCCGCCGCAGGCGTCCCAGCGCCGCTGCCCGCCGCGAGGAGCGTGACCGTGGCGTCCACGTCGCGCTCGCGGCCGTCGACGGCGTCCTGCACGCGCGCGCCGGCGATCCGTCCGTTCGCGTGTACGGGTCCGACCACGCGCGCGTAGCTGACGAGCGTCGCGCCCGCCCGCTCGGCGGCGGCGGCCACGAGCCAGGTCAGACGATCCGGATGCCGTGTCTGATAGTCGTACCAGATGGCCCCGCCGCTCAGCCCCACCTCCGCGATGCCAGGGAACAGCCGGCGGGTCGTCGCGGCCGACTCGAGGCGCGTCTTGGGCAGGTGCAGCTCCACCGAGACACGTTCGTTGCGCGCGCGGCCGAGCCAGTCATAGACGGCGAAGCCCAGGCGGAGCGCGGAGCGCGGCCGCCGGAGGCCCCGGTAGGTCCCGACGAGGAAGGGCAGCGGACGCACGAGGTGGGGTGCGAGGCGCGCCCACGTCCGGCGCTCCCGAATCTGCTGTCTCGTCCGGCGAACGTCGCCGCCCTGAAGCGCCCGGAGTCCGCCGTGCAGCGTCCGCTGATGATTGAACGACAGACCGCTGCCGAAGTCCGCGGCGTCGACGAGCGCCACCGCCAGACCGCGCTGCGCCGCGTCGTAGGCCGCGAACAGGCCGTGGATGCCGCCACCCACGACCAGCAGATCCCAGCGCCGCCGGATGAGCGCCTCAGGGTCGCGGGTCATCTCGCGCCCGTTATAGTAGTGCACGGATGTCGTCGGCGAACGCGATCGTGCGCGCCTACTGGGATGCGCACATCCACGACCTCGAGGTCAGCTCGCACGCGCCGGGAACCGCCGGCTTCTTCCAGGATCTCGACGCCTATCACTTCGAGAAGCTGCACCATCTCCTCCGCCTCGTGCATTTCGACGAATGGCGCGGGCGGGACGTGCTGGACCTCGGCTGCGGCGCGGGCGTGGAGGTCGTCCGGTTCGCCCGGGCCGGCGCGCGGACGACCGGCGTCGACCTCTCGACACAGGCCGTCGTCCTGACTCGCCAGTACCTCGCGCAGCAGCACCTCGAGGCCCGGCTCACCATCGCCGACGGCGAGGCCCTGCCGTTCGGGCCAGCGACGTTCGACTTCGTCTATGCCCACGGCGTCGTCCAGTACACGTCCGGCGACCGGAGGTTGATCGCCGAGGTTCGCCGGGTGCTCCGTCCGGGCGGGCTCGCGATGTTCCAGGCCTACAACCGCGTGTCCTGGCTCAACGCGCTGTCCAGAGTGATGAAGGTCCCGCTCGAGCACGAGGATGCGCCCGTGCTGCGCCGCTACTCGATCGCGGAGCTCCGGACGCTGCTCGCGGACTTCGCGGCGGTGGAAATCGTGCCGGAGCGGTTCCCGGTGCCGTCCCGGCTGCACAAGGGCTGGAAGGCGGCCCTCTACAACGGAGTGTTCGTCGGAGCGTTCAACGCCCTTCCTCGCCCCTGGGTGCGGCGGTTCGGGTGGCATCTCCTCGCGTTCTGCAGAAAGTAAGGTCTTCATGCGCTTCGTCAAGACGCACGCCTATGGCAACGATTTCGTCCTCGTCCCCGAGGAAGCCATGGACGGCTGTGAAGACCGGGCCGGGTTGGCCCGTCGCATCTGCAATCGTCATCGCGGCCTGGGGGCCGACGGACTGATCGTCTTCGGAAGGGAGCCGCTCGGGGCCGCGATGAGGCTTCTCAACGCCGATGGCAGCCGGGCGGAGGTGTCGGGGAACGGCGTGCGGTGCCTGGCAGCCTGGCTGGCGTACGAGAGCGGGCTCGCGCCGGACACAGACGTCGCGGTCCGCACCGAGGCCGGCACCAAGATGCTGTCGCTCCTCGAATCGCGCGGCACGCAGTACCGGTTCCGGGCGGCAATGGGGCATCCGGACGTGCTTCGACAAGAGCGGCTCGAGCTGGCCGGCGAGACGATCACGGCGGTCGTTCTCCGCGTTGGCAATCCGCAGTGCGTGGTGTTTGGCCCCCTGACGGACGAGCGTCTCCGCACGATCGGCGGAGGTCTGGCCGTGCACCCGTTCTTTCCCGACGGCACGAACGTCGAGCTCGCGACCGTCGAAACGCCCGACCGGGTCCGTATCCTGATCTGGGAGCGCGGCGTCGGCCCCACCGAGTCCTCCGGCACCGGCGCCTGCGCGGCGGCCGTTGCCGCCGCCGCGTTCGGCGGCGCCTCGCGGGCGATCGAGGTGGTCTCTCCCGGCGGCGCGCAGTACGTCGAGTGGACCGATCAGGGCATCTGGCTGACTGGCTGGGCGGAAATCATTGCCACGGGCGAGTGGCTTTGAGGGTGCAGAAAGTCACGCACTTCCCGGACGCCTACTTCTTGCGCTTCGAAGCGGGTGGTTCGCCAGCCTCCAGTTCGCGGCGCAGACGCTCGACTTCCGGCGTCATCGCGGCAATCGCCCCCGGATAGTCCTGCCTGGCCACGCGTGTGCGCGCTTCTTGCAAGGAAGCGCGGGCGGCGTCCCGGGCGGAGCGCAGCCGCGCGGCCGCGGCGCCGGCTGGCCGGCCGGTGCTCGCGGTCAGCCGGCCGCCGACGCTCGTCAGCAGTCGTTCCAGCTCGGCCACGAGACGGTCGGACTCGCTGCGCAGCTCCGCCTTCTTGTTGCCGGCCTGCTTCGCCGCGTCGTAGGCCAGATTGCGGGCCTCGAGCGCGTTGTTCAGGGCCTGCCGGTAGTCGTGCTGCGCGATGCTGTCCTCGTAGCGCGCGAGCGCGGCCTGAGCGTCGAGGAACTCCGCCGGCGCGTACTGTTCCGCCCCGGCGGCGCGCGCCGCCTCGAGCGCGCCGATCGCCTGCTGATGCTCCTTGTCCGGGGGCGTCGAGCACGCGCCGACCAGGAGCGCCAGCAGGAAGACGCCGCAGAGGGCCCTCGACATGTGCTGAAAGTATAGCGGCTGAACCCGTGGATTCAGGACGATGAGGCACTTGGCGCCGCGGGATCGGCCGCGGGAGAAACTCGAACGCGCCGGCGTCGACGCGCTCGGAGACAACGAGCTGGTGGCCGTGCTGATCGGCCACGGCACCGCGCGGGCCAGCGCCCTCGGCGTCGCCGATCGGCTGCTTGCGGTCTCGGGCGGCGTTCACGGGCTCACCCGGATGCATCGGGACGAGCTCGCCACCGTGCCGGGCGTGGGCGTCGCCCTGGCCGCCCGCATCCTGGCGGCCGTCGAGCTGGGTCGGCGGACGTTGACGATCTCCCCCCGGAGCGTCCGCGGCTGGCCTCCCCGCGTGAGACCGCCGGATACCTGCTGCCGCAGTTCGGGGCCTCGCCAGTCGAACGCTTCGGCGTCGTGCTGCTCGACGCGCGGCATCGGGTCATCCGAGCCCGCCTGCTCTCGTCAGGCTCGCGGGACGCGAGCCTGGCCCATCCTCGTGACGTGTTTCGAGAGGCCATGCTCGCCGCAGCTTCGGGTATCGTGGTGTTCCACAATCATCCGTCGGGCGACGTGTCGCCGAGCGTCGAGGATCTGCTCCTGACGCGTCGTCTGATCGCGGCGGGAGAACTGGTGGGCATCGACGTCGTGGACCATCTGATTCTGGCGGACAACGTCTATTGGTCGTTCAGGGAGGCAGGAAGACGTTGATGTCGCGCGTGCTGTACTTCGACTGCTTCTCGGGTGCCGCCGGCGACATGGTGCTGGGCGCCCTGCTCGACGCGGGCCTGCCGCTCGACGCCCTCCAACGCGCGCTCGGGAGCCTGGGCGTCGGGCACGAGCTCAGGGTGACGCGTGTCCTTCGGGCCGGCTTGACCGCCACGCGCCTCGAGGTGCTCGGGGAGGATACGGGCGCCCACCAGCACGCGCACGAGCACCGCGGCGACCACGGCGATGCCGACGGACGCGGCAGTCACCATCACGGTCACCACGGCGATCATCATCACCACGAGCCCCAGGCGAGCGGGCACACGCACGTGCACCGCTCGATCCGTGAAATCGGCGCGCTGATCGAGTCGTCGGCGCTGTCCGCCCCGGCGAAAGCGCGCGCCATCGGCATGTTCCGTCGTCTGGCCGAGGCCGAGGCCGCGATCCACGGGATGTCCCTCGACGACGTCCATCTCCACGAAGTCGGCGCCATCGACTCCATCATCGACATCGTCGGCGTGGTCTTCGCCCTCGAGTGGTTCGGCATCGACGACATCGTGTCGTCGCCCCTGAACGTCGGCGGCGGCGCGATCGAGATCGCGCACGGCCGGTTCCCCGTGCCCGCCCCGGCCACCGTGCGGCTGCTGCACGGCGTGCCGGTGTACGGCGGCGAGATCCAGGCCGAGCTGGTCACGCCGACCGGCGCGCTGGTGATCTCCACGTATGCGCGCCAGTTCGGGCCGATGCCGGCGATGTCCATCGAGCGCGTGGGCTACGGCGCCGGGGCGCGCGACTTCGAGCGCGCCCCGAACGTGCTGCGCGTGGTCATCGGCGAGCGCACGGCGTCCATGAACCCCGGAACCCCAGAATCCCCAGAACCCCAGAACCACCGTCCTGAAGGTCGAATGCGAGCTGGACGACATGAGCCCGCAGTTGTTCGGGCCCGTCAGCGACGCGCTCTTCCAGGCCGGGGCGCTCGACGTGTTCCTCACGCCGATTTTCATGAAGAAGGGAAGGCCCGGCACGTTGCTGACGGTGTTGAGCGTGCCGGAGCGGCGGGAGCCGATCACGGCTCTGATCTTCAAGGAGACGACCACGCTCGGACTGCGCGTCGAAGCCGTCGAGCGCGAGACCCTCGAGCGCGAGTGGACGGACGTGGCGATCGACGGCGGGACCGTCCGAATCAAGATCGCGAAGCGCCACGGCGAGATCGTGAACGCGGCGCCCGAATTCGACGACTGCGTCCGCATCGCCGAAACGACCGGGCGGGCGATCAAGATCGTGCAGGCGGAGGCGATGCGCGCCTGGGGGCGAGGCCAACCGAGGTGACGTTCCGGGCTCCAGAGGACCCGGTGCCCGGTGTCGCCGGCGCCCGCGTGCTCGACCTCGGGCACCCGCTGTCGAGCGCCGACCCGAGCTGGGCCGGCGTTCGCACGTTCAGCCGCGTCACGCTCGAGACGATCGAGCACGGCGGCTGTTTCACCGGGCGGATTACGACCGACGAGCACTTCGGCACGCACGTCGACGCTCCCGCGCACTTCGCCGCCGGCGGCCTGACGATCGACCAGCTGCCACCGGAGCGGCTGGTCCGGCCGGCCGTCTGCGTGAACGTCGAGCGGCAGTCGACGGAAGACGAGGACTACCGCCTCACCCGGGAAGACCTCGAGCGCTTCGAGCGCACGCATGGCCCGATCGTCCCGAACACGGTCGTCCTGGTGGCGACCGGCTGGGACCGGCGCTGGCCTGACGAAGCCCGGTACAGGAATGTCCGCGACGGCATGATGCACTTTCCCGGCCTGTCGAAAGAGGCAGCCGCACTGCTCGCGCGGGACCGCCGCGTCGCCGGAATCGGCATCGACTCGCCAAGCGTCGACCACGGCCCGACCCGCCTGTTCGAGGTCCATCGCCTGACGCAGCCGCTGGGGGTGTATCACATCGAGAACCTGACCGGCCTCACGGCCCTGCCGCCGGCCGGCTTCACGGTGGTCGTGGCGCCGATCCGGATCGTCGGCGGCAGCGGCGGACCTGCACGTGTGTTCGCGATCCTGCCGTGACCCACGTGTCCTTCCGAGGCTGGCCCCGGTCTAACGAAGGTATGGAGCTCACGGCCCTCGCCCGCAGGGGTTCGGCGCTGTTGCTGGCCGGCGCGTGCCTGCTCGCGACGTCCTCGCCGCCGGTCGCGGCCAGCGCCGCCCCGGGCCTGCCCGACAAGCCGGACGACCGGACCATCCTGCACGTTCTCAACCGCATCGGGTTCGGCGCGAGGCCGGGCGACCTCGAACGCGTGCGCCAGATTGGGCTGGCCACGTACATCGACCAGCAGCTCGACCCCGAGCATCTCCCCGACCCTCTGGTCGACGCGCGGCTGGCTCAGTACCCGACGCTCACGATGAGCACGCGGGAACTGGCGGACAGATTCTTCATTCCCGCGCAGCAGGCCCAGCGGCTGCGCAAGCAGGTCGAGGCGCGCCAGGACGGCAAGCCCGAGGCCATGGCCCCGCCCGAGCGGGCCCCGTCGTCCGCGGCCCCGATGCTGGCGCGCCAGGGCCCGCAGCAGGTGCTGGGAGAGCTGACTCAGGCGCACCTCCTGCGCGCGACGCTCTCGGAGCGCCAGCTCGACGAGGTCCTGGTCGACTTCTGGTTCAACCATTTCAACGTGTTCGTCGGCAAGGGGCAGGTTCGCGAGTACCTGCCGGCGTACGAGCGCGACGTCATCCGCCCTCATGTGCTCGGCCGGTTCCGCGATCTGCTCGGTGCGGTCGCGCACAGCCCGGCCATGCTCTTCTATCTGGACAACTGGCAGAGCGCGGCCCCGAATGCCGGGCCCGCGATTCCTCCGCAGCTTCAGCAGCGGCTGAACGATCCGCGGCTCTCGCCGGCGCAGCGGCAGCTGATCCAGCTGCGAATCGCGGAGCGCATGGCCCAGCGGCCCAGACAGACGCGCGGCCTGAACGAGAACTACGGCCGCGAGCTGATGGAACTGCACACGCTGGGCGTGGACGGCGGCTACACGCAGAAGGACGTCATCGAGGTCGCTCGCGCGCTGACGGGTTGGACCATCGACCGTCCCCAGCAGGGTGGCGGCTTCGTATTCCGGTCCGAGATGCACGACACCGCCGAGAAAGTGATTCTCGGCCAGCGCTTCCCGGCGGGCCACGGCGAGGACGAGGGTGAGCGCGTGCTCGACATTCTCGCCGCGCATCCGTCCACGGCGCGCCACATCGCGTCCGAGCTGGCCCAGCGGTTCGTGGCCGACGAGCCGCCCTCGTCGCTGGTGGATCGGGCGGCGCAGACATTCCTGACGACGAAAGGCGACCTGCGCGCGGTCGTGCGCGTCATCGTCACGTCGCCCGAGTTCTTCGCGCCCGAAGCGTACCGAGCGAAGGTCAAGACCCCGCTCGAGTTCGTCGTCTCGGCCGCGCGCGCGACCGGCGCGATGGTCGTCAACGCGCAGCCGATGGCACAGGCGCTCCGGAGTCAGCTCGGCATGCCCCTCTTCGGCTGCCAGCCGCCGACGGGTTACAGCAATACGGCGGATGCCTGGGTGAACACCGGCGCGTTGCTCAATCGCATGAACTTCGCTCTGCAGCTGGTCAGCGGCCAGATGCGCGGGCTCCGCGTCCAGGTGGGCGCACTGGCGCCAGACAGTTCGGACGCCGCGCGGGACCGACTCGTGCAGGCGATGCTCGGAGGCGACGTCTCGGAGAGCACGCGGCAGGTGCTGACCAGAGCGGAGACGCCACAGCAGATGGTCGCGCTGGCGCTCGGATCCCCGGAATTCCAGCGGCGCTGAAGTCGGAGGAGACAGCCATGATGGACCGACGGGCCTTCCTCAAGAACGGCAGCCTTGCGCTGGTCACGCTCGGCTTCGCGCCGGCGTTCATCTCGCGCACGGCACAGGCGGCGCGCGCCCGGCAGAAGGTGCTGGTCGCGATCTTCCAGCGCGGCGCCGTCGACGGCCTCAACATGGTCGTCCCGTTCGGCGAGCGGGCCTACTACGCGGCGCGGCCGAGCATTGCCATCCCGCAGCCCGGCCGGGGAGCAACCGGCGCGGCAATCGATCTCGACGGGTTCTTCGGCCTGCACCCGCGGATGTCGTCGCTGCAGCCCTTCTTCGCCCAGGGCTCGCTGGCGATCGTGCACGCGTCCGGATCCCCCGACGAGACGCGTTCGCATTTCGACGCGCAGGACTACATGGAGAGCGGCACGCCCGGCGTGAAGAGCACCCGCGACGGCTGGCTCAATCGCTATCTTCACAACCGGGAGCACGAGAGCGCGAGCCCCTTCCGCGCGGTCGCCCTCGCGCCCCAGTTGCCGCGGTCGCTACAGGGCTCGTCGCCCGCGCTGGCGATCAACTCCCTCGACCAATTCGGCATCCGGGCGGGCGGCAACGCGGCGGCGATGGCCTCGACGTTCGAAAGCGAGTACGCCGCGGCCGCCGACGCGCTGCTCCGTCCCGCGGGCAAGGAGGCGTTCGACGCCGTGCGGATGCTCGAGACGACGAAGCCGGGCAGCTACTCGCCCGCGAACGGAGCCGAGTACCCGCGCTCGGGATTCGGCGAGGCGATGCGGCAGATTGCCCAGCTCGTCAAGGCCGGCCTCGGACTGGAGGTCGCCTTCACGGAGCTGAGCGGCTGGGACCACCACGTGAACGAGGGCAGCACGACCGGTCAGATCGCGACGCGCCTGGACGACTTCGCCAACGGCCTCGCCGCCTTCGCCCGCGACCTCGGCGACGCCATGGCCGACGTCGTCGTCGTGACGATGTCGGAGTTCGGCCGGGCGGTGCAGGAGAACGGCAACCGCGGCACCGACCACGGACACGGCAACGCCATGCTCATCCTGGGCGGGCCGGTGAGAGGCGGCAAGGTCTACGGCAAATGGCCGGGGCTGGAGCGCGAACAACGCTGGCAGGGCCGCGACCTGGCCGTTACGACCGACTTCCGGGACGTGTTCGCCGAGGTGGTGACGGGCCATCTGGGCGCGACCGACGTCTCACGCATCTTTCCCGGCCACGCCTACAAAGCGAAGCTGGGGCTGCTCAACGGATGACGTCGAAGTTCGAACGTCTCACTCCGAAGTTCGAAGTTCGACGTTCGAAGTGTGAAGTTACTTCCTCAGGACCCGCGTGAGAATTTCGAGCTTGCGCTGTTCCATCTGTTCCTCGAAGATCCGGAACCGCGCCCGCTGGCGGAGCGTGAGGATTTCGTCGATCTTGCCGTAGGCGGCGCGCACGTCCTCGACCGTCTGGCGATCGAAGTCATCGAACTGTCCGATCGTCGCGTCGAGCCGCGCGTCATCGGTGGGCTGCTGGTTGACCTGACGACGGATCGCGTTCAGGAGTTGCAGACGCGCAATCTGGCGCCGGCGTCGTACCAGTTGTAACTCCCGCAGCCGCTGGATGAAGTCGCCGTAGCGCTCGGACGGGACCTCCAGAAACTTGTCCGCCGTCGCGATCTCGATCCCATCGAGCGCGTCCTGTGCGGTCGCGAGCTTCGCGGGATCCGGACGCGGGCCCGCGGCCTGGCGACGGCCGCGCGCCGGCCCGGGCGCCGGTAACCCCGGGGGAGGCTCGGCCTGCCGCACCGCGCTCGCTCCGCGCACTGGAGCCGCCGCCGAGGTCGCCACAGCGCCAGGCCCCGCCAGCGCGATCGCGCCTGCCACCAGACCTGCCGCGAGCACGTGCTTCCGCATGGTTCCTACTCCGGAACGCCGAGCTCTTCGCGCACGAGGCGCAGGAGCTCGCGCGTCTGATCGGCGTTCAGGCGATCCACGGCCAGCGCAATGGCCGTCCGGCTCGGCACGAGGTTCGCCGCTCGCGCCTCGTCGAAGGAGAGCCGGCCCGAGACCTCGCTCATCACGTCGACCATTCCATCGTCGAGGCCGGCAGTGTCCAGCGCCACGGTCGCTGCGGCTTCCGGCGGCGCCGCTGACGAGACGGGCGGGCGATCCTGCCGGAGCACGACCGCGAGCGCGACCGCTGCGGCCAGTCCGGCCGCGAGCGCGACCGGGCGCCATCGCCATCGCGGCGGCGGCACGGATGCGCCGGCGGTGGCCGCCCTCACGCGCCGGGCGAAGTGCTGCCAGAACAGGGGAGACGGCTCGGCCGCTCCCGTCGCGGCGACATCGCCGAGCGTCGCCTGCAGATCGAGCACGGCAGTGCGGCAGGCGTCGCAGTCCCGAAGATGGGTGGCCGCTGCGGCTGACACCCCGCCTTCGGCGACGTCGGCAAGTTGGGCGGGGGAGAGGTGCTTCATCGGGATGTCAACAGACGCCTGAGATTGTTCAGGGCGTGGAAGAAGCTTGTCTTGACCGCGCCCACCGTGCTGCCGAGCACGCGCGCGATCTCCTCGTGCGACAGATCCTGGTACACACGCAGGACGAGGGCCGCCCGCTGCTTCGGCGGAAGGCGCTCGATCGCCCGCCTGACCTGCTCCGCGCGCTCGGCCCGGAGCACGGCTTGCAGCGGCGTCTCGGCGCGGCTGTCCATCGGCGCGGCGGCCTCTATCGATTCCGTCGCCGGCCGCTTCACCGCCACGCGGTTGAGGCACGCGTTGACCCCCACGCGATAGAGCCAGGTCGAAAGCGAGGCATCGCCCTTGAACCTGGCGAGCCCCTTGAACGCCCGCACGAAGACGTCCTGCGCCAGGTCGGCCGCATCCTCGTGGTTGCCGACGAACCTGTAGCAGAGCTGATAGACCTGCCGCTGGTGGCGCGCGACGATCACATCGAACGCCTCGCGGCGGCCCGCCCGGAACGCCTTCACGAGCGCCGCGTCCTCGGCGTATTCGAGGTCGTCGGCTCCCGCCGGCTGGTCGACGACGCCGTCAGGCACGATAGTCCTGGGATCTGTCGCCGGCTTCCAGCCGAGTGCGATTGCCGAGCCCGCGGCGACGCGCATCGATGTGCTCTGCCCCTGCCCGGTCCAGTGCCGTCGCCGGGGCCGGAGCCCCCGGCACGGCGGACCCTGCTTCATTAGACCGTGCGTGTCCGCATTCTGTTACATGCGGATCGATCGTCCTCATCATCCCCAAAGATCCGGCCACAAGCCAGGCGGGCCGCACACGCCGCTTGCGCACGTGGTCCGTATGGTCCCCGGGACGCTGCTGGCGAGGCTGCTCCGCGATAGTATGCCGGCAGACGGCCATCTCCCCGTCAATGACCGGCATCATCAGGCCGTGAAGGCTCGGCTCCCGGCTTGAGGTCGCCCGCGACGGCGCCCGACGGCGTCATCGAGGCGCTCGAACGTCCCGGCGGCGACTTCTGCCTGGGCGTGCAGTGGCATCCGGAGAGCTTCTGGGAGACGGGGCGAGTTCGCGGCGCTGTTCGACGCGTTCGTCCGGCCGACCGGGGCGCCTCGTCCCGGGCCGGTGACGTTTGCAACAGACGGCGACGCGGTCGCGCGACCGCGGAATGCAGACAGCCGGAGCCGGAGACCGTCACGACCGGCGTGCTTCAATGGGGCCGCGGTCACGCGACCGCGGAATGGTCGAAGTGGCCATGACACACGCGACAGAGGCAGAGCTTCAATGGGGCCGCGGTCGCGCGACCGCGGAATGGGCGCCAGACCCTGGAGGCCCCGTGCATCTCATCCCTGGCTTCAATGGGGCCGCGGTCGCGCGACCGCGGAATGCTACGTCTGGGACGAGCACATGATCGCGGTCGGCTCGCTTCAATGGGGCCGCGGTCGTGCGACCGCGGAATGCTCAATGCATAGCCCTTGCCTTGCAGCGTCGTCCGCGTGCTTCAATGGGGCCGCGGTCGCGCGACCGCGGAATGCGGGATGGTCGCGGTCGACATCCATCGAGGCAATCCGCTTCAATGGGGCCGCGGTCGCGCGACCGCGGAATGGGCGGCCGCCGACCTGGTCACTCGCGGGCTTCGTGGCCGCTTCAATGGGGCCGCGGTCGCGCGACCGCGGAATGCGACACAGATGCGCCGGCCCAAGAAGCGACGGTTGGTTCGCTTCAATGGGGCCGCGGTCGCGCGACCGCGGAATGGGCGCGAACCTCTGGGCGCGAACCTCCGGCGGGCGCGCTTCAATGGGGCCGCGGTCGCGCGACCGCGGAATGGGACGGTGAACCCGCACGAGTGCCGACTGCCACATGGCTTCAATGGGGCCGCGGTCGCGCGACCGCGGAATGCAGTCGGCATCTCGAAGGTCGTCAGCGGCGCCCTGCCGCTGCTTCAATGGGGCCGCGGTCGCGCGACCGCGGAATGGACGGGTGAGCAGCAGACCGTCTGGCAGACGGTCATGCTTCAATGGGGCCGCGGTCGCGCGACCGCGGAATGGGCAGCGGAAGTCGCTGGAGGCCCAACTCGACGCAGATCGCTTCAATGGGGCCGCGGTCGCGCGACCGCGGAATGAGGCCAACGCGGCTTGAAGTTACGCGTGACCGAAACGTGCTTCAATGGGGCCGCGGTCGCGCGACCGCGGAATGCGGCGTGCCGGTGACGTTCATCGCCGCGCTTGCACCAGCTTCAATGGGGCCGCGGTCGCGCGACCGCGGAATGTGTACCTACGACGGCGTCGCGATCGACGCTGGCGTCGGGCTTCAATGGGGCCGCGGTCGCGCGACCGCGGAATGGGCGCTCGCGCTACCGAGAGGCCAGCGTCAGCGACTGCGGGCTTCAATGGGGCCGCGGTCGCGCGACCGCGGAATGGCCGAGGCCGCCGAGAGTCCGGCTGCGAGTCCGACGGCTTCAATGGGGCCGCGGTCGCGCGACCGCGGAATGATGCGCCGATGCGCCGACGGCCGGCAAGTGTTCATGCGCTTCAATGGGGCCGCGGTCGCGCGACCGCGGAATGTGCGGCCGTTCGCGCGGATCATCGGCGGGCATCATCACGCTTCAATGGGGCCGCGGTCGCGCGACCGCGGAATGGGATCGCCACGCTCGAGCGCCACCGCGTGCTGATCGCATGCTTCAATGGGGCCGCGGTCGCGCGACCGCGGAATGGGCATCGGACGTTCGCTGTACCGCGACGGCCTTGTCGAGGCTTCAATGGGGCCGCGGTCGCGCGACCGCGGAATGTTCGTGCAGCGAGGCCGAAAATGTCGCAGTGCCGCGCGTCGAGGCTTCAATGGGGCCGCGGTCGCGCGACCGCGGAATGCTGCGAACGATGTCAGCTGTCTCGCAGCGATGCGTCGAGCTTCAATGGGGCCGCGGTCGCGCGACCGCGGAATGGGAGCGCATCGCGGCGCATCGCAAGATCCGCACGCTCTCGCTTCAATGGGGCCGCGGTCGCGCGACCGCGGAATGGGGTCGGCTGGGCCACATCGGCGGCCTGTCCGTCAGTCAAGCTTCAATGGGGCCGCGGTCGCGCGACCGCGGAATGGCGACAACCGCGCAGACGGCCAACCATGCGGACGTCAGCTTCAATGGGGCCGCGGTCGCGCGACCGCGGAATGTGTTCTGCGGTGCCGCCGTATGGCTGTAGTCGTTGTCGCAGACTTCAATGGGGCCGCGGTCGCGCGACCGCGGAATGGGCGGCACTCGAGCGTCGCAGTTCGATCGGGACGCGGCACGCGGCTTCAATGGGGCCGCGGTCGCGCGACCGCGGAATGAGCTTGCCCTGTAACTCATCCAGTTTTCAAGGATCTGGAGCCGACGTGCCGCGAGCGGCCTCCAGCGATCGGCCGCGCCACTAGCGTCTGTTCCTCGTCGTCTTCCGCCAACGCCCTTGTTTCCGTCAACTTGCGGCCCGCGAGCGGTGCCGCGCCTGCGCGTCGCCACCGCGCCGCTCGCGTCACCGCGTCTCAAAGGCGGGATACGGCTCGATCTCGCCGGCGACGAATCGCGCGAGCAGCCGGGTCTGGATCTCGAGCACCCGCCGATAGCTGACACGGTAGCCGAAGATCGGATGCGTGACCAAGCGCGTCCATCCGCTGCTCGTAGGCCCGGAGCAGCCCCTTCCGCCCGGCCGGCTGTCAGCGACACGGCCGGCCCGACGCGGATGAAGTCGTCGGCGTCCGACCATGCCGCGTGTTGACGGCGCTCAGCACGGCCGAGTCCGCGATCGAGCGGCCGAAACATCTCCATCAGATCGAGCGCCAGCGCCGGGCGGCCGAACCGCGGCTGGTGGTAGAAACCCCATGAACGGATCCAAGCCCGACTGACGGGCAGACGATCGTCAGGTCCTTCGACAGCAGACTGTAGGCGAGCGAGAGCAGCGCGTTCACCGGATCCCGCGGCGGCCGCCGGTTCCGCGTGCTCGAAGCTCGAAGGCCGCGAGTCGCCGTCCTCGTCGACCTTGATCATGCCGGCGAAGGCTCCGAAGTATAGATGCGCGCCGCCGTGCCCTCGATGCCCGAGCAAGCTGGTCCAGCGCGGCGGCCGCCTCGGCACGCGCAGCAAGGTCGCTTCAATTGCCCCAGCACGTCGCGCGGCGGCTCGACGTGGTTGCGCTGGAGCAGCGTCCGCTGGTTTCGGATCTTCGCCGCGACCAGTCCGGCGAGGCGACCGCCCGGCAGAAGACCGGGTCGTCGGCCAGGCGGAACTGCTCGGCCCGGAGGTACACGTTGCGAGCACCGAGGCCCTGCGTGGTTCCGTAGAACCAGCCGCCGGAGGAGAAATGGGCGACCGGCTTCTCGGCCGCGCAGAGCGCCTGCAGCGCGGGCGCCGTCAGCGGGACATTGCCGAACAGATTCACCTGGCTCGTCTCGTGCAGCCGCGCCTCCTGCACGACCTTCCGCTCCCGGTCCCTGACCTGGAGGACTTCGCCCGACCGGCCGACCGACAGTCCCTGGCCGATGACGTACAGCGGCCGGAGATCGTCGCGCGCCGGCACGAGACGACGGACGGCAGGGTCGGTCGAATCCTCGGCGGAGTCGGCGCGGTCGCCATCGAAGAGCTGCGAGCTGGAGCAAGCTCCGCGGCGTCCGGCCGCCGCGCCTGAATGAGCGCGGTTTCGTCGGGCAGGCAGATACCGACCAGCGAACACCGCGGGCACTTCGGGCTGTCGACGAGCGGCGGCGGGAATCGGCCGCAGCCGCCGTCGATCGCGGCGCGCTTCGATGGCCGACCATCGTCTCGGCCATGAGCAGCGTCGTCGACCGGCACGCGGACGCGCTGCTTGCGTGGCCCGGTAGTAGAGCACGGCTCCTCGCGGCACGTGTAGCCGTGCTCGCGGAGCACCAGCGCCTGCACGCCGACCTGCACGCGGTCGGCCGGCCACGCCGCCGGGCCGTCCTCGGTCCGGTGCGGCGCACCCTTCTTGTAGTCGACGGGCGTGACCGAGCCGCCGTCGCCTTCGACGAGATCGATCTTCGCGATGACGCCGTGCGCTCGCTCGACAGAGTGCACCGACCGCGCGGCGACCGGGGCGTCCTCGTCCGGGCGGCGGGAGCGGATCCTCGCGGTCGTCCACGCGCGCGTGGGCGTGAGCGCCCTCGATGGTGTCGGCATTGTGGGCGAAGACGCCTTCGACCCACTCGTAGTAGAACAGGCGCGGGCAGTAGACGAATTCGTTCACCATCCGCGCCGGCAAGTAGTCCGGCTGATCGTCAGCGGCGGATCGTCCGGCAGCGGCGCCTTCGCGGGCCGTGGCGCGATCGGGCAGGCGCTGGCGGATCGACGGGAGCACGGCGGCTGGATCGCGGCATCGGTTCAGTCCACGATGATGGCAGGCGCGTCGAAGGTCGAGTACGGGCGGCCGAGCGACGTGATGACGCGGTCGCCACGGCCCTCGGCCGGCCCGAGGTTGACGAAGAGGACCTGGTCGCGCTTGTGGTTGATGATGTCGCCCAGGGCGTGCCGGCAACGGACCAGGTCGACCTCGGTGAACTGGCACTCGAAGATCGGAGAGCTGGATCCGGTCCCCGAAGCCGCGCATCGTCTTGGCGACCCGGGCGAGGCGGCTGTCGTCGCTGATGTCGTAGCAGACGAGGTAGGACTGGCGCATGATAATAGGCTCTTGTTTCGGGTCAGTGCGCCATGGACTCCAGCGTGCGGCCAGACGGCGGGGACGAAGCGTGAAGTCGCGTGCAAGAGGCCGGAGCTGGTCGCGACTGTCTACGAGGCCTTGCGATTCAGAACGGCAGCCCTGACTGGTTCCGCAGGTCCACGGCAACGAACCACGCTGCCGTACACGTAGTCCTCTCTCGAGTCGTCGATGACCGGGACGTAGCGGCGCCTGGCAGGAGCTTCATCCGGAACTTGCTCGAAGAGACGACGGAGCCAACTTAAAAAAAAAAAAAAAAAAAAAAAAAAATTAACGCGCTATTACCCCACTTTCTTACAGAAACTTACAAAATATTTACAATCCCTCGATACCGCGCTATAGCCTTTGCTCGCCGCGGCCCTCTTGAAGCAACATCTGCAGCGGCTGCTTGCAAGTAGCGCGAAAAGCCCAACTCCGATATCGCGTGCGATAGCCAGTAGGATGCCCGTGACCTCGCGTGTCACACGCGTACTGCAGAATCCGAAGCACTCGAGCGGTGAACCGGCAGGAGATGACGATGCACATTGCGACCCTCTCGCGGATGGTGGATGAAGACGCAGCGCTCAGACGCCGGCAGATGCTGCAGCCTGCGGGCGTACCAGGCGACAAGATCTTCCCGCCTACCTATCCGGCCGAGACACGAAACGACACGCCCCGGCACGTCTACGAGAAGCGGCGCGTCGATGGCCTGGACGTGTGGTGCGTGCTCGTCGACAGTGTGCATTCTCAGGCCAACAGGCTGGAGGAGTGCCTGCTTCAGGCGATCCGCGAAGGCGTATCCATTCCGCATGTGGTCGTCGATTTCCGGAGCGCGGCGCTTGACGGTATCGCCGAGATTACGTCGCTCGACGCTCCACATCGCGTCTACGACGCGATCCTCCGCGACAGCTTGCTCGATGGCCAGCCATTCATGAACGGGCCAGTCGGGGGCCGGCTTGCAAAGGCCAAGGCTGAGGACGCGTCGGCCCTCCTCGAAATCTCTCCAACGGCCCTCGTCTTCGGTGCCTGGCATTCAACGGGCGGAGGCGGCGGTCTCGGCGCCAAGTTCGCGCGCTGCCTGACCTCGGAGATCGTCGCGATCAACGTGCCGGTCGAGGAGGTCGCCGATCGCCGCACAGGCGAGATCGCACCTCGGACCTCGGGACGGCGGCCGAGCAGCCGAATTGATCCACTGGGCATTCTAAAACGAGTCGAGGTGTTCAAAGGCGAGGACGGGTGGAGCACGACGGCGAAAGGGGCGGGCAAAGGGGCCAAGAAAGGTGCGACCCTCGGAGATCAATCACGGCAATATTGCGCCGAAGATCGAACCACTTGGGATCACTTGCACGAGGCTCGAGCACACTTTCGTTTTGAGCCTCGCGGCCATTCGCCGGCTCCGATTCGGCGAGTCGAGGAAGGACACGCCGGCACGAAGTCTGATCGCCGCGCTCGGACTGCTCGCCCTCGTTGAGCAGGACGCGCGTGGGTACGCCCTGCGCTCTCGCTGCGATCTGGTCTGCGACGGTCGAGCTCCGATTGAAGTCGTCCACGCCGACGGCGCGACCTCTCCAGTTCAGGTTGATCGGGCGGAAGCGCGCAGTCTGTTCGCAGCCGCACTCGAACTGGCAAGCAACAGCGGGTTCCGGTTCGCCGCTGAGCCGCTGCGGCTGACACCGCAGGACAAGCTCGTGGAAATAGTTCGCAAGAGCCAGGAACTGGCGCTCTCAGGGAAGGGCGGCGAGGAGCCGGAGCAGCAAGAGCCTGCGGAGGACCAATGAGCCTGGTTCTGGAGATCGAGGACCCGTCCGGCGTGTGCTTCGCGGCGGTCGGACCGGATCGCGACGAACCCGACTGGCCACCCCAGCCGGATCGCATTTTCTCCGCGCTCATCGCAACGTGGGCGGCACAGGGTAGCGGCCCGGACGCGGCCGAGGCTCTGGGCTGGCTCGAAGGCATGTCACCCCCCTGGATCTTCGCCTCACCGGCCAGGGCGCGCAGCACAGCGATCGTCTTTGTGCCGCCGAACGACGCGCGCAGCAACAAGGCGAAGCACGCCGCAGGCGTGCTTCCATCGTTGAGAAGCCGACAGCCCAGGCGTTTTCCTGCCGTGCGGCCACAGAAGCCGCTTGTGCGCTTGTTCTGGGCCGACGCGCGTCCCGCAACCGCCACATTCGAGGTGCTCCAGCGACTGGCCCGCGACACTGCGTACATAGGGCACTCGGCCAGCCTCACCCGCTGTCGGTTCGTTCTGGATCCGGACGTGGTCAGTGAAGGGGCCGCTGTCGCACCGGCACGTGGAATCTATCCCGGTCGTCTGGCCGAGCTGCGGCGCAGTTACGACGCAGGTCGACGGCCGTTTCCGGGAGTCCACCTGGAGATGAAACGTGAGGACGACATGCCCACGTGCAGCGTGTTCGACGATCACTGGCTTGTGTTCGAACACGTCGCCGGTGAGATGCCCGACCTCAGAGCCTGCGCACTCCTCGCCAAGACGGCGCGCGATGCGCTCCTCAGCGCGTGGCAAGGCGATATTCCAGAGATCGTCAGCGGTCACAGTGCCGATGGAACTCCATCACGCCTGCCGCACTTGGCAATCGTGCCATTGCCCTTCGTCGGGTTTCCGTACGCAGATGGCGGTGTGCTCGGGTTTGGCCTCGTGCCTCCACGAGGGAGCCGACTGCTCGATGACACAGCCTTCCAGGCGGCACTGAGACGGCTGTCGGTGATTGACGACGATGCGGAACGCCGCCTCCTCACCCTGACCACGAAACGAACAACGAGCCGGGATGCAGCGTTCTCAGTCGGGCTATCGCCTACCCTCGAACCTTCGCGCTGGTCGCTGAAGTCCGACGGCTACACCGCTGTGGCGCGCACGTTCGCCACGGTGACTCCTGTTGCGCTCGATTGACACTTGAAGGAGACAGGCGCGGGGCGGGACCAAGAAATCGCCGCCCAACTCGCCCGGGCCTGTCGCCGCATCGGCCTTCCCGACCCCGCGGAAGTAGTGGCCGACAAGCATGCGGCTCTCGATGGCGTGCCTTCTGCCTATCCGTCCGGACGATCGCCGGCATGGATGCGCTGGCGCGTGCCGGCGTCGATTGCCAGCCGCCAGCTCACGCACGCGGTCATCCGGTTTCCGTGTCCGGTAGCAGGTCCGGTCATTCTGGGCGCCGGACGATTCATGGGACTCGGCCTCTGTCGCCCGATTGACGGCGGTCGGCGGTGATGCTGCGCCCCGAAGACTTCGCCGCATTCTTCGAGGAGGTGCACGGTTCCAGGGCGTTCCCGTGGCAGACCAGGCTGGTGCATCGCATCGCGGAGGACGGTACATGGCCCGACAGTCTGGACCTGCCGACCGGGTCCGGCAAGACAGCTGCGATCGACATCGCCGTCTTTCATCTCGCGCTCGAGGCGTGCCGCGGAGCCGGCCGGCGTGCACCAGTCCGGATCGCCTTCGTCGTCGATCGCCGCCTGGTGGTCGACGACGCATTCGAACGAGCGAAGAAACTTGCTCATGCGCTGAATGAGCCGGGCAAGCCCGTGACGCGGATGGTGGCGCAGGAACTGAAGAGGCTGTCCGGCGAGGGTATAGCCTTGATGGTCGCCCGCCTGCGTGGTGGCATTCCGCGGGAGAGCGACTGGACTCGGACGCCAGCACAGCCAACGGTGCTGTGCTCGACGGTGGATCAGGTCGGCTCGCGTCTGCTGTTCCGAGGCTACGGCGTGTCGGATTCAATGAAGCCGCTGCACGCTGGCCTGCTGGGCTCCGACTGCCTGATTCTGCTCGACGAGGCCCATCTAGCGGAGCCCTTCAGACAGACGCTCGGCTGGGTGGAGACCTACCGGGGGACGCGGTGGCGAGAATCAGAGCATTGTGGCCCCTGGGCCGCCGTGTTGCTCACCGCTACGCCCCGCGACCAAGGGGGACGTGGCTTCGGGCTCGACAGCCTCGACCTTGCAGACCCCGTGCTGCGCAAGCGCCTGGAGGCGCTCAAGCCGGCGCGGCTGATTGTCTCAGCGCGTCCGCCCCGCCAGTCGTCTAACCGAACCGCCAGCGCCCGACGCCACGCCACCAGGAGTGACCTTACGGATCGGGCCGCGGCGCTGGTCCGGGAGACTCGATCGGCTATCGAGCACTTTCACGCAACCGGCCTTAGCCAAGCCGCGATCGGCGTCGTCGTGAATCGTGTCGCGCGAGCCCGCGAGGTCTTCGGCCAATTGAAGGAGGATCTGCGCGACGAGATTCGCAGCGGCGTTGTGTCCGAACCAATCCTGATGATCGGACCCGCGCGACCGCTGGATCGTGCCGGCCTGGTCGATGAGCTCGATCCGATCCGCACCGGTCACCGAGATCGAGCTGCGTGGCCTGGACTCGAGAAGATGCTGATTCTCGTCGCCACCCAGTGCATCGAAGCGGGCGTCGACATCGATCTCGACGCGCCTGATCACCGAGGCTGCACCGGTTGACGCGCTGCGCCAACGGTTTGGACGGCTCAACCGCGCCGGCAGGAGCATCGCGCCCTATGCAGCGATCGCCGCGGCCAGAGTGGATCTTTCGGCTCGTGCGTACGATCCGGTCTACGCGGGCACGATCAAGCACGCCTGGGAGTACCTCGTCGGCCAGGCGGAAGCAGGCCCTGAGGGCGTTCCGATTGTGGACTTCGGCATCGAAGCGTTCGATCGTCGAACCAGGGACGCTCCAGTGCCCCTGGAGGCGATCTCGGAGAAGGCCGACGCTCCCATTCTCCTCCCAGCGCACCTTGATTTGCTCGCGCAGACGTCCCCCTGTACCTGCGGCGGACGCGGCGGTGGCGCTCTACTTGCACGGACCGACGCGCCAGCCCGACGCCGTCGCGGTTGTGTGGCGCGCCGATGTCGATCCCGACGTGCACCCGGACGAGAACATGCGTCGGCTCCTCATCCTCTTTCCG
This sequence comes from uncultured Acidobacteriota bacterium, assembly GCA_963764505.1. Lineage (GTDB taxonomy): Bacteria > Acidobacteriota > Vicinamibacteria > Vicinamibacterales > SCN-69-37 > CAVXSP01. The sequence continues at coordinate 2,718,902 of CAVXSP010000001.1, read as the reverse complement.
CCTCGCCCGGGCGAGGCGATTGAGCTGCCGCTCTGGAAAGTGAGACGCTGGCTCACCGGCGCCGACGATCATGTGGACGCACTGGCGGATGTTCCTGCCGCCGAGCCCGAAGATAGACAGCCCGCTCAAGAAGCAGAGGCCAGACGCGGCTTTCGATGGAAGGGCGACGACGAACGCTCAGCGTGGATTCACCCCTCGCAGTTACGTGCCGGCGATACGCTCCTCGTCCCGTCGAAGTATGGCGGGTGCGATCAATTCGGCTGGAACCCCGAATCGAAGGAGCCCGTGACAGACCTTGGCTCAAAGGCCGCCGAGCCGTTTTCCGGACGGCGTTTTGCCGTTCGGATCGCTCCGGGCCTGCTGGGTAGGAGCGTCCATGACGATACGCTTGCCGAACGCCTGGCTGGAGCCCTATCGCGGCGCTCCGAGGATTCTCCGGGCGGCGCTCGACGGGCTCGACCTTCCAGAAGGAGTGAAGAACGACCTGACCGCCCTCAATCGCGCCAGAGGAGGAAGAGTGGCCGCGTACGTAGATGTCTACGGAGCCGATGAGGACGGCCGGCCGCGTGGTGTGGTCTTTCACGCTCTGTTTGGACTCACGGGCGAGTCTCGCGCCATGGACGGCGGGCCGAGCTCGAGTGAGGACGATGTCAGCGGCTCGCTACAGGGATTCGCCGTAAGCCTCCAGGATCACAGCGCTGAGGTCGAAGCCAAGGCCGAACTGTTCGCCGCTCGCGCCGGTCTGTCGGCGGCGCGGACTGCGGACCTGAAACTCGCGGGACGTTTCCACGACATCGGCAAGACCGATACCCGATTCCAGAGATGGCTGCACTACGGAGATCCTCTCGGGCCGGATCCCAAACACGTGCTTGCCAAATCGGGACGTCGGCTGCCGCCGGCCGCGCGCCGCACCTCCAGTCTTCCTGATCATTGGCGCCACGAGGCACTATCGGTCCGGCTGACACGGGCGCAACATCTTGAAGCGGCCAGCGATCCTGATCTCGTTTTCTGGCTGATTGGAACTCACCATGGATACGGTCGCCCGCTATTTCCGCATGGCGATCCATCGGAACGACCACCTGATATGGGTCCGCAATCGCTCGCATTCGAATGGGACGGGGTCGACTGGCCGGGACTCTTCGAACGGTTGACCCGGCGTTACGGCCCATGGGAGCTGGCACGCATGGAAGCCATCCTGCGACTTGCGGATCATCGCGCCTCCCAAGAGGAACAGGAACGGTCGCTCGGAGGGCCGCAGTGAGCGTTGCACAAGACCACCGGCTTGACGGCCTCGAACCCGACAGCCTGCTCGCCTTCCTGGCCCTGCTGGGGCTGCTTCGGTCTCTTGAGGCCGCGGACGCGGTCGTGAAAGCCATCGAGCAGCTCCATCCGCGTGTGATGTGGGACATCCATTGTCCACCCCTCCGTCCCAGGCTGGTCCTAGCACGTTCGGCAACTCCGGATGAGATCACAGAGCGGACGGAGCGAGGCATCCACGCGCTCGTCAGGGCTTACAACTTCGGTGGCCGGAAGGACCTCAACTACACGCGCTCAGAGTGCCGGACGCAGCTCGTTGACGCGGCGACAGGTGCCGGTACATCGTCAAGAACCCTCGTGGACGTCCTGGCGGCATTGATGACGGACGCGGCCATCAAGGACGTAAAGTCGGATGTTATCGACCCGACACCGCTGTGCTTGCTATTCGGACAGGGGCACCAGCACTTTCTGGACAGATTGTCGGAGGTGCCGGCCCAACCAGCACCCCCGCCCCGGGGCAAGGGCCGGAAGGCCGTCACGCTGACGGCGACTCAATGCCTGGCGGAAGCACTGTTTCGTCCGTGGCACCGGACGGACCCGACCTTCTCCTTCCGGTGGGATCCCGAGGAAGATGTCCGCTACGCCCTCATGGCCGGAGACCCGACAGACTCCTGGTACAAGACGGGCACACAGCATGGGGCGAACCGGCTCGCGGCAATCGGCCTAAGCACGTTGGCCCTGGTTCCGGAGGTCCGCGCAGGACGCGTGCGCCCGGCCGTGGTTGGAGGAGCATCGACCGTCAATGGATTCTCGTTTGCGTGGCCCATCTGGCGTGATCCGGCGACGCTCGCGGGCATTCGTGCCCTACTGGCGAACCCGCACCTTCGTCAGCCCGGCGCACTCGCGCATCTCAGTGTCGATCACGTCTTGGCGGCCCATCGCGTGTCGGTCGGCAAGTTCGTGAACTTCTCGCGGGCCAGGCCAATCGGGCAAACGGTATAAACGCCGGGCCGATTCCCGGTAGGAGGCGCGCGAGCCTAGCGTCGCCGGTCCCTTCGCCTTTCTCCGGCGCCTCGATGCGGCCCAGTGCCGCCCTGGGCCTGGTGATCCTCGTTGAGCAGTTCCCCTTCGAGCGCGTTCTGCTCGAAATTCAACGCGATTTCGCGGAGGCCGGCGAAGCGAAGCGAATCGGACCGGCGCGATTGGGCGCCAGCGCAAAAACGCCGGGACCGAAAGTGCGGGCTTCGAGCGGCAGCTCCACGAATGCCGTCGAATGCGTCAACGCAAGGGTCCGCTGCCGTCGATCCAGATGAACCGGGCCCGACACCCGTGGCACGATACAATGCCAGTTTGCGACTGCCCGCGCGCCCGCGTCCATGAGCCGCTTCTATCTCACCACGGCAATCGACTACGTCAACAACCGCCCGCACCTCGGCACGGCGTACGAGAAGGTCGCCGCCGACGTGATCGCGCGGTACCAGCGCCTCTGCGGCGCCGACGTGCGGTTCCTGATGGGGAACGACGAGCACTCCCAGAACGTCTTCCGGAAGGCTCGCGAGCAGGGCGTCGAGCCGCTCGCCTACTGCGACCGCATGGAGCAGGAGTTCCGGTCCGTCTGGTCGCGGCTGAACGTCTCGTTCGACGATTTCGTCCGGACGACGGAGGCGCGCCATCGGCGGGGCGTCGAGCGGCTCGTCACGCGATCGCACGAGGCCGGTGACATCTACGAAGGCCACTACGAAGGCTGGTACTGCGTCTCGTGCGAGGAGTTCAAACCGGAGAAGACGCTCGAGAACGGCCTGTGCCCGATCCACCGGACGAAGCCCGACTGGATCAAGGAGCGGAACTACTTCTTCCGCCTCTCCGCCTTCCGCGACCGCCTGCTCGCGCACTACGCGGCGCATCCGGAGTTCGTGGAGCCCGAGTCGCGGCGCAACGAGATGCTGCGCCTGATCGAAGGCGGCCTCGAGGACATCTCCGTCAGCCGCGCTGGGCAGGCCTGGGGCATCCCGGTGCCGTTCGATCGATCGAGCGTCGTGTACGTCTGGTACGACGCCCTGATCAACTACATCTCGGCGGTCGGCTACGGCTCGGATGACGGCCTCTTCGAGACCTGGTGGCCGGCCAGCCTGCACGTCGTCGGCAAGGACATCACACGATTCCATTGCGTCGTCTGGCCGGCGATGCTCATGAGTGCCGGCGTGGCGCTCCCGAAGCAGGTCTTCGGCCACGGCTGGGTGCTCACCAAGGGCGAGAAGATGAGCAAGTCGCTCGGCACGGTGCTCGATCCGCTGGAGGCGGCGGATCGGTTCGGACCGGACCCGCTGCGGCTCTATCTGATCAAGGAGATCGTCTTCGGATCGGATGGCGACTTCACCTGGGACCGCTTCGAGGAGAAGTACAACGTCGACCTGGCGAACAACCTCGGCAATCTCGTCAGCCGGGTGACCGCCATGGCGGAGCGCTACCGCCGCGGCCGCCTGGTCGGGCCCGGCCGGCGGCCAGAGCCGCTCGCCGACAGCGCGGAGTCGCTGGCCCGAATCTACCGCCAGGCGATGGACCAGCTCGCGCTGGAGGGCGGAGCGGGCGCGGCGTTTCGTCTCGTGGATGCGACGAATGAATTCCTCGCCGGACGCGAGCCGTGGGCCCTCGCGCGCGACGAAGCCCGGGCGGCCGAGCTCGACGCCGTCCTCTGGGACGCCGCCGAGGCGCTGCGCATCGCCGCCGTGCTCCTCGGGCCGATCATCCCGGCCTCGTCGGGCGAAATCCTGTCCAGACTCGGCGTCCAGCCGCCGGCGGGGGAGCCGCTCGCCCGATTGACCGATTGGCGTGCCGATGGCGAGCGCCAGACGGTGCGCAAGGATGCCATGTGGCCCCGGCTCGACACGATCGAGACCAGTTCCAAGGAGATCACCGTGACTGAGAACCCTACGCCGCCCTCGCCAGCTGCTGGCGCACCGATGCCGGACGACCCGGCGCCGAGCACGGCCGCCGGCCCGCCCTCGCTCGATGCCGCCGCGGCTCCGGAGGCCCTCTGGCCGATGGACGCGCGCATCACGATCGACGAGTTCATGAAGATCGATCTCCGCATCGCCAAGGTGCTGGCCGCCGAGCGGGTGCCCAATTCGAAGAAGCTGATCAAGATGCAGGTCGACCTGGGCAGCGAGTCCCGCACGCTCGTCGCCGGCATCGCCGAAGCCTACGAGGCCAGCGATCTCGTCGGTCGGCACGTGGTCATCGTCGCGAACCTGAAGCCGGCGAAGCTGATGGGCATCGAGTCGGATGGCATGGTGCTGGCCGCGAGCCCGGACGGCGGCAAGCCCATCCTGCTCGGCTTCGCCGAGCCGCCGGCGCCGCCGGGCACGCGCGTGCGATAAAGGGGCGGGATCACCGATCACCGATCATGATCGACTCCCACTGCCACCTCGCCGACGAGGTCTTCGTCGAGGATCTCGATGCGGTCATCGAGCGGGCGCAGACGGCTCGCCTCGCGAGCGTCCTCTGCATCCTGTCGGCCGACGAGCCGGACGAACTGGCGCGCGGCCGGGACGTGGCGGATCGCTGGAAGGCGGTTCGCTTCGCCGCGGCCATTCACCCGCACCGGTCGGGCCCGCACGCCGGGCGCGTGGAGGTCGCCGTTGGCCTGACGCGAACGGCAGTCGAGAGCGCGGGAGCCGTGGCCATCGGGGAGATGGGGCTCGACTACCACTACGACTTTTCGCCGCGACCCGTCCAACGGGAGGTCTTCGCCGCCCAGGTGGCCCTGGCCGTCGAGCTGGACCGGCCGGTCGTCGTTCACACGCGCGACGCGCTCGACGACACGCTCGCCGTCCTGCGCGACGCCGGGCGGGGTCGTGCGCGCGGTGTCGTCCATTGCTTCACCGGCACGAAATCGGACGCGCGACGGATTCTCGACGCCGGGTTCGTCGTGTCGCTGGCGGGAATCCTCACGTTCCCTCGCGCCGGCGAGCTGCGCGACGTCGGCGCGTATCTGCCGCTCGACCGGCTGCTGCTCGAGACCGATGCGCCGTTTCTGGCGCCGGTGCCGCACCGCGGCGAGCGCAACGAGCCCGCCTGGGTGATGGAGACCCTGACGACGCTCGCGTCGGTCCGCCCGGAACCGGTCGATCGGCTCGAGGCCGCCGTCGCCGACAATTTCGCCGCGCTGGTCCGGTTCGCGCCGTGACGTTGCGTTGACACTCCGCCGAACCTATGGTCTGATTCCGGCAGGTCGCCTGCCGGGTGCCAGGGCGCGGCCCCTCTACCCTGTGAATCCCTCCACCAGCGCCGCTCCCGATCTCTCGCAAATCTTCGAGCCGGTTCGCAGCGAACTCGAGCGCGTCGAACGTGAATTCGCGCGCCATCTCGAATCCCGCGTCGAGCTGATCCCGCAGATGGGCCGCTATATCCAGATGAGCGGCGGGAAGCGCGTGCGGCCGGCGGTGCTGTTGATGGCGGCGCGCCTGTGCGGGTACACGGGCGACCGCGCGATCCTCAACGCGGCCGTGGTCGAGTTCATCCACACGGCCACGCTCGTCCACGACGACATCATCGACGAGGCGGAAACCCGCCGCGGCCGGCTGGCCGCCCACTCGCGGTGGGGCAACGACGTCACGGTGCTGCTCGGCGACTATCTCTACATCCGGTCGATGGCGATGGCGCTGACGCAGGACACGCTGGACGTGATCCGGCTCCTGTGCGACGTCACCCTGCGCATGATCGAAGGCGAGCTGTACCAGCTCACCAAGACGGGCGATGCCTCCATCACCGAGGAAGACCACTTCGAGATCATCCGGCGGAAGACCGCCTATCTGTTCTCCGGCTGCGCCGAGATCGGCGGTCTCCTCGGGGGCTGCACGCCCGATCAGCGCGGCGCGCTCCGGGAGTACGGCTTCAACCTCGGCATCGCGTTCCAGCTCATCGACGACGTCCTGGACTTCACGGCGGATGAGTCGGCGCTCGGCAAGCCGATCGGCGGCGACCTGCGCGAAGGGAAGGTCACGCTGCCCGTCATCCTCCTGCTGCGCCAGGGCGCGACCGGCGCCGCCGAGCTCGTGCAACGGGTCATCGCCGAGCGGACGATCTCGCCCGAGGACTGGTGCGCCTTGAAGGACCTGCTCAACGACCACGGGGCCGTCGACGCCGCGTTCGATCGTGCCACGTCGTTCGCCCAGCGCGCCAAGCAGCAGCTCGCCGCCGCCTTCCCGGCCTCCGCAGAGCGCGACGGACTCCTGGCGCTCACCGACTACGTGGTGAATCGGGATCGGTAGGCGGCCGTGACGCCCGCCGACCGTGTCGCCCGGCTTCGCGAGCTGATCCGGCACCACGAGACGCAGTACTACCTGCACGATCGGCCGGAGATCTCCGACGCCGAGTTCGACGGCCTGATGCGCGAACTGGCTGCGCTCGAAGCCGAGCATCCGGAGCTGCAGGATCTGCATTCGCCCACGCAGCGCGTCGGTGGCCAGCCGGCGCCCGGCTTCCAGACCGTCCGCCACCTCGCGCCGATGCTCAGCCTGGAGAACGCCTACTCGGAGGACGAGCTGCGCGAGTTCCACGCGCGGATCTGCCGGGCGCTCGGTCGCGACGAGGCGGCGCCCCTCGGCTACGTCACGGAGCTGAAGATCGACGGCCTCAGCGTCGCGCTCACCTACGAGGACGGCCGGCTCGTGCGCGGCGCCACCCGCGGCGACGGCGTCCAGGGGGAAGACGTCACGTCGAACGTGCGCGTGATCCGCACGATTCCGCTGACGCTGCCCGGCGCCCCGCCGCACCTCGAGATCCGCGGCGAGATCTACCTGCCGCGGCAGGCGTTCCTGCGCATGAACGAGGAAAAGGAAGCCGCCGGCGAGGCGCCGTTCGCCAATCCTCGCAACGCCGCGGCCGGCGCCGTCCGCATGCTCGACCCGCGCGCGGTCGCCCGGCGCGGCCTGCGCGCCTTCACGTATCACATGCTCGTTCCCGGCTCGGAGCCGCTGCCCGTCACGACGCATGCCGGCCTGCTCGAGCAGCTCGCCGGGTGGGGCTGTCCCGTCGAGCGGCACTGGACGCGCCACGAGGACATCGCGGCCGTCGCCACCTCCTGCCGCGAGTGGCAGGAGGCGCGCCGCGCGCTCCAGTTCGAAACGGACGGCGTGGTCGTCAAGCTCGACGATCTGTCGCTGCGCGGCCGGCTCGGCGCCACGGCCAAGTTCCCCCGATGGGCCATCGCGTTCAAGTTCCCGACCGAACAGGCGCGGACCAGGCTGTTGAGGATTGACGTCAACGTCGGCCGCACGGGGGCCGTCACCCCGTTCGCCGTGCTCGAGCCGGTGCGCATCAGCGGCACGACCGTCCAGATGGCGACGCTGCACAACGAGCAGGAAGTCGCCCGGCGCGATATCCGCGAGGGCGACGTGGTCGTGGTGGAGAAGGGCGGCGAGATCATTCCGAAAGTCGTGGGGCCGGTCCCGAGCGAGCGCCCATCCGATTCGGCGCCCTGGCGGATGCCCTCGACGTGCCCGTTCTGCGGAAGCGCGCTGGTCAAACCCGAGGAGGAGGTCGTCTGGCGGTGCGAGAACGCCTCGTGCCCGGCACGCATCCGGCGCAGTCTGCTGCATTTCGCGTCGCGGCGGGCGATGAACATCGAAGGCCTGGGCGAAGCGCTCGTCGATCAGCTCGTCACCGAGGGCCTGGTGCGCGACTACGCCGACCTGTACGGCTTGACGGCCGAGCAGCTCGCCGCGCTCGAGCGCATGGGCAAGAAGTCCGCCGCCAATCTGGCGGCCGAGATCGACGCGAGCCGACAGGCCGAGCTGTGGAGGCTGCTGCACGGGCTCGGCATCCGCCACGTCGGCGAGGGGGGCGCCCGCGCCCTGGCGCAGGGCTTTGGATCGATGTCCGCGCTGCGCGCGGCGACGCCGGAGCAGATCGAAAGCGTGCCGGAGGTCGGCCCGGTCGTCGCCCGTTCGGTTCGGAGCTTCCTCGACGAGCCCCGAAACGGCGGGCTGATCGACCGCCTCGCCCAGGCCGGCGTGCGCATGGAGGACGAACCGGACGCCGCCGCGCCGGAGCGGGTCCGGCCGCTCGCCGGCCGGACGTTCGTCATCACCGGCACCCTCGCGGCGATGACACGGGAAGCGGCCGTCGAGGCGATCGAGCGGCTCGGCGGCAAGGTCACCTCGTCGTTGAGCCGCAGGACGTCCGCGCTCGTCGTCGGAGGCGACCCTGGCAGCAAGCGGGAGAAGGCGAAGGCGTTGGGCGTCGCCGAGCTCGATGAGCCGCAGTTCCTGGACCTTATAATGAAAGCGACTTCATGACGCGAGGGTCGTTCCTCCTCGTCGGCCTCACAGCGGCGACCGCGTTCCTGCTCGGGCTGGTCGCCGCGGGGTCCCGCCCGGTCGGCGACCCGCGGAGCGCGCCCGCCCGTCCGGCGTCGGCCGACGCGACGCCGTTGACCGTCTCCGTCGTCCCCGCGAGTCCTGGCCCGCCGGCGGCGACCGCCGGCGTGGACTTCTCGGTCGTAGCCGCGCGCGTCAACGGGGCCGTCGTCAACATCGACGCCGCGGCCCGCGGCTCCGAGCGCACCCCCAATCCCCGCCGCTTCCAGCGCAACGGCGCGGACGACGAGACGGCGCCGCGCGAGGGGTCGGGGAGCGGGTTCATCATCGACCAGTCCGGCTACATCTTGACGAATCATCACGTCATCGAGCCGGCCGACCGCGTGACGGTCACGCTCGGCGATGGACGCGTGTTCCGGGCGACGGTCGTCGGCACCGACCCGGCGATCGACGTCGCGCTGCTCCGGATTCCGGCGGCAGGCAACCTGCCGGTCGCGCCGATCGGCAACTCCGATGGGCTTCGGGTCGGCGAGTGGGTGTGCGCCATCGGCAATCCCCTCGGCTACGTCCACTCGGTCACCGTCGGGGTCGTCAGCTTTCTCGGGCGCAAGCTGTTCGATCCCAGCCTCGACGCCTTCATCCAGACCGATGCGGCCATCAGCTTCGGCAACAGCGGCGGGCCGCTGATCAACAGCCGTGGCGAGGTCGTCGGCATCACGACGGCCATCAGCCCGCAGGCCTCGAACATCGGATTCGCGATTCCGATCGGGCAGGTCATGGGCGTGCTGGGACAGCTGAAGGAGCGCGGCCGCGTCTCGCGCGGCTACATGGGCGTCAACCTGACGGAGGCGACGCCCGAACTGCGGTCCTCGCTGCACCTCGGTCCGTCGCAGGGCGCGCTCATCGAGGACATCGCCGCCGACACGCCCGCCGAGCGCGCCGGCCTGCGCGTCTACGATCTGATCACCGCCGTCGACGACCGGCCCGTCCGGTCGGATGACGATCTCATTCGCTACGTCGCCGCCGAACTGCCCGGGAGCGTCAACCGACTGACGATCTGGCGTGATGGTGCCACCTCGCTCGTCCGCGTGCGGCTCGCGGAGCGGCCCCTGCCGCGGTCCGTCAGCCGGCGGTCGCCGGAGGATGCGGGTCTGACGCCGGTCCTCGCCCTGGACCAGCGTCCGCTCGGCCTGACCGTCAAGAACCTGGACGCGGCCAGCATTCGCCGTCTGACCCTGCCCGACGAGCTCGTGGGCGTGCTCGTCACCGACGTCGATCCGGCGGGGCCGGCGCGCCTGGCGCACATTCACGCCGGGCACGTGCTGCTCGAGATCAACCGCCACCGAATCACGTCGGTCGACGAGTTTCGTGCGGTCGTCTCGAGATTGCGCCCCGGTGAGAGTGCCGCCCTCCTCGTCTACGACCGGCTGGCCGATCAGCGCGCCCTGTACGCGATTCCCCTCGATCCGCAATGAGCTCGGCGAGGATCCTCGTCATCGATGATGAGGCGGCCATCCGCGACACGATGCGGATGATCCTGGAGTACGACGGCCACGAGTGTCTGGTCGCGGGCTCCGGACAGGAGGGCCTCGCCATGGCGGAGCGCGAGGAGCCGGACCTGGTCTTCCTCGACATCAAGATGCCGGGCATGGACGGGCTCGAGGTGCTCGGCCGGCTGCGCGGCCTCAACGAGACGCTGCCGGTCGTGATGATCTCCGCCCACGGCTCGGCGTCCACCGCGCTCGAGGCGGGCCGGCTCGGCGCGTTCCGCTTCATCGAGAAGCCTCTCTCGAAGGATTCCGTGCTCGACGCCGTCCGCGAGGGGCTCGAGCTCGGAACGCTCCGCCGCGAGAATCGCCAGCTCAAGTCCGAGCTCGGCACCAAGCACCAGCTCGTCGGCGAGAGCACGTCCCTCAAGCAGATCATGGAGCAGGTGCGGCGTGCCGCGCCGACGAACGCGACCGTGCTGATCCTGGGAGAGAGCGGCGTCGGCAAGGAGCTGGTCGCGCGGGCGATTCACCGCAACAGCCTCCGCGCCAAGGAGCGGTTCGTCCAGGTCAACTGCGCCGCCATCCCCGAAGAGCTGATCGAGTCCGAGCTGTTCGGCCACGAGCGCGGCGCGTTCACGGGCGCGGCCGACAAGCAGGTGGGCAAGTTCGAGATGGCCGATCGCGGCACGATCTTTCTCGATGAAGTCGCGGACATGAGCGCGAAGACCCAGGCCAAGGTGCTGCGCGTCCTGCAGGAGGGCGAAGTCGAACGGCTCGGCTCGTCGCGGACGATCAAGGTCGATGTGCGCGTGATCGCCGCGACGAACAAGAACCTCGAGGAAGAGATTGCCGCCGGCCGCTTTCGGGAGGATCTGTACTTCCGGTTGAGCGTCATCCCGATCCACGTGCCGCCGCTGCGGGACCGCGCCGAGGACATCCCGGACCTCGTCCAGTACTTCGTCACCCAGTTCGCGCGCGAGAACAACCGGCGTCCGGTCCGCTTCTCGCGCGGCGCCCTCGACGCGCTGAAGGACGCGCGCTGGCGCGGCAACGTCCGCGAGCTGCGCAACCTGGTCGAACGGATGCTCATCATGAGCGACCGCGACGTCATGGAACCCGACGACGTGCGTGCCCTCATTCGCCCCGATGCGCGCGCCACGCCGGCCGGACCGATCACCCCCGCCCCCGGGGAGGCGGCGCGTACGTCGCCCGGGACCCTTCGTGAGTTCAAGGAGGTCTCGGAGCGCTCGTTCCTGGTCGAGAAACTGCGCGAGCACGGCTGGAACATCTCGAAGACGGCGGAAGTGATCGACACGCCGCGAAGCAATCTCTACAAGAAGCTCGAGCAGTACAACATCAAGCAGGAGACGGACGGGTAGAAGGGCCGGCGTTCCGGGGGATTCCGGGGTTCTGCGCGCGCCCCGGAAACGGGCGACTGATAGAATACAGCGTCCGTCGCAGCGGGCCAGACGACCGCCGCGCCAACGCGCCGCCGCGGCGCGAAGGCGGGGAGGAAAGTCCGAACTCCTCAGGGCAGTGCGCCGGGTAATTCCCGGTCGAGGCAACTCGAAGGAAAGTGGCACAGAAAATATACCGCCCGTCCTCGCTCCCGGCGCTTTGCGCCGTGGGCGGAGGCAGGTAAGGGTGAAAAGGTGCGGTAAGAGCGCACCGCGTCTGCCGTGAGGCAGATGGCAGGCAAAACCCCGCACGGAGCAAGGCCAAATAGGGGAGCGCCGGGCGTCGCGCGGCTCGATCACGCGTCGCTCGAACGGATGGCCCATCCGAGGCTTCCGGGTAGGTCGCTCGAGCCCGTCAGCAATGCCGGGCCTAGAGGAATGGTCGTCATCCGCGTGGCGCCGCAAGGCGGGACGCGGAAACAGAATTCGGCTTACGGCCCGCTGCGGCGGATCTTTCCCGGTCCCGGGCATTGCCCACGCCCCGGATAGAATGTGTCCATGGGCCGTTACCTCGTCACCGGTGGCGCCGGCTTCATCGGATCGCATCTCGTCGAAGAACTGCTGCGCCGCGGCGAGTCGGTGCGCGTGGCCGACGACCTCTCCACGGGCAAGCGCGAGAACCTGCCGGCCGGAAACGCCGTCGAGCTGGTCGAAGGGGACCTGGCCGACGGCGCGGTCGCGCGGCGGGCGGTCGCCGGGTGCGAGTTCGTCCTGCACCAGGCGGCGATCCCGTCCGTGCCGCGCTCGGTGAAGGATCCGCTCACGTCTCATCGCGCCAACGTCGACGCGACGCTGCAAGTGCTCCTCGCCGCCCGCGAAGCCGGCGTGAAGCGCGTCGTCTACGCCGCGTCCTCGTCGGCGTACGGCGACACGGCCGTGCTGCCGAAGCGCGAGGACATGCGGCCGCAGCCGCTGTCGCCGTACGCGCTGCAGAAGCTGATCGGCGAGCAGGTACTGCCAGCTGTTCTCGAAGCTCTACGGGCTCGAGACCGTCGCCATCCGGTACTTCAACGTGTTCGGCCCGCGCCAGGATCCGGGCTCGGCGTACTCCGGCGTGATTTCGCTGTTCGTGCGCGCCCTGGCGGAAGGCCGCGCTCCGACGATCTACGGCGACGGCAAACAGACGCGCGACTTCACGTTCGTCGGCGACGTCGTGCAGGGCGTCATGCTGGCGTGCCACGCCGCCAACGTGTCCGGCGAAGTGATCAACGTCGCCTGCGGCGGCCGCATCTCGCTGCTGGCGCTGCTGCGCGCGCTGCAGGTCATTCTCTGCCGCGACGTCGCCCCGACGTTCGAGCCGGCTCGGGAAGGCGACGTCCGCGATTCCCAGGCCGACATCTTCAAGGCGCGGCAGCTCCTCGGATTCTCGCCAAGCGTTTCCTTCGAAGAAGGACTCCGCCTGTACGGTCGACTGGTATCGCGCAGCCGGTTCCGCTGCGCTCGCGCGCGGCTGACGACTCGGTCCGCACGGCGTCGGCCGGTGTTCGTCCGAGATCAGCGGTAACCGGAGTGGCCACACAGGTGCCACGCCGGGCCACCGCGTAAACGGGAGTTGTCGCTTCGGCGCCTGGCGCGGGTCGCACCCGGGCCGAGCCGGAGCCCACCGCGTCCATAAGTGTCACCGTACAAAGGACTTCTGGCCGAGCGCATGCACCGTCCTGGCGCTGGCCCCAGCTTTGCTCTCCTCCGGCGCGTCCACTGGCTCCCGTCTTCGGAGATCGCGGGAGGCTTGCGGCATTCGATCAACGACTCATCACAGGAGGCGGGATGGTGCGGACCTGGTTCGCGTTGAGTGCGGTGGTGATGATGCTCGTCGTGCTGGCCGGCGCGACGGGCCAGGCCCAGACCGGTCAAGGCCGATCAACGACATCGGCGACAGTGGTTGGCGCGGCGCCAGTCAATCTGAACACGGCCACGGCGGCGGAACTGCAGGGGCTGCCGAACATCGGCCCGGCAACCGCCGCGCGGATCGTCGAGTACCGGCAGAAGAACGGAGGGTTCAAGAAAGTGGAGGATCTGATGAACGTCAGGGGCATCGGCGAGAAGAGCTTCCTCAAGTTGAAGCCGCTCGTCACCGTGGACACTCCCAAAGTCGCCCAGCGCTGAGGGTGCATCACGCCGATGCGCCAGACCAGCGGCGTTCAGTCGGAGGTGTCGGCCGCGCTCGGCATGTCACTGGTCGAGACCATTGTCGTCCTGGGCGTGGCCGCCCTCCTGGCCGGTTTCGCGGTGCCGTTGACCGTCTCGGCGCGCGACGAAGCACGCGCCCGGCAGGCAGCCGCATTCGCGGCCGGGCGCCTGCGTGACGCCAGGCAGCAGGCAGTCATGCGGGGCAGAGCGGCGGGGCTCGTGTTCGATCGCGAGGAGGACCGCTGGCTGTTCCGGCTCTGCCTCGACGGCAACGCCAACGGCCTGCGGCGCGCGGATCTGACTGCCGGCACCGACCGGTGCCTCGAGGACAACGTGGACCTCGCCACGCTGTTTCCGGGAGTCAGCGTTTCGGTTGACCCGGCAATTCGGGGACCCGACGGGGATCCGCCGTCAGATGACGCGGTCAGGTTCGGGAGCAGCGACATGGCCAGCTTTTCGCCGGCGGGCGGATGCACGCCCGGGTCGCTCTTCGTGCGATCCGCCAAGGGCGCTCAGTTCGCGGTCCGGATCGCCGGCGTCACCGGCCGGCTCCGTGTACTCAGATACGACGCCTGGGCCCGGACCTGGAGGCCACTGTGAGACGACGGATCCAGCTTGGCGAGAAGATGCGCGTGGTCACGGAGACGCCTGACGGTCTGCAGCTCGAGAGCGCCGCGCGCCTGCGGCCTGGACAAATTGTGGAGTTCGTCTCCGATGCGGCCCGCCCCACGGGCGAGGTGGCGCGAGGTGCATGCGTAATCTCCTGGTCGGTTGTCCGGCTGGGTAAGGACGGTCCTGTCTATCACGGCCTGTGCCGCTGGCAGTAGATTCCGGGAACGTGCTACCCGGCAGCGTGACCGCGCCAGAGCGTTTCCGTCTCGCCGGCGCGCCGCGGCGCGTGGCACCAAAGTTGATAGGCGTAGAGCCGGAGTCCGAGACGATGCTGGTGGGCCGAAGCCAGGTAATGCAGGAGTTGCGCGCGCGCGTCGGGCGAGTGGCTGCGACGAGCTTCACGGTGCTGATCGAAGGGGAGAGTGGGGCGGGCAAAGAGCTCGTCGCGCACGAGCTGCACCAGTGCAGCGCGAGGCATCGCGGCCCGTTCATCGCGGTCAACTGCGCGGCGCTGGTCGAAACGCTGCTCGAGGCCGAGCTCTTCGGTATCGAGGACCGAACGGCCACGGACGTCCGCGGCCGCCGCGGGAAGTTCGAGCTGGCCGACGGCGGCACCTTGTTCCTGGACGAGGTCGCGGATCTGTCGCCGACGGCGCAGGCGAAGCTGCTCCGCGTTCTCCAGGACATGTCGGTGGAGCGCGTGGGCGGGCACCAGGCGCGCGCGCTGGACACGCGCGTGATTGCCGCGACCAATCGGACGCTGGCCGTGCAGGTCCGGGCCGGCGTGTTTCGGGCGGATCTCTTCTACCGTCTCTCCGGCGTCGAGATCCATGTCCCGCCCCTGCGTTCGAGGCGCGAGGACGTGCCCGAAATTGCCGAGTACATCCTGGCAAGGCATCGTGCGACGCGTCCGCTGCTTCTGTCGCCCGGTGCCGCCGACGTTCTGATGGCGTACGACTGGCCGGGCAACGTCCGGCAGCTCGAGCGCATGCTCGAGCGCGCGGTGGCGCTGGCGGCGGGACCCACCCTCGAGATTCAGGACTTTCCAGACGAGGTGTCCGCGCCGTACCGGAAAGTCCTCTCCGTCGTGCCCGATCGGGACGAGTCCCTCCGCGCCTGGAGCAGTCGGTACGTCCGCATGGTGCTCGACCGCTGCAACGGCAACAAGCGCCGCGCCTGCAGCGTGCTCGACATCAGCTTCCACACGCTGCAGTCCTATCTCGGGTACGAATCGAGCAGCCGCCCTCCGGTCGCCGGCCAGTCCAGCCAGGACCCAGGCGCGCCGGTGGCGTCGACGGGATAGTTGAGGTCGAGGCGCCAGTCCCAGCGTGACACCAGCGTGCCGCCGTCTTGACCCTCCAGCGTCGTGGATAGTACGTTGTAGGCGTCCTGCCGGCCTCCGGTGCGTTGCTGGCGCTCGAACAGCCCCGATCGTCATGACATTCAGCACGCCGGCGACGGTCAAGAAGACTCCCTTGAATGCCTGGCACCGGTCGCACGGTGCTCGCATGGTCGAGTTCAGCGGCTGGGACATGCCCGTCGAGTACACCGGCATCACCGAGGAGCATCTCGCGGTGAGGACGTGCGCCGGCGTGTTCGACGTCAGTCACATGGGCCAGATTGAAATCGCGGGCGACGGGGCGCTCGCGGCCGTGCAGTGGCTGACGAGCAACGACGCGGCTAGACTGTCGGTCGGTCAGGCGCAGGTACCTCGGCCCTGACCACCCAGCACGGCACCTTCGTCGATGACCTGCTCGTCTATCGGCTCCTCGACGACCATTTCCTCCTCGTCGTCAATGCCGGCAGCATCGTCAGTGACTACGACTGGATCGCGCGTCACGTACGGGAGCGCGGGATGGACGCCGCGGTCGTCAACACGAGCTCGAGATACGCGCTGATCGCGCTGCAGGGGCCACGGGCCGCCGGGATCCTGCAGTCCCTGACGGCCATCGACCTGCCGGCAATCCGCTACTACTGGTTCGGCGTCGGAGAGGTGGCGGGAGTCCGCGCGACCGTGTCGCGGACCGGGTACACGGGAGAAGACGGCTTCGAGATTTTCGTGCCGCCGGCGCAGGCGCATCGTCTCTGGGACGCGATCCTCGCGGCCGGGCGCGACGCCGGCGTACGCCCGTGCGGCCTGGGCGCTCGCGACACGCTCCGGCTCGAAGCCGGCATGAGACTGTGTGGAACCGACATGGACGATCGGACGACGGTGCTCGAAGCCGGGCTCGACTGGATCGTGGGCTGGCAGAAGGACCAGTTCATGGGCGCCGAGCCGCTTCGCGCCCAGAAGGCGCACGGTTGCGAACGCAAGCTGGCCGCGTTCGAGCTCAAGGACCGGGGGATCGCACGGCACGGCCATCCGGTGACACGGGGAACCGAGCAGGTGGGCGTCGTCACCAGCGGCACTCAGACGCCCTTCCTCAAGAAGGCGATCGGATTCGCGATGGTGCCAGCGTCGATGGCTCCCGTGGGCACGCCGCTCGAGATCGAGATTCGCGGCCGCCGCGTACGGGCCGAGGTCGTACCGGAACCATTCTACAAGCGGCCACGACACCAGCCACCGTCCGCCCACTCGGCATAGACTGGAGCAGAGGCGGACGGCGATCGCTCGGCCGCCTGCCCGCGCGCCGACGCCGCGGACGGCGGTCCAAGAGGATTCCATGTATCCAGCAGAGCTGAAGTACACGAAGGAGCACGAGTGGGTGCGCGTGACGGACGCCGAGGCGCTCGTCGGCATCACGGATTTCGCGCAGCATCAGTTGGGTGACGTCGTCTATCTGGAGCTGCCGGACGTCGGTCGCACGCTGAAGCAAGGCGAGGTGTTCGGCACGATCGAGTCCGTCAAGGCCGTGTCGGAGCTGTTCTCGCCGCTCTCGGGCGAGGTGCTCGCGGTCAATACCGACCTCGGCACCCATCCCGAGAAGGTGAACAACTCGCCTCACGAGGCGTGGATGATCCGGATCCGGCCAAGTGCGCCCGACGAGGCGACGTCGCTGCTCGACTCGGCCGCGTACGAGCAGCTCGTCAAATAGGCAAGCCTTCCAGGACAGCCTCGCTCGTGCCAGATTCCTTCGAACAACGCCACATCGGTCCGCGCGCCGACGACCTGCCGCGCATGCTGAAGATCGTCGGCGCACCGTCACTCGAGGCGCTCGTCGCCGAGATCGTGCCCGACGACATCCGTCGACACGGCGCCCTGCGGCTGCCGGGCCCCGACACCGAGTTCGAGTACCTGCAGCGGCTGCGGCAGCTCGCGTCGCGGAATCGTATCTGCCGCTCGTACATCGGGATGGGCTATCACGACACGGTGACGCCCGCCGTGATCCAGCGGAACGTGTTCGAGAACCCCGGCTGGTACACGCCCTACACGCCGTACCAGGCCGAGATCGCCCAGGGCCGGCTGGAATCGCTGCTCAACTTCCAGACGATGGTGGTCGACCTGACTGGCATGGAGGTGGCGAACGCGTCGCTGCTGGACGAGGCCACGGCGGCCGCCGAAGCGATGACGCTCCTGTTGCGTGTTCACAAGCGTCCGCACGCCAGGACGTTCATCGTCTCCGAGCGGGTGTTTCCGCAGGTCCTGGCGGTGCTCGAGACGCGCGCCGCGCCGCTCGGCATCACGCTCGTCCCGGCGAACGTCGCGACCGCGCCCTTCGATCCGGACGTGTTCGGCATGTACGTCCAGTCGCCCGACGATCATGGCGAAGTCGGCGACCTCCGCGCGGTCATCGAGCGGGCGCACGCGTCGGGCGTGCTCGTCGCGGCGGGCACGGACCTGCTCGCGCTGGCGCTCATGACGCCGCCCGGCGAGGCGGGAGCCGACGTCGTGCTCGGAAACGCGCAGCGCTTCGGCGTGCCGCTCGGGTACGGCGGACCGCACGCGGCGTTCTTCGCGACGCGCGAGGTCTACGTCCGGCAGACGCCCGGCCGCATCATCGGGGTCTCGGTCGACAGCCGCAAGCGGCCCGCGTACCGGATGGCGCTGCAGACGCGCGAGCAGCACATCCGTCGGGAGAAGGCCACGTCGAACATCTGCACCGCGCAGGCCCTGCTGGCCAACATGGCGGCGTTCTACGGCGTCTATCACGGGCCGGACGGCCTGCGCGCCATCGCCTCGCGCGTACACGGACATGCGGTCGCGCTCTCGGCCGCGGCGGAGTCGGCCGGCTGGCGTCAGACCAACCGCGCCTACTTCGACACCCTCAGGCTGGAAGGGGAGGACGCCGCCGTCGGGCGCACGCGGGAGCTGGCGGAGGCGCGCGGCATCAATTTCCGCTATCCCGCGTCAACGGCCCTGCAGATCTCGCTGAACGAAACGACCAGCGACGCGGACGTGGAGGAGATCGCCGAGATCCTGGCCGCCGCGGCCGGCCGCTCCCGCGCGCCGGCCCGTGCCGCTGGCGTCCGGCTGGGATCGACCCCGGCCGACGGTCTGCCCGAGGGCCTGCGCCGGCGATCGCCGTTCCTGACGCACCCGGTCTTCAATGCCCACCGGTCCGAAACGGAGATGATGCGCTACATCCGCCGGCTCGAACGCGAGGACATCGGTCTCGACACGGCCATGATCCCACTCGGCTCGTGCACGATGAAACTGAACGCCGCCGCCGAGATGATGCCGGTCAGCTGGCCGGAGTTCGCGCGCCTGCACCCGTTCGCCCCGGTCGACCAGGCCGCCGGCTATCACGACGTCTTCCGGGAGCTCGAGGCGGCCCTCGCCGAGATCACCGGTCTGCCCGCTGTTTCGCTCCAGCCGAACTCGGGCGCACAGGGCGAGTTCGCCGGGCTGCTCGCGATTCACGCCTTCCACCGGGCCAGCGGCCAGGAGCACCGGGACGTCGTGCTCATCCCGCAGTCGGCCCACGGCACCAATCCTGCGAGCGCCAGCATGGCCGGACTGCGCATCGTCGTGGTGGCGTGTGACGCGGGCGGCAACATCGACGTCGAGGATCTTCGGACGAAGGCGGGAGAGCACCGGGAGCGGCTGTCGTGCCTGATGGTGACCTACCCGAGCACGCACGGCGTGTTCGAGGACCGGATTCGCGAGATCTGCAACATCGTGCACGTCTGCGGCGGGCAGGTCTACATGGATGGCGCCAATCTGAACGCGCAGGTCGGGCTGACGAGCCCGGCGGGCATTGGCGCGGACGTGTGTCACCTGAACCTGCACAAGACGTTCGCGATCCCGCACGGCGGCGGGGGGCCCGGCATGGGCCCGATTGCCGTCGCCGCGCATCTGGCGCCCTATCTGCCCGGCCATCCCGTCGTGCCCGTCGGGAACCGTCGCGAGCGTGCCGTTTCCGCGGCGCCCTGGGGCAGCGCGAGCATTCTGCTCATCTCGTACGGGTACCTGCGCCTGCTCGGTCCCGGCGGCGCCACGGCCGCGACGATCATCGCGATGCTCAACGCCAACTACCTGAAGGCGCGACTCGAGCGCCACTATCCCGTTCTGTACGCCGGATCGAACGGCCGCGTCGCGCACGAGCTCATCTTCGACCTGCGTCCCTTCAAGAGCGCAGGGATCGACGAGCAGGACGTCGCCAAGCGCCTGATGGACTACGGCTTCCATGCGCCGACGGTCTCGTTCCCGGTGCCGGGCACGCTGATGGTGGAGCCGACCGAGAGCGAACCGCTCGAGGAGCTGGATCGGTTCTGCGAGGCGATGATCGCCATTCGAGGCGAGATTCAGGCGGTGCTGGACGGCCGCGCCGATCCTCGGGACAACGTGCTGAAGAACGCGCCCCATACGGCGGAGGACGTCTCGGCCGACGAGTGGGGGCACCCGTACTCGCGCGAACAGGCCGCCTATCCGCTGCCCGGCCTGAGACACCGCAAGTTCTGGCCGGCCGTGTCGCGGATCGACAACCCGTACGGCGACCGGCACCTCATGTGCGCCTGCCCGCCGGTCGAGGCATATGCACACGCAGAGGATGAAGGGTGACGCGCCACTCTCGCCCTCTCACGCTCGAGCATGGGCCGGCGTGCGATTCACGCGACGGCGAAACGCCTCCAGCAGCGCCCGTGTAATCGGTCCAGGCGATCCGGACCCGATCGGACGCGAATCCACCGCGACGATGGGCGTGACTTCGCGCGTGGTGCCCGTGAGAAAGGCCTCGTCCGCCGACCAGAGGTCGTCGGGCTGGAGCCGGACTTCCGACGCGGGCACCTGCAGTTCGGCCGACAGCTCCAGCACGAACTCCCGCGTGATGCCCGGCAGCACACCGGCCGAGAGCGGCGGCGTCAGGACGCGTCCGCCGCGCACGAGGAAGACATTCGATTGCGAGCACTCCGCCAGCTCGCCGGCCTGATTCAACATCAGCGCTTCGTCGGCGCCCCGCCGATACGCTTCCTGCATGGCCAGGGCCAGGTTCAGCAGGTTGTTCGACTTCATCATCGGGTTCAGCGCCTGCGGATGGTTCCGGCGGACGCTGACGAGCGCCACGCGAAGGCCTTCGGAGAAGGCCCGATCCGGAGGAGGCTCCAGCGTCTTCACGATGATCACCGTCGTGGGCGCGGGGCACGCATCGGGGCGATAGCTCAGCTCGCCGACGCCGCGCGTGAGCAGAATGCGGATGTACTTCTCGCCGGCCGTGCCGTGGGCCGCCATCGTATCGCGCACGCCGGCCAGCAGGTCCGCATCGGCGAACGGCACCGTCAGCGCCATCATCTCCGCGGAGCGTCGCAACCGCAGGAGGTGGCGATCGAACAGGAACGGTTCGCCGCCGTAGGTCCGCAGCGTCTCGTAGACGCCCTCGCCATACAGGAACCCGTGATCGAACACCGACACCGATGCATCGTTCGCGCCGGTGACCCTTCCATTCACTGAGACGACGGCGTTCATCGAGTCTTCTGGGGGCGCCGCGGGACCAGCCGCGGATCGGGACCGGCCGATCGGTCTCGAGACCGGAGTCTGCAGCCTTGCCGCGAGTCTAGCATAGGAGGTACGCTCGCCCCGGGGACGCGAGCGGACACGGATGCGAGTCTTCGATGCCAGGCAGATGCGGGAGGCCGATCGGCGGACGATCGAGGAGATCGGCATCCCGTCGATGGTGCTGATGGAGAACGCCGGCCGCCAGGTCGTCGCGACGCTCGAGTCGACGTTCGACAGGCTCGCCGAGATGCGCATCGCGGTCCTGTGCGGCCCGGGCAACAACGGCGGGGACGGCTTCGTGGTCGCGCGCACGCTCCTGCAGCGATCGTTCGACGCGGGGGTGTATCTGGTCGGCCAGAGTGCGGATCTGAAAGGGGACGCGCGCGCCAACCTGCAGATCCTGGCGAGCCTCGGCGTGGACGTCGTCGAGATTCGTGACGCGGCGGCCTGGGAGCTGCAGAACACGAACGTGATCGGCGCCGACCTCGTCATCGATGCCCTGTTCGGCACGGGACTCCGTACGCCGCTGGCGGGGCTCGCACAGACGATTGCCGAGGACCTGAACGCGTCGGCAACCCCCGTCGTGGCGATCGATCTGCCGAGCGGGCTGTCGGCCGACACGCCGGAGGTGCCCGGCCCCGCGGTGCACGCGGGGCTGACGGTGACGCTCGGCGTGCCCAAGCTGCCGCTCGTGCTCCCTCCCGCCGAGGCCCTCGCCGGCAACCTGGTGATCGCCGACATCGGCATTCCGCAGACGGTCATCGATCAGGTCGAAGGGCCCTGGGTCGAGATCCTCACGCGCGAGTCGATGCGGCCGCTCGTCGAACCTCGTGCACACGACTCCCACAAGGGGGACTACGGCCGCATCCTCATCGTCTCGGGCTCACGCGGCAAGACCGGGGCGGCGTACCTGGGAGCGATGGCGGCGCTCCGCTCGGGCGCCGGCCTGGTCACGGTGGCGGCACCGGCCTCGTGCGTGCCGGTCATCGCTTCGCTCGGTGCCGAGTTCATGACGGAGATCCTGGACGAGACCCCGGAAGGCACGATCGCCTTCGAGGCGCTCGAGCGCGTGCTCGACCTCGGTGCCGACGTCATCGCCGTGGGCCCTGGCATCGGACGCGTGCCGTCGACAGCGGCCTTCGTGCAGGGGCTCGTCGAGCGATCGGGCGTGCCGCTCGTCATCGACGCCGACGGCCTGAATGCATTCGCGGGCGAAGCGGAGCGGCTCGTCGGCCGAGACGGCGTGGACCTCATCATCACGCCGCATCCCGGCGAAATGGCCCGGCTGGTCGGGCGCTCGATCGAGGACGTCCAGAAGCACCGGCTCGACGTCGCACGCGAGTTCGCCGCCGGCCACCGGGTGCACGTCGTGCTGAAGGGCCATCGCACCATCGTCGCCACGCCGGACGGGAAGGCGTTCATCAACCTGACCGGGAATGCGGGAATGGCGACGGCCGGGAGCGGCGACGTCCTGACAGGCATGATCGCCGCCTGGTCCGGCCAGCTGCTCGACACGGAAAGCGCGTGCAAGCTGGCCGTGTACCTGCACGGGCTGGCCGGCGACCTGGCGGAAGCCGACGAAGGCGAGACCGCCCTCATCGCCGGCGACCTGGTCGAGCGACTTGGAGATGCCGTGCTCGATCTGACGGCGACGCGGAAGGAGAAGTAGGCCGCCACGGCGACGCCAGCCTCCTCCGTCCGCGTCACCCATTCCGAGGGGGAAACCGCCGCGGTGGGCCGGGACCTCGCCCGGCGGCTGCATCCGGGCGACGTGGTCCTGCTCGAGGGCCCCTTGGGCGCCGGCAAGACCGCCTTTGCGCGCGGTCTCGCCGAAGGCCTCGGTTGTGATGCGGACGACGTCTCCAGCCCGACGTTCACGATCGTCCAGGAGTACCGCGGGCCCATCCGGCTCGAGCACGTGGACCTGTATCGGCTCGCCCCTCACGAGGTCGAGGATCTGGCGCTCGAGGATCTGCTGGAGGAGGGAGTGATGGCCGTGGAATGGCCGGACCGCTGGCGCGATGCGCCAGCCGGCGCGATTCGCGTGATGCTGGAGATCCTGGACGGCAACAGACGCAGGATCACGGTCGCGCGTCACTCGACTCTGTAGTTCGGCGCTTCCTTCGTGATGATGACGTCGTGCACGTGGCCTTCGCGCACCCCGGCCTGGGTGACGCGGATGAGCTGCGCCTCGCGCTGCAGGGTGGGAACGTCGCGACAGCCGCAGTAGCCCATGCTCGCGCGCAGGCCGCCCATGAGTTGATGGATCATCGCGGCGACGCTGCCCTTGTGGGCGACGCGCCCTTCAATGCCCTCGGGCACGAGCTTCTCGGCCGCGTCGTCGCCGCGCTTGGCGTCAAGGTCGTACTCGTCCTGGAAGTACCGATCCCGGCTGCCGCGCCGCATTGCGCCGAGCGAGCCCATCCCGCGGTACTCCTTGAAGCTCCGCCCCTGGTAGAGGATGATCTCGCCCGGACTTTCGTCCGTGCCGGCGAACAGGCTCCCGACCATGGCGGCGCTCGCACCGACGGCGATCGCCTTCGCGATGTCGCCGGAGTAGCGGACGCCGCCGTCGGCGATGATCGGCACGTCCCGATCGAACGCGGCCCTCGCGCATTCGGCCACGGCCGTGACCATCGGCACGCCGATCCCGGCGACCACGCGGGTCGTGCAGATCGACCCGGCGCCGATCCCCACCTTCACGGCGTCGACGCCGCGGTCGACGAGCGCCCGCGTCGCGTCGGCCGTGGCGACGTTGCCCGCGATCAGGTCGACGTCCGGAAAGCGCTCGCGGATCTTCGCCACCGCGTCGAGCACGCCCTGGGAATGGCCATGCGCGGTGTCGATGACGAGCACGTCGGCATGGGCCTGGACGAGCGCCTCGGCGCGCTCGAACGTGTCGCGGCTCACGCCGATCGCCGCGCCTACGCGCAGCCGGCCGAGACCGTCCTTGCAGGCCGACGGGTACTTGATCAGCTTCTGGATGTCCTTGACCGTGATCAGTCCCTTCAGCCGATAGTCCGCGTCCACCACGAGCAGCTTCTCGACCTTGTGGCGGTGGAACATCTCACGCGCCGCGTCGAGCGTCGTGCCCACGGGGACCGTGACGAGGTGCTCCCGCGTCATGACATCCGCGATGGGCCGGTCCGTTCGGGTTTCGAAGCGCAGGTCGCGGTTCGTGAGGATGCCGACGAGCCGGCTCTCCTTGCCGCCGTCCTCGGTGATTGGCACGCCGCTGATGCGGTAGGTCTTCATCAGCTCGAGCGCCTCGAAAATCCGGTGCCGCGGCGAGAGCGTGATCGGGTTCACGATCATGCCGCTCTCCGAGCGCTTCACGCGGTCCACCTCGGAGGCCTGCTCCTCGACGCTGAGGTTCTTGTGGATGATTCCGATCCCGCCCTGCTGGGCCATGGCGATCGCCAGGCGGTTTTCGGTGACGGTGTCCATCGCCGCGCTGAGGAGGGGCACGTTCAACCGGATGCGTCGCGTCAGCCGGGAGCCGACGTCGACCTGGCTCGGCAGGACGCACGAGTGGCGCGGGACGAGAAGGATGTCGTCGAACGTCAACGCCTCGGCCAGACCGGCGGCGACCTGTGCCGCGGCGCCGAGCGCCTCAGCGGCCGGGCGGGAAACAGACGACACCTCTATGCTCCGTGACATTTCTTGAACTTCTTGCCGCTGCCGCACCAGCAGGGGTCGTTGCGGCCGAGTTTGGGCTCGTCGCGCCGCACGGTCTTGACCGCCGCATCGTCGCCCCCGGTCCGTGCCGGGCGCGGCGGCGCGCCGCTGGCGACGGCGGCACCGGTGGCGACCGCCTGTCGGCCCGCCGTGGTCGAAGTGGTCGAGGCGCCGCCGCTCAGCGTCACGGGTGGCGGCCGCCGGGCGGGCGGCCGGCGGACCGCCGGCGGCTCCTGGCCCGCCATGACGGGCTGGACGCGCCAGAGATACTTGACCATCTCCTCATCGAAGCGGTCCTTCATCGCCTGGAACAGGGCGAAGCTCTCCTTCTTGTACTCGACGAGCGGATCGCGCTGACCGTAGCCCCGCAGGCCGATGCCCTCCTTGAGGTGGTCCAGGCTGTAGAGATGATCTTTCCACTGCGCATCGACGATCTGGAGCATGATGTCGCGCTCGACGCGGCGGAGCACGCCGACATCCAGGCCGGGAATCCGTTCCTTCTGCTCGTAGCGGTCGACCGCGACCCGGTACAGCCGCTCGGCCATGTCGGACGGCGCCAACTCCTCCAGCGGCACGGCCTCCAGCTCCGCGGGATCCAGTCCGAAGAGATCGCCCATCGCGCGCCGCAGCGCGACCAGGTCCCACTGCTCGGGATCCTGCTCCTTGTTGGCGTGCGTCTCGACGAGGCTCTCGGCGAGCTCCTCCGAGAGCATCATGAGATAGCCGCGCGTATCGACGGTGTCCTCCTCGCTCACGTGAATCTGGCCCTCGAGCAGCTCCCGGCGCAGCGAGTAGACCATCTCGCGCTGCTTGTTCATCACGTCGTCGTACTCGAGGAGGTGCTTGCGGGTGGCGAAGTTCTGGGCTTCCACCTGCTTCTGCGCCCGCTCGATCGCCTTGGTGACCATGCCGTGCTCGATCGGCACGCCCTCTTCCATCCCGAGCCGCTGCATCAGGCCCGAGATCCGCTCGGATCCGAAGATGCGCATCAGGTCGTCCTCGAGCGACAGGTAGAACCTGGACGATCCCGGGTCGCCCTGGCGGCCGGCGCGGCCGCGGAGCTGGTTGTCGATCCGTCGGGCTTCGTGCCGTTCCGTGCCGATGATGTGCAGCCCGCCGACCCCGACCACGTGATCGTGCTCGGCGTCGGTCTGCTGCTTGAACTCGGCGTAGATCCGCTCGTAGGCCGCCCTCGGCACGCGATAGAAGCTCTCGAGGTGGAAGAAGTAGACGAACTCCTCGTCGTCGACGAACTTCTCCTCGCCCTTGGGCAGCCGCTCGGCGATCTGGTCCGCGAGCGTGCGCTGCCGCGCCATGAACTCGGGATTGCCGCCGAGGAGGATGTCGGTGCCGCGGCCCGCCATGTTCGTCGCGATCGTGACGGTGCCCTCCCGCCCCGCCTGCGCGACGATCTCGGCTTCCTGGGCGTGGTACTTCGCGTTCAGGACGACGTGCTTGATGCCGCGCCGGCGGAGCATGCCCGCCAGCCGCTCCGATTTCTCGATCGAGACCGTGCCCACCAGCGTCGGCCGTCTCGACTCCTGCTGGCTGACGATGTCCTTCAGGATGGCCTCGTACTTCTCCTTCTCGGTCCGGTAGACGCTGTCGGGCTCCTCCTTGCGCGCCAGCGGCCGGTTCGGCGGCACGACCATCACGTCGAGGTTGTAGATCTTGGCGAACTCCTCCGCCTCCGTCTCGGCCGTGCCGGTCATACCGGAGAGCTTCTTGTACTTGCGGAAGTAGTTCTGGAAGGTGATCGTCGCGAGCGTCTGGTTCTCGCGCTCGATCTTGACCTTCTCCTTCGCCTCGACGGCTTGGTGCAGGCCGTCGCTCCAGCGCCGTCCGGGCATCAGACGGCCCGTGAACTCGTCGACGATCACGACCTGGCCGTCCTTGAGCATGTAGTCGACGTCGAGCTTGAACAGCGCGTGCGCGCGCAGGGCCTGATGGATGTGGTGCAGCAGCGGCATGTTGACCGGGTCGTAGAGGCCGCTGGACCCCGGCTGCAACCGATGGTCGAGCATCTTCTCGGCCTTGGCCATGCCGCTCTCGGTCAGCTGCACGGTCTTGTGCTTCTCGTCGATCAGGTAGTCGCCAGTGGTCTCGAGCCGCTCCCGATCCTCGGCCTTGACGTTGCCCTGCGTCACCTCGCCCGCCGCCAGCTTCGGGATGATCCGGTCGACCTCGTAGTAGAGCTCGGTCGACTCCTCGGCGGGTCCGGAGATGATCAGCGGGGTCCTCGCCTCGTCGATGAGGATGCTGTCGACCTCGTCCACGATCGCGAAGTGGTGCCCGCGCTGGACGAAGTGCGCGAGGTCGAACTTCATGTTGTCGCGCAGGTAGTCGAACCCGAACTCGTTGTTCGTGCCGTAGGTGACGTCGCTGCGATAGGCGACCTGGCGCTCGGAGATCGTTGAGCTCGTGCTGGACGACGCCGACGCTCATGCCGAGGAACCGGTAGATCCGGCCCATCCATTCCGAGTCGCGCCGAGCCAGGTAGTCGTTCACCGTGACCACGTGCACGCCCTTGCCCTCGAGCGCGTTCAGGTAGGCGGGCAGCGTCGCGACGAGCGTCTTGCCCTCGCCGGTCTTCATCTCCGCGATCCGCCCCTGATGGAGGACCATCCCGCCGAGCAGCTGGACGTCGAAGTGGCGCATGTTCAGCGCCCGGCGGCCCGCCTCGCGCACGACGCCGAACGCCTCCGGCAACAGATCGTCGAGCGTCTCGCCACGCTCGAGGCGCTGCCGGAACTCAGCGGTCCGCTCGCGGATCGCCGGGTCCGACAGCTCACGTACGGACGCCTCGAGCTCGTTGATCCGCGCGACGAGCGGACGCAGCTTCTTCAGCTCACGCTCGTTCTGCGTGCCGATGACCTTGGCCAGAAGGGTATTGATCATGAAGACATCGGACAACCGGACGCCCGCCGGACGGACCGTCCCTGCTGTCCGAAGAGAGTACTATCGATTGTAGAAAAGCGAACGGGGGAGGTCAAATACACCCTGCGGGCCGTTCCGCCGATGGCGGCCGCCCTCACCCCAGGAACTTGAGCGGATTGATGGGTTGCCCGTTCAGCAGGATCTCGTAGTGAAGATGCGGACCCGTCGTGCGGCCCGTCGCCCCGACGTAGCCGATGACCTCGCCGCGCTGCACCGCCTGGCCTGGCCGAACCGCAAAGGACGAGAGGTGGCCGTAGCGCGTCGTGATGCCGAAGCCGTGCGACAGCTCGACGCAGTTGCCGTAGTTGCCGTTGAAGCCGGCCAGCTCGACCGTGCCGTCCGCCGTCGCATGTACGGCCGTGCCGCGCGCGGCGGAGATGTCCAGGCCCGTGTGGGTTTCGGCCTCCCCCGTCAGCGGATCCGTGCGCGTACCGAAGTTCGACGTCAACCAGCCGGAGGTGAGCGGCCACAGGCGGGGAAGCGCTGAGGCGAGCGCCTGGCGGCCCTCGAAGCCGCGCCGGACCGTGGTCAGCCGGTCCTCGAGCACGCCGAGCAGTTCCCTCAGGACGCCGAACGTGGTTTCCGGCGACTGGCGCGTCACGGCCAGCGGCGACACGGCGAACCCGCCGCCCATGGCGCGCGACCGGATCGAAGCCGGCAGCCGCTCGATCGCCTTCCGCGTCGCCGGATCGAGATCCGCCTGCTGGCCCAAATCATCGATCGCGCCCTGCAGCGACGAGACCTGCGTCGACAACTCGGCCGTCATCGCGCGATAGTTCTCGTTTTCGAGCCGCAGGTCTTCGTTGGCCTGCCGCAGGCTCTCGAGCTCGGCCCGCCCGGCCCACCGCGCGCCCATCGCCATGAGCGCCAGAATCGAGAGCAGGAGGAAGCCCAGGAGAACCGCCGGGAGGCGGACCACCGTGAACCGCCGCACCGCCCCGGTGGACCGGTTCGCGACAAGGACCGTATACCGCGGCGAACGCATAACCCGGCTGGGACCCTCCCTGGCGGCTCGAGCGAGTCCGCGCCAGAATCACGGAAATGTAACACAGCCCGTTCTGCGGGAACAAGCGGCGCGCGGCGGGCTCCGCCGCTCCTTGACGGTATCGGTCGAGCGGGGGATGAGCGGGAGGATGACGCGCCGCGCGCCCCGAGCGAGGCAGACAGGACCGTCCGCCCCCGGTCTCAACCGAGGAGGCGATACGGCAGATCGCGGAGCTCCCTCGAGAGCTTCAGATATCGGCGGCGCCAGTCCTGGAACTCGCACGCCATCCGGTCCATCATCTGACGGCGGGCGGCTTCGCGGCTCGATGTCGCGGCCAGATCGTAGAAGTCCGCGCCGATCTGCCCGTACCACTCCAGATTGTGCCGGTGGTGCATCTGGTCGCCAAAGAATCCCGTGAAGAGCAGGCAGTGCGCCGCCGCCCACTCCATGAGATCCGTGTCGTGCCGCAGGGATGTATCCGCCACGAATCGATCGAACACCTGTCCCAGGCCGTGCAGCGCGGGAAGCCCTTCCGCAGAGCAGGTGGACGTCGACGCGAAATGGGCGAGCACGCTGGCGTTGTAGAGCAGCGCCGGCGAGTCGATCGCTTCCTCTTCGTTGGCCGTGACGTCGCGCAGGCCCGTGAAGAAGAACTGCAGCGCTTCGCGCTGGTCGGTCGACAGGAGATGCCGAAGCGGATCCATGGCTCGATCTGGCGTATGTCATTGCAAGCTGTTTGCCAGCGTTCATTGCCGCCGGCCCATCGGGGCTGGACAGGGCATTCGCGCAGAAAACCCTGCAGTCGCCGCGGCGCGTGACTTCAGGCCGCCGATGAGGCGCGCCCCGCCTCGACAGAATTGGCGGCGAGCTGTCCAGGATTTGGCACATCGATGATCTCCGCGCCCGACAGCAGGGAAGAGCGCGACCGAGATTTCGGCCCATCGCCCTCATGACAGCCGGAACTGGAGGGCCTCCGCGAGATGCGCGTCCTCGATCTCCGGCGTGTCACCAAGATCCGCGATCGTACGCGCCACGCGCAGCACGCGCGTGACCGCGCGGGCACTGAGACCCAGTCGGGTCACGGCGCGCCCGAGGAGTGTCTCGCTGCCGCTCGAGATGCGACACACGCGGCGCAGCGTCGGCCCGTCGAGCTGGGCGTTCACACACGCCTGCCGCCGGAGCTGTCGGCATCGCGCCTCGAGAACGCGCGCCTTCACGGCGGCGCTCGCCTCGCCCGGGTCGGACGCGCGCAACTCGGCCCACGGGACCGCCTGGACATCGACGCCGAGATCGAACCGATCGCGCAGGGGCCCCGACACCTTGCGGCGGTACCGATCGACGGCCGACGCCAGACAGCGGCACTCGCGGCGCACGTCGCCGAGGAATCCGCACGGGCAGGGATTCATGGCCGCCACGAGCGTGACGCGCGCAGGAAAGGACATCGCGCGCGCCGCACGGGAGATGTGCACGACGCCTTCTTCGAGCGGCTGCCGCAGGCTTTCGAGAACGCGCCGGCCGAACTCCGGGAGCTCGTCCAGGAACAGCACGCCGCAATGCGCGAGGCTGAGTTCGCCCGGTCGCGGCACGCTGCCGCCGCCAACGAGCGCGACGTCCGAGCAGGTGTGGTGAGGCGCGCGAAAGGGCCGGGCGGCGACCAGACCGCTCCCCGACGGCAGCAGCCCCGCCACCGAATGGATCGTCGTCACCGCGAGCGCCTCCTCGAGGCTGAGCGGCGGCAGGAGCCCGGGCAGCCGCCTGGCCAGCATGGTCTTGCCGGCACCGGGCGGACCGCTGAGCAGGAGATGATGCGCACCGGCCGCCGCGATCTCCAGCGCCCGCCGGGCGGCGAGCTGGCCGCGGACGTCGCCGAGATCGTCGGTTGCGCCCGGGGGCGCCGCGGCCGTCGCCGGCGCCGGCGTGGCGACCGGACTCGGATGGGCCACCAGCCGAACCGCTTCCCACAGCGACCGGACGGGAAACAGGCGGAGATCCCCGACGATGCCCGCCTCGCGCAGGTTGGCCGCGGGACACATCAGCGCACGGGGCGGCGTCCGCCGGGCTGCCACGGCGATTGGAAGCAGGCCGTGCATGGGAGGCACCGCGCCGTCGAGCGACAGGCCGCCCACGACGGTCATGGGCAGAGCGTCGCGCTCCGGGAGCACACCCGACGCCGCGAGGATGCCGAGGGCGATCGGAAGATCGAACGCCGCGCCGATCTTCCGCACGTCGGCCGGCGCAAGGCTGACCGTCACGCGTGCCGTCGGAAACGGGAATCCCGAATTACGGATGGCGGTCCGTACGCGGTCGCGACTCTCGCGCACGGTCGCATCCGGCAGCCCGACCATTGTGACCCCGGGCAGGCCCGTCGACACGTCGACCTCGACCGACACGGGGATCGCATCGACGCCGGAGACGGCGGCCGCCGAAATCCGAGCGAGCACGTCCCTCCGTCAGCAAGTTCGCGGCCAGGCGGCTCGCGTGCCGGCGGAACGATTCAGCGCGACCGTATGCGGATTTGCGCACGCTGCCGGACGATTCGGCCTGCAGAATCTGCAGCGCGCCCTGGACGCCGGGGCTACCGGACCGTCAGCCGGTCGCCGATCGCGATCGAATCGGAGGACAGCCGGTTGAGCGACTTGAGGGCTTCCACGCTGGTATCGAAGAGGTGCGCGATGCGGGAGAGCGTGTCGCCTCGCTTGACCCGGTACGAGGCCGTCCCGCGCGCCGACGCCGTCAGGCCGGACGCTTTGACGCCCCGCGCGGCGCGGACCGCGACGGCAGCGGGCGCGATCGGCACCATCAGCATCGTTCCGGTCCGCAGGCGCGATGTCCGCTTGATTTCGTTGGCGGCCGCCAGCTTGGTCGTGGTCGTCTTGTACTTTCGAGCGATGCTCAGCAGCGTCTCGCCGCGGCGAACCGTGTGGAACCGGAACGACGAAGAGGCGAACACCGACGGAGACGCCGTGGCGAGCCGGCGCTCGACCACAACGCCCTCACCGACCGGCACTTTCAGCTCGTGCTCGCCGACCGGCGTCATGCCGCGGCGCAACTCGGGGTTGAGCGCCTGGATCTGGTCGACCGGGATCTCCAGCCACTCCGCGATCGTGTCCAGCCGAATGGCGTCGGGAACGGTGACCGTGTCGTAGTCCAGCGGCTCCACCGGCCCGACCTCGAAGCCGGTACTGGATCGGATCGCGCGCGATCAGGATGGCGGCCAGGATCATGGGGACGTACTCGCGGGTCTCCCGTGGCAGGTAGCGCGAGCTGGCCGACAGGCTCCAGTAGTCCGTCTCGTGCGCCTGCTTCATCGCGCGCTGCACACGACCCATGCCGGCGTTGTAGGCGGCCAGCGCGAGGTTCCAGTCGCCGCTGAAGAGGTCGCGGAGCGTCTTGAGATACTCCGCTGCGGCCCGCGTGGCCTTCTCCGGGTCGGCCCGCTCGTCGAGGAACCACGTCTGCTCGAGGCCCGCCTCGCGCGCCGTGCCCGCTTCGAACTGCCACATGCCCTTGGCGCTCGCCCGCGAGAGCGCCGTCGGCTTGAATGCACTCTCGATGAGCGGCACGTACGCGAGGTCGAGCGGCAGCCCCTCGGCGTGGAAGACATCCTGGATCATCGGCAGGTAGCGCGCCCCGCGCTCGAGCCCTTCCTCCACGAACGACCGCAGCTGACCCTGGAAGAGCTCGACGTACGACAGCACCTTGTCGTTGACCTGAATCGGAATGTCGTGCGGCGTTCTCGCCAGGTCCGCCGCGACCAGCTCGGCGGTGGTCGGCGCGGGAACCCCGGCGCGCTCGGCCGTGCCGAAGGCCAGCAGGTCGTCGATCGCCGCCGGTTCGGAGCCCGCGTCGGCGAACCCGTCGCCGGCCCGCAGCTCGAGGCTCTCGTGCGCGCCGATGCGATCCAGCAGCGCGTCGAACTCGGCCTGCAGGCGCGGGTTGCTCCGCGCGCCGCCCGGGACCGCGAGCAGGGTGTCGATGGCCGCGTCGAAGCGCTCACGCGCCGAGGTCTGATGGCCCAGCTTGAGCTCCGCTTCGCCCTTGGCGAACTCCGACTCGGCGGCCGCGATGGCGGCTGCGGCCGGATCGAGCGTCACCTTCAGATTCGACGCATCCAGCCCTTGGAACTCTCCGACGGGCAGCGGGGCGGGATCCGGGACGATGGCGGGACGGACGTGTGCGCCGCAACCGACGAGCAGGCATGTCATGCCCAGAACGAACAGTCGGCGCAGCATCATCGAAAGGTGTCTAAATCCAAGTCACAGGCGCGAACATCCCGTAAAGTCCGGCCAGAATACCATCGAGATCCATGGTGGTCAACGCGGAACGCTCCCCGGCACCGACGACATACGCAGCGGGCCTGTCGCAAAGACGAACACGTCGTGCTCTTCTGCCAGGTCGCGGGCCGAGGGCGTCACGATCGTGCGCGCCCCGACCGCAATCTTCCGGCTGGTCGCAAGGGCCGCGCGAACGTCGGCCTCGCAGACGAACTCGACCGGAACCGGCGCGCGAGCGACGGGCGTTCCGACGTCCCGTGCCGCCTCGACCGGCGCCGCTGTCTCTTTCGACGCGGAACCGGCCAGGTCGGCTGCCGCGAGGGCCGCGACGGTGCCTACCGCCGGCCGGGTCTCGTACGCAAGCCTCTTGATATTGAGCAGGTGGCGCGGCGTGATGTTGTCCGACGTGATGTTGCCGCCGTACCCGCCGCACCCGAGCGTCATGGCCGGATCGAGGCCCGTCGTGAGCCCGATCGAGCCGTGGGTCGTCGGCGTGTTGACGACGATCCGATAGGCCGGCTTCCTCAGTCCGAACTCCAGAATGACGTCGTCGTCGCGTGAATGGATGGACATCGTGTGCCCCATCCCTCCATATCGGAGGATCTGCATGCAGCGTTCACACCCCTCCCGCCAGTCGGCGACGACGTAATAGGACAGCACCGGACAGAGCTTCTCGATCGAGAGCGGATAGTCCCGCCCCACGCCCTGCAGTTCCGCCACGAGGACCCTGGTCGTGGCCGGGACCGCAAACCCCGCCTGCTCGGCGAGAAAGCCTGCCGGCTTGCCGACGAGCTTGGGATTCGGCAGGCGCTGCGGGCTGACGAGGACCTTCGCCAGCTGATCGGCTTCGGCCGGCGACATGAAGTGGGCTCCCTGCCGGATGAACTCTGCCTTCGTTGCGGGCGCGACGGTCGCATCGACCACGACCGAATTGGGCGCCGAGCAGAGCACGCCGTTGTCGAACGTCTTGCCGACGATGACGTCGCTCGCCGCCTTCCGGAGGTCGGCCGTCCGGTCGATGTAGCAGGGCGCGTTGCCAGGCCCCACGCCGTACGCGGGCTTGCCGGCGCTGTAGGCGGCGCGCACGAGCCCCATGCCGCCGGTGGCGAGAATGACGGAGACGTCGCGATGTCTCATGAGCTCCTGCGTCCCCTCCAGCGTGATCGTCTCCATCCAGTTGATGGCGCCGTCGGGCGCGCCGGCGCCGCGAGCGGCGTCCGCCATGGCCTGCGCGACGCGAACGACGCACCGGGTCGCCGACGGATGAGGGCTGATCACGATCGGGCACCGGGCCTTGATCGCGATGAGAATCTTGTAGATCGCCGTCGACGTCGGATTGGTGGACGGCGTGATCGCGGCGACGACGCCGAACGGGTCGGCGATGTCGATGACGCGTCGGGACTCGTGGCGGGCGACCACGCCCACGGTGCGCATCGGCCTGATGAACTCGTACACCTGGACCGACGAGAACAGGTTCTTCTGGATCTTGTCGGCGACGACGCCGTAGCCGGTCTCCTCGACGGCGAGCCTCGCGAACTCTTCGGCTCGCGGCCGGGCCGCGCCGGCCATCTCGTCGATCAGCCGGTCGATCTGCTCCTGCGTGAGATCGGCGAGCGGCGCCGCGGCACGCTTCGCCCGTTGCGCGAGCGTGCGGGCTTCCTGAATGGAGACGAGATCGCGGTCAGGCGCGGTTGGCTCCGACATCGACGGGCGTCACACACCGGCGCCTCAGGCCCGGCCGGCGTTCTTTCCCAGGACGCGATTCACGTCGTCGTGCGGGCGTGCAATGACATGGACGGAGACGAGCTCGCCGACGCGGCGGGCCGCCGCGGCGCCCGCATCGATGGACGCCTTCACGGCCGCAACGTCGCCCCGGACGAGCACGGTCACGTACCCCGCCCCGATGTACTCCTTGCCGACGAGCACGACGTCGGCCGCCTTGACCATCGCGTCGGACGCTTCGATGGCGCCGACCAGGCCGCGAGTCTCCACCATGCCGAGCGCTTCAGCCATGAGAATCGAACACCTCGAAAATCGCCGGAAGGCTAGCATATTGAATGGCATGCGGCAATACGGTAACATTTGAGCGCTTGTGAACTTCGCAGCTCGTCCTGCCTTGCGCAGCCTTCCGTGTCTTCTGCTGCTTTGTGCCCTGACGGGCTGCTCCCACGCGGACCAGACGCCGCCGGTGGCAACGGTCTCGTTCGCGGCCTCCAGAACGCGGATCCCTCTCGGCAGCCCGGTGGACCTGACCTACAAGTTCGACGTTGCGCCCAACGCCAAGATCGACGGCGACTATCGCGTGTTCGTGCACGTGCTGGATTCCGACGGCAAGGTGATCTGGTACGACGATCACGATCCGCCCGTGCCGACCTCGCAATGGAAGCCCGGCCAGACGGTCGGGCCCTACACACGCACCGTCTTCGTCCCGGTCGTGCCGTATCTCGGCGAGGCGACGGTCCGCGTCGGTCTCTACCGCGACGGCGCGCCGAGGCTGCCGCTGGCCGGCGGCGATCCGGCGGATCGCGCCGATAGTGCGCACGAGTACAAGGTCGGCGCCCTGCAATTGCTGCCCTCCTCCGAGAACCTGCTCACCATCTGGAAGAGCGGCTGGAACCAGGACGAATACGCGTCGGATAATCCGTCGAGCAGCTGGCGCTGGAGCCAGAAGGTCGCGACGGTGAGCTTCAGGAATCCGCGCAAGGACGCCACCCTCTATCTCGACTACGATGCGCGCAGCGACGTCTTCAGCAGCCAGCCCCAGACAGTGACGGTGGCGATCGGCAACCAGGTCATCGCCGCGTTTCCGGCGGACAGCACGGCCGAGACGCTCCGCCGGCTGCCGATCACCACGGCGCAGCTCGGCACGGGGGAGATGGTCGATCTCCGGATTGAGGTCGATAAGACATTCGTGCCCGCGATGCTCCCAAACGGTGGCAGCGACCGCCGCGAGCTCGGAATCCGCGTCTACCACGTGTTCGTCGAGCCGAAATGACACAGCCCTCCGTCGGGCCCGGGGCCGGGCGCCAGATGCCAGGGCGCGCCCCGCGGTCTGCGCCCCGCGGCGTGTGGATCCTGGCCTGGGGCCTCGTCCTGTGGACTCCGGTCCCGGCAGCCGCAGATCTCGTGCACCTGAAGAGCGGCCGCACGCTCTCGGTCGAGTCCTGGACCATTGAAGGCGGGACGGCAGTGCTCGTCTTCCGGGACGGCGGTCGGATGGAGGCGCCGGAGTCGCTGATTGACGAGGTGCTGCCGGACGAATACCCGCGCGCGATGCCGAAGGCGGAGGAAACCCGGCGCTCGTCCGGCGCGGGCGGCGACCTGCAGGCCCTGGTCGATGCGCTGGCAGTCCGCTACGGCGTCGATGCGAAGCTGGCGCGCGCGGTGGTGCGGGTCGAATCGGACTTCGAGCCGCGCGCCGTCTCCCCCAAGGGCGCCATGGGGCTGATGCAGCTCATGCCGTCGGTGGCCAGCCAGTACGCCGTCAGCGACCCGTTCGACCCCGTGCAGAACCTCGAGGCCGGCCTGCGTCATCTGCGCGGGCTGCTCGATCGGTTCAAACACGACGTCGGCCTGGCGCTGGCCGCCTACAACGCGGGCCTGCTGGCCGTGACGAAGTACGGCGGCATCCCGCCCTTCCGGGAGACCCGGGACTACGTCCAGCGCATCCTGACGCTCGCGAGATAGCTCGGCCGTTTTCCCGCCGGTCGGGTCTAAAGGACGACCATGGAGTTTCGGTGCCGGGTGGCGACCGCCAGTGGGCAAGTCATGGAGGCGACCTACGTCGCTGACAGCGAGACGCGGCTGAGACGCGAGCTCGAAGAGAAGGGTCTGTTCCTGCTTGCGGTGCATGGGCGGGGCGGGCTCCGTCTCGGCCGGATGCGGCTGCGACTCCCGGGCCGCCGGCGCGTCTCGAGCGCCGAGTTCCTGATTTTCAATCAGGAGCTGGCGACGCTGCTGAAGGCCGGACTGCCGCTCGTCCAGTCGCTGGACATCCTGCGGCGGCGGATCGAGAATCCCGCGTTCAAGGCCGCCCTCGACGACGTGCACGACCAGGTGCGGTCGGGCGCATCGTTGTCGGAGGCGTTCGAAGCGCAGCATCTGTTTCCTGGCGTGTACACCGCCTCGCTCATGGCCGGCGAGAGGAGCGGCAGCCTCGAGCAGGTGCTGCGGCGCTACGTGCAGCACATCAAGGTGCTCGCGTCGGTGCGGCGGCGGGTGGTTTCGGCTCTCATCTACCCGGCCGTGCTCGTCGGCCTCTCGTCCGGGGTCGTGGGGCTGATCGTGTTCAAGGTCGTGCCACAGTTCCGTGACTTCTACAACGAAGTCGGACACGGCCATGCGCTGCCGCTGTCGACGCGCGTGGTCGTCGCCTTCTCGACCGCGCTCATCGGGCACGCCTGGCTCGTGCTCGGCGTGGGTACCGCGCTGGTCGGCACGGCCGTCGTCGCCTTCCGCCAGCCCGGGCAGCGCGCGCGGCTGGACGCGTTCGCGCTGAAGCTGCCGTACTTCGGGCCACTGGCACGCAAGCTGGCCACCGCGCAGGTGTGCCGAACCCTGGCGACGCTGCTGTCGGGCGGGATTCCGCTCGTCAACGCGCTGGAGATCGGTGCGACCTCGACGGGCAACCGGGCCGTGGCAGGCCATCTGACGGCCGTCGCCGGCCAGGTGCGCGAGGGCGGCAGCCTCTCGGCGTCTCTCGCCGAGCGTCAGAATCTTCCCGGCCGTCGCCGTCGAGATGGTCGAGGTCGGGGAATCGACCGGCGCTCTCGCGGAGATGCTCAACAGCGTCGCCGATTTCTACGACGAGGAGAACGAGACGAGCCTGGAGCGCTTCTCCAACCTCGTCCAGCCGGTGCTGCTCATCGTGATGGGGATCATCCTGGCGGCCCTGATCATGTCGCTGTACCAGCCGCTCTTCCAGCTGTCGTCCGTCATGAGCTGAACGACCATGGCCAATCCTGCCACGCCCCACGCCGACACCCTCTACGCCGAGCCCGCCTCCGTCCCGGTCGATCGGGCTGCGGAGGAGCGGGACGCCCGCCGCCTGGCGCAGCGGTACCAGCTCGAGTTCGTCGACCTCGAGCACTTCCGGATCGATCACGGTCTGTTCCGCAGCATCCCGGCGGACATGATGCTGCGCTACGGTTTCGTCCCCTACCGCCGCGACGGCCAGATGCTGCTCATCGTCGTTTCCGATCCGAGCGACCTGCAGACGATCGACGAGGTCGGGGTACAGCTCAACACGCCGATCCGCGTCTGCGTCGGCACCTCCTCGGCCATCCAGACCATCCTCAAGAAGAGCGAGAGCTCGCAGCGCGTGCTGGAGGAGGCCACCGAAGGCTTCCAGATGCAGATCCTGCGCGAGGAGGAGATCGGCGACGAGAACCTCACGGTCGAGAAGCTGACGTCCGACGCCAGCCCGGTCATCCGGCTCGTCGACTCGATGGTGTTCACGGCCCTGCAGCGCCGCGCCTCCGACATCCACATCGAGACGCAGGACGACGCGGTGCACGTGAAGTACCGGATTGACGGCGTCCTGCAGCAGGCGATGAAGCCGATCGGCCGCCAGCACCACAGCACGATCATCTCGCGCGTCAAGGTGATGGCGGAGCTCGACATCGCGGAGAAGCGCGTGCCGCAGGACGGCCGGTTCAAGCTTCGCGTGCGCGGCAAGACGATCGACTTCCGCGTGTCGATCATGCCGAGCGTCCACGGCGAGGACGCCGTGATTCGAATCCTGGACAAGGAATCGATGAGCGAGCAGTTCACGGAGCTGCGGCTCGACATCCTCGGGTTCCCCGAAACCGAGCTGCGGCGGTTCCGCAAGTACATCCGCGAGCCGTACGGCATGGTGCTGGTGACCGGCCCGACCGGCAGCGGCAAGACGACGACCCTGTACGCCGCGCTCTCGGAAATCAAGACGATCGAGGACAAGATCATCACGATCGAAGACCCGGTCGAGTACCAGCTCCGCGGGATCACGCAGATCCCGATCAACGAGAAGAAGGGACTGACCTTCGCCCGCGGGCTGCGATCGATCCTGCGGCACGATCCGGACAAGATCATGGTCGGCGAGATCCGCGACCCCGAGACGGCCCAGATCGCGATCCAGTCGGCGCTCACGGGGCACCTCGTGTTCACGACCGTCCACGCCAACAATGTCATCGACGTGCTGGGACGGTTCCTGAACATGGGCGTCGAGCCGTACCAGTTCGTGTCCGCTCTCAACTGCGTGATGGCCCAGCGCCTGATTCGGAAGATCTGTACGCACTGCCGCCGCCCGGTCGGGCTCTCGAGGGAGGCGCTGATCGAATCGGCGATGGACCCTGGCCTCGCCGAGACGCACAGCTTCTACGAGGGGACCGGCTGCATCGAGTGCGGCGGCACGGGCTTCAAGGGCCGCACGGCCATCTGCGAGCTGATGGACCTCACCGATCGGATCCGTGACATGATTCTCGACCGGCGGCCGACGTCGGAGATCAAACGGGCCGCGCGCGACGAGGGCATGACCTTCCTCCGGGAGTGCGCCGTGGGCCGGGTGCTCGACGGCGTGACGACGCTGCGGGAGATCAACAAGGTGACCTTCGTCGAATGACCCCGTCCCAACGGAGCCCCCGCTCGCGCGCGGGGACGAGCTCGCCGCGCCCGCCAGGTTGGCTGGCGCCGACGCCTCCGGCCGTGGCCATCGAGATTGCCAGCCGCCGCATTACCGTCGCGGCGATCGGCGCCCCCGGCGGTCAGACGGCTGTGTCCGGCTACGCGTCCGAGACGCTGCCCGACGACGCGGTCACCCCTGCGCTGACGGGCGCCAACGTGGCCGAACCGGCCGCCGTCGCCGCAAGCCTTCGCCGTGCGTTCGAACGCGCGGGTCTCGGGGAGCCGCGGCGGGCCGCCCTCCTGGTGCCCGATGCGATCGCGCGCGTGTCGCTGATGCGGTTCGATCACATCCCGGCGCGCGCCGCCGATCTCGATCAACTGGTCCGATGGCAGCTCCGCAAGGCCACGCCATTTCCGCTCGACGAAGCCACGGTGGCGCACGTCGCGGCGAACCGCGTCGACGACGGTGCCACGTTCGCGGCCGTGGTCGCGCGACGCGACGTCATCGCCCAGTACGAGGCCGTCGCGGATGCCGCCGGCGTGCACGCC
Organism: uncultured Acidobacteriota bacterium; assembly: GCA_963764505.1. Classification (GTDB taxonomy): domain Bacteria; phylum Acidobacteriota; class Vicinamibacteria; order Vicinamibacterales; family SCN-69-37; genus CAVXSP01. Next base: position 2,678,743 of record CAVXSP010000001.1, on the reverse strand, counting down.
GGCATCGTCGACCTGGCGAGCTTCAACGTCATGAACGCCGTGATGGGGGCCGGGGCGGCCCCCGACGGAGACTGGCTTCTCGTCTGCCTCGCGCACGAAGGCACGACGATCGCCATCCTGCGCGGCGCCGATCTCCTCTTCTATCGCCATCGCGCGAGCGTCGACCAGGAGCCGCTGAGCGCGCTCGTCCACCAGACCGCGATGTACCACGAAGATCGGCTGGGCGGTTCGACGTTCACGAAGATCTGGGTGTCGGGCGCCGCGCTCGCGACCGAGAATGCCGACCGGCTCCGTGACGAACTGGCCGGGCTCGTCGGCGTGCCGGCAGACATCGTCGACGTCCGCCTGGCCATCTCGTTGCGCGACCGCGCGGCCGCGGCGCCGGCCGGAGACGTGCTGGACGCGCTCGCGGCGCCCGTCGGGATGCTGATTCGGGAGCGCGGGACGCGGGCCGCCGGCCGGCAGGGTCCCGAGCAGGCCGCCTGAACCCAACGACATGCTGCGAGGCAATCTCTCGTCCCGGCCGTTCTACAACGAGCGGCTCGTCTCGGCAGCCATTGCGGTGATCGCCGTGCTCGCCGCGGCGGTCCTGGCCGTCAACGTCTACGAACTCTCGGCGCTGTCCTCCCAGCGATCCGCGCTCAAGGCCAGCATCGATCGCGATGCGGCCGACGCCCAGCGGATCGAACGCTCGGCGCAGGATCTGCAGCGCCGCGTCGATCGCGCCACGCTCGTCCAGCTCGCCGGCTCCACCCAGGAGGCCAACGTCCTCATCGACGAGCGGACGTTCTCCTGGACGGTGTTCTTCGGGTTGATTGAGAAGACGCTGCCGCTCGACCTGCGCCTCGTCGCCGTCGCGCCGCGCGTCGACAAGGGCAACGTCCGTGTGACGATGACGGTGGTCGGACGCCGGCCCGAGGACATCGACACGTTCATCAACGCCCTGCGCGAGACCGGCGCGTTCTACGACCTGCTGGCCCGCAACACGGAGCGCAACGAGGACGAGGGAACGTATCGCGGCGAGGTCATCGCCTACTACCTGGCGCCGGGACGGTCGGCCGGCGGGCCCGCGGGGGCCGGGAGAACGGCCGCGACCGGGCGCGGGAGACGGCCGTGAGCCTCTGGCGGCGCGTCTTCCAGGAGCGCCGGGCGCTGATGCTCCCCCTGATCGGGCTGCTCGTCATCGATCTCGCGCTGGTGGTCCTCGCGGTCGGACCGCTCGCACAGAGCGTGTCGACCCTCAAGGCCGGCGCGGAGCACGCGGACACGGGCCTGCTCCGCGCGCGACTGGTCCAGAAGCAGGCGCAGGACGCGCTGGCGAGCAGGCAGCGCGCCGACCAGGAGCTCGGCAGGTTCTATGCCGAGGTCCTCCCCGGCAGCGCCACGGCGGCCTCCAAGGTCATGTCGTTCCTGCAGCGGACTGCCGACGACACCGGCCTCGTGTTCCAGCGACGGACGCTCGACCAGGAGAGTGTCAAGGAGAGCAGGCTGGTGCGCCTGGCCGGCACCGTGACCCTGCTCGGCGACTACGCCGCCATCCGCAAGTTCCTCTATACCGTGGAGACCGCGCCCGAGTTCGTCGTCATCGAGCGCGTCGGGCTGTCGCGGGCGGCGGATCTGCAGTCCGCGAACAGCGGCCGCCTCGAGGTGACGCTGGACGTCGCCACGTACTATCTCGCCACTCCGCCGACGGCCCGATGAAGATCTTGCCGCCGCCTGGCCCTGCGCGCACGCGCCAGCTCGCGATCCTGGGCGCCCTGCTGATCGTCGCGGGATACGTCGCGTCCAGGCTGCTCAGCAGCGCCCCGGCTAGTCCAGCCGCTGGCGCGTCCAACCCCCAGACGCGGCCCGCGAGCGCCGCGCCGCAGATCGCGATGCCTCAGCCGCTGGCGCTCGACAGACTCGAGCCGACATCCGAGCCGCCCACGACGACGCGAAATCCGTTCGCGTTCGGCGCCAGGCCGCAGCCGCCGGCGCCGGCCCGGGTCTACGCGCCACCCGCCTCGCCGCGGGCGGCGTCGCCCCCTGCGCCCGTCGTGCCGCCTATCACGCTGAAGTTCATCGGGCGCGCCGTGCTCCCCGACAGCCAGGTGGTCGCGATGCTCTCGGACGGCCACGGCAACGTGCTCGAAGGCGTGCAGGGACAGATCCTCGACGGCCGCTACCGCATCGTCCGCATCGGGGAGGAATCGCTCGTCATCGAGTACGTCGATGGCACGGGCCGCGTCACGCTGCCGTTGCGGGGCAGTTGAGATAGTGTTGCGTGGCAGTTGGCTCGCGGCCGGCGGGCGCGCGGGCGTGGACGCGTGTCTCGCGGGCGATCGCGGATCGTCCGCGCGAACCTGGAGTGTGGAAGCGGGGGAGCCTTGTCAGGGATGCTGCGAATTGGAGCCGCGGGATTGCTGCTGGTGGCGGCCGCCGGCTGTGCCACCGGGCGTGCCGTGCGAGCGGGGGAACAGGCGGCGCAGCGCGGCGACTGGGACGCCGCCGTCGAGTATTACCGGCAGGCGCTCGGCCGCGATCCGAGCCGGATCGACGTCAAGATCGCCCTGCAGCGCGCGATGGGCGCCGCCTCGGCCGAGCACATCCGTCGCGCCCGCGACCTGGAAGCGCAGGAACAGCTTCCCGGCGCCATCGCCGAATATCGCCTGGCCGCGGAGCTCGATCCGACCAACACCCTGGCTCTTGCGAAGGCCAACGAGCTCGAACGCCGCGAGCGCGAACGGGTCGAGAGCGCCCGGCCGCCGTCCCGCATCGACCAGCTCCGCGACGAAGTGCGCCAGAGCTCGACCATCCCGACGCTCGATCCGCGGATCAAGGTGCCGCTGCTGCGCTTCCAGAACGCGTCCATTCGGGACATCCTGAGCGCCATTGCCGCGTTCAGCAATCCTCCGATCAACGTGACCTACGCGCAGAGCGCCGAAAACCTCGTCAGCCGCCCGTATTCGATCGACGTCCAGGACCTGTCGCTCGAGGAGGCGTTCAATCAGGTCCTGTCCAACAACAACCTGGCGTTCAAGGTCGTGAATCCGAGGACGATCGTCGTCTTCCAGGACACGCCCACGGAGCACCAGAAATACGACGACCTCTACACGCAGGTGTTCTATCTCTCGAACGTCGAGCCGGCGGACATGATTCAGATCATCATGCAGACGACGACGAGCACCAACGCGTCGGCCCGCCCCACGTGCGCACCCCAGAAGAGCACGACGGCGATCACCTGCCGCTCCACGGGCCCGATCATCAATCTCATCGACCGGCTCGTGAAGGCCAACGACAAACCGAAAGCCGAGGTGCTGATCGAGGTCGAGGTCCTCGAGGTCGATCGGACGCGCGCCAAGCAGCTCGGACTCGACCTGCAGCAATATGCGCTGGGGTTCACCTTCTCGCCGGAGGTGGCCCCGCCCAACACTTCCGGCACGTTTCCACCGGCGACGCCGCCGCCGTTCAATCTGAACACCATCAGCGGCGGGATGAGCGCGAACGACTTCTACGTCACGGTGCCGACCGCGCTCGTCCGGCTGCTCGAGTCCGACAGCCACACGCGGACGCTCGCCAAGCCGTCGGTGCGAGGCGCTGAAGGGTCCGTCATCACGATGAACCTCGGCGACCAGGTCCCGGTCCTCAACTCCGTGATCCCGGCGACCACGACCGGCGCCGGCATCATCCAGTCGCCCGTGACGAGCTTCACCTACAAGAACATCGGCGTGAACCTGACCATCACGCCGCGCGTCACGTTCGACGACGAGATCATCCTGAACCCGCTCACGATCGAGAACAGCGCGATCGGCCAGACGATCAACGTGGGCGGCACGCCCCTGCAATCGTTCACCGACCGCATCGTGACGACGGCGCTCCGTCTCCGCGACGGCGAATCGAACCTGATGGCCGGGCTGCTACGCGAACGGAACGACACGATCGACACGGGGCTCGTCGGCCTGGCGCGCATCCCCATCCTGCGGAACATCTTCGGCAATACGAACCAAACCAACGAGCAGAGCGACATCGTCATCGTCATCACGCCGCACATCGTGCGGTCGCACGAGTTGACGGCCGAGGACCTCAAGCCGATGTACATCGGCACGCAGCAGAACCTCGGGCAGGCCGGCGCGGCGCCGCTGATCTCGCCCGAAGCGCCCGTGCCGGCGGGCGTCACGCCGCCGGCGGGGCAGCCGGGCGTCGGGGCGCCGCCCCCAGCGGTGGCGGCGCCGCCGCGGGCCCCGGAACCGGCGCCGCTGGCGCCAGCGGAACCGCCGGCGGCGCAGCAGCCTCCGACGATCTCGTTGTTCTCGCCAGGCACCGAGTTCCAGTCCGGCGCCCTCGCGCCCTACACCGTGCCCGTGACGGCCGCGAACATGCCCGAAGTCGGCACGATCAGCCTGCGCGTGTCCTACAACCCGGCGGTGCTGCGCGCACAGGCCGCCGTGCAGGGCACGTTCATGAACCAGGGGAATGTGACCCCAACGTTCGTGCCGACCATCGACCCGAACGGCGGCACGGTCGATCTCGTGTTCTCGCGTCCGTCGAATGCGAGCGGAGCGTCGGGGTCCGGCCTGCTGGGCAGCATCCAGTTCCAGGCCATGTCCCCCGGGTCCACGCAGATTGTCGTCTCTGGCTCCGTGGTCGGCCCCGGCGGGCAGCAGGTGCCGATCCAGTACCAATCGGCGACGGTGGTGGTCAGATGAGAGCAGGAGCCCCGTGCGCCTGCGATAATTGAAGGGCCCCATGCATCTGCCGCGTCGCTCGGAAGACGGTTTCAGCTTCGTTGAGCTCGTGATCGCGACCGCCGTGATGATGGTGCTGGCCTCGGCGGCGCTGCCGCTCGCCCGCGTGTCGATCAAGCGGCAGAAGGAAGTGGAGCTGCGCTATGCGCTTCGCGAAATGCGCACGGCCATCGACGCCTACAAGGACGCCGTGACGTCTGGACTCATCGGCGGCGTCAGTGTCACCGGCACCGAAGGTTATCCGCCCGATCTCGAGACGCTGGTCAACGGCGTGGCCCGTGCGAACAGCGCGTCAGGCGCCAAGATCAAATTCCTGCGGCGGATCCCTCTCGATCCGATGACCGGCAAGGCGGACTGGGGGTTGCGCGCCACCGGGGACAGTCCCCAGTCGCACGCCTGGGGCGGCAGCAATGTGTTCGACGTGTCCTCCAAGTCCGAGGGCATCGCGCTCGACGGCTCGAAATACAGGGACTGGTAGACAGATGGTTCCAGGGCTCCGGGGTTCCGCCGTTCCGAGGTTCGGGCGTCTGAACCAGCCACGTGCCTCCGCCCGCAGAACCCCAGGACGCCGGCCCCCCGCGACCGCCGGCGGCTGGACCCTGATCGAGCTGCTCATCGTCATCTCGATCATCATGATTCTGGCGGCGATCTCGCTGACGACGTACCGCAACTCCGTGACGCTGGCCAAGGAAGCGGCGCTGCGCTCCGATCTGATGATGATGCGCGAAGCCATCGACCAGTACTATGCCGACAAAGGCAAGTACCCGGAGACCCTGCAGGCGCTGGTGTCGGACAGCTACATCCGCGCCGTGCCGAAGGATCCGTTCACGGATTCCACCGACTCCTGGCAGACCGTGGAGGCCGAGCCGCAGCCGGGGTCGAACACGGCCGAACCGGGCGTCTACGACGTGAAGAGCGGGTCGGATGCAACGGCTATCGACGGCAGCCGATTCGCCGAGTGGTAGGGCGGCGGGCGCCGTCCGAGGCTCAGCTCACTTCGAGCGAGCACGTGGCGCTGGCGCTGGGGCCGTTCGTCGGCACGACCGTCAGCGTTACCACATGCGTGCCCCGCGACTGCCACGTGTACTGGATCTGGGGACCGCCCTGAAGCGCGTTCACGTGATCGCTCTCTGGAATCGTCCAGAGATACTGAGCGACCTGGACGGTGCTGGGCGTCACGGTGGCGGTCAGCGTCGACGTTCCCGAGAACACCACGTTGCCGCCACAGGCGGCCTGCACGGTGTAGCCGGTGACCACGACATCGGGTCCTGACCGTCTTCGTGGACCCGTCCGCAAACTTGGCCGTCGCACTGACGGCGAAGGTACGCACGGCGCCGTAGATATGGGACACCGTCTGCGTCTGGGCGATCGCTCCGAGGTCGCGCTTGGTGCCGTCGCCGAAGTCGATGACGACGTCCGTGGCGATCACGCCGCTGCCGATGCCGACGGTGAACGCCACGGGCGTGCTGACGGTCACCGTGCCCGCCGGCGGCGTGAGCGTGACGGTGGAGTTGGGCTGGATCGTCACGCCAACGGTTCCGGAGAGCGTCCCCGACGTCCCGCCGCCCGCGCTGGCGGTCACCGTCGCCGCCGCCGTCGTGGTCAGCGTGGTCGTCGCGTTCCCGAGGCTATCCGTCACGGCGCTCGGCACCTTGAGCGTGCCCGCGGAGGTGGAGAACGTGACGGGAACGCCCCCAAGCGGATTGCCTTCCTGATCCTGGACGGTCGCGGTCACCGTCGTCGTGCCGCCCGTCGGCGGCAGCTCCTGCGGCGCGGCGGAGACGAGAATGCGCGCGGCGGCGGCCGCGCCGATGTTCACGTCGAGCACCTGGCTCGCCCCGCCGGAGTAGGCGGTGACCGTCGCCACGCCGGAGCGGCCGTCCGCGACCAGCTGAACCGTCACCTGGCCGCCGGTGGTCTTCGCTTCGGACGGCTCGATGTGGCCGAGGGTCGTCGTGAACGACACGACCGTGCCGTTGTGGACCGGCGTGCCGGTCGACGGCGTGCTGGTCGTATCGGTCCCGTCGCTCGAGGACTGCTGGCCGCTGCGGATCAGCACCGCGATGATGTCGGTCGACCCGTTCACCGGGAGCACGTTGGTGGTCGCGTGCAGCGCGATGACCGTTCCGGACGGCGCCGTGAGCGGAACCTTGGTGCACGCGCCGTGGAGCGCCATCAGCGCGAGCAGGCTGCTGAACGCAACGGCGACCGGCGTGCCACGGGCCGTGCGGAGCCTCTGTGAAACCATGCGGGCAACAAAGGATACTACGTTCACGAACATGGACGGTCAAGCCACCGACGCCGGGGTCTGCCGCGTGAGGGGCGACCGCTCACGGTTGGACGACGGCGGGTACATTCTGGTCGCGATGCTGATCAGTATCGCCATCGCGTCGGTCTGGATGGCCGCCCTGCTGCCGTCCTGGCGCCAGCAGGTGATTCGCGAGCGCGAGACGGAGCTCATCTTTCGCGGGCAGCAGTACGCGCGCGCGATCCGGCTCTACCAGCAGCAGATGGGCGGCGCGCTGCCGTCCAGCCTCGACGACCTGGTCTCGCAGCACGTGCTGCGGCACAAGTGGAAGGACCCGATCACCGGGGACGAGTTCCTGCCCAGGACGGGCTGTCTGCAAATCGGCGTCGGGGGCGGATTCGGAGGAAACGTCGGCGGACCGCCCGGGACAGGCAACCTGCCCGGCGGCGCGGTCGGCCGCGGGGCCGGACAGCCGCAGCTCCAGCAGCGCGGACAGTCCCAGCCGCCCGGCCGAGGCCAGCAGCCTGGGGCGCTCGGACTCCCTGCCCAGGGTGGGATTTGCGGAGTCCAGAGCAAGAGCAACGCGACGTCCATCAAGATCTACAACGGCCAGCAGCAATACGACCTCTGGCAGTTCGACACCGCGACGGCGGCGCTCGAGTATCAGCGCAACATCGTCAGGCTCGGCGGCGGCGTCCCCGGACAGGGCGTCGGGCTTCCCGTCGGCGGATTCGAGCGGACTGCCAGGCCTGACGCCGCGCACCGGCGGACCGGGACGCGGGGGCCAGAGCCCGTTCGGAGAGGGCTTTCCCGGCCGCGGGCTTCAGCCGGGCGGGCCGGCCGGCCCACCCCAACGCGGCGCGCCGGTCACCGGACCGCCGAGAGTCCCGGGGGCCGGCGTCAACCGAGGCCCTGGGCGCTGACCGTGCGGCGTCGCCTGAGCCTGGCTCGATGACTCAACCGCCCGCGATGCCTCCCACGGAGCCGCCCGGCGCTCGCGTCCTCGGCCTCGACTCGGGCGGAACGAAGACGGTCTGCTATCTCGCCACTGCAGCGGGCGAGGTGCTCGCCGAGGCGCGCGGCCCGGGCGCACACCCGAAGACGGCGGGGCTCCGGGGGATGGAAGCCATCCTGCGGCGTCTCGTGGACCAGGTGCTCGAGAGTCGGCCAAGGACGCTGGCCGCGCTCTGCCTGGGCATGGCCGGCGTCGATCGGCCGGAGGAGACCGCGCTGGTCCGCGAGCTGCTCGCGCACATCGTCGAGGCGCAGCACGTCGTCATCGTGAACGACGCCCTCGTTGCGCTCGAAGCCGGTGCGCCAGGCGAGGCGGGGATCGTGATCATCTCGGGCACCGGGTCGATTGCCTACGGCCGCGACGCGCGAGGACGCGCCGCTCGCGCGGGCGGGTGGGGCTACGTGCTCGCCGACGAGGGCAGCGGATACTGGCTCGGACGGCAGGCGCTCCGCGCGGTCATGCGGCAGGCCGATGGACGCGGCCCCCGGACGGTGCTGACCGAAGCGCTGCTCCGGCACTACGACGTCGCGCGCGCGCAGGATCTCGTCCGGAAGGTGTACGACGGCGATCTGAAGCCGGCGGCGATCGCGGCGCTGGCGGCCACGATCCAGACGGCCGTCGACGCGGGCGACGACGTCGCGCGGCGCATCGTCGACATCGGCGCGAGCGAGCTCGCGGGTGCGGTGCTGTCGGTCGCGGGCCGCCTCGAGCTCTCGCTGTGCACGGTGGTCCTGGCGGGTGGGAGCTTCCGAGCCGTGCCGGACCTCAGGGACGCTGTCGGCACGACGCTGTCCGCGCGGCTGCCGCAGGCGCGCATCCGTCCGCTCGAAGCCGAACCGGCGATGGGCGCCGTCTGGCTCGCCGTGCGCGCGGCGGCGGGGGAGCGCGTCGTGCCCAGCTATATCGGCGACGCCTGCTAGCCGTTTCCGGAAACTCTTCAGCGGGGCGGGTTGGCGGGCGCCGTGAGATTGAGCTCCAGGTCCTTGTGGAGGACCTCTCGAATCGAGTCATCCGCCTTGTGGAGCCGACGGAGCGCCTGCGAATAGGTGACGCCGGCCTCCTTCATCACAATCGCCGCTTTGACGTTCCACTTCGCCTGACGGAGCAGGCGGTTGCCCTCCTCGAGCTCGACGCCGGTGACCATGCTGAGGATCCGCCGGGCGCGATCCTTCAGCTTCTCCGAGCCGGTCTGGACGTCCACCATCAGGTTGCCATACGTCTTGCCCATCCGAATCATCGAGATGGTGGTCAGCATGTTGAGCACGAGCTTGGTGGCCGTGCCCGCCTTCAAGCGGGTCGAGCCGGCAATCACCTCGGGCCCGACTGCCGGCGCGATGAGGAGGTCGACGAAGTTCTGGAGCTCGGTGGCCGGCCAGCAGGTGATGAAGATGATCCGCGCGTCCTTCTTTCGGGCCGCGGTCAGGGCTCCGCGGACGAACTGCGTGATTCCGCTCGCCGACACACCGATGACGACGTCGCGCTTGCTGATGCGCAGGCGTGCGATGATGCGCGCCCCTTCTTCGAAATTGTCCTCGACGCCTTCGCGAGCGCGGAACACGGCCTCCTGTCCGCCGGCCATGATCCCCTGCACCAGCGCCGGCCCGGTGCCGAACGTCGGCGGCATCTCGGCCGCCTCCAGGATGCCGAGGCGGCCGCTCGTGCCGGCGCCGACCAGGAAGAGCCGGCCGCCCTTCTTGAGCGCCGCCGTGATGATGTCGATTCCGTGCGCGATGCGCACGCGCTCCTTCTGCACAGCGCCGACGACCTTGCGATCCTCGCCGACCATCAAGTCGATGACGTCGAGCGTCGGCATGCGATCGATGGCGAGCGACTCGGGATTGATGGCTTCCGTCGGCAGGTATTCCCATTTCGAGTGGTAGGGCATGCGTGACGTGGCCTCGCGAAACATGTAGGCTATCCCGAGACCGGCCGGGTCGCAAGCCGCGAGCACTCGATCCGGCGTCATCCGTGCCACCGCCGACCCCCCAATCGATCGCGGCGTACCTGCGTCATCTCGAGGTCGAGCGCCGACTGGCCGCGCACACGCTCGAGGCGTACGCTCGCGATCTCGCCCGGCTGGCCCGGTTTGCGGCCGCCCGCCGGACTCGGGTCGAGGCGCTGACGCGCACCGCGCTCGAGACGTTCGTCCGCGACGCGATGGCCTCCGGCATCTCGCCCGCGTCGGTGGCGAGGCTCGTGGCGGCCGTTCGCGGGTTCTACCGTTTTCTGCGGACGACCGAGCGCGTCGCGGAGAACCCCGCCGAGGATCTGCGCGCGCCGCGAACGTTTACCTCGCTGCCGCGGTTCCTCGCGGCGGAGGAGGTCGACGCGCTGCTCGCGGCGCCCGACGTGTCGACCGCGCGCGGCCTCCGCGATCGGACCCTCATCGAAGTGCTGTACGCGACGGGCCTCCGAGTGTCGGAGCTCGTCGGGCTCCGGCTGCCGGATGTCCGGCTGTCCGAAGGGTTGATTCAGTGTCTCGGGAAGGGGCGCAAGCAGCGCGTCGTGCCGCTCGGCGACGAAGCGGCCGCGTGGATTCGCCGGTACCTCGCGGAGGCGCGGCCCGTCCTGGCGAAGGGCCGCGAGTCGGTGTGGCTGTTTCTCAACGCGCGCGACGCGCGCGCGCTCTCGCGCAGCGGCTTCTGGAAGATCCTCAAGGCCTATGGGCGTCGGGCCGCCCTCCGCAGCCGGCTCAGCCCGCATGTCATCCGGCACTCGTTCGCCACGCACCTGCTGGAGCGGGGAGCCGACCTGCGGACCATCCAGACGATGCTCGGCCACGCGGATCTGTCGACGACGCAGATCTACACGCATGTGCTGGAGGCGCGGCTGCGGCAGGCGTACGACCGCTTCCATCCGAGGCGCTGAGCCTGCGAGGCTTCGGTGCCGGCCGGCGGCATGGTTCCGTTTGACCGTCCAGCTCGGCTCTGGTACCTTTACGTGTTCGGCGGCCGCGTGCACGCCGCATGGGAGGAGTGCTTTCTATGGGGCGCACTGGCCGCCATCTGTTCACGTCCGAATCCGTTACCGAGGGCCATCCCGACAAGATCGCCGACCAGATCTCGGACGGTATTCTCGACTTCATCATCGCCGCGGACCCGACCGCGCGCGTCGCGTGCGAGACCCTGGTCACGACGGGCCTCGCCATCGTCGCCGGCGAGATCACGACCACCGCGATCTGCGACACGCAGAAGATCGTCCGTCAGGTCATCTACGACGTCGGCTACACCCGCGCGAAGTACGGATTCGACGCCGAGACCTGCGCGGTTCTCTCCGCGATTCACGAACAGTCGCCGGACATCAGCCAGGGCGTGGACACGGGCGGGGCCGGCGATCAGGGGCTGATGTTCGGGTACGCCTGCACGGAGACGCCCGAGCTCATGCCGCTGCCGATCATGCTGGCGCACAAGCTCGTTCGCGCGCTGTCGGAGGCGCGGCGCGCCGGAGTGCTCGACTATGTCCGGCCGGACGGAAAATCGCAGGTGACGGTCGAGTACGACGGCGACCGGCCCGTTCGCGTCGACGCCGTCGTGCTGTCGACCCAGCACAGCCCCAAGGCGTCGCACGCGCAGATCACCCAGGACCTGACCGAGAAGATCATCCGGCCGACGATTCCCGCCGATCTGATCGATCGCAACACCAAGATCTACGTGAATCCGACGGGGCGCTTCGTGACCGGCGGGCCGCACGGCGATGCCGGCGTCACCGGCCGCAAGATCATCGTCGACACCTACGGCGGCATGGCCCCGCACGGTGGGGGCGCGTTCTCCGGGAAGGATCCGACGAAGGTCGACCGGTCCGCCTGCTACATGGCCCGGTACATCGCCAAGAACATCGTCGCCGCAGGGCTCGCCGAGAAAGCGCTCGTCCAGCTCGCCTACGCGATCGGCGTCGCCGATCCGGTATCGGTGCTCGTCGACACGTCGGGCACGGGCCGCATTCCCGACGACCGGCTCGTCGCGCTGGTCCGGGCGGAGTTCAAGCTGACGCCGCGCGGCATCATCGAGAGCCTCGACCTGCGCCGGCCGATCTATCGCAAGACGGCGGCCTTCGGACACTTCGGCCGCTCGGAGCCGGAGTTCACGTGGGAACGCACCGACAAGGCGGCCGCGCTCAAGTCGGCCGCCGAGTCGGACAGCAGCGTCGGACTCCGGGCCTGACGCCGGGTCCGTCCGGGGACGAATCGTCCGGCGGCCGCGCCCGGCCGCCGGACCTTGCGCAGCCAGGTGCCAAGCCCACACCGCGTCTCCTTCTTCCCGCAGCTCCTGCTGGCCCTGATCGCCAGCGGCGGTCTGTACGTGTTCTTCACGCTGCCGACACGGGCGGCCCAGCTGTCACCGGTCGGCGGCGAGGCGCCGATGGTCTTCGGCGCCTATCACGTGCACACGATCCGCTCCGACGGCACCGGCACCCCGGACGAGATTGCCGCGGCCGCGGGCCGCGCCGGCCTGCAGTTCGTGATTCTCACCGATCACGGCGACGCCACCCGTCCGCCAGATCCGCCTCAGTACCGCCACGGCGTCCTGACGATCGATGCAGTGGAGATCTCCACGACCGCCGGTCATCTGGTCGCCCTCGGCCTCCCGGGGGCGGCGCCCTATCCGCTCGCCGGCGAGCCCGAAGACGTGATCGAGGACGTTCATCGTCTCGGCGGTTGGATCGTCGTCGCGCATCCCGACTCGCCGAAGCCGTCGCTCCGCTGGCGGAACTGGGATATCGACTACGACGGCATCGAGTGGCTGAACGCGGACTCCGAATGGCGCGATGAGACCGCCGTGCACCTCGCCGGAACGCTCGCGCGCTACATGATCCGGCCGCCAGAGACGATTGCGTCGCTGTTCGAGCGCCCGGTTCGGACGCTGCGCCGCTGGGACGCGGCCGCCCGCAGCCGCCGCATCGTCGCGCTGGCCGCCGTCGACGCGCACGCGCGGCTGTCCTGGCGCACCGCTCAGGACGACGGGCAGGACGGCACGCTCGCCGACGTGCCGAGCTACCGCCAGATGTTCCGGACGCTCGCCCAGGCAGTCGTGCTCGACCGGCCTCTCTCGGGCAACGCCGTCGACGACAGCGTGAGGCTGCTTCGGGCCCTGCGCGCCGGCTCCGCATTCTCTGTCGTGACCGGGCTCGCCGCGCCCGGCCGCCTCGACTTCACGGCGACGCAGGGCGACACGACGGCCGGAATGGGGGAGTTCATCGGGCCCGCGGGCGCCAGTGCCAGCTTCCACGCCGAGGTCAACGACCCTGCGGCCCGCGTCGTTCTGCTGCACAACGGACTGCCGATGGCTTCCGGTCGCGGGCAGATCGAGGTCTCCGCGGCGGTGACCGACGGTCCGTACCGCGTCGAGGTCTCCCGCGCGGGCGCCGAAGTGCCATGGATCGTCTCCAACTCAATCTCTGGCGGAACGCCGACCATGCCCGAGACGATCGCGCGGCCGTCGCCGCCGCCCGTGCGGCTCGTGAGTCTGCCGGTCAGCGGCGCCTGGTCGATCGAGCGAAGCCCGACCTCGAGCGGGACCGTGGACCGGGACCAGGACGCCGCGCGCTTTTCGTTCGCGCTCGGCCCGGGCGCGGCATCCAACCAGTTCGCGGCGCTGAGCACCGGGCTGGACGCCGCTTCGGCCGGCGAGGGATTCGATCGCGTCCAGTTCACCGTGCGCGCCGACCGGCCCATGCGGTTCTCGGTCCAGCTGCGGCTGCCCACGGGTCAGCGGTGGCGTCATTCCGTTTTCGCGGACGAGCGGCCACGGAGCGCCAGCCTCCGTCTCGAGGACTTCCACCCCGCCGAGCGGACGACTTCACAGCGCCCGATCGTCGCCCGCATCCGTTCCGTGCTGTTCGTCGTCGACACGCTCAATGCGAAGCCGTCGACGCGCGGCACGATCTGGCTGTCAGATGTGGCGCTGGGAGTGGGGAAGACCGAGCGCTACGCGCGTATCGCAGCGTGGCGCCCGGCGACCGGACACTACGTTCTGACCGTCAGGACCAGGTAGCCGGCGATGGCCAGGAAGAGGATGTTCGTCGCCCAGGCTGCCAGCGGTGCGGGTAGCATGCCGGCTTTGCCCGCGGCGAGAAAGAACGCCATCAGCAGCCAGTACGCGACCGACAGAACGATGGCCAGGCCGATGCCGTAGAGCGCGCCGCGCCGTCCCGTCGTCACGGCGAACGGAATCGCGAGCGCGGTCATCACCAGCGCCACCGCCGGGAAGGCGAGCTTGCTGTGCAGGTTGACCTGCTCTTCGGTGATGCCGAAGCCGCTCGCTCGCGACCGCCGGATGTAGTCCCGAAGCTCGTTGAACGTCATCATGCTCGCGTCGACCTGCGCCAGCGTGAACTCCTTGAACGGGTCCAGGGGAATCACGCGCTGCGAGAACGACGTTCGGGTCGGACGGTGGTCCAGCGCGAACCGCTGTTCCCAGCCGTAGGCCGCGCGCCAGCGGCCGTCCAGGCACGCGCGGTCGGGACACGTCGCCAGCGCGGCATGGATCTCGCCGACGAGGCGGTAGGGCTGCGTCGCGGGCGTGAACGCGCTCACGTTGCGCAGCGCGCCCCGCTCCCGGTCGAAGCGCTCGTAGTAGTAGATCCGGTCCTGGGACCCGATCAGCCAGTTCCGGTTGGCGATGTTGATCGTGTGGTGCGGCCGATCGTGGATCGTGTCCTCGAGCTCGTCCGCCTTCTTGTTCGCCTCGGCCAGGACGCGTTCCTCCAGCAGGAAGAGCATCCCGCTCGAGACGAGCCCAAGGAGGAGGAGCGGCGCCGCAGCCCGGTACAGACTGACGCCGCACGCGCGCATCACCGTGAGCTCGCTCGAGCGCGTGAGCCCTCCAATCGTCCCGAGTACGGCCACGAGCGTGGCGATCGGCACGACGTAGTACACGAAACGGGGCGTCGAATACCAGAGGAACTGCGCGAGCAGCCACCCGTCCGCCTGTCCCTTGAACAGCTTCTCCGAGAGGTCGACGACGGTGCCGATGTAGTACAGGCCCATGAGGCCGAAGAAGGCCAGCGCCAGGATCCGGAAGAACTGCTGGCCGACGTAGAGGTCGAGCAGCCGCGGCCGCGGAAACGACAGCCGCGGAATCCGAATCACGAGCACCACCTGCTTCTGGCGCGCCTGCGCGCTCGCAGACGCCACGGCCGGCGAGCTGGCTGCGCCTCTGAGCGGCAGCCATCGAGGCAGCGTCAGCGAGAGCGACTGGCCGGTCGCCCTGGCGCGCCACCACACCGCGGCAATCCCGAGGCCGCCCAGGACGAGGTTCGGGAACCAGCGCGCCCATTGGGGACTGAACCAGTGCGTCGGCGATTTCGCGCCGGCCTCGGCCACCTCCATGCACGCGTAGTAGAGGAAGATGATCGCGAGCCCGACGGTCAGCCCCCCGAGCTTGCCTTCCTTCCGCGTGTGAAACCCGAGCGCGACCGCGAGCAGCGCGAACACGAAGCAGGCCACCGGAAAGGAGAACTTCTGGTGGATGTACATGATCTCGGCGTGCGGCGATTCGCCGTGCGCGACCTTTTCCGCCCACTGTTTCCGGAGGCCTGCAATCGTCATCTCGGCCAGCCCGCGGTTCAGGCCGGAGTTGTCGGGGAAGACGCTCCTCGGGTCCACCTGGAGCGTGCTCGTCTTCGCCCGCCCGACCGTGAACACGCCCGGCTCTTCGCTGGGTGTGTAGTTGACGACATCGTCCAGGACGATATTGACGATGAGCCGCTCCTTGTCGAGGACGAGGCGACCATGCTCGGCGGTCGTGACGGCGATCTGGCCCGGATGGCTCGTGTCCGCCACGAACACGCCGTCCCAGCCGCCCACCGCGTGGGTGTCCCGCACCTTGAGGACCTTGCCCGGGAAGCCGGTGTAGAACATCTGCGGCTTGATGTCGGACTCGGCGGTCTGCCGCAGGTACTGGGCCGTGACCTCCCGGAACTTCTGGTTCGCGTCCGGCAGGAGGTCCACCATCACGTAGAACGTCAGGCCGCCGCCGAGGAGCGCCAGCACCAGCGCCGGGCGCAGGAGCCGGAGGGGGCTGACGCCGCAGGCGAGCAGCGCGACCGTCTCGCGGTCGCCCGAGAGCCGGCCGAAGGTCATCAGCAGACCCGCCAGGAAGGCCATCGGCAGCGTCACGCCCAGGGCCTGCGGCAGGAGCAGCGTCAGGAGGAATCCGACGGTGCCGACCGGCACGCCTTTCGCGAGCAGCGATTCGGCGCGGTCGAGCATCGGCCTGACGGCGAGCACGAACGTGAACACGCCGAGGGCCAGCGAGAACGGCCCGATGGACTCACGAATGACGTAGCGGTCGAGGGTGCGCATCCAGGATGGGATTTTGACGATAGCACGACCGCGCCCGGTTTCGCCGCGCGCGCGGCGCGTCGAGCGGGCGGCCAGAAGGGCGCCTCGAGTCGATTCGCCCAGTTATTCTTAACAAATCTATAACGTCTGATAATATATCTTATGTTGACTTGTAAACCGGCCGGTGGCCCGCAACGACGTCCCGCCGCCGGAACGTCAACGGCGCCGCCGGACACTGCGACGGCTTCTGGCCGCCACGCACGTCCAGCCTACTGAGCGCCACGCCGGGCTCATCCAGCGTTCTGAATATTCATCCAGGCTCCTGCAAGCCGGAGGGATACTCCCGATCGGCGCAGATTGTCTCGCAGAGAGCACGGTGGACTGGCGCGCGAGAAAGCTCTTAGCGCTCTTTGCGGAGCTCCGCAATGATCGCCTCGAGCGCGGCGATCACCTCGGTTCGGTCGACGTCGCTCTTCCTGAATTTCAAGCGAAGGTTGTAGGACTTGGTCGGCGGCCGGTATTGGAAGACGAACGCCTTCGGTCGGCCTGGCCCTGGTCTGGCAATCACGCGGCGGGCCTGTTCCCGGGTCGCACCGTGACCGTCGCGCGTCAGTTGTTCGATGAGCGCGACCATCTTCTGCGAATCCTGCTGCCTAACTACCTGAAGAAGCAATGACTTAGAAGAAATGTCGGCCAGCCGACAGAGATTCCGGACCTCGTCGGGCATTCCGGCCAGCGCGAGCGACTCCGTAATCGAAGTCCTCGACTTCCCAAGCCTCTTCGCGAGATCCTCGTGCGTATACCCGCAACGGTCTGCCAGACTTCTTAGCGCCTCAGCCTCTTCGAACGGCCCAAGGTCCCTGCGCTGGATGTTCTCGACGAGGGCGACCTCGATAATCTCATTGTCATCGACGTCCCTGATCACGACCGGAAGTTCCCTGAGGCCGACCTGGACGGCGGCCTGGTAGCGGCGCTCGCCGGCAACAATCTGGTACCGGCCGCCCCGCTGCCTGACAATCAACGGCTCGATAATCCCCTTCTCGGCCACCGACGCCATGAGCTCCGAGAGATCGCCCATTACCTGGCGCGGCTGATCTGGATTCGGATCGATGAGATCGATCGGAACGAGCCGACCGATGGGCGCGCCCGCCGAACTGGCAAGCGCCTCGACGTAGTGCTCGTCGTGCCGCATCCTGAGGGAACCTGGCAACCCGCGCTTAGACACGATCCATGACCTCCTCGCACAGCCGGTAGTACTCCGTCGCGCCCGACGACTCCGGGGCGAACGTGAAGATGGATTCCTTGTAGGCCGGACTTTCCTCCAGCCGGACGCTCTTCGTGATCACCGTCTTGAACACCTTCTTGCCGAACACCTTGTCGATCTGCATCCGGATGTCCCGTGCCAGTGCCGTCCGCTTGTCGTGCATCGTGATCACGACACCCAGGATACGCAGCGTCGGATTCGCCCGGCTCCTCACTTTCTCGATTGTCTCGAGCAGGTCGTCCGTGCCTTCGAGCGCGAAATACGACGACTGGATCGGAATGAGTAGATGCGTCGCCGCCACGAGCGCATTCACGGTCAAGAGCCCGAGCGCCGGTGGACAGTCGATGACGACCGCCTGGAAGTCTCCCATGACCGGCGCGAGGCGGTCCTTCAGCCGAAAGTGCGAATCCAGTTCGCCGACGAGCCGACCTTCGAGCTTCGCGAGCGCGATGCGTGAAGGAGCGACCCAGAGGTTCGGATGCGAGGCGGGCCGAATGACGTCCGAGAATCCGACGCCCGGCTCCATGATCGCGTCGTAGACGGACCGCTCCACGGCGCCGATGTCGAGATACGACATCGTGCTGTTCGCTTGCGGATCCAGGTCGATCAGCAGCGTCTTCTTCTTACGCAGCGCCAGCGCCGCGGCCAAATTGATGGCCGTCGTCGTCTTGCCAACGCCGCCCTTCTGGTTGGCAATTGCAATGACCATGGGTCTGTGAGGCGCACGAAACGTGGAAGAGCATCAGCTCCGGAAGGACGAACACTCGGCGGCAGCTCGGTCGGCCGCTCGTCTCGCGCCGGACTCCATGAGCCGCGCCCATTCTAGGGAGGCCCTGGGGTCCTGTCAAGCGCAGCTACTACATCTTGTAGCCGAGATCGTCGGGATCCAGACTCTCGAGCCAGCGCTGCAGACGATCGCGGTCGGCCTCCTCGCTCGAAATGTCCACCGATTTGGCCTGTTCGAGGACCCGCGAATCCACGAACACCGGCGCCTTCGCACGCAGCGATAGCGCAATCGCATCGCTCGGTCTCGAATCGACGAGAATCGTCTCGCCGCGGCGCTGCAGCTCGAGGTACGCATAGAACGTGTTCTCGCGGAGGTTGGTGATGACGACCCGCTCCAGGCTGGCGCCGAGCTCGCCGAGCACGTTCCTGAGCAGATCATGCGTCATCGGCCGGGGCGGCGACACGTTCTCAATCTGCAGGGCGATCGCGTTCGCCTCGACCGGACCCACCCAGATCGGCAGCACCCGTTGATTGTCCGCATCCCGAAGAATCACGATCGGCATATTGGTGATCGGATCGATCATCAAACCCTTGATCGACATCTCAATCAGCATGCGCCCGCTCCCCTCTCACGCTGTTCGGGCCGGCTTCCGTGACACGGACATTGGCGAAGCGGCCAATCCAGTCCACCGGTCCGGGAAAGTTCACGACGGTATTGCCGCCGGATCGGCCGCTCAGCTCCCAGGCCCGGCGCTTCGAACGACCGTCGACGAGCACCTCGACGACGGAGCCGACCATGCGCTCGTGGTGCTCGAGCTGCTTCGTCCGCTGCAGCGTCTGCAGCGCAAGAATCCGTCTCGTCTTCTCCACTTCCGGCACATCATCCGGCATGCGCTTGGCGGCCAGCGTGTTCGGTCGCGGCGAGTACTTGAACGAGAACATGGACTGAAATCCCACTTGGCGTACGAGGTCGAGCGTCCCGTCGAAATCGTCGGCGGTCTCTCCAGGGAAGCCGACGATCATATCGGTCGATAACGCCAGATCCGGAATCCGCGACCGAAGCCGATCCACCAGATCCAGGTACCCCTCGCGCGTGTAACGCCGACGCATCGCCTTCAATACCCGGTTCGAGCCGGACTGCACCGGAAGATGCAGGTGCTTGCAGAGCTTCGGGAGCGTGCGGATCGCCTCGACGAGCCGTGGACTCACATGCCGCGGATGCGGGCTGGCGAACCGGATCCGATCGATCCCGTCGATCTCGCTGACCCGCGCGAGCAGCGCCGCGAAATCGCAGCTCGGATCGTCCGGCGCCTGATAGTGATTGACGATCTGTCCGAGCAGCTGCACTTCCCGCCGCCCCTGCCGCGCCGCCTCCCGGACTTCGGCGAGGATATCCGCGGACGGCCGCATCCGCTCGTGCCCGCGCGTGTAGGGCACGACGCAAAAAGCGCAGAACTCGTTGCACCCCTCGATGATCGTGACCCACGCGCGGACCGGGTCCGAGTGCTTGATGAGCCCCAGCGGCAAAGACAGATCGTCATGCGGATTGACGTCGACCAGGGGCTCCCGCGCGGTTCGGGCGCGTTCAATCATGTCGGGCAGCCGCGCCAGGCTCTGCGTCCCGGCGATCACGTCGATCTCCCGATGACGCCGCAAGAGCGCGGATCCTTCCTGCTGCGCCACGCACCCGGTGACGGCAATGACGGGCGACGCGCCGCGAGACGACGCCAGATCGCGAATCTCTCCAAGGCGCGAGTACAGCTTCTCCTCGGCCCGCTCGCGGACGCTGCACGTGTTCAGCACGAATACGTCGGCCGCGGCCTCATCGGCCGCCGGCTCGAATCCGCGCGATTCGAGAAGACCGGCCAACCGCTCCGAATCATGGAAGTTCATCTGGCAGCCGAACGTCTGGATGAGGTACTTACGCGCCACGCCGTCCGCCCTTCGCTTTCGCCGTCGCAGCACCTTCGCTTTCGCCTTTCGTGAGATTTTCGCCGTTCATCGTGCGCCGCGCCTCCAGCATCTCTCGAGCCGACGCGAGCACTCGAGGAGTCACCCGCGCGCCGGCAATCATGCGCCCAATCTCCTGCTCTCGTGCGGCCTCGTCCAGCTTCGTGACGACCGTCAGCGTACGGCCGCCCTTCACGTGCTTCGCGATCTGGAAATGCGCATCGCCTCGGGCGGCGATTTGCGGCAGATGCGTGATGCAGAGGACCTGGTGGCGCCGCCCGAGCGCGTGGAGCCGCGCGCCCACGGCGTCGGCGGCGGCTCCGCCGATGCCCGCGTCGACCTCGTCGAATACGAGGGTCCGCCCTGGCTCGTCCGACGCCGCAATCGTGCGAAGGGCCAGCATGACGCGCGAGAGCTCGCCGCCCGAGGCAATGCGCGCCAGCGGCCGAACGTCCTCGCCAGGATTCGGCGACAGAAAGAACTCGACCCGATCGATGCCGCGCGGCGTCCACTCGGCCGCGTCTTCCGCCGCCTGGACCCGGACGTCGACGCGCGACCGGGGCATCGCCAGCTCAGCGAGCTCGCCGGCGAGCGCGTTCCCGAGGGCGCGAGCCCCGGTCTGCCGGGCCGCGGAGAGGGCCTTCGCGCTCTCCAGAAACGCGCCGGCTGCCGCCCGCGCCTGCTGCTCAAGCTCGGCCGCGCGCTCGGCGCTCGCGTCGAGCGCAGACAGTTCCTCGCGAAGCGCCGCCTGGCGCGCCCGCACGTCCGACAGCGCCGGCCCGTATTTCCTCTTCAGCCGCTCGAGCGCGGCCAGCCGATCCTCGACGACCTGGAGGCGCTCGGGCGACGCCTCGATGTCCGCGGCGTACCGATTGGAGAAAGAAGGCCAGATCCTCGAGACGAAGCTTGATCTCGTCACGCTGCGCCAGATACGGCCCGAAGCGGGCGTCGAGATCGGCGAGATCGGCGAGGCGCTTCCAGACGCCGGCCAGCGACCCGAGCGCCGCATGCTCCCCCTCGTACAACCCGGCGTACGCGTCGGCGCAAAGCCGGCCCAGGCGGTCCGCATTGGCGAGCACCAGCCGTTCGCCCGCGAGCACGTCGTCTTCGCCCTCCAGGGGCGCGACGCGATCGAGCTCCTGGAGCTGAAAGGACGCCATCTCGATGCGCGCGCGCTTCTCCCGCTCCCCCAGCTGCGTCCGCTCGAGCGCGCCCA
This sequence comes from uncultured Acidobacteriota bacterium, assembly GCA_963764505.1. GTDB lineage: Bacteria > Acidobacteriota > Vicinamibacteria > Vicinamibacterales > SCN-69-37 > CAVXSP01. The sequence goes on along the minus strand of CAVXSP010000001.1, from coordinate 2,657,319 downwards.
CGGCCGCACGCCACGCCGCATGGCGAGCGGCGACGACGGCGACCGCATCCGCATGTCCGGCGAACGCATCGAGCAATCCCACGTGCTCGGCGGGATCGAGCAGCGCCTGGTGCTCGTGCTGACCGTGCAGATCGACGCGGCGCGCGCCGAACTCCCGCAGCGCCGCCGACGTCGCGAGCACATCGTCGATGAAGGCACGGCTGCGTCCCTGGGCCGAGATCTCGCGGCGCACGATGACGTCCGAGGCGCCCCCGTGCTCGAAGATCGCCTGCACGGTGGCGAGGTCCTCGCCCGTTCGAACGAGATCCGCGCTGGCGCGGCCGCCCATGAGCAGATCGATCGCTTCGACCAGCATCGTCTTGCCCGCGCCGGTTTCGCCGGTCAGGACGTTCAGGCCGGGTTCGAATTCGACCTCGAGCCGGTCGAGGACCGCCAGATGGCGTACTCCCAGGAATCGAAGCATGTCGAGGCCGGAACTCCCATCCTATCAAATGTTTGACCAGTGTCTTTTCGGCATGCTACGCTGTCCGCGTTCGCGCTGTTCCCAGCGGCGCACGAGCACAATACATTGGAGGTGTTGTTGCCCACGCTTGGAACAGCGGTCGCCGTGCAGGCGCCAGGCCTGATCGCCGACGCGGCCCAGCCCAATCATACCGACATCATCTCGCTCATCACCCACGCCGGGATCGCGGTGCAAATCATTCTCGCGATCCTGCTGCTCTTCTCTGCAGTATCGTGGGGCATCATCATCTTCAAACAGCGACAGCTCGGCCGCGCGTCGACGCAGACGGCCGGCTTCCTCGACATCTTCCGGAAGAGCAGCCGCTTCTCGGAAGTGAGCACCGCGTGCGCCGCGCACCAGGCGAGCCCGCTCGTCGGCCTGTTCCAAGCGGGGTACGCGGAGCTGAACTCGCAGCTGCGCGCGCAGCCCGCGGAGAGCAAGCCGGGCGCGGCGGCGCCTCGTCCAACTCTCAAGAGCCTGGAGGGGGTCGACCGCGCCTTGCTGCGCGCCACGACGACCGAGCTGGCGCGCCTCGAGCACCGCATCTCCTTTCTGGCCACGACGGCGTCGATCTCGCCCTACATCGGTCTGTTCGGCACGGTCTGGGGGATCATGACGTCGTTCCTCGGAATCGCCCAGTCCGGCCAGACGAGCCTGGGCATCGTGGCGCCTGGCATCGCCGAAGCGCTCGTCGCGACGGCAGCCGGCCTGTTCGCGGCCATTCCGGCGGTCTTCTTCTATAACGATCTGACGAGCCGCGTGAAGACGTTCGTCGCCGTGATGGAAGATTTCTCGATGGAGTTCCTGAACATCGCCGAGCGGAATTTCACCTGATGCCGAAGCTCGAAGACACGACGCAGCTGCCCGGCCGGCACGCGAGACGCGCGCGGTCGATGCGTGTGTCCAGCTCGCTCGCCGAGATCAACGTCGTCCCGCTCGTCGACGTGATGCTCGTGCTGCTCGTGATCTTCATGGTGACCGCGCCGATGATGCAGCAGGGCTTCGGCGTCCACCTGCCGCGCTCGACGCGATCGGCGGCCGTGTCGGCGCCGCTGACGGTGACCGTGCCGCTGAGCTTCCGGCAGGACGGAAAGGTGCGCCTCGACAAGGAGGCCGTCCCACTCGACGTGCTGCCGGAGCGCGTGCGACAGGTGCTCGCCGACCGTCTGAGAAAAGATGTGCTCCTGGCCGGCGACGGCGAGGTCAGCTACAGCGAACTGGTGCAGGTGATGGACAGGTTGCGGGAGGGCGGGGTCGAGTCCGTCGGCCTTCAAACCCAGCCCGGCACGCCCGAGCGCAAGCGATGAAGACGGCGATCGACGATCTGCTCGCGTTCCGGGCGCACGATCCGCGCGGCTTGAGCCGGATGATCACGTGGTCGGTCGCCGTGCACGTGACGGCGATTGTGCTGCTCGCACTCGCGCCGCGGCTGGGCTGGATCACGAGCCGTCCGCCGCAGCGCGTGATGGTGATCAATCTGGGCGGCAGCCCCGGCGCCAAGACGGGCCCGACGACGATCGGCGGGCGGCCGGTGGACCGCGTGGCGCCGGAACCGAAGCGGCCGCGGCCGATTCCACCCGCGGCCACGAAGCCCGACGTCATGGCTGTCCCCGAAAAGGCGACGCCGCCGCCCAAGAAGGCACCGCCTCCGCCGCCGAAGGAGCAGCCGAAAGCGCCGGCCCGGGTCACGCAGCCGCCGACGACGGGGCCGCAGGTGACGCCCGGCAACTCGCGTGCGGAAACCGGCGTGACCGGGATGGGAACGGGGCTGCAGATTGGCGGCGGTGGCGTGGGCGGCGTGTCGAACCTGACCGATTTCTGCTGCAATGCCTACCTGGCGGACATCACGACCCGGATTCGGGACAAATGGACCGAGAAACAGCCCGAGCGCGGATCGGTCGAGGTGCAGTTCACGATTCAACGGAGCGGAGAGGTCACCGATCTGTCGATCTACCGGCACGGTCCGTTTCTGCTCGACCAGGCATCGCTGCGGCCGTTCGCCGGCCTGCGGCTGCCGCCGCTGCCCCCGGAGTACAAGCCGCCGTCGATCACGCTTCGTCTCACGTTCGACTACCAATGACGACACCGAGACCATCATGAATTCCAGAATCACCGCGCTCATGCTTGCGGTCGCGGGCACCGGCGCGCTCTTCCTCCCGCCGGGACGCGGCGCGCTCGATGCGATCGTGGCGGTGCCCCTGCTCGCGTCCCAGGTCGCGTCCCAGGGTGAATCGCAGGACCAGTCCGACCAGCAACCCGTCTACGAGCTCCGGATCACGGGCACGACGGGCGCCCGCAGGCGGATCGCCGTGCCGGAGTTCTCGACGGGTGGAGCGACGCCCGACGCACAGCAGGCGGCCAAGACCATTGGCGACGTGCTCTGGGACGATCTCGACTTCGAAGGCGAGTTCTACCTGATCCCGCACGAGGAAGCCGCCAAGGTCCCGCGCGCGGACTCCCCCGATACGCTTCCGTACGATCGCTGGAGCGAACTCGGCGCCGACGCGGTCGTGATCGGCTCCGTCACACCGGCGGCCAATGGCGCGCTCACGGTGACGATCCAGGTCGTCGGCACGCGCGGCGAGCTGGCGCACCGGCAGATCTTCGGCAAGCGGTACAGCGGCGGCGGGTGCAACACGAAGAACCCGCGCAACTGCGCGCACTACATCTCGGACGACTTCCACAAGTCGCAGGGCATCGACGGTGTCGCGAGGACGCGGCTCGCGTTCTCGTCGGACCGCAGCAGCGAGGCGGTCTCCGGCCGCGTGGCGGGGAACGCCGTGCGCGAGATCTACATCGCCGACTACGACGGCGCCAATCCCCGGCGCGTGACGGTCAATCGCACGCTGAACATCTCGCCCGCCTGGTCGCCGGACGGGCGCTTTCTCGCCTACACGTCGTACGGAACGGGATTCCCGGACGTCTACGTCCAGAGTATCTATGAGGTGGGCCGGCTGTCTCGGCCGGCCGGTGGCACCGAGACGATCCAGAACTCCCTTCCAGCCTGGTCCCCCGACGGCAGCAGGCTGGCGTTCACCTCCGCCAGGGACGGGCACATGGAGATCTACGTCGTCAACCGCGACGGCAGCAACCTGCGCCGGCTGACCAATCACAAGCTCGACAATCTGATGCCCGCGTGGTCGCCGAGCGGCGCCCAGATCGTGTTCGTCTCCGGCCGCAGCGGCGACGCGCAGCTGTTCCTGATGAACGCCGACGGCACCGGCCTCGAGCACCTCAACTGCGGGGAGTCGCACTGCGACCATCCGTCCTGGTCGGCGGCCGTGAACAAGATCGCGTACACCTGCGGCACGAACGCCGCAGGCTACAACGTCTGCCTGCTCGACGTCGCGACGCGCCAGATCATCAAGCTCACCGACGGCCCGGGCTCGAACGAGCAGCCGACGTTCGCGCCCAACGGACGGCACATCGTCTTCACGACGACGAGGTGGGGCAAGAAGCAGCTCGCGATGGTCGACCTGAAGGGCCAGGTCTACAAGCGGCGCATCACGAACACCGGCAACAACGACTACCCTGACTGGTCGCGCTCGCCCCAGTAGGGCTTTTCCACGAGGGTCGACGACATGTCACGAGCTCGCGTGTCCGTGCTGATTCTTGCTGGCTGCCATGACGGTGACCGGCGCGTGCCACAAGAACGCCCCGGTAGCGCGCCCGACGCCGCCGCCGCCGGCGCCCTTCCCGGGTGCGGCCTCCGAAGCGGTCCCGCCGGCTCCCACCCCGGTGCCCGAACCGCCGGCCGTGCCGATGGAACCGCCCGTGACGGCCGACCCATTGACGGCGAGCGCCATCGACGAGATCAACAAGAACTCACCGCTCAGGCCGGTGTTCTTCGCCTTGGACAGCGACGAGCTCGACGGCCCGGCGCGCACCATCCTGAACGAGGACGCCCAGGTGCTCCAGAAGTACGGCACCTGGGTCGTGACCATCGAGGGACACGCGGACGAGCGGGGATCGGCCGAATACAACCTCGCCCTGGGCGAGCGTCGCGCGCTCGCAGCGAAGAACTACCTGGTCTCGCTCGGCATCCCCACCGAGCGGCTCCGGACGGTGAGCTACGGCAAGGAGTTCCCGTTCGATCCGGGCCACGACGAATCGGCCTGGGCGAAAAATCGGCGCGCGCACTTCATGCTGACCGCAAAATAGGATCATGACCCGATACCTCCCCGTCATCTGCGGCGGCCTGCTGGCCGCCTCGTTGTGGCTTCCGTCGCCCGCCGCGGCCCAGAACCGCGTCGATCAGCAGATGTTCCTCGACCTGCGGGCGCTCGAGGAACAGAACCAGCGCTTGATGCTGCAGATGAACGCCCTGAGCGAGCAGATCCGGACGCTCGCGGCAAAGGTGGACAGCGAGGGCAACGCGCGCGTCAAGGGTTTCGCCGACCAGCAGACCCTCATCAACGGCGCGAATGCCGGCCTGTCGGCGCTCCAGGAGAAGGTCAGCGAGAACAAGGTACAGGTGCAGAAGCTGACGCAGGAGATGGACGCGATCAGGAAGGGCGTCGACATGCTGACCGTCATGGTGACGCAGGCGCTGGCGCAGATGCCCGCGGCCGCGCCGCCCGGCTCCGACCCCGCCGTAGCGACGCCCGATTCCGCATCCGCGCCGCCGCCGGCTCCGGCTTCCGTTCCAACCGGCGTCCCGCCGTCCAGCCGCGACTACTATCAGGCCGCGTTCAGCGACTACTCGGTCGGCCGGTGGGATATGGCGATTCAGGGCTTCCAGGAGTACGTCAAGCGGTTCCCGGACGCCCCGAGCGCAGCCCAGGCGCAGGTCCTCATCGGCCGCTCGTACTTCATGATGGGCAAGTACCAGGAGGCCGTCGCCGCCTACGACCAGGTGATCGCCAGGTTCAAGGACACCGACGCGACCGACGCGGTGCCCGACGCCTACTACAACCAGGGCGTTGCGTACGAGCAGTTGAATCAGCAGGACAAGGCCATCGCCAACTACCAGCTGTTGCGAAGCCAGTATCCCAACAGCACCGCCGCGCTCCAGGCCAGCCAGGACCTCAAGCGGCTCGGCGTGATCAAGAACTGAGAGCGAAATCGACGGGAGTGCTTTACGATAGTCGCCCATGGGCAGCGTCAACAAGGCGATTCTGATTGGCAATCTCGGCCGCGATGCGGAGATGCGCTTCACTGCGGGCGGCACGCCCGTCGCGACCGTCAGTCTGGCGACGACGGAGCGCTACACGGATCGTGACGGACAGAAGAAGGAAGATACCCAGTGGCATCGCGTCGTCATCTGGGGCAAGACGGCGGAGTCCATCCACGAGTACCTGACCAAGGGCAAGCAGATCTACGTCGAGGGCCGCATCCAGACGAGGGAGTGGACCGACAAGGAAGGCCAGAAGGTCAAGACGACGGAGATCCGCGCCGACCGCGTCGTGCTGCTGGGTGGCGGCGGCGACGGGCGGCCCAGGCCCGCACGCGAACGCTACGGGCCCGAAGCCGCCGAGACCAGCCCCGACGCCAGTCCCGTCGAAGCGCCGAACGACGACGACATTCCGTTCTGACGAAGAGGGACAGTGCGGTCGACGCTGCGTCCGGGGCGCCGACCGCTCAGGTGTGCGAGCCCGCGCTCATCGCCGCCTCGGCGATCGGCACGAGCAGCGCGTTCACGTCCTCTGCGGAGCGAGCCCGTCGTGCCAGACGGGCAATCTCGACCGCCTTCCGGCTGTCCAGCGCCGCGAGCGCGCGCTTCACGATCGGAATGGACGCCGGACTCATGCTGAACGCGCGGAAGCCGAACCCGACGAGCAGGGCGACCAGCAGCGGATCGGCGGCCATCTCGCCGCAGACGGAGACGTCGCAGTCGAGGCGCCGCGCGGCCACCGCGATGCCGTGGAGCAGCCTGAGCATGGCGGGCGCGCACGGCTCGTAGTGCGCGGCGAGCCGCTCGTCGGTGCGATCCACGGCGAGGGTGTACTGAATGAGATCGTTCGTGCCGACGCTCAGGAAATCGGACTCCGCGGCGAGCTGATCGACCGTGAGCGCCGCGGCCGGGACTTCGATCATCGCGCCCAGGGGGATCGCGGCGGGCCCGCCGACACGCGCCGCCTCTTCCTTCAGCATTGCACGGGCCTGACGGATCTCGCTGCTCGATGTGACGAACGGCAGCAGGATGCGCAGGGGGCCGGCGCTGGCCGCGCGAAGGAGCGCGCGCAACTGCGTACGGAACCGTCCATCCTCCTGCAGGCTGGCGCGAACGCCCCGGAGCCCGAAGCGCTCGCGGTGGCCCACCGCATAGGGCTGGAGCGCCCAGCGATCCTCCCCGGCATCGAACGTCCGGATCGTGACCGGCAGCGGCCGCATCGATTCGAGCAGCGCGCGATACGTCTCGTACTGCGCGTCTTCGGACGCGGCGTCCGGATGGCCGGCGTCGAGCAGGAACTCCGATCGATACAGCCCGATGCCCTCCGCCCCGGCGTCCCGCACGCGCCCGACTTCTTCGGCGATCTCGAGGTTGGCTTCGAGCCGGATCCGCACGCCGTCGGCCGTTCTCGCGGGCTGCGCCCGCAGTTCGTCTCGGTCCAGCCGCGCGGCGGTGACCGCGGCCGCCGACCGCTGACGCCACTGCTCCAGTTCGTCGGCGCCGGGCTCGATTGCCACTTCGCCGGTCGTGCCGTCGAGGGCGACGAGCTGGCCGGGTGCGATGAGCTGCGTGGCGCCCGCGAGGTTCACGACGGTCGGGACGCCGAGCGACCGCGCGAGGATCACGGTGTGGTGGGTCGGGCTGCCGACGTCGCAGACGAGGCCGCCGACGCGCGTCCACTCGAGCTGTCCGGCGAGCGAGGGCGGCAAATCGTCGGCCACGACGATGACCGGCGGCTCGACTTCGTCGACGAGCTGCACGAGCGGGTCGCGGCCGGGACGGAGATTGCGCTGGAGGCGGCCGCAGACATCGGCGAGATCGCCCGCGCGCTGCCGCAGCCAGACATCCCCCTCGCGCGCGAACACGGCGTGCACCTCCGCGACCGCGCGCTCGAGCGCCCAATCGGCGTTGAGGCGCTCGACGCGGATCAGCTCGTCGGCGCGGCCGACGAGCAGGGGATCGTCGAGCATCAGCAGCTGGGCCGCGAAAATCGCGGCCTGGGCCTGCCCGACGGCGCGCGAGACCCGGGCGGAGATCTCCTCGAGCTCGCGCCGGCTCCGCTCGCGGGCCGTCCGGAACCGCTGCCGCTCACGATCGACGCCGCTTGCCGCCAACCGGTAACGCACCTGCCGCGCCTCGCGGACGGCCACCACGGCGCGGCCGACCGCGATGCCCGTCGACACGCCTCGCCCTCGCAATCTCGTCATTGGTCTTCGAATCCCCGCTCGACCAGGCCGCAGAGCGCCTCGATCGCCTCGCCCGCGTCGTCGCCATCGGCCGTGATTTCCAGCATCGCGCCCCGCGCGGCTGCGAGCATCAGCAGGCCCAGGATGCTCTTGCCGTCCACCGAGCGATCGCCGCGCGCGACCGTGATCGCGGCGCGGTAGCGTCCGGCCAGCCGTACGAACTGCGCCGCCGCGCGCGCATGCAGCCCCAGGGCGTTCACCACGCGGACGCGGCCGCTCGCCGGGCCGCTCACGCCTGATCCGTCCGGTCGGCCTGCAGCAGCTCCGACGCGACCCGGATGGCCGCCCGGCCGTCCTCGCACATCTCGCGCGCCAGCGCGCGCAGATCGCGGTCCCCCGGCAGGCGGGCGAGCTTGATCAGCATCGGCAGATTCACCCCGGTGATCACTTCGAGCCGCCCGTCCTCCAGGAACGTCAGTCCGAGGTTCGAGGGCGTCCCGCCGAACATATCCGTCAGGAGCAGCACACCGCGCCCTCGGTCCACCTTGGCAATCGCCCGCGCGATCGCCTCCCGCGCGACGTCCACGTCGTCGTGCCATCCGATCGAGACCGCGGTGAACTGCGGCAGCGTGCCGACGATCGTCTCCGCCGCGTTCACGAGCTCGGCGGCGAGCTGTCCGTGCGTGACGACCACGACGCCGACGGTGTCCGTGTCCGGTGCCATCGTCATGTTCTCCGGAACTACTCGACCTCTGGATCGCGGTGCCGCACTCGCACCGTCACGCCGCGCACTGTCTTCAGCCGCTTCGCGAGCGCCTCGCCGATGGCGATGGAGCGGTGGCGTCCGCCGGTGCACCCGATCGCGATCATCAGGTACGCCTTGCCCTCCGCGATGTACTCCGGCAGCAGAAAGCGCAGCAGCGCCGTCGTCAGGCGCAGGAACCGCTTCGCCGCCGGCGCGCGCATCACGTAGCGGGCGACCCGGGGGTGCAGACCCGAGAGCGCGCGCAGGCCCGGCACGAAGTGCGGATTCGGGAGAAACCGGACGTCGAACACGAGGTCGGCGTCGGGCGGCACGCCGTGCTTGAATCCGAAGCTGACGATGTTGACCGTCAGCGGCCGCGCCGCGCGAGCGCCGCTGGCGAGTCCCAGAATCGCGCGCCGGAGCTCGTGCACGCTCAGCCGGCTCGTGTCCACGATCCGATCGGCCAGCTCCCGGATGGCCCGCAGCCGCCGGCGCTCCTCGCGGAGCCCTTCCGCTGGCGACCGTGTCGGCGCGAGCGGATGCGGCCGGCGCGTCTCGCTGAATCGGCGCAGCAGGATCCGGTCCTCCGCATCGAGAAAGATCAGCGCCACGCGCAGACCGCGCTGCCGTTTGAGCCGCCGGTACATCGCCGGGAAGCGCGAGAGCTCCCGCCCGCCCCGAATGTCCACGACGACGGCACCGCGCCGGATCTGCCGATCGCGGCCGACGGTCAGGGCAGCGAACGTCGGGATCAGGGCGAGCGGCAGGTTGTCGACGCAGAAGTAGCCCAGGTCCTCGAGTGTCCGGATCGCGTGCGACTTCCCCGCTCCCGACAGGCCGGTGATGACGACGAACCTCGGTGCGTCCGCCGCCGACCCGTCGGATCGCAATCGCCGCGGCCTCACGACTCCTCCTCCTCGGGCTGCGCCGCCAGCGGCGGATCGGCAAGACGGCCAAGGCGCCGCTCCAGGCGGTCCGCCAGCATCTGCGCGGCGTGCCGGCCTCGAGTCCGCAGGATCTGGTTGCGGGCGGCGACTTCGACCAGCATCGCGACATTGCGGCCGGGGCCGACCGGCATCGCCACGATCGGCACGGGCACACCGAGCAGATCGATCGTCGCCGCATCGAGACCCAGCCGGTCGTATTCGCGGGCTTCGTCCCACCGCTCGAGCTGCACGATCAGCTCCAGGCGCTTGGACGATCGCGTGGCGGACACCCCGAACAGGTCGGTGACGTTGATCAGGCCGAGACCGCGGATCTCCATGTGGTGCCGGGTCAGTTCCGGGCAGGTGCCGATGAGCACGGATCGATCGCGGCAGTGGATCTCGACCGTGTCATCCGCGACGAGGCGGTGGCCGCGGACCACGAGATCGAGCGCGCACTCGCTCTTGCCGATCCCGCTCTCGCCTGTGATGAAGACACCGAGACCCAGGATGTCCATCAGCACGCCGTGCCGAGTCTCCCGCGGCGCCATCCGGTCCTCCAGGATCGCCGTCAGGCGTCCGATGGCGATCGGCGTCGGCAGCGCCGTTCTCACGAGCGGCACTCCGGCGCGCTCCGCCTCGACGGCGAGCTCTGCCGGCGTCTCCAGGCCAGCCGTCACCAGCACGCACGGGATGTCGCGCTCGAAGAGCCGGCGCAAGGCCTGCTGGCGCGGCTCGGCGCCGAGGCGCTCGAGAAAGCGGATCTCGCTCTCGCCCAGGATCAGGACGCGGCCGGAGCGGAGGTACTCGTCGAAGCCGGCCAGGGCCAGCCCCGTCTTCTGGATGTAGGGCAGCGTGATGCGACGATCGAGGCCGGCGACGCCGGCGAGCAGATCGAGGTCGAGTCCAGTCGCGCCCCGGGCGGAGAGCAGCGAGCCCACACTGACGCTCATCGCGGAAATGGGGAAACGAAACGCGACGGCTGGGATGCCGCCCGCTCAGGCCTCCGGGCCGATCAGCCAGAAGTTGCCGTCGGGACGACGCCAGAGCACGGCGACGCCGTCGGACGTCGCGTCGCGGAACACGAGCACGCTCTGGCCGCCGCTCGAGAGCTCCAGCACCGCGTCGTCCAGACTCATCGGCTTGACGGCGGACGGGCGATAGCGGATCACGCGCGGCCCCGTCTCCATGGGCGCGCGCTCGGCCGCTGGCGTCTGCCGACCGCGCCCGCCGTTCACGGCCGATCGCCGGCGGGTCTTCCACCAGTCCTTCAGCCGCTGCGCCTGCTGGCCCACCTTGTCGACGGCGAGCGACACGGCGCGGGCGAGTTGCGCGTCGCGTCCGAGGCCGCGGAGCATGTGGTCCTGCCGCGCGTGGACGGTGAGCTCGCAGACGATCATCCCACGCTGCCGCGACAGGACGCACTGCGCGGAGATCGCGCTGTCGTTGAGCACCCGCTCCAGCCGGCGCAGCTTGTTCTCGATCTGCTGCCGCGCCGCGTCGGACACGTCCATGTGCCGGCCGGTCACCAGGAGTTTCATCGAGACACTCCCCATGAGGCGCTGGCCTCATGGCCCCGCTGCCCCATTAGTACAGCACCTTCCTCTGATTGGACGTCGGGATCTTGAGCTCCTCGCGGTACTTGGCGATCGTCCGGCGCGCCAGCACCAGGCCTTCCTTCTGCAGGATGTTCATGATCTTCGAGTCGCTCAGAGGCCGGCGCGGGTCCTCGCCGTCGATGATCTTCCGGATCCGCTGCTTGATCGTCACCGACGACACGCTCTCCCCGTACGAGCTGCTGATGCCGCTGTGAAAGAAGAACTTCATCTCGTACACGCCCTGCGGTGTGTGCATGTACTTGTTGTTCACGACGCGCGAGACGGTCGACTCGTGCATCCCGATGTCGCTCGCGACGTCTCGCAGGACCAGGGGACGGAGGTGCTCGATGCCGCGGTCGAGGAACTCGCGCTGGAAGTTGATGATGCTCGTGGCGACCTTCAGGATCGTCTTCTGCCGCTGGTCCACGGATTTCAGCAGCCACAGCGCGGACCGGAACTTGTCCTTCACGTACGCGCGGGTCTCGTCCGAGGTCTCGCCGCCCTTGTCGAGCAGGCGCCGGTACACCGGGCTGATGCGCAGCTGCGGCAGTCCGTCCTCGTTCAGCATCGCCTTGTGGCCTTCGTCGGTCTTGACGATGTAGACGTCGGGGATGACGTACTGGGAGTCCGCCGGGCTGTATCGCGATCCGGGCTTCGGGTCGAGCTGCTTGATGAGCTCGATGTGCTCCTTGACCTCCTCGGGCTCGATGCCCAGCAGGCGCGCCAACTCCGGGATGCGGTGGTTCTGCAGCAGCCGCAGGTGGTCGCGCACGAGCGTTTCGACGGGCGTGCCGGCCAATCCGAGATGTCGGAGCTGGAGCAGCAGGCACTCCTGGAGGTCGCGCGCGCCGACGCCGATCGGATCGAACGACTGCACGTGCTCGAGCGCGCGTTCGACGAGCCCGATGTCCCAGCCGCCGAGGCCGGCGATCTCGTCGAGCGAGGCCACGAGATAGCCGTCCTCGTCGATATTGCCGATGATCGCGCGCCCGACGTCGCGGATGTCCTCGTCGATCGTCTGCAGGTTGAGATTGAGCTGCCAGAGCAGGTGATCGGCGAGCGAGCTCTTCGAGGAGAGCGTGTTCTCGATCGGCGGAAGCTCCTTGACCTCCTGCGGCTGCCGGGGCCGGTAGCCGTCGTCCAGGTACTCGCCGAAGAAATACTCGTAGTCCGCGTCGTCCCAGGTGTCGCCCTTTTCCTCCGCCTTCTTCTCTGCCTGTTCTGCGGCCTGCGTGACTTCCGGCGGCTGGACTTCCTCGGTAGGCACTTCCTCCAGCAGCGGATTCTCCACCATCTCCTGATTGAGGAGATCGGCCAGCTCGAGGGTCGTCATCGGCAGCAGCTTGATCGCCTGCTGCAGCGAGGGCGTGAGAATGAGTTTCTGGACGAGCCGGGTGTGGAGCTTCTGTTGAATGGCCATTTAACGACGCGTCACGCTGCCCACGTTCACTCTATCAGGTGACCACAGTCTACGCCCATCCGGCGCCGGCCGGGACCCTCCTAGTCGAGCCGGAAATCGGCCCCCAGGTAAATCCGCTTGACCTCCTCGTCGGCGGCCAGACTCGCCGGTGTTCCGCTGCGAAAAATCACGCCGTCGTGGACGATATAGGCCCGATCCGTGATCCGCAGCGTCTCCCGCACGTTGTGGTCCGTCACGAGCACGCCAATCCCGCGAGCTTTGAGATGCGCGATGATCTTCTGGATCTCGGTCACCGCGATCGGATCGATTCCGGCGAAGGGCTCGTCGAGCAGCATGATCTTCGGCTCGTTCACGAGCGCGCGCGTGATCTCGACGCGGCGCCGCTCGCCTCCCGAGAGCGTGTACGCCTTGGCGCGCGCGAGCGGCGTCAGATTCAACTCGGCCAGCAGCTCGCCCAGCCGCTGCCGGCGCGCGGACGCGCGAATCGGGAGCGTCTCCAGAATCGCCAGGATGTTGTCCTCGACCGACAGCCCCCTGAAGATCGACGGCTCCTGCGGAAGATAGCCAATCCCCTTTCGCGCCCGGACGTACATCGGGTCCGCGGTGAGATCGTGATCGTCGAGCAGCACGCGTCCCGAATCCGGTCCCGTCAATCCCACGACCATGCCGAACGTCGTCGTCTTGCCCGCGCCGTTCGGCCCCAGCAGGCCGACGATCTCGCTCGACGAGACATCCAGATCGACATGGCGCACGACGACGCGCCCGCCGTAGGACTTGGTCAGGCCCTCGGTCCGCAGCGTCGCCATCATTTGACGAGAGCCTTCAGCGGCTTGTCGCAGGGCACCGCTTCGGACGGGCGCAGCGCCTTCGTCTCGCTCGCGGGCTCGTTGATGGTCTGATTCGTGTCGTCGTAGTGCAGTTCGGTGCTCTTCTCGAGCGTGCACGACGTGCTGCCGGCGTCGTTCTGCACGTTCTTGAAGTACATCGGCTTGCCCGTCATGACGTGCGTCCTGGCAATCGCATCGTAGACGAGCGTCGCGCCCATCGTCTCGCGCCCGCCTTCCAGCGTCGCGGCCATCGCGCCCGTCGCCTGCAGTGTCTTCAACGCCCGCTGGTCCTTCATCAGCGTGAGCACGATCTCGGCCGCCTGCACGTCCATGTCCGGCCCGCGCAGCGTTGCCGGAGCCGACGGATCGCCGACGTACACCGCCTGCCGCTTCTCGTCGACGTAGGTCATCTCGTGCCCGCTGGCCACGGTTGCCTGAGGACCGCTGGAGGGCGATCGGCGCGAGGCCCCCGCGGCCGCCGACGCCCGCCCGCGGCCGCGCGAGCCGCTCGGCTCCTCCGACACGCTCTCGAACATGAACGTCGAGACGACGGAGCCGAGTGCGTGCAGGTTCCCGCTCTCCTGCTCGACCGCGATCCGCTCCGTCGCGGCAATCCAGTTCTGGCCGTCGCTCTGGTACACGCGCGCGGGCTTGCCCCCCTCGCCCGCGAACGTCGCCTCGCGCGAGGCATTCGCGTACTCCAGCGTCGCGCCGGTGCCGTAGACGGGCTGGCTGCCATCGAAGAGCGCGGACGTGCGGGTCTCGCCGTTCGATTCCGCCTGCCGCCATGCGCGCCTGCACCCGGGTCCTCGCCTGCAGGTCGTGGCTGTCCATGGCGACCTGGATCCACGCCGCCTCGACATGCACGGTGCCGTCGTCCACCCAGGGGACACGCTTGGAGCCGGCGGCGGGCGTCAGCACCAGCGTTCCCTTGGTCTCGTCGTGGACCGCCCGATCCGCCTCCGCGTTCAAGGCGCCATCGCGGAACTGCACGTTGTCGCGGAAGTCCGCCGTCTGGATCGCCCCGAGCTGACCCTTCAGGTCCAGCGCGAGCGTGTCGGAAGTGCCCGTCCGATCCACCGCCCGACCGCCGCGGCCCCGGCCCGGACGGGACGGCAGCTTCTCGACGAACGTCACGCCACCGGAGAAGATTGCCGCGCGCAGGCCGCGGCCCTCATCACCGCTCGTGACGAGCGCGGCCGAGCGAATCGTCCGATCCGGGTTCCCGCCGGCCGCGGGCAGGAGCACCTCCACGGCGTTCTTCGCGGTCAGGTTCGTCAGCGTCCGTCCGTCGGCAGCCGTGACCAGATCGATGTCGGCCGCGGAAATGGTCTGTCTGCCCTGCTCGGTGGTCTGGACGACGCGAGCCTTCCCGGTCAGCACGGCATGACGCAGCGTCTGTCCGTCCGGCTGGAACTCCAGGGTCATGTCGCTCGCCTGCAGATCGGGCGCGTCGCTCTGTGCGCGCGTCCCCGGCATCACGTGCGCGCTGCCGTGCATCTCGATCAGGCTGGCGCCCCGCTCGTCGTCGCTGAAGTGCACGACGATCTGATCACCCGAGAGCGTCTGATCGGGCTGCACGATCGCGGCGCGCTCGCGCAGGTTCATGAACTTCTCGGTCCGCGCGACGCCGATCTCCTGGGCCGTCGCGTCGATCGCGCCGCCGCCGTCCTCGTCCGGCGCGCGCGTGACGTGCGCACCCCCGTACAGCCAGAGCACGTCGCGCTCGCGATCGTAGCTGCCGCCCACGCCATCCCCGCTCAGTCGCCCCTGGGTGAACGTGAGACGGCCGGGAATGGTGGCCAGCCCCCGCACGTTGTCGTACGTCGCCGCCTCCGTCCGCACCTCGAGTCCGTCGCTCGAACGGGTGCGAACGTGGCCGGTCAGGTGGATCAGCCCGGGCTCGTCGCCGGTGACCGCCTTGCCCCGGCTCTCGGCGGTGTCGGCCCAGATCTCGAACGTCGAGCCGTCACGCCGGAGACTGGTGAAGTGCACGCGCTCCAGGCGTGTGCGGCCGTCGGTGTAGGTGGTCTGGGTCTCCGCCTCGATCTTCAGCTCTTCCTTGCCCTTGGTGAAGTCCGTGCGCAGATTGACGATCCCGTGCCCGCGGGTGCTAACGGTCTCGTCGGCGAGCACCGGCGGCGGCACCGTCTCCTCTGCGCGCTTGCGCTCGCGGCTGTACACGCCAAGCGCCACGGCGCAGCCGAGCCCGACGAGCGCGGTCGCGATACGCGCCGGCCGCTGCCATCTCATACGCAGACGCCTGCGGGCACGCGAACGTCCGCGACCGTCAGCTCGACGGTGGGGACACCCTGATACTCCCCGGCCTCGACCGAGTAGGCGAGCTCCAGGGCGTCGCGGTTCGCGGTCAGGTAGGCGCCCCGATCCGCGGCCCGCCAGGCCATCGCCGGGAGCGTCCGGCCGTCCTGGCGGAACAGCAGCTTGAGATGGCGCTCCTTGATCGTTCTCGGCGTCCCCATCAGTGCCACCGGCCCCGCACGAAACACCGGCTTGGGATTGGCCGGTCCGAACGGGCCCAGGCGCGTCAACCCGTCCAGCACTTCCGGCGAGATCTCGCGCAGAGCGAGCGGCGCATGGATCGCCAGCCGTGGAATCAGATCGTCGGGGCTGAGCCGCTCGGCCGCCCAGGCGGCCAGGCGGCGGCGCAGCTCCCCGACGCGCTGCGCTTCCAGTGTGACGCCGGCGGCGAGCCGATGGCCGCCGAACCGGAGCAGCAGGTCGGCGCACGACTCGAGGGCGCCCAGCATGTCGAACGCAGGAATGCTCCTGGCCGATCCATGGGCCAGGCCGTCCTCGATCGACAGCACGAGGGAGGGCTTGTGGTACGTCTCGACGAGCTTCGATGCGACAATGCCGACGACACCCCGGTGCCACCCGGTATCGGCCACGACGAGGACGTTGTGGGCACCGACCTCGAGGTCGTGCTCGACGACGCGCCTGGCGCCGGCCAGAATCGCGGCTTCGTGCTCCTGCCGCTTCGCGTTCTCCTCCGAGAGTCTGCGGGCCAGCGCCCTCGCGCGCGTTCTGGCCGCCTCGTCCTGGCCCCGGATGAGCAGCAGATCGAGCGCGAGATCGGCCGAGTGCATCCGCCCCGCCGCATTGACGCGCGGTCCCAGCACGAAGCCGACGTGAAAGCCGTCCACGCGTTTCCCGAGCAGGCCGCTCTCTTCGAGCAGCGCGGCGAGGCCTGCGGCGTGCGGCCCGGCCGACAGGCTCGCCAGGCCGTGATGGGCGATCACCCGGTTCTCGCCGGTGAGCGGCACCACGTCGCTCAGCGTGCCGATCGCGGCAATCTTCACGAAGTGCGGCAGCAGCTTCGCGCCGCGGCCGCTCGCGCCGAGCAGCGCCTGCACCAGCTTCAGCGCCACGCCGACGCCGGCGAGCGTCTTCTCGGGGTAGGCGCAGTCCAGCCGCTTCGGGTTGATCACGGCGAGCGCGTCCGGCAGCGCGGCGTCGGGCTCGTGGTGGTCGGTGATGATCAGATCGACGCCGAGGGCCCGCGCCCGCCGCGCCGCCTGATCCGCACGGATGCCGCAGTCGACCGAGACCACGACGCGCGCTCCCGCGGCGTGCAGGCGCTCGATGCTCTCGGGCTGCAGACCGTAGCCGTCCCGCAGCCGATCCGGGACGAAATGGTCGACGTCCCCGCCCAGCAGCTCGATCGCCCGCCGCACCAGAATCGTGCTGGTCACGCCGTCCACGTCGTAGTCGCCGTGGACGACGATCCGCTCGCGCCTGGCAATCGCGCCGGCCAGGCGGTCGACCGCCTCGCGCATACCGGCGAGCAGGAACGGGTCGTGCAGATGGTCCAGCGACGGCGCCAGGAAACGGCGGGCGCTCTCCGGGTCGTCCAGGCCGCGCTGGCAGAGCAGGCGCGCGATGACGGGCGGCACGTCCAGGGCGGCGGCGGTCGCAGCGACCTGCGACTCGTCGGCCGGCACGTCCCGCCAGATTCGCGCCGGCGTCACGAAGCGTCCCGCTCCCGGGCCGGCGGCAACGCAGGTTCGCCTGGCTGGGGAGGCGTCTCGCCGCCGTCGACGAAGGCGTGACCGAGCCGGCCCATCGCGCGGAACTTCGCGTACCGGCTCTCGAGCCGCGACGCGGGATCCATCTGCTGCAGCGTCGCGAGATGCCTCCCGAGCGCCGCGTCGACGAGCGCCGCCGCCCGGTCGTAGTCGTTGTGGGCGCCGCCCGGCGGCTCCTTGACGATCTCGTCGATGAGCTCCATGGCGAGCAGATCGTCCGCCGTGATCCGGAGCGCCTCGGCCGCCTCGACCTTCCGTTTGGCGTCGCGCCACAAGATCGCGGCGCATCCTTCCGGCGGAATCACGCTGTAGATCGTGAACTCCTGCATGAGAATCCGATCGCCGACGGCGATCCCGAGCGCGCCGCCGCTGCCGCCTTCGCCGCAGATCAGCACGACGATCGGCACGTCGAGCAGCGACATCTCGCGAAGGTTCAGGGCAATCGCTTCCGCAACGCCGCGCTCCTCCGACTCGATGCCGGGATAGGCCGCCGGTGTGTCGACGAAGACCAGGATCGGCAGCGAGAACTTCTCGGCCATCTTCATCACGCGGAGGGCCTTGCGGTAGCCCTCCGGCTTCGCGTAGCCGAAGTTCCGGAAGATCTTCTGCTTCGTGTCGCGCCCCTTCTGATGCCCGATCACCGCAACCGGCTGTTCGTGGAACCGCGCCAGTCCGGCGATGATGGCGGTGTCGTCGGCAAAGCGCCGATCACCGTGCAGCTCCGTGAAATCGGTGAACAGGCGCTCGACGTAGTCGAGGGTGCACGGCCGGTTCGCATGGCGCGCGACCTGGACCCGCTGCCAGGGCGTCAGCCGGGCGTAGATCTCGGCCCGCAGGTCGTTCGCGCGGGCCTCCAGCTGCCCGATGGAGGCCTGACGCTCAGGCGTCTGGGGCATCAGCCTGAGCGCTTCGATCTCCTTCAGCAGGACGCCAATCGGCTCTTCGAAATCGAGAAGATCTGATGAGGGCATGAATCGGACTCGGCGATCACGGGGTCATCTGAGCACGACTGCGCCCGCGCCGCAGATCGCCTCGACGTCGTGCACGAAACGCTCGCTCGGCTGGATCCGGAGACCAGAGGCCGTGCGGACGCGCAGGCCGGGGGCACGAACGCTCGACTCCACGACGAAGGACACACGCCGATCGCCCGGATGCCGGTCCAGGACGTCGGCCAGGCGGCGAAGCACGTCACGGTCCGGCTGGCGACCGGACGACGCCAGCCGGATCTGCACCTCGCGCACGGCGCGCTCGCGCACGAGCTCGAGCGGCACGATCTCCGATGCGACGAGGCGGCTCGACTCGTCGTCGCGCTCGAACCGGCCCCGCACGAGCAGCATCGCGTCGTCGACGATGAGCGTGCCGTACTTGCCGAAGGCCTCGGGAAACACGACGGTCTCGACCTTCGCCGTCTCCTGCTCGAGCATGAAGACGGCCATCCGATCTCCGCGCCTCGTCTTCAGCGGGCGAATGCCCGTGACGACGCCACCCAGCGCGCAATCGCTCTCCGACTGCACGAGGTCGTCCAGCCGGCGGGCGCCCGCCGCCGCGAGCACCTGCGCATAGCGCTGGAGCGGATGGCCGCTCATGTACAACCCGAGGGCCTCCTTCTCGAACCCCAGCGCGTCGCTTTCGGACCAGGGCCGCGCGTCCGGCAGGGCGGCGTCGTCGCTCGCCGGATCCTGCTGGTCCGGCTCCCCGCCGAACAGATGCGACTGTCCCTGATCGCGATCCCGCTGATGGCGGGTGCCATGGTCGAGGATCCGATCGAGGCCTGCGATCACCCTCGGACGCCACTGCAGGAACGTCTCGCGCCCGCCGGGCGCGAGCGAGTCGAAGGCGCCCGCCTTGATCAGACTCTCGACCACCTTCTTGTTCACCAGACGCAGGTCGGCGTGTTCGGCGAGCCCGAACAGCGAACCGACCGAGCCGCCGAGGGCGCGCCGCGTCTCGAGGATCGAGCGAATCGCGCCCTCGCCGGCGCCCTTGACGGCGCCCAGTCCGAAGCGCACTCCGTCGGCCTGGACGGTGAACTGCAGCTCGCTCGCGTTGACGTCCGGCGGGAGCACCGGCACGCCCAGGTCCCGGCATTCGTCCAGGTACAGGGCCACCTTGTCCGAGTTCTGGGACTCGATCGTGAGCAGCGCCGCCATGAAGTGGCGCGGGTAGTTCGCCTTCAGATAGGCCGTCTGGTATGCGAGCAGCGCGTAGGTGGTCGAGTGCGACTTGTTGAACCCGTATCCCGCGAAATACTCGATGAGCTCGAAGATCTTGGCGGCCTTCTTCTCCGGGATGCCGTGGTCGCGACAGCCCGTCATGAAACGGTCGCGCGTCGCCTGCATCTTGGCGGCGTCCTTCTTGCCCATCGCGCGCCGCAGTTCGTCGGCCTGCCCCAGCGTGAAACCCGCCAGCTCGCTGGCGAGCCGCATCACCTGCTCCTGATAGGCGATGACGCCGTAGGTCTCGCGCAGCACGGGCTCCATCTGCGGCAGCTCGTACTCGATGTCGACGCGCCCGTGCTTGCGGGCGATGTAGTCGTCGACGACGCCTCCGCGGAGCGGACCGGGGCGATAGAGCGCGTTGAGGGCGATCAGGTCGTCGAGGCACTGCGGCTTCGCCTTGCGCAGCGTGTCGCGCATGCCCGAGCTCTCGAACTGGAACACGCCGTGGGTCTGGCCGTTCCCGAAGAGCTGATACGTGCTGGCGTCGTCGAGCGGCAGGTTGTCCAGATCGATCCGGGTGCCCGTCGTCTCCTCGATGTGGCGGACCGCGTCGTCGAGGAGCGTGAGCGTGCTGAGGCCGAGGAAGTCCATCTTGAGGAGACCGACGCGCTCGATCTCCTTCATCGCCCATTGCGTCGTGATTTCGCCTTCGTCCTTCTGGCTGCGGTACAGGGGGACGAACTCGGTCAGCGGCTTCGGCGCGATCACCACGCCGGCGGCGTGCACCGACGCGTGGCGCGTCATGCCCTCGAGCCGGCGGGCCACGGCGAGCAGATCGCGGATGCGCGTGTCGCGCGCCTGGAGATCGGAGAGCGCCGGCGCTTCCTGGAGCGCCTGGTCGAGCGTCATGTCGAGCTGGTTCGGGATCAGCTTCGCGACGCGATCGACCTCCGAGACCGGCAGTTCCATGACGCGGCCCACGTCGCGCACCACCGCGCGCGCCTTCATCGTGCCGAACGTGATGATCTGCGCGACGTTCTCGCGTCCGTACTTCTCGGTGACGTAGGCAATCACCTCGCCGCGCCGGCGCTCGCAGAAATCGATGTCGATATCCGGCAGCGTCACGCGCTCGGGGTTGAGGAACCGCTCGAAGTAGAGATCGAAGTGGAGCGGGTCGACGTCGGTGATCCGGAGGCAGTAGGCGACCAGGCTGCCGGCCGCGGATCCGCGCCCGGGGCCGACGGGAATCTGTCGCTCCCTCGCGTAGCGGATGAAGTCCCAGACGATCAGGAAATAGCCGGGATACTTCATGCGCTTGATGATGTCGATCTCGTACGCCAGGCGGGTCTGATAGTCCGCGAGCGGCCGGCGCAGCTCGCCGCGCGCCTCGAGCGCGCGCCAGCGCAGAAGCCGCGCCTCGAAGCCCTGCTGCACGACCGCCTCGAAGTAGGACTCGACCGTGTAGCCGGGCGGCACCTGAAAGTTCGGCAGATGGGCCTGCCCCTTCGGAATCGTCACCTCGCACCGCTCGGCGACGGCAACGGTGTTCCGCAACGCGTCCGGGTGGTCCCCGAAGACGGCGCGCATCTCGTCGGCGGTCTTGAGGAAGAACTGATCGCCGTGGTACTTCAGGCGCTTCTCGTCGCTCACGCTCTTGCCCGTCCCGATGCAGAGCAGGACGTCGTGCGGATGCTGATCCGTCTGGCGGAGATAGTGCACGTCGTTCGTGCAGACGAGCGGCAGCTCGAGATCACGCGCCAGCGGCAGCAGCCCGCGATTCACCGTGAGCTGCTCGTCTATGCCCTGGTACTGCATCTCCAGAAAGAAATTGCCCGGGCCGAGAATGTCGCGATAGGTCGCGGCCGCTTCGCGCGCCCTGCGCGCCTGGTCGGTTCGAAGTCCGGTCGCCACCTCGCCCTTCAGGCAGCTGCTGAGACCAATCAGCCCGCGCGCGTGCGCGGCGAGCAACGCCTTGTCGATGCGCGGCTTGTAGTAGAACCCCTCCGTGTAGCCGGCCGACACCAGCTTCGTCAGGTTCTGGAACCCCTCGTTCGTCTGGGCGAGCAGCACGAGATGGTTCGCCGTCTCCCCGGGCTGGCCGGTCCGGTCCGTCCGGCTGCCCGGGGCGACGTACACTTCACACCCCAGGATCGGCCTGATCCCGCGCTTCCTCGCCTCGTCGTGAAACACGACGGCCGAGAACATGTTCCCGTGTTCGGTCACCGCCAGCGCGGGCATCCCGAGTTCGACGGCCCGGTCGAGCAGCTCTCCGATCCGGCAGGCGCCGTCGAGGAGCGAGAACTCGGTATGCAGATGCAGGTGAACGAAATCGGTCATTGAAGAACAGGTTCCAGGGTTCCGGGTTCACTCCCACTCGATGGTTGCCGGCGGCTTCGAGCTGATGTCGAAGACCACGCGATTGATGCCTCGGACCTCGTTCACGATCCGGGATGAGATCGTGCCGAGCAGGTCGTGCGGCAGCCGCGCCCAGTCCGCGGTCATGCCATCCCGGCTCTCGACGGCCCGGATCGCGACCGTGTGCTCGTACGTGCGCTCGTCGCCCATCACACCCACGCTCTGAATCGGCAGCAGGACCGCGAACGACTGCCAGAGCCGCCGGTACCAGCCCGCCTTCCGGACCTCGTCGGCCACGATGGCGTCGGCGCGCCGGAGCAGCTCGAGCCTGTCCCGGTGCATCGGCCCAAGCAGCCGCACGGCCAGCCCGGGCCCGGGGAAGGGCTGGCGCCACACGAACTCCTCCTCGAGGCCGAGCGTCGCGCCGACCTCGCGGACTTCGTCCTTGAACAGGTCGCGGAGCGGCTCCACGAGCTGGAAGTGCATACGCTCGGGCAGACCGCCGACGTTGTGGTGACTCTTGATCGCCGCCGACGGACCGACGACCGAGACGCTCTCGATGACATCGGGGTACAGCGTGCCCTGGGCCAGGAACCCGAAGCCGCCCAGCTCCCGCGCGCGGCGCTCGAAGACGTCGATGAACGTCGCGCCGATGATCTTCCGCTTGGCTTCCGGGTCCGAGATGCCTTCGAGGCGGGCGAGAAACAGATCGCTCGCGTCGACGAAGTCGAGCGGCAGATGCAACCGCTCGAACCGCGTGCGCACCTGCGCGGCCTCGTTCAAACGAAGCAGGCCGTTGTCGACGAAGATGCAGGTCAGTCGATCCCCGATGGCGCGGTGGATCAGCAGCGCCGCCACCGTGGAATCGACGCCGCCCGACAGGCCGCACACGACGCGGCCGTCGCCGACCCTGGCCCGGATGCGCCCGATGGTCTCATCGACGAACGAGGCCATGGTCCAGTCGCCGCGGCAGCGGCAGACATCGAACGCGAAGTTGCGCAGGATGTCGAGCCCGTGCTCCGTGTGCACGACTTCCGGATGGAACAGCACGCCGAACAGCCGACGGGCGCCGTCCTGCATGGCGGCCACCGGCGCGTTGGCCGACGTGGCCGTGACGGCGAATCCGGCGGGCGGTTCGGCGACCAGGTCGCCATGGCTCGCCCACACCCGCACGGAGGCCGGCAGGTCGGCGAAAAGGGCGCCTTCCGGCCGCAGGTCCACCTGCGCGTGGCCGTACTCGCGATGCGGAGCCGAGCCCACCCTGCCGCCGAGGGCATGGGTCATCAACTGCATGCCGTAGCAGATGCCGAGCGTGGGAACGCCCAGATCGAAGACGCCGGGGTCGCAGCGCGGCGCCCCCGGCTCCGAGACGCTTCGCGGTCCGCCCGAGAGGATGACGCCGACAGGATGCCGCCGCGCGATCTCGGCCGCCGGCGTGCCGAACGGCAGAATTTCCGAGTAGACCGCCAGCTCGCGCAGTCTGCGCGCGATCAACTGCGTGTACTGCGAGCCGAAATCGAGAACGACAATCGTTTGATGGGTCACACGCGGCCGTGTCTTGAAGCCCCGCCCAAGCAAACTCGAGGCCGGCGCCCCGAGGGAATGTCGATATTATATTCGTGTGCGCGCCGTACCGACCACAATATGTTGGGGGTTGGGCGCGTGGATCGCGGTGGCACTGCCACTGAACGCTCCGCCAATCGGGCACGACCGACCCCTGCAGGCGCCGCCCGCCGTACCGGGGAATCCCGTTCCCGATGCGTCCGCTGCGCCAGCCGCGCCCTCCCCGTACCGGCTCACCTGGAGCCTCGCGCTTCCCCACACCACGCGCGTCGTGCTCGCCGCCGGAACCGCAAACTTCTTCGTGGGGCTGGAGTCGGGTCCGCTGCTTGCGTATTCGCTCGAGGACGGCCAGCAGGCGTGGTCGGTCGATTCTCGCGCCCGGCCACGCACCTGCCGCCGGCGGCGACCTCGTGTTCGTGCCCGATGGCACCTCCTTGCACGCACTGGATCAGGCCACCGGCCGCGCGCGCTGGACCGTCGAGACCGGCCCGCTCGCGATCGCGCCGGCATGGCGCGCCGGATGGCTGTTGACCGCCGGCCAGGACGGCACGGTGTCCGGTTGGCGCGCGAGCGACGGCACCCGGATCTGGCAACAGGGCCTGGGATCGCCGGCGTCGGCGGCGCTGGCCGTTGACGGCGACCGCCTGATCCTTCCGCTCGCCGACAAACGGCTCGTCGAGCTCGGCGTGTCCGATGGCGCGATGGTCTGGAGCACGCGGCTCGATGGCGCCGGCGGCGCGCCGCTCGCCGCCGCGGGGCACGTCTACGTCGGCGCATCGGACTACACGTTCTTCTCGATCAACGAGGAGGACGGCGCAATCGAGTGGCGGCACCGCCTGATCCGCTCGACGGTCGTGGGGCACCCCGTGCTGGACGACCGCCACATCTGGGTCGCGACGCTCGACAACCGCGTCGAGGCGCTCCGCCGCGGGAACGGCGAGATCGAATGGATGCAGACGCTCCCGGCTCGCCCGGTCGAACAGCTCGTGATCGACGGCGGCGAAGTGATCGTGCCCCTCTCGTCGGGTGAGCTCGCGATGTTCAGCCAGCGCGACGGAAAGCCCGTGCCCTCTCCGACGGCCCCGCCAAACCCGCCGGCAGGCGGTTCTCCACCCGGCGCTCCCGTGCCGCCGGCGGCCGCCGCCGCGCCGGCCTCCGTCGTGGCCGCGATCCGGCAGCTGCTGCTGCCGGGGACGCGGCTCGTCCCGCCGCTCGTCAAGGCCGGCTCCGACGACGAGCCGCAGCTGCTTCGCGTGACGCTCGGCTCGGACGATGTGCTCACGGTGTCGTCGTTCCAACGTGAGAAGAAGCCGGCGACCGCGCCGGAGAAGCCGGTGTCGACCTCCCCTAACGTGTCACGAGCGTTCCCACGGGCGGCGCCAGCTTCCCGTCCGCCTCGGAAAAGCGGCGGTACTGCGTCTGATAGGCGGAGAGCGCGGCCAGACCCATGTACTCGAACATGAGGCCCCGAATCAGCCACGCCGCCGCCTGCAGCGGGACGATGACCAGGCCCACGACCGGCACCCACGCCACCAGCGCGAGCCCGGCCGCCACGAGCAGCGACGCAGCCGCGGCCACCGCGAGCAGGATCGTGACCACGGCGAAGATCCCGACGACCTGACGCGCGTCCTGCACCAGAAACCCCGAGAGCCTCCGGGCCGCGTCTGCTAGCGAGCAGTCGTCGCAGACGACGATGATGCGCACGAGGTCGAACGCGACATTCGCGACCGCCAGGGCGACGAGGCCGGCGGCCGTGGACACTCCGACGAGCAGCGGCCAGAGGGCGCTCAGCCGGGGGTCGCCCGACACCCGGAACGCCGCGGCGAGCGCGAGGGCGTACATCACGCCGACGACCCCGTACGCCGCGCTCAACCAGAGGCTCAGCGCGGCGATGCGCCGTCCGAACCGGCGGGTGCCGTCGACCAGGGTCTGCAGCTCGAACGCGGAGGCGCGCCCGAGCACCGCCTGGATCGGCGCTCCTGCGTCGAAGCTGGCGGCGCGGCGCTCGCCCGCGACGAGGACGGCGAGCGTGCCCGCCTTCAGCAGGAACATCAGAAGCGATCCGCCGACCGCCACGATCAGGAGCGAGAGCATGAAGCTGGCGAGCGCCGCCGGCGCGCTCGTCAGCGCCGACAGGACGATGCCCGCGGCCACGCGGACCCCCTCGGCGAAGATCGTCCGTACGCTGCCGCCGGCGAGCACGGCGACCATCAAGGCGCCTCCGGTCACCGGCACGACCAGCGTCAGCTTGTACAGAGACTCGATCGCGAACTCGATCAGGACGATGGGCCAGTTCGCGAGAGCGACCAGCGCACCGCGTATCAGCGCGGCGCGCAGCGAGAGCGGCGCGGCCATGACGAGGTGAGCGAGTATAGAACATCGATCCGCGCGGCTCGGCGACGTGCCGGCGCCCGGCACGTCGGAGTCCGCTACACGTATGCTTGTGGCGGTGCGTCCTTCCGTTCCCCGCCTGATCGTGACGGCGCTGGCCGCGGGCGCACTCGTGGCCGGCGCCGGCCTGCTCGCCGAGGCATGGCGCTTCGGACTGACGGCCGCCGAAGCGTCCTCGCGGCTCGAGCGCGACGTCCGCGATCGAATCGGCCGCCGCAGCGTGGACGTCGAGTCGCTCGCGCGAACCGTCGCGCACGACACCGCGGTCAGCGTCGAATCGGCGAGCCGGCAGCCGGACGATCTGCCCGAACTCTTCGATCGACTGAGCGCCCTCGCCCCGCCGCCGGACGCCGACGCACCGACGACCACCGTCACCGTGTACGTGCACCAGCCCGGGGGACAGTACAAGATCCTGGCCTGGAGCGACGGCCCTGCCGAGAACGTCCCGGCCGAGCGGCTGGCCGGCGACGCGGCCCTCTTCGTCGTGCCGGGGACGCTCGGTCTTCGGCTCGTCAGCGTGCAGCCGATCCTGCTCGGAGGGCGGCGGATTGCGACCGCCGCCGCCGAGACCGTGCTGGCGCCGGCGGCCGGTCTCGGCGAGGGGTCGGGCACCTACCGGTTCGATACGAAGTTCGGGCCCGTGACGCTCACGTTTCCGGGCGGCGGCGAGTCGTCGCGTGGCGCCGATTGGTTCGCCGTGCTGTCGTCGAGCGGCGCCGGCGTCGACGTGCAGATCTCGCCCGCGGCCCTGCAGAGCGCCCGGTTGATGTTCCGCCGGCGGGCCCTGGCCCTCGCCGCCGTGCCGCTCATCGGCGCGGCCCTGCTGCTGACGGGCCCCCTCGTGCGCCGGCGCCGACGGACACGTGCGGTCGAGGCGTTTCTGCTCTGGTCGCTCGCCGCGGCGGGACTGCTGACCGCGGCCGCCGCGAGCCTCTGGTGGCTGGCGCGGCTGGTCGCCGCCCCGCCGGCCTTTCGCCTGGCGATCGAAGGCGCCGCCGGACTCGGGGCCGTGGGGCTCCTGCCGGTATCGCTGTGGTGGCGCGGCCTTCGTCGGCGGCGGCCGGCGCGCGCGCGCTGGCGCTTCGCCCTCGAGCAGATCGCCGCCGGCGTCGGGTTCGCCGGGTGCTTCGGCGGAATCGCGACGCTCCTGCGCACGCACATCCTGCCGACGACGCTGGCCGAGTGGCAGCTGCCGCTGTTCCCTCCACGCGTCGAGGCGCTCGCCTATCTGGCCGGCCTGCTGCTCGCGGAGTTGGCCCTGTTCTGGATGGCCGCGCTCCTGCTCGCGCTGATGGCCGGTCGATGGCGGCTGCGTGCGCGCCGGTGGCCGACGTCGCTGGCCGTCGTCCTGTTGTGGCTCGCGCCGGCGCTGGCCGTGCTCGTCTGGCGCCGGGGACCGCTCCCCGCGCCCGGCTGGCCATGGATGCCGGCCGCCGCCGCGGCCGCGGTCTTCGCCATCGGCGCGGGCGCGCTTCGCCGCCGCTATCACCGGACATCGCAGGCCATGCGGCTCGTGCTGCTCTACGGCTGGCTGCTCGCTCCGGTGCTGGCGCTCTACCCGGTCGCCTGGTTCTATGAGGACAGCACGGCCCGTCAGATCATCGCCGGCGACTACGCGCCGCGGACCGCGCGCAGGCCGAGCGCGACGTACGACGTGCTCGTGCGCGTGCAGCAGGAGATCGACGACATTCCCCTGGCGCGGATCCTGCCGTTGCTCACGCCGACGCCCGGCGAAGGAACGGGCGCGCGGACGCTGCCGGCTTTCGACGTCTGGAGCCAGACCAGCCTCGCGACGACCCGGCTGACCGCGGCGATCGAACTCTACGACGGCGCCGGCACGCTCGTCAGCCGCTTCGCCCTCAACATGCCCGAGTATCAGGGTGTCGTCGATACGGCGGAACCGTCGCTGCCCTCGACGTGCGCGTGGACGACCTTCGGCGAGGTGGTGCCGTTCGGCGCCGAGGAGCGCGACGTGCTGCATTCGCGCCGCCAGATCTGCGACCGGACGGGCCGGGCGTACGGCGCGATTCTGGTGCACGTCATGATCGACTATCAGGCGCTGCCCTTCGTCTCCATCCCGGATCCGTACCGCGACGTGCTGCGCTCGGCGGAGAGTCCGTCGCGCGGCTCGGTCATCTCGGATCTCCAGGTGGTGGTCTACGGCTGGAGCTTCACGCCGCTCTTCACATCGGGCAATGTCGCCTGGCCGATCACGCCGGATCTGTTCCAGCGGCTGTCTCGATCGCGCGAGCCCTTCTGGACGCGGCTCGACGCGGAGGGCCGCTCGGTACGACGTGTACTTCTCGAACGACAGCAGCTTCGTCTACGCGCTGGGCTATCCGGCGTCGACCTGGTTCCAGCACCTCGCGCGGCTGGCCGAGGCGGCCGCGCTGGTGGCCGTGCTGTTCCTGCTCTGGCTCGTGGGTGCGGCCGTCTACGCGCCGCTCGCGCGCCACACGGCCGCGCCGCTCCGCGTGCTGCTCGACGAGATCCGCTCGAGCTTCTACCGCAAGCTCTTCCTGTTCTTCGTCGTGGCCGCGATCGCGCCGGTGCTCATCTTCGCCCTCGCGTTCGGCGTATATCTGACCGCCAAGCTCCGCACCGAAGTCGAAACCGAGGCGGCCAACGTCGTCACGGTGGCGCGCCGGGTCCTGGAGCAGACGTCCACGCTCGGGCCGCGCGCGCATTCGCTGAACGACGACGTGATGGTCTGGATCGGGCAGGTGCTCCATCAGGACGTGGACCTCTTCGAGGGCCCGGAGCTCCTTGCGACGAGCCAGCGCGACCTCTACGCCTCCGGCCTGCTTCCCACGCGGACGCCCGCGAAGGTCTACCGCGCGATCGCGCTCAACCGTCTACCGAGCTTCGTCGGCGAGGAGTGGCTCGGTGCGCTGTCGTACGTGGTCGCCGCCGCGCCGGTGCCCGCCGCGGGCCGCGACTTCGTGCTGAGCGTGCCGCTCGCGTCGCGGCAGCGCGAGATCGAGCGGGAGATCGACGAGCTCGATCGCGGCGTGCTCATCGGGGCCGTGTTCGTGATCCTGTTCGCCGCAGGGCTCGGGGCGTCGGTGGCCAGCCGTGTCTCCGATCCGGTGGCGCGGCTGTCCCGTGCGACGCGCCAGATCGCCGCCGGCAAGCTCGACGTGCGGCTGGTCGCCGAGACGGCCGACGAACTGAGCCGGCTGATCGAAGACTTCAACAGCATGGCCGCGACGCTGAGCGCCCAGCGCGCCGAGCTGGCGCGCGCGAACCAGCTCGAGGCCTGGGCCGAGATGGCGCGCCAGGTCGCCCACGAGATCAAGAATCCGCTGACGCCGATCCAGCTCGCGGCCGAGCATCTCGAGCACGTGCACGCGGACCGCGGTCGTCCGCTCGGCGCCACCTTCGATCAGTGCGTCGCCACCGTGCTCCGGCAGGTGCGGCTCCTGCGGCAGATCGCGAGTGAGTTCTCCAACTTCGCCGGCCAGCCGGTCCCTCGCTGCGCGGCGGTCCCGCTCGACGATCTCGTCGCGGAACTGACGCAGCCGTACCGGGTCGGCCTCGGCCCGCGGACGCGGATCGAGGTGGACCTGGCCTCGGGGCTCCCGCCGGTGTGGGCCGACCTGTACGCTCCTCATACGGGCGCTGACCAACCTGGTCGAGAACGCGCTGCAGGCGATGCCGGCCGGCGGAACGCTGCGGATTGCCGCCGCCGCGTCGGCCGGCGGGGTCGTGATCACGATCGCGGACACGGGCGTGGGGATGGACGCGGAAGCCGCGGCGCGTGCGTTCGAGCCCTACTTCTCGACCAAGACCGGCGGCTCGGGGCTGGGCCTGGCCAACGCCCGGCGCAATATCGAGACCTGCGGCGGATCGATCGGGCTCGCCAGCGCGCCCGGCCAGGGCACGACCGTCACGGTGACGCTGGCCCGATCGGACTCGCACGACGGCCCCGAAACCGGCTCCACGCGAGTCCGATGAACGCCGACGACAGGTACCCGTACGACAGCAGGAGGAGCGTGACGCGGGGCGAGGCGAAGATCAGCGCGATGAGCAGCGTGAAGACGAGGAGCGGCATGTACGAGCGGCCCCATCCGAAGTTGATCGTCTTGAAGCTGCGGAACCGGATCGTGCTCACCATCAGCGCCGCCGGCACCAGCATGACCGCCACGGCGGCGAGCGCCTGCCAGGGCGCGGGCTCGCTGAACATCTGCCTCAGATCGACCGGCTGGCTCAACGGATAGGGCCAGGCGAAGACGGTGGCCGCAGCGATGCCTGCGGCCGGCGGACTCGGCAGTCCGACGAAATAGCGCTTGTCGCCCTGCGCCGCGGACTGGATGTTGAAGCGCGCGAGGCGCATGGCCGCGGCGCTGACGTAGATGAATCCGGCCGCCCAGCCGACGCGCCCGAGCTCGGAGAGCCCCCACGCGAACGCCAGCACCGCGGGCGCGAGTCCGAAGGAGATGACGTCGGCCAGCGAGTCGAGCTCCAGTCCGAAGGCGCTGGCCGTGCCGGTCAGGCGCGCGATCCGCCCGTCGAGCATGTCGAGCACGATCGCGATCCCGATGAACGGCGCAGCCGTCTCGAGCTCGCCGCGCATCGCGTGCACGACGCACGCGTATCCGCAGAACATGTTGGCGACCGTGAAAATGCTGGGGAGCAGGTAGACGCCGCGCCGGAACTCGCGCGTGTTCCGGCCGAACGAGCGCAAAGGCCCCTTCCGCTGCGTCGGAAAGAGATCGTCCGGGACGCGCGGTCGATCGCTCATGTCAGCTCCCGGCGGCCAGGCGCGCGATCACGGTCTCGCCGCCTCGCACGCGCTGGCGCGCCCGCGCGACGAGCATCGCGTCCACGGGCAGGAAGACGTCCATCCGCGACCCGAACTTCATCAACCCGAGCCGGCCGCCGGCGTGCACGACGTCTCCGGGCCGCAGCCGGCAGACGACGCGCCGCGCGAGGGCACCGACGATCTGACGAACGACGATCGTCTGCCCCTCGTGATCGAACCAGATCTCGGACTGTTCGTTGCGATGCGCGTCGTGGTGGAACGCCGGCCGGAACGTGCCCCGGCGGTACTCGACCTGCGTCACCCGGCCCGAGACCGGCGAGCGATTGATGTGAACATCGAGCGGCGAAAGGAAGACCGTCACCTGCTGCCAGGCTCCCGGGGGCGTCTGATCGGCCTGGCCAAGTCCCGCGAAGGTGACCACGCCATCGGCGGGCGAGAGCACGAGGGTCTCGCCTGCCGGCGGCGTACGGTCGGGGTCGCGAAAGAAAAGGGCGATCGCAACCGGCAGCGTCGCGAGCGCCACGGAGAGGCGCGGGGCGCCGGCCGCGAGCGCCGCGAGCGACGGCACTGCCGCCATGCCGATGAACGGCAGACCGGCCCGGTCGATGGACACGAGGGCACTGTACCAGAGCCCGGCGAGGACGCGCGCCAGCGGCGGCTCAGTGCTCCGTCACCCGCCCCCGCAGAATCGCCTCGATACGATCCTTGAGCGCGAGCTTCTGCTTCTTCAGCGAGGTCTGCTCATATTCTTGCTGGTCGGTGAGATGGACGAAAGTGGAGAGGTGGCGAATACGTTCGTCGAGCCGCTGATGCTCCGAAACCAGCTGGCGGAAGGTCTCATCGGTTCGGAGCAGCGCGTTTTTCGCGTCGATCGTCTTGTCCGGGAGCTGCGTGTCAGCCATGCCCGCCTCCTTTGACTATGTAGTCATCACCGAGTCCATGCGCGAACGCTAACACAAGCCCTCAGACGCGGCAAGCGAGCGATGCCACAGGACCAGCGCGTCCTCGCGCGGATCCTGGTAGTAGTCGCGCCGAACGGCTTCCACGCGGAATCCGAGCCGCTCGTAGAGCTGCCGCGCCGCCGTATTCGACCGCCGCACCTCCAGCGTCGCGCTCTGCGCGCCGGCGCCCACGGCGTCTCGAACCACATCGCCAAGCAGGCGCCGCGCGAGGCCGCGGCGCCGCCAGGGGACGTCCACGGCGAGACTGTTGATGTGCAGCTCATCGAACACCATCCAGCAGGCGCAGTACGCGACGAGCACGCCGTCCGCGGTCCTCAACAGATACAGCCGGGCCACGTCGGTGTTCTGCAGCTCCCATCGAATCGCGTCCGCGCTCCAGGCGTTCGTGAACGCGCGCCGCTGCAGCGCTTCGACGTCGCGGAGGTCGTCCTCCGGCGTGGCGCGAAGAATCACGAACGCACGATCGTCGCCCGTCACGGGCGTCCCTTCGGCGCCCGGCCGCCGCCCGGGTCCGATTCGTCGGGTCGCCCGTCCGCCGAAGATTCGATACCCGCGAGGCCGGCGCGCTCGCGGGCGAGGACGGCGTCGGGCTTGCGGACGTAAAGCGGGCGCAGCGCGTGAGGCGGTCCGGCGAGCTCGGGCCGGCGCGCGGCGATCCGCGCCGCGACCTCGGCGAGCGGAACCGTCATCTCGTGAATGGGGAGACCCAGAGGCTCCAGCGCCCGCGTGTGGGGGCCGAGCGAGGGGCTGACGACCATCGCCGGAACGGTGAGGCAGGCGCGCACGGCGCGAAGGACCTCGGCGGGGGATCCGACGGACGCGGGGATGACTGGCGCGGCCTGCTCGATTGTGTCTTCGAGCGGCAGCATCCACGCGGCAAAGAAAATGTCGCCGCGTTGGCCATCGAGGCACGCCACCACCAGGGGCGCCGGCGGGATTCCGCCCGCCGGATGCGGCGCCGAGAGCGGTCCCGGGGAAGCGGCGCCTGCCTGCTGCAGACGCCAGCCTTCCGCAATCGCGTCGAGCGTCGGCACGGGTGCGACCGGCCGGCCGGTGACGAGAGCCAGTCCCTGGACGACGGCCATGCCCACGCGGAGGCCGGTGAACGACCCGGGACCCGCCAGGACGGCGAAGCGATTGACGTCGCCGCACGCGCGCCCCTGGCTGTCGAGGAGCGCGACGATCTCGCCGGGCAGCCGCTCTCCGTTCGAGCGCGCCGGGTCTCCGGTGCGCACCGTGGTGACGCCGTCCACCAGCAGAGCCGTGCTGCCGCGCCGTGTGACGGTCTCGATCGCGAGGACTACCATGACGTCATTGTTTTCCACAGGAGGGGGACGGGTCTCGATCTGTGGAAAACTCTTGCGAAGGAGTTTTCCACAGATCGAGACCCGTCCCCCTCCTGTGGAAAACACATACTATGCAACCGGAAGACTCCGGCATCGACACGCCCTCAGCGCCCTCGCCCGACGGGCATGGTACCGACCGTCCTCAACCGGCCTCCGGCGCCGTGACGCCCGCCATGCGGCAGTACTTCGACGCCAAGCGTCAGTACCGCGATGCCATCGTCTTCTTCCGCATGGGCGATTTCTACGAGATGTTCTACGAGGACGCCCTGACGGCGGCGCGCGTGCTCGAGTTGACACTCACCTCGCGCGCCAGGGACGGGTCAGGCAGCCCCATTCCGATGTGCGGCGTGCCGTTCCACGCGGTCGATACGTACCTCGGCCGGCTCGTGCGCGCCGGGTACCGGGTCGCGATCTGCGAGCAGGTCGAGGACCCGCGAAAGGCCAAGGGCCTCGTCAAGCGTGAGGTCATCCGGGTAGTCTCGCCCGGCACCTTTGCCGATGCGACGTATCTCGACGCCCGGGAACCGGCGTTTCTCGCGGCCGTCGGCCAGACCGGCGGCGCGTCCCCCGCCTACGGGCTCGCCTTCCTGGACGTCTCGACGGGGGACTTCGCCGCGACGGAGCGCTCCGGGCCCGGCGCGGCTGCCGCGCTCGCGGCCGAGCTGGCGGTGCTGCGTCCGAAGGAACTGCTCGTCGCGGACGGCTTCGATCCGGACCAGTTCGTGCCGTCCCCCGGCGGAGGTCCGCGGGTCACGCGCGTCGAAGGGTGGACGTTCGATCCGGCGCGGGCCGGCGCCGCGCTGCTGGAGCAGTTCCGATCGGCCTCGCTCACGCCCTACGGCCTGGACGGCGCCCCGGCGGCGACCGGGGCGGCCGGCGCGATCGTGGCGTACCTGCGTACGACGCAGCGGCGCGAGCTCGCCCACGTCCGGGAGATTGCGCTGCGGGCGCCGGCGGACGCACTCGCGATCGATCCCGTCACGATGCGCCATCTGGGACTGGTGGAAGGCGCCGACGGTGGACGGGCGGATTCGGTGCTCGGCGAGATCGATCGGACGATGACGGCCATGGGAGGACGGCTGCTGCGGGCCTGGATTGGTACGGCCGCTCGTCGCGCTCGCCCGCATCCAGGACCGGCTCGACGCCGTCGAGGACTTCGCGTTTCGCAGCACCGAGCGCGCCAAGGTTCGAGACGTGCTCAAGGGGATGCACGACCTCGAGCGGCTCGTCTCGCGCATCTCGCTCGGCACGGCGGGGCCTCGCGAGTTCGTCTCGCTCCGCCAGTCGCTCTCGCTCGTGCCCCGCGTCGTCGCCCTCGCGGCCGACGTGCAGGCGCCGCTCGTCCGCAGTCTGGCCGCCGAGATCGATCCATTGACCGACGTCCGTGACCTCATCGAGCAGACGGTCGTCGACGAGCCGCCAGCGACGATCAGGGACGCCGGGATCATCCGCGACGGCATGGATGTCGAGCTGGACGAGCTGCGGACGATCAGCCGCGGCGGCAAGACGGCGATCGCCGCGATGGAGGACGCCGAGCGCGCGCGCGCCGGCATTCCGTCGCTCAAGATCCGCTACAACCGCGTGTTCGGCTACTACATCGAGGTCTCGAAGACGCATCTCGCGAGCGTGCCGGCCGACTACGTGAGGAAGCAGACGATTGCCGGCGGCGAGCGCTTCATCACGCCGGCGCTCAAGACGTACGAGGATCGCGTGCTCGGCGCCGACGAACGGATCGCGGCGCGGGAGCTCGAGCTGTTCGAGGACCTCCGGCAGCGCGTCGCATCGGACGCGGCGCGCGTGCTCGACACCGCCCGCGCCCTGGCCGCCCTCGATGTGCTCGCCGCCCTCGGCGAGACCGCGTCGGTCGCCAACTACACGAAGCCGCAGATGCACGAGGGCGACGAGTTCTCCGCGGCCGACGTGCGGCATCCCGTCGTCGAGCGGCACGTGACGGACGCCTTCGTCCCGAACGACATCCTCCTCAACGGCGCCGATCGGCAGCTCGTCATCCTCACGGGCCCGAACATGGGCGGCAAGTCGACCTATTTGCGTCAGACGGCGCTCCTGGCGATTCTCGCGCAGACGGGATCGTTCGTGCCGGCGCGCGCTGCGAAGCTCTCGGTCGTGGACCGGATCTTCGCGCGGGTCGGCGCGTCCGACAACATCACGCGCGGGCAATCGACGTTCATGGTCGAGATGCAGGAGACCGCCACGATCCTGCACGCCGCGACACCTCGCAGCCTCGTGATCCTCGACGAGATTGGCCGCGGCACGGCCACCTTCGACGGCCTGAGCCTTGCGTGGGCCGTCGCAGAGCACCTCGCGTCGAACGACCGCGCGCGTCCGAAGACCATCTTCGCGACCCACTATCACGAGCTCACGGATCTGGCCGATGCCCTCGAGGGCGTCGTGAACTGCCACACGGCCGCACGCGAGTACAAGGACGAGATCGTGTTCCTCCACAAGGTCGTGCCCGGCCGGTCGGATCGGAGCTACGGCATCCAGGTGGCGCGACTCGCCGGGCTGCCGGCGGCGGTCGTGCGGCGCGCGTCGGAGATCCTGCGCTCGCTGGAGCAGGACGAGCTCCGGCGCGGCGGCCGGCCGAGCCTCAGCGGCGTGGCCAGTCCGGCGCAGCATCAGCTCGCGCTCTTCCAGCCCGCAGCCGAGGATCACCCCGTCGTGGATCGACTCAGAGCCCTGGACCTCGAACGCCTGACGCCGCTCGCGGCGCTGAACCTGCTCGCGGAGCTGAAGCGGCAGCTCGACTGATCCGAAGTCCGGTACAATGCGGCCGCATGAGCCGCCGCAAGTCGCGTTTCCTCCGCACGCCGGTCGAGCCGTTCGCCGTCGCCGCGGATCTCACCGCCGACGACGTGCTCGCCAGAATGGAGCGGATCTCCTTCCAGGGACGCAACCTCGCGACGGCCCGGCGGATCTGGGAGAAGATGCTGGGCAGCGACGCTACGATCTTCCTCGGAATCGCCGGAGCGCTGTCGGCCGGCGGCATGCGGCTCATCATCGCGCACCTCGTCGAGCATCGCTACGTCGACTGTCTCGTCTCCACCGGCGCGAACCTGTACCACGATCTCCACGAGACGCGCGGCCGCCGCCACTTCCTGGGCTCGCCGGCGCTCGACGACGCGGCGCTCGCGGCCGAGCGCATCGACCGCGTCTACGACACGCTCGCGAGCGAGGACGAATTCTGCCGCAACGACGAATGGATCGCGGCGTTCACCCTGAAGCTGGAACGGCGGCCCTACACGACGCGGGAGTTCCTCTACAAGCTGGGAGAGCATCTCTGGAAGGAGACCAGCCATCAGGGAATCCTGACGGCCGCCTTCCGCGCGAACCTGCCGATCTTCTGCCCCGCGATTGCCGACTCCTCGATCGGCATGGGCATCTCGCAGGCGCGTCAGCGCGACGCGTCAGCCGGCCAGATCGACGTCATCGGGGACATCATCGAATCGGCCAATGTCGTCATTCACCGGCCGTCCACGGCGACGATCGTTCTCGGAGGCGGCACGCCCAAGAACTTCATCAATCAGGCCAGCGTGCAGGCGGAGTTCTACTCGGACAAGGTGACGGGCCACAGGTTCGCCCTGCAGATCGTGACCGACGTCCCGCACTTCGGCGGGGCGAGCGGCTCGAGTCTGGAGGAGGCGCAGAGCTGGGGCAAGCTGTCGATCGAGTCGGAAAAGGTCACCGTCCATGCGGACGTCACGCTGGCGCTGCCGCTGCTCGTGACGGCACTCGAGCGCTCGGCCCGGGATCTGCTCCCGAAGCGCAAGCGGCCCGAGTTCGATCCCTCGCGCCGGCAGATCGTGATGAACGGTCAGGAACTCGCGAGCGATCGCTACCTGGAGTAGCCGGACGAGCTCACCCGAGCTTCGCGATCTCCTGGCGCGCCTCGGGGACATAGATCGAGTTCGGGAACTCGTCGGCGACCCGTTTGAAGGTCGCGCGCGCGTCCGAGACCTTGCCGGCCTTCATGTAGGTGCGCGCGAGCTGGACGAGGATGCCGTCCACCGGCAGCAGGCCGTCGCGCCGTGCCGCGAGGTCACCATATTCCTTGATTGCGCGGTCGTACTGCCCCTCCGCGGCCAGCGTCTCTGCGAGCCCCATGCGGGCAGCCGCGGCATAGATCGAGCCGGCACCGGCGCGGCCGAGGAGATCACTGTAGGCCTTCTCCGCGTCGGCCAGCCGGCCGAGCGAGGCGAGCTCGCCCGCCGCCTCGTACGCCGCGGCAATCCCCGCCTGGGTCGACGGGTATGCGGCGGCGACCTTCTGGAACGCGGCCAGCGCGGCCTGCTGCCGCGCCTGATCCGTCGGGAACGTCCCCGGCGCCTGCGTGGCGCCGGGCACGGTGGGGGCGGGCGCGATCGGCGACTCGCTCACCGACATCGCGGCGGCGAGCAGCGCGCCTGCCTGATCCCGCGTGTGCTTCCGCCACAGGAGAAAGCCGCCCACGCTGCCGACGACCACGATCGCGATCAGCGCGCCCACGGCAATCCGTGAGCCGTGCTCCTGGAAAACATCCGTGATGCGCCGCAGGGTCTCGGCGAACTCGTTCTGCTTCAGATGGTGACGCTGCTGAGCCTTCATGAATTCATCCCCCCGGCTGGCCCTTCAGTCTACCGCACGAGCGCGGCGCCAGCGGCGAGGGCGGCTATCGCGCCGGGCAGGCGCCGTCCTCGATCCACTTCTGGACCGCGTCGCCGCACCAGGCGCCGGGAAAGCACGGGTCCACCGGCCAGACGCTCGCGGCCGCATGGCTGGCAGACCTGGTCGGCGAGCGCGCCGCGTCGAGGAGCTTGCTGCGGCCCGGGTCCTGCGGCTGCACGAGGAGCAACGCCGTCTGATAGGCCTGCTGCGGCCCCCCCGTGAAGTCGTAGCGGGCGCCGGACCGATGACAGGTCTGACATCCCTGGTTGAGCGCCTCGTACGCACCGCTGCCGACACCGGCGTTGAAGGGGGTTCCACCGGCCTGGCAGGCGCTCGCTCGAACGCCGATCGTCCTCGTGCCGGCCAGACCCTGGTAGATGGCCGCGACGTCCGCCACACCGTTGGCTCGTGCCGTCACGAGACCCCGCTCGACCGAGAAGACCGACGCGTCGCTCGAGCTCCATGCGGCCTGGGCGGTCACGACCTGGACGCTGCCGTTCGCAAAGCGGGCCGTCGCCTCGAGCTGTGTCGTCTGCCCCCATGCCGTCAGCGATGTGGTGCCGAGGATGGCGATCGCCGTCGGGCCCTCGGGCAGCGTCACCTGCACGGTGCCCGTCCCTGTCACGTTCTCATAGCGCGCCGTGATCGTCGCCACGCCCGCGTTCTCGGCAAGCACCCTGCCCGTTGCGCTCACCGAAGCGACAACCGCATTCGACGAGCTCCAGGTGGCGGCCGCCGTCACGTCCATCGTCGATCCATCGGACCAGGTCGCCACGGCAGCGAACTGCGACGCCTGCCCCCGGACGATGTCCGCGGCACCACTGACCGTCATTGACGTCACGGTCGCCGAAGGCGGGCTCCCATCGTCGTGGCGGCAGGCCGCCAACAGGAACAGCGATCCGATCGCGAGGGCATCGAGCCATCGTGGTACACGCCTCACGGTCTGGTCCTCTTCCTCTTCCTCGTCTGTTCGCTGGTTGGATCTGGTGCGCCCGGCCCGATTCGAACGGGCGGCCCCCGCCTTAGGAGGGCGGTGCTCTATCCAGCTGAGCTACGGGCGCGACATCGCGCGAACGGCCGTCAGTACGCCAGCACCGCGCCAACCTTCTCGCCCTGCAGCCGCGCGCGGCCGTCGAGCGCCACGAGCTCGATCAGGAACTGGATCCCGACGACATCCCCCCCGAGCTCGCGGAGCAGACCGACGGTGGCGGCGGCCGTGCCGCCGGTTGCCAGCAGGTCGTCCACGACCAGGATTTTCGCCCCACGGCGTACGGCGTCCTCGTGAATCTCGAGCGAGTCCGTGCCGTATTCGAGCTGATACGACGCGCGGCGCGTTTTCGCGGGCAGCTTCCCCAGCTTGCGGACCGGTGCGAATCCGCTCTTCAGCCGATCCGCGACCGCCGCTCCGAAGATGAAGCCGCGGCTTTCGATGCCGACCACGAGGTCGACCGCGCGTTCCCGATGGGGAGCCGCCATCGCCTCCACCGCCATCTGGAACCCCTCGGGATCCTTGAGCAGCGTCGTGACGTCGTAGAACAGGATCCCAGGTTTGGGGAAATCGGGAACGTGACGAATCCGGTCTTTCAGTGCATCCATGACAGTCCTGGTATCGGCGCGGGTCATCGGATTTCGAACTCGATTCTGCGGCCGGTCGGGGCCTCGTCGCACGCGTCGACACGCTCCACGCGCGCGGCCCGCGGTCCGCGCCGAATCTTGGACGCGACCCGGTTCACCGCTTCATTGTCGCCCTCGATGAAGGCTTCCACCCGTCCATCGGGCAGATTCCTCACCCATCCGGAGAGCCCTTCGTACCGGGCGGTCTCTTCGACGAAGAACCGGAATCCGACTCCCTGCACGCGCCCGCTCACGAGCAGCCGCTGCGCCACGAGCATCCGAACAGTATAGACAGCCCGGCGCGGCGGGATTCACGAGCGTATCTGACCGACTCGACGGCTGCAACCCGATCCCGAACAAGGCGCTATACTGCCGATGGACCTTCGTGCTGCCTCCCCGGTTCCGCGTCGCACACGCTTGGCAGTGGCCGATCGCGGCCCTGCTTGCCCTTGCAGCGGTCACCTCTCTCTCGGGCCGGGCGTGGGCGGATCCGCTCTACACCGATCTCGATCGGGACGGCGTGCGCGACGTCGTCACGATCCGGCGGTCGCCGAACAGCTTGCAGGTCTGGCTCTCCGGATCGCGCGAGCAGATCGTGCTACGGACGCGGCGGCCCGTGCTGCAGATCCTCGCGTCCGATGTGGACGGCGACGGCCGGCTCGACCTCGTGGCCGCCGATACCGCGTCCGTGCATGTCTGGCGCCGCACGCCCGGAGGCGATCTGCGGCGCCTGCACCCGCGCCGGCACGGCCGCGCGCCCGGGCTCTCCAATCCGACCGGCATCGGCCGCGGCGGCGACGGTGAGCCCGCGGCGCTTGCGTCCGACGGCTTCTCGCCGCCGGGCACCGATGCCGCGCGCCGGCCGCGGCCGGCCGACCTGGATCGCTCCGGCGCGGTCCATGCCGCCCCGGAGTGCACGACGAGCTCGGACGCACTCCGGCTCATTCGCCCACGCGCCCCACCCTCCGCCTGAACGCCCGCTCTGCCTTGGCGGGTGCGCGCTGCCCATGCGTCCACCGGGTAGCCGAGACCCTTCGTCCGTTCATCGCGGTAGGCGGCCGTCCCGAAAAGCGGGTCTGGCCGCGAGGTACGTATGCGCATTGTTCTCGCGGATGTCAGAGGCGGCGACGGGTTCGTCAGCAAGGATACGGTCGCGGGCGGCTTCGGCTCCCGGCTCCGGCCGTTTTCGAAGGTCACGGCGGTCATCTGCCAGATCAAGCGGCGGTTCCATGACCTTCAAAGCATTCACCTGGCCTATCTGGCCGCACTCGCCGCCGACGCGGGTCACGAAGTGGTGCCGACATCGGGGGAGCTGGTCGACGGCGACGTGGCGCTGGTGCTCTCTTCGCTCGTCGACTGCCGGCGCGAGATCCGCTGGGCGGAGCAGATTCGCGCTCGCGGCGTGCCGGTCGGCTTCTTCGGCCTGGCGGCTTCGAAGCTGCCCGATCTCTTCCTGCCGTCGGCCGATTTCGTGATCGATGGCGAGCCCGAGCACGCCATGCGGCGTCTGGTCGACGGCGAGGTGCTCCACGGCCGCGTGGCGAGCCCGCCCGTGGCCGACCTCGACACGCTGCCGTTCCCGCGCTGGGATCTCACGATGGGACGGCAGCGCCGGTTCAGCGTGCCGTTCGCCGGGCGGCCGATCGGCGGCGCGGTGGCACTGCTCGCAAGCCGCGGCTGCCCCGAGTTCTGCACGTACCTGTCCGCACCGGATCCTCGCCGGGTACCGCAGCCGGTCGGTGGCGAACATCCTCGACGAGCTCACCTACCTGGCCGCGCGGCTCCGACGTCCGTACGTGGTGTTCCGCGACCCGCTCTTCACCGAGGGTCGCGACCGTGTCCTCGAGCTGTGCGAGGGCGTGCTCTCGCGCGGCCTGAACCTCACGTTCGAGTGCGAGACCCGGCTGGACCGGCTCGACGCCGGTCTGCTGACCGCGATGCATCGCGCCGGACTGCGCGCCATCAGCTTCGGCGTCGAGGCGATGTCGCCGGCGATCCTGAAGAAGGTCGGCCGCCGCCCGATCCCGGAGGCCCATCAGCGGGCGGTGATCGAACAGTGCCGGCGGCTGGGAATCGTCACCGCGGCGTTCTACGTGCTCGGCTTCCTCGAGGACACGTGGGACTCCGTCGGCGCGACGATCGAGTACTCCGTGCAGCTCGGATCGACCGTGGCGCAGTTCAAGCTGCTGACGCCATATCCCGGGACGCCGCTGTGGAAGCGGATGGCGCCGCTCGTGACGGAGACCGACTGGGAGAAGTTCGACGGCTTCACGCCCACCTTCACGCACCCGCAGTTCACGCACGAGCAGCTACAATTCCTGCTGGGCGCCGCCTACACGCGCTTCTATATGCGGCCGTCGTACCTCGCCAACTATCTCCGCATCAGGGCCTCGCCGATCCGGGACGTGGTGAGCCATCTCGATCTGCGGGTCTCGCGGCTGCAGGCGCGCCGCGAGCACCGGATGATGTCGAGGACCGTCGCATGCTGAGCGCGATCCCACGCTACGGCGCCCGCGTCCTGCCGAACACGCAGCAGCTGGTCGCCGAGATTCGCGCCCGCGGCGAGCTCGTCGACGGGCCGCACGTCCGTGCCTTCGAGTCCGCGTTCGCCGGCCGCCTCGGCGAGGGCGTCCGCGCCGTGTGTGCGTCGTACGGGCGGATGGCCTTCTATTACATCCTGAAGGCGCTCGAGCTGCCGGCCGGCGGCGAGATCGTCCTGCCGGCGCTCACCTTCTGGGTCATTCCCGAGATCGCGCGCGTCGCCGGCCTCCGGCC
Source organism: uncultured Acidobacteriota bacterium (assembly GCA_963764505.1). GTDB lineage: Bacteria > Acidobacteriota > Vicinamibacteria > Vicinamibacterales > SCN-69-37 > CAVXSP01. The sequence goes on along the minus strand of CAVXSP010000001.1, from coordinate 2,615,367 downwards.
GGTCTTCGCCGACGTGGACCCGTCGACCTTCACGATGACGCCTGCGAGCCTGGCCCGCCTCGTCGGCCCCAGGACCGTCGCCGTCGTGCCCACGCACATGTGGGGACTGCCCTGCGACATGGATCCCATCCTGGAGATCGCGCGCGCGCACCGCCTGGCGGTCATCGAGGACTGCGCGCATGCGCTCGGGGCGACCTACGGCGGCCGTCAGGTCGGCACGCTGGGCGATGCCGCGCTGTTCAGCTTCCAGACGTTGAAGCCCCTGAACACCTACGGCGGAGGCGCCGCGGTCACCCGTGACGCGGGGCTCGCCGAGCGCATCGCGCGCCTCGCAGCGGCCGAGCCGCCGCCGACGGAGGCGGCCGTCCGCCGGAAGCTCTGGCACGGCCGCGTCCAGCGCATCAGCATTCGGCCGGGTGTGTTCACGTGGACGCTCTTCCCGGTCCTCTGGACCTCGGCCTGGATCAACGCCAACCCGGACGTGTTCCTCTGGGAGCCGATCCGCTCGCTCGATCCGTTGCCCGCCGACTATCGCGAGCGATATGCCAACATCCAGGCGGCCCTTGGACTCGAGGCATTGAAGCATCTCGACCGCTGGACCGCCCAGACGCAGGCGCACGCCGAGTTGGTCACCCGGCGGCTGCTGGACGTGCCGGGGGCACGGCTGCCTGCGATCCCACCCGATCGAACGCACGTCTTCTATCAGTATTGTGCGTACTTCCCGAACCGGGACGCGGTCGTGGTGCGGAGCCTGAAGCGCGGCGTCGATCTCGAGACGCTGCACGTCGACATCTGCACAGCCCTTCCGCTCTTTGCGCCCTTTGCGCGTCCCGCGCCCGGAGCGGACGCGACCGGGCTGGCCGTCCAGATTCCCGTCTATCAATCTCTCTCGGACGACCAGGTCGCACGCGTCGCTGCGGTCGTCCGCGAGGCGGCCCGCACCGGATCGGGCGGTTCGGAGTCGAGGATCGGGAATTCGGAAATCGCCTCCCGATCCTGAATGCCCAGTTTCCAATTCTCCGACGCGCGGCCACAATCGTTCCGTGCACATCAGTGAAGCGCAGGGTGCGCTCGCCTACGTCGTGGTGGTGTTCGCGGCGATGCTCGAAGGCGAGATCGTCTTCGTGGCGGCGGCGAGCCTCGTGAGCCGCGGCCAGCTCGATGCGGCCGGCGTGGCGCTGGCGGGCGCGCTCGGCGCGGCGCTCGGCGACCAATTCTTCTTCTACGCGCTCCGGGGCCGGCTGAATCGCTGGCTGCGGCGCTTCCCGACGATCGCCCGCCGGGGCGAGCGCCTCGCGCAGCGGGTGCGCCGGAACGAGACGCTCACGGTCATGGCCGTCCGCTTCTCGCCCGGGCTTCGAATCGCGCTGTCGGCCGCCTGCGCCTACGCCGGCGTCCGGCCGCTCAAGTTCAGCCTGCTCAACGGCGCCAGCTGTCTCCTGTGGGCCGCCGGCCTGCTCGGCGTGGTCGCATGGTTCGGGCCGAGCGTGCTCGCCCGCGTCGGGATCTCCGGCTGGTGGGCGGTGCTGATTCCCGCCGTCCTCGTGATCGTGATATTCCGATGGATCGGCCATGAGGAGAAAGCGCATCTCGAGCGGAACCCGTAGGGGCGTGCTGGCGCCCGTTCTGGCCGCGACCCTGTTCGGTGTTTCGATGCCACGGATGGCGGCCGGTCAGTCGCCACCGCGCGTGTCGCAGGAAGTCGTCGTGACCGCCACGGTCGCGCCCGCGCCGATCGCGTCGCTGGGCCAGACCGTGACCGTGCTCACCCACGACGACCTCGCACGGCTCGGGATCGCCTCGGTCATCGACGCCCTGCGGCTCGCGCCCGGCGTGGACGCACGGTCGAGAGGCCCGCACGACATGCAGACCGACATCTCGATCCGGGGCGCCGCCTTCGGGCAGAGCCTCGTGCTCGTCGACGGCCTTCGCATCAACGACAGCCAGAGCGGCCACCACGACGGCGACATCCCTCTCGCCGCGGCCGGCGTGGACCGCATCGAGATCGTGAGCGGCGCCGGCTCGACGGTCCATGGAGCCGATGCCCTCGGCGGCACGATCAACGTGATCACCCGGCGCGACCCGCATGTATCGGCGGAGGTCGCGGGCGGACAGTTCGGCTACACGTCGGCCGAGGCGTCCGTCTCGGGCGTCCTGGTCCCGCCTGACTGGACGGCGACCGGATGGATGAGCCGCAGCGGAGGCTTCGCCTTCGATCGCGAGTTCGCCGGCGGCGGCGGGGCGGTGCGCGGCCAGCCGGCGCGCGGCTGGACGCTCGACGTGAGACACCAGCGCAAGGCGTTCGGCGCCAATGGATTCTACGGCGCCTCGCCGTCGAAGGAGTGGACCGACCAGACGCTCGCGTCGCTGAGCTGGCAGCGGACCCGCGGCGCCTGGACCGCCGACGTGCGCACCGGCTGGCGCAATCACGGCGATCACTTCCGATGGGACATCGAACGGCCGGGCTTCGCCGAAAACGAGCACCGGACCGAGAGCGGCGACCTCAGCGCGCGCGTAGGTCGCGAGTTCGGCGCCGGACGCCGGCTGAGCGTCGGCGGCGGGACCGGAGGCGACTGGGTCCGCTCGACGAATCTGGGCGACCGGCGGTACCTCCATCAGGATTTCTTCGCTGAGCTCCAGGCTCCGCTCGCCGCGCGGGCGACGCTCGTCGGCGGCCTTCGATTCGACGACTACTCCGCTTTCGGGCCGTCCTGGAACCCGGCGCTCTCGCTGGCCGTGGCGCTGGCCGAGCAGATCCGCGTGCGCGCGTCCGCCAGGCGGGCCTTTCGCATCCCTACGTTCACCGAGCTCTACTACCACGACCCGGCGAACCTGGGCTCCCCCGATCTGCGCGCGGAGCACGGATGGTCGCTCGACGGCGGCGTCGACTGGACACCCGGCGCGTGGACGGTCTCGGCGTCGCCGTTCGTCCGATGGGACCGCGACGTGATCGACTGGGTCCGGCCGACCGAGACGGACCTCTGGCGCTCCACCAACGTCCGCGACGTCACGACCAAGGGCCTGGAGCTCTGGGCCGCCCGGCGGTGGGCCGGGGCGCTCGTCCGCGCGAGCGTCTCGAGCCAGGCGGTGGACGCTCCGGCCCTCTCGCTGCTCTCGAAGTACGTCCTGGAGTACGCCCGCCGGTCGGCCGGCCTCGCCGTCGCCGCCCCGCTCGCGCCCGGCTGGCAACTGGCCGTGAACGCCGACCGGCGCGAGCGTCGCGACGGGCAGCGTTACACGCTCGTCGGCGCACGGCTCACCCGCCGATTCGGCCGCGCCAGCCTGTTTCTGGCCGGCTCGAATCTGCTGAACGTGACCTACCGCGAGATCGCCGGTGTGGCGCTGCCGGGACGCTGGCTCTCCGCGGGCATCCGCTTCGACTGACGCTGCGAGCTGTCAGGCCTTACCTGACAAGACACGAAAACCAGTTTGCAGGGCCGACCGACCCAGCTACAATACTGTCGCTCCCCTTGACGTGATGTTGGCGCCACGTTCGCTGTTGCCGCGCCGTTCCGAAGGTCAGCGCCAGAGCCTCCGTCGTGTCGTCTGAACACCAGCCATCAGCTCCCGCGGTCAGCAGACCCGTGGTCAAACGTGCGTACATCGCCGCAATCGGGCTGCTCGGGTTCGGCGTCATCTTCCTGAGCCTCGGCGATTTGGTCCGGCAGCCGCACGACTGGCCGCATCTGGCCTGGTTGAAGCTGGCGGTGCTGACTCTCGTGGGCGGCTGGTTTTCGGTCGACATGCCGCTCGTCAGCGTCAGGTTCTCCCTCTCCGAGACGTTCGTGCTGGCGGGGACGCTCCTGTTCGGTCCGTCGATCGGCGTCATCCTGGCGCTTCTCGACGTCACGGTCGTGTCGCTGCGCGGGCAGTTCTCGCGGAAGCGCCTGCGGTGGACGAACGTGGTCGTCGCGCTCGCCACTCCCCCGCTGTCGGTCTGGCTCGCCGCCAGCGCCGTCGGCATCGGCGGGCCGACGCCCGACGACGGCTCGATTACGCTGAGCTTCATCGGGATGCTGACGGCCTTCACCGCAGCGTATTTCCTTCTCAATACCGGTCTCGCGAGCGTCGCGCTCTCGCTCGAGCAGGGCGCCCGCCTGTACGCGACCTGGTGGACCAACATCAAGGACACGTCGGTCAGCTTCGCGGCCAGCGCGTCCATCGCGGCGTTCCTCGTCAACGCGCGGGGCGTCGATCTCGTCCTCCTGGGCGTCAGCGCGCCGTTGATGTTCCTGATCTACCTGACGTACAGCTGGTCGGCGAAGCAGATCGAAACGGAGCGGCAGAAGAACATCGAGTTGAACCGCGTGTTCCTCTCCACGATTGCCGCCCTGACGCACGCCATCGACGCCAAGGATCAGGTGACGCACGGGCACATCCGCCGCGTTCAGGTCTTCACGATGGCGCTCGCCGACGCGCTGAACGTCCGGGACGAGAAGCGGCTGGATGCGCTGCGCGCAGCGGCGCTGCTGCACGACACCGGCAAACTCGCGGTCCCGGAATATATCCTGCTCAAGCCGGGACGCCTCACCGCATCCGAGTTCGAGCGTATGAAGGCCCACGCCGCGGCCGGCGCGGACATCCTGAAGACGATCGACTTCCCCTACCCGGTCGAGCCCATCGTCCGGCACCATCACGAGAACTGGGATGGCTCGGGCTATCCCGACGGACTGAAGGGCGAACAGATCCCGCTCGGCGCCAGAATCCTCGCCGTCGTGGACTGCTACGACGCGCTGCGATCCGACCGGCCGCACCGGCTCGGCATGCTGCGCCACCAGGCCGAACAGATCCTGCGCGACCGGCGCGGGACGATGTACGACCCGGCCATCGTCGACGAGTTCCTGCGGCTGCTCGACAAGCTGGAGGCCGAGCACGTCGCGCCGGCGCGGGAGAGCGCAGGCCCTTCGGTGAGTGCGCTCTCACCCGTCCAGGTAGACGTGCTGAGAGCGACGACCGCCGAGGAGCGGGTGTTCGCGGAGCTCACGAGGGAGCTGTCCGAAACGTCGACGCTTGCCGAGGGCGCGACGATCCTCTTTCGCTCGCTCCGCCGCGTGGTCCCGGCCGTCTGCTTCGCCCTCTTCACGCCGCAGCAGAACGAGATCGTCGCGCAGGTCTGCTCCGCGATCGGCGGTCCGCCCCTCGACGGCCTCCGAATTCCCATCGGGGAACGGACCTCCGGCTGGGCGTTCGCACATCAGCGGAGCGTGTTGAACTCGGATGCGGGTCTGGAGCTCGGCCAGCTGGCCGCGGCGTTCGCCGTCCCCATGAAATACGCCCTGGCGGTCCCCGTGACGAGCGGCGAGTGCCTGGCCGTCATCACGGCCTACGGGCCCGAGCCCTTCGACGAGAGCCACCGCCAGGTGCTCGAGTCGGCGGCCAACCTGCTCGTCACCCAGATGGCGCTCGTGCCGGCCACCTGATCGGACCCGCCCGATGGATGTGTACGGATCGAAACCCGTCGCTCAACGGACGGTCGGTCGGTCCGTGCCGATCGCTGCCTCGAGTTGACGTCTGAGCTCTGGATTGGCGCGGAAGCCCGAGGACCCGGCCGCGTCCAGTTCCCGAACGGCTTCCTCGTATCGGCCGGCCACCATGAGGACGATCGCCAGGTTGTTGTGCGCCTCTCCCAGCGTCGGCTCGCTGCGAAGCGCGGCCCGGTACTCGCGTTCGGCGTCCTCCATCCGGCCGGTCCGGAGGTACGCGCTGCCCAGGCCGAGGGAGATCCAGGCCGGCGTCAGCGGCAGCGGACCGGGCGCGCGGTGCCGAAGCCGTTCGAGCTGGCCAATCTGGTCGTCCAGCGCGAGCGACTGGGGCGCTTCGCCGGAACGCATCTCGCGCTCGCCTCGCGTCTGCTCGAGCAGATCGATCCGGCTCTCGAGGGACTGGTCGCGCCGAAGATCGTCTGCGAACGCGTCGGCCGCATTCGCCTGAAACGTATCGCGGCACGCACGATAGGCTGTGACGGCCGACGTGTACCGCCGCGTGGCCATGAACACCTGTCCCAGCCCGCAGTAGCCGAGCTCCAGCGACGGATCCCGTGCAATCGCCTCGCGGAACGCCCGTTCGGCGATCGCCAACCGCCCGTCCCTCAGGGCATCCTGGCCGTCGCGGTACCGCGCGACTGCGCGACCGCGCTCAGTGGGCGTCAGCCCCTGGCCCGCCGTTGCGGCGGGCACGCCGACCGCGACGAGAGCCGGGAGAACGGCCGCAAGAACCCAACGAGGCGAGCCGCACGTCATCCGGAAGCCCCCTGGGCGCGAACGCCCGCGATCGGAATCAGAACCTGAAGCCGACCGCCAGCCGCACCGTTCGGCCGCCCGGCAGGGCGCCGTTGAACGCCACGGGGAACGCATTGACGGTCAGACCGCTCACGCTGATCGTGTTGCCCGTCGCCGTGCCGAACGTCGCCTTCTTCACGTAGCCCGTCGCGAGCCCGAGGCTGTCCTTCGGGCTGCTTGCGTCCGGGTTGACGCCGACGTCCCACGCGATCTGCTTCTGGTCGTTGAAGAGATTGTAGATATCGAGCTTCACCCACGGCCGGAAGGAGCCGCGGACGGGCACATCGTAGTTGAAGGACGTGTCGAACACGCCGTAGCCCTTGAAGCTCTGCGATCCGCGATCGCCGAAGAAGATGTAGTAGCCGGCGGTCGGGTCCGTCGTGTTCGGCGCATCGGGATAGCCGGCGGCGGCGATGATCTGCTGCTGGGTCGAGGTCAGGGCCTTGCTGACGGCGCGCAGGCTGTAGGTCAGCCCAGAATCCACGCGCCACAGGCCCGACAGGGACCCGTGGCCGTAGCGGCCCATCGGCACGTCGTAGATCCCCCAGATCCGCAGACGGTGGCGCTGGAAGTCCTGAAGGTTGCCGTCCGGAAAGTTCCGGTCCGCGCGGAATGCCTCCGGATAGTTGCCGATGAATGACGGCTTGCCGGGCTGGCTCGGCATCTCGCCCTCGTAGTTGCCCTCGTTGCGGAGCTGGACGGTGTAGTGCCCGCCGAACATCACGCGCTCGTTGACCCGGTACTGCGTCTGGAACAGGAGCGAGTCGAACACGCGGCGCGCGACGTCGCTGTTCCGGTAGATCGTGTTGGTGAAGAGGCCCGCGTCGACGCCGCCGAGAGTGACGTCCGTGAAGCCGCCGTCGACGGTCTGGAAGTCCTCGATGAGATCGACGGTCCGCCGGTGGATGTAGGACGTCTCGGCGTAGCCGCGCCCTCCGAACAGGTTGATGCCGTAGCCCGTCGTGAACTCACGGACCACCGGCGACTTGAGCTTCGGGTCCATCAGGACGTTCGCGCCGGGCACGCGGGCGGCGCTCGACGGCCCCACGGGATAGTTGGCCAGATCGAATCCTGGCGCGAAGTCGACGCCCTGCCCTTCCGGGCCGGTGTAGAGGAGCGTCAGCTGCGGCGGGTTGCCGACCGGGCTGTTGGCCCCGATCTGGTTCTCGTTGTACCGGCCGGAATACCAGCCGTAGGTCACGTGGATGATGTGATTGCCGTCGCCGGCGACGTCGTACGCGGCGGCCAGCCGCGGCACGATCCGGTGATTGTCGACGCCGACGATGCCGCCGGTCGAGACCGCCCTCACGTGCTCATAGCGGGCGCCGAGATCCGCGGACCAGTGACGGTTCATCGCCCAGTGGTCCTGCAGGTACACCGAATGGTTGTCGATGTTCATCGTCGCGCCGCGCTCGGCCGGGTAGTAGTCGATCGAGGACACGCCGGGCACGAAGACGGGAACGACCTGGCCGTTCGCGTCGAGCAGAGGACTTCCCGCCGCATCGGTCGAGAAGTCGGAGTTGAAGACATAGCTCGTCGACGACTGCGAGCCGCCGCCGCGGCGCTGGCTCCGGAAGAACTCGTAGCCCAGCTTCGTCTCGTGCGCGCCGCCCCGGGTCCAGAAGTGCGTGACGCTGCCGGTCACCTGCGCGTTGTTGCGCTCCTCGGGATCGGTCGAGTCGAAGTAGGGCCCGTTGTACAGACACGCGCACTGCGTGGCGGACAGAAACGGCGAGTCGAGGAGGTTCGTGCTCGCGCCGCCGGAGTTCTCCACCTTCCACCGGCGCTGCGAGTACTGAGCCTCGAGCACGGTGGTGTTCCGCACGACGCTCCGGTAGTTGCCGTAGTAGTACCAGTTCCGCGTGATCGGATTCGCCTCGCTGTCCGGCGTGATCACGAAGTTCTGGATCCCCGACGCGTTCGTCTGCTCGCGCGGGTTGTTCAGGAATCCGAACTGGAGCGTCTGATGGTCGGCGAGCCGGCCAGTCAGCTTGAGCTCGCCACGCTTGTTCGAATCGGTGCTCCCGACCGTCATGCCCGTCTGCGACAGGCTTCGCGTCGTGTCGATCGACGAGGACCGCGCCGACGCGAAGAACCAGAGCCGGCTCTTCATCATCGGCCCGCCGAGCGTCGTCTCGTAGGACGCCTGAAGGGAATTGGGATGGACCGTGTCGCCGATCCCTTTCGACACCTCGTAGGGCGTCGCCGTCGTCCACGCCGCGTTGGAGAAGTCGACGCGGCCGCTGCCCGAGAAGATCTCGCCGCCGCTCTTCGTGATGGCGTTGATGACGCCGCCGGTGAACCGACCGAACTCGGCGGGCAGCCCGGAGGTGAGCACCTGCGTTTCCGCAATCGCGTCCTCGACGAACAGGTCCTGCGGCTGCGCCAGCAGGTTGTCGTTCACGTCGACGCCGTTGATCATGAAGACGTTGTCGAAGGCGAACGCGCCGTTGATGACGAGCTGGTTCTTGTTCTGAGGCCCGTTCTGCGTCAGGCCCGGCGAGAGCTGCGCGATCCCGAAGAGCGTGCGCGGATTGGCGAGCTTCTCGATCTCCTCGTGCTTGAAGTTGGCCCCCACCGCCGGGTTGACGATCTGCGCGGGCGTTCCGGCCACGACCGTGACGGTCTCGGTCACGGTCGCCGGGCGCATCAGCGCGTTGGCTTCGACCGACAGTCCCAACGGCAGCGTGACCGTCTGCGCCACGACCGCGAAGCCGTCGAGCTCGAACTTCAGCTCGTAGGTGCCCGCCGGCAGCGCCGTCATCGCGTAGAACCCGAGCCCGTCGGTGACGGCGACCCGCGGCTGCTGCAGCGCGCTCGAGGCGGCCGTGACGGTGACGCCCGGCACGGCCCGATCCTGCTGGTCCGTGATGGCGCCGCGAATAGTGCCGGTCTGAATGCCCTGGGCGAATGCGTGGCTCGCGACGAGCAGCGCGAAAGCCGGAACGAGAATCAACCCCCTCATCAATGCGACTCCTCAGCTTGGGCGTGGAATGCGCCGGAATTCCTGCCCGTCAGGCGGACACGGCAATCTGCGGCCATCCGCCACGGCGGCCTTCCGGTATATCGGCTGCACTGGTGCTGAACTGGAGCGCGAAGGGGCCACGCACGGGGCGGCGGCGGGCTCGGCACACCCACCGGCGCCCCGGGCCGGGGCCCGCCACAAGAGCAGGGAGCCCAAGTGCGCGCGAAACTATATGCCCCCGCGCAATTGTGCGCAACCGTCCAAAGGTGCCGCCGTCGGGTGGAAATCCGACCTTATTTATCGGCTTTCAAGCGGGGCCGGGGAGACGCCCGCGGGTTCTTTTCTGCGGGCAACAGGCGTGTGCGAGCGCCTGTATCGGGAGATCGCCGGAACCGCGAGGCAAACCAAAGGTCCTAGAGTGGATTCATGGCCTGCCGCGGCGATCCCTTCCGACGGCGGGCCCGAGCCGCGCTCCCACGGACGCTCTCTCCCGGCGGCTCGTTCCCAGATCGAGAGGTACATCAATGCGGACCCCCATCGTCACGCTGCTCGGCGGTGTGCTGGCCCTCGGCCTGGCGGGACCGGTTCTCGCGCAGACGACCGGTCGAATCACAGGAACCGTCGTGGACGCTCAAGGCGGGGCGATTCCCGGCGCGACCGTGACCGCCACGAGCCCGCAATTGCAGGGCGCTCGCACGGCCACGACCGACTCGACCGGGCAATATCAACTGCCGACGCTGCCTCCAGGCAAGTACACGGTCAAAGCCGACCTCAGCGGATTTCAGACCGCGACGCGTCAGAACGTGTCCCTCGAGCTCGATCAGACGGCCACCGTGAACCTCACCCTGCAGGTCGCGGGCGTCGAGCAGGCGCTCACGGTGACGGCCGCTCCGCCGACGGTGGACGTGACGAGCACGACGGGCGGGATCACGGCCGGACAGAACATCTTTTCGCAGCTCCCGGTGCAGCGGAACTTCTATGCGGTCAGCCGGCTCGCGCCGGGCGTGAACGAGGACCTGCAACTGGTCAGCGATGACGGCCTGCCGGCAGTGGTCGGTCCGGCGGCCCACGGCTCGACCGGCGCCGAGAACCAATACATCATCGAGGGTCTCAACATGACCGGCATCATCGCCGGTCAGGAGCGCAAGACCATCAACTTCGACTTCATCCAGGACGTCAACGTCAAGACGGAGGGGATGAACGCCGAGTACGGGCGAACGACCGGCGCGGTGATCGAAGCGATTACCAAGTCGGGGGGCAACACCTACCATGGCGGACTGTTCGCCTACGGCACGGGCGGACCGCTGACGGCCCAGAACAGCACGGCGGACAAGGTGCCGCAGACGACCACGCAGGTCAGCGACGTCGCTCACCAGTGGGACGCCGGGTTCGATCTGGGCGGGTACATCCTGAAGGACAAGCTGTGGTTCTTCGGCGCCTACGATCGCATCAACGAGCGCGACGACCGCACCGTGATCCGACCGATCCCCAAGGCGGCGGCGGGCACGCCGAGCCCGGGCGACGTCGTTCCGCAGGATGTCACGCGTGAGACGTTCGCCGGCAAGCTGACCTTCAACATCGGCCACAACCAGACGCTCGTCGGATCGGTCAATGGCGATCCGAGCACACGAGACGGCGCCATCTTTCCCATCCAGGGGCCGTCCAGCACGTGGAACGGCACGCTGGATCAGGGCGGCGTCGACGGGATCGTGCGCTACGACGGCGTGTTCCGGAACACCTGGCTGCTCGAAGCGATCTACGGGCGCCACAACGAGAACAACACATACAGCGGCCTCGGCACGACGCAGCCGGCGTTGATCGACGCGACGGTCAGTCCGAACTCGCTCTCCGGCGGCTTCGGGTTCTACCAGGACAGCGATCTCGCGCGCGACGACGTCCGTGCGGAGCTGACCAAGTATCTCGGACGCCACACCCTCAAGGGCGGCGTGGATTTCGAGCACGTCGACGCGCTCGTGAGGAGCCACCAGGGCGGCGCCGGCCAGCGCGTCTATCAGTTCACCGCCGACGGCGTCGACTTCTACCGCCACCGCTATTACGTGAACGACCTGGCGCCGGGCTTCAATCGCGACGATTCGGCGAGCTGGGTGATCATCGACCCGCTGCAGTCCGAGCCGGTCGACTACAACACGGCGCTCTTCGCGCAGGACAGCTTTCGCGCGATGAGCAACCTGACGATCGACGCCGGCGTGCGCTGGGAGCGGCAGGACGTGTACGGGCGGAACGACACGAAGGCGTTCTCGCTGACGAACAACTGGGCGGCGCGCGTCGGCGCGGTGTTCGATCCGACCAACGACGGCCGGACGAAGATCTACGCGCACTACGGGCGGTTCTTCGAGAACATCCCGATGGACATCAACATCCGATCGTTCGGCGGCGAGCTGACCTGCTTCTGCTACAACTACTCGTCGGACCCGACGGCGATCGTGCCCGTGGATGGCACCCCGCGACGAACGTCCCTGCTCGGCGGGCCGGAACCCGTGGACTCGCCGCTGAACGGCCAGTACGTCGACGAGTATCTGGTCGGCGTCGAACGCGAGATCGCGCCGTCGTTGGTCGTCGCGGCCCGGTACAACTACCGCACGCTCGGCCGCGTCATCGAGGACTTCCTGACCGAGTCGGGCGAGTACTTCGTCGCCAATCCCGGTAAGGGCACGCTCGGCAAGACCCTGACCTTCTACGACTACACGCAGGCGCAGTCGCCGGACGCGCGGCGCGTGAACCACAGCCTGGAGTTCTCGGCGCGCAAGCGGTTCTCGAACAACTGGCAGATGATCGCCAGCTACGTCTGGTCGAAGCTCGAGGGCAACTACGACGGCACCTTCCAGAACGCGACCAGCCAGCTCGACCCGAACATCAACTCGGCGTTCGACTTCGCCGATTTCCTGATCAATGCCGACGGTCCGCTCACGGCCGACCGTCGACACCAGATCAAGTTCGACGCGAGCTATCAGTGGAGCGACGGACCGGTGAGCGGCCTGAACCTCGGCGTGTCGACGCGGTACCTCTCAGGCCTCCCGCTGACCGCCTACGGCTACTCGTTCGTCTATCAGAACTGGGAGTACTACCTGACGCCGCGCGGCGGGCTCGGCCGCGGACCCGCCGACTACGAAGCCGACCTCCACGTCGGCTATCCGATCCGGCTGGGCAACAACCGCTCGGTCAGCCTGTCGCTCGATATCTTCAATCTGTTCGACCGTCAGGCGGCGACGCTGCTCGATCAGCGGTACAACCTGGATTCCGACCCGGCGTGCGCGGGCATCCCGGACGCGATCTGCAACGGCGACAACGGCCTGCAGCATCTGCCCGTCGACCCGGCGACCGGGCTGGTGCCCCGGCTCACGCCCGTCGCGCAACTGGCCGATCCGAGGTCCACGGCGACGAATCCCGACTTCCTCAAGGCCGGACGTGCATTCACGGCGCCATTCAGCGCCAGGATTGGCGCCCGCCTGACGTTCTAACCGCGCGCCGTCGCGCCACGGTAAGATGGGAGGGCCTCGTCTGGCAACGCCAGACGGCGCCCTCCGTTTGCCTCGACCGCGGAGACGACGCCGACGATCCGCATGACCTTTCGTGCGATTCTCGCCCTCGCGGCAGCGCTCGCGCTGACCGGCTGTTCGCGCCCGGCCAGCGACGCGTCCGCGCCGCCGGCATCAGCGCCTCCCCTGCCGCCTCCCGCGCCCGTCGAATCGATCGCGCACGCCGCGACGCCGGCGCCGCCGGTCCTGTTCGTCGGCCTGGACGGCGCGGACTGGCAGCTCCTCGACGACTACATGGCCCACGGAATCATGCCGAACCTGGCGGGGCTCGTGCGCGGGGGGCGGAGCGGCGTGCTCGAGACCGACCCGCCGCCGCTCTCGCCGCTCGTCTGGACGACGATGATGACCGGGCGCAGCCCGCTCGACCACGGAATCCTCGATTTCGTCCAGTTCAACCCGCAGACCGGCGCCAAGGAGCCGATCACCAGCACGTCGCGTCAGGTGCCGGCGATCTGGAACATGGCGACGGCCGGAGGCAAGAAGACCGCCGTGCTGGGCCTCTGGGCCACGTTCCCCGCCGAGCCGATCGACGGGGTGATCGTCTCGGATCGGCTGTCCAGCTTCCTCTTCAGCGACGCGCCCGCTTCGCCCGGCGTCGTCTATCCGGCCGAGCGGGCAGGCTGGGCGCGCCAGACGCTGCAGCGCGCCGAGCAGGGCGTCGACTTCCCGACGATCAAGTCCTATCTCCCGTGGCTGACCGAGGGCGACTACCGCGCGCATTCGGACGCGTCGGATCCATACGCGCATCCGATCAGCGCCCTGCGGCGCATCCTCGTCGAGACGCGCGTCTACGACGAGCTCGGCCGCGAGGCGTTCACTCGGGACCATCCCGATCTCACGGTGGTCTATTTCGAGGGCACGGACTCGATCGGCCACGTATTCGCGCCCTACGCGCCGCCGAAGCAGCCCGCCATCCCGCAGGCGGACTTCGACCGCTACAGCGGCGTGCCCGCGCGCTACTTTCATGCGATCGATGACCAGCTCGGCGCATATCGCACGCTCGTCGAACAGGCCGGCGGCGTGCTGATGATCGCCTCCGACCACGGCTTCTTCTGGAAGGACGGCCGGCCGGGGAGCCTGTCGAGCAACGCGAACGCCACCGCGGCCAAGTGGCACCGGCCATCGGGCATGTACGTCCTCTGGGGCGCCGGAGTGACCGCTGGTCCACACAACGGACGCGGCAGCGTGACGCAGATCTGTGCGACCCTGCTGGCGCTGATCGGACTGCCGCCCGGCGAGGGCCTCATGGGGTCTCCCCTGCCCGGCACGCCGGCGCGCGGCGCCGCTCCGCCCGCGGACTATCGGGCGACGTACCAGCCGCCGCCGCCGGCGCCCGTGTCGGCCAGCGCGGCGGGCGAGGCGGACTCCCTCGCGAAGCTGAAGTCGCTCGGATACATCGCCGACAGCGGCCCGGCGGGCCAGGCCGGCGAGACGCGCACGCCCGGCGCGTACAACAACGAAGGCGTGATTCTTCGTAACGCGGGGAAGACCGACGAAGCGATCGCCGCGTTCGAGCAGGCACTCTCGGCCGACCCGAGCCTGGCGTCTGCGTCCTGGAATCTCAGCGATCTGCTCTTCAGTCGTCCGGCGGAGCTCGACCGCTCGGATGAGCTGCTCGTGCGCGCGTACGCGAACGGCCTGCCCGAAGGCACCCAGATCCTCGTCGGACGAGCGATCGGCTATCAGCGCGCCAGGCAGACGGCGCGGAGCCTGAAGCTCATCAACGGCGGACTCGATGCCAGGCCGAACGACGTCGAACTGTGGCTCTTCCGCGGGCGATATCGCGTCGACGCGGGCGACTGCAAGGGCGCCTCGAGCGACTTCCAGCGCGCGGAAGCGCTGGCGCCCCGCAATGCGGCCGCTTTCGCCGCGGAGGGCCTCGCGCAGTTGTGCGTCGGCGATCGAGAGGCCGCGCGCAAGGCGCTGGCGCAGTCGCTCGCGCTCGATCCGAATCAGCCAAAGGTCCGCGATTATCTGAACCGGGCTGGAAAGCGCCCCTGACCTCGCCGCCGAACCGGGCGGTTCAGAAGACCACGCCGAACGGGCGCTTCAGCACGTAGGCGAAGACGAACAACCATCCGAGATACGGCACCAGCCAGTGGACGTGCCAGCCGACAACGTCGACCTCGGCGGCCGGGTAGCCGACGTCGACGGACGCGACGGGACCGTCGGCCGGCAGCGGCGGCTCCGATGGATACAGGAACTCGTCCACCAAGCCCGTCCCCACGCGCCGTGGCGATCGACGAACGACGAGGTCGGAGACCTGCAAGGTCTTGCCGACGATCGTCCTGCCCACGCGGAGACGAAGATCGAAATCGCCCCGCGCGACGGGAGACACGCGCCACACGGCTTCGCCCGCCCCAGGGAACCAGAGCGCCGTCGTGTCGACGCGCACATCGGGCGGGGCCTCGAGCGTGATCGCGCCTGCCTCCGGCTGCGGGCCGCTCGTCTGGCGCATCCGGGCGACCAGGAGCGCCGACTGGCCGGGCGTGAGCCCGGCCGAGCCGTAGAAGCACTCGAGCTGTCCGATGAGCAGCGTGAGCGGCAGGCTCACGATGGCAATCGGCAGCAGCCACGCCCTGAGATACGTGGCGTTGTGCCGGACCACCTCGGCGGCTGCGCGCAGCACGGCGCGAAGGTCGTCCTGGAACAGCCGCATCTCGAAGATCGCGGCGTGCGTCCGCCGCTTGGCCCGCTCGACGCCGGCGACGTCGAGGGTCGCACGGAAGACGAGCAGCATCCCGACGGCCGTGGCCAGGGCCAGCACGCCAAGGCTCCAGAACGGCGGCAGTCCGCGGAGAGGCGCCATGGCGGCGTCGACCGCCGAGCCGCCCACGCGGTTCATGAGCCACATCATCGTCAACGCTGCCCTGCGGCGCCGGCGAGCCTCACGAGATGTAGCCCAGCCCCTTGAGCTTCTTGCGAATTTCCTGCTCGGAGTCGGAGTCCTCGATCTTGGCGAACTCCTTCTCGAGGACGTGCGTGACGAATTCCTCGACCGACGAATAACCCGCCAGATCCGCGTACCGCTTCGCCCTGGCCAGCAGGGCCTTGTCGAGCTTCAGACCTGATCCGAACACGTTCCCCTCCCGCGCTCTCTCATCGTCCGGGAAACTCCACGCCCAGCTCCGCCAGAATGGCCGGCGCCAGGGCCTGGAGCGAAGAGGCCGGCTGCCTGAGCGCCCGGTTCGTCAACAGAATGCCGGGCACGGCCGCCGGATCCATGCAGTGGTCGCCGCTCCAGGCGCCGGTATTGTCCGCGAAGACGCCGGGGGACATCTCGCCCAGAGCCGAATCGTCGGACACGCGCGTACCTTTCGCATAGCCGATGATCAGGTCCGGCGCGACGCGATCGTTCGCCCCGGCCGAGTAGACCTGCTCGCGCCGGAACACCTGCGAGATGGCCGGCTGCCCGGTCGCCGGGTCGACGACCGCCCGCAGCTTTCTCGCAATCTCGTTCAGAAGGGCCTCCCGGCGGGCCGGATCCACGACGCCGTGCGACTCGCGGCCGCGGATGTTCAGATACAGGCCATTCAGCCCGAGCCCGTACGCCTGGCTCCTGGCGAGATCGACCTGTCCGAGCACGGGCCCGTTCCCGGAACGATCCGCGACGACCACGTACCCCTCGTCACGCAGCCAGCTGTTCAGGTTGAAGGATCGGCGCCAGGACGTGAACCCGTGGTCCGACATGACCACCAGCAGATCGTCGGGCCGGAGGCGCGGGAGCGTTTCTCCGAGGATGCCGTCGAACTCGACGTACAGGTCGTCGATCACGTGTGCGTACGGGGCGTCGCGCGCCGCATCGTAGGCCGGGTGCCCCGGATCGCGCGCGCGCCAGAGCATGTGCGAGACCTGGTCGACGTTTCCGAAGTAATAGAAGAGGACGCCGCGGTCGAAGCGATCCAGCACGTACCGAAACTGCTGGCGGACCTCCTGCTGCGCGAGCCGCGCCTGCTCCAGGAAGTCGTCCGTCGAGAACACGCCCGCCTTCAGGGCGTTCGTCTCCTCGGGCATGCCCTGCGTGTAGAAGCGGCCGGTCGCGCGCGCCAGCTCGGCGGCATAGCCGGAGGGCGCCGCGATGGGCAGCGCGGGCGCGATCGGATCCAGGTTGAGCGGGCTGACGTACAGCTCGAATGTCGGCTCGATCGCCTTGAGATAGAAGCGGCATTCGGCGCGCAGGGTCTGCCAGGGCTTCACGTCGAACGACAGCGGCACCCAGTCGCTCCACTGGCCAACCGCCAGCAGGCGCCGCTGGTCGCCGAGCGTGACGAGCACGTACCGGCGCGTCGCGTCGATGGCGGCCACGAACGGCACCTGCATTCGCGATCCGTCGGCCACATACGGCTGCTCCGGGCCTTCGAGCACGCCCCTGACGACGCCGCCCGTGATGTCGACACGATGCACCGCCCCGCCACCGACGTCGGTCGCAGGCGCCGGAGGTGCGGACGTGAAGAACGAGAACTCTCCGTAGGTGCCGAGGATGTCCGGGGTCCCCATGCCCGACAGCTCGCGCGTGGCGGTCCCGCTCGGCGGAAAGTCCGCCGGCATCCGGACGATGGTGGTGTCGATGTCCCGGTGTCCGAGCTCCTCCCAGAACGGCGTGCCGCGCCGGAGCGACTCGACGCGGGCCGACGAGAGCGGCAGGCGCCAGCGTCCCAGGCTGACGGTGCGCCCCGCCGGCAGCGTGCGGGTCGTCGAGAGGTACGGCTCCATCGTGGCGGGATCGCGGTGGACGAAATCGAAGATGCCGTGTCCGCCGGGGTCGAGGCCGGTGATGAAACTCGACCAGGCGACGGGACTCTGCGGCGGAATCGTCGTGGCGAGCGGGCCGAAGTAGCCCGCCTTCGCGACGCGGGAGAAGTTCGGCATGCGCCCCGCCGCCATGAGGTCCCGGGTCAGCGTGAAGTCGAATCCGTCGAACCCGAGAATGAACACCCGCGGAGCGCGCGCGGCGCCGCGCTGACAACCCGCCGAGGCCGCGACGATCATCAGGACGACCGTCAGACACGGACCGACGATCCATCTCCTCCCGCCGCACCGCACGTTCGCCCGCATCACGCCAACCCCGCGAGCGGTCGGCCGTCCATGTAGGCTGGCGGCTCGATCCCGAACAGGCGCAACGCCGTGGGCGCGATATCGATCAGGGCCGGTTCGTCGGTCTCGATGCGCCGGTTGCAGAAGAACACGCCTGGCACGAGGCGCGGGTCGATGCAGTGATCGCCGCTCCACGCCTTGACGTTGTCCTCGATGACCGGGCCGGCGACGATCCCCTTGGCGCCCTCCCAGGAGATTCGATACCCGGCGTTGTAGCCCACCACGAAGTCGGGGGCGCTCGCCGCGTACGGCCCGTCGTAGATTTTCGCCGTGTCGAACACCTCGCGAATCGCGATCCCTCCGGTCTCGGGATCCGGCAGCCCGTTCAGCTTCGCAGCCAGTTCGGCCTTCAGCTCGTCGGTCTCGAGGCCGGGCGCGACGATCCCCTGCCGCTCCCGGCCGGCCACGTTCAAGTAGAGACCTGTCAAGCCGATGCAGTAGGCTCGCGTCCGGGACCAGTCGACGTCGCGCAGCCAGTCCGCGCAGCCGTCGGCACCCGGCTGCAGCGCCAGGTACCCTTCTCGGTGAAGCCAGGCGTTCAGGTTGACGCCGCGGCGGAACGAGCTGAATCCGTGATCGGAGATGACCATCAACAGATCGTCGGGCCTCAGCCGGTCCAGAATCCGTCCGACCATCGCGTCGTAGTGCCGGTACAGATCGCGAATCGCGTTCGCGCCCGGCTCGCTCGGCTGCCGGCGCGCGGCCGGATGATCCGGCTCGAGGTGGCGCCAGAACATGTGCTGGATCCGGTCCGTGCCGTCGAACACGCAGACGATCGCGCCGCGGCGCTGCCGGTCGAGCGCCGAGAAGAGCATCGCCTCGCGTTCGTGATCGATGTCGTAGCTCAAGCGCAGGAACGTCTCATCGTCGATGACGCTCTCGTTCCTGGCCCACGTGTCTTCGGCGAGTCCGAGCGTGGCGTACGGACCGATCCGCTTGGCCAGATACGTGGCATAGAAGGACGGGTGCGCGATTGGCATCGCGGGCCGCTCGGGGTCCAGGTTGATCGGGCACAGGTAGAGCGAGACGTGCTCGCCCAGCTCGGTCACGAGCATGCGCGTCAATCCGTGCACGTTCACGCCCGGCGCCGCGTGGAACCGCAGCCGGATCCAGTCGCTGAGCACGCCGGGCTCGAGGTCTACGCTCGTGCCGTTCGTCACCGCGCGTACGCGACGCCGCCCGCGATCGATGGAAAGCCGGAGGGGCGCGCCGAGCGCCGGCAGCCCGGGGCGGAACGTGTTCTCCGGACCCGGAATCGAGACCTCGAGCTGATCGCGGCCGGCGGGTATCGCAATCCGGAGCCCGCCTTCGGTGAACGCCTCGCCGCCGGTGCGCGTCGTGAAGAGGAGAAACGTCCCCTGGGTCCCGAGCAGATCGGGAACGCACATCGCGCTGAGCTGCGCGCCGTAGAACCGATCGGGCGGAAACGTCACGGGCACGCGCAGCACCGTGCTCCAGATGCGGTAGTCGCCGAGCAGGCTCCAGAACGGCCGCGACTTGCGGAGGAGCCGCACGTCGGGCTTGTCGCGCGGCACCTGATACGGGCCGAAGCGGAAGAACCGCCCGGCGGGTCCGATCCTGACCGACGTCAGACGCGGCAGGTACGTACGCCGGTCGGGCTCGATGAAATCGAAGATGTTGTGGCGGCCCGGCTCGCAGCCGGTGCTGAAGGACGACCACGCCACCGGCGACACCGACGGGAACGTCGTCTTGAGCCGCCGGTACGCGCCAGTCTCCGCCAGCTTCCTGAAGTTGGGCAGCAGCCCTTCCGCCAAGAACCGATCGGTCAGGCCCGGGTCCTGGCCGTCGAATCCGACGATGACCAGCCGCGTGACGGAGGGCGGGCGCGGGGTCCGCTTGATCGTCGCGCGGCGCCAGAGCGCCCGGAACGGCCACGCCAGCAACGACAGGGCGACAATCAGGACCGTCGTGAAGAGGACGAAGAAGGACGAGAGGAACGCGAAGCCCGCCCCCGGCCCGACGTAGGCCTCCGCGTTGGACGCGCACGCGAGCACACAGACGAAGACGACGCCGGCGAGGACTTTGGATCGGCGTGGTATAACGTGCACGGTCGCGGCGTTTCAGTGTATCCCGAAAGGCTTCGACCGGCCCGGTTCCCATGGCGCTTCCGTCCCTGATTCGCCGGCTGCGGCGAGGCCAGCCGATCGTCGTCGTTTCCGGCCTGCCTCGATCCGGCACGTCGATGATGATGCGTATGCTGGCCGCCGGCGGCGTCCCCGTGCTCACCGATGACGCGCGGCGCGCCGACGCGAGCAACCCGGTCGGCTACTTCGAGTTCGAACCCGTCAAGGACCTCGCGCGCGGAACACCGGCGCCGTGGCTCGATCGCGCGCGGGGAAGCGCCGTCAAGATCGTTTCGTTCCTGCTCACGTGGCTGCCGGAAACCCACGACTATCAGGTGCTGTTCATGCGGCGCGATCTTGGCGAGATCGTCGCGTCACAGCGGGACATGCTCGCCGCGCGCGGGGAACGCGACGACTCGGGTCCCGAGTCGCTGGCCGCCATCTACGCCGACCACCTCGAAGAGGTGGCCAGGTTTCTCGGCGCGCGCCGGTGCTTCTCGTCGCTCGACGTCGAGCACCGGGCCGTGATCGACGGGCCCGCGGAGCAGGCGCGCCGCGTGGCCGCCTTTCTCGGACGCCGCCTGGATGCCGACGCGATGGCGTCAGTCGTCGAAGCGGGGCTGTACCGGCATCGGCAGGTCGCGCCGTGAACGCAGGCCGCGCACGTACGGCTCGTCGCACCGCCGATCCTCGATTTCGTTCCGCTTCTGCTTGAACGCACCGACCCACGCCGCGATCGAAGCGGATCGCGCGTGGTCCGCCGACGGATCGGCCGGGCGGAGTGAGAACCGGGCGACGTCGAACAAGTCGCGGATCTGGCCGTCCGACAGCTGACCCAGGAGGCGAGCGAGAAACGCACGGCCGGCTTCGCTGATCTCGGGATCGTGCAGCGTGCCGGAGAGCGACAGCGGCAGGTTGCCGGTGCAGCCTCGCTCCCCCTTCCAGACTGGCGATTTCGACCATCGCGCAAGATTCACGCTTCCCAGCTGCCGGCGGTCGAACATGTCCACGCTCCCGAACGTCAGGCCGAGGTCGTCCATCAGCATGAACGGGCGTCGACACAGCCCGCCGCCGGCTTCGTCGGCGACTTCGCCTTCGCTCGGCGCCTTGCCCGGGCTCTTGGCGTCCTCGTCTTCGTCCAGGCAGACGAGACGTTGCTGCTTCGGCTTGTTGTCGCCGGCCTGCATGAATACGGCCAGGAGCTTCAGCGCATCCCGCTGCGCTCGAGAGGCACCGCCGGCCGCCTCCTCGACGAGGTCCAGCTCGGACCAGGCCCAGCCCTGGTCCTCGTAGGTCTCGATCGTCGTCCCCCGAGCCTTCCGTTCGATCGCGGCTGGATAGAAGACGGAGTCGTCCGGGCTCCGATCCGGCCGGGCCTCGAGTCCGGCCGGGCAGCGGCGGCAGACGACACGCACCGGGTACATGCGATCGGCGCCGAATCCGAGCGCCCACAGCAGCCGCGTCCCGGCGACTTCCGCGTACACCTCGCCGTTGTCCCGGCCGAACTTCACCTTCACCTTGTCGTCGGCCGTCAGCGCGCACTCGAACTTCGGCGACTTTCCCGCGTACTCGTGCGGAACGTACTCGCAGCGCACGAGCTCGTCCGGAGCGAACGCGCCCGCCCCCGCCGGGCCCTCCCTGACGTTCTTCGAGCGGACGTCGGTCGGGGACCACACCTGAGAGCGACGAACGATCGTCAGCCGCTGTCGAGGCGTCAGGCCTTTGGGTGTCGCTTCACTTCGAGCCGGCAGCGGCGAACAGGTCGTCGCGGCTGCGGCGGCGGCGACGCTCAGGAACGCGCCGACCCAGCGGTATCGCACGCCAGAAGCGGCTGCAAGAAGCCAGCCAGCAGCTCCCCGCGCCCTTGGCACTGATGTGCCGAGATCGACCTGAACGGCCGGATGATGGGTTTCGAGACAGTCAGAATCGATCGCCGCCGTAGGCCCCGGTGGCGCGCTGGGTCACGGCGGCGATCGCGAGCACGAGCTCGGCGGGATCGACCGGCTTCGCAATGTGCATCTGGAAGCCGGAACCGAGCGCCATCATGCGATCCTGCGCGCGGGCGTACGCAGTGAGCGCGACCGCGGGAATCTGGCGGGCTCGCTCCGAAAGATCCTGCCGGACGCGGCGAATGAACTTGAATCCGTCCATGTCGGGCATCCCGATATCGGCGATGAGCGCATCGGGGGCCGCTTCGTTCAGGATCCTCAGGGCCTCTTCGCCCGAAGGCGCGGTCCACACGCGCGCACCCGCGGCCTCGAGGATTTCGCGAATCAGGCTCAGGGCGTCCGGCTCGTCGTCGACCGCCAGGATGCCGACGCCATCGAGCCGATGCACGACGGCCTCCGGGCTGGCGACGTCGACGTGCGAGTACTCAGGCCTCGTCCGCTGCGCAGGCACGGGATAGACGACCAACAACGGCAGCTCCACGGTGAAGGTGGCGCCCGCGTTCGGCCCTTCGCTGGCTGCCCGCACCGTGCCCCCATGCATCTCGACCAGTTCACGGACGATGGCCAGGCCGAGGCCGAGGCCTCCGTGCTCGCGGGAGAAGGTGCTGTCGGCTTGGCGGAAGCGTTCGAAGAGGTGCGGCAGGAACTCGCGCGTGATCCCACGGCCCGTGTCGCTGATGGCGACCTCGACGTGCGAATCGACGCGCTCCAGCCTGACCTGCACGCGCCCGCCCCGCGGCGTGAACTTCACGGCATTCGACAGGAGATTCCAGACGACCTGCTGGAGCCGATCGGGATCGCCCGAGATCGGCTGGGTCTGCACGTCGAGCACGGCCTGAATCCGGATGCCTTTCGCATCCGCCGCGGGCATGATCGTCGCGATCGCCAGACGGATGACTTCGGCGAGATTCACCGGCTGCACCTGCAGGCGCAGCTTCCCGGAGACGATGCGGGACACGTCCAGGACGTCTTCGACGATCTGCTTCAGGGCGTTGGCATTGCGATCGATCACGGCGACTGCGTGCGCCTGCCGGGCCGGGCCCAGCACGTTCATGCCGAGCATCTTGGCGTAGCCCATCACGGCATTCAGCGGCGTCCTCAGCTCGTGGGAGAGCGTCGCCAGAAAATCGTCCTTGAGGCGATTGGCGTCGGTAGCCTCCCGGTAGGCCTGCGCGTTGTCCATCGCCATCGCCGCCCGGCCCGCCAGATCCTGGGCGAACTGCAGATCCGCCGCCGTATAGTGCCGGCCCGACTCGGCCGTCACGAACGTGAACGCGCCGAGTATCCGGTTGCGCGCGATGAGCGGCACGATGATGTAGGACGTGAGAGCGAGCTCGTCGAGCAGCCGCAGATGCTCGGGATCGCGCACGGCCGCGACGATGAGCTCGCGCGGGATCGCCGACATCATCGCCGGTTGCCCCGTACGAATCACCTGGTGCACGCCTCCAGACGACCCGGGGTCCTCGGGAAAGCGCCGGTGCAGCTCGCGCGCAAGCTCGACCTTGGCAGGGTCCACGTGCGCGATCGCGAGCCGGCGGAGCTGGCCGCCCTCCCCCAACAGGTCCACCGCGCACCAGTCGGCCACGTACGGCACCGCCAGATCGACCACGGACGACAGCGCCTTCTCGTGGTCGAGCGAGCTGGCGAGCAACTCGCCGGCCTTCGCGAGGAAGGTCGCCTGCTGCCGGCCCAGTGCCGCGGCCTCGTACAGGTCCGCCGCGGAAATCGCCGCCGCCGCCAGATTGGCCAGCGCCTGCCCCGTCTGCACCTCGACCGAGCTGAAGCCGTGCGGCCGACGGTAGTAGAACGCGAGCGTTCCGGAGAGCAGACCGCTGACGCTCAACGGGAACAACAACGCCGAGCGAATCTGCTCGACCTGGTAGGCCTCGCGCTCCGGCGCCATCAGCGGTGCGGTCTCGACGTCCTCGATCACCAGCGGCTCGGTGCCCCCGAGGCCCGAGCGTGCGCCCTCGTCGGTCGCCATTCGCGCCGCGAAGGACCCCGAAATACCCTCGGAGCGGGTGACCTGCCAACTTCCCGTCATCGTATCGATCCGCCAGAGCGCGTAGGCGTCCGCGGTCAGGAGATCGCGGGCCGTGGCGATCGTCGCGGCCTGCACGTCCTCGAGGGTCGGCGAATGCAGGATGGTGGCGGAAGCCGACACGAGCGCGAGCAGGCGGCGCTGCAGATCGGCGATGGCCGCTTCGGCGCGCTTGCGTTCGGTGATGTCGCGCGCGATCTTCGACGCGCCCACGACACGCCCGTTCGTGTCGCGAATCGGCGAGATCGTGAGCGAGACGTGCATGAGCGAGCCATCCTTGCGCCGGCGCACCGTCTCGAAGTGCTCCACCCGCTCGTTGCTGCGGATCTTGCGGAGCACCTCGTCCTCCTCCGACCGCCGCTCCTCCGGGATGATGAGAGTGATGGAGTGCCCGATCGCTTCCGCGGGCGAGTAGCCGAAAATCCGCTCGGCAGCACGGTTCCAGGTCGTGATGATGCCGTTGAGATCCTTGCTGACGATCGCGTCGTCGGAGGACTCGACGATGGCCGCGAGGCGCAGAGCCGCGAAGTCAGGACTGCTGTCGGACATCGACGTGAAAGACTTCGGCAGGGGCGGCATCGAGTAGACATGGCCATCGTAGGCCGGAGATTCCGGAGGCCGCTACCGGGTATTCACCGTAGAAATGCACGGAACTCGATTGAGATCGCGCCGTGGCCGGCGCACCGGCTTCGGCACGCCACAACCGGCGGGCCGGCTCGGTCGCCAGCTCCTCACCACAATTGCCGCAGATTCCCGCCGAGACCGCGTCGGGTGCATGCTCAGGCAATTCCGTTCCAGTGGTCGAACGGCTGCCATTCGTCGGCGTGACACACGTCGGACCGCAGCACGTTGATCGTCACGGCGGCCTGCCCGCTCCCTGTGCCGCCTTGTCCCTCGTACCGGAGCTCGACACGATGACGGCCAGGCTCGACGCGATCTACGCCGCCGATTGGCCCGCGGCCGACGGGATTGCCGTCCAGCCACCACGTGAGATCCTCATCCCTGGCGCCGCCGGCGCGCTCCGCGTCGACCACCTGGCCCTGGAGCACCAGGTGCTGGCCCGGATGCATCACGGCGCGAGCCATCGGCTGCCAGATGGTGACCGACGGTCCGAGCGGATCGAGCGAGGACTCGCGGGTCGCCGCGCACGCGGAGCGCACCCCGTTGCTGTAGATGACGACAAAGCGGCAGGCGCGGCCTCCCGGGCTGCGCCGCAACTCGACCCTGATCTCGGGCGCCGGCTCGCGAATCTCAATCGTGTGAAAGCGTCGCTCGCCCCATTGGTAGATCACCTGCATGAACGCCCCTTCGTGCGGCCTCGAATACTTCACGCGCAACCGGGCCGGCTCGTCCCGCGAGAGGCCGCGGCCCGCCAGGGTGACTTCGAGCGTGGGCGCATCGGCAATCTCAGTCCGCCAGAGCACGAGGTCCCCGCTTCGCAACTGCACGAATGCCGCATCCTCTCGCAATCCGATGTAGGCCGTCAGCCGAAAGCGGTCGGTGTCCAGGAGATCGCACGACTGCTCGCGGGTGACTTTCGCGAAGACGCGATGCAGCGGACGGTCCGAGTGGTCGAGCAGTTCCACGACGTAGTTGCTCTGCTCGATCTTCGGCCAGGCCCGAACGAAGAACGTCGACGTGCAGCGCCGCGGCTGGAACCGGCCGGCGGCATCCAGGATGCCGCGGATGATCAGGACTTCATTGGAGCGCGCGATCTGAGGCATGGGTTCCTCCCGGTCACACGCCGTTGTAGTCCCAGAGCTGCTGCCAGCGCTGGGGAGAGGGCCAGGTGTTGTTGCCGCCCGTGGTCGGCGTGCCGCAGTACGTCATCATGTCCCACACCGTGGTGCCGCCGCCCGGCACGGTCGAATTGATCGAGACGTCGAACGGCACGTCGCTCAGGATGCCGCTGTTCGGCCACGCTCCCGGACTGTCGCCGCCTGGAGCCGTCTGCCCGTTCGGGCATGCCACTCCGAGGTGGATCTGGTTCAGGCAGTGTGCCAGCTCGTGCGCGGCGTAGGGTCCATCGCTCGGCGGCGTGAAGCAGACGTTGCCGGGAATGTCGCGCGCCTTGCCTCGGAAGAACACTCCCGGAATGAGCACCCAGATCTCATCGTCCTCGTCGGGACAGTCGCTGCCAAGAAACTCCGTGGCCATTTCCCAGGCCGAGCAGTTGTGCTGATCGTGGAAATCGTCGAGCAGGTCGTTCAGGCGCGCAGTGTTGCTGGCGTTGCCCTGGATCACGCCGGTATTCGCGAGCGGCTGGATGACCGCCATCGGCGCAGGCAGCAGCGGTACCGCGCCCTGCAACGTCGCCTGGCAGACGGCATCGGTCGGCGTGACTCCGCTCCAGTTGACCCGCACGTAGCGGAGGTTCAGGATATGTCGCCCCTCGAACTTGAGCAGGCCCGGCGGCGTTCCGCCGATGGTGGTTTCGCTGAACCCGGCGAAGTCGGGACGCGAGTCGAATCCATTGACGCGCACCTCCACGAGCACCATCACGTCACCGGTGCAATACGCCGGAGGAATGACGAAGTTCAGCGTGTCGTTCGTGTTGCTGCGAAGCGGATTCGGCGGGCACGGTGATCGCTGCGCCGGGAATCGGCCCCATCGGGTTGGACCCGTTCACCGCGTCGTACCACGGGGACCACGGATTCCCCAGGACCTGCGCCTTCATCCGGCCGATCACCTTCGGCACCGCGTCGGAGCCCCAGCCAGCAAGCGAGTGATTCACGCGCACGCGCACGACGGTGGGCTTCTGCGCAACGAGCCTCACCGTCGGAGGAATCGTCTGGACCCCTTGCGTCACTTCGATCTGCGTGATCTGCAGGCCCGGCCGCTTCGTGGCGATCACCGAGACGTCTGCCGTGACCGTGCCACAGGGACCCGTGCACGTCAGCCGATAGGTGAAGCGGTCCGGCGCCGTGTGTCCCGCGGGGCCGAGCGGCAGCGTCGACGTCCCCGGCGGGTTGTTGAGCGTCGTCGAGCCCCCGAGCAGCGGACCGGTGCCGGTGATGCGATCGACGCGGCTGGTCTCCGCGTTGACGAACTCCCAGGCAAGGGTGAGGCCGTCGGCCGGTTCCGCGACGGCCAATGTCTGAAGGTTCACCGTGAAGGACTTGATGATCGCGGAGCCGGCCCGAAGCCGATTGAACGCCGAGGCCGGCGGACACTCCGAGAACCGCGACAAAATCGGCAGATCCGGTACATGGTGGCCGGAACACTTCGCCCCGGAGACGGCGTCGGCGGCATCCTTGTTCATCCGATCGACCCAGGCGTTGTACGCCGTGACGTAGGCGAGGTCCGCGAACCCGATCGGTCCCGACGTCACGTTGGCTGGCAGCGTGATCGTGATCGCGGTGTTCGTCCAGTCAGCGGCCGGCACATCGAAGGGCGTGCATGCCCCGTTGATGGGGACCATGAGCGTGACGCCGGCGGGCTTGGGAGCACCGAACCCCCTGCCCCGGATGACCGCCCTGCTCCCGGCGCATGGATTCGGCGCGTCGATGCTCCTGATGGTGTCGGACCAGACGACCCGGGCCGGGCGTACCGGCGGAGGCGTGTTGCGATCCTTGAGCGCCATGACGAGTCGCACTTCGCATTCGAGCTTCTTCTCGTCGATGAAGGGCGGAGTGAAGATCCCGATCAGCCCGTGGTCCATGTACTCCGGATCCCACAACCTGTCCTTGGTCACGAGGTCCTTCAAATGACCGCTGATGAAGCCCAGAATGTCGTCGTCCGGCCCTGTCGGTCCCGTCGGATGCCCGGAGCCCGGCAGACCCGGTCCGCCAGGAATGCCGCCGCCTGGCAGACCAGGGATACCAACGGGCCCACCCCCGCTCAGCGTATGCATCGGCTCCTGGGCGGCTGCGGCAGCGGCCCGGAGATTGCCGATCCACGCCATCTCGCTTGCAATGCCTTCGGTACCACGTGCGCGCAGCGCGTCGAGCAGACGATCGGCGGATCGCGCCATGATGGCGAGCCCGCCGATCGACGCGATGGCCGCCTGACGATCCGCGTCAGGTGCGTCCTCGAACACTCTGACCACCGCATACGACAGCCGGGTGAGCGCGGTGAAGTCGATCGTCCCTTCACCGTGGTCCAGGGCGACCGATTCCGAGAAGGAGTGCCCCTGGAACCGCTCGATCACGCTTGCGGTCACGTCCGCGGCGCCGGGCACCTGGCGGATCGTTTCGATCACCCGCGAGCGCAGTTCGTCGGCCGCGTGGGGACTGCCATCGAGCACGAGCTCGGTGAGCTCGTTCAGTCGCGTGAGGAGATAGTGGGGCGCAATCAGTCCATCGACGACACGCAGCAGCGGCGCGATGATCTGCGAGAGATCACCTGATGCGGTTGCCGCCATCGCTCGCGCGACGCGGTCCACTTCGCGCCAGCGTACGACGGGAATGGGCGAGCGGACCGGTACAGGGGGTGACGGCTTCCGCGGCGCGCGGCGGTCCGAGCCCGCCCGCCTGCCGTTGCGCGTGATCCTGGCCATGATCCTCCTTTGCAAAGCGAGGGTGTTGCGACCTGAGCGTCGCCGACGGGAGAGAGCGGCCTCGCGAGCGCTCCGCATCGGGGAAGAGGCGAACGGATTGTGTCACAGGCTGGAGTCGTCGCGGGCGAGGATCGCTCGAGCCCTGCGGCAGGTCGAGAGTCACGGCCGCCGCGAACCCGTCAGCGTGGAACGCTCGGCGGAAGATGCTGACTCGAACAACTTGCAGGAATCCTGCAAACCGGAGGGTGAAAGATTGGCTCGCCGCACTGGACGATTTCCGCAACTGGTTGGTTCGAGAAGCCGCGTAAATGGCCTGTTATTGAAAGGTTCGTCAAGGTTTCGCGAGGGCGAGCACTCGGCGGGGCCTACAGCTGCAGAAGGTCGAAGGCGTGCACTTTCAAGTGAGCTGAAACGCGACCACCTCTTCCCTAGACACAGAGTCGTAGGACGTGCCTGCAACCCAGACCTCGAAGCGAAGTTTCACGCTTGAAAGAGCGGGTGCAACTGGCTCATCGACGCGGCATGAGCCGACGATCACGAGTTGCTGGCGCCCTTGTTCAACTGCGGATCGAGGTCCATCATCCAGACGTCGCCCCTGAAGTCGCCGAGCACGAGGAGGATGTGCTCCGGCGTGGCAATCGGCG
This sequence comes from uncultured Acidobacteriota bacterium, assembly GCA_963764505.1. Classification (GTDB taxonomy): domain Bacteria; phylum Acidobacteriota; class Vicinamibacteria; order Vicinamibacterales; family SCN-69-37; genus CAVXSP01. The sequence goes on along the minus strand of CAVXSP010000001.1, from coordinate 2,586,257 downwards.
CAGTGCCCCCTATGTAAGCTGGCATCATCATGTCGCTCGACGAGAACACCGCGAGCGGTGCGCCGGCGACCGACCCATCGGAACCGACATGCTGCGCACGGACGGCACTGCGGATCATAGGGTTCGTCCCCGTGGGTGTGTAGTAGAGAAACCGGCCGTCAGCGGACCAGAAGGGATGGCTTGCATCGCGATCGACAGTCACCCACTCTGACTCTGGAATCGGCCGATCTCGGAACGGAGCGATGCAGACGCAGGCCGGTTCGCCTGGACCTGACGCATCGAAAGCCATCCATTGGCGATCGGGCGAGAGGCGCGGATTTCTGATCGATCGGTCGGCGCTCGCCAGCAGCTCACGCTGTTCCCCAGTATCAGTCTCGATGAGCGCAATCGAGTTCAGGCGTGCAAACCGTTCGATGACGAGCCAGCGTTCATCCGCCCATTCACGCGGCCGGCCGCCGCAGTCCTCACCCAGTGTTCGCCATGTCCCGTCGGTCAAGTTGCCGATGAAGATCGGCCGCAACGCACGCTCGCCTCCCGACGTCACCGTACCGTACGCGAGCAGACTGCCGCTCGGCGAGATCGCTGGATACGACTTCTCGCTGTCAGGTCCGTCGCCGAGCACCTTCTCCGAGCCTGTCTGAAGGTCTCGCAAGAAAATGTCGCCGCGTCCGAGCCGATACGAAAAATACGCGAGCATTCGGAAGTCGTTCGTGACCGACATGTAGCCAAGAGGATTCGAGCCACGGGTCATCCGGCGCAGCGGGCCACGCGCAATGCCGGTCACCGCATCGATCGGGACGGACCAGATGTTCGCGTCTGCGCCGATACTGAGAAACGCCAGGCGCCCGGAGGCCGCCGTCGGAAGCCAAGCAGACTCGTTGCCGGTTGTCAGCTGCTCGAGCGCACCCTCCGGCTCAAACGTTGACGGAACAATTCGCTGCCGGAAGAGTCGGACACCCTTCACCCGAGTCCCCGCCGCCGAGAACAGCAGTGAGTCAGCCACCCAGGCCGGCGCCATAGGTAGGGTGAACATCCCGGCCTCACGGAACCGGCGGATCAGCTCGGTGTTCGTCCGAGCACCGCCGTCCAGCGGCACGATCCACCAATCCAAGTCGACTGCCGGATCGGGACGGGCATGGACGAGTACGGCGCTACTGTCGGGCGCCCACGTCGCACACGTCACATCAACCAGCTCAGGGCCAGCCGTCCGAAAACCTCCGCCGTCACGGGCTGCGAACCGGATGCCGACCGCGTTGTTCGGTACAGACACAAGCCATTTGCCATTAGGCGAGATTCGGCCACGGCTCGCACCTCGTTGCAGGAGGCGCGGTTCCCCTCCCAAGGCCGGAACTTCGTAGATGTGCTGGCCCCCGCTATCTCCGGCAGTAAAGATGATGCGTGTGTCGTCTGGTGAGAACGAGAGATGCGAGTACTCGCGTTCACCGTTCGTCAACCGCAATGCGGCCCCCCCCAGCTGCTGAATCCAGACCTGGGGCGTGGTGCCATCCTGCCCGGCGTCCGAGACGTAAGCAATCAGGCGTGCGTCCGATGACAGCGCCGGCCAGGAAGTCATGGCCGAGGTCCAAGTCACGCGTTCGAGGCGTGGCGCGGCCGGCGCGATTATGACGTCACTACCGGAGGTCGACGAGCCCAAGAGCGTGCGTCGCCGGCTCTCCCACCACGCCGCCAGTTCTTCCGGTCGCGCGTAGATGCTGCCGCGCTTCTCGTGGACAAGGCGATGCACGGGCAGCCCTTCCTCGCGCTCCCAGCGCTGCACCGTCCGGATGCCGCGACCGAGATATCCGGCTATCTCTTTCCAGGAATCGAGCCGACCCTCGAGCGGCGCGCCTGCCCCTGACGTCAGTGGGCTGTGCGGATCGTCAGGCATGAGGCCGTCAGGATACCGCCACACGCCAAAACGCGCCACACGGTGTGTGGCATGTGGTGACGCTTGAGCGGCGAAGAATCGCGCCGCACACTGAGCCCACGTTCACGACGGAACGGTTTTCAGGAGGTGCACCGTGAAGAAGTCTTTGATCCTCAGTCTCACCCTCGGGCTGCTTGTCAGCCAAGCGCTCGAAGGACAGTCGAAGCAAGCGTCGATTCAGGGCGTGTGGCAGGTCGTGGAGGTAACGATCACTGGACCGGATGCCCACACCATCACGATTCCGGAACCTCGACCAAACCTGACAATTCTGTCGGCCAAGCACTACGCCCAACTCCACGACGACACCCCACGCGCGCGCCCTGTTCTCGCCGACGTGACCAAGGCGAGCGCGGATCAGTTGCGGGCGGCGTGGGGGCCATTTGCCGGCGAGGCCGGCACCTACGAAGTGACTGGCAAGGTGATCACGATGCGGCCGATCGTCGCCAAGAACCCCGCGGCGATGGTGCCCGGGGCATTCACGTCCTACGCCTACACGCTCGACGGCGACACCCTTCGAATCACCGAACAGCGGAATCAGAACGGTCCACTCGCGCATCCCGCGTCCTTCAAAGCGGTGCGCGTCGAATAGTTTGCCGTACCGGCCACGTCCGGCCAGAGGCAGAGTGGAGGAATGTCATGAAGGTGCTCGTGATCGGAGCAACGGGACAAACAGGTCGGCACGCGGTGAACCAGCTGCTCGCTCGGGGGCACGAGGTCACGGCGTTTGCGCGCATGACGAAACACGGCGTGACACGTCTCGTGAATCTCTCCGCCTGGGGATCGGGAGGCGAGGCCGTCCCGGCGGGCCAATCCAATTGCGCGGTATTTCTTCCTTCCGGTCGTGCTGCGCCATCCGCTGGCGGACAAGAAGCGTGGAGAAGCGTACCTGTTCACCAGTGCGCTGCACTACGTCAACGTCTGCCCTGCGGTCCTCAAGAACGCGCCGGTCCGCGGAGGCGTCAAGGCCTCGATCGACGGACGCGGGCTCAAGCAATACATGCACCGCGAGGATCTCGCGGCCTTCATGGTCGCGCAGCTCACCGACGACACGTGGCTGCGCAAGTGTGTCGCGATCGGCTATTGAGGCATTTTACGGAGACGCAATCATGACTCGCATTCGCCCCGCATCGCTGCTGATCGTCCTGGCTCATCCCGACGACGAGATCTTCCATGGTGGCTCGCTCGCGCATCTCAGCGAACGCGGTGTGCGGGTCACGCTGGTCTGTGCGACCGATGGTGAAGCCGGCAAGTCACATCCGTCGGTCGGGCCGGTCAAGGACCTGGGGGCGCTCCGCGTCGAGGAACTGCGCCTCTCCTGCACGCGGCTCGGCATCGAGGGACCGGTGCTGCTCCGATTCCACGACTCAGCGCGGAAGGAGCGGCAACGACGTGATGATCCGCATGCCCTGGCGAATGTGGACATGCTCGACGTCGAAGCGGCCATCCGGGAAATCATCGCCGACCTGAAGCCGCACGTGATCGTCACCTTCGATCCGCACGGTGGGTACTATCATCCCGATCATCTGGCCATTCAGCGTGCTACGACCGCTGCCTTTTTCGCGAGCGGCGTGATGGGCCATGAGGCGCCGGAGCGCCTGTTCTACGGCGCGATGGCCGCTGACGTGTTTCGAGTGTTCGCGGAAGCCAGTCGCGGCCGCGGCATCATCGACGGTCTGGACGCTGACGTGTTCGGAGCTGCACCGGAAATGGTTGCGGTGTCGTTCGATGCCCGACCCTATATCGAGCGAAAGCTGTCGGCACTGGTCGCGCACCAGTCCGCGTTCGGCGTTACGGGACAGATGCTGACAAACCCTCCGCCTGGCGTGGCGCAGATGCTACAAGCCTTCCGTCCGGTGCTCGAGCGCGAAGCATTCCTCCTCGGAGGAGCGCGCGGTCCCGTGCAACGATGGCCGTTGCTGGATTTCTTCGACGGACTGGAGACGGCAGAACTTCGTTCGATGTCAGATACGAGTCTCGCCATCGAAGAGTCGGACGAGGTTCATTGATGAGGTGGCTCGGCGCGCTGGACGATTTCGCAACTGGTTGGGATGGGCCTCCGGCCCGCGAAACACGATGAAAATCGGTGCGGCAGAATAACGCCGGCGGGAGCGGTGAGATCGAAGCAAGCCAGTGGAGCCAGTGAGGCCGAGCAACTGTTTGATCCGGAGCGTGCGTGATTGAACGAATAATTGGGCGTCGTTGGGTTCTCCGGGAGCCGACGATAGCCCGCGACCCTGACTGATGTGACGAGGCACGCTCTGCTCTCCCCAAGGAGAGACCGATGCCGTATCGGATCGCGGGAATTGACGTGCACAAGAAGATGTTGGCAGTGACCGTGGCCGACATCGAGGTCGATGGCGATTTCTCCTTCGAGCGCCAGAAGGTCGGGACCACGCCGGCCGATCTGCGCGGATTGGCCGACTGGCTGGTCGCGCACGAGATCGAGGAAGTCGTCATGGAGTCGACCGCGCAGTACTGGCGGCCGGTGTGGGAAGCGCTGGAACAGCATTGGCGCCTCCGACGCCGTGCGCGCGACGGTGCACCGCGCCTCGCGGGTACGCTCCATCTCGCCCAAGCGCAATCGAATCGCGGGCCCGGGGGCCGCAAGAAGGACTTCCGGGAAGCGGCCTGACATGGTCGGAACACCATTAACCGCGGAACTGCCGGCGGCCGCGCGTCCTCCCGTCGCTACATCCGGCTGGTACGCCGCCCACAAAATGACGACAATCTGCCCAAACGAACGCGAGCGCCCGCGCAGGGCGTCGCTAGGAAAGCGCTGTGTGCGTCAGCGATCGTCGCGGGAAGTCGGGGGAGCGGCCAACAACTGGCGCCGCTCGCGAGATTCCACGGGTCTGGGACGAAACGGCGCTCGCAGAGTGGGCGACACCGATCGCCGGCTTGAACGTGCGGCCGACCAACATGGCGGCCAAGGACTACTACGCGATGGCCGTCGAGAATGTACGGACGTATCCCGTCTACTTCCCGGGTCGCGAGCCAGCGGGCTACTGGGAGATGTTGCAACATGTCGCGCCGCAGCCGCTGATTGACACCAACACGCTGACAACGGATGCCGAATGGATCGAGGCAGGCAAGAGAGTCTTCGACGAAGCCGATCATCTCCATCTGCGTTCGCTTGATCCGAAACTGATTGCCGCAGTAAGAAGCCCCGAGGCGTACAAGGACGCCGCGCCGGCGCCAGACGGGACGGTGCCATCGCTGCGGTGGATTCCGATGACGAACGGCCTCGCGATTGGATTGTCGAATTGCAGCAACTGTCACGTACTGCCGTTATCGAACGGCACCCGCATTCCGGGGGCACCGGAATTCGGAACCGGTGCGGAAAATCAGGATCGCTCCAGAGGTCCTGCCCGCACTTTGCGGCCGCCGCTCTATGCCGCCAACGGCGTGATCGGCATTGGCGACGCGCCGTTTATCACGGGCAGTGAACCTGCTGGCGCGAAGCGGTACATGGCGTTCGGGGTACCGTGGCGGGCGGACGACGTCAATCTTCGGCTAAAGACGATCAGCGACGATGAGGATCGCGAGCTGAACGCGGCGTTTCGCCGAAGCGGTGGACTACCGCGATGGAATGGAAGCCTGTCCTATCCGACAAAGTTCCCAGATCTGATCGGGATCAAAGATCGGAAATACTTCGACCACACCGCCACGCACGCCCATCGGGGAATCGGTGATCTCATGCGATATGCGGCGCTCGTGAGTTTTGCCGACGCCGTCGAGTTCGGTTGATACCGGGTCGTGACCCCTGCAACGACGCGCGTTCGAGCGCGCCTGTCCGACGAGGCGCTCTACGCGCTGGCGCTCTACAGCTATTCGCTCGAGCCGCCGGCGAACCCCAATCCGCGAAACGATAAGGCGAGCGCCGGAGAACGGATCTTCAGGCGGGAAGGTTGCGGCGGATGTCACACCCCACCGCTCTACACGAACAACAAGGTGACGCTCGCCGACGGCTTCACGGCGCCGAAGGACGCGCCCGCGACGCTCGACGTCATGCCGATCTCCGTCAAGACGGATCCCGGTCTAGCGCTGGCGACGCGCAAAGGCACGGGCTACTACAAGGTGCCGTCACTCAAAGGGCTACTTGTCCCTGGCCGCGGAACGCGGCGCGACCACGAACCCATAGAGGAGCAGGGCGGCGCCAACTGCGGCCGGCATGCCTGCGACAAGATAGACCCCGGAGTCGGGAACCAGCCCATACAAGAGCGCACCCACGCCGATGCCGCTTGCCGTCACGATCAGGCCTGCCAATCTGCAACCCTCGATTTGCTGTTGTCGACGGCGCTCCTCATCCTGCACGGGATTCCCACTCGCGCCAACGCCCTTGACGGTGGAACGCGGCGCGACGACGAACCCATGGAGGATCAGGGCGGAGCCAATTGCGGTCGGCACGGCTGCCACCAGAAAGAGCCCGGAGCTGGGAACCAGCCCGTAAAGGAGCACACCCGCGCCGATGCCGCTTGCCGTCACGATCAAGCCTGCCAATCTGTAGCCCTCGATCTGCTTTTGTCGACGGCGCTTCTCATCCTGCTCTGGACTCCCACTCACGCCAACGCCGGTGACAGCCGACGCGAAACTGCGCCGAGCCTCGCCTGCCGGGGGCCCGGCGAGCGCCTGCCCAATTTCGATCCGGGCCTCTCCAATGTCTCGGAGGCGTTCCCTCGCGTCCCGTTCCAAGCACCGGCGCACCAGGAGGCGAACGGATGGCGGCATCGATTCAGGCAGGGCCTCGAAGTCGGGGGACCGCTCGATGATCTTCGCGACGCTGTCGGCGATGGTTTCGCCGGGAAACGCCGCCCCCCCAGTCAGCATCTCGTAGAATACACAGCCGAACGCCCAGACATCGGTGCGCTTGTCGACGGCTTTCCCTCGGGCCTGCTCGGGGCTCATGTAGGCCGCGGTCCCGAGTACCGTTCCGACTCGCGTCATCGACGGCGACGTCATCGTCGGCGAGTTGGCGACGTCACCCGAGGCCGCGTCAGGCTCCATCGCCTTCGCCAGCCCGAAATCGAGCACCTTCACACTGCTCGCGTCCGTGACCTTCACGTTTGCGGGTTTCAAGTCGCGGTGGACGATCCCCTGCTCGTGCGCCACCTCCAGCGCCTCGGCGATCTGCTTCGCAATGGAGAGGGCCTCATCGACGGGGATCGGGCCGTTGGCGATCCGATCCGCCAGGGTCGGCCCCTCGACCAATTCCATGACGAGAGCTGTGATCCCGTCGAGGTCCTCCAGTCCGTAGAGGTGCGCGATGTTCGGATGGTTCAACGCGGCTTGGAGTTCTGCTTCCCGCCGGAAGCGAGACACCCGTTGCGGGTCGGTCGCGACGGCCTCAGGCAGGACCTTGATCGCGACCTGGCGCTTCAGCCTGGTATCGTTGGCCCGATACACCTCGCCCATCCCTCCGGTGCCGATTTGAGACGTAATTTCATACACGCCAAGGCGCGTGCCGGGTGCCAGAGTCATGGTGTCTTTCTCAAAGTGAACTCAACGCTGACGGTGAGGATACCCGTGTAGGCAACGAAGACGCCGAGGCAGTGTCTCCTGAGCATCTCCAGAAGGTCGTCCGTGGGTATCCGTGAGTTCGTCGCGCTGAATCTCCTTCAGGTCCACAGCGTCGTTCACCCAACTGCCTCGGCTCCCAAGAGGAGGGCTGTCGGTAGGCTCCGGCGGCGACTTCCCCGCTGGCAGCGCGATCAGGCCGAGACAGACTTACCGCTGTAGGCCACGCCAAGCCTGAACACGGCCCACAGCACTCCGGTCACTGGGATGGCGATCAACGCCAAACCAAGATCGGGCTGGAACAGGTTGAGGGTGCCGAACGATGCGCCGAGCAGGCTCGGCATGAGGCTGAAAACGACCCATGCCGTGCCCAGCGTGGTGAGCAACGGGAACCACAAACTGAACAGGCCGAAAATGCCCGACTTGGCGCGTATTTCGCGGCGGTGACGCCATGCCCAGATCATGCTGAGCAGAAACATGACCGGCGTGAGCACCAAAGAGATGAACAACGCTTTCAGGGACAACCGGGATCCCTCGCCATCGTAGTCGAGACCGAGCGCGCGGGCCGCGATGCCGTTGCGGAGTTGGATCGTTTCGCCAAAGCCGATTCCGCTGCCGGCGTTGACCAGCACGACAACCCCCTTCTTTTCTGCCGGGACCATCGTCGCGAGCGATTCGTAGCCGACGCTGTTCCCGGTGTGCCAGACGGTTCCTTTTTCTGAATCCACAAACCACCCGAAGCCGTAGAAGGGCGAGGCTGCGCTGGCCGGGCGCATCATGGCGGCTTTGCCCCCGGCGCTGAGGACATCGTCCCTGCCATTCATCATCATCGCCAGGTAGCGCGCGAGATCGCTGGCGCTGGCGATGATCCCACCTTGGGGAGCCGTGCCAAGATCGGTATGATTTACGGCCAACGGCCGCTTGGAGCCAAACCAGGGTCTGTGCCCTGACGCCATAGCGTCGTGGATCTCTCCATCAGAGACAAAGCTGTGCTTCATGCCAACCGGCTTCAGGATGTTGGTTGCAATGAAGGTCTGATATGTCTGCCCGCTGACGACTTCGATCAGGCGACCAAGAATTTGATAGTTCAAGTTCGAATACTCCCACTTGTCGCCAGGTTGGTAGGCGGGAGTCACCCCTGCCTGCTGCTCAACCCGGCGCGCCAGGGCATCCTTCTGCGGAGTGTTGTCCTTATGTGAGAGGTTCCCTTGGAAGGTGGACAACCCGCTCGTGTGGCTGAGCAGCTGGCGGATCGTGATCGCCCCGCCGGGCTGGCCGGAGAAAACGGCGAGATAGTGCGAAACTTCGGTATCCAGGCCGACCCTGCCCGCCTCGACCAGTTGCATCACAGCCAGCGCCGTAAAGCTCTTGGAGATCGAGCCGGTATTAAAGGGTGTGTCCGGCGTGACTGCCGTGTCGCCACCCATCTTGACGACCCCTCGCGCGCCAACCGTCCTGATTTCGCCGGCAGCCACTACGGCATAGGCCAAACCGGGAACGCCGGAGACCGGCATCTCGCTCTCGATGAAGTCGTCGATGGAGCTTGTAGGTATGCTGGCTTGCAACGCAGCGGCGAACCCACATGCAAGGAGAGCGAGAATCAGCCGCACAACATCCTTCCGGTGATCGGGCCGGTCAATGGCCAGGACGAATCGCCCACACGGTCTTGAGGCGTTGGTGCATGAAGAAGAAGGGGGCCGCACTCATCCCAACCCACCCCGCCGGCCCATCAGCGACCGATCCCGCGCGCTCGACCGTGGGTGGCCGCCAAGAGACACGGGCGGTCTTGTCGGGCGAGACCACGACGGTCGCGCCCTGTGCCGTCGCCGTCTCGCAGAACGCGAATCGAGTCGTCGCCCGCGTCCGCCGTGACGCGGGCGATGGCGACAAAAAGGCCCTCAACCGACCATGACGGTCAATTGAGGGCCGAATTCCTTGGAGATTTTGGTCGGGGCGAGTGGATTCGAACCACCGACCCCTCGGTCCCGAACCGAGTGCTCTACCAGGCTGAGCCACGCCCCGACACCCGGACTATATCATCCCGCACCTCACCGGCCGCTCGCCCGGCCTCTGTGCGTGGAGACGAGGCCTCATCGACGCCGGGGATTCGCTCCGCCTGGACGATGTACCGCTTCGGTGCCGCCCCGACGTAGTGGAACGGATAACACGTCACGAGCGTCAACTCGGGGCTCGCGCTCGGCGCCAGCACGCCGATGTCGTCCGGCGTCGTGACGAACGTCCTCCGGATCCGGTAGTCGAACGTCCCGTGACGAGTAGCGAGACGGATCTCGTCACCGACACGGACGCTGCGGAGCGGCCTGAACAACGTGTCGCGGTGGCCCGCCACCGCGCTGTTGCTGCCCTCCCACGGAAGCGCCGTGTCCGGCAGGTGTCCGGCAGCCTTCTCCAGCGTCGCCTCGTCATCGCCTTCCGCGACAATCACCGAGAGATGGACCCGCGGGATTTCGAGACGGCCGACGACACCGCCGTGCGGCACGCGGGCGGGCGCGGGCGGCGGAGTGGGGCGCGCGGTCTCGCGCCGGAGGGCCTGTTCGGCCTGATGCTGATAGTCCGCCCGTCTCAGGGTCAGAGCGGCGACCCAGCCCAGACACGCCAACCCCAGGACAATGAGCGCGGCGGCAAGCAAGCGACGAGCGGGAATTGTCATCACGCGGCCTCTTCGACGAAAACGGGGCGGGCCTCTCGACCCGCCCCGTCAAGTGATCGCCCACACCCTCCGACGCAATCACCCGTTACGCGACACGCCGGCGGCGCATGAGCGTGACGCCAGCGAGCAGTGACACGACACCGACGCCCGCGAAGAACGGCAGCTCACTGGCCGTCTTCGGCAGCGTTCGGCGCGTTGGCGCCGGCTGCGAATTCATGCTGCCGTTGTCCTGCGCCTGGGCCCGCGCCTGCGTGCGCGGTTGCGGACGCGGGGTCGGATTCATCTCCGGCTGCGCGGACGCATTGTTCCGCGCGTTCACGGATGCAGGCTCGCGGTTGGCCGCATTCGCGCTGTTCGCATTGGCGGCCTGACCGTTCGAAGTCGCACGCGTGATCCGCCCGCTTTCGGCCGCGCCCTCCGTCGTCGGCACGCCCTGCGGATTCAGCTTGGCGATCTGCTGAGCCTCCTGCTGCGAGTAGACGAACGCGTGCCCGTCATGGATCCCCGGATACCACCAGCTCTGGATCGGCGCCGGCTGATTGGCCGCCGTCTCGTAGAACCGCACCTCCGGCTTCTCGGGCACCGGCTGCGCATTCGTCAGATGCGCCGGAATGGCCATGACCGTCGCAACGGCCTTGCCGGTATCCTTTTCGTACACCTTGACGATGTTGCGATCGCCCTTGTCGGTGGTCATCCGGAACTCGTACTGTCCCGGCTGGAGCGTCATTCCCGGAATCGCGACTGGATTGGCGAACGTGAAGTACACGGGCTGATGCGAGATGGTCGCCTGAGCTGATGCTCGCGCGGGCAGACACGCCAGCACGCCGGCTACCGCCACGGACAGCCACAGTTTCCTGCTGAGCATGGTTCGTCTCCTTGCGTTGAAGATCCTGGATGTGCACGTCCAGGACGTCGTTCCTGCTGATGGGCGGCACATGCCCTCTTTGACCTGCAAGCTGAAGGCCAACCGGCATGATCCGCGCGTCAAGGGGCTTTCCGCCCGAGGGAAGACGGCGAGACGATGGCGAACGGGTGTCCGCTTCGTGAACAGCCGCGACCCCGAAGGCCGCTGCGTTGACGCCGGACCGGCGCGACCGGCTCAGCGGGAGGCGTCGCCGCCCTGCGCGACGTAGCCCGAGCGTGCGCGGACGCTCAATGATTGATGATCCTTCGGATCGACGGCAGTGACCTTCACCGTGCGGAATCCGCCCTGGGCAGTCCCGTTGGTAGGTGTGTAACCGATCGTGTATCGATGACGAACGTCGAGACAGATCCGATCCAGCACGCGACGCACCTCCGCCAGCTTGCCCGGGAAGAACGCAAGGCCTCCGGTTGCGTCCGCCAGGTGCTCCAGGGCGGGGCGGTCGCCGCCTTCCAGCGCATCGAAGATCCCGACGGCATAAATCGACGCATTCGACCGCAACGCACGGGCCATCACGTCGTCGAACGTGAGACGGCTGCGATTGTCCTTCCCATCGCTCAGCACCACCAGTACATGCCGATCGAGCGGGCTGGTGCCGACGTGCTCGAGCGCCACCGCGACGGCGTCGTACATCGCCGTCTGGCCCTGCGCCCCGATCGTCAGCAGCGCCTGATGCAGCCTGTCAGGATCCGACGTGAACGCCGTCCCCTCCGGCAGGCCGAAGAAGACGTGCTCGTTGAAGTTGACGGTGAACAGCGCGTCGTCCGGATTGCTCGCGCGCACGAACGCTTCGGCCCCGGCGATTACCTCTGCCCGCTTCGGCTCCATGCTCCCGCTGTTGTCGACGACGAGACCGATGGCCACCGGCTGATCTTCGCTGACGAAGAAGTCGATGTGCTGCGGCACGCCGTCCTCGAAGACCTGGAAGGCGTCCTGGGTCAGATTCGGCACCGGTTCGGCATGCCGGTCGTGCACCGACACCTGCAGCACGACGAGATCGGAATGGGCGCGAAACGTCTGAGCCAGTGCGGTGGCGCCAAGGGTGACGCACGTCACGGCGACGATCGGGGCGAACGCGCGCGGAAGACCCATCGCGAACTCACCTGACCTTGCTCTGGGGCGCTGACACTATTTTACGCCCGCTTCGAGCGCGTGCGTGAAGGCCTCCACCGCGGACAGCGCCGCATGATTCGTGAGATCCGGATGCAGCGGCGTGACGGACGCGTATCCAGACCGGATCGCCTCGTGATCCGACCGCTCGTCGCGCTCCCAATCGTCCTGCGCTTCCTCGATCCAGAAGTACGGACGCTGTCGTGGATCCAGACGCTGATCCACCTTGGTGACGTGATTGCGGCGGGCCTGCACGGTGACGCGCACGCCGGCCGGCCGTCCCTGCGGCACGTTGACGTTGAGAAAGGTGCGATACGGTAGCGGCCGCTCGAGCAGCAGCGTGGCGAGCGCCGCGGAGAGCGAGGCGGCCGCCGCGAAGTCCCACGCGCCGCGCGTGAACTCCAGCGAGACAGCCATGGCCTGGTATCCGAGGAGCGCACCCTCGAGCGCGCCCGCCACCGTGCCCGAATACGTGACATCGTCGCCGATGTTCAGGCCCTTGTTGATGCCGGACACCACGAGGTCCGGACGGCCATCGAGCACTTCGTCGATGGCGATGTTCACGCAGTCGGTCGGCGTGCCATCGACCGAATAGACGCGCTCGCCCACCTGTTCGAGACGCAGCGGACGTCGCAGCGTGAGGCCGTGACCCACGGCGCTCGCCTCCATGTGGGGCGCCACGATCGTCACGTCGCCGAGCGGTCCGAGGGCCGTGGCCAGCGCCTGAATGCCCTCCGAGAAGTATCCGTCGTCGTTGGTGACGAGAATGCGACGCATTGGCATTTCATTGTATGACAGCGACTCCGGGCCCACGCCTGTCCGAGCGCGCCTATAATCGCTCCGTCGTGTCCGGTCGCATGCTGGCCGCCGTCGCCGGAGGTGTTCTGATCGTGTCCGCGCTCAGCGCACAGTCCGGCGCTCCCTCCTCGCGCCGTTCGGAGATCACCGCCGTGCCGGGCATCCGGGTCGGCCACGCGACGCTCACGGCACGTCCCACGGGGTGCACGGTCCTGCTGTTGCCCGAGGGATCCGTCGGCGGCGTGGACGTCCGTGGGGGCGCGCCGGGCACCGCCGAGACCGACGTCCTCGCGCCCGACAACATGGTGCAGACGGTCAACGCGATCGTGCTGTCGGGCGGCAGCGCGTACGGGCTTGACGCCCGCAGCGGCGTGATGACGTTCCTCGAGGAGCGCAAGATCGGATTCCGCGTCGGCGGCGGCGTCGTGCCGATCGTCCCGGCGGCGATCCTGTTCGACCTGAACGTCGGCGGATCGTTCGACGTCCGCCCGGCGGCGCAGTGCGGCTACGACGCGGCCGGCTCGGCCACCGACGGTCACGTCGAGGAGGGCTCGATCGGGGCGGGGGCCGGCGCCACGGTTGGCAAGCTCGCCGGCGCGGGCCGAGCCATGAAAGGCGGCATTGGCACGGCCTCGATCGCCGCGGCCAATGGCCTCATCGTCGGCGCGATCGTCGCGGTGAACGCCGTCGGCACCGTCGTCGACCGGCGGACCGGCCGGCCGATCGCCGGGGTCCGAACGGCCGACGGCCGGTCGCTCGAGGACCCGTGGACGCTCGTGACCGACGCCCGCGCCCCGGCACCGCCGCCGCTCCAGAACACGACGATTGGCGTCGTGGCGACCAACGCGCGACTCAGCAAGGCCCAGGCGCTGCGTCTGTCCGAGATGGCGCACGACGGCATCGCACGGGCCATCGTGCCCTCACACACTCAGTCCGACGGCGACACGCTCTTCGCCGTGGCCACCGGCAGCCTGGACGGCGCTGTCGATCTCGACCTCGCCGGCCGGCTGGCCGCGGAGGTCGTCTCCGATGCCATCGAACGGGCCGTCCTGCGCGCCAGAGGACTCCCCGGATTTCCGTCGGCATCGGATCTGAGATAGCGCGTCGGCGTGACGCTCCTGCTCGCGCTCCTGGCCGTCTACTCGCTGGCTTTGGTCGTCATCGGCGCGTGGGCCGGCCGGCGCGTTCGCGGAACGAGCGACTTCTTCGTCGGCGGTCGCTCGCTCGGCGCCGGCCTCGTCTTCGCGACGTTCCTCGCGCCGAACATCGGCGCCGGATCGACGGTCGGCGCAACGGCGCTCGCCTACCGCTACGGCCTCTCGGCGTGGTGGTGGAACGGCAGCGCCGGCGTCGGATCCCTCCTGCTCGCGTTCTGGATCGGCCCGCGGCTGTGGCGCGAAGCGAAGCGGCACGACCTGCTGACAGTGGGCGATTTCCTGGAATCCCGCTTCGGCCGGAGCCTCCGCGGCCTCACGGCCGTGCTGATCTGGCTGGGCACGCTCCTGGTGCTCTGTGCGCAGATCGACGGCGCGGCGACCGTGCTCGAAGCCGCGGGCGGCCTTCCCCACTGGGCTGGCTGCCTCGCCGGCACGTTGGTGATGACCGGGTACTTCGCGGGCGGCGGCCTGTCGAGCGCCGCGCGGGTGAACAGCGTGCAGCTCGCCGTGAAACTCGCCGGCTTCCTGCTGGCGGCGCCGCTCGCGATCGCGGCCGCGGGCGGCTGGCCGGCCGTCACGGCCGCCAATGCGGGCCGGCTGCACTTTCTCGACGGATCCGCCAGCGGGGCCGGGTGGCCCCTGCTCCTGCAGCTCGGCCCGGCATTCTTCCTCTCACCCGGCCTCATCCAGAAGGCATTCGGCGCGCGCGACGAACGGGCGCTCACGGCGGGGATCGCCGCCAACGGCATCGCCCTGATGGCCTTTGGCTGTCTGCCGGTCGCGCTCGGCATGACCGCCCGCGCCCTGTTCCCCAATCTTGAGAGCGATCAGCTCGCGCTGGCGAGCGTGCTCTCGAGCCAGATACCGTTCGCGGTGGGCGCGCTCGCGCTCGCGGCGATCTTCTCGGCCGAGATGAGCGCCGCCGACGCCGTGCTGTTCATGCTGTCGACCTCCGGCGCCCGCGACCTCTACAAGGGCTTCATCCGTCCGGCCGCCTCCGACCGGCAGGTGCTCCGCGCGGCTCGCGTGTCAGCCGTCCTGGGCGCGGCGCTGGGATACGCGATGACGTTCGTCTACCCGACCGTCATCGACGCCCTCCGGCTGTTCTACGCGGTGCTCGTCGTCAGCCTCTTCGCCCCGATCGTCGGAGGCGTCGTGCTCCCACGGGCCGGCGGCCTCGCCGCGTTCGCCTCGGTGGCGGTCGGCGTCTCGGTGCTGGTCGTCACCGAGGCGGCGACGCACGGCCGAGGGTACGGCTGGGTGCCTCCGTCGTTTCTCGGCCTGGCCGCGAGCAGCATCGTCTATGTCGCCCTCGCGGCGCGCCCGCGCCGCGGCCCCCGCGCAGGCCGCTGACGCGCCGGATGCCTGTATCACTCTCGCGACAGTCGTGATCGACGCGGCACACCGGCGGTTGACAGCACCCGGAGCCGTCCGTAAGCTCAGGGCCAAGGCGCGGTGTGCGCGGCCGGATGTGTCTCTGCACGCTGGCAGCGGTTCGCGCCGCACGAGCATGGGCCACACCCAATCCGGGACCGAGGAATCTCTTCGACCTTCACCCGGCGTCATCGCGCGCCGCATGGGCCGCAGCTCCGTGCTCGTGCATCTGCCCACGAATCGGATTTACGAGCTCAACGACACCGGCGCGCACATCTGGGAACTCATCGAGTCCGGCGCCAGCCGGAGCACGGTGATTGCCGATCTCGTCGATCAGTACGCGGTCGAGACGGCCGAGGCCTCGCGCGCGGTCGACGCTCTCATCGAAGAGCTTCGCCGCGAGCACCTGCTCGAATCATGACGCCCGCCACCGGCGCCCACCTGGGCGGTCCGGACACGGCCACCTCCGTCTCGCAGCCCACGAGCTGGCTGCTGACCGTCGCCCTTGATGACGCGGCGAGCGTCCGGCTGACGGGGGGCGGACTCGCCGCTCGCGGGGATCTGCAGGTGTTCTTCGAGGGCCTCCTTTTCGATCGCGAGGATTGGGAGGCCCGGCTGCGCGTCGAGGCGGGCGCTCTCACGCCGGCCGAACTGGTGCTCACGGCGTGCGAGCGGCGGGGCGACAGAGTGCTCGAGCTCCTGCGCGGAAGCTTCGTGCTCGCGGTGCACGACCGCGCGCGCGGCCGCGTCTCCATCCAGCGCGATCCGATCGGCTCGCACCCTCTGTTCTTCGCGAGGCGGGGACAGGAGATCCTCTTCGCGACGCTGCCCGGCTCGCTGCTGCGACAGCCCGGCATCTCGCGCGAGCTGAACCGCGAAGCGCTCGCCGATCACCTGTGTCATCGCTGGCCGGATCGGGAGGAGACGTTCTTCCGTGCGATCCGTCGCGTTCCGCCGGGCTGGCGGGCGGTCATTTCGGGGCGGCGCCTCGAGCTCGTCCGCTACTGGCGCCCGATTCCGGACGACGGGCGGATCGAATGGGCCTCGGCAAGCGACGCGGCGCGCTTTCCGGAGTTCTTCGATCGTGCAGTGTCGCGGTGTCTCGCCAAGGGCAGGCCCGGCATCTTCCTGAGCGGCGGGCTGGATTCGATTGCCGTGGCGGCAGCGGCTTCCGACGCGGCGCGCCGCATCGGGCAGCCCGCCCTGCAGGCGCTCTCGCTGGCCTTTCCGGATCCCGAATGCGACGAGCGCGAGACGCAGACCAGCGTCGCGCGCCGGCTCGGCCTGGCGCAGCAGATCGTCGACTTCCGGGACGCCATCGGCCCATCGGGGCTCTTTGCGGACGTGCTCCAGCTCAGCGCCGGCTGGGCCATGCCGCTGCTCAATCCATGGCTGCCGGCGTACCTGGAGCTCGCCGCGCGCGGAACGCGCGCCGGCGTGGACACCATCCTCACCGGCCAGGGCGGCGACGAATGGCTGACCGTTTCGCCGTTCTGGGCGGCGGAGCTGCTCCGGCGCGGCCGCCTCACCGCGACCGCGCGATTCGCGATGACGCTGCGGCGATCGCACCAGCTGTCGCCGATCCGCATGGGATGGAACATCTTCTGGACGTGCGGTCTGCGCGCGCTCCTCGGGCAGGCCGCGTCGACGCTCGCGCCGTCGCTGCACGAACGCAACCGCGTGCGCCGTCAACTCCGCGACTATCCCGCGTGGGTCGCGCCCGATCGCGAACTGCGCCAGGCCCAGCGGGTGCGTGCGGCGCAGGGTCTCTGCGATCCGGCGCCTCCCGAGGGCTTCTACCTTCGCGAAGTGCGGACGGCCCTCGACCACAGCCTGATCTCGTGGGATCTCGAAGAGCAATTCCAGTTCGGCCTGCGCGCCGGCGTCCGGTTCGCGCATCCGTTCGTCGACGCAGACCTGGTCGAGCTCCTGTGCCGAATTCCCCCGCCGCTGTTGAACGACCGCGGGCGCACGAAGGGATTGGTCCGCCGCACCCTGGCCAACCGCCTGCCCGAGCTCGGTCTCGGCAGCCAGCGCAAAGTGTCGGCCACGCCCTTCTACCGCGGCCTCCTGCGACGCGAAGCGCCGCCCCTGCTCGAGCGGTTCGGGCGGTTCGAGGCGCTTTCGCGTCTGGGCGTCGTCGACGGGCGCGGGGCGGGCGCGTGGGCGCGCGAACAGTTTCGTGAGAACGGCGTGCGGTTTCACCGCACGTGGGAGCCGATTAATCTCGAGAACTGGGTGCGCCGAGAATTGAACTAGGATCCGTACGCACGACGAAAGGACAAGGGTATGACTCGAGTCGAAGGCAAGACTGCCCCGGAGGATCGCCGGACGTGGACGCGGCCCGCACTGCGGTTCGTCGGCACGACCGGCGAAGTGCTGCAGGGCGGCGGCGGCAAGCTGAGCACCACGGGCGGCGATCCGGGCGAGGGACGCAAGGAGAAGGGGTCCGGGCGCTAGAGGCCCGTCCCGATGCTGACGCTCACCTTCAGCACCGGGACCGTCCCGGCAGACGCCGGGCGCCGGCTCGCGAAGACGTGGCTCGATGACGCCGGTCGGCTCTGTGGCCGGGCGTTCAGAGACCACGAGCATCACTGGATCGACTGGGAGGGCGCCGGGCTCTTCCGATTCAAACCTGGCTCGATGGCGGTAGCCGCCTGGCCCGCGTCCGGCGTCTCCCAGGCCGAGGCCACGGCGGCGTTCGAACGCCTGCTCCAGCCGGTGGTGCTGCAGGCGCTGGGCTGGCAGGCCCTTCACGCCAGTGCCGTCGGTGGACGCTCGGGAGTCCTGGTGTTCTGCGGACGGAAGGGCTGCGGCAAGTCCACGCTGTCCCGCGCCTTCAGATTCGTCGGCTTCGAGCAGCTCGCCGACGATGCCGTCGTGCTGCGCATCGGCGCGCCTCGCGTCGAAGTCGTGCCTCTGCCGTTCGTCTCTCGGCTCAGAGAGCCGTCGCAACGGTTCTTCGCGGATCGCCCCGAGCCGACCTTCGGCCCGCCGCATCCGCTCGATTGCCGCCTGCGCGCGGTGTTCGTCCTGCGGCAGGAACCGCGACTGCTCCAGCGGGCCCGCCTCGCGCCCCTCACCGGCGCGCGTGCGTTCGAAGGACTCCTCACTCACGCCCACTGCTTCGACGAGACGGACCCGCGCCAGACGCGCCGTCTGGTCGAGGACTACCTTGCCATGGCGGATCGGGTCGCCGTCTTCTCCCTGACCTATCGCCCCCGGTACGGAGACCTTTCCAAGCTGGTGGACCTGATTGGCCGGACCGCCCGCGAGCTTGGCGCCGGCGCCCAAAGCGACGTCCCGGCCGTCGTGCAGTGATGGGCGCGGCCCGCTGGAGGCGCCGGCTCGGCCATGCGGCGACCTTGACGCGATTGCTGCCGGCGTACGCGGCCCTCGGCGTCCTCAAGCATTTCCTGCCCGTGCAGGAGCTCGCGCGTCGCGCGTGGCGCACGGGTCGCGGCCCCCGCAACCCGACGCGCGAACGCCGGGTGGTATCCGCCGTCTGCCGGCTGAGCCGCTGGTCCGGCCGGGTCGACCGCGATTGCCTGCAGCGCTCGCTGCTGCTCTATCGCGAGCTCTCGCGCCTCAGCGCGGATCCCCTCCTCGTCGTCGGCTTCCGTCGGGGGAGACGCGGCGTGCTCGGCCACGCGTGGGTGCTGGCCGACGGCCGGCCCGTGGCGGAACAGGCCGGTGAGCTCGCCCAGTTCGACCAGTTCGTGGCGTTCGGCGCGTCCGGCGAACCGACGTCCTCGCCGGACCGCGGGTCCGGCGCGTCAGCCGGTCGCTAGCGCTGCCCGGCGCCGTCAGCCCTCATCGCTCCGACCGCGGCGCCTCGTCTCATCGCGCGCCGCGGCTGCTCGTTCCTGCCGGATCGCCAGGACGTACGCGACGAGAAAAATCGCGGCGATGAGACCGAGCGAGATCGCTTGCGGGATCTCCCACGCAATCCAGCCACCCTGGTGCGCCCACTCCACGAGCAGCTTGATCCCGACCCAGGCAATGATGATGAACGCGGCGTCGACGAGCGCGGGATAGCGCTGGATGATCTTGAGCAGCTGGCCGACCACGAGCCGCATCGCGACGATCCCCAGGATGCCGCCCGAGAGGATGACCGCGAACTTCGGCGACATCGCCACGGCCACGAGGATCGAGTCGATCGAGAACGCCAGGTTCACCAGCTCGATCCGAATGACGGTCGCCCAGAACGCGGACAGGCCGAACGCCGGGCGGGCCTGCGGCGGCGCCCGGCGATCCTCGCCCGGCGCCCGACGCCGAAAATGCGAGTCGGTCAGGTACAGGAGATAGAGCGCGCCGGCCAGCTTCACCCAATTGACCCGGATCAGGTAGATCGCCAGGAGCGTCGCAATCACCCGGAACCCGAACGCACCAAACAGCCCGTATGTCAGCACCTTCCGGTGATCCTGCCGGGGCAGCGCCAGCACCATCACCGCCATGACGAGCGCGTTGTCCGCGCTGAGCAGGCCTTCGAGGACGACGAGCAGCCCGATCGTGACGAGGTCACCGGCTTGAAGACCGAACGGCACGGTCCGCGAGTGTAGTCCGGCAGGCCCGGAAAAGAAAAAGACCCCGGAGCTCTCGCCCCGAGGTCTGAGAATGACGCGCGGCCTCGCTCAGCGGATCTTGCCGATCAGGTCCTCGACGGCCTCCCCTTCCTGCGGGCTCTCGTCGACGAACTCCACCCCCAACACGAAGGCCGCGTCGTCCTCTTCCGTCGCGAGCTCGCGGCAGTACACGATTCGCCCGCGCAGCAGCACGGTCGAATCGTCGCCGAGGGTGAGCCGGAATTCGTGGAGCGCGCCGACGGGAAACGGCACGCTCGTCTGGATCGAGAGGCCCACGAGGCTGATCTCCCGGACGGTGACCGGCAGGTCGAGGGAAACGACCCGCCCGTGCAGCCGACCCAGCAGCTCCACGCGCGACGATCGCCGGCGTTCCTGCGGCATACGTATCCCCCTGCTCCCCTGTCGAGCCGCGCCCGGGTCTGCGGCCGGCCCATGCTCCGACGACGTGCGCGCTATCCATGTCATCGCGCCAGCTCCATCTGACCGAACGTCGCCCGTGCGCCCGATGAGGGCAGCCCCTGCGCCTCCGAGAGCGCCCGCAGGCGACCGAACGGACGCGCCCGCAGCTCGTCCCAGCGCCCGGACTCGACGATGCGGCCGCCGTCGACGACATAGATGAAATCGGCCGATCGCACGGAGGCCAACCGGTGCGTGATCCGGAGGATCGTCACCCGGCCCTGGAGGCTCCCGATCGCCTGCTCGATCGTGCGCTCGCTTTCGGCATCGAGCGAGCTCGTGGCCTCGTCCAGGATCAGGAGCTTCGGTTTCCGCAGCAGGGCCTGCGCAAGCGCCACGCGCTGCCGCTCGCCGCCAGAGAGCAGCGCACCGCGGTCGCCCACGGGCGTGTCGAGGCCTTGCGGCAGCCGGTCCACGAAGCCGGCGCCGGCCGAGACGAGCGCGGCCCGCATCTCGGTCTCATCGGCGGCGGGCGCCGCCCACAGCAGGTTGCCCCGAATCGAATCGTGGTAGAGGAATCCGTCCTGCGGTACGTATCCGATCAGCGCGCGCCAGGCCGGCAGCCGTTCCGCACTGAGCGGTCGGCCATCGACGAGCAGCTGCCCTGCATCGGCCGTGAGCAGGCCGAGGACGATGTCCGCGATCGTGCTCTTTCCGGCACCCGACGGTCCGACGACCGCCACCATGCGGCCCGCGGGAATCGTCACGGTGACGCCGCGGAGCACGGGCTCGCTTGCATACGCGAACACGACGTCGCGGAGCTCGATGTCGCGCTCGAACGCGATCGCCTCCGGCGGGCCAACGGGGCCGGCCGCGTCCACGCGGCAGAGGCTCGCGAAGCTCTCCACGGCGCCGAGCGCCGGCAGGTCCGCGAGCACGCTCTGATACTGGTGGTGGACGGCTGAGAGCTGTGGCGCCAACCGGACGAACACGAAGATCAGCACGACGAGCTCGGCAGCGGAAATCGCCAGCCGCGACGCCGACACGAGCGTCACCGCCGCGAGCAGGGTCGTCGCCCCCAGATCGAACCACGCTTTCATCCGCCCTTCCGTGCCCACGAGGCGGAGGTGGACGTCGTGGAGGCCGGACTCGGCGCTTTCGAGCGCGGTCGCGTGCCGACGCTCGGCCCCGTAGGCGCGAACGGTCTTCATGCCCGCCAACGCGTCCATCAGGGAGGAGAACAGCCGCCGGTTCGCGACCAGATAGCCCTCCCCGGCTCGGGCGACCTCCCGCCGCTCGCGCGCGAGCAGCAGCGTGAGGGCCGCGCCGAATCCAAGGACGACGGCCGTCATCGCCAGCGAAATGCCCGCTGCAAGCGCGACGTAGACGATCGCCGTCATGCACGAGGCCGCCAGCAGCACGAGGCTGCGTGTCGCGAATCCGACCCGGTTCGTCTGCTGGACGAGCACTTCGACGAGATCCGACTGGCGGAACCGGGTGTACACATTCCAGGGCACGCCACAGATGTCGCCGAACAGCCGTCGCCGGACGCCGCGGGTGACGTCGTCGACGAGCCAGAGCGTCTGGATCGACTGCATCCGGCCGACGACGCCCTGCGCGGCGGTCGCGCCGACGAGCAGTGTCAACGCCAGGCCGAGCGACGGGCGACCGCCGGCCACGTCGAGCGCCGCGGCGAACAGACGCGAGCCCGAGCTGCCGGTCGACGAGAACCCGAGCGCCTGCAGAACGACGACCAGTAGAAGGACGGACGCTCCCGACACGAGCCCGGCGAGAGCGATGAGCAGCAGGACGGCCACCCCACGCCATCGTGCGAACTGCCAGGCCGCATCGGCCACACGGCGCAACGCGCGCCGGGGCGCCTGGTTCGTATCCGGCCGCCCGGTCACGGCCGGCTCCGACGGCTGCCTGTCAGAGCGGACCTGGTGCTGGCGCACGGCGCGACGGCGAGCAAGCTCGGTCGCGGGGCCTCAGCGCAGGCCGCGGGCGAGAGCGTAATTGTGTGAGACGACGACCGCATACGCGGCGTTGATGCCAATGAGCGCCGCGGCGGCCGCCACCTTGTTGTGCCGGCCGATCCGGCTGGCAGCATAGATGGAGCCTGCCGCAATGGCCGCCTTCGTCGCGATGAAGGCCGGCCTGTTCTCGGTGATGCCCGCAAGCAGCGGGTTGCCCTCGTAGCCGCCTCGGTCGAGCACGCGGAACGTCGAGTGAACGTCCAGGGCCTGCCACATCGCGGTGGAGGCGTAGAGCGACGCGAGCAGCGTCGATCCGTGGGATTCGATGCTGGCCTTCCGGAGGACCGTCCGCTGATCCGGGACGGGCTGTGACGCGGCCAGGGAAGCGTCGAACAGGCTCTCGAGCCTCGTATTGCCGAACGCGCTCGCCAGGAGCGGTGTTGGCTGTGCCGCCGCGTGATCCTGCGCGCGGGCCTCGAGCGCCAGGGAGGGCGAGAGCAGGGCGACCAGAACGGCGCCAACAGCCACGAGCACTCGAGACATGACGGTCCTTTCGGGTCCGGAACGGACCTGTGGGCTGTCATGACCTGGCTCGTCGCGCACCGCATGTGCGCGTGGAACAGCCCGCCTGCCTAGCGGCAAGGGGTGTACCAAACGGACCCGAAAGCGCGTTCACTGAATTCCCCGGGATTTCACGCACGCGCGAGCCGCGGGCGACTCGAGTGCGGGCGCCACGCGCACGATCCGTGCAGGCGCCGCACGTTCCTGTATGCGCGCGCGCTTCGCGCCGTCGTCGTGCGCGCTCGATGCGTCCCGACGGATTCGTCAGGCCGCGGCATTTTGGTAACCGGATCGCCGCGCGAGGTGACACGAGCGACACTCGATCGCCGCGCGCCTGCACGCATTGGGCGGGCGCGAGCGTCTCCGAACGGTCACGTTCCACTTCGCGTGGCGAGTCCGAACAGTCGCCTCAGCCGGTCCATCAGGTCGCGCGGCGATCCGGAGGCACGGTCGGCGTCCACCAGGGCGTCCAGACACGCGCCCACCGACGCGACGACGCCGATACCGAGCCGCTTGGCCGACCCGGGCACCCGGTCCGCCGACTCGCGCCAGACGAGAATCGCGCGCGCCTTGGACTCGAGCACGACATCGAGACAGTTGTCCGGACGGTCGTCGATCACGACGTCGAGATCGAGCGCGTCTGCGATGCGGCCGCGCGACCCGTGCACGACGAAGACGCTGGGCAGCGTGAACCCGAGCCGCTCGAGCCAACGCTGGCTCTGGCGCTGCACTGGCCGGCCGGCGGTCCGCGGCCGGCTCGTGAGGAAGATCACCTCCCAGCGCCGCTCCTCGGCCAGCGCGGCCAGTCGCGCCACGATGCCGGCCTCCGTCTCGGCGAGCGTCTCCCAGAAGTCCGGCATTGCGCAGAGCGCCCGCCACACGTGGCTCTGCTGCGACGACGTCAGGGGTCGTGCGCGCTCGAGGGCGGGCGCCTCGGCCGGCGCGGCCGCCGTGTCGTGGTTCTCGAGGTCGGGCGGCGACGCCCCGACGTCGGGAGGCAGCACGGTCGCCGGCTCCAGCTCCGGAAACAGGCGCAGCGCCGCCTCGACGAACGCCGGGTGAAGGTCGGCGATGACGCCGTCGAGATCACACCCTATCCGCATGGACCGACCGTCGTGAGGGCGCGTGCACGGCCATCGCCGCGAGGAGGGCGAAGAGCACGGCGTTGCCAGGCACCTGCAGGCTGAACTCCACGAGCGACTGTGTCGCGATGGCGGCCAGCCCTGCCACGGCGCCCGCGCGTATCCAGAGCGCGAGCGCGGACTCGGGCCCCGTCGCGAAACGCCGCCAGATCGTGCGCGCGAGCACCGCGATCGCGACCGCGGCGGGCACGCCCACGAGCAGCCCGCCTTCCGCCGCCAGCTGCAGGTAATCGTTGTGCGCCTGCGCGAAAATCAAGTGCCGGTCGCCCGTCTGATAGACGAGCATCGCGCGCTCGAAGGTGCCCAGTCCGATCCCGGCGACGGGAAAGTCCCGTACGATGCGCAGCGCATCGCGCCATCCGGCGAGCCTGGCGGGCAGGTCGCTGCCCGCGGCCGAGAAGCGCGCCAGCATGGGCCCCACGCCGGCCCACGCGATCGCGCCGCCCAGCACGGCGACGAGGCCTGACAGCGCCAGGGCGCGACCACGCACCCGATGCGCGCGCCGCAGCGCGAAGTACGCCAGGACGAGCATCGCCACGGCGAAGCCCGCCACGCCGGAGCGTGATCCCGTGAGCGCCAGCGCCGTACCCATCGCCAGCACGGCGAATCCGACGAGCGCGATCCGGCTCGCTTCCGGCTCGGTCAGCCACGTCAGGCGCCGCGCCCAGGCCTCGCGCCCGGCGCGCTGGCGCGACGCGATCAGCCCGAAGCAGTAGCCGGCGGCGAGCGGCAGCATCATCAGCATCCATCCCGCGAAATGATTCTTGTTCACGAACGGGCCGAACGGGCCGCCCCCGTTCTGCGGCGTCCAGAACCCGTAGACGAGGGGATGGTTCTCGATGTCGAACCGCTTCTGGACGATCCCGACCAGCGCCAGGATCACGCCGACCGTGACGAGCCGCATGACGAGTCGATCGACGTTCACCTCGCGGAGCACCTGAGCCAGCCCGATCAGGAACGCCGCGAGGGCGATGAAGAGGGCCAGCGCGACGACCGTCTCGGCCGGCGCGATCGTGAGCGGATGCCAGGCCGGCCGCGCGAAGGCATAGCGCAGATCGTACTGCGCCAGCAGCCGGTCGGCGCCCGGTGACACGCGCACGAACCACGCGTACGGCAGCGGGATCGTCTGGAGGACGATGGCGGACGCGATCACGCCGAGTGCGCCGGCGAGCACGCGCATGCGAAGGCGTCCGTCCGCGGCGGTGCGGACCAGACCCCACGCGCCGAGCCCGGCGGCAAGGGCGGCCAGCGGCCAGTAGGCCCACGGGTACACCGCGCCGAACGCGAACGCGCCCCAGGCGATGAGCGCGACCACGAGTCGGCGATAGAGACGCATCACGACGGACGCGCCAGCCAGCGCCGCGCGCCCCGGAGGGCCCGGCGGGCGTAGAGCACCGGCAGGGGCGCACCGCTCGTCGGCGCGTACACGTCGCGCATGTAGCGCTCCGGCGGGAACAGATGCTCGCACACGAGCCGCCACCGCGCGCCCCAGGTCGGCAGCGCGCGCAGGTCGAACACGACGTTCTGCACGGGCCGGCGGTGCGTCGCGAGGTAGCCCGCCGTCGAGCGTTCGGCGGCTTCTGCGGCCGGGCGCTGGCCACCAGTCCTGGCCGCCTCCGGCACGGACGTCCCGAAGCGCTCGAAGGCCCGCGCGAAGGTCTCGCGGCAGACGCTGGCCACCGCCCTCGCGTGCATCAGATGGAGGAAGCGCGCCCAGTCTTCGTCGCCGAACGCCGATGCCAGCAGGTGCACGTCATAGAGCCACACCAGCAGGTCGGCGTCCCGGTGGTGGGCCACCCGGTGCACGCACGCGAGCAGGAGGGCGTGCGCCGGCGACGGCGCGACGGCCGCCGCGCCCAGGTGCGGCAACGCCACCGCCGTCCGCAGCATCTCGTCGTACGAGAGCACGGTCGCAAACGGCTGCGGATTGGCGATGCGCCAGTGCAGGTCGACGATGTGAATCGTCGCGCCGTCCTGGCGCTTGACGTACGGCGCCTGATGATTGACCCAGGTGCCGCTCACGTGCGCCACTGCCTCGTAGCTCGCCTCGAGCAGCACCCGATTCGCTTCGGCGCGGGCCGCCGGCGGTATCAGCAGATCCGTGTCGACGCGCTGGCGGAGATCCGGACGCCGGTAGAGCGTGTGCGCCAGCGCAGCGCCCTTGATGAGCAACGGCCGCAGACCCGCGCGATCGAACGCCGCCAGCAGGCGACGCAGCTCCGCTTCGCGCACCAGGTCCGCCGCCGCGAGCCGCACCGACTCCTGCTCGAGCCTGGCACTCAGCCGGAACGGCACGTCCAGCCGGTTCGCCAGTCGATCGGCGAGGAGCGGCAGCACGGCATGCACCTGCGCATCGTGGCAGATCGCGTCGGGCGGCACGGCCGCCAGCGCGTGCGCGCTCACACGATCACCACGGAGGATCGAGGCGATCAGATCAAGCGGCTCCATTGGATCGGTGATTGGTGATCGGGGGATCGGCGATCGGGGATCCCCCGTCTCCCTATGCCGGCTCTTCGCTCGAGCGCCAGGACTTGAACACGATGCGACGGAACGAGGAGTCGGCGAGCAGGGCGAGGGCGGCCTTGCGGTGCCAGTTGAACGAGGCGTTGTCCTGCAGCACGCGGAGGATCCCGTTGACGCGGGCCAGCTCGATGATCGCGTCGATCGCCTCGTCGCTCAGCCGCGCGGCCATCCGGCGGAACGCGAGGCCGACGCGGATTTCCTGGCCGAGCCGGCGGCGCCACGCGGACTCGTACCGCCGCAGGAACCGGGCATCGAGCCGATCCAGCGCGAGCGCCTCGCCGAGGACATCGGCCGCGATCGCGCCGCTCAGCAACCCGTAGTAGATGCCGCCGCCCGTCGTCGGCTTGACCAGCCCGGCCGCGTCACCGACGGCGACGACCCGGTCGGCGAAGGTCCTGGCGACCGGGCCGAGCGGCAGCATCTTCAGGCGCGCCGGCGCGATCGTCGACGGATCCACACCGGCCCGCGCGCACAGTCCGTTCACGAAGGCGTGGAATCGCTCGCGGCTGCGCGACTGCGTCATCAGCCCGATGCGGGCGTACGGCGCCGCGCCGCGCCGGAACGGCACGTGCCAGGCAAATCCGGCCGGCGCGAGCTCGCGGCCGAACCGCACCTCGATACCGGCCGCGTCCGGAAACGGCGTCTCGAGCTGCGCGCTCTGGAGGAACACCGATGGCACGCCCAGGCCGAGCTGACGATGGAAGCGATAGCTCGCGCCGCAGGCGAGCACGCACACGCGCGCCGCGATCTCGTCGCCGCCACGGGCGCGGATCGAGACACCGTCAGCCGCGACGTCCACGGCGTCGGCGCGCCAGCCCCGCCGTACCAGCGCGCCCGCCCCGGCCGCCGCGGTCGCGAGCGCGTCATCGAACCGCCCGCGATCGATGACGGCGGCCCGAATCCGGTCGCTCTCGACGAGGACCGACTCCCCCGCCGCGCCCCAGAATCGTGCGGCGCCCGACAGCCCCAGAATGGTGTCGCGCGGCAGATCGAACTGATCGAACGCCTCGAGCCCGAGAAGGCCCGTGCAGTGCACCGGGACGCCGACCGCCTCGTGCTCCTCGAGAAGCACCACGTCGAGGCCGGCCTTCGCGAGCCCCGCGGCGGTCGTCGACCCGGCCGGTCCGGCGCCGATAACGACCGCGTCGTGACGACGTCCGCGCGTCAAAACTTGCGTCCCCGCACTTCCCACGTCCCCCGGAAGGTGATCCAGAACGAGACCGCGATCAGACGAAGATCGAGGCCAAATCGCTGTTTGCGGATGTAGAGCCTATCGTACCGAAACTTCTGGCGGCGAGCGATGTCGCGAGGCGCGTAGATCTGCGCGACGCCGGTCAGGCCCGGCCGCACGCGGCAGCGTTCGAGGAAGCCGGGCACGTCCTCGAGCGCGACGAGCCGGCCGCCTCCGGCCACCTCGATCTCGCCCGGCCTGAGCGCGCGCGGACCGACGAAGCTCATGTCGCCGCGAAAGATGTTCCAGAGCTGTGGCAGCTCGTCGAGCGCGGTGGCGCGCATGAACCGGCCGACGCGCGTCACACGCGGATCGTGCTCGGCCGCCTGGAGCGCCCCCACACCTGCCTCCGCGTCGGGAATCATCGATCGGAATTTCAGCGCGTCGAACCGCTGGCCACCCTCTCCCACGCGCTCCTGGCGGAAGAACACGTCGCCGCCGTCCTCGAGCTTGATGAGGGCGGCGAGCCCCAGCCAGACCGGTATCGAGAGCACCAGGCCCACCGCCGACAGCAACAGGTCGAAGGCGCGCTTCATGCGGCGCCCGCGCGCGACACCGCAACGCCGATGCCGACGTACAGAAACCCGGCCGCGACCACCCAGTATCGCTGGCCTACGGGACCGGCGAGCAGGACGACGGTGCTGACGCCCATCGTCGCGGCGAGACAGAGCGCGACGAGCGAACTGGCCGGGCCGGCGGACCGTCTGAACCAGCGCCGAAGTCCCACCGAACCCATGACGAGCAGCGCTGCGCATCGTGCCAGGCCGGCAAGGTTGCGGACGCTGCCCAACGGCCGGCCGAGGTCGACGCCGCTGAGGCTCACGACGCTCTTGAGCGCGCTCGTGCGGGCGGCGTCCGCCGGATGCGAGATGACGCGCGCGATCGCCTCGCGCGCGAACGCAGCGTTCGCGGCAGCCTCGCCCTCGCCCGCGCGGCGTGCGAACACTGCCGGCTCGTACGACCCTCCAGTGCCTCCTGCCGCCCCGAAGCGCAGGATCGCGTCGCGCGCGTGTGCGGAGTTCGACTCGTACAGCGTGATGCCGTCGTGCGTCGATCCGACGAGGACGCTGCCGATCACGACGGCGTTACGGACGCCCCACGCCGCCGACGCGAGCGCGATGCCGAGGACGACCGCGCCACCCATCGGCCGAAGCTCGCGCCATCGTGGTGCGGTCAGCAGCACCAGACCGACAACGCCGAGGAGAAGGGCGGCCTCCGAACGGGTGATCGCGGCCCAGCCCGCGCAGACCGCAATCGCAGCGAGCGCCCACGGGCGGCGCCGCGCGTCGGTCGAACCTCGCCGGACGGCCGCGGCCGCGATCAGCGCGAACACCGTCCATTCGAGCGCCGCCGCCAGGAAGAGGTCGTCCCAGACGGGTCCGTGCACGAGAACGAACGGATCACAGCTCGCGGCCAGACCCGCGACGAGCGCCGCCGACCGCCCCGCGATCGCCAGCGCGGTCGCGGTCACGGCCACGACGAGCAGAACCGTGACGGGGACGTGGAGGTACGGCCACCAGGCCGCCGGCAGGTATTGGAACGCCAGGGCGAGATAGAGAACTTCGCCCGGAAGGTGGTAGGCGCGAGCCGGCGCGGCGGCCGCGCCGACGGGCCCGATGGGCCGGTACCACACCGGAAGCTCGTAGCGGCCGGTCCCGGAGAGACTCGACGCGATGAGGCTGGCCGTATTCGGCGAGTCGAACGTCCGCACCACCATCGTCGCGCTGACGAGCTGGGTGGCCAGACACAGGCCGGCCACTGCCCACATCGTCCGGTGTGACGGGTCGAGCCCGTTGGCGATCAGGGCGCCTCCGACGGGCTCACGGCCGGCATTGGACGAGCGGGCTGCGTTCTCACGATGGCCTGGAACAGCTCGAAGTACCGCCGGACTTCGATCCCGCGATCGAACGCCAGGCTGGCGCGACGGGCGTTCTCCCCCGCCCGCGCGCAGGAGGCGCGATCGCGATGGAACGCCAGAATCTTGTCGGCCAGATCGGACGCGTCGCCAGGCTCGGCAACGAGGCCGCACTGTTCGCGCTGGGTAATCCCCGCGATCTCGCACCCTTCCTCCACCGCGGCGACGTACGCGCGGCCGGCGGCCAGGATGCCGTAGAGCTTGCTCGGCACGATGTAGCCGGCGAGCCCGCGCCGCAGCGATACGATGAACACGTCGGCCGCGGCAAAGGACTCGCCCAGCCGCTCCTTCGGCTGGAACGGCAGGAAGCTGACGTTCGACAGGCCGAGCGCGCGAACCCGTTCCTGCAGGTCCGCCTTCTTCACGCCCTCTCCCTGGAAGACGATGTGCAGGTCGGGGACGCCGCGCAGCAGGGCCGCCGCCTCGATCACCGTCTCGAGGTGCTGCGACAGGCCGATGTTGCCCGAGTGCATGACGACGAACTTGTCGTCGAGTCCGTGCGCCCGAGTGAAGGCGTTCGGTTTCCGGCCCGGGGCGAGCGCCCGCGTATCGGCCCAGTCGTGGATGATGACGGTCCGCTCCGCAGGGGCGCCCTTGTTCTCAATCAGCCGCGTCCGCATGGTCTCGCCGAGCGCGACGATACGCCTCGCCCGCCGGCAGAGAAATCTGTTCACGCCCTGGAGCACCGCATTCACGGTGTCGCTGTGGAAGTCCTCGAGCAGCGCCGCCACCTCCGGGAACAGATCCTTATAGGCCATCACGAGCGGCGCGCGGAATCGCTTCCCGCACAGCCACCCCGCCAGCCCGATGATCGGCGGGTCGGTCAGCGCCACGACGACGTCGGGCTGGTCGAGGCGAAGACCGGCCCATGCGGCGGCCAGGAAATACGTCACGTAGTTGCTGGCGCGTCCGGCGAACCGCTGCTTCGAGAACCGCGTGCCACGAGCGCGCAGGATCTCGACGCCGTTGTGGCGCTCCCGGCTCACGAGCGCGCGCCCCCCGGGCCCCGCCTCGCGCACCGGATGGAGGGGCACGCCGGCCACCACCGATACGCGACAGCCGTGCTCGCGGACCAGATCCTCGCAGAGGTCGGTCAGCAGCTGGCCGGTCGCCGTCTGGTCCGGATAGTAGGAGCGATTGAAGAAGGCGATGTGCACGCCGTCGTCAGCGTTCGGTCAGCCGGGTCGCGAGGCCGGAGGCGACGAGGTCGCGGTCCTTCGACGCGAAGTACCAGTCGATCGTCCGGTGCAGGCCATCCATGAACGTCACTTGCGGCTCCCAGCCGAGCAGGCGGCGGGCGAGCGAATTGTCGGCCACGCGGTTGAGCGGTCCGGTCGGCATCTCGGGATGGAGCTCGATCGTCGCGTGATGTCCGGTGCAGCGGAGGACCTCACGCGCGGCGTCGATCACGCGCGTGCGCTCCATCGTGCCGAGATTCACGGCGGTCCCGTCCTCGATGACCTCGGCCGCCCGGATCGTGCCCGACACGATGTCGCTCACGTGCGTCCAGTTGCGGATCTGCTCGCCGGTGCCCCACACGACATAGGGATCCTGCTTCACGAACGCGCGCGCGATCATCGCGATCACCGCATGATTCTCGTGCCCGCGGTCGCCGTAGACGGTGAAGTACCGGCAGCAGGCCGACATCATGCCGGTCTCGGCGTAATAGGCCCTCAGGGTCATCTCGGCCATGAGCTTCGCCCAGCCGTAGAGGTTGTCGGCATCGTACGGCGGACCGACCAGATCCTCCGTCAGATACAGAATCCGGCCCGGGTCGGTCTGCAGATGGTTCGGGTATACGCAACCGGACGAGGCGTAGACGACCTTCTCGACGTTCGCCCGCCGGCACGCTTTGAAGAGAATGCCGTCGAGCGCGAAATTGCCCGCGCACGCGACCTGGTGCAGGTCCACGTAGCCGCGACCGCCGTGGTCGGCCGCCAGATGGAACACGACGTCCATGCCGCGGACCGCCGCCTCGGCCACGCCCGGCTCGTTCAGGTCCGCCTCGGTGAACTCGACGCGCCTCTTCTCGACGTGCTGCCGGATGTTGTCGAACCTGCCGCTGCTGAGGTTGTCGACGACGCGCACGACCGCGTCGCGCTCGACCAGCGCATCGACCAGATGCGAGCCGATGAACGACGCGCCGCCGGTCACCAGGGTCTTCGTCCTATGCCACTGCATCGCCCGCCTCTCGACTGACGTTCACGTGCGACTTGACCACGGCCCGGCAACCGAGCACGAGCACGTCCATCTTCGTTCTCAGAAAGCAGTCGAGCGCCTCGGCCGGACGGTGGACGATCGGCTCGTTCTCGTTGAACGAGGTATTGAGCAGGACCGGCACGCCCGTGCGCTTCTCGAACGCGCGGATGAGCTGCCAGTAGAGCGGGTTCGAAGCGCGGCTCACCGTCTGCAGACGCCCGGACCCATCGACGTGCGTGACGGCCGCCAGCATGCCCCGCTTTTCGGCGCGGATCGGATAGACCTGTAGCATGAACGGGTCCGGCACGGCACCGCTGAAGTAGTCTCCGGCCGCCTCTTCCAGCACGGACGGCGCGAACGGCCGGAACTTCTCCCGGAACTTGATCTTCGCGTTGATGATCTCCCGCATGTCGGCGCGGCGGGGATCGGCGAGGATGCTCCGGTTGCCGAGCGCGCGTGCCCCCCACTCCATCCGTCCCTGGAACCAGCCGACGACGAGCCCGTCGGCGATCCGCGCGGCGGTCCACTCGCAGAGCGCGTCGAGGTCGCGAAATTCCGCGAACCGGCAGCCCAGCGCGCCGAATCTCGGCCGCGCGCGCCTCGAGCGCGGCCGCGCAGCCGGCGTCATCGAACGCCGGGCCCCAGTAGCCGTGCGCCATCACGAAGCGGCGCGGCCGGCCGAGCACCTGATGCCACACGTGGAACGCGGCGCCCAGCGCCGTGCCGTTGTCGCCAGCCGCGGGCTGGATGTAGATCGCCTCGAAGGGCGTGCGCTCGCGGATCTTGCCGTTGGCGACGCTGTTCATCGCACAGCCGCCGGCCAGGGCGAGCTTCGTCTCGCGCGTGGCGGCGTGGACGCCGTTCAGTACGTGAAAGACCGCGTCCTCGAAGACCGCCTGCAGCGACGCCGCAATCGCCTCGTGCCGCGGCGTGAGCGTCTCGCCGGCCTGGCGTGCCGGCCCCAGCTCACGCTCCAGACGCTCGCCGAACACCCGATCGAGAACGGGCTCGCCGTCGTCCCATGTCATGCCGGCGGCGCCGGTCCAGTGGCGGAAATAGCTCAGATCCAGCTCGAACGCCCCGCCCGGCCGCAGCCGGATCAGCCGGCTCACTTCCTTCGTGAAGTCGGGACGGCCGTACGGGGCGAGCCCCATCACCTTGAACTCGTCGCCGAACTTCGAAAACCCGAGGTACTGCGTGAGCGCCAGATACAGCACGCCGAGCGAATGCGGGAAGAACGTCCGATGCCGCACGTCGATCCGGGCTGCCCGCCCGACGCCCCAGGACGTGCTGACGAAGTCCCCGAATCCATCGATCGCGCATACCGCCGCCCGGTCGAACGGCGAGACGAAGAACGCGCTCGCAAGGTGGGCGGGATGATGCTCGACCCAATGGATGCGCGGCTTCGGGTCGCGGGCGCTCAGGCCGAGCACTCGGGCGAGCGTCTCCGGGATCTGGCCGACGCGCCGGTAGTTCGCGGCCCGGCTCCTCAGCAGCCCGCCCTGCGGCCTGGTCGTCGCCGCAAACCACGCCTTGCGGATCAGGTGGGCGCGCGGCTTGCGCGAGACCGCCACGTGGCGCACCTCGCGCGCGTCCACGCCCGCCATGTCGAGGCAGGCGCGAATCGCCTGCGCTGGAAAGCCCGCCACGTGCTTGATCCGGCGGAACCGCTCCTCCTCCGCCGCCGCGACGAGATCGCCGTCGCGGATCAGCACGCACGAGACGTCACCGTGGTACGCGTTGATGCCGAGAATGTTCATCGGTTCGAGACCCGCTCCCGCGGTGCCGGCACGCGGTCGCCGGCCCACGCCGGATCGGCCGCCTCGCCGGGGCGGACCGCCGACGACGTCGCAGGCGACTGGGCGGCCGCACCCGCGCGCAGCTCGTCGATGTTGATGTCCACGAGCAGCCGGTACCAGAAGCCCTGCAGCACGTGGAACACGAAGCCTTCCTTCCCGTCGAGGAATCCAAGGCGCAGGACGTAGCGATACAGCATGTAGAGGCACGGGCGGACCAGGCGCGGCAGTCCGCGCCAGATCCGTTTGAAGAGCCGGGTCCGCGCATCAGGCGAGCCGCATGCGTCCAGCAGGCGCCAGGCTCCACCGGCCGACGCCTCGGCCAGCTCCTGCCGCGCCTGCAGGACGGCGTACCGGTTGTGCTTGGCCGTCCAGTCGGCAATCGACGCCTCGTTGCGGTTGTCCTCGACGAGATCGGCGCCGAGCCGCGCCAGGGTCCCGGAGACGCTGAAGTGATGGTCCACCAGCTCCGCGTCGTCGAGCGAGACCGACGCGTGGCGAAACAGCTTCAGCAGGTACTTCGGGTAGTAACCGCCGTGGCGAATCCACCGCCCGCGGAAGATCTGCCGGCGGCAGATGAAGTAGCCGTCGGCGGGCGGTTCGTCCTCGAAGAGCGCCCGAATCTCCGACGCCAGCTCCGGGGTCAGACGCTGGTCGGCGTCGAGCGCGAGAACCCACTCGGTCGCAATCGGCAGGCTCTCGAACGCCCACTGCCACTGCGCGGCGTGGGTCGCGAACGGATGCGGGACCACGGAGGCACCGTACCGCCGCGCGATCTCGACGGTGCCGTCGACGCTTCCGGAATCGACGACGAAGATCGCCGCCACCCACCCGGCGACCGACTCGAGGCAGGCGGCCAGATTGCGCTCCTCGTCGCGCGTCAGCACGATGACGGTGAGCGGCACCTCGGCGGCGCCCGGCACGAACCTCACACGTTCAGACATGGGCTGCCGCGCGCAGCATCGACGGGTCCCGGCCGCCGGCGGCGAGCACCCGTTCGTACAGCGCGCTCACGTGTCCCGCCGCGGTGTGCCAGCGAGAGCGCTGCGCGAAACGCGCCGCCGCCTCTCCCCGACGCGCCCGCTCCGCGCCATCGCGCATGGCCACCTCGAGGAGGACCGCCAGATCGGTGCCACTGGTCCAGCGCCATCCGGCGCCCGCCGCTTCCACTTCGGACGCAAGATCGAGCCGCTCGGCGAGCACGACCGGCACACCGGAGGCCATCGCTTCCATCAGCGACAGCCCGAAGTTCTCCTGAAACGACGGCGCCGCGAACAGCGCGGCGTCTCGAAGGAGGCTCGCCTTCTCGACCCCGGACACCCATCCCGTGAACACGATCCGGCGCTGGCCGGCCCCGATCGCCGCGAGCCGGCGCAGTTCCCTCACCTGTGCCGGGGAGCCATCGCCCGCGATGACGAGGCGCCAGTCGACAAACGCCGGATCGCGCGCAATCCGGTGGAACGCCTCGATGAGGACATCGAGGCGCTTCTTCGGATCGAGCCGACAGAGCGCGAGCAGGTACGGCCGGGCTGGTGACGCGCCGGCACTGCTGCGCTCGAACAGGTCGTCGTCGATACCGAGGGGCACCACCGCGCCGGACGGCAGTCCGGAGACGGCCGCTTCCGCCAGGCGCTGCTCCTCCGCCGTCGTGTACTGGATTGCGGAAGCCCTCGTGAGCAGCCGGGCGCCGGCGGCCGCCAGCCAGGCCTGCTTCTGGAGGCGGTGCTGCGACAGGCTCCACGGATCGAGCATGCCGTGCGGCCGGACGACGTACGGCACCCCGGCGCGGCGGCACGCGCGCCCTGCGGCCAGGGACGCATGGGAGAACACGCCGTGGATGTCCACGAGATCGAACTGGGACACGCGCGCGGACAGCCAGCGGCCAAGCGCCGGCGACCACTTGAACGACTCGCCGAACCGGCGCCGGAAGAAGACGACCGGCACGCCGCGATAGACCTGCGCCGGCTCGCCCGCTGCGACATCGAGCCGGCCCGTCCTCCCGTCGGCGTCCGTCGTCGCTATCAGCGTCGCGTCTCCGCGCGCGCGAAGGGCTCGACAGGTGCCGATGACGGCGTCGGTCGGCCCGCCGTACCGCGGCGCGACCGCGGCGATCACGTGCAGGATCCGGAGTCCGGACATGTCAGCTCACCGCCGACGCGGCGCGGTCGAGGACGCGCTGGTCGGCCTCGAACGAGGTTTGCAGGAGCGGCACCAGCCGGCCCGCAAAGCTCTCGTACGTGAAGTGCTCGCGAAATCGCCGCTGGCCGGCGGCTCCCATGGCGCGCCGGCGCTCGTCGTCGGCGAGAAGCAGGGCGATGCGTGCCGCGAGCGTCGCCGTGTCGGCCTGGTCGACGAGGAAGCCCGTGACGCCGTCACGGATGACGTCGCCCGCGGCGTCGTGCACAGACCCGATGCAGGGCAGGCCGTTCGCCATCGCCTCGAGGTAGACGAGGCCGAATCCCTCGCGCCGGCTCGGCAGGGCAAGCAGCGCCGCGCTCCGGTACAGGGCGCGCAGATCTTCGCCGGGAACGAAGCCGGGGAATCGCACGGACGCCCCGACGCCGAGCGATCCGGCCTTGCGCCTCAGCCGATCGACGTCGTCCCCTTCCCCGACGCATACGAGCTGCGCCTCGGGCACGCGGGCGAGGACAGCCGGCCAGGCTTCGAGGACCTGGTCATGGCCCTTGTAGCGCTCGCTCGCGACCATCCGGCCGACGATCAGCACGGCGCGGACGCCGAGACCGAGGGTGCCCCGAACACCCGCCGCCGGTGTCTCACCCGGCATGAGCGCGAGCGGGCACTCGACGATCGGGCCCACCCCGGGATGCGCCTCCGCCACCCTCCGCGCGGTGTAGGCGGAGTTGGCCAGCCGCAGCGTCGCGCGTTTCAGCACGCGCAGGCGCGCCGGAGTCGTCGGCCCCCATCCCTCGACGTCGTGCAGAAAGACCGCGTACGGCCGTTCGAGACCCCACGGCACGACGCGCTGGACCTGAGCCAGCCCCAGATGGCCGTAGAGCGTCCAGGCGCTGCGGTCGCCGAGCTGACGAGCGGCCATGCGGACCGCGAACCGTGCGCGGAGCCGTGCATTCGGTGACGGGGAACGCAGGTCGTCTTCCGGATCCAGCAGCGTCACGAGCCGGGCGCCGGGCCAGGCGTCTTCGACGACGCGCCAGAGAAGCCGCGCGACGGCCGCGACGCCCCCACCCCGCGGATCGACCGTAATCGCGGCCAGGCAGGGGGGCCTCAGGACGACACCTCCGGGCGGCTGGCGCCGGTCGGTGCAATCTGCACGTCCAGCGGCTGCTGGTGGCCACGCAGCCTGATCGCCTGGCGAAGCAGGAGAGCCATTGCGAGACCCGCGCCCGCCGTGGATGTCAATTCGACGAACGAGCCGCCAATCTGCAGCAGGCTGAGACCAGGGAGATACCACATCAGGAAGCGATCGACGTCGCCCTGCCGGAGCCGCGACGCCGCGCGACGGTCCACGATGACGACCGCCGCCCCGATCAGGAAGAATCCAAACACAATCCCCGGCGTGCCGAAGTTGATGTACCACTCCATGACCTGGCCGACGCCGACGCTGGTGCCCTCGGCGAAGACGATCCCGGTGTAGGTCGTGACCAGATTCCCGCTGCCAGCCGCCACGGGCTTGTTCGGCCATATGGCGCGGGGGATCAGCGCGATGACCGCCTGCTCGATCGTCTCGCCGCGGGCGAAGGCCCGCGGATCCCGCGCCAGGTGCGACACGGCGGCGCCAATCAGGAAGTCCTGATTCAGCCGCTGGTCGATCCGATCGAGATGGTCCGGATTCCGGAGATCGAACCACTCGCCGTCGTGGAACGTGCTGGCGAGCTGGTCGAACCTCGCATCCAGACCCGCACCGCTCCAGACGACGTTCCGGATGTCGCCGCGGTCGCGCATGTAGGTCACGTAGACCGACAGTCCGACGTAGGTCAGCGCGATGCCCGCGAGCACCACCTGCCAGCGGGGACGGTAGAAGCTCGCGACCAGGCCGAGCACCGTCAGCATGCCGGCAAACCCGAATCCCAGGAAGCCCTGGGCGACGACGGTCACGATTGGCAGCGGCGCGGTCGCCAGCACCCAGAACCACAGCCGGCCCCTGCGGCCCTGCTGCCAGGCGCTCCAGCATCGCAGTCCGAGACCGGCGACGACCAGTGTCGAGCCGGTCGCCGCCAGCGCGGTGATGCTCGGCAGCCCCTGCAGGACGAACGTCACGAGCCCGTAGAAGACCGTCCCAACGACGAGATACACGATCGACCGCTGGTTCAGGACGGCGACGGACCAGTCCGCTGGCGCCGCGCGCCGCCGGCGTTCGATCCACGCTCCGAATTCGGCGCCCAGGGCGAACGCGGCGATGGCGACCCCGCTCGCACGAAGGCCGTCGACCGTGAGATCGAGGCCAGGCGTGTCGTACCACGGCAGCAGGTAGAGCGCTGGCGCGAGCCAGTGGAGTAGGCCGAACGTGAGGACGTAGGTGAACAGCAGCCCGACGCCGGCGCCGTCGCGCCAGTGACGGAAGAGCAGGTACGCGGCGAGGGCCGCGGACAGGAGCACCAGGGGCGGCAGACTGACTTCCGCGTTCATGAAGCGACGGCCAGCGTGCGCTCGCACAGCGCGGTGAAGTCGGCCGCGACGTCGTCCCAGCTGCGTGGCCGGAACCGGGAATAGGCGTGCTCGACGACGGCACACAGCTCCTCGCGGTTGGCAGCGCACCAGGCCAGGCGCTCGGCGAAGGCCGACGGATCTCGCGCCGGAAGGATCCATCCGGTCCGGCCCTCGTGCACGAGGTCGGCGCCTGCGCTGTGTGGCGTGGTGAGGACCGGCAAGCCGGAGGCCGCCGCCTGCGCGAGCACCATCCCAAAGCCGTCCTGGATGGTGGGAAAGACGAACACGTCGGCCTGCGCGTACTCGGCCGGCAACTGCGACTGCGGCACCTTCCGAGCGCAGACCAGGTTGACCGGCAACCGATCGATCAAGGAGCGCACTTCGTTGGTCACCGGACCGACGGCACGGAACCGGATCGACAGGTCCCGGACTCGCTGCGCCATCTCGATCAGGTCGGCGAACCCCTTCTGGAAGGACAGTGCGCCCACGTACAGGACGGCCAGCGGCGCGCCGCGCCGGATGCGCTCGAGGCGCGCGTCGATGACCTCGCGGGACGGCCTGAACGCCGCCGGGTCGACGCCGAGAGAGACGACGCTGACTTTCCCGTCGGGCACGCCCTGATCGAGGAACGTGCGCCGGGCGAACGTCGAGAGCACGGCAATGTGGTCGGCCCGTTCGTACTCGCGCAATTCCCGGTCGATCATCCAGGGACTCGGGCGCTCGACGGCGCATCGACTCCGGGCTGCCTCATCGGCGAGCAGACGATCCTGCACGACGATATGCGCAGACCCCCGCATCAGGAGCTTCAGCGGCGTGCCAGGCAGCGCGGCGCGGAGCGTTTCCTCGAAGACGCCGCTCCACCCGTGGATCACGTCCCAGCGGTCCGCCGACAGCTCGTTCGCCGCCCACCGCCCGAACGCCTGGTGAAGCCACGGTTCCGCGCGGGCGTCGAGCCGGCCGCGCGCGAACCTGCCGAGGGACCTCGACGCGAGGCCGTGCGCCGCGAAGCTGCGGATGGACGACTCCGGCAGGCCGAACCGCCGCGCCGCCCAGCGCGGATAGTTGGTCAGCACGCTCACGTCGTGGCCGCGCGCGATCAGCGATCGCGCGAGATCAAACGCGTGAAAGCGCCCGTGAACGACGATCGCGATCTTCACTCGTGAATCCACCGCAGAGATCGATCATTGCCTGCAGGCGGTCTGCGTACGTGTTCGGCCCGGCGGTGATCCGCCGGTGCGCGGCCGCGGCGAGTGCCGCCCCGCGGGCCGGATCGGCCAGAACGGTCCGGATCTTTTCCGCGGCGTCGCCCGGTCCCGTGAAGTAGAGCGCGCACTCCCCTTCGGGCCCGAACATCCGCCGGTGATCCGGGGTGTCTTCGGCCAGCACGCACCCGCCCATCGCCGGCACCTCGAAGCTTCGCATCGAATGGCCGTCGCGGTTGGCGCGCCGCACGATGCACAAGCACGTGCTGGCGGAGCAGGTCGCCTTCCGCACGCCGGGCGCATCGAGAAACCCTCGCGCGGCGGCCCGGGTCGTTCCGTAACGGTCCCAATAGCCGCCGTACACCGCGACGCGCAAGCCCGCCGCCAGCAGGCCCGCCACCAGGGCGACGCGGTCCGGATCGGCGCCGCCCGCGAGCATGACGTCCGCACCGAGGCTCGCCCGTTCCGCGTCGGTCGACGCCGGCTCCGGGAAGTGGATCTCGGGCGCGTACGCGAACGGGAGGAACTCCGCCCTGGGTCCGACCGAGCGGAGCCGGGCGAGATTCGCGTCGCGCGGAGAGAACACCCAGTCGTACCGCGCCAGGGCCGCGAAGAACCAGGGCGCCTCGTGCACGGGATTCCACGGATCGTCGGTCAGAAAGTTGATTCGGAGGACGCCCAGGGCGCCGAGCTGATCCAGCGCGGCGGCCGTCAGCGGCGCGAGACCGACGGCGAGCAGGAGGTCCGCACGGTGCTCACGCGCCGCGGCCACGACCTCGGCGCTGAACTCGGCCAGACGAGACGGCCGGTGGCCCCGAGCCCACCAGTCCAGCTTTCGCCGCCAGGCGGACGCATCGAACGCCGCGCGCACGTCGCAGAATCGCGCAGCCATCGACAACGTTTCCGCGGCATTCCTGAAGTGCGCCCCCACGTGCACCGGATCCGGATTCCCGACGAGCAGGAGCCGCGGCCTGGACATCAGCCGACCCAACTCTCCGCGCCCGCGGCAGTCGCCGCGGCATACGCCTCCGCGATGCCCTCGGCCGCCGCGACCACGCTGTAGGGCGCGACCTTCAGCCGGCAGGCCTCCCGCACCTCGGGGCGGCGCGTGAGCACTGCCGCCGTGCAGATGGCGGCGGCCAGGGCGGCAGCCGAGTCGCCCGCGAACGTCGTGCCGGTCACGCCCGGGACGACCAGGTCCGGTGCGCATCCGACACGATCGGAGACGACGCACGGCAGCCCGTGATGCAGCGCGTCGTTGACGACGAGCCCCCAGGTCTCCGAGTGGCGGCTGGGCAGGAGCAGCAGGTCCGCGGCATGGTAGTAGGCGCTCAGCGCGGACTGCGGTCGGAACCCCACGAATTGCGCGGGGACGGTTGGCGCCGCGGCGAGCGAGGCCGCGAGGGCCCGACGCTCGTCGCCATCGCCGAGCCAGAGGATGACGGCTCGCGAGCGCAGTTCCTCGGGCAGCGCGCGCACGGCCGGCGGGATCAGCTCGACGCCCTTGCGAGCGCTGAGCTTGCCCGAGAAGAGCAGCACCAGCGCATCGTCGGCGATTCCGAGGGACCGGCGCGTGGCGGCGCGCATCGTCGTCCTGTCGGCCTCGGTCACCTGAAACGGCTGCGTGTCGACGCAGTACCGGGGAGAACACGAGACGCTCAGCGGGGACGCCGAGCTGCTCGTAGTGCGTCCGGGATCGCGTGCCGATGTACAGGATCCGCTCGCAGGTCCGGTACGCGAATCCAAGCGCACGCGCGCGGAGCCGGCGCGCGACCGCACCGCGCGGGGGCGCCTCGTCCGACGTCTCGGCCCGGAACAGCACCGGAAGCCCGGCCCGCCGCGCCTCGAACCACGCGACCTGATGAAACCGCGGGCTGTATCCGGTAATCAGGACGGCATCGGGCCGCAGCTCGCCCAGCGCCCGTCCGAGCCCGTCGGTCGTCACTTCCTCCGCGTCCGATGAGCCCTGGCCGGCCCGCTTCAGAACGCGCGAGTCGTATCCCTCGAGCAGGCCGCGGTCCCATGCGAAGGTGACGCCGAACTCCTCGTCACGATATCCGGTGATGCTGAAATCCGAGCCGTAGACGACCGTCACCGGCACGCCGCATCGCTCGACGAGCGCGCGGTAGACCGGCGCGTGATACTGCACCGGATGCGTCTCAACGACGGCCAGCACGCGCGTCGTCCTGGGACGTCTGCATGGCAGCCATGACGCCGGCGAACGTCCTTTCGTAGTTCCAGTCGGCCAGCACGCGCTGGCGGCCGGCCTCCCCCATCGCGTCGCGTTCCGCGGGGTGCGCGAGCATCCAGCGCAGGGCGGCCGTCACGCTCACGACGTCCGCGGGATCGCATGCCAGCCCGAACCCGGCCGCCACGAACGTGCGGCGCCAGTCGGGCAGGTCGGCAACGAGCAGAGCCAGCCCGCACGCGAGATACTCGAACGCCTTGTTCGAAGCGCCGACGAGCGTCGCCAGATTCGGGTCCCCGCCGTGCGATGGCACGAGCGCCAGACCCACGTCGCACGAGGCGCAGAGACGAAGGAGGTCGGCGCGCACCATCGGACCGGCGAACTCGATCCGATCGGCGACGCCGAGCCTTTCCGCTTCGCGGCGGAGACGTCCGACGTAGCCCTCTTGCCCGACCGTTTCGTACCCGACACAGACGAGCGACACCGCCGGCGGGAGCGCCGCCAGCGACTCGACGATCGTCGCCGGCATGCGCGCCGGCACGACCGATCCCTGGTAGATCACTCGCAGCCGGTCGGGAGGGGCTGGGCGGCGCGGGCCGGTCACTTCCCGCAGCCGAGGGCAGTTCCACACGACCGCCGGACGGGCTCCCGCGTCGCGGGCCAGGGCCTCGGCGCGCTGTGCGTTGGGAACGACGCAGACGTTCGCGCGGGCGAGGACGCGACGGCGGGCTGCGAACGCCAGGCGCAGGAACGCCGATGTGCCCGACGCGTCCGGCAGATCGTGTTCGTGATAGACGACCCGGGCGCCGATCAGGCCGGCGATGATCGCCGCAGCCGGACACGACAACGGATCGGAGGCATACACCCACTCGGGACGGTTCCGGAGCGCCCACGCGAGGACCCAGAGGAGGAACCGCGCATAGTGCAGCTTCTGACGCCAGCCCGGTCGACTTCGCCGCAGGGTTCGAACGGCGATGCGCTCGCGGGCCGGCATGACCAGCGGATCCGACGGCGCGCGCACCCCGAGGAACGTCACCTCGAAGCCGCGCTCAGCCAGCATCGCCGCGCTGTGATCGAGCGGCGGATACGCTCCCGGATTCGTGTACTGCACGTACAGCACGCGCCGCGCGCGAGAACGGGCCTCGGCACTCGGCGCCATTTCGAGACTGGAGGACGAAGCGGCCGGGAGCGGCATCGACCCCCTACGCCATCGAGACGGCCGGCAGCGGTTGAGCGATCGTGCTCCCGCGACTCCGCAGCACGCCCCGATAGAGCGCGGCCATTTCGCGGGCGACATCCGCCATCGTCCGCGGCGGCCGCACGGATGCCCGAAGGCGCGTGACGAGCGCCCGGTCCTCGACGCATCGCGCCAGGACGAGGCTCCACGCGGCGGGCGAGCCGTGCGGAGTCACGAGCAGGCCATCGACGCCGTCGCGCACGTTCTCGAGCAGCCCGCCGAGCGCGGAGCCGATCACGGGCACGCCGGCGGCGAACGCCTCGAGCGCGACGAGCGGCCCTGTCTCGAGGACCTGCGACGGCACGGCGATGAAGTCGTAGCCCTGCAGGAGATCGATGACCAGCGGCGGCTCGACGGCCGTGGCGAAGCGGATGCGGCGGTCCGTGCCGGCGATCCCACGCAGGCGCGCCCCGTACTCCGTCGCCTCCGGTCCCTGGGCAACGGCGAAGATGTCGAGCTCCAGACGAGCGGAAGGCAACGCTCGCACGGCGTGCAGCAGGATGTCCGTACCCTTGGCGGGATCCAGGCGTGTCAGATGCGCGAGGCGCAGGGGCGCTCCCGGATCACGGGGACCCGCCTGGCGGCGCGCGCGCGGCGCGTCGACGCCGTGCCGGGATCGCGCGATCCGGTCGCGCGGCACTCCGTTCAGCAGGAGGACCCGCTCGGCCCAGTCGCTCGGCGCGATCACGCGGTCACAGGCCGCGAAGAGCGTCTGCAACGCGCGCTTGCGCGCGGCGATCAGGCTGCGCATCCGCAAGGCTGTCCACGGACCGCCCGAGAGATGTCGGCGGCCGAGGGCGTCGCCCACCTCCTCGGGCACATGCGCGACGAGACGGCTCGTCCAGCGTGGTCCTCCGAGATGGTGCAGCGTGCAGGCCGCGCACCGGACCGGGTCGACGATCCCATCGCATTCGTCCATACCCCAGCGCAGCAGCGTGCCGCGCTGACACGTGACCGTGGGCGTGTGGTAGGTGAGCACGACCGGCACTCCGCGCGCGCGAGCGTGCCTGGCGAGCGCGGGCGGACAGCCGGCCGTGAGCGCGTGCAGATGGACCAGATCCGGCCGCTCGAGATCGAGAACGCGCTCGAACGACGCGATCGCGACCGGGTCGCCTTCCGCGTAGAGCGCCTCGAGGTCGAGCGTCGCGCTCCGGCCCGCGTAGCGGACGACGCGGAGCCCTTCCCACCGGTAACGGGCATCAGCGGCCGCCGGTGCGGCAACCACGGCTTCGATGCCGGCGTCCTGCAGCCGGCGGCAGAGGCCTCCGAC
Source organism: uncultured Acidobacteriota bacterium (assembly GCA_963764505.1). Taxonomy (GTDB): domain Bacteria; phylum Acidobacteriota; class Vicinamibacteria; order Vicinamibacterales; family SCN-69-37; genus CAVXSP01. The sequence continues at coordinate 2,541,939 of CAVXSP010000001.1, read as the reverse complement.
GTAGACTTCCGTGCCCCCCGGCGGATCGGGAGGAAACGAGTACACGACGTGCAGCGTCTTCAATGGACGGCCGGTTTCGTCTTCCACAAGCTCTTGGCCTGTTCGTACAGCCGGCGGCTCGTCAGCGTCGCGGCGAGCCGTCTGAGCACGCGGGGATCGAGTCCCACCGAGGGCCGGAGCGCAACGCCGGCGAGGTAGCAGCGCCGCGCCTGAGCGTTCATCCCGAAGCCGAAGTACTTGTTGGCGAAGTCGAGATAGTGCGCCGCGTACACTCGGCGGCGTGCCTGTCGCTTGCGGCGCTCGAGCGTCTCGTCGGCTTCCGCCTCGGCGTACACGCGATCGAGCAGCCAGCGAACGGACCGTTCTTCCGATCCGTCGCGCGAGATTCTCGCGTGATGATTGGCGTCGTGGACGCGATAGTCCGCCAGGACGCGATCGGCGAAGTGGAAGGGCGCCTGCCGCGACATCAGCAGAGTGAAATACCAGTCGTGGAACGCCAGCCCGTCGGGCACCGGCAACTGCGCGAGCCAGGCTTCGCGGCGCGCCGCGACCGACGGCGCGCAGATGAAGTTCCGCTCGAGGAGCCGGACGAACTCGGATCCGGTGAAGTCGCCCCGGTGCGGCTCTTCTCCGCTGATGCCGGAGGGACGGCCGTGCTCGTCGATGATCCGGACGCGTCCATAGACCAGTCCGGCTTCCGGATGGGCGTGAAGGCGCTCGCAGGCGGTCGCCATGAATCTCGGGTGATACCTGTCGTCGGGATCGATCCGGCTGACGATCGAACCGCACGCCAGCGACAGCGCGGCATTGATGGTGGCGACGTGGCCCCGGTTGGGATGGTGGCCCGCGATGCGGAGGCGGCGATCCGTGTACCGCGAGAGCACCTCGCGCGTGTCGTCCGTCGAGCCGTCGTCGAAGACGATGACTTCGAACGAGGGCGCGCCTTCCTGCGCGAAGATGCTGTCCAGGCACTCGGCCAGATACCGCCCGTAGTTGAACGTGGGGACGACGACGCTGAAGACGGGCGTGCTCATGCCGTGTCCGTATGCGCCGGACCCGAACCGGCCCGCGCCTTCAGCAGACGGGCGGGGACGCCGACCGCGGTGACGCCGGCCGGGAGATCGTCGATCACGACTGCGCCGGCGCCGACGATCGTGCCCGCGCCGACCGTCACGTGATCGATGATCGTGGCTCCCGCCCCGATGTAGCAACCGTCGCCGATGCGCGTCTGGCCCGCCACGACGACGCCGGGATTGATGTTGACGAAGTCGCCGACGATCGCGTCGTGCGAAATCGACGCCTTGACGTTGACGATGCAGTGCCGTCCGATGCGCACGCGCGTGGTGACGATGCTGCCCGGCGCCAGACAGGTGCCTGCGCCGATGGTCACCGACGGCCCGAGGCTCGCGTCCGGGTGCACCAGCGTCCACCAGCTCAGGTTCGGCAGGTTCAGGCCCTCGACCCGGTCCACGAACGCTCGCCGCAGCGCGTTGTCGCCGGTCGCGGTGATGATCCCCACGACCGGCCGCGTCGCCGCGAGCTCGCGAAGCCGGTCCAGCGTCCCGAGCACCGGCAGGTCTCCCGCGACGCCGACGGCCTTGTGGTCGTCGAGGCATCCGAGCAGGATCGGTCGATCCGACGCCTGCAGGTAGGCGCAGACCTCCGCAGCGTGGCCGCCGGCCCCGATGACCACGATCTCGTGCGGCGCGCTGGCGACCGGGGCGGCCGCGATCCGATCCCCCGGGCCGCTCATTCCCGGGACATGGCGCCCACATGGCGCATCGTTTCGAGCAGCCCGATCAGATCGCGATGGTTCTTCGACCCGATCTGCGTCAGCTCTTTGAGCCACTTGGCGTTGCGGTAGAAGACCGACTCGGGATCGGGGACCACGCCCGAGGTGATCGCGTCGACCATCTCCTCGCCGCCGATTTCGACCGAGATGCGCGGCGCGAATCCGGCTTCGCGCATCCGCCAGGTCGACGCACGATAGTTCCGGCGATCGACGTCGGGTGTGGCCAGATGCGTGACGGTCAGGCGAGGCACGAGGTCCCGGAAGACCTCCACCAGGTCGACGACGCGCAGGTTCTCGTTCGCGATGTTGTAGCAGGCGTGCCCGGAGCCCGGCTGCTCCATGAAATGAATGAACGCGCGCGCGCAATCGGAGACGTGCAGGAAGGGACGCCATTGCAGGCCGTCGCCGAAGACCTTGATTTCCCGGTAGAGCGCCGCATGCAGGCTGAAGATGTTGACGACGAGGTCGAACCGCATCCGGGCCGAATGGCCGAACAGCGTGCCGTTCCGCAGGACGATCGGCGTCCAGGTCGCGTCGGCGAGGTCCGCCAGGCCCTCCTCGGCCGCGACCTTCGACCGCGCGTACACCGTCAGCGGATGGAGCGCGCCGCTCTCGTCGATCTCCCCTTCCGCCTCGCCGTAGATCGAGCACGAGGAGGAGAACAGGAACCGGGCGCCCCGCTCGCGCGCCAGCTCGGCGAGCCGGAGCGTCACGTCCACGTTCACCTGTTCGGTCAGCTCCGGATGGAGTTCCGCCGAGGGGTCGTTCGAGATCGCCGCGAGGTGCACCACGCAATCCGCGTCGCGCAGCAGCTCGCGTCCGAACGCGACGTCGTGAACGATGCCGCGGAGGTCCTCGCGCCGGAGGTCGATGGCCGGCATGAGCATCTTCAGATGCCCCAGACCGAAGTACCCGAGGTCGACGACGCGGACGCGGTGCCCGCGTCGCACGAGCTTCGGGACGAGGACGGATCCCAGATAGCCGGCGCCGCCCGTGACGACGACGTTCACGGCCGAGCCTCCGCGAGCGGCCCGGCGAGGGCCGCTTCGCTCTCGACCAGCGCCTCCACGACGGTCCGCATCTCGTCCTCGCTGATCGTGGTGTAGAACGGCAGCGTGATCACCCGCCGGCTCAGGTCTTCGGTCACCGGGAGCTCGCGATCCGCGAACCGGCGGAAGAACGTCTGCTCGTGAATCGGCGGGAAGAAGTAGGCGCGCGTCTCGACGCCGCGGTCCGCCAGCTCGCGCATCAGCGCGTCGCGCGCCGTCCCGAGCGCGGCCGGCACCACGACGGTGAAGTCCTTGAAGGTCGAGAGCGTCCCCTCGGGCGGCGCGAGTACGCAGAACGGCGTGCGCCGTTCGACGAGCGCGCGGTAGAACGCGGCCTTCTCCGCTCTCGTCCGCAGCAGATCGTCCAGCCGGGCGAGGTTGTGGAGGCCGACGATCGCGTGGAACTCGCTCATCTTGCCGTTGAGGCCGGGCCAGTGCGCGTCGTAGCGGCTCTCGATCCCGTAGTTGCGCATCTTCCGGAGCCGTCCGGCGAGCGCGGCGTGCCGGGTCGAGACGATCCCGCCTTCGACGCTCGTCATGACCTTCGTGACCGAGGTCGAGAAGACCTCCGCATCGCCGAAGCCGCCCACCCGCGTGCCGCCGCGGGACGATCCGAATGCGTGCGCGGCGTCGTAGACGATCGCGATCCGATGTCCTCGTCGCGCCTCCGCCTGTCGAACGATGGCCTCGATCTCGGTCGTGCGGCACGGCAGGCCGTACAGATGGACCAGCACGATCGCCCGGACGTCGGCGCGCTCCGCGAGCACGCGCGCGACGTCGGCGGGATCCGCGTTGCCGTCCGCCGCGATGTCCACGAACACCGGCGTGCAGCCCGCGTAGAGCACGGCCTGCGCCGTCGCGACGAAGCTGAAGCTCGGGATGGCGATGCGGGCGCCCGGCGGGACGTCGAGCGCCTGCAGCGTCATGATGAGGCCGGCCGTCGCCGACGAGACGCAGACCGCCTCGCGTCCCAGATACCGGCCCGCCTCCTGCTCGAACCGCTGCAGATACGGTCCGAAGTTGGTCACCCGGCCGTTCCGAAGGATTTCGCGGAAGGAGGCTTCCACCGCCTCCATGTCGGGCAGATCGGCTTTGATCAGCGGAATCGTTCGTTCAGACATGGCTCACCACTTCATCGCGACGTGACGACCGGACGCCGGGGTCGGATCCGGCCGGCATCCCGGGGCGGGAACCTTCGACCCGACGAAACGTCAGCGCGTGGGGCAGATTGAGAACCCCGGCGTACTCGTCCCGCCGATGGCCGAGCGGCGGCGTCTCCACGCTCATCTCCGGAATCCCGTCCAGATTCGTGACGAATCGCCCATCGTCGAAGAGGCTCACGTGCCAGCGGTACGGGCCGGGCCGGAGCGGCAGGGAGTCGATCGTGTAGACGATCTCGTACCGCCCGGGCTCGAGATCGAGGTCGTCCGCGCTCGCCCCCCACATGACGCGGTTGTCGTGGTCGTAGAGCGCCAGCCCGTGATGGCCGCGCCGGATGCGGCGATCCACCCGGAGGCCGAAGCGGACCGTCACCGGGCCGAATGTCGACAGCGTGTGGACGTGGCCGCCGCCCACCCCGAGCGTCCAGCCGAGGAACGCGGCGCCCGGCGAGGCGGCGACGTCCTCCGGCGGCGGGGCCGTCATGAAGCTCGCCTCGTATTGATTCGTGACGTCTGGCGCCGCGCCCGCGCTGCGCAGACGCCCGCGGTCCAGCCACAGGCCGCGGCCGCACAGCCGCCGCACCTGGTTCATCTGGTGGGACACGAACAGGATCGTGCGCCCCTGGTGCCGAACCTGGTCCATCTTGCCCAGGCATTTCCCCTGGAACTCCGCATCGCCCACCGCCAGGACCTCGTCGATGAGCAGGATGTCCGGCTCGAGGTGGGCGGCGACCGAGAACGCGAGCCTCATCTGCATCCCGCTCGAGTAGTGCTTGACCGGCGTGTCGATGAAGCGCTCCACGTCCGCGAAGGCGACGATCTCGTCGAACTTCCGTCGAATCTCCGCGCGCTTCATGCCGAGAATCGCGCCGTTGACGTAGACGTTCTCGCGACCCGTCAGCTCCGGATGGAACCCCGTGCCCACCTCGAGGAGCGACCCGACCCGTCCGCACACCTCCGCGCGGCCCGAGGTCGGCTCGGTGATCCGGGAGAGGATCTTCAGCAGGGTGCTCTTGCCGGACCCGTTGCGTCCGACGAGCCCCACGATTTCGCCCTCGCGGATCTCGATGGAGACGTCCTCGAGCGCCGTCACGATCCGGGCGTCCGGCTCGCCGCGCGAGCGCGTGCGCCAGCGCCGCGCCGCGGCCGCCACGGCGTCGCGCAGCGTGCCGTAGGCCGCGCGACGGCCGCCGAGCCGGTACCGCTTTCCCAGGCCGCGCGTGCGGATCACCACATCCATCGTCAGATGAGATCCGCGAACGTCCGTTCCGTTCGCCTGAAGTAGTAGAGGCCGCCCACGAGCAGGACGAGCACGGCGACGGCCGACATGGTCACGGCGGTGACCGGCGCGCCGGCCCTGCCGAGCAGCGCCCACCGGAAACCCTCCACGACGCCGACCATGGGATTGAGGGCGTACAGAGGCCGCCATCGTGCCGGCACGAGCGCCATCGCGTAAGCCACCGGCGTGGCGTAGAGCCACACCTGCGTGAGGAACGGCACCGTGTATCGGACGTCGCGATACCGCACGTTCAGCGCCGAGAGCCAGATTCCGACCGCGAGGGCGGCCAGCACGGCGAGGACGATCCAGACCGGCAGCGACAGGATCGCCGCCGAGGGCGCGATCCCGTAGTAGAGCAGCAGGCCCATCAGGACGACCAGCGAGCACGCGAAGTCCGCCAGTCCCACCAGCACGGCGGCAATCGGCATGATCAGCCGGGGGAAGTACACCTTGGTCACGAGCCCCTGGTTTGCGACGATGCTGCTGCTCGATTCCGCCAGCGCGAACGCGAACAGCTGCCAGGGCAGCAGCGCGCAGTAGGCGAACACCGGGTACGGCACGCCGTCGGACGGGAGCCTGGCGAGCCGCCCGAAGACGATGCTGAAGACCGCCATCGTGAAGAGCGGCTGGATGACCGCCCAGGCGACGCCGAGCGCCGTCTGCTTGTAGCGGACCTTCACCGCGCGCCAGACGAGGAAGTACAGGAGCTCGCGGTGATCCCAGAGCTCGCGCAGATCCGGCGGCGTCCAGGCTCGCGAGGGCGCGAGGATGTGTACCGGAAGACCCGGGGAAGGAACGGCGGACGCGGCGCCTGTGGCGCTGGCAGGGCCCATGGCCGGAGTGCGGTCGGGCGGCGGGGCGGAGCGGGCGGGAGCCTAGCTCGTCGTCCGCTCGTACGCGCGCGTGTAGTCCTTCCGGTAGTACGGCGAGTAGTAGGTACGCGTGACGCTTGACGTCGACGCGGTTGAGCACCGCGCCGATGAACTTGGCCCGCGCCGCCGTCAACTGGTCGACCGCCGCCACGGCGTTGCGCCGCGGCGTCATCTCGGCGCCGACGACGAACACGACGCCCGTGGCCGCATGGGCGATGACGGCGGCATCGGTCACGGCCATGACCGGAGGCGCGTCGATGATGACCCAGTCGTAGGCGAGCCCCAGCTCGTGCATCAGCTCGATGTACCGGTTCGAGCCCAGGAGCTCGGCCGGGTTCGGCGGAATGTGCCCGGCGGGCAGGACGTGCAGGTGGGCGATCGAGGTGGGCCCGACGGCATCACGGAGGCGCGTCGTGCCGACCAGGACGTTGGAGAGGCCGGGCTCCTGCGCACGCCCGAACATGTCGTGCACGCGCGGCCGGCGCATGTCGCCGTCCACGAGGACGACGCGCTGGCCGGTCTGCGCGAGCGCGCACGCCAGGTTGCTCGAGACGAGGGTCTTCCCTTCATGCGGCGCCGTGCTCGTGATCACGATCGACCGCGATCCCTCGTCGGCCGACGAGAAGATCACCGACGTGCGAATCGCGCGGAGCGCCTCGCTGAAGTTCGCGGGCACGTTGCCACCCGGCAGCAGGATCGGCTCCTCGCCCTTGCCCGGAACGACGGGCACCAGCCCGAGGAACGGAAGGCCGAGGTGCATCTTCAGATCGTCCGGCGTCTTGATCCGGCTGTCCAGGTACTCGAAGCCGAACACCAGGCCGATCGCCAGCAGGCAGCCGGCCAGGAACGACACCGTGAGATCGCGCGACGTGTTCGGCAGGATCGGCCATCTCGGCACTTCCGCGGCGTCGACGATCTGGATGTTGCTTCCCTTGTAGGCGCCGGCCATCCCGGTCTGGTTCGCGGTCTGGAGCAGCATGTCGTACACCTGCCGCGCACTCTGGGCCTCGAGCGACAGCGCCTTGAACTCGACGCTCTTGCTGTTCAGCCGCATCTGTTCGGACTTCTTCTGATTGAGCTGCTCGGTGTAGGCGCGCTCGCGCTGCTGCGCCTGCATGAACTCGCTGTGGACGCCGTCGACCGCGCGGGCGACCTGCGCGTCGAGCTTCGCCTGGACGGCATTGACGTTCTCGGTCGCGGTCCTGAGCGCCGGATACTCGGGCAGGAACCCCTGGGCCCTGTACCTGGTCGCGCTCGGCTTCGGCTTTCCGCAGCTCGGTCTGCATCGTCAGAATCGTCGGGTCGGCGCCAATCGCCCCCAGCAGCGAGTCGCGATCGCCCGACTTCTGCAGCGTGACGAACCGATCGTATTTCGCCTGCTTGTCGATCCGATCGCCGGTCGCCTGCGCCGCCTTGGCGCTGACGTCGGAGTACTGCTGCACCACGGCCGTGGCGCGATCGTCGAGCGCGACCGCGTCGTTCTTCTCCTTGTATTCCTGCAGTGCCCGCTCGCTCTCCTCGACCTTCCTGCGCTGCTCCTCGAGCTGGCCGCTCAGAAAATCCGATGTCTCCTTGGAGGATTCGAGCCGCCCGAGCAGTCCCTCCTGGATGTACTCGTGTGCGATCGTGTTGGCGGCCTTCGCCGCGAACTCGGGATCGCGAGACCGGTAGCTGACGTTCACGAGGTGCGTCTGACGCACGGGCTCCACCGCCAGCCCGCCGACGAACCCGTCGATCAAGGTCGACTGCACGGTCGTCTCGTTCGCCGCCGGGGGCGCGATCTTCGGCGGCGCGCCGACGAGGCCCGAGGCCCACGCGGACAGCCCGCTCAGCCACGACGGGCCCTGGGCCGGAGCCGCCGCCGGGCCGGCCGGCCGGACCAGGCCGAGCGCCTGGACGGCGCGCCACGCCAGCCGGCGGCTGCGCAGGATCTCGTACTGCGTCTTGTAGAAATCGTCGTCGTACCAGCTCTGCTGGTCGTCGAGCACCGAGTTGATCGACGTCGAGCGGCGGGCCTCCTTCTCGATGAGCACCTTGGCGGTCGCTTCGTAGATCTGCGGCTTCTTGAGCGTGCTGATCGTTCCGGAGGCGAACACGACCAGGAAGGCCAGACCGGCGGTCCACCGCCGCTTGTAGACGACGCGCAGGTAGTCGGTGAAATGCGGGCCCTGGGGCGACGGAGTGCTGGATGAAGTCGGTCGGCTCATGATGGCGATGATGACTCCGGCTAGAGAAGGGACCGGCCGACGGTGATGATGTCGCCGGGCTGGACCATCTCGGTCTTGTAGTCCTTGAACTTCACGTCCTCGAGCTTGCCGTTCTCTGAGCGCTGCAGCTTGATCTTGCGGTACGAGCCGGTCGCCTTGATGCCGCCCGCCAGGACGATCGACTGTTCGATGGTCGTCCCGCTCTTCGGGAAGATCGCCCCGGGCGCGTTGACCTCCCCCTTGACGTACACGGCCTCGGCGGCCGGCACCACGATGACGTCGCCGTCGTGCAGGTCGATGTTGTTCGCCATCGACTTGCCGTCGAGGATCTCGCGAAGGTTGACGCGGAGCGGATCCGTCGTATTGCGGTCGGCGCGGTACACGAGGATGTCGTCCGCCGCCTTCTCCGTCACCGACTGGGCCAGGGTCACGGCGTCGAGCAGCGTCAGATCCCCGCCGAACGGATAGACGTTCGGCGCGCGGACCTCGCCGCTGATCGTGACCTTCTTGGTGCGGCTCGTCTCGACCTCGACGGTGACCTGCGGATTGCGGATGTAACTGGCGGCGAGCCGTCGGCCGATCTCGGCGGAGACCTCGAGCGGCGTCAGCCCGGCGACCTTGATGGCGCCGAGCTCCGGGTACTGAATGGCGCCGTCGGCCCCGACTGGAAAGCTGCCGCTGAACGGCGGCGCGTTGAAGACGGCGATGGTCAGCTTGTCGTGTGCCGCGATCTTCGCGCCCTGTTGGGCGAGCACGAGGCCGCAGCCGAGCATGCAGCCGATCGCGACGACGCGCACGCGCGCGAGGAGTCTAGAAGCCATATTGGAACGACCCTCCGAATCGAAAACCCTCGTAACGGCGTTCGGGCGCGGTCGACAGCCGCCGGGCGTACGTGCCGTCGAAGCCGAGGCGGGCGTCGAAGCCGAGGTGATAGCCGACCCCGGCCCCGAACTGCGCGACACGGTCGCGCCGGCCTTGCGTCGACGTCCCGTCCGGGGCGACGAGCGTGCGGTAGTCCAGGACCGCCCGGCCAATCCGTCCGACGGCGTCCCAGTTGCCGCCGAGGAGCTGCGTGAGCGAGCCGCTCCCGCCCGTCGAGACGAAGTACGGCGTTGCGACGTCGAACGAGTAGTCGAGCGTCCGATCCACCTTGACCGCGACGCGCGTCATCTCGCGAGCGATGTAGCTCACGTCGACCGTCGCGACCGCGCCGGAGAACGACGGCAGCGACGCGGACCGGGGCGTGAACCGCCGGTATCCCACGAACGCCCGCCCGGAGATGAGGGCGAGCGGCTTGAACTCGAACCCCGGCATCACGCTCCAGCTGTCCGTGTCGCGGATGGGCGAGAAGTCGAACCGGTCCCGCGTCGCGTCGGCGTCGACCACCAGCGTCGTCAACGCAGTCAGATCCTGGCGAAGCGCGACGCGCGCGCCTCGCGTGACGTGGTTCAGCTCCTGACGAAGGCTGGCGCCGAGAAACGTCACGTCGTCGTACTCGACGCGGGTCCGCGAGGCCTCGAGGTCGACGGCCGTGCGCGGTCCCAGACGCACCATGGCGCCTCCGGCCCTGGCGGCCGTGGTCCGGAGCACGCGGACGTCGATTTCGGCGTTCGGCCGCTGGTGCGTCTGTTCGTACCGCGCGGTTGCATGCGGCGTGAGGACCCCGAGCGCCACGTCCACCCGGCCGTCCTGCAGGTAGCCGAGCGAGCGCTGGGTGGTGGTCTTCTGGAAGTAGAGCCACTCGAGCGAGCTCCGGCTGGCGAGGTGCGCGCGGCCGACGCGGAGCCAGGCGTCCGCGCCCGGCACGAGCGTGAGCGTCGCGTCGCGCTGCGGATGCTGCGATTCGTTCAGGACGTTGGTGTCGACCCCGACGTTGCTCAGGTTCAGCCGCGGGTTCACGAGGAGCGGCCCGAGCTGGAGACTGTCGCCCGACGGCGGCTCGTCCGGCTGGTCCTGGGCCCAGGCGCACACGGGGACCAAAGATGCCAGCAGGCACCAGAGGGCGACAGACGGACGAAGGGGGTGCAACGGGCGAGCTCGCGAACGACCGCCCACGGATCCCGACGCGAGGGCGTGTCAGGATCCGTGGACCTTGCAGGGGTCAGAGGAGACCCCGGAACGAACCAGAACTACTTGCTCGGACTCCGCACGCCCAGCGCGACGGCCGCGGCCGCACCGCCGGCAGCCAGCAGCCACGCCGCCGGCTTCCCGCCGCAATTGATGTCGACGTCGGTCCTGCTGAGCGCCGACTGCGACAGCGTGTACGGGCCCTCCGTGCAGACGACCTTGCCCTGCTTGGTCAGCTGGACCTGGAGGCGGGTCGCCAGCGCGATGTTGCTGAACCGGAAGCGCCCGGTCGCATCGAGCGGCACGGTCGCGGCGATGGTGGCAGTGCCGACGTCGAAGAGCTGCACCATGTAGTCGTCGTACGGCTTCTTCGCCTCGCTCGTCGCCTTGCCGCTGATCACGCCCGAGGCGTTCTGACCCGCGAAGAGCACGCTGCCGGGCAGAGACGTCACGGTGATCGACAGCGCCAGCGTCCATGCGAGCGTGCGCCGGGTGGTCATATCCGTACCCTTCTTCCCTTTCCGATGCCGGCGATCCTCCGCCACATCGTTCGCGACTGGCGTCCGCCGCCAGCCGATCCATCTTCGAGTGCCGCCCGCGTGATTGTCAAGCACGAGAACCGAAAGAATGTGTCGAAACAGGCCGAAAATGTGACGATTTTGATACGACCGTTCACCGCGCGTCCCGGGTCCCGCTACGACTTGCGCGACGCCAGCAGCGTGCGCGCGACGTTCAGTTGCCGCACCTTGCGATAGAGATTCGTCCGCTGGATCCCGAGCGCGCGCGCGGCTTCACCGACCCGGCCGTGGTGCTTCACCAGGACGGCGCTGATCCAGTCGCGCTCGAAGCGCGCCTTCGCGTCGCGCAGCGTGCCAGTCGTGTCCATCCGCGCCGACATGCCGTCGAGCTGCACACGCGCGAGGAGATCGTCGAGCTGAATCACGGGCCGCGTGACCGAACCGACCAGGGCCTCGACCAGCGCCCGCAACTCGCGCACGTTGCCCGGCCACGGCAGCGCCGAGAGCAGCGCGAGGGCCGACCGGCTGAACCGCCGCGGCGCAGTGCGTCCCGGGCCACCGAGCACCCGGAGGAAGTGCACGGCCAGGAGCGGGATGTCCTCGCGGCGGCGGCGCAGCGGCGGAACGTCGATGCGCGCGCCGGCCAGCCGCTCGTAGAGGTCGCGGCGCAAGCGGCCGTCGGCCAGATCGGCCTCGAGCGTCGGCTCGACCGCGGCGATCAACCGCACGTCCAGATCCACGACGGCGCTCGGCCGCCGATCGACGACCTCCGCCTCCCGGTCGCGAAGCATCCGGGCCAGCTTGGCCTGCACGCGCCCCGGCGCGTCGGCGATGCCGCGGACCAGCAAGACGCCCCCGCGCGCCTGCCAGACCGCACCCGCGCGCGTGAGGCGCTCCGTGCCGCGGCGTGTGGCCCCATGCTCCGCCCGATCGGAGGCGACGCCGAACAGCGCCTGCTCGATCGCGCCGGCCCCACCCTCGCCGCAATCGACCGTGACGAGCGGCGATCCCGCCGGCCGGAGAACCGCGTGAATCGCCCGCGCGATCAACTCGCGGCCGGACCCGGGCTCGCCGCAGACGAGCATGTGCCCCTGCCCCTCCGCCGCCTGGCGGATCTGGTCGGCGACGAGCCGCATGGCCGCCGATTGCGCGACGAGCGCCGCGATCGGGCCGCTGGGCGGCGCATCCGTTTCGCCCTGCCCGTCGCTCACCCGGTCGTGCGCGTTGGCGACCAGCATGGCGACGTCCGCGTCGTCGAAGGGCCACGAGAGAAGATCGATCACGCCCGCATCGATGGCTTCGGCGGCCACGAGGGGCCGCGACGGATCGATGAGCCCCGTCATCGGCAGCCCGGGGTGCCGCGCGCGGATTGCGCGAATCGAAGGCACGGCCCTGTGATCGTCGGCGAGATCCACGAGGCAGAACGTGAACGGACGCGTGTCGATGAGCGACAGCGCCTCGACGACGTCGCCGGCCACGACGACCGTCAATCCGGCTCGCTCCAGACGCTCGAGGACCGAGGACGACGCGCGCGGACGGGCCGGGAGATACACCACGGCGGGAAGAGTGGCCGTCGCGGACTCGCGATCGGAGACGAGCGTGGCGACCGACGGGCTCATGCGCCGCCCCCGGGCCTGGTCGGCGCCGCACGGCCGGGCGCCGGACCGCTCAGCCGTCTGAACGTGCCCGTGCCGGCGTCGTCGGCCTCCACGTGGTCGAGCGCGCCGCTCGGAGCGTACACGAACCGCCGCGTCGGAAGTCCCTGGTGCCCGAGATCCAGATCGAGCCGCGCGAGCGCGCCGTGATCGTAGACCTCCCACTTGTCGATGCGGCCGTCGAGGTCCGTGTCCTCCTCCACGCGGGCGATCACGCCCTCCGTGTACCACTCCCGCCGCGTCACGCGGCCGTCGGGCGCGTTCGATTCCTCGGCGCGCACGAGCACGCTGGCCGCTGCGCCGGGCGAGCGCGCATCCGGCGGCTGGCCGTAGTGCTCCCAGCGATCGGTGCGGCCGTCTCCGTTCCGATCGATCTCCACCGACTTGAAGCGCGCGCCGTCCATCTGGGCACGCATGTCGACTTTGCCGTCGCCATCCGTATCCGAGGCCAGCTGCTCGAGCCGGCCCGTCTGGGCGTTGTAGACGGGCGCGGTGCCGCCGGCCGGCGCGCCAGCCGCGGGATCGCCTGCCGGCCGGCACGCGGAGACCGCGGTACAGAGGCCCGCAAGGGCGACGAGAAGATCGACACGGAGCCGAATGCCCATGGGCGCGAATTGAAGAAGCGAGAGTGGCGAGAGGGAGCTTCGCCCCGTCAGTTACAGGGCAACACGATCGAAGGGCGAGGTGTCCGCTGGGGAGGGACCCTGACTTCCGAATCCGAGAGGACCGTAGAGTACCTCAGGGAACCACTGTGTGTCAATGAGAACACACCTGTTCCAGTCAGGATACGGCCGGCGTTTACGCCCGGGCGAATCCGGACGTGCTATTTCTCCTTATCGGCTCAATAGGCCCGGACGTCTGCGGCGTCCACTTCCACGGCAACCGCCTGGCCGATCAAGTCCACCGTCAGCACGAGCCGGGCGTGCGCGCCCTTGCGGACGAGCCGTCCCGCCACGCCGCGAAGTGGTCCACTGACCACCTCCACCATCGTGCCTTCGTGAATGAGGGGACACGGGTCGTAGCGGAAATCACTGCCGATGAGGGTGCGAATCGCCTCGATCTCCCGGTCGGGAATGGCCGCCGGCCGGCCATCGCAGGCGACAATCGTCACGACACCGGAGCACTTGAGCACCGAGAGCGCGTTCCCGGGGTCGATGTGCACGAAGCAGTAGCCCGGAAAGAGCGGCCAGTCGATGCGCTTCTTGCGGTCCTTCCAGCGGCTCCAGCGGGTGATCGTCGGCAGAAACGCCTGAATCCCCTTCTCCTCGAGCTGCTGCAGGACGCGTCCCTCGTGTCGCGAACGGGTCCAGACGGCCAACCATCGGACGGCGGCCGGATCGGCGCTCGACCTGTCCGATTGCGGCAGGGGCGACACGGCCACCGCCGTACGCGTCATCTTCTCCGCCGCCTGGTGACTCATGGCCACGCTCAAAAAACCGGCGATCGATCTCAAAATTGTCAGTGACTGCAGCGTTTCGGATATCGGATGTATCAGTTGGATCACATCGAAATCCGGAGGAGTTCCGCCGGATTTGCGTCGATCCACAGCCGGCCCGGAGCTCGATCGCCCAGGCGAAGGGGCAACTCGCGTGCCACTGGTTTTTCGGGCGGGGGCCTGTCCGTCGCGATGCTGGCAACCGGTCACCGCCGCGCCGTTGACCTTGACACGATCCGTATCAAGATCTAGACTCGTCTCATAGCAGGCTGGCCCGGTGGATCCGGCCGGCCCGGAGGCCGCCGACATCGACGCGAGAGCAGCAATCGTGGGACAGCGACGGGACACGCGCGAGTTCTACCTGATCAGCATGGCTGCCCAGCTGCTCGACCTGCACCCACAGACGCTCCGCAAGTACGAGCGGCTCGGACTCGTCAGCCCGCAGCGGACGCTCGGCAGCATGCGCGTCTACACGCGGGACGAGCTCGATCGGCTGCGGCTGATCAAGAGTCTGGTGGACGAGGCCGGCGTCAACCTCGCCGGAGTGCAGCGCCTGCTGTCGGTCGCCGAGGTGGCGCAGCGGCTCCGTCCGCTGGTCCGCGGAGAGGGCCGCCGCGGGAGCTCCGCGGCGCGGCGGCGGTTGAGCGAGGAGATCGACGAGCTGTTCAGGATCCTCGGCCTGTCGGAGACACCATAGACGCCGGTATGGAGTTCAAGGACTATTACGCGATTCTCGGGATTGCGAAGACCGCCTCCGACGCCGACATCAAGCGCGCCTACCGGAAGCTGGCTCGGAAATATCATCCGGATCTCAATCCGGGCGACAAGACGGCCGAAGCCACGTTCAAGGAAGTCAACGAGGCGAACGAGGTCCTGGGCGATCCCGAGAAGCGGCGGAAGTACGACGAGCTCGGGGCCAACTGGCGTGCCTATGAGCAGGCGCCCCCGGGCGCCGGCGCCCCGCCGGGCTGGGACGTCGGGTTCGGCGGTGGCGCCCCCGGCGGCGCGACCTACCGGACGATGTCGCCCGACGAGATGCGGGAGATGTTCGGCACGGACGACCCGTTCTCCGACTTCTTCCACACGTTCTTCGGCGGGGCCGGCGCCCAGCGGGCGCGCCCCGCGCGCGCGCGGCGCGGCCGGGACCTGGAACAGCCGGTCGAGCTGACGCTCGAAGAGGCCTACCACGGCGCAACGCGCCGCGTCATGATGCAGCAGGGGACGCAATCGCGCACTGTCGACGTGCGCATCCCCGCGGGCGTGAAGGACGGCGCGCGCGTGCGGGCCGCGGGCGAAGGCGAACCCGCCCCTGGCGGACGGTCGGGGGACCTGTTCCTGACGGTGCGCGTGCTGCCGCACGCGCGGTTCGAGCGGCGCGGGCAGGATCTGCACGTTCGCGTGCCGGTGCCGGTCACGACGGCGGTGCTCGGCGGGGAGGTCGCGGTCCCGGGGATCTCGGGCTCGACGCTGCGGCTCAAGGTGCCCGAGATGACGCGCGGAGGGCGCGTCTTCCGCCTGCGCGGCCACGGCATGCCGATCGTCGGACAGCCGGAGGCCCGCGGCGATCTCTACGCGACGGTCGATCTGCAGATTCCGTCGCGGCTGTCGCCCGAGGAGCGCACGCTGTACGAGAGCTTGAGGAAGATCGAAACCTCGTAGGTCAGCCCCGGCGACCGCGTCCGAGGCGTCGAGAGTGAGAGCGTTCCATGAACCCAGCCCGCTACACCGAAAAGACCCAGGAAGCCCTGTTGACGGCCCAGCAGCTCGCCGAGCGCGCCGGCAATCCTGAAGTCGTGCCGGAGCACGTCCTTCAGGCATTGCTGGATCAGCGCGACGGCGTCGTGCCCGCGGTCCTCGGCAAGATCGGCGCGGACGTCGGCTCGCTGGGCCGCGAGGTCTCGGCCCTCACCGACGCGTTGCCGAAGGTCCGAGGCGGGGCGCAGCCCTCCATGTCGGCGCGGCTCCGGTCCCTGTTCAACGCGGCCGAACAGGAGGCCGCGCAGCTCAAGGACGAGTTCACGAGCACCGAGCACCTCCTGCTCGCGATGGCGGCCGAGGGCGGCCGCTCCCCCGTCGCCGATCTCCTCAAGCGCGCCGGCGTGACGAAGGATGCGATCTTCAAGGCGCTGGCGGCGGTGCGCGGGTCGCAGCGCGTGACGGACCAGAATCCCGAGGGCAAGTACCAGGCGCTCGAGCGGTACGGCCGCGATCTCACCGAGGTGGCCCGCAAGGGCAAGCTGGACCCGGTCATCGGCCGCGACGACGAGATCCGGCGGGTCATCCAGGTGCTCGCGCGCCGCACGAAGAACAATCCGGTGCTGATCGGCGACCCCGGCGTCGGCAAGACGGCGATCGTCGAGGGGCTGGCGCAGCGCATCGTGCGTGGCGACGTGCCCGAGGGGCTCAGGAACAAGCGGATCGTCGCGCTCGACATGGGCGCGCTGGTCGCCGGAGCGAAGTACCGCGGCGAGTTCGAGGAGCGGCTGAAGGCCGTCCTGAAGGAGATCGCCGACGCGCAGGGGCAGGTCGTCCTCTTCATCGACGAGCTTCACACCGTCGTGGGCGCGGGCGCGGCGGAAGGCTCGATCGATGCGTCCAACCTGCTGAAGCCGATGCTCGCCCGCGGCGAGCTGCACACGATCGGCGCGACCACGCTCGACGAGTACCGGAAGTACATCGAAAAGGACGCCGCGCTCGAGCGGCGGTTCCAGCCCGTGCTGGTGGGAGAGCCGTCGGTGGAGGACACGATCAGCATCCTCCGCGGCCTGCGCGAGCGCTACGAGATCCACCACGGCGTGAAGTTCAAGGACTCGGCGCTGGTCGCGGCCGCCGTGCTGTCGAACCGCTACATCACCGATCGATTCCTGCCCGACAAGGCGATCGACCTGATCGACGAAGCGGCCTCACGGCTGCGGATGGAGATCGACTCCATGCCGGCCGAGCTCGACGAAATCGAGCGGCGCATCATGCAGCTCGAGATCGAACGCCAGGCCCTCAAGAAGGAGTCCGATCCGGCGTCGAAGGACCGGCTGGCGAAGCTCGAGAAGGAGCTCGCCGGACTGAAGGAGCAGCGGACGGGCCTCGCTGCGCAGTGGCAGCAGGAGAAGGACGCCATCCAGGGCGTGCGCGCGCAGAAGGAGGAGCTCGAGCAGCTCCGCAACGAGGTGGAGCGCGCCCAGCGCACGGGCGACTACGCCAAGGCGTCCGAGCTCCAGTACGGCCGCATCCCCGAGCTCGAGCGCCGCATCCGGGAGCACGAGCAGGCGCCCGCCAGCGCGGCGACCCCGCGCATGCTGAAGGAGCAGGTCGACGAGGAGGACATCGCCGAAGTCGTCTCCCGGTGGACGCACATTCCGGTGAGCCGGCTGATGGAGGGCGAGGTCCAGAAGCTCATCCACATGGAGGATCGCCTGCACCAGCGCGTGGTCGGCCAGGACGAGGCCGTCGTCGCGGTGGCGAACGCGATCCGGCGCGCCCGCGCCGGGCTGCAGGATCCGAATCGGCCGCTCGGGAGCTTCATCTTTCTCGGGCCCACCGGCGTGGGCAAGACGGAGCTCGCCCGCGCGCTCGCCGAGTTCCTGTTCGACGACGAACACGCGATGGTCCGCATCGACATGTCGGAGTACCAGGAGAAGCACACCGTGTCGCGCCTGATCGGCGCGCCGCCCGGGTACGTCGGATACGAAGAGGCCGGCCAGCTCACCGAGACGATCCGGCGGCGGCCGTACGCCGTCGTCCTGTTCGACGAGATCGAGAAAGCGCACCCCGAAGTCCTCAACGTCATGCTGCAGCTGCTCGATGACGGCCGGCTCACGGACGGCAAGGGCCGGACGGTCGACTTCAAGAACACGGTGGTCATCATGACCTCCAACGTCGGCAGCCAGTACATCGCGGAACGCGCGCTGCGGGGCGACGCGGGAATCGACGAGGGCACGCGGCGGCAGCTCATGGACGCGCTGCGCCAGCACTTCAAGCCGGAGTTCCTGAACCGGATCGACGAAGTGATCTTCTTCCACATCCTGACGCGGGAGGACATCCGCCGGATCATCGATATTCAGCTCGCCGCGCTGATGCGTCGCCTCGCCGACCGGAAGATCCGGCTGGAGCTGACCGACCGGGCGCGGGACATGATCATCGAAGAGGGATACGATCCGGTGTACGGGGCGCGTCCGCTCAAACGGACGCTGCAGCGGCGCATCCTGGACCCGCTGGCGCTGGGCGTGCTGCAGGGCGATTTCAAGGAAGGCGATCTGGTCCGCGTCGACGCCGAGCGCGGCGCCCTGGTGCTGCGGAGGGAGACGCCCGTCGGTGCGTAGATCATGAGTCCCGTACCCGAAGCCGATCGCCGCCTCCGGCCCCGCGGTCGCCCGTCGGTCCGACGGCCGATCTCGCCCGTCTGGTTCGGCCTGGCGCTCTTCCTGCTCGTGCTGGTCTTCAACATCGTCAGCGCGACGCTCCGGGAAGGGACGACGCTCGACTACTCCGACTTCAAGTCGCAGCTCGAACAGGGCCGGATCACCGAGGCGGTCATCGGAACCGACACGATCCACGGCAAGTACCTGGACCCGAACAACAAGGAGACGGCCTTCACCGTCAACAAGGTCGACGACCCGAAGCTCGTCGAGCAGCTGGAGGCCCAGAAGGTCAAGTTCCATGCCGAGCCGCAGAACCGCTGGCTCACCGATCTGCTGAGCTGGGTCCTCCCGCTGCTCGTGCTCGTGGCGCTCTGGAGTTTCTTCTTCCGGCGGATGGGCAGCGCGGAGGGAGGCATCATGTCCTTCGCGCGCAGCCGCGCGAAGATCTACGCGGAGGACGACGTCAAGGTGAGCTTCGCGGACGTGGCAGGCGTCGACGAGGCGGAGAACGAGCTTCGGGAGATCGTCGAGTTCCTCAAGACGCCGAAGAAATACACGACCATCGGCGGGCGGATCCCGAAAGGCGTCCTGCTCGTCGGGCCCGCCCGGCACCGGCAAGACGCTGCTCGCGCGCGCCGTCGCCGGCGAGGCGAAGGTGCCGTTCTTCAGCCTGAGCGGATCCGAGTTCGTCGAGATGTTCGTCGGCGTCGGCGCCGCTCGCGTGCGCGATCTGTTCCGCCAGGCGGAGGCCAAGGCGCCGTGCATCGTGTTCATCGACGAGCTGGACGCGCTCGGCAAGGTGCGCATGCAGTCGCCGATGGGCGGGCACGAGGAGCGCGAGCAGACCCTGAACCAGCTCCTCGCCGAGATGGACGGCTTCGACGCCAAGAAGGGCGTCATCATCATGGGCGCGACCAACCGGCCCGAGGTGCTCGATCCCGCCCTGTTGCGGCCGGGACGGTTCGACCGCCAGGTCCTGGTCGACAAGCCGGACGTGAACGGACGCGAGGCCATTCTCCGGATTCACGTCAAGCAGGTGAAGCTCGCCGAGAACGTCGACCTTCGGGTGATCGCGGCGCGGACCGCGGGCTTCGCGGGCGCGGATCTCGCGAATCTGGTCAACGAAGCCGCCCTGCTCGCCGCGCGCCGCGACAAGACGGCGGTGGACCGGCACGACTTCGAAGAGGCGATCGACCGCATCATCGCGGGGCTCGAGAAGAAGCGCGTGATGAGCGACCGCGAGCGCCGCATCGTCGCCTTCCACGAGTCGGGACACGCCATCGTCGCCACGGTGCTGCCCGGCCTGGACCCCGTGCACAAGATCTCGATCGTGCAGCGCGGCTTCGGGGCGCTGGGCTACACGATGCAGCTGCCCCTCGAGGACCGCTTCCTCATGTCCAGGCGGGACCTGCAGAACCAGCTCGCGGTCCTGCTCGGCGGGCGCACGTCGGAGCTCCTGGTCTTCGGCGAGGTCTCGACCGGCGCCCAGAACGACCTGATGCGCGCGACGGACATCGCCCGCGCGATGGTGACCGAGTACGGCATGAGCGAGGCGATCGGGCCGGTGAACCACGACCGGAACCGGCGGAACCCGTTCCTCGAGACGCCCTTCGCCCAGGAGCGCGGCACGTACGCCGAGGACACCGCGCGCGTGATCGATGCCGAAATCAAGCGAATCATCGAAATCGCCCAGGCCGATGCGCGCACGATCCTCAGCGAGCGCCGGCCGGCGCTCGACACGCTCTCCGAGCGGCTGCTGGTCAAGGAGGTCATCGAAGGCGAGGAACTGCGCCAGCTGATCGGGCCGGTCTCCGTGACGCCGCCGATGCCCGCCTGACCCGACGTCAGTCGCCCAGTCCGACCGCCGCCCAGAGCTTCGCGCAGTCGTACAGCTTCCCGTTCGAAACCACCCATTTCGCGGTTCGAAGGTTCGCCACGTCCTGCAGCGGGCTCGCGGTGAGCACGACGAGGTCCGCACGCTTGCCCGCTTCGACGGAGCCCGTGTCGTCGAGCTTGAGGAAGCCGGCGGACACCGCGGTGGCGGCCCGGAGCGCGGCGTCGGGCGACATGCCGGCCTGCACGAACAGTTCGATTTCGTGAAGCAGCCCCGCAACCGGCAGGCCCGGGCCCGTCCCCGGTACGAGGACGACATTCGCCTGGCGCGCGGCTCCGAGGAGCGCTGCCGCCCAACCCGGCGGTGACCCGGCGGCCGGCGCAGACCCCGAGACGCCGAAACGGCGGGCCAGGGATCGCGGGAGCGCCGCTGCGCCAGGCCGAATCGCACCGGCGTGAAGCGGGTCGAGCGACGCAGCCTCTGGCGCCAGCGGCGTCCGAGTGTTCGCCAGCCCGGCCAACTGCGCGCCCGCCCCGGCTCCGGCGCCCGGCAACCCCTCAATCAGGTCCAGACCCGCCTCGCGCGCCTGACCCATCGTCATGCCGTCTGGCACGTGCCCGGCGACCGTCATGCCCAGACGGTGTGCCTCCGCCGCGACGTCGCGAAGGATCGCCGCCGGCAGGAAGCGACCGAGCTCGATCTGACGGACGTTCGCGGCGCGAACGCGCCGCAGCGTCTGGCGGACCTCGTCGGTTGCGCCGACCCTGAGCGATCCGCGGGCACCGAGATCGACGCCGTCGACGAGGGCGGCGGGGACGACGCGCGGCGTGAGCAGATTGTGCTGGCCGCCCGCCGCGGCTGTTTGCAGGGCGGTCACGAACTCCCAATCGGAGCCCGTCTGCCGGACGGTCGTGACGCCGGCGGCCAGGTACGCGGGCGCCCACTCGATCTGGGAGATCGGAGCGTCCAGGTCCGAGAGTCCGGCCATGATCGTCATGCCGCCCGCGTCGATGGCCGGCATCCCGGCGGGCGGCCTGACGCGAGCGCTCGGGCCGACGGCGGCAATCCGTCCGTCGCGAACGACCACGGTCGCGTCCTCGAGCGCAGGCCGGCCGGGGATCACGATCACCGTCGCGCCCGTCAACGCGAAGCCGCCGGCCTGCTCCGGTTGCGTCAACGCGGAAAGCCGATCGAAATCCTCCAGCCGGTCGCGCATGGACTGCTCGACGAACCTGACGAGCCGCGGCTCGAAGCCGTCACGGACGACTTGCAGCGGTTCGCCCGCTATCCAGGTCACGATCGCGGCCACACGTCCGCTCGACTCCGCCCACGCGGTTTCGCGCCCCCAGATCGGCCCGTCGATGGCCAGCCGCTCGAGTCTGACGTCTCGGCCGCCGATCTCGATCTGCTCGTCGGCGCGCGACCGGATCCTGATCGGGCTTCCCGGCGCGGATGCGATCTGCTGCGGGCGGCCGTGGCTGCGCCAGAAGGCGATGAGTTGTTCCTGCAGCCCCGCCGGCAGCGGTCCGTCCATCGCGAAGAACAGGCCCGGACCGGCGTCGACGGTGTCTGTGCTTCCGCCGTCGCGGATGCGGGCGCGGCCCTGGGAGACGACGACCTCGAGATCGACCGCGACGTCGCGATGCGGCTGGCCCTGGAGGAGCAGCCGGCGGGGCGCCCAGTCGAAGCCGGACTCCACCGAAGCGGTCAGCCGGACGGCGGCACCGCGATCGTTGAAGCTCAGGGTGGCGTCCAGGCGGCGTCCGGACGCGTCGCTGGAGAGGGTGTCCGTCTCGCGGCCGATCTCGCGGCCGCCTCGGTAGAGGCGGAACGCCTCGGAAGGCGGCGGCGCCGACTGCGCGGACGTCAGGACGAGCCCGATCGCAAGCGCGGCGACGATCGCCGCCGCTGACCGTCGACGGCCGGGCCGGCTGACGTGGGCCGCCAGGTCTACCCCATCTTCTGCATGGCCGCGAGGAACTCGGCGTTGCCCTTGGTCCTGCCCATCTTGTCGAGCAACAGTTCCATGGCCTCGACCGGCGAGAGCGGCGTCAGGACCTTGCGGAGGACCCAGATGCGGTTCAGGTCGTCCTTCGGGATGAGCAGCTCTTCCTTTCGGGTGCCGCTCTTGATGATGTCGATCGCGGGGAACACGCGCTTGTCCACGAGCTTGCGATCCAGGTGGATCTCCATGTTGCCCGTGCCCTTGAACTCCTCGAAGATCACGTCGTCCATGCGCGAGCCGGTGTCGATCAGGGCGGTCGACATGATCGTGATCGAGCCGCCCTCCTCGATGTTGCGGGCGGCACCGAAGAACCGCTTCGGCTTCTGCAGCGCGTTCGAGTCGAGACCGCCGGAGAGGACCTTCCCGGACGGCGGCGCGACCGTGTTGTAGGCGCGCGCGAGGCGCGTGATCGAGTCGAGCAGGATCACGACGTCCTTCTTGTGCTCCACCAGACGCTTGGCCTTCTCGATGACCATCTCGGCCACCTGCACGTGGCGCTGGGCCGGCTCGTCGAACGTGGACGAGATCACCTCGCCGCGCACGGAGCGCTGCATGTCGGTGACCTCCTCGGGCCGCTCGTCGATGAGCAGGACGATGAGGTAGATCTCGGGATGGTTCGTGGTGATCGACTGCGCGATGCTCTGCAGGAGCATCGTCTTGCCGGTGCGCGGCGGCGCGACGATCAGGCCGCGCTGGCCTTTGCCGATCGGCGTCATGAGATCCATGACGCGCGCCGAAAGGTTGTCGGCCGAGGTCTCGAGCCGGATCCGCTCCTGCGGATAGAGCGGCGTCAGGTTTTCGAAGAACAGCTTGTTGCGGGCCTGGTCGGGCGCTTCGAAGTTGACCGCCTCGACCTTGATGAGCGCGAAGTACCGCTCGCCGTCCTTCGGCGGCCGGACCTGGCCGGAGACCGTGTCCCCGGTCTGCAGATCGAACTTGCGGATCTGCGACGGCGAGACGTAGATGTCGTCGGGCCCGGGCAGATAGTTGTAGTCCGGCGCGCGGAGGAACCCGAAGCCGTCCGGCAGCACCTCGAGGACGCCTTCGGAGAACATGAATCCGCTCATCTCGGTCTGCGCCTTGAGGATCTGGAAGATCAGATCCTGCTTGCGCATGCCGGTCGCGCCCGCAACGTTGAGATCCTTGGCGATCTGGGTGAGCTTCTGGATGCTCATGTCCTTCAGATCGTTGATGTTCAACGTCGAGGGGCGCGGCGCACGCGGTGCCTCGGCCCCGGTCTGGGGCGCCTGGCCTTCTGGCGCGGCGGCTTCCGCCGGCGGAAGGCCGTTTTCCGGATTCTGGTCAGCGACCGCGGTGTCGACAGGCTGCCGCCCTGATGAGCGTCTGTGCTGATTCGCCATAAGCGTTGGAACCGGACAAGTTTGGACTGTGCTGAATGGGATCGTAGTACGGGTCGCGCGGTCTCCTGAACAGGCCGCGCTCGCGGATAGACAGCGAAAGTATAGCACCGGCCGGGCCACAACGCAAAGATCGAGCCGGCGTCAGTAGTCCTCCGGCGACTCGCCGACCGCCAGCATCGAACAGGCCACTCGGGTGGTCAGGCCCAGTTGCCGGGCACGCTCCACGACCGCGACACCGTCGGCACCGGGATTCAGCCAGACGACGGGGATCCGCTTGCGGGCGATGCTCTCCACCACCAGCACGCCGATCTCGGGCGGCACGTAGATCGTGGCCTCGTCGATCTCGCCCGGATAGTCCAGCACGGTCGGGTAGGCACGCTCGCCCTCGACGACATGCTCCCTCGGATTGATGGGCACGACGGTATGTCCCTGGGCCCGGAACGCACGGACCGCCTTGTTGCCGAACTTCCGGCGATTGTTCGAGGCTCCGATGACGGCGATGATGGACATAGATGGGTGATCGGCGATCACGATTACCGATTACCGATTACCGATTACCGATTACCGATTACCGATTACCGATCTGTCGCCCGCTATCCTCCTCCGCATCTGGAGGAAAGATCTTGCCCGGATTGAGGATACCGTGCGGATCGAACGCCTGCTTGAGCCGCCTCATGAGCGCCAGTTCGTCGGCCGAGCGTTCCAGCCCGATGTACGGCGCCTTCGTGAATCCGATCCCGTGCTCACCGCTGATGGCGCCCCCCATGGCCACGGCCCCGCTGAAGAGCACGCGTTCCGCCTCGTGCGCGCGACGGATCTCGTCCGCGTCCTCCGGCGACGCCATGATGTTCACGTGGATGTTGCCATCGCCCACGTGGCCGAAACACGGGATACGGAGCGAGAACCTGGCCTTCAGCGACGCGACGAGCTCGAAGAGCTCCGGAATCCGCCCCTTGGGCACGACGACGTCGTGGTTGAACTTCAGCGGCGCGATGGTCTTCAGCGAGGGCGACAGCTCGCGGCGCACGCGCCACAGCTCGTGGCGGTCGTCGGGATCGTGCGCGCGCCGCACGTCGGTGGCGCCGGCCAGGCGGCAGGCCTGCTCGACCCGGTCGGCCTCCTCGGCGACGAGCGCTTCCAGTCCATCGACCTCGATGAGCAGCAGGGCCGCGGTGCCCTCCGGCGCCAACGCGCGCGTCCCGAGGTAGCCGGCGACCGCCTCCAGACAGTCGCCGTCGATCAGCTCGAGGGCCGACGGCACGACACGCGACCGAACGAGCCGCGTCACGGAGTCAATCGCAGAGACGAGGCTCGGGAAGGTCGCCCGTATCGTGGCCTGCACGGACGGCTTCGGCACGAGCCTGACGATCGCCTTCGTGATGATGGCCAGCGTCCCTTCCGACCCGACGATCAACTGTGTGAGGTCGTAGCCGACGGCGCGCTTCACGGTCCGGCCGCCGGTCTGCAGGATTTCCCCCGTCGGCAGCACCACCTCGAGCCCGAGCACGTACTGTCTGGTCACGCCGTACTTGAACGCCCGTGGCCCCCCGGCGCAGTGCGCGATGTTGCCCCCGATCGTACACGTCCGGAGACTCTGCGGATCCGGCGGATAGAAGAGGCCGCGCGCCTCGACGGCCTCCTGGAGGTCGCCCGTGACGACGTTCGGCTCGACGACGGCCAGAAGGCTGGCCTCGTCGATCTCCAGAATGCGATGGAATCGGTCGAGCGCGAGGACGACGCCGCCACGGCTCGGCACGGCGCCGCCGACGTAGCCGGTGCCGCCGCCGCGCGGTGTGAGCGGCGTGCCGGTCTCGTGGCAGAGCCGCGCGATCGCGGACACCTCGTGCACTTCGCCCGGCAGGACCACGACGTCGGCCGCCCGTCCGCGCTTCAGCGCGTCGGTGCCATAGGCGAGCCGCGACTCAGGATCCACCCTGACGAAGTCAGGACCCACGATGGCGCTCAGATGCTCGGCGAGATTCATTCAGGAGTAAGCGGCACCTGCGTGCCTGCGCGCGAAACGGATGAGCTTCGTCGCGCCCTCGCGGAGCCGATCGAGCGACGCCGCGTAGGACAGGCGCACGTATCCCGGCGCGTCGAACGCCTCGCCGGCGGTGACGATGACGTGCTCTTCGGCCAGGAGGGCGTCGGCGAACTCCATCGACGTCCGCAGGCCGTCGGGCGAGAGGAACTCGGCCACCGACGGAAACAGGTAGAACGCGCCTTCGGGAGTCACGCAGCGGAAGCGCGGCTCCTCGGCGAGCCATGCGAGCATCTGGTCGCGCCGCCGTCGATACTCGCCGAGCATCGCGTGGACGCAGTCCTGGGACCCGGTGAGCGCCGCGACGACCGCCTTCTGAGTGATCGAGTTCACGTTCGACGTCTCGTGACTCTGCAGGGCGTTCGCCGCCGAGATCACCGGCCTGGGACCGACCGTCCAGCCGCACCGCCAGCCGGTCATCGCATACGTCTTGGACGCCGACCCGTTCAGGACCAGCCGATCGCGCATCGCGTCGCCGAAGATTCTCGGGAGGTTGTGCGGTGCGCGATCGTAGATCAGGTGCTCGTAGCACACGTCGAGCACGACCCACAGGTCGCGGCCGGCGAGCCTGGCGGCCAGCGTCCTCGCCTCGTCCTCGGAGAGCAGCGCGCCCGTCGGATTGCCGGGCGAGTTCAGGACGAGCCCCCGCGTCCGCGCCGTGATGGCGGCCAGCAGCGGCTCCGCCTGCAGCGCGAAACCGTTCTCCTCGCGCGTACGCACGATGACCGGGCTGGCGCCGGCGAGCTTGATCTGTTCCGTGATGGTCGGCCAGCCCGGCGTGTGCGTCACGACCTCGTCGCCGGGGCCGAAAAGCGCCATCG
This sequence comes from uncultured Acidobacteriota bacterium, assembly GCA_963764505.1. Classification (GTDB taxonomy): domain Bacteria; phylum Acidobacteriota; class Vicinamibacteria; order Vicinamibacterales; family SCN-69-37; genus CAVXSP01. The sequence continues at coordinate 2,515,488 of CAVXSP010000001.1, read as the reverse complement.
CCGTATTGAAGAGCGCCTGCTTGCCGCCCGCCGAGATGATCACCTCGTCGGCCGCATAGCTGACGCCATAGTCCTCGCGGTAGCGGGCCGCCACGGCCTCGCGCAGGTCGGCGATGCCCATGTTGGCGGTGTATTTCGTGAAGTTGCTGTCGAGCGCGGCGTGCGCGGCCGCCCTCACGTGCGAGGGCGTCGGGAAGTCCGGCTCGCCCGCTCCGAGATCGACCAGGTCGATGCCCTGGCGCTTGAGCTGCTCGGCGGCGATCGCGCCCTTCATCGTCGGCGACAGGGCGACCTGACGCATCCGATCGGCGAGTCCGGCACCAGGCGGCGCCATGGCCGTGCCTGCCACGCCAGGGCCGGGTTTCGTGGAATGGTCACTCACTCGGGCGCTCCGATGGCCTGGCGCCGGCGTCTCGCCTGCAGCCGCGATTCGACATGGACGGGCACCAGGCCCGTCACCGACCCGCCGAGCGCGGCCACTTCCTTCACGAGCCGCGAGCTGACGTATGTGTACTGCTCCGCCGGCATCATGAAGACCGTCTCCACCGAGGCGTCGAGGTGCCGGTTCATCAGCGCCATCTGCAGCTCGTATTCGAAGTCCGACACGGCGCGCAGCCCGCGGACGATCACCTGCAACCGCCGCCGCGCCACGTAGTCGACCAGCAGGCCTTCGAACGTATCGACTTCGATCCGCGGGTCGCCCTCGAAGGTCTCCCGCACGATCGCGACGCGCTCCTCGACGGAGAACAGCGGCCGCTTCTCCGCGTTGACGAGCACGGCGACGACGATCCGATCGAACAGGCGGACGCTGCGCCGGATGATGTCGACGTGCCCGTTCGTCAGCGGATCGAACGACCCCGGATAGACGGCCATGCGCGAGACGACGGCTGGATCCTGGCTCATCGGTAGAACGACAGGGCGCTGTCTCCGGCGACCACGACGCGCGTGCGCTGGAGCGGCGCCGCTTCCGGAGGCGTGTCTCGGCGGCGGCTGTGCTCGAGCACCAGGCATCCGCCGGGAGCGACCGTACGCGCGGCCGCGCGCAGCGCCGCCTCGATGTCCCCCACATCATACGGCGGATCCAGCAGGACGAGCGCAAAGGACGCGTCGAGCGCCGGCAGCACGCGAAGGACATCGCCGGCGAGGACGGTGCACGCGCCGACGACGCCGCAGCGGCGGATGTTCTCCTTCAGCACCGCGACGGCCCGCCGGTCGGATTCGACGAACGTCGCCCGCGCCGCACCGCGGCTGAGGGCCTCCAGGCCCAGCGCCCCGGTCCCGGCGAACGCGTCGAGCACGGCGGCCTCGCGCACCGATGCGCCCAGAATGTTGAACAGCGTCTCGCGCAGCGCGTCGGAGGTGGGCCGCAGCCCGCCGCCCCGCGGCCCTTCGAGCCGGCGACCTTTCAGCGATCCGGAGATGATGCGCATGGAAGAGAAGGCTCTGGGCTCTGGGCCTACCCGACGCCGATCAGGCCGAAGCGCGCGGCCCAGTTCGCCGACAGGTCGTCGGCGAGCGACGCTGCGGCGCCTTCTCGGTCGAGCCATGCCACGGCTTCACGGCGCGCCTCCTCCATCAGCGCGTGGTCGCGCAGGAGATCGCCCACGCGCAGCGTCGGCACGCCCGACTGGCGGGTGCCGAAGAAATCGCCGGGGCCGCGCAGCGCCAGGTCGCGCTCGGCGATGGCAAACCCGTCGGTCGTCTCGACCAGCGCATCGAGGCGGCCGCGGCCCGCGTCGCCGAGCGGCGGCTGATAGAGGAGCACGCACGTGGAGGCGTGCACACCGCGGCCGACGCGCCCCCGCAGCTGGTGCAGCTGCGCCAGACCGAACCGCTCCGCGTGCTCGACGATCATCATCGTCGCGTTCGGGACGTCCACGCCGACCTCGACCACGGTCGTCGAGACGAGCACGTGAACGTCGCCGCGCGCGAACGCGGCCATGACGTGGTCCTTCTCGTCCTGCTTGAGGCGGCCGTGCAGCAGGGCGACGCGGTACTCGGGGAACACCTCCGCCTGCAGGTGATCGGCCATGGCGGCGGCGGCGCGCAGGTCGACCTTCTCCGACTCCTCGATGAGCGGATATACGACGTACGCCTGGCGCCCGCGCTCCAGGTCGCGGCGCGCCAGGCCGTACGCCTCGTCGCGCCGCGAATCCGGCCGCGCAATCGTCCGGATGGCCTGCCGGCCCGGCGGCAAGCCTCGGATGCAGGACACGTCGAGGTCGCCATAGACCGTCAGCGCGAGCGTTCGCGGAATCGGCGTCGCCGTCATGACGAGCACGTCGGGATTGAGCCCCTTGTCGCGCAGCGTCGCCCGCTGCAGGACACCGAAGCGATGCTGCTCGTCGATGACCACCAGCCCGAGCGCCCGGAAATCGAGCGCGCGCTCGGCGAGCGCATGGGTGCCGACGACGAGGTCGATCGCCCCGCTCGCCAGCTCCGCATAGGCCTGACGCCGGCGCGCGGGCGACAGGCTGCCCGTGAGCGCCGCGATGCGGAAGCGCGAGGCGTCGAGCAGTCTCCGGATCGTCAGGTAGTGCTGATCCGCCAGGATCTCGGTCGGCGCCATGAAGGCGACCTGAAGACCGTTCTCCATCGCGACGAGCGCGGCGAGCAGGGCGACGATCGTCTTGCCGGCGCCGACGTCGCCTTGGAGGAGCCGGTTCATCGGTTCGGGCCGCTGCATGTCCACGACGATCTCGCGCAGCGCCGTTCGCTGCCCTTCGGTCAGCCGGAACGGCAGCACCCGGCGCGCCGCCTCGCGGATGCGGTCGTCCACGACAACGGGACGAGCCTTCCGCTCGGCCGCCCGCTGACGTTTGCGCAGCACCAGCCCCGCCTGGAAGAGAAAGAACTCCTCGAACACGAGGCGCTGCTGCTCGATTGTGCGGAACTCGTTGAGCGCGGCGATGGGCGTGCCCGGCGGCGGGAAGTGCGTCCCGAGAATGGCCGCCCGGCGGGCCGGAAGCCGGCGTGCGTCGCGGACGGACGCCGGCAGCGGGTCCGGCAGATCTGCCGGCAGCATCGCGAGCAACCGGTGCATGAGGCTGCGCTGGATCCTGGGGGTCACCGAGCCCACCTTCTCGTAGATCGGCACGATCCGCCCGGTGTGCACGGTCGTATCCTCGTCGTCGCCTTCCGTGCGGATCAGCTCGTACTCGGGATTCGTGAACTGCAGGCCGGAGCCGCGCAGCTCGATCGCTCCGAACAGGATCACCTGCTGGCCCGCATGGAACACGTCGCGCAGAAACGCCTGGTTGGGGAACACGGCCCGGATGTGGCCCGTGGCGTCCTTCAGCACGATCTCGAACAGCCGGAATCCCGGCCGGCGCGTCGAGCGCAGCCCGCTCGACAGCACGTCGCCGACGACGGTGGCGGGCTGACCGGGACGGAGCCGCCCGATGGGCAGCAGCGCCGCCCGGTCCTCGTAGCGGAGCGGAAAACGCAGCAGGAAGTCTTCAGCCGTGTGCAGACCTACGCGTGCCAGGTCGGCGCCGCGGCGCGGGCCGACCCCGCGGATGAACTGGAGCGGGGTGTCGAGGAAGTCGGTGCGATTGGCCGGAGAGCGTGGCCGTTCCACGTGCGCACGCTTCAGCGGATGGCGGCCGCTCCCTGCTCCGCCACCAGACGATCGACGTCCGACCAGGTCGGCAGGCCGCTCTGGGCGCCGAGCGCGCCGCAGTTCAGCCCGGCAATCGCACTCGCGTAGCGCAGCAACCGCGAGACCGGCGCATCCTGCCCGAAGCGCAGCCAGCTGGCCACGAATCCGCCGCGGAACGCGTCGCCGGCCCCGGTCGAATCCACCACCGGCACGTGGAACGCGGGCGTGTGAATCTCGACGCCCTCGCAGAGCGCGAGCGACCCTTCTGGACCCAGCGTGGCCACCGTGAGAGCGGAGCCGAACTCCGCCGCCAGCTTCCGCAAGGCGCTGCCGAGACTGGCGCCGCCGCCATAGGCGGCCGGACCGACGAGAAACGACGCGCTGGCAATCACGACGTGAGCCGATCGGACGAGGGCATCGAGTCGCGGGTCGAACGTGTCCACGTCGAGCACGACCGGCGTTCCGGCCGCGCGGGCCGCGCAGGCCGCCGCCTGCGACCCTTCAGCGTCGCTGGCGTCCACGAGGAGCACGCGTCCGCTCGCGGCGCCCTCACGATCGATGGCGCCGGCGAGCCGCTCGAGCCTCGCGTCGCGGTGCCAGATCACGGTGCGGTGGCCGGCGCGATCGACCAGAATGATCGCGAACCGGCTCGGCGCGTCGAGGCGGATGACGTGCCTCAGGTCGACGCCGTCCTCCCGGAGCCTCGCCTCGATCATCGCGCCGGCGTCGTCGTTGCCGATGGCGCCGAGATACGCCGTCCGGCAACCCAGCCTGGCGCAGGCCACGACGGCCGTCGCCACCTCGCCGCCTGGCAGGTGGATGAACCGTTCGGCGCGAACGTGCGAGTCGGGTTCGGGATGCTCCCGGATCACGGCCAGCAGGTCCACGCTGTTCTGTCCGAAGCCGACGACGTCGAACGGCCTCGAGTCGCCCGGAGGGAGGGTCAGCGGGAGACGCACGCGCGACGCATTGTACGGGATTTCGTCACGCTTCCGGCGGATCTTCAATCACGTCGAGGATCTCCGCGGGGATGCGGAGGACGTTCGGCTTGCGGCAGTGCGGACAATCGAAGGGGCGCCATGCCGACTCGGCGAGGTGCAAGAGGCGGACCTTCAGTCTGACGACGCGCCAGCAGCCGTCGCACGGGACCGTGATGACGGTCGCGTCCTGTCCGATCCCGCCGGTCGGTTCCTTCTCCGCGTCACGCGACATCAGGCCTCCCGCCCTGCCCCGGGCGCCGGGGAGCGCGGCCGCGCGCGGTGTTGTCGGGCGCGTCACCAGCCGGCGATGCACGCAATCGCGATCACCGAACGTGGGTCGCCCGATCGCACGGCCGATCGTCAAGTCCTCGAGGGACCGTCCACGTTTCGGCGCACTCGAGGCAACGGAAGTAGTCCATCCAGGATCGACGGCTCACGCCTTCGAGACACATCGTGTTCCGTGAGCCGCACAAGGGACAGGGCGGCGACAACGGCTTGTCCAGCACAGTCACGCCACCAATCATCCGCGCCGTCCGGGCTCCGGACAATCAAGACGAGCGTGTATGCCGGCGCTCTGAACACCTGAACTGCTCAGCAGGGTTTCTGCGACGCGGGCTTCCCGCTTGATATTCGCTTTTTCTTTGCGTATAGTCCGCACCGTGCGCCGTTGGGTCCGCCCGGCCGAGGACTGCGCGTCCTCGGCGGGGGCGGTGATTCGGAGGGGCCGTGCAACCGCTCACCAAACGCCAGCGTGAGATTCTCGACTATCTTCAGGAGTTCATCCAGCAGCACGGATACGCGCCGAGCCTCGAGGAGATTGGCCGGCGCTTCAACCTCTCGTCGCTCGCCACGGTCCACAAGCACCTGACGAACCTCCAGGAGAAAGGCTTCATCCGCCGATCCTGGAACCGGAGCCGCTCGGTCGAGCTGCTCTCCGCGCGGACAGGCCACCGGGCGCTCGAACTGCCGATGCTCGGCTATGTGGCGGCGGGGGCGCCGATCGAGGCGATCCCGTCGAGCGAGACGATCGCGGTGCCCGAGGATCTGGTCGGCGCGCGCGAGACGTACGTCCTGCGGGTCCGCGGTGACTCCATGATCGACGAGCAGATCCGGGACGGCGACTATGTCATCATCGAGGACCGCAAGACGGCCCAGAACGGCGAGATGGTGATCGCGCTGGTCCGCGGCTCGGATGTCACGCTGAAGAAGCTGTACCGTGAGAACGGGCACATCCGTCTGCAGCCGGCCAATCCGTCGATGCACCCGCTCGTGCTCGACGCCGCGGATGTTCAGGTCCAGGGCGTGGTCGTCGGCGTCATGAGAAAATACTGACTATCGACTCGCCCCGCGCCCGCAATCGGGCGGAGCGGCATCAACCCGGCCCTCGCGCGGGCTGGCGGGTCCTCGCGGTTCCCAACATGTCCAAGCAGATCAATTTCACGATCGTGCCCGACGATCCCGAGGACGCCCAGCGCGCTCAGCGCCAGTACGCCAACTTCTGCGCCGTCGCCCACACGCCGTTCGACATGACGCTCACCTTCTGCGATGTCCGGCCGCTTTCCGAGCGCGACGTGCGCAACGCCGAGGCGTCCCAGACCGTCAAGGCGCCGGTGATCGCCCGGATCGCGCTTCCGTTCGCGGTCGTGCCCGGATTGATCTCCGCGCTGCAGGAGCAGTTGCGGACGTTCCAGGAAGCGCAAACGGCGAATGCGCCGCCGGTCTGGCCGAAGGATCATCTTCACTGACGTGCGTTCCGGTTCTGCCCTCGCGCGGCGATGAAGGCACGGCGATCCACCCGGGCGCCTGAGCGACGTCAGCCCCGGAAAGTACGGCGCCCGCCGGCCAGGCGGGCGGCGGGCAGCGCGGCCGCTGGGGCGATTCTCGACCGGCTCGACCGGCAGCATCCGAACGCCTGGACCGAGCTGCACTTCCGAACCCCCTACGAACTGCTCGTCGCGACGATCCTCTCCGCGCAGTCCACCGACCGCCGCGTGAACGAGGTGACGCCCGCCCTGTTCGGGCGCTACCCCGATCCGGCGACGCTCGCGCAGGCCGACCCGCCGGTCCTCGAAACGGAGATCCGCAGTACCGGGTTCTTCCGGATGAAGGCGCGCAGCCTGATTGGCATGGCTCGGGCGCTCGTGGAACGGCACGGCGGCCAGGTGCCCTCGACGCTCGACGCGCTCGTCGAGCTCCCCGGCGTCGGCCGGAAGACCGCCAACGTGGTTCTCGGCCACGCGCTCGACGTTCCGGGCCTGCCGGTCGATCGACACGTGCTTCGCGTCGCCAATCGGATAGGCCTGGCGCACAGCGACGATCCGGAGCAGGTCGAGCGGCAGCTGTGCGCGGCCTTGCCGCCCGCCCGCTGGGTGCGCGCCTCGGACGTGCTGATCCTCCACGGGCGCCGCATCTGCCGTCCTGCGCCCCTCTGCGATCGCTGCGCGGTCCGGACCGAGTGCGAGTACTACCGGAGTCTCGCGACCGCGCGGCGGCCCCGGAAGCGGACGCGGGCGTGACCGGACGCGTTGGCCCCCGGCGGGCGCGCCCCGAAGGGGACTCCGCATGACCCGCGAGGCGTTCGAGCAGCTCGTCGAGGAGGCCCTCGAATCGATCCCTGCGAACTTTCGCGAGGCCATGCAGAACATCGCCATCGTCATCGAACAGGAGCCCTCGCCGTCGCAGATGGACTCTGTCGGACTCGATCCGGCCGAGGAGAGCCTGCTGGGCCTGTACGAGGGCACGCCGCTCACCGAGCGCGGCTCCTCGCACGGCAACGTGCTGCCCGACAAGATCACGCTGTTCCAGGGTCCCATCGAGGCCGAGAGCGACTCGGAGGACGACGTGGTCGTCGCCGTCGGCGAGACGTTGATCCACGAGATCGGCCACTATTTCGGCCTCTCAGAAGAGGAAATCGAGGAGATCGAGGAGCGGTACTGGCGGGGCGACGCGTGAGCGGCGTCCGGCCGCGCGCACGCAGGCGGTTCGGCCAGCATTTCCTTGCGCCCGAGTGGGCGCAGAAGGCGGTCGGCGCGATCGCGCCCGGGCCCGGCGACGTGTTCCTGGAGATCGGTCCGGGCACCGGTGCGCTGACCCTGCCCCTGGCGGCCACCGGCGCGCCGATTCTCGCCGTGGAAGTGGATCGCGACCTGGCCGCACACCTCGCGCCTCGCGTGCCGGGCAACGTGACGATCATGACCGCCGACTTCCTCTCGACCGACGTGGTGCCCTTCCTGACCGGCCTGCAGCCGCAACGGCCTCCGGCTGACGCGCGGCCGGACCGGCCGCCCCGCGTCCGCGCCGTCGGCAACCTTCCGTACAACCTCTCCTCTCCCATCCTCTTTCGGCTCATCGATCTGTACCGCCGCCACGGCCTGCCGGCCGATGCCACGCTCATGCTGCAGCGCGAAGTCGCCGAGCGCCTCACCGCGCGGCCGGGAACGAAGGCGTACGGCGTGCTGAGCGTCTCGGCGCAGGTACACGCGAAGATGAGCCGGCTCCTCGAGCTCCCGCCCGGCGCGTTCCGGCCCGCGCCCAAGGTGCATTCGTCCCTCGTCCGGATCGAGTTCACGCCTCCGGCGGTCCGAATCCGCGACGAGGCGCTCTTCGACCGGCTGGTGCGCGCGCTCTTCTCGGCGCGTCGCAAGACGCTCGCGAACGCGCTGAAGCCGTTCGAGGCGCGCGGTGCCGAGATCCTGGCGCGGGAAGGGCTCGACGGACGCCGGCGCCCGGAGACCCTGCAGGTCGCCGAGCTCGCGCGCCTGAGCAATGCCCTGGCGGGTCGACGCGACATCGACGATCCATCCTCGACAAGCCAGACGCCAGACGCCTGAGGCCGCGGGGCGAAGCCCCCGGATCATGCTATAGTTTCGCCGGTTCTTCCTCTCCGCCCTCCTCCAGCCGGAGGGCTCGTCGTGGGTCATCCCAGCGACCCAGAGACCGAACACGTCGGCCGAGGACAGCGCGCCTGCGCTGTGGCCGTGCTTGCCGCGCGAGCGCCTGGCTCGTGCGCGCGCACCGGTTCGGACAGAGGCACACGCATCGATGAGTGCGGATGATCGGGCGCCGATCGGCGGTCCAGTGGACTGTATTCCGCTCGGCGGACTCGCCGAGTTCGGCATGAACATGCTCCTCGTCGTCTGCGGCGAGACGGCAGTGCTGATCGACGCGGGCGTGATGTTTCCCGAGCCGGAGCTGTTCGGCGTGGATCTGGTGATTCCCGATCTCGCGGCGCTCGAGCCCTACCGGGGGCAGGTCAGCGCGGTCGTGCTCACGCACGGGCACGAGGACCACATCGGGGCGATCGCGTACCTGATGGGCCACGTCGCCGGGCCGGTGTACGGGACCCCGTTCACGCTCGCGCTCGTCGAGCCGAAGCTGATCGAGCACGGGGTCGATGCCGCCGGCCGGCTCACGCCGGTCCGGCCACGCGAAAGCGTGACAATCGGCCCGCTCAGGCTCGAGTTCCTGCGCGTGACGCACAGCATGCCCGACTGCTTGGCGGTCGCGATCCACACGCCCGTCGGATCGATCCTCCACACCGGCGATTTCAAGGTGGATCAGACGCCGCTCGACGGGGAACTCTTCGACCTGCACCGGTTCGCGGAACTGGGAGCCTCCGGAGTGCTGGCGCTGTTCTCGGACAGCACGAATGCCGACCGGCGCGGCTTCACCGGATCCGAGCGCGAGGTCATCGACGGTTTCGAGGAGATCTTCAGCAGTGCGGCCGGCAAGATCGTCGTCACGACGTTCGCCAGCAGCATCTACCGCATGCAGCTCCTGGTCGACCTGGCGGCGCAGTTCGATCGGAAGGTCGTGTTCGCCGGCAGGGGCATGCTCCAGAACTCGCAGATCGCGGAGCGGCTCGGGCACCTGCGCCTGCGCCCCGGACAGCAGATCCGCGACTCGGACGCGCGCAACTACCCGGCCGAGGACGTCCTCTGCATCTGCACCGGATCGCAGGGCGAGCCGCTGGCGGCGCTCTCGCGCATCGCCATCGACGATCATCGCCATCTCTCGTTGCATCGCGACGACGTCGTGGTCTTCTCCGCGCGGGCGATTCCGGGCAATGAGAAGGCGATTGCGCGCGTGATGAACCACGCGGCCCGCCGCGGCGCCGAGGTGATCGACGACGGGATGAAGCACGTGCACGTGTCCGGCCACGGCAGCCAGGAGGAGATGAAGCTCGTGCTCTCGCTCGTGAAGCCGCGATTCTTCGTGCCGATACACGGGGAGTACCGGCAGCTCGCGCGCCACGCCCGCATGGCCCGGCTGGTGTGTCCCGATGCGACGGTGCTGATGGCGGAGAACGGCGACGTGATCCGCTTCGACGAAGACGGCGGTCGGCTGGCCGGCAGGGTGCCCGCCGGACGGGTGCTCATCGACGGAACGCGGACCGGCGAGATCGGAGACGAGATCCTGCGCGACCGCCGGCACCTGGCCGGCGACGGGCTGGTCGTGCCCGTCGTGGCCATAAACGGGCAGACGGGCGCGCTCGAGCAGACACCGGAGATCATCACCCGCGGGCTCGCGATCGACACGCGGCACGACGCCATGATGCGCGAAGCGCCGGCCCTGCTCGCGGCGGCGATCGAGTCGGCGCCGATCGAGGAGCGCACCGACCCGGGGCTGCTGAAGGAGCGCGTCCGGCTGGAGATGCAGCGGCTGTTCCGGAAGCGGGCCGGCCGCCGGCCCCTCGTGCTGCCGGTCGTGATGGAAGTGTGAGCTGGAGACCCGTGCGTGCCTGAGTCCGCCCTGTCCCGACGTGTGAGCGAGTTCACCGGCGTCGCCCTGTTCGCCCTGGCCCTGATCTGGATGCTGGCCCTCGGCAGCTATTCGGCGGCCGATCCGGTCTGGTTCTTCAAGACCAGCAGCGCGGCGGCCCCCGCCAACTTCGCCGGCCGGATCGGCGCGTTCATGGCGGAAGCGTCCTTCCAGCTGCTCGGCTACGCGGCCTGGATCGCGCCCGTGGTCGTCGGCGTCGTCGGGTGGAAGGCGTTCTGGTGTCACGCGCTCGAGGCGGCCTACACGAAGATCGTCGGCGTCGTGCTGATGCTCTGCTCGCTGGGCGCGCTGCTCTCGCTCGTGTCGCACGCCGTCGGCGCCGCGCCGAGGGCGTTTCCCGCCGGCGGCGCGCTCGGCGAGTGGTTCTCCGCGGTCGTGTCCGACGTCCTGAACATGACGGGCGGCACGATCCTCCTGGTCGTGCTGCTGGCGCTCTCGATCATCCTCTCGACGCAGTTCTCGTTCGGCCGGGCGCTCAGTCGGGCGGCGCGCCTGATGCGCCTGCGCGGCGCCAGCCTGGCCGCGGGCTGGCGGGAACGACGCGACGCACGCCGGCGCGATCGCGAGCGGCAGCAAATCGTCGCCAAGCACGTCAAGAAAGCGGCCGGACGCCCCGCAGCCAGCCAGGACGAGATCGCCACGAAGGCCCAGGGCGCCGCGGCCGCCCTGAAGGCGATTCGGACCAGGCTGGCCACCAGCGCGGGAGCGGCCTCCGACGACGAGGACGAGGACGACGAGCGCGTCGCGGCCCCACGGCCCGCCGCGCCGCCCGCGATCAAGCGTCCCACGTCGACGCCCGTGCCCGGAACGCTGCCGCTCTCGAGCGTCGAGACGGCCAGACCGCCGGCCGAGCGCCGCGGCACGTACGTGCTGCCGCCCCTGACGCTGCTGGATGCGCCCAAGGACCAGCGGAAGATCGACGAGCGCGAGCTCATGGACGCGGCCCGTCTGCTCGAGGAGAAGTGCCGCGAGTTCTCCGTCGAGGGAAGCGTCGTGCAGATCCACCCGGGGCCGGTGGTCACGACCTACGAGTTCAAGCCGGACGCGGGCGTGAAATACAGCCGGATCACGGGCCTCGCCGAAGACCTCTGCCTGGCGATGCAGGCCGAATCGGTCCTGATCGATCGCATCCCGGGCAAGTCCACGGTGGGCATCCAGATCCCGAATCCCAACCGCGAGCAGATCACGCTGCGCGAGCTGCTCGAGGCCGACGTCTACACTCGCTCCGCATCGAAGCTCACCATGGCGATGGGCAAGACGATCCACGGCGAGCCCTTCGTCAGCGATCTGGCGACGATGCCGCACCTGCTGATTGCCGGCTCCACGGGCGCGGGCAAGTCCGTCAGCGTCAACGCCATGGTCACGAGCATCCTCTTCCGATCGACGCCGGACGAGGTCCGCTTCATCATGATCGATCCGAAGCGGCTCGAGCTCGGCATGTACGAGGACATCCCGCACCTGCTCACGCCGGTCGTCGTCGACCCGAAACAGGCCGCCAACGCGCTGCGCTGGGCCGTGCACGAGATGGAGGAGCGCTACAAGACGCTGGCGGCGCAGGGCGTCCGCAACATCGAACAGTACAACCGCAACATCCGCGCGATGCTCGTCGAGCAGGGAACGGCGGCCGCTCGGGGCGCGCGCGAGGACGCCGAACCCGACGGCCGGGACCCGCTCAAGACGATGCCCTACGTCATCGTCATCATCGACGAGCTGGCGGACCTGATGATGGCCGCGGGCAAGGAGGTCGAGGAATCGATTGCCCGGCTCGCCCAGATGGCCCGCGCGGTCGGCATCCACCTCATCCTGGCGACGCAGCGACCGTCGGTCGACGTCATCACGGGCCTGATCAAGGCGAACCTGCCGGCGCGGATCGCGTTCCGGGTGGCGACGAAGATCGACTCGCGCACCATTCTCGACGGCAACGGCGCCGAGCAGCTCCTCGGCAAGGGCGACATGCTCTACCTGCCGCCGGCCTCCTCCAGATTCATCCGGATCCACGGCCCCTATATCTCCGAGCAGGAGACGGCCAGGCTCTGCAGCTTCCTGCGCAAGCAGGGCAAGCCCGTGTACGACAACTCGATCGTCGCGGAGGAGAAGACCACCGAGCGCATGGAGTTCGAGAAGGACGACCTCTACGACGAGGCCGCGCGCATCGTCGTGTCGAGCGGACAGGCGTCCATCTCCTATCTCCAGCGCCGGCTCCGGATCGGGTTCAGCCGCGCCGCACGCCTGATCGACATGATGGAGATGGACGGCATCGTCTCTCCGGCGACCAGCGGCAAGCGCGACGTGCTCGTCGACGCGAATTACTTCGAGGAAGTGGACGCGCAGCTGAGGTGAACCGTGACTCGCTCGTTCCTTGAGATTGGCGATCGACTGCGGTCGCGTGGCTGCGGACGGCTCGTGGCGATCGGAGCGCTCGCCACGCTCCCCTTCCCGGCGGCCGCCGCCCCGCCGGCGGGCCCCGCCGCAACGGCCGTCGTGCGGTCGGTCTCCACGGCTCCCCTGCCGCGCGGCGAGCGCGTGACCATCGAGCTCAGCGCAGAAGTTCGCTACACCGTCGACCGGCTCACCAATCCCGACCGGGTGTATTTCGATTTCGAGAACACGATCGTGGCCGCGTCCGTCGTCGGCGCGACGCGGGCGCTGGCGTCGACGGCACTGGTCGCCAACATCCGGGTCGGCCCGCACAGCCCGACCGTGACGCGCCTCGTGCTCGAGCTGGACGGGGATCCGCGCTATAGCGTGTTCCCGATGTACAGCCCGTTCCGCGTCGTGGTCGACGTCGAGACGGGCTCCCCCCAATCGACGAGCCCGCGCGCCCACCCGCCGCGCCCTCGGATGCCGCGGCGACGATCGTGGACGCCTCGGTGCCGGATCCCGATCGGCCGCCGACACCGGTAGGCCCCGGAGGCGGGCCCGCGCCCCTCCGCAGCGCGGCCGGAGCACCGGACAGCGCGTCGGCGCCGGGCGCGATCGCGCCTGCCGCGGACGAGGTGCGCAGCCTGCCGGCCGCTCTGCCGCCGGCGCCTCCAGCCGCCCTTTCACGGGACGGCGACTATTCGCTGGCGCGCCAGCTGGGGCTCGGCGTGGCGCGCATCGTCATCGATCCCGGCCACGGCGGCCATGACCCGGGGGCACAAGCCAACGGCGTGACCGAAGCGGAGCTGGTTCTCGATGTGGCGCTCCGGGTGGAGCAGCTCCTGAAGGAGCAGCCCGGCATCGACATCGTCCTCACGCGCCGCACGGACGAGTTCATCCCGTTGCAGGAGCGCACGGCCATCGCCAACCGCGAGGGCGCGGACCTGTTCCTGTCGATTCACGCGAACGCCAGCCGGCGATCGGTCGCGCACGGGGTCGAGACCTACTTCCTCAACTTCGCGACGACGCCCGACGCCGAGGCCGTCGCCGCGCGCGAGAACGCGTCGTCGGACGGCACGATGGGGAAGCTGCCGGATCTGGTCAAGACCATCGCCCTCAACAACAAGGTCATCGAGTCGCGCGAGCTCGCGACAATCGTTCAAACGTCGATGATGCGCCGGCTGCGCCAGCAGAACAAGGCGTTGCGCGATCTGGGCGTGAAGCAGGCGCCGTTCGTGGTCCTCATCGGCGCCCAGATGCCGAGCGTGCTGGCCGAAATCTCGTTCGTGACCAACCGCACCGAAGCCGCCCTGTTGAAACAGTCGAGCTATCGCCAGCGGATCGCCCAGTCGCTCGCCGATGCGGTCCTCAAGTATCAGGGCTCGCTGAAGAAGGCGACGACCGTGGCGGATCGGGGAGGACGGGATCGGTAATCGGTCACCGGCGGCGACGGCGGAACGCCGGCCCGTCCGACGGCCTGGTGACTTGCAATAGGGGCTTCCGCGCTGGACAATTTGTAGATAATCTGTCGCTGCGAGTCGATGCCGTGTCGATGATCTTAGCCGTGCAGAACTCCCCGGTGATCGTGACGCTGGTGGACAAGCCGTCCGATCAGACGACGTTTGCCGACGTGCTGATCGGGGCGTTCGGCATCACGGGAATTCTCGTGCTCGTGGCCGTCGTGCTCGGAGCCCTTCTCGCGTACGGGCTGGTCAAGTGGAACCAGCACCACCGCCCAGAGGAGGATCACCTCCCGCCGATTGCGTCGTAGACGGGCCGCTCCACCTGTCCGGCCGCATGACTCGCGGTCGTCGACGGCTGCGCGCCTCCGCTCACTCCCAGCTCGACCAGCAGCCGCACGGCGACGCCCGTGGGCCCTTTGGGCAGATACGCCTTCCGCTCCTCGGCCCACGCGGTTCCGGCGATGTCCAGGTGCGCCCAGGGGCGATCGTCGACGAACTCCCTGAGAAACGCAGCGGCCGTGATCGCGCCGGCGGGCCGGCCCGCCGAGTTGACGATGTCGGCGATCTCGCTCTTGAGCTGCTCGCGGTACTCGTCGAAGAGTGGCAGCGGCCAGACGGTGTCGCCCGCGCGAGCGGCGGCGGTGCGGACGGTCTCGACCCACGCTTCCGGCGCGCCGAAGAGGCCCGATGCCGTCCGGCCGAGCGCCACCATGCATGCGCCCGTCAGAGTGGCGACGTCCACGAGGTGCGTCGCGCCGAGCTGCTGTGCGTACCAGAGCGCATCGCCCAGCACCAGGCGGCCCTCGGCGTCCGTGTTGATGATCTCGACGGTCTTTCCGCTCGCGCCCGCGAGCACATCGCCCGGACGGAGCGCTCGTCCCCCCGGCATGTTCTCGGTCATGGGGATGAGGCCGATAGCGCGATACGGTGCGTGCAGCCGGCCCAGGGCGCACATGGCCGCCGCAACCGCGGCGCCACCCGACATGTCGTCCTTCATCCGGTCCATGCCTTCGGCGGGCTTGATCGAGATCCCGCCGGTGTCGAACGTGATGCCCTTGCCGACGAAGCCCAGCACGGGGGTGACCGGCGCACCGGCCGGATTGTGACGAAGGATCGTGAGTCGTGGCGGCTCCGCGCTGCCCTGGGCGACGCCGAGCAGCAGACCCATGTTGAGCGCCCGGATGCCATCTTCGTCGAGCGTCTCGACCTCCAGGTGCGAGGCCCGCGCGGCCGCCCCCACACGGGCAGCGAAGGCGCGGGGGGTCAGCACGTTCGCGGGCTCGTTGGCGAGTTCGCGCGCGAAATTGACGCAGGTCCCGATGGTGCGTCCGCGGTCGACGGCGGCCTGCAGGCGCGTCCGGTCCGCGCCGGGCGACACGACGATCAAACGGCCCGGATAACGCCCCTCGACTTCCCCACTCCGCTTGTAGCTGCCGGTGTTGAACGCCGAAGAGGTGAGGCCGTCCGCGACCGCCTGGGCGGCCAGCATCAGCTCCAACCCCGGCCGAACGACGAACGCCACGGATTCCATCGATCGCAGCGTCGCCGTGTAGCCGCACGCCGCCGCGACCCGCCGGAGCCGTTCGACGTCGTAGTCCTTGCGCGCGCCGACGCCCACCAGGGCGATCCGGCCGCAGGCCCATCGTCGGTCGACGACGCGCGTGATGAAGAACTCGTAGGGCCGGCTTCGAAACTCGCCGGTGTCGCGCGCGCGCAGGATATCCCCGCCCGTCGCGGCATCGAGCCCCGGCACGTCCGCCAGCTCGTCCCCGTCCTGGAAGACCGGGACGAACACCACGTCGGCGCCGAGCCGATCGGGGCTCTCGCCCGACGCCAGGAACTCCGCTTCCGCTGCTGACTGCTCAGACATCGAGTACCATTCTTCCATGAAAAGACAGTGGTCCCGCCCGGCCCGATTTCGGCCCTGGGTATATATCGGCGCGACCGGCGTGCTTCTTGCGGGATGCCTCCTGCCGGCCGCCGCCGCCGCGCCCGGGCGGGCACGGCAGGACCGGAAGAGCAAGCCCTCGATCGACCTTCGCGTCACGCCGCCCATGGGGGTGGCCCCTTTGCGCGTGGTCGCCACGGCGGAACTGCGCGGAGGGGCCGACGACTATGCCGACTTCTATTGTCCGGGCGTCGAGTGGGAATGGGCGGACGGCGCGCGCTCGGAGACGACCGATGACTGCAGCCCGTACGCGGCCGGCAAGAGCGAGATCCGACGCCGCTTCTCCCAGCAGCACACCTACAACGAACCGGGTGCGTACCGGATCATCTTCCACCTGAAGCAGGGGACGAAGACGGTCGGCTCGGCGACGATCAAGCTCGAGGTCCACGGCGGCTAGTCGCGCGGTTCACGCCCACCCAGTCGATCCGCAGGGGGCGGGAGCGGCCCCGTGCGATGCGGAATGCGCGAATCCGCGGACGTGCCGGGCCGAGTCCGACGATCAGGTAGATCCACTCCGGATACATCGCTTCGGCCACGTCGGTCGGCGATGGCGCCGCATCGCCGGCCGGATGGGAATGGTAGACGCCGACAATCCCGAGCGGAGGGGTCGTCCCGCGCAGCGCCTGCCGGAGCCGCAGGTGCGCCGCATCGTCGATCCGATAGCGCGTGGCGCTCGCGGCGGTGTTGCGGGCCGGAAGCGCGAACTGGACGCGCACGCCGCGGCCGAGCAGAAAGCCGCAGCACTCCTGGGGCCGCTCGCGGCGCGCGTGCGCCAGGATGGCCCGGCGAACGGCGGCGGGCGCTGAAATCGCCGGCGTCATGACTGCAGCTCGGGGCGATCCCGGAACAGATCCAGCGCCTCCGGATTGGCCAGAGCCTCGCGGTTCCCGACCTCTTCGCCGTGCAGCACGCGGCGCACGGCGATCTCGACGAGCTTTCCGCTCTTCGTGCGCGGGAGGTCGGTCACCTGCAGGATCTTCGCGGGCACGTGGTGCGGGCTCGCATGCGTCCGGATGCGATCGGCGATGCGCGCCCGCAGGTCCTCGTCGAGCGTCAGCCCGTCGCCGAGACGCACGAACAGCACGATCCGCTCGTGACCCTGCCAGCGCTGGCCCACGGCGAGGCTTTCGACGACCTCCGGGACCTGCTCCACCTGCCGGTAGATCTCGGCCGTCCCGATCCGGACGCCTGCAGGCTTCAACGTCGCGTCCGAGCGGCCGTAGATCACGATGCCGCCATGTTCGGTGAGACGCGCCCAGTCGCCGTGCGTCCACACGCCGGGGAACCGCTCGAAGTACGAGGCGCGATACCGGACGTCGTCGGGGTCGTCCCAGAGTCCGAGCGGCATCGACGGAAAGGACGACTTGCACACGAGCTCGCCCGCCGCGTCCCGCAGGGGACGACCCGCCTCGTCGAAGACGTCCACGTCCATGCCCAGCCCAGGCGCCTGGATTTCGCCGCGCCACACGGGCCCGTTCGGATTGCCGAGCACGAAGCAGCTGACGATGTCGGTGCCGCCCGAGATGGAAGCGAGGTGCACGTCGCGCTTCACGTGCTCGTAGACGAAATCGAAGCTCTCCGGCGCCAGCGGCGAGCCGGTCGACGTGATCGTCCGCATCGCGCCAAGGGCATGGTCGGCGCGCGGGCGCAGTCCCGCCTTCTTCACGGCGTCGAGAAATCTCGCCGACGTCCCGAAGAGCGTCGTGGACGTGCGCTCGGCCAACGCGAACAGGCGATGGCCGTCCGGGTAGAACGGCGATCCGTCGTACAGCAGCACGGTGGCGCCAGAAGCGAATGCGGTGACGAGCCAGTTCCACATCATCCAGCCGCACGTCGTGAAGTAGAAGACCCGGTCCCCGTCCCGGATGTCGCAATGCAGCTGATGCTCCTTGAGGTGTTGAATCAGCGTGCCGCCGGCTCCGTGCACGATGCACTTCGGAGGGCCCGTCGTCCCGGACGAGAAGAGCACGTACAGCGGATGATCGAAGGCGAAGCGCTGGAACGGATCGGTCAGGGGAGCGGCATGCGCCAGCCAGTCCTCCCATCGAGTCGCCTTCGGCAGACCGCCAGGCGCCGGCCCGGCGAGCAGCGGAACCAGCACCGTCCTTCGAACGGTCGGCAGCCGGCCGACGATGTCGGCGACCTTGGCCCGGCAGTCGTACACCTTGCCGCCGTACCGGTATCCGTCCACGGCGACGAGCACGACCGGCGCGATCTGGTTGAAGCGGTCGAGTACGCCGTCCACGCCGAAATCGGGCGAACAGGCGGACCACACCGCGCCGATCGCCGATGCGCCCAGCGCCGAGACGATGGCTTCGGGCACGTTCGCCACGATCCCGGCGACCCGATCGCCTGGGGCCACGCCGTCGGCGCGGAGGGCGCCGGCCACGCATCGCACCTGCCGTCCGAGCTCCGCCCATGTCCACGCGCGCTCGCCGCCGTCCTCGGTGGCCGCCACGATCGCGACCGAGTCATCGTCCTGTCGCAGCAGGTTCTCCACGAAGCTGAGCCGCGCGTCCGGGAAGAAGCGCGCGCCCGGCATGCGGTCCACGTTCGACGCCACCCGATCGCCGCGCTCGCCGCGCACCCCGCAGAAGTCCCAGACCTCCGCCCAGAACGCCTCCTTCTCCTCGCACGAGAAGCGGTGCAGGGCGCCGTACTCCGACAAGGATCGGCCGGTGCGCCGCGACAGCGCCCTGGTGAACGCGGTAAGCCTGCTGCGCCGCACGCGCTCGGCCGTCGGCTCCCAAATTGGTGCGGCCATCGTTTTCCACTATAGTGCCCTGCTATGAACGCCCCGACGCATGCGCGATTCCGAGTGGTCGGCCTCGCGACGGCCCTCGCGATGGTCACGTATCTCGACCGGGTGAGCATCGGCACGCTTGCCCCGGGGATCATGCGCGACCTGGGACTCTCGATCGTGGAGATGGGCTACGTCTTCACGGCGTTCCAGTTCGCGTACGCCCTGTTCGAAATCCCGACCGGACGGTGGGCCGACCGGAAGGGGACGCGCTCGGTCCTGACGCGCATCGTCATCTGGTGGTCGTGCCTGACCGCGGCCACTGCTGCGGCCGTCAGCTATCCGATGATGCTCGCGATCCGGTTTCTGTTCGGCGCCGGTGAAGCCGGCGCCTGGCCGTGCGTCGCGCGGACGTTCTCCCGCTGGATACCCGTCAACGAGCGCGGCCGGGTGCAGGGGATCTTCTTCTCCGGCGCGCACTTGGTCGCCGGACTGACGCCCGCCCTGATCCTGACCTACATGCGCCCCGATCTGCCGGACATCGCGGACCCGCGCATGTCCTGGCGCCTGGTGTTCGTGATCTTCGGCGCGGTCGGGCTCGTCTGGGTGGTGCTCTGGCGCCGGTGGTTCCGCGACGACCCGTCGGCGCACCCCGACGTCGACGCGGCCGAGCTCGCGAAGATCGTGCGGGAACGGCCGCCCGACACCGGGCATGCCGAAGGCTGGCAGTACTGGAGCGGTCTCCTCCGCAGCCGGGACTTGGTGGCGCTCAGCATCATGTACATCCCGAACTGCATGATCTTCTACTTTTGCATTACCTGGCTGCCGACGTATCTGGCGCAGCGCCACGGCTTCGATATCACCGGCGTCGCCATCTTCGCGGGTCTGCCGCTCATCGTCAGCATGCCGGGCGACCTGCTCGGCGGCCTCGTGACGGACCGGCTCACCGCGCGCTTCGGACTTCGGGTGGGACGCTGCGGGCTCGGCGCCGCCGCGTACATCGTCGTCGGCCTCGCGCTCATCGCGGGCGCCACGGCATCCTCGCCAATCTGGGCCGCCGTGCTCTTCGCGTTCGCCACCGGACTGACGATGTTCACCCTCGGGGCGGCATGGGGCGTCGTCATGGACGTCGGCCGCAACCACGTGGGCGTGGTCGGAGCGACGATGAACTCCACGGGCAACCTCGTCGCCATGCTCAACCCGCTCATCGTCGCCTACTCGGTCGAGTGGTTCGGCAGCTGGAATCTGCCGCTCTACATCATGGGCGTGCTGTTCCTCGTCGGCGCCGTCTGCTGGGGGCTGATCGACCCGACCCGACCGGTCTTCGATGACGCGGCGATCGCGACGCCGGCGCTCCAGCCGGATCTCGCGGGGAGCTGAGGCGGAAGAGGGCCGCCTCCGCCTCGTCCTAGAACTTTCTGGTCCACGCCTTGGGCCACCGCTCGACGACGACCTTCTCCTGCGTGAAGAACTCGAAGGCGTCGCGGCCCTGGCCGTGCAGGTCGCCGAAGAAGCTCTCGCGCGCGCCGCTGAACGGGAAGAACGCCATCGGCGCCGCCACGCCGACGTTGATACCGACGTTGCCGACCTCGGCTTCGTGGCGAAACTTCCGCGCGCTGGCACCGCTCGTGGTAAAGAGCGATCCCTGGTTCCCGTACGCGCCCGAATTGACGATCTCAATCGCCTCGTCGATGTGGTCCACCGCGTGCAACGAGAGCACCGGACCGAAGATTTCGGTGCGCGCGATTTCGCTCGAGAGCGGCAGCCCCTCGATGATGGTCGGCTTGATGAAAAAGCCCTTCGGGTATTTCGCGATGGCGGGCTTGCGGCCGTCGAGGATGGGCCGGGCGCCGTGCTTGATCGCGTCACCAATCAATCGATCGATGCGATTCAGGCTGTCGGCGGAAATCACCGGACCCATCTGCACGCCGTCGTCGAGACCATAGCCGGTCACGCGCTGCTCGGCCTTCTCGCGAATCGCCTCCGTGAACGGCGTGCCGGCCTCGCCGACCGTGATCACCGTCGCCGCTGCCAAACACCGCTGCCCGGCGCAGCCGAACGCGCTATCGGCGACGATCTCGGTGGCCGACTTCATGTCCGCGTCCGGCAGGATGACGACAGGGTTCTTGGCGCCACCTTGGCACTGGACGCGCTTGCCGGCGGCGGCGCCGCGCGAGTAGACGTGCTTCGCGACGGCGCTCGAGCCGACGAAGCTGACGGACCGAATCGTCGGATGATCGAGGATGGCGTTCACGACCTCCCGTCCACCGTTCACAAGGTTGAGCACCCCCGGCGGCAGCTTGAGGCCGTCCAGAAGTTCGAAGACCTTCTGCATCGTCAACGGCACGCGCTCGGACGGTTTGAGCACGACCGTATTGCCGGCGGCCAGGGCGTACGGCAAGAACCAGAACGGAATCATCGCCGGGAAATTGAACGGCGAGATGATGGCGCAGACGCCCAGCGGCTGCCGGATCATGATCTCGTCGATGCCGCGGGCGATGTCCTCGGAGTTGTACCCCTGCATCATGATCGGGGCGCCGCAAGCGACCTCCACGTTCTCGATGGCCCGCCGCAACTCGCCCCGCGACTCGCCCAGCGTCTTGCCGCATTCCATCGTGACGATGCGGGCGATCTCTTCGAACTGCTCCTCCAGCCGGTTCTTCAGCCGGAAGAGCGGCTGAACGCGATCGGTGACCGGCACACGGCGCCACTCGGGAAACGCACGGGCCGCCGCCTGCACCGCGGCATCGACTTCGGCAGCGCTCGAGAGCGGGGTCTGCTCGAGCACCTCGCTCGTCGCCGGATTGATGATTGGCAGCGCGTCGGTCGCGATCGACTTGCGCCACTCGCCTTCGATGTAGTTTTGCAGCATATAGACGCTCGATCTTATCAGGTTCGCTCCGACCACTCGTTCGCTCCGCGGAACATCGCCTCCAGCCGGCCCGGGTCGGCCAGCTTGCCGTCGGCGAGCGGCAGCGTCGCGGCGAGCGCGCCGAGCGCCTCGGCGACGTAGTCGGCGTTGGTCGCCAGGATGCCGCGCCAGATCTCGAACGGGCTCGAGGCCAGACGCGTCATGTCGGCGAACCCGGGGCCGGCCGCCGCCAGTCCCTGCTCGCCCACGGCCGAAGCGGCCGTCGTCATCAGCATCGTCGCCAGCAGCTGCGGCAGGTGGCTCACGTACGCCATCAGTCGATCGTGCCGGTCGGCATCCATGCGGCGCGGCAGCGCCCCGAGCCCGCGGACGAGCCGCTCGAGACCGCGCACGTCCTCCTCCGGCGCGCGGCCAGGCACGATCAACCACTCGCGCCCCTCGAACAGATCCGGGCGCGCGCTCGGCAGCCCGGCGCTCGCCGCGCCCGCGACGGGATGCCCGCCGACGAAGCGCAGCCCCGTCGCGTCGGCCGTGGCCATGATGTGGCGCTTGGTCGATCCGACATCGGTCAAGGGGCCCTGGAGGCGCGCCCTGCCGGCCTCGCCGAGGAGCTGCGTGATCTCGAGCACCGGCGCCGCCAGCACGACGAGGCCGGCATCTCCGAGGTCCTCCAGGCGGAGCCGCGCGCGGGTGATCGCTCCGCGCCGCTCGGCCTGCTCGAGCACGTCCGGCCGATCCACGCCAATGACCGGAAGATCCGGCCACCGGTGCCGGAGCCCGAGCGCGACCGAGCCCCCGATCAACCCGAGGCCGACGATGGCCACCGACGAAAACGGGGGCGTCGAATCGGCGCTCACGGACGTTCCGAGGCGTCGCGGCTGGAAGGGGCGGTCACCGCGCCCAGCCCCGCCGCGCGATCGACTCGACGCAGATGCTGCGCCCGATCGCGGGCGCAATCACCCGCAGCTCGGCCATGAGCCGGTCGAACTGCGCCGGGAACATCGACTGGGCGCCGTCGGAGAGCGCGTGGTCCGGGTCGCAGTGGACTTCGATGATCAGCCCGTCTGCGCCGGCCGCGACGGCGGCGCGCGCCATCGGCGCGACCTTGTCGCGGCGGCCCGTCCCGTGGCTCGGGTCCGCGATGATCGGCAGGTGGCTGAGCTTCTGCACGACCGGAATGGCGGAGATGTCGAACGTGTTGCGCGTGTAGCTCTCGAACGTCCTGATGCCGCGTTCGCACAGCATGACGTCCATGTTGCCGCCGGCCAGCACGTATTCCGCCGAGAGCAGCCACTCCTCGATCGTCGCCGAGATCCCCCGCTTGAGCATCACCGGCTTCCTGACGCGCCCGAGCTCGCGCAGGAGCGAGTAGTTCTGCATGTTGCGCGCGCCCACCTGGAAGATGTCCGCGTAGCCGCCGATGAGGTCGATCTGCCCGATCTCCATGACCTCCGTCACGAGCTTCAGGTCGTGGCGATCGGCGGCCGCGCGCAGCATCCGGAGCCCGGCCTCGCCGAGCCCCTGGAAGCTGTACGGCGAGCTGCGCGGCTTGAACGCTCCGCCGCGCAGAATCTTCGCGCCGGCGCGCTTGACGGCCGCTGCCGTCGCTTCGACCTGCTCCTCCGACTCGGCCGAGCACGGGCCGGCCATGACGACCACCTCGTCGCCGCCAATCCGGACGTCGTCGCCGATGTTGATGACCGTGTTCTCCGGCTTGAACGTGCGGCTGGCGAGCTTGTACGGCTCGCTGATTCGCAGCACTTCGTGCACCCCCGCCTGCACCGAGAGCAGGGCCGGGTCGCCCACGCCGCCGCCCACGGCGCCGATCACCGTCCGGGTGGCGCCCGTGGATCGGTGGACGTCGAAGCCCATCTCCGTCAATTGGGCCACGACGGCCTGGATCTGCGCTTCAGTCGCTCGCTCTTCCATTACGACAACCATGATGTGTCCATCCTTCGTGAGTCCGCATCTCCGACACGCTGCACGCCTACCGCTCGTCCTCGTGCCTGGACGCCAGACGCTCCAGCCGCCGGGCTTCGTCGATGATCCGCTCGAAGAGCCGCGTGACCGCGTCGTCGTCCAGCGGGCCGCGGTTCATCGCCCGCACGTTCGCCAGCACTTCGGCCTCGCGTTGGGGCTGGTAGATCGGCTGCCCTCCCGCTTCCTTCTCGCGTCCAATATCCCGCGCGCAGCCGGCGCGCTCGTTCAGCAGCTCGACGAGCTGCCGATCGATCGCGTCGATGCGCCTCCGCAAGACCTCGATCCCGGGCTCCGGCGCGGGCGCCCAGCCCGCCGCCTCGCCGGGCGCGCCCGTCGTGGTGCCCTCACCCGCCCCGGCGCGGACCGTCTTCGGTCCGCGGCTCATCCTGTCTTCAGCCATCTGACGAACTCCTGGGCGCGCGCCGCCGGGTCTCGGCCGTCGGCGGACGCCTGGGCAATCACCTGGACGAGCGCGCTGCCGACGACGGCCGCGTCGGCGAAGGTCCCGACCTCGCGCACGTGCTCCGGCCGGGAGATGCCGAATCCAAGCGCCACCGGCAGATGCGTGGCCGCCCGCATGCGAACGGCCAGCGGCCTGGCGGAGGCCGCGACCGAATCGCGCGCACCGGTCACCCCAAGCCGCGAGATGCCGTACAGGAACCCACGGCCCAGCCGTGCCGCCTCGGCCAATCTTGCCTCGGTCGTCGTCGGGCTGACGAGAAAGATCTGATCGATGCCCGATCGATCGAGCGCCTCCCGTACCGTCTGCGACTCCTCGATGGGCACGTCGAGCAGCAGCACGCCGTCGACGCCGGCGGCAGCCGCGCGCGCGGCGAACTCGGCGACCCCGAGCCGCAGCACGGGGTTGACGTACGTGAAGAGCACGACGGCCGCTGGAAGATCCGTTCGCAGGCTGCCGACGAGATCCAGCACCGCGGCCAGATGCGCGCCCGCCGCGAGCGCCCGCTCGGACGCCCGCTGGATGGCCGGCCCGTCCGCCACCGGATCGGAGAACGGCACGCCGACCTCGATGATGTCGGCGCCTCCTCGGCCGACGCCCTCGATGATCGCACGCGACCGCGGCAGATCCGGGTCTCCTGCCGTCACGTAGGCAATCAGCCCGGTCTCGCCCGCCGCCCGCAGCCGACCGAACACGTCCGAGATCCGGCTCACGGCGCGTCCTCCGGAGCATCGGAGAGGAGCGTGCGGACCGTCTCGACGTCCTTGTCGCCGCGGCCCGAGATATTCACCAGCATCACCGTGCCGGTTGCGAGGGAGCCCAGCGCCCGCCGTGCCCAGGCGATCGCATGTGCGGACTCGAGCGCCGGCAGAATGCCCTCCGTACGCGCGAGCCACCGGAATCCCTCGAGCGCCTCCGCGTCGTCGACCCAGACGTACTCCGACCGGCCGCGAGCGGCGAGCCAGGCGTGTTCGGGCCCGACCGAGGGGTAGTCGAGACCGGCGGAAATCGAGTGCGTCAGCTCGATGTTGCCGTGCGCGTCCTGCAGCACGAGGCTGCGGGTGCCGTGGAGGATTCCCTCCCGGCCGCCGGCGAACCTCGCTGCATGGCTCCCGGGTGTGAGGCCACGGCCACCCGCCTCGACGCCGACGAGCCGCACGGCGGCGTCGTCGACGAACGCGTCGAAGAGCCCCATGGCATTGCTGCCGCCTCCAACGCAGGCCACGACCAGATCCGGCAGGCGTCCGGCGGCAGCGAGGCACTGCTGCCGCGCTTCCTGGCCGATCACGGACTGGAACTCGCGGACCATCAGCGGGTACGGGTGCGGTCCCAGGACGGACCCCAGGAGGTAGTACGTCGTCTCGACATTCGCCACCCAATCGCGCATGGCTTCGTTGATCGCGTCCTTCAGCGTCCGGCTGCCCGCCTCGACGCGCTCGACGGTCGCGCCGAGCAGGCGCATCCGGAACACGTTCAGCGCCTGACGCGCCATGTCCTCCGCGCCCATGTAGACGACGCACTCCAGGCCGAGCAGGGCGCAGGCCGTCGCGGTGGCGACGCCGTGCTGACCGGCGCCCGTTTCCGCGACGATGCGACGCTTGCCCATCCGCCTGGCGAGCAGCGCCTGGCCGAGCGCGTTGTTGATCTTGTGCGCACCCGTGTGAGCCAGGTCCTCGCGCTTGAACAGCAGGCGCACTCCGGACGCGCCCGCCGCGCGCCGCGCTTCATAGAGCGGCGTGGGCCGGCCGACATAGGTCGACAGCAACGCGCGCAGCTCCGACACGAACGCAGGGTCCTGCCGCGCCTCGAAATACGCGGCGGTCAGGCTGTCGATCGGCGCGATCAACGTCTCGGGGACGAACCGGCCGCCGAACTCGCCGAAATATCCGCTCGCGGTCGGATCGCGGCGGCCGAACACCGGGCCCGGCCCCTCGCTCACGGCCGCGCCCTTCGCCTCTGCGTGTGGGCGGCTCATCTCTCCCAGCTCCTGACGGCTTCGAACAGGCGCTCCATCTTGCGCGCGCTCTTGATGCCCGGCGTCTCTTCGACGCCAGACGAGACGTCGATGGCCCAGGGCTGCACGCGATCGATCGCCTCGGCAACGGTATCTGGCGCCAGCCCGCCGGCGAGGACGATCGGCCGCTGACGCGCGAGCTCCGCGGCGCGCGCCCAGTTGGCCCGCCGTCCGGTCCCGCCCCGATGCACGCGATCCGTCGCGTCGACCAGGACCGTGACGGCGGCCGGCAGGGCGAGGGCGTCCGCCACGTCCTCCTCACGCTCCAACGAGACGGCTTTGATCAGCCGCCGCGGCACGCTCGAGTAGTCCGCCAGGAGCTCGTCGCCATGGAGCTGCACGGCATCCAGGCCGGCCAGATGCGCCGCATCGGCGACCTCACCCGCCGGCATGTCGACGACGACGCCGACGCGGGTGACCAGAGGCGGCAGGCGCGAGGCGATCGCCCCCGCCTCGACCGCGTGAATGAACCGCGGACTCCGCTCCCAGAGGACGAACCCGACAGCATCGGCTCCGAGCCGGACCGCGAGATTGGCATCCTCGAAACGCGTGAGGCCGCAAATCTTGACACGGGGGCGGGGATTCATCGCAGTTCCTCGAGCTCCGCGCCGGCGGAGGACCTCAGATCGGCCAGCGCCGCGCCTGGATTGGGGGCGGCCACGAACCGCTCGCCAATCAGGAATCCGTCGTATCCGATCGCACGGAGGTGCCGGAGGTCCTCCGCCGTCTTGATCCCGCTTTCGGCGACGCCCACGACCTCCTTCGGAATGCCCAGCACGAGCTCCTCGAAGACCGCCGGCTGCATCTCGAGCGTGCGCAGGTTCCGGCTGTTGACGCCGATGCACGTGGCGCCAGCCTGCAGGGCCCGCATCAACTCATCGCGGTCGTGGACCTCCACGAGTGCCGCCAGATCCAGGGCGGAGGCGAGCTCCCGCAGCTGCCGCAGCCGCTGGTCGTCGAGCGCGGCGACGATCAGCAGCACGGCATCGGCGCCGGCGGCGCAGGCCTCGCGCACCTGGAATGGCGTGACGATGAAGTCCTTGCGGAGCAGCGGCACCTGCACGGCTGCGCGGACTGCTTCGAGGTGCGCGAGCGCGCCGTCGAAGAAGGACGGCTCGGTGAGCACGGAGACGGCCGCGGCCCCGGCCGCCTCGTACGCCTTTGCAATCGCGACCGGATCGTACTGCGCGCGGAGCACACCGCGCGACGGAGACCGGCGCTTGCATTCCGCGATGATCCGGATGCCCGGCACGCGCAGCGCGGCAAGGAACTGGGAGCCGCGCGGGCGCCGCTCCGCGGAGCGACGGTCGAGCGCCTCGTGCGCGGTGGCGCGCTCGCGTTCCTCTGCCGAACGCCGGGCCGCGGCGATCATCGCGGGCAGCAGATCGGTCGTCATGCGCGGCAGACCTCCCGGAGCCGGTCGAGAACGCCGCCGGCGCGCCCGCTGTCAATCGACTCGGCGGCGCGGGCGAATCCCTCCGCCAGCGACGCCGCCGCTCCCGCGACGAGCAGCGCCGCGCCTGCGTTCAGGAGCACGATATCGCGCCGGGGACCCGCCTCGCCGGAACACAGCCGCTCGATCATGGCCGCGTTCTCCGCGGCGGAGCCACCGGCGAGCGCCTCGACGGGGGCGAGCGGCAGGCCGACCTCGCCGGGGTGCAGATAGAACGTTCGGACGGCGCCGTCGCGCCATTCCGAGATCTTGGTGTGGCCTGTCGTCGACAGCTCGTCGAGGCCGTTCGCGCCGTGCACGACCCAGGCGCGCTCGGTGCCGAGACGTCCGAGCGCGCAAGCCAGCAGTTCGGTGTGCTCGGGTCTCGAGACGCCGACGATCTGCCGCCGTGGCGCCGCCGGATTCGTGAGCGGGCCGAGCAGATTGAAGACCGTCCGCACGCCGAGCGCCTTCCGTACCGGGCCCGCGTGCCGCATCGACGGATGCCACGCCTGGGCGAAGAAGAACCCGAGATTCGCCTCTTCGACCGCGCGCACCACCTGATCCGGGGTCGTTTCGAGGCTCACGCCCAGTTGTTCGAGCACGTCCGCGCTTCCGCACCGGCTCGACGCGGCGCGGTTGCCGTGCTTGGCGACGCGCACGCCCGCGCCCGCAATCACGACGGCGGCCGCCGTCGAGACGTTGAACGTGTGCGCGCCGTCGCCGCCGGTCCCGCACGTGTCGAAGACGAGGCCGAGCGGCCTCGGCAGCGGCACCGTCCGGAGCCGCATCGCGGAGGCGAATCCGACGACCTCCGCCGGCCGTTCACCCTTGAGCGCGAGCGCCATCAGCAGGCCGGCGACCTGCGCGGGCTCGGCGCGCCCGTCCATGATCTCTCCCATCGCCCGCGCCGCCTCGTCGGCCGACAGGTCCTCGTGGCGCCGTAGCTTCTCGAGCAGCGCGGGAAACACGTCAGCGCGTCCTGTCCGGCGGCGGCGCGGCGCCGCCAGAACGGCCGCCGCTCGCCGCAGTCTCGGGCACCGCCGCGTCGAGAAAATTCTGGAGCATGCGGTGGCCAATCGGCGTCAGCACCGATTCGGGATGGAACTGCACGCCGTAGATCGGCCGCGACCGGTGGCGCACGCCCATGATGGTGCCGTCCGTCTCGACCCAGGCGCTGACCAGGAACTCGGCCGGCACGGCGTCGCGTGCAATCACCAGCGAATGGTAGCGCCCCGCCTCGAACGGTCCGGTCAGCCCGGCAAACAGGTGCGCCCCCTCATGAGCCACGATCGACGTCTTGCCGTGCATCGGAACGGCCGCGCGATCGACGCGTCCGCCGAACGCGATGGCGAGCGCCTGATGTCCCAGGCAGACGCCGAGCATGGGCACGCGCGGCGCGAAGTGCCGCAGCACCTCGACCGACACGCCGGCGGTCTCCGGCCGGCCGGGACCTGGCGAGATCACGATGCGCTCCGGCGCCAGACGCTCGATGTCCGCGACGGTCACGGCGTCGTTGCGCACGACCTTCACCGTGGCGCCGAGCTCACCGAGCCGGTGGGCGAGGTTGTAGGTGAACGAGTCGTAGTTGTCGATCAGGAGCACCATTGCTAGAGGCCCGCCTCGGCCATCTCGAGCGCCTGGAGCATCGCGCGGGACTTGTCGCACGATTCCTGATACTCCGCCGATGGCACCGAATCGGCGACGATGCCGGCGCCCGCCTGGACGGCGGCACGCTGCCCGTGCATCGTGATCGTGCGAATCGCGATGCAGAAGTCCAGATTTCCGGCGAAGTCCAGATAGCCGACCGCCCCGCCGTACAATCCCCGCCGCGTGGGCTCGAGCACGCCGATGATCTGCATGGCGCGGATCTTGGGCGCGCCGGTGAGCGTCCCGGCCGGGAAGGTCGCTTCCAGCGCATCGAGCCGGTCGCAGCCGGGCGCGAGCGTCCCGTCGACGCGCGAGACGAGATGCATCACATGGGAATAACGCTCGATCACCATGTACTGCGGCACGCGGACGCTGCCCACTTCGGCAACCCGTCCGATGTCGTTCCGCCCGAGGTCCACCAGCATCACGTGCTCGGCGCGCTCCTTCTCGTCGCGGCGCAGCTCGTCGGCCAGCGCCTGATCCTCTGCGGCGCTCGTTCCCCGCCGCCGCGTGCCCGCGATCGGGTGCGTCTCGACGTGCGAGCCTTCCACGCGGACGAGCATCTCGGGCGATGCGCCCACGATCGCATCGGCGCCCATGCGGATGAAATACATGTACGGCGATGGATTGATGTGCCGCAGCGCGCGGTAGACGTCGAACGGCGGCGCGGCGGTCGTCGTCTCGAACCGCTGCGACAGCACGGCCTGGTAGATCTCTCCGGCGGCGATGTCGTTCTGAATCGCCCGCACCGCGCCCTCGAACTGGTCCCGGCTCTGATTGGCCTCGATCTCGAGCCCGGCCGAGGCGTGACGCTCCGGCCGCGAAAGGTTTCGTTCGAGCTCCCGCTCGAGGAAGCCGATCTTCGCGCACGCGAAGTCGTAGAGCGACTGCAGGTCCTCGCCGGGCCGGATACGCGCGTTCGCAATCGCCAGAATCCGGTGCTTGACGTGATCGAAGGCCAGGATCGTGTCGAACAACATGAACGCGGTCTGATCCCGATCGAGGGGCGGTTTGTCGAGGCGCACCGTCGGCTCGAAGAGCTCGGCCGTGTCGTAGTCGAGATACCCGACCGCGCCGCCGGTGAACCGCGGCAGATCGGCGACGAACGGCGCGGTGAACTCAGCCATCAGCTCCCGGAGGACCGCCAGGAGCGGCTCCTGCCGCTCGGTCACCACCCCCGCCTGTTCGACCGTCGTGTTGCCGCCGCGGCCGCGAATCACGAGGAAGGGATCCTTGCCGAGAAACGAATAGCGTCCGACGTGCTCGCCGCCCTCGACGCTCTCGAGCAGGAAGGCGTAGTCCGAGTGCTCGGCGATCTTCAGGAACGCCGAGACCGGCGTGAGCAGGTCCGCCATGATCTCGCGGCACACGGGCACGAACGTGCCGCGCTGGGCCAGGGCGACGAACTCGTCGAACGACGTGTGCTGCATCGGCATCCTCAAGTCCCCGACCCCGCCCGACCCTCGAGCGGCGGACGGCTGGCCGTGACGAACCGGCGGGCCGCCGCCGCCATGACCTGTCGCGGCGCGGACTGCCCCGTCCACCATTCGAACTGCCGGCAGGCCTGCGCGACCAGCATCTCCAGCCCGCCGATCGGCTGCGCGCCGGCGGCGCCGGCAAGCTGCAGCAGCCGGGTCTCCGGCGGGTTGTAGATCAGATCGTAGACGACCTTCCCGCGCGCCGAGCGCCAGACATCGTCATCGGCCGCGACCGGCGACGCCTCGACGCAGGGCCACATACCCACGGGCGTCGTGTTCACGAGCAGGTCCCAGTCCGATCGGGGTGGCCAGCGATCGACCTGCGCCCCGAGCTCCGCTGCGAGGGCGCGCGCGGCCTGCGGCCGCCGCGCGGCGATCCGGACGTCCGCCCCGGCCGCCTCGAGTGCGGCGACCGCCGCCCGCGCGGCGCCGCCTGCACCGAGCACGACGGCCTGACGGCCGCGCAACGCCACCCCACGCGCCTCGAGCGGCGCGAGCAGCCCGGCGACGTCGAAGTTGCGGCCTTCCCAGCCGTCCGCGCCGCGACGCAGCGTGTTCAGCGCGCCGATCCGCTGCACGAGATCATCGGCCCGCACCGACGGCAGCAGCGCACGCTTGAGCGGGATGGTCACGCTCGCGCCCGCCAGCCCGACCGCGTCGGCGACGCCGAAGAGGTCGGCCGGGGCGTCCGTCTCCAGCGGCAGGTACACGGCGTCCAGGCCGAGCGCGGCAAACGCGGCGTTGTGCATGGCCGGGGAGGCCGAATGCCCGAGCGGCGCACCGGCAACGCCATACGCGCGCGTGGCGGCGGTCGTCTGCCGCACCCGATAGCAGTCGACGAGCTCCTGCGTGCCGATCTGGCCAGGCGCGGCGCTCCCGCCGTACGTCCACCGCGATCCGAACCAGGCGGGCCAGACGCGCGTCAAACGTCCGCGCGGGCCCATGGCGATGGCGACGTGCGCCCCGGCATCGTCGGCGACCGCCTGCTTGAGCACCAGGCAGTCGGACAGATCGGCGGCGGTCACGACGATCTTGACGACGGCGGCGTTCGATTCGCGCATCGCACGCACGCGCGACGCGAGATCCGCCGGGACGCCCGAGAAGTCATGGTGCGACAGGATCACCTGCGCCAGATCGCGGCAACGGGCGAGCGCGCGAGGATCGGCTTTCCATTCGATGTCGACGTACTCGGCGCCGAGCTCGGCCGCGCGCGCGAGCACGGCCACGCGCTCCTCCTCGCTTCCGTCGAACCGGCCGCCCTCCCATGCAGGCCGGCACGTCACGATGACCGGGCGTCTCCGCCCGGCCAGCGCGCCGGCGACGTCGAGATCGCGGACGCCGTCCAGGCGCAGCTCGACCAGATCAGCGGGAGTTTCGCGATCCCGCAAGGCTCGGAGCGCCGCGAGCGAGTCGGCGGTGACGGTTTCGACGACCTGGACCATAAAAAAAGCCTCTCCAGCGCTGGGCTGAAGAGGCCATCGAACTTTCGCGAACGTCTATGAGCTAGAGCGCGCGGACCTCCTCAGTCGTCCGGCAATACCACCACCAGCTGCCGCTGAACGCGAACTGGACGGGCGGAAACGCCGAGACACCGATGATCATGCGCGCCACGAGTGGGGCCAGCGTACCAGAGGCCGGCTCGCCCGTCAAATCGCTTCCGGGCCGTCACTGGCGGGCGCGGCGGGCGCCGCCGTCGCCGCGGGCCACGAGTCCCGGCGTGTTATAACCAATGTCGGAGCACAATCCCTCCCATGCAACACCGCGCCACTCTCAGCCTGGCGGCGGCCCTTCTCGCCGCTGGCACCCTTGCGGCTGCGCCCCAGCAACCGACGGAGTTTCTCCCCGCCTCGGACATCCGTCCTGGAATGGTCGGCATCGGCCGCACCGTGTTCGCCGGCGAAACCATTGAGGAGTTCAAGGTCAACATTCTCGGCGTGCTGCGCAACATCATCGGCCCCGGGCGGAACCTGATCCTCGCCAAGCTGGAGGGCGGACCGCTCGCAGCCACCGGCGTCATTGCCGGCATGAGCGGCAGTCCGGTCTTCGTGGACGGCAAGCTGATCGGCGCGGTGTCCTATTCTCTCGGATCATTCCCCAAGGAGCCGTTCGCCGGCATCACTCCGATCGAGGAGATGACCGACGCCGTGAGCGCGGCCGGCCCGCGGGTGAACGCGCGCGAGTTGAGCCTGAACTGGCCCGCGAGCTCGACCGAGGTCTTCGCGGCGCTCCACCAATTGGTCGAGCGCGCCGTGGCGCCCGTCGGCGCCCTTCCGCGCGGCTCGGACATCTTCGGGCCGGCGGCGCTCGCCGACCTGGTGCCGTCGATGCGGCCGATTGGCGCCGCCATGGCGATGAGCGGATTCGAGCCGGGCCTCGACGCGACGCTTCGCGACGCCCTCTCCGTCCCGCCGCCGGGCGCCGGGCCGGCCCGTGCGCCTGTCCCGTCGGCTGCCGTCCGCGAACCGCTCCGACCCGGGGATCCGGTCGGCGTGACCCTCATCCGCGGCGACCTCGAGATGGGGGCGACCGGGACGGTGACCTACGTCGACGGCTCGCGCGTCTATGCGTTCGGCCATCCATTCCTCAACCTCGGCCCGACCGAATTCGCGATGA
Source organism: uncultured Acidobacteriota bacterium (assembly GCA_963764505.1). Classification (GTDB taxonomy): domain Bacteria; phylum Acidobacteriota; class Vicinamibacteria; order Vicinamibacterales; family SCN-69-37; genus CAVXSP01. Next base: position 2,482,115 of record CAVXSP010000001.1, on the reverse strand, counting down.
CCCAGGCGCACGTGTACGCCGTTCTGCCGAGCCTCGACTCCTCGCTGAAGATCGCCACGATGGGGCCGGTCATCGGCACGATGTCGCAGGATCGGTCGACGGCGATCGGCGGAACGCTCGGTCCGGGTCCGCGGGAGGTCGCGATGCGGGTCACGCTCTCCTCCGGCCACGCGCCCGATCGCACCTTCTCGTTCCGCGTCCTGCACGACCAGCTCCTCACGCCGCTCTTCAGCTACGTCGCGGCGCTCAACGCGCTGTCGTCGTACGAGCGGCAGACGGGCGTGCTCTCGATCAGCGCGAGCGGATCCGTATCGTTCGGGCCGGCCGGCCAGGTCGCGATCGATGACGCCTTCACGGGGGACAATGCGCTGACGCTCGCTGCCGCGGCGACGACCGCGCCCATCGGCGTGGCCGCCTCCAACGAATTCCGCGCGATGCTCCCCGAGTCCGTCGATCTGCACTTCGCCGTCTCGGAGCACCAGGAGAGCGCGACAATCGAGCGCGCGTGGCTCGATACCACGCGGCCGAAGTTCGGCGCCACGCACATGCTGCAGGTCCTGCTGCGGGAGTACCGCGGCGGAACCCGGACGGTATCGGTCCCGGTCACCATGCCGCAGCAGGCCTCCGGCCCGCTGACGCTGCTCGTGAGCGATGCGCCGACACTCGCCGCCCTCGAGAAGGGCGACCTCGAGCGGGGCGTGCCGACCACCGCCGCGGAAGTACTCGAGAACCTGAATGCAACGCGCCGCAACAACCGCCTCTACGTCCGACTCCTGACCGCCGCACCCGGTGCCGTCGTCGGCGGCCACTCGCTTCCTGCGCTGCCGTCGTCCGTCCGATCGGTGCTCGACGCCGACACCTCCGCCGGGTCGGCCCCGCTCTCCCACAGCGTCGTCGGCAGCTGGGAACAGCGCCTGGATCGCGTCGTCAAGGGATCCCGGGAAATCCGCATCACGCTCAGCTCCGCGAAGTAGGCGCGTTTCAATGCTCGTATCGCGTCGTTCGCTCTCCCAGGAGGCCCCCGCCTTCCGACTGCCCGTGCGCGCCGGCCGACGCCTTGCCGCCTTCATCCACGGGCGTGTCGGACTGGGCGCCTCCGCCGTCCTGTTCGCGATTGGATCGACGCTGCTGCACGCCTCGGGTCCGGCATTCTGGACCATCGCGACCAGTTCCGAACTGTTGAAAGGGACGTCCAACGGCGTGCTGATCGACCGGAACGGCACGATCTCGGCCGGGCCGCAGCTCACCAACCGGCTGAGCTCGGCGCCGGCTCAGATCTGGAGCCTGGCGTCTGCGCCCGATGGCACGCTCTGGGCCGGCACGGGCGGCGACGGCCGGCTCATCCGCATACGTCCAGGCCAGCCGGAAGAAACCATCTTCGACGCGGACGAGACCAACGTGTTCGCCATCGCCGTGGCCGGTCCCCGCGTCTATGCCGCCACCGGACCGGATGGCAAGGTCTACGTGATCGACGGCAACAGCCCGCCTCGCGTCTTCTTCGATCCGACCGAGAAGTACATCTGGGCGCTCGCCATCGATCGCAACGACCGCCTGTGGGTCGGCGCGGGGAATCCGGCAGTGGTGTATCGGGTCGCGCCGGACGGATCGAGCCAGGTCGTCTATCGTCCTCCGGCGGCCCACGTCGTCTCGCTCGCCCCCGATGCGATCGGCCGCATGCTCGCCGGCACCGAATCGCCAGGCCGCCTGTACCGCTTCGAAGCCGGCGATCGGCCGTTCGTGCTGCTCGACACCGGCCAGTCGGAGCTTCACGCCATCGTCACGGGCTCCGACGGCACGATCTACGCCGCCGCGCTCACGCGCGGTGACGACGGCCACGGCGGCGGAGAGGTCGCGTCCGTCGTGGCGGCGGCCGGGCCGTCCGGTCCGCCGAGCGGCAGCCCGGCTCCGCCGAGCGGCACGAGCCCCGCCGGTCAGCAGTCGACGATCTTCAAGATTGCGCCGAACGGCGCCTGGGAGACCTTCTGGGAATCCCAGGACCTCGTCTACGACGTCGCTCTGCAGCGCGACGGCAGCCTGCTCGTCGCGAGTGGTCCGGAGGGCCGGCTCTACACGCTCCAGGCGGACCGGCAGGTATTTCTCTACACCGGAGTCGACGCCGAGCAGATCACTCGTCTCGTCGCACCGCCGGGGAGCGGATTGGCGGTGATGGCGACGGCGAACCCTGGCCGCGTCATCTCGATGGGGCCGGCCGCCCAGTCTCCCGCATCGTACGTGTCGCCCGTGCGAGACACGAAGAGCGCGTCCACGTGGGGCGCCGTCCGCTGGGAGGCCGCCGGACCAGTGGCGTTGTACACGCGATCGGGAAACACGCAGACGCCAGACGAGACATGGAGCGACTGGGCGGGGCCGTACGTCCATAGCGGCGGCGATCCGATCCAGAGCCCACCGGCGCGGTTCCTGCAATGGAAGGCGGTCCTCACGTCGGACGCGAACCAGCCGGCGCCGCGGCTGACCTCCGTCACCGCCGCGTTCCTGGCGCGGAACGCCCGCCCGACCGTCACCGCGATCACGGTCCATCCGCCAGGCGTCGTGTTTCAACGGCCGTTCTCCAGCGACGACATGGCGATTGCGGGACTCGATCAGTCGGTGGCCGAGGCCCGCCGGCCGCCCGGCGGGGAGAGCAGCACGCCGCCGTCCACCACCGCTGGCCGCCGCATGTTCCAGAAGGGCCTGCAGACGATCGCCTGGAAGGCGGAGGACGCCGACAGCGATCACCTGTCGTACGAGCTGTCGTACCGGCGCGAGGGCGAGGCGACCTGGCACGACCTGCGGTCGGGCCTGACGGACTCCATTTTCGTGTGGGATACCACGACCGTCGCGGACGGCCGCTACATCATCCGCGTCGTGGCCTCCGATTCGCCATCGAACACGCCCGATCGCACCTTGTCCGACAGCCGCGAAAGCGATCCGGTCGACGTCGACAACACGCCGCCGACGGTTACGAGCGAGATCTCGCGGTCGGGATCCACAACCCGGCTCATCGTGCGCGTACACGACGCCTACAGCCCGATTGAGAAGGTCGAATATTCGATCCGCGGCGAGCCGTGGCGGCTGATCTATCCGGTCGATGGACTGGCCGACTCGCCCGACGAACGCTATGAGATCCCGCTCGGCAGCGGCACGGACGCGACGCAGGTCGTCATTCGCGCGACCGATGCGATGCAGAACGTCGCGTCACAAGGCGCCGGACAGTAGCCGACGCCCGACGTGCGCGTCAGAGCGCCTTGCCGGTGACGTTCGTGTTCGTGACGAGGCCGAGGCGCTGGATTCTGACGCGTTGCCCGAACCAGACGGCCAGAGGGAGCGCGCGCTGGCGCTGAATCTCACCCAGGATGGCTTCCGTGTGCTGCCGATCCCGTCTCGACATCGATCGCAGGTCGACGACTCGTCCGTCGGGACGGACCACGGCTTCGGAGAGCGCGAAGGCCAGATCGTCGCCGCTCGGACCTGTGAAGCCCGCGGGCAGCGCCATCGGCCGCTCCGGTCCTCCGAAGGTGCCGTCGCTGCCGAGCTGCATGAGCATCGGCGCCTGATTGGGCGGCCCGAGGGGCGTCGCGAGAATCCAGAGCGTGCCCGCGGGGGCGCGGAGATTGTTCAGGAGCGCGGCGAGCGAATCCGACCGCTCGCGGCGCGCGCTCACGCCGCAGATGACGGCGACGAGCAGGACCGACACCATCGCCGCGAACAGGGAGCCGCCCCCGACGAGCGCCCAGTGCCATCCATCGCTCGCCTGCCGGAGCATCGCCCGCCAGGACTGGGAGTCTTCGGCCCGCGCGCGGCTGATCACGCCCGACGCGAGACCGGCGAGGTCGGCGGGCGGCCGAACGGACGTCGAGCCTGTCCGGACGAGGTCTCCCACGTCGCGCAGATCCTGAAGCACCCTGACGCAGCTCTGGCACCCGCCGAGATGCCGGGACACGAGCAACCGGCCGGCGCCATCCAGCTCGCCGTCGAGATACGCGCTCAGACGCCCCCGGATGCGCACGCAGGTGGGCGTCATGCCGACCTCAGCGTCTGTCGCAGGTGCTCGCGCGCACGCGCCAGCCGGGACTTCACCGTTCCGACAGCCACGCCGAGCGCTGCGGCGATCTCTTCATAGCTCAATCCGTCGATCTCGCGCAGCACGACGATCGCGCGCTGATCGAACGGAAGCGCGTCGAGCGCCGACCAGACCCGTCCTGCCACTTCACGCTGCCTGAGCAGCTCGTCCGGTCTGGTCGACTGCCGCACTTCAGGCAGATCGACGATCCGCGCCTCGTCGAGGCTGACCTGCTGGGCGCGGTGCCGGCGCCGCCACCACCGAAGTCGGTTGGAGGCCTGGTTGAGCGCGATCCGGTAGATCCAGGTGCGCAGCGAGGATTGGCCGCGGAACCGGTGGAGGGTCCGGAACACGCGCAGGAACACTTCCTGACAGAGGTCCAGCGCTTCCTGCGGGTCACCGAGGAGATTCAGCCCGAGCTGGTAGACCATGCGCTGATAGTCGGTCACCAGGCGGGCGCATGCCCCTTCCTCACCGGCGACACACTCCTGCACCAGCGCCGATTCTGCGCCAGCGGCGTCGGACCACGTCAGCACACGCGAGGGCTTCACGGCGGCTTCTGTCAGTAATCCTAACACCTGGGACAGCTTCCTTCTCGCTTAGACCCCGGCTCGGAACCAGAGTTCCGGCGTCGCTCGTCGTCGAAGAAGGGCAGCGGCAGCACGGTGCGTTGCTCTAGACTGTCGGCGTGCGACGCGTCCTCGCGCTCGTCGGTCTCGTCAGCGTCGTGACGGGCGGCGTCCTCCTCATCGAGCACGCCAGCGCCAGCCGAACGTACAGCCGGCTTCTCGAGACCGGGCAGCGCGCGCTGGACGTAGGAGACAGCTACGCCGCGATTGAAGCGTTCACCGGCGCATTGACGCTGCGGCCGAGCTCCATGGTGGCTCACTACCACCGCGGCGAGGCATACCGCGCGGAGCGCCGGGAAGAGGAGGCGATTCGCGACTTCCGCGAGGCGCTCCGGCTGGCGCCCAATGCTCCCCAGCCGCTCGTCGCGCTCGGCGACCTGTACGGCAATCGCGCCCCCGCGCAGGCTGCGTCCTGGTACGGCGAAGCCGTCGCCCGGATCAATTCCGACGATCCGGTCCTTCTGTACAAGCTCGCGCTCGCGCGATATCGTGCCGGGCTCCCAGCCGAGGCCGTCGCGCCGTTGCAGCACGCGCTCGCGCGAAACGATTCCCTCGCCGAAGCGCATTACCTGCTGGGGCTCGTCTATCGCGACCTGCAGCGGCTCGACGATGCGACGGCTTCTCTCGAGCGCGCAGTCAAGCTGGCGCCCGGCTTGGTGCCGGCCCGCGAAGAACTCGCCGACGTCTACCATGCACGCGGCCGGTTCCTCGACGAGACGACCCAGCTCGAAGCGCTCGAGACGCTCGACCACGGAACCGCCCGGGCCGTGCGCATGGGGCTCGTGCAGGCCGGCCAGGGACAGTACGCGGCGGCCGTCGAAACGCTGAGGGCCGCCAGCCTCCGGGTCCCCGGCGATTCCCGGGTGCAGCTGGCCCTCGGGCGCGTCTACCTGCTGCGCGCCGAGCGGACGGGCAACCACGGAGACCTGCTGACCGCCCGCGCGGTGCTGGAGCAGGCGCTTGGCGGTGCCGCCCCGCGGAGCGAAGGTCTCGCCCTCTTCGGACGCGCGTTGGCCCTTGCCGGCGATGGACGCGCCGCCGACCGGATCCTGCACGATGCCGCCGCGACTTCGCCGGTCGATCCGGAGGCGTTCGCCTTCCTGGCGGACACTGCCGAGCAGCTCGGCCACTTCGTCGATGCGCGCGATGCTCTGCTCGACCTCGACGGGCTGGAAGGCGACACGACGTCAACGGCCGACCGGACGGCGCGCGCCGAGCGAATCGGGCGTCTGTCTCTGCGCGCAGGAGATTTGCCGTCCGCGCTGAGATATCTGACCCAGGCCGTCGCTGCCGGCCGGCAGGACCCGCAGACGCTGGCACTCCTGGCCGAGGCCCGGCTGCAATCTGGCGACCGGCCAGGCGCGACGGACGCGCGGGCGAGGCCTGCGTCGGACCGCTGACGCCGCTGCTTTCGGCCGCTCGACTGGGTCAGTGGACGAGCCGGGCGCGGCGGGGCTCACCCTGCATGCCGAGCCGCTTCATGGCCTTGGCGAGGCCCTGCCGGGACAGCCCGAGCTCACGGGCCGCGCGACTGGCGCGGCCCGCATGGCGCGCCAGCGCCGCCGCAATCATCCGGCTTTCGAGCGCCTGTCGGGCGCGGGTGAGCGTGACATCCGCCGCAGTCGCCGAATCGCTCGTGAATCCCGCCAGCACCTGAGCGACGTGGCGCGCGCCCACACGTCCGCGCGCAGGCGCGACGAGCGCCAGGCCGGCGATGACGTTCTGCAGCTCACGGACGTTGCCCGGCCAGCGCTGGCGACACAGCGCGGCGGTCGCATCCGCCGAGAGAATGGCCTGCGTGCCGGTCTCGGCGGTGACCGCCCGCCAGAACGTCTGCGCCAGGAGCGGGACGTCCTCCACGCGGTCGCGCAACGCGGGCACGTGCAGCCGTATCACCGCCAGTCGAAACAGCAGGTCCTCACGAAACCGGCCCGCCCCCACCGCCTGCACGAGCGACACGTTGGTAGCGGCCACCACGCGCACGTCCACCCGCCGCGGACGATGCTCGCCCACTCGCCGGATTTCGCGTTCCTGGAGGACCCGGAGCAGCTTGGCCTGGCCGCGGGCGGAGAGATCGGCGACCTCGTCGAGGAACATCGTGCTGCCGTCGCTCTCCTCGAACAGACCCGGGCGATCGTGCAGCGCGCCGGTGAATGCCCCTCGCGCATGGCCGAACAGCTCGGCTTCCAGCAGATCCTCCGGCAGCGCCGCGCAGTTCACGGCCGAGAACCTCCGATCGCGGCGCGCGCTCAACCGGTGCACGGCGCGCGCGACGAGCTCCTTGCCGGTGCCGCTCTCCCCTTCGATGAGGACGGGAAAGCTCGTCGTCGCCGCCCGCGCGATGGCTTCGCGCAGCGTCGCCATGCCTGGACTGCGTCCCAGGATCTCCGGAACCAGCGTGCGGCTGGCGGCCGAGAGCGCCAGACTGTCGAGCCTGGCGCGAACGGCCGGCGCGCACACGGCGGCCAGCGCCTTCGCCGCTCCTGTCAGCGACTCGGCCGCCTCGGGCCGACCTCGCGCGATGACGAAGCCAATCGTCGCGCCGCCGTAGCGGACCGGCGCGGCGACGGTGGCGTTCGCCCCGCTGGCGACGACCCGCGGCCTCCCGCCGGTCACCACCGCCTGCAAGTCCGGATCGTGCAGATCGGCCTGCGAGACGCCCTCGCCGGCGATGAGCCGCGCGCCGTCGATTGCGACGATCGCGGCGCTCTCGGCGCTCGCCTGTTCCCTCACCCACGAGCACCCGTGCCGAAGCGCCGCGCATTCGTCCTCGGCCTCCTGAACGACTTCCAGCAGTGCCGACAGCCCGTGGAGCAGGTTCATCTCCTCCCTCCCGATCCCCCAACGCCAGATCCCGCGCGCGCCGGTCCGGCTCACGAACATCTGGAGAGTGCGGCGGCAGGTCGCGTCGCCGGCGCCCAGAGCGAAGCGGCATCCTTCCGCAATCCGATCGAGCACCGCCTGCTCGAGCGCGGCCGGGGTCCCGCGCCTCTTGCTCTCTGCAAGGCGCAGCGCCCCGGCGGCATCTCCGTCAGCGAGCCGCTGCTGCGCCATCGCGGCGTTCACGAGGCCGGCGCGAAGTGAGACGCCGATGCGCTCAGGATCGAGTCCGGGCGCCGCGCCGGCGGCCCACTCGATGAGGCTCTGCCAGGCCGAGGACTCCGGGCATGCGGTCGAGGCGCGATTGAGGAACGCCGCCGCTTCGACAAACCGTCCCCGCCAGAAGCACAACTCCGCTTGGCGCACCCGCATCCACGGCGGCACGGCTTCGCCGCGGACGGCGGCTTCCGCGGCGAGACCGCGCAGCAGCGACTCGGCCCGCCGGAGCTCTCCCTCGCGGACGAGTCGCGCCGTGGACTCGTCCACCCAGGCATCGTGGTCGCGCCACTGCAACGCGTCGCCCCGGTGGCAGGCGGTGTGAGCGACGGCGCGCTCACGAACGATCCAGCGGTCGACCCGCTCCACGGGTCTTCGCGCCGCGCCGGCTTCCCTGCGACCAGGTCGACGAAGCTCCACCTCGTGCCGCTCGATGAGCACGAGCAGGTGGGCTCGCGAGCTGGTCGACGCGAGGACCCGGATCCAGCGAACGATGCCGTCTCGGCCGTCGCGTGTCCGCTCGCCGGCATCCGCGAAGAGCACGACGTGCCGGCGCGCCACCGCACGACGGATGCCGGGCGGCACGCGCACCGCGCCGCGCACCGCGACGAATCCCGCGTCCTGGAGGGCGCGGGCGGCCTCGCGCACGATCGTCCGGGTCGCCAGACGGCCGACGTGCAGACGAACGACCCGCATCCCCGTGGCGTCCGACGCATCGGCCATGCGCGCGATCCGCCGGACGATGGGCAACGTCAGCCGGGATGGGCGGCGGTCCCGCGCCCCCAGTCCGCCGTCTAACGGCCGCGGCGCCGCTCGCCCTGTCGCGAGACCGAGCGCGCAGTCCTGTCGGATTCGTAGGTGCCGTTCCTTCATCAGCCGTTCGATCACCGCGCCGCATGCTGCAAGAAGCAGACCCGTCGAGACGCGGCGCACGCCGCCCGCGCGTGCCGGGAGCGTTGCAGAAAGTTCGATAGAATGGCGCGGCGATGCTTCGATTTCTCACAGCCGGCGAATCGCACGGCCAGGCGCTCGTCGTCGTGCTCGAAGGCGTGCCCGCCGGACTTCGGCTCTCGGCCGATGACCTCGCCGTCGATCTGGCGCGGCGGCAGCTCGGGTACGGCCGCGGCCGCCGGATGGCGATCGAGAAGGACCGCGCCGAGGTGCTGTCCGGCGTCCGGCGGGGCGAGACCCTCGGCAGTCCGATTGCGTTGCTCATCCGCAATCGGGACTGGCCCAACTGGGAGCACACGATGAGCATCGAGGCCGACCCGCCCGACGCCGCCGGCGGAGCGCGCCGGAGTGCGGTGACGCGGCCGCGCCCGGGCCACGCCGACCTGTCCGGGGGCCTGAAATACGGCCGCACCGATCTGCGTGACATCCTCGAGCGCGCGAGCGCCCGCGAGACGGCGGCGCGGGTCGCCGCCGGCGCCGTCGCCCGCGCGCTGCTGCGATGCGTCGGCATCGAGGTCGCGAGCCACGTCATCGAGATTGGCGGCGCCGCGATCGCGGACCCGCTCGCGCTCGACTTCGATCGCATCCGCGCCCTGCCGCCCGACGACGACCTCCGCTGCGCGGACCCGGACGTGGCCACGGCGATGCGTCAGGCCATCGACGCGGCGCGGGAGGCAGGCGACACGGTCGGCGGCGCCTTCGAGGTGATCGCGCATCGGGTCCCGGTCGGCCTGGGAAGCTACGTGCATTGGGATCGAAAGCTCGACGGCCGGCTCGCCCAGGCGCTCATGTCGATTCACGCGATCAAGGCCGCCGGGTTCGGACGCGCCGCCGCCGTCGGGCACCTGCCCGGATCGCGCGTCCACGACGAGATCCGGCTCGCCTCGGGGTCGCCGACCGGCACGATCCCGAACCTGCGTCGGCCGACCAACAACGCGGGCGGGCTCGAAGGCGGCGTGACCAACGGCGAGGACCTGCGGGCGACCGCCTGGATGAAGCCGATCTCCACGCTGATGAAGCCCCTGCAGTCGGTGGACCTCACGACCATGACGGAGTCGGCTGCCGCCATCGAGCGCAGCGACGTCTGCGCCGTGCCCGCTGCCGCCGTCGTCGGCGAGGCCATGGTGTGCCTCGTCCTCGCCGACGCGGTGCTCGAGAAGTTCGGCGGCGACTCCGTTGCCGAGCTGGAAGCCGCCTGGCGCCGCTGGATGGAATCGGTGACGACCCGATGGAACGGATGACCGGCCTTCCGCGCCGGACGGGCGGTTGATGCTCCGGCCGCTGGTCCGATACGGCGCCCACGGACTGCAGGCGCCTGCCGCGTCCGTCGAGGCCTTCGACGCGGAGCTGCAGACGCTCATCGACGACATGATCGAGACGATGTACGCCGCACCCGGGATCGGGCTCGCCGCCCCGCAAGTCGGCGTCGCGCGCCAGGTGTGCGTCGTCGATCTGAGCGTGGGCAAGCGCGGAGGGGAGCTGCTGACGCTGGTCAATCCGCGGTTCGTCGAGCGGGACGGCATGCAGCTCGAAGAGGAAGGCTGTCTCAGCGTGCCGGGGTTCAGCGCGACGGTCGCGCGTCCGTCGCGGGTCGTCGTGCGCGCACAGGACCGGGACGGCGTGCCGCGCACGATCGAAGGGACCGGGCTGCTCGCGCGCGCGCTGCAGCACGAGATCGACCATCTCGAGGGCCGCCTGTTCCTCGACCGGCTCCGCGGCATCAAGCGCGATGTGATCGTGAGAAAGATCAAGAAGCTGCAGCGCGCCGGGAAGTGGTAGATGCCGCTTCGGGTCGTGTTCTTCGGCACGCCCGGTTTCGCGGTGCCGACCCTGCTCGCGCTCCTGCGGTCTCCCCACCAGGTGGCCGCTGTCGTCACCCAACCCGACCGCCCGCGCGGGCGGGGCCACAAGATACAGGCGGAGGCGGTCAAGCGCACGGCCGCGGAATGCACGCTCCCCGTCTGGCAGCCCGAGCGCCTCAAGGACCCCGCCTTTCTGGACCGGATGGCGGCGCTCGACGCGGACGTGGGCGTCGTGGCCGCGTACGGGCGGCTGCTGCCGCAGCCGCTGATCGATCTGCCTCGACTCGGCATGCTGAACGTGCACGCGTCGCTCCTCCCTCGCTGGCGCGGCGCCGCCCCAGTCCACCGCGCGATCGTTGCGGGCGACGGCGTCACCGGGGTGACGATTATGCGCGTCGTGCTCGCGCTCGACGCCGGCCCGATGATCGCGCGGGTGTCCACACCCATCGAGCCGAACGAGACGAGCGTGCAGCTCGAAGCCCGGCTCGCGGCGATCGGCGCGGAGGCGCTCGTCGCCGTGCTGGCCGATCTCGAGCAGGGCCGGACGCGCGAGATCGATCAGGACGAATGCGAGGCGACCTACGCGCCGAAGCTGGAACGCTCCGACAGCCCGATCGACTGGAGCCAGCCCGCCGCCTCCGTGCACAATCGGATTCGCGGACTGCACCCATGGCCACTGGCGTCCTCGACCCTCCGCGGCCAGCGGCTGCTGCTGCTGCGCTCGACGGTCGCGGACACGGCGCCCACGGGCGCCGAGCCGGGCACCATCGTCGGCGTCCGCCCCGATGCCCTCGAGATTGCTGCGCGGCCCGGCGCGATCCATCTGCTGGAACTGCAGCCGGAGGGGCGACGGGCTATGCAGACGCGCGACTTCCTGAACGGCACGCGGCTGACGCCCGGAGAGCGTTTTCGGTGACCGCTGCGGCGGCCATCCCTCCGCGTCTGGCTGCCCTGCGTGTGCTTCTCGCGGTCGACCACGGGCGAACGACCCTCGCCGCCGAAGTCGACCGGGCGCGCCGGGGCGTGCCGGACGAACGCGATCGCGCCCTGCTCGTCGAGCTGACGGCCGGCACCTTGCGGTGGCGCGCCGCGCTCGACGCCCTGCTCGCCCAGTGCAGCCGGCGCCCTCTCGATCAGTTGACGCCCGCGATCCGCGGGATCCTGCGTCTGGCGGCCTACCAGCTCGAACGTCTCGACCGGATCCCCGCGCACGCCGTGCTCAACGAGTCCGTGGAGCTCGCGCGGGCGGTCGGAGAAGCGCGTGCCGCCGGATTCGTCAATGCCGTGCTCCGGACGCTCCTGCGAACGCGCGCCCGGCTGTCGCTGCCGGCGCGCGCTGCCCCTGGCTCGGGCAGGTCCGACCAGCTCGCCTACCTGGCGACCACGCTCTCCCACCCGGAGTGGCTGGTCGCGCGATGGCTCGAGCGCCACGGGTTCGACGCGACGGAACGGTGGTGCCGATTCAACAACGCGCCGCCGGAGGTCACGGTCCGGGCGCTCGATGCGTCCGGTGCGGGTGAGCTGATGGCGAGGCTCCAGGCGGCGGGTCTCGCGTCGGAGGCCGCAGCCTTCGTACGCGAGGCCGTGACGCTCGGGCCGGGGGTGCTCGGCCGGGTGCCGGCCGGACTCGCCGGCGAGATCCTCGTGCAGGACGAGGCGTCGCAGATCGTCGCGCACGCCGCCGGCGCCGTCCCCGGAGAGCGCGTGCTCGATCTGTGCGCCGCGCCAGGCGCCAAGACGATCGTCATCGCGGCGGACATGGAATTTCGGGGAGCGCTGGTCGCCGCCGACTTCCGCCCGAGCCGTGTACGACTCCTGCGGCGGATGCTGCGGCGCGCGTCCGCCGCGACGCCGGTCATCGCGCTCGACGCGACACGGCCGCTGCCGTTCGGGCCGGTGTTCGATCGCGTGGTCGTCGATGCGCCCTGCTCCGGGCTCGGCGTCGTCCGGCGCGATCCGGATCTGAAGTGGTCCCGCCAGCCGGACGACCTGGCCGGGTTCGCCGCCGTGCAGCAGCGGATGCTGACGCAAGCGGCGGAGGCCGTGGCGCCCGGCGGACGCCTCATCTATGCGACCTGCTCGAGCGAGCCCGAGGAGAACGAGAACGTCATCCGCGCCTTCGCCGCACGGGACGACCGCTTCGGTACTGGTGCCGGTGTCGCCGGGATCAGCCGTCCGGGGAGGCGAGGCGCTGATCGACGCCGCCGGATTCCTCCGGACGCTGCCGTTCCGGGACTCGCTCGACTCCTTCTTCGCGGCGATGGCCCTGCGACGTTAACGCGGTTTCGGGAATCGTGTCGTGGGCTGTAGGCCCGAATTCGAGCAGCGCGCCGCTGTGGTGGCGCGCGAGATCGCGAGTGAGGGCCAACAGCGCACGACACGATTCCCGAAACCGCGCTAGCCCGACGGGCGTGTAGTACACTTTTTGCGTTTGACCTCCCCCGCCGACAAGATCCCCCCCAGTCCCCTCGGGCGCCGCGTGTGGAGCGCAGGCCGGTTCCTGGTGCTCGCCGGCGCGCTGGCGCTCACGTACGCCGTGTTCTTCCTGGCCGCCATGCGCGTCGCAACCCGCACGCGGGAGGTCAAGGTTCCCGACCTGCGCGGCAAGTCGGTCGCCCAGGCGACGGCGCTGCTGGCCAATGCCGGGCTGGCATTGCGAATCGATCCGGCGCGCCGGGTCGATGCCAAGGTGGCGGCCGATCACGTCCTTGCGCAGGAGCCCGACCCGGGCGCCGTCGTCCGTCGGCCGCGGGCCGTGCGCATCCATGTCAGCCTGGGACCGCACGCGCCGGTCGTGCCGCAGCTCATCGGATTGTCGGAGCGCGCGGCCAAGCTCACCGCGACGCAGGAGGGTCTGCAGATCGGCGACACGGCGGAGATTCGGACGACCGACTACCCGCCCGGCGTCGTCGTCGCGCAGGATCCCCCGCCCAAGGCGCACGCCGCCGAGCTGACGATCCTGGTCAACCGCGCGCAGACGGGCGCGCGGTACGTCATGCCGGACCTGATCGGCACGCCCGGCCGCCGCGTGGCGGACATTCTGAGACGGGACGGGTTCCTCGTGGCGATCGTCGGCGACGCGCCGTATCCGGGCCTGCCCCCGGATATCGTCATCCGCCAGACGCCGCAGGCGGGATTCCAGATCGCCTTTGGAGAGCCGATCTCGCTCGAGGTGAGCCGATGACCGTCCGGATCGCGCCGTCGATCCTGACCGCCGATTTCTCGCGATTGGCCGAGGAGGTCGGTCGGGTGGAGGCGGGCGGGGCCGACCTGCTGCACGTCGACGTCATGGACGGACACTTCGTGCCGAACATCACGATCGGCCCGGCCGTCGTATCCGCACTCCGCCGGGTCACGACGCTCCCGCTCGAAGTGCACCTCATGATCGAGGAGCCCGACCGATACCTGGACGCGTTCATCGATGCCGGCGCGTCGACCGTGATCGTGCACGCCGAGGTGCTGCCCCACCTGCACCGGACGCTCCAGGAGATCCGGCGCCTTGGCGCGCGGGCCGGCGTGGCCGTCAACCCCTCGACGCGAATCGCGGCGGTCGGCGACGTGCTGGGCGAGCTCGATCAATTGCTGATCATGTCGGTGAACCCGGGCTTCGGCGGACAGGCCTTCATCCCGCACACCCTTCGCAAGCTCGAGGAGACCCGCGCACTGCTGAACGACGCTGGCGCGGACACGCCGATCGAGGTCGACGGCGGTGTGGCGCACTCGAACGCGGCGGCCCTCGTCCGGGCGGGCGTGTCGATTCTCGTCTCGGGATCGGCGATTTTCGGTGCGACCGATGCCGCCGCGGCGCTGCGCACCCTGCGCGCGGCGGCCGACGCAGTGCAGCGGTCCTGATGCGCGGCTCCACGACCACGCTGCGCGTCCGGTACGCCGAAACCGACCAGATGGGCGTCGTCTACTACGCGAACTATCTCGTCTGGTTCGAGGTCGCGCGGACCGATCTGCTGCGGAGCCTCGGATGGACCTATCGCGAGATGGAGGCGTCTGGGGTCAGCCTGCCCGTCATCGAGGCGCATTGCGAGTACCGGCGCCCCGCGCGTTACGATGAGGAGGTCGAGATCCGGACGCAAGGGCGTCTGTGCTCGCCGGTTCGCATGGAGTTCGCATACGACGTGGTGCTGAAATCGACGGACACGATCGCCGCCTCGGGCCGCACGGTGCACGCGGCGCTCGGCCGCAACGGACGGCCGTGCCGTCTGCCCGAGCGGATTCGCGGGTCCTTCGCATGAAGGCGCTCGTCACGGGCGCCGCCGGCTTCATCGGATCCCGGCTCTCGGCCGCCCTCCTCGAAAGGGGCGCCGATGTCGTGGGCATCGACTGCTTCACCGACTACTATCCCCGAGCCCTCAAGGAACAGAACGTCGCGGCCCTCGCCGGGCGTCCGCGCTTCCGGCTCGTCGACGCGCCGCTGCAGACCGCCGACCTGGCCCGCCTGCTCGACGGCGTCACGCACGTGTTCCACCTCGCCGCACAGGCCGGCGTCCGCAAGAGCTGGGGCCGGGAGTTCGCGACCTACACGTCCCACAACGTCGATGCGACCCAGCGGCTGCTCGAGGCGGTGAAGGACCTCCCGCTGACGCGGCTCGTCTATGCATCGAGCTCTTCCGTCTACGGCGACGCGGTCGCGATTCCCATGAGGGAGGACGCGGTGCCCCAGCCCGTCTCGCCCTATGGGGTCACCAAGCTGGCGGCCGAACATCTCTGCCATCTCTATTACGCGAACTACGGCGTCCCGGCCGTCTCGCTCCGCTTCTTCACGGTGTACGGACCCGGACAGCGCCCGGACATGGGCTTCCACCGGTTCCTCCGGGCGGCGCACCTCGGCGAGCCGATCGCGCTCTACGGCGACGGCGAACAGACGCGCGACTTCACCTTCGTCGACGATGTCATCGCGGCGACTCTGGCGGCGGGCGACGCCGGCCGGCCGGGGGGCGTCTACAACATCGGCGGCGGCAGCCGGGTGTCAATCAACGAGGTCCTCCGGCTGATCGGAGCCGTCACCGGCCGGCCGCTCGACGTGCGGCGCGAGCCGGCCCAGAAGGGCGACATGCGGGACACGTTCGCCGATACGGGGCGGGCCCGGACCGAGCTGGGGTTTTCGCCGTCCAAATCCCTCGAGTCCGGCCTGCGCGCGGAGAGCGACTGGATCGCTCGTCTGCTCGCGGTCGCGAAATCCTGAGCTTTGAGTGTTCGATGACGCAACGACTGCTGGTGATCCTGCTCGGAGCGACGCTGCTGGTGGTCGGGTGCGGCCACCCCAATGCCAATCTCCCGGCGGCCGGTTCGGTCGACGCGGACAAGTACCTGTTCGAGCACGGCACGGACGCCCTTCAGAAGAGGCACTGGGTGGAGGCCCGCGAGTACTTCCGCAAGCTCATCGACACGTACCCCCAGAGCTCCTACCGGCAGGAGGCGAAACTGGCAATCGGGGACACCTACCTCGGCGAGGACTCGATCGACTCGAACATCCTGGCGGTGAACGAGTTCCGGGAGTTCCTCTCGTTCTTCCCGGGCAACGCGCGCACCGACTACGCCCAGTACAAGATGGCGCTCGGCTACGCGCAGCAGATGCTCGGCCCCGATCGGGATCCGACCCCGGCCAGGGAGACGCTCTCCGCCTGCGACGACTTCCTGCACACGTTTCCGAACAGCGATCTGGGTCCGGAAGTGCTGAAGATCCGGCGTCGCGCGCTCGACGATCTGTCCGGCCACGACTTCAAAGTCGGCCTGTACTACTACCGGATCCGCTGGTACCCCGGCGCGATCGAGCGCTTCAAGGCGCTCCTCGACAAGGACCCCGAGTACCCGCAGCGCGACGAGGTCTACTTCTATCTCGGGGAGATGTACCACAACATGGCCAAGGCCGGCCGGACCCAGCAGGATGCCGAAGCGCTGCCATACTTCGACCGCATCGTGAAGGAGTTCCAGAAGAGCGATTACCTGGAGCGCGCCAAGGAACGGATCGCGGAGATCAATCAGGAAGAGAGCGTCAAGCGCTGACGCGCTTGCCCGCGGCGCCGGACTCGGCCGCCGGCGCGACCGGGTCGCGCGCTTCGCGGGGCGGCATCGCCCGGAACGCCACGCGCGTGTTGAAGTGCCGGTAGTAGTCGGCGGCGGAGATGAGCGCCGCGATGGTTGCCACCCACAGGGCGACCGTGCCGACCTGCTGAAGGACGTCCGCCTCGCGGCTGCCGAGAATCAGCGCGAGAATCGCGACGACCTGGGCGACCATCTTCAGCTTCCCGATGGGAGACGCGGGCAGCGCCTGCCCCCGGGCGTGGGCGACGGCGCGCAGGAGCGTGACCGCGAACTCCCGTCCGAGAATCACGACCACCATCCACGACGCCGCGAGCCCCATCTGCGCCAGGGACACGAGGGCGGCCGTCACGAGCAGCTTGTCCGCCAAGGGATCCATCCACTGGCCCAGGCCGGTCACCTGCTTCCGGCGCCGCGCCAGGTAGCCGTCGGCCCAGTCGGTGAGGGACGCGATGCCGAAGATGCCCGCCGCGAGCAGCTCCTTGCTGATCCCGAACGGCTCCCACCCGTTGAACTTCGTCAGCAGGACGACGACGAGCAGAGGGACGAGGACGATACGCGCCAGCGTCAGCGAGTTCGGCAGGTTCACGGTGGGTCCAGGTCCCATATTACGGCAAAACGCGCGGGGCACGAACCGCTGTAGGATCGTCGGCTGTCATGAGAGCCATTCTCCTCGCTGGAGGCAAGGGCACCCGCCTGCGGCCGCTGACGCTCCACACGCCCAAGCCGATCGTCCCGATCTTCGACCGGCCGTTTCTGCGGTATCAGATCGACCTCCTGCGCAAGGTGCCGGAAATCGACGAGATCGTGCTGAGCCTCAACTACCAGCCGGGACGCATCGAGAAGGTCTTCGGCGAGGGCGACGGGCTGGGCGTGCACCTGCGCTACGTCGTGGAGCCAACGCCCCTGGGCACCGGCGGCGCGATCAAGTTCGCGGCCGGCGAGACGCTGAGCGAGCCGATCGTCGTCTTCAACGGCGACGTCTTCACGTCGGTGGACCTGGCCGACGTGATTCGCCTCCATCGGGAACGCCGCGCCCGGGCGACGATCGTCCTCACGCCGGTCGACAACCCCGCGGCCTACGGCCTCGTGCAGACCGATGCCGAGGGGAACGTCGTCGATTTCCTGGAGAAGCCCTCGGCCGACCGGATCACCTGCAACACCATCAACGCCGGGATCTACGTGCTCGAACCCGAGACGCTCGAGCGGATTCCGAGGGACACGACGTTCTCGATCGAGCGGGGCTACTTTCCGTCGCTCGTGCGCAACGGCGAGACGTTCGTCGCGCTGGTGTCGAACGGCTACTGGATCGACATCGGCACGCCCGAGAAATACCGGCAGGCGCATCGTGACATCATGGACGGGCGTTTCGTGGCGCCCCCGTTCGACGGCCGGGCCGGCCAGGCGCTGGTCTCCGCCGACGCGCGGATCGACGAGGACGTGACGATCGAGGCGCCGTGCTTCGTGGACGGCGGCGCGGTGATCAAGCGGGGCGCGCGAATCGGGCCCTACAGCGTGATCGGCCAGAACTGCCACATCGACCAAGGCGCCGTGATCGACGGAGCGATTCTGTGGCCGAATACCTGGGTGGACCGCGAGGCCCGCATCGGCGCCGCGCTCGCCGGAGGCCACTGCCACTTCGGACGCAACGTGCAGATCGGGGATGCCATCCTCGGCGACATGTCTGTCGTCACGGACTATTCGAGTATTTGAGAGGCGACGGGCTGCGGGCTCCAGACGGACAATGTCCGCAGCCTAGCGCCCATAGCCTATAGCCCATAGCCCATAGCCCAATGAACGACCTCATGCCCACTTCAGCTTCCATCTTCAAGGCATACGACGTCCGAGGGGTCTACCCCGCCGAGATCGACGAGACGGCCGCTCACCTCATCGGCCGGGCGTTCATCGCGTATCTCGGTCCCGGCCGCATCGCGGTCTCGCGGGACATGCGGCTCTCCTCCCCCGCCCTGGCCAGCGCCTTCATCGCGGGCGCCCGCGAGCAGGGCGGCGACGTCGTCGATTTCGGGCTGGCCGGAACCGACATGCTCTACTTCGCGGTCGCGCACTACGGATACGATGGCGGCGCCCAGATCACCGCCTCGCACAATCCCGGCGAGTACAACGGCGTGAAGATGGTGCGGAAGGAGGCGTTTCCGCTGTCGGGGGACGCCGGCATCGGCGAAATCCGCGACATGGTGACGCGCGGCGCGATCCCGCCCCCGGCCAGGCCAATGGGCAGCTACGAGACCAAGAACCTGCTCGACGCCTACGTGGCGAAGGTCCTGTCCTTCATCGATCCGGGCGCCGTCACGCCGTTCAACGTTGTGCTCGACGCCGGCAGCGGCATGGCGGGGCTGGTCGCGCCCCTCCTGTTCGATCGGCTGCCGTGCCGCACGACGCGGCTGTGCTTCGAGATCGATGGCCGGTTCCCGAATCACGAGGCGAACCCGCTGATCGAGGAGAACCGCCGGGACATCGTCGAGCGCGTGGTCGCAGAGCGGGCAGATATCGGCATCGCCTGGGACGGCGACGCGGATCGGTGCTTCTTCATCGACGGGAGCGGCGACTTCGTCGCCGGCGACTTCGTGACCGCGCTCCTCTCCGAGGCGTTCCTCCGCAAATCGCCCGGCGAGAAGATCATCTACGACGTCCGCGCCAGCTACGCCGTGAAGGACACCGCGGCGGCCTACGGCGGCACGGCGCTCATGAACCGCGTCGGCCATGCCTTCATCAAGCGGCGCATGCGAGAGGAGAACGCGATTTTCGGCGGCGAGGTCACCGGGCACTACTACTTCCGGGACTACTACTACGCCGACAACGGCTTCATCCCGGCGCTGCTGATGCTGGAGCTGATGTCGAAGAAGAACAGCACGCTCCACGACCTGCTGGCGCCGCTGCGACAGAAGTACTTCATCTCGGGAGAGATCAATACGCGCGTGAGCGACATGGCGACCACGGAGGCGCGCCTGACGGACCTCGCGGCCAGGTACAAGGACGGCCACACCTACACGCTCGACGGCTTCTCGGCGGAATTCCCGGACTGGCACTTCAACGTCCGGGCGTCGAACACGGAGCCGCTGCTGCGGCTGAACCTCGAGGCGCTCACGCCCGAGCTGATGGCGCGGAAGCGGGACGAAGTGCTGGGCGTGATCCGGCGCAGCTGACGCCTGATATCATGCGGTGTCGGACGCGGGCTTAGCATAGTGGTAATGCTCTGGCTTCCCAAGCCAGCTAGACGGGTTCGATTCCCGTAGCCCGCTCCACAAGCCCTTCCAGACGAGTCCACACGAAGCCGCTAACACGCTGATCTTCTAAGGGTTCCAGTACGTAACCCGTCCAAACCCGGCTATACTGTTCCAGCCAAATCTACCGTCATCATGGGCAAGTCTGGCGGGAGCTATCGGTTCTGCCGTCCGCGACGGGTGACTTACCGACTACCGGCTACCGTCCCAGCGGATTCGATGCCGAATGGCGGCAGAGAACCCAGCGGGGGCTCGGGGGAATCCAAAAGGAGCGCGCGACATATGTTGACTGACGTCCAGGTGCGCAAGTTGAAACCGAAGGCCAAACCCTACAAAGCGGCGGATCGCGACGGCCTCTACGTGCTGATTCAACCGACCGGCGCGAAGTGGTGGCGCTGGGATTATCGGTTCGCCGGCAAGCGGAAGACGCTGAGCCTCGGGTGTTCGACCACGTGGAGCTCGCTCCCGCGCGCGAGAAACTCGCCCAACTCCGGAAGCTCCTCGCGGCCGGCATGGATCCGTCTGTGGCGCGCAAGGACGTGAAGCGAAACTCACGGCGGAGACACGGGGCACGTTCGAGGCCGTGCGCGCGAATGGCTCGACAAGCATCGCGCGAAGCTGCACCTGTGCGCGACCGTCGAAAAGATCACCTGGTTATTCGAGGGGTATCTGTTCCCGCAGATCGGGACGCGACCGATCGTGTCGATTGAGCCTCCCGAACTGCTCGCAGCGTTGCATCATCGAGGCCCGAGGGCGACACGAGACAGCCCACCGAACGAAACAAATCGCCGGGCAAGTATTCCGGTACGCCATTGCGACGGGCCGAGCGCAACGAGAACCGAGCGCCGATCTCCGCGGGCTCTGCACCCGTCGTCACTCTGCACCATGCAGCCATTACCGATCCGGCCACGATCGGTGCCCTGCTGCGGGCCATCGAGGCGTTTACCGGCTCGTTTGTCGTCTGGCAGGCCCTACGGCTCGCACCGCTCGTCTTTGTGCGGCCGGGCGAGCTCCGCAAAGCCGAATGGTCAGAGATCGACCTCGAGGACGCGCTGTGGCGTATTCCGGCCGCGAAGATGAAAGCGCGGGCGCCGCATCTCGTGCCGTTGTCCAAGCAGGCGATCGTCACCCTCCGGGAAATCAAGCCGCTCACCGGACACGGGCCGTACGTGTTCCCGTCGAACCGCACGAGCAAACGGCCAATGTCCGATGTCACCGTCAACGCGGCGCTTCGGCGACTCAGCTACAGCGCGCAGGAAATGACCGCTCACGGGTTCCGAACGATGGCCTCGACGAGGTTCAATGAGTTCGGCTGGCGCCCGGATCTGATCGAGCGCCAGTTGGCCCATGTCGAGAAGGACTACATTCGGGCCGCCTACAACAGAGCTGAATACATCGACGAGCGCCGAAAGATGATGCAGGCCTGGGCAGATCATCTCGACGCGCTCCGAGATGCGAACGCTGCGAAAGCGGCGAAAGCGGCGTCATGATCCCCGCCACTCCTTACCAGTTCGCCCGGTGGCAGTTCGAACAGAAGCTCGTGACAGATCTACTCGCGCTTATCGAGGCCGCCGAGCGCGCTATCCTGCGGGGAATTGGCTATCCCACAGATCCCCTCCTCGTCGAACAACATCTCGCCGGCAAGGTCCAGACTCGCAAACGATCCGCCCGGCAGCGGCAACAGGCGAGAAATGCCATGCTGTCGCTGGTGTTGGTCGCGCAGACGCGGCGGCATCTCGGCCTGACGAACGAGAATGCCGCGCTGGCGGCCTATCAGGCCCTGCTACTCGGGATGGTCGCGAACGACTCGACTCGGCGAGCCGTGCGCGTCGAACTGTCGAAGCGAGGCGGACTCGTGCGCGGTGCCCAAATCGCGAAGCAGGCCGCACAAGACGATGCGCCGATCGCGAAGTATCTCCGACGCTGGCAACAGAGCGATGAATTACAGAATCAGTGGCGCTCGCCAGCGACCTACATCCAGAATCAGCTTCCAAATCTCGACCGCCGCAAGATCGAGCGCCGGACTCAGACGCTAAGATCACGACAGTAGCAAGCTGCTGTCAAAGTCGCCGTCTACCCTTGTCCTCGCCGGCTCATACAGAGCCACAGAAGGACGAGGGAAATGAACACGATATCTGAGCGAGCACGCCGAGCGCGACAACGCGCCGATGACCTCGCACGGCAAGAAATCTTGTATCGGCGGCGGGACGTCTGCAGCATCACCGGCCTGTCGCGCTCGCAGATCTATGCGCTGGCCAGGCGCGGGCTATTTCCGACGCCCGTGCGCTTGAGCGTGCAGACCGTCGCCTGGAAGAAAAGCGATCTCGACGTTTGGATCGCGTCCCGGCCGAGCGCGCGATGAACGGCCGGGACGGCACGCCCGACGCGCGCGAGATTCACTGAGCCAGCATGGCGCCGACGGCGGACCGGCTGCCGCTCGCGTCTGTCGCAGATCTGGCGGCCATTGAGGCACTCGATGCGGACGCGACGGCTGAGCAGATCGAGAGGGCGCTCCTGCGCGTGCGTGAGTCGATCCCGCTCGACGCCGACCGGCTCACACGCGCAACTATCCGCGCGATGATTCGTCGCCGCTATCCGCTGGTGCCGTCAGGAATGGTGGATGCCGCGTTGGCGCCGCCGTCCCAGACGACCGCGATCCTGCCAGCGCGTGCGGAGTCCCACGAGGCCACGCCCTACGCTATCACTTTGACGGACGACGAACCTTCGGTCGAGTCCGTGTCGGGTGCAGTGTTGCTCGACGGCACCGCCGCGCTGATACGGCGCTATGTCGTCATGACCCAGGCCCAGGCGCTCGGCATCGCTCTCTGGGTGGCCGCAACCTACCTCATTGACGTACTCGCGTGCATGCCAATCCTGCTTGTGACTGCCGCGACCATGCGTTCCGGCAAGACGCAGCTCCTGACGCTGCTCAGCGGGATCGTGCCGCGGGCGCTGGCAGCCAGCAATCTCACCGGCGCGGTGCTCGCCCGAGCGATCGCGACGCATCGCCCAACCCTGCTCGCGGACTAGGCCGACACTGGCTGCGCGACGAGTCCTCGGAGCTGCGCGGGATCATGTGCGCCGGCCACACGCGCGCCACGGCGTATATCCCTGCGCTGCGCCGCGGAGACGCACGAGCCGCAGCTCATACCCTGTTTCGGCGCGCGCGCAATCTCCATGATCGGCCGGCCAGCCAGTACTATCCTCGATCGATCTATCGTGGTGACGCTCCGGCGACGCCGGCCCGATGAGCCCATCGATCGACTCCGTGCGGACCGCCTGCGCGATGACCAGGCGCCCCTTCGTCGTCAATGGCGCCGCTGGGCGCTCGACCACCTGGCGGCCGTGCGCGTCGCGGACCCGGACGTCCCGGCGACGCTGCACTATCGGGCAGCCGATTGCTGGCGGCCGCTACTCGCCGTCGCGGATCTCGCCGGCGGAGACTGGCCGGAACAGGCCCGGCGGCCGCCGTCGAGCTGTCCGGCGCAGAGGCCGAGGACGCCGAGGCCGTCGTCGAGCTGCTCCGCGACATGGCCGAGTACTCTGACAGACGATGACGCCTAGATCATCCCGTCGGCGATCTCGTCGCGGCGCTGGTGGCCCAGCCGGATCGCCCGTGGGCGACGTGTGCCACGGCCGGGCCCTGACCGAGCGCGGGCTCGCCCGGCTCCTTGGCTCGCTCGGCGTCCACTCCGATCGCCATCGGCTCTCGGACTGGCGGCGACTCCGCGGCTACCGCCGCGAGCCCTGCTCCGAGGCGATCGCCCGATATCTCCCTTCCTATGTGTCCCAGTGTCCCAACCCCAATGTTTCCCGGCCTCATCTGGCCGGATTCGCATGTGTCCCACGATCCAAGCCGGGACACATGCGAAAACCACGATTTCGTCAATAAAGACGGGCTGCGGGCAGCGGGATGAGCGGGTCAGAGCAGGCGAGGCGCTCTTGCTCTCGCGCGACCTGCAGTCGCTCGGGATTTTCGATCCGGCGACAGCGCAACTGTTGGCCGGCGACTCGGCCGTGGAGGCGGCGCGCCACCGCATGCGGCCGATCCCATTCGCTGTGCAGACGCCTCGGCAGTTGGACAGCGGCACCGCGGGCGGGTGGATTCCCGAAGGCGGGGCAATTCCCCCGGTTTCCTTTCTCTTCGACGCGCTGATGTTGAAGCCCGCGCTCGTGGGGAGCATCGTCGTGTTTTCCAATGTGCTGCTCCGTGCGCGCGTGGCCGAACCGACGATTCGCGATGCGGCTTTGGCGGCGCACGGGCGCGCCGAATCTATGGTGTTTCTCGATCCCTCGGTCACCGCCGTCGATGGCCTGCCCGCGTCGATCACGGCCAGTGACGGCAGCACCGAGATCACCGCCATGTCGAATCTGGCCGACGATCTGCGATCCCTGATCGCAGCGATCAGCACGAGCGGTCGAGGCCTCGCGTGGCTGGCGTCGCTGAAGGATCTGGCGATCATCGCGGCCGCGCTCGGCGCGGCAGCCGACGTGCCGCGCAGTTTGCTCGGCCTGCCGATTGTGGTGGCGCCGAATGCGCCGTCGCATCAAGTGACGCTCGCCGACCTCGCTGAAATCGCGTTCGCCGCGGCGCCCATCGACGTCGCGATCTCCGACGCGAGCGCCTTGGAAATGACGAGCGCGCCCGTGGGCTCACTTCGGGGCACTCGGATCCCCGGCTGACCCCGTGCCGACGGAGCTGATCTCGCTCTATCAAAACGATCTCACCGCGTTCAAAATCTCGCGGTGTTTGAATTGGTCCGTGCGGCCCGGCTCGGTCAGTTTCCTCGTCTTGCCCACGGGCAGCCCTGCATGACGACGTCGTGCGAGAAGGCCGAACAGTTGGCGCGCGCGATCGCGGCGCCCTTGCACCAGCGGCTCGTCCAGCGCGACGCGCGCATCGCCGAGCTCGAGCGGCGCCTCGCGGCCGTCTAGGCGCGCGGGCCGAGCGTCGAGTACGCGGGCACCTTCACTGCTGGCAAGTGTTACAGCGGTGGCCAGCTCTGTAGACGCAACGGCGGCTTGTGGTTGTGTTCGCAGAAGACGTCCGCGCGGCCGGGCAGTGATCCGGCGGGTTGGCGCCTTGTCTGCAAGGAAGGGCGCGCGCAATGACGCATCACTCGACCAGCCGAATCGAAGCCGCCGCATGTTTACTGCGTTGGTTGGTCGCCCGCGAAGCGAGATTCGAACTCGACGCCACCGGCTGGCTCACGATCGATCTTTCCGGCCTCGATTGGAAGCAGACCCGGGCGGAACCGGCATCGGTCGAGTTGGCGTGCGCGGCGTTACACCCCGAGTTGACGAGCTTCTTCGTGCCGTCGGCGCACGTTCATTAATGGACCTGCCGATTCGGCGCGACCGGATCTTTCTACTGTCCGGCCAGGAAGGCGAGCGCACGCATAGACGCTTCCGACGACCTGCCTTATTGAAAGGCTCTGAGATCAATCGACCCGTACGTCCGGATGATGTTGTTGCCTGTCGCTGGCACGAGGATAATCTTTACCGAAACGCCAGTTCCAGGTTCTAACGCGCTGAGCGGGAAGCTCACGGTGCCCGCGTGAAGTTGTGTCTTGGCGCCCATGCTCGACGTCAGTTGTCGCAGGCTAAGACTCGAAGCGGTCAGCGCCACCGTCACGCCGTTTCGCTGGACAATGACCTTCTCGATGTCGGGACTATCAATACGCGTTGGATTGATGCCTATCATAACAGCGTCGCTCTATGTCGTTACCGGCATGGGCTGAAACTTCCTCGTCGCTTCGCGCGCGACGAAATGCAGCTAAGCGACCGAGCCCGTCGCAAGAACTGTGAGTCCTTCCTGAACAAGAATCGTCACCGTACCGCGGTAGTCCGGCGCAACGGCGGAAAAGGCGGTCGCCGTTTCCTTATCGAAGACTGTGACGTTGTTCTGTGCCTTCGTCATTGCTGCGGTCAGAATGCTCCGGACACGAGATTCAGGCAGACGCGTCAGCGGTTCAGCTTCACGCCGGCGGAGCTCAGCTGCGGCCGCGTCCCGTTTGGCTTTCGCGGCCACCGCGGCTGCTGCACGGGCATCGTCCGTGGCTTTGCTGACAAGCGCGCGCATGCTCGGATTGTCCAGTGCACGGCAGACGGTACAAGGCTCAAGCTTGCCTGAGCCAAGTTCCGCCGGTGTCACCGCGACCATCACCCAGCTTTGATTTCCGGCGAACGGGCAATCCGACGTGTGATAGGTCGTCGCATCTGTGCTCCTTCGGTACACTTTGGACGGGCTGACGTCAGCTGGCCATTTGGATTTTCTGGCCGCGGCGTCGGCGGTGGCCTTCGCGGCTGCCACGGCGGCCTTGGCGTCGTCCTCGTCTTTCTTTTTCGCTCGATAGGCATCGATTGCGCCCTTGATCGCCGGATCCTTGTCCGGATGACAAACGCTGCACGGCTGCAGACTGCCGTTGAGTATTTCGCCAATGGTTACCGACACCATTTCCCAGCCGCCCTACTTGGCGAACGGGCAGCCCTTCGTGTGATACGTGGAGGCATTTTCCTTTCGACGATACGCCCCACTCAGCGAGCCTACATCCTGCGCGAGACCAGGATTGACAGGACAATGACTGCAATAGGAAGGCTGGCGCGAAATCTCATTCAGGGCCTCTCGGTGTGAGCAGGCCTATTCTGCACGACTTGCCGCGATAGGTGCAGCAGGAAAGTCCGTCACCGTCGTGGCCGACGCCGCTGCATCTTCAGTCCCTACTGACAGGCCAGCCCGCGCAGCAACTTGTCGAGTGCCGGCGCCGTCTCGGCCGGCGTCGCGGGATTGACGTCGAGTTCCGTCAAGCTGCTGAAGCACCGTGCTTCGGCGCCTGCCGTCGTGCACGAGCAGCCGGGCGAACGCACCATCGGCCGGCAGCGGCGTCGGAGGGAGGCCGAGCGTCAGGTCAGAGGCCATCGCGCGCCACTGTTGCGGCGAGGCGTGCAGGCGTTCGAGCGGCCCCGCAACAGCGTCAGCGATGGAAACGTACCGAGCTTCCTGGCAGACGAGCGCGTGGCCGAGCAGACTGCCAGTTTCAAGGTCGGACAAGACGAAGGCGATCGCGCGCAAGTTCCCTATCATTTCTCGCGGGCTGGCAATAGCAGGGGTCAGCCGATCTGCCGCTCCTCGCCGCCCGCGGTCACCGCCTAAACTTCTTCAGTGTGAAACCGTGACCTCTATGGGGCAGAGCAGGTGATTAAGCGGTTCTTCGAGCACAGAGCCAGGATCGGCGTTGAATCCGCGCAAGCGAGCGTCGCAGTGCCGTCTATCTTGAACCGTAGGGTATGCGCCACGCCCGCAGCACTCGTGATCCGCTGTCTCGTCTGCCCCAGTCCGAGTACAAAAAGTTGAGTGCCGTCCCAGATGATGTCCTGTGTTGCCGTCGCAGACCGGTTACCGAAGGTCACCATTGCCGTGTTATTCGTCTTGCAAGCTGGCACCGCAAAGACAAAATTCAAGGTGTTCGTGCCGTCTATCAACACGCCGAGCCGGACCTCGTCGTAGATCGTCGTGGAGGCAGAGGCAGAAAGATTGGCGTTGCCTGCCGTCAAGCCAGTCAAAGAGTAGATGCCTGCACTACTTGTGGTTGTTGACATCCCAACGTTCGGACCATCTAGGATTTTGACGAGAGCTCCCGCGATTGCGCCTGCGTCAACCGCAGTGACTGTGCCGGTGAGCGATACCGTGGTTGGTGTCGGGGTCGGTGTCGTGGCCGTCGTGGAGTTGCTATGGCAGGCACCACTGGAGAGGGCGAACAGCGAAATCACGACACAGACACTTCGTTTCATGAGCGAGCCTCGCACACAGCATCCGGAAAGGATCTCAGAGCCGCGGTGCTGGTTGTGGACAACAGGGAAGCCGACGACGGTCATGGAGGTAGTGAGTGTATCCCTTCCGTAGGGAGTCCCTGTCCCTAAATTGTCCCCGTCAGGGACAAAGCCTGCGTAATCCTCGTAGTCGTCGTAAGAGCGAAGGTCGCCGTTTTTCGGAGCAATTCCGCTAAGTCCTTGGTACCTGACAGGGGCAGCGAAAGGACGCGGTAGCGCCCTGCAAAACCTCCGTTCCCGGTTCAATTCCTGGCGGCGCCTCCAACTTCTCCTAAGAGCGCGTTTCAAAACAGTCTCCGCGGGGCTTTGAGATAGTTCCAGCAGATGAGCACACAGCCGAGGGTGAGGAAGGCTTGATGGACGTCGGCGCGGCGTTCGTAGCGGACGGTGAGGCGGCGGAAGCGATGCAGCCAGGCGATGGTGCGTTCGATGACCCATCGCGAGACGTGCCCAAGCCACTGCCGTGCGGGGTGCGTCGGCTGAGCGAGGACGGGCCGGATGCCGCGGGCCCACAAGCGGTCACGATGCGGCTGGGAGTCGTAGCCGCGGTCGCCCTGCAGCGCGTCCGGGGCTTGCGGCGCGGGCGCCCGCGACGACCGCGCACCGCCGGCAGGGCATCGACCATCGGGTCCAGGTGCGTGATGTCGTTGACGTTCGCCGCCGTTACCTGCGCGACGAGTGGGACGCCGCGCGCTCGGTGATGAGGTGGTGTTTGGAACCCGCCTTGCGGCAATCGGTTGGGTTCGGTCCAGTTTTTTTCCCCCGCGCACCGCGCGAACCGAGCCGCTGTCGATCACGGTCCAGCGCTGGTCGAGGCGCCCGCGGCGACGGAGCTCGGCCAGCAGGGTCTCGTGGAGCCGTTGCCACACCCCGGTGCGCTGCCACCGGACCAGGCGGCGCCAACACGTCTGCCCGACCCGCAGCCCATCTTGCTTGCGGCAGCATCTGCCAGGGGATGCCGGCGCGGAGGACGAAGAGAATGCCGGTCAGAATCGTCGCGGTCCGGAATCGGGATCCGGCCGTGCCGGTGGCCACGCTTCGGGCGCCGCTTCGGGATCAGCGGTTCCAGGCGCGCCCAGATCGCATCATCGATGAGGGCCTGAGACATGCCCGACCGTACCAAGCTGCGCGTCTTCGTACCAGGGCCGCTAACGGAGTTTTGAAACGCGCTCTAAAGAATTTGACGATTCGGTCTCGACCGGGCGCTCCGACGCGGCGTTTTGCGAGCGGCGGAAGCCTATCGGGTAGCTTATGCCCTGGCGACCCTCCCTTGTCGCGTTCCGTCGGGACGGTGTTAGGATTTGCACCTCACGGGTCTATTCCCTTCACAGGGACGGCATTGGAACCAGTAGATGGCCAACTCACCACGGGTGACCGCGTTTATTCTCCTCATTTCCTCGTTAGGGGCTACGTTGGCGTGGGCGCAAACCCAGTTCCAGCCGACCCAAGAGTCAAAACCGAAATCGCTGCGATTGATGCACAGATTGCGGAAGCCGACTCTGAAAATGGTAAGTACGGGGGGGCTGGTAAAGGCCCTGATTGAAGCTCGACTGGCGACACTGAAGCAGACCAGGGCGATGCTTGCTCAGCGCGCGACGGCTGGCGACCTCAATATCGCCCTGCGCTACACCGTGGACGGCAAGCCCTTCACCTTACCAGAGGGCACGGCTGGCGTGCTCACGGCCGTCGAGCAAGAAATCGCGAGCACAAAGGCACAGATCGCTGCAGGCCAAGCCGAGGTTGCAAAGTACTCGGGCGGCGTAGTTCTGGCGATGTCGCTGGCGACCGTCGCAACCCTTCAGCAGTCCCTCGCTATGCTTGAGCAGAAGCGGCTGTCGCTGAAGTATGGTCTACCTCAGTTTATTGGATTCGCTGAGTCGAACAAATCGGCGTCAGGACTTCCGGTCGCCGCCAGCGCACCCAGTCCGAGCGCAACTGGTACGGCAGTCGCCGCTGACTGGGAGATTGTTTCGGTTGAGTCGAGGGTCACGGAGTCAAACGATCAGTGGTGGAAATACGCTTGGAAGCTTACGCTTCGTAACAAAGGCGCTGCGACTCACGCGTTCAGTGCAAAGATCGAGTTTCAGGATAAGGATGGGTTCGTCGTCGACGATAGCGAAAGCGATGTCATCGTCGTCCACGGCAACTCAGAAGAAACCGCAACAGGGTACACTCTCGTCCGGATGCCAGGCGCGGGTAACGTCGCCAAGACGCTGGCGAAGGTTGGCGTCGTCCGGTAGCTCGCTGGCGCGGTTGCAGTTGAACTGACCTGCCCGGCTTTTCGGGAGCATGCTGTCACTCATCCGCATGCGGCGGAGACCGACCACACCGGCCCGGTGGGGACGCCGCCCGTCGGAGACGGCTTTCGGTCGATCGGTAACTCTGACGGGATTCTGCGGGCCATGCACTCGAAACCATCGGTAAAATCGGGCGCGTAGACGGGTTTGTTTCCCGTAGCCCGCTATTACCTTTGATTCCGACGATCTGCCTGCCCTGCGTCAAGACGGCTCCGGTCACCATACCGCTCGCGTCGGTCGTAAAGCGGATCTGGGCGTCCACCGCCTTCCAGAAGAACGCCAGCGGCGCTTCGGGCACGATCTGCAGCCTGAGCGCGCCGGGCACGCCTTCGCGTTGCGCGTACAGGTATTCGCCATCGCGCGTGATCGCGAGCACGAAGCCGGGACCGAAATCGTAGCGGCCGGCGACTTTGTCGAGCTCCGTTACCGCATGAGCAGCTCACGACCTTGGAGGCGGCGGACTGCCGAGTGGGCCCGTGATGCGCGTCGCACCAGCGTCTCGTCGCCAGCCTGCTGGGCCGCCGCGGGGGGTCTGACCGCCACGACCGCAAGGGCGGCGGCCAGGCGCAGGGCCTCTCGCCTTGAAATGTGGGTCATTGTCTCGACCTCCGTTAGCGAGGCGCGAAGAGGAGGTGCTGCAGGAACGTCGAGACCGCGAAATAGCCGACGAACAGCCAGCGCGCTGTGACGCGCTTGCGCCGGGCGAGCAGGAGCCACAGCGTGAGGCCTGAAACGACGTACAGGCCGATCCCTGCGACGAGCGACACGATCCAGCTGTCATCGAGGTTCGGGAACGGCGTCAGATCGGGTGGATCGCCCGCGACGCCGAGCGCGAACCCGATGGCGCGTTTGATGGCCTCCGCGAGCACTATGGCTACGGTCAGAAGAACGAACACGCCGAGGAGCGCCAGCACGGCCCGGAAGGGCGTCGAGACCAGCCAGGACAGCACCATCACGAGGACGCAGCATGTCAGGATCAGCGGGAAGAACACGAACGCCGCCTGCAGCGCAGCGGCCTTCACCATCATGTAGATGAAGTTGCCTGCGATCATGGGCGCGACGATCACGCAGAATATGGTCACCACCTTCGAAGCCACGAGTTCGAGCGGGGTGACCGGCCGGATCAGCCAGTCGTGCCGCGTGTCGGATGCCACGTTCGTCTGCGCAAGAAGAATCACGAACAAGGTGAGGGCGACCGGCAGGCCGATCCCGAACAAGGCGAACAGGTAAAAGTCGAGACCCAACCCCGAGACGCCAATACTGGCCATGAGCGCGGAGAAGTCCTTGTCCGTGTGGAACAGAGCGGACATGGCGAACATCCAGATTGCACCGGCCAGGGCGTAGGGGCCGAGCAGATGCATATCCTTGCGGATCATGCTGGCGACGGCCTGCCATCGCATCAGCGGTTCTACCGTTTCAAGGGCGAGCGATTGAGCGGTCATCGGGCTGCTTCCTTGCGATAGGCGCGGATCAGCGCCTTGGATGTGTCGCGCAGCGACATGGGTTCGGTGCTGAGATGGGCAAGGGGGCCGACCAGCGAGGCGAGCATCCGGGAGAGTTCCTCATCGCCAGCGTAGGCGGTGGTGGTAAAACGAAGGGTGCGACCGCTCCATTCCGGTATCAGCCACTTCTCGGGCAGTCGCGCAGGAACTTTCGGATCGCCGGTAAAGCCCGCCGTCACCTCGCGGAAGCGGGCTGCGACATCCTCCAGGCTGTCCTGTACAACCAGCCGGCCCTTGTCCATGAAAGCGACATGCGTGGCGCAGCTCTCGATCTCCGCGAGCTCATGCGAGGAGATCAGCACGGTCGTCTCGTCCGAATGCGCGAGCAGACCGCCCATCACCTCGTCGCGGACGAGGACGTCAAGGCCGCTCAGCGGCTCATCGAGCACGAGCAGGGCGGGCCGGTGAGGCAGGGCCGCAGCCAGGCACACCTTCATCTGCATGCCATGCGATAGGTGGCCGAGCTTCTGGCCGGGCTGCAGCTCGAACCTGCGGCGCATGTCGTCTTCGACGGTGCGATCCCAGGTGGAATAGAGCGGCCGCAGATAGGCGAAGAACTGTTCCGTGGTGAGGCCGGGGGGGAGCTTCTGGTTTTCGGACACATAGCCGATGCGGGAATACTCGCGTGCAGTAAGGCGCCGGCTGTCGACGCCCAGCACCCGCGCCTCCCCGGCGTCTGCTTCCAGGAGGTTCATCAGCATGCGCAGCGTGGTGGTCTTGCCCGCGCCATTGGCGCCGATCAGCGCGACCGTTGCGCCTTCCGGCACGCCAAGCGAGATCCCTCTGACAGCGTCGTGCTCGCCGAACGTCTTCGTCAGGTTCCGGGTCTCGATGATCATGCCGCGTCCGCCTTCCCCGCTTCGTCGAGGCGCCTCCAGTGCGACGCCAGAGCGTCGGTCACGTCTTCGAGGCGAAGGCCCAGGCGTTTTGCCTCGACCGCCAGGCGTTCGATCTCGTGTTCGAGAAGGCGCCTGCGCTCCCCGGCCCGGGGCCGCGGCGCGCGAGCGACGACAGTGCCCTTGCCGGGAGCGGCCTCCAGCCAGCCCTCGCCGATCAGGTGCTGCACCACTTTGGCTGCGGTGTTCGGATTGATCTTCAGATCGGCCGCCAGTCCCCGCACGGACGGGAAGGGATCGCCCGGCTGAAGCTTGCCGGAAACGAACGCCTTGGTCGCGGCAAACACGACCTGCTCGAAAATCGGCTGACCCGGCGCAAGCGTGAATCGGAACATCGCCATATGTGTGTATTATGATCTATAGTACACAGTACAGTCAACGGGCTGCCCGAGCGAGGAGCGACCTGGATGTTCTGGGATAACGAGAAAGATTCGGCCTGGAAGCAACGCTGGAAGAATGGCGTCTTTCTGAAGTGGTGGGTCAAGAACGAGACGCGGGATGCGATCCTGCCGTGGGTTGTGCTGGTTGCGCTAATCCTGCTTGCCCTCATGGGGCTTGCCCGCTTGTTTGGAGTCACGCGATGACCCCGCGCCCGCAAGTGCTTGTCGAGCGACGACTCACGCCGCAAGGTCCGTTCGTCATCTGCCCGTGTGCGGTGGCACGGCGGGCAGTTGCACCGTGACGCGGAGCCCCCCAGCGTCACGGGGCGTGAGGGTGAGGGTACCGTCATGTGCTTGGGTGATGCTCTTGACGATTGCCAGGCCGAGGCCGACACCCGCGTGATCGGTGCGTATGCGTTCGGTGCCGCGAACAAACGGCTCGACAAGCGTGGAGACCAACTGTGGCGTGAGCAGCTCGCCGGTGTTCTCGACAGTGAGCACCACACTCTTGGGGCGAACGCCGGTCGTGACCCACACGGTGCCCTGTTCGGGCAGATTGTGGACGATCGCGTTGTGCATGAGGTTCGTAGTCAACTGCAGCAGGAGCGCGTGCGAGCCCACGGCGGGGGCCATGTCTCCGGACGTCCCAATGTTGACGCCATGCTTTTCGGCGAGCGGAAGGAGCGTTTCAGTGGCTTCTTCCGCTATAAGCGACAGATCGACGTGTTCTCGGGCGAAGGACCGCCGGTCGGCGCGGCTCAGCAGGAGCAAGGCCTCAGTGAGGTCGATCGCTCGGGTGTTGACGGCGTGGAGTCGTTCGACCAGTTCCCCGTTGTCGCGGTTCGGATCGGTGCGGGCCACGTCGAGCAGCGTCTGCGTGATCGCCAGCGGGGTGCGCAGTTCGTGGGAGGCATTGGCAGCGAATCTCTGCTGTTCGGCGACGTGTGCTTCGAGCCGCGCGAGCATCGTGTCGAACGCGTCGGCGAGTTCGCGGAACTCATCGCGGCGGCCCGGTAGCCGGATCCGGTGGGACAGCGACCCGCTCGCGGCCATGCGTGTGGCATCTGTGATACGAGTCAGGGGGGCGAGCATTCGGCCGGCGAGAAGCCACCCTCCCACGAGACCGAACACCAGCAAGAACGCCAGCGCTTCGACTGCCCTCGGAGCGAACGCGCGCACGAGGTCGGAACGGTTGGGAATGTGCCCGAGTCCGATGATCGCGCGGTCGGGTACGTAACGCAGCAGGAACACCCACACGGTCGCGAGCAGCAAGGCACCTGCGACCATGAGGAAGCCCGCATAGCTGAGGGTCAGCTTGAGGCGAACACTCACACCCGGGGCTCTATCCACGGCCTCCTCCCCCGCGCCCGGTGCCCGGTTGAGTGTCGATGCGGTACCCGGCGCCGGCCACGGTGGCGATGATCCAGGGTTCGCCGAGCCGTTTGCGCAGCGCCGAGACCGTGATCCGCACGGCGTTGGTGAACGGGTCTGCGTTCCGATCCCACGCCCGTTCCAGGAGCTCTTCGGCGCTGACGACACCGCCCTCGGCAGCGACAAGGACCTCGAGCACGGCGAACTGCTTCCGGGTCAGCGCGACGTAGCGGCCGTCGCGGTAGACCTCGCGGCGGAACGGATCCAGACGCAGGCCTGCGATCTCTCGCACGGGTGGTCTGTTGTGGGCCCGCCTGCGGTTGAGTGCTCTGAGCCTGAGCACGAGTTCTTGAAGTGCGAAGGGCTTCGTGAGGTAGTCGTCGGCGCCGAGCTCGAACCCGGTGGCCTTGTCGTCGAGCCGGTCGGCGGCGGTGAGCATCAGGATCGGCATGCCGCTGCCGGAGGCGACGATGCATTTGGCGATCTCGTCGCCGGAGGGGCCGGGGATATCGCGGTCGAGGACGGCGATGTCGTAGGTGTTGACGCTCAGCAGCTCCAGAGCGGTGGCTCCGTCACCGGCGACGTCCGCCGCGATCGCTTCCAGACGCAGGCCATCGCGGATGGCCTCTGCCATATAGGGCTCGTCCTCGACGATCAACACACGCATGCCTCGATGCTCCCAGCCAGAGCATATCGTCGGCATATCGAAAACCGCATACGTGCTGGCAACACCACGCCGCCTCAAATGAAGGCGTGACCTGCCGCGAACCAGCACGAACAGCGACCCGCCGGATTCCCAGGATCCTGGTCGCCGGCCTGCTGGTCGTCTTCGCGACCGCCGCGGCCCTCGGCTACCAGTTGCTCGAGTCCTCGTCCTCGATGGCGGGTGCCGTGCCCGAAGGCACGACGGTCTTCGACGACGGCGTTCCGGGTGTCGCCAAGCTCGATCCAGCTCTCCTCGGTGCCCTGCGCCAGGCGGCAGCGGATGCCGCAAACGACGGGGTCGAGCTCGTCGTCAATAGCGGCTGGCGTTCCCCGGAATACGAGGAACGACTGCTCCGCGAGGCGGTCTCGAAGTACGGCTCGAGAGAGGCAGCCGCACGATGGGTGGCCACCCCCACCACGTCTGCTCACGTGTCGGGGCACGCGGTCGACATCGGGCCCTTCGATGCGGCGGCGTGGCTGGCCGAGCACGGCGCCGAGTACGGGCTGTGCCGGATCTACCGCAACGAGCCCTGGCACTACGAACTGCGCCAGGAAGCCATCCATGGCGGCTGCCCGCCCATGTACGTCGATCCCACCCGCGATCCAAGGATGCGGCGATCACCAGCCGAACGGCACACGAAACGCCAACCACAGAAACGCCAACCACGGTTGACAGAATCTCCCCAACGGGAGGATACTCTTACTTACATAGTTCGTCTATGCAAAGAGACGCTGATGAAAGAGGCCAGGACCAAGAGCAAGAACGAGCTGCTTCCGGGCACGCTCGAGATGTTGATTCTGAAGACGCTGTCGATCGAGTCGATGCACGGCTACGGCATCGCGCAGCACCTCCAGATGCGCTCGGCGGACGTGCTGACGATCGAAGAGGGATCGCTGTATCCGGCGCTGCAGCGGATGCTCGTCAAGGGGTGGGTCTTGGCCGAGTGGAAGACTTCGGCAAACAACCGGCGCGCGCGCTTCTACAGGCTCACGACGGCCGGGAAGAAGCAGCTCCGCGTCGAGGAATCGCGCTTCTCGCAGATGTTCGGCGCGATCATGCGCGTGATGGAGACGACGTAGTGTCCTGACTCGCAGGAGGGTGCACGTGGGTTCTGTGCTCCGACGTCTGCTGTTCCTTGTCCAGCGGAACCAGTTCGATCGGGATCTGAAAGACGAGCTGCGCTTCCACGAGGAGATGGAGGCGCACGCCCTGGCCGACGCGGATGGCCTGAGCGGCGACGAGGCACGGGCAGCCGCGCGGCGGCGGATCGGCAACCCGCTGCGGCTGCGCGAACAGTCGCGCGAAGCGTGGAGCTTCGCGGCGCTCGAAACGTTCGCGCAGGACGTGCGCCACGCGCTGCGGTTGCTCGGCCGCGATCCGGCGTTCACCTTCACCGCGCTCGCCACGCTCGCGCTCGGCATCGGCCTCAGCACCGCGATCTTCTCCTTCGCGTACGGCGTGCTCTGGCGTCCGCTGCCGTATCCCAATCCCGATCGCCTCGTCATCCTCTCGTCGGCACAGGGCGCCAGGACGTTCTCGACCTGGGCGCCCGTGTCGTACGAGGCGCTGCGCCCGCGCGTCACCACGCTCGATTCTCTCGCGGCCTACAACTCGATCAACGCGCAGCTCACCGGCCGCGGCGAGCCGCGGCAGCTGGATGCGCTCGAGGTGAGTCCGAATTTCTTCGCCACACTGGGCGTCGCTCCTGCGCGTGGCCGCGCGTTCCTGACCGGCGCGGCGGCGCCGGATGACGATGGCGCCGCGATCGTCAGCGATCGGCTGTGGCGCACGTCGCTCAACGCCGACCCGGCAGCCGTCGGACAGTCCATCACCGTCGACGGCCTCCCCCGCACCATCGTCGGCGTGCTGCCGCCGGACTTCAGCTTCAGGCCGGTGATCCCCCGGCTCGGCGCGCTGCCGGAGGCGGACATCTTCCTGCTCAATCGCTGGCCGGGCGACACGGGCCGGAACGCGTTTCTCTGGCTGCTCGGCCGCATGAAGGCGGGCATCACGCAGGAACGCGCGGAAGCGGAATTGACGCCGCTGATCAACGATCCGTCGGTGGCGGCCCCCGGCGCCCTCGGGACCGCCGGCAGGCTCGCGCCGAACGTCCGGACGCTCGCCCGCACGGTCGGCCTGCAGGAGTACGGCACGGACTCGGTGCGCACGCTGCTGCTGATCCTGCTCGGAGCGGTGTCGCTCGTGCTGCTGATCGCCTGCGTCAACGTCGCGAACCTGCAGATGGCGCGTCTCACCGCGCGGCGCGGCGAATTGTCCGTCCGCATGTCCCTCGGCGCGGGCCGGCGGCGGATCGTGCGTCAGCTGCTGACCGAAGCCGTCGTGCTGTCGCTGCTGGGCGCGTCGCTCGGCGTGCTGCTCGCGTGGCTCGCGGTCGACGCCGCGCTGCCGCTCGTGCCCCAAGGCGTGCTGCCACGGCCCGGCGGCGTCGTCATCGACGCGCGCGTCATGGCTTTCGGCCTCGGCCTGTCGCTGCTCGCGAGCCTGCTGGTTGGCCTCGTGCCGGCGCTGCGCATCAGCGGATCCACGTTCGGCGAAGGCCACGCGCTGCACGCCGGCGAGACGCGCACGACGGCCGACCGTCAGGGCGAGCGGCTGCGGACGCTGC
Source organism: uncultured Acidobacteriota bacterium (assembly GCA_963764505.1). Taxonomy (GTDB): domain Bacteria; phylum Acidobacteriota; class Vicinamibacteria; order Vicinamibacterales; family SCN-69-37; genus CAVXSP01. The sequence continues at coordinate 2,444,673 of CAVXSP010000001.1, read as the reverse complement.
TGGTCGCCGGCCAGATCGCGATGACGCTCGTCCTCCTGATTGGCGCCGGCCTCCTGATTCACAGCTTCGTGCGCCTCACCTCGGTGCCGACCGGGTTCGAATCGAACGACCGCGACGGCGTGCTGCAGATCGTGAAGGTGCAGCTGCCCGAACGCCTCTACGACGAGCCCGAGCGCATGCAGGCGTTCGCGCGCGGCGTCCTCGATCGCATCCGGTACCTGCCGGGCGTGAAGTCCGCGAGCCTGATCAACTCGGTGCCGTTCGGCATGATGTTCATCCAGGGCGACTTCGACGTCGAGGGGCAGCCGAAGCCGACGCTCCGTGCCGGCACGCCGAAGATCGACGCCGGCTATTTCAAGACCATGGGAATTCCCTTGCTGGCGGGACGCGATTTCACCGCACAGGACACGGCGGCCGCGCCGAAAGTGGCGATCGTCAGCGAACGCATCGTACGCGAGTGCTTTCCAGGCGGTCCGCGCGAGGCCCTCGGCCGGCGCGTGCGCGTGAACGTGTTGGATCAAGGCGATTGGCTGACGGTCGTGGGCGTCGTCGCGGACATCCACCAGCGGGGTCTCGCCGGGGACGTCCAGCCGATGATCTATGCGCCGTTTCAGCAGGACCGCAGCGGGTTCCTGCGATTCGTGTCCTTCGTGGCGCGCACGGCCACGCCCGCCGGCGTGGTCGAGGGCATCCGCGCGGAAATCCGTCGCGTCGCGCCCGACCTGCCGATCGAGAGCGCGGTGACCATGGACGAAGCGGTGGCGGCGTCGGTGGCGCAGCCGCGTTTCCGGATGTTGCTGGTGGGGCTGTTCGCGTTGGCCGCGACGCTGATCGCGACGTGCGGCCTCTACGGATTGATGGCCTACGCCGTGACGCAGCGCCGCCGCGAGATCGGCGTCCGCATGGCGCTCGGCGCCACACGCCGAGACGTGCTCCGCCTCGTGCTCGCGCGCGCGCTCCGCATCGTCGCGGTCGGCCTGATCGTCGGCCTCGCAGGCGCCGTCGGGGTGACGCGCGTGCTGCAGACGTTCCTGTTCGGCGTGACGCCGACCGACCCGATGGTATTCACGATCGTCACGCTGCTGCTGGTCGCCGTGGGACTCATCGCGGCCTGGCTGCCCGCGCGACGCGCCACACGGATCGACCCGTGGGCCGCGCTGCGCGCGGAATAGCCGTCAAGGGCCAACACGTGTCGGCGTGGCCGCCCGGCCTTCGAGCTTCAGGGGCCTGGCTTCGCGTGCCCGGACTCGCCCCTCAGGATTCCGAACAGGAACAGGACAATCCCCGCGGCGATGAGCGGGACGGCGACGAACAGGAACGCCACGAACGACAGCGGATGCACGCGCTGGAGCGTCACCCACTGCACGAGCAGCCCGAGGCTGATCAGCACGCCGGCCCAGCGCAGGCGCCGCTCGAGAGGGGTCAGGCTCATGGCTGCCGGGGCGGCGCCCAGAGCTTGTAGTCGCCCAGATCGCCGACGTCGTGGATGAACTCGTGGCAGTCGCTCGACGTGCACGAGAGCTGGTTGGACCGCATGCGACCGAGCGCCTCGGGCGTCCGGTGATGAGCGGAGTGCTCTTCGAACTTGCGCATGCCGTCGTGACAGTGCAGGCATTCACGGTTGTTGTACGGCGTGTACAGCTTGATGTCCTCGGGCTTGGGCTTGGTGCCGAGATACTCGACGTACAGGTGCCGCAACCCGCGCAGCTTCGCTTCGTAGTCCCCGAACATCGTGTAGGTCGTGTGGCAGGTGAAGCACGCCTCGTCGGTGGGAACCAGACGATTCTGGTAGTGCACGGCCGGCACGAAGCTCGGATCGTCGATGCGCAGGCTGCGCCCGTACGGCTCCATGATGTGGCACGACAGGCAGAACTGGGTCGTCTTCGCCTGCTCCATGTGCGCGTCGAAACCCTGCTTGGCGGCGAGGGCCGGCATGACGAAGAGCGCGATGAAGGCGAGGATCTTGCCGCCGGCGGCGCGGGTCATCTGGACCCGGAACGACACCACGAGGGCGAGCAGGATGGTGGCGCCGACGACGAGACCGATCAGCACCGTCCCGGCCATGCGTTACTTCGCCAGGGTTCGGTAGTACTGCACGAGCGCCTTGACCTGCTCCGGCGAATAGTCCTTCTTGAAGCTGTCCATGTTCGGCGCCTTGCCGTCCTGGACGATCTTGATCATCTCCGCCTCGGACATTTTCTTGACCGTCTCGTTGACGTCCTTGACTTTGGCTTTCTTGCCCTTGGCGGTCTTGCCCATGCCGTCCGCGCCATGGCAGACGGCGCATTTATCGAGGTAGGTATCCTTGGCCGCGAACTGCGGCGAGGCCGCCGCCTCGGTCACAAGCGTCACGGCACCGGCCAGTGATGCGACCGCCACGATAGCCAGTGCCTTCCCGAACGACTCCCGCATTCCTTGACCTCCACGTTGTCGAGCGCCCGCTCCGGATCGCCTTCAGAAGCTTCGGGTCCATCGTACCATCACCAGGGTCGCTTCGAAATCGTTCAACGGCACGAGCTCTTCGCCGTAGTGGGTGCGGGTCAAGTCCAGCGAGAGCCGCCCCGCGGGCGGGAATTCGTAGAACACCGTGCCGGTGACATACCGGTGCGTGAGCGGGCCGTAATAGGGCGTCTCACCGGTGATGGTCCCTTCACCGGTGCTCTTGATGTAGTTGCCGGCGGCGCTGACGCCGAATCGGGAGGTCGGCTTGACCGACAGCCCGCCCTGCCACACCTGGCTGTTCGCCTCGTTCACGATCTCGACGTCGAGCGGCGGAGTGCCGCGGAGGAAGCTCGCGGTGCCCGTCGACTTGAACCGGTCGACCGTGTAGCCGCCGAAGAGCGCCAGGTTCTCGCTGAACTGATAGGTTGCCGTCAGGGCATTGCCCTTGACGTCTGCCGTGTAATCCACTTCGTCGAGCGTCTGGTGACGCAGGCTCACGGCGTCCACGACGGAGAGCTGGTCGGTCGGGTGCACTTCGACCTGGATACGGGATCCCACGGTCGTCTTCGGCGTCAGCCGCGTGTAGGAGACGTCGTTCGAAATCGAGTCGAGATCCGCGCGCACGGCGATCATCGAATGCGGTTTCCAGGACGCGCTGAACGTCGGCCGCACCGTGTTGATCGTCTTCGTGCGGACATCGTCGACCACTCCCTCCTCGGTCACGCGCACGTCGTTCCGGAGGTACTGCAGCCCGCCCCGCAGCAGCAGGTCCGCACGCGGCATGACCTCGACCGCCCCATCGATCTGGTTCCGGTGCTGACGCCACTGGTTCGTCGTCTCGCCGGTGTTCAGGGTACCGTTGTACACGCTCGTGAAGTCCGCCGTGTTGTCGATGCCGATCCACTCGTAGCGGTAGCCGCCGACCACGTTCACGACGTCGCTGGCCTCCCATGTCACGGCCTGATCCAGGACGTGCATCGGTTCGCGCACGTCGGCGCGCGTGTCGAGCGAGACCGTATAGGGGGCGGTGTTGGTGCCGGTCGTGCGGGCGGCGCCCTTGTAGGCGGCCTGCAGTCCCGCCGGTCCCTCGTAGCGAAAGAAACTGTAGCTGCCGTGCCATTCGATCTTCGGCGCCGGCCGCCCTTCGAACGAGAATTCGCTGACCGGCGTCGTCAGCCTCCGGTAGTCCTGGTACGAGCCGCTGTCGAGGATCTCCTTCGCGGTAACGGCATCGTCGAGGTTGATGCTCCGCTCGGGCTCCGCCAGGGCGTTCGCCGTCACGGCGTCTTCGAACACCTGATAACCGGCGACGTAGTGAACCGTCCACGTCTTCAGGGTGTAGTCGACGCTGCCGGTATACCGGGTCGATGCCTCGTGCATCGGCGCGACCATGCTGAAAGGATTGGCGCGGGCGAAGCCGCCCCAGCTGCTCGGCGAGCCGAAGAAATCGACCGCGCGCGTCGTGATCTGCGTTCCATCACGGCCGCTGCGCGAGAGCTGGAACCCTGCCCGCAACGCGTTGGACGGCCGGATCTGCAGGTTCACCGATCCGAGCGTCCGGACCGTGTCCCATGCATGATTGTTCGTCAGGCCGTTCTTCCCATTCGGAAGGGTCGCGTCGCTCTGATCCCAGAAGAACCGGCTCCGGCGGAAGTTCGCCCGGAAATCGTAGAGGCCGCGCTTGCGTGCGGTGAGCTGCAGCGCCTGATACGGATCGCCGCCCAGGCCGCTGGCCGAGAACGCGAACGTATCCGCGAACCGATCGGTGCCCTGCGGCGCACGGGCGAAGAGATTCACGTCGGGCACGCGCAGCCCCTCGCGCAGGTCGTAGAGCTCGCGGTACTTCGGTTCGTAGCCGGAAATGTCGGTCGAGCGGTACCCGACGCTGACCGACCCGTGCGTCTCGAACCCGGCCGCCGCGGCCGGCGCCTCCGGTGGCGCAGCAGCCGGCTCCTGGGCGCGAGCGCCCGAGGCCCAGCCAAGCGCCGCGACGGCCAACGCCGCGCGCCACAGCACGAACGGCCTACTGGAGAAAGAACTCATTGAAGTTCGACCCGTGAATCGCCACGTGGCACCGTGTGCAGTCGCCGCTCGTCTGGAATCCCAGGCGGCCGTGTGGCGTGTTGGGCGCGGCGCTCTCGACGTGGCACTGGAGGCACAGGAACCGTGTTTCGCGCTGGTTCAGCAGCAGATGGTTCACGCTGCCGTGCGGCGTGTGGCAGGCGACGCAGCCCTCGACCTGCAGGGCCGCGTGCTCGAACACCACAGGCCCGCGCTTCTCCACATGGCACTGGAGACACGCATCGAACCGCACGCTCCGCAGCTTCGCCGGGTTCATCGTGCCGTGGGGCTGATGGCAATCCGAGCACTTGACCATGCCCTCCGGCACCGGATGGTGCGTCGGCAGCGCGAACTTCGCCTGCACGTCCACGTGGCAGCCGTAGCAGACCTGCGGCTGAGGCGCCTTGAGCAGCCCGTCCTGCAGCCACGCGGACTCCACCCGGACCGACGGCACCCTGAAGATCTGGGCCTGGGCCGTGGGCACCCTCACGCTCGGGACGCCGGCCGCCTCGTTTGCCGCTTCGACCAGGTGCGTCGCGTGACACTGCTGGCACGAGACGCCGTGCATGAAATGTTCGGAATGGGCGAAGCCGGCTTGACTCTTCGACGTGGCATGGCACGCCAGACAGCGGCTCGCGTTCTCCTGTGTCGTTCCCTTGAACGAGAAGATCAGGCTGGCCGCCTCCGCCATCTTCGCGTCATCGCCCTTGGCGGCTTCTTCGGCCTCCGTGTGGACGCGGCCCGGCCCGTGGCACGTCTCGCAGCCGCTGACCGCGCCGGCCGCGACTGGCAGCGCGGCATGAGGCGTCTTGTGAAATTCCGTGAACTCGGGCTTGTGACAGGACTCGCAGCGGTCGGCCCCGATGTACTCCTGCGTTGCCGAAGGTGTTCCGGTCGATGCGACCGACGGCGGGACCGGTGTCGACGGGAGCCGCTGCGCCAGGGTGGTCGAAACCGCCAGCACGACAATCGCGATCACCCAGAATGGATTCAGCCGTCCGACGACGCCGCGAAACGTGGCCATGCATTGGCCCCCCGGACAGACGGTACCGGGCTATTCCCGCGGGGTCAATACAAATAACAGCCGCTGTCCAAAGAGTCCGTTCTCGTGTTGGAGAATTTCGTCCAGCCGACTCGTCGTGCCGGCGACCGATCGACGGTCAGCACGCGTCACACGCCGAACTCCGTCGCGTGTTTCTCCCAGCCGAGCGCGATCACGATCGCCGCGAGTCCGAACACGATGGCCGCGGTGCCGGCCATCGCGTTCGCGTACCAGTAGTGCTCGGCCAGCGCCTCCTGAATCGAGGCCGCGGTGCCGGCGACGGCGACTCCGCACTGGTAGGCGAACCCTGGCAGGAAGCCGCGCACCGAGTCGGGCGCGAGCTCGTTGATGTGGGCCGGCACGACGCCCCAGGCGCCCTGCACCATGAACTGCATCATGAACGCGCCCATGAAGAGCATCGGCGTGGTCGGCGAGTACGCCCACATCGGAATCACGATCACGGCCAGCACGAGCGCCGTCACCATCGCGCGCCGCCGGCCGACGCTGTCGGAGTAGCGGCCCATCGCGATCCCGCCGATGATCGCGCCGACGTTGTACACGATCGCGATGTAGGACACGGTCTCGGGCGCCAGGCCCTTGGCGACCCTGAGGAACGTCGGATACAGATCCTGCGTGCTGTGCGAGACGAAGTTCATCATCGTCATCATCACGAAGATGTAGAGGAAGATCTTCCAATGCGAGACGATGGCGCGGCCAAGGTTCGCCCAGTTGTCGTGCTTCGTCCGCTCCCAGACCTCCGATTCCTTCACGTGGGACCGGACGTAGACGGCCAGGAGCGCCGGCAATCCGCCGATGAAGAACATCGGCCGCCAGCCGAGGCTTGGATAGACGAACAGGTAGCAGCACGCCGCGAGCAGGTAGCCTGTCGCGTAGCCTTCCTGCAGGATCCCGGACAGGATGCCCCGTCGGGCGCGCGGCGCCTTCTCCATCGCCAGCGACGCGCCGACCCCCCACTCACCCCCCATCCCGATCCCGAACAGCGCGCGGAGCACCATGAAGCTCCAGTAGTTCGGCGCCAGGCCCGACAGCACTTCGACGATCGAGAAGAACACGAGGTCGATCATCAGCGGCAGCCGGCGCCCGTAGCGGTCCGCGATGAGCCCGAAGATGAACGCCCCGACCGGACGCATCGCCAGCGTCAGCGAGATCGCGTAGGTCATCTCGAGCCGGCTTCGCCCGAAATCGGCGCCGATGTCCGTCAGCACGAAGACGACGATGAAGAAGTCGAACGCGTCGAGCGTCCAGCCGAGGAAGCTGGCGGCGACGGCGTGGAGGTGATCACGGCTGGAGTTCATGTCGGTTCCAAGGTTCTGCGGTTCTGAAATTCTGGGGTTCACGGCCTTTGAACCTCAGAACCCCAGAACCCCAGAACCCCAGAACCTAAACGAATGCAACGCACACGGGCGCCGGCGTGTCGAGCGTGACGTCGGTCGGTGTCAGCCTGCCCGTCGGGCGATCGATCTTCTGGACCACGCTCAGATTCGACTGCTGGTTCTCCGTGATGACCCAATCGCCGGAGGGATCGATCTTGAAGTTGCGGGGACCGCCACCGCCCGTCGGAAAATGCCCCTGCGGCGTCAACGTGCCCTTGTCCGGATCGATGGCGAACAGGGCCAGGCTGTTGTGGCCACGGTTCGAGACGTACAGGTACCGGCCGTCCGGATGCACCTCGATTTCCGCCGTCGAACCCGTCTGCGGAGCCTCCGCCGGGAGCGTCGAGAGACTGTTGATCAGCGTCAGCGCCCCCTTGGCGGCATCGAAGGCGTAGGTCGCCACGCTCCGCCCCTGCTCGAGGCACACGTACAGGAACCGGGCGCCCTTGCCCCAGGCCATGTGACGCGGACCGGTCGGCGCCCCCGGCGCGAGGAACGCCGGCGGCGTGTTCGGCGTCAACGCACCGGTCGCGGCGTCGAAGTGGTAGCTGACGATCTCGTCGAATCCCTTTTCGGCAACGAAGAGAAACCTGTTGTCGGGGGACAGCAGCACACAGTGCGGATGCGACACCGGGGGGTTGCCGCCCTTCGGAGCCGGCGCCGCCGGGTCGAGCCGCTTCGGCTTCGGCACGTGCGGCACCAGGGTCGCGGGCGTGGCCGCCAGTCCACCGTCGGCGCCAATCGCGAAGACGGCGACCGACGTGCCCTCGTTTCCCGCGGCGGTCCCGTAGTTTCCGACGATGACCCACTTGCCTGCCGAATCGACGGTCAGATGCGCCGGCTGGCGCCCGCCCGACTTCGAGCGGCTGAGCTGCGTCAGCCTGCCGGACGCCGTGTCGATGGCAAAGGCCGTGACGGCGCCTTCGGGACCGCCAGCCTCGGGTGGCGGCAGCTCGTTCACGGCGTACAGGAATCGGCGGTTCGGATGGACGGCGAGGAAGCTCGGGCTGTCGGTCTCTCCGGCCAGGCCGAGGGACGCCACCTTGCCGCTCGCCGCGTCGAACCGCCACGCGTAGATCCCTTTGCTGCCGGCGTTGTTGTTCGTGTACGTGCCCACATAGAGCAGACGCTCGCCGCCCTGAGCCGAGGCTTGCATCGCTTTCAGGGCCACCGGCGCCAGCGCCGCCGCTGCCAGGAACCTTCGTCGCGTCGTCTTCATCGTGCTCATCGGGTCGTGCTCCTCGGTCGAGATTCTATGGGCCAACGGCGAACTCCGCCGTCAGGTCTTTCAGATTGTGCGCGCAGATCGTGCTCGCGTCCCGCTTGTCGCCCGACGGCCCGCGCCAATGCGTCTCCAGACTCAGCCATCCTCGGTACCCGTCGCGGGCGAGCGCCCGGAGCTGGCCCGGCCAGTCGACGTCCATTTCTCCGACCGGTCCCCACTCCGGCACATGGTCGGCCCGCGCGGCGCAGTCCTTGACGTGCACGTGGACGATCCGCCGGGCCGGCAGGCGGGCGTAGCCGTCCGGATATGGCACTTCGCCGGCCACCAGCGCGTTGGCAGGGTCCCAGACGACCTGCACATTGGGATGGTCCACGAGCTCGAGCAGCCGCGCGGTCTCTGCGGCGGTGCCGGCGTTGCACGCCGGCTCGTTCTCGAGGCCGACGACGATGCCCCGACGCGCCGCTTCTGCGGCGATCTCGCGCAGCGCCCCCGCCGTCCTGCCGAAGCATGCTTGCGGATCGGTCGTCCGCCAGTAGGAGAACACGCGCACCAGGCCGGCGCCCGTCCGGGCCGCTGCACGGAGCGCCCGCTCGGCGAGCCTCGACTGATCGTCGATCGTGTAGCTCGATCCGAAGATGTCCTGCTGAAACCGGCTGTCGACGGGAGGCGCGTCCGGCAGGACGCATTTGAGGACGGGAGACGCGATGCCGATGACGGCCATGCCGCGCCTCTCCACGGCGGCCCGGACCGCATCCAGCTCGGGCTCCGACAGCTCGACGATGTTGCGCCCGTCGATGACGCGCAGCTCGGCGCCGGTCAGCCCGGCGGCCGTCATCGCGTCGAGGGCGGTCTCGAGATCGGGTGAGAATTCGTCGGTGATCGCGCCCAGCCGATTCACGTGAGCCTCACTTTCTCGCCCGTCCGGCACGACCGATAGATCGCCTGGACGACCTCGAGGGCCCGGTAGCCCTCCTCGCCCGAGACGAGCGGCGCGCCGCGTGTGGCGATCGCGCGGCCGAAATCGAGGAACTGGCGCTCGAACGGCTCCAGCGAGATCGCCATCGGATCCGACGATCCCGATTTGACCTCCCGCGCAAGCGGCGGCGGATCGCCCTCGTCCCCGCGGACGTCCCAGGCCGTCAGCCTGTCGCCCGAGACGATCGCGGTGCCTTTCGTCCCGTGGATCTCGACGCGTTCCGAGTAACCGGGCCAGAGCGCCGTCGACGCCTGGATGACGCCGCTCGCGCCGTTCGCGTACCGCACGACGGCGTTGACGACATCCTCGGACTCCATCGTGTGAACGGCGCCGAGCTGCCACGTCGCGTACAGCTCATGGACCGGGCCGGCCAGCCAGCGGAGCAGGTCCACCTGGTGGATGGCCTGGTTGATGAGGGCTCCGCCGCCTTCGGTCGCCCAGCTGCCCTTGATCGGCCGCGCGTGGTACTCGTCCGAGCGCCACCATTTCACGTACGCGTCGCACTGGAGGAGCCTGCCGAGACGCCCGGCCGGAATCGCCTCGGCGAGAAACCGGCTGCAGTCGTCGAATCGGTGCTGGCTCACGACGTTCAGCACGATCCCGGCGTCGCGCGCGCGCGCGATCATCTCACGCGCCGTCTCCAGCTCGATGGCCATCGGCTTCTGCACCTGGATGTGCTTGCCGGCCTCGGCGCACAGGATCAGCGGCTGCAGGCGGAAGTCGGGAAACGTGCAGACGTCCACGACGTCGACGTCCGGGTGGCGGCAGACTTCCTGGTAGCTGCCCACGAAGGCCGCGCCGTGTTCGGCGGCGAAGCTCCGGCCCTTCTCGGCCGTTTCGTCCGTGCACACGCGTACCTGCCAATCGATGTTCCTGTAGGCGCGGGCGTGCAGGTTCGCGATCGCGCCGGTGCCGATGATGCCGATTCGCATGTGGGCTTCTGGCTTCTGGCTTCTGGCTTCTGGCTTCTGGCTTCTGGCTTTCTTCCTATCCCTCCGGCAGCGGCTGGCCCTTCGTTTCCGGCGCCCACAGGAGCGCGACCACGCCCACGAGGTACACCGACGCCATCAGCATCGCGGCCGTCCGGAACGACATCAGCGTCGCCAGGTACCCGAAGACGATGGGCGCGGGCGCGGCAAGGTAGCGCACCGTGTTGTAGCAGAATCCCACGCCGGTGCCCCGGAGTCTGGTCGGGAACAGCTCGGGGAAATAGATCGAATACCCGGCGAACACCGACAGCTGCGCGAATCCCATCACCGGCAGCATCCAGTAGGCGTCGCTCGCCGTCTGCAGCGATTTGAACACGAACATGGTCGTCGCCATGCCGAGCAGGAGCGCGAACAGGAACGCGAAGCGCCGGCTGACGTAAGCCGCAACGAACGTGAAGACGACCATGCCGAAGAACGAGCCGACGTCCTGGAACGCCGTGCCCCACGACCGCACGCGGTCGACGACCGGCTGAGGCGCGCCGCGCAGCGCCGTCGAGATCAGCTCCGGCGAGAAGAACCCGATGCCCCAGAGGCCGATCATTCCCGAGACGCCGAGAAACAGTCCGATGAGCGTGTTGCGCCGCCAGCGCGGATCGCGGAACAGCTCCGCCAGGGAGCCGACGGGTCTGCGCGCGCGGCCGGCCGCGGCGTCCGCCTTCGCCTCGCGCCAGGACTCCGGCTCGCGCAGCAGGAGCACGGTCGGCACGATCAGGAGCGCCGGCAGCACGCCGACGAAGAACAGGGCGCGCCAGCCCGCGTAGGGGCCGATGAAGCCGGGCGCGCCGGGCGGGACCCACAGGCTGACCAGCGACCCGATGATGTTGCCGGTCGCCGACAGCGCCTGCAGGGCGCCGAGCGCCACGGTCCGGAACTGCGGCGTCACGCTCTCCGCCACGAGCGTCGTCGCGGCGCCGAACATCCCGCCTACGCCGAGACCGACGAGAAAGCGATAGATCGTGAAGTCCGTCCAGGTCTGCGCCAGCCCGGAGAGGCCGGTGAACCCGGAATAGACGAGCAGCGTGGCGACCATCGTCTTGACGCGCCCGATCTTGTCGCTCATGACGCCGAAGATGATCCCGCCGGTGGCCCAGCCCAGGATCATCGAGGTCGTCGCGTAGCCCGCGTACGTGTTGATGGACGCGAGCGCCTCCGGGCGGCCGCGGAGAAGCTCCTGCAGGGCCGAGGTCCGCGCCAGGATGAAGATGCGCTGGTCCATGCAGTCGAAGAGCCAGCCGCACGACGCGACAATCACGACGAGCCACTGGTATGGCGTGACGCCGTCGAACGTGCCCGTGCGCGCGGATGGGGGCCGGGCCGCTACGTCGAGCTGCATGCTGCGAGCACCTCCTCCACCGCCTGTTCGAAGACGCCGATCGACTCGCGCAGCGCCGCCTCGGAGATCGTCAGCGGCGGCGCGATCTTGAGACATTCGCCTGCGATCCCCACGGGGGCGAACATCAGCAGTCCCTTCTGAAAGCACGCCACGTTGACGCGCTGGGCCAGCGCCGGGTCCGGATCGCGCGTGCCGGGCTTCACGACCTGGATCCCGGCGACCAGGCCCCGCCCGTGGACGCACCCGAGCACGCGCGGATGGCGCCGCTGGATCCGCCGCAGCGCGGGATTGAGGATGGCGCCGAGCCGCGCCGCCCGGGCGACGAGCTTCTCCTTCCGTATCAGCTTGAGATTCTCGATCGCGGCCGCCACCGCCAGCGGCGACGCCGAGTGCGTCGAGGTCATCGACCCGGGCCCGTACAGCCCCAGGATGTCCGCCCGGCCGATCACCGCCGAGAGCGGCAGCGAGGAGGTGATGCCCTTGCCGCAGGCGATGAGATCCGGCGTCACGCCGTAGTGCTCGTAGGCGAACATCCGGCCGGTCCGTCCGAACCCGGCCTGCACCTCGTCCATGATGAGGACGATGTCGTGATCGCGGCAGAATCGCTCGAGCGCGCGCGCGTACGCGACCGGCATGAAGTCCGGCCCGACGCCCTGAAACGTCTCGGTCAGCACGCCCGCGATCGCCTCGGGTCGGACGCGCGCCGCCGCGAGCGCCTGCACGAATCCGTCGAACGAGACGTCCCGCGTCTTGTACCCGTCCGGGAACGGCACCTGGACGAAGCTCGGATCCCGGTCGCCGAGCCACGTCTTGAGGCGCTCCATGCCGCCCGCGAGCTGCGCGCCCATCGTCCGGCCGTGGAACGCATTCTGGAACGAGACGATGACGTGCCGCGTCCGCCCGTGCCTCTCGAGCGCGTACGTCCTCGCCAGCTTGATCGCGTTCTCCACGGCCTCGCTGCCGGTGCTCAACAGGAACACCTGGTAGCGTCTCGGATCGGGCGAGATCTCGCGGAGCATCCGCGTCAGGACGGCCCGCCCCTCGTGCGGGAACACGTAGGTGGCGAGCAGGGGGCGATCGACCAGCTTCCTGATCGCCCGACCGATCGGCCGGCGGCCGTGGCCGGCGTTCGCAATCAGCACGCCGGACGACCAGTCGATCCACCGGTTGCCCCAGCGGTCGGAGATCGTGAAGTCGTCGGCCTTGTGCCACACGATCGGCGGCTGCCCCGCCATCGCGCGCGGCTCGGACCGCGCCAGCTCCCGGAAGAGCGGGAGCGACTGGGGCACGGGAATCGGCGTGCGGATCGTTCGGAACCGGGTCCGCACCTTCGGAACGCGAACGGGCGTGAGGTCGTATTCGGCCATGCGGATCAGCGGTTCAGGGCGCGAAGCTCGACCCGCGCGCCTCCATTGGCAATCGAGAGCCTCGCCGCCTCGACGACCAGTTCGTTGCCGGCTTTGGCCGCCGGCGTCGCGAGGAAGCCCGCACGCTCGACGTCGCGGATGAGATGACGACGCCGCGCGAGCGAGGCCCCCTCGTCCAGTCCTGCGGTGTCCCATTCGATCCGGCGCACCGTCTCGACCAGCGCCGCAATGGAATCGTAGCCGTACCCGATCGGGCGGAGGCCTTCGCCCTCCCAGGGCACGAGGCGGAAGTAGTCCGGGCTCACGTACCGATACCGCGTACCGCCGTCGGGTTCGAGATAGCTGTAGCGCACGCCTCGGTCGTGGTCGTCGTGGTGGATCATCCCGCTCCGGCCGTCCCCCTCGCAGTACATCACGAGGCCCTGGTCGTTGCTGCCGGCCGCCTCGTCCGGGTACCCGAGGGCGTCGGTGACCGTCAGCAGCGCACCGTTCTCGTACCGCACGCGGCCGCTCGACCAGAGGTAGCCGTCGTTGCCGTTCGGAAACCTCCCCTTGACGGCGTCGACCGACACCGAAACGGGCCTCAGACCGGTGATGAAGTGCACGAGATCGACGTAGTGGCAGCCCACATAGGTGAACGGATCCGCCTGGTCGCAGGTGAACCAGTTCTGGAAGTTGGAACGGCGATAGCCGTACGGCTCGTGCAGCCGCGCCTCGCCCATGACGAACCGGCCGAACCGGTCCTCGCCGTACTGCCGCCGCGCCACGAGGGCCCGCCGATCGAAGCGCTTGTGGTAGTCGACGCCGACGAACAGCCCCTTCGACGCCGCGACGGCGGCGATCTCGACCGCCTGCGCGTGCGACTGGACCAGGGGCTTCACGCACAGGACGTGCTGGTCCAGTTCGAGCGCCGCCATCACGAGCTCGTAGTGCGCCGCGTCGGGCACCGCCACGACGACGAGCTGGCGCGGCGGCATCCCGCCCATGGCGCGCCGAGCCGCATCGCCGTGCACCCGGTCGGCCGGCTCCGACAACGGCGGACTGGACGTGAAGTCGCCGCGCGGGAATGCCGCCCTCAGTTCCGGATCCTCCTTGAGCGCGCCCAGCGTGCCGCTGCGCCGCGCGCAGACCGTAATCCCGTTCACGACGCCGAGCCGCTCGAGATGGTAGAGCGACGGCAGGAGCTGATCACGCGTGATCATGCCCCCGCCCACGATCGTGACATCGAGGGGGCGAAGGACGCTGTTCTCGCTCATCGGCGCATTAGAATACAGGCCCCGGGCCTCCGGGCCCAGACCCACAGGGAAGGAGCCACGCGTGAATCGCCGAGACTTCCTCACGACAGCCGGCGCCGCCGCCGCCGCAGCGGCGGCCGCGGCCGCGCCGGGCCTTCTTGCCTCGCCGGCTCCCCAGGCCTCCGCGAACATGCCGTCGAAGGGTCGATATCGCACGGGCCTCGTCGCCTACTCGTATCAGAAGGCGCTCGCGGACAAGACGATGCGCTACGAGGACCTCATCCGCATCGCCGTCGAGACGGGCACCGACGGGATCGATCTGACCTCGGTCCTGGCTCCCGCCCGGCCCGCCCGACGAGTACCTGCTGTCGCTCCGCCGTCTCGCGTGGAAGAACCGCGTCGAGATCTACAGCGTCGGGACGCGCATCACGCTCGCGCAGCCGACGGCGGAGCTGCGTCAGAAGCAGCTCGCCGACGTGCGCAAGTGGGTCGGTGTCGCGCAGAAGCTGGGCGCGACGCACATCCGGGTGTTCGGCGGCCAGACGCCTGCCGGCGCGACGCTCGAGCAGGCGATCGACTTCGCGGCGGAGACGTTGAAGCAGGGCGCCGACATCTCCGGCGCGCAGGGTATCTTCCTCGGCGTCGAGGACGACGGCGGCATCACGGCACACGCGAAGGAGACGGTCGAGATCGTCAAGCGCGCCGACCATCCGTGGGCCGGGATGAACCTCGACATCGGCAACTTCCGCCCGCCGGATGTCTACGGCCAGATCGAGATGGCCGTCCCGTACGCCGTCAGCTCGCACTTCAAGACCACCGTCGCGAACGACAACGACAACAAACGCTCGCCGTTCGACTGGGATCGCGTGCTGAAGCTCTTCGTCGCCGGCGGCTACAAGGGGTACCTCGGGCTCGAGTTCGAGGCGACCGGCGATCCGACGGCGGAAGTGCCGGCGGCCCTCCGGCGACTGAAGGAGATCGCCGTCAGATACAGTTGACCGGCGTCGTCCGCAACTGACGCTCGTCGCTCGTCGTTCGGGAGGACGCGATGATTCGCCGTCTGCTGATCGTGGCGCTGCTCGCGTCCGCCGTGGTGGCCGCGGCGGCCGTCCGCGGGCCCGCCGTGCAGGCGACCGCCGACACCGTCTACTACGACGGCCACATCGTCACGCTCTGGGCCGATCGGCCCGAGGCCGAAGCGCTGGCCGTACGGGGCGACCGGCTGCTCGCGGTCGGCACGACGGCCGAGGTGCGCGCCCTCGCCGGCCCGTCGACGGCGCTCGTCGACCTGGGCGGGCGCACGGTCCTGCCCGGTCTCATCGACAGTCACACCCATCCGATCACGGCGGCGCTCAGCCAGCGCGACGGCGTCGTCCCGGTCATGCGATCGATCCCGGAGATCCTCAGCTTCATCCGCGAGCGGGCGGCCGCGACGCCGCCGGGACGGGTGATCTTCGTGCCGAAGGTGTACTCGACGCGGCTGGTCGAGCACCGATATCCGACGCGGTACCGATCTCGACGAGGCGGCACCGGATCGGCCGGCGATGACCGACAACGGCTACGGTTCCGTGCTCAACTCGTCCGCGCTGCGGCAACTCGGCGTCACCCGCGACACTCCGCAGCCGGCCAACGGCAAGATCATCAAGGACGCCAGGGGCGAACCGACCGGATTGATCCTCGGCGCGCCCCAGCTCCTCGGCGCGCTTCGGCGTCAGCGCCCGATGACCCACGAGGACATGGTCTGGGCCCTGAAGACGATGCAGCAGAAGTACAGCGAGGTCGGTCTGACGAGCACGATCGACCGCAGCGAGGGTCCGGAGGGTCTGCGCGTCTACCAGGAGCTCCGCAACCGCGGCGAGCTGACGGTGAGGACGTCGGTCACGTACGTCATCAGCGGCCAGGGAACGGCCGACGGGCTCCGGCAGGAAATCGAACGGCTGCCGCTCGTGACGGGGCTCGGCGACGAGTGGGTTCGCGTCGGGCCGCTGAAGGTCTTCGCCGACGGCGGGATTCTCATCGGGACGGCGTATCTGCGCGAGCCGTATGGCGATCACACGGATATCTACGGGTATCACGACCCCGAGTACCGCGGGGTGCTGTCGGTGTCCCGCGAGAACCTGGTCGCCATTGCGCGCGCCGCGAACGATCTCGGCTGGCAGATGACCGCGCACGTCACGGGCGGCGGCGCGCTGGACGCTCTGCTCGACGCGTACGAGGCGGCGGATCGCGACCATCCGATCGCAGGCCGCCGCTTCACCGTCACGCACGCCAACTTCCCCGACGCGCGCGCGATTGCGCGGGCCGGCCGGATGGGCGTGGCGTTCGACGTGCAGCCGGCCTGGCTGCACTTCGACGGCGGCGTCATCAAGGACGTGTTCGGCGCACGGATGCGCGACTTCCAGCCGCTCCGGTCGCTCTGGCAGGCGGGCGTGATCGTCGCGGGAGGCTCCGACCACATGGTCGGTCTCGACTCGCGGACGGCCATCAATCCGTTCAATCCCTTCTTCGGCATGTGGATGGCCGTCACCCGGACAACGGTGGACGGCAGCGTGCTGGAGCCGGATCAGACCGTCACGCGCGAGCAGGCGCTCCGCATGTGGACGCTGAACGGCGCCTGGCTGACCTTCGAGGAGCAGCGCAAGGGATCGATCGAGCCGGGCAAGCTGGCCGACTTCGTCGTGATCTCGAAGGACCTGCTCGCGTGCCCCGTCGACGAGATCAAGGACATCGAGCCGCTGCTGACGGTCGTCGGCGGAAAGGCGACGTACGCGAGCGCGGCGTTTCGGCGATGAGCGGCGAGCATGGCCTGCCCGTCCCGGTCATCCAAGCGACGGCTGGGGGATACGGCGGTACTCGCGGTTGAGCGCGGTCTTGTTGCGAATCACTCGTGCGCGCGCGCAGGCGATTCGCGCTCGATACGCCTCGGAGCGCAGGGCGCCTGGTCCCCAGTCGAATGCGCGGCCCAGGACGTTCGGACGCGCGAATCCGGCCGCCGCATCGAGCACAAGCATTCCGAGGGGCGGCGCCTCGCTCTCGCAGAGGAGCGCCCACATGCGAGGACTGGCGAGTGCGCGCAGGCATCTGGCGGCGCTACCGGACGGGCCTGGCTGGCTGGCCGGACGCCGAGCGTCTTTCACTATCTGCCGCTGCACCTCTCACCGATGGGGCGGCGCCTCGACCCGAGCGCCGACTGTCCTGGCACCGTGGACGTCAGCGGAAGGCTCCCGAGACTGCCGTTCTACGCGGCGCTGACACCACAGGATCAGGCCCGCGTGATCGACGGCGTCATTTCGTGGCGCCCTTCGACGTGAACCATCCGCCCCACGGCGACGAGACATCGAGCAGCGATCGCGCCAGAGGCGTCGGGGACATACCGCGGATGAGGTATTCGGGCGCATAGTCCGGCGCCGGGTCCGGCAGGTCGGGAAGGCGCGGATCGGGCAGGGCGCGAATCAGCTCGTAGCGTCCCTCGCCCGGCACGAAGGCGAAGACTGCCAGATCCGCGTAGCGAGCCGTCCAGTCGCACTGCCCAGCCACGAAACAGTCGCGCTCGCCCACGCCCCAGCATCGGAGGCCGTCGGCCTGTTGGAGGCAGTTCTCCGCCCCCGGCCGCCACAAGAACGTGCGCTCCTGCATCGTCTTGTCGTCGTAGAGCAGCGCCATCCATCCTCGTGCCAGATACGGCACCTCCGTCGCCTCGTAGTCGGTGTCCAGCGGAAGATGCAGCAGCAGCCGGGCGTGCGACGAGAGGCGCGGCGCCGGGTCGATGATCGAGGCGAGCTCGCGGCGGTGGCGAACCCACGACGCCACGTAGAAGTCCTGTCGCTCCATGGCGCCTGCGGCGCCGAAACCGACGAACAGCACCGCCGCAGCGAGCGCGAGCGCGCGGGCCGCACGCAAGCGGTGCCATACGGTGCCGCAGGCGAGGACGGCCAGTGCCAGCGAGACGGCCACGCGCGAGAAGCTCTGCGTGCGGTAGAACACGTCGCCCATGATGAGGTTGGCGAAGGCGGCGTTCGCCAGGAACGCCAGTCCGAGGCAGATGATGGCCACGGCGAGCTCGCGCCGCCACGCGCCCACCTCCGGTGCGCCGGGCGGCGTCCGGCGCAGAATCAGCGCGAACAGCGCCGCGGCTCCCCCACCGGCCACGACCACCACCCAATGCGGCAGGATGGAGGGCGAAGCGGTGCCAACCCACTTCGGCCGGTCCGCCACCCAGTGCCAGAAAGCGAAATTCTCGCCGAACGCCGCGAGCGTTCTGCGACTCCGCTCGGCGAGATCGAGCGACAGCACGGCTCTGCCAGCGTAGCTGGCCGGATCCCGCAGAAAGCGAGCGTAGACCACGGCAAACGGAACGAGCCCCGCGTACCACGCCACCGCACCGACGGCCGCGCGCCGCACGCCCTCTCGCGGATGCGCCAGCCACACGACCAGCGGCGAGAAGGCAATCGGGATCAGGGCGCCTTCGTTCAGCCACACGCTCGTAGAAGCCAGGACCGTCGCCGAGAGCAGCCGCCATGGCGAGCCTCCGCGGGACCAGCGCAGCAAGTGAATGAACGCCGCCAAGTACGTCAGGATCGCCAGGTTGTAGCCGAGCATCACCAGGCTGTCGGTCAGGAAGTCGCTCGACGCCGTGAGCGTGAGGGCTGCCGCGCAGAGCCACAGGCGAGGGCGGCCCGGGAAGAGCATCGCGGCAATCCGCTCGACGAGGACGCCGATGCCGAGCCAGGTGGCGCCGAAGGCCAGTTGGAGGAAGAGGACGGGCCGATGCGACAGCCAGGCCACCGCATAGATGCTCGTTTGAAGCCGCCGCGTCGGGCCGGCACCCGCCTGAAACCACGTGGCGGGCGACCAGAAGTCCCGGCCGACCAGGTGCACGAGGATGTTCGTCTCGTCCTGCCAGAAGCCTCGGTCGAGAGCGAACACGCCCCACACGAGCGCCGTGAGGACGCCGTAGAAGATGAGCCTGAGGTACTGCCGGGTGTCCTCGTGCCTGTTCATCGGAGACCGATAGCGCCGGGCGCCGGCGCGGGCGCTACCGGCACGGCCTTCTGATCGACGCGAGACTCGTGAGCGTCGCGTCGCGCTCCGGGGCGCTCGTCGCACTCTCGACGGCCCGCTCGAGCGCGTCGAGCGATGCCGACAAGGGCCCGCAGTCCTGCCGGGGATCGAAGAGATAGCCCGAGCCTGGCGCCGCAGGCGCGCCGAGCAGGATCGCCGTCCTCCCGATCTCGGAGACCGCTTCGGCCGCGTGCCCGCCGGCCGGATACCGGCGGAGGTACTCGCCCTGCAACCGGTCGCGCCATGCAAAGTAGCACGGGAGACGGCCCTCGCATTCGCCCGCGACGCCGACGCTCACGGCAAACCACGCGATCTCGTCCGCGACAGGAGTATTCGCGTCATGGTCGTGCCGCTTCCAGATCGCGTCCTGGGAGACGAGCCAGGTTCCGCTCGCCTCGCTGTAGACGAGCGCGTCCTTGTAGCGCGCCAGCCACGCCGCGTACGGCTCTCGCGGCTGGCGACCGGCCGGGACGGCAGAAGCCGCCGCCTGGATGGCCTGCAGACGGTGCAGGTCCATCCTCGCGCGCGCGACCGGGTCCGAAAAGCCGTCCAGGATGCGTTCGATGAAGTCGACGAGCTCCACCCTCGCGGGAAAACCGTCGCCCTTGCGGGCCAGACGATCGGCGATGACCTCTTCCTGCGTCTGCCACTTCCAGAACGGGTCGAGCGGCCGCGTCAGGCTGGCCAGCACCCAGCCGTGCTCCCCGTCGGCGGTCACGATATGCACCCAGGTCTGATCGAGATCCGCGTCGCCGGCCTCGGACACCTCCGTGCCGAGCGCCAGGTGAGCCACGGCGGGACTCTGCTCGGAGGCCTTCTCCCGGACGGTGACATTGGCGGCCGCCACGAGCCGGAGGCGCGGGGTGCGGGCGCCGACCGTCACGCCCGCGAGGAGCACGGGAACGAGGAGGACGGAAACAAGGAGTTCTGCAGGAACGGTGCGGGGCCGGAGGGACATCGTGGAACCTCCAATGCCCGCCTGAAATGCAACCGTCGTGCCTCGGCGACGTCCAAAGGCCGGGCCGCGGATCGGGGCCAGGGAACGCGCCGGCCTCCTGGGGCCGCCCGAATCTGCACGGTAGCTTTTACGCCCAAAGCCCCGCAGATCGGCGGTTTCCTGGCCTACGACACCGCCGCCGGAACCTCGTCGAGGATGGCCGCCACCGCCGCGTGCACCTCGGCCGCCTGAATCGTCGTGAGACACCGATTGTTGGTGCAGACGGACTTGCGCTGGTTGTACGCCGACACGCACGGGCTGCAGGCGTACTGCGAGTACATCACCGTGCAGCGATCCGTCAGCGGCTGATAGAGCTCCGGCGTCTCGGGGCCGAAGAACACCACGACGTGGATGCCGGTGAGCGCGGCGAAGTGCGCCGGGCCGCTGTCGTTCGTCACGAGCACGTCGGCCTGGTTGAACAGGTCGATCAGCTCGCGGAGCGTCGTCTTACCCGCCAGGCTCACCAGCCGGTCGCTCTTCACCCGATCGAGGATGAACTGCGCGTCGTCCCGCTCGGAAGGCAGCCCAGTCACCACGCACGCGTTTCGCGGATCGTCGAGGAGGCGGCGCACGAGCTCCGCATACCGATCGAGGGGCCACTTGCGGATGCTGATGAGCTTGCTCGCGTTGGGATTGACGACGATCAGGCGTTTGCCGGCGACGGCCGGCGACTCACGCTCGAGCATCGCCTCGATCCGCTGGCGGGCGGCCGGATCGGTCCGCACTCTCGGGATCACGCGGGCGTCCGGCGGAGCGATCGGGAACTTCCCGAGCGGCAGCTCGTCGACCAACGCCCGCGAGGCCGCACCGCCAGGCGCTCGCGCTCCGGCGCTCGAAGACCCGCTATCGCCGCCCCAACCGGCCTGGCCGGTTGGGGGCCCGGGCTCCTCGCGCGGGCTGTGGGCGCCGGCTTCCGGTTCCAACGCCTGCACGAGCGCGAACAGCGACCGCCACGTATGCACGTGCGGGTTGTACAGCACGCGGTGCGTGAACAGGTCGCCGATGTAGAGACCCCGCTGCGTGAACGGGTGGAAGCCGACGCGCGTCCGCGCACCGCTCAGGTACGTGAGGATCGTGCTGAACCGCGCGAACGTCTCCAGGTTCACGACCGTATCCAGGCCGAGGCGACGCGCCTGCTTCATGAACCGCCAGGTATCGCGCACGAGCGTGCCGGCGCTCGACACGTCGATCGTGAGCACGTGCTCGTCCGGCACGAGGTTCAACACCTTCACGCTCTCGTCGATGTGCCTGAACACCAGGAAGAACACGCGCGCGTCCGGAAACGTCGTGCGCAGGCGCTGCACCGCCGGACACGCGAGCACCGTGCTCCCCATCTCCGCCAGCTCGATGAAGAGCACGTTCCGCGGCGCCGCTCGAGCGCCCGCCCGGCGCGACGGGAAGAGCCCGCCCAGCCGCGCCAGGATCGTCAGCGCAAAGCACAGCGGCACGCCAATCCAGTAATCGATCCGACGGAGGCGGTCGGGGTTCAGCCGGGACGGCGCTTCGGACTTCACTGTTGGGGAAATTGTGACACGTTGGCGGTGGGCTATGGGCTACGGGCTATGGGCCACGGACGATGGCCCCGTCAGTGCCGGATGAGCGCGAGCAGTTCCTCGTTCGTCCAGGGACGGGTCCGGGTCGAGGTCTGGGCGCGCACCGCGCTGACGGTCGCCGGATCGACCGGCGTCCCGGTCTGCCCCCATTCGCGCCGCACGTAGGTGAGCACGTCCGCGACCTGTTCGTCGCTCAGCGCCTGCCCGACGGGCGGCATGAGGCCAACCGGTCCCTCCTTGCCGTTCAGGAGAATGCGCGAGGTTACGTCCGGCGGCGCGAGCGCGAGCGTCGAGCCGAGCAGGCTCGGCGCGACCCTATCCTGCCCTCGCCCGTCCGGCTGATGGCAGGTCTGGCAGATGTTCCGATAGACCTCCCGTCCCGCGTCGAAGCGGCGCTGCTCCGCCGTCGTGAGGGGCGCCACTGGCGCCGCGGCTCCGGGCTTGCCGGGCCACTCGAGGTGATCGAGAAGCGCCGCCGCGCGCATGCCGAAATCGGTCCGCTCCCGGGCCAGCGTGGAGAACGCTGCCGGCTCGCGCCCCAGCCGCACCCGGCGGCCGCCGCGCCCGCCGCTCCCGGCGGGTCCACCGCGCGCGACGAAGATGCCGGTGACCGGTGCCGGCGGCGGTGCGACGCTGCCGCGCGCGTCGTCGAACGCGTACCCGCCGCCCGGGCCACCTCGCCCGCCCCTGCAGCTCGGACACGGCGCGTCCGGCGTCGCGGCGGCGGCCGCCGACGCCGTCGTCGAGACCCGCCGGCCCGACGTCCCCGGCATCGGCGCGTTGAGCAGCGCGACCTCCGCGCCACGCAGCAGCGCGGAGCGCTGCCAGTCCGCACGCTGGCCGTCGGAGACGAGCGACAACACATGCTGCACGGCGGCGTCCTGCGCGCCCTGGACGATGGTGGCCGCAAGAACGGTGAGCGATGCCTCGAGCGACGACGTCCGCGCCGCCTCCGCGAGCAGCCTGTCGAGCACGGCCGGCTCCAGCCCCCGCAGCCCGCTCACCGCGGCGTCGACGACCACCGGGTCGCCGCCGTGCTTCTCGAGCAGCGACGCGAGCGCGGCCTCGCGACGTTCGGACGGGAGGCCGCCGAGCGAGGCCGCGAGCTGTTCGCGCACTTCCCAGTCCGGATCGTCGAGCCGCTTCAGGACCGCGGCATCGATCGGGTGCGCCGAATCTCCCAGCCATCGCTCTGCGATCCGGATTGCCGCGATGCGGACGTCGCGCGACTTGTCCTCGAGCGCGCGCGTGACGGTCGCCACGTCGATGCTGTCGTTGCCATCGAGCGTCCAGAGCGCGTGCAGCCGCGTGCGCGCCTGCGGGGCGCCGAGTGCAAGGACCCGGAGTCTCCCGACCACGGCCTGATCCCCCCGCTCGACGAGCAGCCGCTGCGCCGTGTCGCGCCACCACCCGTTCGGATGGGACAGGGCGTCGACGAGCTGCCCAGGCGTGGCCTTGGAGAGCGCCGGCTTCGGCCCGCGCTGCGTGGTCTCGTGCATGACGCGATAGATGCGGCCGCGATCGACCGGCTGATCCAGGTGGTGCTCGAGTACGTAGTCGCGCAGGTACACGGTCGTGGAGGCTCGATCCTCGATGAGGCCGCGGTACATGTCGACGACGTACAGGGTGCCATCGGGTGCGTTCGAGAGATAGACCGGCCGGAACCTCTCGTCGGTCGAGGCGAGGAACTCGGCGTCCGGATACGCCTTGCGCGCCCGCAGCGTCGTCCCGTCGTCATCGAGGATGATGCGGCTGACCAGATTCGCCGCGGGCTCCGCGACGAAGGCGTTCCCGTCCAGCTCGGCGGGCAGCCGATCGCCGCGATAGACGAGGGGCGCGCACACCGACGTGAACTGCGCCGCCGTGCCGTCGGGGCGATCCACGCCGAACTGATAGGCGCGATTGGTACCGGGATTCGGCCGCACGGGCCAGATGTCGTTGATGTTGGCCGTCTCGTTGCCGATCGCCTCGTAGCTCCCCCGCGTCCTGAGCAGGTTCGGGTTGCGCGCGAAGTAGGACGTCGGCACCAGATCCACGTGCAGCGCCGACTCGTTCGTGTTGCGGTAGATGTGCCCGGCGTCGTCCTGCGTGACGCCCCACTCGCCCCGCGAAAGCGTCGGCCGCTGTTCGAACGTTCCGTCCTTCAGACGAAGCTCGAAATCGATGCTGGTGCCGGAGGAGTGGATCCAGTTGTCGAAACCCCAGAGGAACCCGTTGGCGTTCCCTTCGACGTTCCCTTCGCGGCGGCCGTATCCGGTGGCGATGATCTGCTTCGTGTCCGCCCGCAGGTCGCCGTTCGTATCGCGCATCAGCCACACGTCCGACGGCGCCCCGACCAGCACGCCGTGGTCGAGCACTTCGAGCGCACGGGCCTGGACCAGGCCGTCGGCGAACACCGTGCGCGTGTCCATCCTCCCATCGTTGTCGGTGTCCTCGAGGACGACCACGCGCCCGATCGGATCGAGATTGGGCTCGGGCGCACGCACGTCGCGCACGAACTCGGGCATTTCCACGGCCCACAGCC
Organism: uncultured Acidobacteriota bacterium; assembly: GCA_963764505.1. Lineage (GTDB taxonomy): Bacteria > Acidobacteriota > Vicinamibacteria > Vicinamibacterales > SCN-69-37 > CAVXSP01. The sequence continues at coordinate 2,420,474 of CAVXSP010000001.1, read as the reverse complement.
GGCCGTCGGCGTCCCAGTCGATCGCGACGGGGTCCTGAATCAGCGGTTCGCTCGCCACCAGCTCGAGCCGGTAGCCCGGCGGCATGTGGAACGTCTTCAGGGCCTCGGCTGGTGAAAGGGGCGGCGACTCGGCCGGCACCTTCTGCACGCCGGGGGGCCAGGGGCGATTCGGCGGCGAGCTCTGGACGCCGGTACGCCGCGAGCGCGGCGCCCGCGCACACGAGCAGCACGGCACATCTACAGCCGGAACAGCTTGTTCGCATTGTCGTGCAGCAGCTTTCGTTCGATCGAGGCGGTCGGCGCGAGGCGGCGAATGGCCGCCAGGATCCGCGCACCCTGGCACGTCGCGCCCGCGCCGTCGAGGTCGTCGCAGTCGCTGCCGAAGACCAGCTTGTCCTGGTGACGCGACAGGAAATCGCGCGTGAACGCCTCGTCGCGCGTCAGCGCGTTCAGGCCGGACCCGGCCGAGAGATCGCCATACATGTTCGCGTAGTCGCTGAGATACCTGTCGGTCAGCCCGCCCGGCGTCACCGGACCGGTCGGATACATCACGGTCTGGTCGGCGTTCCCTTTGTCGACGTTCGCCCACCAGGTCTGCGCGTGTCCGATGAAGGTCACCCGCGGGTATTTCTCGAGCATCCTGGAGAACCGCTCGAAGCCGTAGTTGTACATCTCGAACTGCCAGTGCATGAGCACCGGGACGCCCGAGGCCTGCGCCAGATCGTAGATCCGCTGCATCGCCGGCGAGTCGCATTCGACCCCGAACTTCTGCTCGGCGATGACGACCGCGCCGCGTTTCAGGCCTCGCTCGATCTCCTGGACGGCGCCGTCGATATCCGGCACGTCGTTCGCGCCGAACCGGTACTCCGGCGAATGGGCGCGCGCGAACTCGACGCACGCATCATTGCCGAGACATTTCGCCTGCAGGCCGTTGGAGAAGCCATCGTGCGTGGAGGGCGTGTTCACGGGCCGCCCTGCCGGCAGGAGAATCGTGGTCGTCGCGCCCATCGCACGCTGATGCGCAATCAGCCCGGCGTCGGACCGACCCGCGTACCCGAGATGTTGGTGGATATCGATGACAGGTTCGGTCTGCGCCGACCGCGCCGCCTCGCCGACACCCCGGACCGGGAGCCCGACGAGCACCGCGCCGGAGGCCGTCAGGAACTCGCGGCGCGACCAACCCGGCGCCATGCGCGGGATGGTATCACCCACCGTTCGTCCGCGCCGCCGTCGAAGACGGAGTAGAACGACGAGCCTCTCCACTTGACAGTCTGGTGAGGTCATGCCACCCTGGCCCCGGATCTGGTAGACGAGCCGTGACTGTGGGTGGACTCCGCCGACTGCTCTCTCGCCTTCTCGACGTTATCCGGCCGGGCCGCGGCGAGGCGGAGCTCACGCGTGAGATCACCGCTCACCTCACCCTGCTCGAGGATGAGCACCGGAGGAAGGGATGCACAGAGGCCGAGGCGCGAATGGCCGCGCGGCGCGCCCTGGGTGGCGTCGAACGGACGAGAGAGCTGCACCGCGATGCACGGTCGTTCCGGTGGCTGAACGACCTCCGGCAAGACGTTCGCATCGCCGTCCGCTCGCTGAAGCGTGCGCCCGGCTTCACGGCGATCGTCCTCGTGACGCTCGCATTCGGTATCGGTGCCACGACGACGGTCTACAGCGTTGTCGACACCGTCCTCTTGCGGCCGCTGCCGTTTCCTGAATCCGACCGGCTCGTCCGCGTCGTCGAGGACGTCCATCTGACGGGTGATCTCCGCGGTCGGTCTGTCGGTCAACGCGGCATCTCCTATCAGGACTTCCTCGAGTGGCGTGCCGAGACGAAGACACTCGCCGACGCTACGGCCGTGATGCCGCTTCGACGAACGGTGCGGACCGAGCAGGGTGTGGCCCGATTGTGGGGCATCGGTGTCTCGAGCCAGGCGTTCGCCCTCATTGGTGGCCGCGCGATGTTGGGCCGGACGCTTGGCGTCACCGATGCGGATGACTCTGGAGTGATCGTCCTCAGCTTTGGAGCCTGGCGGCGGCATTTCAACAGCGACCCATCCGTCATCGGCACTGCGATCCAGCGCCCGACAAGTCCGGGCCAGCCTGCTTCCGAGCCCCTTGTCGTCGTTGGCGTCATGCCGCCTGATTTCGAGTTTCCGGCCGCGCAACTGACGCGCGATGAGGGTGGCGGCGAAGACTTCCTGGCACCGATTCCAAACGGCCCCATGCAGAAGCTGACGAGGGTGACGATGATCGCCCGGCTCGCGCGAGGCGCCACGATCGCCGCGGCGCAGCATGAGGCGAACATCATCGGCGCGAGCATCCAGCCTCCCGCTCCGGTCGAGACGGCCGCGCTCGCCGTACCGCGCTTCGACGTACAGCCCCTGAAGGACCTCATCGTCGGGCAGCAGCGGTCGGTTCTTCAGGCACTGCTCGGCGCCGTTGTGATCCTGCTGCTCATCGTCTGTGCAAACCTTTCGAATCTCCTGCTGGCACGGGGCACGGCGAAGCGCCGCGAGACCGCCGTGCGGCTCGCGATCGGCGCGAGTCGCGGACGTCTCGTGCGTCAGATGCTGACGGAATCCGCGGTGCTGGCCCTCGCGGGAGGCGCGGCGGGCGCCGGAATCGGCGCTGCGGGGGTCGGACTCGTCAAAGTATTGGCAAGCGTTGACGCCCCGGGCATCTTTCAGCTCACTCTGGGCTCCACCATTCTGCCCCGCGTCCAGGAAGTCGGCATCGATGTCAGGGTGCTCGGCATCGCCTTCGGCGTCGCCACGGTCACGAGCGTGCTCTTCGGTGTGTGGCCGGCCCTGAGACTGTCCGGCGCCGAGAGTGCGACTCGCGACGACTCGCACCGCGCAAGTGAGCCAGGCGTTCGCGCGCTATTGGTCGTGGCACAGGTCGCGATGGCGACCACGCTGTTGGTCGGCGCCGGGCTGCTGGCGCACAGCTTCGCCAATGCCTCGAATGTCGACAACGGCTACGATCCCTCGAACGTTGTCTCGTTGGACCTGCTCGTCCCAAACCCGTATTCCATTGCGCAGAAGGTAGACACCATCGAATCGCTGCTCGCGCGGCTCCGAGCAAGGCACGACGTCCAGGCGGCAGGCTTCGCGCGCCATGGGCTGCTTATCGGCGAGCGGCTGTCAATCGGCACATTCGTGCCGCCGGGCGGCACGGTCGCGCAATTCAGCCGAGCACGGACTCGTGTCCGTTCCGTCAGCCGGGGTTGGCTCACCACCATGGGTGTCCCGGTGATCGACGGCCGTGATTTCCAGGCCGGCGACGTCCCGAGCGGGCCGCCTGCGATCGTGCTGAATCGATCCGCTGCCCGCCGGTACTTCGGCAGGGCGAACCCCATCGGCCAGACACTCGATTGGCACTTCGAGGACGGAAGCACCCAGATGACGGTGATCGGCGTCGTGGAAGACCTACGCCAAGACTCGCCCTTGGACGGCGTCTTTCCAGAGGTGTTCGTCGAGTACCGGCAGTTTCTCCTGCTGCTCGACCGTTGGAAGCAGTCACCGCTCTACCAGAGCGAATGGGCCTTGGGCGTGTTCTCGGTTGCCGTGAAGACACGGAACGATCCGGCCATCGCGATCCCCGTGATTCGCGAGACGGTGAACGCCGTCGATCCCAACGTGGCCGTTGATTCTGTCGCGTCGATGGATCGGTTGCTGGGCGGTGCCCTCGCCCGCCAGCGTTTCTATGCGGCGTTCCTCGTGGCCTTCGCGGCCATCGCGAGCCTCCTTGCAGTCATTGGCGTCTATGGTGTGCTGGCATACGCAGTCTCTCGACGCACGCGGGAGTTCGGGATCCGGATCGCCCTTGGGGCTCCACGCACGCGGCTCTCGGGTCGCGTAGTCGGGCGAGGGCTGATCCTCACCACCGTCGGCATCACCCTCGGGCTGATCGCGGCGGCCGCGGTCACGTGGATTCTCCAGGGCCTCCTGTTCGGGATTACGCCCCTCGACCCGAGCACGTTCGTCGAAGTCGCGGTGATCTTCAGCCTCGTGACGACGGTGGCGTCATACGTGCCGGCGCGGCGGGCGACGAACGTCGATCCGATGGTGATTCTGCGAAGCGAGTGACGGGCCGTCGCGTGCGTGGCACCTATGTAGTATACTTCCTGTGTCGCCGTGAAGCCGTACGTCTCCTTTTCCGCTGCCGCCATCCTGGCCGCCGTGCGCGACGGACACCAGCACGGATTCGACATCATGGATGTCCTCGGCCTGCCGAGCGGCACGGTCTACCCCGCGCTCCGCCGCATGGAGGAAGCCGGATTCGTTGCGTCGTCCTGGGAGCCCGCCGAAACGGCCCAGCGCGAGGCGCGGCCGCCCCGCAAGTACTACCGCCTGACGCGATCGGGCCGGGACGCCGTGGCCGAGGCCGCGCGACGGTACCGTCTCCCCGAACCCGCGGCGTCGCCGAACCTGCGTCCGGCACGCGCCCGGCGCTGACGATGAAACTTCATCACCGCCTTGTCGCCCTCGCCGGCCGTTTGGTGCCCAGGTCGACACGGGCCGAATGGATGCAGGAATGGCAGGCGGAGCTGCACCAGCGCGAGACGCGCCTCCGGAAATGGCGCGGCGGCCTGACGATCCGCGACCGCTGGCGTCTGTGCCGTGAGGCGGGCGGCGCGTTCTGGGACGCGCTCTGGCTGCAGTCCAGCGGATGGCCCTCGTTCCGGTTTCTCGTCAAGCACCGGCGGCTCGCCGTGGCGGTCGTGTTCTCCCTGGGCGCCGCGATGGCGACGACGATCGTCGGAGTCGGCGTATATGAGGCGCTGCTGCTCCGGCCCCCGGGCGTGCGCGATCCCGGAGACCTGCTCACCATCTACGTCCGTTCGCCGGAAGGCGCGTACGGCGATGTCTCGACGGCCGATTTCGACTTCTACCGCGAGCACAACCGGTCGTTCTCCGACATGCTCGCTTTTCAGCCGGGCTATCAACTGGGCCATCACCGACAACCCGGACGAACGAGTGATCGGCACGATGGTTTCGCAGAACTACTTCCAGGTCGCAGGTCTTCGCCCGCTCCTCGGCACGCTCACCGTTCCCGCCGCATCAGGCCGACGTCGTCGTGATCAGTGAGCGCCTCTGGCGGCGCCGGGGGTCCGATCCCCGAATCATCGGTCGGACGCTGGCGCATCCACGGTGACGTGCGCGTGATTGGCGTCGTGCCGGAGACGTTCACCGGCATGTCGCTCGCGGTGTGGCAGCCGGACGCCTGGTATCCTTTCCTCGGATCGGACGAGCGTCCGGACCCGAATCAGTCTCCCGCCGAAACGAACCGACCGCTGGCTGCACATGATGGGCCGGCTGAAGCCCGGCGTCACGAGGGAGCAGGCGGAGGCCGATGTCGCCAGGCTGTCGGATCTGCTCGCCGCGCAGTATCCGGCGACGGACAAGGATCGGCGCGCGTTCCTTGCCGCAACCACGATCGTACCGGCAGACATTCGGTCGTGGACCGCGCGCGTCATCGGGGCGCTCGCCGCGCTTGGCGTGCTGACGCTGCTGGCGGCGTGCTTCAACGTCACGCAGCTCCTGCTCGGGCTGGGCGTGACGCGGCGCCACGAAATGCTCGTGCGCGCGTCGCTCGGCGCGACGAGGCGGCAGTTGATGGCGCCGCTCCTGCGCGAAGGTCTCGCGCTCGGCTTGGTCTCCGGAGCGTTCGCGGGCGGACTGGGCTTGGCGGCGCTCGGAGCCATCTCCCGGCACGCGCTGACCCTCGGCCCTGGCTTTCCACCGGCGACGTTCGATTTTCGACCGGACCTCACGGTCGTCGCGACCGCCTGCGCCGTCATCGTTGCTGTCAGCTTCGGGATCGGACTCATTCCAGCGTGGCATGCTGCAACCGAGGGGCTATCCGCCGATCTGCGGCTGGCACCGATCGGGAGCGCCGGCCGCACGCGGCTGCGCAACGGCCTGGTCCTCGTGCAGGTCACTGTAGCGACCGTCGTGCTGGTGGGCGTCGGCCTGTGCCTCCGGAACGTCTGGAATCTCCGGCACGTAGATCTCGGGTTTTCCGCGCGGAACCTGGCCATTGCCGACATGAACCTCGAGGCTCGCGGCTACACCGCCGCCACCGGCCGGGACTTCTACGACCGTCTGCGCGCGAGCGTGTCGGCGGTGCCGGGCGTCGAATCCGTCTCGCTGGCGGGATCGGAGCCCTTGCTGGGCACCTGGGCGCAAGACGAGGTCCGGCCAGCGGACGCCTCGTCGGCGCCGGAACAGTTGGTCCCCATCAACGTCGTGGACGACCGGTATTTCTCGACGATTCGAATGCCGCTGCTGGCCGGGCGGACGTTCGAGGCGCGCGACACGCCTGCGAGCCCGGAAGTCGTCGTCGTGAATCGGACACTCGCCAGGCGGTTCTGGCCCGACCGCGATCCGATCGGCCGGCGGCTCCATATTCGAAACGGCAACCGGGTCGTCGAGGTCATCGGGGAGGTCGCCGACGGCCGATACGGCGATCTCGATGAGGCGCAGCAGCCGTTCATCTACTTCGCACTCAGCCAGCACTACCTCGGCGATCTCACGCTCATTGCGCGCACGGCTCGAGCCGCCCCCCTCTTCACCCGATCGATCAAGGATGCCCTGCGGAGCCTCGATGCTGGCAACGGGGCGCCGCTGCCCTTCGTCAGATCGTTCCAGGACGACGACCTGCGACTGGCGATGATCGTGCCCCTGCTGATGGTGACGGTGGCATCCGGTCTCGGTGCGCTCGCGCTGCTCCTGACGCTGGTCGGCCTCTACGGTGCCATCGCGCACGGAATGAACCTGCGGCGCGCCGAGCTGGGCATCCGCATCGCGCTCGGGGCCCGGCCCCGCGATCTATTCGGCATGATCCTGCGCCATACGGCGGCGCTGGCCGGCTTCGGCTGCGTGGGTGGCATCGCGGCGAGCCAGTTGTCGCTGCCGATGGTGTCCTCGGCGTTCTACGGAATTCAGCCCGTCGAGATCGGCGTGCTGGCCTCGGTCGCGATCTTCAATCTGGCGATCGCGCTGGCCATCAGCTATCTCGTCGTCCGGCCGTGGACGCGGATGAGCGCGCTCGAGGTCATTCGACCCCGGTGAGCAAGCCGGCCTCGTACGTTTCGCGCGGCAGATCCCGGACCTTGGCCACCGCCTTCCTCGCCATGTCGAGCATGTGCCGACGACGGCGGTCCTGCCGCATGAGCCGGCGACCGAGCCCTGAGGCGCTCGAGTAGGGCGCTCCAGACCTTTCGTGGTTGCGTCCGTTCGTCATGGTCCCGGAGAATGACCTGAAACCCCATATGACGCGACGACTCGCCGCATTTCTGGCGCTGCTGCCGATCGTCTCATCGGCCGGTCGCGCGCAGGGGCCATCCGAGCCGGGTCCGCCGGACGCGACCTGGGCGCGCCTCCACGGACGCGTCGTCGATAGTTCCGGGCGCCCCGCCGCCGACATTCCTGTGCAGCTCCAGTGCAACTGGCTGGACGGACAGTGGGGCCGCTTGGAAGGCACGACGGACGCAAACGGCCAGTTCGCGATCGGTACGCCGCCGGGCCAGTGCCGGCTGGCGCTCAATGTGCGCGGAATCGCGAACGACGGACCGGCGGTCCGCCTCTTCGAGTTCGCGCCGGGCGAGACGGTCGAGACCGTCCGTACGCTCGATCGGTCCCTCATGCCCCAGCCGCTCGAGGGCCGGCTGTTGGACGATCGCGGCGAGCCCATCGGCGGCGTCAGAGTGATCCTGCGATCGAGCATCGTCCTCGCCGGCACGCGGCAGTGGCGAGCCCGTCCGCCTGTGCAGGCCGACGCGACGGGAGCCTTCCGGTTCCCCGCCGTCTGGGCGGGCACGTGGGAAGTGGTGGTGCCGGCACTCGGCCTGTCGCGACTCGTCGAGATTCCACGTGATGCGCCGGCGCCAGGTTCGCCCGCGCCGCTCGTCATCCGTGGAGCCCGCGTGCCCGCATTCCGCGTGTCGGGCCGCGTCGAGACGCCTCCTGGCACGGCTCGCCGCTATGCCTCCGTCTACCTGGACCGCGACGACACGCCCTCGGCGAATCCGCTGACGATTGCCGAAACCGCGGCCGACGACACCGGCGCCTTTGCGTTTCCGGCGGTCCCGGCGGGTTCGTATCGCATCCGTGTCGATACGAGTGCCACGGCGCCCCCTGGCCCTGGCCGTGGTCCGTTCGAGATCATCTTTGGAATCACACGAGTCGTCGTCACCGGCGACGTGAGCGGCGTGGTGGTCATGGCGCGGCCCGGTCCGGAGCTTCGCGCCGAGGTCCGCCTCGACGATCAGCCACTGGCGCCGGGGCAACGCGTACTGCTCGATGTCGATGCCGCGGGCGGCAGGTTCGTCCCGCTCATCTACGCGGAGGACGGCTATCTCATCACGCACGGCCTGGTTCCCGAGCGGTATCGCATCCGTTTCACCGGCGTGCCAACCGGCTATCGCATCAAGAGCGTCACCGTCGGCGGACGCGACGTCACCGAGGAGGGTTTCGACCTCGCCGACGGTCCCATCGACGACATGATCATCACGCTCACGAGACGGCTCACGGAGGTGAAGGGCGTCGTTCGAGACGCCCAGGATCGTCCGGACGGCGAAGCCGCCGTGCTCGCGTTTCCGACCGATCGACGTCTCTGGACCGAAACAGGCCAGGCACCGGCATTCATCGGCAACGCGCACGTGTCCCAAAAGGGGAACTACTCCGTCAAAGGCCTTCCCGCCGGCGAGTATTTCGTCGTGGCGACGTTGTCCGACTCGCTGCTGACGACCGACGCCGAGACCCTCGCCCGGCTCGTGCCGCAGGCCACGCGCGTCCGGCTGGCCGATGCCGAGGCGGTGACGCTCAACCTGCGGACGGCGCACTGACTCCGGGACATCGGTCCGTCAACGAGAGGGTGGGGGCGGGTCGAGCGCGAGCGATGAAGCTGTCTCCTGGCAGAGCGTTCGGGCGCTCAACGACGCGAAGTCGACCAGTGATTCGCTCTGGCGCGGACTGAGATGGCCCCTGAAGGTGCGGGGATGACGGATCCATCCGCGGCGCCGCCGCGCTGGGCGTGCGCGCTCCTGCGAGCGTGCGTCAGACGGTCGGACGTGGAATCGATTCCCGGCGATCTGCTGGAAGAATATGGCGAAGGCAAGCGCCCCTCGCTCGGACGCGTTCAGGCCGACCTCTGGTATCTGGCGCAGGTGTTCAGCGTGATGTGGCGGGTCGCCTGGCCCGGCGCCCTCGCCATGATCGCGCTGCGGGTTGTCTCGTTTCCGCTGCCCGGGAACTGGAACCCGAGTGTCGTCCCAGCCCCCGGTGTGTCCGTTCTGGATGCGGCGATCCTCTTGTGCGCAGGCTATTACGGCGCCCGCCGGACCGGCCGATTCGTCACCGGCGTGGTCGCGGCAGGCGTGACGGCGTTGGGGGGCTTTACCGTATTCGCCGTCACGGCCGTCCTCACGAGCCCCGGCCTCCTGCGCGTGCCGCTCGAGAAACCGTTCACCCTGGTGATCGCGTGCCTGATCCTCGCGCTGGCCGTGACCTTCGGCCTCGTCGTCGGCGCCGTTGGCGCCCTGCTGGGCCGACGAGGGTCGTCGCGGCCGAGACCTCGTGGGTCGGCTCACGACGGGGGTCCAGATCCCACCCGCCGTCAGCGTCCGGGCGCGGAGCGCCGTCGAGGGTGCGTGTACGACATCGTGGGAGTGACGGTCGCGCTCGTGGCCGACGACATGCGGCGGTCCGTCGCGCAACCGGCGTTCTACATGTGGCTGTTCGGCGCGCTCGTCGTTGTGGCCATCGTCTTGGCCGTCACGAGCGTGCTCGGGATGACGTGGCAGGCCGTCGGCGTGCGGACGCGTGAGATTGGCGTCCGCCTCGCGCTCGGCGCTCGGCCCGACCAGGTCGTGAGTCTGTTTCTCTGGACCGAGGGCCTTCCGGTCGTCAGCCCATCATCTGGCATCGGCGACCACCTTCGTCGGCCGGCGCTCTCTGCAAACAGTAGGCGACTACCCAGGACCGTTCGGGCCGCCAATTCGGCGGCGTGCCTTGAGCACGTGGCTCAAGGCAGGACGGTCCTGCCTCACAGCGTTGACTATTGGAACAGTTCCTATTTGCGCGGCAATAGTGGGGTGTGCCGCTGACCGGAGGTCGCCGACGGCGAGGCCGTCGCGACCCGAACGATTGGCGATCCTCGATCAGGCCGCCGCGCCCGATGCTCAGCCCTTGATGATGTTGTGAACCTCGAAGATGTCCGGCGGGTTGGTGAACTGGATGCCGACGCCGGCGAGGATAGGCATCAGACGCTTGCCGAAGGCCTCGAACTGCTCCCGCGAGTTCCAGATCTCGCTGACCTTAAGGTTGCCATCCGAACCGAAGCAAACATGGTAGTCGAGCCCAGCCGGTGGCCATTCGCCGGCGTTCTTGAGTTGGCGAATCGTCTCGTCGTAATTGTTGGCAGTGAGAGCGGTGGGACTGAAGCGGACAACGATACTCATGAAAGGAACCTCCGTGAGCGGGCTCGCGAATAGATTCGAGGTGATCGTGAAGCGACACGTCGTCGCTCCAAATCATACCAGCGCATCCTTGTGGGGAGCGGATCGGTCCTCAGTGACGCCGATCAGCCGAGTGATCGCGCCCGCGATTCGTCTACTGCACGACGACGGGTGCGCGCTAGATGTTCGCGTTCTGGGCGGACGCGTTCACCACGATGACCTGCACGTCGTAGGCGGGGCGCGAGACCGTCGCGCTCTGAGTATCGCGAGGCCGATGGACGCTCTGGAGTAAGAGGGGCCCGAGTCAACAGGACGCTTCGTTCTCGGACGCTCCAGGCGCCCGGTTCTAGTACAGCACCCGGTTCCGGCACAGACCGGCGGCGGACTCGACGTCGGACGTCAGATGTTGGCGACGAGCACGTCCCAGACGTCCTGCACGTTCTTGTACGGATCGCCGGGCAACTCGTTCTCGATCGAATACAGTCCTGTATAGCCGAGCTGTTTCGTCAACTGCACGGCGGCGGCCAGATCGTACTTCGGCGGGCTGAGCATCTTCATGTGGCAGTTGCCGTCGGTGTAGGGAAACATCGCGCGCATCCCCGCGAAGACGTGGTCCTGGTCGCCGCCGAAGCCGCCGACGTCAGGATTCGTGTACGCACCGCCCCCGCGCAACACTTCGGTCAGCAGCGTGAAGTCGTCGTCGCGCGGTTCGGCGCCAACCATGACGTTCTTGGACTTGGCATAGGCCGTCACACGCTGCAGCGTCTCGATGGCCGCGGTCTTGTTCTCCGGCGTCAGCCGCCCCTGATTGATCAGGACGCGTGGTGAGCCGAGCACGATCGCATGGTCGATCCAGGCCTTCATGAGATCGACCCACTGCGATCGCAGCGCCGGACTCGGGGACGCGATGTTCATGTTCCCGAGTTCGAGGTTGATGTTCGACAGACGGGACTTCACCTTCGCGCAGCGGTCGACGAAGCTCTTCAGGAAGGACGCCTCCGTCGACTCGAAATAGTTATGCTGCATCTCGACGTTGTGGACCTGGTACCGGTCCGCGAACATCTCGGGAATGTCAAACACCTCGAGCGTGCGCTCCGGGCTCGACGGCTGTCCGGGCACTTTCAGGACGTGCACGAAGCTGTAGGCGAGGATCGCCATGCGATCGGTCTTGCCCGCCGGCGCGGCTGACGCCGCTCGTTGTCCAGCCATCGCTCGCTGGCCCCACACTCGCGCCGCCACCGTGGCCCCCACCGTCGCCGCCGATCCCTTCAGGAATTCACGCCGTTGCATCGGTTCTCCTCGCCCGGCGTTCCGTCGAAATGCCTGCCCGGTTCCATCGAGTCTATCTCCAAATCCGTGGCCCGCCGCCGTCGAGGCCCTCCCTCAACCACGATCTCATCACCGCGTGCTGCCTCCTGCAGCACGAGCACGTGCTGTTGCTGCGGCCGCCGGGGACCGGCTCAGAGACTGGCGCGCCGAAGCTCGGCAGTAACGCCGCAGGGACGGCCAGTGTCGAAGGCAGACCGTCGGCCCTCGAAACCGATTACGCGACGTCCTTGCGGGCGTGCTCCGCGAGCACCTCGTTGATGAGCGTCTGGTAGCCGACGCGCCGACGGCGCGCCTCCTTGCGGAACGACTCGAGGACGCTCGGGTCGACGCGAATGGCAATCAACTGACGGGGTTCTCGCCCAATCGGCGGCCGTCCCACGCGGCGCATGGCCCGCAGTTGGTCCGGCGTCGAGTCCGGAATATCCGAGAAGTCAATGTCTCGTCGCGTGCGCCGCACGTTCGCGCCGGCTCGCCCGCCGCGCGCTGATGATCCGGATCGTTTCGGCATCGCCACTGCTCCTCAGCGTGTAAGCCACCATAAGTACGCGCCCGCCAGCCGCTCGGCCCAGCCGCAAGAAGCGCAGCTCGGCCGACGAGTGCTGCACGTCCGGGCCGTCGAGCGCGTTGGCGTCGAGGAAGACGCTCACGGCGTCGTCGAACGTGACGCCGTGCTTCGCCGCGTTGGCCTCGGCCTTCCGCGGGTCCCACTCGAACACCTATTCAGTATATACGGAATGGCAGGCATGCTGAGGGCGGCGGACCAAGGAGGCCGTCGTCCATGCCACATGCTCGATCCCACGCGCGCAAGAAGAAGATGCCGAAACGTGTGCTCGCGTTCCCCGACCTGGAGCACGCGACGTCGGCAGTTCTCAGCAGCCTCACTTCACGGAGCGGACAGCGGACCTACGATCACGCGATTCGTGAGTTCGTCGCCTGGTACTGCTCGGAGCCCCGGCTCGCGTTCAACCGCACCGTCGTTCTCCGCTATCGGATCCACCTCGAACAACGACAGTACGCGCCCGCTGGTCTCCTCAGCCCGGAGCTCGCCGCTGGGATCCGCCGGGTGAAGGGCGTGCGGCGCCTCGGCGTTCGGCTGGGGAACTGGCTGACGGCAGAACAGGGCCGGCGACTCCTGGAACACTCCGAGCCCGCGACGCCGCGGCAACTCCGCGACCACGCGATGCTGGCCATCCTCATTGGCTGCGGATTGCGCCGTGGCGAGCTGTTGGCGCTCAGACTGGAGTCCATCCAGCAGCGCGAGGAGCACTGGGTCGTCGCCGACCTCGTCGGCAAAGGGGGCCATGTCAGGACTGTGCCGATCCCGGAATGGGTCAAGTCCGCTATCAATGCGTGGACGGCGGCCGCCACCATCACCGAGGGCCCGTCTTTCGCGCGATCAACAAGGCCGGCCGCATCTGGGGCAACGGGATGTCACCGAAGGTAATCTGGGACGTTGTCCGAGCCGGAGCCACCCATGCGGGCATCGAGAAACTGGCGCCGCACGATCTACGTCGCACGTGTGCGCGGCTCTGTCACCTCGCGGGCGGTGAACTCGAACAGATCCAGTTCCTCCTCGGCCACGTATCCGTCCAGACGACCGAACGGTATCTCGGGTGCAAGCAGAAGCTCCGGTGTGCCGTGAACGACCGATTGGGAATCGAACCCGGTGCCGCTTGAACCGGACCACCGCCAGGGCGGATGCATCAATCCGCCCTGGGCGACTTTACGCTACTGATTCTGACCGCGTATCGGAGCCGAGCCGCTGCTACAGGGCCAAGTGGCGTTCAAACGAGTGCTTCGCGACGATGTCGCGCGACCGGCACACCGGCCGGCACCGAGCGCCATACGGATGCCAAATTCTTTGAACCGGCACGATACCGAGTACGACACGACACTGTAGAGCCCGACTGCTGCGAGCATCAGCGCAAACATCGCGAAGCCGAGCAACAGCAACGTCACAAACTGCTCACGGGCCCAGCCCGCGCTTGCCAGCGCGCCTTCGGCTGTGCGGGCCGTTGAAGCCGTTCTATGCGGCGACCTGCTATTCCTTCGACGGCCACTCCTTTGAGCAACGAACGCTGAGGGAACGAAGGCCGACCAAAAACCGGGACAAAGGAGGAAGTCAGACGAAAATGGCTGGGACGCTCGGAGATGTACGAACGGGGCGTCGTGCGTTTTCGTCCGTTCACTTTCTCTTGTTAACTATGTCGAATTCCGGCGGTTGCGCGGATTCTGGCTTGTCGTCCGTTGCTATCCTGTTGCGGCCGTTTGCGTCCTGTGCGGACGCGATGACACCCGAAAAGACACTCGACGGGGGCCCCCGCGGAGATCATTTCTTCAGGCACTCCATTGCTGGCGCCGGACCGTTCAGGTTTTTCTGGAGACGCCTAGTGCGACGAGGCTTCGAGTCAACCATGGGCTGCTAAGAGCCATCGTTCATCTCTTGTTCACGACCTCTGCGATGCAGATGTATTCCGGCCCGTGTGTGTCGGACAGAACTCCCAATCCCTCGTGCTGTACATACTCACGGGCGCTGTCGTTGGGGAAGCCAAACAGCACAGGCTCACCCCATCGTGCATATGCACCATTTGGATTGTTCACGGCGCGGTTACTCGCGCCAAAGTAATCGAAGGCGATTCGGCTCCCCGACGCGGAATGGTCCCGAACGAAGTGAAGCGTGTCTTTCACCGCGAACTCAGGCAGATAGTACGTAACACCTTCCCACAGAAAGAAGGTGTTCTGCTGTTCGGAGTAGCCCACCTTGCCGAGCTCGTCCAGAAGATTGTCCTTCGTGAAATCCATCGGCACGAACGAAACGTTCGCCGGTATCGCGTCCAGAATCTCGCTCAACCGTTGATTCTTGTAGGCCTGCGTTGGACCCAGGTCCACTTCCATGACGTGGACAGTGCCAAGTTGAGATTGAAAGCGATATGCGCGGCTGTCGAAACCCGCTCCGAGCACGACGACCTGTGTGGCGCCATTCTGAAGGGCATCCAGCAACGCGGCATCGAACGCTTTCGTGCGGTACCTGAGCAGGTCGACAAGAAGTTCCCCACCGAGTTGCTTCATGGCGCTGACGAAATCAAGATCCAACGCGTCCATCGGAAGCTCGGGGAGCAAAGCGCGTTCGCGTGGACCGAGAAACTTGATAGCGAGATAGTCGGGATTGCGACGCTGAGGGTCAGGGTCCTTTGAGCCGAGAGCCCGCGCAGCGGCTACGTAAACAGCAGTCTTCGACGGAAGTCCCGGGTCTGCCGCCTTGAACGTCGTCCCCGCCACGAAAAGCAGCATGATGATGCGAGCGAATTGCTTCAATGGCATATTCTCCTCCAAGCTCGGCGCGCGCTTGTTCACTTGTTCAGTCAGTCCGAAGCGCGTCCGTCGGCGGAATCGAGGCAGCTCGGTTCGCCGGAATCGCGGCGGACATCATCGTCACGACACACAGCACCAGGCTGACGGCGACGAGCACGACCGGATCGTTCAGATTGCCGATCGACCACTGGGCTACAATCGTATTAAGCCCCAAGCTCAATGCGAGACCAGCGAAGAGGCCCGCGACGATGGCTAAGACCGCCGGCTGCACCGCAGCGTTTACGATGCGCCCGCGACCGGCACCGAGCGCCATGCGGATGCCAAATTCTTTGAAGCGGCACGACACCGAGTACGACACGACACTGTAGAGCCCGACTGCTGCGAGCATCAGCGCAAACATCGCGAAGCCGAGCAACACCAACGTCACAAACCGCTCACGGGCCAAGCCCGCGTTTGCCAGCACGCCTTCGGCTGTGTAGACGCTTACGGGTTGATTGGGATCGACGGTACGCACGGCTTCCCGAATCGAACGGAGCATCGCAAGTGGGTCGCGACTCGCCCGCAGGATCACATTCAGGGAATCGCTCAGCATGAGCGTGTACGGCACGTAGATCGACGGCGCCGGCGGCTCATGGAGACCGACATTGGGTGTGTCGCCCACGACACCTACTATTTCGAACCAGCCGTCACTGCCGGGCGCCGCCAGTCTGAATGGGTTGGGTGACTTGACGTAATCGGGCATTCGAACGCGCCGGCCGATCGCGGATTCGTCAGGCCACCACGCACGAGCCATCGTTTGGTTGACGACGGCGACGTGGGGCGTTCCACCGCTCTCTGAATCTGACCACACGCGACCTCGAATGAGCGGGATCTTCATCGTCGAAAAGTAGTCGGCGCTGATCCGTTGGACAATCGGTACTTCGTGTCCGGGCGTGTCCCGGCCGGGAACTTCGACCACCGACCGTTGGCCCGACTGCGGTGGTATCCCGCTGTAGGTGGCGAGCGCGACCGACTCGACCTGGGGCACCTCTGCCATGCGATCCCGCAGGCGCTCGTAAAGCGTGGCGCGGCCGGCCCATTCCCTGTACGTGTTCTCGGGAAGGTTGATCGTCCCGACGATCACATCGTGCGGATCGTAGCCAAGCGATGTCCGGTACAGACCGATGAGCACCCGGACAGCCGCACCAGTGCCCGCGAGGAGCAGCACCGTCACCGCGATTTGAGCCGCGAGCAGGAGGTGATGCGCTCGCCGGCTTTCGGCGCCGGCAGTCGTCCGGACAGTCGCCGTCAGGCGTAGGCGGGAAAACGACAAGGCCGGTGACAGTCCAAAAATCAGAGCCGACGCCATGGCAAGGCCCGCACTGAAGAGCAAGAGCGGTACATTGACGGGCACGGCGATGAGGTTCCCAACCGGAACCGAATTCGGGGGCAAGAGCCTAAGGATCGCCGGCAGGCCCCAGTAGCTCGCCGCAACGCCCAGTGCGGCGCCGCTGAATGCCAGGAGCAGCGATTCCACGAGGAGCTGCCTCATCAACCGGCCACGACTTGCCCCGATGGCGGCCCGCACGGCGAACTCACGCGCCCGCGAGGTCCCGCGCGCCAACAGCAGGATGGACACGTTCGCGCATGCGAGCAGGAGCAGCAACAGAGACGCCGCGAAGATCAACAGGAGGGTCGGCACAAAGCCGGCCGCCCATTGTGCCTCCACCAGCGTTCGTACGAGCGGACGCACCTCCTTCGAAAAGCGTCGCGGGGCCTCCTTGGCGAACTGGTCGAAGAGCGGCTGGAGTCGCTGTTCGGCCATGCGTGGAGTGACGCCCCGCTTGAGACGGGCCTGGACGCTCCATGCGACGTTCGGATCGAACGTCAGATGAAGGGGAACGAGAATCTCCGGCCCAGTGTAGAAGTATTGACGTGGCAGCACGCCAATCACGGTGTAGGGTTCGCGGTTTAAATAGAGGGTCTGCCCCACTACTTCAGGCCGCCCGCCGAAGTGTCGCTGCCAGAACCGATCGGTGAGCACGACGACCCGTTGGGGCTGCTCGCCCGCCGGCCCGTCCGCCTCATGGAAGACTCGTCCGAGGAGGGGCGGAACCCCGAGTACGTTCAAACCGTTTGCTGAAAAATACTGGGTTTGCACCGCTTCTGCTGGGAGGCCCTGGCCGGTCAGCGTCATTTCCCAGGCGTTCGAGGCGAAGGCGCCCTCCAAGACGTCGCTGTGTTGAAGGGCGACGAGCTGTCGCGCCGTGACGGACAGACCACGCGGTTTGCCCTTGTCGATCATGTCAAGCCTGACGATCCGATTGATGTCGGCGAATGGGAAGGGATTCAGTAATGCCGCATTCACGATGCTAAACAGCCCTGTAGCGGCGGCAATCCCGACTGCCAGGGAGACGACAGCCGTCGCAGCGAAACCGCGGCTCCGGCGGAAGGTACGCAGCGCATAGAGGAGATCACGACGCAGATCTTCCAGCCAACGCGATACCCACACGGCGCGCGCATCTTCCTCGATCAGCGCAGTGTTGCCGAGCGCAAGGCGCGCCTGCCGGCGTGCTCCGTCCGGTGTCATTCCACGCGCGAGGTTCTCCTCCGTCTGACGTTCTATGTGATCGCGGAGGTCGTCCGCCAGGCCCTCGAGCGCTTTTCGTCCGCGGCGGGTCATCGCTCACCTTCGGCGGCTGCAGGTCGCAATATGCGTGCGATGGCACCGGCCAGCCGATCCCACTTGCTGGTCTCGACGGCAAGCTGCCGGCGTCCCGCAGCGGTGAGCCGATAGAACTTGGCGCGGCGATTGTTCTCGGAAGTGCCGACTTCGAAATCGATCCAACCGCGCTTGATCAGGCGGTGGAGAGCCGGATAAAGCGACCCTTGCTCAATCTGGAGCACGTCGTCCGACCCACGCTCGATGGTTTTCGCGATCGTATGACCGTGAGCCGGCCCAAGACGAAGCGTGCGGAGAATCAGCAGATCGAGCGTACCCTGCAGGAGCTCAAGACGGCCGGAATCGTCACGACTAGACATGCTAGGTGAGGGTAGGCGCGTTCACCTAGGATGTCAAGGTGAGTCCTAAGTGGATGAGATAGCGGTCCACTGCAAGGAATAGCGGTTCCGAGCCGAGCCCCTCGGCTCCTGATAGACGCCGTAGGTCGCTTTCGATCCGACGTCACCGAGGTTCGGATATCACTTGGCGATTGCTCGTTACCGGCCCGTGGATTGCGTTCGTCCGAGCTTCCTGGCGTCGTAGTCGGCTGAGGACTAGTCGTCCTGAAGGGCACTTCGCCAGCCGTCTCTAACAGCACGGACAGCGGGAACGGCGCACGCGACGAGACCGACGGCGAGGAATAGCACGGTTGTTCCGAGGAGTGTCGGCACGCTCTCCGGCGCCAACCCGTACAAGAAACCGGCGAGCACTTGACTGGCGCCGGCCGCGAGGAAGAGCCCGATCCCGAGGCCCACCACCACCGGCCACAGGCCTTGGGCGACAACCATCCGCACGACCCGCCCGCCGGGCGCGCCGAGGGCCATACGGACGGCGAACTCCCGCCGCCGCAGGGTCACGGTGTAGGCGACCACGCCGTAGATACCCATCGACACGAGGAGCAGGCCGACGACTCCCGCGGCGCCCGCGACGGCCGCGAGCACGCGCTGCGGCACCAAGCCGAGGGCGACCGCGTCTTCGAGCGATGAGCTGCTCGACAGGACCAGCCCCTGATCGACGTCATGGATGGCCAGGGCGAGTTCGGCATTGATCTTCGTGCCGTCCCGATGACGGGCAACGATCGACATGGTGCCGGTCATACAGGTCTGGTCGGTCTGGGAGAGCGGCAGGTACACGTATGACTCCGCAACGCCGTCGACCAGACTGCTCGTCTTGATGTCACCCGCGATGCCGACGATCGTCGCCGTTCGGCGTTCGGTCCCGTGACAGCCGGCGTTCACCAGGTCCACCAGCGCCAGGGGTTTGCCGAGCGCGCGCTCGCCCGGCCATAAGCGCCGAGCGATGGCCTGGCTCACGATGACGACTGGGGGCGCGCCGAACGCGTCCTGTGGCGCAAAGTCTCGCCCGGCGATCAGCGGGATCCGCAACGTCGCAAAGTAGTTCGCGTCAACGATGTTCCAGGCGGGCGATATCGTCTCCATGGCGGGCCGGTCGCCCGCCGCAATGCCGCCAAGGCCGATGCCTTCGATGCCGCCCGGTGGAACCCGGACGAGCGACGCGGACTCGATGCCGGGCGCGTGGCGGATGCGCCGGATGATCCGATCCCAAAATCCCGGCGTTCCTTCCTGGCCGGCGCTGACGGACGCATCGATCGCGGCCACGGCGACGCTGCGCGAATCGAAGCCGGGATTGGCCGCTCCGGCGGTACGGAGGACGCGAGCAAACGACAGGCTGAGCACTACGAGAAGGACGCTGATCGCGACTTGAACGCCGACAGCGGCCTTGCGCAACCCTGACCGCGCCGAAGAGGCACGGCCGCCCTCGGCGAGCACCAGGCCGGGCGACGTCCGCGCCCCTTTCAGGGCCGGCAGAACGCCAGACACGAGTGCCGCGCTCAGGGACAGCAGGAGCGCAAATCCCAACACACGCCAATCGAGCGTGACCGGCATCGTGACGGGCGTCACCGACGCGACCCAGAGCGCGCTGACACGGGCGAGTGCTTGCGCAAGCCCAAGCGCCAACACGGCGGCCAGCCCGTACAACACGATCGTTTCGGTGAGCAGTTGCCGAACGAGGCGGCTCCGTCCGGCGCCAAGCGTCGCGCGCAAGGCCATTTCTCGCGTCCGCGCAGTCGATCGCGAAAGGACGATACCGGCCACGTTCGCGCACGCAATCACCAGCACGAATGACACGAGCGCCATCAGAAACAGAGCGGCACCGGCCACAAGGTTCCGATTGCCGCTGGCCCGAGAGAACGGCAGTGCGCTCAGGCGCGGCACGTCGGACTTGCCTGCGCGCTCCCTGTTGATCGCCTCTCCCACAGCCGCTACTTCCGCGGTAGCCGCCGCGGGGGGCACGCCTGGGCGCAGCCGCCCGCCGGCCATGACGGGACCGACGTTCCCTCTGTCGGGCGCCATCGTGAACCAGATGTCCGGCACCCGCAGCCCTGTGCCCTGAAACTCCTGGGCCGCGACGCCGACGACGGTCATGGCCTGCCCGTTGAGTCGCACGGTCCGACCAACGATCGCGCCGTCGTCGTTGAACCGTCGCCTCCAATAGTCGTAGTCGAGGACCACCACTCTGTCGTCAGGGTCGCTGAACACTCTTCCATGAGACGGAGACGCGCCGAGCGTCGCAAAGAAATTCGATGTGACGGCTTGACCGACCACCGGCTCGACGCCGTCCGATCCAGCGGCGGCCAGGCTCATGACATGTGGGAATAGCGATTCAGCGAAGATGCCGTCCAGCGCGGAATTGCGCCGCGCGACCTCCCGGTACGTAGCGTACGCCATGGGGTTCAGTCCGCCATCTCCACGCAGAGACCCGATCGTCACGAGACGATCGGGGGCGGCGATGCCAGACGGGGGGGTGAACAGCAAGCCGTTGGCGATCGTAAAGATTGCGGTGTCCACGCCGATCCCGATGGCCAGAGATGCAGCGGCCGTCAGGGCAAACAGTGGAGACCGCCGGAGGAGCCGAAGGCCGTGCACGACATCGCGCTGGGCATCTTCGATCCACGGAAAGGATCGGGCCGCTCGGTGTGCGTCCGTGATCTGGTCGATGCTGCCAAGCGCCAGCCGTGCCGAACGTCGCGCGGCCTCGGGCGTAAAGCCGCGGGCCTCGTAGGATTCCTGAAGTAGCCCGAGATGGCTGTCGATCTCGCGGGCTAGATCGCGATCGACCCGCCGTAGGCGGAGCAGGTGCAGCAGACGGTCGAGGAAGCGACGCACGGGCAGTTCCTAGGAGTGATCGAGCAGCGGCTTGTCGACGAGTCCCGAGAGTCGTCGCCATCGCTCCGCCTGTTGCTCGGCGGCCCGCCTGCCCGCCGGCGTAATAGCGTAGTACTTGACCTCGCGCCGGCTCTCGGTCTGGCGCCACGCGCCCTTGATCCAGCCGCGCTGCTCGAGGCGGACCAGTGCCGGATACAACGTGCCCTGATTGAGGAGCAGCACATGGTCGCCGACTTGCTCCAATCGCGACGCCAGCGCATACGCGTGCGGGGGGGCCATTGTCGCGAGCGCTCGCAGCACGATGAGATCCAGTGTGCCGTGAAGCAGTTCCACTCGGTCTGGCGTGGTCACCACTAGCCGCTCAAGTGAGAAAATGAACCATTCCCACTTGGGAGTCAAGTAGAAAGCGACGTCCAGCCACACTGAGACACTACTCTTGGATCGTGACGATCCCTCCCGCTCAACGCCGACCTGACGGCAGGTGATCCGCGGGTTCTTGTTCACCTGACCCGCGCCCGCTTCCCTTGACAGTCTAAGGGAGCAGACATATGCTTCCGATCGTTCCCTAGGCGTGCTAGGGAACCGTTCCCAAGGGGCGCCATGGCCGTCCGTCGTTTCGACCTCCTTCACGGCACGCTCGACCTGCTGGTCCTTGAGGTCCTGACAGCCGGGCCGAACCACGGCTACGGCATCACGCAGCGTATTCACGATCTGTCCGACAACGTGCTGAAAGTCGAGGAGGGGTCGCTGTATCCCGCGCTGTACCGCATGGAGGAACAGGGCTTCGTCGAGGCAGCATGGCGGTCGACCGAGAACAACCGCAAGGCCAAGTTCTACAGTCTCACACGCAAAGGGCGCCGGGTGGCGGAGGCGGAACGCGAGAGCTGGACGCGCTTGTCCGGCGCCGTCATGCGCGTCCTTCGCGCCATCCAGGAAGGCGCGTGACATGCCGCCTGCGCCGCTGCGTTTCCTCCGCCGCCTGATCGCGCCCGCGCTCCGGCGCCGGCGCGACCGCGACATGGACGCGGAAATCGCTTTTCACGTCGAATCGGCCGCCCGCGAGTACGTTCACGCCGGGATGAACGAAGCCGACGCCCTGCGCGAGGCACGCCGGCGGCTCGGACGAACCCTCCAGATCAAAGAAGACGGCCACGAGGTGCGCGGCATCCGTTGGGTCGAGAACCTGATCCGGGATTTCCGCTTGACCGGGCGGTCGCTGCGCCGGACGCCGGGCTTTGCCGCCGCCGTGGTGCTGACACTCGGCCTCGGCATCGGCATCAACACAGCGATCTTCTCCGTCGTCGACCAAGTGCTGCTCCGGCCGCTGCCCTATCCCGACGGCGGCCGGCTCGTCATGGTGTACGAGACGTTCAACAACCCTGGCAAGTACGAGTCCGACCACAACGTCGTCTCTCCGGCCAACTGGCTCGACTGGCAGCAGCAGAGCCACACGCTCCAGTCGATCGCCGCATGGCAGCAAGTGTCGCGCATCCTGACGGGCGCGGGCGACCCCGCCCGGATCGTCCTGCAGCCCGTGTCGGCGGAGTTCTTCCCACTGCTCGGCGTCCGGCCCCTGCTCGGGCGCACGGTGTCGCAGGACGATGACCGCCCCGGCGCGCCGCCCGTGGTCGTGCTCAGCCACCACCTGTGGATCGATCGGTTCGGCGGCGATCCGTCGGCGATGGGGCGGACCGTGCAGCTCGACGATCGGCCGGCCAGGGTCGTGGGCGTGATGCCGGACGGCTTCCAGTTCGCCGGGCCGGAGGTGGACCTCTGGAACGCCTACCAGATGGATCGCCACCGGGACTTCCGCCATGTCGAAGGCCGCTACATCAACGTGGTGGCACGCCTCGCGCCGGGAGTGTCGGTCTCCGACGCGCAAGCGGAAATGAACACGATCGCGAGCCACCTGGCCCAGACGCACGTGTTCAACCAACACACCGGCGTCAGGCTCGTCCCGCTGCGGGAGGAGCTCTCCGGCGACGTGCGATCCTCGCTGCTGGCCCTGTACGCAGCCGTGGGGGTGCTGCTCACGATCGCCTGCTTCAACGTGGCGAACCTGCTACTGGCACGCGCCGGAGCGCGCCGACACGAGATCGCCGTTCGCGTGTCGCTCGGCGCCGGCCGCGCGGCCATCGTGCAGCAGGTGCTGGTCGAAAGCGTCGTGCTGGCGGCAGCCGGCGGTCTGCTCGGCTTCCTGCTGGCACGCTGGAGCGTTCCGGCCCTGGTGGCCGTCGCGCCCCCGAACTTGTTGCGAGTGCCGGCCCTGGCCGTCGACGCGCCAGTCCTGCTCTACGCCCTTGGCCTCTCGCTGGCCACCGGCGTCATCGTCGGCATCGTGCCCGGCGTTCTCGTCGTGCGCCGCTCCACGGCCACGTCGATCCGGACGGGCCGGACGACGATCCGATCGGCCGCGCGCGTCCGACGCGTCATGCTCGTGATCCAGGTTGCACTGACGGTCGTCCTGCTCTGCGGCGCGGGCCTGCTCGCCCGCACGGTGCTGGCGCTCGATGACGCGAAGACCGGCGTGGTCAAGCGCGACGTGCTCACGATGGAGGTCGCCCTGCCTGGCGGGAGATACACGGACGACCGCAGCGTCGCCTTCTTCCGCGACGCGTTGGCGGCCCTGCGCGCACTGCCTGGCGTCGAGTCCGCCGCGGCCGCCAACAGCCTGGCCGTAATCGGGTCGCCGCGGGGCGGCAGCTGGTTTCACCGGCTCGGCACACCCGAGCCGCCGCCGGCGGAACGGCCCGTCACGCTCATCAGGATCGTCACGCCGGGCTTCTTCCGCACGGTCGGCGTCCCGGTGTTGCGCGGCCGGGAGTTCACCGACGCGGATGAGGCCTCGCGTCAGTCGGCCTTTCTCGTGAACGAGGCCTTCGTGCGGCAATACCTCCGTGACGCCGATCCGCTGACGGTGTCGCTCACCGTGTGGATGCAGGCGGACAATCCGTACCTGCCCGTGATCGGCGTCGTCGGCGACGTCAACGAAGGTTCGGTCCGATCCGAGGCCAAGCCGACGGTGTACTACGACCACGGCCGGATGCCGGCGACCCGCATGACGCTGTTCCTGCGCGCGCAGCAGCCTCTGTCGCTGGCGCGGGCGGCGGTCGCGGAGATTCATCGGATCGATCCGAACCTGCCGGTCACCAAGGTGCGTACGTACGAGGACGCGTTCGCCGAGAGCGTCGCGCGCGATCGGCTGAGCGCCATGGTCGCGGTCGCGTTTGCGGTTTGCGGCCTGACGCTGGCGGCGCTGGGTCTCTACGCCCTGCTGGCATTCCTCGTCACCGAGCGGACGCGGGAGATCGGCCTGCGCCTGGCGCTTGGCGCCCAAGCCGGCCGGCTGCGATGGTCCATCGTCTGGGGCGGCTTGTGGCTCGTCGGTCTCGGCGCCGCCATCGGCACGGCCGGGTCGCTGGTCCTGATGCGCGCGCTCGGCACGCTCTTGTTCGGTGTCACGCCGTTCGACACGGCGACGTACGCGGGTGTTCTCGTGCTGCTCCTGCTCGTCGCCGTCGCCTCGGCCTACCTTCCAGCCCGACGGGCGTCTCGCATCGAACCGCTGATAGCGCTGCGGCAGGAATAACGGGCGGCTCCGCTCCGCGCCAGGGCCTGTGCCACCCCAGCGAGCCTTACGCCCGAGTTCCGGCCCTTCGGTACTCCCTTGGCGACTACTCGCGGATGAACGAAGTGGTAAACTCACGGCGGCGCTTCAGGGCGCCGCCGTGTCCGCGGAAAGGACTGTGTCCCCCTGAGCTGTGAAGTTCGCCTTCTGTGTCGATGAACTCTTTCCTGCCCGAGCGAGCGGACACCGGGCGCAGCGGCCAGCTCGCCAGGCTGACCAGGAAAGGAGTTCGACATGAACCCTTCTCTTCCCACTCGCCACTTCCGGGAACACACAGATCTCGATCAACTTAAGCGCCAGGCCAAGGAACTGTTACAGGCATTCCGCAGCGGAGACGTCGCGGCCATCACCGAAGTGCACGCGCACTACCGCGGCGCAGACGTCGGGACCTTCGCACTTCATGACGCCCAACTGGTGCTGGCGCGCGCGTACGGGTTTGCCAGTTGGCCCAGGCTGAAGGCGTACGTCGATGGCGTCACGGTGAGAGATCTCATCGACGCAGTGCGTGCGGGTGACCTCGACAAGGCCGAGGCGATGCTCCGCGCTCGTCCAGAGCTGGCCAACATGGGCCGCGGCCAGGACGAGCGGCGGGCGATCCACTATGCGGTGCTCGACCGGTCCGCTGCGATGACTCGGCTGTTGATGCGGCACGGCGCGGATGCACGCGCAGGAGTTCATCCGCATCGCGAGGCCACGACGGCGCTGACGCTCGCCTCGGAGCGCGGATACGACGACATCGTCACGATCATCCGAGAAGAAGAACAGCGCCGACGCGCCGCTCACGATCGAGAGGCCGCCGCCGCGCCGGACGAGCTCTTCCTCGTGACCAATTGGGAGAGCGGGCGCGTACTCGACATGCTGAAAGCGGATCCGACGCTGATCCATTCGACGAGCCCGAATGGCGCGACGCCACTTCACGCCGCCGCCTGCGAACTGCACGAGACAGCCGTCGCCTGGCTGCTCGATCACGGCGCCGACCCGAATCGACGCCTCAGAGGCAAGTGGACGCCGGTCGATCTGGCGGCCGCACGAACGGGATGGCACGAGAGCGACCGTCCCGCGAAGTTCGAACGAATCGCGAGGGTGCTACTCAGCCGACGCGCCGAGCCGGGGACGTACTCGGCAGTCGCGCTGGGCGATACCGGCTGGATTCGCGCGCACCACGCAGACGGCACGATCGAGAAGCCGGCAGAGTGCGATCCGGATGCGGGGTGCGTCGGGCTGCTCGAAGTGGCGGTGTGGCATAATCGCCCAGAGATGCTCGCGCTGCTGCTCGATCTCGGATTCGATCCGAACGAGCGCCTGCGCGTCGGCGGCGCCGACGAACTCCTCTACTCCGCGGGCGGACCGCTCTTCTGCTGTGTCGTGAAAGGCAACCGGCCCATGGCCGAGATGCTGCTGGCGCAGGCGGCCGATCCGAATGTCAACGTGTACACCTCGGGCACGCCGTTCTACCGCGCGCACGCTCAGAACAACGCGGAGTTCATCACGCTGCTCGAGCAGCACGGCGGCTACCTGGACGCCATCTCCGCAGGCTTCGCCCACCGCACCGAAGCCGCGAGACGATTGCTCGACGACGAGGCCGCCGGCCGGCTGCGCGCCGGCGCCGTGCTTCCCGGCAGCACGGTGGCGGAGGATCTTCTTGCGACGGCTGCCGGCGGAGGCAGTCCGGAAATCGTACGGCTCGCGCTCGAACGCATCGATTGGCCGCGCCACGACGAGCGATGGATGTGGGCGCTGTGGCAGGCCTTCACCTGCGACGCCGGACTGGAACGCGGGCTGGAGTGCTTTCGCCTGTTGCTCGACAGGGCCGATCCGAACCTTGGTGCATCGAGCCGCACGATGCTGCACACCATTATGGCTCGCGGCGGACGAGAGCACGTGCCGTTCGCTGAAACGTTGCTGGACCGGGGCGCACGCGTCGACATTCGCGACGAACTGCTGAAGAGCACGCCACTCGGCTGGGCCTGCCGCTGGGGACGCGTCCATTTTGTCGAGGTTCTGCTCGAGCGCGGCGCGGACCCACTCGAGAAGGACGCCGAGCCCTGGGCGACGCCGATGGCCTGGGCGCAAAAGATGAGGCACGAGAACGTGCTCAAAGTACTGCGCAGGCACTCGCACAGGTAACCCGATCGGTTCGTCGCGCGAAACGCCGCAGCAGGAATCGATCTTGCGTTCGTAGGTTGCTCGCCAAGAGACGATGGCTCGCGAGCTATTCCGGTGTGCGAGGACGACGCGCGATCGCGGAAGTCCCCAAGCCAATACGTCAACCCTGCCGCAGCGCCTCGGTCGGTTGAATACGCAGCGCGCGACGCGCCGGTGCGGCGCACGCCAGCACGCCCACCGCCGCCATGATGACGGACGTGATCGCCGACGAGACGAGGAGATCCGCAGTCAGGCTGTCGGCGCGCCACGCGAGGAGCAGGATGAGGCCGTTGCCGGCGATGATGCCGCCGCCGAGCTGACGACCGGCGCGGGCGAAAACGCTCCGGAGCACGTGCCGGGAGTTGGCGCCCAGTGCGATACGGATGCCAATCTCGCGGGTGCGACGCTGCACGGCGACGGCCATGAGCGCGTACAGACCGGCCGCCGAGAAGACCAGCGCCACGAGCAGAACGCTGCCGAAGACGACGGGGCCGAACGCCTTCGATGCCTGCTCCTGTGCGACGAGCGCGTCGAGGCTGGTGATATCCCGGAGCTGCAGGCCTGCATCGACCCGTCGCGCCAGGGCGGCGACGCGGGGCGCAAGAGGCGTGGCGTTCCCTGCGACGCGCACGGCGACCACGACCGGATCGAGCGCTGCCGCCGAGGCCGCCGGATAGATGTACGCCGCTTCACCCCAATCGGCCGGGACCGTCCACAGATCGGTGACCACGCCGACGATCTCGTGCCAGGGTCCCAGCTCGCGGTCGCTGCCTCGCTGGAGCGTGCGAACGCGTGCGCCCACGGGATTCCTGCCCACCACGCGCATGAACGCCTCGTTGACCACGACGGGCCCGTTCGCCGCCCCCGCGTCGGCAGCACGCAAGCCGCGGCCGGCCACGAGCTTGGCGCCGAACGCCTCGTGATAGCCGGCACCGACAGCCGCCATCGCGAAGCCGCCCTCGTAATTGCCGATCAGGCGAGCCGGCGGTGCGCCGTCCTGCTCCATTTCCAGCGCCACCCACTCCGGGGACATCGTCGGCAGGCGATCGCCGAACGTCACGTGCGTCACACCGGGCTCCTCGCGCAACCGCGCCGCAAGCTCTTCGTATGCACGCGCGCGACGCGCGCCGATCTCCCCATCGTCGGGCACACCGCGCTCGCCGGCCAGCGACTCGTCGTCCATCCTGAGGCGGAAAGTGAGGTAACGCTCGGTCGGAAACGCTGTCCACTGCGGCTGGTCCTGAACGGAGGTGGTGTAGATTCCCACCGCGGCCGGCACGAACAGCAGCGTGCACGCGACCTGCGCGCCGACGATGAACGACCAGATGCCCCCGAACTTCATCGTCCCGCCAGTGCTCGTGATCCCCTGCAGTCCGCGCAGGACGGACCCGCCTGTGGCCTTCAGTGCCGGCAGCAGGCCGATCAGTGCCGCGGCGATGAGCGCGAGCAGCAGCGCATACGCAATGGTGGCAGGCTCGAGCTTCAGATCCACCCAGAATGGCAGGTCGTCCCCAGTGATCTGAGTCGCCCGGGCCCAGGCATAGCGCACGGTCGTCTGGGCGACGATGAGCCCAAGCACGGCCGCGGCGAGGGCCAGCACGAGTCCTTCGGTGACAATCTGCGCGACCACGCGTGCACGGCTCGCCCCCAGCGCATGACGGACGACGATCTCCGATTCGCGCATCGCCGTGCGCGCGAAGATCAGCGTCGCGACATTCGCCGACACCGCCGCGAGCAGCAGCAGCACGATGGCGTGGACCGCCACATCTTCCAGCCGTAGCGGATCACCCGGGGTGCGCCCGGCGAATGCGCGAACGCGCGTCCGCAGGTGCGCGTGGGTGGCCGGCTGGTCGGCGGCAAAGCGTGCCGACACAACTTCGAGCTCCGCCACGGCATCCTGCCAGCTCGCGTCGTCGGCGAGCCGGCCGAACACCTGCACGGCCGGCCCTTCCCGCGGCGCCGCGTCCCCGATGGCAAAGGTCGGCAATGGCACCCAGAGCTGCTGGTTGCGCGGGAAGCCGAAGCGCGGCGGCATCACGCCCACCACGGTGCGAGCCGTGCGGCCCACGGTCACGACGCGGCCGATGATCGCCGGGTCGTGCAGGAACTGTCTCTGCCAGACGTCGTACCCCAGGACCACGACGGGCTCCGCACTCGGCATTTCGTCCGTCGGCTGCAGCGGCCTGCCGAGCAACGGTCGCACACGGGTGAGCGGAAACGCCGACGCCGTGATCTCCGCCACGCGCAGCGATTCGACACGGCCTTCGCCCGTGAGCACGTTGCGCTCGCTCACGCGGACGGCGCCGAGCTCCGCCACCGTCTTCAGAGACCGCCGCCAGATCGCGAAATCGTGGAGCACCCTCGGCTCCACGCGCGACGCCGCCGCGTCCTGCGTCTCCAAGCGCACGATTCGGCCGCCGTCAGGGAACGGCAGCCGTTTGTACAGCAGTTCGCCGGCGATTTCGATGCCCACCGCCCCAATCGCGATGGCGGCCGCCAGCGAGAGGCCCCCGATGATCGTGAGCGCGGGATACTTCAGCAGCAGACGCGCGCCCAGCTTCCAGTCGAGCCACGAGACCGCGGCCAGGGGACCGCGACCGGAGGCACCCGGTCCATCATCCATTGCCGTCACCGGGCCTCACCTCGCAAGCGCCCCGAGCCCGGGCGCACACCAGCCGGCATTCATGCGTTCCTCCCGTCCGCATCGGACACAGGCGTGCACTTTACAATACAAAGTTCTCTCTGTAAACCTGGGCCACAGCCCAACAAGGTCGGTCAGCCAATCGGCGATCTCCGACAGCAGTGTCACGGCGACAAGAAACGAGCAGCGTGGCGGCAAGGAGCGAGGCGATTCTGGTCATGGGCGTCAGGCGCTGCGGACCTGTCCTCACCGTCACTGACGCAAGACTCGACCGATCACGCGTGCGACCAGATACGCGGGAGCGGCTGTCACCAGTGGCCAGAGAACGAGCACCGGCAGCACGGGTGGGATCGGGCGCCCGGCCACCCAACGTGCGTACAAAGGACCTGCGATCCCGAGGCCGAATGCGCCGATCGCGACGGCCGCCGCGATGTGCGCGGCCATCTCCGCGTTCGACGATCTGCACGCCACGCGTTCGTGGGCGATATGGCCCACGAACACGACCGCGCTGAACGCCCACGCGGCGACCCTGAGCATCTGCACATGCGGACCAGAGTTCGGAAAGAACCGTCCGATGACGAGATAGGCAGTTGCCGCCAACAGGACGGCGGCGCGGCTGGAAATGCTGATCATCGCGAACCGGAATGCAGCGGATCACATCACGTCGATGACGACGAGTGTCATGTCGTCCTGTTGAGACGTGGAACCGGGCCGCCAGTGGTCTATCTGAGAAAACAGCTCCTCCGAGAGCTGACCTGGCGACCCCGATTGGTTGTCACGAACGACTTCTTCCAATTTGCTGTCGCCAAAGAACTCGCCCCGGCCGTTCTCGGCGTCGATCACGCCGTCGGTGTACAGAAGAAACCGATCGCCTGAATCAATGGCCATCGTCGCAACGGGATAGGCACATTCCTGGACCATGCCCAGCAGAAAGCCGTTGCTCTCGATCCGATCGAGCCGTCCTTGCGCCCACCGGAGAAGCGGCGGATGTCCAGCCGCTGAATACCGGGCCGTCTTGTTGTCGGTGTCAAGCCACAAGTACGCGGCCGAGATCAGCTGACTGGATCGTTGGCCGGACAGCACTCGGTTCAAGCCCATGAGCACCGCTCCCGGGTCGTCTGCACCGGAAGCCACAGCCTGCATCGCGACTTTGATCATCGATGCGATCAAGGCCGCCGGCACCCCGTGCCCCGCAACATCAGCGACCAAGACACCGACTCGCGCTTCATCGACGGGAACAAATTCGTAGAAATCGCCCGCGACGGCCGTCATGGATCGATAGGTCGCGCTCATACGGAGAGTCCGGGTCGACGGTACTTCACGCGGAAGGATCGCCATTTGAATCTTGTGGGCGACTTCAAGTTCGCTGTCAACGGCCAGTAAGCGACGCTCGTTCGCGAACATCAGCTGCAGCGCGCCATAGGCGAGGGAGAACAACAGAATGGCGAAACCGATGTGATCCAGGACCGGTAACGGCTCGAGACCCAACGGACGTGCGACGTTGTTGTACAGCGCTTCAGCCGCGAAGCCGAACGTGCCCACGGCGAGCACCCCGCGGTCGCGGAACACGAGGTACCTGGACGACCAGCGGGGCACGGCAACGACACTCATCAGAATCAGCAGGACGCACGTCGCGAGCAGGTTGTTGTACGGCATCAACACGTTGCTCGAGCCTTGCACAACAAATGCGAGGATTCCGATGACGCCAATGGCGAGCCCGATCCAGGCAGCCACTTGAATGACGACGCGGGGTTTGCCCAGCGTCAGCTCGAGAAAAGCGAGCAACGCCGGGACGATGATCAGATACCCGATGGCGATGTTGGCGTATGGCGCGCCGCTCTGAAGCGCGCGCGGCGAAGCCATGATGACGGCCGGTGATTGGCTCAGGCGCAGGGCGCCATACATGGCGCTCCAGAGTCCCAGCCACACGAAAATGCGGACGCGAGCGCGCCGGCGAATCACCGCGATCGAGCAGCTGGCGAATCCGACGAACAGAAAGACTGACCCCGCTACGATGTCGACGATTTGGCCGCGAAGCATCGCTGCGACTGGGTCCATCAGGTGAGGGCGTCTCGAATGACGGCAGCATACCAGACGAAGAAGATCCTGCCGTCACGCATGGCGCGCGCGGAGGACGTGAAAACCGAAAGTTCCCTCGCCCGTTCACGAGAATGCTTCCGCCAGAAACGCCTCGATGGCCGCCGCGGAGCGCGTATCCGCCAGCGCGTTGTACGCGACGCCCGGCGTCTTCTCGGCCGTGGCGCCCTCATGGGTGAAGCCGTGCATCGCGCTGCCGTAGACGATCAGTTGCCAGTCGGCTCTTGCGCGATTCATCTCGTCGACGAACGTGTTCACCTGGGTCATCGGCACGTGAGGATCGAGCGCGCCGTGGCACACCAGGACTCTTGCCGTGATCGCGCCCACTGGCGCCGGCGCGGGCGTGTGGAGACTTCCATGGACGCTGACAATTCCTCGGAGATCAGTCCCACCCCGCGCGAGTTCGAGAACCGTCATTCCCCCGAAGCAGTAGCCGACGGCAGCCAGAGGCCCGTCGACGAGCGCGTGCTCGGAGAGAACGCCAAGACCTGCGAGCGCCCGTGCCCGGAGCTTCCCACGATCTTCGCTCAGATCCTTGAGGCACGCGATCACACGTTCGCGATGTCCCTTCACTCCCTCGCCGTACAGATCGCAGGCGAATGTGATGAACCCTAGGTTGGCCAGTTTGTGCGCGCGGCCCGTCGCGTGGTCGTCGAGTCCTGCACCACCGTGGACCACCAGCACGCCGGGGCGCCTCCCGGTGCGCGCTTCATCCCAGACCAGCAGGCCTGTCAATGGGGTGCGGTCGTCGCGGTACTCAACCGGTTGTGCGACCATGGCGCGTGATTGTAGACGCGTCGCGGCCACACGCGCACGGTTGACAAGTTCGCCGCGGTGATCGGGGCTGAAGAAGTAGCCCTCGACGCGGCGCGCCGGTCGCTCAGCGTGGGACCCCGGAACCCTCGGACGCCGTCAGTTCCCTCGTCCCGCTGGAATCATCTGCAGCAATTCGTTGTTGGTCCAGGGACGGGTGCGTGAGGCCGTCTGGGCGCGCACCGCCTTGACCGTCTCCGGGTCGACCGGCGTACCGGTCTGGCCCCACTCGCGACGCACGTAGGTCAGCGCCGCGGCGACCTGGTCGTCGGTCAGCGTCTGGCCGAGCGGCGGCATGAGCCCGACCGTCCCCTCCTTCCCGTTCAGGAGGATCCGCGCAGTGACTTCCGGCGGCGCCAGCGCGAGCACCGAGCCGACGAGCGGCGGCGCGACGCGCTCCAGCCCGCGGCCGTTCGGCTGATGGCAGGCCTGGCAGATGTTCTGATAGACCTCGCGCCCGGCGTCGAAGCGCGCCTGCTCGGCCGGCGTGAGCGGCGCCACCGGCGCGGATGCACCCGGCTTGCCCGGCCATCCGATGCGCGCCAGCACGTTGGCCGCCCGCGTGGCGAGGTCGCCCGAACCGCCCGCGAGCGCCGCGAACGCCGCCGGCTCGCCGCTCAACTGCAGGCGCGGCCCGTTTCCGCGACCGCCGCGCCCGCCTCGGCCGCGGAGCGCCGCCCGCGCGGCTGCCGCGCGCGACGAGGGTCGGCGCCGCACCGCCGCCGCGGGCGTCCTCGAAGGCGTAGGCGCCACCCGGACCTGCCCGGCCACCCGGGCAGGTCGGACACGGCGCGCCGCGCGTACCGACCGCGGTCGCCGTGATGGAGGGTGCCGCTCCGCGCCTCTGATTGCCCGGCATCGGCGTGTTCGGCACGACCGCCACCTCGGCGCCGCGGAGGATCGCCGCGCGCTGCCACGCCGGCCGATTCGCCTCGGCGACACGGGCGAGCACCGCCTGTGCCTCCGCATCGCGGTCCGCGCGCAGAATCGTCGCGGCCGTCATTGCGATCGCCGTCTCGAGCGGCGAGGACTGCGGCCGCCCGGCTTGCAGTAGCGCATCGAGCAGCGCGCTCTCCTGTCCGGCGACGCTGCTCAGCGCCGCATCCATGACGACCATGTCATTCGCGTGATTCGCGAGGAGCGACGCGAGGGCCGCCTCCCGCTCGCCCGCAGGCAGCGCACCGAAAGACGCCGCGAGCTGCTCGCGCACCGACCAGTCGCGGTCGTCCACGAGCTTCAGCACGGCGGCCTTGACCGCGGCGTTCGGAGTCACAAGATAGCGCTCGGCGATGCGGACCGCCGAGGTCCGCACGTCGCGAGACGGGTCGCCCAGCGCCTTCACGACCGTGTCCGGATCGATGCTGTCGTTGCCATCGAGGACCCAGAGCGCCTTGACACGGAACCGGGGATCCGCCGTGCCGGTCGCGAGCGCCTTCAACTGCGGCACGACCGTCTTGTCGCCGCGCTCGACGAGCAGCCGCTGCGCCGTATCGCGCCACCAGCCGTTCGGATGCGAGAGCGTCTGGACGAGCTGCTCGGGCGTCGCGCGGCTGAGTTGCGGCCGCGTCGTATCGCGGCGCGTCGTGTCATGGACGACGCGATAGACCCGTCCCATACCGACGCCCATTGGATTGTCGAGATTCCGCTTCTGTATGTAGTCCTTCAGATAGAGCGTCGTCGACGAGCGATCCTGGATGACGCCGCGGTAGAAATCGACGATCATCATCGTGCCGTCGGGCGCGTTCGAGATGAACACCGGACGGAACCGCTCGTCCGTCGACCCCATGAACTCCGCCTTGTCGTACGCGCTGCGCGCCCGCAGCGTCGTGCCGTCGTCGCTGATGACGAGGCGGCGCACGAAATTGGCGGTCGGCTCGGCGATGAAGACGTTGCCGTACATGTCGGCCGGCAGTCGATCCCCGCGGTAGACCAGCGGCGTGCAGGCCGCGGTGACCTGCACGACCGTGCCGTCGGGGCGCAGCACGCCGTACTGGTACGACCGGTTCGTGCCGGGATTCGGGCGCACCGGCCAGACTTCGTTGATGTTGTTCACGTCGTTCGTCAGGACGTCGTAGCTGCCGCGCGTCCGGATGAGGTCCGGATTGCGCGCGTAGTACGGCGTCGGCACGAGGTCGGCCTGGAGCGTCGATTCGCTCGAATTGCGGAACATCCGGCCGAAGTCGTCCTGGCTCACGCCCCATTCGCCGCGCGAGAGCGTCGGCCGCCGATCGAACTTGCCGTCCTTCAGCCGCAGCTGGTACGTCACGCTCGACCCGGCGGAGTGGATGTAGTTGTCGAGGCCCCATTGGAAGCCGTTGGCGTTGCCCTCCACGCCGCCTTCCCGCCGTCCGTAGTCGGTGCCGACCTGCTCCTTCGTGTCCATCTTCAGGTCGCCGTTCGTGTCGCGCATCAGCCAGATGTTCGGCGGCTCGAGGACGAGGATGCCCTTGTCCAGCGCCTTGACCGCCCGCGCCTGGACCAGCCCGTCGGCGAAGACCGTGCGCTTGTCCATGACGCCATCGTTGTTCGTGTCTTCGAGCACGGCAATGCGTCCGAGCGGCTCCAGGTTGGGCTCGGGCGCCTGCAGGTCGCGGACGTACTCCGGATACTCGACGACCCACATCCGGCCGTCCGCGTCCCAGTCGATCGCGATCGGATCCTGGATGATCGGCTCGCGCGCGACGACCTCGACGTGATAGCCCGGCGGCAGGTAGAAGTGCTTCATCTCCTCTTCCGGCGACAGCGCCGGCGAGGTCTCCGGCGCCTTCTGCACGCCGGGCGACCAGGAGCGGTTCGGGACGTCCTGGAACCCGACGAGCGTCAGCGCGCCGGCGGAGATGCCGATGAGAAAAACGATGAATCCGCGGAGTCTGGACATGCCTCTCACCTTGCAGCGGGCGCCGCAGCGGGCGGCAGCGTGCCGCCAAGCCTGAACGCCCACAGATTATCGCCGCTCGGCGACTGCAGGATCCCGTTGCCGCCGGCCAGGACGGCGACGTACTGCTGCCCGTCGACCTCGTACGTGGCGACCGGCGCGTCGGCGCCGGCGCCGGTCTGGAACTTCCACAGCTCGTCACCGTTGCGGATGTCGTAGGCGACGAGATGTCCGTCCGACTCGCCATGCCACAGCAGCCCGCCGGCAGTGCTCAACAGCCCGCTCCCGGAGCCGCACGGCGAGGCCATGCGCTTCTGCCACGCGATCTTGTTCGTGTGTGGATCGATCGCGGTCATCGTGCCGGCGCGCGGCCAGCTCGCCGGATGGAAGAACCCGCGTCCGCCTTCCGGCGTGTTGACCAGACGGCCGGCCGCCTCGTCGAAGATCTGCCGGCGCAGGCCGAATCCGGTGTTCATGATGCCGCCGCACACGTAGATGAGCATCGTCTGCGGACTGAACGTCATCGGCGCCCATGACAGGCCGCCGAGAGTGCCCGGCGCCATCACGACGGGATCCGTCCAGTACGCGCCGAAGATGCAACTGCTCTTGTACTCCGCTGGCACGCTACCGGGCTCGGGGCAGATGGGAACGAACGGGTCGCCGAGGGGAAACGGCTGCGTCTTCGCCGTTTTCATCCGCGGCTCCTGCTCCACGGACCGCTCTTCGACCCCGATGAGCGGCTTCCCGTTGGTGCGATCGAGGATGAACATCATCCCCGACTTGCCTGCGTGCATCAGGATCTTGCGCGGGCGTCCCTGATAGGTGATATCCGCCAGCACGGGCGCGGCGGCGCTGTCGTAGTCCCACAGATCGTGGTGGACTTCCTGGAAGTGCCACTTGTGCGCGCCCGTCTTCAGGTCGAGCGCGAGCACGGAGACCGTGAAGAGATTGTCGCCGCCCCGCTCGGTGCCGTCGTTGTCCGGACCGGCATTGCCGGTCGGCACGTAGATCATCCCGAGATCCGGATCGATGGCGGGATGGGTCCAGACGGGTGCACCACCCGATTTCCAGGAATCGCCTTCCCACGTCTCGTGCCCGGGCTCGCCAGGCCCGGGCACGGTCCAGAACTTCCAGACCTCCTTGCCGGTCTTCGCGTCGTATGCGCCGAACTGGCCGCGGACGCCGCTCTCGCCGCCGCCGACGCCCATGTAGACGAGGCCATCGTAGTACGACGCGGGCGCGTTGCTGTTCCCCCGGTCGGCGAGCTTCGTCTGCCAGACGGGCGCGCCGGTCTTCTCATCGAGCGCGAGCAGGGTGTTGCCCGGCCCGGCCGAGAAGACCTTCCCTTCCGCGACGACGACGCCCCGGTTCGAGAGACCGCCGCGTCCGAACCCCGCCTGTTCCTGCTGCGGGTAGCGCCACTTCAGCTCGCCCGTGCGGGCGTCGCGCGCCGTAATCGATCCCGCGGAGAGGTACATCGTCCCGCCGACTACCACGGGCGTCGACTGCATGATGCCGCGGCCGCCGACGTGCGCCATCCAGGCGCCGCCCAGCCGGCCCACGGTCGATCGGTTGATCTGCTTCAGCGTCGAATAGCGCTGGTTGGCGTAGTTCCCGCCGACGAGCGGGAAATCGGCGGCCGGTGCATCGTTCCAGTCCGCGGCGCGGCCGGCCGACAGCACGGCGATCGACAGGATCGAGGCGAACAGGAAGAACAATCCCGCAATGGGAAAGCGCCGCACCGACATCGACCGCAGCATCATACCCCCGTTCCAGAGGGACGCTCTCACTGCCCGTGCAGCACGGCCTGTCGCGGATTGTCCCACGTCATCTGCCGCACCTCGGCCGGCGACAGACGCAGCGCCGCTGTCACCCGCTCCACGCTGGTCCTCAGCGTCATCGCCGAGCCGACCAGATGGGAGCCGCCCGGCGCGCGCGCCGCCAGGTCGTCACCGACCACGATCCGCCAACGGCCCAGCGTGTAGGTGCCGGGACCAAGGCCGGCGGCCGCCATCGCATCGGTCACCACGATGGCGCGGTCGAAGCCGGCCGCCCGCAGGTAGTTGCCGAGCGCCACGAACGGCACGTGCACGCCGTCGGCGATGAAGGTGAGCCAGAGCCGGTCCGCCAGGCTGAGCATCCGCTGGACGATGTTGTCGTGCCGCGGCAGCAGGGCCGGGCAGCCGTTGCCGACGTGCGTGCACATGGACAGACCGGCGTCGATGGCCGCGCGCAGCTCGTCGAGGCTCGCGTCGGTGTGGCCGGCGGACACGACGACGCCCCGTGCGACGAGCATCCGCGTCACCGCCAGCCGAGGATCCCGCTCGGGCGCGAGCGTGACCAGACGCGCGAGCCCGGCGGCGGCCTCGAGCAGGCGCGCCATCACTTCGACGTCGCCGGGACGAATCGCATCCAGGGGGTGCGCGCCGCGGAATCCGTCGGCTTCGTTGAGGAACGGCCCTTCGATGTGAAATCCGGCAATCACCCGTCCGACGAGAGGACTCGATTCCCGCAGTGCGGCCAGCGTGGCCAGGCGCCGGCACATCGCGTCCGGGCCGTCGGTGATGATGGTGGCCAGGCAGGCGGCGACGCCGTCCTCGTCCAGCCGCGCACACGCGCGATACAGATCCTCCGCCGTGAGGTCGTCACTGTTGAAATCGACGCCGGCGTAGCCGTTCAGCTGGAGATCGATACAAGACATGCGCGACGGGCGCCTCTGTCCGCCAGTGTGAGATTATCGGCCCTCGGTGCCCGGACGCCCGCAGGCGCCCGGCGGGAGGCGCTTTGGAAGCTGTCAAGGTCTACAAGCAGACCAAGTACACGTCGAACAACCGGCTGGTCCAGTTCCTGAATCGCGTGTACCTGCGCAACATCACCGCGCTCGTGCACCGGTCCCGGCCACGGCACCTGCTCGACGTCGGCTGCGGCGAAGGGGTGGTGCTGCGGCATCTGGACCGGCACCTTCAGGGCGTGCGGGTCGTCGGCCTCGACGTCGACGGAACCGGGCTGCGGGTGGCGCGGTCCCAGAACTCCGTCTCGCTCGTGCAGGGCTCCGTCTACGCGCTTCCGTTCGCGACCGGCAGCTTCGATCTGGTGCTGTGCTGCGAGGTCCTGGAGCACACCGAGCATCCGGCCGCGGCGCTCGCCGAGCTCGCGCGCGTCAGCGGCGACCGTGTGCTGCTCAGCGTCCCGAACGAGCCGATCTGGCGCATCTCCAACATGGCGCGCGGAAAGTACCTGCGGCAGTTCGGGAACACTACCGGACACATCCAGCACTGGACCCGCTGGGGCTTCCTCCGCCTCGTACGGAGGCATCTGGACGTGACCGCCGTCCGTTCGTGGCTGCCCTTCTGGTCCATGCTGCTCGCCACCAAGCAGCCGGCGGCGCAGCCCGATGCGGTTCGATCGCCGGCCGTCGTCCAACGGCCAACGATCCAGCCGTCCAAGGGCCCGCTCCCATGACCGTCACTTGATGCCGAGCTCCGCGTCCGTCCACGGCCGCGTACGGCCGGCGGTCTGGGCGCGGACCTGCCCGACCACGGCCGGCGTCACGGCGGATGCCGCATTGCCCCACTCGTGTCGGATGTAGGTCAGAGCCCCCGCGATCTGTTCGTCCGAGAGGCCCGTCCCGAGCGGCGGCATGAGCCCGATCGTTCCTTCCTTGCCGTTCAGGACGATCCGTGCCGCAATCTCGGGCGCGCCGAGAACAAGGGCCGATCCAACCAGATTGGCGCCCACTCTCTCCTGGCCCCGGCCATCCGGCTGATGGCATGCCTGGCACAGGCTCCTGTAGGTCTGTTCACCTGCGTCGAACAGAGCGCGCTCTGAAGCGTTCAGGGGCGTCGCGGCCGCCGGCGCGCCCGGCTTGCCGGGCCAGACCACGCGTTCGAGCACCTTCGCGGCCCGGGCCCCCAGCGGTCCCTTGTCGGCCGCGAGGGCGACCAGCGCCTTCGGCTCGGCCTCGAGGCGCAGGACGGGGCCACCGCTGCCGCGCCCGCCCCGACCGGCAGGTGCGGCGGGGCGGAAGGCGTAGCCGCCGCCAGGACCGCCGCGCGCCCCCGGACACGTCGGACACGGCGCGGCCGGTGCCGGCCCGCCGCCGGCCCGCGCGGGGCTTCCCGGCATCGGGGCGCCGAGCAGCGCCACTTCGGTCCCGCGCACCAGCGCATCGCGCGCCCATTCGGGACGCGCGCCGTCGCCGGCCCAGCCGAACATCCGCGAGACCTGGCCGTCGTCCCCTCCACGCGTCACGGTTGCCGCCAGCATCGTCAGCGCGTCCTGCACCATCGGCGTCGGGCCGCCGGCCGACGACATCAGCCGATCGATGACGTCCGCTTCGTGGCCGCTCACACCGCTGATGGCCGCGTCGAGCGTAATGGGATCGTCGCCATGGCGCGCGAGCAGCAGGGCAATCGCGGGCACGCGCGCACCGAGCGGCAGTGCGCCGAGGCTGGCCGCCAGCTGATCGCGCACGGCCCAGTCCTGGTCGTCGATCCGGCGCACGAGCGCCTGCTGGACGGCGATCTCGGGATAGTACTCGACGAACCGCTCCGCCAGGCGCACCGCCGACACGCGCACGTCGCGCGATCGATCGTCGAGCGCCTGGATCTCGAGCGGCGCCGTGAGGCTGTCGAGTCCATCGAGCGTCCAGAGCGCATGCAGCCGCACGCGCGGGTCCGCGTCGCCCGCCAGCTCGCGCAGCGCGGGCACGACCGAGGAGTCGTTGCGCTCGACGAGCAGGCGCTGCGCCGTATCGCGCCACCACCCGTTCGGATGCGACAGCGCGGCGACGAGATCGGCGGCCGGCGCCTTCGCCAGCCGCGGCACGGGACCGCGCCGGGTCGTGTCGTGCACGACCCGATAGATCCGTCCGAGCCCCGTCGGCTGCTCGAGCTGGCGCGAGAGAATCTGATCGCGGAGGTACTCGGTGATGTAGTCGCGGTGCTGGATGATTCCCCGGTACAGATCGACGATATAGAGCGTGCCGTCCGGCGCGTTGGAGAGATAGACCGGTCTGAAGCGCTCGTCGGTGGAGGCGAGGAACTCGGCGTGGTCGTAGGCCTTCCGCGCCCGAAGGCCGGCGCCGTCGTCCTCGACGATGATCCGGCTCACCAGGTTGCCGGCGGGCTCGGTGACGAACACGTTGCCGTACAGCTCGTGCGGGAGCCGGTCTCCCCGATACACCAGGGGCGAGCTGACCGACGTGTAGGCGGCCAGCGAGCCGTCGGCGCGCAGGACGCCGGTCTGATAGCCGCGGTTGACGCCGCGCGTCGGGCGCACCGGCCAGACGGTGTCGACCTCGCGGTGCTCGCCTTCGAGCGACTCGTAGCTGCCGCGCGTCCGCAGCAGGTTCGGGTTCCGGGCGTAGTACGGCGTCGGCACCACGTCGACGTGCAGGACGGATTCGTTCGTGTTGCGATAGACGCGTCCCGCGTCGTCCTGCGTCGCGCCCCACTGCCCCCGCGACAGCGTCTTCCGGACGTCGAACTTGTCATGACGCAGCCGCAGGTAGATGTCGACCTCCGACGTGTACATCCAGTTGTCGAGGGCCCAGAGCAGGCTGTTGGCGTTGTGCTCCACGGTCGCGTCGAGGCGACCGTACTGGTCGGTGACCGACTCCTTGGTATCGGCCTTCAGGTCGCCGTCCGTGTCGCGCATGAGCCAGAGGTGCGGGGGCTCTCCGACCAGCACGCCGTGCGCGAGCACTTTCAGCGCGCGCGGCAGGATGAGGCCGTCGGCGAACACGGTCCGCTTGTCCATCCGCCCGTCGCCGTCGGTATCTTCGAGCACGACGATGCGCCCGGTCGGCCCGTGCTCGTCGGAGGCCCGGGCGTCGTGCATGTAGCCCGGCATCTCGATCGCCCACAGCCGGCCGTCAGGGTCCCAGTCGATGAGCACGGGGTCCTGGATGAGCGGCTCGCTCGCGACGAGCTCCACGTGATAGCCCGGCGGCATGAAGAACGTCTTCATCTCGTCGGCCGGCGAACGCGGCGGCGAATCCGCCGCCACCTGGCGCAGGCCCGGCGGCCAGGACGAGGAGGGCGATGCCGGCGGCGACTGCGATCCGCGGCCCGTCACCACGGCGGCCGCGACGAAGAGAGCGGCGACTCGGATGGTTCGTGACATGGGGTGCTGAAATATGAATCACCGGAATGGTAACGCAACTGGCCGGAGGCGCCGAGTTCTGCTAGCGTAGGCCCACCATGCATCTCACACGACGTCAGTTCGGCCGCCTGGCCGTGGCCGCGCTTCCGACCGCGGCATGGCGGGGGCGGCTCGCCGCACGGGCCGGGTCTCAGAAGCCGAATTCCCGCTGGGCGGGCGTGCAGGTGGGCATGAACGTGCCCTACAACTTCGGGACCGGCAACTACACGAGCGGTGACGAGATCCTGTCGCGCTGCGTGCAGCTCGGCATCAGCGCGGTCGAGCTGCGCTCGCAGCCCGTCGAGATGTTCCTCGGCGGCCCCGGCCAGCGCGCCAGCGCCGAGACGCTGCGCCAGTTCAGGCTCTCGGCCCCGCTGGCGCGTGTGCCGGAGTTCCGGCGCACGTACGAAGACGCGGGCGTCGCCATCGAGATCGTCAAGTTCGACGGCATCCTCGCGTTCTCGGATGCCGAGCTGGACTACGCGTTCGACCTCGCCTCGGCGCTGGGCGCCCGCGCCATCTCGTGCGAGCTGCCCGTGAACCAGGTCGAGGGCGCCAGGCGGCTGGGCCAGTTCGGCGAGAAGCACCGCACGATGATCGGCTTCCACGGGCATACGCAGATGACGCCCGCGATCTGGGAGCAGGCGTTCACCTACTCGAAGTTCAATGGCGCGAACCTCGACCTCGGCCATTTCGTGGGCGGCAACAAGACGTCGCCGATGCCGTTTCTCGAGAAGCACCACGACCGGATCACCCACGTCCATGTGAAGGACAAGACGCTGCAGGACGTGAACGTGCCCTTCGGCCAGGGCGATACGCCGATCAGGGAGGCGCTGCAGGCGATCCGTGACAACCATTGGAACATGCAGGCCACGATCGAGTTCGAATATCCCGTGCCGCCCGGCTCCGATCGCATGACGGAGCTCGCGAAATGCGTCGAGTACTGCAAGGGATGCCTCGTCGGCTAGAGAGCACCGTCGTCCAGGCGTCCAAAGGTCCACTCCTTTGGACGACTCTGTTCTTCGTTCCCGTGATAGCCATTTCCCTATCGGCTCAGTCCCAGCCGCGCCCCGGTGTCGGCCCCGCCGACCGTCCGAAGGTCGACGCGACTGCGGCGGATCGCGGACGCCGCGTCTGGACGGCCCAGTGCATCACCTGCCACGGCGCCCTGGCGCGAGGGACCGACGACGGGCCCAATCTGATCCGCTCGCTCGTGGTCCTGCGCGACAGGTACGGCAGCGTGCTCGGGCCGTTCTTGAAGAAGGGCCACCCGATGCAAAGCGGCATTCCGAGCGCGAGCCTGACCGACGAACAGGTGACCGACCTCACCCACTTCCTCCGCCAGCGCATCGAGGACACGCTGCGTGGATCGGTCGTGTTCGTGCCCCAGCGCGTGCTGACCGGCGACTCCGCCGCCGGCGGGAGATATTTCGCGGGCGATGGAAAGTGCACCGAGTGCCACTCCGCGACCGGAGACCTGGCCAGGATCGCGACGCGCTTCCCCAATCCGGTCGATTTGCAGCAGCAGATGCTCTTCCCCAGCGGACGAGGACGCGGGGCGGGCCGCGGCTCGGCGGAGACGACCGTCACGCTGACGCCGGCCTCGGGCGCACCAGTGTCGGGCGTGCTCGTCCAGATGGACGACTTCTACGTGACCCTCCGCGACGCGGGCGGCGCGCTGCGGGTCGTGAAGCGCTCGCCGGCGCTGCGCGTGGTCAAGACCGATCCGCTGGCGGCGCACCACGACCTGCTCCGCCGGATCCGAGACGACGACATACACGACCTCGTCGCGTATCTGGAGACGCTCGAGTGAGAAGTCTTCTTCTTCTCCTTGCCCTGCTCTCACCCGTTCACCCTCTTGCCCGTGCACCGTCTTCACAGGTCGATGCCGCCACACTCGTGAATTCCCCCACCGACGCGTGGCCCACCTACAACGGCGACTACTCGGGCCGCCGTTACAGCCCGCTCGATCTGGTCGACACCGGAAACGTGAAGGCGCTGGGCCTCGCCTGGATGCACCGCACGTCGCCCAGCGGCGCCATCAAGGCGACGCCGCTCATGATCGACGGCGTGCTGTACGTGTCCACGCAGGACAATGCCTATGCCATCGACGCGCGCACCGGTCAGGAGCGATG
This sequence comes from uncultured Acidobacteriota bacterium, assembly GCA_963764505.1. Lineage (GTDB taxonomy): Bacteria > Acidobacteriota > Vicinamibacteria > Vicinamibacterales > SCN-69-37 > CAVXSP01. The sequence goes on along the minus strand of CAVXSP010000001.1, from coordinate 2,377,007 downwards.
GCACTACGCGTGGAAGTCGCAGGGCGGCAATCACCTCGCCAACCGCGGCATGGCCGCGTTCGGCGATACGGTCTACTTCGAGACGCCCGACTGCCACCTGGTCGCGCTCTCCATGAAGGACGGCTCGCACCGCTGGGACACGCCCATCTGCGATCTCGACCGCTTCTACTACGCATCCACCGCCCCGGTCGTGGTCAGGAACCACCTCCTCACCGGCGTGAGCGGCGACGACATGGACAACCCCGGATACGTCGAAGCGCACGACCCGGTCACCGGCCAGCGGCAGTGGCGCTGGTGGACGGTGCCGCAGAACCGCGATGATCCGGGCGCCGAGACCTGGCCCGACGAGGAAGCGATGAAGCACGGCGGCGGGATGACGTGGCAGCCCGTGACCTACGATCCGGAGCTGAACCTGGTCTACGTCACGACCGGGAATCCGCAGCCGGTGATCGCGCAGCGCAATCGCCCCGGCTCGAATCTGTTCACGGGATCGATCGTGGCGCTCAACGCGGATACGGGACGCATGGCGTGGTACTTCCAGTCGTCGCCGCACGATACGCACGACTGGGACGCCACGGAGACGGCGGTGCTCTTCGATGCGCCCGTCAACGGCCGGGTCCGCAAGCTGCTCGCCCAGGCCGCCCGGAACGGGCAGTTCTTCGTCCTCGACCGCGCGACCGGAAAGGCGATCGTCTCGGCGGAGTTCGTCGAGACCAACTGGACGCTCGGGTACGACGCCAAGGGCCAGCCGATCCCGAACCCGGCGAAGTATCCGCGCGTCGACGGCGCGCTCGTCACGCCCAACCAGGGCGGCGCCGCCAACTGGCAGTCGCCGACGTTCAGCCCGAAGACCGCGCTGTTCTACGTCAATGCGACGCAGGCCTACAGCGTCTACTATCTCTACGACACCAGCGACAACCCGCTCGGATGGGGCGGCACCGACCGCGGCGGCTACTCCGAATCGATGCTGCAGGCGATCGACTACCGGACGGGCCAGGTCCGGTGGAGCCATGCCTGGGACACGCCGAACCGGTCGAGCCTGCTGAGCACCGCCGGCAATCTCGTCTTCTCCGGCGGATCGGGCGGACTCGAGGCGCTCGACGCGACGAACGGGACCCCGCTCTGGCATTCGCGGATCGGCACCGTGACCAACGGTCCGATCACCTACCGGCTCGACGGCCGTCAATACGTAGTCGCCGCCGCCGGCCCCTCGCTGTACGCCTTCGTACTGGATCGCTGAGGCCCCGGTCTATTCCGGCAGCGCGTCGTCCAGGAACCGGACGGCGTTGCCGGACGCGATCGCCTCAACGTCCTCGTCGCCATACCCCCGCGCCCGCAGGAGGTCCGGAATCCGGGCGAGATCCGCGATCGACTCGAGATCCATGGGCGCCTGTTCGCGGCCGAATCCGCCGTCCAGGTCCGATCCGATCATCGAGTGTCTCGCGCTGCCGGCGATCTGACAGACGCGATCGATGTGATCGACGACGGTCTGCAGCGTGACGCCGGCCGACTCGGGCGTGGTCTGCTGACGGATCCAGTTCGGGACCAGCATCCAGGCGTCGAACGCCGCGCCGATCACGGCGCCTCGATCGACCAGGATCCGGATCTGCTCGTCGCTCAACTGCCGTTGATGTGGAGCGAGCGCGCGGCAATCCGAGTGGCTGGCCCAGATCGGTCCGCGGTAGACGTCCAGCGCCTCGCGAAACTCCTCGTCGGTGAGGTGGGTGACGTCGAGAATCAGCCCCAGCCGATCCATTTCGGCGAGCAGCTCGCGCCCGGCGGGCGGAAAGGGCCCGGAAGTCTCGGTTCCCGACGCGTAGCGTCCCGGGCCGTAGTGCGCGGGACCGAGCGCCCGCAGACCTTGGCTGTAGGCCTCCTCCAGATGCCGAACCGATCGGATCGAATCCGCGCCCTCGAGGGCCAGGATGTACCCAATGGGCGCGTTGTCTGCCGGCTCGCTGCCGCTCCATCGTCCGACCGCGCGCCGCAGCGCGGCGGCGCTCGTGATCGGCTCCAGCTCGCCGCGCGCTTCCATGGCCCGATACCACGCGAGCTGCCCTTGAGTCTGCGCCCACGCCTGTTCGGGCGAATGCCAGCCCGGGAGCGGATTGTCCGGCGGCACGTATCGCGCGATCTGCGTCGCCACGCAGATGCCGACGCGCCCCCGGCGCATCTCCGCGAAGCTGACCGTCCCACGGCCGCGATCCGGCTTGTCGGCCCGGCCCGCCTCGCGGGCGCGGATCTCGGCGAGCGGCCGCGTGAGATCGCGGTTCCACTCCAGGGCGTTCATCGCCAGATCCAGATGCGCATCCAGGATGAAGGCGGAAGGCCGGGTGTGTTCCGGGCTTCGGGCTTCGGGCTTCGGGCTTCGGGTCGGTCCCGGGCCGGCGCGTCGCTCGCTCATGATGGCAGCTCGAAGTACCGCTCGGCGTTGCGATAGCAGACGTCGGCGACGAGCCCGCCCACGAGGTGCTCGTCGTCGGGCAGCTCGCCGCGTTCGATGTCGCCGCCCAGGAGGCTGCACAGCACCCGCCGGAAGTACTCGTGCCGTGGAAACGACATGAAGGAGCGCGAGTCGGTCGTCATGCCGACGAAGGGCGCCAGCAGCCCGACGTTCGAGAGGGCGTCGAGCTGCCACTCGATGCCGTCCTTCTGATCGAGGAACCACCAGGCGCTGCCGAACTGGATCCGCCCGGGCCGCCCGCCGCCCTGGAAATTCCCGGCCATCGCCGCCATCGCGTAGTTCTCGGCGGGATTGACGTTGTAGATGATCGTCTTGGGGAGCGCGTGCTCGCGATCGAGCCGGTCGAGATACGCGCCGAGCGCGTCGACCTGCGGCAGGTCCCCGATCGAGTCGTACCCGGTGTCGCGTCCGAGCGTCTGGAGCGCGCGCGTGCTGGCGTTCCGCCGTGCGCCGAGATGGAGCTGCTTCGTCCAGCCCCTGGCGGCGTCGAGCTTCCCGAAGAACACCATCATGAACGACGCGAACGCCGCCTGCTCGCGCGCGCTGACGGCGCGGCCCGCCCGCGCCTTGTCGAACGCCGCGGCCGCGCCACGCTCGCTGCACGGCGACGCCGGACACTGCGTCAGCCCGTGATCGGACATCCGGCCGCCGGCCTGGTGGAACGCGTCGTGGCGGCGCTGCAGCGCCTCGAGGAAGTCGCGGAAGCCCGCGATGTGGAGGTCCGCCGCGCGCGCCAGCCGGTCGACCCACGGATTGAACGCGGCCGGCTGGTGCACCTCGAGCGCCCGGTCCGGCCTGAACGTCGGGTACACGCGGGTGGCCAGCGAGCTCGCCGCGATGCGGGCGTGCGCCTCGAGGTCGTCGGCCGGATCGTCGGTCGTGCACACGGCGCGCACCGAAAACCGCTGGAGGATGCCGTGCGCGTCGAGCGATCCGCCGCAAAGCTGCTCGTTCGCGCGCGCCCAGATGCCAGGAGCCGTATTCGCGTCGAGCCGCTCCTCGATCCCGAAATACCGTCTCAGCTCCAGATGCGTCCAGTGATACAGCGGATTGCGCAGACAACGCGGCACCGTCGATGCCCACGCCAGGAACTTCTCGTACGGGTCGGCATCGCCCGTGCACAGCCGCTCCTCCACGCCGCTCGCGCGCATGGCGCGCCACTTGTAGTGGTCGCCTTCGAGCCAGATCGCGGTCAGATGCTCGAACCGCCGATTCTCGGCGATCTCGCGCGCCGGCAGGTGGCAGTGATAGTCGAAGATCGGCTGCGGCGCGGCATGGCGCTCGTACAAGCGGCGCGCGGCTTCACTCTGGAGCAGGAAGCCTTCGTCCAGAAACGCTCTCATCGCTGGATCCGTGCCGAACCGCCGCTCGCGAACGCCCGCACCTGTCCGAGCGTCGCCATCGTCGTATCGCCCGGGAAGGTCGTCGCCAGCGCGCCGTGGGCCCATCCGAGCTTCACCGAGGTCTCGGGCGACTCGCCGGCGAGCAGACCGTAGAAGAGGCCGGACGCAAAGCTGTCGCCGCCCCCCACGCGGTCGTAGACGTCCAGCTCGCACATCGGCGCGAGATACGCCCGGCCGTCGATCCACGCGACGGCGCCCCAGGTGTGGCGATTGCTCGAGTGCACGGCCCTCAGGGTCGTCGCCACGACCTTCACGCGCGGGTACTCGCGCACGACGTGCTCGATCGTGGCGATGAACGCGCTCGGGTCGAGCGCCGACGCGGCGACGTCCGGACCCGGCATCCCGAGCCCGCGCTGCAGGTCCTCCTCGTTGCCGACGAGCACGTCCACGTGCTCGACGATGCGCCTGAGCGTGCGGATCGCGCGATCCTGCGTGCCGGCGGCGCGCCAGAGCTTCTCGCGGTAGTTGAGGTCGAACGAGACGACGGCGCCGTGCGCCCTGGCCGTCTGCATCGCCTCGACGATGAGCTCCGCGGTCGTCTCCGAGAGCGCCGCGAAGATGCCGCCGCTGTGAAACCAGCGCACGCCCTCTCCGAAGATCGCCGCCCAGTCGAAGTCGCCGGGCTTCATCAGCGCCGCGGCCTCGTGGCTCCGGTTGTAGAACACGACCGGCGGCCGCACGCCGAACCCGCGGTCGCTGTAGACGGCCGCCATGTTGGGGCCACGCGCGCCGTCGTGCGCGAACTGTTTGTAGAACGGCCGGACGCCCATCGCCTGCACGCGCTCGGCGATGAGCGACCCGATCGGATAGTCGACCATCGCGGTCGCGACGGCCGTCCGCATCCGGAAGCAGTCCGCGAGATTGGCCGCGACGTTGTACTCGCCGCCGCTGACGTGAATCGCGCACGTCTGCGCCTTGTGGAACGGCACGATGCCGGGATCGAGGCGGTGGACGAGCGCACCGAGCGCCAGCAGGTCGAGCGCGCCCTCACGCGGGATGTTCAGACCGGAGCTCATGGCGGCCCGCCTCCTATGCGGTCCACTCCGTGTGGAACACGCCCTCGCGATCGACGCGCCGGTAGGTATGGGCGCCGAAGAAGTCCCGCTGCGCCTGCGTGAGGTTGGCCGGCAGCTGCGCGCTCCGGTACGCATCGTAGTAGGCGAGCGACGCGCACATTCCGGGCGCCGGGATGCCGAGCGACACCGCCGTCTGCACCGTCCGGCGCCAGCCCCCCTGCCGGTCGGCGATGGCCGCGCGGAACGCTTCGTCGAGCAGCAGGTTGACGAGCTGCGCGTTCCGCCCGAACGCGGCGCGGATGTCCTCGAGCAGGTCCGCGCGGATGATGCAGCCCGCGCGCCAGACGCGCGCGACCTCGCCCGGCTGGATGTCGTAGCCGTACTCGGCCGAGGCCATCCGCAGCAGCACCAGCCCCTGGGCGTACGACGTGATCTTGCTCGCATACAGCGCGTCGCCGACGGCGTCGATCGCCGCCTGACGCCCGGCGCCGCCCACCGGCGCGCCCGGCTCGCCGGACGGCCCCGCGAGCACGCTGCTCGCAACCACTCGCTCGGCCTTGAGCGCCGAGAGCAGCCGCGATTCCACGGCGGCGTTCACGGTGGGGATCGGGGCGCCGACGTCGAACGCGTCCTGGCTCATCCACTTGCCGGTGCCCTTCTGCCGGGCTTCATCGAGAATCACGTCCACCATCGGCCGACCGGTGTCGGCGTCGACGCGCTCGAGCACGCGCGCGGTGATTTCGATCAGGTACGACCGCAGGGCGCCCCGGTTCCAGTCGGCGAACACCGCCGCCAGCTCCCCAACGGACAGCCCCACCCCCCGTCGCAGCAGATCGTAGGCCTCGGCGATGAGCTGCATGTCGCCGTACTCGATGCCGTTGTGGACCATCTTGACGTAGTGGCCCGCGCCGCGCGGCCCCATGTAACCGACGCACGGCTCGCCGTCTTCTGCCTTGGCCGCAATGGCGCGCAGGATCGGCGCGGTCGCCTCCCAGGCTTCACGCGAGCCGCCCGGCATGATCGCGGGACCGTGCAGCGCCCCCTCTTCGCCCCCCGAGACGCCCGCCCCGAGCAGATGCAGACCCTTCCGCGCCAGCGCGTCGCACCTCCGGTCCGTGTCGCGAAAATGCGAATTGCCCCCGTCGATCAGGATGTCGCCCTGGTCGAGGTGCGGAGCCAGATGTTCGATCACGCTGTCGACCGGCGCACCGGCCGGCACCATGATGAGGACGCGCCGGGGACGTTCGAGCACCTCCATGAGCTGGTCCGGCGACCCGACGCCGCCGATGGCGCGGCCTCTGGCGGGTCCATGGAGAAACGCCTGCATCTTGGCGGCGTCGAGGTCGTAGCCGGCCACGGGGTACCCGCGGCTCTCGACGTTGCGCGCGAGGTTCGCGCCCATGACACCGAGCCCGACCACCCCCATCGCATACTTCATCAGCGACTCCTCACGTCGGCCCGCGCAGCCGAAACAGCACTTCGCCCGCGCGGGCGACCCTGAACGCGCCCTCGGCCGGGCTCGGCGACCAGTCCTCGAGGTCGATCTCGGCGGGATTCCGGTAGCCGAGATTGATCCGCTCGCACTGCTCGCGCGTGATGCCGGTCGCCAGCGTGACCGTGATGCGCGGCGTCTCGAGGCCGCGGCGCACGTCGTAGGTGCCGAGCCCCTTGACGTGTGTCGAATGCGCGAGCACGCCCCACGGGTGATGCTGGAACCTGGGCCACTGCGCGGTGAAGTAGTCGCGGCAGTGATAGCCGACCGCTTCGAGCGTGCCGCCGTGCACGCGGCTGACCTCCGTCACGTGCGGCGCGAAGACGATGACTTCGCCGCCATCCGCGACGGCCGGCTCGGTCTTGTAGACGCCCTTTCCCGCGGTCCAGATGTCCGCGTACATGGAAGGCATCACCGCCAGCACGCGGTCGACCGGTTTGTCGAGCCAGACGACGTGCCGGCGCGCCGACAGGGCGGCGGCCTGGCTCCACGCGTCGTGCACGTCACCGCAGAAGAGCCCCGCAATGCCGTCGTGGGTGACCACGAGCGCCAGGAGCGAGACGGGCGTCGGCAAGAGCGCCGCCGCGCGATCGATCATCGCGCGCACGGCCGTCTTCGCGACGCCGATCGTCGCCGAGTTGGTCACGAGCGCGCCGAGCCAGTGCGTGAAATGGATGATCCCGGGCGCCGCGATACCGGGATACAGGTACTTCGTCCCTCCCGAGAATCCGGCGACTTCGTGCGGGAACACCGGGCCGCAAATCAGGACGTGGTCGTACTCGACCGCCAGGCGGTTCAGCGCGACCGGCACATCCTGGGTGAGACGTCCCTCGCTCAGCTCCTCGACCTCGCGCGCCGGCACGACGCCGAGGTCGACGAACGCCTCCGGATCGTCCCAGCGATGATTGAAGATGTGGACGTCGAACTCTGTGCGCCGATCGGCCACCCGTCCGTCGACGACCCGCCGGCCGACATGCTGCGTCAGCTGCGCATCGGTCATGGGCGAATGGGTGCCGAGCGCGACCAGGAAATCGAGCGCCGCGACGCGCGGCCCGAGCTCGCGACAGATGACCGAGAACATCGCCGGCATCGGCATCGTGCGCGTGCCGTCCGGGATGATCACGAGGACGCGCCTGCCGTCGACCTCGAGCCGGGCCAGGCCGTCGCGCGCGATGGTGTCGGCCTCCGGTGCCGAAAGAAATCCCTCCGCGACTCCGCGGCCGACGACGTCCATCCTCAAGACGCTACGTGCCCGTCACGGGGGTGTCAAGAACGGCGTCGTCCGGCGCTGACGTTCGTCGTCCGGTGCTGGTGAACGTCGTCCGTGCGAGGATATGGGCCATGGCGTTGGAGAGTCGAAACCCGGCGACGGGCGAGCTGCTGGCGAGCTTCGAGCCGCTCGGTCCGCCGGAGATCGACGCCCGGCTCGCGCGGGCAGAGGCGCGCTTCCGGACGTGGCGCGCCACGAGCATGCAGGAGCGCGCGACGCTCATGACGCGTCTGGCGGAGCGCCTGGAAGCGAACGCCGACGAATACGGCCGCCTGATGACGCGCGAGATGGGCAAGCTGTTCGCGGCGGGACGCGACGAAGCCCTGAAGTCGGCGCGCGGCTGCCGGTACTATGCCGAGCACGCGGCCGGCTTCCTCGGCGAGGAAGACGTCCCCACCGAAGCGACGCGCAGCTATCTCCGGTACGAGCCGATCGGCGCGGTGCTCGCCATCATGCCGTGGAATTTTCCGTTCTGGCAGGTCTTCCGCTTCGCCGCGCCGGCGATCATGGCGGGGAACGTCGCGCTCCTCAAGCACGCGCCGAACGTGCCCCAATCGGCCGTCGCGATCGAGGCGCTGTTTCGCGACGCGGGATTCCCCGAGGACGTGTTCCAGACGCTGCTGATCGACGTCGATCAGGTGCCCGCCGTGATTGGCGACCGGCGCGTGGCCGCGGTGACGCTGACCGGCAGCGAGCGTGCCGGCCGCGACGTCGCGTCGCGCGCCGGCCAGGCGCTCAAGAGGACCGTCCTCGAGCTCGGCGGGAGCGATCCGTTCGTCGTGATGCCCTCGGCCGATCTGCCGCGCGCCGTGCGGACGGCCGTCATGTCGCGCACCCTCAACAACGGCCAGTCCTGCATCGCCGCGAAACGATTCATCCTCGCCGAGCCGATCGCCGACGCGTTCCTCGGCGAGTTCGTCCCGGCGATGGCGGGCCTGCGGCTCGGGGATCCGATGGATCCGTCGACCGAGATCGGGCCGCTTGCGCGTCCCGATCTTCTCACGGCGCTCGACGGGCAGGTCGCCGAAACCGTCGCGCGCGGCGCGCGCGTGCTCACGGGAGGCGCCCGCGCCGACGGCCCCGGGTATTACTATCAGCCGACCGTGCTCGCCGATGTGCCGCGCGACTCACCCGCCTACCGGGACGAACTGTTCGGGCCGGTCGCCTCCGTGTTCCGCGTGCGGACGCTCGACGAGGCGATCGTGCTCGCGAACGACACGCGCTTCGGCCTCGGCGCCAGCATCTGGACGCGCGAGGCCTCCGACCAGGCGCGCTTCGTCCAGGGCATCGAGGCCGGTCAGGTGTTCGTCAACGCGCTGGTCGCCTCCGACCCGCGGGTCCCGTTCGGCGGCGTCAAGAACTCGGGCTACGGGCGGGAGCTGAGCGTCCAGGGCATCCGCGAGTTCGTCAACGTGAAGACCGTCTGGGTGAGCCGGTCGGCATGGTGACGACGCGCTTCACACCGAATCAGATCCGCGGGTTCGGCGCGGCCTGGGGCGGAGTCGTCCTCGACGGCGTCGATTCGTTCATCTACGCGCTCGTGCTCGTGCCCGCCATGCGCGACCTGCTGCCGGCCTCCGGCATCGAGCCGGCCGCAGGCAATCTGGCCTTCTACGGGAGCATCCTGTTCGCGGTGTTCCTGATCGGCTGGGGACTCGCGTTCCTGTGGGGACCGCTGGCGGATCGGTTCGGCCGTGTCCGCGTGCTGATGTTCGCGATCGTCTGCTACTCGGTGTTCACGCTGCTCGGCGCGCTGGCGCGCCACTGGTGGGAACTGGCGATCTTCCGCCTGATTGCCGGCTTCGGCATCGGCGGCGAGTTCGTCGGCGCGGCGACGTTCGTCGCCGAAGAGCTCCCCGAGGACCGGCGCGTCGTCGGCACCGGCATCATGAACAGCGGCTATTACGTCGGCACGTTCATCGCCGCCGCGCTCAACTACTCCATCGGGGCGCACTACGGCTGGCGGGCGATGTTCGCGATGGGCGGGCTGCCGGCCCTCTTCATCGCCTACATCCGCACCAGCGTCAGGGAGCCGGAGCGCTGGCGCCATCGCATGACGGAGACCGGCGGCTGGCGCGCGCGCGACGCCTTCCTCGCGCTCTTCTCTCCGGAGTACCGGCGCCGGACGATTCTCAACTGCATCTTCCTCCTGATCTCGATGATCGGGCTCTGGGCCGGCTCCGTGTACGCGCCCGGGGCCGTGACGCAGGTCGCCGCGCGCGTCGGATACGCGCCCGCGGACGCGGCGCGGATCGCGTCGCGGGCGACCATGCTCCTGGCCGTCGGGACGATTCTCGGCTGTCTGGGGATGCCGGCGCTGGCCGACCGGTTCGGCCGGCGCGGCGCGCTCGGCTGGTTCTACGCCACGATGATCGTGTCGATCGCCCTCGGCTTCGGCTACGCGTTCTACCTCGAGACGAACGCCCTGCGGTGGTTCATCCTCTGTCTGTTCTTCGTCGGCGTCGGCGGCGGCAGCTTCGCCGTCCACTGGGTCTGGCTCGCCGAACAGTACCGAACCGAATGCCGCGGCAGCGCCCTCGCCTTCGCGAGTTGTATCGGGCGATTCGTCGCCGCCGGCGCGACGTTCCTCGTCGGCATCGGCATCCAGGCGTACGGCAGCATGGGCGTCCCTGTCGCGCTCACGGCGATCCCGTTCGCCGTCGGGCTGCTCCTGCTGCCGATGGGCCTGGAGACCCGGGGGCAGCCGCTGCCGGTCTGACTCGCGGTCCGGACCGGCCGCTACACGTCCTCGCCCAGCGACGTGTAGTACGCCACGACGCGATCCTTGGCGCCCGCGCGCGTATAGACGTCCGGCCTTCGCGTCCGAACGACGTCCACGATGACCGCCGCCACATCTTCGACGCTCTGCGAGTCCGGGATCTCGCGCGAGTCGACGCCGCCGTGCCGCGCGTGCACGCCGAACTCCGTCCGCACGACACCTGGCGACACGAGCGAGACCTGGATTCCCGGGTGCGACTCCTGGAGCTCCGTGCGGAAGTTGGCGGTGAGCGCATTGAGGAAGTGCTTCGCGCCCGTGTAGGCCGACCGCGGCAGCACGTACGGAATCCGCCCGAGCATCGACGAGATGTTGATGATGTGTCCCGCGCCGCGATCCTGGAAGTGCGGAAGGATCTCCTGCATGCCGTACAGCGCCGACTTGACGTTCACCGCCATCATCTCGTCCAGGTCCTCGTCCGTCAGCTGCGACGGCAGCCGCGAGATGCCGCGGCCGGCGTTGTTGATCCAGACGTCGACGTGACCAAATCGCGCGATGGCGTCGCGAACGACCCGGCGCACTTCGTCCCGCCGCGACACGTCGGCCGGAAGGGCGTGCGCGCAGTCGCCGCATCGCGCGCAGACCTGCTCGAGCGCGTCGGGACGCCGGGCCACGAGCGCCAGCGACGCGCCTGCCGCGGCCAGCTGCTCGGCGACGACGGCGCCGATCCCCCCGCTCGCCCCCGTGATGACAATCACGCGATCCCGCATGGCGCCCCCATCATACCGAGTCGCGGGCGAGCGTTGCTGCGCCGAGCCGTGTCCGCCCGCTCCTAGCGGGTCCGCTCGACCCAGCGGAGGGCCGGCAGGCCGTCGACGCTCTTCGCGTTCTTGGCCTGCTGATAGTCGAGCAGCCCGGCTTCACCCTCGTGTTCGGCCCACCGTTCGAGCTGCGTGCGCTGGCCCTCGAAGGCGAAGCGCGGCACGCCGAACCCGCAGGACTCCGACAGCCTGTCGATGGCGACGCGGATGATGGCGCGACCGGTCGGGACCGGCGGAAACCGGGCCCGCAGCTCGCCGTATCCGGCATCCTGCGGCTCCAGCACCTCGGCCCGGCCGTGGAGCCTGAGAATCTTCGGCGGTCCGTGGAACGCGCAGAACATGATCGCGATGCGCCCGTTCTCGCGAACGTGCGCGATCGTCTCCGCGCCGCTCCCGACATGATCGAGGTAGGCGACCGTGCCGGCGTCGAGAATTCGAAAGGTGTCCAGGCCCTTCGGCGACAGGTTCACGTGGCTCGACGGGTCGAGCGCCGCTGTCGCGACGAAGAACATCTGTTGCGCCTCGATGAAGGCGCGCAGCCCGTCGTCGATCTGTCCGTAGAGCTTTCCCATCTCCTGCTCCGGCCGAGTGGTCGTCCGTTCCGGTCCTTCGAATCATACTGTTGACCGATGGCGCCGCCGCACGAGGACGAACGTCCCCACGTTCTCCAGCGTACGGTGGCGGATCGTCAGGCCGGACGCCGGAATCAGGGAAATCCGCTCGCGGTTGCACGGGATCCCCGAAGTACGGGCGATGCGTGGGCCGGAAGTATAATTCCGGCTCTCTCTGACCTCGACAGAAGGAGCAGATATGGCGACGGAGCACGCGGAGACGCATGCGCAGCAGCCGGACGGCGCGACTCGAATCCTCAGGCGACGCGGCCTCCTGGCCGCGGCTGTCGCCGTGATGGCGGGACTGGTCGCGAAGATCACCGAACAGCCCGTGGAGGCGGGCGTGGATGGCGATGTGGTCCTCGGAGCCGCGAACACCACCGCGAGCGACACGTCGATTGCCTGCACGGCAACGGATGGCACGGGTCTCTTGGGTCAATGCACGGCGGGTCTCAACGGCCGGGGCGTGTATGGGATAGGGAGTGGTGTCGGAACGCTGAGCCTTGCCACCAACACCAGTGGCGGAACAGGAGTCTATGGCAGTACGTATGGCTCAGGGACCGGCGTCTGGGGCAACAACCTCTTCGACAATGGCATCGGGGTTCGTGGCGAGAGCGTCGGCGAGTCGAGCTTCGGCGTGTTTGGTCTGAGCTCGTCGTGGCACGCGGTGCGCGGACAGATCCCCGGCGACAGCAGCGCCGGCGCGGCTATCGCGGTCTACGGCGAGAATATGTCCACGGGGAATCGTGGGACGCCGGGCGGCGGTGGCTTCGGCTGTTACGGCTTTTCCTTGAACGGCGCCGGACTGGTCGGTGCGACGGGCACGGCTGGCGGCGCGGCGGTCGTGGGGAGCACGAACGGCATTCCCGGAGCCTATGCGGGGGTCTTCTACGGGCCGTTCGTCGTGGTGGATGGACCCAAGAGCGCCGCGGTCGCGCATCCCGACGGCTCGCACCGCCTGCTCTATTGCCTGGAGAGTCCCGAGAGCTGGTTCGAGGACTTCGGCAAGGCGCAGCTCGAATGCGGCTTCGCAGAGGTCGCGATCGATCCCGACTTCGCGGCCGTGGTCGACCTGGACGACTACCACGTGTTCGTCACGCCGTACGGGGCCGCTGGCTTGTTCGTCAAGGAACAAACGGCCAGGGGCTTTCGTGTCGAGGCGGCCGATCCGACCAGCACGACCCGGTTCTCGTGGCGGCTGGTGGCGAAACGACGAGACATCCCCGGCGAACGCCTCGCGGCGGTGACGTTGCCGCCCGAGCCGACGCGGCCGCCCGATCTCCCGGCGTCGATCACGTCCGCCCGGCCGCCGGCGTTCAAACCGCCTCATTCGCGCGGATAGTCGCGGTCCGTCGGCCGCTCGCTGACGAGCAGATGGGCGTCGTTGCCTGACGCAACGCAGCAGCTGGCCTACCGCCGCCCCCGCTCCTGCTCCGCCGCCTCGTGCTCCTCGCGCTCGTCGTCGCCGAGGTCGGCCGCGAACGGCGTGAAGGCGGCTTGTCGCACCGTCGGGTACGGCTGGGCCCACCCCTTCACCATGCCCCACACGATCCGATTAAGGCGATCGGTGGGCGCGGCGTCCGGGACGTCGAAGCGCATCTTCAGCGAGTCCCGCGCGGCGTCGCGCAGCGGCCCGCGCATCGCCGTCAGAGGAGGATTGCGCTCGAAGATCAGCGGATTGGAGGCGACGGCCGTGTACGGCCGCACGTCCGCATCGGTCGTGAAGCTCGCGCGCATATCCGTTGCGATGAGGTCGAACAGCGATAGGGTGGGCAGGCCGAGCATCAGCTCGATCGTCTTGACCATGCTCTGCTGTGCGTAGAAGGTCGAGTCCACCGAGCCGCGGCGCGTGTACGGCGAGACGGCCAGGGCGACCGTGCGGTGCCCGTCCACGTGGTCCACGCCGTTCTGGGCGTCGTCTTCGACGACGAAGATCGCCATCTTGGGCCAGAACGGCGTCCGGGACAGCGCCTCGACGATTTGCCCGAGGGCGAGGTCGTTGTCCGCCAGGTGCGCCTTCGGCGACGACTGGCCGGGCGTCGCGCCGCGCGTGTGATCGCTTGGCAACTGCAGCAGCACCAGGTTGGGCATCGCGCCGTCGCGCGTCCATTGCGCGACGTCCTGCAGGAAGATGCTGGCGCGTACGACGTCCGGAATCGTCTGCGAGTACGAAGGATAGCTCTTCGCGAGGATGCGATTGAGGGGCGTCAGGGGCGCGGTGGTGTTCCACTCGTTCGAGAAGTCGTCGCCCTGCCGCCATCGCTCGAGCAGGTCGCTGCGCTGCGTGCGGCTCGATTCCGCGAGGTGGCCGGCGTACTCCCCGTACACCCGGACCGACTTGCCGCGTGCCTGCGCGAGATCCCAGAGGAATCCGGTATTGGCGTACGCGAGCGGATCGGTCCCGTCGTACGGATAGCTCCGGCCGACGTAGCCGGGCCAGAGCGCGTAGCTCGTTTCGTTCGCCTGGGTCACCCACTGGTGGCCGTCGCCCGAGTTGCCGCCGGTCGCATAGAAGTTGTCGAGCAGCACGAACTCCGTCGCAAGCTTGTGGTGGTTCGGCGTGACGTCGGCCCCGAACATCACCAGGCTCGGATCGCCGTTGCCCTGCGGCAGGTCGCCGAACACCTGGTCGTAGGTGCGGTTCTCCTTGATGACGTAGACGACGTGCTCGATCGGGGACGGATCCCCGGCGCGGGCAGGCACGGGGAGCGGCGTCGCCGCCGCGCCGCCGGCGGCCGGCGCCAGCGCCTCGCGCGCCGTGGCGAGGTGGTTGTTCTCCGCCACCGCGGTGGTGTAGCCGGCGAGCTGCTGGTCGTCGGGAACGGGCAGCACGCTCACCGTCCCGCGGTACGAGTGCACGTACCGGCGCTCGGGCGCGTTCTGCCAGCCCGATCCGACGCCGAGGAGCGTCGCCACAGCCAGGTATCGGCCATCGGCGCTGAGCGCGAGGTGGTCGGGATACCAGGCCGTCGGAATGTAGCCTCGAATCGCGCGTCCTGGAACGTCGACGACGGCCACGGCGTTCAGCCCGCCGAGCGCGACGAACAGGCGCCGTCCGTCGCCCGAGACGGCCACCGCCGACGGCGCCACGCCTTTCAGATCGACGCCGAACGGCCGGATCGGCATCGTCTCGACGAGGCGCGCGGCGGCGGTATCCACGACCGAGATCGTGTCGGCGTTCGCGTTGGCGACGAACAGGCGGTTCCGCGGCTCGTCCCAGGCGATCGCCGTGGGGTGCAGCCCGACGTCGATCGAGTGCGTCACGCGCAGCGCCTGGAGGTCGACGCGGACGACGGTCCCGGTCGACGCAATGCCGCGGCCGTCGACGACCACGCGATCGGCCTTCGGATCGAGGCCGGTCGGCAGGGTCAGGTCCCCGTCGTGCGGAAGGCGTCCGCCCCAGTTGGTGACCCAGGCGGTGCGGCCGTCGCGGCTGATCGTCGCGGCAAACGGCGCGATGCCAGTCGTCTTGATCGTGCCACGCACCTGGCCGGTCCCGACGTCGACGACCGCCAGCGCATCGTCGAAGACGAGCGGCACGACCGCGGTAGCGCCGGACCCGGCGCGCGCGATAGCCGGCGCGCCGGACAGGTACCGTCCGAGGTCCGGCGCGATGGGCGTGAAGCCGCCGGCATCGTGACGCAGGAGCTGGACGGCGCCGCCGGCGCGGTTGTTCGCCGCGCGGGCTGGAATCGTCACCGTCACGATCGGCGAGCCGGCGGCCGGATCGAGCGCGAGCCCCTGCAGGCCCGCCGTGCTGCCCGGCGTGGACCAGCGCTCGCGGACGCGGTTGGCGCGCCAGTCGAGGTGATAGACCGACGGCCCGCCCTCTCGCGCGCCCGCCAGCACCCAGACCTCGCCGGCTGTCGTCCCGAACGCGACGCCATACACCCGGCCGTCGAACACGCTCTGCACGCCCGCGGGAGTGATTGTCTGGCGCGTCGTGATCACGCCGGGATCGGTGACGCTGCGAACGGGCCGGTCGGCGCTCTGGGCCAGGAGGGCGGTTGCGACGACGCTCGTCGAGAGCACGAGCGCGGCGAACGGAATGGGCGTGGCCATCCCGGGACGATCGCTCCGGACGGGCAGCGGTCGCAAGCCAAATCCGTGTAACCCATGCTCGATCACGCCGCTGATATCGTTCGTCAATTTCACAGGGACGTCCTGCGGCCATCGCGACACCTCACGCGTTGGGCAGGACGAGAATCTTCCCGGGCGGGCCGGCCTCCAGCCGAGCAGCTCGCGGAGGCCCGGCGCGCGCTGCCCGCCGGCGGGCGTGAGAACGCGGCGTCGGGACTCGACCGAGGGGTCCTCCCGCCAATCAACTATCGATCTGTGCAGGCACGTCCTGGTTACGACATGTGCGCAATTTCGCGCTATGCTGCGCAATTTTTCACGGTCGTGCTCGAGTCACCAGGCCCCATGCCGTTACACGGTGTTTACATAGCGCGGAATGGAAGGCCGAAACAGGCGCCCTTCTCGGACCCGGACTGCCAGTCCGGGCGCTTCTGAAATGCCGCACGTCTCTTGCATCTGCAGTGAGTCGCTGGGCTCCAAGGTCGCGGAGGTGGCTGATGCCTTTCAATCGCACGTTGACGAAGGGTGAGCACGTTCACCGATTCATGGTTCAGTCACACGGCGAGGGTTGGGAGGTTCGCGAGGAGGAGGATGCGGCCCTCGTGAAGCGCGTACATCGCGACGACTGGCACCGCGTCGAGAGGGACGGGCTTCTGTTCGCCATGACGGCTCGCGACCTCATCCGCCGGGGCTGGATCGATCAGTGAGAATCCCGATGGCGACACGCTTGGCTCCGCCCCACAAGGTCTCTTCAAACGCCGTGCAGCTCTCGGCGCGGCATCGCCTCTGACGGTTCCACCGTTTCGGAACGCGCCCGCCGGCGGCCCGCGTCGGCGCCGCTTCGCGGCCTGATGGCGGGATGTGCCCGTCAGTGCCGCTTGACGCCGAGCGCGAGCCGCCGGCTCAACCTCGCCGTGCCGGCATGGATGTCAGTCGTCGTTCCGCTTGGCGCCAGCGCGCTCGCCGCGGATGACCGGGTACGGCTTGTGTCCCATCAGTCCCGTCCACAGCACCCGATTGAACTGGGCTGGCGGCACTTGATCCGGCTCCGAGAAGTCGAACCCGGCTGTGACCGTGTCCCAGTACGTGGCGTCATGTTTGGGCTTGATCACCGGGCCTGCGGCGAATCGCAGGCCGTGTCCGTCTGCCGCCGCGACCGTTGTCGTTGCCAGAACCGTTGACGCCTGGGCGACGAAGCTCCAATCGCCCGAGGACCGGATGTCGAACACATCGGCCATCGGGCCCTGAAATGCGGTGTTCAGGTTGATGTGCTCGGTGCCGAGCACATCTTCAATCGTCCGGAGCGCATTCACCTGACTGTAGCGGGTGGTGATGACGGCGCCCTGCTTCACATAGGGACCG
This sequence comes from uncultured Acidobacteriota bacterium, assembly GCA_963764505.1. GTDB lineage: Bacteria > Acidobacteriota > Vicinamibacteria > Vicinamibacterales > SCN-69-37 > CAVXSP01. Next base: position 2,359,775 of record CAVXSP010000001.1, on the reverse strand, counting down.
ACCACGTAGGCGGTGCCGCGATGGGAATCCACGTGATCGGGACCGTCCTGCACGTCGTCTTCCGTGATGACGATCAGTGTGTCCTTCGCGTACGGGCTGTTCGCCACCGTCTCGACCAGCAGTCCGAGCGCCAGGTCGCAGTCCGCCTGCTGCGTCTCCGGCGTATTCACGCCGGCGAGCGCGCTGCCGAAGCTGCCCATGTGATCGTGGCTGATACGGAACAGCGTCAGACTGGGCAGATTACCGTTGGCGACGAATTGATCGAACTCGCGCTTCCATTCCCGGAACCGCCACAGATCGGGATAGTTCTGATCGTAGCCGCGAAAGTACACGTCGGTCAGCGGCGCGAGCGCCGGGGCCAGCGGCCCGACCTGCACGACGCCGGCCAGGAAAGGATCGGAGACCGGCGCGGCTTTCGTGCCGATGCTGCCGACGTTGTTCACCAGGAACCCGTAGTTTCGAACCGTGCCGCCGGCGCGGAGCGCGGCGTCGAAGATGTAGCCGCCCTGGATGCCGAACGGCGCATCCGTGGACGCGTGGTTGCCGGTGCCGGTCAGCAGATTCGCCGTGCCGCCAGGCAGGCCCGCCGACGCGTCGCTGTAGTTGGTGGTCCCGGCCGGACCGGCGACTGCGTCGCGATCGGCGACGGTCGGCCAGTTGACCGGGACGTTACGGTTCGAGCCCTCGGATTCGTACGACAGGCCTCGGTTCACCGCCGCGTAGTTGATCTGCTGCGTGATCGTCTCCGTGTTCGTGACGCGTCCCTGCATCGACCAGGACCAGCCGTCCATGCTGCCGTCGCCCGGGTTCATGAAGTTGTCCAGGGTGACGAACCTCCTTGCCAGGCTGTGATTGTTTGGCGTCAGCGCCTCACCGAACTGGGTCAGGTTTGGGTCCGCCTGTGCGCCATTCGTCAGGTCGCCAAGGATCTGATCGAACGTCCGATTCTCCTTGACGACGTAGATTACGTGCTTGATGTGCTGACGCAGAAACTGCATCACGCGCGCGTCCTTCCGGTCCGCTTCCGAGTCGTAGAAGTTGTTCCTGGCCACCTGCTGGGTGAGGCCCCGCAGCTCGCCGCCGTTCGGCACCGGCGCGCTGACGAGAGAGGCGCGTTCGAGCTGGAATTGGTACTCGTTCGAGGCGCGGGAGGCCGCGGCGGCCGCCGCGTTGCCCCCGGGATAGGTCATGCTCGTGATGTTTGCCGTACTGCCCGACAAGTGATCCGGATTGGGCCCCGTGAGGCTCTTCCCGCTGATGATGTACATCCACGAGCCGTCGGCGCTGAACGTGACGTCATGTGGCTCGTAGGCGGTCGGGATGAGGCCGGTCACCTTGCCGGCTCCGCGGCCGAGCAGCGGAATCACGGCCACCGAATTCGCACCGCTGTTGACCGCGTAGAGCGTGCTGCCGTCAGGCGAGAGCGTCACTGCGGAGGTCGCGGCACCCGTGTATCGCCGGCCGGGAAGCATGCCCTCGGGCGCGCGCGCGTCGATCTTGGCAACGACCTGGTTCGTCAGGGTGTCGATGACAGCGACCTCGTCGGCGTTGTCCTGGGCAACATAGAGCCTGGCCTGGGTCGCGTCGAGTGTCATGCCCAGCGCATTGCCATCGAGCTTGATCCGCTTGACCAGACGCCCCTCGGTCGGCGACGACACGTCGACCGCGATGACCTCGCGGTCGCGGTCCGATGAGACATACGCGATGCCGTTGTCCTTCACCACGACGGCAAACGGGAACGTGCCGCCCACGCCGCCGCTGGTGCCTTCGTTGCTCGCGAAGTACGGCCGCAGATCGTGCTCGTATCGAACGGCACGGGACGCCGTGTCGATGACGCTGATCGAGTCGTTGTAGTTGTTGGCGACCACCAGCGTCTTCCCGTCGGAGGCAACACCCAGGCCGCTCGCGTTCGGCTGCACGCCGAGCCCGATGCCCTTGTTCCGCGCGCTGCCGGTGGCGCCAGGCGCGAAGTGGCCCAAGGGAATGGGTGCCGCCGGCGTGAAGGTGTCGCCGCTCTTCGTGTAGACGTACACCGCGTCGTCATTGCCGCCGGCGGCGTAGAGGGTCTTGCCGTCCGGCGAGAACGCGAGGCCGACGTGGCTGTTCGTTTGTTGGATGACCTGCTCGAGTGCAGGCCTTGCCTCGTGCGCGCCCGCCACGTCGTAGAGGAAGATGAACTGCGTCGAATTGGCGACATCGACGGTGCCGTCCGGCTTGTACAGCGAGTTCTGGCCGGCCGTGATGATGGCCAGCGTGGTCCCGTTCGGGCTGAGCTGCGAGCGCACGGCCTCGCCCGCAACGAAGTCAGGATACGCGGGCAACCTTGGATTCAGGGACTGCTGATGCGACTGCGGGATGACGGTCGGCGTCACGTACTGGCCGGTCGGCAGCACCGCCACCTGCCCCTGCCCCCGACCCCGATCATCATCGTCCCGGTCGGCTGAACCGCCCTGTTCACGACGGTCGTCGCTGACCTTCTCACGACGATCGTCGCTGCGTCCCTGCATGCGGGCCCATGCCGGCATGGCCAGCACCATCGCCAGTGTGAGCACGCCCATAGTGAGTACGGATGCTAGATATCGCCTCGTCATAGGATGAGTTCCCTTCTTGTCTTCAAGGAGCCAGGTTTCAGCGGATGGGAGAACGGCCTAGCGACGGGCGGAAGGCACCCACGTCGCGGAGACGAAGACGCCGAAGTGGCGCCCGCGGGACGGATCAACGGCCGGCACATCGGCACGAGAGATCGTCGAGACGGTGCGCAGGACGGGACCAGCCGTCACGCTCGCAGTCCACGCTCCGTCAGCCGACCGGGCCTGGACGGAGGGACCGACCAAGAGCTTGGCGCCGCCCTCAGCCTCGCTCGGATCCCAGAACCCTTCGAGATCCTGGCCGAGCGTCTCGACACCGAGGCTGAGGGCACCCTCGACGCGCTTCGACCAGCCCAGGCTGGTCACGACATCCGCCGCATCGTGCCGGAGCGGCGACGCGATAATGCGCTCCAGCACGAGGCTGCCCTGCAGCCGTCCGCCACCGAGGTCGGATCCGCCAAGAACGCTGCCAAGCAGCACGCGAGAGCCATCCGGTTCCTGCCGCAGGCCCGCGCCCGCGGCGATCGAGATGGAACCGGTCGAGAACACGGGGCGAGTGACGTCGACCTGCTGGAAGATTGGGCGATCGCGCACGCCCGCGGGCTGCGGCGTCATGCTGGCCACCGAGCGGAAGGTCCAGCGCCGGCCCGAGAACGACACGCCGAGACCGAAGTCCGACGCGGTACCGGCCCACAGCGCGACGCCGCGGTCCTCGACAGGCGTGGACACCTGCACGTCAGGCTCGGCGGTCGGGCGTGCAGGCACCGGCGCCGTGAAGACGAGCGGCGGCGGCGTTTGCGCGAAGGCGTCGACCGCGCCGAACACGGAAAGGGTGAACGCTGCCGCGACCCACCAGAAGCATCGCATCATCACCGCACCTCCTGTCGAGAGTCAGGCGTCAGCAGATCGGCCGAGACCCATTCAGGAAGATGCGATCGCGATGTGACGGAGCCGCGATCGCGAAGAAAAGAGCTCGTAACATCGTGCGACGTTGCGGCGCCGTCACACGGAATCGCTATCGTGAGCCTCCATCACTCGGAGGTGTTCATGCATCACAGCTACACAGCGCGCGCACTCGCCGTCGGGGCGATCGGTCTCGCCGCGGCGATCGCCATGGTCATCGGGCTGTCAGCGAAGGACGACAAACGAGAGGAGCACAAGCTGTCCTCCATCGATCATGTCGTCGTCATCTATCAAGAGAATCACAGCTTCGACAATCTCTACGGGCAGTGGGAAGGCGTCGAGGGACTGACCGACGCGGGTCCCTGGCAGACGATTCAAGTGAGTCAGTCCGGATCTCCGTTCCTCTGTCTCAAGCAGAACGATCCGAACCTCACGAGCCCTCCGCTCCCGGCCTCGTGCTTCGACCCGCTCAACGGCGGCATCACGAGCGCGTTCGGGAACCGGCCGTTCAACATCGACCGCTACATTCCGGCGACGGCCGCGACGTGCCCGAACGGCGTCCCCGGCGGCAGCCCCGGCGGCTGCACGCGCGATCTGGTCCATCGGTTCTATCAGGAGCAGTATCAGCTCAACCGGGGCGCGCAGAATCGGTACGTGACCGGCAGCGACGCCATCGGCCTGACCATGGGCTTCTACGCGACTCGCGAACTGCCGCTTTACCGGTACCTGCATCAACCGGGCCACCCGCACTATGCGATCGCCGATCGGTTCTTCCAGGCCGCATTCGGCGGATCGTTCCTGAACCATCAGTGGCTCGTGGCCGCAGCAAGTCCGGTTTTCGCCGGCGCTCTCACCGACGGCTCGGCGAACGATCTGCATTCGAAGGTCGACGCCAACGGCATGCCGACGAGCTATCCGCTGTACGCCGCCACCGGGCCGGTGAAGGATTCGTCCCTGACGATCCCCTGCCCGTCGCCCGTCCCGGGTCTCGCGTGCGGCGACTTCGCGGTGAACACGACGCAGCCGTGGTACCAGCCGTACTTTCCGGGCACTGCGGCCGCGCGACGGCTCCCGCCGCTGACGAATCCGACCATCGGCGACCGGCTCTCGGCGGCAGGCATCGACTGGGCCTGGTACTCCGGCGGCTGGTCCAACGCGAACGGCGACGTGGGAGGCCCCGGCTGGACCAACGGCTCCGGGCCGAACTGCTCGGATCCCTCCGTCATCGGGGGCGCGACGTACCCCAACTGCCCCGACCAGCTCTTCCAGTTCCATCACCAGGCGCTCAACTACTTCGCCGCCTTCGCGCCCGGGACCGCCGCTCGCGCGGCCCATCTGCGCGACGAAGAGGAATTCGAGGCGCTCGCCGCGTCATCCAAGGAGGCTTGCAACCTGAAGCCTGTGAGCTTCATCAAGCCGATTGGCGCCGAGAACGAACATCCGGGCTACGCGAGCGAAAGCGCCGGCAGCAGCCATCTGGTCGAGCTGATCGACGCCATCAGCCGAAGCGCGTGTGCGGACGACACGATGATCATCGCGACCTACGACGAGTTCGGCGGAACCTGGGACCACGTGCCGCCCCCTGGACAGGCCAATTCGGACGGTCCCTACGATCAGTGGGGACCGGGCACGCGCATTCCGGCGTTGATCGTGACGCCAGGTCTGCGCGGGACGGCCAGCCTCGATCACGTGTCTCATGACACGACGTCCATCATCGCGACCATCGAGCGCCGTTTCGGAATCGCGCCGGTCGGTACCCGTGATGCACAAGTGGCGGATCTTGGGTCCGTGTTCGAGGGGCACCCCCTGGGTCGGTAGTCGGATCGGCCGAGCCCTCCGCATCGTCCGCACGCCCGTCCGCCAGTGACGGCCATGCTTCAGGGTCGCCACTGACGGGCGGGCGCGCGGAAGTGTTCGGCACGCGACCGGTGTGTAACGGAGGTGTAACGGCCCCGGTCTTCCTGAAATTCTCCGCAGCGTCGCGCGCGATCCTCCGCGAAGTCGCGATCGAGAATTGGCGCGCCGCGCGGCCAGCAGCCACGCAGTCAGTGGTATGGCGCTTGCTCGTCGTCGCCGGGGGTACGCGGTGGCCCGAACCAGCCAGCAGGACGAACTCAGCCGACTGATTACGGACGTCGAAAAGATTCGCGGGGAGATGATCCGCTTCGTGGAGGACTCGATCGACCTGCTGCTGGAAGTGCATCCGCAGCACCAGGCCAGTGCGAAGAACCTGCTCCACTATCTCGTGCTCCGGAGTCACGACCTGCGTCCTCTGCAGACGCGGCTTGCGACGGCAGGGCTGTCCTCGCTGGGTCGTGCGGAGTCGCACGTTCTCGCCGCTGTAGAGGCCGTGCTCCATGCCCTTGTCCGTCTGGCCGGACGCCGCGACGATCCGCCCGCGGCATTGCCCGATTGCGTCGACCTCGCGACCGGGCAGCGCCTGCTCGACGCCCGAACCGAGGCCGTGCTCGGGCCGCGGCCTGCCGGTCGCGGCGTCGCCATCATGGTGACGATGCCGACGGAGGCGGCGGAAGACTACTCGCTGGTCAGCCGGCTCCTGCGCCAGGGGATGAACTGCATGCGCATCAACTGCGCGCACGATACACCGGAGCACTGGCTCCGGATGCTGGAGCACCTGCAGCGGGCGCGCGAGCGACACGGGTATCCCTGTCGCGTGCTCATGGACCTCGCAGGACCGAAGCTCCGGACGGGCGCTCTGGAACCAGGTCCGGCCGTCGCAAAGTTCGGCCCACGGCGTGACCGGCGCGGCCGCGTACTCGAGCCGGCCCGCGTGTGGCTCTATCCCGAGAGCCACGATTGTCAGGCCCCGACGCCTGCCGCTGCATCACTGCCGCTGCCCGAGGCCTGGATTCGCGAGCTCGTCGCGGGCGACGTCATCCGGTTCGTCGACACGCGTGGGGCCGCCCGTACGCTACACGTCGTCACGGCCGACGTAGAAGGCGCATGGGCCGAGACGAAGAAGACGTGCTACGTCGAACCCGGCACCGTCATGGCGATTGAGCGAGCCGAGCAGTCGGATGACGAGACGTCGGCTCTCGTCGCGTCAGTCGGCGCGCTGCCGGCGTCGGACGTCGCCATCAGGCTCAACGTCGGCGATCACCTCGTGCTCGCGCGATCGACGACCGTGGGGCGGGGCGCCGTGCGCGACGAGCGCGGCCACCTACTGACGCCCGCGATAATTGGCTGCTCCGCCGATCGCGTCCTCGAGGATGCGAGAAGTGGGGACGGCATCTGGTTCGATGACGGCAAGATCGGCGGCGTCGTCGATCGACGCGAGGCGGATCGGCTGCTCGTGCGAATCACCCAGGCCCCGCCGGCGGGCGCGCAGCTCGGGTCCCAGAAGGGAATCAATCTGCCCGACACGGTGCTGCAACTGCCGGCGATCACCGAAAAGGACAGGGCGGACCTCGAGTTCGTCTGTCGTCACGCCGATCTGGTGGCCCTGTCGTTCGTGAACTCGGTTGACGACGTTCGCGAGTTGCGATCGATCCTGGAACCGCTCGGCGCTCGGCAGCCGGGCATCGTGCTGAAGATCGAGACGCGGCGCGGCTTCGAGAATCTGCCGGCCATGCTGCTCGAGGCCATGAAGTCGCCGCGGTGCGCTGTCATGATCGCGCGGGGCGACCTGGCCGTCGAATGCGGATTCGAGCGGCTCGCCGAGGTGCAGGAGGAGATCCTGTGGATCTGCGAGGCGGCGCACGTGCCGGTGATCTGGGCGACGCAGGTGCTCGAGACGCTCGCGAAGAAGGGCATCCCGTCGCGCGCCGAGGTGACCGACGCCGCAATGTCCAACCGCGCCGAGTGCGTGATGCTCAACAAGGGGCCCTATATCGTGGAGGCCGTCCAGGTGCTCGACGGGATCCTGCAGCGAATGCACGGCCACCAGGCCAAGAAGCGGTCGATGCTCCGGGAGCTTCATCTCGTGTCGAGCTTCCGCGAGGCCCGGACAATCCAAGAACTCGGGTGAGCGCGCATAGCCGCACGTGCCTGGACGAACGGCTGAACCGAGCCTTGGCACACTGCGGCCGGGAGGGGCCGCTCACGTCCGTCGGGTCTCGACGCCGGTCCTGCCCGGGGCCGCCGCCAGGCGCGCGATCTCGTCTTCGAGATCGTGCACCCGCTGCGCCAATTCGCTCACCCGCTTGCCCAGCGCCCGCACGATGCCGATGCCGACCTCCGGGTAGTCGATTATGGTGTCGAACAAGATCTCGTTCGACACGTTGAGCACGTGCGTATTCTGAGTGGCCACGGCGCTGAAGGCGTGCGGCTCGCCCTCCGCCAACGAGAGCTCGCCGAAACCCTGACCTGTGGTGCGCACGAGGTTCAGCGCGCCGCCCTTGCGGATCTCGATGAGGCCGTCGACCACCATGTAGGCGCCGCTGTTCGGCTCGCCCTCGGCGAAGATCGTCTGTCCGGCGTCGAAGTGCATCTCCCGTCCTCGCGCCGCCAACTGGGCCAGGACCTCCGTCGGGATGGAGGCGAACATCTCGGTGCCCTTGAGGAACGCGGTCTTCTCGATGGTCGTGAGGGTTTCGTCCATGCCCTAGAGCCCGACGATGGCGAGGCGCGCCCACGACGCGGTCTCGCGCACCAGTCCGTTGAAGGTGGAGAGGTTGGACTCGACCAGCGGCAGCAAGGCGCGTTCCCTCCGAACGCCCACGACGTAGAGCGAGCAGGCACGCAGCCAGGAATCGTGCGACTGGAGGATCTGCCCGAGCGCATATTCGTACGTCCCCGCCACGATGCCGAAGCGCTGCTTGGCCAGTCGAATCCGATCGACGTCATCTCGCTCGTCCACCAGCGGCATCACCAGCGCCCGATGTTCGGCGGCCAGCGCGTTCTCGAGATATTCGACCGCGTTGGCCTTGGGTCGCGGCTCCGACGACGTCACGCCCAGATAGGCGGCGGCGATGTCGCCGCTCGAGTAGATCAGGCCGAGCCGGCGGAACACTCGATTGAGGGACTGGTCGACGCGCTCCTGCAAGGCAATCGCCAGCAACTGCTCCGCGCGGGTCCCCTGCATCGGCGGCAATGCTCGTCGATGCACCGTCGCGAACAGATGGTTGCCGACGTCCCGCTCGATGTCTTCGGTGACCAACGCGCGCGGAAACGCGAGACGCGCGCCCGAGGCGCGCAGCCGATTCGACGCCTTGAGCACCCGGTAGGCGAGGCGCACGTCGCCGAAGTCGCGGAAGCGGAAGAGGGCGTTCACGGACTCCTGCGTCGGCATCTCCGCCAGCACGCGGGGAATCGCCTGGCGGACCGGCAGATCGACCGTCGGGTCGCTGAGATAGTCGCCGAGCGTGCCGACAACGCGATCTCCGAAGCCGACCAGGCCCTCGCGCGCGACGTCTTCCGTGAGCTGGTCGTCAAGCGCTTCGATCAGGACCGGAATGTGGCCGCGGCGGCCCACCTTGCCGGCGCTGCGGATCGCTGCCCGGCGGACGCGGAGGTCATCGTCGATGAGCAGCGGCCCCAGCATCTCCTGCAGCTCGCTCGGGGCCGGACGCCGGCCGAGCCCGTCGGAGACCGCGATGCGCATGGAGGAATCTCCCGATCGCAGCAGCCGCTCGAGGAGGTCCTTCAGCCGGGCTTCGGCGCGGACCGGCGTTTGCTCGATCAGGGACACGATGGCGGGCACGCGAACGCGCGGGCTGGGCGACGACAAGTACTCCTGAAGCGACTCGAAGACGTCGGTCCCCGCGAACGCGGAAAAGGTGCTCAAGGCCTGGACCTGAACCTCCGGATCCTCGTCGTGAATCAACCGCTCGACCGTTCCAGCGTAGCGCTTCAGGCGCTCGTCCCGCACGACCTGCAGCGCCCGCGCGCGCACGCGGGCCGACGAGTGGCCGAGCATCGGCTGCAGAAGGGCCTCAATCCGGTCGGGCGCGTTCTCTTCCAGCAGATCGAGGCCCTGGATCACGACGCGCTCGTAGGGGCTCTCGAGCAGACGTTCCATCTCGCGCAGGATGCCCGCCTCGCGCAGCGACACCCGGCTGTGATGGGGCTTGAGGTTCATGCGCCGGAGATTGAGGCCCAGCTCCGAGACGTAGCCGCGGCGGATGCGCAGCCACGCAAACGCCCAGACCACGAGCAACAACGCCGACAGCAGGGCCAGGCTCCGGGTGGTGGCGCCCACGGTGAAGCCCGCGACCAGGATGAGGACGCCGGCAAACCCGTCGCCCAGTCGTTCGAGGCCGCTGCCGATGAAGGACTTCGCGCGTCGCCTCAGGCCGGGATCCAGCGGAAAGTAGAACAGCTCCCCGGCCGATTGCCCCACCGAGAGGCGCGTCACCTGGTCCCACACACGGCCGCCTGCGACGGTCGCAAACCCGGGGAACAGCACCGTGAGCGAGGTCGTGACGCCGAGCCCGGCAGGCAGGAGCGACGACGACCACGAGGCGCCGAACCGCTGGATCATCCAGCGTGTGCCCAGGGCCTGCAGGCCGAACGCAGCGAGATTCGTCACCGTGTAGAACATCCCGAGGAACGCGACGTACTCGGACGGGCGGGCAAAGCGGCGCTGCATCTCGGCCTTGAACTGGTAGTCGAGGACACCGCTCACCATGACCGAGCACAGAGCCCCGAGCGCCAGCCAGCGGACGTAGGGATTGGCGAGAGGCCGGGTCACGACCTCCTCTGAGGACGGCAGCTCTTCAGCCGCTGCGTCAGTACCCGCGCTCGACCACCCGCACGAGCTGCACGGCCATCGCCTGCAGCACGGCCGCCAGGTAGAGGAGCGAGCTCAGGGACCAGACGCGCGCCAGAGGCGTGGCGGTCAGGCCCCCGATCAGCCCGCCCAGGATGCCGCCCAGCCCAATGAGGCCGAAGGTACGCCGGGCCTCTCGCGGGTTCGACATGCTGTTGGCGAACAGCCAGAACTGCGAGACTACGATCACCCCGTAGACGTTCGCCCACAGGTAGAAGCTCACGGTCACCCATGGCGCCTGGATGCGGAAGAGCTGGCCGAACGCGACCAGGGACCCCGCCGCGACCATCGAGATGAGCGACAGCGATTCCCACGTCGCGGCGCGACGCGTCACGCGGTTCACGAGCGCGGCCCCCGCCAGGCTGAGGACGCCGACGCCAAGGTAGACGTACGGAAGCCACGCGACCGACAACACGCTCAGGAAATGTGCGTCGCGCACCGTCTTCACGAGCGTGTACGACCCGGTGATGCTGCCCAGCAGGACCGACAGGACGAGCGCGCGCTTCAGCTCGTCGACGTGCAGATCGAGGCGGATCGCCAACCGGGTGAGGAAGGACGCGTTCATCGGAGACGGCCGAAACGTCCATTCTCCTCCGTTGGTGTACCCGGCGCCAGTCCGGAGCGGCGCTCAGCCAACGCCAACATCCACCTGTTCGGATCGGGCCCGCCGGTCGCCCCATATTGGTGTGCTCCTCTGCGTGCTGGCATCCGGCACCGAAAGCTGCTACGACTAGCGAATGGCTCCGGGTGACGGGCCCACGGCTTCATCTCCCCTCGATCGAGTACTCCGGCTGTTCGGCGACGTGCGGCCGGGCGAAGGCCTCAACTGCGTCCTGATGTTCTCGAACATCTTCCTGCTGTTGGTGGCGTACTACGTGCTGAAGACGATTCGGGAGCCGCTCGTGCTGATCAGCGGCGGCGCAGCATTGAAGACGTACACCGCCGGCGTGCAGGCGGCGTTGCTGCTGGTGTACGTGCCGGCCTATGGCTGGCTGGCCGCCCGCCTCCCCCCCCGGCGCCTCGTCATCGTCGTCCTGATCTTCTTTCTCGGCTGCATCCAACTGTTCTTTCTGGCGGGGCTGGCGAACGTCCCGTACGTGGGACCCGCATTCTACGTCTGGGTCGGCATCTTCAGCCTGACGTGCATTGCGCAGTTCTGGTCGTTCGCGAACGACACGTACGACAAGAGCGAGGGCGATCGCCTGTTCCCGCTGATCGCGATCGGGGCGACGGCCGGGGCTCCGCTCGGTGCCGCGCTCGCCGGCTGGCTGTTCGCATCCGGAATCAGCGTGTGGATCATGATGCAGGTGGCCTCGGCGTTGCTCGGCGGCCACCTCCTCTTGTACACGACGGTCCGGCGACGACGCGGGCGACGCGCGCAGGAGGCGGCGGTCTCGAGCGGCCGCAACGGCTTCGCCCTTGTGCTGCAGAGCCGGTACCTTCGTCTCGTCGCGCTCCTCCTGGTCTTGCTGAACGTCGTCAACACGACCGGCGAATACATCCTGGCAAGCCTCGTCACGCAGCAGGCCGGCCAGATGGCCACGCTGGCCACCGACGCACAGCGGGAGGCGTTCATCGGCCAGTTCTACGCCAGCTACTTCCTGTGGGTGAACATCGCGTCGGTTGCGGTGCAGGCGTTGCTCGTCTCTCGCGTCGTCAAGCTGACCGGATTGGCCGGCGTGCTCCTCGCCCTGCCCGTGATTGCGCTCGGGGCCTACGGCCTCGCAGCAGTAGGCGTCGGCCTGGGCGTCGTGCGCTGGCTGAAGACAGCCGAGAACTCGGCCGACTATTCGTTCATGAACACCGCGAAGCAACTGATCTGGCTTCCGACGACGCGGGAACAGAAGTACAAGGGCAAGCAGGCGATCGACACGTTCTTCGTGCGGTTCGGCGACTTGCTGGCGGCGGCTGTGGTCTTCGCGGGAACCCAGATCCTCACGCTGTCGACCGCGGGTTTCGCCGTCGGCAATCTGATCTGGCTCGTCGCCGCACTGATGGTGGCGGTGCTCGTCCTGCGCGAGAACCGGCGCGTGTCCGGCGAAATGCGCAGGGCCGCCTGACGCGCCTGCACGCTCGGGGCGGCTACTTTCCCGTAAAGGTGACCATCGCCCCGCCGGCTGTCGGCGCGGCGCCGATAGCAAATGCCCGATGACCCAAGTGCACGGACACCGTCCTGCCTGCGGCAATGCCGATGCCCGCCCCGACGAGCACGTCGCTGAGATAGTGCTTCTGGGATCCCATGCGCGAGGCGGCGACCATCCCCGCGAACGCGTACGCGGGAATCCCCGCCTTCCAGCCGAATCGGTCCTGGAGCACGGTCGCCGTCGCGAACGCACTCGCCGTGTGCCCGGACGGAAACGACATCGCGTTGCTCGCGTCCGGTCGCTGCCGCCGCACGGCGAACTTGGCGCCTTGGACGACGAGCTGCGAGAGGATCTGGGCCCGGAAGAGCTCCGTCCCGAGTGCGGCGATCTCGGAGTGGCCGCTCGCACGCCCCACCAGATACGTGGCGGTGGCGCCACCAAGCTGCAGGTACAGGCTGCCGGCGGTGTTGCCGACCGCCTCGAACCCGCCGGACAGGTGCTCGTTGGCGTCCTCCACGCCGGCCCGGTCGACGGGCCGGGCGGCGGCGCCTGCGACGGCGAACGTCGCCAGAATCCTGGCGGTGTCCCCGGAGAGGAAGCCCGACATGTCGTGACCGATGGTCGAGAACATCGACCGCTTGGGCAGCTGGAGCGCGGGCAGGCGCGTGTCGTTCAGACGAGGCGCCGCATCGATCGTGCTCGGCGTCGCCGTGGCCGGGCTGGTCGGATCGGGCGGCGCCGATGCCTCCTGGGCGAGCACCGCGCCCGGAATCGCCAGAGCGGCCGTCATCACCAAAGCGAACAGTCTCATCGCGGAGAATCCCCCTGGGCGCGTCGAGCGGCACGAGGCGTGAATCGAGTAGGCGAGACCAAAATCGCCCGAAGACCTTGTCCGGTTAGACGACAGAATCGGGTCAAATGGTCGGTCGAGGCCGGTCGATTTCGTGCAGCCCGCGGCCCGGAGGGTTCGCGGGTTGGTACTGAGTGTAGACTCGGATACTTTTCAAGAACTCGCCCCAAGTGGCGGGCCGTGCCGCCTCCACTCGACGGCCGTCGAGCACGGCGACGATCAGGAGAAGAATGCCCATGGGTAGGCCTTCGATGACGATTCTGGGAGCGGTCGTCGCACTGACGGCGGGTCTCGCGTCCTCGGTGGCTGCGCAGACCCCGGAGCCGCAGACGCGCGAGGCGGAGATCGCGCAGGCCAAGGCGGAGAAAGCCAACGACCTGCACCCCTACGTCCCGAGCAAGTTCGAGGGGCTGATGAACCGGGCGGAGGACATCCTGGTCAACGGGGTGCCCCGCTGGCATCCGTTCTTCGAAAGTGCGTACTCCGGCGGCGGCGTCACGGTCGGCGCAGGATACGCGCACCACGTGAGCCCGTACAACATGATCGACATGCGCGGCACCTACACGGCTCTCGGGTACAAGCGCATCGAGGTCGCGTTCACGGCGCCCCGCCTGTTCCATCGACGCGGCTCGCTGTCGCTTCTCGGCGGCTGGCGCGAAGCGACACAAGCCGCCTTCTACGGGCTTGGAATGAGCTCGTCGTCGGACAATCGCGCCAATTTCGATTTCCAGCAGCCGTACGCCTCGGGCCAGCTCGACTTCCGGCCGATGCGCCGTGGATTGATGCTCCAAGGCGGTCTCGAACTGTCCCGGTGGTCCGTGCACCCTGGCCAGGGCGATGTTCCATCGGTCGACGCCGTCTACACGCCGGAAACGCTGCCGGGCGTCGCGGCCGGGACCACCTATCTCCATTCGCAAGGCACGCTGGGCTTCGACTGGCGCACCTCACCCGGCTATTCGCGGCGGGGCGGCTACTACGGCGTCACGTGGCACGACTACACGGACCGCGCCGGGCAGCTCGGATTCGATCAGCTCGACTACGAAGCCATCCAGCACTTTCCGATCCTCCGCGAAGCCTGGGTCGTGTCGCTCCGCGCGATCGCGCGGACGACGTACGCCAAGACCGATCAACACGTGCCGTTCTTCCTCATGCCGTATGTGGGCAGCGGCCATACGTTGAGGGGGTTCATCAGCCATCGCTTCCGCGATCAGAACGGCCTGATCCTGAATGCGGAGTGGCGCATCATGGTCAACCGCTTCATGGATACCGCCGTCTTCTACGACATGGGAAAAGTCGCGGCCCGGCGCGCCGATCTCGATCTGCGGGGGTTGAAGAGCGACTTCGGCTTCGGGTTCCGCGTGCACGGGCCGTCCGCCACTCCGCTGCGCGTCGAAGTGTCGAGGAGCCCGGAAGGCACGAGGCTCGTCATCGCGACGACGCCGGTCTTCTGAGCCTGGCCGGCCATGCCGACATTGCTCAACTCACGGCGTCGCCCCTCTGGCCCGGCGCTACTGCTCGTGGCGGCGGTCATGTCGTGCGCCCAGGCCGTTTTCACGAAGCCTCCCCATTTCTATCCGGACGATCCGATCGCGCGCGAGCCGGAGCCCTACGATGCGTCGAAGGCCCAGCCCTACTCCCTGGGCAACATGTATGAAATGGTCGTCAACCTGTTCGTGACGTCCCGCTACGAGCCGTCGGGCACGCGCGCGCAGAACATCAACACGATCGACGAAGTCCCGGATTCGAGCTGGTTCACGAACCGGGTCGGGACGACTACCGTCTCCATCCAGGACCTCGTGCGCGGCCCCAATGTGGGCCCGCCGCCCGACCCGTCGCGGTGGGTGATCGTTCGTGAAAAAACGGCCGGGGCGCACCCGGGCTTCACGGCCAGGGACGCGAAAGGCGAGACCTGGTTCCTCGAGTTCGATCCGCCCTACTTCCCGGAAGGGGCCACGGGAGCCGCCGAAGTCGCGACGAAGTTCTTCTGGGCGCTCGGCTACAACCAGGTGGAATCGTTCCTGACGACGTTCGATCCCAGGCGCGCGGAGTTCGATCCGAACGCCACGATTCGCCGCCCCTCGGGAGCGCGCACCGCGTTCACGCAGGACGACGTCGATGCCATCCTGGAGCGCGTCGCCAGAAGAGCCGACGGGACCTACCGCGTCATCGCGGGGCGGCTGATCCGCGGAAAGATCCTCGGCCCCTTTCAATACGACGGCACGCGTCCCGACGACCCCAACGACATCGTCCCTCACGAGCACCGCCGCGAGCTCCGCGCGCTTCACGTGTTCGGCGCCTGGACGAACCTGACGGATCTCAAGGCAGCGAACACCCTCGACGCGCTGGTCACCGTGGACGGCCGCTCGATCGTCAAGCACTACCTCCAGGACGTGGGCTCCACGTTCGGCATGTGCAACGACCTGCACGAATGGGATCTCAGCTACGAGTACTTCATCCAAGCGGACACGTCGTGGCGCCGCCTCGTCTCGTTCGGATTCGCGCTCAGTCCGTGGCAGACCATTCAGTACATCGAGTACCCATCGATCGGCAAGTTCGAGGGCGATCGATTCGATCCCAGAGCCTGGCGGCCGCAGACGCCGACGAAGGCGTACCTCGAGATGCGCGACGACGATGCCTTCTGGGGCGCGCGGCGCGTCGGGGCATTCACGGACGAGATGATCAGGGCGATCGTGCACACCGGGGAGTACAGCGACCCGGCGGCCGAGAAGTATCTCGCGGACGTGCTGATCGAGCGCCGCGACAAGATCACGCGTACGTATCTGACTGCCGTGAATCCGATCGTCTCGCCGCGTCTCGACGAGAGCGGCCGGCTGACGTTCGAAAACGCCGCCGTGACGGCGGGCGCGGCACCCGGGCCGGCAGCCTACCGTGCCGCGTGGTTCCGCCTCGACAACGCGACGGGCGAGGTCCAGCCGATCGCAGACACCCAGAGCGCGACGACGGCCATGGACGCACCGCGCAGCCTGCTGACGGCGGCCGGCGGGTTCGTCGGCGCGGACATCTCCGTGGAGAGCGAAGGGCACGCGTCGTGGCGGCGGCCGGTTCGCGTCGTCTTCCGCAGGAGCGGCGAGGGCTGGATGCTCGTGGGGCTCGAGCGGCTGCCCGGGAAGCTGCCGGCCGGCGAGCCACCGCAACAGCCGTCTCGCTGATCGATCCCGAATGTCCCTGGCACACGAGGCCGCGCGCGGCAACGTCGTCGCCGTGATCGACGTCGGGTCGAACTCCGGCCGGGTGATGGTGTTCGAGGGCGACGCCTCCAGCCATTTGCGTCTGCTCGCCGGTTCGCGTGCGCCGCTGCGGCTCGTCCACGACGTCGACCAGCGCGGAGCGCTCGGGGATGCGACGATGGCCCGGACGACGGAGGCGCTGCGCGATTTCCTGGCGATCGCGACCGGCGCCGGCGCGGGACGGATCGTCGCCATCGCCACCGCCGCGATGCGCGACGCCACCAACGGCCGCCTCTTCGCCGAGCGAGTGCGGCGGGAGCTGGGCGTGCGGATCCGGACGCTCGGAGGCCTCGCGGAAGCGCGGTACGGGTTCGCCGGAGCGGTGCGCGGTCTGGCCGTCTCGAACGGGGTCCTCTTCGATCTGGGCGGCGGGAGCATGCAGATCACGGAGTTCGCGCGCCGCCGGCCGAAGCGGCAGACCAGCCTGGCGCTCGGGGCCCTTCGGTTGAGCGAGGAGTTCCTCGCATCCGATCCTCCGACTCGCAAACAGTTGCAGCGCCTGCGCGACCACGTCGGCCGTCAACTGGCCAAGGCGCGCGTCGAGCGTCTGGCCCCCGGCGATCGGCTCATCGGCACCGGCGGAACAGTGCGCAATCTCGCGAAGATCGACCGGCAGACCCGCCAGTATCCCGTCTCCTGGCTGCACGGCTACGAACTGTCGGTCGACCGCCTCCGCGACATCGTCGATCGGCTCTCGTCGATGACCGCCAGGCGGCGCGACGAGGTGCCCGGTCTGAGCGCGGAACGAGCCGATTCGATCGTCGGAGGTGCCGTGGCGATTCAGACGCTGGCCGAGCACGTGAAGGCCAGCGGGATTCTGGTGGCCGGGCATGGCGTGCGGGAGGGAATCGCGCTCGATCTCCTGAAGATCCCCGTCGGCTCTCCGGACGCCGTCAAGGAAGCCTCGCTGGCGTCGCTCGTTCTCCGGTTCGACGGGTGGCGGGCGGAGGCGGCGTCACGCCGCCGGCGCATCGCCGGCTCGCTCCTGCGGGCGCTCGAGCCACGGGCACCTACAACTCTGGCGCAGGCCGTCGATCACACGGCGCGAGTCCTGGATATCGGACGCAGCCTGGACGTCGTCGATCGCCACGAGCACGTGGCCGACATCCTGCTCACCACCGAACTGAACGGCTTCACCCATCACGAAGTCGTCCTCGTGTCGGCGATCGCTCGCCGCGCCGGCAACCGGCACGCGGAGATCGTGCCGCTCGCGCTGGCTGATGGTGCCGTGGATGCGAAGATGCTGGATCGAGCGGCCGTCGTCCTCGCCCTGGCCGACGAGATCGAGGCCAGGTACCCGGACGGCCGCCAGATCACGGTCACTTCCCGCATCGGGCGAAACGTGACGTTGACGGTGCCGCGCCTGCCGTCGTGGCTCGTCAAGGATCTCGACCGGCGTTTCGAACGCGCGTTCGGCCGACCACTCATCGTAAGGTATTGAGGCGGTGACGTCCCCGAGCTATCGCGTTTCTGGATTCGGTAACCCCTCTTCGGGTCGTCGCGCCCTTCGCGAAACCGGGGACGTTTACAGCAGTTTCGGGAATCGTGTAGTGCGCTGTTGGCCCTCACTCGCGATCTCGCGCGCCACCAAAGCGGCGCGCTGCCTCGAATTCGGGCCTACAGCCACTACACGATTCCCGAAACCGCGTTAGAGGATTCAGCGACGAAGGCGAGGGTCGTTGGAGTCCATTCGTCATTTGGCTCGAGTCCACCGCGGATGACATTACCGCGACACCGTACGTATTGTAGAAATCTGCCTTGAACTGATCGTCGCTCATAGACGCTTGTGCCAACTGGAATCACTTCCCGTGACAGTGCTTGAACTTCTCGCCGCTGCCGCACGGGCATGGCGCATTCCTCGGCGTTCCGGAGAACTGGGCTTTGTTGTGTTCGGCCACGTAGTCGATTGTCACCATTGACGGCGTCCGGAAAGACATCCACGTCTTGCCGGACACGTTCGTGATGGCGAAGTCACCTATCGTGATGATGTCCATTCCGATAATTGCGCCGAACTTCAGGTGACCAGGGAATTCAGTGGCAATGACTCCAACAACACCGACTCCGTTCGGTAAGTAGAAGTTCAGGACATATGTTGGACTGATGCTTATCCCGCCCGCATGACTGACATTCGTCGCACCAGATGCCGTGAGGCCGAGGTCCTTAACGACGGCCTCAGAAATGACGCTCTTCGAGGCCCCGGTATCCCACAGAGCTCTCGCCTGAACAGACGGCGGAAGAGGATCGGGGGGCGCCTTCGGATCAAAGGCAGCGCAGACGGAAACGTCGCTGATGAGCTGAGCGGCTCGGCCGTTTGCTTTGAGGGTAAGGGCCTTGAATCCCGGATCGCCCGCCATCCGGCTGTCAGGCGTGTATGGTCACCGTGTATGCCTCTGGTCCTGGGGCGCACGGCTGGATCATGAATGTCCCTGGCAAGAATTCGCGCTGAGCGGCGACGTACGCCTCAAGGGCCGAGTCGTACACACCGGCGATGCCGTCTCCGCGGATGATCAGCACCTTGCCGTCGTACTTCTGGACCAGTTCCTTCTGGTTGGTGATGAAAAACGCCAGCTCTTTGTCGAACACAGAACCCTCTGAACTAGTTTATCGGTTCTAGCGCCTTCGGAACATGCGTCAACAAAACGTCAATCATCACTCGAAAATTGGTCGGGATGGCCGGATTCGAACCGGCGGCCCCCTGACCCCCAGTCAGGTGCGCTACCAGGCTGCGCTACATCCCGTACCTTCGGGGGCTGCGGCCCCCGGACGACGCGGTTCCTCTCACCGGACGACGCGGCTCCTGACGTCACCGGCGCCGCTTCACCGGCTTCTTCACCGGCTTGCCGCGTACGGGCGCCTGCGGCTTCCGAGGAGCCTGGCCCCTGACTACCGGCTGTGCCCGCAGCACGAACTGCTCCGCCCCCGCCGCGCCGTGGCCCGACAGCACCCCGAGAATCCACTGTAACCCACCGCGAATGTCGCGCAGGCTCTGGCGCGCCTCCTCGTCGAGCATCGCGGCGACGTCCGCATCGTCGATCGCCGCCGCCGCCGCCCGCGTGCCGCCCTCCTGCTGAAGCTGCTTGCGCGCGCCGGCCAGCGTCAGCCCGTCGACGAACAGCAGGTGCTTGATGCGGAGGACCTTCTCGACGTCCGCGCGCCGGTACATCCGCGGGCCGGCGGGCGTCTTCGCCACGCCGAGGTCAGGAAATTCCGCCTCCCAGCTCCGCAGTACGTACGGCTGGACCGCCGCGATCTCGCAGACCTCCTGGGACCTGAACACCGGACGGTTCGGAATGACGACGGCGGTCATGCGATCAGGACCACGGGGCCGACTGGGTTTCGGCAGGGTCGCACGTCAGCAGCGGACGTCGGTGGGTTCGGCACTCTGGCTTCGGGCTTCGGGCTCCGGGCTTCGGGCCTTGAAATCTGGCGTTTCCTGGCGGGCAGTATACCAGAGCCGTCTAGCGCGCCCGCTTCCGGATCTTGAGCCGGATGGGCGTCCCTTCGAAGCCGAACGCCTTGCGGAGTCGGTTGGTGAGGAACCGCTCGTACGAGAAGTGGAGCGTCGCGGCGACGTTGGTGAAGAGGACGAACGTCGGGGGCGCGGTCGCCGTCTGCGCGGCGTACAGGATCCGGACGTCGTGACGGGTCCTGCTCGCCGGCGGGTGCGATGCGGTGACCTCCTGCAGGAACCGGTTCAGCTCGGCCGTCGGCACGCGCTGCCGGCGCGCTGCGCCCACGCGGTCGACCACCTCCAGCAGGCGCCCGGTGTGCTCGCCCGTCAGCGCCGACACGTGCACGATCGGCGCGTAGTCCAGGAACTTGAGCTGGAACCGGATCCGATCGTCGAGCGCCTCCACGAACGCCTGGCCCTGGCCGCGCACCAGATCCCACTTGTTCACCGCGATGACGATCCCGCACCCCGCCTCTTCCGCTTCGCCGCCGATCGCGCCCTCGCGGTCGCCGGCGCCTTCGGTCGCGTCGACCACGAGCACCGCCACGTCGGCACGTCCGATCGCGCGCTTCGCCTGAAGCACGCTGACGCTCTCGACCGGACCGGCGCTCGCCACCCGCCCGGGGCGGCGCATGCCCGCCGTGTCCACGATTCGGAACTGCCGGCGGTGCCAGCGCAGCGCGACGTCTACCGAATCGCGCGTGGTCCCCGGCTGCTCGTCGACCATGACGCGCTCTTCCCGCAACAGCCGGTTGACGAGCGACGACTTCCCCACATTCGGCCGGCCAACGATTGCGATGGTCGTCTCGTCGGGGGGCGCCTCCGTCGTGGACGCGCCGGGCGGCAGGCGCACGTTCACTTCGTCCAGGAGCTCGGCCACTCCGGTGCCGTGCTCAGCGGAGATCTCGAGGATCGGCTCGAACCCGAGCCGGAAGAACTCGATCGCCCGCGCGCGCGCGGCCTTGTCGTCCGTCTTGTTGATGGCCAGGATGACCGGTCGTCCGCGCGTCCGAATCCGCCGCGCGATCTCCTCGTCCCCGGGCACCAGCCCGTCCTTGGCATCGACGACGAACACGAGCACGTCCGCCTGCTCGAGCGCCTTCAGCCCATGCTCGATGACGAGCGCGTGAAGCGGGTCGCTGGTGGCGCCGAACAGCCCGCCGGTGTCGGTGAGCGTGAAGTCGCGATTCTGCCAGCTCGCGGGCGCCGCCAAGCGGTCCCGGGTCGTCCCCGCCACAGGAGCGACGATGGACCGCCGCGTGCCCGTGATCCGATTGAACAGCGTGGATTTCCCGACGTTCGGACGCCCGACGAGGACGACGTTCGCTTCGCTCGCGGCATTCGCCGCGCGCCCGCGGCTCGTCGGCCCCCGGCTCGCCGCGCCCCCCCTTCGCGCGCACTTGCGGGGGCCCCGCGCGCCCCGCGGCGTGCGCGCGGGCTCGCCGCGAGCGGCTCGCTCGCCGCGGCGGCGCCTGCATCGGCCCGGCGCCGCCCGCCTGGGCGCCCTCGCCTGGCTCTCTCGTTGTTCTCGTCGGACATCTGCACCACTCGACCGCTGCGCTCTTCATCGGCGGCGGCCTGCATGAGCCTATCCCAGCGCCCGAGTCCGTGAGGCGGGAAAGGCGGCCCGACCACGCCAGTGTCGTCGTTCTGTGCACGGGTCGGGCACAAACCCGTCCTCTCCTGGAACATGCGCTGGCCTGCAGTTTGCTCGGACGGTTGGCGTGCAGGAGGCTGGGCGGCGTCTCCCAATCGGAGCGGAGCTGTGGCCGGAAGGTCGCGCCCGCTTGCGGGTCTGGGCGCCGAAGTGTCGGCGCGTTGATGTCGTCCTCGAGCGCTCCACGCGTTCAGGCAGCGCTGCCATGGTCGAGGAGCGGCTCGCCCGAACGCCGGACGGGTATCACGAAGCCGAGATTGCCGCCTCGGCTGGGGATCGGTATCGCT
Organism: uncultured Acidobacteriota bacterium; assembly: GCA_963764505.1. Lineage (GTDB taxonomy): Bacteria > Acidobacteriota > Vicinamibacteria > Vicinamibacterales > SCN-69-37 > CAVXSP01. The sequence goes on along the minus strand of CAVXSP010000001.1, from coordinate 2,337,977 downwards.
TCCGCCTGGATGGTGGGCGCGATCTGTTTGCGGACCCGGCCTCGCGATTCCAGCCCGAAGGCCCGGAGGGGCCGTCCGAGCTCATCGATCCGACCGCCTTCCGCTGGACGGACCACGGCTGGTCCGGCGTGCGCGCGCCGGGTGTCGTCGTCTACGAGATGCACGTGGGGACGTTCACGTGCGACGGCACCTGGTGCGGCGCGGCACGGCGGCTGCCGAAGCTGGCCGCGCTCGGCGTCACTGTCCTCGAGATCATGCCGATCGCGGACTTCCCCGGCCGGTTCGGCTGGGGCTACGATGGCGTCAATCCCTTCGCGCCGACGCGTCTCTACGGCCGCCCCGACGACTTGCGCGCGTTCGTGGATCGGGCGCACGCGCTCGGGCTCGGCGTCGTCCTCGACGTCGTGTACAACCATTTCGGTCCGTCTGGGGCCTACTTCGACCGGTTCGCCGACGAGTACTTCGGGTCGACGAATACCGAATGGGGCCGGTCGATCAACTTCGACGGTCCCGGGTCCGGCCCCGTGCGGGAGTTCTATCTGTCGAACGCGGCGTACTGGATCGAGGAGTTCCACTTCGATGGTCTCCGGCTGGATGCCACGCAATCCATCGCCGACCGATCGGCCGAGCACATCGTCGCGGCCCTGGCGCGGCGGGTCCGCGAAGCCGCGGGCGTGCGCGCTACGTGGATCGTCGCGGAGAACGAGCCGCAGCAGTCCAGGATCATCCGCAGCGCCGCGGCCGGCGGCTTCGGGTTGGACGCGCTCTGGAACGACGACTTCCACCATTCCGCCGTCGTCACGCTCACCGGACACCGCGACGCCTACTACACCGACTACCTGGGCCAGCCGCAGGAGTTCGTGTCCGCGGCCAAGCACGGATTCCTCTATCAAGGCCAGTGGTACCGCTGGCAGGAACAGCGACGAGGCCAGCCCGCGCTGGATCTCGATCCGCTGGGGTTCGTCACGTTCCTCGAGAACCACGATCAGGTCGCGAACTCCGCGGCCGGCGTGCGCCTTCATCAACTGAGCAGTCCAGGGAAGTACCGCGCCATGACCGCGCTGGCGCTGCTCGGCCCCTGGACCCCGATGCTGTTCCAGGGCCAGGAGTTCGCTTCCACGGCTCCGTTCCTCTATTTCGCCGATCATGAGCCGGGTCTGGCGAAGGCGGTCAAGGAGGGTCGCGCCCAGTTCCTCAAACAGTTCCCGCGGCTGGCGCAGCCCGAGATCCAGCGACACTTGGCCGATCCATGCGCCATGTCGACGTTCGAGCGCTGCAAGCTCGACGAGGCCGCACGCGAACGGGACGGGGAGGCGTGGGCCCTGCACGCGGATCTGCTGCGGCTGCGGCGGTCGGACGCGACGATCGCCGCGCAGGGAGCCCACGGCGTCGACGGCGCGGTGCTCGGCGGGGAGGCGTTCGTGCTCCGGCTATTCGGAACGCCCGCGGGCAGCACCGATCGGCTGATCCTGGTGAATCTCGGATCCGACCTCGTCCTGCCGGTCGTTCCAGAGCCCCTGCTGGCTCCGCCGGCCGGCCATCGATGGGAGATCCGCTGGTCGAGCGAGGCGCCCGACTACGGCGGGCTCGGGATCTCGGAGGTGGAGGCCAATCCAGGCTGGCAGATGCCGAGCGAGTCGGCGCTGCTGCTGGCGGCGATCCCGATCCAGGATGAAGAGAGGGAGGAAGCCCACCGATGAGCGGTTCGCCCGATCTGTTCGTGTCTTCGGCGCCCGTCGTGCGGCGTCTGCGATTCGAGTCGGCGCCGATCGACCCCAGCCTCGAGTGGCTCGTGACCAACGGGCTGGGCGGGTACGCCTCCGCCCCCGTCGGGGGCGGACTGACGCGGCGTTATCACGGACTCCTGATTGCCGCGCTGGCCGCGCCGCACGGGCGCATCGTCATGGTCAACGCGCTGCGGGCCACGCTGATGGCGGGCGGTCGGCGGATCCTGCTCGACCACGAGAACCTGCAGATGCTCGCGGCCGGTCAGGACAATGCGTGTCTCCGCGAGTTCCGCCTCGAATCGGGGCTGCCGGTCTGGGAATACGAGGCCGGCGACGTCAGGATCGAGAAGCGGGTGATCATGCCGCACCTGCAGAACACGACGCAGCTGTCGTTTCGCCGGCTCGCCGGGCCGGGGCCCGTGTCGCTGGAGGTGGAACCCATGTTCCACGTCCGGCCGCACGAGGAGGCGCTTTCGGAGGCGCCGCCGCGCGAAGGCACGGTGACGATGCTCGCGGGCGGCGCCGAGATCCGGCTGCTCCCCAACCTTCCTCCGCTGCGCGTGCAGGTCTCTCGGGGCGGCACGTTCGCGCTCGACCATCCCGGTCGCCACCAGGTGGAATACCTCGAAGAACGGGCACGCGGCTACGCCGACGTCGGCGAGCTGTGGAGTCCGGGGACCTTGTCGCTGCCACTCTCCGATGGCGATCCGGCCACGGTCGTCCTGTCCACCGAGGGCTGGGACACGCTGAGCGCCATGACCTTCGACTCCGCGCTGCGGGCCGAAGAGGCACGCCGCACCCGGCTGCTGGACCAACTGCCGGCCGCCGCGCGCGGCCCGATCGCGGCCGAGCTCGCGCTCGCCGCCGATCAATTCGTCATCACGCCGGCTACCCGCTCCGAGGAGACCGTCCTTGCCGAGGCCGTCGGCGACGAGCCGCGGACGGTGATCGCCGGTTATCACTGGTTCACGGACTGGGGCCGCGACACGATGATCGGCCTCGAAGGACTGACGATCACGACCGGGCGGGTCGAGGAAGCCGGGCGGATTCTGCGCATGTTCGGCCATCACGTCAAGGACGGGCTGATTCCGAACCTCTTTCCCGAAGGGGAGCGCTCGGGGCTGTATCACACGGCGGATGCGAGCCTCTGGTTCTTCCATGCGGTGGATCGATATCTCACGGCCTCCAACGACCGCGCGACGCTCCACCAGCTGCTGCCGATTCTCGTCGACATCGCGGAGCACCACATCGCGGGCACGCGCTTCGGCATCGGCGTCGACGAGACGGACGGGCTGCTCCACCAGGGCGCGGAAGGCTACCAGCTGACCTGGATGGACGCCAAGGTCGAGGGCTGGGTCGTGACGCCGCGGCGCGGCAAGGCCGTCGAGATCAACGCGCTGTGGCACGCCGCGCTGCGTCTGCTGGCCCGATGGCTCGATGAGCAGGGCGACGAGGCTCGCAGCTGTCGGTATCGCGCGCTGGCCGATCGGGCCCGGACCTCGTTCAACCGGCGCTTCTGGAACCGCGCCCGCGGATACCTCTTCGACGTCGTCGACGGCGAACACGGCGACGACGACGCCTGCCGTCCGAACCAGCTGTTCGCGATTTCGCTCCCGCATCCCGTGCTGGATCGGGACCGCTGGGAGCCGGTGCTCGAGACCGTCCGGACTCAGCTGGTGACGCCGTACGGGCTGCGCTCGCTCGCGCCGGGCCACCCGGACTACCGGCCGCGATACTACGGGGACCTCCGCACCCGAGATGCCGCGTATCATCAGGGCACGGTCTGGGCGTGGCTGATCGGCGCCTATGTCGACGCATGGCTCAAGCTGCACCCGGGCGATCTCGCCGGCGCGCGGAGTCTCCTGGCCGGGTTCGCCGCGCATCTCGATCAGGCGTGCATCGGATCGATCAGCGAAATCTTCGACGCCGATCCGCCGTTCACCCCCCGCGGGTGCATCGCCCAGGCCTGGAGCGTCGCGGAAGTCCTCCGAAGCTGGGCGCGAACGAAGGAATGAGGCCGTCCACCGTTCACGAGCAGTTAGCAGGCTATTTGACACGGTAAGTGCCTATGTCTATGCTAGTTACGGCAAGTGACACGTCGCTAACTCATGATCAAAGTCGACATCGTCAACGAGGTGTCACGACTGGCCGAAATCACCAAAGTGAAGGCCGAGGTGGCGGTCGACGCCGTCTTCGAGGCCATGCGCGCCTCTATGATGAAGGGCGAGCGCATCGAACTCCGGGGGTTTGGAGTCTTTCAAGTGAAACCACGCAAGCGCGGCATCGGCCGCAATCCGCGCACCGGGAAGGAAGTCAGGATTCCGCCCGGCCGCACCATCCGGTTCAAGCCTGGCAAGGACCTGCAGAACATCGGCGGCTGAATTTCGCGTGAGTGCTGACTTTCCCACCGGTTCGCTTTCCGGAACCGGTCTACCCTTCGACGAGGGATACGTCTGGGCGCCTCCCCCGCCCCGCCTGAAATTCCAGCATCGGTACGGGCGGCACGTGGGACTGTTCCTGCTCACGTTCGCGACGACGACCTTTTCCGGCGCGCTGGCCTATGCCGGGTTCGAGCAGAGCGTCGGGATTCTGCATCGCCTGCCGCTGCTCTCGATCGCCTTCCTGGCGCCCGGACTCTGGTACTCCGTCCCGGTGCTGCTCATCCTGGGTGCGCACGAGTTCGGCCATTACTTCTTGTGCCGCGTGCACGATGTCGACGCCACGCTGCCCTACTTCATCCCGGCGCCCCCGATTCTGCTCATCACCGGCACGTTCGGGGCGGTGATCCGCATCCGCGAAGCCTTTCCGTCGAAGCGCGCTCTGTTCGACATCGGCGTCGCCGGGCCGATCGCGGGGTTCGTCGTGCTGCTGCCGCTCCTCTACTGGGGCGTGACGATGTCGCACCTGGTACCGGTGTCGCACGGCGCCGACCTGATCTATTTCGGCGAGCCGCTGCTCTACAAGTTCGCCGCCTGGCTGCACTTCGGGACGATCCCCAACGGCTACGACGTGACGATCCATCCGATGGCGTTCGCCGCCTGGTGGGGCATGCTGGCGACGGCGCTCAATCTCCTCCCCTTCGGCCAGCTCGATGGCGGCCACGTCGTCTACGCGCTGCTCGAACGGCGGGGCCAGGCGGCCGCGGTTTCCGTCGTCACGCTGGTCGGCGCGGCGCTGCTGACGACGCAGTCGCTCGCATGGATCTCGATGCTGGTGGTCATGATCGTGATGGCGCTCGCGCTCGGCGTGCAGCACCCGCGCGTCATGGACGAGACCGCGCCCCTCGGCCCGGGCCGCCGCCTGCTCGGGCTGTTTGCGCTGATCATGTTCGTCCTGTGCTTCACACCGGTGCCGATTCAGACGTTTCTGGGAAGATAGGTTTGCGGGCTGTGGGCTCTGGGCCGTGGGGATTCGTAGCCCAGAGCCCAGAGCCCGCAAACCTAGATCACACTGACCGGATCCACATCCACGATCGTTCGCCGTTTGAGCGACGGGCGCTCGGTCAGCGCGCGCAGCACGGCTTCGCGCATCGGGCCGCGGCGCTGGCCCTTGACGAAGAACTGCGCGCGATACTCGTCCTTGATCTTCGAGAGCGCGGCGGGCGCCGGTCCGATCACGCGCCCGTGCGACGGCTGCCGGCGCACGCCGGCCGCCAGCTCGAGCGCATCGGCCATCGCGCGTTCGAGCGATCCGGCCTTGACGAAGACGTTGACGAGCGCGGTCGCCGGCGGGTACTGCAGGCTCGAACGGAACTCCATCTCCCGCTCATAGAACGTCTCGTAGTCCTGCGACGCCGCGGCGCGGATTGCGTAGTGATCGGGATACAGGGTCTGAATCACGGCCTCGCCGCGCGCGTCTCCACGGCCGGCGCGGCCGACCACCTGCGTGAGCAGCTGAAACGTCCGTTCGGCCGCGCGAAAGTCGGCCAGCCCCAGCCCGACGTCCGCGGCGATCACCCCGGCGAGCGTGACGGCCGGGAAGTCGTGCCCCTTGGCGATCATCTGCGTGCCGACGAGCACGTCGATCTCGCCGCGGCCGACCGCCGCCAGCATCCGCGCGAGGGTGCCGCGCCGCTGCATCGTGTCCCGATCCACGCGGGCGACCCGCGCGCCGGGAAACCGGTCCCGCACCTCCTGTTCGATCCGCTCCGTTCCGAATCCCGACTGCTCCAGGTACTCGCCGCCGCAGGCGCCGCAGCGCGTCGGGACCGCGCCGGCGTAATTGCAGTAGTGGCACCGCACGCGGCGCGCGGCGCGGTGATAGGTCAGGGCGACGCTGCAGTGCGGACACTCGAGCGACGCGCCGCACTGGCGGCAGAAGACCACGGTCGCGAAGCCGCGGCGGTTCAGCAGCAGTAGACTCTGTTCGCGCCGTTCGAGCCGCGCGGCAACGTGCGCGCACAGGCGCTCGCTCAGGACGACGTCGGCGCCCCTGCGCGCGTACTCCTTCCGCATGTCCACGATCTCGACCTCGGCCATCGGCCGATCGAGCACGCGACGCGCGAGCACGAGCCGCGCGTAGCGTCCGCGCCGCGCGTTGCTGGCCGATTCGAGTGACGGCGTCGCCGACCCGAGCAGCGCGAGCGCCCTCTCGAGGCGCGCCCGGACGATGGCGACGTCGCGGCCGTGATAGCGCGGCGCCTCCTCCTGCTTGTACGCGGCGTCGTGTTCCTCGTCCACGACGATCAACCCGACCTGCTCGAGCGGGGCGAAGACGGCCGATCGCGTCCCGACCACGATGTCCACGGCGCCGGTTCGGATGCGGTGCCATTGATCGTGGCGTTCGCCGGCGGAGAGGCCGCTGTGCTGGATGGCGACGCGCCGGCCGAAGCGGGCGCGGAACAGACCCGCCACCACCGGCGTGAGGCCGATCTCCGGCACGAGCACGAGCACGCGGCGCCCCCGGTCCGTGACATCGCCGGCCAGCCTCAGGTACACCTCCGTCTTGCCGCTGCCCGTGACGCCGTGGAGCAGCGCGGTCTCGAACGCGCCCGACCGCGACGAGGCCGACAGCCGCTCCAGCGCCTCGGCCTGATCGGCCGTCAGCAGCCGCTCCGGCTCGCAGGAGGCTTCCACGGTCCACGGGCCGCTCGACACGCCCCCAGGCCCGGACGCGAACGGATCGCGCTCGACGATCACTTCGCGCACCGTGACGAAGCCGAGGCGGGCCAGGGTCCGGATCGTCGCCGCGCCGACGCCTTCGCGCGCGTAGGCCTGGACCGGAAGGCCCGGCTGGCGCCGGATCAGCTCCAGCGCCTCCCGCTGCCTGGCACTCCCGGCAGCGGGACCTGCGCTCTGCTCCGCCGCCGGATCCACCCGGCGCACGGTCCGGAATGAAGCCGGCCGGCCGCGCCGCGCGGCCGGAGGCATGGCCATGGCGAGCGCCTCGCCCGGGCCGGACGCGTAGTAGGTGCCGACCCAGAGAGCCAGATCGACAATCAGGGGCGGAAGGAACGGCTCGGAATCGAGCACTTGAAGAACGTCCCGCAGCTCGCCGCCTTCCGGCTCCGGCGCACACGCATCGACCACACAGCCGGTCGCGGTCCTCGCCCCGAGCGGCACGACGACACGGGCGCCTCTCGGCGCCGGGCCGAGATGGGCGGGCACCCGGTAGCTCAGCAGTCCGAGCTGCGGCACCGGCACGCCGACGGAGACGATCTGGGACGCGTTGGGGATCCGCCGATCGCCGATCACCGATCGCCCAACAGCTCCCTCACCTTCTTCATGTCCTCCCAGACGTCGCGCTTGCGATCCGGGCTGCGGAGCAGGAAGGCAGGATGGAACGTCGGGACGAGCTTGGTGCCGCCCCGGAAGTCGTGGATCCGCCCGCGGAGTCTCGAGATCGGCGCATCGGTCTTGAGCAGCGCGTGCGCCGCGTGCGTTCCGAGGGCGACCACGACCTTCGGACGGATCGCGTCGATCTGCTGGAAGAGAAACGGCTCGCAGGTGGCGACTTCGTCCGGCTCCGGCGCGCGGTTGCCGGGCGGGCGGCACTTGATCACGTTCGCGATGTACACGTCCTCGCGGCGGAGCCCGATCGCTTCGATGATCTTCGTCAGCAACTGCCCGGCGCGTCCGACGAACGGCTCTCCCTGCACGTCCTCGTCGGCGCCCGGCGCCTCCCCGACGAACATGAGCGCCGCGTGGGGATCGCCCGTGCCGAAGACGACCTGGCGGCGGCCGAGGCCTCCCAGCTTGCAGCGCGTGCAGTCCACGCCGATGTAGCTTCGAAGCTCCGCCAGGAACCGACCGGTGTCCGCCTCGGGAGTGGCGGAGGGCGGCGTCGAGGCCGGCGGCGCGGCCTCGGGCTCACCGGTCCGACCCGGCTCCGCCCTGCGTCGCCACGCCGGATCGCGCGAGACGCCTTGAACGCCCATCTCGGCGAAGCGCTTCAGATGCTCGGCCAGCTCCGCTGCCGGCGGCCGGCCCGCCTCGCGATCGCTCATCGCACCACGGCCGGGGCCGGCTCCACGGCGAAGAGCCGTTCCAGACGGTCGAGAATGGCGGCCGCCACGTCCGCCTTGCTCATCCGCGGGAGCGACTCGATTCCATGAGCGGACACGATCGTCACGCGGTTGGTCGGCACGTCGAAGCCCGAGCCCTCCTCCGTGACATCGTTGGCGACGATGAGGTCGACCTGCTTGGCGGCGAGCTTCTGCGCCGCGGGCACGATCGGATCGCCCGTCTGCGCGGCGAAGCCGATGAGCACGGGCGTGCGGGCGCCGGCACGGCCGGCCCCGAGCTCGGCCAGGATGTCCGGCGTCCGCTCGAGCGCCAGCGCGAGCGCGTGCTCCTTCTCGAGCTTCGTCGGAGCCGGGCCGCCCGCCGGCGCGTAGTCCGCCACCGCCGCGGCCATGATCACGGCATCGACGCCGGCCAGGTGCGCCTGCACGGCGGCGTGCATCTGCCGTGCGCTGCGCACGCGGACCAGCCGCGAGACCTGTGGCGCGGCGACCGTCGTCGGTCCGGCGATGAGCGTCACGTCTGCGCCGCGCGCGTGCGCTTCCGCCGCGAGCGCGAACCCCATCCGTCCGCTCGATCGATTGCCGATGAACCGGACGGGATCCAGGTCCTCGAGCGTCGGCCCGGCGGTGATCAGCATGCGACGGCCTGCCAGCGTGGTCCGGCGACGCAGCAGGAGGTCGGCGGCTTCGACGATCGCCTCCGGCTCGGCGAGGCGGCCCGGCCCGATCCAGCCGCACGCCAGATATCCGGCGCCGGGATCGACGAAGCGGACGCCGCGGGCGCCGAGCGCGTCGACGTTCGCGCGCACGGCGGGATGCTCCCACATGTTCGTGTTCATCGCGGGCGCCATCAGGACCGGCGCGCGCGTCGCGAGATACAGGGCCGAGAGGAAGTCGTCCGCAAGCCCGTGGGCGAACTTGCCGATGACGTTCGCGGTGGCTGGCGCGACGAGCAGGAGGTCGACCGCCGAGGCCAGCGCGATGTGCTCGACGGCGGCCCCGACCTTCGCGGCGTTCACGCCCGGCGCGAACTGGCTCGTGACGACGGGGCGCCGGGTGATGGCTTCGAACGTCAGCGGCCCGACGAAGCGCCGGGCCGCGCGCGTCATGATCGCCTGGACGTCGTGCCCGCGCTTCTGCAGCAGCCGGACCACCTCGACGGCCTTGTAGGCGCCGATGCCGCCGCTCACGCCGAGGCCGACGAGCGGCATGCTAGTCGGCAGCCGGCGCGGCGCCCTCGGAGGCGGCCTGCGCGTCGGACGGCGCCGTCCGGGTGACGGTGCCGTGCGTCACTTCCTGCAGCGCGCGCCGGGCGAGCTTGGGGAATCCGTCGACCTTCGGCGTGCAGCCCCGGAGCAGCTGGTGCGCGCGGGCCGACGCCACGGTCACGAGCTCGAACGCGTTCTTCGGACGACCTGGATGTGGATGCTTGGACATGCGACTCCTAGTTGTCTGACCTCTCGAACGTCCTCACGATGGGCGCGATGACAGCCTGACGGCGCGCGAGCCGCGCGCGCTCGGCCGTCACGATCGCGGCCAGCTCGGCGACGCAGCGTTCCAGGACGTCGTTCACGACGACGTAGTCGGTACTCGACGACGGCCGAAACCTCGCGGCGGGCGGCGTCGAGCCGCCTCGCCATCGCATCCTCGGGATCCTTGCTGCGGCCGCGCAGCCGGCGTTCGAGGTCCGCGAACGACGGCGGCAGCACGAAGATGCCGACCGTGCCCGGCACGCACCGCCGGACCTGGCGCGCCCCCTGCACGTCGACGACGAGGACCAGGTCGGCGCCGGAGGTCAGCCGGACCTCGGTCTCCCGCCGGCCCGTCCCGTAGAAGTTCCCGAACACGTCGGCCCACTCGAGAAACTCGTCTCGCTGGACCATCTCCTGGAAGATCTCGCGGCTGATGAAATTATAGTCGACGCCGTGCCGTTCCCCGTCCCGCGCCGGGCGCGAGGTGTAGGAGCGCGAAAGCCGCAGGCCGGGCATGGCCTCGACGAGCCGCTCGACGATCGTGGTCTTGCCCGTGCCGGATGGGGCCGAGACGACGAACAGCAGCCCGCGAGGGGCCGCGGCCCGCTCACTCGACATTTTGCACCTGCTCCCGGACACGCTCCAGCTCCGCCTTCGCCGCGATGACAATCTCGGTGGCGCGGCTGCCTTCCGCCTTCGAACCGATCGTGTTGATCTCCCGATTCATCTCCTGCACCAGGAAGTCCAGCTTGCGGCCGCACGGTTCCGGACCATCGGCCAGACTGCGCCAGTGCTCGAAATGGCTCCGCAGGCGCACCAGCTCCTCGTCCACGTCGGACCGGGCGACGAATCGCACGATTTCCTGGGCGGCGAGCGCCGCGTCGCCCTGGACGTCGGCCGGCAGCGCCGCAATCCGTTCGCGCAGCCGCGCATCGAGCTGCATCTGGCCCTCCCGCGCCTCCCGCTCGACGTCGCCGACGAGCGCCGCGATCGTCGCCAGCCGCGCCGTCAGAATCGGCGCCAAGCAGCCGTCCCTCGGTCTCGCGCATCCCGACGACGGCGTCGAGTGTCTCGGCGACCGCCGCCTCGACCAGGGCGGCCGCCGGGGCCGGCGGGCCGGCCGCCGCTGGTTCGACGGGCACGAACTCGACCGCCTGGGGAATGCGCAGGACGTCCGAGGCGGTGAGGCCTCCCGCGATCAGCCCGCGCGCGCGCGCCGGCGCCAGCGCCTCGCTGACGCGCTCGAGGAGCGCCATGTTCAGCACGACGGCCCTTGGCGGCTCGAACTCCTGGCTGAGGCTGACGGTCAGCTCGACGCGGCCGCGCGTCATCCGCTGCTGGACGAGCGCCCGGATCCGGCTCTCCAGGCCCGCCAGGCTCGACGAGGCCTTCAAGGCGAGATCCAGGAACCGGTGATTGACCGTGCGGGCGGTCACCGTGACGGCGTGGCCCTGCTCGGCGCGGCTCGTGGAGGCGAACCCGGTCATCGACCGGATCATGCCCGGCTCCCGCGCGAGAGCGCGCCGGCCGGCTCGCTCTCGCGATCCGGTTCGAACGCCTGGAGCGCGTACAGGCGCGCGTAGACCCCGCCCGGCCGTCCGACCAGCTCGTCGTGCGTCCCGATCTCGACCACGGCCCCGCGCTCGAGCGCCACGATGAAATCGGCGCGGCGGACCGTCGACAGGCGGTGCGCGATGATGAACGTCGTGCGGTTGCGCATGAGGTTCGCCACCGCGTCCCGAACCAGGCGCTCGGCCTCGGCATCGAGCGCGGAGGTCGCCTCGTCCAGGATGAGCAGGGGCGAGTCCTTGAGAATCGCCCGCGCGATGGCGAGCCGCTGGCGCTGCCCTCCCGACAGGCGCTGGCCGCGCTCGCCGATGCGCGCGTCGTAGCCGCCCGCGAGGGGCACGATGAACTCGTGCGCGTGCGCCGCTCTGGCCGCGCGTTCGACGTCCTCGCGCGAGGCCCGGGGCGCCCCGTACGCGATGTTGGTCCCGACCGTGTCGTCGAAGAGCACCGTGTCCTGGGTCACGAGCGCGACCTGGTCGCGCAGCGACGACAGCGTGCCCTGACGGACGTCGACGCCGTCGATGAGCAGGGCGCCTTCGGTGGCATCGAAGAACCTCGGGATCAGGTTGACCAGCGTCGTCTTGCCCGCCCCGCTCAGCCCGACGAGGGCCACGACCTGGCCGGCCCGGACCGTGAAGCTGACGTGGCGCAGGACGAAGCGGTCCGGCCGGTCGTCGTAGGCGAACCCGACGTCGCGGAACTCGATCGACTCCCGCAGCCGCGGCAGCACGACGGCGTCTGGCCGTTCGCGCACCTCGCTGTGCGTGTCGAGCAGCACGAAGATGCGGTCGGCCGCGGCGATCGCCTGCTGGAGCCCGGCGTTGACGCGGCTGAGCTTCTTGATGGGGCCGTACATCATGAACGCGGCGGCCAGGAACGACGAGAACGCGCCCGCCGTGAGGTTCCCCTCGCCGATGCGCTTCGAGCCGTACCAGAGCGCGCCGACCGCGGCGACGCCGCCGATGAACTCCATGATCGGCGGCAGTGCCGAGAGCGCGCTCGTGATTCGCATGTTGGTGCGATACACCGACAGCGACGCGAGGCCGAACCGCCGCGCCTCGCGCGCTTCCGCGCCGAACGCCTTGACAATCCGGTGGCCGGTGAACGCCTCCGCGCTCAGGTGCGTCAACTGCTCGAGGTCCTCCTGGCTGCGGCGCGTCGTCCGCCGCACGCGCTGCCCGAGCCGCACCAGAGGGTACACGACGAGCGGCGCCGTACAGAGGCAGACGATCGCCAGACGCCAGTCCAGCCAGAACAGGTAGCCCGCGAAGCCGACGACGGCCAGCGACTCCCGCATCAGGTCGGCGATCGTCTCCGAGACCGCCATCTGCACCTGGCCGACGTCGTTGGTGATGTAGGAGATGAGCTGCCCGGACGTGCGACGCGCGAAGAACGCCGCCGACTGGTCCAGGATGTGCCGGAAGAGCCGGTTGCGGAGGTCCATGACGACCCGCTGACCGACGTCGGTCATCAGATAGCCGGAGACGTAGGCCCCGGCGCCCTTCAGGAAGTAGGCGACGAGGATCATCGCCGCCACGGCCGGGACGTCCTCCTGGTTCGGCAGCACCTTGTCGAAGATGGGCCGGATGAGGCGCGCCAGCTCGACCGAACCGGCCGCGTACACGATCATCGCCAGGACCGCGACGATCAGCCGTCCGCGATACGGCGCCGCGTAACGAAGCAGCCGGAGGAATTGGCTCACTCGGTAAACCGATACTTGATCAGCACCCAGAGCGCGACGACGCCGTCGCGCCACGTGATCTTCTTGCCTTCTTCGTAGCCCCGACCGTCGTAGGTGATGGGGACCTCGTACACACGGTAGCCCCGCTTGAAGATCTTGGCCGTGATCTCGGGTTCGATCCCGAATCCGTTCGACTCGAGCACCATGGACCGCAAGACCTCCGTCCGCATCATCTTGTAACAGGTCTCCATGTCCGTGAGCATCGTGTTGTAGAGCACGTTCGTGAGGAGCGTCAGGAGCCGGTTGCCCGCGTAGTGCGTGAAGAGGAACACCCGGTGCCGGCCGATGAAGCGCGACCCGTAGACGACGTCGGCGCGCCCCTGGCAGATGAGGGCGAGGAGCTCGGAGTACTCCTCCGGCGAGTACTCCAGGTCGGCGTCCTGGATCACCATGACGTCGCCGGTGACCTCCTGGAACCCGCGCCGGAGCGCCGCGCCCTTGCCGCCGTTCACGGGCTGCAGGATCAGCTTGAATCCATGGCGCGCCTGCAGGTCGACGAGCAGATCGCGCGTGCCGTCGGTCGAACGATCGTCGACCACGATCAGCTCGATCCGCATCGGCACGCTCGTCACGCGGCCGATGATCTCCTCGATCGTGTCGCGCTCGTTGTAGACCGGCATGACCACCGACAGGAGCGGATCGGTCAGGACGCCTCGAAGCCCAGGCATGTCGTCAGGTGCCCGGAGGCTCGGCCCAGCCGCTCCCCGCCTGCCGCTGGTGCCAGCGCCAGGCCGTTTCCACGATGGCCTCGACCCGATCGAAGCGCGGCGCCCATCCGAGCTCCTCCCGGATGCGGGCACTCGATGCCACCAGCCGCGCCGGATCCCCGGGGCGCCGCGGCCCGATCCGGTGCGCGACGGGCCGGCCCGTCACCGACTCGACCGCCGTCATCAGTTCCCGGACCGACGTGCCGGTGCCGCTGCCGAGATTGTAGGCGCCCGAGGCCGCCGAAGACTCGAGCGCCCGCAGCGCCGCCAGGTGCGCGTCGGCGAGATCCGTCACGTGCACGAAGTCCCGGATGCACGTGCCGTCAGGCGTCGGATAGTCGTCCCCGAAGACCGTGAGCGGCGGTCCGCCCGAGGCCGCTCGCAGCGCCAGCGGAATCAGGTGCTCCTCGGGGTCGTGCGCCTCGCCGACGATCCCCGACGGATCCGCGCCCGCCGCGTTGAAATACCGCAGGACCATCGACCTGACGCCATGCGAGCGCGACAGGTACCAGAGCAGGCGCTCGATGGCCAGCTTCGTGTCGCCGTACGGGTTGATCGGCTGCTGCGGGTGCGCTTCGTCGATTGGCGTGCGCAGCGGCTCGCCGAAGGTCGCCGCCGTCGAGGAGAACACGAACTGCCGCACGCCCGCCTCGAGCATCGCCGACAGCAGCGCCACCGTGCCGGCGACGTTGTTGCGATAGTACCCGAGAGGGTCCGCGACCGAGCCGCCGACCGAGAGCTTCGCGGCGAAGTGGAGGACCGCGGTCGCCCCCGACTCGCGCAACGCCCGGCCGACCGCCGCCCCGTCGCCGATGTCACCCCGAACGAGCCGGACCGACCGGCCCGGCCATGCCGCCGCAATCGCGTCCACGGCCTCCCGATGGCCGGCCGAGAGGTCGTCGTAGACGACGACGTCGTAGCCGGCCGAGGCGAGCAGCAGAACCGTGTGGCTGCCCACGTAACCGGCGCCGCCGGTGACGAGCACGCCGCTCATGGCCGGCCGATCGAGGAGTACACGAATCCCAGCGCCCGGATCTGCGCCGGGTCATAGAGATTGCGGCCGTCGAAGATCACCGGCTGCCTGAGCAGCTTGTGCATGCGCGTGAAATCCGGCTCCCGGAACTCGTTCCACTCCGTCACGATGAGCAGGGCATCCGCGCCGGTGATCGCCTCGTACGCATTCCGCACGAGCTTGATCCGCGTCCCGAAGATGCCCCGCGCGACGGCCGCCGCCTCCGGATCGTAGGCGCGCACCTTCGCCTTGCGCGCGAGCAGCCCCTCGATGATCGTGACCGCCGGCGCCTCGCGCATGTCATCGGTCCGCGGCTTGAACGCGAGCCCCCAGACGGCCACCGTCTTCCCCTTGAGCGACGGGCCGAAGTGCTGGTCGAGGCGCCGCAGCAGCCGGCTCTTCTGCGCGACGTTCACGTCTTCGACCGCGCGCAGGATCCTGAACGCGTACCGCTTCGAGGCCGACGATCGGATGAGCGCCTTGACGTCCTTCGGAAAGCAGCTTCCGCCGTACCCGACGCCCGGAAAGAGGAACGACGCGCCGATCCGCCGGTCGGCCGCGATCGCCTGCCGTACCTTGTCGACGTCGCCGCCGAACAGCTCGCACACGTTCGCGATCTCGTTCATGAACGAGATGCGCGTCGCCAGCATTGCGTTCGCCGCATACTTGCACAGCTCCGCGCTCGCGCAATCCATGATCATGATCGGCGCGCCCGTCCGCGTGAACGGACGATAGAGGTCCTTCATGATCTTGGCGGCCTTCGCGTCGCTCGTCCCGATCACCACCCGGTCCGGCTTGAGGAAGTCGTCGACCGCCGCGCCCTGCTTGAGGAACTCCGGGTTGCTGACGACGCTGAAGGGATGGCGCGTCCGGCGCGCGATCGCCTGGCGCACCAGCTCCGACGTGCCCGCCGGCACCGTGCTCTTGTCGACGATGACCGCGTAGCCGTCGAGGGCCTGGCCGATCTCGTCCGCCGCCTGCAGCACGTGCTTCAAATCCGCCGACCCATCCTCGCCCGTCGGCGTCCCGACCGCGACGAACACGACCTCGGCGCCGTGCACCGCGCCGGCGAGATCCCGCGTGAAGGAGAGGCGGTCGAGCGCGCGGTTCCGCCGAACGAGCTCGAGCAGCCCCGGCTCGTAGATGGGGATCCGTCCGCGCCGCAGCATCGAAATCTTGCCCGCGTCCTTGTCCACACAGACCACGTCGTTGCCCGTCTCGGCGAAGCAGGCGCCGACGACCAGCCCGACGTAGCCGGTCCCGATGACCGCAATTCTCATCCATGTCCTCCGCGGGCCTCGGCGCGTCCGCCCGCCGCGCGGGCGCCGACGTCGCCGAGCCTCAACCGCCCAAAAGCTCCTCACGGTATCATTGCTGTCGAAAAACAGTCAATCGATTGACAGGTAAGGAGTTATCGTTGGCCGCCGCGCGCATCCCCCCAATCGCTCCGTGCGGATTCTGATCGATTACCGGCCGGCCCTGCGCGAGCGCACCGGCGTCGGCGAGTACGTCCACGAGCTCGTCCGCGCGCTGGCCGAGTCCTCACCGGGACCATCGGAAGATCTCGTCCTGTTCTCGGCCTCGTGGAAGGACCGCCTCGAGCCCGGCCGCATCGCGGGGACGCGTGCGATCGACCGCCGGATCCCGGTCCGATGGCTGAACCTTGCCTGGCATCGACTGCGCTGGCCGGCCGTGGAGCGCCTGACCGGGGAGCGCTTCGACGTCGTCCAGACCGCGCATCCCCTGCCGATGCCGGCGAGAACCGCCGCGCAGATCGTCACCGTGCACGATCTGGACTTCCTGGATCATCCCGAGCGAACACGCCGGGAGATTCGCCGCGACTACCCGGCGCTCGCGCCGGCCGCGGTCGGCGGCGCCGACCACGTCCTCGTCAACTCCGAGCACACCGCCGGCGAGGTCCACCGCCGTCTCGGCGTGCCGCGAGAGCGCCTGAGCGTCTGCCGTCCGGGCGCGCCGCCGTGGGCCCCGCGCGTCGACGAACCGCGCGGCGGCTACATCCTCTTCCTCGGCACGCTCGAGCCGAGAAAGAACGTCGGATTGCTGATCGACGGCTACGAGCGGCTGCTCGCGCGCGGCGGCGACCCTCCTCGACTGGTGTTCGCCGGAGCCACCCCGCCAGCGTCGCGGGCGCTGCTGGCGCGTCTGGCCGCCCCGCCCCTGGCCGGCCACGTCGAGGTGCGCGGCTACGTCGACCCGGCGCGCCGGCTCGACGTCTACTCGGGCGCGCTGGTGCTCGTCCTGCCCTCGCATACCGAAGGGTTCGGCCTCCCGGCGCTGGAAGCGATGACGCTGGGCGTGCCGGTGATCGCGGCGAACCGAGGCGCGCTGCCCGAGGTCGTCGGCGACGCGGGCCTGCTCATCGAGCCGGACGACGACGCCGAACTGGCGGAGCGGCTGGGCGCACTGCTCGGAGACCGCGCGCTCCGCGATCGCCTGCGCGAGGCCGGCTGGCGCCGCGCGCGCACGTTTCGCTGGTCCGAGAGCGCCGCCCGCGTACGCGAGGCGTGGTCGCTCGCGGTCGAGCGCCGGAGACGTCGTGGCTGAGCCGGTCGGCGCCGCACGCCTGCACGTCGGCATCGACGCACGCGAGCTGCTCGGCCGGCCGACGGGCGTGGGGCGCTTTCTGGAGAAGCTCCTGCAGACGTGGGCGGCCGAACCGGACCTGCCGCTCCGCTTCACGCTGTTCCTGCCGGCGCCCCCGCCGGCGTGGACGGACCGTCTCGGCGGGCGGTTCACGACCGTCGTCGATCCGGCGGGCTCGGCCGGGACGTGGTGGGAGCAGTTCCGGCTGCCTCGGCTGGCGGCCCGGGCGCGGATCGACGTCCTGCTCTCTCCCGGCTACACCGCGCCCCTGCGTCTGCCCTGCCGCTCGGTGGTGGTCATTCACGACGTCTCGTTCTTCGCGCACCCCGAGTGGTTCTCCTGGCGCGAGGGGCTGCGGCGGCGGTGGATCACGGCCGCGTCGGCGCGACGGGCCGATGCCGTGGTGACCGTGTCGGATTTCTCGGCCGGGGAAATCGAACGCTGGATTGGCGTGCCGAGGAGCCGGATCCGCATCGTCCGGCATGGCCGTCCGGACGTGACGCCCGCGTCCGGGGGATCTCGCGCGCCGGTCGTGCTCTTCGTCGGATCGCTGTTCAACCGGCGGAAGCTGCCCGAGATGATGGCGGCGTTCGCGCGCGTCGTCGGCCGGGTTCCGGACGCGCGGCTGGTCCTGGTCGGCGACAACCGGACCGCGCCGCCGCAGGATCCGGTCGCCCTGGCCGAGCGGCTGGGGATCGCCCGCGCGGTCGAGTGGCGCGCCTATGCGCCGGATGCCGACGTCGATCGCCTGTACCGCAGCGCGCGCGTCTTCCTGTTCCTCTCGGAGTACGAGGGCTTCGCCATGACGCCGCTCGAGGCCCTGGCGCACGGCGTCCCCTCCGTGCTGCTCGATACCCCGGTCGCGCGCGAGGTGTACGGCGAGGCCGCGCGCTACGTGCCGGCCGATCCCGATCGGATCGCGGACGCCGTGGTGGAGCTCCTGACCGACGCCGCGAGCCGCGAGCGGCTGCACGCGGAGGCGGCGCGTCTTCTCCAACGCTACACGTGGCCAAGTGCGGCGGCCGGCGTACTCGAGGCGATTGACGCGGCGGTCGCGGGGAGACGGAGGGCGGACGCCCAAAGCCCAAAGCCCAGAGGCCAGAGCCCCCTCGACATCGTCATCGTGAGCTTCAATACTCGCGAAGAGATCCTCGACTGTCTTCGGTCCATTCGAGCGCATCCGCCGGCCCGTGTCCACCGCGTGCTCGTCGTCGACAACGGATCGCAGGACGGCAGTCCGGAGGCGGTGCGCGCCGGCTTCCCCGAGGTGGAGGTGATCGCGCTCGCACGCAACGCGGGCTTCGGGCCCGCCAACAACGTCGCCATTCGCGCCTCAGACGCGCCGCTCGTCCTGCTGCTCAACAGCGACACGCTCGTCGCCGCCGGGGCGATCGAGGGCCTGATCGCGCGCCTGGAGGCGACCGGCGCGGCGGCGGCGGGACCTCGCCTCGTGAACGGCAAGGGGCGGCCGGAGATCTCCTTCGGCCCGATGCTCTCGCCGCTTGCGGAGCTCGGGCAGCGGCTGCGTCAACGCGCCGCGGCCGCGGCCAATCCGCTGGCCCGACGGTACGTCCGGCGGCTCCTCTCGCGCGAGCGCATGGTCGACTGGGTCAGCGGCGCCTGCCTGCTCGTCCGCCGGGACGCCGCGATCGCGGCGGGCCTGTTCGACGAGCGCTATTTCCTCTACGAGGAAGACGTCGACCTGTGCGCCGCGATCCGGGCCATCGGCGGCCGCATCCTCTACACGCCCCGCGCGGAGGTCGTCCATCTGCGCGGCCGATCGAGGCGGGTGGCCGGTGCGCGGTCCGAGGCGGCCTACGACCGCAGTCACCTGGCCTTCTACGAGAAGCACGCGCCGCGATGGGTCCCGCTCCTGCGCTGGTGGCTGCGCGTCCGGGGACGAGGGCCCGACGGCGGGAAACTCGCGTAAGATCGCTGGCGTGCCTCGCAGGACGCGAGACCTGCCCAGCCGATCATGCGGATTGCGATTGACGCCAGGAAACTGCACGACTACGGCATCGGGACGTACGTGCGCAATCTGGTCGGCCAGCTCGGACGGCTGGACAACGGGCGGGACACCTACGTCCTCATCTGCCGGAAGACGGATGCCGAGTTCGTCCGATCGCTCGGGCCTCCGTTCGAAGCGGTGGTCGACCGCGCCGGCAACTACTCGCTGCTCGAACAGTTCAGCGTGCCCTGGTCGCTGCGACGCGCGAAGGTCGATCTCTTCCACGCGCCGCACTACGTGATCTCGCCGCTGACGGCCTGCCCGATCGTCGTCACGATTCACGACTGCATCCATCTGCGGTTCCCGCAGTACCTGCCGAACCGCCGGGCGTACTACTACGCGCGCGTCATGATGATCCTGGCGGCGCGGCGGGCCAGGCGCATCCTCACCGTGTCGCAGGCCTCGAAGGACGACATCCTGCGCTATCTCGACGTGCCGGCCTCGAAGATCGAGGTGATCTACAACGCGCTGGACGAGCGCCTGGCGACGCCGCCGGACGAAGAGGAGGTCTCGCGCGTCCGCGAACGGTTCCAGCTCCGGTCGCCGTTCATCCTGTACACGGGCAACATCAAGCCGCACAAGAACGTCGATCGCCTGATCGAGGCGTTCGCGATCCTGCGGCGGCGGCGCGGCGACGACCTGAAGCTGCTGATTATCGGCGAGGAGATCTCCAGGTATCCGAACCTGCGGCGGCTGGTGCACCGGTTCCACCTCCATCAGCACGTCAGGTTCTTCGGATTCGTCCCCGAGGCGACGCTCCGCGTCCTCTACCGGCTGGCGGCGGCGTTCGTCTTCCCGTCGCTGTACGAAGGGTTCGGCCTGCCGCCGCTCGAGGCCATGGCGAGCGGCACGCCGGTGATCACCTCCAACGTCTCGTCGCTTCCCGAGGTGGTCGGCGACGCCGCGATCCTGATCGATCCGATGAATCCGGGTGCCATCGCGGACGCGATGCGCCGCGTGCTGGAGGACCCCGCGCTCCGGGCCGATCTCATCCGGCGCGGGTGCGAGCGGGTGAAGGCCTTCTCCTGGGCGCGGTCCGTGGCGCGCACGCGCGAGGTCTATCAGGAAGTGCTCGCGGAATGCCGGCGCTAGCCACCCGACAGAGCGGCGCCGCCGCCGGAGCGCTCGATGCCCGGCTGTCGCGGATGCGCGTCGCCCTCGTCCACGACTGGCTCACGGGTATGCGCGGCGGCGAGAAAGTCCTCGAATCGCTCTGCCGCATCTGTCCCGCGGCGGAGCTGGTCACGCTCGTGCACGTGCGTGGCTCGGTCTCGCCGCTCATCGAAGGGCGCCCGATCCGGACCTCGTTGGTCCAGCGCCTCCCTCGTCCCGCGCGCTGGTACCGCCACTACCTGCCGCTGTTCCCGACGGCCGTCGAGCTGCTGGACCTCGACGCCGTCGACCTCGTGGTCTCGACGAGCCACTGTGCCGCCAAGGCCGTCGTTCCGACGGGCCGCGCGCGGCACCTCTGCTACTGCCACACGCCCATGCGCTACGTCTGGGACCAGTTCGACGCGTACTTCGGCCCGGCCCGCCTCGGCGTGCTGCCGAGCGCGGCCGCCAGGCGCGCCGCGCGGTGGCTGGCCGCCTGGGATCGGCAGACCGCCGCGCGCGTGGATCGCTTCGTCGCGAACTCCGCCCACGTTGCGGGGCGGATCGCGCGGTACTATAATCGTCCGGCGACGGTGGTCCACCCGCCGGTCGACACCGGCTTCTTCACCATCGACCGGCCGGGGCCCTCCGACGGATCGTTCCTGGTCGTCTCGGCGCTCGTGCCGTACAAGCGCATCGACGTGGCGATTGGGGCGGCGATGCAGGTGGGCGCGCGGCTGCGCATCGTGGGGACCGGGCCCGACGAGGCGCGGCTTCGAGCCGTGGCCGGATCGGGGATCGAGTTCCTGGGCGCGCTGTCGGACGAGGCGCTGCGCGACGCCTACCGGTCGGCCCAGGCGCTCGTCCTGCCGGCCGAAGAGGACTTCGGCATCTCGCCGGTCGAGTCGCTGGCCTGCGGACGACCGGTCATCGCCTTCGGCCGGGGCGGCGCGCGCGAGACGGTCGAGCCGGGCGTCACCGGCCTCCTGGTGGACGAGCCCAGCGTCGAGGCGTTCGGGGCGGCGATGCAGGCGATCGGACGACTGGCGTTCGATCCGATCCGGCTGCGGGCGCACGCGGAACGTTTTTCCGTCGAGCGGTTCGAGTCCTCGTTCCGGGCGGTGCTGCAGGAGACCCTGATGAGCGGCAGCGACGGCGAATGGTAAAGCGGTTCAACCGGCTGCTCGTCGCCGTCCACGTCGTCGCCGACGTCCTCGCGGCGGTGGCCGCGTTCGCCCTCGCCTACTGGCTGCGCTTCGAGGTCGAAATCCTCCCGATCACCAAAGGGCAGCCGATCCCGTTCGAGTACGTCGTCGTCGGCGGCGCCATGGCGTTGCTCGTGCCGCTGGCTTTCCAGATCCAGGGACTGTACCGGCTGCGGCGCGGCCGGACGCGCGTGGACGACTTCTTCGCCGTCCTGGTCGGGTCGATCCTGGCCGTCGTGGCCGGGATCGTCGGCACGCTGTTCGCGCAGGCCTACTACCCGGCGTGGTTCATCCAGGATCCGATCTCCCAGATCGTCTGGGCGCTGTTCCTCGCGCTCAACCTCGTCTTCACGTTCGCCTCCCGCGAGCTCGTCCGCGACCTGCTCCGCCGGCGCTGGCGCGCCGGCATCGGCCTCAAACGGGTGCTCGTCGTCGGGGCCGGCAATCTCGGCTGCACGGTCGCCGACCGCATCCTCGAGCACAGCGAGCTCGGGTTCCGGTTGCTCGGGTTCACCGACGACCGCCTCGCCTCGAGCGACGCGGTCGGCCATCGCGGGCTCCCGCTGCTCGGCACGGTCGCCGAGACCGCGGAAGTGTGCCTCCGGGAGAAGGTCGATACGATCTACGTCGCGCTGCCCATCGAGGAGCACGTGAACATGCTCGGGGTCGTCGAGTTCGCCAGCCGCGAGTGCATCGACGTGCACGTCGTGCCGGATCTGCTCCAGTTCATCGCCCTGAAGGCGCGCCTCGAGGACCTCGACGGGCTGCCCATCATCAGCATCAACGACGTGCCGCTGCGCGGCATCAACAGCCTCGTCAAGCGTCTCGTGGACCTCCTCGTCTCGACGGCGGTGCTCATCGCGGCCGCGCCCTTGGGCCTCGTCATCGCGTGGCTCGTGAAGCACAGCTCGCCGGGCCCCATCTTCTATCAGCAGGAGCGGATGGGTCTCGACGGCAAGCGGTTCACCGTCTACAAGTTCCGGACGATGCCGACCGACGCCGAGGAGGTCACGGGGCCGGTGTGGGCGGCCCCGCGCGATCCGCGCGTGACGCCCGTCGGCCGCTGGCTGCGCCAGCACGACGTCGACGAGCTGCCGCAGTTCTGGAACGTGTTCAAGGGCGAGATGTCCATTGTCGGGCCGCGGCCGGAGCGGCCCTTCTTCGTCGAACAGTTCAAGCACCGGATTCCCCAGTACATGCTCCGCCACAAGGTCAAGGCCGGCATCACCGGCTGGGCCCAGGTCAACGGCTGGCGCGGACACACGTCGCTCGAGAAGCGGATCGAGTTCGACCTCTACTACATCGAGAACTGGTCGCTGTCGCTGGACCTCAAGATCATGTGGCTCACCATGCTGAAAGGGCTGCACCGGCTGGCGTAGGTAACTTCGAAGTTCGAAGTTCGAACTTCGAAGTTATCCTGTTTCCTCCATGCGTATCGTCATCACCGGCGCCGCCGGCTTCATCGGCTCTCACCTGTCGGAGGCCCTGATCGCGCGGGGGGACTCCGTCGTCGGCATCGACAACCTGCTCACGGGCGACGTCGACAACATCGCGCACCTCAAGAGCCCGGAGTTCCTGTTCGTCAGGCACGACGTGACGAACTACATCCGGGTCGAGGGTCCGGTCGACGCCGTCCTGCACTGGGCGAGTCCGGCGAGCCCGATCGACTACCTCGAGCTGCCGATTCCGACGCTCAAAGTGGGCGCGCTGGGCACGCACAACGCGCTGGGGCTCGCCAAGGCGAAGGGGGCCCGCTTCATGCTGGCCTCCACGTCGGAAGTCTACGGCGACCCGCTCGAGCATCCGCAGCGAGAGACCTACTGGGGGAACGTGAACCCGATCGGGCCGCGCGGTGTCTACGACGAAGCCAAGCGGTTCGCCGAGGCGATCACGGTCGCGTACCGGCGCTACCATGGCCTGGACGCGAAGATCGTCCGCATCTTCAACACCTACGGTCCGCGGATGCGCATCCGGGACGGGCGCGCCGTGCCGACGTTCATCGCACAGGCGCTGCAGGGCCAGGACGTCACGATCTTCGGCAGCGGCAGCCAGACCCGCAGCTTCTGCTACATCAGCGACCTGGTCGACGGGCTGATCCGGCTGCTCGACTCGAGCGAGAACGATCCGGTGAACATCGGCAACCCGCACGAGATGTCGATCGAAGCGATCGCGCGGCTGATCATCCGCATGACCGGATCCTGCAGCCAGGTCGTGTTCCAGCCGCTTCCGACCGACGATCCGAAGGTCAGGCGGCCCGACATCACGCGGGCGCGCACGAAGCTCGGGTGGGAGCCGAAGGTCTCGCTCGAGGAAGGCCTGACATCGACGATCGATTACTTCAGGACGAAGGTCGGCGTCTGAGGCCGCGGCCGCCGGCCGCTCAGCGCGCCGCCGGCGGCTCGTCCTGCGGCTCCCCCGCCGAGAGCCACGACAGCAGACGCAGGATGTAATGGACGGCCGACGCCAGCGTCACCGCAAGCGAGAGGTAGACCAGCGACTGGAACAGGGGCGAAGCGACGCCCCGATAGTTCTCGTACAGCGCGCAGACGCCCGTCAGAATGTAGATGCCGGTCGCCGCCTTGCCGAGCAGCGAGGGGCGGAACGTGCGCCGCGCAACCGCCAGGTTGACGATCGCGACGGTCAGGACGATCGCAACGTCGCGGCTGATCACGATGACGGTCAGCCACAGCGGCACGTGATTGGCGAGCGAGAGCCCCGGCAGCGTCAGCATCACGAACATCGTGAGCAGCAGCAGCTTGTCCGCCATCGGATCGAGCCAGGCCCCGAGGGTGGTGGGCTGGCCGGTCCGGCGGGCGATGAGCCCGTCGAGCGCGTCCGTCGCGCCCGCGATCAGGAACGTGCCGAGCGCCCATCCCGGCCGGTGATAGAGCATCGCCAGCGCGAACACCGGAACGAGCACGAGCCGCAGGAAGGTGAGCTGATTGGCCGCGGTGAGCACCGGCATGGCCGTCCTCTCATCGGGCGAGCGGCTTGAGCTGCGCGAGGAGCGCCGTCAGGTCGGCGCCGGACGCCGGACGGCCGGGCCAGAAGCGGCCGGCCTCGTCCAGACGCATCACCCCCGCGCCAACGCAGAGCGCGATCGCACGGTAGGCGACGTGACCCGCCGGGACGTCGTCGAGGCGCGGCCGCACGGCGCGCCACTTGGCCGCCTCCTCGGGGCGGCCGGCCGCGGCCAGCGTCAGCAGCTGTGACGCGGCCTGTGCGAGGTCGCTCCGCCGGACGACGGCGCCCGGCTGGAACGTGTGATTCGGATAGACGTCCATGACGCCGGCCTGCACGACCTGCAGAATCCATGACGCGGCCCAGTTCGAACGGATGTCGGTGACGACCAGGGCGGCCGTACGGGTCGCGCGCGCCAGGAGCGGCTGCAGATCGATCCCGACGGCGGCGGCCACCTGGGCGCGCGTGACCGTGGCCGATCCCGGAATGGCGCGATACTCGGCTGGGAGCGCCTCGTAGCGCGCACGGGCGCGCAGCGCGTCGCGCTTCTCCCGCCACGCGGGCCTCGGATCCAGGCTGACCGCCCGTGCATACGCCTCTTCGGCGTCGACCACTTTTCCTTCGGCTTCGAGCACTCCGCCCAGCACGGCCAGCGACTCAGGGTCGGCGTTGTCGAGCTCGACGGCGCGCCGGGCGTGCTGTTCGGCCGGCATCAGGATGCCGCGGGTGCGCTCGATCGCCGCCAGCTCCCGGAGCAGCACCGGGCTGGACGGCGAAATCTTGAGGGCCTGCTCGATCAGCGCCTGCGCTTCCTCGAGCCGGCCGGCCGCGCGGGCGCTGGCGGCGGCCGCCAGCCGGGCTTGAACGATCCGCAGCCGGACGAGCCCCAGCCGCGTGCGCGCCTCCTCGCGCGACGGATCGACGGCCAGCAGCTGCTCGAGCGCCGTCGCGGTCGCGACGTCGTCGCCGAGCGCGAGCGCCGCCGCCACGCGCCCCTCGAGCGCCGGCAGATATCGCGCGTTGCCGCCGAGCGCCGACGTGAAGCGATCGAGGGCGGCCTTCGGCTGCCGCTCGATCAGCGCGACGTCGCCCAGCGCCGTCTCCGCGGGATAGAACCCTGGCACCTGCGTCAGCACGTCGGTGAAGGCCGCACGCGCCGCCTGGATCTCGCCCGCCTGCAGGCGCTGCCAGCCGAGATCGTAGGCACGCCGCGCGAGTGGCGTGACGGCGAGCTCGGCCGGGACGGCCGGCTGGACGTAGCTCGGGTACCGAGGGGCCGTCGCGACCGGCGCCGGCGCACGGTGCGACGCGCAGCCGGCCAGCACGAGCAGCCAGACGACGGTGAGGGGACGAGCGATCCTGGACACCGATCCGGCCACTACGCAGGCACCTTCCCGGGGACGAGCCGATCGAGCAGACGCCGGGGCACGTCCGCTTCGATCGAGATCCGGTGCTCGCTGACTTCGTGCAGCGTCACCCGCGCGTGCCGATAGAGCTCGGCCAGCAGACGGCGGTCGGCCTCGCGCGTATCGTCCAGCTCGAAGTGGACGCGTTCGGCATCGAGCGCGAGGCGCGAGGCCAGGATCTCGATGAGCTGGGCCCGGCCGGCGCCGGTCTTCGCAGACACGAAGACGGCATTCGGGTGTCTCGCCTTGAGGCGGGCGAGGTCGTCGGCCGTGAGGCGATCGCACTTGTTGAAGACGTCGAGCATCGGTGTCCGGGAGGCGCCCACCTCGAGCAGCACCGCGTGCACCGCGCGCGCCCGCCGCTCGCGATCCGGGGCCGAGGCGTCGATCACCTGCAGGAGCAGATCGGCGCCGGCGACCTCCTCGAGCGTCGCGTGGAACGCCGCGATCAGCTGGTGCGGCAGCCTGTCGATGAAGCCGACCGTGTCGGTGAGAAGCATCTGGCGGGCATCCGGCAGCCGCACGCGGCGCAGGAGCGGATCGAGCGTCACGAACAGCGCGTCCGATGCGGCCGCGCGGCCGGCCGTGAGCGCATTGAACAGGGTCGTCTTGCCCGCATTGGTGTACCCGACGAGCGCGACGGTCGGCACCTCGCGGCGGTGGCGGCGGGCCCGGAGGTGACCGCGCCGGCGGCGCACGTCGCCGATCTCGCGTTTCAGCGCCGCGATGCGATGCCGGATACGGCGGCGGTCGGTTTCGAGCTTGGTCTCGCCGGGCCCCCGCGTGCCGATGCCGCCGCCCGGGCGCGAGAGCGCTGCGCCGGCTCCGGTCAGCCGCGGCATCAGGTACTGCAACTGCGCCAGCTCCACCTGCAGTTTGCCCTCACGGCTCCGCGCGCGGCGCGCGAAGATGTCCAGGATGACTTCGGTCCGATCGACGACGCGGCGGCGCAGCAGGGTTTCGAGGTTGCGCGCCTGCGCCGGCGTCAGCTCGTTGTCGAACACCGCCAGCGTGACGCCGGCCTCGTCGCACGTCGAGGCCACTGCCTCTGCCTTGCCTCGGCCGATGAGCGTCGCCGGATCCGGCGCCGCGCGCTCCTGCATGGCGCGGACGGCGACGGTGGCGCCGGCGGCTTCGACCAGCCCCGCGAGCTCATCGAAGGCGAGATCGGGATCGCGATCGCGGGTGGAACGCGTGACGAGCCGGATGAGCGCGGCGCGCTCCGCGGCGGGCGCGTGGGACGGAGCCTGGCGCGCTCGCGCTGGTTCGCTCATCCGTTCACCGATTCTAGCACGCGCTCCCACGCAATCGCGCCGGCGCGAACGAGCACCGGCGACTGGCCGCGCGCGTCCACGATCGTCGACGCCGCGCCGCCCGGCGACGCGCCCGCGTCGACGACGAGCACGCGCTCGTCGATCGCGAGATCGCCGAGGTCCTCCGGCGTTCGGGCCGGTGGCGCTCCGCTGCGGTTCGCGCTGGTCGCGGTGAGCGGCGCACGCCAGGCCTCGCACAGCGCGCGGGCGACCCGGTGCGCCGGCACACGGATGGCGACCGATCGCTGGCCGCCGTCGACGTCGGCGGCCAGGTGCGCGGGCGCGTCCACGATCAGCGACAGCGGCCCCGGCCAGAACGCGCGCGCGATCCGGCCGACCGCGGAATCGAGCGGGCCGCAGCACTGCTCGACTTGCGCGAGCGAGGCGGCCACGAGCGGCAGCGCTGCGCGGGCGTCGCGGCCCTTGAGGTCGAAGATCGAGCGCACCGCGGCGGGCGACGTCGGATCGACCCCGAGCCCGTAGAACGTGTCGGTCGGAAACGCGACGACGCCGTCACGCCGCAGCCATTCGATGGCCGGAGCCAGGTCCTCCGCCTGGCAGCTCGCCGGGTCGACCGACAACCGCGGCATCGGCTACGGCCGCGCCTTTCGGAACGGCGGCAGCTCGCAGCGCGTGGGCTTGTCGACCCGGTACCCGAGGACGTAGTCCGCCTGCATGAGCGTGTGGATCTCCCGCGTCCCTTCGTAGATGACCGCGCCCTTGCAGTTGCGGTAGAACCGGCCGACCGGGTACTCGTCCGAGTAGCCATTCGCGCCATGGACCTGCACGGCGTCGCTGGCCGCCCGCTCCGAGGCGACGGTCGCGAACCACTTGGCCAGACCGGTCTCGCGCGTGTTGCGCCGGCCGACGTTCTTCAGCCAGCCCGCCCGCATCCACAGCAGGCGCGCGGCCTGATAGTCCGATTCCATCCGCGCGATCATCTCCTTCACCAGCTGGTGCTGCGCAATCTCCACGCCGAACGCGCGGCGCTCGCGTGCGTACGCGACGCTCGCGTCACGGCAGGCCCGGATGAGCCCCGTCGCGCCCGCCGCGACCGTGTAGCGCCCCTGGTCGAGCGCGAACATCGCGATCTTGAAGCCTTCGCCCTCGCGGCCGACGAGGTTCTCGGACGGCACTTCGACCTCGTCCAGCGTGAAGTAGCCGGTGTTGCCCGCGAGAATGCCCCACTTCTCGGTCAGCGACCCGCTCGAGAATCCCCGGAAGCCCCGTTCGACGATGAACGCGCTGAGGCCGCCGGGATCGCGCCGCCGCTTCCGTTCGAGATCCGTCCAGGCGAAGACCAGGAAGTTGTCGGCGACGTCCGCGAGCGAGATCCACATCTTCTCGCCCGACAGCAGGTACCGGTCGCCCCGTTTGACGGCCTGGGTCTGGAGCCCGCGCACGTCGCTGCCGGCCGCCGGCTCGGTCAGCCCGTAGCTCGCGATCTTCGTCCCCTGCGCCTGCGGCACGAGATAGCGCCGCTTCTGGTCCTCCGATCCCCACGCGAGCAGCGTCAGGCAGTTCAGGCCCGCATGGACCGAGATGACCACACGCAACGAGGTGTCGACGTACTCCAGCGCCTCGCTCACCAGCCCCAGGCTGAGGTAGTCCATGCCCGCGCCGCCGTATGCCTCCGGCACCGAGACGCCGAGGAGTCCGAGGGCCGCCATCTGCGGGAGCAGACCGCGGTCGAACTCGTGCGCGCGATCAAGCTCCCGGATGCGGGGCGCCACCTCGCGCGCCGCCCACTCGCCGACCGTCTGCTCGAGCAGCCGGTGCTCCTCGGAGATTTCGAAGTCCATCGGACTGGCGCGGCGTCACGCCCCCTCGCGCCGCAGCTCCACCGCCGCCCCGGTCCGCACGCCAAGCCGGTCGGCCGCGCTGGCCACTCGCGCCGCGATCTCCAGGTGGTCGGTCGATCCGAACAGCCCGCACAGCTCGTCGGACGCGACCTCGGAGTACGTCGACACGATCCGGGCCACGTCATGCCCGTCCACGGTCAGGTGGACGAGTCCGGATCCGTTCGTCACCCGCTCGCAGGCGCGTCGATCGAGGTTCGTCACGATGTTCCCGAAGCGATCCACGCGGACCACGACGCCCCGGAGCACGTCGCCGTCGAGCTCGGGGCGCGGGAGATCGAGCATGCAGTAGTCGGTGACGCTCCGTCCGAACGCGTTGAGCTGGATGCCTCCTTTGGCCAGCCAGCCGGCGGCCGGCGCGAACCGGTCGCGCCCTTCGAACGTGCGGCTCACCGTGGGCCGGGCGTACCGCCGCTCGCTGAGCTCGACGACCTTCTTCGGCGGCGTCTCCTGGAACACCGCGGTCAGCACGCCGTTGTCGGGCGCCACGAACCGCCAGTCGCCGGCCTCGGCGACCACGCCGCGCCGCGACGTGCCCACCCCGGGGTCGACGACGACCAGGAAGATGGTCCCGGAGGGGAAGTACTTGTACGCGGCCGCGAGCTCGAGGGCGGCCGCCGGGATGTCGTGCGCCGGCAGCTCGTGCGAGATGTCCACGAGCGTGGCATCGCAGGCGAGGCTGAGCACGACGCCCTTCATGACGCCCGCGTAGTGGTCGCGCGCGCCGAAATCACTGAGCAGGGCGACAATAGGTCGGGCCATGGGGCAAAGAGTATCAAAGTCATCCAGGCCCGTGGCCCCGCGGAGCGCGCAGACGCGCCGGGCCTACGGTTTGCGGAAGAGCGTCTCGCGCGTGTTGCTCTTGAGGAGCACGGACTCGGTGACGATCAGGCCGCTGAACATCTTGATGATGTCGCGCGTCACCAGGACGTCCCGGCGGACCGGCGTCGCCGGAAACGGCCGGATGCGCAGCCGGTCCTCGCCTTCGATCGAGAAGCGCGAGTAGCTGTCGAGATCGACGGCCGTCGTCCCGAAAAAGCCGTACAGGGCGCCGCCCTTCCGGAGCAGCCGCGTCAGCCGCTCCGCGAGCACACGTCCGGCGCTGCGATCGACGAAGTCGAAGAGATCCCAGCAGAGGATGCCGTCGACCGAGTCGTCGGGCTGCGTCAGCCGGCCGCTCAGCACGGCGCTGAGCCGATCGCGCTCCCCGCGGCGGGCGCACGCTTCGATCTCCGCGACGAGATCCTCGACATAGATCTTGCACCCGAGCCGCTCGCCGAAGAACGCGATATTCGCGCCGACGACCGGCCCGAGGTCGACCAGCACCGGGGTGGGATGGGTGATGGCGGCCAGGAAGCGCGGGAGAACCTTCGAGTGAGCGGCCGGATCCGCGACCTGCGCCGGCGGGACCGGCGCAGGCGCGTCCGGCGTTCCGGAACGGCGCCGGAACCAGCCGGTCAAGAACCCGGCCTCAAGACGGGCGACACCTGAGAGCCGCCAGTCGGATCAACGGGCTGCAGTGACCGGGGCCGGCGTCGGCGCTGGAGCGGGCCCCGTCTTCACCTCGGCCGGCTTGTCGCCGGGTTTGGCCGGCACGCCAGGCCGCTGCATGTCGATGCTGCCTCGGAAGTGCGCGCCGTCGGCAATTGCCACGCGCGGCGCCGACACGTCGCCGTCGATGCTCCCGGCGTCCCGGATATCGACTTTCTCGCTCGCGGTCACGTTGCCGTGGACCTCGCCCTGGATCACGACGGCCTTGGCGAAGACCTGCGCCTTGATCTTCGCGTTGGGCCCGATGGTGAGCACGTTCTGCCGCAGCTCGATCTTGCCTTCCACCTGTCCTTCGATGGTCAGGTCCTCGCTGCCGCTGAGTTCGCCCTTGATCACGACGCTCTTGCCGATGTTCACCTTGTCCCTCTCTGTCTGCCGCAACGGCTCCATGCGTGGCGATGTGCTCTCGGTAACGGCGGGCGGTTGTCCTGAACCAGTCGGCTGAGGCGGCCGAACGGCCTCATCTCTCTTCCACATGTGTAGTCTCCGGGCCAGGGATGTCTGAAACGCCGGCTCTCGACGAACGAGACGTCAAGCCCCGGCAAGTATATGAAACGCCCAAAACGCCTGTCCACTCTGTTTCGGCCGTGGTCCGCCGCAGCATTACGGCTCGCGAACGCGTCCAATCGCTGGTGCTACCATGAGAGCACGTGGGCATCTATCTCGACTACAACGCGACGTCCCCGCCACGCCCGGAGGTCGTCGAGGCCATGGCGCGCCTGCTCCGCGAAGTGTACGGAAACGCGTCGTCCGTGCACGCGTTCGGCCAGCGGGCCAAGACCACGCTCGACGACGCGCGCATCCAGGTGGCCGCGCTGATCGACGCCGATCCGAACGAGGTCGTCTTCACGAGCGGCGGCACCGAAGCGGATAATTTCGCGATCCGCGGCGCGGCCGAGAGTCTCGCCTCCTCAGGCCGGCGCCACCTGATCGCGTCGGCGATCGAGCACGAGGCCGTGCTCGCGACGCTCAAGGCGCTCGAACGGCGCGGCTGGCGGGTCGACCTGCTCCCTGTCGGCGAGTCCGGAGTGGTGTCCCCGGACGCCCTCCGCCGCCTGGCGGGGCCCGAGACGGCCCTCGTCTCCGTGATGCACGCGAACAACGAGGTCGGCACGATCCAGCCGATCGCGGAGCTGGCCGGCATCGCCCACGAGCGCGGCGCCCTGTTCCACACCGATGCCGTGCAGTCGACGGGCCGCATTCCGGTATCGGCGCGATCGCTCGGCATCGATCTGCTGTCGCTCTCCGGCCACAAGTTCGGTGGACCGAAAGGGGTGGGCGCCCTGTGGATCCGGCGCGGCCTGCGGCTGACGCCGCTCATGACCGGCGGCCGGCAGGAACGGAACCGCCGGGCCGGCACCGAGAACGTGCCCTCGCTGGGTGGGCTGGGGGTCGCGGCCCGGCTCGCACGCGAGCAGCTCGCCAGAACGGGGGAGGGCGCGGCGCCGCTGCGCGATCGGCTCGAGGCTGGCATTCTGTCGGGCGTGCCGGGCACGCGGGTGAATGGCGACCGCGGCCGGCGCGTGCCGAACACGTCGAACATCAGCTTCGACGGCCTGGAAGCCGAGTCGCTCCTCATCGCGCTCGACCTCGAGGGCGTGGCCGTATCGACCGGATCGGCCTGCTCGTCCGGCTCGCTGGAGCCGTCGCACGTCCTGCGCGCCATGGGACTGCCTCCGGCGCGCGCGAGGAACTCGCTGCGATTCAGCCTTGGGCCCGAGACGACGGCGGCCGAAATCGATTTCGTCGTCGACAAGCTGCCGGCGGTGGTCGCCCGGCTGCGACAGCTGACCCAGCGCGCCGTCGCCCTGGGATAGGTCGGAACGCGGCATGCGCATCGTCGTCGCCATGTCCGGAGGCGTGGACTCCTCGGTTGCCGCCGCGCTCCTCGCGCGCGCGGGCCACGAGGTCATCGGCCTGTCCATGCAGCTCTACGATCAGCGCGCGTCGCCCGAGACGTTCGGGTCGTGCTGCAGCCTCGACGACCTCCACGACGCCCGCCGCGTCGCGGCGGCGATCGGCATTCCGCACTACATCGTGAACTTCGAGGAGCGGTTCCGGGAGACGGTCGTCCGCAACTTCGTCACCGAGTACGCGAGCGGCCGCACTCCGATCCCCTGCGTGCACTGCAACGCCGACCTGAAGTTCGCGACGCTCGTCGAGCGGGCCGCGGCGTTCGACGCGGCGTGGGTCGCCACCGGTCACTACGCGCGCGTGCAGTTCGATGAGGAGCATCGCCGGTATCGGCTGCTGCGCGGGCTCGACCCCGACAAGGACCAGTCCTACTTTCTGTTTTCGCTCACCCAGGAACAGCTCGCGCACGCGCGGTTCCCGGTCGGCGATCTCACCAAGCCGGAGGTCCGGGCGCATGCCGAACGGCTCGGCCTCGCGGTGGCGACCAAGCCGGACAGCCACGAGATCTGCTTCGTGCCGGACGGACGCACGGGAGACTTCGTCGAGCGCGCGCGCGCGGATGTCGCGCGCGATGGCGAGATCGTCGACTCGTCCGGCCGCGTCCTCGGACGGCATGCCGGACTGCACCGCTTCACGGTCGGACAGCGAAAGGGTCTCGGGCTGTCGACAGGAATGCCGATGTACGTCCTCCGTCTGGAGCCCGCCGACGACCGTGTCGTCGTGGGGCCGCGCGAGGAACTGGGCCGCGACACGCTCCACGCCACTTCGGTGACCTGGACGGCCGGCGAGCCGCCAGCGGGCGCTCGTCGCTGCACCGCGCGGATCCGCCACCGCCATCGCGACGCACCGGCGGTGGTGACCGCTGACGGCTGTGCGGCCCACGTGCGCTTCGAGGAGCCGCAACTCGCCGTGACCCCTGGCCAGGCGGTCGTGTTCTACGACGGGATGGAGGTGCTGGGCGGCGGGTGGATCGGATGACGCCTGCCTAGTGTCCGTGGTGCTCCAGGTACCGCTCCGCGTCGATCGCAGCCATGCAGCCCGAGCCGGCGGCCGTGATGGCCTGGCGGTACACGTGGTCCTGGACGTCGCCGCAGGCGAACACCCCGGGAATGGTCGTCTTCGTGCCGTCGGTCGTCACGAGATACCCGTTCTCGTCCATCTGGAGCTGGCCCTGAAACAGCCCCGTGTTCGGCCTGTGACCGATCGCGACGAACAGGCCGTCGACCTCGAGGACCTTGCGGGCACCGGTCTTGAGATTGTTCACGACCACGCCGGACACCACACCGGCGTCGGGGTCCCGGATCTCCGCGATTTCCGAGTGCCATTCGAACGCGATCTTCGGATTGCCGAACGCCTTGTCCTGCATGATCTTCGACGCGCGCAGGGTGTCGCGCCGATGGATCAGCGTCACGTGCGAGGCGAAGCGCGTCAGGAACGTCGCCTCTTCGATCGCCGAATCGCCTCCGCCGACGACGGCGATCGGCTTACCGCGGTAGAAGAATCCGTCGCACGTCGCGCACGTCGAGACGCCGTGGCCCATCAGCGCCCGCTCCGAGGGCAGCCCGAGCAGCTTCGCCGAGGCGCCCGTCGCGATGATCACCGTGCGTGATTCGACCGTCCCGCCGTCGGTCGTGATCGTGAACGGCGGGCGCCGGAGATCGATGGCGCTCACGTCCCCGCGCACGATCTCCGCGCCGAACCGTTCGGCCTGCGCGCGCATCTCCGCCATGAGATCGGGCCCGAGGATGCCGTCGCGGAAGCCCGGAAAGTTCTCGACGGCCGTCGTGATCATCAACTGGCCGCCGGCCTCCAGCCCCTCGACGACGAACGGACACAAGTTCGCCC
Organism: uncultured Acidobacteriota bacterium; assembly: GCA_963764505.1. GTDB lineage: Bacteria > Acidobacteriota > Vicinamibacteria > Vicinamibacterales > SCN-69-37 > CAVXSP01. The sequence goes on along the minus strand of CAVXSP010000001.1, from coordinate 2,303,528 downwards.
GCGCCGCGTACAGCGCGGCCGTCAGACCCGCCGGCCCGGACCCGATGATCGTGACGTTGCGGATGGAATCCGACATGGGAGGTGGGGCGCCATCGATCACCGATCGCGGATCACGCGATCGCCGATCGTCACAGATGCTTGTCGACCAGTTGCTTGAGCGAGCTCTTGTCGACCAGCCCCACGAGCTGGTCCACCAGTTCGCCGCCCTTGAAGAGCATGACCGTCGGAATGCCCCGAACCATATAGCGCATCGTCACGGTCGGGTTCTCGTCGACGTTCAGCTTGCCGACGGTGACCTTGCCGACGTAGTCGCCGGCCAGCGCGTCGATCGTCGGACCCATCGCCCGGCAGGGTCCGCACCATTCCGCCCAGAAGTCCACGAGCACAGGCGTCGGGGCCTTCAGCACATCGCTCTCGAAGTTGATGTCGGTGAACGTCACAACCTTGTCGGAAGCCATCGCCGTCTCTGTTGTCCTTTCCGTTACTCGGCCCATCGAATCGCCGCGCCTCGACGGGCACGTTTGTACACTTTGACATATTCCCGGGCGGAGTTCCTCCAGGAGTGATCCTCGCCCATGCCCTGGCGAATGAGCCCCTCCCACGCCTCGCGGTCCGCGTAGGTCCGCACTGCCTGCTGCACGGCCCGAACGAGCGCGTCGGGGGTCGGCTCCCGGAATTTGAACCCGTTGGCCCGCTGCGATCGCGGTGAATACTGCCGGATCGTATCGTCCAGGCCGCCTACGGCGTGCACGATGGGGACGGTGCCGTACCGGAGGCTGTACATCTGGTTGAGCCCGCACGGTTCGAATCGGGAGGGCATCAGGAACATGTCCGCGCCCGCCTCGATCAGGTGCGCGAGCGCCTCGTCGAACCCGATCAGCACGCCGACACGCGCGGGATAGGCGGCCGCCAGCTCGCGAAGCCCGCGCTCGAACCGCGCTTCGCCCGATCCGATGAACAGGAAGGCGGCGTCCAGGCGCAGCAGGGCGTCCCGCGCCTCGAGCACGAGGTCGATGCCCTTCTGCTCGACGAGGCGCGCGACCATGGCGACCAGCGGTCGCGCGAGCGCGTCGTCGCCCATCGGAAGGCCAAAGCGCTCGAGCACCGCGCGCTTGCACGCACGTTTACCCTCCAGATCACCGGCATCGTACCGGGCCGGCAGCGCCGGGTCCGACGCAGGATCCCAGACACGCGTGTCGATCCCGTTCAGAATCCCGACGTATCGATCCCCGAGCGCCTGGAGCACCCCTTCGAGCCCGCTCCCGGCGCCAGCCTGCAGCGTTTCCCGCTCGTAAGAGGGGCTCACGGTCGTGACGATATCGCTGTAGTTGACCCCGGCTTTCAGGAAGCCCAGCTGTCCCCAGAATTCCGCGCCCGTCAACGTGAAGGTCTGCCAGTCGAGCCCCAGGGCCGGCACGCTCGCGCGCGGAAACAGCCCCTGATACGCGAGATTGTGGATGGTCAACACGAGCCCCGCGCGCGCCAGCCGCGTCCAGCGCTGCGGGGCCGTGCGCAGCCAGAGCGGCGCCAGGCCCGCCTGCCAGTCGTGCGCATGGACGACGTCGACGTGCTCGGCCATGGCGTGCTGAGCGAACTCCAGCGCCGCCGCCGAGAGGAGGCCGAACCGGCGATCGTTGTCGGGATAGTCCACGCCGTCGACTCCGTAGAGCCCGTCGCGATCGAACAACGGCGGACAGTCCACGAAGACCACGCGCCGCGCGCGCGAAAGGGACGCGACCTGGAAGGTGACGTCGTGGTCGACCGCACCGACGCTCACCCGCCGGCGCAAGGGCTCAGCCTCTGGCACCACGACCGACCGGTATCTCGGGAGGACGATGGTGACCCGATGTCCGAGGGCGTCGAGCGCGTCGGGAAGGCCGGACAGCACGTCGGCGAGCCCGCCCGTCTTGGCCCAGGGCGCCGCTTCCGACGCAATCATCAGAACGTGGAAGGCGCGCCGGGGCCGACGGAGGATCGGCGCCGGGCCGACATCGTCGGCGGCGGTCACAGCCCCAATCTACAACTCAACTCTGGAATCCCGATCGGTTCAGTTCTGGCTCTCGCCACCGACGAGGCTGGCCCGGCCGACGACCCACTCGAACAGGTGCCGCGCTTCCCAGAAGCGCGTCGCGCTGTTGGCCGCGCCGAGGACGACGACGGCGACGGGGTTGCCCTGCGGCATCTGGAGCAACGTGGCGAGGCAGTAGCCGGCCTTGCTGATGAACCCGGTCTTGCCGGCGCGGACGTCGACATCGGTGCCGAGCAGCTTGTTGGTGCTGTGGATCGAAATGGGGCCGTTGCTCGAGTGGGCCTCGTAGGACGACGTCCGCATGATCGACCCGATGATCGGGTCCCCGGCCGCGAACGCGATGAGCTGCGAGAGATCGTAGGCCGAGGACATGTTGGTCGACTCGAGCCCCGACGGGTCCGTGTAGTGCGTGGCCTTCAGGTTGAGATGATCCGCCATCTCGTTCATGCGCGCGACGAACGCCGCCGTGCCGCCTTCGGACGTCCGCGCCAGCACGCGGGCGGCGCCGTTGTCCGAGGCGATGAGCATCAAGTGCAGGAGATCGTCGTACGAGAGGCTCTCGCCGGCGCGGAGATAGGTGACCGAAGCGTTCCGCATGTCGGTCCGGTTCACGGTCACGCTCTGCGACAGGTCCGGTTCGTCGGCGAGGAACACGACCGCCGTCATCACTTTCGTGATGCTGGCGATGGACCGCTGGTCACGGGCGTTCTCCTCCCAGAGCACTTCGCCCGTCAGCGGGTCGAAGACGATGGCCGCCGCGGCCCGGACGTCGGGCACGATGTTTCCCAGCTCGTCGCGCTTGAAGCGGGGCGTCATCGCCTCCCGCTGCTGCCGGACGGCGGCCGCCCGCCGGGCCCGAGCGGCGGCCGCGGCGCGCGCCCTGGTCAGGCTCGTGCGGGAGACCCGCGACTTCGCCTTCGCCCGCGACGCCGCCGGTCTGGCAGCCGTCTTGGCCGAACCGGCCGTCTGCGCGGTGGATTTCGCTCCGCTGGCCTGCCGGGCGTCTGCCGGGAGGGTCCCCAGCAGGAAGCAAACCGTTCCGATCCCAGCAACAGTCCGAACGCCGCGGGTCAAACGAAGCACAAGACCTCCGGCACGCTGATCAGCGTGGAATGAGTGACGCCGAATTCGAGGCCAATTCCGGGCGCCGAAATTGTAGCATCAGAAGTCCTGCTGCTGCAATTGGATACCGGAATTCCAGTCGTGGGGACAGTCCGGGCGTCCCGTCGCATGCGCGACGGACCCGACGCGCCACCTCTCCCTCAGCCACTCTATCGGCACGAACGATTCAACGTATTGGTGTCTGGAATCCAATGAACGGCGACCTCGAGCCTCCCGTCGGACCGGTCGCCAGACCGGCTGCGCATTTCCCGGCCAACTCGACCGATCGGTCTTCTGGTCATGGCCGAGAATGGTCAGGAGGCGTGGGCACGGTGCTTGCAATGCTTCGCCGCGAAGGGTGTCGCCTCATGAGTCTCGTTCGCCTTCTCGGGTTCACAACGCTGACCTGCGGGTGCGTGTCGGGACGGTACCGCGAGATCGCGACGAGTCGCGAAGTCACCTACGTCGAAGAAAAAGGGACCGCGTGCACCGATACGGGCCATCAGCGGAATCAACCGCTGAGCGCCAATCGTGTGGCGCACGGTTTCAGCGCTGTTGACGGCATCCGCGCCAGCTAGCCGCGCGTAAGGCGCGGGTCTCCCGGCAGGGGGCTGTACTCCTGGCCGGTTCCTGCCGAAAGTCTCTGCCGTATGGCATCGGCTCTCCGCGCTCCCCGGCCCGGTCGCCCCTGGCTCGAGCTGACGATCCGCCGCTCGCGCGTCCGGCTGTACCTGGGTGACTGCGTCGAAATCCTGCCGTGGCTGGATCCGGCGTCGATCGGCGTCGTCGTCACCTCGCCGCCCTACAACCTGGGCATCAAGTACCGGAGCTATCGCGACGACCTGCCGCGGACGGAGTATCTCAACTGGACGGACCGGTGGGTTCGCGCGCTTTCGCGCGTCGTCCGGCCGGACGCCTCGTTCTTCCTCAACGTCGGGGCCAAACCCACCGACCCGTGGATTGCGCTCGAGGTCGCGCAGGTGGCGCGCCGCTACTTCCGGCTGCAGAACACGATTCACTGGGTCAAGGCGATCGCCATCGATCGCGAGGCGACCGGCGCGAACCTCGCGCTCGAACGCGACATGGCGGTCGGCCACTACAAGCCGATCAACAGCGACCGCTTCGTGAACGACTGCCACGAGTTCATCTTCCATTTCACACCGACCGGGCGCACGCGGCTGGACCGCCGCGCCGTCGGCGTGCCCTATCAGGACGCGTCGAACATCACGCGTTGGGCCTCGGCCGGCGACGGCCTGCGGTGCCGCGGCAATACGTGGTTCATCCCGTACGAGACGATTCAGCGGCGCGAGCGGGACCGCCCGCATCCGGCGTCGTTCCCGCCGAAGGTCCCGGAGCAGTGCGCGCGGCTGCACGGCGTCGCGCGCGCCGGCACGATGCTCGACCCGTTCCTCGGCCTGGGCAACAGCGCCCTGGCCGCCGTGCAGCTCGGCGTCGACTTCGTCGGGATCGAGATGGACGAGCACTACCTGCGCGAGTCCGCGGCGCGGCTGCGCAGTCTCGACGGACCCGCGGGCGGCGACTGACGGGCCGCGCCTACTTGTCCTTGCGCGGCTGCAGCTTCAGATAGTAGGTGTCGCGGTAGTCGCGACCGGGCACGAGCTCGACACCGGGACGCTTGACCTTGATCTCGATCTTGCGGGTCACCTTGAACGGATCGGGATTCGACGAGCGGTAGCCGATCATGTAGTAGTCGCTCGTCATGTTGTCGATCTTCTGCAGCACCGGCCGGCAATCGTTCGTGGACACGCAGGCGATGCCGCCCGTGTTCTCCGCCAGCGCCTGCAGGCTGCCGACCGTCTGCTGGACGAACTCCATCTCCTCCTGTCCGGAGAGGTTCTGCTGCATCGAGGCCGTGTTCAGGCTGGAAATGAGGCCGCGCGGATCCATCGTGAAGAGGCGCGTGTTCGCGCGCGTCGCCGACCGAATCAGCTCGGCCATCTCCGACATCAGATCGGAGCTCTTCCACTCCAGCGTCGGCCGGTTGAAGATGTCGAAGCCGTAGTCGTTGCCACTCAGCCGCAGGTTCTGTACGAACGAGATGTCGTTGTCCAGATACTTGCACGGGTCGTTCGCCGCCCGCGTGTCCTGGGACCCGTCGGTCGGTTTCTGCTCGGCCGCCGAATCGCACGCTCCGGCCTGCTCGTACTTCTGGAGCTCGCGCTTGAGCCGCGAGTCCTTGAACGGATCGAGCGAGTAGCCGTTGCTGACCCAGATGAACGCCTTGACCTTGCCTCGAATGTTCTCGAGCTGCCGGAGCAGGTTGAACGCGGCCTGGAACGTCACGGCCACGTTGTGATTGAGCTCCGACATCCCGTCCTGGCCCGCCGACATGTTGATCATTTCCTGGATCGAGGGCCCGGATCCCATCACCTTGTTGATGACTTCGTTGAAGCGCCGGTGCTGGTAGTCGTAGGAGGGATCCATCTCGATCGAGGAATACCCGCTCGACACGAACCCGACCAGGTCGTTGTCGTGTACCAGCGTGTCGCGGATGAGCTCCAGCATCTGGCGCACGTTGGGCGTCTGCGACGCCATGAAGTGGAGGTCGTCGATGAAGATGATGAAGATGCGGCCCGCCGTGTCGGCCGGCGGCGCTGTCTTCGGCAGGATCAGGCCCTCCGACACCGGCACGGGCGCCGTCGTGGCCAGGTCGTTGTAGAACTGGCCGCCGTTGGCGCGGATGAAGTTCAGGATCGTCTGGTCGACCCCGTCCTCGATAACCTGGAAGTCGTCGCGCGTGAGACTGGGAACGAACTGGCCCTTCGCATCGCGCGGATAGACGTCGATCGAGATGACATCAGTCCCGCCGCGAAACGTCGGGGTCGTCTGAGGCGCCGGCTTCGGCGCTGGGGCCGCCGGGCGTCTCGGGGTCTGCGCCGACACCACGGCGGTCGCGAGCGCCAGGGAGATCGCGATCCGGACCCAGGGGGCCGGTGACCAAGTCTTCGATTGCCGCATCATCGGGCTCGCCTTCCTCTTCGATTATGCCAGAAGCGTCCGATGGCCCTTCGACGCCGCCGATGGGGGGGATCGGACGGCCGACCTCCTGACTGCGCCCGCCGCGGCGGCCGCGGCGGCGCTGCGGCAGCTCGCCGGCGATCTGCGCCCACTCGCCCTCGATCGACCCGACCCCTGCTCGCACGGCCGCCGCATCCGGCCAGTCGTCTGGATTGAGACGCAGCAGCCCCTCCGACAGCCGGTCTCGATCCTCCGGCGTCCGGGCGCGCCGGACAATCCGCTGCATCAGGTCCCCGGTACTGACGGCGCAGTCGGGCCGCCTCCCGCGCGCCCAGCGCTCGCCCGAGCACCGACTCGTCTTCGATGACGGCGGGCGCCGGCTCGGGCGCCGGTCGCGTCCTGACGGGCTCGGCCCTGGAGGGACGAGCGGGGCGCGCCGTCTGTTCGAAGCGCGCCGCCGGTTCACGCCGCAGCGAGTCCCAGTCGAACGCGAGATCGGGATGCGTATGCTCGAGCGCCTCCTGCACTTCGGCATCCAGCGGACGGCGGCCGATCTTCAGGCTCGAAGGCGAGCGGAAGAAATAGAGGACGCGCGTCCGGCCCCGGTACGCGTGCATCACGAAGGTGCTCTCGTAGCCTCGGCGGTCGCGCGTGTAGCGAATGAACGGCAACTTCGGGACTGCCCCCTACTTCTTTCGAAGCCCCTTGGCGGGCTTCCTCGGCTTCGAGGCGGTCGATCGCGCGGCCTTCTTCGGCGGCTTCGTCGCACGCCGCGCGGCGGCCGGCCGGGCTGCGGCAGGCTTCTTCTTCCCGCTTCCCGATCTGGACGGGCCGCCCCTCCCCGCAGCCGCGGACGGATCGTGGAAGCTGCGCACGAGATCGAAGCCGTCGGCGAGCGATCGATACGTCCAGATCTCCGACACCCTCACTTGATTGGCGTCGCACAGCCGCCGGGCGACGTCGAAGGCGGTCACCGGCACGTACAGATGGAACGGCGCGCGGGCGCGAGAGTACTGCACCCACTGCGCCATCGCCTCGAGATTGTTGACCGACTCCCCGCTTTCGACCTCCGCCACGCCCGCGAGCTTCTTGCCGGTCGTCAGGACGAGGTCCGGGAAGAAGGTCGTCTGACCGACCTTGACGGGCGCGACCTGCTCGTCACCGAGGTTCGCCGCCACCTCGAACTTGCGCTTGTACTTGTTCAGAAGAAACCGGATCAGCCGGTCGTGCTCGAGCTGTTCCCGGACCGGTCGGACAAAGATGGGCGACACACGGCCTCCGCGCCATTAGGTCGCCTGCCATAGCGAGCCAACTGGCCGCTTCGGCAGTGGGATAAGGGCGCCCGTATCGTAACATCAACTGCACGACGGTTACCGCATGGTCAAATCCGGCTTGCGGCCAGGGTCAGGGCCGGCCCCGGCCGGCGGCAGGGGTCGGTCGCCACGCCCGGTTCACCTGCTCGGCGTTCCTCTCGACCTCGGCGGCGCCCGGCGGGGGGTCGACATGGGCCCCTCGGCGGTCCGCATCGCAGGGTTGGGCGAGCGCCTGAGCGCGATTGGGCTGTCGGTCGTCGATCGCGGCGACTTGGCGGCGCCCATCCCAGAGACGCGAATGCCGCGCGATCCGCGGAAGAGGTACATCCGCGAGATCGCCCGGGTCTGTCAGCGCCTCTACCAGTCCGTCCGCCAGTCGCTGGACGGCGGGGCGCTGCCGATAGTCATTGGCGGCGATCACTCGCTGGCCGCGGGATCCGTGGGCGCCTCGGCCGACTTCGCCGGGGCGCGCGGCGGAGACCTCGGTCTTCTCTGGATCGACGCTCACGGCGACATGAACACACCCGCCACGACGACGAGCGGCAACGTGCACGGGATGCCGCTGGCGGCGCTGACCGGTTCCGAGCCGGCGGAGCTCGCCCGGATCGGCCGGCGAGTGCCGAAGGTCCGGGCGGAACGTGTGGTCCTCGTCGGCGTCCGCAACCTCGACGTGCTCGAGCGGGAGCAGATTCAGCGGGCGAAGGTGCACGTGTTCACGATGAAGGACATCGATCGTCACGGCATTGCCACCGTGATGAAGCGCGCGCTCGCCATCGCCGGCGAGGACACGCTCGGGGTTCACGTCTCCTTCGATCTCGACGTGTGCGATCCGTCGATCGCTCCCGGCGTCGGCACGCCCGTGAAGGGCGGGCTCGACTACCGCGAGGCGCACATGGTGATGGAGATGGTCGCCGACTCCGGACAGTTGCTCGCGCTCGATCTCGTCGAGGTCAATCCGATTCTCGACCTGCAGAATCAGACGGCGATCCTCGCCGCCGAGCTGGCCCTCTCGGCCGTGGGGCAATCGATACTCTGACGGACCTCGGGCTGTGGGCGATGGGCTATGGGCTATGGGCTATGGGTCCGGGGCCAAAGCCCAAGGCGCCCGCGCGCGAGGGGTCAGCGAGCGCGCCACGCGAGCGGAGCGAGTCGTCAAAGAACCCGGCGTCAGGGCAGGTCGAGGCGCGCCGGCGGGCAGCCGTGCCTCTCCGTGAACGCCGCCTGAGTTGGTGGGCCGCGCAGGGATCGAACCTGCGACCCTCTGGTTAAAAGCCAGGTGCTCTACCACTGAGCTAGCGGCCCGCGGACTCGATTGTATCTGGATTGGGGTACACTAGCTCCGGCTTGACCCGCCAGCGCCGCCTCTCTGAAGGGATCGTTCCGATGACCACGTCGATACGTCAACTGCCTCTTCTGATCGTCGGTTCCGCTCTACTGGCGACCGTAGCCGGCTGCAAGAAGAACAGTGCGACGATTCCGAGTCCCGTGCTCGCCAGCGAGAACTTCTCGGGCAGCCTGGCCGTGGGCGGCGAGTCGATCAACCTGTTCTTCGTCGACTACGTGTACGGAGTCACGGACGCGGGCGTCACGGTGAACACGCTGACGTCGGCGGCCACCGGCGCGGCCCTCAACGTGCCGATCGGCGTGGCCTTCGGCACCTACAACTCGTTCGACGGAAGCTGCACGCGCGCGGCATCGGCGACCAAGAACAACGCCGCGGTCGGGCAGGAGTCGGTCGCCAGTGGTCAGTTCACGCAGGGGCAGTTCTGCGTCGTCGTCTTCGATCCCGGGACGGTGCCGGAACCCGCCAACTACACGATGACCGTCCGGCACTACTGATTGGCCGTGACGCTCGAGCAATCCGAGCCAGCCTCGACGAGGCGCAGTCTGTAACATTACGCTGCAGGAGGGAACGCCTCGATCCCAGCCGTGCCCCGATTCCGGCCTGACGCCCCAGGGCACCGCCATTGCTTACGGTCCGGATCGTGAGGCGCCGGACCGCGCTCGTCGCCTGCGTCGCGCTGCTCGGCCTGAGCAGCAGGGCGGACGCCTACTCGGTGCTCACGCACGAGGCCATCGTCGATGCCGCGTGGCAGACGTCGATCGTCCCGGTGCTCCGCGCGCGCTTCCATCCCTCGCGGGACGCACTGCGGCGCGCCAAGGCGTTCGCCTACGGCGGCTCGATGATCCAGGACATCGGCTATTACCCGCTCAGCGGGGTCCTGTTCGGCCAGCTCGCGCACTACGCGCGGACGGGCCATTTCGTGCTCGCGCTCATCCGCGAGTCGCGCACCGTGGACGAGGAGGCGTTCGCCCTGGGCGCGCTGTCGCACTACGTCGCCGATGTCGAGGGGCACCAGGATGCGGTGAACCCGTCGGTGCCGCTCACCTATCCCAAGCTCGCTGCGGCGTTCGGGCCGCTGATGACCTACGAAGACGATCCGACGGCGCATCTCCGCACTGAATTCGGATTCGACGTCCTGCAGGTCGCACGTGGCGCGTACCTTCCGCAGTCCTACCGCGACTTCATCGGCTTCGAGATCCCGCGCCCGCTGCTCGAGCGGGCGTTCGAGGCCACCTACGGCCTGACGCTCGACGACGTGCTGCCTCACTACACGTTGTCGGTGGGAACGTTCCGCCATGCCGTGAGCGACGTGATTCCGGCGATGACCAAGGTGGCCTGGTCGATGAAGCAGGACGACATCCGGAAGCGGTTTCCCGACGCGACGTCGCGGGCGTTCGTGTTCCAGCTGACGAGCGCCGACTTCGAACGGCGCTGGGGACGCGAATATTCCCGGCCGAACGTCTGGCAGAAGATCCTCGCGTGGCTGTTCCGGCTCGTTCCGAAGATCGGTCCGTTCCGCGTGCTCTCGTTCAGGCCGCCCACTCGCGAGACCGAGCGCCTCTTCGTCGAGAGCTTCGACCGCACGGTGGCGCGTTACCGAGTCTCTCTCGATCAGGTCGCCAAGGGCCGTCCCGCCCTGGCTGACGTGAATCTGGATACGGGGCAGCCGATCCGTCCCGGTGAGTACGGCCTCGTCGACGAGGCCTATGCGAAATGGCTGGGAAAGCTCGACGAGGACGGATACGCGCGCGCCAGCGCCGGCGTCCGGAGCGAGATTCTCTCGTTCTATGCCGAGCGCGGGGCTCCGATTGCCACGAAGGCGGACGACAGCGACTGGAGGAAGGTCACCCGCGAACTGTCGGCGCTGCGCAGGGCTCGGTAGCGAGGGCGGCCTACTTCTCCGACCGGAACAGCGCCTGAGCGTCGACCGCGCGAGGTCCGCCGGGGTCCTCCCGGCTGGCTGTCGCGTCGACGAGCCGTTCGACGTCCTGCTTCAGTGTGGCCCACATCCCGGTCAAATGCGCGCTGAGCACCGAGAGCGCTTCGGCTTCCCTCATGTCGGAACGAAGTCGCTGCAGCGTCTCCTTCAATTCGTCGTGCGTGACGCTCGTCGGGCTGACCGTCAGACGGTGCACGAGCCCGATCTGCTCGCGCAGGGTGAGCACCCAGCGCTCCACCGAGCGCGCGCGCCATCCCACGTCGGTCAGCGTGCACTCGGCAAACCGGTGAATCAGATCCTGAGTCGGCCGGGATTCCAAACCAGATGTGATCGCCATGCGTGCCCTCGCGCGCGGCCGCGACCTCTGCGCTCGACCGCCCCACCGATTGTGAACGTCGGTGACGACGATTCCATGAAGGGCCCGTAACGGTCGTGTGAACCCGGGTCGTGTCGCGCGACCGCTCGCGGTCCGGAAGGGACCGGCGCAGGATGGCGTCCCCACCGGGATTCGAACCCGGGTTTTGGCCTTGAAAGGGCCACGTCCTAGGCCTCTGGACGATGGGGACCGAGGCGAGCGAATTTCAACGATACCAGAAATCCCGCAGCCGCCGGCCCCAACGGCGTGAACGCGGACGCGGCCCGGTGGAGTGCGCCTCAGAGGCGGCGCAGGAATTTAACGCAAGTGAAACGCAGCCGATCGCGGCCCGTTACACCCCCCCGGTAATCTCCCTCAGACGAATGAATGACGGTTCCGTTCTCTCAGTGAGGAGGCCTCTCTCGATGCGACGTTGCGTACGCTCCCTACTCATCCTCTGTCTGGCGGCCCTGCCCCGCCTGGCGGCGGCCCAGGTGACTCCGGCGGCGGGCTACACGCCGCCCGACGATACGCCGTCGGTCAGCATCGGCGCCACGCTCTTCATGAACTACACGTTCACGGCCGCCCCTGACAGCACTGACGTCGACAGTAACAGCGTCTCGCCGAACTCGTTCGACACGAACCGCGCGTACATCAACATCAACGGCAAGATCAATCACGCGATCGCGTTCCGAATCACGCCGGACGTGACGCGCGCGAGTTCGGTCGGCAACAGCGCCGTCTTTCGGATCAAGTACGCCTATGCGCAGTATTCGCTCGACGACTGGACCGGCGGCTGGACCGGCACCTGGATCCGGTTCGGGATCGGCCACACGCCGCTCATCGACTATGAGGAAGGGATCTATCGTTACCGGTTCCAGGGCACGGTCTTCGCCGAGCGGGTCGGCAAGCTGACCTCCTCCGACGCCGGCGTCTCGTTCCACTCCAACCTGCCCAACAACTACGGTGACTTCCACGTCGGCGTCTACAACGGCGAGGGCTACTCGACGGTCGAGGCCAACAATCAGAAAGCGCTGCAGGCGCGGTTCACGGTCCGCCCGCTCGCCAAGGGCGCGCTCGCGGCGCGCGGCCTGCGGTTGACGGTCTTCTACGACGCCGATCACTACGCCAAGAGCGATCCCAAGACCCGGCTCCAGGCCGAGGGCACGTTCGAGCACAAGTACATCAACCTGGGCCTGCACTACTTCGAGTCGAAGGACCAGCCCATGGCCACGGCGGTGAAGGTCGAGGGCAAGGGCTACTCGGTCTGGGCCACGCCGATTTTCAAACAGAAGGGCAACGGCCCGGAGCTCCTGCTGCGTTACGACTCGTGGAAGCCGGACGACAGCAATTCGTCCGTGAAGCAGAACACGACGATCGCAGGGTTCGCCTACTGGTTCCCCCACCAGGGATCGGTCACCTCTGCGGTGCTGCTGGACTACGATCAGACCAAGTACCCCGGTACGTCCACGGCGACGCAGAAGAAAGTGGCATTGCACGGGCTCATCAATTTCTAGGCTGTTGACGACTGGCGGGATCGCGCAGTCGACTTACGGAGGGAGAGAGGCAATGACGAGATTGACTATGCGCGCAGGACGTGCGGCACTCACCGGAGCGTGCGTGATCGCGCTCGGCGCCGGCGTTCTCGCGCAGAAAGTGCAGATCAACGGCGCGGGCGCCACCTTTCCGGCGCCGATCTACGAGAAGTGGTTCAGCGAGTACAACAAGCTGCACCCGGACATCCAGATCAACTATCAGGCGATCGGCTCCGGCGGAGGCATCGCCCAGATCACGAACCAGGTGGTCTTCTTCGGCGCGAGCGACGGTCCGATGACGCCGGCGCAGATGCAGGCCGCGCCGGGCAAGATCTTCCACTTCCCGACCGTGCTGGGCGGCGTCGTCCCCGCCTACAACATCCCGGGCGTCAGCGCGGAGCTGAAGTTCACGGGCCCGGTCATCGCCGACATGTTCCTCGGCAAGATCACCAAGTGGAACGATCCCGCCATCACGAAGCTCAATCCGGGCGTCAACCTGCCGGGCACCGACATCACGGTCGTGCACCGGTCGGATGGCAGCGGCACCACGTACATCTGGTGCGACTATCTCTCCAAGATCTCGCCCGCCTACAAGCAGACGGTCGGCGTTGCGACATCGGTCAAGTGGCCGGTCGGCCTCGGTGGGAAGGGCAATGACGGAGTGGCCGGCCTCGTCAAGCAGACGCCGGGAGCGTTTGGGTACGTCGAGCTCATCTATGCCCTCCAGAGCAGCATCGCCTACGGAACGGTCCAGAACGCGGCCGGCGAGTTCACGAAAGCGACCCTCCAGTCGGTGACGGCCGCCGCCGCCGGCGCCGCCAAGCAGATGCCGGCGGACTTTCGCGTCTCGATCACGAATGCGCCGGGCCAGGGCGTCTACCCGATCTCGTCCTTCACGTGGCTGCTCCTCTACGAGAATCCGAAGGACAAGGCCCTCGCGAAGACGATGGACGATTTCGTCAAGTGGGCGCTGACCGACGGGCAGAAGTACTGCGCGGACCTCGGCTACGCGCCGCTGCCCCAGGAAGTCGTCCAGCTCGAGATGGCCCAGTTGGGGAAGATCAAGGTACAGTAGTCGCGCGGCATATGCGACGATCGAAATCAGGCGCGGGGGATCTGGTCTTCCATGCGGGGACCGGGTTCTTCGCGCTCGTGGTGGTGTGTCTCGCGGGGGGCATCGGCGTTGTCCTGTGGCGCGAGTCCGCAGCCTCCATTGCCAAGTTCGGATTCCATTTCTGGGTCACCGACAACTGGGATCCGGTGGCGCTGGAATTCGGTGCCAAGCCGTTCATCTGGGGCACGCTCTACTCCTCCTTCCTCGCGCTGCTCATCTCCACGCCCATTGCCCTCGGTATCGCGATTTTTCTGTCCGAACTGTGTCCCTTCTCGCTGCGCCAGCCCTTCGTGTTCCTGACAGAGCTGCTCGCCGCCATTCCGTCCATCGTCTACGGGCTCTGGGGCATCTTCGTGCTGGTGCCTGCCATGCGCGCCTTCGAGAGCGGATTCCCCGCCTGGCTCCGGGACACGCCGCTCTTCAGCGGGCCGCCGGTCGGCGTCGGCATGTTCTCGGCGGCCGTCATTCTCGCCATCATGGTCGTGCCGTTCAGTTCGTCGGTCGCCAGGGAAGTGCTCAAGGTCGTCCCGGCGGCCCAGCGCGAAGGCGCCTACGCCCTCGGTGCGACGCGGTGGGAAGCCACACGGGTCGCCCTGCACTACGGGCGCGTCGGCATCGTGGGCGCCGTGATGCTCGGGCTCGGACGGGCGCTCGGCGAGACGATGGCGGTGACGATGGTCATCGGGAACACGCCGCAGATCGTGTTGTCGCTCTTCGCCCCCCAGTACACGATGGCGGCCGTGATCGCCAACGAGTTCACGGAGGCGACCAGTCCCCTGCACGTCGATGCGCTCGTGGAGATCGGCCTGGTGCTCTTCATCATCACGCTCATCGTCAACGCGGCCTCTCGCGTGCTCATCTGGAGCATGACTCGGGAGAGCGGAACGGCCCGTGTGCCCGTCCCGATCGCCGCCGGGGAGCCGACCTCGGTATGAGGCTGCGCGATCTGTACCGGCGGGTCGTGTCGCAGATCATGACCGGGCTGTGTGTGGTCGCGGTGCTCGTCGCGCTCCTGCCGCTGTTCTTCATCCTCTTCTTCGTCATCTCGCAGGGTTTCAGCGCGCTCGACTGGAACTTCTTCACGCAGATGCCCAAGCCTCACGGCGAGGTCGGCGGCGGCATGGCCAACGCCATCTTTGGAACGGTGCTGGTCTGCGGGATCGCGAGCGCGCTCGCGATTCCCGTCGGGCTGCTGAGCGGTCTCTATCTCGCGCACTTCAACCATTCGCGAATGGCCCTCGCCGTGCGCTTCGCCGCCGACACCTTGAACGGTGTGCCGTCCATCGTCGTCGGTTTGTTCGCGTACACGCTGGTCGTCCTGCCAATCAAGCAGTTCACCGCGCTGTCAGGGGGAATCGCCCTCAGCGTGATGATGATTCCCATCGTCGCGCGGACGACCGAGGAGCTGTTGAAACTGGTGCCCGGCTCCTTGAGGGAAGGCGCGCTGGCGCTCGGCGCGACCCAGAGCCGCGCCATGCTCACCGTCGTGTTGCCCGCCGCGCTGCCCGGAATCGTGACGGGCATCATGCTCGCCCTCGCACGAATCGCCGGCGAAACGGCGCCACTGCTCTTCACCTCGTTCAACAACCGCTACTGGTCCACCAACCTGCTGCAGCCCATCTCTACGCTGACCGTTCAGGTGTTCACGTACGCGATCTCCCCATACGACGATCTCCATCGTCAGGCCTGGGCGGGCGCGCTGGTGCTCGTGGGGCTCGTCCTGCTCTGCTCCCTCCTCGCGAGACTGGCGACCAGACGCCTCGAGCGCATGCACGCCGGGCGCTGAGGGCGAACGGGACGAAGCCGAACGTCGCGACCGCCCTCGTCGCTCGGCTCAGAGATCCAGCACGATATCGAACCGCCCCGACCCGCCCCCGGCAGTGTCCGACACCGCGATGAGAAGTTCCTGTCGAAACTGGGGATCCGTCCGGTTCAGCCGCTGGTCCGGGAAGAAGAGCTGGGACGTGAAGGCCGCCTTGCCAGGCGGCTGGACCTTCACGTGAAGACACGGCGCACGTCCCTTGGACGGCCCGGGCACAATCGTCTCGAGCCGATAGCCTCCCACGCCGTCGGTGATCTGGAACCCGCGAAGGCGGAACCCGCTCGTGTCGTACGCGCCCTGCGCATCGGCCTGCCAGAAATCGACGCGCGCCTGTTTGATCGGACCGCAGGTCACGCCGCTGACGGTGCCGCTCAGCACGAACCCGCGGCCCGCTACGCCCGCTTCGGTCAGCGAGGCCCGCTCGGGCGCCCCCGCCTTGAACTCCGTCCCCTGGGGCGTGGAGGGAGTCGGCTTGACGTCCGGCCGGCACGGAGGCGGGCCGGCCGAGAACGCCCCCAGTCCTTGCGCCCTGGCGCGCCCCCGGCCGGCCAGCGGCGCGCTCAAGGCGCCCAGCAGCCACGTCAGCATCTGCCGGCGCGAGGAATGGGTCATATAATCATCAATGTATCAAGCTCGCTGGAGGACCTTCGATGCCTTATCCCGAATATCTGATTGCCCCGATGCGCGGCGAACTGACCGCGCTGGGTGCCCGCGAATGCCGGACAGCCGCCGACGTGGACGAAGTCGCCAAGTCGCCGGGGGTCGTGATGATGATCGTCAACTCGGTCTGCGGGTGTGCGGCGGGCCGGGCCCGCCCCGGAATCGCCCAGGCGCTGCAACACCCCCACCGTCCGGACGTCGTCGCCACGGTGTTCGCCGGAGCCGACATCGAGGCGACCGACCGCGCCCGGGAGTACTTCACCGGGTTTCCGCCGTCGTCTCCCTCGATCGGCCTACTCCGGGACGGTCAGCTCCTCTACATGATCGAGCGGCGCGACATCGAGCAGCGTTCGGCGGACGCAATCTCGGACCTGCTCACCCTTGCTTTCGACAAGTACTGCGCGCCGCAGGCCGCAGCAGCGCACTGATCGCGCGCTGCGAGCTCCTTCGGGTGCGCCCCTAACGCACACGCCGCCAGAAGGGACGCTGATTCCAGATGCTCCCTTCTGGCACAGGGTTCGCATCCGTTCGGGTGGCACCCACGCGAGCGTCAACGATGCGAATGCCTTTCTTCGGAACCGTCGAGCCAACTCCGGTCGCAACGCCGCCGGCCGTCGCGGCGCCGGCTGAGACCGTCGTGCTCGTCGTCGAGGACGAGCCGGCGCAGCGCCAACTGTTTGCGCTGGCCCTTCGTCGCGAGGGCTACAGCGTGCTCGAGGCCCGGAACGGCGCGGAGGCCCTCGAGGTGGCCGCCGCCGCCGGACGGCTCGATCTGGTGATCAGCGACGTCGTCATGCCCGTGCTGACGGGCCCTCGAATGGCCGCGCGGCTGCGAACCCAGTTTCCCGAGGCGGAATTCCTCTTCATGTCCGGCTACCTGGTGAACGACGAGCTCGAGCCGGACGCCCACGTGCTGCAGAAGCCGTTCGTCCGCAAGGATCTGCTCGACCACGTCCGCCGGATTGTGGGTCCTCCGTCGCGTCAGGCCGCCATCGCTTAGCGCCGGAGCCATCCGGCGGCCGCCCCATCGGTCCGGATGATGGTGTGGTTGCGTTCCGACCCCGTGGACACGATCGCCGCCGGAACTCCGCTCACTTCCTCGAGGCGTTTGATGTACTGCTGGGCCGCCGCGGGCAGATCCGCGAACTCCGTGCGGCCGGCGGTTGGCTGACGCCAGCCCGGCATTGTCTCGTAGACGGGCTCGCAGCCGGAGAACACGCTCAGGTCGGCCGGCATCTGGTCGAGGGTCTCGCCCCCGCAGCGGTATCCCGTACACAGCTTGAGCTCGTCGAGCCCATCGAGCACGTCGAGCTTGGTGATGGCCAGGGCGTCGAGGCCGTTCACGCGGGCGGCGTACCGGACGGCCACGGCATCGAACCAGCCGCACCGGCGCGGACGCCCCGTCGAGGCGCCGTACTCCTGGCCCGTCTCGCGGAGGCGCTCACCCATGTCGCCGGACAGCTCGGTCGGCAGCGGGCCTTCGCCCACGCGGGTCGTGTAGGCCTTTGCCACTCCGAGCACGGCGCCGACGGCGCGGGGTCCGAGTCCCAGTCCGGTGCAGGCTCCTCCCGCGATCGAGTTCGAGGACGTGACGAACGGGTAGGTGCCGTGGTCGATGTCGAGCAGCGTCCCCTGCGCGCCTTCGAACAGAATCCGGCGGCCGTCGCGCATCGCACGATCCAGGAACAGGGACACGTCTGAGGCGAGCGGCTGCAGGCGGGGCCAGATGCCCCGGAGGTCTCTCAGCACGTCGGTCCACTTCAGGTCCCGGTTGCCGACGAGCCGATTCCTCGCCTCGACGTTCTCTCGAATCGCGTCGGCGAGCGGCCCGTCATCGTCGGCGCTCGCCAGGTCGCCGACTCGGACGCCGCGCCGGGCGACCTTGTCCTCGTAGGCCGGCCCGATTCCCCGGGAGGTGGTGCCGATCTTGCGCTCGCCGCGCCTCGCCTCGGCGAGCACGTCGAGCTCCCGGTGGTAGGGCAGGATCAGGTGCGCCTTGTCGCTGACGAGCAGGCGCCCGCCGACGTCGATGCCGAGCGCGGCGAGCTGATCGACCTCCTGGAACAGCGCGTGGGGATCGACGACGACGCCGTTGCCGATGACGCACGTGACGCCCGGATGCAGTATGCCCGACGGAATCAGGTGCAGGACGAACTTGCGGCCGGAGACGAAGACCGTGTGACCCGCATTGTGGCCGCCCTGATAGCGCGCGACGACCGAGAAGTACGGACTCAGGAGATCGACGATCTTTCCCTTGCCTTCATCGCCCCACTGGGCGCCAAGCACACACAGATTCATGCGGCCTACGATTCTACAGCGAGACACCCGTGCCGGGGCTGAGCGTGCTCGACAAGCCAGAAGCCAGAAGCCAGAAGCCAGAAGCCAGAAGTGAACGATCGCGAGCGCGTTGGGGGGGGCGGGGGGCGAAGCCTCCGGATCGAAATTGACAGGGCCCGCGTCCGTTCTTTAGAGTGACCCGTCCCCCGAAGGTTGCTGCCGTGGTCGACTCTGGTATCGAAATGCCGACTTCTCTCGACGCTGCATCCTGCCGGCGATTGCCGGAGTACCTGCCGTGATCGTGCCGCGGCCGGCGCTTGAACGGCGGA
Organism: uncultured Acidobacteriota bacterium; assembly: GCA_963764505.1. Taxonomy (GTDB): domain Bacteria; phylum Acidobacteriota; class Vicinamibacteria; order Vicinamibacterales; family SCN-69-37; genus CAVXSP01. The sequence continues at coordinate 2,284,730 of CAVXSP010000001.1, read as the reverse complement.
TCACGGCCTCGGTCGACGCGGGCCGCATCCCGGTCGTGCTCGGCGGCTGCGGCACCGGCCGCACGTCGCTGCTGCTGCGAGTCGCGCAGGCGCTCGGACCGTCGCGCGCGCAGTACCTCTCGATGTCCGGCATCGCCACCACGCCCGAGCGGTGTCTCGAAGCCGTAGTTGGCGTGTGCCCGCTCAAGCCGCCCAGCGGAAAGCTGCCGTCGCTGCCCTCGACCCCGCGCGCCGCGTTCGACGGCCTGCTGACGTTCTTCGACGAGGTCACGGCGGACGGCGAGCCCGCGACCTTCCTGCTCGACGACGTCCTCGACGTGCGCACGTTCGAGAGCTTCCCGGGCCTGCGCCACGTCCAGCGCGAGCTGATCGCACGGCTCGCGGACAGCCCGAACCGGTTCGTCCTCGCCTCGCGCTTCACGGCGCGCACGCACCGGCTGCTGCGCGACGCCTCCGCCCGGTTCGAGGTGGTTCACGTTCCTCCGCTCGAGACGCCGGAGCTCGTGGCCCTGGGGCTGCTCTTCGGGACGACGCGGCCCGAGTGGGCACGCGCCGCGGCGCCAGCCGTGGGTGCGTTGACGGGCGGACGGGCGGCGTACGCGCACATCCTGCTCGACGCGCTGACCCAGCTGGGCCCGACGACCGACCCGATCGCCGCCCTGTCCGCGCTGTTCGCGCCCGACGGCCGGTTGACGCAGGTCTGCCGGTATTCGTACGAGTTCCGGCTGCACCGGGCGCGCGGCTATGGGGCGCTCAAGGCCATCCTCAGCGTGCTCGCCGACATCGAGCCGCTCAACCTCACCGATATCGCTCACCGGCTCCACCGCACGCCGGGATCGACCAAGGACTATCTCTCGTGGCTCGAGGACGTCGACCTGCTGGCCGTGCAGCGCAAGCGTTACGGATTCGACGATCCGCTGCTGCGCGTCTACGTGCGGCTGTACGGACGAGCCGAACCGCCGAGCGGCGACGATCTCGCGCGCGAGATCCATGCGTACGCGCAGATTCGGCTGCCGCGCCCGCTGGAGCCCGTGCTCGAGCCCGCCATGGCGGCGGCGGAGCGCGAGATTCACCAGCCGGGAATCATCGAGATCGACTAGTCCTCAGCTCTGGGGTCTCAGTCTCTCGAGCGCGGCCTTGGCGGCCTGCTGTTCGGCGTCCTTCTTGGATCGCCCGCTCGCCCGCCCGGTGGGCTGGCCGCTGACGAGCACCTCGACGTCGAAGCGCTTGCGGTGATCCGGCCCCTCCACCGAGGCGAGCCGGTACTTGGGCAGCCCCTGCCCTGCCGCCTGGAGCCACTCCTGCAGAGCCGACTTCCAGTCGGCGGTGAACTCCGCCTCGGCGGCCTGATCGCCGGCGTCCGCCAGCAGCGGTCCGAAGCGCGACACGATGAACTCACGGGCGGACTCGATGCCGCCGTCCAGATAGATTGCGGCGATCACCGCCTCGAAGCTGTCGGCGAGGATGGCGTGCTTGCGGCGTCCTCCCGTCTTCTCCTCGCCGCGTCCGAGCAGCACGAACCGGCCGAGATCGATCTTCTCCGCCAGCCGGGTCAGGGACGCGGACGAGACGATCGACGCCTTCACCTTCGACTTGTAGCCCTCGCTGTGGGTGGGAAAGCGCTGGAACAGCATGTCGGCGATGACGAAGCCCAGGACGGCGTCGCCGAGGAACTCCAGCGACTCGTTGTCGATCACCCCGCCCGAGGCGTCTTCGTGCGCGCGCGATCGGTGCGTGAGCGCGTGCTCGAGCAGCCCGACGTCGCGGAAGCGGTAGCCGAGCTGCGCCTCGAGCGGTCCCAGCGTCTCGGTCAGCCGCCGCAGCTCGCCCGCGGCCGCCTCGTCGAGGTGCCCGGCGATGATCTCGCGCGCCTTCTGGGCGGCGAGCCCGGGCACGCTGACGCGGAACTCCGTCTGGCCAAAGCGGACCGGGAACAGGGATGGCGACAGCGCGGACGAGATAATCGCGTCGATTCCGTGGGCGTCCAGCAATCCCCGCACGACCTCGGTCTCGATCGACGAATGGCTGCGGAAGATCTCGGTCGGTCTGGCGCCGGCTGGCTCACTCATGCGGGCTCGTCCACCTTGATGATCACCATCGTCATGTCGTCGTGCGGCTCGGCACGACCGACGAACGCGCGCACGTCGCGCACGACCCGCTCGCGGATGGCCGCCGGATCGTGGTGCTGTACGGCGCTCAGCACGGCGGCGAGCGCCTCTTCGCCGAACAGATCGCCATCGACGTTCATCGCCTCCGTGATCCCGTCCGTATACAGCACGATCAGGTCACCCGGCGTCAACGGCCGTGTGTATTCCTCGAGAAGCGCGTCGAACCGCTCGCTCGCGCCGGGGAGCCGGAGTCCCAGGACCATGCCCCCCGGCGCGAGCACCTCGGCCCGGCCGCCCGACACCACGATCGGCGGCGTGTGGCCCGCGCGTGCGCAGGTCAGCGTCATCCGATCGAGGTCGACGACCGCATAGACCGCCGTGATGAAGCTCCGGTTGTCCAGGTGCTCCGCCAGGAGTCGATTCACGGCGGTGAGCAGCGGCTGGGGCGACATCTCCGTCCGGCTGAGGGCGAGCATCAGCCCCTTCAGCTCCGCCATGTAGAGCGCGGCCGACGTCCCCTTGCCCGACACATCCGCCACGAGCACGCCGAGCCGACGGGGGCCCAGCTGGAAGAAATCATAGTAGTCTCCGCCGACTTCGCGCGCTGGCTCGCACAGATCCGCGAGCGCCAGGCCCGGGATTGCCGGCGGCCGCACCGGCAGCAGGGACTTCTGGATGTCCCGCGCGATGCGGAGCTCGTCGTCGAGCCGCTGCTTCTCCCGCTGGACGTGCAGCAGATGCTCGATGCTGCCGCTCATCCGGTTGAAGGAGTCGGCCAGGTCGCCGAGCTGGTCCTGCGAGCCGACCCGGATCCGATGGGTGAAGTCTCCCTGGCGGACCCGCTCGGTCCCGACGAACAGCTCGTGCACGGCGTTGGTGATCGAACGCGCCAGCGCACCGCCCATGACGAGCGCGGAGCCCTGCACGATCGCGAAGAGCACGGCGAGCACCAGCAGGAACACCACGAGGCCCTTGACGTTCGACCCGAGCCGCGCGGACTGCACGGCCGCCATTCGCTGCGACAGGCGTCCCAAGGGCGCCTGCACCCTCACCGCGGCCTCTTGGGTGCGCCCTGTCTCCCAGTCGGTCACGTCGACGAAGGCGACCGTCTCCTGGAACGGACTGCTGCTGGCCGGCGGCAGGACGCCGGGGCCGTTCGCCCGGCTGCTGCTCGACGACACATCCGATCCGATCGGGGCCACCGTCGTGCCCACGACCCGCACGCCCGTGCGGTCGTCGATCCGCGTCAGGAGGTCGCGTCCGACGGGCAGATCGACGACGACCAGATGCTCGCCGTCATCGGTCATCTCCGCGCAGCGTACGGCCACCACCGCCTCGCCGCCGGTCGCCGACTCGACGGGCGAGGCCAGCACGAGTCCGTCGAAGTGACGCGCGCGGGCGAGCCAGGCGGGCACACTGCGCGGCGGCGTCACGTGCGTCCACGGGCCCGCCTGCAGCGGCGCGCCGCCGGCAGCCGGCACGACCGCCAGCGACAACGACGGGAACTGCGGCGCCCAATCCTGGTACCGGGTGGCGATCAAGGCGCGGGCGGCGCCGGGATGCCTGCCGATTTCCGCCGCGGCCGGCACGCCGATGGACTTGACTTCCCCGACGACGTCGTCGATCGACTGGCGGAGGAGATACGCCGCGAGCGTGTCGTACAGCACGACGGCGCCGGCCAGCGCGAACGTCAGCACGAGAACGATCGGGACGACGCTCAGGAAGAGATACGAGAGCAGCAGCTTCCGGCGCACCCGCCACAGCAGCCGGCGCCGGTTGCGCGCGATCAGCAGGGCGACCGTCCACGCGCCGGAGGCGATCAGCGTGAGCGCGGCGCCCTTCCGGAGGAGTTGCAGCGACGGCGGCAGCTCGACGACCTGCTGTCCCAGCCAGAGCAGCAGCAGTGCCGCGCATGAGATGACGGACACGCGTCCCGGCACCGTCCGCAGCGCGGACGGGCCCGGCGGCTCGCCCGGACCGGACGCCGTCGTCGTCATCGGAGGCGCAGCGGGCGGCGGGTCCTCCGTTGCGGTCGAACGGCGCCACACGGTCACGTGACTCGGGAAATTGAAAAGCGCATCATAACAGACGCATGAAGCTTCGCGACGACGCGCGGTTCGCCACGGTCTGCGTGCATGCCGGACAGGAGCCCGATCCCTCGACGGGCGCCATCGTCACGCCGATCTTCCAGACCTCCACATACGTACAAGACGCGCTCGGGCACCACAAGGGCTACGAGTACGCGCGGACGCAGAACCCGACGCGCGCCGCCCTGGAGGCGAACCTCGCGGCGCTCGAGGGCGGCGCCGGCGCCGCCGCGTTCGCCTCCGGGATGGCGGCGATCGGCGCCATCCTGGCCGAGCTCCGGACCGGCGACCACGTCATCGTCACCGACAACGTCTACGGGGGCACGTTCCGCCTGTTCGACAGCGTGCTCACCCGCTATGGACTCGAGTTCACCTTCGTCGACACGTCCATTGTCTCCGCCATCGAGGGCGCCTTCACGCCGCGAACCCGGCTCGTGTTCGTCGAGACCCCGACCAACCCTGTCCTGCGGGTCACCGACATCGCCGCAGCCGCCGACGCCGCCCACCGGCACGGAGCGACGCTGGCCGTGGACAACACGTTCGCGAGCCCGTATCTCCAGCGGCCGCTCGGCCTCGGGGCCGACCTCGTGGTCCACAGCACGACGAAGTACCTGAACGGGCACAGCGACTCGGTCGGCGGCGCCGTCGTGGCGCGGCGCGCGGAGGACCTCGAGTGGCTGCGGTTCGTCCAGAACGCCGCTGGTGCCATCCTCAGTCCGTTCGACAGCTGGCTGGTGCTCCGCGGTACGAAGACGCTCGCGCTCAGGATGGCGCAGCATTCCGCCAACGGGATGGCGCTCGCGGAGTTCCTGGCCGGCCATCCCAAGGTGCGGCGGGTGCTCTATCCCGGCCTGCCCGGCCACCCCCAGCACGCGCTCGCGACGCGGCAGATGCCGCGCGGCTTCGGCGGCATGCTCACATTCGAGATGGCGTCGTTCGAGGAGGCCCGCCGCGTGCTGAACGCGTTCAGGCTGATGGCGCTCGCCGAGAGCCTCGGGAGCGTGGAGACGCTCGTGTCCCACCCGGCCTCGATGACGCACGCCTCCGTCCCGGCCGACCGCCGGGCGGCCATCGGCCTGACCGACGCCATGATCCGCATCTCGGCCGGGATCGAGGATGTCGACGACCTCGAGGCCGATCTACGCCAGGCGCTTGGGTGAGTCGACGACCTCCCCGACCCAGCGCAGATAGTCCGGGTTCCCTTCCGACACCGGCAGCACCACGAACTCCGGCACGTCATAGGGATGCCGCGCCTTGAGCGCCGCCCAGAGCGCGGCGACGCGATCGCCCGTTGTCTTGATCAGCAGTTGCTGCTCCGTCTCCTGCTGGACGGCGCCTTCCCAGACGTAGACCGACTGGACCGCCGGAAGAATGGTCACGCACGCGGCGACGCCCAGCTCGACCAGGTCGCGTGCCAGCGGCGGTGCATCGAAACCGGACGGCAGCGTACTCAACGCGATGACGATCTCACGCATGCACCTATTTTGATCTTGTACTCGTGTCGAGAAACTGATAATACCTGTCCGCCGATGTCCAGCGACGCCCGCGCCACGCCGCCCTCACGCCCGCCCGGCACACGCCGGCGTCTGCGGTCGGCCGAGGACGTGCGGCAGCAGCGGCGCCGGCTGGTGACCTGGGCTCTTCTGGCGGCGGCCGTGCTGCTCATGGTCCACGCGGTCGTCGGCGAGAACGGCTACCTGGCCGGTCTGCGCGCGCAGCGCGAGTACGACCGCGCCATGGCGGCGCTCGTCCGCCTTCGCCTCGAGAATCAGCAGCTGGACGAGCAGGCACGGCGGCTGCGACAGGATCCCACGGCGATCGAGGAAGCCGCGCGCCGCGACCTGGGGCTCATCCGACCAGGCGAGACGCTGGTGATCGTCAAGGATCTCGGCGCCGGCGGGCCGCGCTAGGGACGAGGCGGGGCGCCGGACCGGGCGTTCCGCTGTGACAGAATGTCGTCCCGATGTCCTCGGCGCTGGATTTCGTTCTCCATCTCGACGCGCATCTGTTCGAGCTCGTCCGGGGCTACGGCCCGTGGGTGCACGCAGTCCTGTTCGGGATCGTGTTCGCCGAGACGGGACTGGTCGTCACGCCGTTTCTTCCGGGAGACTCCCTGCTCTTCGCGACCGGCGCCCTGTGCGCGACCGGCTCGCTGAACGTCTGGGTCGCCATGCCCCTGCTGGCGCTGGCCGCGTTCAGCGGCAACGCCGTCAACTACACGGTCGGCCGGCTCGTCGGACCGCGCGTGTTCCACGCGCACGACTCGGCCGGCTTCTCGCACCGGCTCCTCAATCGCGAGCACCTCCTGCGCGCCCACACGTTCTTCGAACGCTACGGCGGCAAGGCGGTCGTGCTCGGCCGGTTCGTGCCCATCGTGCGAACGTTCGTGCCGTTCGTGGCCGGCGCCGCGCAGATGTCCTCGCCCTCGTTCGCGTTCTACAACCTCCTCGGCGCGGCCGGCTGGGTGACGTTGTGCCTGGGCGCCGGCCTCCTCTGGGGCAACGTGCCCTTCGTGAAGGCGCATTTCTCGATCGTGACGATCGGCATCGTGTTCGTGTCGGTGCTCCCGATGGTCATCGAGTTCCTCCGGCATCGGGCGAAGGGCCGGAGCGCGCGGCCATGAGCGACCTCGTGCTCTCGACAGACCTCTACGAGCTGACCATGATGGCCGGCTACTACTCGGCCGGCATGATGAACTCGGCGACCTTCGAGCTGTACGCCCGCGACCTGCCTGCCCACCGGAACTTCCTTGTGGCGGCCGGTCTCGAGCAGGCGATCGACTATCTGGCGCGTCTTCGATTCTCGCCCGCGCAGATCGACTATCTCCGCGACCTGCCCGCCTTCCGGCGCGTCGTGCCGGAGTTCTTCGACGAGTACCTGGCGCATTTCCGCTTCACCGGCGAGGTGTGGGCCGTGCCCGAAGGCACGCCGGTGTTCCCGCCGGAGCCGCTGCTGCGGGTCACCGCCCCGCTCCCCGAAGCGCAGTTCGTCGAGACCGCCCTGCTCGCCAATCTCGCCTTCCAGACCTCGGTCGCGAGCCGCGCCGCCCGGATGGTCGAAGCGGCCGCTGGACGACCGGTCGTGGAGTTCGGTTCGCGGCGCGCCCACGGGCCCGAAGCCGGCCTGCTCGCCGCGCGCGCCGCGTTCATCGCCGGCTGCGAGTCGACGTCGAACGTCGAGGCCGGCCGCAGATTCGGCATCCCGGTGTCCGGCACGATGGCGCACTCGTGGGTGACCGCCTTTCCGGACGAGCTCGCGGCGTTCCGCCAGTTCGCCCGCGTCTTCGGCGAGGACGCGGTCATGCTGCTCGACACCTACGATACGTTGCGGGCTGCCCGGGCGCTCGCCGGCAGCGGCCTGACGCCCGGCGGCGTGAGACTCGACAGCGGCGACGTCGTCGATCTGAGCGCCGAGGTCCGGCGGATTCTGGACGCGGCCGGGCTGACTCAGACCACCATCTTCGTGAGCGGCGACCTCAACGAATGGAGGATCGCCGAGATGCTGCAAGCCGGCGCGCCAATCGACGGGTTCGGCGTCGGCGCGGCGCTCAGCACGTCCAGCGACGCGCCGTCGCTCGGCGCCATCTACAAGCTGGTCGAGATCGAGCGCGGCGGCGAGGTCGTGCCGATCATGAAGCTGAGCACCGGGAAGCGGACCTATCCCGGCCGCAAACAGGTGTGGCGAACGGTCGAGCAGGGGCTCGCCGTGGAGGACCTCATGGGGCTGGCCGACGAGCCGGCCCAGCCCGAGGGCCGGCCGCTGCTCGAACGCGTCATGGTCGACGGACGACGGGAGCACCCGGCACCGAGCCTCGCCGTGCTCCGTGCGCGCTGCCGCCACGCGCTCGACGAGGTCCCGCCGGCCGTTCGACAACTGGCAGACCCGGCCGGCTACCGCGTCCGCTTCAGCGGCGCCCTGCAGGACACGCTCGATCGGCTCTCGCGGGCCGGCGGCTGACCGTCCGCGTTCAGGGACGCCCATCGAATGCCATACTGTTGCCCAGAGGACCTGCATGCGGTTTCGCGACCGGGTCGACGCCGGGCGGCAGCTCGCCACCCGGCTGTCGAGCTACGCCGGCCGGCCGGACGTGATCGTGCTCGGACTTCCGCGGGGCGGCGTGCCGGTGGCCGCGGAAGTGGCCGGAGCGCTCGGAGCGCCGCTCGACGTGTTCCTCGTCCGCAAGCTGGGCGTGCCTGGTCACGCGGAGCTGGCGATGGGGGCGATCGCGGAGGGCGGGACCTCCGTGCTGAGCGAGGAGCTCGTCTCCTCGCTCGGGATCCCACGCCATCTCATCGACGAGGTCGCCGCCAGGGAGCGGCTGGAGCTGCAGCGGCGCCAGCGGCAGTATCGCGGGTTCCGCCCCGCGCCGGATCTGCACGGCCGCATCGCCATCCTCATCGACGACGGCCTGGCCACCGGATCAACGATGGAGGCGGCCGTTCTCGCCCTGCGCAGTCTCGGACCGTCCAGAATCGTCGTCGCGACGCCGGTCGGCGCGCGGGAATCGTGCGACCGGATCGGGCGGCTCGCCGACGAGATCGTATGCGCCTACATGCCGGAACGGTTCAATGCGGTGGGTCAGTGGTACGACGATTTCTCCGAGACCACCGATGAAGAGGTCAGGCAGCTCCTCGCCTGACGCGACCGATTCGTCCGCCGAACCCGCTCTCTGCCGCAATCGCCCCTGACGCATGGAGCTGCTGGCCGATCTCACCCTCGTCCTGCTGGCCGCGCTCGCCGGCGGGTTCCTCGCCAAGCGCCTCGGCCAGCCGCTCATCGTCGGTTACATCCTCGCCGGGGTCCTCATCGGCCGCTTCACGACCGGCCTGACGGTCGCCAGTGCGCACAACATCGAGCAGCTCGCCGAGCTCGGCGTCGCGTTGCTGCTCTTCTCCCTGGGCCTCGAGCTGTCGTTCCAGGACCTCGCGCCCGTACGTGGCGTCGCGCTTGCCGGCGCCACGCTGCAGATCGTCCTCACCACCGTGCTGGGCGCGGCCCTCGCGACCGTGCTCGGCTGGCCGCGCCAGGCGGCGCTCTGGTTCGGCGCGCTGATCTCGTTGTCGAGCACGATGGTGGCGCTCAAGACGATCCAGGCGCAGGGTCGGCTCGGCACGCTGTCGAGCCGTGTCATGCTCGGCATCCTCGTCGTCCAGGACCTGGCTGTCGTCCCGCTCATCATCCTGCTCCCGGAGTTCAGCGACCCGGCCGCCGGCCTGATCCACGTGGTGCCCGCGGCCCTGCGGGCCTTCGGCCTGCTCGTGGTCATCGTCCTGGTCTCGACGCGGGTGGTGCCGCGGCTGATGGCCTCGGTCGCGCGGTGGAATTCCCGGGAGCTGTTTCTCCTCGCCACGACCACGCTCGCGCTGGGTGTGGGCTACGTCACCTGGCGCCTCGGCCTCTCGCTCGCGATCGGCGCGTTCGTGGCCGGCCTCGTCGTGAACGAGTCCGAGTACGCCCACCAGGCCTTGAGCGACATCGCCCCGCTGCGCGATCTCTTCGGCATGCTCTTCTTCGTATCGGTCGGGATGCTGCTCGATCCCGCGGTGTTCTGGCAGCAGCTCGGCGTGCTCGCCCTCGTCGTCGGCGTCGTGCTGATCGGAAAGGGCGCCATCCTGGGCGGCGTCGTGCGGCTCTTCGGTTACCGGTACGTCGTGCCGCTCGCCGTCGGTCTGACCCTGTTCCAGGTGGGCGAGTTCGCGTTCGTGCTGGCACGGGTCGGCCTGGCGAGCGGCGCGATTCCCAGCGAGCTCTACGCGCTGACGCTCAACACGGTCGTCGCCACCATGGCGATCACGCCCGTGGTCTCCGGACTCACGCCGCGCCTCTACGCGTGGCTGCGGCCCCGCCGGCCGCCGGAGCTGCCCGAGCCGATCAACGTGCCGCCCGAGGGCCTCCACGATCACGTCATCATCGCGGGCTCGGGCCGCGTCGGCCGGAGCATCGCCGACGCCCTGGCGCTCCTGCAGCTTCCCAGCGTGCTCATCGAGATCGACGACCGACGCGTCCGCCAGGCGCGCGTCGCCGGGCGCGCCGTAATCTACGGCGACGCCAGCCAGCGCGTCGTGCTCGAGGCGGCGGCGATCGGGCGCGCACGAGCCATGCTCATCACGGTGCCCACGTTCTCGGACGTCCGCGGAATCGTCTTCAGCGTGAAGGCGCTCCGCGCGGAACTCCCGGTCGTCGCACGGGCCGACGGGCCGGATGCGATGCAGGCGCTCTACGGCCTCGGCATCCAGGAGGTCACCTCTCCGGAGTTCGAGGCCGCCATCGAGATGACACGTCAGGCGCTGCTCCACCTGGACGTGGCCGCGCACGAGATCCTGCAGGTGGCCAGTGCCATCCGCCGCGAGCGCTACGGCCTCGAGAGCTCCGGCCTCGCGATGATGGCGCAGATCGCAGACGTCTCGCGGCAGCTCGAATTCACCTGGCTCGGCCTCTCGCCCGCGAGCCCGTTCCACGGCAGGACGATCGGAGAGCTGCGGATTCGGACGACCATGGGCGTGTCGGTCGTCGGACTCCTCCACGAGGGCCATCTGGTCGCGAATCCCGATCCCGGCGCACGCCTGCACGCCGGCGACCTCATCGCCGTGCTCGGCACCCGCGACCAGGTGGCACGGTTCGAGGACAGGGCGAGGGGGTGATTGGCGTCGTCCGGAGCTGACGAACGTCGTCCGGCTCCATCCCCTGGACGACGCAGCTCTACTCCCCGGACGACGCGCCGCTCCTGCGATCTCTCCCCCGGACGACCTCGATCCCCCACACATCCCTGAGCGCCCGTGTCGCCGCGTGGTAGCCGCACATGCCGTGCACGCCAACGCCGGGAGGCGTCGAGGCCGAGCAGAGGTAGAGCCCCTCGACGGGCGTGGAGTACATGCGCCAGTTCGGCCGAAGGAAGAGCTGCGTGAGGTCGGATGCGCCAGCTCCGATGTCTCCGCCTACGAGATTGGGATTCTGGCGCTCGAGGTCCAGAGGCGTCGCAACCGCGCGCGCCAGGACGCAATCGCGAAAGCCCGGCGCGAATCGCTCGATCTGAGCCTCGATCTGCGGCCGCATATCGACGGTCGAGCCGTGCGGGACGTGACAGTAGGCCCAGGCGATGTGCTTGCCGGCCGGCGCGCGCGTGGGATCGAACAGCGTCGGCTGCACGAGCAGCACGAACGGCCGGTCGGAGACCGCCCCCCGCCAGATCCGGTCCTCGGCGCGCGCGATCTCCTCGAACGTACCGCCGAGGTGCACCGTCCCCGCCTGCGCGCACTCGGCCGCACGCCAGGGAATCGGTCCATCGAGCGCCCAGTCCATCTTGAACACGCCCATCCCGTACCTGTAGCGCTCGAGCAGGCGCCGATACGCGGGCGGAAGCCGGTGACCGGCGATGCGCAGGAACGGCCGCGGCGAGAGATCGCACAAGCGGACCGACGCCGGGACGTCGTCGATGGAGCGGATGTCGGCACCCGTTGCAATCTCTCCGCCGAGCGTCGCGAGATAGCCCGCGAGGGCATCGGCGAGCCGCTGCGCACCGCCTCGCGGGAAGACCCACCCGTGCGTGTGTCCCAGGCTCGCGAGGACGAGACCGAATGCCGCCGAAGGCCGCCGGTCGAGCGGCAGCATGCCGTGGGCGGCGATGCCCGCGAAGAGCGCGCGGGCCCGCGTCGTCCCGAACATGCCGACGATGCTGGACGCCGATTGGAGCGCGTGCCAGCCGAAGCGCGCCACGGACAGCGGGTGCCGCGGGAGCCTGAGCGGCCCCAGGATCGCGGATTCGAGCCGCGACCACGCCGCCACGGTAGGCCCCACGATGGCCCGATAGGCGTCCGCGTCCGATCCCAGCCGATTCGCGGTCGCCGCGACCGACCGCTCCAGGATCGCCGCCGTCCCGTCGTCGAGCGGGTGCGCGACGGCGACGGGCGGCTCGATCCATTCCACGCCGTACTCCGCCAGCGGCACGGTGCGCAGGAAGGGCGAGGCTGCCGCAAACGCGTGGACCGCAGAGCAGACGTCGTGCGTGAAGCCGGGAAGCGTCAGCGGCGCGGACCGGACGCCGCCGCCGATCTGGTCGCGCGCCTCGTAGATGCGCACCCGGCGTCCCGTGCGCGCGACCACGATTGCCGCGGACAGGCCGTTCGGACCGGCGCCCACCACGGCGGCATCGATGTCTGATGCCATGCCTCTGAGCATAGCGGGTCCGCAGGGTCCCGCGGGGCGCCACCGACGGATCTGTACGTCTGGCATCGTCCCGACGATCCATCCGCCTGCGGGAGGACGGTCGCTTTCTGACAATTCTGAACGCCGCACTCGATCCGGCACGCGCGCACGAAATCGACCCGGATCTGCTTGACTCCGGTGACCGTTCCGATTCTCATATTCCGAGCAGGAGCCTGGTCGGCCACCGCTGTCGCGCACCGAGGGAGCGGCGGCGGTCGGTCGCGGGCTCACGCGCGGCAGCCACCGAGGAGACGATGTCATGACCACGACCGAAAGTGCGTTCCTTGCTCCGCCGGCGCCGCAGCGACTGGAGGACACGGGTCTCGCGGCCGATCACGTGCTCCAGATCGTCACCAAGACGCTGTACATCGCCGGCGAGCTCACCGGCACGCAGATTGGGGAACGTCTCGGCGTCTCCTTCCATGTCATCGAGCCGGCGCTCGCGCTGCTCAAGCGCGAGCAGCACTGCGAGATCAGCGGAGGCGCGCTGCTCGGGGGGCCCGCCTACAAGTACCGGCTCACCGACGCAGGCCGCGTGCGTGCCGCGATGTTCCTCGAAGAGAACCACTACGTCGGTGCCCTGCCCGTTCCGCTGACGCAGTATCAGCGGTACATGCACGAGGTTCGCCGTGCCGCGCCGCCGACCGTGAATCGCGAGGTCGTCGATCGCACCTTCTCCGACCTGGTGCTGAGCCGCCGCGTCCGCGACCAGTTGGGGCCGGCGATTGCCGCGCAGCATGCACTGTTCGTGTACGGTGCGTCGGGCAACGGCAAGACGGTGATCTCGCAGGCGATCCGGCACGCCCTTCCGGGCGAGATCGCCATCCCGCACGCGATCGCGGTCGAGGGGCACATCATCCGCGTCTACAACCCCGTCAACCACGAGGACGTGGATCCGCCGCGCGAACACGAGGGACTGGACCGGCCGCCGGCCTACGACCGCCGCTGGGTCGTGTGCAAGCGTCCGCTCGTCACGGCGGGAGGCGAACTGACGCTCGACGCGCTCGACCTCAGCTACAGCGTGACGCAGGGCTTCTACCGTGCGCCTCTCCAGGTCGTCGCCAATGGCGGCGTGCTCGTCCTCGACGACTTCGGCCGGCAGCAGGTCTCGCCGCGCGAGCTGCTGAGCCGCTGGATCGTCCCGCTCGAGAGCCGGCTGGACTACCTCACGCTGCAGACCGGCCAGAAGTTCGAAGTGCCGTTCATGGCGTTCGTCGTCTTCGCCACGAACCTGAAGCCGTCGGACCTCGTCGACGAGGCCTTCCTCCGCCGCGTCGGCTACAAGGTGCTCGCCGAATCCCCGAGCATCGAGGAATTCATCCAGATCTTCGAGAACTACTGCCGGAAGAAGGGGCTCGACTTCGATCGCTCGCTGGCCGAGTACCTCGTCAACAACGAGCTGCAGGCGCGCGGCGTCCGCCTCCGGGGCTGCCAGCCCCGGGACCTCATCGAGCACGCGCTGGCCATCGCCGGCTACCTCGATCATCCGCGCGAGCTGACGCCCGAGCTCCTGAGCCACGCGTGCGCGTCGTACTTCGTCCAAGAAGGGGACCTGGCCACCGCGTAGGCGAGATTCGGCCATCGGCGATGGCCATCCCGATGCGCGCACGGACGGGACCATGAGCGCGCCTGAATACTGGTACTCGCGCTTCGTGTTCGAGCGCGCCCTGGCGCTCATCTACCTCGTGGCGTTCCTCGACGCCGCCAACCAGTTCGTCCCCCTGCTCGGCGCGCGGGGACTCTTGCCGGTCACCCGCTTCGTCCAGAACGTCCCGTTCTCCGCCTCGCCGAGCCTGTTCTACGCGCTGCCGAAGGACTCCGCCTTTCGCGCGGCCGCCTGGATCGGCGTGGCGTTGTCGTGCCTGATCCTCGCCGGCCTCCCGCAGCGCGCCGGATCGATCGCGGCCGGCGCCGTCTGGGCCGGGCTGTGGCTCCTCTACCTCTCGCTCGTCAACGTGGGGCAGATCTTCTACGCGTTCGGCTGGGAATCGCTGCTGCTCGAGATGGGCTTCTTCGCGATCTTCCTCGGCGGCGACCGGACGCCACCGAGCCGGCTGCTCGTCTGGATCTGGCGATGGATGCTCTTCCGCGTCATGTTCGGCGCCGGGCTGATCAAGATTCGCGGCGACAGTTGCTGGCGCGACCTGACCTGCCTCGACTACTACTTCGAGACGCAGCCCATGCCCAATCCGCTCAGCTGGTACTTTCACTGGCTGCCGCCGGCGGCGCACCGGATCGGCGTCGCCTTCAACCACATCACGGAGTTGATCGTCCCGTTCGGGTACTTCCTGGGCCGGCCGTTCGCAGCCATCGCGGGACTCGCGACCGTCGTCTTTCAGCTCGTGCTGATCGTCAGCGGCAATCTGTCATGGCTCAACTGGCTGACGATCGTGCTGTGCATTCCGACGCTCGATGACCGCTGGTGGAGCTGGCTGCCGGTCCATCCGCCGCCGCTGGCGCCGCCGTCCGATCTCTACCGCCGGACGATGACCGTCGTGGCGGCCGGCACGGCGATGCTGAGCATCGGCCCGGCGCTGAACATGCTCTCGCCGCGCCAGCTGATGAACTACTCGTACAATCCGCTGCACCTGGTCAATACGTACGGGGCGTTCGGATCGATCACGCGCGAGCGGAACGAGATCGTCCTCGAGGGCACGGCCGACGCCGAACTGACCCCGGGGACCGTGTGGCGCGAGTACCAGTTCAAGGGGAAGCCGGGCGATCCGGCGCGGCGCCCCCCCAGGTCGCGCCCTACCATCTGCGGCTCGACTGGCTGATGTGGTTCGCGGCCATGTCGCCGGTCCCGTCCGACCGCTGGTTTCCGCCACTGCTCCAGAACATCCTGCAGGGCAATGCCGGAACGCTCGGGCTCCTGAAGACGAACCCGTTTCCCGGGCGCCCGCCCCGGTATCTGCGCGCCCTGTACTACCGCTATCGGTTCACGACGCCCGAGGAGCACGCCCGGACCGGGTTGTGGTGGCATCGGGAACGGCTCGGTCTGTACATTCCGCCCATCACCCTGCAGACGCTGGGCCGCCGCTGATCCCGCTTTTCTGCTATCGTACGCCTTCCATGAGACGAGGTGACCCCATGGCGAACGAACGCTCCGGACTTTCGCGGCGGCAGTTTCTCACCAGGACGGGCGGCGGCCTGGCCGGAGCGGCCGTCTTTCTCGCGGGGACCGCCCGGGCGCGCGCCTATCCGCTCGACGGCGTCATGGGCCTGCAGTCCTACGACGTGCGGCAGTTCCTCGCTCGCGACCTGAACGGCACGCTCAGGACGCTGGCCGGCTACGGCTACAAGGCGCTCGATCTCGTGGTCAATACGGCGCCCGGCCAGCCGACGCCCGCGCAGTACCGGCAGGCCCTCGACGCGGTCGGGATGATCTGCCACAACGGCCATTTCAACGCGTCCATGTTCGATGAGGACAACTGGTCCACGACACTGGGGATCGCGCGCGAGCTCGGCGTGAAGGAGATGGTCTGCTCGGGCGGCGCGCCCGGCGGCCGCGGCCAGACCGCCACGGTCGACAGTTGGAAGGCCTATGCCGAGATGCTCAACCAGTACGGCGCGCGCACCAAGAAGGACGGTCTGCAGCTCGGCTGGCACAACCACGGCGAGTTCCGCCCGGTCGAGGGCGCCAACGGCCAGAATCCGTTCGACATCCTCCTCGAGAACACGGACCCGGCGGTCGTGAAGTTCCAGATCGATGTCGGCAACATGGCGCAGGCCGGCGGCGACCCGATCATGTACCTGTCGAAGTACCCGACCCGCTACTACTCGATGCACGTGAAGGACGTGAGCGCGGAGCACCGGATCGGCATCGCGCTCGGCGAAGGCGTCCAGGACTTCAAGAAGATCTTCGAGCTCGCCAAGGCGGCGAACATCCACAACTACGACGTCGAGACCGGCGCGCCCGAGGACGTCGTGATGGAGAAGCTCCGCATCAGCGCGGAGTACCTGAAGAACTATCCGATGGTCTGAGTCAGCTCTTCCGCCAGGCGCTGCTCAGCCGGCCGATCAGGTCGGGCTGCGGCGCGCCGTCGAAGACGACCACCCGGTACTTCAGCGTGAGCGCGCGGCCCTGCGGCACCTCGACGGGATGCTCGGCGACGATCGTCGGGTTGATCATCCAGACGTAGCGGGGATTGTGCCACGTCGTCGCGGGATTCGACGGGTGATTCACCACGGCACAGCCGATCTGCTTCCCATTCCGCAGCGTGATCGAATAGGCGTACCAGTCCTTGTCCGGCCAGTTCAGGTCCGGCGCGGAGTAATGGGGATCGGGACGCGTCACCTTGCCGGAGGGATCCGAGTAGAACGACTCCCCGTCGTTGCGCGCGCGGACGCAGAACCCGCCGAACGCGGTCCGGTCCAGCGTCAGGTCCCAGTCCGGCGTGAGCTGGTAGGTGAGATCGAGGACGCGGGCTCCGGCCTCGTCGTGCCAGCCCACGGTCGTGCGCTCGGCCAGGTACCGCTGATCCTCGATGTTCCAGTCGTTCAGGATCTCGAGCTCGGCCGACCGCGGGTCCGCCTTGACGAGCCGGATGTCGCGATTGACGATGACACGCTTGTCGATCGGCGCGAACTGTCCCCAGCCCCAGAAGTCGGCCCGATTGATGTCCGATCCGTGAGTCGGCCCGAGCGGCCCCAGCTTGCTGAAGTCCGCCTTCCGATGGAACGTCATCGAATGCCAGGCGAGGAAGACGCCGCGATGATGGTGATGGTCGCCGGGCGCGAAATCCGTGATCCGTTCGCCGGAGGGCGTGTACAGGGGATGGAAGCAGCAGGTACTGTTGGCCCAGAAGTTCGGATTGTCGGGTCGCTTCGTCATGTAGACGAACGCGGTCTGCCCGCTGCCCGTCTTCAGCGCCCGTCCCAGCGGATCCGGCTCCAGCGTGTACGCACCTGTCTGCACTGCCGCCCTCCCGCGCACCGCGGCGCCAGCCACCATCCCGGTCGCCGCCACCAGGAACGCCCGACGATCCATCGGATTCGACACGATCGCTCTCCTCGCCGGGCAGTATAGCAGGGGCCCTCGTCCCGACGGCCGGACGGCCGGCGCCGCCGTCCCGGCCAGAAGACGCGACATCCTGTCGTCAGGGGATGGCGAACGCCCGTCCTCCGCCATATTTTCTCGGAGTGACCCTGCAGCCCCGCGCTGTCGTTTTTTGCGATGTCGAAGCCCTGGTCGAATCGCCTGCCGGCCTGCCCGACGAAGTCCAGAACGTGCGCCGCATGGCGTTGGCGCACCAGGCGCCGCTGGTGCTCTGCTCCACCAGAACGCGTGCGGAGCTGGAGGCGATCCACTGCCAGTTCGGGCTGCGGCATCCGTTCATCTGCGAGAACGGCGCGGCCGTGTACATGCCGCGTGGCTACTTCGGCCAGGAGCCGGCGAACGTGCGCACGACCTCCGGCTATCACGTCGTCGAGTACGGCCGCCCCTACGGGGAGACCGTCGACACGCTCGGTCGCACGGCGCGCCGGCTGGGCATCGGCGTCGTGGGGTTTCACGACATGTCGGTCGAGGAGGTCGCCCACTCGTGCCGGTTGACCCTCCAGCAGGCGCGGCTGGCAAAGCTACGGGAGTACGGGGAGCCGTTTCGGATCGTGAGCTATCTGCCCAACCAGCGCATTCGGCTGTTCAGGGCGCTGGCAGCCAGCGGGTTCGGCTGCGCGGCGGGCGGACGCTACGACTACGTCGGCGCGCCGGTCGACGAGATCCGGGGAATCCGGCTGCTGTGCCACTGGTACCGGCGGATGCTCGGCTCGATCACGACGGTCGGCGTCGGCGATCCCGTTCGGGACACGGGGCTGCTGCAGCAGGTGGACACGCCGCTGCGGCTCCAGCACGAGGGGGCCGGTGACGTGGCCCACATCATCATGAAGCGTCCGCCACGCGCTGGGCCGACGCCGCTTTGACCATCATCCTTTTCGAAGTACGTTCAGGGGCGTATGCGGCACCTCCGCTCCTCGACGACACTCGTCTTCACCCTCGGTCTCGCAGCCGCGTCGGCACGGCTCGAGGCACAGCACGCCCCTCCGCCGTCGCAGACGCCGAGTGTCGACGAACGAATCGAAGTCGTGGCCACCCGGCTTCCGGAAGCGCCCCACGACGTCCCTGCCTCGATCGAGGTCATCGACGGCGAGATGCTGCGAGCGCTGGGGGCGACCACGCTCCGGGAGGCCCTCTCGATGGCGGCGGGCGTGGCGGTCGCACCCGGGGGCGACGCCGGTCCGGCGGGCGCCGTCCCCGAGTTCTGGGGACTCCGCGAGTTCGACGCCTTCCTGCTCGTCGTCGATGACATCCCCTGGGGCGGCGCGTTCAACCCCGCGCTCACGACCGTGGATCTCCGGGACGTCGAGCGGATCGAGGTTCTCCGCGGGCCGGCGCCGGTCACCTACGGCGCGACCTCCTTCGTCGGCGTGATCCACGTCGTGCACCGGCCCGCCTCCGCCACGACGAGCTACCTGTCGTCGAGCGCGGGGACGTTCAAGACCGGGTCGGCGGCGGTCGATCTCGAGCTGCCCGCGGCCGGCGCCTGGACGTCGCGGCTGAACATGGACGTCGAACGCCGCGGCTTCAAGGACCGCCGGACCTCCTTCGCCCGCGGCCACACCACGTATCGAGGCTCGCGCTCGGTGAACGACGCGCGCGTCTGGCTCACCGCCGACGTCAACTGGCTCGCGCAGCAGCCCGCGAGTCCGCACCCGCGCGAGGGGCCGTCGCTCGCCGCGGCGACGCCGCTCGACGCGAACTACAACCCGGCGGGCGCCTTCGCCGACGACACGCGCGTGTCCGTCGCCTTTGGTACCGAACACCCCGTCGCGCGCGAGGTGCGGTGGTCCACGACGGCCTCGTATTCGCATTCGGCTCAGCGGCAGTTCCGCGGGTTTCTCACGGACCTCGCCGACGTGGCCCGGAACGCCACCGGATTTCGCGAGAACATCGACATCAACGACCTCTACGGCGACACGCATCTCATCTGGACCGGCCGGCCGCGGCTGCAATTCCTGGTCGGCGGAGACGTCCTGTTCGGAAACGGTGAAGGGCGCGGCGCCACGTTCCAGTACACCGCGCCGCTCGAGGCCGTCGCCGCGCCTGCGGTGTCCGAGCCGGCCACCCTCGACCTGGATGCCGAGAGCCGCCGGACGTTCGTCGGCGGCTACGCGTCGGCCGAGTGGACGCCGGCGGCGCGACTGCACCTGTCGGGTGGCCTGCGTCTGAACGCCACCGTCGAACGGCGCGGCGAAGGCGCGTCGGCGACGCACGTCCGCCCTGCGGGCAGTCTGGGTGCGCTCGTCGGGCTCTGGCAGCGTGGGGCCGACCACGTGAAGCTGTTCGCCGACTATCGCGACACCTTCAAGCCAGCCGCATTCGATTTCTCCCTGGCCGAGAACGAGGGCGTCCTCGAACCCGAGACCGCCCGGAGCTACGAGGGCGGCGTCAAGGCCCGCGCCGCGGGCGGCCGGCTGGACGTCGAGGCCGCAGGATTCCGGATGGACTTCCACAATCTTGTGACCGCGACGGTCTCGGACGGACTCCCGCTTCTGCAGAACAGCGGCGTCAGCCGCTTCCAGGGCTTCGAAGCCGCCGCCGAGGGACACGGACCGCGCGGGATCTCCGCGCGTTTCAGCTACAGCTTCCACGACGGGCGGTTCCTGGATTTCGTGCAGACGTTCGACGACGTGAACGTGCAGCTCGGAGGCCACCGGATCGAGATGTCCGCCCGACACCTGTTCTCGGCCGGCCTCGTGGTGGCGCCAGGACGAGGCCTCACGGGCCATGCGGTCGTCACGTTCACGGGAGATCGCTATCTGGACAAACGCAACAGGGCGCTGGCGCCCGGCTTCGCCACGCTCGACGCCGGCGCGGGCTACCGCCGTGATCGCTGGGAGCTCCGCGTCGACGCCCGCAACCTCACCGACCGGCGCGCGCCCGGGTCCGAGAGCGAACTGGGCGACGCGCAGTACTACCTGCTGCCCGCGCGCCGGATCGACGCGACGCTCGGCGTCCGCTTCTGAGATGCGGTAGTCTCTCCGTGCCCGACGAGCCGGCGTCCCTCCGGCTCGGGCGCTGGCGCCAGGACCGGCATGTCTCTCATCGTGGCGAGCGGCGTTCGGAAATCGTTCGCGGGCGTGCGCGCGCTTCGCGGCGTGACGTTCGACCTCGTCGCCGGCGAAGTGCATGCGCTCGTCGGGGAGAACGGGGCCGGGAAGTCCACGCTCATCCGGATCATGACCGGCGCCGAGACGCCCGACGCGGGCGCGCTGACGGTCGACGGCCGGCCCGTTCCGCGCATGGACCCCGCCACGGCGCGTACGCTCGGCATCGCGGCCATCTACCAGCAGCCGGCGCTGTTTCCCGATCTGACCGTGGCGGAGAACATCGCGCTGGTGCTCGAGTCGCCGCGGGCGTTCGGCCGTGTCGACTGGGCGGCGCGGCGCCGCCGCGCCGCGGATCTGCTCGAGCGTGCAGGCGCCGTCCTCGACCCGGACGCACGGGCAGCCGATCTCAGCATGCCCGAGCAGCAGCTCGTCGAGATCGCCAAGGCCCTGGGCGCCCAGGCCCGCATCGTGATCATGGACGAGCCAACCGCCTCGCTCACCGAACGCGAGGTCGATCGGCTCTTCCAGGTCGTGCACCGGCTGCGCGAGAGCGGTGTCGGCATCGTCTACATCTCACACCGGCTCGAAGAGGTCATGGCCATCGCCGACCGGATCACGGTGCTGCGCGACGGCAGAACCGTGGCCACGCGTCCCCGTTCGGAGCTGTCCACGTCCGAGCTCGTGGCGATGATGGTCGGCCGGGAGTTGCAGGCCGTCTTCCCCAAACGTCCGGTCCGGACCGGCGACGTCGTGCTGGCCGTCGACGGTCTGACCAGCCGCGCGGGTGACTGCTCGAACGTCGGCTTCGAGCTGCGGCGCGGCGAGGTGCTCGGCTTCGCCGGACTCGTCGGCTCCGGCCGAACGGCGCTCGCGGAGACGCTCTTCG
The DNA here is from genome assembly GCA_963764505.1 of uncultured Acidobacteriota bacterium. Taxonomy (GTDB): domain Bacteria; phylum Acidobacteriota; class Vicinamibacteria; order Vicinamibacterales; family SCN-69-37; genus CAVXSP01. The sequence continues at coordinate 2,263,338 of CAVXSP010000001.1, read as the reverse complement.
GTCTCCGCCCGATCGAGCACGGCACGATCCGGGTGAACGGGACGCCGGTGGCGATCTCGAACCCCGCCGACGCCACTCGCGCCGGCATCGCGTACGTGCCGGAGGATCGCCGGCGGCACGGCGTGATTGGCGAGCTGTCGGTGGCCGCCAACACCACGCTCGCCAGCCTCGGGCGCGTCTCGCGCGCCGGGCTCATCCGCGAGGCGTCCGAGCGGCGGCGCGCGCAACGCTACATGCGCCGGCTGCAGATCAAGACGTCGAGCTGGTACACGCTCGTCGAGCATCTCTCCGGCGGAAACCAGCAGAAGGTGGCGCTGGCCCGCTGGCTCGCCACGCACCCCGCGGTGCTGATCCTCGACGAGCCGACACAGGGCATCGACATCGGCGCGAAAGCCGAAGTCCACGCGCTCATGCAGTCGCTGGTCGAGCGCGGGATGGGCGTGATGCTGATTTCCTCGGATCTGCCGGAGGTGCTGGCGATGAGCGATCGCATCGCGGTGATGCGCCGCGGCGCGATCTCCGGCATCCTGCGCCGCGACGAAGCGACGCCAGCGCGCGTGCTCGCGCTGGCGCTCGGGGGGGACACGGCGTGCGGCTGACCCGCGGACGATCCCGAGCGGAAGCGTCGATCGCGCTCGCGGTCCTGCTGCTCGCCCTGGGACTTGCCGTCTACGTCCCCGCGTTCTTCCGTCCAGGAAATCTGGTCGACCTGCTCCTCGCCAACCTGCCGGTGCTCATCGTCGCGATCGGCGTCACGCTCGTGCTGCTGACCGGGCAGATCGACATCTCCTCGGGGTCGCTGTTCGCCGTCTGCGGCATAGCCGCGGGCGCGCTGGCGGTTCGCGGCGTGCCGGCGCCGGTGGCGTTCGCCGCAGCCGTCTCGGTCGGCGGCATCTGCGGCGCCGCCAGCGGGGCGCTGGTCGCCTACGCCGGCGTGCCCTCGATCGTCGCCACCCTCGCGGCGATGGTCGTCCTGCGCGATGGCCTGCGCTGGATCACTCAAGGCGCCTGGGTCGACAACCTGCCGGGCGGCTTTCAGTGGCTCGGGCTCACGCAAGCGACCTACCCCATCGCGGCCGTGGGCCTCGTGACGGCATTGACGCTGGGGCTGGCATGGGCGCTGCGCCATCTGCACGCCGGCCGCACGATCTACGCGACCGGTTCGAGCCCGCAGGCCGCGCGGCTGGCCGGCATCGACACCCGCGCGGTCACGTTCGCCGTGTTCGTCGCCGCCGGATCGCTCACCGGGCTCGCCGCCGTCGTCAACGCCGCGCGGTTCAGCCAGATCCCGAGCAATTCCGGCCTCGGCCTCGAGCTGCGGGCGATCGCGGCGGTCGTCGTCGGCGGAACCGCCATCAGCGGCGGCCGCGGGTCCATTCTCGGCACGGTGCTCGGGGTCGCCCTCCTCGGGTTGATCAGTCCCGCGCTGACGTTCCTCGGCGCGAGCCCGTACTGGGAGCAGGCGTTGCAGGGCGCGATCATCCTGGCGGCCGTCGGCATGGACGCGGTGAACGGGCGCCGCGCGCCGGCGCGGCATGACGTCCGGCCGGAGGCGGCCCGTGCCCGTGCGTGAGTACGAGCGTCTGCGCGGGTACTCGATCCTGTCGCTCACGCTGGGCGCGGAGCTGATGGTCTTCGGCCTCCTCTCCCCGGCGTTCCTTTCGGTGTCGAACCTCTTCGAGATCAGCCGGTTCAGCGTGGAGCTGGGACTGCTGGCGATCGCGATGACGCCCGTGATCATCACCGGCGGCATCGACCTGTCCGTGGGATCGATGGTCGGCCTGGCGGCCGTGGTGTTCGGCATCGCGTCCGGCGACGGCCACGCGTCGGTGACCGCGGCGTGCGCCGCCGCGCTGGCGACCGGCCTCTGCGGCGGCGCGCTGAACGCCGTCCTGATCGCCCGATGCGGGATTCCACCGCTCATCGTCACGCTGGGATCGCTGGCGCTGTTCCGTGGCATCGCCGAGGGGCTGACCGAAGGAGCGAAGAGCTACGCCGGATTTCCGCCGGGATTCCTGTTCCTCGGCCAGGGCTACCTCGGAGGCGTCGTGCCGGCCCAGTTGCCGCTGTTCGCGGCCGTGCTGATCGCCTACGCCGTGCTGCTGCATCGGTCGACGATCGGACGCGCGTGGTACGCCATCGGGTTCAACATGGCCGGCGCGCGGTACGCCGGCCTGCCTGTCGCGCGGAGGGTGGCGCTCGCGTACGTCCTCTCCGGCCTGGTTGCCAGCCTGGCGGCGATCGTCTACGTCGCGCACCTCGGACAGGCGCGGGCCGACGCGGCCACGGGGTACGAGCTGAACGCGATTACCGCCGTCGTGCTGGGCGGCGCCTCGGTGTCGGGCGGCCGCGGCACGATCTGGGGAACGATTCTCGGTCTGCTGGTCCTCTCCGTGTTGCAGAATGGCCTCCAGCTGGCCGCGCTCCCGTCCGAGCTGGTCGGCGTGCTCACCGGTACGCTGCTCGTGGGATCGATCGCCGTCGACCGGCTCCGGTCGCGCGGCGTTCGTCACGCGGCGCGGGAGTCCGGCGAAGAGGTGCCCGTGAAGAACAGTCAGGTGGCCATCCTGTGCGGCGCGATGCTCGCCAGCGGGCTGATCGTCGCCGGCACGAACGCATGGCTCGTCCGCTCGCTCGTCCAGACACGCGCCAACGCCGCCGCCTCCGCCACGGGCGCATCCGCGTCCGCGTCGACGGCTTCCGGAAGCACGGGCCGTCGCCTCGTCATCGCGATGATGCCGAAGGCGAAGGGCGACCCCTACTTCGTGAGCTGCCGCGGCGGCGCCGAGGAGGCGGCGGGCGCGCTCGGCGTCGATCTGATCTGGGACGGTCCGACCGCGCTCGACGCGGCCAGGCAGAACGAGCTCGTCGAGAGCTGGATCACCCGCGGCGTGGACGCCATCGCGGTCGCAGTGGAGAACCGGACGAGCATCTCGACCGTGCTGCGCAAGGCGCGCAGCCGCGGGATCGCGGTGCTCACGTGGGACGCGGACGCGGACCGCGACGCACGTGACTACTTCGTCAACCAGGCCACGCCGGAAGCCATCGGCCAGACGTTGACCGACGAAGCGGCGCGCCTGCTCGACGGAAAGGGGCGGTTCGCGATCATCACCGGGGCGCTGAGCGCGGCGAATCAGAACGCCTGGATCGCGGCCGTGCGGGCGCGTCTGGCCGAGAAATACCCGAACCTGACGCTCGCCGCGATTCGCCCGAGCGACGACGACCGGGACAAGGCCTTCGCCGAGGCGCAGACGATCATGCGCGCCAGTCCCGACGTGCGGCTGCTGATGGCCATCTCGGCGCCCGCCGTTCCGGGCGCGGCCGAGGCGGTCCGGCAGGCCCGGCGAACGGATGTCCGCGTGATCGGCCTGTCGCTGCCGAACATCAACAAGCCGTACGTGCACGACGGCGTGGTGCAGACCGTCGTCCTCTGGAACACCACGGATCTCGGCTACCTGACCGTACAGGCGGCGGCGCTCGCCGCGCGGCGCGCGATTCCTCCTGGCGCGTCGTCGATTCAGGCGGGCCGGCTGGGCAGCGTCGAGGTGAAGGGCAAGGAAATCGTTCTCGGCCCCCCGCTCGTCATGACGAAGGACAACATCGACCGGTTCGATTTCTGAGTTCTGAGTGTTCGAAGTTTGAAGTTCGAAGTTCGAAGTTTCAAAAAGGGAAACGCCCGGTCCAGGCCAGTGGCCTTGGCGCCGGGCGTCTCGCAGCGTGATATGTCACGCGTCCTGGCAAGAGCCAGGATCATTGAATCTTCGAATCGGTCGGAACGATTGTCGTGCGCGCATCGTCCGGAGTCAGCTCTCGGATGATGCGCCTTCCAGGCCCGGTGGCTCTTCCATAATCACCCCACGTTCGGCGCACGCTCTGTTACCTCTACGTTTACGCCCGCCTCACGGCGCTGTCAAGAGAGATCGCGTCCTGTCCTACACTACGCGGATGGACCTCGACCGCTTCCGCGTCCGCCATGGCGATCGCCGCCTCATTCGACGATCCGATCCCGACGAGACCGGGCATCTCGACGGCAAGGAGGCCGCGCTCGCGCACCTGGCGAAGGGCGTCGCGCGGCTGGCCGAGTTGCAGGAGCTGTTGTACGCGCACGGGCGCTACGCGGTGCTGTTGATCTTCCAGGGCATGGACGGCGCCGGGAAGGACCACGTGATCAGGCACGTGATGTCCGGCGTCAGTCCGCAGGGCACGGAGGTCCATCCCTTCAAGCAGCCCTCGGCCGAGGAGCTGGCTCATGATTTCCTCTGGCGCGCCGCCCGCGTCCTGCCGGCCCGGGGCCGCATCGGGATCTTCAACCGCTCGTACTACGAAGAAGTGCTGGTCGTCCGCGTCCATCCGCAGCTGCTCGAGCCGCAGAAGCTGCCGCACCGGCTCGGCGCGGGCGACATCTGGCGGCAACGGTTCGAGGACATCAACGCGTTCGAGCGGCACCTGTGGCGCAACGGCACGATCATCCGGAAGTTCTACCTCCACGTCTCGCGGGCCGAGCAGAAGCGGCGGCTGCTCGCCCGGCTCGACGACCCGGCGAAGAACTGGAAGTTCTCGCGTACGGACGTCCTGGAGCGGAGCCAGTGGAACGCGTATCGAACTGCGTACGAGTCCGCGCTCGCCGCGACCAGCCACGCGCACGCGCCCTGGTACGTGATTCCGTCGGGTCACAAGTGGTTCGCGCAGGCGCTGGTCGCCGACGTCCTCGTCGAGGCACTCGAGGATCTGAAGCTGGCGCCGCCGACCCTGACTCCAGCCGAGCGGCGTGGCCTGCGCGAGGCGCGGCGGCTGCTTCTTGCGGAAGGTGCGGCCCCGCGCGGGTGAGACCGCGCGGGCCGTCGAGGGCCCGGCCCGGTCGCGGCGGACGACCCCTCCGGCTCCTGACTCGCCCCGAGACACCGGCGCGCCTCCAGGACGCGACCTGCCTCGCGCCGCGCGGCGCTCGAGCGAGGAACGCAACGTGCACCTTCCCTGGTGGCCGGGCTCGTGGACCACATGCTCGTTCATCTGATCGCGTCCTATGGCGTCTGGATCGTCGGGCTCGCCGTGGCGCTCGAGAGCATGGGCCTGCCGCTGCCGGGCGAGACCATGCTCGTGAGTGCCGCGCTCTATGCGGGGTCCACCGGCCGGCTCGACATCATCGACGTCGTCACGGCCGCGACGGCTGGCGCCATCGCCGGCGACAACGTCGGCTTCTGGATCGGCCGCCGACTCGGTCGCCCCTGGCTGCTGCGGCACGGCGCGAAAGTCCGACTCACGCCGCGCCGGCTCAAGATGGGACAGTACCTCTTCCTGCGCTACGGCGGCGCCGTCGTCTTCTTCGGCCGCTTCGTGGCGGTGCTGCGGGCGTTCGCGGCCGTGCTGGCGGGCGTGAGCGCCATGGGATGGCGTCCCTTCCTGCTGTTCAATGCGACGGGCGGCGCGGTCTGGGCCGCCGGCTACGGATTCGCGGCGTACGTGTTCGGCCGGAAGCTGCCCCACGTGCTCGCGCCGTTGGGGGTCGTGCAGGCCGTCGCCACCGTCGCGCTCGTCACCGGCGGCCTGATTCTCACGCGCATGCACGCGCGACGCCTCGAGGAGCGCGCCGAGCGCGCCTTTCCGGGCCGCCTGCAACCCTAGGAGCACTCTGCAGTTCGCTCTTGTCGGGCGACCTTCAATTTTGAAACGGAGCCGGACGGAGATCGCGAAATTCCCGAGGGAAACAACCCTGTTCAGGTGGCGTGAAACGTGCACCGCCTGGAGTAGAATTAGCCGGCAGCGAGGGCGAGTGGACGCTCGCGTCGGCGGCACGTGTTCATGGCATCGAATTCATGGCATCGAACGACGCTGGGACCATCTCTCTCGCCGATATCCGCGCGCAAGGCCTGACGTTCGACGTCTACGAGGCGCTCGCGATCGTGCAGGCCGTCTGCCGCGACATCCTCGACTCCGACAACCCGATTCCGCCCGCGCGCCTGGATCTCGACCGCGTCTTCATCTCGGACGACGGGACGGTCACCGCCTCCGCCGCGGCGGGCGAAGACGAAGCCGCCGGCATCCAATCGCTCGGCAAGCTGCTCTCCCAGCTCTTGCCCAGCGTCGATTTTCTGCTGCTGCGCCCCAGAGTGGTCGCGAAGGCCATGGCGACTCCGCCCGGCTTCGCGACGCTCGACGAGTTCTCCCGCGCGCTCGGATCGTATCAGCGGCCCGGCGGAGCGGAGACGCTCAAGGCGCTGTATCAGCGCTGGCAGAAGCGATCCGGATCGGCGCCGGCTCCCGATTTCAAGCTCGACGACGTGTCGGAACCGCCACCGCCCCGGTCGCGCGCGTTGCAGACGGTCCTGCGGGCGGCGATCCTGCTCGTCCTGCTCGGCGGGATCGGCACGGGGGGCTACTGGCTCTGGGTCCACAGGGCGCGTTTCTTCGGCACGGCACGAACGGCGTCCGCGTCCGGCGCGCAGGACGGCTCTCAGTCACCGGAGGCCGCGTCCGCCGACGCCGGCACCGGACGCGCCGATTCCCAGCCACCGCCGGCGCGCGGGGCCGGTGCGCCCGCCGCGACGGGCAGTTCGAGCGCCGCCCGATCGGCGAGCGCCGGCCGGAGCGCCAACGCGTCAGGATCGTCCAGGGCAGGAGCCGGGGCCGCCCGCCGTGCCGCCGTGCGTGGCAGCGAGACTGCAAGCTCCGCCCCATCCGCGTCCGAGGGCGGTCCGGCGGCTGCCTCAGCCTCCACGCGACCGGCCGCGGCAGACAGCCCGGTCGATGACGTGGACGTCGTGGCGGTCAGCGGAGGGCTCGACGGGCTGGCCGTCTACACCGCCAGGAACTCCGAGGTCGAGCCTCCGACCGTGATCTATCCGCAGCGGCTGGTGCCGGTGCTCGGCACGCGACAGCCCGATCGGCCGGCCATCGAGATCGTCGTGAACGAGTCGGGAACAGTCGACTCGGTCAAGGCGTACATCCCGCCGCGAACGCTGGGCGAGTCCGTGGTGGTCACGACGAGCCTCAGCGCCGCCAAGGCCTGGCGCTTTCATCCGGCGCTCCGGGATGGCCGGCCGGTCAAGTACCGCTTGCTCGTCACGTTCGCCGAGAAGTAGGCCTGGCGCTGGAGGAGGGGGCCTGCCCCGCCGATAACTATCCAGGAGCCGCCCGACGGCCGGAGGACGCTTGGAGCAGCAGGAACCCGCCGCACTCGACTACTACGAGATCCTCCAGGTCAGCGTGAACGCGGAGCCGGACACCGTCCACCGGGTGTATCGGCTGCTGGCGCAGCGCTTCCATCCGGACAACAAGGAAACGGGCAACGCGACCCGCTTCCGTGAGATCACGGAGGCCTATCACGTCCTGAGCGACCCCGAGTCGCGGGCCAGGTACGACGCCACGCACCAGCAGCAGCAGCAGGACCGCTGGCGGCTGGTGAACAAGGGGCACGACAGCGAGAACGAGTTCGAAACCGAGCAACTCCAGCGTCTGACCGTGCTGGAAGTGCTCTACACCCAGCGGCGCGTCGATCCGGCCGCGCCCGGCATGTATCTGGTGGAAATCGAGCGGCTCACCGGCCAGCCGCGCGAGCACCTCGAGTTCACGTCCTGGTATCTGATTCAGAAGGACCTGGTCCAGCGGTCGGACGGCTCACGCTTCATGATCACGGCCGCGGGCGTCGATTATCTGGAAGAGAACTATCAGGTCTCGCTTCGCCAGCGCCGACTGACCGCTGCGACGACCGAACCAGAGGCGCACGCCCAGCCTGCGTAGCTCAGGGGCGACGCGGCCCTTCGCTCCCGTTTCAGTTCTTCCGGTCTCCCGAGTCCTTCGACGCCGACGCTTTCCGGTCGAGGCCGGGCTGTTCGTCGTCGTTCCGCTCCGGCGCGAAGTAGCCGCCGCGTGTCTTCACCGTCAGGCTGGCATCGTGCGGCATGATCTCGACGCGGCGCCATCCGCCATTGTGCTCGGTGTTGGTCGACCCGTACCCGAGCACGTACCGGCGCCGGAGATTCTCGACCACCCGGTCGGTACTGCGCCGCGAGCTCAGAGACCTCGAGGGGAAAGTATGCCTCGCCGCCCGAGTCCTCGGCGAGCCGTTGGAGCACGTCGCGATCGACCTTCGTGCCGAGCCCGATCCCGAACACCGTCGCGCCCACCGTCTTCTGCAAACGCAGCACGTCGTCGAGTGTGTGCTCGCTCCCGGGCGCGGTTCCCGGATTGTTCTCGTCGCGGCCGTCGGTGAGCACCACCAGGGCGCGCCGCCCCTTGACCTCCTGCAGGTGCTGAAGCGAGTCCCACACGGCGTCGTACAGCGCCGTCCCGCCGATCGGGGTGTACTTGTCGAGGGCCTTGAAGCTCCAATCGCGGTTGGTGGCGAGGACGTGGGCGAACCGCACCTTGTCGGCGAACATCACGAGCGCCAGGCTGTCCTCCGGGCGGACCGATCGCACGAACTGCCGCGACGCCTCGCGGACCGAGTCGGCGCTCTTCTTCATGCTGCCGCTCTCGTCGACCGCCATGACGATGGACACGGGGTCGACGACTTCCTGGAACGCATCGACCGACTGCTTGACGCCGTCCTCGACCACGTCGAGGTCGTCGGCCGTGACGTCGACGAACTGGTGCGCCAGGTTCGTCACCGTGAACTCGATGGCGGGGCGGATCGGCGGCGGCTTCGGCGCGAAGTAGCCCGCTCGCGCCCGGACGCGGAGCCCCTCGGGCACGTCGACCGTGATCGCGCGCCACGTGCCGTCGGGCGTCTGGTCGGCGGGCGTGTAGGCCAGCAGGTAGCGGCTGTGCGTGTCGTCGGCGACCAGGTCGGCGATCGCCGGCAGGTCGGACTCACGCGGCGGAAAGAAGGCACGGCCGCCGGTCTGCTCGGCGAGCTGCCGCAGCAGGTCTTCGCCCTTCAGCGAGATGCCGGCGATCCCGCCAATGGCGACGGGATAGACGGTCACCTGGGCCGACTGCGCCGCTTCAATCACGCTCTTCAGATCGCGCGCGCTGTTCTCGTCGTAGCCGTCGGTGACGAGCACGATCGCGCGGCGCCCGTCCACACCGTCCAGCATGCGCACGCCATCGATGAGCCCGTCGAGGATGGCCGTCCCGCCGCTGGAGGTTATGGCATCGATGGCGCCCATGATCGTCGCCCGATCGTCGGTCGGTCCGGTCACCCGGCCGATGTGCTGGTTGAACGGCGCGATGACGACCTTGTCGTTCGGACGCAGCATCGTGCCGAACTGGCCCGCCGCGTGCCGGACGAACGCCATGCGCCTCGACATGCTCTGGCTGTTGTCGACGAGCAGCACGAGGGTGGCTGGCATCCGCTGCCGGTCCACGAGGTCGATCTGCTGCGGCACGCCGTTTTCGAGCACGTGGAACGCCGACGGCTCGAGATCCTGGGCGAACCGGCCCTTGGCGTCGTAGACCGACGCGTCCACGAGCACGCTCGAGGTGCCGCGGTGGAACACCGCCTCGAAGGCCGGCAGACGGACGATGTCCCTCAGCACGTCTCCGGCCGCGTCGGTGGCCTGCGCCACGATTTCCCTCGGCGTCAGCGGGTCGGTGTCGTCCCAGTCGACGGCGAACGGCGGGCCGGCCGTCGTAGTGCCGACGAGGACGCCGTCGACGAAGAACTGGACGGGGCTGAGCACCGTCTCGGGCGACGCGTGCAGCTGCGCGACGATGCGGACCTTGCCGGTGAGACCGGTGCGTCCGAGCGGCGACGTGATGCGGAGCGACGCGCTGGCGATGCCGGGCGCCCCGTGGACCGACGCCGGCGCAGTCACGCCCTCGCCGAATCCTGTCTGCTGCGCTGCGAGCACGCCCGAACACACCAGAGCGGCCGCCAGGGCGGCACACGTCGGGAGCACAGCCCGGAACCGCGCGGAGCTCACCGGGTCGCTCCGGCGCCGGCTTCGGCCGCCTGGGCCTGGCGCTCCCGCGCCGCCGCCAGCGAGAACTGCGGCCTGGCGGCGCGGGCCGCCGCAAACGCCTTGGCCGCGCGATCGAACCGCCCGGTCGCCATGTAGGCGACCCCCAGGTTGTAGCTGGCATCCGCCTCGGCCCCCGCGGAGCCGAACTCCGCGCGCGCCTGCTCCATCCGGCCCGCTGCGGCATAGGCCAGCCCGAGGTTGTTCCGGGCCACGCGGGAGGCGGGCGTCAGCGCGACCGCCTGTTCACATTCGGCGACGGCGCTCGTCCGGCCGGACAGGAGGTCGGCATAACAGAGGTTGTTCATCGCATACGACGCGCCGGGATCCAGCGCGGAGGCCCTGGCGAACCATTTCCGTGCGGCCTGGAACTGGCCGGCGGCGGTCAGGAGCGTGCCGACCGTGTTCGCCGCGGCCGGTGACTTCGGAGCGAGCTCGGCCGCCTTGTACGCATCCGGCAGGCCGAGCCGGGGAAACCCCCATCGCCGCCAGAGGCGTGCCCGGGCGTCGTAGGCGGCGGCATCCCGCGGGTCTGCCTCGATCGCGAGCTTCAGGTGCTCGTACGCGAGGTCGAGCACGCCCAGCCGCTCGTACTCGGTGGCGACCTGGCGATGGCTCGCGGCGGTGGCTGCCGTCGCTTCGAAGGCGAGGGCCGCCGCCAGCCGGGCGTCCTGCGTCTCGATCGTCGGCGCGAAGCCACCGCTCGGGGCGGGCCGCGCCGTCGCCGAGCGCGCGCGGATCGTGTCGACGTGGTCTTCGAGCGAGGCGGCGGTCGGCGCCTGCGCAGGCGCCGACGGGCGTGCGGTGGCGCATCCGGCCACGACGCCCGCGAACAGGACGGCGGCCGCCCGCAGGATCGATCTGCGTCCGGACGTGTCCGGACGTGCGAGGCGGCCGGAGTCCTCGCTCAATCGAGATCCTCGCGCTTCAGCCGCCCCTTGCGCCGGCCGAGATACAGCAACACCATCACCGCGAGCACGGCGAACAGGATCATCTGCGTGGTACTCATCTCCACCTCTCTCCTCTCGGGTTGGAACTACACGCCGCCGCCGAAGAACGCACGATAGATCTTGATTGCGACAGGGCCGAAGCAGACGACGTACAACGACGGGAACAGACACAGGGCGAGCGGGAACACGAGCTTCACGCCGATCTTCGCCGCCCGCTCCTCCGCCTCCTGGCGCCGCTTGGTCCGGGACGTATCGGCATGCGTCCGGAGCGCCTGGGCGATGCTCGTGCCAAACCGGTCGGTCTGCGTGAGCATCGCAACCAGGGTCCGCACGTCGTCGACGCCGGTGCGCGAGGCGAAGTTCCTGAACGCCTCGATGCGCGGCTTGCCGGCGCGAATCTCGGTCACGACGAGGTTGAGCTCGTACGAGAGCGCCGGATGCACGATGGCCAGCTCGTCGCTGGCCTTGACGATCGCCTGGTCGAGTCCCGAGCCGGCTTCCACGCAGACGGTCAGCAGGTCGAGCGCGTCCGGAAGCCCGTTGCGAATCTTCTTCTTCCGGAGCTTCGTCCTTCGTCCGATGTAGAAGCGCGGCAGGAGGAAGCCGATGCCGGCGGCGCACGCCGCGAACAGCCATTGGGAGAAGCCGAAGAACACGATGACCGCCAGGCCGAACGCGATCGGCAGCACGATCTCGGCGGCCGCGTAGTACACGACGGCGTTCATGCGCGGATATCCGGCGCGCGACAGCTGGCGCTGCATCCGCGACATGTCCTTGGGCGACTTCGGCACGAGCCTGGTGAGCCGTTTGAGCCTCGGGTCGATGCTCTCGGAAAGCGGCGCCTGGGTCGCAATCCCGGTGCTCTGGGGCGTGGCGGCGAGCGTCCGGAGGCGTTTGCGCTCCGGCGCGTTCACGTCAATCAGCCACGACGTCCCGAATCCGAAGACGAGCGCGACCGCCAGGAAGACTGCACAGGCCGTGACGATGATCTGAGGAGTCATGGACTCAGTACTCCACGTTGATGATCTTGCGGATGATCAGCACGCCGATGACTTGCAGGACGAGCGCGCCGATGATCAGATCGATGCCGAGCGGGTCGTCGATCAGGGTGCGGATGAAGACCGGAGACGTGATGCTGAGGATCGTCGCGACCGTCAGCGGCAGGAAGGCGAGGGCGAAGCCCGTGATCCGTCCGTGGGCGCTGACGGCCCGCACCTGGCGCTTCACCTTGAACCGCTCGCGGGTGACGCTCGCGAGCTTGTCGAGCACCTCCGACAGGTTGCCGCCGGTCTCGCGCTGCGTCAGCAGCGCCGTGACGAAAAATTTCGCATCGAGCACGGGTACGCGGGCCGCCAGCTCCCGCAGCGCGTCGGGAAGGGACATGCCGTAGTTCTGCTGCTCGAACAAGGTCCTGAATTCGGCCCCGACCGGGTCGGGCACCTCCTCGCCCACCATCTGGAGCCCGGTCGTCAACGCATGGCCGGCCCGCAGCGCGCGCGACAGCAGGTCGACGGCCTCGGGGAACTGCTCCTCGAACATCTCGGCCCGCTTCGTCGCGGAGCGCCTCAGCAGGAGCAGCGGGATCCAGAACCCGGCCGCGCCGGCGGCGAGCCCGAACCAGAAGCGGGTGAAATAGGCCGTGACGCCCAGCGCCACCAGCGCGCACAGCACGGAGGCCAGCACCACCGTGCCGACGCTCGTCTTGCGGCCGGAGCGTGCGATCAGCCGCCGCAGCGGCAGCACCACCCGGTCCTGGCTGGAGAGCAGCGCGTTCAGCGGCCCGAAGCTGCTCAGCGCCTCGGGCGCCTTGATGATGACGGGCGTGCGGGCGACGCGGCGCGCGTCTCCCGTGAGGCGCCGCCGGAGCACGTCCTCCTCCTGGCCCTCGGGGCGGAGGATGAACAGCCAGTAGCCGCCCAGGATGGTCCCGAGCGCGAACACGAAGACTGCCGCGACAATCGCGTTCATGGTAGTGCCCTAGCTGACCTGCAGCACGTGCTCGAACATTTCGGACGGCAGCTTGAACCCGCCCGTGGCGAGGCGCTCGCTGCACTTCGGGCGGATGCCGGTCGCCCGGAATCGGCCCGCCACCCTTCCGTTCGGCTGGATCCCGGTCCGCTCGAACGAGAAGATGTCCTGCATCGTGATGACCTCTCGCTCCATGCCCGTGATCTCGGTGATGCCGATCACCCGGCGCGTGCCGTCGGACAGCCGCGAGACCTGGATGACCAGCTCGATCGCCGACGCGACCTGCTCGCGCGCGGCCCGCTCGGGAATGTTCAGGTTCGCCATCGCGACCATGGTGTCGAGGCGCTGCAGCGCGTCGCGCGCGCTGTTGGCGTGGATCGTCGTCAAGCTGCCGTCGTGGCCGGTGTTCATCGCCTGCAGCATGTCGATCGCCTCCTCGCCGCGCACCTCGCCGACGATGATGCGATCCGGCCGCATGCGGAGGGCGTTGATGACGAGCTGGCGCTGCCGGATGCTGCCCTTGCCTTCGATGTTCGACGGCCTCGTCTCGAGCCGCACGACGTGCCGCTGCCGCAGCATCAGCTCGGCCGCGTCCTCGATCGTGACGACCCGTTCCGAATGGGAGATGAACCCCGACAGCACGTTCAGGAGCGTGGTCTTGCCGGCGCCCGTGCCGCCCGAGACGATGATGTTCAGCCGGCACGCCACGGCCGCCTTGAGGAACTCGAGCATCGGCTTGGTCAGCGACTGCCGCGTGACCAGGTCGTCGGCGCCGAGCCGATCCGTCCGGAAGCGCCGAATCGACAACGAGGGGCCGTCGAGCGCGATCGGAGGGATGACGGCGTTCACGCGCGATCCGTCGAGCAGACGCGCGTCGACCATCGGGCTCGATTCGTCGATGCGGCGGCCGACGGCGCTCACGATGCGCTCGATGATCTGCATGAGGTGCCGGTCGTCCCGGAAGACGACGTCGGTTTCCTCGAGCCGGCCCTCGCGCTCGATGTAGACCCGGTCGTACCGGTTCACGAGAATGTCCGAAATGGTCGGATCGCTCAGCAGGACCTCGAGCGGCCCGAGGCCGAAGAGCTCGTCCAGCAGGTCCTGCACCAGCGCGTCGCGCTCGCGCAGGCTGATCGGCGTCTGCTCCTCGTCGCGGTTGACGAGCCCGAGAATCAGGCTCCGCAGCTCGGGCTCCGCTTCGGTCCGATCGGTCTGCGTGAGACGCTGCAGGTTCAGGCGGTTGAGCAGCTCCTTGTGCACCCGGCCCTTCAGCGCCTGATACGCCGGATTGCGCGTATCGACGCCGACCGGTGTCGATGGAGGCAATATCGTGAGCACGTCCTCTCCTTTTCGTCCCTGTCCTCAGGACCGCCGTGGGGACCCGAACAGTCCGCGCAGACGCCCTGGCTTCTCGACGGGCGCCTTCTTCTCCACGCCCGCGAGCTGATAGGCGAACTGTGTCAGCTCGCCGGACAGCTCGTTGTGGTTGTCCAGCGTGAGCGGGCGCCCCTTGTGCAGCGCCTGCAGCGCCGTCCGGTAGTCGCTCGGGAACACGTGCTCGACGTGCGTCCCTATCGCCCGTTCGATCTCCGCCTGTCCGATGTCTGCGTGACGGTCCGACCGGCTGAGCACCGCCATCAGCCGCTCCGGGCCGTAGCGCTGCCGCAGGGTGGCCGCCATCCGGCTCGCGTTGCGGACCGTGGCGAGCTCCTGGTTCGCGACGATGATGATGCGATCGAGATTGTCCAGCGCGTCGAGCGCCGTGGCGTCGGACCGCGGCAGATCCAGCACGGTGTACCGATACACCGTCGGCAGGAACCCGAGCACCGTCCGCAGGCGGGCGACGTCCCCCTGGCTGCTGACCGGGCGCTCCGGCGACGCCAGCAGATCCAGGCCCGGCCCGACCGGCGTGACGATGGTTCTCAGGAACTCCCGATCGAGCCGATGTGTGTTCTCGAGGGCCTCGACGATCGACAACCGGACGTCGGCGCCGAGGAACACCGCCGCATCTCCGGAGGACTGGTGCAGGTCGACCAGCAGCGCCCGGCCGGGCTTGGCGAACCCGCCGAGCACCGACGAGACGTTCACGGCCACCGTCGTCGTCCCCACGCCGCCCTTGGCGCCGACGAATCCGAACACCTGGCCGACCTGCGTCGACTGCAGCTTCTCGACGGCGCGGGCAATCGCGCGCTCGACGTCGGCCTGGCTCAACGGCTCGGCCAGCACCTCGGTGACGCCGGCGTGCATCGCCTGCATGAGCAGGCCGGGGTCGAGCGCCGAGGCGATCACCATCACGGTGGCCGCCGGGTGCTGCCGTCGTAGGGCGGGGATGACGAGGGGCAGGGCCGACTGTCCCCGCAGATCGAACACGAAGATGTCCGGCGGGACCGCCAGCCGTGCGAGCGCACCGAGTCCGTTCTCGGTGACGCACGTCGGCTTCGTGCCGGCGGCTTTGAGCAGTCCCTCGAGCTGAGGGTCAGGCGGCCCCACGACGATCGCGTTCAACACACCATAACCTCAACAACCCAGCGTGAAGACGACGGGACGCTGCGACGCACAGTATTGTGCGTCGGGCCGGGGACCTGCCGCAACACGGCTCGCACGGCGGCTCCCCTCACACCCGGATGTCACTTTCGCTCCTGAGCCGGCGGCGGCTACTGCTTGGCCTTGGCCTTGTTCGCAGGGGCCGTCGCGGCAGACGCCTGGTTCATCGGGGGGGCGTCGACGACGCCGCCTCCACCCTGCATCTGGGCGCCGATGTCCTCCGGCAGGAACTTGCCCGGCAGCGTCGGCAGCGGCGGCACCTCGTCGGGGTTGAGCGGCCGGACGAGTCGCGGCGTGATCAGGACCATCAACTCGGTTCGTGCGGCGTCGGTCGCCTTGCTCCTGAACAGCGCGCCGATGATCGGCAGCTTGCTCAGGCCTGGAATCGCCGCCGTGTTCTCCTGCGCCGTGTTGTCGAGCAGCCCGGCGATGGCGAACGACTGGCCGTCGCGCAGCTCCACGTCCGTCTCGGCGCGGCGCGTCGTCAACGCCGGAATCCGGAAGCCTTGCAGCGTTACGGCGTTCGTGTAGTCGAGCGCGCTGACCTCCGGCTTCACTTTCAGCCGGATCGTGTCGCCCGCGATGGTCGGGGTGAAGTCGAGACGGATGCCGAACTCCTTGTACTGGATGGTCACCGATCCCGTGCCGCTCGCGCTGCCCTGCACCACGGGCACCGGGATCTCACCGCCGGCCAGGAAGCTGGCGGGCTGGCCGTTGTAGGCAATGAGGTTCGGCTCGGCCAGACTCTGGATCAGTCCTTTGTTCTGCAGCGCCTTGATCACCGCGCCCAAGTCGTACTTCTCGCTGAACACGAACAGATTGAGGAAGTCGCTGAATGTGATGTCGCCCGACGCGCTGGTCACGTCGGCGCCGAAATCGCTGCTCGCCTTCGTCGCGTCGATCGAGTTGTAACTCGGCACGGAGAACTGCTGCGTGGTGGAGCGCCCGAGCGTGTTCTTGATGCCAATCGCGCTCGTGAAGAGCGAGACGCCGAGCTGCGCCGCCGCCGTGTGCGTCACCTCCGCGAACCGGACCTGCAGCAGCACCTGCTGGCTCTGCGCCCCGCCCGGCAGCTGCAGGAGATTGACGACCTTCGCCTTCGACGTCGTGGCCGCGGCGATCTCCGCCGCGCGGAGCGACACGACGTTGCTCGACACGTGGCCGGAGAGGATGATCGCCTCGTCGTTCAACGAGACCTGGATGTCTTCGCCCGGAAAGAGCGCCTGCATGCGCTGTTGGAGATTCGACTCCCCGGTGTCGACGACGACATCGGTACTGAGTCCGCTCGCTCCCCGATCCCCACACGATCAGACTGACGGTGCCCGGTCCCTTGCCGTCGATGAGGACTTCGCGCGGCTGCACCACGGTCGCGTCGGCAATGGCCGGGTTCGTGACCGCGATCCTCGTCACCGCGAAGGCCGTCGTCAGCACGGTCGAGCGCCCCGTCGTCAACAGAACCCGGGGGTACGCCGAACCGGCCGCCGGCGGCTGCACGACGGAGGGCGGCGGCTGCTGCGCCGGCGCGGCCGGCGCGGGCGCCGGCGCGTCGGGCGCCTGCGGTGCGGGCGCCTGCGCGGCAGGCAGTGGAGTGACCCACAGCCAGGCCGCGGCTGTGCCCACCAGGACTCGTCGCATCGTCGTTGCGGTCACGCTACCTCACCACTTCTTCCGTCCGTTTGGCCGCCCGGATCGCCTCGACCGTGTACGGCGCCGGGGGCGGGGGCGGCGCCTGTACGACCGGCGCGGCCGGCCGTGGGCGCGAGACTCTCGGCGAGGACGACGCCACCGACGCCGGCCCTCCGAGCAGGTTTGCCGTGCGGGCACCCGACGTCACGGTCGGCTCGACGTCGAGCGGATTCCGCAGAGACAACATCAATTGACCTTCCGATTGCGCAAGCGCGATCTTCTCTCCGTCCTGCGGCGATACCAAAAGCGTGATCACAGTCGACGGAATTGGTTTGCTCTCTTTGGCGTTCTGCTGGTCGTAACGGGTGCCAGCGGTCAACACCTGGACGTTGCTGACGACCGTCTTGGTCACGCTGTCCTTGTCCTGTTTGATCGTCACCATCACGTCGACTCGGTTCCCGGGCACGACGAAGCCCGCCACTCCGATGACCTCGTTGACCTTCACCGACATGGCCCGCATGCCGGCCGGAATGGAGGGGGGCAACCCGGCGCCCGCTTCCTTCGGCGCCAGCTTGCTCTCGACTATGGGCTCGTTCTCGACGACGGCCGCTATCAGGCCGCGGTCCACCACCTTATCGACCTCACTGAAGCCATTCGCTAGGGGACTGGCCGCCGGCCACGCAATGCGTTTGACGTCGTCCCCTGTCAGCATCGTGCCGTTGGGGAGGGCCTTCGAGGCCACGACGGCGTACTTCGTGGCGATCTCGACCGTGCGCACCGGAATGTGCGAGATGGCGCGGTAGACGCCGAAGGTGGCCAGCGTCGCGGTGACGACAGCGACACCAAGGACGAGCGCGGTACGTGATTGACGAGTCATGGTTCAGTCCTCTTGTGCGGAGATCACGGACACGTTCCGGACACGATCTCCGTGCGCATCGTCGACGACGCGCTCAGCGTCTTCGTGCCGAACGTTCTACCAAAATACGTGCCAATACCACCGAGGAAGAGATAGGTGTGGTCGTACGTGACGTTGACCGTCACGGTCGACATGCAGGCTCCCCCGCCGACGGCGACCGCCGGGTTGCGCGTGACCGTGCGCGTCAAATTTCCGCCGCCGAGCGTGAAGATGCTCTGCGTGACGTACTGGTCCACGCGGCTGGTCACGTCGGCGTCCGAGTAGCTCGGCAGCACGGCGATGCGGGCGCCCTCGCGCGCCGCGTTGGTCACGACCTCGTATTGCTGGAACATCGTCCCGAAATCGATAATCCCGAGGACGACCAGGAGAAGAAGCGGGAAGGTCAGTGCAAATTCGACCAGCTCCGCTCCGGACTCAGAACGCCACCGCTTCAGCAGACTCCTCAATGACGCCATATCGTCACCACCACGCCCACGAAGACAGGCAAGGCATACGCCAGCTTGGGTGCCGCGCTGTGACTCAAAGTCAATTCGTCGAGTGGGCGAATACCGACGACCGACCAGTGCATGAGGAGCAACCGAATGTTCGCGACCGCCTGCCGCAGGTAGCCGCGCGTGATCGCGACGACGATCGCGAGGACGCCGCCGGCGGCGCCGGCGTAGAGCGCGAGCATGAGCGCGTCAGCCGGTCCCAGCCAGGCGCCAAGCGCACCCAGCAGCTTGACGTCGCCGGCACCCAGGCCGCCGAGCGCGAACGGGAGGAAGAACAACGCACACCCGACGAGCCATCCCAATGTCGCCGTCAAGGCGCCAGAGGGTCCCGTCGCGAAGACGTGAAACGCCAGCGCGGCCGCCGCGCTGCCGAAGGTGAGCAGATTGGGAATGCGCCGGCTGCGCAGGTCCGTCACGCATGCCGCCAGACTCGTGGCCAACGCGAGGACGTGCACAGTAGTCACGGTGCCGGAGCGTTGGGGACCCAGAGATTGTAGACGCCCGTACCCCAGTTCCTGAAGGCCGTGCCCATCTTTGCGGGAAGCGTGGGGAGGAGCAGCCAGCCACCAACGGTCACGATACCGATGAGCAGGCCGTACTCGACGAGGTCCTGACCAGCATCCTCGCGGAGCAGCCGTCTGAGTACTTCGGAGATCATCATGTCGTCTCGCCGAATCAGCAGACGCGGGGCCGACATGCGCCCCGCGCCTGCTGCCCGATTCCGACGTGTTACGGAAGGTTCGTGTCCAGAGAGGTGAAGTACGCAGCCACCTTCGGACCGATCGCCTGAATTGCCACGATGCAGCCGACGGTGATGATGCCGATCAACAGGCCGTACTCGATCAGGTCCTGTCCTTCCTCCTCACGAACGAAGCGCTTGACGAATGCTGACATGTAAGAACTGCTCCTTCGGCGACGGTTTCCGTTCGAACCTCGGTTCTCGCCGACGGTCACCCGAGGAACCCCCGTGGGGATCGGGAGGCAGACACTCTAGCACATTCGGTCCCCCTAGAATAGAGGTATTGCCCGAGTGTCAAAAATGTCACAGCGTGCATGAGCGGCTGCCTCCAAAACCCGACGAGATATCACTAACCCTTACAGACCTATCTATCGTCCAAACTCGACCCGGCTTCAGTCCCAGGGGTCCGGACACGGAGCCGCTGGGGAACGAGCCTGCGTAAGCCCGCGCGCACCTGTGACGGCACTCGCCGCCTGTCGATACAGACGATAGAGCCACAGACTCAGGCCGCACATCGCTGCCGTCGCCACGAGATCGACGCCGTAATGAACGCCGAGCAACAGCGTCGAGGCGGTCAATAGGAGGTTGAGCACCAGCAGCGGAAGACGGAACAGGCGAGACCGTCGAAACGCCCACGTCACGATCCAGGCGCCGGCCACGTGGAAGGACGGGAACGAGACGAGGCCTTCGAGATCGTCGAACCGGACGACCATCGGCTGCCCGGATCGCAGAGCCGCGAAGTGCCTGAAGAAGCGGTTCAGGTTCATGAGCGCCGGCGTGCCGCTCTCGGCGTAGACGCCGATCGCCGGCCACGCCCAGACGCAGAGGAGCGTGACGAGCAGGCAGACGTGAGCATGGAACCCGAACTCCCAGATCGCGGCCCGATCCTTGAAGACGAAGCCGAGGACGAGCAGGCCGAAGAAGAACTGAGGAATGAGGGTGACATAGGCGAACCGCGCGACCGTCACGGCGATCGGTCGGGCCTGCGTCCAGGCGACGAGATCCGGGACGGAGATTCCCATCAGCGAATCCATTCGCAGCAGGGCGGCATCGACCAGAGGCCGGCGCTGCGCGAGCATGACGTACTGTCCGGCGCCGATGACGCAGCCGAGCATCAGGAGCAGCGCGAGCATCAGCAGCGTGTCGGGATAGACGGCCTCGTCCGGCCCGCCGGGCCAACGCCTGTAGTAGGCCCATCCGGCCAGCGCGGCGGCAATGAGGTACAGGGTGGGCGCGATGCTGGGCCAGTCGAACACGAGCGGCGTGCGGATCCAGAGCGCCGCCAGCAGCAGGACCAGAACGCCCTGAATGGCCAGAATCGGTCGGACGAAGACGCGGGGGGACATGCGGCGATCAGGAATCCTCTGGAGCTCCTATCGTCCGGAGCGGCTCGGGCTTCAGTCGTCGAACTTCAGCGGTCTACGACCGGCTGCGTCCTCCAGCCATCGACCCGAGCACCCCGCGCAGAATCGATCGCCCGACGCCCGACCCGAGCGACCGGACCGCGCTCTTCATCGCGGTCTCGAGGAGGCCTTCGTGGTGCCCGCCGCGCGGCCCGGTCGATCCCAGGAGAATCGACGACAGCGAGTCGCCGGCCGGCGGCGTCGGTACCGGCCCCGAACCCGGCCCGCCGGTGGGACCGGCGGGCACGCGGTCGAGCTTCGTCGTCGTACGGCTGCGGATCATCTCGTAGGCGCTCTCGCGATCGACCGCCTGCTCGTAATGGCCTCGAATCAGCGAGGCGTTCACGACCGCCGCGCGCTCCTCGGGCGTGATCGGCCCGATGCGCGAGGAGGGCGGCAGGATCCAGGCGCGCTCGACGACGGCCGGCGAGCCGGCCTCGTCGAGCAACGAGACGAGCCCCTCCCCCACCGCCAGCTCCGTGATCGCGCGCTCGGTGTCGATGGCAGGGTTGCGGCGGAGCGTATCGGCGGCCGTCTTGACCGCCTTCTGATCGCGCGGCGTGAAGGCCCGCAGCGCGTGCTGCACGCGGTTGCCGAGCTGCCCCAGCACGGGCGCGGGAATATCGAGCGGATTCTGCGTGACGAAGTACACCCCCACGCC
Source organism: uncultured Acidobacteriota bacterium (assembly GCA_963764505.1). Taxonomy (GTDB): domain Bacteria; phylum Acidobacteriota; class Vicinamibacteria; order Vicinamibacterales; family SCN-69-37; genus CAVXSP01. The sequence continues at coordinate 2,242,141 of CAVXSP010000001.1, read as the reverse complement.
CTTCGACCGAATCAGCCGCACCACCTGTTCGATCCGCTCGACGAGCGCATCCGGCGCATCGTCGAAGAGCAGATGCGCCTCGTCGAAGAAGAAGACCATCTTCGGCTTCGGCGGATCCCCGACCTCCGGCAGCCGCTCGAACAGCTCGGAGAGCAGCCACAACAGGAACGTCGCATAGACCTTGGGCGCCGTCATCAGTCGATCGGCCGCCAGGATGTTCACGACGCCGTGTCCGGATCCGTCGGTCTGCATCAGGTCGTCGATGTCGAGCATCGGCTCCCCGAAGAAGCTGCCGCCGCCCTGCTCCTCCAGCGCGAGCAGACCGCGCTGGATCGCGCCGATCGACGCGGCCGAGATGTTGCCGTAGTCGGTCGTGAACTGCCGGGCGTTCTCGCCGGCGAGCTGGACCATCGCGCGGAGATCCTTCATGTCCAGGAGCAGCAGGCCGCGGTCGTCGGCGATCCTGAAGACGAGCGACAGCACGCCGCGCTGCGTCTCGTTCAGGCCGAGCAGCCGCCCGAAGAGCAGGGGCCCCATATCCGAGACGGTCGCGCGCACCGGATGCCCCGATGTGCCGAACACGTCCCAGAAGATGACCGGACTCGCCCGCCAGGACGGCGGATCGACATGCAGCGCCGCGAGCCGTTCGCGCATCTTCGTGGAGAGCGCGCCGGAGGCGGCCAGGCCGGCCAGGTCGCCCTTCACGTCGGCCAGGAACGTCGGCACGCCGATGCCGGAAAAGCGTTCGGCGAGCACCTGCAGCGTGACGGTCTTGCCCGTGCCGGTCGCGCCGGTGATCAGGCCGTGGCGGTTGGCCAACGCCGGGTGCAGCGACAGCTCGATGCCGTTGGACGTCCTCGCGACAGGAAGAAGCTCGGCCATGGTCCGGTCATTCTATCCACCTGCGGGTCCACCTGCCTCTCCGCCAGGTCGCGACGTGACGGACACGTCGCCTGCCAGGCCGCCCCGCGGCCGGCCCCCTTTTAAGTGCTGGCCAAGTGGACCTCCCGGGTGTACAAATCGCGGCGAATGTGACGGGGAACGAATCGCCTTCCCGGCGAGACACGGCGGTCCGCATGCCGACCGACCAGGTCTTTCGCGCCATGGTGGAATCGTCCCCCACCGCCGTGCTGATGGTCGATGGCGACGGGACGATCACGTTCGTGAACCGGGAGACCGAGCGCCTGTTCGGCTACGGCCGGGACGAACTGCTCGGCCGCCCGGTCGAGATGCTGGTGCCGCAGCGGTTCCGACAGGGGCACGAGCCGTTCCGCCGGGCCTTCTTCACCCGTCCGGTGGGGCGCGCGATGGGCGCCGGTCGCGATCTGTTCGGCGTTCGCAAGGACGGCTCCGAAGTGCCCGTCGAGATCGGGCTCAACCCCGTCGACATCGACGGCGCCCCGTTGGTCGTCGCGTCGATCGTGGACATCAGCCCCCGGCGTCGCGCGGAAGCGCGCTTCCGCGTCGCGGTCGAAGCCTCGCCTCACGGCATGATCATGGTCGACCCGTCCGGGACCATTCTGCTGGTGAACCGGGAGATCGAGCGCCTGTTCAACTACGAGCGGGACGAGCTGCTCGGACAGCCGGTGGAGCTGCTCGTGCCGGTCGTCGTGCGCGAGCGGCATCCCGATCTGCGGGCGACGTTCCACGACGATCCGCGCAGCCGCCCCATGGGCGCCGGCCGGGATCTGTTCGCGCGTCGGAAGGACGGCGTCGAGATTCCCGTCGAGATCGGATTGAACCCGATCACGACCGACGAGGGCACGTTCGTCCTCGCGTCGGTGATCGACATCGGTCCGCGCAAACAGGCTGAAGAGGAGCTCCGCCGCTCGAACGAGGAGCTCGAACGGTTCGCGTACGTCGCCTCCCACGACCTTCAGGAGCCGCTGCGCACGGTGGCGAGCTTCGTCCAGCTCCTCGCTCGCCGGTACCGGACCTCGCTCGACGCCGACGCCACGGAGTTCATCGACTTCGCCGTCGGCGGCGTCGCGCGCATGCAGCGGCTGATCGAGGACCTCCTGCAGTTCTCACGCGTCGGCACGCGCGGCGAGGCGCTCGTCTCCACGGACGCCCAGGCAGTCCTCGACGGCGTCATCGAGAGCCTCCGGGCGGCCATCGAGGAGTCGTCGGCCTGCGTCACCCACGATCCGCTGCCGCACGTGCTCGCCGACACGAGACAGCTGGAGGAGCTGCTGACCAATCTCGTGGGCAACGCGCTCAAGTTCCGCGGCGGGGACGCGCCGCGCGTGCACGTGAACGCGCAGCGGGATGGGCGGCACTGGACGTTCCGCGTCCGGGACAACGGGATCGGGATCGACCCGCAGTATTTCGAGCGCATCTTCGTGATCTTCCAGCGGCTGCACGCCCGCGACGAGTACCCCGGCACCGGCGTCGGCCTGGCCCTCTGCAAGAAGATCGTCGAACGTCACGGCGGCCGCATCTGGGTGGAATCGGCTCCTGGCGCCGGCACGACGTTCCTGTTCACGCTGCCGGCCGCTTCTCGATAGGTCCGTGCCGATCGCCTCCGCCCCCATCGAGATCCTCCTCGTCGAAGACAACCCGGCCGACGTCCGTCTGACGGTCGAAGCGCTCAAGGAGGCGAAAGTCCGCAATCGTCTGCAGGTCGCCCGCGACGGCGTCGAAGCGATGGCGCTGCTCCGTGGAAGCGGCGCCGCCGCCACGCCGGACCTCATCCTGCTGGACCTGAACCTGCCGAAGAAGGACGGCCGGGAAGTCCTTCAGGAGATCAAGCAGGACGAGACGTTGAAGCAGATTCCCGTGGTCATCCTGACGACCTCGCAGGCCGAGGCGGACATCGTGCGCAGCTATCACCTCGGGGCGAACGCCGTGATCACCAAACCGGTCGACGTCGACCAGTTCTTCCACGTCGTTCAGTCGATCGAGCGGTTCTGGCTCGAAGTCGTCAAGCTGCTCCGTCAGTAGTGTGGAGGCCGACGTGACTCGACCGCTCACGGATCTCTCGGTGCTGCTCGTCGAGGACAACCCGGCCGATGCGCGCATCGTCCGGGAGATGCTCAAGGAGGAGGGCGCGGTCTCGGTCGCCGTCACGCACGCGACCAGGCTCCGGGAGGCGCTCGTCTTCCTGCAGGAGCAGGACTTCAGCGCCGTTCTCCTCGACCTGACCCTGCCCGACAGCGAAGGGCTCGAGACGTTCGCGAAAGCGCGGGCCGAAGCTCCCCGCGCGCCGATCGTCGTGCTGACCGGCCTCGCCGACGAAGCGTTCGCGGCCATGGCCGTCCGTCAGGGCGCGCAGGACTACCTGGTGAAGGGGCGGGTGGACGGGCGGCTGCTGTATCAATCGCTGCGGTATGCGGTGGAACGCTCGGCGGTCATCGAGCGCCTTCACCGGAGCGAAGCCCGATACCGGAGTCTGGTCGAAGGCTCGATCCAGGGCATCCTCATCCATGTGGACGGCGTCGTCCGGTTCGCGAATCAGGCCCTGGCCAGTATCGTCGGCGCAACGCGGGCCGGAGATCTGATCGGCCGGTCGATCTGGACGTTCGTCGCAGAGGAGGATCGGCCGCGGGTGGCAGCGTACACGAAGGCGCGCATCGAAGGCCGCGCCGCGCCGGAGCAGTACGAGCTCCGCGTGGTCAGGCAGGACGGCGCCCGCATCTGGCTGGAGTGCCTCGCCACGGCAATCGCGTGGGAGGGCGAGACGGCAATCCTCGCCACGCTCGTGGACATCACCGAGCGCAGACGGGCGGAAGACGACCTCCGGGTCAGCGAGGAGCGCTTCCGCCAGCTCGCAGACAACGTCAAAGAGGCGTTCATGATCGTCGACCTCCCCGACTTTCGCACGGTGTACTTGAGCGGCGCCTGGTCCGGCATCTGGGGACGCCCGGCCGACGAGGCGTACGCGAACCCGAACGTGTGGCTCGAGGCCATTCATCCCGAGGATCGCGCGGCGGTCCAGGCGGGCCAGCAGTCCCTTCTCCGCGGCGAGCCCGCGACGAACGTGTTCCGCGTGCTCCGCCCCGATCAGACGTCCAGATGGGTCCGGGCCCGAACGTTCCCGGTGTTCAACGCAGACCGGCAGGTCTATCGACTCGTCGGCCTGGCTGAGGACATCACGGAAGTGCGCCGAACCGAGGAACAACTGCAGCAGGCCCAGAGGATGGAGGCGGTCGGCCGGCTGGCCGGCGGGATCGCGCACGACTTCAACAATTACCTGTCGGCCATCCTTGGCTTCAGCGATCTCGTGCTGACCGACCTCGGGCCCGACCACCCTTCGGCCGCGGACGTGCAGCAGATCCTCCAGGCGGGGCAGAGCGCCGAAGGGCTGACGCGACAGCTCCTCGTTTTCAGCCGCCGCCAGGTCCTCCAGCCGCAGACACTCAATCTGAACGACGCGCTGCGCCGCGTCCAGTCGCTGCTGCGCCGGGTGATCGGCGAGGACATCGTGCTGACGCTGAACCTGACCGAGCCCCTGCCGTTCGTGAGTGCGGATCCCGGCCAGATCGAACAGGTCATCATGAATCTGGCGATCAACGCGCGCGACGCCATGCCCGGAGGCGGACGGCTGACGATCGAGACGGTTCGAAGCGTGCTCGACGATCAGTACGTGAGCGAGCACGTGGCCGCGTCGGCCGGCCCGTACGTCATGGTCGCGGTCACCGACACCGGAACAGGCATGGACGCCACGACGCGGACGCGGCTCTTCGAGCCGCTCTTCACGACGAAGGAGCCCGGCAAGGGGACCGGACTCGGCCTCGCCACGGTGTACGGCATCGTCCAGCAGAGCCGCGGGGCGATCTGGGTGTACAGCGAGCTCGGCGTCGGATCGACGTTCAAGATGTACTTCCCCGAAGTCGAGGGGTCGAACGGACTGGCCGCCGCATCGCCGAAAACCGAACGGCCACCTCTCGCAGGAACCGAGACCATTCTCGTTGTCGAAGACCAGCCCGAACTGCGAGCCGTCGTTCGGCAGATCCTCCAGCGCCAGGGCTACACCGTGCTCGAGGCGTCGAACGGGCGGGACGCCCTCGGCATCGCCCGTCGACACCCGAGTCCCATTCACGCGCTCCTGACCGACGTCGTCATGCCTGGAATGGGGGGCCGGCGGCTGGCCGAGCTGCTCGAAGGCATCCGTCCAGAGGTCCGCCCGATCTACATGTCGGGCTACACGGACGACACGATCGTGAGCCACGGCATTCTGGACTCGGACCTGGCGTTCATCCAGAAGCCCTTCACGCCGTCGGCGCTCGTCAGCAAGGTGAGGGAGGTGCTCGACACGCCCGAGCCGCCGCGCCGCTGACGGCGGCGATGCTACGCGCCGCCCTTAGCCGCAAGGCCTTTCGGAAATTCGTTTCCGAATGTCGCTGGCAGTGCCGAGAGCCGGTCTCCACGGACAGCGGCGCTCGAAGCCGTGGCCTCCGTCCGCTCGGATTTCAGGCTGACGCACGTCGCGCGAGTGCGATCCGGCCCGGCGTCGCCCGGCCTACGCACGTCGCGCTCGAAATCCTCGCTCCCTCCGGCACGGCTTCGACCTTCGCGCATCGCGCCGGTCCGAGTGACCGGCTCCCGGCACCACCAGCGACATTCGACGTCGGATGACCGCCGCCCCCGACGGTCATCCGGATTAGCCGGGGGCCTGCTCGTCGGCGCGTACGCCGCGCTGGAGCACGGCCTCGCGCCGATCGGGATCAGCGGGAACATACGACGAGGAGCGCGATGTCGTCGCCCGGGTCGACGCCGCTCGCGAAGCGATCGGCGTCGCCGACGAGGGCCGCGAGGACGTCCGCGGCCGGCGGCCCGCCCGACAGTCTTCGTAAGCTGGCCACGACGCGGTCCTCGCCGAAGAACTCGTCTGCGCGATTGGCGCGCTCCACCAGACCATCGGTGTAGAAGAGGCAGATCGTCCCTGCCGGAAGATCGACCTCGGCGGCTGCGTAGGCCGCGTGCTCGAGGATCCCGAGCGGCAGCCCCGTGGCGGCCAGGCGCAGCATGGTTCCGTCGGTCGTCATGCCCAGCGGCGGGTTGTGGCCTGCATTGACGTACCGGAGCCGGCGGCGCTCGAGGTCGAGGACGCCGAGCACCATCGTGATGAAGCGCCCCGGCGGCGCGAAGCGGACCAGATGACGATTGATCGCCGCCGCCGCCGCTTCGAGAGAGACTTCGTTGGCGTGGGCGAAATGCACCAGCGCCTGCAGGCTGGCCGTGAGCAGCGCGGCGCCGGTGCCCTTTCCGGACACGTCGGCCATGGCGATCAGCCAGCGCCGGTCGTCGAGCGGCGCGACCTCGTAGAAGTCCCCGCCAATCTCGCGGAACGGCGAGTAGCGGGCGGCCAGATCGAACCCTGGCGCCGTCGGCAGCTCGGCCGGCAGCAGGCGGATCTGGATCTCCCGCGCGGCGATCTGATCGCTCTCGACATCGATCCGCCGGAGCACTTCGCGACGCACGAGGACCTGGACGACGGCGACGGTGACGAGCCAGAAGCCGGCGAGCGCGAACGGTATCCACCGCTCGTCCGCGGGGAGGTGCAACCACGCCAGGAAGGCGGCGACGGCGAACGCGGCCGACAGCAACGACACCGCCGTCGCCCACACGGCGCGCGCACGGGCCGACAGGCGGCGCTGCCAGGTCGGGTCCCAGCCGGTGGCGGCAAACAGCAGCGGGTCGCGGTAGCGCATGGAGTCGGGTGCCTTGGCCGATCGGGCCGCCGCACTTCACGCCCATAGTACGATGCCGTTTCAGCCATTCTTCAGGCGCAGATGATCTAATGCCGTCTGCGCCCGAAGAATGCCGTCGAGAAGCCAACGGCCCCTCATTCACACGCTCGCGGTCCTCGTCTTCGCGGCAGCGGGCTGGACCACCGCCATCCGCGCACAGGGCCCGGCGCCGGGGAAATCGATCTCCGGTGTGGTCGCGGACTCGACCGGCGGAGTGCTGCCGGGCGCACGTGTCGACGTGCTGGACACCAGCGGCGCGGCCGCACAATCCATCACCACAGACGCCTCTGGAACTTTCCACGTGGACGGCCTGCCGCCGGGCCGGTACCGGTTGCGGGCGACGTTCCCTGGATTTCAACCAACGACGATCGCCGTCATCGTCGGTGCACGGAATCCGCCTCGCGTGTCGATCACGCTTCCGCTAGCGGGCCGTCAGGAGGAGGTCACGGTCGGCACCGAGCCGCTGAGCTCGACCGCGAACTCCGACGCCATCGCCGTCGATCAACAGGCGCTCGACCGGCTGCCCATCTTCGATCGCGATCCGATTGCGGCGTTGTCCCGCTTCCTCGACGCCGGCTCGATTGCCACCGGCGGCGTCACGCTGGTGGTCAATGGCATGGAGGTCGACAGCCTGGGCGTCAGCGCGTCCGCGATTCAGTCGATCAAAATCAATCAGGATCCGTACTCCGCGGAGTACTCGCGGCCTGGGCGCGGCCGCATCGAAGTGCTGACGAAGCCGGGCTCGCAGACGTTCCACGGTGAGGTGAACACGGTCGTTCGGGACGGGCGCCTGGACGCCCGCAACGCATTCGCGGTCACGCCACCCTCCGAGCACCGGCGCATCGTCGAGGGCATGCTCAGCGGGCCAATCGGCAAGGGCACGCGGGCATCATTCGTGCTCTCGGCCAGCGGCGACGCCGACTCCCAGCAGGCCGTGATTGCCGCGATCGGTCCGGAGGGCGAAATCCTGGCCACGAGCGCGCAACCGAACTTGCGGGCGCTCCTGTCCGGCAGCGTGACCTTCCAGCGCAGCAAGACGACGCTGATCTCCGTCCGGTCGTCGTACGAGGACGAGAACGACCGCAACCGCGGCATCGGCGGCACGACGCTCGCGAGCGCCGGCACCAACTACCTCCATCACGAAGCGGCCGTCGTCTTCAACCAGCAGACGATCCTGCGTCCGTCCCTGATTCTTCAGTACCAGATTCTCGCCGGCCACGAGCTCGAGCCGACGACGAGCTCGACGTCGGATCCCGGGCTCGTCGTCGCGGGCGCGTTCACCGGAGGCGGCGCACAGGTGCAGCAGCACCGCACCGAGAGCCACGTCCAGGCCTCCGAGACGCTGTCATGGACGCATGGATCCCACGTCGTCCAGACCGGTTTCCAGGTGCCCGACTGGAGTCTCCGCACGTTCGACGACACTTCGGATTTCGGCGGCACGTACTACTTCGCCAGCCTCGACACCTATCGTGCCGGGCGGCCCTACTCGTTCGTCCAGCAGCGCGGCAATGGCCACCAGGTCTTCCTCGAAAAAGTGCTGGGCGTGTATCTGAAGGATGACTGGCAGATCGCCCCGGCGCTCACGATGTCGGTCGGCCTCCGCTACGACTGGGCCAACTACTTTCGCGACGACAACAACGTGGCGCCGCGGGCGTCGCTGGCCTTTGCCCCCGGAGGCAGCAAGGCGAATGTGATCCGGGGCGGGTTCGGCATGTTCTACGACAAGCTCGGCCCCGTCCCCGTCATCGACGTCCGCAACTTCCAGCCGGGCGGCCTGCAGCGCATCGTCCTCACCGACCCGCCGTATCCCGATCCCTCCGTCGCCGCGAGTCCGAGCGCCGCGCCGCCGAGCATCGTCCAGTTCGCGCCGGACATCCAGGTGCCGCACACGCTCCAGTACAGCGTCAGCTTCGAGCACCGGTTCAAGACGACGACGGTCAGCGTGACGTACTCGGGGTCGTCGGGACGCAACCTGTTTCGCTCCCGCGACGTCAACGCGCCGGCTCCGCCCGACTACTCGGTCCGGCCGGATGCGGCGTACGGGGTCGTGCGCCAGATCGAATCAGCCGGCCGGCTCCGCGGCCAGTCGCTGCAGGTCATGCTGCGCGGGAAGAGCGCGCGCTGGTTCAACGGGCAGGTGCAGTACACGCTGGGCCGCACGAACACCGACACGGGAGGCTTGAACTGGTTTCCGGCCAACGACTACGACCTCTCGGGCGAGTGGGCGCGCGCCGACTTCGACCGGCGTCACCAGCTCATGCTCCTCGGCAGCATCACGCCGGGCAGGATCTGCGACGTCGGTCTGAGCGTCACGCTGCAGAGCGGCGCGCCGTACACCGAGACGCTGGGTGGCGATGTCTTCGACAATGCGCGAGGCAATGCGCGTCCGGCGGGCGTGGCTCGAAACACCCTGCAAGGCGCCGGGTACGCCGACGTGGATCTCCGGCTCTCGCGCAATCTGACGATGGCGAAGTGGACGCCCGGAGCGCACCCGGTCACGATCGGCCTCGACGTCTTCAATCTGCTCGACCGCGTGAACTACGGAAGCTACGTCGGCACGGTCACCTCGCCGTTGTTCGGTCAGCCGGTCATGGCGCGGGCGCCCAGACAGGTTCAACTCTCCGCGCGATACACGTTCTGAATGTCCATCGGGACGATCGACCTCGAGGAATTCGGGCGACGATGCAAAGGCCGCCCATCGTCACTGCGTGATGACGACGAACCAGGCCGCGACGATCGGCCCCTGCGGACCGCGACCCCTTCCCCGACCCGTCGGCGCTGGCGCGCCGGCGGGAGCCGGCGGAGCCGGACCGCGCTCGGGCTGGAACAGGTAGACGTTGTGCGTCCTCGGGTCCACCGTAATTGTCTTCGCGCCGGGGACGGTGGAAACCGTCGCCACGACGCTGTACTTGTCGGCGGAATCCTGATGGACGACCGTCACGTTGCCCTCGCCACCGTTCGGGATGTAGATGAGCTTCTTCGACGGATCCCATCCCAGCGCATCGACCCGCGAGCCGTTCTTGATGGACGCGACGACCTTGCCGGTACTCGCATCGAGGACAACGGAGGTGTTGCTGCAGCCTGAGAAGATCCGGTTCGTGGCCTTGTCGTACGCGATGCCGGTCGGCCCTTCGCAGGGCGCGAGCGGCCACGAGGCCGTCGCCTTCCAGGTTTTCACGTCGATCACCTGAATCGTGCTCTTGCCCTCGTTGTTCACGAAGATGTGTCCCTGTCCGTCGGCGGCAGCGCCTTCAGGCGCCGTATCCTCGAGGTCGACCGTAGCCACGATGTCGCCGGTCTTCGGGTCGAGCGCGGTCAGGGTACCAATCGGACGGCTGTGGTTCGTGAGAATGATCTTGTCGTCCGGCTGGTCGTACATGATGCCGTCGAGACCGGGGCCGACCTTGATCCGCCGGAGCACGGCCAGAGTCTTCAGATCGAACATCGTCACGGTCTGGTCGCCACTGTTCGTCGTGAAGCCGTGGCCGGCGCTCGTCGCGAGGCCGGCGCCGTGGACACCCGGCGTGTTCGGGATGTCGCCGAGCACCTTGCCGGTGGCACCCTCGACCACCATCATGTGGTCGGACCGAGACACGAACACTCGACCCGTGGCCGCTTCGACGGCGACGTAGTCCGTTCCTCCGTCACCTTTGATATCGAACTTCTGCACCTTGAACGTCTGGGCGCGGCCGACAGCGGGTATGGCCAGGCCAAGACCGAAGAACACGGCAACAGCCACAAGCAGGCGCTTGGTCATGAGTCGTCCCTCTGCATGGATATGAAATGGCGCATCTGAATCACGAGTTCGGAGGGGTTCATTCTAGCTCGTGCGAACCCGTTGAGCATGCCTTCAGACGTTCTTCAGAAAGCTGCGATGTAATCCCGATGTTGTCTCGTCACACGCTGTACATCGAGGAACTGAAAGCGACGATGCGCGGCCGCTTCGCGTGGCTGGGCGCCACTCTGTCTAGTCTCATCGTTGCGTCCACGTCAGCTGCGCTGTGCCGCGAGGGGGCGTCGCCTCGACGACCGCCAGTTACGCCGGCCCTTCAGACCTCGGAATAGAGCTTCGGGAATAGGATCTCCACGCTGTGGGCGGGGACCCGCAAGGACACCGCGCCTTTCGGTGTCGTCGAGGCAAGCAATCCCTCGCTCACTGTATCGTTCAAGATTCGTCGAGCAGACCGCTCAGGAAGCCCGGTGATCCTGGGAGCTTCTCCACGTTCGAGTTCTCCTCGTATGAGCGCTTCTTCAAGAAGTCGCGCGGACTCAGGCTTGAGCGTCTGAGACTTGGCAACAAACTCTCGAAGGCGGTCTGCAAGCGTATTGATGTCGAATAGATCCGACATGAAGACCACCTGATCGACGGCAACACGCAGGAACCAGGTTACAAACTCAATCAGCGCTCGCTGCGACAGGTTGCCACGTCCGTCAAGATCGCTCTCCCTCGGAGTGTCGGCCAGATCCATCATCTGTTTGTATTCACCGCGACTTTCAAGACCTCGCGCTAGTCCGCGCGAAATCGACCACAGGCCGTGCGCCGCGACTTCGGCGTGCCAGGCCATCGCGTGGCTCATCAAGCGACTAACGCGACCATTGCCGTCGGGAAACGGATGGATGTAGTTGAAGCGATGGTGCGCGGCGGCCATCGCGATGATTCGGCCGGCCTTCCCGAAACGGCTGAGGTCATACTTCTCCGCGAAGTACTCCATGAATGCATCGACGCGGTCGCTCGAAGGCGGCACGTGGCGGCCAACCGCCACGTCGTGCTCGGGCGCTGAGCGCCATTCGCCAGGAACCATCACGAAATCACGTCGGGCACCTCGGACCTGAAGCAGGGTCACCGGTGCATCACGGTAGAACTCCTTGTGCAGCCACCGGATGAAAGCTGACGAGGCGGGCTCTGGCAATGCTGATTCGGTCGCCAACCGATCGACCTCAGTTTGCACACGAATGTGCGCAACGGCCTCCTTCTGAAGATTCCTGCGTCCTGCGTCATCATCAAACTGCCCCGCGAGGGCCCGCTCGATGTCCCGCGGTCGCGTGTTGTGGCCTTCAATCAGGTTGCTGTAGTACGTGTTCATCACTCGGACGAGGCCCGCTAGCTGCGTCCCCGTTCCGGAGTGCAGAGAACGGCCCAATGTGGCCGATTTTGCTGAGAGTTCGGCTGCCAAGTCCGCGATCGCCTCCGGAGGGTGCTCAAGGCGAGTGGGCTCAATCCGTGCCGGGGGCTCCAGAGGGATTGTTGGCCGGTCTATAGTCATCGTAAGTGTCCATATTGTAGCTATTTATAGCCATTGAGTCCATTCTATGGCCGATCATGTGGCCGATCTTTCGCAATGTCGTCCGAGACCAGAGCTGCTCGAACCATGCGGAAGACACGCCCTCCGAAATGGCCAATTTGGCCGAGGAACCCGGCCCAGACGGCATTGCCGATGGCGCGAAACTTGCCATTCCGATTTGCCGCAGATGACAACACTTCGATTTTGATATCGGAATCGCTCGTGGGCTTCAACGTCGCCGCCACGCGGCAGAAGGCAGGCTGACGTTCGAGCAACGACTTTGGTTGTGCCCTCGCCGCTACGCCATTGAGCGCAAATGTCCCCCCGGGAATCGGCTGTGCCAGCGTGACTGCCCCCTTCAAGAGTTGGCCCCGCGTCGAGGACTTTCGAGTCGGGCTCGCTTCACTTCACTTGAAAGTTCCGTACGAGCACCGCGCGAATCGCCGCGACCGTCTGCGCTCGTGCCGCCGCGTTGCTCTCGAACGTCACATCACCCCGACTTACGCACGTATCCTTCCAGGTGAACGGTTGCCCCGTCGCGAGATTGATGATGGCTCCGCCCGCTCGCTCCTCGAGGCGGCAGTTCCTTCGGCCTTGCGCCTGCGGTATGACCACACGCCCGACCGGCTCGGCGAACGCGTGGTGGAGTCCAGGGAACTCCATGAACTCCACGTCTTTTCCAGCTTTCTTCAGGCGTTCTGCGTACGGAGCGCACGTGGCCGCGGCTTCGTCGGCGCCGCCATGAAAGATCCGGATCGGATGATCCAGCGTATCCAGTTCGTCGATGAACGTAGTCACGCAGTTCGGGTAGAAAACGAAGTGCGCAGCGAACTCGGCGTCCGCGGGTCCGTGCAGCCGGTGGAAACGCCGCAGGGCGGTGAAGAGAGCGGGCTGCGCGCCTCTCGAGCCGCCCAAGATGCCTATGCGCTTCGCATCGATGCGGGGGTGCTTTGCCAGCAGGTCAAGCACGCGGTATGCGTCCACCAGCATACTCAACATCCCGAGCTGTCCTTGCTCCTCGCGCGTGCTCGTGAGGCCGCGTCCGGTAAACCCATCGAGCATGAACGTGGCGAGTCCGAGGTCGTTGAACTCCCTCGCCCACTGATAGAGGCCAGGACCGATGCCGCCGGAGCCGTGCACCAGCACGATCACCCCGACGCGGTCCCTATTTGTCGACCCAGCTGGAAAGCGGAGCTCACCGGCGAGCGTCGTCGGGGTGCCCTCCTTGACGCCCGCCAGGAACTGTTCGTCGGTAAGCGTCGTTGTGTGAATTGGATGCATCTCGCCTCGGGACGGGTCCGCCGCGCGGAGCGCACCATCGAACAGAAGGCATCCGATGGCGAACATGCAGATCCAAACACGGGCGGTCATCGTCCTGTCCTGCCTTCCAAGCACAACCGCCGAGCCCAGGTAGAACGTGCCGCGCGGGGCTGTAGAGGCGCGGGTGGCCTCGCTCGCCGCCGCCGTTCGGCGGTCGACTGCGCCGGCCGGGGGGGTGGTCACGTTCCGCTCGGCGGACGGCGAAGAGGCTTCGGCGCCGCCCCTTGCCCCGGCGCTGGAAATGGGCGGTCCCATCGGCTGCTTCATTTGACGCTCCCTTTGGTGTACAACCAGCGTGCTCGAAGGCTTCGCTCGATCCGGCGTCGAGGATGAGGCGAATTGACCTGACTTCGCATTGGGGTGGGGCCGGAAAATTCCTGAAAGTTTCTGAGCGCAGACGGGAAGCACGTGGCATACGAGTTCGATGGCTTTCGTCTAGACACGGACAGGCAGCGCCTACTGGCTGTGCCGTCCGGCGATCCGATTCACGTATCGCCGAAAGTCCTCGAGACGCTCATCTATCTCGTGGAGCGTCGCGGCGACCTCGTCGAAAAAGACGCCTTGATGAAGGCGATGTGGCCTCGCGTGGTCGTCGAGGAGAACAACCTCGACCGCAACATCTCGACGCTGCGGCGTGTGCTCGGCGAGAAGGCGGGCGAGAACCGCTTCATCGCGACGGTGCCCGGGCGAGGTTATCGATTCGTCGCAGAGGTGACGACGGCCGCCGCGGAACCCGCGCCCGCCGTCGCCGCGGGGCCGGCAGAGTCGCGGGAGACCCCTGCGGCCGTGGTTGCGAGCACGGCGCCGCGAGCGACGTGGCGGCGTGTCCCAAAGTCGCTGGTCGCCGCCGTGCCGGTTGCTGTCGTGGTCGCGCTCGCAGCGACCATCGTCTGGGCCATCGGCAGGAAGCTTCGGGACGGCGATGTCTCAGTTCAGCAAGCCGCCGGGCCCGCCGTCGCCGAACTCGCAGCAGACGAGGGAGCAGTACCGCGCGCGTCGGTTGCCGTGATGCCGCTCGCGAACGCCACGGGCGATCCGTCGTTGCGGTATCTCGGCGACGGGATCGCCGAAGAGTTGATCTACTCTCTCGCGCGCGTGAAAGGGCTCAAAATCCCCGCCCGCACGTCGTCGTTCGCCTACCGGGGCCGTGACGTCGACGTCCGGGAGATCGCGCGCGCTCTCGGTGTCGCGACCGTGCTCGAAGGCAGCCTGCGACGCGCGGGCGACACCGTGCGCGTGATCGTGCGGCTCGTCGACGCGCACACGGGGTTCCACATCTGGTCTCAGAGCTACGACCGGCGCGCGGACGACCTGCTCGGATTGCCGGCCGAGCTTGCGAGCGAAGTCGTTCAGTCGCTGAGTCCGAGCCGGCAGGCGGGCGCGATCGCCTTCGGCGCCAAGCGTCCGACGGCGAGTCCCCAGGCCTATCGGCTCTTTCTCGCAGCCAATGCGCTCGTCGGGGCAAGCGATAGCAACCTGCGCGCGGCGATCGCGCTCTACGACGAGGCGCTCGTACTCGATCCGACGTTCGCGCGCGCGCTCGCCGCGCGCGCGGCGGCACGGCTGGTTCTCGTGTCGCACGGCTCGGTGGGGCTCGCGGACCTGAGCGAGGCGGAACGCGATGCGAGAGCCGCCCTTTCGATTGATGCCGACGTCGCGAGCGCGCACGCGTCGTTGGCGCACGTGCTGCGGGCGCGCGGCGAGTGGCTGCAGGCGGAAGCGGCGTACCAGACGGCGCTAGCGAAGTCCGGCAACGACCCGATGATCCTCGGCGGCCACCACATCATGCTCGGGCTCACGGGCCGCGTACGCGCGTCGCTCGAGAAGGCCGAGACCGCCTATCGTCTGGCGCCGCTCGCATTGCCCACGATCATGTGGCGCGCCATGGCCTACTCGCTCACAGGGCGGGATGAGGCCGCGCTTCGCGAGGTGGCCCTCGGCAGATCGCTCGGCGCGCCCACCGACGCCGGCTCGTCGCCGTTCATGATGGCCGCGGCCACGGAGCGGCAAGGCCGTTACGCGGACGCCGCAGCGCACCTCGTGCCCTACCTTCCCGCGGATGCACGCGCGGCCGGTGCGACGGCGATCGCGTCGACCTACGAGGCGGCGGCGAACCCTGCGAAAAGACCCGCAGCTCTCGCGGCGGTCCGCCATCTTGAGCAGAAGGTTCCGTTCGGCGATATGGAACAGCGGCGCTGGTCCTTGCTGCTGTGGCTTTACACCAAAGCCGGCGACCTCGACGGGGCATACGCAGCGGGCAATCGCGCACTCGACGACGCCGCTCGGTCCGGCTCGATAGGCTCGAGCTGGTTCGTCATCTGGTTTCCCTCGATGCGGCCATTCCGCCAGGATCCGCGCTTTCAGGCGTTTGTGGAGCGACTCGATCTGCTGGAGTACTGGGAAGTCTACGGACCGCCGGACGGTTGCGCGCTCGAGAAGGGCAAGATCGCCTGCCAGTGATTCCCGCAGGCTGTAACGACGCGTGAATCGAGCATGACCACGGCGTACGCGAACGGGTGAAATCACAAACTGTGTAAGGTGGGTTCGAACACTTCGGACAACATGGAGTCAGATCGCGTCACACCGACGATTACTCGATCTCAGTAAGCCCTTGATCCAGATGCGTGTTGAGGTGCGGCGATGTCGTTCGGTGAAGGTCGCCGGAATCGATTTCCAAGCGTGCTCCTCCAACCCGCTAGAAACGACTCCACTCAGAATGATTGTCGATTCCAAGTCCAGATGGTTGCGGAAAGCGGTCGCGGACAGACGACGTACAGCAAAGGACCCGCGGATTCATTCGCGGGTTTCCTGCTGAGATTGGATTTGCGGGGGCGTGCAACCCGCTGAATGTGGAGTTCTCTTGGTCGGCGGCGTGAGCGCCCGGGTAACCTGCCGCGACAACCATCCAATTCACGTATTCCGGTGTCCAATCTTTGCGGAACACCATCCCAGGCGCCGGCCTAACTGGCTGAACGCTGGAAGCAAGAGACGAGGGAGGGGCCGTGTGTTGCAGGAATCGGCTTCAGCAAACATGGTCGATCGCCTTGATCATGCTCGCCACGGTCGGAGTCGCCGCTCAGGACAAACCAGACTTCTCAGGGCGCTGGGTTCTAGCCACGCCGCAGCAATCAGCCACGGATGTCCCGTTGGCGCTATCGGTTCGCCAAACGCTCGTGCGAACGACGCTACGCGGCGACGCGATGGAGCCGTTTTTCAGAGACATCGCGATTGATCGGCAATTCGAAAGCCGCAGCCATTCGGAGACCCACCTGATCGGAGTGCAAGGCGGCGTCGTGCCTGGGTTACGCGCTGACAGCAACCCGAACGGCCCCACGGCCCATCACGCGGTCAAATGGGACGGCCACGCGCTGGTCTTCGAGAACGGCAGCTACACTGGGCAGCGTCCAGAGACCGGCGTGTGGTCTGAGCGTCGTGAAGTCTGGTCGCTCGATCCCGGTGGACGCCTCCGCCTCGTGATCACCAATCGCAGCTCAGGTGATGATCCAAGAGAAACCACCCTCGGCTGGTGTATCGGCGCCCGTGAGGCATTGCAGCCCCGTGCTTCTGATTAGTTGCGGCTCCATCGGAGACTCAAGCCGAAGCCGCCAGCGACTCCAGCCTCTTCAGCGTGTCGGGGTACTTCCGAACCAGCCAGATCAAGGCAGCGGCCTGCTCGTTCGGCTTGCTGCGTCCCTGCTCCCACCGTTCCAACGTCCTGGGGTTGACTCCAAGCTTGAACGCGAACACGTGGCGCGACATGTTGAGCGCTTCGCGCGTCTCGCGGACCACGTCGCCGTCAATCCGCGGGACCGTGATCGGCTGCACTTCCCGCGTCTTGAGAGTGAGCCGCCCTTGCCGGTGGTCTCGCATGGCTTCGACGCCAGACATGAGCTCGCGGAAGAGGCTGCGCCTCTTTCGGGTCACCCGTCGCTTCTTGGCTGCCATAGTTCACTTCCTTCGAGGGCGGCGTCGCGCCGCACGCCGCGCCAATTCCGCATCGAGCGCCGCCTTCAATAACCGTTTCTCGGCCGCACTCAGGTCCGCTACTTCTCCCTTGTCGTAGAGGGTCATCAGCCAAATCTGCGCATCGGTCAGAAGGTAGTAGTAGATCACCCTGAGACCACCACGTTTGCCCTTGCCTCGACGCCGATCCGCCCATCGCAGCTTCCGAAACCCACCGGTCCCTGGGATCACATCGCCGGTTTCGGGGTCCCTTGCCAAGAACGACTGCAAGGCTCGGTATTCATCGTCCTCCAAGTACTCCGCGATGAGCGCGGTGAACGTGGGGGTCTCGATGAACTCCACACTCACAAGTATACGCACATTGCGTATGCACGTCCACTGCCACTGTGGCGTTCTGCGCTTGAACTCGCGATTGGCCTCGAGGGCGCCAGATCGTGCAAGATTGGCTCGTTCGGTCGTCACTTGACTGGATGTCGCACCATAGAGCCCGCACTGATCTCCCTCGACATTACGCCGAAGACGCCGACAGATCGGGAGAAGCTCGCGCGCGCCCTGCAGGCGTTCGCAGCTGAGGACGGCAACCTGGAGATTCGGGCTGGCGTCGAACGCGACTGCACGGTGATCGGTGCCACCAGCGAGGCACATCTCGAAGAGATCGTCGATCGCCTGAAGCGAGAGTTCGAGGTAGAAGCAAGTGTGGGTAGGCCCGCGGTCGCGTACGTCGAACCATTGACCCGGTCAGCCGAGGGCAGTGCGAAACATGTCGGGATGGCCCACGGCCAAGGAGAGTACGCTCACGTGTCCCTTCGCCTGCATCCAGCAGAAACAGGAACCGGCTACAGCTTCGAGGACACCACGATCGGCGGGGCTATTCCGAAGCGCTTCATGACATCGATCAACAGCGGCATCAGGGAGTCGATGGCGAACGGTGTCCTGCGCGGGTAACGTCGCTAAGTGCGCCGCCGGTGTCGTGCGTGACACCCACGTGGACTTCATCGGCAGGAACACGCTTGACAGGTTTTCGCCGGAAACGGCGTTCATAGAGGTGAACGCGCACTCGCACTGAATCAGCGCCCGAGACGGTCACAGACCGTCACCTCCCCACTGTCTTCCAAACCCGCGCGTCCCGTTCGTCTCATGGGTTCTCGCGCTGAGAACCTGGCGGCCACACGCTGCGGCCATCACACCGACGGATTGTCCGGCGGTCCTCGGCCCGGTCAAGCCACTCCGCTTCGCTCCGTCCCTGACGGGCTGCGGGCTTGACCGTGCCTCCGGCTCCGCCCGCCGTCTGGCAATTGCGTGATGGCCGCAAATGCGATCGCCGACCTGCTCAGCTCGGGAGCAAACATTAACGACGCGGAGGGAGATGCGGCGTTATGATCCGTTCTCGAGACAAGCGCAATCAACGGAATCGACGCGCAACACGTCACCGTACGCCGCGCGATCACGGCAACGAACGATTGCGCATGGTGGTTCGCGCTCTCGCTCGCCAGGCCGCGCGTGAACGGTTTGAGTGTGAAGCCGCAGCGGAGCGAGAGACACAACCCGAGGTGACACTGCATTGAAGGTCGCCATCTACGCTCGGTACTCATCGGACAACCAGCGGGACGCTTCGATCGCGGACCAACTCCGGGTGTGCCGGGAGTTCGCAGCTCGCCAGGGCTGGACGGTCGTCCAGGAGTTCACCGACCACGCGATCTCCGGTGCCACTCTGCTTCGATCAGGCTTCCAAGCGCTGATGCGAGACGCATTGAACGGACGATTGAATGTCGTTCTCGCCGAAGCGCTTGATCGATTCAGCCGGGACCAGGAAGATACCGCCGGTCTCTTCAAGCGCCTCACCTTCGCCGGCGTCAACATTGTCACGCTTGCCGAGGGTGACATCACGCATCTGCACGTCGGGCTGAAGGGCACGATGAACGCGCTCTTCCTGAAAGATCTGGCCGACAAGACACGACGCGGACTGCGCGGCCGCGTTGAACTCGGAAAGTCGGGAGGCGGCCTCTGCTACGGCTACAAGGTCACGCGCTCGACGCACGGTGGTGCAGCGGCGACAGGCGAGCGCGAGATCGTTCCGGCCGATGCGGAAATGATCCGCCGGATTTTTCGCGACTATGCAGATGACGTGTCGCCAAAGGCCCTCGCGAAGCGACTGAACGCAGAGCGCCGTCCGGGACCGGGCGGCGCTCCATGGAATCCCAGCACCATTCACGGCAATCCTGGCCGTGGCACCGGAATTCTGAACAACGAGCTGTACATCGGCCGGCTCGTGTGGAATCGTCTCCGATACGTGAAGGACCCGGACACGGGCAAGCGCATTTCGCGACTAAACCCGCCATCCGAGTGGGTGATGACCGCCGTTCCCGAGCTGCGAATCGTGGACGAGGAGCTGTGGAACCAAGTCAAAGCGCATCAGCTGGAGATGCGCCGCGTGGCGTCGAGCGGCGATCCTAAACGGTTCAACCGGGCCCGCCGCCCGAAGTATCTCTTCTCCGGTCTGACGAAATGCGCGGAGTGCGGCGGCGGTTACGTGATGTATTGGCGCGACCGCCTGGCGTGCTTCGGCGCGCGTTCCCGCGGAACCTGCACGAACCGCCTGACCATCAGCCGCCAGGAAGTAGAGGAACGCGTGCTCGTTGCACTTCGCAAAAAGCTGATGCGCCGGGACCTCTTCGAGGACTTCTGCCGAGAGTACGTGCGCGAGTTGAATCGACTGCGAATGGAGCATCGCGCGGGTGTGTCGAGCGCCCGCACCGAGATTGCAACGATCGAGAGAGAGATCCGCAAGCTCATTCAGGCCATCAAGGACGGCGTCTCTGCGTTGTCGATCAAGGACGAGCTCCTATCGCTCGAAGCCAGAAAAGCCGAACTGCAGTCACGTCTCGAAGCGCCAGAAATGCCGGAGCTGCTGCACCCGCGCATGTCCGACGTCTATCGCGAGAAGGTTGGGAGCCTCTGTCTGGCGCTGGAGAGCGAAGAGAGCCGCACGGGCGCCGCGGACGCCATTCGAGCGCTCGTCGAAGCGATCGTGCTCGAGCCCGACGGCGACCAACTGAAGATCACCCTGAAGGGCGATCTGGCGGGAATGCTGAGCGCGGCCAGAGACAGCAAGAGGTCGCCAGATAGCGGCGACCTCATGGACCAACTAAAGTTGGTTGCGGGGGGGGGATTTGAACCCCCGACCTTTGGGTTATGAGCCCAACGAGCTACCGGACTGCTCCACCCCGCGACACGTCAAACGCGAACTCTCATCGTAGCCTGCGACCAGCGACTCGTCAAATCTGAAATCATCGCGACCGGAGTCGCTTCCGGTGCGTCTCCGCCGAGGACGGCGTCGTCCTGCAGGCGATGTCCCTATTGTTCCATGGAAAACGGCGACTGCACGGTCCGGAACGCCGCTGCCGCGCTCAGCGGCCGGCAGAAGAGATAGCCCTGCGCGTAGCCGCAGCCGAGCGTCCTCAGCTCGTCGAGCTCCCGGGCGAGCTCCACGCCCTCCGCCACGACGTCCATGCCGAGACTCCGCGCAAGCCGGATCAGCGCGCCGACGATCTGCGGGCCTTCCATCCGCGTGAGCCCCTGAATGAACGACCGGTCGATCTTCAGCCGGTTGAGCGAGAAGTTCTGGAGATAGCTGAGCGACGAGTAGCCGGTGCCGAAGTCGTCGATCGCGATCTTCAGCCCCAGCGCGTGGACCTGCGCGAGCACCTCCTGCATGCGGTCGCTGTTCTCCATGAGCACGCTCTCCGTGATCTCGAGCGTGAGTCCGCGAGGATCGACCCCGGTCGCCGCAATGGTCTCCTTCAGCCCGTCGACGAAATCCGGCTGATCCAGCTGGTGCGCCGAGATGTTGACGGCCACGCCGAAGCCGGCGGGCGCCGCACCGTCGCGCTGCCATTCGCACAGCTGCCCGCACGCCAGGCGGAGCACGTGCTGACCCAGCGGCACGATGAGCCCGGTTTCCTCCGCGATCGGGATGAACTCGCCTGGCGGGACCTCGCCGCGCTCCGCGTGCATCCACCGGGCGAGCGCCTCGAGGGCGAAGACCCTGCCCGACGCCAGGTCCACGATCGGCTCGTAGCGCAGCTCGATGGCGCCCTCCGCAAGGGCCGACTGCAGCTCCATCTCGAGCTGCAGCCGCGCCGTCGCCCGGGACTGCAACGCCGGCGCGAAGAGCTCGTACCGGTTGCCGGAGAGCGTCTTCGCACGGTACATGGCCGTGTCGGCCTGGTCGAGCAAGGCCTCGGGCGCGCGGCCCGAATCGGCGCAGGCGACGCCGACGCTCGCCGTCAGCACCGCGCGGCGGCCGTCCAGAGCGAAGGGCTGGCGGACGAGCGCGAGCGCGCGTGAAGCGAGATCCGTCGCGCCGGCCTCGCCGATGTCGTGCACGAGCCAGACGAACTCGTCGCCGGGCATGCGTGCCAGCCGCCCGGCCGCCGGCGTGATCTCCTGCAGCCGTGCGGCCATCCCCGCGAGCAGCCGGTCGCCCGTGGCGCGGCCGAGACCGTTGTTGATGGTCCGGAAACGGTCGAGATTCAGCGCGAGCGCCGCGGCCGGACGATCCGCGTCGGCGCGGCCCGCCGACCATTCGAGCAGCGCCGTCCGGTTCGGCAGTCCGGTGAGCGGGTCCTGGCTCCTGCGCGCCCGCTCGAGTTGCCGGCGCGTGACCTGGTTCTGCAGCCGGGCGAACGCCACGGCGAAGTCGACCGGCTTGGTGATGTAGTCGTTCGCACCGAGGTCCAGAGCCGAGACCATCGTCCCGGCGTCCTGCCGTCCCGACACCATCACGATCGGCAGGTCGGCCGGCGAAACGCGCTGGCGCAGGCGCTGCAGCACCTCGAGGCCGCTCATCTCGGGCATCTCGACGTCGAGCAGGACGAGGTCGAACGGCTCATGTTCGACGGCTTCGAGAGCGGATCGTCCGTCGGCCACGGCGACGACGCGGTAGCCCTGCCGCCGGAGACGGCGGGCCAGCATCTCGCGGTTGAGATCGTGATCGTCGACGACGAGCACGGCGGAGGCGCTCATCAGCCGGACGTCCCCCTGGCCAGCCCGCCCTCGGACGGCATCGGAACCCGCTGCGGCAACGTCCTCTTCATCCTGCCCTCGCCGGCGCCGCGGGACTCGTGGATCCGGCGCCGCGCGCTAGATCTGCGGCAGCGTGACGCCACGCTGTCGCAGGTACTTCCCGCTCTTGTCCGCGTACGACCGCTCGCAGACCTCGTCGCTCTGGAAGAACACGACCTGGGCGATGCCCTCGTTCGCGTAGATCTTCGCCGGCAGCGGGGTCGTGTTGGAGATCTCGAGCGTGACGGTGCCCTCCCATTCCGGCTCGAACGGCGTCACGTTGACGATGATCCCGCACCGCGCGTAGGTCGACTTGCCGAGACAGATCGTCAGCACGTCCCGGGGAATGCGGAAGTACTCCACCGTGTGCGCCAGGGCGAACGAGTTCGGCGGGATGATGCACACATCTGCCTTGACGTCGACGAACGACCGCGGATCGAACTTCTTCGGATCGATGACCGTCGTGTTGATGTTCGTGAACACCTTGAACTCGTCCCCGACGCGGATGTCGTAGCCATACGACGACAGACCGTACGAGACGACGCCCGCGCGCACCTGGCCGTCGACGAAGGGATCGATCATCCCATGCTCGACGGCCATCCTGCGAATCCACGAATCTGGACGAATGGACATAGGGCGGTCACTACCGTCGCAAGAGCATACCCAAAACCGAGAGCACGACGCTGAGGAGGACGCACGTCACGATCGGAAAGTAGAACGTCGTCCCGCCGCGGCGGATCACGACGTCCCCGGGGAGCCGTCCGATCGGGAGGCCGGACTTCAGCAGCAACCCGAGCACGACCAGCACGATGCCCGCGACGATCAACAGGCGGGCCATTACTCTCCGGGTTCCATGCCCCCGAAAAAGTAGCCCAGCTCGAAGCGAGCCGTTTCCGGCGCGTCCGAGCCGTGCGTGGCGTTGTCCTCGATCGACGAGCCGAACTCGCGGCGCAGCGTGCCCGGCTCGGCCTTGGCCGGGTCGGTCGCGCCCATCAGGGCTCGCCACTTCCGGATCGCGTCGGGCGCCTGAAGCGCCATGACGATGCACGGCCCCGAGGACATGAACTCGGTCAGGCTCGCGAAGAACGGGCGCGCGCGGTGGACGGCGTAGAAGCCCTCGGCTTCGGCCTTCGTCAGATGCTGCAGGCGCAGGGCGAGGATGTCGAACCCCGCCTCCTCGATCCGCGCCAGGATGCGGCCCGCGGCGCGGGCGCGGACGGCGTCGGGCTTGATGATGGCGAAGGTTCGTTCGGACATGGAGATCGCGTCAGCGCAGTCCTTCCATGATCTGGTCGAGCACGGCTTTGGGCGGGCGGACCTTCTCGGGCGGCAGGAACGCGAGCGGCTGATCCACGAGGTTCAGCGTCTCGATGAAATCGTCCTTGTCCGGCTCGACGTACAGCACGCCGGTGGCGAACTCGCCGCGACGGGCCGTCTCGTGGAGCAGCCGCAGCGCGGACATCTTGTCCGAGGGATTGTAGTCCTCGGCCACCTTCCGCAGCAGCAGGCGCGACCCGTCGTGCATGGTCACCGCCATGGTGGTGCCGGCGTCGTACTCCACGTTGATGTCCTCGAAGAAGGGGACGAAGCTGATCTCCCCGAGCGGCTCGTCGTGGTCCTTCACGTACGCGTAGCTCTTCGTCGAGCCCTCGTGGTCGTTGAAGGTGACGCAGGGCGAGATCACGTCGAGCATCGCCGTGCCGCGGTGCGCGATGGCCGCCTTGAGGACGCTCAGCAGCTGCTTCTTGTCGCCGGAGAACGACCGCGCGACGAACGACGCGCCCAGCTCGATTGCCAGGGCGCAGGTGTCGATCGGCGCCAGGTCGTTCACGACGCCGTTCTTCGCCTTCGAGCCCAGATCCGCCGTCGGCGAGAACTGCCCCTTCGTCAGGCCGTAGCAGCCGTTGTCCTCGATGACGTAGATGAGCGGCAGGTTGCGCCGCATGAGATGGACGAACTGGCCGATGCCGATGGCGCCGGTATCTCCGTCCCCGCTGATCCCGATCGACAGCATCGTCCGATTCGCCAGCATCGCGCCGGTGGCCACCGACGGCATGCGGCCGTGCACCGAGTTGAACCCGTGGGACTGGTTGAGGAAGTACGCGGGGCTCTTGCTCGAGCAGCCGATGCCCGAGAGCTTCAGGACGCGCTTCGGATCGACGCCCATCTCGAAGAACGCGTCGATGATGCGCTCGGTGATGGCGTTGTGCCCGCAGCCGGCGCACAGGGTCGTCTTGCTGCCGCGATAGACCGCGGACTCCAGACCGAGGCGGTTCACCTTCTTCGTCGGAACGGCGCTGTCGCTCATGGCATTCTTGGGCTCTTGGCTTTGGGCTCTGGGTACGGGCGCGAAACTAGTCCGCCTTCTCCTGGACCAGGATCTCGTCGCTGATGCTCCGCGCGTCGATGGGCAGGCCGTTGAAGTGCCGCACGCTGCGGAGCCGCGCGGCGAAGGCGGCTTCTCCGTCCATCAACAGCAGCTTGAGCATCTGGGCGTCCCGATTCTGCTCGACGACATAGACGCGCTCGTGGCGCCGGATGAAATCGTCGACCTCCGGCGTGAACGGATAGGCGCGGAGCCGCAGATAGGAGGCCTGCAGCCCGGCCTCCTCGCGGAGCTGATCGCGCGCCTCTTCGACCGCGAAATGGCTCGAGCCGAACGCGATCACGCCGACCTTCGCGCCCGGCACGAGATCGACGACCGGTCGCGGCACGATCGTCTTCGCCGTGTCGAACTTCCTGGCCAGACGCGACAGGTTCGCGACGTAGTCGTCGGGGCGCTCCGTGTACTGGGCCAGCTCGTTGTGGCCTGAGCCTCGCGTGAAATACGCCGGCGCCGGCGTGCCGGGCACGCTGCGCCAGGGAATCCCGTCGCCGTCCACGTCCTTGTACCGGCCCCACGAGGCGCCGAGCTCCCTGACCTTCGCCTCGTCGAGCACCTTGCCGCGATCGAGCGGCTTCCCGGGATAGTCGAACGGCTTGGACATCCACGTGTTCATCCCGAGGTCCAGGTCGCTCATGACGAAGACGAGCGTCTGGAGGCGCTCGGCGAGGTCGAACGCCTCCATCGCCAGCTCGTAGCACTCCGCCACCGAGCCCGGGATCAACAACACGTGCCGCGTGTCGCCGTGGGAGTTGAGGGCGGCGAAGAGCAGATCGCCCTGCGCGGTGCGCGTCGGCAGGCCCGTGGACGGCCCGACGCGCTGGATGTCGAACACGACCGCCGGCACCTCGGCGTAGTAGGACAGACCGGCGAACTCCGACATCAGCGAAATCCCGGGGCCCGAGGTCGACGTCATGGCCCGGGCGCCGGCCCAGCCGGCGCCGACGACCATACCCAGGGCCGCGATCTCGTCTTCGGCCTGCACGATCGCGAAGGTGGCCTTTCCCGTCTCCGGGTCCATGCGGTACTTTCGCATGTAGCCGATGAGCGTCTCCGGCAGCGACGACGACGGCGTGATCGGATACCAGGCGACGACCGTCGCGCCCGCGAACATGCAGCCCATGGCCGCGGCGGCGTTGCCCTCGACGAGCACGAGCCCCTCGGTCTGGTGCATCCGCGACAGGCGGTAGGGGTCGCGCTTCTCGAGGTGCTCGGCGGCGAACTTCGCACCGGCCTCGAGCGCGCCCATGTTGAGCACCATCGCCTTCGGCTTCCGGCCGAGCTGCTTGTTGAGCGCCTTCTCCATCTCCGGCAGCTCGATCGACAGGAGCGTCGAGAGCACGCCGTCGTAGATCATGTTGCGCACGAGGCGCCGCAGCTTCGCGTCGGGGCAGACCTGCGCGACGATCCTGTCGAACGGCACCGGATAGAAGATCAGGTCGCTCCGCAGCGCGTCCAGCTTCAGCGGCTCGTCGTAGACGACGACGCGCCCCGGCTCGAGCGAGAGCACGTCCTCCTTCGCGGTCTCCTGATTCATCGCGACGAGGAAGTCGATTTCCTTCTTCCGGCTGATGTAGCCGCGGTGATTCGCGCGAATCGTGAACCAGGTCGGGAGCCCGGCGATGTTCGACGGGAAGAGGTTCTTGCCCGACACCGGCACGCCCATCTGGAAGATCGACCGGAGCAGCACCAGGTTGGCGGTCTGGCTGCCGGAGCCGTTGACGGTGGCAACCTGGATGCTGAAGTCGTTGGCGACAGACGACCGCGCCGCAACGGAGGCCGCTTCGGCGGCCGGCAGAGGCGAACCCATTTCTGACAAACCAGTATAGCGTGGTCAGCGCCGGGCCAGCGCATCGGCGGCGGCCTGGCCGATATCCGCCGGGCTGGTCACCACGCGTGCGCCGGCGGCCGACAATGCCTGCATCTTCTCCGCGGCCGTGCCCTTCCCGCCGGCGATGATCGCGCCCGCGTGCCCCATCCGCCGCCCCGGCGGCGCCGTCTGGCCGGCGACGAACCCGACGACCGGTTTGGCGAACGTCGTCTCGATGAACGCCGCGGCCTCTTCCTCGGCGCTCCCGCCGATCTCCCCGATCAGGACGACCGCCTCCGTTTCGGGATCCGCCGCGAAGAGCTTGAGCGCGTCGACGAACGTCGTCCCGATCAGGGGGTCGCCGCCGATGCCGATGCAGGTGGTCTGTCCGAGTCCGAGCCGCGTCAGCTGATGGATGGCCTCGTAGGTCAGCGTGCCGCTCTTCGAGACGATGCCCACGCGCCCTTCCTTGCAGATGTGCCCCGGAATGATGCCGGCCTTGGCCCGCCCGGCGGAGATCAGGCCCGGGCAGTTGGGGCCGATGAGCCGCATGCCGGTGTCCTCGATGAACGCCAGGGCCCGCATCATGTCCAGCGTCGGGATGCCCTCCGTGATGCAGACGGCGAGGGGAAGGCCGGCCGAGGCCGCCTCCATGATCGCGTCCGCACCGCCCGGCGGCGGCACGAAGATGACCGACGCGTTGGCGCCCGTCTCGTAGACCGCTTCGGCCACCGTGTTGAACACGGGCCATCCCTCGTGGGTCGTGCCGCCCTTCCCTGGCGTCACGCCGCCGACGACGTTGGTGCCGTACGCCTGCGCCTGCCTGGCGTGAAACGTACCCTCGCGGCCGGTCAGGCCCTGGACGATCAGGCGCGTCGATCTGTCGATCAGTACCTGACATTCGGGTTCTCTACTGAAATGGGCCGATGGAGCCCTCATTGCCGCATGGCAAGCTTCACGACAGCCCCCGCCGCCTCGGCCATGCCGTCCGCGGTCGTGAAATCGAGGCCGCTCTCCCGCAGCATCTGCTGTCCCAGCTCCACGTTCGTGCCCTCCATGCGGATGACGATCGGCACCTGCACGCCGAGCGCCTCGACCGCCGCGATCACGCCCTCGGCGAGCACGTCGCAGCGCAGGATCCCGCCGAAGATATTGATGAGCACCGCTTTGACGGACGGGTCCGAGGTCAGGATCCGAAACGCGTTCCTGATCTGGTCCGCGTTGGCGCCGCCCCCGACGTCGAGGAAGTTCGCCGGCTCGCCTCCCGCCAGCTTGATGATGTCCATCGTCGCCATCGCGAGGCCGGCCCCGTTCACCATGCAGCCGATCGTCCCGTCGAGCTTGATGTAGTTGAGCGAGTACTTCGAGGCCTCGATCTCGAGCGGGTCCTCCTCGGCGAGGTCGCGCAACTCCTTCACGTCGGCGTGCCGGAACAGCGCGTTGTCGTCGAAGTTCACCTTGGCGTCGAGCGCCACCAGATCGCCCGCCTTCGTGACGATGAGCGGGTTGATTTCGACGAGCGAGGCGTCGCTCGACACGAACGCACGGTACAGCGCCGTCATCATCCCGACGGCCCTGCGCACCTGCTCGCCGGACAGGCCGAGCTGGAACGCCAGGCGGCGCGCCTCGAAGGGCTGCAACCCGAGCGCGGGATGGATGACGGCCTTGAAGATGCGCTCGGGCGTCTCGGCAGCGACCTTCTCGATCTCCACGCCGCCGTCCGGGCTCGCCATCAGCACGGGGCGCTGCGTCGATCGATCGATCACCAGCCCGAGGTACAGCTCGCGCGCGATCTCCAGACCCTCTTCGATCAGCACGCGTGAGACGATCTGCCCGTCGGCGCCGGTCTGATAGGTCACGAGCCGCGTGCCGAGCATCCGGCCGGCGATTTCGCCGGCCTCTGCGGCGCTGCGGGCGATCTTGACGCCTCCGGCCTTGCCGCGGCCCCCCGCATGGATCTGCGCCTTGACCACGACGAGGCTGCCGCCCAGCCGCTCGGCGACCTCACGCGCCTCGTCCGCGCTCGACGCGACCTCGCCGCGCGGCACGGGCACGCCGTGGCGCGCGAGGAGCGCTTTTCCCTGATATTCGTGAATCTTCATGTTCGATTCGCTCCGTTCGCGCGGCGCGCGTCGCGCGCGCGCGAAGGATCCGGCCCCGGCTAGACGCCGATGACGGTCGTCAGCTCCTTCACGGCCGCGGCCGACTTCTGGAACGCCGCCTGCTCGTCCGGCGTGAGCGTGATCTCGATGATCTGCTCGACTCCCTTCCGGCCGATCTTCACCGGCACGCCGACGAACTGATCGCGCACGCCGTACTCGCCCTGCAAGTACACGGAGCAGGGCATGATCTCCTTGCGGTCCTTGAGGATCGCTTCCACGATGCGGGCCGCGGCGGTCCCGGGCGCGTACCACGCGCTCGTGCCGACGAGCTTCGTGATCTCCGCGCCGCCGTTCGCCGTACGGCTGCAGATCGCGTCGATGCGCGCCTTCGGCAGAAGCTCGGTGATCGGAATGCCGGCCACCGTCGAATAGCGCGGCAGCGGCACCATCGTGTCGCCGTGCCCGCCGAGCACGAAGGCATGGACGTTCTCGACCGAGACGTCGAGCTCCATCGCAATGAACGCCCGCATCCGCGCGGAATCGAGCACGCCGGCCATGCCGATCACGCGCTCGCGGGGGAAGCCGCTGAGACGAAAGACGGCCTGGCACATCGCGTCGAGCGGATTGGCGACCGGGACGATGATGCAGTCGGGCGAATGCTTGACGATCTGCTCGGTCACCGCCTGCATGATCTTGTAGTTGACCTGCAGCAGGTCGTCGCGGCTCATGCCCGGCTTGCGCGGGACGCCGGACGTGATGACGACGACGTCCGAGTGGGCGGTCGCGGCGTAGTCGGTCGATCCCGCCAGCCGTACGTCCGAGCCGTCGATCGGGCAGGCTTCGAGCATGTCCAGCGCGATGCCCGCCGCCCGTTCGGCCGCGATGTCGATCACCACGACATCCGCCAGCTCCTTCAGCGCAATGGCGTGCGCCACCGTGGCGCCGACGTTGCCGGCGCCGCCCACGACTGTCACTTTGCGTCGCATCCCGCTCCCCCTATTGCCGCATTGCCCCATTGCCTCATCGGCTCAGTGCCCCTTGCCCATATTCCCCACCATGGCCGTCGCGAACTCCGAGGTCTTGAGCTCCGTCGATCCGGCGATGAGCCGGGCCAGATCGTAGGTCACCTGCTTGCTGGCGATCGTCCGCTCGAGCGAGTCGATCACCAGATCCGCGGCTTCGTTCCAGCCCAGATAGCGCAGCATCATCTCGCCGGAGAGAATCACCGACCCGGGATTGACCTTGTCGAGGTCGGCGTACTTCGGCGCGGTGCCGTGCGTCGCCTCGAACACGGCGTGGCCGGTCACGTAGTTGATGTTGCCCCCCGGCGCGATCCCGATCCCGCCGACCTGCGCCGCCAGCGCGTCCGAGATGTAATCGCCGTTCAGGTTGGGCGTGGCGATGACGTCGTACTCGGTCGGCCTGGTGAGGATCTGCTGCAGGAACGCGTCCGCGATGGTGTCCTTCACGACGACGCCGTTCCGCAGCCGGCACCAGGGACCGCCGTCGAACTCCTCGGCGCCGAATTCCCGCTTCGCCAGCTCGTACCCCCAGTCGCGGAACGCCCCTTCGGTGAACTTCATGATGTTGCCCTTGTGGACCAGCGTCAGGCTCTTGCGCTCGTGATCCACGACGTACTGGAGGGCCGCGCGGATCAACCGCTCGCTCCCCTCCCTCGAGATCGGCTTGATGCCGATCGCGCTCGTGTCCGGGAACCGGATCTTCGAGTACGGCTTGGGGAACGCCTCGCGAAACAGCGCCTTGAACCTGTCCGCGTCCGCGCTGCCCGCCTGGAATTCGATGCCGGCGTAGATGTCCTCCGTGTTCTCCCGGAAGATCACCATGTCGACGAGATCCGGACGCCGGACCGGTGTCTCCATCCCGGCGAAGTAGCGGACCGGCCGCAGACAGACGTAGAGGTCCAGCTCCTGGCGCAGCGCGACGTTGAGCGACCGGATCCCGCCGCCGACCGGCGTGGTCAGCGGCCCCTTGATCCCGACGAGGAACTGGCGGAAGGCCGCCAGCGTCTCGTCCGGCAGCCAGCTGCCCGTCCGCTTGAATGCCTTCTCGCCGGCCAGCACCTCGCGCCAGACGATCCGGCGTCCTCCGCCGTACGCCTGTGCGACGGCCGCGTCGAACACGCGCACGCTCGCGCGCCAGATGTCCGGCCCGGTGCCGTCTCCTTCTATAAAGGGAACAATCGGGCAGTCGGGAACGACCAGGGCGCCGTTCTTTCGCTCAATCGTCTGGCCTGTCTGCTCGGTCACAGCGCGGTCCTCTGATGCGGGTGTTAGAACTTTGACGCAGAACCCCGCCGTTTAGGGCAGGTCCCTCATGCTGTCTACGGTATCTTCCGCAGAATCTGTGGAAAACTTTGTGGAAAAGTTCCAATCAGCCGCAGAATTGCCGCACGTTTATTGCCGGTCCAGCGAATTGCACCAACTTCGGGCGGCAACCCGGGAACCAGCCGATCGCGTCCGCGGCTCGTCGCCGCGACGCGAACAGCGCATTATATTTCCTACCGCAGAGAAATCTGGAACGTGCGACCCGTTTCGGGATCGCTCAGGTCGACCCGTTCGGCGCCGACGCGGTCGACGCGAAAGGTCAGGAAGCGCTCGCCCGGCTTGACCGCGGCGACGGTATCGCCGGAGGCGAGCACGGCGATCGCGCCGGTTGGAGAATCGGCCGCGCCGGTGGCAATCGCGATCACGCGCGGAAGGGTCGGATCCGGGACGGCGGGCGGATCGGCGGGCGCCCGGTGCTCGGCCGCCGGCGCCGGCACCGATCGCGAGCCGAACCGGAACGGATCGCGAGTCGGCCGCGGAGGCGGCGGGCGATCGCGCAGCCGTTCGCGAAGCCGCTGGACTCGAGCATCAACCTGCGCGAGCAATGGCGCGTCGTGTCGCGCGGCGAGATCGGCGGCGAGGACTCCCGCCGGCGCCGCCGGCGGTTCCGCAGGCGCGAGGATGTGAGTCGACAAGAGCACGGCGCCTGCGAAGAACGCAACCGCGCCAAGGCGTTTCATGGCGAGTGATGGCGCGGCGATCGTAGCACAGCCGCAGGTGCCGTGCTAAGATTTGCCGTGCCCGTCGTCGACGCCGCTGGGCTGCCGAAGTCGATCCGCACCGCTCGAGTCGTCGCTGTCGTTCCCGCCCGCTATCGCTCGTCGCGTTTTCCCGGCAAGCCGCTCGCGGTCATCGAAGGCAAACCGATGATCGAGCACGTCTGCGCGCGCGCGGCGCGCGCGCGCCGCGTGGAGGCGGTGCTCGTCGCGACCGATGACGAGCGCATCGCGGCGGCCGTGGACGGGTTCGGCGGCACGGCCGTCCTGACGCGCGCGTCGCATGCGACCGGCACCGATCGGCTCGCCGAAGTGGCGGCCGCCCTCGCAGGCGAGATCGTCGTCAACGTGCAGGGCGACGAGCCCTTGATGGCGCCCGAGGCGGTCGACGCGGCGATCGAGCCGCTCCTCGGGGACGCCGACGAGCGCATGAGCACGCTGCGCCGGCGCCTCGACGATCCCGCGGACCTGCACAGCCCCGACGTCGTGAAGGTCGTCATCGACCGGGACGGATACGCGCTGTACTTCTCGCGCGCCGCCATCCCGTTCGTCCGCAGCGCGGAGCCGCCCGGCCTCTGGCGGCACCTCGGTCTGTATGCCTATCGACGGACCTTCCTGCTGGCGTTCGCCGCGCTGCCGCAGACGCCCCTCGAGCGCGCCGAGGGGCTCGAGCAGCTTCGCGCGCTCGAGCACGGCTATCGCATCCGGACGGTGGAGACGACGGCGGAGGCGATTGGCGTGGACACGCTGGAGGACCTGGAACGGGTGCGGCGGGAGATGCGTCGGACGCTCGCGCTCGCGGATTCGTGCATCGAGTGAACCGACGCCGGTACCTGGAGGATGAAAGACGGCCATGTCGCACATCGATCGTGATCGTCCCGTGAAATACGTCTTCGTCACCGGCGGCGTCGTCTCCTCGCTCGGCAAGGGACTGGCGGCGGCGTCGATCGGCTGCCTGCTCGAAGGCCACGGGTACAAGATCGCGCTGCAGAAGCTGGACCCGTACATCAACGTCGATCCGGGCACGATGAGCCCGTTCCAGCACGGCGAAGTCTACGTCACCGACGACGGCGCCGAGACGGACCTGGATCTCGGCCACTACGAGCGCTTCACGAACGTCGTCGCGACCAAGAACCACAACTGGACGACCGGGAAGATCTATCTGTCGGTGATTCAGAAGGAACGACGCGGCGACTATCTCGGCAGCACGGTGCAGGTCATCCCGCACATCACGAACGAGATCAAGGACGCGATCCTGTCGGCCGCGCAGGGCGTCGACGTGCTGTTCGTCGAGATCGGCGGTACGGTCGGCGACATCGAGAGCCTGCCGTTCCTCGAAGCCATCCGCCAGCTCCGCCAGGACGTCGGCCGCGAGAACACGCTGTACATCCATCTGACGCTCGTGCCGTTCATCCCGTCGGCGCACGAGCTGAAGACGAAGCCGACGCAGCACAGCGTGCGCGACCTGCGGTCGATCGGCATCCAGCCCGACGTCCTGCTCTGCCGGACGGACCGCCCGCTCGAAGCCGACATGAAGCGCAAGATCGCGCTCTTCTGCGACGTCGACGAGGAGGCGGTCATCACCGCCCAGGACGTCTCCAGCATCTACGAGGTCCCCATGAACCTGGCGTCGCAGGGCCTCGACCGCATCCTGCTGCGCCGCCTGCACCTGCCAGAGACCGAGGCGCACATGCAGGCGTGGACGAGCCTCGTCGAGGACATCCGCCAGCCGAAGGACGAGGTGACGGTGCACTTCGTCGGCAAGTACGTCGAGTACGAGGACTCGTACAAGAGCATCAACGAGGCGCTGCACCACGGCGGGTTCCGCCACAGGCTGAAGGTCAATCTGCGGTACGTCGAAGCCGAAGCCCTGGAGGCGCCCGACGGTCTGGCGCGGCTCGAAGACGCCGTCGGCGTGGTCGTCGGCCCCGGGTTCGGAGAGCGCGGCAGCCGGGGCATGATGGCGGCCGCCGAGTTCGCCAGACGCCGGCGCATTCCCTACTTCGGCATCTGCTACGGATTCCAGTGGGCCGTCGTCGAGTTCGCCAGGAACGTCGCCGGCCTGACCGAGGCGGACTCCACCGAGGTCGCCGAGAACGCGGCGCACAAGATCATCTACAAGCTGCGCGACCTGCTGGGCGTCGACGACATGGGCGGCACGATGCGCCTCGGCAGCTATGCGTGCCGCCTCGTTCCGGACTCCCTGGCCTTCAAGCTCTACGGCGAGGAGATCATCCACGAGCGGCACCGGCACCGGTACGAGTTCAACTGCCTGTACGAGCAGCAGCTCGTCGACCGCGGCCTCCGCGTCGTGGGCCGATCTCTCGACGGCAAGTTCGTCGAGATCGTCGAGCTGCCCGGCCACCCGTGGTACCTCGCCGTCCAGTTCCACCCCGAGTTCAAATCCAAGCCGCTCCGGCCGCACCCCCTGTTCGCGGGGTTCGTGGAGGCGGCGTATCGCTGCAAGATGGCGCGCGAGGGCGTGGCGACCAACGTCACCGCAATCGGCGAGCGGCGCCGGTGACGCCGCGCGCGGACGGGCCTCCTATAATGCGCTCGTGACCGAATCCGCGAGCCCAGCCGTCCGGCCGGTCCGCCTCGCCGAGGACGAGGAGGTCGTGCTCGGCGCCGATCGCCTCGTCTTGATCGCGGGACCCTGCGTCATCGAGAGCGAGTCGCACGCGCTCGAGCTCGGGCACGCCATCGCCGCAGTGGCCCGCCAGGCCGGGCTGCCGTACGTCTTCAAGGCGTCCTTCGACAAGGCGAACCGCACGTCGGTCCGCTCGTTCCGAGGACCCGGGATCGACGCCGGCCTGGCCACGCTCGCCCGCGTCCGCGCAGACGTCGGCGTCCCGGTGCTGACCGACATCCACGAGGCCTGGCAGGCCGCGCCGGCCGCCCAGGTCGTCGACGTGCTGCAAATCCCGGCCTTCCTGTCGCGGCAGACGGACCTGATCCTCGCGGCGGCGCGCACGGGCAAGGCGGTGAACATCAAGAAGGGACAGTTCCTGGCGCCGCTCGACGTGCGCCATGCCCTGGAGAAGGTCCGCTCCGCCGGCAACGACCGCGTTTTCGTGACCGAACGCGGCTGCTCGTTCGGGTACAACAATCTGGTCGTGGACATGCGGGCCTTTCCGATGATGCGCGGGCTGGGCACACCGGTCGTCTTCGACGTCACGCACAGCCTGCAGCTCCCGGGTGCCGGCGATGGCGTCACGGCCGGGCTGAGCCAGTACGTCGAGCCGCTCGCCTGCGCCGGGGTCGGTGCAGGCGTCGACGGCGTCTTCCTCGAGGTCCACGAGAATCCGGCCGCGGCGCAAAGCGACGCCGCGACGGCGCTGCCGCTCGCGAAACTGGCGCCGCTGCTCGATCGACTCGTGCGCATCCACGCGATTGTCACGGCCGCCGCGGTCGGAGTTCGATAGCCGCATGCCGAAGCTCGACCGAGCCGCCGCACCCGAGTCCACCGCCCGTGAAGATACCGATCTCGCCCGCCGCGTGCTCGAGACGGAGGCCCAGGCCATCCGCGACCTGATTCCGCAGCTCGACGGCGGCTTCAGCCGAGCCATCGATCTGCTCGCCGGCTGCGCCGGGCGCGTGATCGTGACCGGCATGGGCAAGTCGGGCATCATCGCGCGGAAGATCGCCGCCACGCTCTCGAGCACCGGGACGTCCGCGTTCTTCCTGCACCCGGCGGAGGCGATCCACGGAGACCTCGGCGTCATCCGGCCCGACGACGTGGTGCTCGCCCTGTCGCACAGCGGCGAGACGGAGGAGCTGGTCCGGCTGCTCGAGGCGATTCGCCGGACCGGCGCACGGTTGATCACGATCACCGGCAGCCCGGAGTCGACGCTCGGCGGCGCCGCCGACGTGACGCTCGGCTGCCGCGTGCGCGAGGAAGCGTGCCCGATGAATCTGGCGCCGACCGCCAGCACGACCGCGGCGCTCGCCCTCGGGGACGCGCTGGCGATGGCGCTGTCGCGCCGCAAGGGATTCCATGCCGAGCAGTTCGCCAACCTGCATCCCGGCGGCCGCCTCGGCAAGAAGCTGCTGCGCGTGAGCGCGCTGATGCACGCCGAGACCGCCCTCCCGCGCGTGCGCGCGACGACGCCCATGGCGGACGTCCTGGCCGAGATGACCAGCAAGGGCCTGGGGATGACCTGCGTCGTCGACGATCGCGGACGGCTCGAGGGCATCCTGACCGACGGCGATCTGCGGCGGCAGCTCAGCTCGGGATCGGACGTGCTCACGCGCGCGGCCGGCGACGTCATGACGCGCCAGCCGGTGACCATCAGCCGGCACCTGCTGGCCGTGGAGGCCCTCCGGCTCATGGAGGAGCGCAAGATCACCTCGGTCATCGTCACCGATCCGGACACGGCCGTCGTCGAAGGCGTCGTCCACCTGCACGATCTCTGGCGGACGCAGGCGATCTGAGTCGCCCCGTCCCGCCCCGAGCGTCCCCGCCATGCCGCTCCCGCTGGAAGCCGTCGTCGCGCGCGCCAGAACGGTCGAACTGCTGCTCTTCGACGTGGATGGCGTGCTGACCGACGGCACCGTCGTGCTGCCCGGCGCCGGTCCGGAGGCGAAGGCCTTCTTCATTCGCGACGGCCTGGCCCTGGTCTGGGCCCGGCGCGCGGGGCTCTCGGTCGGCCTGATCAGCGGCCGCGCGTCGGAGGCCACGTCGCGCCGAGCGGCCGAGCTGGGAATTTCGATTCTGGTTCAGGGGCAGAACGACAAGCGAGCGGCATACACTCAGATCGTGGGATCCCGACAGCTCGCGGACGATCAGGTCGCCTACATGGGTGACGACCTGCTGGACCTCCCGGTGCTCGCCCGCGTCGGGCTCGCTGCGGCGCCGGCGGACGCCGTGGAGGACGTCCGCGCCCGCGTGCACTGGGTGAGCCAGTACGCCGGCGGCCGTGGCGCCGCCCGTGAGCTCATCGAGCTGGTGCTCCGGGCGCGCGGCGAGTGGGATGCGCTCGTTCGGGAATACTGCGTGTCATGATGCCGGGCTATCTGGCGCTGCTCGCGGTGCTGGTGGCGCTGCTCATCGGGCTCGCCGCCGGCAAGGCGTGGGAGCGGTACAAGCTGGTCGAGGGCCGCTGGATCGACAGGCGCCGCGTTCGGCGCTCGCCGTTCTTCATTCTCGGTCTGAACCATCTCGTGGCGGGACAGGTCGACCTGGCCATCGAGGCGCTCGAGAAGGCGTCGGGCCTGGACCCTGGCGCGTTCGAGCTCCGGCTGGTGCTCGGCAACCTGTACCGGGAGAAGGGCCAGGTCGGGCGCGCCATCGGCGAGCACCAGTCGCTGCTGCAGCGGCCGCGGCTCAATCGCATCGAGCAGGCGAACGTCCTGCTGTGCCTTGGACTGGACTACCGGCGCGGCGGCTTCGTCGATCGGGCCGTGTCGACGTTCACCGAAGTGCTGAAGCTCGATCCGGAGAACGAGGCGGCGCTGTTGAATCTCGAGAAGCTGCAGGAGGACCAGCATCAGTGGCAGGAGGCGTACATCACGCGCCAGCGGCTCGCTCACCTCGCGGGGCCGCCGGAGCACCCGAATTCGCAGGCGATTCTCGCCTTCCTCGAGAACGAGCTCGGGATGCAGGCGATGAAGCAGCACGATTTCGCGGAAGCGACCCGGCGCTTCGAGGCGGCCATCGAGGCGCACCCGGCGGCCATCCCGGCCTACCTGCACCTCGGCGACGTCCGGGAGCAGGAAGGCGATCCCGCCGGCGCGGCGGCCATCTGGGAGAAGGCAATCGAGGTCTCGCCGGATCGGGGATATCTCGCGCTCGATCGGCTCGAGCGCGTCTACACGGCGATGGGCGCGGCGAAGCGGTTCGCGGACCTGTGCCGCAAGCAGTTCGCCGCGACGCCGCGGGACTGGCGCGCGCGCATGGCGCTGGCGAGGCATCTCTCGTCGGCGGGCCAGCCCCTGAGGGCGCTCGACCTGCTGTTCGAAGCGCTCGAGCACAACCCGCACGCGCTGGCCATCCATCAGGCCATCTGGAACACGCTCTCCGTGCTCGGGCTGCCCGGTCCTCTCGTCGCGCGCTATATCGATCTCACGCGCGAATCGGTCTTCTATCTCGACCCTCACGTCTGCGTCCGCTGCCGGTACCGCAGCACCGAGCTGCTCTGGCAGTGCCCGCACTGCCACGAGTGGAATACGTTCGTCGAAGAGCGGATCACGCCGGCCAGCGACACGGAGGCGGAGATTCCCGCGGGCTTCGCGCCATAGCGCCGCCCGCAATCGACGCTCGCCGGCCTCCATGCGCTCGAGTTTCCTGCGGATCGCCCTGACCGGCGGCATCGGCACGGGCAAGTCGTACTGCCTCGAGCGATTCGCGCGGCTCGGCGTGCCGGTGATCGACGCCGACGCGATCGCGCGCGAAGTCCTGCAGCCGGGCGCGCAGGAGCTCTCGGCGGTCGCGGATCGGTTTGGAGCGGGGATCGTCGATGCGGCAGGAGCCCTCGATCGCGCCGCCCTCGCCCGAATCGTGTTCGCTGACCCAGCGGCGCGCCGGGACCTCGAAGCCATCGTCCATCCGGTCGTCTACGGGCGAATCGACGCGTGGTTTGTCACGCTCGGGCGGCAGTTCGACCGATCCGGCTCGCCCGCGTTCGCCATCGCCGACATTCCGCTCCTCTACGAGACCGGCCGCGACGCGGACTTCGACCGGGTCATCGTGGCGGCCTGTTCATCGGAGCAGCAGGTCGACCGCCTCGTTGCGCGCGGCTGGAATCGCGAGCAGGCCATGGCCCGAATGGCGGCGCAGCTCCCAATCGACGAGAAGCGCCGTCGGGCCACCGACGTCATCGACACGTCCGGGACGCTGGCGGAAACGGACGAACAGGTGCGGGAACTATGGAGACAATGGCGATGAGCCTCACTGCCGCATCGCACGCGTCTCCGCAGCCGTGAGCGTGTTCCGGAGCAGCATCGCGATGGTGAGGGGACCGACGCCGCCGGGCACGGGCGTGAGCGCCCCGGCGCGCGCCGCCACGGCCGGATGGACGTCACCGACCAGCAGCGAGCCGCGGCGGTCGAAATCGGCGAGCCGCGCGCTGCCGTGGCCGAACAGGTCGATCACGCGAGCGCGGTCCTCCACCCGGTTGATCCCGACATCCACGACGACGGCGCCGGGCTTGACGAACTCGGGCGTCACGAAGCCAGGCCGCCCGATCGCCGCGACGAGGAGGTCGGCGCCGGCGGCGATGGCGGCGAGGTTCCGGGTCTTCGAGTGACAGATGGTCACCGTGGCGTCGCGGCCGAGGAGCAGCAGCGCCATCGGCTTCCCGACAATGTCGCTCCGTCCGATCACGACGGCGTGGCGGCCCGCGATCGGCAGCTGTTCGCGGTCCAGGAGGGCGATGATGCCCGACGGTGTGCCGGGTACGAGCACCGCGCGTCCCAGGACCAGCAGGCCGACGTTGTGCGGATGGAATCCGTCGACGTCCTTGGCCGGGTCGATGGCGTCGAAGACGCGCTGCGCGGCCGCGCGCGCGATCGTGGACGGCAGGGGCGATTGGACCAGGATCCCGTCGCAGCGGGCTTCCTCGTTCAGCCGGACGACGAGCGCCCGAATCGCCTCGGCTGGCGTCTCGGCGGCGAGGCGGTGCACCGTCACCTCGAGGCCGGTCTCGGCGCCCGCGCGCTCCTTGTTGCGGACATAGACGTGCGACGCCGGGTCGTCGCCGGCCAGCACGATGCCGAGCCCGGGCGGACGTCCGTGCGCGCGGGCG
The DNA here is from genome assembly GCA_963764505.1 of uncultured Acidobacteriota bacterium. Taxonomy (GTDB): domain Bacteria; phylum Acidobacteriota; class Vicinamibacteria; order Vicinamibacterales; family SCN-69-37; genus CAVXSP01. The sequence goes on along the minus strand of CAVXSP010000001.1, from coordinate 2,202,719 downwards.
AAGGCGGCGACGCGGGGTGTCAGCTCGGCGCGAAACGCCGCCGCGGCGGCGACACCATCGAGGCGTCGGGCGGACATCAGGCCCTGCGGAGGTCGCGCTCGCGCGCGGCGGCCCGGCGCAGCTCGCTGTGGTGGTAGCCGTAGCTGAAGTAGATGACGAGCCCGATGAGCATCCAGACCAGCAGCCGCACCCAGGTTTCCCCGGGCAGCCCGAGCATCAGCCCGAAGCTGACGAGCGCGGACAGGATGGGCACGACCGGCACCCAGGGCGTCCGGAAGGGCCGGTGCAGGTCCGGCCGCCGGCGGCGCAGGAAGAGCACCCCCAGCGACACGATCACGAACGCGAGCAGGGTGCCGATGCTCACCAGCTCGCCGAGCGCGCCAATCGGCGTGAACCCCGCCGCGAGCGCAACGACGACGCCGGTAATCATGCTGGTGACGTGCGGCGTGCGAAAGCGCGGATGAATCTTCTTTGCGAACGGCGGCAGCAGGCCGTCGTTCGCCATCGAGTAGAAGATGCGCGGCTGCGCCATCATCATGACGACCATGACGGAACTCAGTCCGGCGATCGCGCCGACCTCGACGAGCATGGTCATCGAGTGCAGGAGCGCGCTGCCGCCGGAGGCGGCCTCTGCCGCGCGGATCGCGACGACCATCGGCGCGGCCTGCCCGAGCATCTGCTGGTACGGCACCAGCCCGACCATCACGCCGGACACGAGGATGTAGAGCACCGTGCAGACGATGAGTGACCCGAGAATGCCGATGGGCATGTCCTTCTGCGGATGTTTCGCCTCCTGCGCCGCGACCGACACGGCATCGAACCCGATGTACGCGAAGAAAATGACCCCGGCGCCCCGCAGCACGCCGCTCCAGCCATAGGCGCCAAACGTGCCCGCGTTCGGCGGCACGAGCGGATGCCAGTACGCGCGGTTCACGTACGCCGCCCCGCCGACAATCACGATGAGCACGACCGCAACCTTCACGATCACGATCGCCGAATTCACGTTCGCCGACTCCTTGATGCCGACGATGATGAGCGCGGTCACGGCCAGGGTGATCAGCACCGCCGGCAGATTGACGATCGCCTCCGGGCTGCAGCCGGCGACGTTGATCACCGTGCACGGGGCCGAGGCGAACGCCGCCGGCAGGTCCACGCCGACGAAGTCGTGCAGGAAGCTGGTGAGGTGGCCGCCCCAGCCAACCGCCACCGTCGCCGCGCCGAGCGCGTATTCGAGAATCAGATCCCAGCCGATGATCCACGCGAAGAACTCGCCGAGTGTCGCGTAGCCGTAGGTATAGGCCGATCCGGCGATTGGCACCGTCGACGCGAATTCCGAATAGCACAGGCCCGCCAGCGCGGACGCCACGCCTGCCAGCACCATCGAGAGAACGATGGCCGGCCCGGTGTACTGCGCGGCCGCCTGGCCGGTCAGCACGAAAATCCCCGTGCCGATGATCGCGCCGATGCCTAGCGTCACGAGATTGAGCGGTCCCAGCACGCGCTTGAGGCTGTGCTGGCCCGTGTCGGCGGCCTGAGCTTTCAGCAGCTCGATGGATTTCGTTGCGAACAGCGACATCCGTTCGTTCCTTTCCCCACTCGCCCGGGAGACAGGCAGGACGCGCGCGAATTATAGCGTGGGCTCTCCGGCCCCTTCGGCGGCCGCGAGCAGCGCCCGGGCCCGCCCGCCCGGGTCGCCCACGAGCAGATCGGAAACGACGGCGACCGCATCGGCGCCGGCGGCGCGGATCGCGGGCACGGACGCCAGGGTGATGCCGCCAATCGCCACGAGCGGCCGTCCGTCCGCGCGGGCCACGGCCGCGGCACGTCGGATGCCCTCGAGACCCACAGGCGGATCGGCGCCATGCTTCGTCGAGGTGGCGAACACCGGGCCCATTGCCAGGTAGCCGATCGGCTCGTCGCGTGCGGCCGCGGCCTGCGCGTCGTCGTGGGTCGAGAAGCCGATCCATCGCCCCGACCCCATCAGGGCCCGCACGGCCGACGGAGGCAGATCCGTCTGACCGACGTGCACGCCGTCAGCGGACGCCATCAGCGCGACGTCTGCCCGGTCGTTGACGATCAGCGCCGCGCCTGCGTCCCGGCATCGGCGCACCATGGCGTCGGCGAGCGACAGCAGCTCGCCGCCAGGGGCGTTCTTCGCCCGCACCTGGACGAGCCGCACGCCCGCGTCCAGCCAGGCCTCCAGCAGGTCCAGCGGCGCCAGCCCGGCCGACCGCGTCGACTCGACATCCAGGATCGCGTAGAGCGCGGAGGGAAGGACCACGCGAACGGCCATGGAGCGCTGGCGCCCGGCTTCGGCTCGGGCGTCCCTACGCGGATTCCGCCAGCGCGGCGGCGCCGCTCTTCTCCTTCATGAACCGCTCCATGAAGGCGGTGCTCAGACGCCCGGCGGCGAAATCGGGTTCGGCGAGAATCTTGAGATGCAGCGGAATCGACGTCTTGATCCCGTCGACGACGGTCATCTCGAGCGTGCGGCGCATGCGTGCGATCGCCTCGCTCCGATCGCGGCCGAACGTGATGATCTTCGCGATCAGGGAGTCGTAGTACGGCGACACGGTGCACTCGGAGTGGGCGTAGGTGTCCACGCGCACGCCCGGTCCGCCCGGGACGCTGAAGGCGTGAATCAGACCCGGACTCGGGACGAACGTCTCCGGGTCCTCCGCGTTGATCCGGCACTCGATCGCATGCCCCCGGACGTGGACGTCGTTCTGCCGCACGCTGAGCCGCTGTCCCGCGGCGACCCGAATCTGCTCCTTGACGATGTCCACGCCGGTGACGAACTCGGTCACGGGGTGCTCCACCTGCAGGCGCGTGTTCACCTCGAGGAAATAGAAATGACCGGACGGGTCCATCAGGAACTCGAACGTGCCCGCGTTCGTGTACTGGACGGCTTTCGCCGCGTCGACCACCGTCGCGCCGATCTTCCGGCGCTGCCGTTCGGTCAACGCCGGGGACGGGGCCTCTTCGACCAGCTTCTGGTGCCGACGCTGAATCGAGCACTCGCGCTCGCCCAGATGGATCACGTTGCCGTGGTGGTCGCCCAGCACCTGGATCTCGATGTGCCGCGGGGCCTCGACGTATTTCTCGAGGTACACGTCGCCGACGCCGAAGGCCGCCTCCGCCTCCCGCTGCGCCGTCTTGAGCGCGGGCCCGAGCTCTTCGGCCGCTCGGACGACGCGCATCCCGCGTCCGCCGCCGCCGGCGACCGCCTTGATGATGACGGGATATCCGAGCTCCTTGGCGACCCTGGCCGCCTCCTCTTCGCCCTGCACGGGGCCGTCGCTGCCGGGCAGGACGGGCACGCCGGCCTTCTTCATGGCGCGCCGGGCGCGGGCCTTGTCCCCGAGCAGGCGAATCACGTTCGGATAGGGCCCGATGAATTTGATGTGGCAGGCTTCGCAGACCTCCGCGAGGTACGGACTCTCGGACAGGAAGCCGTAGCCGGGATGGATCGCGTCGGCGCCGGTGATCTCGGCGGCGCTGATGATCGCCGGCACGTTCAGATAGCTGTCCAGGCTCCTCGCGGGCCCGATGCAGACGTCCTCGTCGGCAAACCGGACGTGCAGCGCGTGCTCGTCGGCCTCGGAGTAGACGGCCACCGTCTTGATACCGAGCTCCCGGCAGGCACAGATGATCCGCAGGGCGATCTCGCCCCGGTTGGCGATCAGAACTTTGTTGAACATGGCTCCGTCAGCTCACCTTGATCGCGAACAGCCGGTCGCCGAACTGGACGGGCTGTCCGTTTTCGACGTAGATCGCGGCGATCTCGCCGTCACGGTCGCTTTCGATCTCGTTCATCAGCTTCATGGCCTCGATGACGCACAGCACCTGGCCTTTCCTGACGGACGTGCCGACTTCCACGAACGCCGGCGCCCCTGGCTCGGGCGCGCGATACAACGTGCCGACGATTGGAGACTTCACCACGGCGAGCTCGACGCCTTCGATCGGCTCGGGCTCGTCCGCACCCGGCGCCGGCGCCGGAATCGGGGACGGGCTGGCGAAAACAGGGGCCGGCGGCGCCATCGGCACGGATGGTGGCACCATCACGACGTGCTGGGGCTGAGGTCCGGCGATCGCCTTGCGGATGCGGACTTTGAGCCCGTCCCGCTCGATCTCGAGCTCCGCCAGGTCGTGCTCACGGACGAGGTCGAGGATTTGCTTGATGTCGTCGAGATTCATGACAGCGGTTTTCGCCAGGAAACCGCTCAGACGATCAGGAGATCACGAGGTGCGTCCGTAAGCAGCTCCGACCCTCCGATCGTCACGACCACATCGTCCTCCAGACGAACACCGCCGACGCCCTCCACGTAGGCGCCGGGCTCAATCGTACATACCATCCCGGCCTCGAGCACGTCCTGAGCCCCTGACTCGGCGCGAGCGAGGCGCGGGGCCTCGTGAAGCTCCAGGCCCAGACCGTGTCCGGTGCCGTGCACGAAGGCCGGCCCGAGACCGCGCGCCTCGAGCACCTGGCGCGCGGCGCCGTCCACGTCAGTGCCTTTGACGCCAGGCCGGATCGCCTGCACGGCCGCGTCCTGCGCCAGGCGCACCGCATCGTACAGGCGAAGGGCTTCGGACCCGGCCAGGCCGACCGCGGCCATTCGGGTCAAATCGACGCAGTATCCGTCCAAAACCCCGCCGAAGTCCAGCACGACCAGATCGCCCGGCTCGAGGCGTCGGTCGGTCGGTCGTGCATGCGGATACGCGCTGTTCGGCCCCGACGCGACGATGGTGTCGAAGGCCGGGCGCTCGAATCCGGCTCGTTCGATGGCGCGATCGACGTCGCGGGCGATCTCGATCTCGGCGCGTCCCGCCCGCACCCAGTCCCCGAGCGACCCGGCCACGCCGCTGAGCGCCCGTGCGCCGCGCCGCAGTACGGCCAGCTCGTCGGCGTCCTTCACGAGCCGCAGCGGCTCCACCATCTGCGTCATCTCACGCCATTCGGCTTGCGTCGCCGACGCGCGCCAGCGTCCGAAGGTCGCCACGGTCACGTGCTCGGCCTCGAACCCGATCGTTCGCGGCCGCAAGCGCTCGAGCACCGCGGCCAGGGTGAGGTCGTAGCGCAACTCCACCCGTTCGATCGAGACCGGCGCGATGCGGCCCCTCGCGAGGGCCTCGCGGACGAACGCCTCGTATCGACCGTCGGTGATCAGGATGTGGGTCTCGGCCGTCCCAACGAGAATTCCGGCGGACCCGGCGAAGCCGGTCAGGTACCGGATGTTCGTCGGCGAAGAGATGACGACGGCATCCAGCCCCTGCTGCCGGCAGATCCCCGCAAGGCGCGTCAACCGCCCGGCCCAATCGAACACGCGAGCATCGTACCGCAACCGTGCCCTGGCGTACTAGCGGACCAGAACGGTCCTGGACGTCACGCCCCGCCGCCCCGCGCTGTCGACCACCATGAGGCCGACCGTGTAGGTGCTCGCCCGATCGAAGCGGTGCGCCGCGGTGCGGCCGGCACCGCCGCTGCCGTCGCCGAAATTCCAGAGGTACTCGACAATCGTGCGCCCGGCCGGCACCGCCGAGCCGGTGCCATCGAAGTTCACGGGATCGCCCGCTTGCGGATCCGTTGGCGAGAAGGCAAACGATGCCATCGGGTCCGGGGCCGGCACGACGGTCACCGGCGTCGGCTCGCTCGACGCCCGCGCCCCACGGTCGTCGGTCACGGTCAACGTCACGCGGTACGTGCCGGCCACCAGATACACGTGTGCGGGGCGCGGCCCCACGCCCGACCCGCCGTCGCCGAACGTCCACGCGTACGAGGCGACGACGCCGCTGGAGGGCGTGGCATCGAACTGCACCGTCTCGCTCTCGTGAGGCTGCTCGGGCGAATGGAAGAACGTCGCAGCGAGCGGTGGATTCGGCGGCAGAATCACTCCCTCCCGCGCCAGGCGGATTCTGACGCGCCGCGGCGTCGCCGTGGAGAAGTCGCCGCCGACGGGGAGCACCTCGATCTCGACGACCCGATCCTCGGTCGCCGTCGCGGGAGGCGGGGCCGGCGCCCGGTAGATCGTCGCCGCCACGCCGCTGGCGTCGGTCGAGAGCGACTTGTCCGCGAGCGCGCCGTAGTCCTGACCGACGCCGTCGAGGAACATCATCAGCCGGAGGGACAGGCCGGCGATCGGCTCGCCGTCGGGACCTTTCGCCACGACCCGGACGAGCGACTGCGACCGCCCGTCCTGGGCGATCAGGTCCGGAGTGGCCGAGACGACGAGCGACAGCGCCAGCTCCGAGGGGCCAGCCAGAGGCGGCGCGTCTCGAGGCGACAGCCCGCAGGCGACGCCGGGGGCCATCCCGATGATCGCCGCAGCCAGGCGCGCGAGACGCGCGCGAGCCGAACCTCGGCCGGCGGCACCGCCAATCCGACCCATGGTCAGCATTCCGGGTCGCTCCAGTCGGAGAAGTCGACGTCGAGCCCGCCCTCGGTTCGAACTGGCCGGCCTGCGGCATCGGTGCCGTAGAAGGTGACGCGGGCGATCGTCGCGATCGTTCCGGCGCCTCCGCCGCCGACGAGGTTCTTCAGGGGAGCTTCCTCCTTCGCCTGCGCCCGTACGATCGTCAGCTCGGCCATCGACACCTCGCCGCCGGCGACCGTCATCGTCAGGCCGCCGTCGAATGCGTACGGGACGTCGGTGCCCGCGACATTCCGGCCATCGGCGCGGACGAACTCCACCCGGTAACGCGTGAACGTGATCGCGTTCGCGGCCGTCGGGGTCGTCGGCGTGTCTCCGCCGCCGGGATCCCGGAGCGCGAGGTGGAAGGTCGCGCGCGCGTGATCGGCGAACCTCGCCGGTTCGCAGACCTGCTGGTTCTCGCGAGTCTTCCGGACGTAGGTCAGCACGTCGGAGGCGAGGGCTCCGCCGAACGTCGCGGGCGTGGCGCCCGAGGCTGCCGTCAACTCGTCGAGGACGGCGTAGGCGCTCGAGCGGCCGTCGAGCTGCGCCTTCGTGCAGCCCGCCGTCAGCAGCGCCGCCGCGACGACCCTCGCCATCACCCGCGCCCGGCGACCCTGGCGGCCGGCACGGCACCGAGACAGGCCGCTCATGGGCGCTCCACTGGAAGCACACGCGGCGTGATGAAGATGAAGAGCTCCTGGGTCTCGGCCGACACCTCGGTCCGTCGGAAGAGCCAGCCGAAGAGCGGGAGGCTCGCGATTCCCGGCGTCTGGTCGTGCTTGCTCTGTTCCTTCATCTGGTTGATTCCGCCGATGACGGCGGTCGTGCCGTCGGCGACCTGGATCTCGGTCGTCGCCCGCTGCGTGTTGATCGAGGGATTGCCGTTGACCGCGCGGCTGAAGTCCGGGAAATCGTTCGAGAGATCGATCTTCATGATCACCATGCCCGCCGCGGTAACCTGGGGCAGCACCGTGAGCTTCAGCGCGGCGTCACGGAACTGCGTCACCACGGTGTTGTTCGAGACGGTCTGGAACGGCACCTGGAAGCCGGTCGCCACCTCGGCCTCCCGGTTGTTCTGAGTCGTCACCTTCGGCTTCGACAGGATCCGCAGACGGCCCTGATGCTCGAGCGCCGAGAGCGCCAGGTCGAGGTTGAAGGCGCCGTTGACCGCGCCAAGCGTCACCCCCAGCGCCGAGGATGCACCGGTGGCCGGCAGGTCCACGGCCGTGCCGCTGCGCTCGACGCCGGAGGCCCGGGGGTCGGCGCCTTCCCCGACCGCCGCGCCCTGCTGCGAGCCGGTGCGGCCGCCGATCGTCACGTGATTCGGAAACGCGACCCCCGTCGTGTTGCCGAGCTCGGGACTGGCGCGGCCGTTCAGGCCCCATTGAACGCCGAGCGCGCGCGCCGAGTCGTGATCGGTCTCGACGATCTGCGCCTCGATCTCGACCTGCGGCTCCGGCAGGTCGAGGCTGCGGACGAGGTCGCGGACCTCCTGCAGCTTGCGCGACGTATCCTTGACGATCAGCGTGTTGGTGCGCGGATCGACGTCGACGGTGCCCCGCGCCGAGATGATGCGCCCCTGCTTGATCAGATCGCGCAGGGCCCCCGCGGCGGCGTAGTTCAACCGCAGGTAGAGCGCCTCCAGCTCCGGCAGGTCCTCGGTCGCGCGGCGCTGGAGCGCCTGCTGGTCGAGCTCGCTCGCACGCGCCTCGCGCGTCAGCACGCGGATCACCAGCCCCTCGGCGACACACGTCAGACGGCCGCCGAGGAGGACGAGCGCCAGCGCCTGATCCCACGGCACCTGCGTCAGCTCGAGATCGACCGTCGCGCCGGCCGGCACGCTCGGATCGAGCATGAGATTGATCCCGCCGGTCTCGGCCAGCAGCCGCAGCGTGGCGCGCAGATCGCTGCCCTCGAAGTCGATGTCGATCGGCGCGCCCGAGTACTCGCGCGGTCCGTCGCACGGTGAAGTCAGCGGCGGCAGCTGCGCCCACCGCACGGGTGCCGCGTCCGCCCAGACGACGGGCCCGGCGGCCCGCGCCAGCGCGAGCATGACGCCGACGCCGATCGCTCGCCGGCACCGACCGCCGGTCATCGCCCCACCTCGGCCGCGGGAACCCGGATCGGCTTGCGAATCGCGCGGCGGCCGTCGGTCGCCTCCTGTGCGAAGAGCACGGCGTCCGGCTCGATGCCCTGCACGCGCGCGTCCCGGAGCCGGTCCTCACGGTGCGCGACGAAGGACTTCCCGCCGGGCGCCTCGAGCAGGGCGACGGTCGTGGATCCGGAGCGCAGGATCCCTGTCACGGCGACGTCCGCCACCGCCACCTCCCGGAGCGCGACCGCCGCCCGCCCGCCGGGCCGCGCCGGCGGATCTCCCGGGTGCTTCCTCGGGATCAACGGCTCGAACGGATCGCGCCGCCCGCCCGCGTCATACCCGTCCGCCGCAATGGGCGCGACCTCGATGGCGCTGCCGACGGGGGTGCCAATCGGCAGGCGTTCCGGCGCGACTGCGGAGGTGCGCCGCGAACTGCCGCCGAGTGGCGCGCCTGCCGCCCCCGTGAGCACGAATATGGTCGCGGTGCACGATGCGGAGATGGTGACGCTCGAGCTCCCCGTCTTCGCCCTGACCTGCAGGTCTCCGACCGAGATCGGCGCGGGCATCGACGACAGTGCGTCCAGGAATCTGCCCAATGCGTGATATCCGCCCTCGAGCTCGAGCTGGATCGGCCATTCCACGTAGAGATCCCGGCGGACGCCGGGCTTCGGAGTGAACCCGGTGAGCTCGAGGTCCGATGCGGCCGCCAGCGCGTGCACCCGCTGCAGCACGATCGCCGGATGGTCCTCGCCTGCTGCGCGAGTGCCGGCCTCGCGCAGGGATGCGTGGAGGGCGCGGCCATCCCGCTCGAGCTGCGGCAGCTGCGCGGCGCCAGCTCGCGCGCGCGCGAGCGTCGTCGCGAGCTCGGCGGCCTGTCGCTCGCCGGTCGCGAGCCGCGCACGCGCCGGCGCCAGCGCTCCCTGCCAGAGCAGCGTGACGAGTAGAGCGCTGGCCGCGGCGAGGGCGCCCCAACGGGCGCGGCCGGACAACTCCAGCGGGCGCAGCGTCACGTCAGTCCGCCCGGCGCCTGGGCGCCTCGGGGACGCGGCGCTGGGGCGGAGCGCCCGCTGCGGACGCCCCCGCGCGCAGGACGAACCGGACCAGCGACATCTCGCCGACGGATTCCCGCGCCGTCGTGACGATCTCGAGTGGTCGCTCGAACGCCCCGGATGCCTGCAGACGTTGGGCGAAATCGCCGACGGCCTCGAGCGACAAGGCCCGTCCGCTGACTCGCGTCTCGTCGTGACGCTGGCTCACGTCGGTCAACCAGGCATCGTCCGGCAGGCTGCGGCCGAGGACGGTCAGGAGTCGAACAGCCGCGCGCCGGCCGGCTTGCAGTCCGTCGATTGCGCCGAGCCTTTTCGAGAGATCGGCGTTGCTGACGGCGGCCCGGTCCGCACGCGCGGCGGCGTCCCGCAGCGGCAGGAGCTCGCGCTGGTCGCGGGCGATGCGCCGCTCGAGCTCCGAGCGGCGGTGGTCGAGCGTGCGCCACCACAGCCCCCCAAAGACGAGGGCACACAGCAGCAGGGAGACGGCCGTCGCGCGGAGCCCACGGCTCGACGCTGCGAGCGTCGGCCGTTCCCGCTGCCGGGGCGGGAGCAGGTCGATGCGAATCATCGGCGGTCGCCCCGGCGCCGCATCGCCAGTCCGACGGCGACCGCGTAGGCCGGACCGTCCGCCGGGAGATTCCCGAACCGGTCCGGCCGCGAGAGACGCCTGAAAGGGTCGAACACGTCGACCGGCGCGCCGAACTCGCCCGACAGCGCGTCGGCCAGCCCTTCCGAGGCCCAGGCGCCTCCGGACAGCACGATCCTGCGCACACCGCCTTCGGGCCCGGCCGGGTGCCGGTCGGTCGTCCTGCGGATCTCGAGCACGAGTTGGCGGCTGACCTGCCGGACCCGCGCGGTCACGTCGTCGTCTCGCACGCCCTCCGGGAGGTCGCCTTGGATCGCGCGCTCGGCGGCGGTCGCGTCCAGGGCGAGGTCGCGCTCGAGTGCGTCGGTGTACAGCCGGCTGCCGATCGAGATCGCGCGCGTGAAGACGAGCTGGCTGCCGGCCATCAGGCAGACGATCGTCGCGCTGCGGCCGATGTGGACGAGCGCCGCGAGCGGATCCGCGCGCTCGGGGTAGTTCATGCGATACGCGTTGACGAGCGCAAACGCTTCGACGTCGATCGCCGCCACGGATCGTCCCGTCTCCTCGACGAGCGCGGTTCGCTCTGCGACCCGGTCGCGGCGGGCGGCGACGAGGAGCACGTCGACCGTGGACGCGATCGCGCCCGCATCCGGCTCGAGGACCACGTAGTCGATTCGCACCTCCGCCAGATCGAACGGCACGTGCTCCTGCGCCTGCCAGGGCATGGCGGCGGCGAGCTCGCGCGCACTCATGGACGGCAGCGACAGCCGCTTGACGAAGACGTGTCCGGAGAGGGCCGCCACGACAGCCTGCCGCTGGACCCGCAGCGCGTCGAGGACCTCGCGGATCGCCAGGACGAGGTCGGCTGCATGCGAGTCGGCGGCATCGGGCGAGGCGTCGAGCGGAAGCGCTCGCGCCGCCGCGGCCACGAGGATCCAGCCGGACCAGGTGCGCTGCAGCGCGACGGCTCTGACCCGGCTGGAGCCGATGTCGAGTCCAATGGGACGTGACCGCCTGACGATGACGACCGGGAGTTTCACGCGGGGGCTCGAGGGCAAGGGTGATGCCAGCGGCGGCCCCGTGCACATCGCCGCGCGGTGCGCGGATGATTGACAATTCTGCACACCACCCCTATCATCTAGGTTTGCCGTTCTGTTGATCCGGCTGAAAGGTAGGCATGGGCACGTTCACGCCCTCAGCGCCAAAGCTCACGAGGCGGTGGCACGTCATCGATGCGAAGGACCGGGTGCTCGGCCGTGTGGCGAGCGCGGCCGCGCGTCTGTTGCAGGGCAAGCACAAGCCGACGTGGGCACCCTTTCTCGATTCCGGCGACTTCGTGATCGTCGTCAATGCGGCGCAGGTGAAGCTGACCGGGAACAAGAACGAGCAGAAGATCTACCGCTCGCACAGCGGCTACGAGGGCGGCCTTCGTGAGGAGCGCGCGAGCGTCGTGCGCCAGAAGCATCCCGTGCGGCTGGTCGAAGAGGCCGTCTCCGGCATGCTGCCCAAGACGAAGCTGGGGAAGGCGATGTACCGGAAGTTGAAGGTGTACGCCGGCGCCGACCATCCCCACGCCGCGCAGCAGCCCCACAGTCTCGAGGTCGCATAACTTTGGCAACGATCCAGTATTACGGGACGGGCCGGCGCAAGACGTCGACGGCCCGCGTCTTCCTCCGGCCCGGCACGGGCACCATCACCATCAACAAGCACCCGCTCGAAAAGAGCTTCCCCACGCCAATCCTCCAGCTCGTGATCCGACAGCCGCTCGTCCTCACCGAGACGCTCGAGCGCTTCGACGTGCTGGCGACGACGGTGGGCGGCGGTGTGGCGGGACAGGCAGGGGCGCTGCGGCTGGGTATCGCGCGCGCGCTGGTCGAGTACGACGGGGAGCTGCGCACGCCGCTCCGCAAGGCGGGGCTGATGACGCGCGACCCGCGCGCCAAGGAGCGCAAGAAATACGGCATGGCCGGAGCACGGAAGCGCTTCCAGTTCAGCAAGCGCTAGTCAATGAAACTTCGAACCTCGAAGTTCGAACTTCGAGGTTAGACAGGAGTCAGGTCGAGCTTGAGTGCGATCGCGATGAAGGATCTATTGGAGGCCGGGGTTCACTTCGGCCACCAGACGAAGCGATGGAATCCGAAGATGAAGCCGTTCATCTTCGGCGAACGGAACGGGATCTACATCATCGACCTCGGCCGGACGGCCAGGCTGTACCAGCAGGCGGCGGACTTCGCCACCGATGTCGCGGCCCGTGGCGGCACGCTGCTCTTCGTCGGCACCAAGCGGCAGGCTCAGGACGCGATTGCGGAAGAGGCGCAGCGCTGCGGGATGTTCTTCGTGAACCAGCGCTGGCTGGGCGGCCTCCTGACCAACTTCACCACCATCCAGCGGAGCCTCGCGCGGCTGCGCGAGATCGAGGCGATGGCCACCGACGGGCGCTACGACACGCTCTCCAAGAAAGAGATCGCCCGCTTCGACAAAGAGCGCCGCAAGCTGGCGAAGAACCTCGACGGCATCCGCGGCATGAACCGCCTGCCCGACGCCGTCTTCGTCGTCGACACGCGGCACGAGCAGATTGCGGTCGACGAGGCGCGCAAGCTCAAGATCCCGGTGATCGGCGTCGTGGACACCAATTGCGACCCGGACGAGGTCGACTACGTGATTCCCGGCAACGACGACGCGCTGCGGTCGATCCGGCTGTTCGCGGCCGGAATCGCCGACGCCGTGCTGGCCGGACGAGGCCTGGCCGAAGCCGCCGCGACCGCGCCCGAGGCTTCCGGCACCCGCGGCCAGGCGGCGCAGGCCGAATCGCGAGCGACGACGCCCGCATCCGTCTAGGCTTCACAGCCAGAGCTCGCGGACCAGCCAGGCCGGGCGAGGCCCAGGACGCCGGAGTCCTGCCTGGCTTCGGGCTCAGTAGGAATCTTCCATGACTGAAATCTCCGCACAACTGGTCAAACAACTGCGCGATCAGACCGGCGCCGGCATGATGGAGTGCAAGGCCGCGCTGCAGCAAGCCAACGGCAGCCTCGAGGACGCGAACACGATTCTCCGGAAGCGCGGGCTGGCGCAGGCGGCGAAGAAGTCCGGGCGCTCCACCAGCGAGGGCCTGATCGGCGCGTACATCCACCCGGGCGGCAAGATCGGCGTGCTGGTCGAGCTCAACTGCGAGTCGGACTTCGTCGCGCGCACCGACGAGTTCCAGACGCTCGTCAAGGAAGTCGCCCTGCAGGTGGCGGCGGCCAATCCCCAGTACGTGCGGCGCGAGGACGTCCCCGCCGACGTGCTCGAGCGCGAGCGCGGCATCTACCGCGCGCAGATGGAGGGGTCCGGCAAGCCGGCGAACGTCATCGACAAGATCATCGAAGGCAAACTGGGCAGCTTCTACGAGCAGGTGGTGCTGCTCGACCAGCCGTCCATTCGCGACCCGAAGGCCACGGTCGCCCAGCTCGTGCAGGCGACCATCGCCAAGCTCGGCGAGAACATCGGGGTCGCGCGCTTCGTGCGCTTCAAGGTCGGCGATCGCGCGTAGCGTCTATAATCGAGCCTCGTGCCGTCGAAGCCTGCCTACTCGCGCATCCTCCTGAAGCTCTCGGGCGAAGCCCTCATGGGCGAGCAGGCGTTCGGGATCGATCCCGCCGTCGCCACGCAACTGGCCCGCGAGATCGGCGAGATTCAGCAGCTCGGCGTCGAGACCGGCGTCGTCATCGGCGGGGGCAACCTGTTCCGCGGCCTGGCGGCGAGCGCCAAAGGGATGGATCGCTCGACCGCCGACTACATGGGGATGCTGGCGACGGTCATCAACGCGCTCGCCCTGCAGGACGCCCTCGAGAAGCTGCGCATTCCTACGCGCGTCGCGACGGCCATCGAGATGCGGGCAGTCGCCGAGCCGTTCATCCGCCGCCGCGCGATCCGCCACCTCGAGAAGGGCCGCGTCGTCATCTTCGCCGCGGGCACCGGCAACCCCTACTTCACCACCGACACGGCGGCGGCCCTCCGCGCGATGGAGATGCGCGCCGACGTCATCCTGAAGGGCACGAAGGTCGACGGCGTGTACTCGGCCGACCCGTTCGTCGACAAGTCCGCCGAACGCTACGCGACGATCTCGTACCTGCAGGTGCTCGAGCGCGGCCTCAAGGTGATGGACGCGACGGCGATCTCGCTCTGCATGGACAACAAGCTGCCGATCGTCGTCTACAATCTGCGCGAACCCGGCAACCTCCGGCGCGTCGTCTGCGGCGAGCCGGTGGGGACGACGGTGTCGGCATGAGGCCAGAGCCCAGAGCCCAGAGCCCTAAGCCCAAAGCCGGTAGAAACCCATGGATGTGAACGACCTGAAAGGCTTGAACGTCGAAGTCCAGAAGCGCATGGACAGCGCGATCGAGCACGTTCGCAAGGAGCTCTCTGGTCTGCGCTCCGGCCGTGCATCGGTCTCGATCCTCGACCCCGTCCAGGTCGAGGCCTACGGAGCGCTGATGCCGCTCAATCAGGTCGCCACGATGTCGGTGCCCGAGCCGACGGTCATCGCCGTGCAGCCGTTCGACCCGTCGCTGATGTCGACGATCGAGAAGGCGATCCTCAAGGCCAATCTGGGGCTCAATCCCGCATCGGACGGCAAACTGCTGCGCGTGCCCATTCCGCCGCTCACCGAAGAGCGCCGGCGCGAGATGTCGCGGCTCGTGCACAAGTACGCCGAGGAATCGCGCAACGCGGTGCGCCAGGTGCGCCGCGACGCGAACGACCGCCTCAAGAAGCTGCTCAAGGAGCACAAGATCTCCGAAGACGACGAGCGGCGGGCGCTCGACGAGGTGCAGCGGATCACCGACAAGCACGTCACGATGATCGACGACATCCAGAAGAAGAAGGACCAGGAGCTGCTCGGCCGGTAGACTCGGCCTGCTCGGCAGCGCGGTCCAGTATCTGGAGGGACCGGGTCGAGCAATCGCCTGAGGGCGCCGCACCGGCGGCGGTGCTACCGTGAACCGATGCGCTCGTCGACGGCAAGGATCGTGTTCTCCGCGGTCCTCGTCGTCCTGATCCTGTACACGCTCTACGAGCTGCGGCACGCGCTGCTGATCATCTACATCGCGACGCTGCTGGCGATCCTCTTCGAGCCTGGGGTGCGGACGGTGCGCCGCCTCAGGTTGGGGCGCTGGCAGCCCGGCCGCGCCGCCGCGACGGCGATCGTCTCGCTGTGCGTCATCGGCATCCTCGTGCTGATTGGCACGGTCGTCGTTCCGCCCGTCGTCAGCGACGCGACGCGGTTCGCCGGCAACTGGCCTTCCCACTCAGAGCGCCTGTTCGACTGGATTCACCGCCGCGTGCCGTTCACAGCGTCCGTGACGCCGGACTCGCTCAGGCGGACGTTTCAGGGCACGGTGGGACGATCCACGATGTTGACGATCGGGGCGAGCGTGCTCGACATCCTCACGACGCTGCTGATTGGCGTGTATCTGCTCGCCCAGGGTCCGCGCGCCTTCGCCTGGACGCTTTCCCTCGCCCCCGAGGCGCAGCGCGCCAGACTCGGCGAAGCGCTCCAGCACGGCGCCCGGCGCACTCAGCACTGGGTCGCCGGCCAGGGGCTGCTCATGCTGATCCACGGCGGGTCGGCGTTCGTGACGTTCTGGCTGATCGGGCTGCCCTACTTCACGGCGCTTGGCGTCTTTGCCGGTGTCATCAACGTCATCCCGGTGCTCGGGCCCATCCTCACGCTCGTGGCCGCCGGCCTCATCGCCGCCATCGACGCGCCGGGCAAGCTCGTCGGCGTCGTCATCTTCTATCTCGTCTACCACAACGTCGAAGGCGTCTTCCTACAGCCGCGCATCATGTCGGCGGCGGTCGGGATTCCGGCCGTAGCCGTAGTCCTCGCCCTCGTCATCGGCGACGAAGTGGCCGGCATCGTCGGCATGGCCTTCTCGGTGCCGACCGCCGTGCTCGTAGCCGAGCTCAAGAACCGGTATCTCGGCTGACAGACGGGGGGACGGGTCTCGATTTGTGGAAAACCCGGTCGATCGGGCCGGTTTTCCGCGGATCGAGGCCCTTTCCCTAAAGCGACGTCTGTTCATGCCGATAACACGTCATGAGTTTGACACTCTCATTTTCTTGACAGGATCTACGTAGGCGTGGCAGGTTGGATGCTCCGTTTCCCGGCTCCCCCGAAGCGGAACCTGAATTTTCAGGCTGGGTGGTCACAAAGGCGAACGGACATGCGCAAGCTGCTGAAACGATTTCGGAACGACGACGGCGCCATCCTGGTTCAGGTGGCGCTGGCCGCATTCATGCTGACGGCGTTCAACGCGTTCGTGCTCGACTACGGAGTGGTGTGGGTCGGCCGCGGGCTCGCCCAGAACGCGGCCGATGCAGGCGCGCTAGCGGGCGCCACGGCGCTCGCGCTCGACGACAGCACCTGGCCCGCGCCCTCGGGCGGGATCGTGGTGCGGACGGCGACCACGGCGGCCCGATCGAACCCGATCCTGGGCGCCGCACCCGGCGTCGTCGTCACTTCGGTGTGCCCGCCGTGGATGACCGCACCCAACAACATCCGCTGCATCCAGGTCGACGCGTACCGCGACGGGACGAACGGCAGCGCGACGCTGCCTTCCTTCTTCGCCCAGTTGTTCGGCGTCACGTCTCAGCGAATCAGGGCGACGGCGACGGCCCAGGTGCTCGACGCGAACAGCAGCGGCTGCATGCGGCCGTGGTTCATTCGAGGACAAGTACATCGACGTCAACGGCAACGACAAGTGCGATTCGCCACCCGGATACTTACGCAGTTCCCCGGCTACAAGATTCCGGACGACATCGGCACGAGCGTCGCAGTTCCACAAGAACAGCGGCCCCGTCCGTCCTACGGACAGTTGGATGTCGGCAGCGGCGGTGCCGGCAATTCGGGATGCGATCGAACATTGCGCGAGCGGCATGGACTTCGTGATCGGACAGACGATCGGGACCAAGCCGGGCAATACGTTGGGCCCCGAGAAACAGGGGATCGACTCGCTCTTCGATTGGGATCCCGACTACGATGCGATCTCCAATCCCACAGGCGTCCGCTACGATGCCGGGACCAACACCGTGACCGGCGGCTGCGCTGCCTCGGGCACGTGCGCGTGTCCGTCTTACGCCTCTGAATGCCCGTACGGCGGCACGATGAGTCCGCGCATCGTCCAGGCGGCGATCTGCGATCCGCTCGAGGCCGATTGCGCGGCAGCGCCACCGGGCAGGGCAGCCATCACCATCACGAACATCCTGTCGTTCTTCATCACCGGCTACTCGACGGTGCTGGCAGACCTGATCATCAACGCGGTGATCATCGGCTCGGCCGGGCGACATCAAGCCCGGGCCCGAGCGTCGGCCCCGGCGTGTCGTTCATCACCTTTCGCTCATTGGTTCGGTAAGGTCCCGTCCGAGGTCCAAAGGTCCCAAGCGGACCTTTGGACCTTTGGACCACGCCAAGACAAGTCCCTTTTGGACTACGAAGCCGGCCGGCTGCCCTGACCGGCGAACGACTTCATCCACTCCTCCTGCCGCTGCAGCATCTCCCCCTGCGTCAGGTCCTCTTTTCGTGTGGCAATCGTCCACCGGTAGCCTTGCGGGTCGATCAGGGAGCCGCAGCGGTCGCCCCAGAACTGGTCCTGCATGGCGCCCATGGGATCGCCGGTCGGCCGCGCGCCAGCGGCCATCGCGCGGTTGAACAGCGCGTCGGCATCTTGTACATAGACCCAGAGCGAGGCCGGCGACCCGCCGAGCGCCTTCGGGCCCTTGCCGCCCATCATCGCGTCGTTGAGCATGATCGGCGAGTCGCCGACGCGGATTTCTGCGTGCATGATCTTCGAATCCGGCCCGACCGCGCGCGACATTTCCACGGCGCCGAGCGCCTTCTTGTACCACTCGATCGCCTCGGCGGCGTTCTCCATCGTCAACTGGGGCGTCACGGTATGGAATCCGTTGGGCACGGGGCTCTTGGCTTTCGTCATGGCATTCTCCTTCTAGGCGGAAGTCCCTTGCTCCTATGACGGCCCGTCAATGGAATCAGCCGGCAGACGTAGAGCACCGCGAGCACCATCAGCAGTCCGGCGAGCGAGATCGCTGCCAGCAATCCCAGTGCAATGAGCAAACCGCCAACCACCCGAAGGATTCCGCCAATCATCGCCGCCTCCGGCAACTGCTCTGGACTGCTGTTCGCAAATCGGTCATCGTGATCGGTAATCCTGCATGCGGACCTCCCTTGCGACGCTCATCGCCCCGATCGTCGTCATTGCGGTATCGCTGCCGCTGATTGCCGGCTGGATTGGCCGCAACTATTTCTACGGGTTTCGCACGCCGCGTACCCTCTCGTCCGACGCCGTCTGGTATCCGGCCAATCGTGTGGGCGGTCTCCTGTTCGTCTGCGCGGGCCTCGCCTGGCTCGCCACCGGACTGGCCGCGCCTCGATTCGCCCTCGCGGTCGGCCTCGCCGCGCTGGCGATCGCGATGATCATCTGGATCGTCTACGTGCGCCGACTGCCCTTTTGACGCCCGTCAGTGCATGTCCGCATCGACGACGCCGATGCCGCCGCGGTAGTAGCTGAACCGCACGCTGGGGTGGTCGCCGAGCAGCGACATCGACGGGTGCTGCGACCTCATTATCAACATCAACGCGGTGATCATCGGCTCGGCCGGAGACATCAGGCCCGGGCCGAGCGTCGGCCCGGCGTGTCGTTCGTCACGTTCCGGTCTCTGGTTCGCTGAACCGGGTGGACAGAGCAGATCAAGCGGGTCCGAGCCGCGCAGGACTATTGTCTGCCTGCGGCCGGACTTGAGTGTGTTCTTCCCCAGTGCTGGCTCCAATCCAGACACTTAAGTCGCTGTCAGAGCGACACTTAGCTGAAAAGACCAGCCCGCGGCCGCCCCGGTGAGTGGCTTGCTTCGTTCCGCACCGCGAGGGAGCGAGGAAAAACGATGCGAGAGAGAAGCTGGGCCACGATCGTCGTCCTGTCGGCAGCGCTGACCGCGTCCTGCCACCGCAGTCCCCACGTTGCGAACCAGGAGTACCTGAAGAGCGGCGACGCGTTCGTCGGGCAGAAGAAGTATGCCGAGGCCGTGATCCAGTACCGCAATGCGGTGCAGCAGGACCCGCGCTCCGGCGAGGCTCGGCGGAAGCTGGCGGCAGTCTCCCTGATTCAGGGCGACCTCGCCACGTCGTACCGCGAAGCGATCCGGGCGGCGGATCTTCTGCCCCAGAACGCCAACGCCCAGCTCGACGCCGGGCAGCTGCTCCTCCTCACCCGTCGATACGAGGACGCGGAGGCGCGAGCCGATAAGGCGCTCGCGATCGACCCCAAGATGGTGACGGCGCAAATCCTGAAGGCCAACGCGCTGGCCGGCCTCAGGAAAGTTGACGACGCCGTCGCCGAGGTGGAGGACGCCATCCGCAACGACCCGGCGCGAATTGCCGCCTACACCAGCCTCGGCGCCATGCAGTACAGTGCGGGGCAACCAGGAGCAGGCGGAGGCCTCGTTCCGAAAGGCCGTGGCGACCGATCCCAAGTCGCTCGACGCCCACCTGGGTCTGGCGAACTTCCTCTCGGCCGTGGGCCGCGAGGCCGACGCCGAGGCGGAGTTCCGGGCGGCGCTCGCGATCGATCCGAAGAACCTGCTGGCCAATCGGGCAGTCGCGGCATTCTACGTCGCGGAGCACCGCCCGACGGAGGCTGAGCCGTATTTCAAGACGCTCGCAGAGATCCTGCCGGACGATGAAGGGAAGCTGACGCTGGCCGACTTCTACGCGAACAACCGGCGGATCGCGGAAGCGCGCGCGATTCTCCAGAAGGTTGCGGCGCACGTCGGTCGCAGCACTTCTCAGGCGAAGCTGCAGCTTGCGGGGCTGAGCCTCGCGGGCGGCGATCTGCTGTCCGCGAAGCGATGGATCGACGAGGTGCTCACGAAGGAGCCCGCGAACACCGGCGCCCTGCTCGCGAAGGCGGAAGTGGCCGTACAGCCAGAATCAGCTGGATACCGCCTTCGAGACGCTGCAGACCGCCCTGAAGAACAATCCGAATTCCGCCCCCGCGCACTATTCGCTCGGACGGCTCTACGCGCTTCGACGCGAGAGCAAGGACGCAGCGGACGCGTTTCGCGAGGCGCTGAGGATCAACCCGCGCATGGCCGCTGCCGACATCGAACTGGCCAGACTGGCGATCGCCGATCGACACCTCGCCGACGCCGAAAAGTTCGCGACCGAGGCGCTGCACGTCCGGCCGAATTACGCGGATGCGCAGCTCCTCCTGGCCCGGACGTACTTGATGCAGCGAAACGCGGCGAAGGCGGAACCGATCGTCCTGGCCCTAGCCAAGGCGCAGCCGGACTCCCCGGTCGTGAAAGCCGACATGGGTGAGCTCGAGCTGCTGAAGAAGAATCAGGCGGGCGCCCGCAAGGCGTTCGACGCCGCGATCCAGCAGAACCCGACGCAGCTCAGCGCCGTGGCCAGGCTGGTCTCGATGGACCTGCAGGAACATCGCACGGCCGCGGCGCGCGAACGACTGGACGCCGCGGTGCGCGCGGCGCCTCGCAACGCGCCGCTGCTCGTCATGGCCGCGCGCTTCTATCTCAGGATGGGTGACATGGGGGCCGCCGAGCGCACCGGGAAGCAGGCCCTCGAAGCAGACTCCTCGAACCTGGAGGTCTATTCGTTGCTGGGAAGCCTTTACCTCTCCAGTCACCGCCTCGACGACGCCATTGTCGAGTTCACGAACGCTGCCAAGGTCCAGAGACGTCCCGTCGGGCCCTACACGGCGATTGGCCTGCTCCTCGAGATGCAGCGCCGGCCGGCGGAAGCCCGGGCTCGCTACGAGCAGGCACTGTCCCTCGACCCGCACGCCGCAGTCGCCGCCAACAACCTGGCCTGGATCTACATGGACCAGGGCGGCAGTCTGGACGAGGCCTTGAAGCTGGCGAAGACGGCGAAAGAAGGGCTGCCGAATCGACCCGAAGTGGCCGACACACTCGCCTGGGCGTTTTACAGGCTAGGTCAGTTCTCCCAGGCCGTGACGCCACTGCTCGACGCAACTGCCAAGGATCCGTCGAACCCGACCTATCACTATCATCTGGGGATGGTGTACGTCTCGCTCAGCCAGGCGGTCAAGGCGCGTCCGGGAGCTCGAGAAGTCGCTGGCCCTACGCGGGACCGGAACCGAGGCGGACGCGGCGCGACAGGCGCTTGCCAATTTACGTTGAAGCGTCGCTTCAGAAGACCTCCCGCAGGGAGAGAAACCTCCGGACGGAGGCTGACGAATCAGGGGAACACCCGGGACAGCCGAGGACGAGCAGATGAAGCAACATACGACAAGTCAAGACTTTACGACTTCCGTGTACATCATTCGTTCAATCTGGCCCCCCGATTGCAGATGTCTGCGCGGTCATCTCTCGTCTGGCGCGGAGGATGTGACCTATGAAAAAGCTCATGCTGGCGGCCGGTCTGGTCGCGTTCGCGTTTCTGGCAAGTCCGTCGAGAGCCTCGGCGGTTCCGCTGAGTCCGTTCACGCAGTGTCCGCCGGTCGGACTCAATCCCACGGGGTGTCAGTTCCTCGTGGTCTTCAATGCAGATGGGTCGATCGAGACGTTCGCAAGCACGACCGACACGGGTCCGTATGACGGCAGCGAGGACACGTTGATTGGCGTGCAGAACGACACGGCTTCCCCCATTCTCTCCCTGACGCTCGGGCCGGGCGTGGGCGTGAACGGTCTGGGTCCGTTCGGATTCGACGGCGATGGGGCGTGCGCAGCAATCGGCTGCGGCAATGCGAGCGATCCGTCCGGATACGGTGGCTTGACCTCCGACATTCAGGACGTGACGTACAGCAACATCCAGAACGTGATCGTGTTCGCCGACCTGGGCACGGTCAACTTCGGGGCGAACGGCATCCCGGCTGGCGGCTCGGCGTGGTTCTCGCTCGAAGACAGCTTCAACTTGACCCAGCTTCCGCCGATCAACGGCGGAGCGGTGCCCGAGCCCGGCACGCTCGTGCTCCTCGGAACGGGGGCCCTGGCCCTCGCCCGGCGGATGAAGAAGGGAAAGCGCTAGACCTCGTCGCGCCAGAGAGTCACGCGACGGAGCCCTTCACGGTCTCCGTCGCGTTTCTTTCGGTGCGAAGCTCGCGGGCGTGATTGTTCTACGAAGCCGGCCGGCTGCCCTGACCGGCGAATGACTTCATCCACTCCTCCTGCCGCTGCAGCATCTCCCCCTGCGTCAGGTCCTCTTTTCGCGTGGCAATCGTCCACCGGTAGCCTTGCGGGTCGATCAGGGAGCCGCAGCGGTCGCCCCAGAACTAGTCCTGCATGGCGCCCATGGGATCGCCGGTCGGCCGCGCGCCGTTCGCAAATCGGTCATCGTGATCGGTAATCCTGCATGCGGACCTCCCTTGCGACGCTCATCGCCCCGATCGTCGTCATTGCGGTATCGCTGCCGCTGATTGCCGGCTGGATTGGCCGCAACTATTTCTACGGGTTTCGCACGCCGCGTACCCTCTCGTCCGACGCCGTCTGGTATCCGGCCAATCGTGTGGGCGGTCTCCTGTTCGTCTGCGCGGGCCTCGCCTGGCTCGCCACCGGACTGGCCGCGCCTCGATTCGCCCTCGCGGTCGGCCTCGCCGCGCTGGCGCTCGCGATGATCATCTGGATCGTCTACGTGCGCCGACTGCCATAGCCCCGATGCCGTTCCCACGCCGTTCCGCGCACCGCGGCCTGCTTCAGCTCGGACTGGAGAATGATCGGCTCTCGGCGCCACTAGCGACATTTGACGTCGGATGATCGTGCGGGGGACGTCGTGTGCGACGAATCGGAGTGGCCCGATGGGCGTCAGGATGAAATCGTGCTGGAGGAAGCGAGCGGTTCGAGCACGATGGCGGAGCATGTCTGGTTCCCCAGCGGGTAGCCATCGTGCGATGAGCGACAGCCTGAACCGCGAGCGGACGGAAGCGCGATTTCGAGGGCCAGCTCCGTTGAGTCCCACAGGACGTCCCCCGCACGATCGTCCGGAACCAGCTCCATGTATTTCCTAAACGCATTGCCGTCAGTGCATGTCCGCATCGACGACGCCGATGCCGCCGCGGTAGTAGCTGAACCGCACGCTGGGGTGGTCGCCGAGCAGCGACATCGGGCAGGCCGAGTCGGCCACGCGCTTGGCGATCATGAGCGCCGTGAGGCGCTGGCCGAACGGATTGTCGTGCCTTCCGGCATGCCAGATCGAGACCGTCTCGGCCTTCCACGTCTCCCACGGGCCCACGGTCGCCGCCTGCGTCGGGACGAGCGGGATGTATCCGCCGCCACTCGTGCGCGCGTTCTGAATCACGGTCATCGGATGGAGATCCGTCACCCGGGTCCGCAGCGCGCGGTACTCCGCGGGCGAGGGCGGATCATCCGCGTACTCGCCCTGCCGCTTCGGCGGATCGTTGAACGCCCAGTGTTTCACCTCGCCCTGGCCGCCCTGCATGATGACGCAGCGCACCTCGTCGAAGCTTCGACTGTACGCGCCGAGATCGCCCGTCGGAAAGCGCAGGTTCGCATCCGGCATCCGCAGCTCCGGACGGATCCGATCGAAGCAGAGCCGTTTGTCCGCGCTGGCGAACGAGAGCGGATGCGTGATCGGCACGGGCGCGCCGGCCTCGACCCACTCGTCCATGCCCCAGAAATGACAGTCCTGGAGCCGCAGCCCGAGCGCATTCACCATCCGGGCGACGAGCGGGAGCTGCTCGGTCGGGCCGATCGGGCCGCAGATGCCCGCCGGGCGGGACGACGTCGCCTGCCTCCAGGCCTCGAGGTACTCGAGCGCCTCGGCGCAGTAGAACTCTTCGAGCGTGTCGTAGATCGCGACCTGGAATCCCGGCCGAGCCAACTGCACCAGGTCCTCCGCCGAGAGCTTCGCCGCGTCGGCGAGCAGTTCGGGGTCGAGCGTCGTGTAGTCCCACCATTCGGGTGCCACCTTGCTGACGGCGCGCGGCATTCGGACCTCCTACGGAAACAGCTCGCGTAGCACGTCGTCGTGGGGATACGCGTGGCCGCGGTGCTGGACGAAGGCTTCCGCCGAGGGCGTGCCTGCCAGCGCGCCCCGGCGCGCCGCGTGACGGGTCATCGCGGCGACGTACTCGTCGATGCCGTGATGGGCGCGCAGCCACTCCCGCTGGCTGGCGTGCGCCTCGAGCATGCGCGTCTTCAGCTCCATCTGCGCGGTGACGTCCACGAGCGTCGTCGGCTCGACGGCGCGCCCCAGCGGATCGACGCCGTCGACCGGATCGCAATAGTACAGATGCGGGATTCCCGCGCCGGGCGGCAGCGGCCGCGTCGACGCGTTCGGGGCCGCATGGAGGAAGCTCGCGCCGCGGGCGAGCCGGCTCGTCTCCTCATGGTCGATCATGTAGTCGCTCGCCGCATGCGTGAACACCAGCGACGGTGCGACGGTGCGCAGCAGATCCACGGCTTTGCGGATCGTCGCTCTGTCGTAGACGACGAAGCCGTCGCGCTCGTCGAGACAGTGGTAGGTCGCGCCAATCAGCGCTGCCGCCGCGCGGGCCTCCCTCGTCCGGATCGCGGAGATCTCCCAGGGGTCGCGGTCCATCGAGCCGCAATCGCCGGGCGTCACGCTCGCGATGTGGATCGCCCATCCGGCGTCGCGCAGGCGAATCAGCGTGCCGGCGCACAGGATCTCTGCGTCATCCGGGTGGGCCAGCAAGGTCAGCGCGACTCGGCGCCCGGCGCTGTTCACAGCGCGGAAGCCTACCACGCCGCGACGGCACGCCGCGGCGGCCGCGGGATCACCGCGCCGACGTGAGGCGCACGGCCCCGGCGCCCGGCGTCACCCGGTACTGCACGTACGGACCGTCCGGCCCCGGCGCCACCGGCACCGTCTGCGTGCTCCGCCCCTGTGCGATCCGCGCGGCCATCCAGGCGGCCGGCACCGTCGTGCGGACCGTCAGCGGCACGTCGTAGACGTTGGGATCGAGCGGATGCGTGACCGTCACTTCGACAGCCTGGCCGACGTCTTTCGTCGACACCGCGCTCTTCATCCGCTCGCGGATGTACTTGGCGCCGTCCTGATACGTCGCGATCCACAGCCGATCCGAATGCGATTCGAGGTAGTCGAAGTAGGCCCGAATCGTCTCGAGCGGGATCGGCTGATAGCCGACGCCGTCGATGCCGTGAATCACGAGCACGAGCCACGTCCCGTGCGCCACCGACGTCTCGACCCAGCCGGTCATCTCCGAGAGCGGCGTGTTGGTCACGGGACCGCGCTCCCACTCCATGTACGGCTTCGTCGTGCTCGCGGGGTCGCGGCGATCGCCGCGCATGATCCCGTCCATGAACTCGGCGTCGGCGTCGGAGACCCAGTTCCGCGTCAGCGGGAAGCGGTCGATGAGCAGCTTGCGGATCCGCTCGTCATCGATCCCGTACGGCGCTTCGATCGAGAACAGCGACTTCTCGCCGACCTGCGCGCGGAGCTCGTCGCGCGCCTCGTCGACCTCGTACAGCACGTTGGCTTCGTCGAGCACCGGCAGCCGGGCATGCGAGATGCTGTGGTTCGCGATCTCGTGGCCCTGAGCGGCCGCCTTGCGCATCTCGTCCCAGCTCAGGCCGCCGGGGCCGTTCGCGGGCGGCCGGCCCGCCTCTTCCGAGCGCACCTGCGCGTACGGGATGGCGCCCACAGCGTAGGTCTGGCCGCTCTCCCGCAGCTTCGTCAGGACCGCATCCACGCCGGCGAGGTTGGCGGGCTGGACGCGGCTCGCGAGCACAATCGCGTTCCGCTGAATCTCGCCGAGGTAGCGCAGCATCGACGTGCGCTCGTAGACGTTGGCGGCGCTGGTCGGCACCGTCGCGCTCTCCCGGAGGATGTCCATGATTGGCCGGCCGACGAACGTCGGCAGGTGCGTCGAGCCTGGAATCTGTCCGGTGATCACGAAGAACGTCCCGATGAGCCCCCGCTCGTTCATGAGCGGCAGCGCCACCCGGAACTGGTTGATGGTCGAGTCGTCGTACGTGATGGCGACCGCGGCCGCCTTGCCGTCCTGCCACTGCGTGACCGTCGTACGCGGCGCCTGCGCGCCCGCCGCGGTGACCGTCATGGATCCGGCAACGATGAGAGAAGCAAATCGGATAGGCGTCATGTCCGTAGCCCTGTGAAAACCCCACGGGGGTATCGGCGGCGCCGCCTCGGCGCGCGCGGCCTTGACCCGTGCCCCCGTTTGAAGGATGCTAGCGCCCCGGCCGCTCTGCACAAAGAGGTGATTCCGTCATGACCCGCCTAGCCTGCTGGCTCTTCTCCGGAAGTCTCGTCGTTGGCGCCGCTGTCCTGACGTACGCGCAAGAGGCCGCCCCTCCCCAGAACCCATCGCCCGGCGCGGGCGAGGCGCCGGCACCAGGAGCCCGAGGCCGCGGCGGGCGCGGGCGAGGCCAGCAGACGCCGCCACCGCCGCCGCTGACCTGCGAGTCGCCGGCCACGCCGACCGACAACAAGGTTCCGGACGCGCTGGCGAAGCAGGGCTTCGTCGCCCTGTTCAACGGCACGGATCTGACCGGGTGGCAGGCGCTCATCGACGTCGGGACGCTGAAGTTCGGCGCCGGGCTCAATCCGGCCGACATCGCGAACCTGAGCCCCTCGGACCGCGCGGCCAAACAGAAGGAATCCAACGACCGGTACCTGAAGCACTGGTCGGTCGTCAACGGCGTCCTCGTGTTCGACGGGATCCAGGCGGACAAGCTCGATCCCCACGTCGAGTTCGGCGGCCAGAACCTCCAGAGCGTGAAGGCGTACGACGACGTCGAGCTGTACGTCGACTGGTGCGTCGAGCAGGGGGCCGACAGCGGCGTGTATCTCAAGAACAGTCCGCAGATTCAGATGTGGTTCAACCCGTCGGGATCGGGCGGTCTCTACAACAACGCGCGAGGCACGCCCGGGCAGAGTCCTCTCGTCGTCGCCGACAACCCGGCGGATCACTGGAACACCTTCCACGTCATCCAGCGGGACGACGACATGACGACCGTCTGGCTCAACGGCCAGCTCGTCGTCGACAACGCGAAGTATGAGAACTACTGGGATCGCTCGAAGCCGCTGCCGGCCAGGGGGAACATCGAGCTGCAGTACCACGGCCACAAGCTCTACTGGAAGAACATCTTCGTGAAAGAGCTGAACTGACGTCGCATTCTCCGAGGAGCGCGCCCTTGCTTCGATCGGCACTCGCCCTCATCGCTGCGCTGACGCTCGCCTCCGCGGCATCCGCCCAGGCTCCGGCCGGCCAGCGGGGCGGCGGCCGAGGCGGGCGCGGTCCGGCGCTCGTCTCCCCGGAGGTCGGCGCCGACGGCACGATTACGTTCCGCTATCTGGCGCCAAACGCCAGCCAGGTGACGGTGACCGACGACACCGAAGGCAAGCCGCATCCGATGACGAAGGACGCGAACGGCATCTGGTCGGCGACCGTCGGCCCCGCGAAGCCCGACATCTACACCTACGCCTTCAACGTCGACGGCATCGTCGCGCTGGATCCGCGCAACACGAACATCAAGATGGGCTACGGCAACTTCGGCCCGGTGAACGTGGTCGAGGTGCCCGGCGACGGGCCCCAGTTCTACGACGTGAGACCGGTGCCGCACGGCGAGGTGCGCATCCTCCCGTACGAGTCCAAGACGCTCGGCCTCAGCCGCGAGATGTGGGTCTACACGCCGCCAGGCTACGACAAGGGGAAGAACTATCCCGTGCTCTACCTGTTCCACGGCGCGGGCGACATCGAGTCGGGCTGGACCTTGATCGGACGCGCGAACAATATCCTCGACAACCTCATCGCCGAAGGCAAGGCGAAGCCGATGGTCATCGTGATGCCGCTCGGCCACGCGATTCCCAGCTTCTACGCCGGCCCCGCGAAGCCCGCGGCGCCCGGGTCCGGGGCAGGGCGGGCGGGCGGCGGTCCCGCCGCGCTCTCGCCGTTCGCGAAAGACCTGCTCGACGATGTGATGCCGCTCGTGGAGAGGACGTACAAGGTCTCGACCCGACCCGACGACCGCGCGATTGGCGGCCTGTCGATGGGCGGCGGACAGACCATCAACATCGGCTTCACGCGGCCCGAGCTCTTCCGGTACATCGTGATCCTCAGTGCGGGATCGCAGAACGCCGATCAGGCGTATCCCGGCTTCTTCAAGGATCCGGCCGCGATCAACAAGCAGCTCGAGCTGCTCTGGGTCTCCGCGGGCAAGGACGACACGGCGGGCCCGGCGGCCAAGGCGCTCGACGCAACGCTGACCGCGAAGGGCATCACTCACAAGTACGTCGTCACCGAGGGCCGCCACGAGTGGACCGTGTGGCGCCACAACCTGAACGAGTTCGCGCCGCTCCTCTTCAGATAGATCTCCTGGAGACCCGAATGCCCCGCCGCGCCGTCCAGGCGCTCGCCTGCGCCTGCGCCATCTTCGCGAGCGCCGTCTGGCTCGGCGGCCAGACCGCCGCGTCGAAGCCGCTGGAGATCTACGTCATCGACGCGGAGGGCGGCAAGGCGGCGTTGTACGTCTCCCCGAGCGGCCAATCCGTCCTGGTCGACAGCGGCAACCCTGGCGGGCGCGACACGGATCGGCTGATGCTCGCACTGGCCGATGCCCACGTGACGCAGATCGACTACGCCATCTCGACGCACTACCACGTCGATCACGTCGGAGGCCTGCAGGCGCTGGCGGAGCGGGTCCCGATCGGCCACTTCATCGATCACGGTCCGTCGGTCGAGACGCGCGAGCAGGTCGCCGGCTTCCAGGAGATGTACGCCGGCCTGGTCGCCAAGGCGAAACACACGGTCGTGAAGGCCGGGGACGTCGTGCCGGTCGCCGGGCTCGACTGGCGCATTGTCACGGCGGCAGGCCGGGGATTGACGCGGCCGCTGCCGGGCGTGCGCTCCGCGCCGAATGCCGCCTGCGCCGGCTTCACGCCGACGATCCAGGCCTCCACCTGGAGCACGCCCGACGATGACCAGTCCGTGGGCAGCGTCGTCACGCTCGGGAAGTTCCGCGCGATCGATCTGGGGGACCTGCTCTGGGATCACGCGATGGCTCTGACCTGCCCCAACAATCTCGTCGGCACGGTCGATCTCTACATGGTCACGGGACACGGCGCCGAAGTCTGCAGCGCGCCGCCGTTCCTGCGGGCGATCCGGCCGCGGGTGGCGATCATGCAGAACGGCACGCGCAAGGGCGGCGACCTGGCCTCGTTCCAGGCGATGCGCGCGCTGACCGGATTCGAGGACCTCTGGCAGCTTCACTGGGCCTACAAGGCGGGGATCGAGCAGAACAGCCCCGGCGCGCTCATCGCGAACATCGACGAGCCGGCGGCGATTGCGGCCGTGATCGCACCGCCGCCCCCTGCGGCCGACGCCCCGGCACCGGCGCGGGGGCGCGGACGCGGCCGCGGCAACGCGGCGCCGCCGCACACCCCCGCCTACTGGATCAAAGTCTCCGCGTGGCCGGACGGCAGCTTCAGCGTGAGCAACAGCCGCAACGGCTTCAGCCGGACGTACGGCCCGTCGCGCTGATCTACTGCGCGGGGCTCGAGAACTCGGCGATCCCCTTCACCTCGGCGCTCGACAGCTTCTCGATCATCTTCGACACCAGCCTGAACGCGGCGTCGTAGTCCGCGCGGTCGATGACGCCCGACTCGCTGTGGGCGTAGCGGGTCGGCACGCCGATGTTGATGACGGGCATGCTGGACCCGGACCGCTGCAGGGCAGAGCCGTCCTGGCCGTACGTGCTCACCGCGCTGTACTGGATGGGAATGTTCTCGCTCTTCGCCAGCCGCGTGACCCACTCGACGAGGTGGTCGTTCGGAATCATGTCGCCCTGGAAGATGAACACCGTCGCGCCACGGCCGAGGCCCTCCTGCGACAGCTTTGGCGACACGCGCAGCGGAAAATCGCCGGCGACGCCGATCTCCAGGTTGATCACGATGTCCGGCTTCGTCTGCTCGTAGATGACCTGCGCGCCCCGCGATCCGAGCTCCTCCTGGACGGTCGCGGCCACCTGCAGGAGATTCGGATGCGGAGCTTCACGGAAGTGCTGCAGCGCCTGGGTCATGATCGCGCAGCCGACCCGGTCGTCGAACGCCTTCGCAAGGTACCGGTTGGTGCCGTCGTTCAGCTTCTCGAAGCGCGTCCGGTAGGTCATGGGCAGGCCGGGCCGGACGCCGAGCTTCTCGGCCTCCTCGCGGCTCTTCACGCCGAGGTCCAGGAACATGTCGGCGACCTGCACCATCGACTCCCGCTCCCCGGCAGGAATGATATGCGGCGACTTCACCCCCGTGTAGCCGACCACCGGCCCCTTCGGCGTCATGATCGTGAATCGCTGCGTCAGGACGGCCTGGTCGATGTTGGTGCCGATCGGATGAAAGAAGACGAAGCCGTTCGGGTCGATGTAGCGCACCATGAACCCGACCTCGTCCATGTGGGCCATGACGAGGACCCGCGGTCCGGCGCCCGGCAGGGAGCCGAGCAGATTGCCGATGCCGTCGGTGTGGAGATCCTTCACGATCCCCTGCCACTCGCGCTTCAGGATGTCGCGCACGGGCCCCTCGAACCCCGGCGCGGCGTTGGCGTCGGTCAGCTCCCGCAGCAGCGCCACGGTCGCGTCATCGGCCGGCGCCTGCGCGCCGATCGGCCGACTGCTGGCGGCGATCAGCGTCAGTCCTGCGGCCAGGCCCCACCGAATGGTCCGCCAGGTCGAGCCCGTGATCATCGGTCGCATGCATGCCTCCATCGCTCCGGGAAACCCAACTCTGGCTTCCGGCTTCACACGTCGTCGATTCGAACCTGTCGAACGTAGTAGCCCATGTCGAGCCGGCGCTGCGGCACCGACGGATCGGGCACGCGCAGCGCGATGTCGTAGACGCCGGGCTGCGCCGGCTTCCATCGATAGGCCCAGAGCGACCAGACGGCGGTAGTGCGAGGCGCCGGGCAGAGGTCGAAGGGCCTCCAGGACGCGTCGCCGCCGAACCGGATCGCGAGCCGGCTCACTGGACGCACGCCGCCCCACACGATGCCGACCACGCGATACTCGAATCCGGACGCCGAGCGCCGCTTCTCGACGCGAACCGGCGTGGCCGCGGTCTCGATCGTCGCGGGCGCGTATTCACTGGCCAGCTCGTGGACGCCCGTCTGATGCGTCCGACCGGCGAACTCCTTCATCTGGGCGGTCGCCGGTTCCAACGCGCCGACGAGGCGAATCTCGTTCACCCACTTGATCCAGGCGCAGCCGTACCAGCCCGGGACGGCCAGCCGCACGGGACGGCCGTGGTCGGGCGCCAGCGGGCCGCCGTTCATTTCGACCGCGAGAAACGCGCCCGTCCGATCCAGCGCCTCGAGCGGGAAGATCCAGCTCGCGCCGGCGACCGACGTCGTCGAGGGCCCATCCGGGTCCACCCCGCTCACGAGCACGGCCGTCGCGCCGGCGGACGGCTGGAGCTGCGCCACGACGTCGACGAGCGGCACGCCCGTCCACTCCGCCACGCTCATGAGGCCGAAGTTCGTCGGGTCGCTGTTGCCGGAGCACTCGACGAGATGCGCCCCCATCGGCCGCGCGCGCCGTGCGAGATCCTCGAACGACAGAGCGCCGGCGCGCGCCATCAGCCCCGACGTCCGGATCTGCCAGGGCCCCGCCTGCGCCGAGACGGCGGCCGGGCACTCCGTGCGGACGTAGACGCGTTCGGTCGGCGTCACCAGCCGATCGGGCTCGAGCCGGGAGAGATCCGTGACGAGACGCGCGTCGAGGCCGGCGCCTCCGATCTTGACGCCGAACGGCGGCGTGACGAGACCGCGCCGGGACACCGGCAGGACCGCGAGGAGCTCCCCCAGGCCGTCTTCGGCGCAGGTCTCGCTCGTCTGTCCGATCGCACCGGCCAGGACCGCGCCGGGATCGAGCAGCGCGGCGCCCGCCATCGCGGCCGCGGCGCGAAGCAGCTCGCGGCGTGAGTGCGCCACGCCTAGTCCGGCAGTCTCGTCGCCTCCCAGGCGACCATCTGCCATCCGCCGCTCCGGTTGACGTGCACGTCCGTATACCTGATGCGGAACGACTGGTCCTTGCCCCTCAGGATGATGTGCACCGCGGCGCCGCCGGTGATCACGCCCACGTTGCCGTAGACGTGCGGCTTCATCTCCGTCGAGTCGATGCTCAGGTACTTGATCGTGCCGGTCTTGATATCGCTGATGAACTGCGCCTTCGTCTGGACGGCGGCGCTGGTGTGCGTGTAGCTGAGCTCCTGCCCCAGCAGCTTTTCGAGCGCGGCCGTGTCTGCGCTCTGCATGGCAGTGAAGCGGGCCTTCTCGGCCTGCAGCAGCGACTGCTCCGTGGCGCCACCCGCCTGCGGGGCCGTCCGCGCCGCCACCGACACGCCAATCACGAGCGCGACCGCACCCATTGCCGCCGCGCCAATCCGTCGAGCTCTCGTCATTCCGGTCCTCCTGTAAGGTCCTTCAGTCCGTGCGCCCCCGGCCCTCGATCGGCCACACCTGCTCGACGACGCCCTTCCGGACGGCGAAGAAGACGTTGTACAGGTTCACCGTCGTATCGCAGTGCCCCGGCGTGACCTGCACCTTGTCGCCCACCTTGATCTTGTCGGCCAGAGCGGAGTCCCGGAAGCTCAGGGCGCCGTACTCGTCGCCGGATCCGCCGTAGGTCGTGCCCGGCATGTTCAGCGGCTCGGGGACCGACTCGTCGTTCGACAGCGACTTGATCCCAGCATCGACGACCGCGCGGCCGATCACGGGGCGGGGATCGGCCGGCACGCTGGCGCGGCCGCCGCGGCCGGCCCTTCCCGCGCCGCCAGCCCGCGCCGTCACGCCGACCGCCCGGCTGATCACCGTCGTCAGCACGGACAGGGAGTTGCCGAAATCGGTGAACGCGTTGTCGTCGCGGCCCTGGCTGCCAATCTTGTTGTAGTGCGAATCCATGAAGACGTACGAGCCTGGCTGAATCTCGGTGACGCCCGGGTAGTCCGCGTCGATGTTGTAGCTCCCTGTTCCGCCGACGCTGACGATCTGCACGGCGAAGCCCGCCTTCTCGAGCGCCTGGCGCGCGGCGGCAATCTTGGCGTTGGAGTCGAGCTCCCGCGCCTTCCGATTCTCGAACCCGACGACGTGCTGGTTGTTCCCGCCGTAGCCCTGCAGGCCCAGCAGCTCGAGCCCTTTCTGTCTGGCGATGACCTGTGCGAGCTTCTCGGCGTCTGCCGGCTCGACGCCGGTGCGGTTCTGGCCCACGTTGACGTCGATCAGGACCTTCAGCTTCTTCTTTGCGGCGAGCGCGGCGGTCGACAAGTCGGCGGCGTTCTGCTCGTTGTCGACGACGACCTTCAGGTCCGGCGAGAGGGCCAGCAGCTCCATCAGCCGCTTGATCTTCACGGCGCCGACGACCTCGGCCGTGACCAGCACGTCCTTGATGCCGCCGTGGACGAACACGTCGGCCTCGCCGAGCTTGGCCGCACAGATGCCCTTCGCGCCCGAGGCGATCTGGAGCTTGCCGATGGTCGAGGACTTGTGCGCCTTGCCATGCGACCGGAACGCCGCCGGCTTGCCCTTCATGAACGTCGCCAGCGCCTGCAGGTTCCGCTCGAGGATGTCGAGGTCGATCAGCAGGGCCGGCGTCGGCAGGTCCTCGATGTGCTTCTTCAGGAAGCCGCGATACTGGGGCGCCACGAGCGCGTCCTCTCCCGACTGTGCGCGCGAGGCGGCCCGCCCCGTACGGCTGGAGGCCGCACTCAAAGCGCCGACCGCCGCCGACCGCGCGAGAAACCCACGCCGGCTGATACTGCTCGCCATCGTCTCCTCCGTCACTAGTCCGCCCGTCCCCGGCCTTCGATGGACCACACGTGCTCGACCGCGCCGTTGCGCGTGGCGAAGCACGCGTCGTAGAGATTCACCGTGGTGCAGCAGTGTCCCGGCGTCATCTGGAGCGTGTCGCCGACCTTCAAATCGCGGCTCGGATTCTGGAGCGCGAGCAGCCCGTACTCCTCGGCCGAGCTGTACACCACGCCTGTCACGCCCAGCGCCTCCGGCACCCGCTCGTCCATGGTCAACGCCGTGATGCCCGCGTCGACGACCGCGGTGCCGCGGTTCGGCCGGCTGATGACGGTCGTGAGGACCGACATCGAGTTGCCGAAATCGGAGTAGGCGTCGCCCTGCGAATCCTTCCCGCCAATCCTGCTGTAGTGCGTGTCCATGTAGACGTACGAGCCGGGCTGGATTTCGGTCACGCCCGGATAGTCCGCGTCCACGTTGTAGCTGCCCGTGCCGCCGACGCTGACGATCCGGACCGTGAAGCCGGCCTTCTCGAGCGCCTGCCGCGCAGCCACGGCGCGCTCGTTGGCCTGCAGCTCGCGGTCGCGCCGGTTCTCGAAGCCGACCGTGTGCTGCGCGTTGCCGTGATAGCCCTGCAGACCGACCAGCTCCAGCCCCTTCTGCCTGCCGATCAACTGCGCGAGCGCGACGACGTCATCCGGCGTACCGAGGCCGGTCCGGTTCTGGCCCACGTTGACGTCGATCAGGACCTTCAACGTGCGCCTGGCCGCGAGCGCGGCCGCCGACAGGTCCATCGCGTTCTGGCCGTTGTCGACGACCACCTTCACGTCTGGTGCGATCGCCTGCAGGTCCAGCAGCCGCCCGATCTTGAGCGGCCCGACGACCGGCGCGGTGATGAGCACGTCCTTGACGCCGCCGCGAATGAGGTAGTCGGCCTCCCCCAGCTTCGCCGCGCACAGGCCGCGGCCGCCGGCCGCGAGCTGGAGTTTGGCCACCTCCAGACACTTGTGGGTCTTCGCGTGCGCGCGGAACGCGACGGGCCGGCCCTTCAGGTACGCCGCGAGCGTGTCGATGTTCTTCTCGAGCACGTCGAGGTCGACGAGCATCGCGGGCGTCGGCAGCTCCTGAATCGGCTTCTTCAGGAACCCGCGGAACTGTGGCGCGACCAGGCTGTCTTCGTCGGCCAGCGTCGCGCTCGACGGCGAGGCGGCGCCCACCGGCACGCCGCGGGCGACGAACCCGAAGGCCCCGACCGCGGCCGACCGGGTCAGAAACGTGCGACGGCTGACTGGATGTCTCATGGCCTCACTCCTCGCCGGCGCTCGCCGACGGCTTCGTTGCGACGAACCTGATCTGATTCAGCGCTTCGGCCTGCACCGGCAGCTCCGCGTCGCCGGCCGGGAACTTGTCGAACCGCAGCACGAACGCGAGCACATCGGCGACCTGCTGCCGCGACAGCGTCCCGGGCTGGTCGTTCGGCATCGTATTGCGCGTCCGATCCGCCAGCTCGCCCATCGAGACGCCCTCCCAGTTCGCCGCGAATCCCGGCCCGGTGAGCGCGGTCGCTTCCCCCTCCCCGAGCAGCGCCGCGCCGTGGCAGCGCTCGCAGCGCGCAGCATAGATCGCTTCGCCCCGCTTCGCCTGCTCCTCCGTGTACACGCCGTCCCAGACCGTCCGAACCCGGGCCGCCGGTCCAACGCGCGCCTGCGCGGCGACCGCCCAGACCGAGGCCATGAGCGCCAGAGCTACCGAGCCGACGGCTGGCGATCTCATCGACTATTTCCAGATCACCTCGATGGCATCGAACGGCGTCGTGCCCACGTTGGTGATCGTGTGCGTGTACGCCCCCGTATGCCACTCGAAATCTCCCGGTTCCATGTCGTGCGTGACCGGCGGGCCCGCCGCTTCGATCTTCACCTTCGCGGAATGGACCGCCACCAGCAGGTGCGACTTGGGGTGCGAGTGGGGGTACGACGCCCGCCCCGGCGCGATCGCGAGCCGGTCCACGCGAATCAGGTCGTTCTCGAAGGCGACCTCCGTCTTCGGCCCGGCGGCATGCGCTTCCGGCACGATCGGCGTCCCGGGCGCGGCCACCGTGTCGTCCCTGTTCTGAATCTGAATGGTGATGTTTCTGAAGGGCGCAGCCCCGATGTTGCCGACGCGGTGCGTGACGATGGGCGAGTACCGCACTTCGCCGTCCTTCAGCACGAGATCGGCGATCTCGCTCGAGCCCTCCACCTGCGCCTTCAGCGTCGCCGGTCCGATGGAGACGTAGACGTACGGGTTCTCGTGGATGTGGTACAGCGTGCTGTCGTACGGCGGAACCGTGACGTCGAGCACGCGGACGTACCTGTTCTCGAGCTTCACCACGTGGTGCGGCTCGCGCGCCGCGGGCACCTTGTAGATCGGCGCGGGCGCGCCCTGCCCCATCAGCGCGACGCTCGACGCCGCGGTCAGCCCGACCATCAGCAGCACACGTGTCGTCATGGCGCAGGATACCCCGCCGCCGCCGCGTCCGCCGGCAGCTTGAACGCCAGGAGCTCGCCGGTGACGGCCCCGCCGCTCGTGGCCACGACGATGTACTGTTGGCCGTTCAGCATGTAGGTCATCGGTGATCCCGTCTGCGGGGCCGGCATGTAGACGGCACCGACTTCATGACCCGTCGCCTTGTCGTAGGCGCGCAGCATCGCCCCGCGCTCCCCGGTCGGCGTCGTGAAGAACCCGGGCTCGCCCGCGATCACCAGCGTCTTCGTCACGAGCGTGCCAATGCGGCCGGCCGGACGGCCCGTCCGCGGAAACGTCAGCCCCTTGAGCGCCGGATGGTTCTTCACCGCGTCTGGCGTTTCGCCGTGCGGAATCTGCCAGACCATCTCGCCCTTGCCGAGATCGATCGCCGTGATCCGCCCCCATGGGGGTTTGATCAGCGGCAGCCCCTGCACCGTCAACTGCCCACCGCCGCCGCCTTCGTCGCCGCCGCCGCCCCGTGCCGACCGCCCCCCGCGTCCGCTGCCGCGGGCCGGCCCAGGTCCCGCACCGGCTGGCCGGGCGATGCCGTGGATGTATTCCATGTCCGACACCGACGGGTCCGCAATCAGACCGTGCGCCGAGACCTGCGTGAACGAGTAGATATAGAAGATGCCCGTCTCGGGATCGACGGAGCCGCCGGGCCAGTTCGCTCCACCGTTGTTCGACGGCAGGATCAGCGTGGCGAGCGGCCCGTCCGTCCGGCTGACGACCGCCGGCGTGTAGATCGGACCGAGCTTGTATCGCGCGACGAGCTTCAACGCTTCGGCGCGCAGCTCCGGCGTGAAGTCGATCAGATCATCGGTGGACACGCCCTGGCGGTCGAACGGCGGCGGCTTCGTCGGGAACGGCTGCGTCGGACTCGTCTTCTCGTGCGGCGTCTCCGACTGCGGCACCGGCCGCTCCTCGATCGGCCAGAGCGGCTGACCCGTGACGCGATCGAACAGGAACACCCACGACTGCTTCGTGGGCTGCGCGACGGCCTTCACCGTCCGGCCGTTCATCGTGAGATCGAGCAGAATCGGCGCGCACGGGAGATCCCAATCCCAGATGTCGTGGTGCACCAGTTGGTAGTGCCACTTCCGCTTGCCCGTCTTCAGATCCAGCGCCACAAGACTCTGACTGTAGAGATTGTTGCCGGGACGATCTCCGCCGTAGAAGTCGCCGGTCGGCTCTTCCGTCGGCAGATAGACGATGCCCAGGTTCTCGTCGACGCTGATCTGGGCCCACACGCCCGTGTTGCCCGTGACGTCGAGAGACGCCGGGTCATCCCAGGTTTCGGCACCCGGCTCACCCGGCTTGGGGATGGTGTGGAAGATCCACAGCCGCTTGCCGGTTCGCGCGTCGAACGCGCGAACGTAGCCCTTGACGTTCTTCCTGCTCTTCGGCACGAAGCTGACGGCGTGCGCGGCGCCGACGATCACCGTGTTGTTCGCCACGACAGGCGTCGCGTGCAGGCCGATGTCGGCTGTCTCCGCATCCATTTCCTGGTCGTCGTCCAGCTTGAGATCGACGACGCCGTGGGACCCGAATCCCGCGACCGGCGCGCCGGTCCCGGCGTCGAGCGCGATGAGCCGGTATCCGGGGGTCACATAGAGAATGCGCTCCTCCCGGCCGTCGGTCCAGTAGGCGAGGCCGCGCCCGGACAGCTTCCGCGGCGCCGTCTCCGCGCGCTTGCCTTCGTTCTCGCTGTGCACCCACAGCAGCTCTCCGGTGCCGGCGTCGAGCGCGACGACGGCGCGCCGCGATCCCGCGGTCGTGTAGAGCCGGCCGTGCACCATCAGGGGCGTCGCCTGGAAGTTGTACTCCGGCCGCGGTCCGAGATTGTCCGTCTTGAACCGCCAGGCGACCTCGAGCTGGTTGAAGTTCTTCGCGTCGATCTGGGAGAGGGGCGCGTATCGCGTGTTGCCGAGGTCGCCGCCGTAGGTCGGCCACTCCCCTCGAGCCGCCCCGGACTGCGCGGTCACCAGGACGCTCGCGATCGCGAGGCCACATGCCGACGCGAAGGCGCGATTCATGCCGACGTCCGCTCTGGACGGTCCACCATATCCGCTACTTCTTCTCCGGCAGCGCGAAGACACGCACGTCCTGCAAGGACCACGCTGGCGCATTCTCGGGCGTGACCGTCAGGGTGATCCGAATGAACTTCGCGGGCGTCGGCGACAGGGTCACCGCGGAGCTGTTGCCGGTCGCGGCGCCTTCCGCGACGCTGCTCCAGGCGGTTCCGTCGGTCGAGACCTCCACTTTGTATCCGCGCGGATAGCCAAAGCCGGCGGCGGTGACCATCGGCGCGCCGCCCGAGGCCACGGCGGCGCTGCTTCCGGCCGCGGACGGCGACTGGAACTGCAGCTCCGTCACCGTACGCACCGAGGGCATTTCGATCTGGAACCACATGCCCGCCTGCTGGGGCGCGCCCGTGCTCCAGGCCGTGAGTCTCAGCGCACCGATCGCCGAGTCGCTGTTCTGGCTGGCGGTCACCTTCCAGCCGTCGGTGTAGACCTGGACGGGCAGCGTGCTCGTCAGCTCGGCGGTCGTCCACGGCGTGCTGCGATCCTTCGTCGCCGCGCGCACGCGCGCGACGTCGGCCGGCTCGATGAAGCCGCCGCTGTTGCCGAAGCTGTTGCGCACGTACGAACCGACGGCGGCCACCCACTCGTCGTCGTTGCCGGCGCCGAGCGGGATCATCACGTCGACGTACGTCTTGCCGTCGACCGGACCCGTGATGCCCTTCAGCAGCGCGTTGACGACGTACTCGCGATGCCCGATCACGCGCGGCGACCCGGCGAGCGGCGGCGCCATCGTCGTGTTGAGCTCGGGCTTGGGCGTACCGAGGCCATCCTGGCCGTGGCACGCGAAGCAGACCTCGTTGTAGATCTGCGCGCCGTGTTCGAACCGCTGCTCCTGCTCCGCCGTCATGCCCCGACCGCCGCGTCCACCGCGGCCGCTCGCCACGGGCGGGTTCAGAATCGCGTTGGCGACGACCTGCACGCCCCGCGCCTGGTTGCTGTCCATGGCGGCCTTGATCGCCTCGGCGGCGTTCGGCACCTTCCAGCGATTCATCGTCAGCATCGCCTGAAGGGACACGTCCACGCTCGCGTCCCTGGTCAGCCGCTCGTAGTCGTTGGCGAGCGTGCGGTCGCCGGCCTTGTAGAGCGTCTCGCTCGCGCGGATGGCCTGGATCCGCATGCGCGGCTCGCGGTCCTCCATCATCTGGCGGGCGAGCGCCGCGTCGAGCGAACCCAGGCCTTCGAGCGTCCAGAGCGCGTGGAACCGGGCCAGCAGGTTCGGCGAGGTCTTGACAATGGCGCGCAGGGCGGGGACGACCGACATGTCCTGCTTCAGGACGAGCAACTGCTGCGCCGTGTCGCGCCACCAGCCGTTCGGGTGCGACAGGTGCGCGACGAGCTGGGCCGCCGTCTCGTCGTTCATGTGCGGCACCTGGGCGTCGCGCCGCAGCGCGTCGGACCGGTCCGCCTTCACGCCGTCGTAGACCAGCCGGAAGATCCGCCCGTGGTGGATGATCTTGTCCAGCTCGTACTGCTCGATCCGGGAGCGCAGGTAGGTCCCGGGCCGCGCGAAATTCCCGACCTGGATGATGCCGTGGTACATGTCGGTGATGTAGAGCGTCCCGTCCGGCGCGGTCGTGACGTCCACCGGACGGAAGAGCGGGTCCAGCGACTTGATGAACTCGTTATTGGGATACGCGTTGTGCACGACCGTCATCCCTTCGACGTTCTCGGGATGGATGCGCCGCACGATGCGCGCGACCGGCTCGCCGTAGAAGTAGTCCCCGACCAGGTCCTTCGGCAGACGGTGGCCACGGTAGATGTCGTTGCCCGCGCTGCCGGTCACGCTCTTGAGCGAGCCGTCCGGCATTCGGGTCACCGCCAGTCCCCCCTGCATGTCGGCGATACGCACGGGCGCGCCCCACGGAATCCGGAAATCGGGCTCGTAGGCGTCCGGCGTCATGAAGTTGCCCGGGACGTTGAACCCGTAGACGATCGGAAACTGGAAGGAGGT
Source organism: uncultured Acidobacteriota bacterium (assembly GCA_963764505.1). GTDB lineage: Bacteria > Acidobacteriota > Vicinamibacteria > Vicinamibacterales > SCN-69-37 > CAVXSP01. Next base: position 2,162,259 of record CAVXSP010000001.1, on the reverse strand, counting down.
CGGGACGCCCGGCGCCCCGCTCTCGAACCAGATCTTGCCGTCGTTGTCCTGCGTGACGCCCCACTCGCCGCCGTTGGGCGCGGTCGGCTCCCTGATGACGCCGTGCGGCGTCCACCGCGCCCGGAACGCGTTGTAGGTGCTGTACATCCAGTTGTCCATCGTCCAGGTCAGGAACCCTTCCTGCCCCTCGATGTTGGCGAGCCGGCCGTAGCCGGTGTCGAACAGCTCCTTCTTGTCGGCGACCCCGTCGCCATTGGTATCCGTGTATTTCCAGAGCTCCTGCGCGTTCGATTCCTTCGTGAGGATCGTGTTCGGCCCGAATGGCGTGACGAACCGCGGAAACACCAGATGGTCGACGAACACGGTGTGCTTGTCGTAGACGCCGTCGTTGTCGGTGTCCACGTGAAGCGAGATGCGGCTGATCGGATCGAGCTGCCCCGTCATGTCCGCGTCCATCATGTAGCTGCGGTCTTCGACGACGAACATGCGGCCGTTGCCGTCGAAGGCGATCGCCGTCGGCTCCTGGATGATCGGGTCCGAGAGGACGCACTCGAGCCGATAGCCCGGCTGCAGAACGATGTGCTGAATCTCCTCTTCAGGCCGCTTGGCCTGGATGGGCGGCTGCTTCGTGAAGTCCGGCACGTCGCTCACCGCGCCGCGCCCACGGCCGCCGCGGCCGCCGGCGCGTCCGGACGACGGGGCCGGTTGCTGCGAGGGATCGGGCTGCTGCCCCTGTGATCCGAACACCTGCTGCTGAGGAGGCGGCGCCGGCGACTGCGCCGGCGGCGTCGCTGCCGGCTGAGGCGCCTGTGCCGTGAGCGCCACACCGACGCCCAGCGCCGCCAAGACGCAGACAACCGTCGACGGCCGCGAACCAGGACGGATCAATCGAAGTCTCATAGAGTCAACACTTTCGTATCGGGCCATACGACGCGCAGAGAGCGGGTATTATAAGGGCACCTGTTCACGCCAGCCACGCCAATATCGCCCCGAACCGTCCAGCCGAACGCCCGAGGATCTACTGGAGGCCCTATGCAGATTGGTCGGCGCACACGCCACGGTCGTGCGCTCGCCCTCGCCGCCGGAGCCGTCGTGCTGCTTGCCGGGATGGCCGTCGTCAGCGGCCAGCACGAGGATCACGCCGCCCCACCGGCCGCCTTCGCCGGACGCATCGGCCTGTACGACGTCGGATCGGTGCTCGGGCCGTTCACGCGCCGGATCTCCTCTTCCAACACGGAGGCGCAGGCGTTCTTCAACCAGGGTTTCCAGCTGACCTACGCCTTCGCGAAACCCGAAGCGGTGCGCTCCTTCCGGGAAGCGGAGCTGCGCGACCCGACGTGCGCCATCTGCTATTGGGGGGAGGCATGGGCGTGGGGATCGGACCTGAACTGGACGATGGGCCCCGACGAGGCGCCGCACGCCTTTGCCGCAATCCAGAAGGCCGCAGCGCTCGCCTCCGCGCACGCGACGCCGGTCGAACAGTCGCTCATCCAGGCGATGTCGGTGCGCTACGTCGAACATTTCGACCCGGCGAAGCGGGTGGATCAGGACCGGGCGTTTGCGGAGGCGATGAAGAAGGTCGCCGAGGCCTATCCGGACGATCCGGATGTCGCGACGATCTATGCCGAAGCCCTCATGCTGCTCCAGCCCCGCGTCGGCCGGGTCGACATCCACGATCCGAACGTGCAGCAGGTCCTCGGCGTGCTCGAGCGTGTGCTGAAGAGCCACAGGCATCCTGGGGCCTGTCATCTGTACATTCACGCCACGGAAGCCACGTCAGAGCCCGAACGCGCCGCCGCCTGCGCGGAGTGGCTCGGCAGCGCCATTCCCGGGGCGAGCCACATCAATCACATGCCCTCCCACACCTGGACGCAGATCGGACGATGGGGCGACGCCGTGCGCGCCAGTCTCGACGCCTGGCATTCGGATCTGAAATCGCAGATCGGCGAGGGGATTGCGATCTATCCCTGGCACGACATCCAGATGCTGGTGTTCGCCGCGTCGATGGACGGCCAGGGGGCGATCGCCATGCAGGCCGGCCGCGACTACGCCAGGCTGACGAAGAACCCGATCTACCTGTTCCTCACGCTCGTCCGGTTCGGCCGCTTCGACGACGTGCTCGACGTCACGACGCGCCCTGCCGGCCTGCTGTCCGGGCCGGTCTGGGACTTCGCGCAGGGCTACGCGCATCTTCGAGCCGGCGACGCCGCCGCCGCGCGCGCCAGTCTGGCGCAGCTGCAGATCGCGGCAAAGACGTCCACGGCAGCCTTCGGCGCGAATCCGGCCCGAAAGCCGTTCGGCATTCTGGCCGGCATTCTGGCCGGCGAGATCGAGCGCGCCGGCAACAACCTGCCGGCCGCCGTGTCGGCCTTCGAGAACGCCGTCTCGATCGAAGATTCTCTGATCTGGGAGGAGCCGGAGTCGCTGCCCTTCAGTGCCCGCCACTGGCTCGGCGCCGCGCTGCTGCAGGCGAACCGCCCCGCCGACGCGGAGCAGGTCTATCGCACCGATCTCCGGAAACATCCGCACAGCGGCTGGTCGCTCCTCGGCCTCGGCCAGGCGCTCGCGGCCCAGGGCAAGCCCACGAGCGAGATCGCCGCGGAGTTCGATCGCAGTTGGGCGCGGTCGGACACCTGGATCCGCACCTCGATCTTCTAGACCGGTTTCCGAAAGCGTGTAGTGCGCTGTGGGCCCTCACTCGCGTTCTCGCGCGCCACCAGACCGGCGCGCTGCTCGAATTCGGGCCCACAGCACACTACACGCTTCCGAAAACCGGTCGAGCGTCGGGTCGGCAGGCCGACTGTCAGATCGCCTCTGGTGCGATCTCCGAGGACGCCAGAACGCCGGGCGGCAGCTCCAGGATCCGGAGATTCCTGAAGTGAATCTCGGCGCCTTCCGACTGCAGGGCCAGGTAGCCCTTCTTCTGGGACGCCTGGCTGATGCCGTTGACGAACTTGCCGTTGACCGCCAACTTGATCGTGCCGCTGACGGCGACCACGGTATAGGCGTTCCATTCGCCCCGGCCCCTGGCGCGGTTCTCCACCGACATGCTGCGGGGCCCGCGCGGCGTGTCCGGGACGAACGTCAGCCCGCCCACGGGAATCAGTTCGCCGTGCACGTACGCGACCGGCGGCGCCTTTCCGTCGCGCGTCTGCAGCTTCACCCAGTCGAGATCGAGGATCTGGATCTCGATGCCCTTCGGCCACTGCCCTGTGCTCGCCCTCGGATCGCTCCAGACGTACAGCCCCGAATTCCCGCCAGGCTCCACGTGCCGCCACTCGACGTCCAGGACGAAGTTCTCGTACTGGCGGTCGGACCGCAGCAGGCCGTTGGGCTTGCCGGAGCAGACGATCGTCTCGTCGCGAACCGTCCAGGTCGAAGCGGTCGACGGCACCCACCCGGCCAGGTCCCGGCCGTTGAACAACGGCCGAAAGCCGGCCGTACCGCCTGCCGGCCCGGGAGTTTGGGCCGCGCGGGCCGCCCTCGGCAGTGCGGAGGCGGCCACGGCGGCGCCTGCCGCGACCGTGCCGTGCAGGAACCGCCGCCGCGACGTCCGCGAGGCCGACGGCCGTCCGTGCTGACGCTCATCCATGATGGTCCTCTTGCCGGTGATATCCGCGGACCGCGGCTACTGTGACTTCCCGCGCGCCGTGATCTCCCAGACCGTCTCGACGCGGTCGCCACGAATGCCGTACATCTGGTCGTACAGATTCACGACCGGGTCGCAGTGCGGCACGATGAGCTCGATCTTGTCGCCGATCCTGTAGTCGCGCGAGGGCGGCCCGCCGAACCGGACGCCGCCGAACTCGTCCGAGCCGGCGTTGTAGTCGGCCCCGGGCTCGCCGAGCACGCCGGCATGCGGCGTGTTCAGCGTGAGCGCCTTGGCGCCGGCATCGGTCGTCAGACGGCCGGGGAAACGATTGTTGAGGACCGTGGTGAGCACCGTCAGCGACGGCGCGAAGTCGTCATAGATCTCGTCGCTGCGTTCGCCGCCGATGGCCATGTACTGCATGTCCATGAACACATAGCTGCCCACCTGCACGTCGGTGAACCCCGGGACGAGCTGCACGATGTTGTAGGTCCCGGTGCCGCCGCCGCTGAAGATCTCCAGATTGAGGCCCGCCTTCTTCATGGCGTCGAACGTCTCGACGTTGGGCTGGAGAGTCTTCAGCGTTCGATCCTTCCGGGCCGCAAAGCCCTTCGCGTGCTGGCCGCCGCCGTCGTACGACAGGATGCCACGCAGCTCGAGATTGGGAAGCTGGTCGACGAGCTTGGCCAGCGCCACGGCGGCGTCTCCGGCGGGAATCCCGCTGCGCGACCCGACCGCGACGTCGACGACGACGTCGGCGACGACACCGGCTTCCCTGGCCGCGTCGTCGAGGTCCCGCGCGTTCCGCTCCTCGTCGACGGCCTGGACGAACGCCTTGTGGGTCTTGCGGAGCTGCATGGCGCGGCGAATCTTGCTCTTCGACGGGTTCGCCGTCGTCATCAGGATCCGGTCGATGCCGGCAGCGGCAAGCGCTTCCGCCTCCGACAGCTTCGCGCAGCAGATGCCGATCGATCCGGTCTTCAGCTGATACTTCGCGATGGCGGCCGTCTTGTGCGTCTTCGCGTGCGGCCGGCTGGCGAGGCCGTTCTTCTTCATCGTCGCCTGCATCGTGGCGACGTTCTTCTCCAGCCGGTCGAGGTCGACACACAGCGCCGGCGTGTCGAGATCCCACTTGGAGATCCCCGGCTTGACGATCTGGTCGACCGTCAGGTCGCCCATCTCCGCCGCGGTGTAGCCGCGCACGGAGCGCGGGATCCAGAGGAACGCAGACGCGGTGACCGCGCCGGACAGGAACGCACGGCGACTGGGCCTCGAGGATTCCCCCGGCATCTGCGTGCTCCAGAAGTGAGAGGCGGCGCGAAACGAACGCCGCGTCGCGACGGGCTGATTCTACGAGCCGGGCGAACGGGAATCAACGAGTCGTTGGATCGCACTCCACAGGGGTATCCGACGTCCGAGCGCCATCGCCGTCTGCGTTTGACCGTCCGCGACGGCCGTGCTAGAAGGATGCCTCATCGCACGAAAGGGTCGCCGTCGAGCCGCCAAGGAGGATCGTGTGCACGTGAGACCAGGCGTGGCAAGTGCCGGACTGTTTGCCGTGGGCGTCACGGCGGCCTTCGTCGTCATGACGGCGGCGTTCGCGCCACAGAGCGGCGGCGTCCGGTTCGTCGCGACGACGAAGTACCTCAACAACGCGCACGCGGCCGTGGTGCACAGCATCGACGATTCGACCAAGCTCGTCGTCGACATCGCCGATGCGATGGACAAGTACGACGTCAAGGGCACGTTCTTCATCAGCACGGAGCAGGATCCGCCGCCCGAGGAGCGCTTCTTCAACCAGTTGCAGGTCTGGCTGCTGTGGCCGCGCATGCAGAAGGCGGTCGAGAACGGGCATGAAATCGGCGCGCACGCGGTGACCCACCCGTGCCACCGGCCGCAGTCGGACACGAGCAGCGAGGACTACAAGAGCTTCTGCGCGATCAGCTACACCGACGCGGAACTGATCGCGTCGCGCGACACCATCCTCCGCCGGACGACGCAGCCGTACGTCTGGAGCTGGGCGTACCCGTGCGGCCACTGCGCGAGCCTCGACTTCATCCAGCAGCGCGTCGCGGCGGCCGGCTACATCGTCGCGCGCAACTATCCGGGCGAGGCCCTCGGACTGCACATCCGGCCGGATCTGCAGACGTGGGCCGACAATCCCATGGACGCGCCCTACACGCAGGTGGTGCAGAAGGCGGGCGGACGGCGGGCGGCCAACCCCGTCCCCGACGTGAACGATCTCGACGCGAAGTTCGACGAGGTGTACGGCAAGGGCGGCATCTACCATTTCATGTCGCATCCGCAGTCGCTGGACTTCGGGGCCGCCGGTTTCTACGAGCAGCACCTGGCCCACATCGGCCGCCGCCCGGATGTCTGGTACGTGCCGATGGGCCCGATCTATGCGTTCCGAACCATCGCGGAGAAGACCACGGTCCGATCCGCTGCCACGACAACGGGCGCGAAAGCCCGATTCGTCGTCTCGAACGACTTGGATCGGAGGATCTACAGCGGCAGCCTGACGCTCGATTTCACGGCCCCGGCGCCGGTCACGGTGCTGGCGGACGGCCGGCGGCTGCCGGAACGCCCGACAGGTCGGCTGACCGACCGGTGGAACGAGGAGTACGTCCGCCGCGACGGCGATCATGTCTTCGTGACGGTCCGGTCGAATACGACGCTGGAGTTTCGATGAGCCGGCCGATGGCATGGGTGACGGGCTGGTGGCTGGCGCTCTCGGTGGCGGCCGCCGCCGCGAACGGCGCGCCGCCCGCAGACATCGTCGGAGCCTGGGCCTTGTCCTACACGACGATGGACGGCGTGAACCTGGAGAGCACGCTGACGGTGAAGATGGACGGGGACAAACTGGCGGGAACGATCTCGAGTACGCGCGGATCGGTGGCCCTCGACGAGATCGCCGTCAACGGGGACGATGTCACGTTCGCGATCGTGCGCGTGGGATTCGGCGACACGATCCGGATCCAGTACGCCGGCAAGCTCGATGGCGACACGATGCGGCTGAAGATCAAGGTGGGCGCTCGAGAGCCACTGGAGGCCACCGCGAGGCGGGTCGCCGGAACGGGCCGGCCCTGACGCGGCGGCGATCGGCGCCCGGCCCGGCCGGAACGCAGCCCTCGGGAAGGCCGGCGACGTCGCCGATTTGTGGCGCCGTGCCGAGCCTCAGGTGCTACCCTCGGAGCCGGAGATCTCCTTGAATGTAGGACCGACGCGCCCGTCCGGGTCGTACCGGTGGGCAGCGGCCAGCGTGACGTTGGCGCTGGCCACCCAGATCGCGTCGGCGACGGCCCGGCAGCAGGTCTCCCCGACGTTCCGGGCCACCGTCGATCTGATCGCGGTCGACGTCCAGGTCGTCGACCGCGATGGACAGCCGGTCGTGACGCTCGGCCCCGAGAGTTTCTCCGTGTCCATCGACGGCCGCCGCCGGCGCGTCGTCTCGGCCGAGGTCGTTCGCGTGGCGGACCGGTCCGTACCTGCGGGATCCAGCGACTGGCCCCCATTCGGTCCCGTCGTGACCAACGAATGGCCGATGACCGGTCCGGTCGGCCGCACCTTCTTGCTGGCGATCGACGCCGGCAGCTTCCACGTGGGCGAGTCGCGGCGCGTCGTCCAAGCCGCCCGCGCGTTCGTCCAGCAGGTCGGACCGAACGACCTGGTGGGCGTGTTCGCGTATCCCATGGGGCCCAAGCTCGAATCCGACGCCGGACCGCGCCCCGGTGTTACGCGCCCTCGACCGCGTCGTCGGCGGCGCGCAAGCGCTGGTGAGCCACTATCACCTGACCCCCGCCGAGGTCATCGACATCAACGGCGAGACGGCCTTCCTTCAGTCACGCGGCCTTCCGCGAGGCCGATTCGAGTCAGGCGTCTTCGACGCCGGTCCTGGGCCAGACCGAGACGCTCCGGCGCGTCGCCCTGCGGGAGTGCGGCAGCGACACCGAGTCGAGCTGCACCGAAGCCATCGAGCAGGATGCGCAAGCCCTCGCCGCCTTCTACGAGGGAGAGATGGTGCAGGCGGTGAGCTCGCTGGGCGACGTGCTGCGCTCGCTGGCGGCGTACCCCGGCAAGCGGGTCGTCGTCGTGCTCAGCGCCGGCATGCCCGTGAGCGATCGTCTGGGTGGCCGTCCGACCGTTGGCGATGCGGCTCGGGTGCTCGGCGACCAGGCCGCGCGCGCCAACGCGAGTCTGTACGCCCTACACATCGACTCGAGCTTCCTGCGGACGCACTCCGCGGAAATGCGGACGGCCGATCCCTTGCCAGGGTCGTACGAGCGCGAGAGCATCATGATGGGCCAGTTCCTGGATCACCTGGCCGGCGCCTCGGGCGGCACGCTGGTGCGGGTTCTCGTCGGCTCGGGCGAGCAGGCACTCCGGCAGATTCTCCGCGAAACGGCGAGCTACTACCTTCTCGGCGTCGCGCCGGCTGAGACCGACCGTGACGGCCGCACTCACCGGCTGAAGGTCACCGTGCGCGCTCCGCACACCAAGGTGCGGAGCCGTGCCTGGGTCCACGTGCCCGAGGCGCGCCAGACGCGGTGACGCCTCGTCGCCTCGGTGATCTTCCTGATCGCCGAGGCGAAGTACCCCACTTGAGTACGAGCCAGTTGCGTACACACCTTCAGTATCAGTAGCCTTAATCGTCGCACTCTCAGTATGAGTATTGCTATCAAAGGACGTGTTTTCAGCATGATACGGACACGTGCATCTGATCATACGAATTTGACATCGAAGCGAAAAAGTCGTTGTAAGATACGCGCTCTTTCTGAGACCAAGAGCAGCTTCGCGCCGGGGGGCGCGCGTGGCTGGACGCAGGCCGCCCCCCGGGAGAGAGCAATGGTCAAAATGCAGGGCCGACGAATTGCGGCGGTCACTGGGCTAGCGTGCGCCATCGTGCTGATGGCGATCTCCGCGGCGGCGCAGATCACCACGGGCAGGGTGATCGGCACCGTCAAGGACCAACAGGGCGGCGTGATCCCCGGCGCGACGGTGACGCTGACCAGCGAGACGAAAGGCACCCGGCTGGCACCGATCGTGACCAACGAGACGGGCAACTTCCAGTTTCCCGTCACCCCCGTCGACACCTACACCGTCGAGATCAGCATGCCGTCGTTCAAGACCCTGAAGCAGACCGGCATTTCGGTCAACCCGGGCGTCACGGCCAATCTCGGCTCGCTCACGATCGAGCTCGGCGGCACGACCGAGACGGTCGAGGTCCGGGCGGAAGTGCCGTTGATCCAGGCGACCAGCGGCGAACGGTCGTTCGTCGTGCCGACGATCTCGGTCCAGAACCTCCCCTTCCAGAACCGCGGCTTCGCCAGCGTGGCCGAGCTGGCCCCCGGAGTCGTCGGCACCACGGCGCAGGGCACGCAGCGCTGCATGTCGACCAACGTGTCGATGGACGGCGTGTCCACGATGGACACCGGCAGCAGCGGCTCGGCGATCTTCAACATCAACAACGAGTCGATCCAGGAAGTGAAGGTGCTCGAGTCGGGCTACCAGGCCGAATACGGCCTCCGCAGCGGCCTGCAGGTCATGGCGGTCACCAAGAGCGGCACGAACGTGTTCCACGGCTCGCTCTACAACGTCCGCCGCAACTCGAAGTGGAACGCCAACAGCAAGGCCAACATCCTCAACGGCGTGCCGAAGACCCGGTCCAAGTCGCAGGACATCGGCTTCTCGATCGGGGGGCCGGTCGGCAAGCCGGGCGGGCACAACAAGCTCTTCTTCTTCTTCGCCGAGGAGTTCAATCCGGCGACGGCCGGCGGCACGCAGCGGACCTTCCGGCTGCCCACCGCGCTCGAGCGGCAGGGCGACTTCTCCCAGACCACGGACAATCAGGGCAAGCTCTATCCGTACATCAAGGATCCGCTGTTGAGCGGCGCCTGCAGCGCGTCGAGCCAGGTGGCCTGCTTCAAGGACGGCGGCGTGCTCGGCCGGATTCCGAAGGACCGGCTGTACAGCGTCGGGATGAGCCTGCTCAACATGTATCCGATGCCGAACAACCAGAGCACGACGATCGGCACGAACCACCAGTTCATCCAGCCGACCTACGACACGCTGCTCTATCAGCCCGCGGTCCGGCTCGACTACCAGTTCAACGACCGGCTCCGGGGCAGCTTCAAGTACCAGGGCAACAACAACGCCAAGCGCGTCGCCATCGGCACGCTGCCGGGCTGGAACGACTCGATCGTGCCGATCCCGCACAAAGGCACGGAGGCGGTGACCGTCAACTACAGCATCAGCCCGCTGACGTTCCTCGAGGCCACCTACGGCCGCGCCGGGAACCAGCTCGCCGGAAACGGCGGCCTGCCGGTCAACGACGTCGCCGACGCGCGCACGACCGGGCTCGCGGACTTCCCGCTGATCTTCCCGGACGCCAACATTCTGAACCACGACTACTACGCCTACGAGATCCTGCAGTTCCAGAATCCGCCGTATTGGGATGGCAATCAGATCTGGAAGGTGCCGGCGTTCTCGTGGGGCAATCGCATCACATCGGCGCCGCCGGACATCATCTATCCCGGGTTCATCAACATCAACACGACGCAGGACGTGGCGGTGAACCTGACGATGGTCCGGGGCGCGCACACCTTCAAGGCGGGCTTCTACAACAACCACAGCCTGAAGCGCGAGAACAACGTCCTCGGCGGCACCAACTTCGGCACCGTCAGCTTCGCGCAGGACACGGTCGGCGTGAACCCGTATGACACCTCGTTCGGGTTCTCGAACGCGGCCATCGGCAGCTTCAGCTCGTTCGTGCAGGCGTCCGCCTACGTCGAAGGCACCTTCACCTACGACAACCGCGAGGCCTACCTGCAGGACAGCTGGCGGGTGAACCCGAAGTGGACGATGGACTACGGCGTCCGCTTCGTCCACGCCACTTCGCAGCACGACAACGTCAAGATTCCCTGCGTCGACGGCAGCGGCACCTGCACGCAGGAAGGCAACTTCCTGCCCGACCAGTGGTCCCAGGCCGCGGCGCCGGTCCTGTACGTCCCCGGCTGCGTCAACGACACGGCGACCTGTTCGGGCTCGAACCGCTCGGCGAAGGACCCGCTGACCGGCCAGCTCCTCGGCCCCAATACGGCGCTGGCGATCGGGACGCTCGTGCCGAACTCCGGGCAGGTCCGCAACGGCCTGTTCCAGGCCGGCAACGGCATCTCCGACCTGACGTATCTGTTTCCGCGGCTGAACGTCGGGCCCCGCTTCGGCACGGCCTATGACGTCCTCGGCAACGCCCACCTCGTCGTGCGCGGGTCGCTGGGGCTGTACTTCGACCGGCCGCGCGGCGGCAACGCGCAGGCGCTGGTCGGCAACACGTATGTCTCGAGCCTGCAGACGCTCCGCTACTCGCAGCTGCAGAGCCTGTCGGGCCTCGCGACGCAGTCGCCCGCCCAGCTCACGGCCTACGAGTACCACGCCGGCCTGCCGACCACGGTCGAATGGAACTCGGGCGTGCAGATGCTGCTCCCATGGGACACGTCGCTCGACGTGGCGTACGTCGGCCATCACAACTACAACGCCGAGCTCACCGGGCAGGTGAACGACGTGGACATCGGCACGGCGTTCGACGGGACCCGACAGGATCCGACGGCGGCGCCGAGCGCGACTCCGGGCGCCTCGTCGCTGGCCGCGCTCTATCCGGACCTCGTGCGCGGCTACCAGGGCTACACCCGCATCGCGTTCCGGGAGTACAACGGCTGGCGGAAATATGACGCGATTCAGCTTTCGGTGAATCGCCGGCTGCGCAACGGCATCTCGTTCGGCTTCAACGACGCCATCACGATCCGGGACATCGCCCGCGTGGCGCCGCGTTACGACCACGACGCCAGCGGTCAGCCCGTGCTCCGGGCCGACCAGGGCGACGCCCAGGCCCTCTTCGAGGATCAGCTCCAGCCGCGGCACCTCATGAAGGCCACGGCGGTGTGGCAGTTGCCCGCCCTCCAGAACAAGACCGGCGCGCTCCGAGCGGCCAGTTGGGTGCTCAACGACTGGCAGCTGTCGTCGGTGTGGACCGGTTCGACCGGCACCCCGTACTCGGTCGGCTACAGCTATCAGAACGGCGGATCGAGCGTGAACCTCACGGGCTCGCCGAACTTCCCGGCGCGCATCCGGATTCTGGGCGACGTCGGGGCCGGTTGCAGCAGCAACCAGTACGCCCAGTTCAACGCGGCCGGGTTCGCCGGGCCGCTCGTCGGCAGCGACGGCCTGGACTCGTCGAACAACTACCTGACCAGCTGCTTCGAGAGCACGCTGGACCTCTCGCTCGCGCGCAACATCCGGCTGGGCGGCGGCCGCAGCATCCAACTGCGGGTCGATGCGTTCAACGCCTTCAATGCCGCCGGCATCACCGACCGCGAGACGAGCATGACCCTCCGGAACCCGAGCGATCCCACGACGATCGTGAACAATCAGTACAACGCAGACGGCTCGCTCAACGACGCGCGCACCAGGCCGCAGAACGCCGGGTTCGGCGCCGCGAGCGACTGGCAGAATCCGCGGACGCTGCAGGCGTACATCCGGTTCTCGTTCTGACGCCGGCGCGCACGCCGGACCGATCACCGAAGCGGGTGGGCTCAGGCCCACCCGCTTTCTTTTTCTGCGTGGTTTTCGATCGTCGTGCTCACGTACCCCATTTGAGTAGCAGTGAGCCGAATACTTCATTCCAGTAACAGTACGCTTCGCAATCCACTGCGGAACCAGTAGATAGCGCCGCTCGCCATTCCCGCCCCAAATCCCTCTTTGCAACGGCAGAGTCGGCTGTAGGATACGCGCCACTTTCACGGCAAGCGCAACTCCGCGCGCAGGGGCGCCGCGCGGAGCCGGATCTGAACTCCCCAGCACCCCGGGAAGGCGGATGGATCGATGCAGGGCCGACGAATTACGGCGGTCACTGGGCTAGCGTGCGCCATCGTATTGATGGCGATCTCCGCGGCGGCGCAGATCACCACGGGCAGGGTGATCGGCACCGTCAAGGACCAACAGGGCGGCGTGATCCCCGGCGCGACGGTGACGCTGACCAGCGAGACCAAAGGCACCCGGCTGGCACCGGCCGTGACCGACGAGACGGGCAACTTCCAGTTTCCCGTCACCCCCGTCGACACCTACACCGTCGAGATCAGCATGCCGTCGTTCAAGACCCTGAAGCAGACCGGGGTACCCGTGAGCCCCGGCGTCGTGGCGAACCTGGGGTCGCTGACGATCGAGCTCGGCGGCACCACCGAGACCGTCGAGGTCGTCGCCGAAACCCCGCTGATCCAGGCGACCAGCGGCGAACGGTCGTTCGTCGTGCCGACGATCTCGGTCCAGAACCTCCCCTTCCAGAACCGCGGGTTCCAGAGCGTCGCCGCGCTGGCACCAGGGGTGACGCTCAACAGCAGCGGCAATTCGCCGACGGCGCAGGGGACGCAGAGCTGCATGTCGACCAACGTGTCGATGGACGGCGTGTCCACGATGGACACCGGCAGCAGCGGCTCGGCGATCTTCAACATCAACAACGAGTCGATCCAGGAAGTGAAGGTGCTCGAGTCGGGCTACCAGGCCGAATACGGCCTCCGCAGCGGCCTGCAGGTCATGGCGGTCACCAAGAGCGGCACGAACGTGTTCCACGGCTCGCTCTACAACGTCCGCCGCAACTCGAGGTGGGACGCCAACAGCAAGGCCAACATCCTCAACGACGTGCCGAAGACCCGGTCCAAGTCGCAGGACATCGGCTTCTCGATTGGGGGGCCGGTCGGCAAGCCGGGCGGGCACAACAAGCTCTTCTTCTTCTTCGCCGAGGAGTTCAATCCGGCGACGGCCGGCGGCACGCAGCGGACCTTCCGGCTGCCCACCGCGCTCGAGCGGCAGGGTGACTTCTCCCAGACGACCGACAACAACGGCAACCTCTACCCGTACATCAAGGATCCGCTGTTGAGCGGCGCCTGCAGCGCGTCGAGCCAGGTGGCCTGCTTCAAGGACGGCGGCGTGCTCGGCCGGATTCCGAAGGACCGGCTGTACAGCGTCGGGATGAGCCTGCTCAACATGTATCCGACGCCGAACAACCAGAGCACGACGATCGGCACGAACCACCAGTTCATCCAGCCGACCTACGACACGCTGCTCTATCAGCCCGCGGTCCGGCTCGACTACCAGTTCAACGACCGGCTCCGGGGCAGCTTCAAGTACCAGGGCAACAACAACGCCAAGCGCGTCGCCATCGGCACGCTGCCGGGCTGGAACGATTCGATCACGCCGATTCCGCACAAAGGCACGGAGGCGGTGACCGTCAACTACAGCATCAACCCCCTGACGTTCCTCGAGGCCACCTACGGCCGCGCCGGGAACCAGCTCGCGGGCTGCGGCGGACTGCCGGTCAACGACGTCGCCGACGCGCGCACGACCGGGCTCGCGGACTTCCCGCTGATCTTCCCGGACGCCAACATTCTGAACCACGACTACTACGCCTACGAGATCCTGCAGTTCCAGAATCCGCCGTATTGGGACGGCAATCGGATCTGGAAGGTGCCGGCGTTCTCGTGGGGCAATCGCATCACATCGGCGCCGCCGAACGTCGTCTATCCCGGGTTCATCAACATCAACACGACGCAGGACGTGGCGGTGAACCTGACGATGGTCCGGGGCGCGCATACCTTCAAGGCGGGCTTCTACAACAACCACAGCCTGAAGCGCGAGAACAACGTCCTCGGCGGCACCAACTTCGGCACCGTCAGCTTCGCGCAGGACACGGTCGGCGTGAACCCGTATGACACCTCGTTCGGGTTCTCGAACGCGGCCATCGGCAGCTTCAGCTCGTTCGTGCAGGCGTCCGCCTACGTCGAAGGCACCTTCACCTACGACAACCGCGAGGCCTACCTGCAGGACAGTTGGCGGGTGAACCCGAAGTGGACGATGGACTACGGCGTCCGCTTCGTCCATGCCACCTCGCAGCACGACAACGTCAAGATTCCCTGCGTCGACGGCAGCGGCACCTGCACGCAGGAAGGCAACTTCCTGCCCGACCAGTGGTCCCAGGCCGCGGCGCCGGTCCTGTACGTCCCCGGCTGCGTCAACAACACGGCGACCTGTTCGGGCTCGAACCGCTCGGCGAAGGACCCGCTGACCGGCCAGCTCCTCGGCCCCAATACGGCGCTGGCGATCGGGACGCTCGTGCCGAACTCCGGGCAGGTCCGCAACGGCCTGTTCCAGGCCGGCAACGGCATCTCCGACCTGACGTATCTGTTTCCGCGGCTGAACGTCGGGCCCCGCTTCGGCACGGCCTATGACGTCCTCGGCAACGCCCACCTCGTCGTGCGCGGGTCGCTGGGGCTGTACTTCGACCGGCCGCGCGGCGGCAACGCGCAGGCGCTGGTCGGCAACACGTATGTCTCGAGCCTGCAGACGCTCCGCTACTCGCAGCTGCAGAGCCTGTCGGGCCTCGCGACGCAGTCGCCCGCCCAGCTCACGGCCTACGAGTACCACGCCGGCCTGCCGACCACGGTCGAATGGAACTCGGGCGTGCAGATGCTGCTCCCGTGGGACACGTCGCTCGACGTGGCGTACGTCGGCCATCACAACTACAACGCCGAGCTCACCGGGCAGGTGAACGCCGTGGACATCGGCACGGCGTTCGACGCGACCCGGCAGGATCCGACGGCGGCGCCGAGCGCGACCCCGGGCGCCTCGTCGCTGGCCGCGCTCTATCCGGACCTCGTGCGCGGCTACCAGGGCTACACCGGCATCGCGTTCCGGGAGTACAACGGCTGGCGGAAATACGACGCCATTCAGCTTTCGGTGAATCGCCGGCTGCGCAACGGCATCTCGTTCGGCTTCAACGACGCCATCACGATCCGGGACATCGCCCGCGTGGCGCCGCGCTACGACCACGACGCCAGCGGTCAGCCCGTGCTCCGGGCCGACCAGGGCGACGCCCAGGCCCTCTTCGAAGATCAGCTCCAGCCGCGGCACCTCATGAAGGCCACGGCGGTGTGGCAGTTGCCCGCCCTCCAGAACAAGACCGGCACACTCCGGACGGTCGGCTGGATCGTCAACGACTGGCAGCTGTCGTCGGTATGGACCGGTTCGACCGGCAGCCCGTACTCGGTCGGCTACAGCTATCAGAACGGCGGATCGAGCGTGAACCTCACGGGCTCGCCGGACTTCCCGGCGCGCATCCGGATCCTGGGTGACGTCGGGGCCGGCTGCAGCAGCAACCAGTACGCCCAGTTCAACGCGGCGGGATTCGGCGGGCCGCTCACGAACAGCGACGGCCTGGAATCGTCGAACAACTACCTCACCGGCTGCTTCCAGAGCGTGCTGGACCTCTCGCTGGCGCGCAACATCCGGCTGGGCGGCGGCCGCAGCATCCAGCTGCGCATCGACGCGTTCAACCTGCCGAACCAGGCGATCATCACGAACCGCTCGACGAGCATGACGCTGAACAGCCCCAACACGCCGACGACGATCGTGAACAACCAGTACAACGCGGACGGCTCGCTGAACCAGGCCCGGGTACAGCCGCAGAACGCCGGGTTCGGCGCCGCGACGACCTGGCAGAATCCGCGGACGCTGCAGGCATACATCCGGTTCTCGTTCTGACGCCGCCGGCGCGCACGCCGACCGATCACCGAAGCGGGTGGGCCCAGGCCCACCCGCTTTTCTTTCGTTCGCGGAAGTTAACGCGGTTTCGGGAATCGTGTGGGGGGCTGTAGGCCCGAATCCGGGCAGCACGCCAGCTCCGTGGCGTGCGAGATCGCGAGTGATCCTATTTGATCGGCGTCTCGAGGATCGCCAGCGTGATTGCCGACGGATGGCTCTTGTCGTGGAGGACCGTCTGCTCGGCCACGGCCAGCTCGGCGTCCTGTCCGAAGGGATGCCCGGTGTTCGGGTTGCGATCCCACATCGGGAAGTTGCTGCTCGAGACCTCCAGCCGGATCTGGTGGCCGGCCTTGAAGAGGTTGCTGGTCGGCCACACGTGGATCGTGTACTCGTAGATCCTGCCAGGCGAAATCAGCGTCGGATGCGACGCCGAATCGCGGTATCTCGCCCGCTGAATCCCGTACGTGATCAGGATCGACGTCCCGTCCGGATAGACATCGTCCAGCTTGGCCGTGAAGTCCGTATCCGGCGCCGACGACGAGGCATACAGCGTCACCGCAACCGGTCCCGTCACCTCCACGTCGCGCTCGAGGACCGGCGTCGTGTAGACGAGCACGTCCGGCCGGCTCAGCACCGGCCGCTGGTCGCGGGGGCCGCCGGGGACGACCGACATGAAGCGGCCGCCGATGCTGGGCACCGGGTCCTTGGGGTCGTAGCTGAAGCGGTCCGGCGTCGCAGCGGCGGCTGGCGCGGTGGTGTCGAGACGGCCGTTGCCTGTTTCCGTGTTCGCGCTGCCTTCACTGTGCAGGTAGTACTTGCGGAACACCGTGCCTTCGACCGGCCAGTCGTCGGCCGTGCGCCACCTGTTGGCGCCCATCACGAACAGCCGGACGCGGGGCTCGCGGTCGACGCCGTTGGCGACGCCCTTCAGCCAGTAGTCGTACCACCGCAGCATGAGCTGCTGCATGGGGTTGACCGCTTCCGGCCCGAAATCGAGCTGCCCGACCTTCTGCTGCCAGGTCAGGTGGATCCAGGGTCCGACGACGAGCCGTTGGCCGTCGCGCGCCCGCGTCGAGCCGCCCGCCTTGCGCATCCCGGCGAAGTTCTCGATCCCGCCGTTGAGGAAGATGTCGTACCAGCCCTCGAAGTTCAGCGCCGGGACCGTAATCTGCGACCAGTGCTGGCGGATGCTCCAGGGCTCCCAGTATGCGTCGGCGTCCGGATGCCGCAGCCAGTCGAAGAAGTAGTCGGCCACTCGCGGCTCGTCCGGGTGCAGCGGCGGGAACTGGCGGAGCGGCAGGAACCAGCGCCACTTGTCCATGTAGGCGGCGCCGCGCGCCGCGGTGAACTCGGCCGCGAGCGCCGCGCCGTCCGGGTAGTGCTGCATCGCGCTCTTGGCGATACTCTCGCCCGGCCAGTCCTCGGCGAAGGCCTGGTCGAGCGCGCCACCCTCGTACGTCCAGCCGTCGCGGTAGTCGGACGAGGTCATCGCCGGCACGATCGCCGTGAGGTGCGGCGGGCGCAGCATCGCCGGGAGCCACTGCGTCGCGCCTGGATACGAGCGGCCGTACATGCCGACCTTGCCGCTGGACTTCGGCAGCTTCGCCGCCCACTCGATCGTGTCGTAGCCGTCGTTGGCCTCGTTGCGGAACGGGTACCAGACGCCGTCGGACTTGTACTGCCCCCGCACGTCCTGCGACACGACGATGTAGCAGTGCGACGCGTACAGGTCGGGCGGCCCGTACGTGTTGGTCATCGGGCGGTCCTTGTTGTACGGCAGCCGGATCATGATCACGGGATACTGCCCGGGCGGATCCGGCGTGTAGACGTTGGCGCGCAGGATGGTGCCGTCGCGCATCGTGGCCGGCACGTCGCGCTGGACCGTGAACGTGCAGTCGCCGCTCGGTGGGGCCGCAGACTGCCTCTGGCCGGCGGGCAGCGCGCCTGCGGCCATCAGGCCGACAGCGGACAGGGAAAGCCACGTGCGGGTCATGGCGATCGTCCTACTTGATTGGCGCATCGATGATCGGCAGCGTGATCATCGACGGGTGGTCCGCGTCGTGATAGATCGTCTGGTCCGCGACCTTGGTTTCGGCGTCCTGGAACAGCGGGTGCCCGGTGTTCGGATTCCGGTCCCACATCGGCGAGCTGCTGCTCGAGATCTCGAGGCGCACCTGGTGTCCCGCCTTGAACAGGTTGCTCGTCGGCCAGACGTGGATCGTGTACTTGTAGATCTTGCCTGGCGTCAGCAGCGTCGGGTTCGTATCGGAGTCGCGGTAGCGCGCCCGCTGGATGCCGTACGCAATCAGCATCGACGTGCCGTCGGGGTACACGTCGTCGAGCTTGGCCGTGAAATCCGTGTCGGTCGCCGATGAGGCCGCGTAGAGCGTCACCGTAATCGGCCCGGTCACCTCGGTGTCCTTGGCGAGGGTGTTCGTCGTGTAGACCAGCACGTCCTGCCGGTCGAGCAGGGGCCGCTGATCCATCGGACCGCCTGGCGTCGCGTTCTGGAAGCGGCCGCCGATGCTCGGGACGGGATCGTTCGGATCGTAGGAGTACTTGTCGGGCTTGCTGGCGGCGCCTGCGGGCTTCACCGCATCCAGGGCGCCGTTCCCGCCCGCCGTGTTCGCCGCTCCGTCGCTGTGCAGGTAGTAGTTCCGGAACGCCGTGCCCTCGATCGGCCACTCGTTCGCGGTGCGCCACCTGTTCGCGCCCATGACGAAGAGCTTGACCTTCGGCTCCTTGTCGACGCCGTTTGGAATGCCCTTCAGCCAGTAGTCGAACCAGCGGAACTGCAGCTGCTGAATAGGGTTCGCCGCCTCGGGGCCGAAGTCAATCGCCCCCTGACGCTGGTTCCAGCCGCCGAGGTGCGTCCATGGGCCGACCACCAGCCGCTGGCCGTCCCGCGCCGTCTGCGTCGCGCCGTGCCTGCGCATGCCGGCGAAGTTCTCGATGCCGCCGTCGACGAAGATGTCGTACCACCCCTCGAAGTTCAGCGCCGGCACCGCGATGTTCGACCACTTGCGGCGGATGCTCCACTGCTGCCAGTACGCGTCGTCGCTCGGGTGCTTGAGCCAGTCGAAGAAGTACGGCGCGACGCGCGGATCCTCCGGATGCAGCGGCGGATAGTCCTTCAGCGGCAGGAACATCTTCCACTTCTCGTTCCAGACGCTGCCCTGCGGTCCCTGCGCGGCGTTGAACTCGGCGTCGAGCGCCGCGCCGTCGGGAAAGTGCCGGACCGCGCTGTTCGCGATGCTGTTCAGCGGCCAGATCGACGTGAAGCCGTGCATGAGCGCCCCGTGCTCGTAGGTCCAGCCTTCACGGTAGTCCGAAGAGGTCATGGCGGGCACGATCGCGGTCAGGTGCGGCGGGCGCAGCGTGGCCGGCAGCCACTGCGTGGCGCCCGGATACGAGAACCCGTACATGCCGACCTTGCCGTTCGATTTCGGCAGCTTCGCGGCCCATTCGATCGTGTCGTAGCCGTCGGTCGCCTCGTTCTTGAACGGATACCAGACGCCGTCGGACTTGTACTGCCCGCGCACGTCCTGCTCGATCACGATGAAGCAGCGGACGCCGTACGCCTCGGGCCGCCCGTAGTTGCCGCTGAGCGCGCCGTCCTTGTTGTACGGCACGCGCTGCAGAATGACCGGAAACGGGCCGGGCTGGTCCGGCGTGAAGACGTTGGCGCGGAGGATGGTGCCGTCGCGCATCGGCACGGGCACGTCCATCTGAGATGTCACCGTGCAGTCGCCGACCGGCATCGGCTGGGCACTGCGCCCACGCCCCTGTCGACCCTGCGCGATGAGGAGCACACCCGCCGCAACGACCAGCGCCACGAACACGACCACACCCGACCGGAGCACGACCTGCTGACGGGCCATCTCTCTCCTTGTCCGGAACTCCCGAATCGTGCAACGGCAGGGAGCTCGCCTCTACTTGCGCGTTTCGAACAGTCTGAACTGCTGGATCGACCAGATGGGCGCGTCCGGCACGCCCTCGGTCTCCGTGATGCGCACGAACCTTGCCTGCACCGGCTCGAAGGTCACCGTCGTCGTCACGGCGCCCTCCGATCCCTGGACGCCGGTGCCGCTCGCCGGGATGGCGAGCACGTCGTGCCACGTGTCCTTCCCCTGCGCGACCTCGGTCCACGCCTGCCCGTCGAGCGACACCTCGACCTTGTAGCCGCGCGGATAGCCGGGCGTGGGCATCGGCCGCGGTGCGGGCGGCGCGCCTCCCGCCGCGGCGGCCGCCGCGCGGGCGCCGCGCGCCCCGCCTGGGGGCGCGTCCAGATTCAGGATTCGCCCGCGCGTGATCTCATAGGCTCCGACCGTCGATTCGAACTGCAGCTCCGTCAGACGCGCCGGCGACGGCAGCGCAACCTGGAACCACATCCCCGCCCGCTGGGGCGCGCCGCTGTTCCAGGACTGCAGGCTGAAGGCTCGCGCCGCCGCGCCCGCGTTGTCGCTGGCCGTCGCGGTCCAGCCATTCGGCACGAGCGCGACGGGCAGCGACGCCTGCAGCTCGTCGACGTCCCACTGCCGGTCCCGCGTCCCGCTGGTCGCCCTCACGCGCGCCACATCGGCCGGCGTCACGAACCCGCCGAGATTGCCGAAGCTGTTCCGCACGTAGGACGCGACCGACGCGATCCACTCGTCGGTGTTCGATCCCATCGGGATCATCACGTCGTTGTAGGTCTTGTGATCGACGGCGCCGGTCAGGCCGTAGAGGACGACGTTGGTGATGTAGTCGCGATGGCCGTTCACGCGCGGCGACCCGGCCAGCGGCGGCGCCTTCGTCGTCTTGCCGTCCGCGTTCGGGGTTCCCGTGCCGTCGAGCCCGTGACAGCTCATGCACAACCCGTTGTAGACCTCGCCGCCGCGCTCGAGCAGTTGCTGCTGCTCCGGGGCGAGCGGCAGCCCGCCGCGGCCACGGCCGGCGCTGGCCGAGGCCTTGAGCATCGTCGAGCCGACCACCTGCACGCCGCGCGCAGGAGTGGCGTCCATCGTGGCCTGAAGGATCTGGTCGCCGTTCGGCACCTTCCAGCGGCCGATCGTCAGCATCGCCTGGATCGCGACGTCGACGCTCGCGTCCTTCGTCAGGCGCCCGTAGTCCTGCGCCAGCGACTTGTCACCGGCCTTGTAGAGCGTCTCGCTGGCGCGGATCGCCTGGATGCGCATCCGCGGTTCGCGATCCTCCATCATCTGGCGCACCAGCGGCGCGTCGAGTGCGCCCAGCCCTTCGAGCGTCCACAGCGCATGGAAGCGCGCGAGGAGGTTCGGCGACGTTCTCACGAGCGCCTGCAGGGCCGGGACGACGGACTTGTCGCCTTTCAGCACGAGCATCTGCTGCGCGGTGTCGCGCCACCAGCCGTTCGGATGCGACAGGTGCGTCACGAGCTGGGCCGACGTCTCGCTGTTCATGTGCGGCACGGTCGGGTCCCGACGGAGCTGCCCCGCATGCGACGGCCCGGTGCCGTCGTAGACGAGCCGCCAGATGCGACCGTAGTGCACGACCTGGTCGAGGTCTGTACTGCTCGATGCGCGCCCGGATGTAGCTCCCCGGGCCGGACCACTGCCGCTCCTGCACGATGCCGTGGTACATGTCCACGATGTAGAGCGTGCCGTCCGGCGCGATCTTCTGATCGACGGGCCGGAAGAACGGGTCCTTCGACTTGATGAACTCGTCGTGCGGCGTGAGCGTGTGCAGGTGGGTCATTCCCTCGACCTTTTCCTGGTACATGCACCGCACCATGCGCGCGACCGGCTCGCCGTAGCAGTAGTCGCCTTGCAGGTCCTTCGGCAGCCGGTGCCCCCGAATGATCACGCCGCCGGCGCCTGAGGTGGTCTGCGCCGAGGAGCCGTCCGGCATCCGCACAATGCCCATGCCGCCCTGCATGTCGGCGACGAGCACCGGCGCGCCCCACGGAGTCCGCACGTCGGGGTCGAGCTCGTCCGGCACGCGGTAGTTGCCGTAGACGATCGGGAACTGCCAATACGTCGGGACGCCGTTCGATCCCTCCAGGTACCAGACCTTCCCGTCGTCGTCCTGCGTCAGCCCCCACTCGGCGCCCTGGTTGCTGCCGATCTTCTCCTTGACGACGCCGCCCGGCGTCATGCGCGACCGGAACGAGTTGAACGTGTCGTACAGCCAGTTGTCGAGCGCCCACGTGAGTGACGCCTCTTCCTGCTCGACGTTGTCGATGCGCCCGTAGCCGGTGCCGAACAGCTCTTTCCTGTCCGCCACGCCGTCGCCGTTGGTGTCGGTGTACTTCCAGACCTCCGAGGCGTTCGATTCCTTGGTCAGGATCGTGTCGGGGCCGTACGGCGTGACGAACCGCGGAAACACGAGATGATCGACGAACACGGTGTGGGCGTCATAGACGCCGTCGTTGTCGGCGTCGGTCCAGCGCGAGATCCGCCCGACGGGATCCAGCTCGCCCTCCGCCTCCTTGTTGGCCATGTACCCGGGGTTCTCGAGCACGTACATCCGGCCGTTCCCGTCGAACGTGATCGAGGTCGGATCGGTGATCTGCGGGTCGGCGAGCACCAGCTCCAGGCGGTAGCCGGGCTGCAGGATCAGGTTCTCGAGTTCTTCGGCGGGCCGCTTGGGCAGCACCGACGGCTGCTTCGTCCAATCCACACCGGCGTTGACGGGCGCGTCCTTCTGGGCGCCCCCACCCCGCCCGCCGCCTCCCGCGCGGCCGCCGGCCGGCGCCTGGGCCGGAGCGGTCGGCGCTCTTCCACGGCCTCCGTCGGGCGCCTGCGCCGAGAGCGTCAATCCGGCGGCGACGACCGTCAGGGCGAGCCCGCCGAGGCACCAGCTTGATCGAGACGCGAGTCGGCAGAACGCACTTGTCATAGACAAAGAATCCACGGGATGGTTGATGGCGTCGGCATTATACTCGCGCGTGCGACGCCGGAATCGAGCCTGAAGCACCGGCCACGAGCGCCGCCGCAGGGTGTCCAGGCTCGCAGGAGGATGTATGGGACGGGTGCGTTTCACGGTCGCCATCCTGGCGACGTGCACGGCGGCGTTCGCGATGGCATTCGCCGGCCTGAAAGCTCAGATGCCGGCGTACAGCACCGACCCGAAGTCCGTGCCGGGCGCCAACGGCGCCAGCGGAGCGGATCTCGACCTCGCTTTCTTCGCCGTGGCGGATGCCAACGTCGACAACAGGCTTTCGCGCGCGGAGCTCACGGCCACGCTCGAGAAGTTCCTCGGCGGCGCCAATGCGGTGACCGCCGGGCAACTGCAGGCCGGCGTGACGTTCCGCCAGCCCCGCCTGCCGCAGGACAATCACGTCAAGCTGATGGAAGCCGCGCTGCCGGCGCGCGCATTGGCCACGCCGGCCAGGCCGCACAAGCTGCTCGTCATGGACTACTGCGGCGGCTTCATCCACACGCCGATTCCGCTGACGAACAAGATGATCGAAGAGTTCGGCGCGACCCACCAGCTCTGGACGACAACGGTCTCGTGGGATCCGGCGGACATCAACGAACAGAATCTGAAACAGTACGACGCGATCGTCCTGAACAGCACGACCGGCCGGTGGCTCGACGATCCGAACGATCCCGCTGTGACGGCCGCGCGCCGCAAGGCGCTGCTCGACTTCGTCCGGAGCGGCAAGGGGCTCGTCGGAATTCACGGCACGGGCGACTCGTACCACCAGAACGATCCGGCGCTGGCGGCCGCCCGCGGGGACGCCGGCGGCCGCGCCGGGCGCGGCGGTGGAGGCGGGCGCGGCGGCAACGCCTGCGGTCCCGCCTGCCAGATCGCCACCGGCATCGTGACCCAGGGCGACAGGAACGGCGATCAGAAAGTCGACAAGGCCGAAGTGGACGCCGTCGCCGACGCCTGGTTCGACAAGCTCGACGCGGACAAGACGGGCGCGGTGAGCCAGACGGACTTCGTCAACCGGATCGCGGCGGTCGTGAACCCGAATCCGCCCTCCGGCCGCGGACGCGGCGCCGGCGAAGGCGGCGCGCGCGGCGCCCAGGCCCAGGACCTGCGTCCGGACATCCAGCGCAGCCTCTGGCAGGACTACAGCAACATGATCGGGGGATTCTTCAAGTTCCACTTCCCCAACACGCTGATCTCGATCAAGGTCGACGACCCGAACAGCCCGCTCACGTCGATGCTGAAGGGCCAGCCGCCGCTGCAGTTCTACGGCGAGGTCTACACGTTCGGCATGGACACGTGGTCCCGCAAGAACCTGCACGTGCTGACGAGCGTGGACTACGACAAGGTGAGCGCGGAGGACAAGGCGAAAGAGCCGAATCCGCGGAGCGACCACGACTACGCGCTCTCCTGGATTCGCCGCGAGGGCCAGGGCCGCGTGTTCTACTTCGCGCTCGGCAACGAGGAGCGCGTGTTCTTCTACCGGCCCTTCAACGAGCAGTTCCTCGCCGGGATCCAGTACGCGCTCGGCGATCTGAAGGCGGACGACAGCCCGAGCGTGAAATAGACGTGCGGGCGCTGGCACGTACCCTGCCCGTGCTGCTCTGTGCAGGACTGTGCGTCGCGTCCGCGCAGGACGAAGTCGCCGTCGACGGCCGGCCCGCCCGCGTGCTCGCCAACGACAAGCTCGCGCTGGCGGTCCGCTCGCTCGGCGGCGCCTTCTCCCGCATCGTCCTGAGAGACGACCCCGACGAGCTCAATCCGCTGCAGGGCCTGGGACACTTCGTCTGCGTCGACGGGTTCGGTCCGGTGTCGCCGGAGGAGCGCGCGGCGGGCCTGCCGGGCCACGGTGAGGCGCACCGCGTCCCCTGGGACCTCGTCGTCTGGGACAAGACGGACGGCATGCTGACCGCCGGCTTCAGCGCGAACCTGCCGATCGTGCAGGAGGTCTTCCGCCGCACGGTGCGCCTGGTCGACGGCGAGAGCGTCGTGTACGTCGACAGCGAGCTCGAGAACCTGCTCGGTTTCGATCGGCCGATCAACTGGGGCGAGCACGCCACGATTGGCGGCCCGTTCCTCGAGCAGGGCCGCACGGTGACCGAGATGTCCGCCAGGCGTGCGATGACCCGGTCCTACGAGTCGGAGGCCGTCAATCCGCCCGACACCCACCGCCTGGCCGACTTCAAGGAGTTCGCCTGGCCGATGGCGCCCGGCGCCGACGGCAGCGTCGTCGACATCCGCGTGGCCCCGACGTTGACGCCGATGATGGACCAGACGACGTCGCTGATGGACCCGGCGCGCCGGCTCGTCTTCGTCGCCTCGCTGCATCCCGGGAAGCGCCGGATCTTCGGCTATGTCTTCAGACGCGAGGACTACCCCTGGCTGCAGGTCTGGGACTCGTACCCGCTGCCGCCGCGGACCTCTTCCCGCGGGATGGAGTTCGCCACCGAGCCGTTCGACCTGCCGCGCCGCGACGTCATTCAAGCCAACAGCCTGTTCGACACACCCACCTACCGCTGGCTGCCGGCGAGAGGGACGATTCGATCCAGCTTCGTGATGTTCTACGCGCGCACGCCGGACGGATTCGACGAGGTCGCGGACGTGACGCTCGAGGGCGGCAGGCTCACGATCACGGACCGCCGGGGTGCCACGATCGTCCTCGCCGCGTCGCGCGGACTGTAGCGAGACCGGTTCCGGCAACTGCGATAGCGCGGCTCAGCGGGGCCGCGGTGCGTACGTCTTGCTGAAATCGTTGCGCAGGTTCGTGACGGTGTAGGTGCCATCCGGCTGCACCGTCACCTTGATCGGATAGGCCGGCGAATGATTCGCGTTCCCAGGGCCGCCCCGTCCGCCGCCGCCACGGGCTGCCGGCGGCGCCGCCGCGGCCGGAGCCGGGGGCGCGTTAGGCGTCTCACCCGGCGCGGGCGCCGGCGGCGCACCCGGGGCTCGGCCGCCGCCGCGCCGGCCCGGGGGCGGCGCGGTCAGCAGCGCCGCCACCTCGGCAGGGTCGGTCCCGTTGGCGATGAACGCGCCCGGGCTGTTCCATTCGAGCCCCGCCGTCGTGTTCCAGTGGAGCTGCCAGAGATCCTCGAATCCCGGGGACGTGCGGATGACCTCCATGACGACTGGCGCGCTGCCTTTGCGGATGCCGTTCTGGACGACGGCCACGCGCGGCTGGATGGCGTGCACGAACTCCTTCGAGCTGTTGTCCGGCAGGCCGTGGTCGGAGACGCGGTACAGATCCACCGTGCCGATTGGATTGTTCGGGCACATCAGGTCGTGCTCGACGTCCCAGGTCATGTCGCCGAAGTCGAGCAGCCGGAACTTCCCGTACGTCACGACGCTCCCCACCGACGCGCCGTCGTCCGGATCCAGGGTGATCGCGCGGCGCTCCGTGCCGGCGCAATACGGGTTCGGCTTGCCGCCGCCCGGCAGCGCCGTCTTGATCACCTGGTGCCCCGAAGTGACGATGCGCCAGTCGAGACCGGTCACCGGCAGGCGATCCCCAGGCTTGACGCTGATGCGCTTGCCCTTGCCGTAAATCGACGGGTACAGCGCCCAGAAGCCGGGAATCTGCTCGCGCTGCCCCGCGACGAGCGGCGCCTCGGTCGTGTCGCCATGGTCGACGAAGTTCGCGATCGGGATGCGATCGGCGATCGCGGCCAAGTTCCCGGCGTGATCGACGTGATAGTGCGTCGTGATCATGTAGTCGAGCTTCGTGACGCCAGCCTCGGTGAGCGTGCCCATGATCCGGTTAAGGTCGCGATCGCCCGGGCTGCCCGTGTCGATCAGGATGCTCTGGCCCGCCGGCGTGATCCACAGATCCGATTTCCCCCCCTCCACGTCGATCACGTAGATCTCGAGCGGCCTGGCGCGGTTCCTCTGGGCGGCCGGCAGCACGGTCCCGGCGGCCATCAAGGCGATAACGAGCAGACGCTTCATTTCTCTTCTCCCGAGCCGCAACCGTCAGCCGCCGGTCACTGATTGGAAAATGGCGCTAGCGCCGTGTGTCGGTGATCGGCGTCACCGTGATTCGGCGGTACCACAGTTTGCCGTCGTCACCGACGATCTGGACGGGCCCCGGCTCGAGCTCGTTCGCGTCGAGCGCGTTGCCGGTAATGCCCGGCAGCGTCGTGTTGTCGTGCACCTTCTTGCCGTTGAGCGTGACCGTGATCCTGTTGCCGACGATCACCCCGTCCATGATGTTCCACTCGTTGTCCGGGATGCTGGCGTTCACGAGCGGCGCGACCCGGCCGTAGACCGACATGTGGCCCGTCGGGGACGGCGGCGTGCCCATGTCGCCCACGACCTGCATCTCGTAGCGCCCGCGCCAGAAGATGCCGCTGTGGCTGCCGGTGTCGAGCCGGTATTCCGCGTGAATCCTGTAGTCCAGAAACTTCTGCTTCGAGATCAGATTGCTGCCGCGGACCGCACGGCCCGTGCCCGGATCGCCCGGCTGCGCATTCGTGGCGAGGCCATCCGCGATGGCCCACGGGCGGTCGGGGTTGGCGAGCGTGAACGCGTCGAGCGACGTCCCGTCGAAGAGCTCGACGGGCGCGCCGAACGTGTGCGGCGCGTTGGCGTCCGACGGTGGGAACTCCGGCGGACGGACGCCAGTGACCGAGACCACGCGCTCCGGCGCATTGGCCGTTGCCGGGCTCGTGACGGTCAGCACGAGCTGGCCGGCCTGCATGCGGCCGCGGCCCTGCGGGCCCGCGCCGCCACGCCGGGCAGCGCCCTGGAACACCAGCTCGCCGTTCTCCACGGCGGCCGACGCGAGCTTCGCGGGCGCACCACCACGGTTGAGGAACAGCCCGCCGAGCTGATCGCCCTCCCGCGTGACTTCGAGCCAGCCGACCCATCCGGCACTGCTGCCGATGCCGGTCAGATTCCATCGGCCGAGATACGGATTCTGCTGAGAGGCGGCGGCGCTGACGCAGAGCGCGACCGCGGCCAGCGGCCAGCACGCGCGCTGGAATCGACTCTTCATACCTGTCCTCTCATCGAGCCATCAGGGCCTGGAGCGGCCTGGCGCGCTCACTGCGCCAGGGCAAAGCTGTACACCGTGTTCCCGGCCGACAGGGCGATGTACTGACGTCCGTCGATCGCGTAGCTCACCGGCGACGCGGCGTGCCCCGCTCCCGTCTGGTAGTGCCAGAGGTGCCGGCCCGTCCTGGCGTCGAGCGCGATCAGGTTGCCGTCGCGGGACGAGGCGAACAGGATCCCTCCGGCCGTCGCGAGCACGCCGTTCGAGAGCGACCCCTGGAACAGCTTGAAATCCCAGACGGTCTTGCCGGTCTCCACGTCGAGCGCTTTCACGCCCGCGCTCGGGGCCGGCTCGTCCGGCTTGCGGACCGCCGGCGCAGCGGCGCGTCCGCGGCCCAGATACTCGCGTCCCTTCTCGGGCGTCTGCGGCGCACTCACGTACTGCGCGCCGTTCTCCGAATACTCGAGATAGAAGTAGCCGGTGAGCGGACTGTAGGACGGCGACTGCCAGTTCGTGGCGCCGCCGCCCGTGGGATACACGAAGAAGCTGCCTTCGGGGCTCGAGTTCGAGCCGGGCACCGGCTTCGGCCGGCCGTTGGCGTCGAAGCCCGCGTTCCAGTTCTGGTAGACGAACGGCCAGGCCGCCAGGAACTGGCCCGTCGTGCGATCGAGCACGTAGAAGTGCGCGTTCCGGTCGGCGTGCAAGAGCAGCTTGCGGTTCTGCCCATGCCACATCCGGTCGACGAGCATCATGTCCTGGGTGGAGTCCCAGTCGTGCCCGTCGTTCGGCGTGAACTGATAGTGCCACTTGCGCTGGCCGGTGTCGGGGTCGAGCGCCACGACCGAATCGGTGTACAGGTTGTCGCCGTCGCCCCGCACCGAGCGATCCGTCATGGCGGCCGGATTCGCGATCGGCCAGTACACGGTGTCGAGCTCCGGGTCGTACGTCCCCGTCAGCCACGTGCTGCCGCCGCCGGTCTTCCAGCTCTCGCCCTGCCACGTCTCGCTGCCGGGCTCGCCCGGCGCCGGAATCGTGTAGAACCGCCAGAGCCGGCGGCCATTCATGTCGTAGGCGTCGAGGTAGCCGCGCAGCGCGTACTCCGCGCCCGCGTGGCCGATGAGGATCTTGTCCTTCACGATGAGCGGCGGGCTCGTGACGTTGTAGCCCTCCATCGTGTCGCCGATCTGCACTTCCCACAGCTCCAACCCGGTTCTCGCGTCCAGGCAGATCAGGAAGGCGTCGCCGGTCCCCACGAACACGCGCTGACCCGCCACCGCGACGCCGCGGTTCACGACGTCGGTCTCGCCCGGATTCCGCGTCTTCTGCTGGCGCATCCACCGCCAGATCAGCCGGCCGGTGCGGGCGTCGATCGCCGTGACGCTCCGCTGATTCGCGCCGGCGGACGTGTACATCACGCCATCGACGACGATCGGCGTGCTCTCCGCGACCCCGTCCGCCGGAATCGGAATGGACCAGGCGGGACGCAGCAGGTGGACGTTGCCCGTGTCGATGCCGTCGAGCGAAGAGTAGCGCGTGCCCTGGTAGTCGCCCCAGTACATGAGCCAGTTCTGCGGCTCGCTCCTTGCGTTGCGCAGCCGTTCGTACGTCACGCCGCCGGGCGGCGGCGGCGCCAGCGCCGTCTTCGCGAGATCCCGTCCCTGCAACGTCCGGAGATAGGCGACGAGATCGTCCACTTCAGCGCTCGACAGCCGCGTGGCGTAGTCGGCCGGCATCAGTGACGTGTTCTGCGTCGTGACCGACGCGAGCGTCAGCTTGTCCAGCAGGTGCAACTGCCCCTTCATGTCGACCAGCTGCAGCGTGAAGGTGTCCTCGTTGCGTCGTACGCCGCGAATCTCCTCCCCGTCGCGTGTCTTGGCGATGATCGTCGTCGGCGGCGCGGCGGCGGCCGGCCCGCCGAATCCGCGGCCGCGGCCGCTGCCGCCGCGGCCGGCCGGCGCGGCGTTCGGATCCACGATCTTCTCCCGCAGGACCGACGCCGGGAGCCGCGCCGCGCCCGAGAGATCCGGTCCGGCGATCCCACCGCGGCCGTTCACCTCGTGACAGGCGGCGCAGTCCGCCTTCCCGAAGAACAGCGACTCGCCGGCGGCGGCGTCTCCGGAGGTCGTCTGCCCCGCCGCGGCGGGATCCTGGCGGGCCCTCAGCGCGCCGGTGGCCACCGCGAGCGCCGCCAGGGTCACGAACGTGATCGAACGAAGGGTCATGGATCGAAAACCGTGGATTGCGTCGAGTTCCTGCCGGTGCCGCTCGGCGCGGCCGAACGGGCAACGCTAGCCGACACTGATCTTGAAGATATATCCGTGCGTCGGACTGATGTCGTCCGGCCAGCCGGGGTGAATGCCGGCATCGCAGCTGTAGAGCTCGCCGTCGTGCCATGCGAGCCCGTGCGGATCGCAGTCGCTCTCCGCGAACACCGCGGTCGACACGACGCGGCCGGTCGCCGCGTCGAACTGCGTCAGTCCCATCGATGCCGCGGTCTGACTCGAACTCGCCGGGTTGCCGCTCACCATCCAGAGGGAGTGGTCCTTCGCGTCGTAGGCGATGCCGTGGGCCCGGTTGACCGAGTACCGGAATGAGGAGCTCGGGCGCCCAGGTCTGCGCGTCGACGCGCAGGATCCCCTTCAGGCGGAGCGCGGCAATGTACAGCTTGCCGTCCACGTACGCCGCCCCGTGACAGCCGCCGCCGTTCTCCGGCGGGCCGAGCGGAATCTGCCGGTGCGAGATCGTCTTGCCGGTCAGGTCGGTCTGGAAGATGCCCTCCGCCTGCGCGGAGTTGCCGGCCATCCAGATGCAGCCGTCGCCGTAGCCGATGCCGCTCGAGTTCTTCGCCTCGGTCGGCACCGTCTTGAGCAGCTTGCCGCTCCAGTCCACCAGCACGGCGTGGTCGGTCTTCTGCTCGCAGATCCAGAGTCCTTCCGGCGCGACCGCGATGCCGTTTGGATAGCCCTCCGGGCTCTTGAAGAGCGGGGTCGTCTTCACGTTCCGCACGATCGGCGGCGGCGCCTGCCGGCGTCCGCCCTCTCCGAGGAACGACGAGCCGCGCCCCTGTGGCCTCGGCGCCGGCTCCTGTGCCCGTACGGCCGCGACGCCCGCCAATCCCGCCCCCAACGTGGCCAGAAAGTCCCTTCGTGAGCCCATCTCTGCACCTCGGAAAATCCCCGGCATCCTACACCGGGCCGGCGTTCGCGCGCACGACTCATGCGGCGCCTCAGAATCCGCCGGACGAGGATCCGCTTGTATTCCGTCCAGCGGCCGGGGTCGTGCGCCTGCAGCCCGATGGGACCTTCGTTGGGTGTCACCAGCCCGTCGTAGTCGAGCACGGTGTCGCCGTTGCAGCGGACCGTGCACGACGAGCCTTTCACGCGCAACTGGAACAACCACCACTGCTCGGGCTCGATCCGCGGATAGCTGGAGCGCTTCACGCTGTACAGCGAGCCCGTGGGATAGTGCGCGCCCTCGACGTCATGAAGCTGGATTTCGTACCGGCGCCCCGCGCCGCCCTGCCCGGCCGCCCCGAACACGACGCCGCCGTTGTGGTGCCGCACGTGCCGCAGCGACATCTGCAGCTCGAAATCGCCGAACGTCTCGTTGGTGCCGAAGTGCCCGTCGCCGTCGCCGTGGAGCACGGCCCCGAGGGCCTTGAACACCGGCTTGCCGTCGAGGATGCGCCAGTTCGCGAAATCCGGGGCGGATGCGTAGAGCGGCGTCCAGGTCACCTTCGACGGCAGCTCGCGCACGCGCAGCGCGCGAAACCGGATCGGATACGACAGCGACTCGAGCCCCAGATAGCCGCTCCGCAGCCGGCCCTGCAACTCGGGAACCGTCTCGATGTCCACGTCCTGGATCAGCTCGTCGTTCGTCCAGACCTGGAGCTTCGGCCAGTCCATCAGGATCCGGAAGCTGTTCCACTCGCCGTTGTTCCTCACGTTCACCTTCAGCGGCGGCACGATCGGAAAGATCGATCCCATCGACTCGGGCTTCGGGGTGCGATCGACCTGCTGGAAGATGTTGATCTTCAGCCCGCACCAGATGTTCCGGCCGTGCTCCGGCGCGTGCAGGTAGATGCCGGAGTTCGTCCAGCCCTTCACGAAGAACTCGCCGCGAAGATCGAAGTTCTCGTATTCCCGCGCCGACCGCAGCCACGTCGGAAACCCCGCGCTCTCGTGCACCACGATCGCGCCGTCGTCGACGTAGAACGCGGACTCCGGTCCGTCCGCGACGGTCCAGCCGTTCAGCGACACGCCGTCGAAGAGCGGGACGAACTCGGGCTCGGCCGTGTACGTGCCCTGTCGCACGGCCAGCACGGCCGGCGCGATCGCCGACCTCTCCAGAAAATCGCGTCGAGTCATCGCGTGACAGGGGCCAACGGTGCGCTGAATCTAGCACGAAAGGGGCCGGTCGGATCCTTCCTGGGATTCGGAGTAGGATGCTGGCCAATCACCGGGAGGAGCCCATGGTCAGCGCCCTTCGATCTCCGATGGCCCGGGTGTTGTGCGGCCTGTCGGCGGCGGCGGCAATCGGTTTCGTCGGGGACGGCCCGCAGGCACGCGGCGCGCAGGCTGCGCTCGCCTCGTCCCTGACGTTCCACGCGTCGTTCGACGCCAGCGCGGATGCCGATTTCGGACTCGGCGACACGCGCGTCTTCACGGCCGCCTCGTACGCGAACCTCCAGGCGGCCGAGCCGGGCCTGCGAAGCCCGACCGCCAGCATCGTCTCGGGTGCGGGCAAGTACGGCGGCGCGCTGCAGTTCCGCGCGAAGAACACGATGGCCATCTACTACCGGGCGGAGCGCAACGTCGCCTATCGCGCACAGGACTGGAGCGGCACCGTCTCGTTCTGGCTGCGCCTCGATCCCGAGCAGGACCTGACCGGATTCGCCGACCCGATCCAGCTCACCGACAAGGCCTACAACAACGCGGCGCTCTGGGTGGACTTCACCAACGACACGCCCCGGCACAACCGGCTCGGCGTCTTCGGCGACCTCGCGGCGTGGAACCCGGAGCGCGCGACGGGCCAGACCAGCCCGGCCTTTCTGCGCCACGTCGCGGCGGTCACGCCGACGCCGTACGCGCGCGGCACGTGGACGCATGTCGCGTTCACCTTCGCAGGGCTGAACGGCACGCAGCCCGGCAGCGCCCGGTTCTACCTCGACGGCGCGCTCCGGGGAACGATCCCGTCCATTCCAGAGCCGCTCACGTGGGACGCGACCGGCGCGACGATTCGCCTCGGCGTCAACTACGCGGGGCTGTTCGACGACCTGTCGATCTTCAACCGGGCGCTGAGCGACAGCGAGATCCTGGCGCTCCATCGCCTGCCGGGCGGCGCCGGCGGTCTCCGGCGGTGACGCCGGCTACCGGTAGGGATTCAGCTCCCGCCAGCCGTAGGGATTCACGCGGCCGGCCGTCTCGGCGCGAATCGCGCGGACGAGCGCCGGATCGATCGGCGCCGCGGTGTGGCCCCACTCGCGGCGCAGATACGTGAGCACCGACGCAATCTGATCGTCGGTGAGCGCGCCCAGGCCGGGCATCTCGCCCATGAAGGGACGGCCCGAGACGGTGAGCGCCCCGCTCACGCCGTACAGGACGATGCGAACGATGGCCTGCGGGTTCCCGAGAATCCAGTCGGAGTCGAGCAGCGGCGGCGCGAGCCCCTCCTGGCCCTTGCCGCTCTGAAGATGGCAGGCGGCGCAGATCGTGGTGAACACCGTCCGGCCGGCCTCGAAGCGCGCCTGTTCGGTCGGCGTGAGCGGCGCGGGCGCGATCGCGGGGGCAACGCCGGGCTTGCCGGGCCAGAGGAACGAATCGCTCGCCGACGGCGCGGGCGGCGGCGCCGTCGTCTTTTCGAGCTGCGCCTTCAACTCCGAATTCGCCAGGAGGACGGCGAGCCCGTCCGGCTCCTTCGAAAACTGGAGCGGGCGCCGCGACGAGCCAGGGCCGGTGGCAGCGGCGACCATGCCGTCGACCAGCGCGGCGGCGCGCGCCGGCGAGGCCGCAAGCTGCGAGGCCGCGATCGAGATCAGCCGCTCGATCGCCGGCGTCTGCCGCGACGCGAGGATGCCGCGCGCCAGCCCGGCCAGGATGGCCGTGGCGTCCGCGTCGCCGGCAGGCCATCCCGGATCGCTCAGCAGGCGCTCGAGCAGCGGCAGCTCGCGGCCGCCCAGCCCGCTGTAGAAGGCATCGAGCACGAACCGGTTCGACGGCAGCGCACGCACCGCCTGGGCGAGCGCGACGTCCTGCGACCCCTCGTGCGCTTCTCCGAAAGAGAGCACGGCCTGCAACTGCACGTCGGGGGACGGATCCTTGGTCAGCGCGAACACGCGCGCGAGCAGGTCCGCGCGGCCGTCGGCGTGCTCGAAGAACCGCTCGCTGAGCCGCAGCGCGGACGCGCGCACGACCGGCGACGAGTCGCCAAGGGCGGCCACGACGGTCGGCCGGTCGATCGCGCCGACCCCTTCGAGCGTCCACAGCGCCTGCACGCGGCCCAGCGGGTTCTGGCTCGACGTGGCGACACGCCGGATCGCGGCCGTCACGGCGGGGTCGTGCCGCTCGACCAGGAGGCGCTGCGCCGTCTCGCGCCACCACGCGTTCGCGTCCCCCAGGTGCTCGACCCACTGCGCGCTCGTCAGCGTCCCAATCTGCGTCGCACGCGGCGCAGGCCGGTCCGCCGGCACGATTCTGTAGATGCGGCCGCGATCGTCACGGTCCCTCGAGTTGATGCGATTTGATCTCCTCGCGCAGGTACGCCGAAATCAGGCTGTGGTGCTCGACGATGCCGCGGTACATGTCGACGACGTAGAGCGCGCCGTCGGGGCCGGTGGAGAAGTTCACGGGACGGAAGCGTTCGTCGTTCGAGGTGATGAACTC
Source organism: uncultured Acidobacteriota bacterium (assembly GCA_963764505.1). GTDB lineage: Bacteria > Acidobacteriota > Vicinamibacteria > Vicinamibacterales > SCN-69-37 > CAVXSP01. The sequence goes on along the minus strand of CAVXSP010000001.1, from coordinate 2,127,317 downwards.
GGCGCGGTCGTACGGGTTCCGGCCGACGAGCGAGCCGTGCTCTTCCGTGAGCACTTTCCGCTGCACGAGATTCCCGGTGGGCTCCGCGACGAACGCGTTCCCGTAGAGCTCGGGCATCAGATCGCCCCGGTAAATCCAGGGACCGCACGCGGCGGTGAACTTGAAGAGCACCCCGTCGCGCAGCTCGCGCGCCGGCTGGCCGCCGCTCGTCACCCCGGGCGTCGGATGCCCCGGCCAGACGAACTCGTCCGCCGCGATGTTGACGTTCGTGCCCCCGAGCCTCGGGTAGTCCGGATTCCGTTGCAGGTAGGCGCCGAAGACGATGTCGCCGTGCAGCGAGTGCGTGTTGTCGTTGTAGAAGAAGCGGCCGTAGTCGTCCTGCGTGAAGCCCCACTGCCCGCGGAAGATCGTCGGCTCGATCTGGAATGCGCCGTCCGCGAACCTGAGCTTCTTCTGGTACGCCGCGCTGTAGATCCAGTTGTCGTACGCCCACAGCCCGCCGTTCGGGAACAGCTCCGCGTTGGTGGAGAGCGGCAGCGCCGGATTCGGCTTCGCGCCGTAGTCGGTGGCGACGACCAGCTTCGTGTCGGCCTTGCCGTCCCCGTCGGTGTCGCGCCAGTAGGCGAGCTCCGGCGGCGCGCCGACGAGCACGCCGTCGCCGACCAGTTCGATGGATCGCGGCAGGACGAGGTGATCCAGGAACACCGTCGCCTCGTCGAACCGTCCGTCGCCGTCGCGGTCGCGCAAGGTCACGACGCGCCCGTTCGGGGCATCCTCCCCGGCGCCGCCGAGCACGGGCGAGTAGCCGTTCATCTCGACGACCCACAGACGTCCATCGGGACCGAACTGGATCTCGACCGGCGCGTGGATGAGCGGATCGGCGGCCGCAATCTCGGCCTTGAAGCCCGTGGCGACGCGGAGCGATCGCAGTCCCTCGTCGGGGTTCAGCACGGGCGCCGGCGCCGGCGGCATCGGCGCCACGGGCGCCTGATTTCCGCGGCCTCGCTGGAACCGGGGGCTTTGCGCCCGGATCCCCGAGACGCCGGCGTCGCCGGCATTGGCCGCGACGCCCGCCGCGGCGCAGCACGTCAGGAACGATGGCGAGGCGCAGGGCCCGTGTCATCGGGTCACTCCTCCGGGGGCCGGACGGTTCTGTTGCTCGAGCCAGTCGGCGACGCGTGCCTGGAACTTCCGCCCGAAGCGGTTGAAATCGACCGGCGTCTCGAGCGTCGCGCCGGTCACGTGCGCGACTTCCGCGCGCACGTCGGCGATGCGCGCGTAGCGATCGAGCGTCGGCGCGAGCACCAGCACCGGCCGCGTGCCGCCGCCGGCCGGCGCGCGCACATCGAGCGCCAGCGCCTCGTCGAAGTCGAACGGGAGACGCGCTTCGTTGCCGACGAAGAATCCGAGCCGCGGCATGAGCCCATGAAGGTGCGAGAGCTGGCGGATCCCTTCCACGCCTCGATCGGCGGTGTCGAGCCGCAGCGGATCGAAGCCGCAGACCTCCGCCAGCGCGTGCACGCGATCGTCGAGCGCCATCGTCAACAAGCCGACCTTGGCTCCGAGCGAGTAGCCCATCAGCGAGATTCTCGAGGCGTCGACCTCGTCGAGCGCCGCCACGGCGTCGATGGCCGCGCGCGTGTCGGTGACCATCTTCCCCATCAGCGACCACTTCGGATAGCGGCGGTAGAAGTCGTGCGCGTCGAGCACGCGCGCGCCGAATCCGATCTGGTCGAATGCGAGGACGGCAAAACCGCGCTTGACGAGGTCGGGAATCGAGGGACGCTGCTCCAGCCGGTAGTCCGCGCCGGTCGCCTCCCAGGGCGACGCAATCGACCAGCCGGTACTGATAGCTGTAGCCGTGCAGCCAGACGACAACCGGCCACTTCCCGCGCGGCGAGGCCAGCGGGTAGAAGAGGTCGGCCTTCAGGTCGTCGCCGAACGGCAGCTCGGCCCAGCCCATGCCGTTCGCCGCGAGGCTCTGCCGGGTGGCCGCATCGGAGCCGGGGCGCTTGAACATGGCCGAGAGCCAGCCTTCGCCGGTGCCGCCCCGCGGCAGCGTGTGCGCCAGCACCCGCGCCGCGCCCGGCGGCGCGTCGCCGAGCGCCCAGTCGATCCGCTTCCGCCGCGCCGCCGGATCGTCGCCGGCGTTGAACGTCGCGACCGGGTAGCGCATCGGATCGATGGCCTCGCCCGACAACGCCCGCCACTCGTCGAACGTGTAGCCGAGGATCCAGGTCTCGACCTTCGGGTGCGGCTTGCGCTTGAAGACGGCGTCGAGAAAGTCCATGAAGTGCTCGACGTCCCCGGCGAAGGTCTCGTGCTCGCCGGCGCGCAGGCTCAGCCAGATGTTCTCGTCGTGGCCGAGCAGTTGATACACGCGGCGCGCGGACCGGTAGGCCTGCTCGAACCCGAACGGATTGCCCGCCGACTCGGCGAAGCCCGAGTACATCATCAGGCCGCGCGGCGCGACGAGCGCGAGCAGCGTGTTCTGATCCACGGGCAGCTTGTCCTCGCGGCCGGCGAAGAACCGCAGCCGCGGGTGGAACCAGTGCGGCTGCACGCCGGCGAGGAGCTCGATGCTCTCGTTGGCGAACGGCTCGGTCGTGTAGCGCCAGGGATCGCTCTCGCCGCTGTTGCCGCTCGAGGCGATGATCGCGCCGATCCGCTCGTCGAACGCGGCGGCGACAAGCGCCTGCTTGCCATTGCGCGAGTGCCCCGCGAGGCCAATCTTGCTCTTGTCCACCTCCGGCAGCGTCACCAGGTAGTCGATCGCCCGCGAGGCCGCCCAGGCCCGCCGCGCGAGCGAGGACCAGTCGGACTCCGGATAGATCTCGATCCACGCGTCCGAGTCGTCGACGTCGCCGGGACGCGGATCCGCAGCCCGATAGACGCAGGCGATATAGCCGCGCCTCACGGCCGTGTAGATCCAGGGACCGGTGCGCGGGTGATTGGTCAGGAAGACGGGGAACGGACCGGCGCCGTCGGGAATCACGAGCTCCACGCGCAGGGTCGCGCGATGATCGGGCCCGAACTCGAGGCGCACCTCGCGCACCGTCGCGCCGCCCTCGTGCCGCGACGCGGTCACCGTCGCCCGCACGTTGCCCGGCGCCGGCGGCATCGTGCCGAAGATCCAGTGCGCGACCTCGCCGCGCAGGAGCGTCTTCTGCGTCGACCACTGCGCGGCCGTGGTCACGGCCGTCGTTCGACCGTTCTCGTGCATGAGCAGCGGGTCCGGCAGCTCCGGAATCGACGGCATCGAGTCGAAGTCCGGCGGCAGTTCGCCGGTCCGGCGGACCCAGTCCTCCCAGGTCTTGTCGACCGCGTTGATGCGGCCGGTTGCGGGGGGGCGGCTCGGCTGCAGGACGCGCAGCAGCTCGTCGCGAAGCTCCCGTCGCCGCGCCTCGTCGCCCGACTGGCCGCGCAACGCCGGAGCCGCGACCGCCAAGGCGAAGACGGAGACGACGACGGAGACGACGATTCTCGATGAGACTCTCGTCACGGATGCACCTCCGGGCGCCGTATCCATGGGGCCGATGCATTCTCGGCCCCTTCGCTCGCCGGCCGCAAACAGTATCTTCGAAACTTTCGATGAGCGGGCCGCCGGCCGCAGTGGTATGGTGCTCGCGGTTCGGGAGGTCCGATCATGAGCCATGCGCCAGTCAGCCGCCGGGGATTCCTCGCGTTCGCGTCGGCCGCCGGGGCGGTGGCCGCAACCGGGTGGTCCGGCCGCCTCGCCGCGGATGCGGCGATCCAGCGGACCGGTGCTGCGCCGGGCGCGAGCGCGTCGTCATGGGCGATCGGGTGTCACACGCGTCCGTTCGCCGGCTTCCGCGCCAGCCAGGGCGCCAATCCGGACTACATCCTCGACGCCGTCAAGGCGGCCGGGTTCCAGGTACTCCGACATGATCTCGGCGGCGCCCCCGCCGCCGCCGCGGACGGGCGGAGGCGGCGGACGCGGGTCGGGCACCCCGGGCGGGCGCGGCCCGACGGCCATTACCCCCGAGATGACCGCGGCGATGAAGCAGAAGCTCGCGGCCCGCGGGCTGAAGTCGAACATCGCCAGCCTGCCGACCGCGGCAAAGGGGGTCCCGCTGCCGGACGCGATCGCCGCCGCGCGCGCCGTGGTCGCCAATGCCCATGACCTCGGGCAGCGGTTCGCGCTCAACCTCGGCCTCGAAGACGAGGACCGGTGGATCGACTGGTGCAAGGTGCTGGCCGACGCGGCCGCCTTCGGGCAGGAGCGCGGCGTCAAGGTCGTGGTGAAGCACCATCACGGGCTGAACAACACGTCGCTCGATCTGCTGGCGTGGGTGCAGCAGGTGAACCATCCCAACTTCGGCCTCTTCGTCGACCCGGGCAACATCGTCTATTACACGGGCAAGGATCCGGTGAAGCAGGTGGCGCTCATCGCGCCGCACGTCGTCGGCGTCGTGGCGAAGGACTGCAACGCGCCGCATTTCACGGAGCGCGAAGTCAGCGCGCCGGCCGTCGCCCCGGCCGTCACGGGCGCGGGCAACCCCGAGGTGATGATCCAGTTCGGCACCGGCAAGGTCGACTTCGCCGGGCTGTACAAGCTGCTGAAGTCGTCCGGATTCAACGGCCCGACGATGATCGAGGGGACGGCCGTGGGGGCGACGCTCGAGGAAACGATCGCGAACGCGCGGGCGAACCGGGAATTTCTCGAGAAGATCTTCGCAGCGGTCTGAAATTTGGTGGACGGCGCGAGGCTCGAACTCGCGACCTCCGCGTTGCGAACGCGGCGCTCTCCCAGCTGAGCTAGCCGCCCACATGCTCCGATCCGCAGCCCATGAGTCTATCATGCGGAATGGAGGCACCGGTGACCCGCCCATCTCCGCTCGGCCATGCCTGGCTCATCGCCTCCCTGACGGGCACCGCGGCCGCCATCGCCTACGGCCTCTTCTTCTCTCGGCTCGCGGCTCTCGTCAGCGGCGGGTCGCCGCGCGTCGGCCCTGCGGTCGCGAGCGGCCTCCTCTTCGGGGTCGCAACGCTGGCGTTCGCCCTGTCGCTCGAGACGCTTCGGACGGCGCGGGGCGCGCAGTGGCAGGGCCGGCTGCCCGTCCTCCGCGGCGCGCGCGTCCGGCTGCGTGAGCTTCGGCGGGAGGATGCGCGGCCGCTGTTGACGCTGCTGGCGGCGGACCCGATCGCGCCCGTGCCGCCGCTTCCTCGCACGGCGGCCGCCGCGCGGAGCTTCATTGCGAAGGCCCGGCGAACCCGGGCTCATGGGCGCGGCTGCTGCTTCGCGGTCGTGACGCCGGACGACGACCGCTCGCTCATGGGACTGATCCACTTCTTTCAGCTGCCCGGCTCGTGTCGCGATCTCGGGTGGGGCTTTCTGTTCGGGCACGCCTACCGGCGCCGCGGCCTCTTCAGCGAAGCCGCCTCGCTGGCCCTGCCCTTCGCCTTCGACACGATGCAGGCGCCGGAGCTGCACGCATGGGTGCTTGCCGGCAACGATTGTGCGAATCGCGCGCTGGGCCGACTCGGCGCGACCTCCACGCCGGTGCCCGCGGCGCGCGTCCCGGACGGACGCACGGGCGACTTCGTCTGCTGGACGCTCACGAAGGCGGGCGGCGGCCCTTCTCCGCGGCCGCGAGCGTGGACGGAGGCTCTTCGCGCATAATTGAGGACGTGCCTATCTTCGAGTACGTCTGCCGGGGGTGCCAGCACCGCTTCGAGACGCTCGTGACCGCCTCCCGGCTCCCTGTCTGCCCGAGCTGCCGTGGCGAGGACCTCGCGAAGCAACTCTCCGTGTTCGCCGTGAGCACGAAATCGGGCGCGTCGCCGGCTCCGGTCACCCCGTGCGGCACGTGCGGCGATCCGCGCGGTCCGGGAGCTTGCAGCCTGAACTGACGCGGTCACCGCGGCGCGTGGCGCGAGGCGTACTCGTGGCCGTCGCCGTGTGCCTTCTGCCCCTGCCGCTCGCGGGGCAGTCGCCGCCTCCGCCTCCCGCCGCCGAGCTGGCGCGCCGTCTGCAGGCGCACTACGACACCGTGCGTGACTTCACGGCCGACTTCACGCACCATTACCGGGGCGGCGTGCTGCGGCAGTCGCTGACCGAGCACGGCCGCGTCCGGATCAAGAAGCCGGGTCGCATGGACTGGATCTACACGTCCCCGGAGAAGAAGGAATTCGTCTCGGACGGATCCAAGGTCTATTCCTATCTCGCCGCGGAGAACGTCGTCTACGTCACCGATCTGCCGCCCGAGGATCAAGCCTCGACGGCGCTCCTGTTCCTGACCGGGCGAGGGAACCTCGTGCGCGACTTCCGGCCGGCCGTGCCGCCCGACCAGCCGAAGGGCGCGTGGCAGATCGACCTGACGCCCAAGACCGCGGACGCGCAGTTCACGTTCCTGACGATCACGGTCGATCCGGCGACGCTCGCGCTGCGCAGCCGTCAGTTCCACCGATGCCGAGGGCGGGATCTCCACGTTCGAGTTCACGCATCTGCGGGAGAACGTCGGCCTGTCCGACGGACAGTTCACGTTCAAGATCCCGCGCGGGGCCGAAGTGCGCCGATGACGATCCGCTCCCGCTGTGCGCCCGCGTTCGTGGCGCTGGCGCTCCTGGCGCTGCCGGGATGCGCCACCGAACGCGGCCTGAGCCGCGCGCGTCAGGCCGACGATCTGCGCGACTACGACGCTGCCGTCGCGCAATACGCGAAGGTCGTGCGCGAGCACCCCGACAATCGCGAGGCGCAGCTCGGGCTGCAGCGCGCGAAGCTGCGGGCATCCGACGCGCACCTCGCCCGCGGGCGCCGCCTCGTCGCCGTGGGCAAGTTCGAGGACGCGGTGCTCGAGCTGCAGATCGCGAGCGACCTCAATCCGACCAGCGGCGACGCCGAACGGGATCTGCGGGCGGCCCGGATGGCGCTGCGGGCGAAGCTCGCCGCGCCGCCAGAGGGCAAGACGGCGCTCGAGACGATGCTGGCTCGGACCGACGCGCTGTCGGCCACGGGCTACGAGCTGCCCCACGTGAAGCTGCCCGCACAGGTCGCCACGGGGTCGCAGGCGACGAGCCGCCAGTTGTATCTCGCGATCGCGCGCCTGACGAATCTGAGCGTCGTCTTCGACCCGGCCTTCGCCGACGCGCCGGCGCCAGTCACGCTCCTGAACGACATGACCGTGGAGCAGGCGCTCGACGCGATCGCCAGGAGCACCAGGACGTTCTATCAGGTCACCGGCCCGGCGACGATCACGGTCGTCCCCGACACGCCCGCCAAGCGGCGGGAGTACACCGAGGAGGCCGAGCGCGTGTTCTTCGTGCAGAACGCGGATCTCAAGGAAACCATCGACGCGCTGCGCACGGTCAGCGACATCCGCAGCATCTCGCCGATCACCGGCGTGAACGCGATCCTGGTGCGCGACACGCCGCAGCGGCTGGAAGTGGCCAGCCGGTTTCTCTCCGCCTTCGACAAGGCGCGTCCGGAGCTCGTCGTGGACGTGGAGATCCTCGAGGTCGATCGGACCAAGCTGATGGAATACGGCCTGCAGATTGCCTCGCCGGCGTCGGACGGGACGCAGTCGCCGGGCATCGACGGCTCGGCCGCGATTGACGAGTCCGGCCTGACGGTCCAGGGTCTGGCCAGTCTGAGCCGGTCGGACATCCTGCTCTCGGGCGTGCCGGCGTTGTACTACCGGCTGTTGAAGACCGACACGAACACCCGCACCCTCGCCAACCCGCACCTTCGCATGTCGGACGGCGTCACGGCCACGGCCGCGTTCGGCGAGCGCATCCCGACGCCGAACGCCACGATCGGCGCCGTCGCGACGGGCGGGGTGGGCACCATCCCGATCACCCAGTACACGTACTCCGATATCGGGGTGAACATCGCGATCACGCCGCGCGTGCATCCGAACGACGAGGTCTCGCTCGGCGTGACCATCGAATTGAGCAACGTGCAGGGCACGGGCTACGGCGGACTGCCGACGTTCGGCAACCGCCGGGTGGCGACGACGCTGCGGCTGAAGGATGGCGAGACGAACATCCTCGGCGGACTGATTCGAGACGACGAGCGGTTCGTGAAGGACGGGATTCCCGGTCTCTCGGACGTGCCGGGCCTCGATCACCTCTTCACGCGAAGCCACAGGGAAGCGACCAATACCGACGTCGTGATCATGCTCACGCCGCACATCGTCCGCGTGCTGAACGTATCGGAGGAGGATCTGCGGCCGCTGACGCTGTCGAACGAGGGCGCCGGACTGCTCGATTCCCTGCCGACCGCGCCGCCGCCGATTGTCCGCGAACCCTCGGCGGAGCCCACCGTCAGTCCCGGCCCAGGCGCCACTCCCCCGCCGGCGCCGCCCGTGGTCGTCAAGTGACGCGACGCGCGGCCGGACCTCACGGGCCGGCGCCCGTGAGACGCAGACGGTTGCGACGGATGCAATCGGCCGGCGCCGCGCTCTGCGGCGCGAGCCGCTGAATCTCCTCGCATCGCCTGATCGCCTCCGCGAAATGCTCCTCGCGCTCTTCGAGCAGCGCCAGCGACTGCAGCGCGAGGAGGTTCGTCGGATCGCGCCCGAGCACCTCCAGGAAGTCGGCACGCGCGCGCGCCGGATCGCCGCTCGACATCGCGACCGCTCCGAGACCCACCGGCACGAGATCGGACTGCGGATCCAGCCGCCGCAACGCCTCCAGCGTCGCCGCGGCCGCGTCGGCCCGGTTCGAGAGGGCGAGACACAGCGCCAGATTGAAGTAGTCCGTCTCGTTCTGCGGGTTCAGCGCGAGCGCGCTCTGGAACGCCTGCGCCGCCTCCGCGTGCCGGCCCGCATCGTTGAGCACCTCCCCGAGGACGGACCGGGGAAACCAATTCTCCGGCGCCGCTTGCACCGCTTCACTCCACAGCGTCACCGGGTCGGACCACACGAGGTTCCGCAGCGCCGTCCGTCCGGCGAGCGACAGGAGCACGACCGCGAACGCCGTGGCGGCCAGGATCCGCAGACGCCCGCTCACGCGTCCGAGCCGCGCGCCGGACCATCCCACGAACGATCCCACCACCAGAAAGAACCCGATGCTCGGCAGATAGACGCGGTGCTCCGCCAGTGAATCGCTGCCGTCGACCGCCGCGAGCGCGACCGAGGGCAGGAGCAGGACGACGAACCAGACGACGCCGAACGGCGCGAGGCCGCCGGACCGGCGCCAGCGCCACGCCAGCCATACCAGCGCCGCCAGCGAGAGCGTGGCCGCCACGACGACCGGGTCGACCGGTCCTCGAACGGGGTGCATCTCGTGAAGATCGCCTGCCCGGCAGGCTGCGCGAGCAGGTGCACGTACTCCCAGAGCGCGGACGGTTGCTGCGCGAGCGACCGCCAGGCCAGCGGCGCTCTTCCCGGATGCTCGATGCCCATGAACACCGCCACCCGTATCACGCCCGCGACCGTCGCCAGCCCGAAGAGCGGCAGGTGGAACCTCGCAAGCCGGCGGCCCGGGATCGGGCGATCCAGCACGAGCCGTTCGTAGCCGAGCAGCACGATCGGCAACACGATGGCCGTCTCCTTTGCCAGGAGCGCGAAGAGCCACAAGCCGATCGTCCACAGACACCACCTCACCAGCCCCGTGCGCAGCCACTGCCGGCCGGCCAGGAAGGCGAGCAGGAACAAGGCGGTGGACAGGACGTCCGGCCGCGCGCTGATGTAGCCGACCGCCTCGCTCATCAGCGGGTGGACGGCGAAGAGCGCGGCGGTGCCGAACGCGACGAGGGCGGGCCGCGAGACGGCAGCCCTGGCCGCGGCTCCGGACAGGCGGCGATCCTGCGCGAGCGCCCAGGCGATCAGGAACAGGAGCGCGACGTTCGCCATGTGCAGCAGCACGCTCGTGACGTGGAACCCGAACGGCGTGGCGCCCCACGCCGCGCGGTCGATCGGCGTAGGTGACGTTCGTCAGCGGCCGGGTGATGTCGTACAGAAGGATCGCCTTCGGCCGCGACAGGCTCTGGATCGATCCGTTGTCGACGACCGTGCGGTAGTCGTCGTAGGCAAATGGATTGTGAAGGGCGTTGAGATAGACGAGCCCTCCGAGCAGGACGGCGAGGCCAGCAAGGGCGAGGGCCCAGCCGCGCGGCGGCGGTGCGTCGGGGAGCGGACGGTCGATCGACACGATGGCTTACTCCGTCTTTTCGACCTCGGCGCCGAGCTTCGTTAGTCTGTCCACCAGCCCGGCGTACCCACGCTCGACGGTCTCGACCTCGAGCACGGTGCTGGTGCCTTCGGCGGCAAGCGCGGCGGCGATGAGGGCCATGCCGGACCGGATGTCCCGGCTGTCGAGCTTGCGCCCGCGGAGCTTCGTCGGCCCGGTCACGATGATGCGGTGGGGGTCGCAGAGGAAGAGGTCCGCGCGCATCGCGCTGAGCTGTTCGAGGGCGAACAGCCTCAGCTCGTACATCCAGTCGTGCACCAGGGTCGGCCCGTCGGCCTGCGTCGCGAGCACGGTGACGAGGCTGACGATATCGCTCGGGAACCCCGGCCACAATCCCGTCGTGATCCGGTTGGCGCCCCGGAGCCGCGAGGGACGGACCGCGAACCGGCCGTCCTCGAGCTCGAAGTCCAGCCCCATTTGCCCGAGGACCGCGGTCGTCGGCTCCAGATCGAGCGCCTGGGCTCCCGTGATCTCGACCTCGCCGCCGGTCACCGCGCCCACGACGGCCCACGACGCCGCCTCGATGTAGTCGCCGCGAAGCGTGTGCGTCGCCCCGTGGAGTCGCGCCGGGCCGTCGACGCGGACCGTCGAGGTGCCCACGCCCTCGACGCGCGCCCCCATGCTCGCGAGGAACTCGCCGAGCTCGACGACGTGCGGCTCCCGCGCGGCGTTGCGGATCTCGGTGACGCCTCGCGCCGCGGTGGCCGCGAGCAGGGCGGTCTCGGTCCCGGTCACCGAAGCCTCGAGCAGATAGATCGACGCGCCGGAGAGGCCGTCCGGGGTCTCGATGGCGTGGGCGGCGCCATCTTCAATCACCCGAGCGCCCATCGCGCGCAGCGCGCGCAGGTGCGTGGCGATCGTGCGGCGCGCGGGGAAGTCGCCGCCGGGCACGGCGAGCCTGGCCGCGCCGAGCCGGCCGACCAGCGATCCCAGGAGCAGCACCGAGCCGCGCAGCCGGCCGACGAGGGACGGATCCGGCTCGGACGCGTGCAGCGCGCGGCACGTGACGCGGATCGTCGACGTCCCGTCTCCCTGGACTTGCGCGCCGAGCGACCGCAGCAGCTCGATCATCACCGTGACGTCCCGGATGCGGGGCACGTTCCGCAGCTCGCACGTCTCGGGAGTCAGGAGGCAGGCGGCCAGGAGCGGCAGCGCCGCGTTCTTGTTCCCCTCGACGGCGACGCGGCCGCCGAGCCGGCGCCCGCCATGGATGATCAGGTTCGCCATCTTCTAGAAGTCTCCGAGCATGACGACCTCGTCACGAAGCTCGACGCCGTACCGGTCGCGCACCGTCCCCCGGGCGAGCTCGATCAGCTGCCGGATGTCCTCCGCCGAGGCGTGACCGTCGTTGAGCACGAAATTGGCGTGTCCCGACGAGATGCGCGCGCCGCCGACACGAGCCCCCTTCAGGCCCGCCCCATCGATGAGAGCGCCCGCCGACGCCGGGAGGCTCTCGCGAAGCCGGTCGCGCGCCGGATCGGGATTCTGGAAGATGCAGCCCGCGCTCGGCGTCTCGAGCGGCTGGGTGCGCTTCCGGTGGGCCAGCGACGCGCGCGCCGTCTCGCGCAGCGCCTCCGCCGCTCCCGGTGCGACGGCGAATTCGGCCCAGACGAGAATCTCGCCGGTCGTCTTCAACCGGCTCGTATCGTACGCAAACTCGAGGCGGTCTCCCGATACGGTCGCGAGCGTCCCGTCCGTCCCGACGAGCCCCGCCGCCGCGACCGCCTCGCCGATGTTCCGCCCCAGGAAATGCGCGTTGCCGAAAATCGCGCCGCCGATGGTCCCGGGAGTGCCCGCCCACGCCTCGAGACCCGCCAGCCCGCGGCCGATCGTCCAGCGGACCAGGCCGTTGATCGTCACGCCCGCGTCCGCGCGCACACGATCCGGCGCCGACTGGGCGACCGACGTCAGCCGCAGCCGGACCACTGCGCCGCGCACGCCGCGGTCGGCGACCAGCACGTTCGAGCCGCTGCCGAGCATCGTCACGCGGACGGCCGCTTCGCGAGCGGCCGCCAGCACCGCGAGGAGCTCGTCGAGTGTCCGCACGTCCAGCAGCCAGTCCGCCGGTCCGCCCACTTTGAACGTCGTCAGGGGCGCCAGCGGCGCGTCGCGGACGACACGGTCGGCGCCGAGAATGTCGAGGACCCGGGACTCGAAGGGGAGGATGGTCAAGACGGTGGTGCCGATGGGGGTGCCGACGGGGGCGCTGTGCGCACCTACGTATTCCTCAGCGCGTCGAGCAGCTTGTCGTGAATCCCGTCGAAGCCGCCGTTCGACATGATCACGACAATATCGCCCTCGCGCGCCTCGCGGGCGATCGTGGCGACGATGTCGGCGACGAGCGGAATCGAACGGGCGCGCCGGCCGGCGCGCTCGACGTCCGCCACGAGCTGATCGATCGACAGGCGCTCGTCCTCCGGGAGGTTCGATCGAAAGACCGCCGCCAGCACGATCTCGTCCGCGCCCGAGTCCACGAACGCCCTCGCGAAATCGGCCTGGAAGATTCGCCGGCACGCGGTCGCCGATCGAGGCTCGAACACGGCCCAGACGCGCTGGCCGGGATGCGAGGCCCGGACGGCCCGCAGCGTCTCGAGGATCGCCGTCGGATGATGCGCGAAGTCGTCGAACACCGAGACGCCGCGCACGCTCCCCCGGAGCTCCAGCCGGCGACGGACGCCCTTGAACTGCGAGAGCCCCGCTCTCATCGCCTCCGGCGTGAGACCGGCGGCGTGCCCGACGGCCAGGGCGGCCAGCGCGTTGCGCACGTTGTGCACGCCGGAGAGCGGCACGTCGAAATGGCCGAGCGGCTCGCCGGCGTGGGTGACCTCGAACCGCATTCCCTCTCCGCTCGGCTCGACCTCCCCCGCGCGCCAGTCGGCGTCCGAGGCCAGCCCGAACGTCTCCACGTCGGAGCGCGCGTGCTCGGCCAGCCGCCGCGCCTCGTCGCTGTCGGCCCCCAACAGGAGCCGGCCCGCGCCGCGGCACGAGATTGACCAGGCGGCGGAACGCCGTTCGCAGCGCCTCCATATCGGCATAGATGTCGGCGTGGTCGTACTCGAGGTTGGCGATGACGACGATGTCGGGCAGGTATTTCAGAAACTTGGCGGACTTGTCGAAGAACGCGCTGTCGTACTCGTCGCCTTCGATGACGAAGTCGCGGCCCGACCCGAGCCGGAAGCTCCCGTCGAAATTCGCCGCAATCCCGCCGATCAGCACGGTCGGATCCATGCCGCCGGCCGTGAGCAGCCACCCCGCCAGGGCCGTGGTCGTCGTCTTGCCGTGCGTGCCGGCGATGACGATGGATCGCGCCTGCCACAGGAAATGCTCCCGGATGGCCTCGGGCAGCGAGAGATACCGGAGCTTGCGGTCGAGGACCTCTTCGAGCTCAGGATTCCCGCGCGAGATCGCGTTGCCGACGATCACCATGTCGAGGTCGGCCGTGATGTGCGCCGGATCGTAGCCGTCGAAGACGCGGATACGCCTGTCGGCGAGGAAGTCGCTCATCGGCGGATACACGCCATGGTCGGATCCCTGGACGTCGTGCCCCCGCGCCTGCAGCATCGCAGCGAGCGTCGCCATGGCCGTGCCGCACACGCCGATGAAGTGGCACTTCACGACGTTGCCGCCGCCTCCTCGATCACGAGCCTGGGCGCGCCGACCGCGACGACCCGTGCGCGCACGCCGAGCGGCAGGCTGATCGACGGCGTGCTCGTGTGGCCCGACGGAAACCCGAACAACACGGGTCCCGGGAAGTCGCTCACGAGCTCGCGCACGACGTCGCGAGCGGTGATCGCGCCGCCGGGCTCGTCGCAGGAGGGAAACTGTCCGAATACGAGCGCGGATGCCGAGGCGAACCGGCCGCTCAGGCGCCACTGCATCAACATGCGGTGCAGTCGATAGGGGCGCTCGCCGACGTCCTCGAGGAACAGGACGTGGCCAGGGGGCGGGCGGAACGCATAGGGCGTTTCGAACGACGCCAGGAGCTGCGTCAGCGTGCCGCCCACGAGCGGCCCCGCGGCGTCTCCCGGGCGGAGCGCCTCGAGGCCGGCCGGATCGAGCTCCCCGAGCGGTCCGGCACACAGGGTGCGCAGGAACCGCGGCGCATCGTAGCAGGTCGGCCCCTGCGCGAAGCGCCCTTCGATCATCGGGCCGTGCACCGACGCCATGCCGACGACGGCGCCGAGATAGCTGTGGAGCGACGTCAGATCGCTGTAGCCGATGAAGGGGATCCGCGCGCGACGGATCCGGTCGGCGTCGAGCAGCGGGAGCAGCTCGACGCTGCCATAGCCGCCCCGCACCGCCATCACCGCGTCGGCCTCCAGTTCGTGGAAGGCCCGCATCAGCGCATGCGCCCGCGTGGCGGCCGATCCGGCCGTGAGCGGCTGCCGATCGAACACGGTGTCGTCGTACACGGGTCGGAAGCCGAGCCGTGCAAGCTCGAGGAGGCCGGCCTCGAACTGGGCGCGATCGAAGGCGCTCGCGGGCGCGACCAGGGCCACGCGGCCGCCGGCCGGCACGGCGCGAAACTTCACGAACCCGGCGGAGGTACGCTCCATCACCTGGCCGCGGCCTCCTCCATCGTCCCGTGTCTGGCGTGGAAGCTCACAGGCGGCAGCGGCGACATCCGGCCGCCCATTATAATTCGCGCACTCATGCGCCCCCGGCTGCCGCCGCGGGCGCAGTGGACCATCGCATGCGCGCCCTGGACGAAATCAAGCGCTTGTACTACGACACGACGAAGGCGACGATCCAGAAAGACCTGGCCCGCGCCGTGGAGCTCCTCAAGTCGATGCCGAGCGACGAGGAGCGCGAGCGGGCGGCCGTCTACATGGACGGCCTGTCGCAGATGCGGTCGGAATGGGCCGCCGGCGCCGGGCGGGGACCATCGACCGGCCGGCCCAGACGCAGGCGCCGGACCTGACGGCGCCCGGCGTCACTGCAGGTAGGTCGACATCGTCGCGCGGGTGATTCGGGCGCTGCCGATCTGGCCCAGCTTGCCCAGTTCCCTTCCCGGGCGTCCGTTGATCGACCACGTCACCACGCCGGCGTTGCCGACCTGCAGGGAAACGGCCTGACCGGGCGGAAGCTGCTGACTCTCGCCAGCGGCCATGATTCTTTTCGAGCGCGACGGCGCCGTCGACGACCGCTCGAACCCAGCAGTCGCCGCTCACCTGCAAGCGGACGACAATCTCGTCGGCGCCTGGCGCGGTCTTCGCAGCCGACGCCGGCGCGAGCGGGACCGACGCGGTCCCGGCGCCCGCATCGCGCGCCTCGCTCAGCGGAGTCGAGGCCGGAGCGCCGGACGACACAGGGGGACCGGCCGCCTTGGCCGGCGCCTCTGCCTGCGCTCCCGTCGTGCTCGCCCCGCCCGTTGCAGCCGGCGCGGCGTTCCTGGTCGGTTGGGAAGGAGGCGGGGCCGGCGCGCGCGACCCGATTCTCCAATGGATTGCCGTCGCCAGCAGCCCCAGACCGACTGCGGCGAGGATGCCGCGCAGCCAGCGGGACGCGCGACGCTGGCGCTCCAGGAACGCGCGATCGTCAGCCGTGACCTCCGGCACCGGCCTGACGGCGGCCGCCTGCTGGTGCTGCTCGTACTCGATCCGGAAGTCCCGAAGCGTCTGATCCGGATCGAGGCCGATCTCAATGGCGTACGCCCGCACGAACGAACGGCCGAAGATGCCTCCGGGCAAACGGGACAAGTCGTTCCGCTCGAGCGCCTCGAGCGCCACGACCGAAATCTTGGTGACCGCGGCAATCTGGCGGAGGGAAACCCCGCGCTCCTCGCGCGCCTGCTTCAACCGGGCGCCGAAATCGGACATGCTTCACTCAACCTAAGGGCAAACAGAAAGAGGCACAAGGCGGAAGTCGCAACGCGTCAGCCGCCTGCCTGCGCCATGGCCGCACGCAGTGCGTCCGCTGCGGCGGCGATGCCCAGGGCGTTCGGGGTTCGGCCAGGCGGCAGAAACAATCCGATGGCCGCCACCCCGGCCGCACCCGCCCGGCGGCTCTGCCCCGCCCGGGCCGGATCGATGCCGCCGACGGCCAGCACCGGCATCGTCGCCGCCGCCGTCACCTCGCGCAGTTGATCGAGGCCTTGAACAGGGGCGCCGGCGGGTTTCGACGCGCTTGGATAGATCGTGCCGAAGATCAGATAGTCCGCCTCCGCTGCCGCGTTCACTTCTTCCACGCCATGCACCGATCGGCCGATCAGCCATCCCGGCGGCCCGACCGCCCTCACGCGTCCGACCGGCGCGCTCGACGCACGCAGGTGCACGCCGTCCGCGTCGGCGGCTCGCGCGACGTCGGCCCGTTCGTTGACGACGACGGCCGTGCCGCTGCCGCGTGCGCGCGCGACGATGCGCCGCGTCAGTTGCCAGAGGCGCCCCGCCTCGAGATCCGGCTCGCGAATCTGAATCAAGTCCACGCGGCCGATGGCCTCGTCGAGCCACCGCTCGAGCGCCGCGACCTCGTCGCTCGGCGTGCGGACGTCCGGCGCGAGCCGACGGCGGTCGGTAATCAGGCAGACCGCGGGCGTTCGAAGGCCGGTCACGCCCCGTGCGTCGGCGCCGACGGGTGCGGCCGCTCGGTCCGGCGCGCCGTCAGGACGGCACTCAGGTCGCGCAGGCCGGCGAAGCTGGTGATCACGCCGACGCCCGAGATGGCGCCCCGCACGAACTCGTTCGTCATGATCTCGCCCAGCGCCGGCACGAGCGCGCCGAAGTAGTTGCGCTGCCAGGACGCCGTCCACGGCGCGACCACGAGCAGCAGCCCGGCCTCGATCAGATACGCGGCCACGAGCAGGCGGCGGACGACATGAACAGCCATTCAGAGGGAGGGCCCGGTCTCGTCTGCGGGGATCGTATCAAACAGCGACGGCGGCCTGAAGGTGCGCCGGTGCACAGGCGAGTACCCGAATCTGGCGACCGCGTCCAGATGGTCGCGGGTCGCATAGCCCTTGTGGCGATCGAAGCCGTAGCGCGGGTCGTGCGCGTGGAGGTCGCACATAACCCGGTCGCGCGTGACCTTCGCGAGGATCGACGCGGCGGCGATCGCCGTCGATCGCCGATCGCCGCCCGGCACCGGCCGCTGCGGCATCACGAGATCGGGGATGCGGAATCCGTCGACCAGCACGAATCCCGGCAGCGGCTCGAGGGCCGTGACGGCCAGCCGCATCGCCCTGAGAGAGGCCTGATGGATGTTGAGGCGATCGATCTCGTCGGCCTCGACCGCGGCCACCGACCAGGCGACCGCCGCGCGGACGATCGCGCCGAAGAGCCGCTCGCGGTCGGCGGCGGTGAGGACCTTGGAGTCAGCGATGCCCGGGACGTAGCGGTCGGGCGCGAGGACGACCGCCGCGGCCACGACGGGCCCCGCCAGGCAGCCCCGGCCGACTTCGTCGACGCCGGCGACGTGCACGAAACCGAGCCGACGGACGCCGTTCTCCAGCGTGCGGGACGCACGAGGGCGTGGCACCCGTGGATTGTGGCACGCCTAGGCCGTGCGTTTCGACTCCTTCATGCGCGCCGCCTTGCCCCGCAGCTCGCGCAGGAAGTAGAGCTTCGCGCGGCGGACCTTGGCGCTGCGCACGACCTCGATGTGGTCGATCGACGGCGAGTGCAGGGGGAAGATTCGCTCGACGCCCTGTCCGAACGACACCTTCCGGACCGTGAACGTCGCGTTCGCGCCGCCGCGGTGCTGCGCGATCACCGTGCCCTCGAAGATCTGAAGGCGCTCCTTCTCGCCCTCGCGCACCCTGACGTGGACGCGTACCGTGTCGCCAGGCCGCATCTCGGGCCGCTTGGTCAGATGTCGCTGCTCGATGATCTCAATCGCTCTCATGATCGGACTCCTTTGGCCTGACGACGACCGCGCGGGGGCCCGATCGGCTCCTCGGCGGATGGTTCCAACTCTTCCCCGGACGCCGCCGCGCGCGCGAGCAGGTCGGGACGGCGCGTCCTCGTTCGATGCAGCCGCTGCTCGCGGCGCCACTGCTCGATCCGGCCGTGATGCCCCGAGACCAGGACTTCCGGCACCGCCATCCCGCGAAACTCCGCGGGCCGCGTGTAGTGCGGATGGTCCAGCATGTCGCCCGCGAACGAATCCGCCGCGACCGACGCATCGTCGCCCACCACGCCGGGCACCAGCCGCGCGACGGCGTCGACCACGACGAGCGCCGGAAGCTCCCCGCCCGTGAGCACGTAGTCGCCGATTGACACCTCGTCGGTGACGAGGGCCTGGGCGACGCGCTCGTCCACGCCCTCGTACCGGCCGCAGATCACCACCAGGCGCTGCAGCCGGCTCAGGCGGACCGCCTCCGCCTGATCGAACAGCCGGCCCTGCGGCGTCATCAGCAGGACGGCCGACGCCGGGCCACGCTCGGCGCCAATCGCTTCGACCGCCCGGAAGATCGGCTCCGGCTTCATCACCATCCCGGGACCGCCGCCGTACGGCACGTCATCGACCACGCGATGGCGATCCGTCGTGAACGCGCGCAAATCCCACGCCCGCACGTCGATCAATCCGCGCTCTCGAGCCCGGCCGATCACGCCCTCGGCGAGCGCGGCTTCGACCATCGCGGGAAAAATCGTGACGATATCGACGGTCACGGGTGCCTCAATCTCGGGCTCCGGGCTCGTTCAGCTCGACCAGGCCGTCGGGCGGCTCGATCACCACGATCCTGGCCGCCGGATCCACGCGTCGGCAGAACGCCTCGGTGAACGGCACCAGCACCTCCCCGCGTTCGCCCTCGACGACCAGGAGCGGCACGCCGGTATCGAGCCTGACGTCCTTCACCGCCCCCAGCGCCCGCCCGGTCGTCGTCTCCACGCGGCAGCCGACGAGGTCGTGCACGTAGTAGCGGCCGGGCTCGAGTGCCTGAATCTCCCCGGCCGGAATCCGCAGCTCCCTGCCGCGCAGCGATTCGGCCCGGTCTATCGTGTCGACGCCGTCCAGAGCGATGACCCATCGTCCGTCGTGCTCGCGGCTGGCGCGCACGCGGACGGACTCGACGCTGCCGTCGCGCTCGAGAAACAGCCCGGCGCCGAGCCGGAACCGTTCCTCGCCGAAGTCCGTGGACGAGTCGACGACGACCTCGCCTCGATTCCCCTGAGGCCGGATGATCCGTCCGACGCGAATCATCTCGTCCCAGATCACCTGAACCAGATCCCGTTAGTCGTCGCGAAAATCGACGACCGTGCGCGTCCCGTCCAGCTCGCCCGCCGCGGCCGCCAACGTCCGCAGCGCGGTCGCCGTCCGGCCCTGGCGGCCGATGACGCGGCCGAGATCGCCTGGCGCCATGGTCAACTCGATGACCGTCTGGCCGTGGCGTTCCGACTCGAGCACCTCCACGTCGTCGGGGCTGGCGGCGAGCGCCCTCGCAATCACGCCGACGACGTCGCCCGCTCTCGACATCACCGAGCCGCGCCCGGCTCGGATTGATCGGCCGCGGCCGCCTCGGCCGGCGGCGGCTCCGGCATGCGATCGACGAGCGTCCTCACGCTGTCCGACATCCGGGCCCCGACCTGCCGCCAGTGTGCCAGACGCTCGCGATCCAGCACGAGCGTCTCGGGCCTGGTGCGCGGGTTGTAATGGCCGATCACCTCGACGAAACGTCCGTCGCGCGGCGACGCGCTCTCGGTCACCACGACTCGAAAAAACGGACGGCGCGTCGAACCGGCCCTCCGCAACCTCACTACCAACATGATCTCCTCCGTAGTCCGTAGCCCGCAGCCCCTGTCCGGCTACGGCCTTCCCGCCCTCATCATCTGCATCAACCGCTGGCGGCCCTTCCGGCCGCCCCCGCCCATGCCGCCCATCGCCTTCAGCACCTTGCGCATCTGGACGAACTGCTTGAGCAGGCGATTGATCTCCTCGACGGACGTTCCGCTGCCACGCGCGATCCGCTTGCGACGGCTCCCGTTGATGAGTCCGTGGTTGCGGCGCTCGGCGGGCGTCATCGAGCCGATGATCGCCTCGACGCGTCCGAGCTGCTTCTCGTCGATCTGCTCGCGCTGCTGGTTGAGCTCCTTCATCGCGCCGAGCCCCGGGATCATGCCGAGCACCTGCTCGAGCGGACCCATCTTCCGAATCGTCCGGAGCTGATCGCGGAAGTCTTCGAGGGTGAAGTCGTCCAGCCGTGTCTTCTGTTCGAGCCGGGTCCGGCTCTCGTCGTCGATCGCCTGCTCGGCTCGCTCGATGAGCGACAGGACGTCGCCCATGCCCAGCAGCCGCGAGACCAGCCGATCCGGATGAAATGCCTCGAGATCCTGGATCCGCTCGCCAATGCCCGCGAACGCGATCGGCACGCCCACGACGCCGACCACCGACAGGGCGGCGCCGCCGCGGGCGTCGCCGTCGAGCTTGGTGAGGACGACGCCCGTGACGCCGACCCGATGGTTGAACTCGCCGGCGCTGCGAATGGCGTCCTGCCCCGTCATCGCGTCGGCGACGAACAGCAGATCGGTCGGCTCGACCGCCTGCTTGATCGCGTGGAGCTCGGCCATGAGCTCGTCGTCGATGTGCAGGCGGCCGGCCGTGTCGACGATGAGCGTGTCGAACCCGAGATTGCGGGCCGCGGTGAGCGCGCCGGTCGCGCGCGCGACCGGGTCCATCTCGCCGGACGGCTCGTGGACGCGCGCGCCCACCTGTTTCCCGAGCACGGACAACTGTTCGATGGCCGCAGGCCGGCGCACGTCCGTCGAGACGAGCATCGCGTGCCGCCCTTGCGCGCCCAGCCATCGCGCCAGCTTGGCAGAGCTGGTCGTCTTGCCCGAGCCCTGCAATCCCAGCATCAGGACGACCCGCGGCGTGCGGGGACTGGGCGGCAGCCCGCCCTGCGTCTCGCCGAAGAGCGCCAGCATCTCGTCGCGGACGATGCGAACGACCTGCTGCGCGGGCGTGAGGCTCCGCAGCACGTCTTCGCCAACCGCCTTCGCCCGCACGCGGTCGATGAACGCCTTGACCACGCGAAAGTTGACGTCCGCCTCGAGCAGCGCGAGGCGGATCTCGCGCAAGGCGGCGTCGACGGAGCTCTCCGTCAGGCGCGCTTCGCCGCGCAAGGACTTGAACACGTCCTGGAGCCGTGTGCTCAGGGAGTCGAACATCGCGCTGCCTTGCGCCCCTAACCGTCTGGAGCGCAAACAGTTATGCTACACGAGCGGGGGGTGGAGGACAAGCGACTGCGGGCTATGGGCTATGGGCTGGCCACTCAGACCGACGAGAGCTTGTGCCCTAACTTGTCCTTCTTCGTCTTGAGGTAGCGGCGGTTGAACTCGGTCGTCGGCGCCACCTCGAGCGGCACCGACTCGATGACCGACAGGCCATAGCCCTCGAGACCGACGAACTTCCGCGGATTGTTGGTGAGCAGACGCATCGTCTTCACCCCAAGATCGCGAAGGATCTGCGCGCCGATGCCGTAGTCGCGCTGGTCGGCCTTGAAGCCGAGCCGCTCGTTGGCCTCGACCGTGTCGAGCCCCTGATCCTGGAGCTCGTAGGCCCGAATCTTGTTGAGCAGACCGATGCCCCGGCCTTCCTGGTGGAGATACAGCAGCACGCCGCGGCCGGCCTGCGCGATGCGCTGCATGGCGATGTGCAGCTGCTGCCCGCAGTCGCAGCGCGTGGAATGGAACACGTCACCGGTGAGGCACTTCGAATGCACGCGGACGAGGACGCCTTCGCCGTCGCCGATGTCGCCGCGCACCATCGCCACGTGGTTCTCGCCGTCGATCCGGCTCTCGTACCCGACGATGACGAACGGGCCCGCCTCGGTGGGCAGCGCGGCCCTGGCGACGCGCCGCACGAGACTCTCGGTCCGCATCCGGTACCGGATGAGATCCGCGATCGTGATCATCAGCAGCCGGTGCTTGCGCGCGAAGCGGGTCAGCTCCGGGACGCGGGCCATCGTGCCGTCCTCGTTCATGACCTCGCAGATCACCCCGGCCGGGTAGAGGCCGGCGATGCGGGCGAGGTCCACGGCGGCCTCGGTATGCCCCGCCCGAACGAGCACGCCGCCCGTGCGCGCCCGCAGCGGAAACACGTGGCCGGGACGCGCGAGGTCGACGGGCTTCGTGCCCTCCGCAATCGCGGTCCGGATCGTGCGCGCGCGGTCGGCGGCCGACACGCCCGTGCTCGTGCCGGCCTTGGCGTCAATCGACACGCACATCGCCGTCTCGCGGCGCGAAGAGTTGGCCGCGACCTCGAGCGGCACCTCGAGCTCGTCCAGCCGTTCCGGCGTCATCGCCAGGCACAGCAGCCCTCGGCCGTGCTTGACCATGAAATTGACGTGCTCCGGCGTCGCCTTCGCCGCGGCCATCGTCAAATCGCCCTCGTTCTCCCGATTCTCGTCGTCGACGACGATGATCATCTCGCCGGCGCGGACCGCGGCGAGCGCCGTCTCGATCGACGCAAACGGGGAACGGCCTCGACTGCCTTTCGCAAGCTTCAGGGTTCGAGCCATCTGATTTGAACAGACAGTCACGCCTTCGCTGTCTGAGCCTCCAATAATCGCACGACGTACTTGCCCAGGACGTCAGCTTCCAGATTGACGGGATCGCCGGGCTGCAGGTCTTCGAGCGCCGTGTGCTCCCACGTGAACGGCACGATCTGGACGCCGAACCGCTCGCCGGCGAGCCCGGCCACCGTGAGACTGATGCCGTCGACGGCGATCGATCCCTTGCTGACGAGACACGACGCGAGCTCCGCGGGGTACTCGAACTCGATCCAGTGGTGCTCCCCCTGCGCCTGGATCGTCCGGACGCGACCGACGCCGTCGACATGCCCCAGGACGAAGTGCCCACCGAGGCGCGCATCGGCCCGAAGCGGGCGCTCGAGGTTGACGCGCCGGCCCTCCTGCGCCGAGCCAAACGACGTGACGCGCACGGTCTCGGGCGAAAGATCGACCAAGAAGCTTCCCGGATTCGCCGCGGTGACCGTCAGACAGACGCCATTCACGGCGATGCTGTCTCCGGGCTGCAGCGCGCCGCCGAGCGGCGTGCCAATCCGCATCCGACACCCCGACGCCAACGGCTCGACCCGCTCGATTCGCCCGGTGGCTTCGATCAGCCCTGTGAACATTCTTGTTCCGGGGGCTGCGCCCCCGGACCCCCTACACGCTCGCTTGCGGGGCCCCGGCACCCCGCGCCGCTCGCGTGGCTCGCGCGCTCCGCGCGCGCTCGCGGCTCCCTCATTCCGGGGGGCTGCGCCCCCGGACGGACGACGGGCCTCCTGCCCAGGACGACGCCGGTCCCGGTCCCGGACGACGCAGTTCTTACCCCAGGACGACTTGTTTCTTACCGCGGACGACGCGGTTCTAATCGCCCCCAATATCGGCTTCGACCAATGCATCCTGACCGAGCCAGCGAGTCCGGCCGGAGTCCAGGTGCCGTCGCACGATCGGTGCGGCCGGCACGCCACGCCCGAGCGTCTGCGGCGTTCTGATGCACTGCACGCGATCCACGAGGCCTGCTTCGTCGAACGCGCTGTGCAGCGCCGGTCCTCCTTCGACGAGCAGGGAAAGCACTCCGCGCGCCGCCAGGCGCGCCAGGACGGTCTCGAGATCGCGCTCGGGCATCGGCTCCACGATCACGCCCTTCGCCGCGACGCCGCCAGATGCGCCTCGCGGGTGCGTGCGGCCGCCTCGCCCACGATCATTATGATGGGACCCGCCTCCAGCGTCGAGAACACGCGGGCCGCGGCGTCGAGCCGCGCCCGCCAGTCGAACAGCACGCGGGTCAGCGGACGGTGCCGGTAGACCTCGCGCGGCGTCAGGAGCGGGTCGTCGACCAGCACCGTCCCCGCTCCCACGGCGAGGGCGTCGATCTCGGCCCGCTGGCGGTGAAACCACCGGTCCGCCTCCGGACCCGTGAGCCTGACGCGGCGATCCGGCCGGCCGACGAAGCCGTCGGACGACACCGCGGCTTTCAAGATCACGAACGGCCGCCCGCGCCGAATCCAGGTGAAGAACGATTCGTTCTGCCGGGCCGCGCAGCGCCCGCCGACGCCGGTCTCGACCCGGACGCCGTGCTCTCTGAGAAACGCCAGCCCCTTGCCGGCCACCAGCGGATTCGGATCTTCCACGGCAGCGACGACGCGAGCGATGCCGGCCGCCACGACCCGTTCGACGCACGGGCCGGTCCGGCCGGCGTGGCAGCACGGCTCGAGCGTGCAGTAGAGGGTGGCGCCCTTCGCGCGCGCGCCGGCCGCCTCGAGCGCGTGCACCTCGGCATGGGGCCCGCCCGCCTGCAGATGCGCGCCCTGGCCCAGCACGACGCCATCGGGCGATACGACCACGGCGCCGACGACCGGATTCGGGCTGGTCCGTCCACGGCCGCGCGCCGCCCAGAAGAGCGCGCGCGCCATGAACGCCTCGTCGAGTGTGGCCGCTACCACGTCTGCGTGAACAGCGCCTCGACGTACTCGTCCACGTCGAACGGCGCGATGTCCTCGAGGGCCTCGCCTACGCCGACGTACCGGATGGGCAGGTGCAGCTCGTGCGCAATCGCGATGGCGACGCCCCCCTTCGCCGTCCCGTCCAGCTTCGTCAGCACGATCCCGGTCGCGCCGCTCGCCGCCAGGAACTCGCGCGCCTGCACGAGGCCGTTCTGTCCGACGGTCGCGTCGAGCACCAGGAGCACTTCGTGCGGCGCGTCCGGAATCTCGCGCCGGATGACGCGGCGGATCTTGTCGAGCTCGGCCATGAGGTTGGCGCGGGTGTGCAGCCGGCCCGCCGTATCGATGAGCACGATATCGCGCCCGCGGGCCCGCGCCGCGGCCACGGCGTCGAAGGTCACGGCCGCCGGGTCGGCGCCCGGCTGCGCCCGGATGAGGTCGGCGCCCGCGCGGGCCGTCCACACTGCGAGCTGCTCGACGGCCGCAGCCCGGAACGTGTCCGCCGCGCACACGAGCACCGACCGGCCGTCCGACCGGTGCAGGTTCGCCAGCTTGCCCACCGTCGTCGTCTTTCCGGTTCCGTTCACGCCGACGACCAGGACGACGATGGGCCGCGTGCTCGTCTCGGGCGGCGGCGCCACATCGGTGAGGATGCGCCGCACCTCGGCGGCCACGCGCGCCTGCAGGGACCGCTCGCGCCCCGTGCGCACCGCCTCGACAATCCGTTCGGTGGCCGGCAGACCGACGTCGGCCGCGATCAACGCGTCCTCGATCGCTTCGATCGTTTCGAGCTGCGCGGCCGGAGCGGATGCGGCCTCGACCGCCGGCCCCGGCGGCGGCTCGGCGAGCCGCTCGCGAATCTGCTGAGCGGTCTTGGCGAGGCCCGTCTTGAATCGCGAGAAGAGAGAAGACATGGCCACTGCCATTGTCTCACCCCGCTTCGCCGCGCTGCGGGCGGAGCATGAGCTCGGCGACGGCTTCGCGGGCGGCCTTGCGGCCGGCGAGCACGTCCGACATCTGGCGGGCGATCGGGAGCTCGACGTCGTGGCGCGCGCTCAGCGCCAGCGCGGCCTCGGTCGTCCGGACGCCCTCCGCGACCGTCCGCATGCCGGCGAGAATGTCCTCGAGCGGGCGGCCCCGCCCGAGCTCGATCCCGACGTGCCGGTTGCGGCTGAGCGTGCCCGTGCAGGTGAGCACCAGATCCCCGAGCCCGCTGAGACCGGCCAGCGTCTCGCGCTGCCCGCCGAGGGCGCACGCGAGCCGCGAGATTTCGGCGAGGCCGCGCGTGATCAGCGCCGCCAGCGCGTTGTGTCCGAGATCGAGCGACTCGACGACGCCGGCCGCGATCGCGATGATGTTCTTCAGCGCCGCGCCGATCTCGACGCCCGTCACGTCGCTCGACCCGTACAGACGGAAGCACGCGCCCCGGAATTCCCGCTGCACCGCCTCCACGGCGCTGGCGTCTTCGGAGGCGGCGACCAGGGCCGTCGGCGACTGGCGCGCCACCTCCGTCGCGAAGCTCGGACCGGAGAGCACGACGATTGGATGCGCGCCGCCGGTCTCTTCGCGCACGACCTCCGACATCCGCAGGAGCGTGTCCGTCTCGAGGCCCTTCGTCGCGCTGACGATCACCGCGTCGGCCGGCAGGTGCGGCGCGGCCGCCCTCACCACCGCGCGCAAGCCGTGCGAGGGCACCGCGATCACGACGTGGCGCGCGCGGCTCAGCGCCTCCTGGAGATCCGTGCAGGGGCGCACCTGCGGCGGCAGCCGCACGTCGGGCAGGTAGGTCGGATTGGCGCGTCGGCAGGCGATCTCGTCGATCAGGACGGGGTCGCGGCCCCAGAGCGACACGCTCCGTCCCGGTCGCCCGAGATGGATCGAGAGCGCGGTGCCCCAGCCGCCGGCGCCAAGAACGGCCGCCCGATACTCGTCAGATCGCATGACTCGACATTCTATAGACCTGCTTCCCGACGGGGCGGGCGCGGCGGCGGTCTACGGCGCCTCACCACCGAGCGCGAGGCTCTGCACGGCTTCGTAGCGCGGCACCGGCCCCGACAAGTCGCTCCGAAAGAGGACGACCGAATCGGCGTTCCAGGCAATCCTCGCGTCCGGTATCGCGCGCAGCCGGTCGCGGAGCGACTTGGCGTGCGCGCGTGCGCGCTCCGGAACGCGCGCGATCGTCACGTGCGGCGAGAGGGGACGCGGCTCGAGCGAGAGCCCGGCCTGCGCGATCCGGCGGCCCAGTTCCTCGTGCACGCGTTCGAGCGCCTCGCGCCCTTCCGAGACGTCCAGCCAGACGAGGCGCGGCGAGCCGGTGGGCGGAAAGCTGCCGAGCCCTTCAATCGCGACCGCGAACGGCGGAACGCGCAGCGCGACGCCGAGGCGTTCCCGCAGATCGGCGGCCGGCTTCTCGCCCAGCTCGCCGAGAAAGTGCAGCGTGATGTGAATGTTCTCCGCCGGCGTCCATCGCAGGTGCGCGGCCAACGAGCCGACAGCGTCCTGCACCTGCAGCAGCCGGCGGCCGAGCAGCGCCTCGGCCTGCCGATCCGGCTTGACGGCCAGGAAGAGCCTCACGGCGAGGCCAGCCTCCGGCGCAACTGGTCGAGCGCCGCCTGCGTCGCGAACAGGCGGACCATCGGTCGGTCGCCCGGAAAGCGGAACGTCCGCGCCTCCCTCGATGTGGACGTGCACACCGCGATGACGACCGTCCCCACGGGCTTGCTGGCGGTTCCGCCCGACGGCCCGGCGACGCCCGTCACGCCGACGCCGATGTCCGCATGGAGCCGCACCCGTATGCCGTCGGCCATGGCCAGCGCCACCGGCTCGCTCACGGCTCCCTCCGCGGCGATCATCTCGACCGGCACGCCGAGCTGTTCGGTCTTCACGTCGTTGTCGTACGCGGTCACGCCGCCAATCACCCACTGCGAGCTGCCGGGCACCTCGGTCAACCGGCCCAGGACGAGCCCGCCCGTGCAGGATTCCGCGACCGCGATCCGTGAGCGGCGCTCGAGCAGCAGACCGCCGACGATCTCGGGCAGATTGCGGCCATCCGTGCTGAAGACGATGTCGCCGAGAGCCGCCGAGAGCATCTGGACGGCGCGCTCCAGCGCGGCGTCCAGCCGGCCGGAATCGTCGCCGCGCGCCGACAGATGCAGCTCGATCTGACCCGGCGCCGCCAGGATCGTCGTCTCGACGGGAACCGCCCACGACGTCATCTCCGCGTAGAGCGGCTGCGCGGTCTCGTCCACCAGCGATTCGGCGCGGCCCGTCGTCTTGACGATCCGGCGCTTGAGCAGCCGGCCGGCCGTGCGCGCAGCCAGGCGCGGCTGCAGGTCCTTTTCCACGATCGGGTGCACTTCGCGCGGAGGGCCGGGCAGCATCACGACGATCCGCCCGCGGGCTTCGATCCAGAGCCCGGGCGCGGTGCCGTTCGGATTCGGCAGGATCGTCGCGCCGCGCGGGACCAGCGCCTGGCGCCGGTTGATCTCCGGCATCGACAGGCCGCGCGCCTCGAACCGCCGGCGCAGGCCGGCGAGCAGCTCGGGATCCTCCTCGAGCGCAAGGCCCAGGGCCGCCGCCACGGTTTCGCGCGTGACGTCGTCGGCCGTCGGGCCGAGGCCGCCGGTGAGAATGACCACGTGCGCTCTCGAGATCGCCTGTTCGAACAAGGCCGTCAGATCGCCGGCATCGTCGCCCACGATCGACTTCGTCCGGACATCGATGCCGATCTCGTTCAGGCGCGCGGTGAGGTACAGCGAATTCGTATCGGTGCGGTGCGGCGTGAGCAGTTCGCTCCCGACAGCAATGATTTCGGCCGTGTGGAGGAGCGTCCGAATGATCAGATCCTCGCCAGCCGGAGCAGCAGATACCCGTACACGCCCGCCATGACGTCGTCCGCCATGATGCCGTAGCCGCCAGGCAGCCGCTCGAAGCTGCGCGCCGGCCATGGCTTCAGCACGTCGAGCGCCCGGAACAGCAGGAAGCCGATCACCACGCTCCACGCATTCGCGCCGGCCGCGAAGAGCGTGATCAGCTGGCCGACCACTTCGTCGATGACGACCTGCGACGGGTCCTCCCTCCCGAAGTGCACGGCCGCGACACCCGACGCCCAGAGTCCGAGCGCGGCCAGGCCGGCGACGACGCCGATCTGCGCGGGCAGCGGCCACGCCCGGAGGGCGAGGTAGACGATCACGCCGACGACCGATCCCATCGTGCCGGGAGCATAGGGAACGAGCCCCGCGCCCGCAGCGGTGGCGACCAGCACCGCCACTCGCTTCATGTCCGGACGACGCGCGTGCGGGCGACGCGGTCGTGCCAGGCGAGACCGCTGCCGAAGAGGGCCGGCAGGAATCCGGCGCCGAACACGAGGGCCGAAGGGAACGTCCAGACCGCTCGCAGCACGGCTTGCTTGACCGAGATGCGATCTCCGTCGGTCTCGCCAGCGCCCGCAACGACCCGAATGCCGGCGGCCATCTTGCCGATCGTCTGCCCGTTCGCCGCCGTGAACATCAGCAGGTACAACCCATCCAGCAGGAAGAACAGCGCGGCGAGCGGCGCGACCGGCAGCAGCCCGACCTCCGCCAGGCCCAGGTTGCACAGCCGCAGCGTGAGCCAGACAATCGCCGCGTTGATGGCGCCGAGGAGGAGGGCGTCGACACCAGCGGCCTCGACACGGCGCCCGGCGCCGACGGGTGGCGCCGACGCGATCTCGCCCCCAGCGCCCTCGGAACGCTCGGCCTTCCGCGACGCCTCGGGCGCCGGCGGCGCGGCCTCCTCGAGACCTTCCAGCAGATCGCGTTCGAGGAGCCCGATCTGGCGCCGGCTCCCGGATGCGGCCTGGTGGTACTTCTCGCGCACGCGACCCGGCGCGGGCGTCGGCCGCCTGACCGAGAGCGGACGAGGTGCGCGCGGCAGCGCCGGCGCCTCCAGTTCCGTGAGGCTCCGCGCGGTGCCCGATTCGATCGCCTCCGCGACGGCGGCCTTCCCCTCTGCGGTCCGATCGCCCGGCAGGGCGGCATCGGCCGTGCCTCCCTCCCCGGCAGGCGCCATCGTCAGCGAATGCGCCCCGGCGCCGCTTCTTCCCGCGTCCTGTGCGTCCACGCGCCGAAGCTCGCCGGCATATTCGTCGACGGGTCCGGGCACGCCCCGCACGAACAGGGGCAGCTCCGATCCGACGCCCACGGAGTCCGCGGACGATCGTTCGGACCGCGCCGCCGAGAACGGCCTGTTCGGCGTCGCCGGCTCATCCCACGCCGCCAGCCGCAGGTCCAGCTCCGCCGCGGGTTCGTGCGTCGGGTCCGTCGTCTCGACGATGAGATCGCCCGGTTCGAACGTCAGGTCGTAGCCGCAGTTGCGGCAGCGAGCTTCCGGCTCAAAGCTCAGATAGTGACACTTGGGACATCGCATTACTCACTCCGGGGGCTTCGCCCCGCGAGCAGCAGGCGTTGGATCTCGATCCGCAGCGCGTCGGCGGCCCCACGCACGGGACTTCCATCGTCTACACGGTCGAGCGCCTGGAGCGCCTGCGCCAGCCGTCCCCGGCCGTAGAGCGTCCGCGCTCGGATGAGGGCGACCTCCGAACTGGACAGCACCTGCAGCGGCTCGGGCGTCAGCGGCGATGGCAGCCGATCGGCGCCGGGCGCGGCGCCCGACCAGCCGCGGAGACCGCCCCAGGCGATCACGAACGCCAGCAGCGTCACCATCACCAGCAGGGCGCCGGTGTGCCTGGAACGGCGCGGCCACGCCCACGCCGGCAACACCTGGGGCGCTGCGCTGATCGTCAGTCCGCCGGCGCCTGCCTCGCGGCGCGCCCGCTCGACGCGCTCGAGCCTCAGCCGCAGCGCCGACGCATGCTCGTCATCGCCGCTCGAGGCGACGGCCTCGGTCAGCAGATCGCGCGCCGCGTCGGTATGGCCGCGGTCGAGGAGCTGCTGACTCGCCTGGAGCATCTCCTCGGACTGGCGCTGCCGCTCGGCCAGCGCGCTGCGCGCCCGATCGATATAGGCTCGCGCCCGCGCATGCGATCGGTCGAGGAACAGCACGCGCGTCCAGATGTGAATGGCTTCGTCGAACTGGCCCGCGAAGTACCGGTCCAGTCCGTGCACGAGCAAGGCGTCGGCCTGACTGGCTCGATCCGCCCGGTCCGTTGAGGACGAGGATTCGAGACGTCGAGGTTCGGCCATCAGGACGTGGAGAGATTATAGCGGGAATGGCCGGCGGGTACAAGCTCAGGGAATGGGTAATCGGTAATCGGTAATCGGTAATCGGTAATCGGTAATCGGTAATCGGTAATCGGTATTGTCGATCCCATTGCCGATTGCCGATTGCCGATTGCCCATTGCCGATTGCCGATTGCCGATTGCTTGGTCTGTGCTACAACCCCGCCATGTCGCTCATCGAATGCGTGCCGAACGTCAGCGAGGGGCGGCGCGCCGAGGTGATCGGGGCGTGCGCGGACGCGATTCGATCCGGCGGGGCGCGGCTGCTCGACGTGAGCTCGGACGCCGTCCATCACCGTACGGTGTACACGTTCGCCGCCGCCGCCGACGCCCTCGAATCAGCCGTGCTCGCCTTGTTCGAGCGCGCCGTCGAGCTCATCGACCTTCGCCGCCACTCGGGCGCGCACCCCCGGCTCGGCGCCGTCGACGTCGTGCCGTTCGTCCCCCTGGCGGGCGCGAGCATGGCGGACGCCGTCACGCTGGCGCGGCGGGTCGCCGCGGCGGTCGCAGACCGGTTCAACCTCCCGATCTTCCTCTACGGCGAGGCCGCCGTCCGGCGCGACCGCCGGCTGCTCGAGGACATCCGGCGGGGCGGGTTCGAGGGGCTCGCCGTGAAAATGCGCGATGAGGCCTGGCGGCCGGACTTCGGCCCCGCCGAACCCCATCCATCGGCGGGCGCATCGGTCGTTGGCGCGAGACCGCTTCTGATTGCGTACAACGTCAACCTCCGCACCTCCGACCTGACCCTCGCCAAGGCGGTCGCCGCGGCCGTGCGCGAGAGCTCCGGCGGGTTGAAGCACGTGAAGGCGATGGCGGTCGACCTGCCGGAGCAGCGGCTGGTGCAGGTCTCGATGAACCTGACCGACTACGGGGCGACGCCGCTCGCCGTCGTCTTCACGCGCGTCCAGGAGGAAGCCGCGCGCCGGGGCGCCTCGGTGGCGAACAGCGAGATTGTCGGCCTCGTGCCAGCCGCGGCGCTGCCTCCGGATGCCACGCACGCGCTTCAGCTCGCCGGACCGGCCGAGGAGCGGATACTGGAAAATCGATTGTAGACGACGGGTTCCGGGGTTCCGGGGTTCCGGGTTCCGGGGTTGGCTTCTGGCTTCTGGCTTCTGGCTTCTGGCTTCGTCAGTTGTCCTCCTCCCGCCGTCCGAGCGCGATGCCGAGACTCCGCATCTTGCGATAGAGATTGCTGCGCTCGATGCCGAGCGTGTCCGCGGTGCGGGAGATGTTGCCGTCGAACACGGCGAGCGCCCCGAGGATGTACTCGCGCTCCCAGGCGTCGCGCGCGGTATACAGCGGCCGGACGTCGATCGGCGCGGCGGGCGGCTGCGGCAGCATGAGCGTGGAGTCCAGGAACGACAAGTCCGACGCGACGATGAGGTCGCCCGAGACCATGATCATGAGCCGTTCGATCACGTTGCGGAGCTCCCGCACGTTGCCTGGCCATGCGTACCCCTGCAGGATGCGCAGCGCGTCCTGCCGGAACCGTTTGGGGCGGCGTCCGTACTCGCGCGCGAACTCCGCGACGAAATGCTCCGCCAGGCGGAGGATATCGTCGCCGCGCTCGCGCAGGGGCGGCACGTGGATCGGAATGACGTTCAAGCGGAAGTAGAGGTCCTCCCGGAAGCGGCCGGCGCGGATCTCCTCCACCAGGTCCTTGTTCGTCGCCGCGATGATCCGGACGTCGACCCGGACGCCGGCCGGCCCGCCGACCGGCTCGACCACCTGCTCCTGCAGCGCCCGCAGCACCTTGGCCTGCGTCTTGAGGCTCATGTCGCCGACCTCATCGAGGAACAGCGTGCCGCCGGTGGCCATCTCGAACTTGCCGCGCCGGTCGGCGACCGCGCCGGTGAACGCGCCGCGGGCGTGCCCGAACAGCTCCGACTCGATGAGCTCCTCGGGGATCGCCGCGCAGTTGACCTCGATGAAGGCAGAGCCGTGGCGGTGGCTCAGCGCGTGAATCTGCCGCGCGACCAACTCCTTGCCCGTGCCGTTCTCCCCAGCAATCAGCACGCGTCCGTTGGTGGGCGCCGCCATGACGATCTGCTCGCGCAGGCGCAGCATGACCTTGCTGCTGCCGATCACGGTCGGCGGCGCGCCGACGCGCGCGCGGAGCGTCGTGTTCTCCACTTCGAGCCGGCGCTGCCGGAGCGCGTTCCGGACGGTCAGCACGGTCTTCTCGAGGGCCAGCGGCTTCTCGAGGAAGTCGAACGCGCCCAGCTTCGTCGCCTTCACGGCCGACTCGACGCTGCCGTGCCCGGAAATCATGATGACCTGCGCGTCGACGCGGCGCTGCCGCATCCGCTCGAGCGTGTCCAGCCCGTCCAGGCCCGGCAGCCAGACGTCGAGCAGCACGACGTCGTAGGGGCGCAGCACCACCTGGTCCAGGCAGGCTTCCCCGCTGTCGACCGCATCGACCATGTACCCCTCGTCGCGCAGCACCCCTCCCAGTGAGGCGCGCACTCCGGCTTCGTCGTCGACGATGAGGATGGAGGACATGGCCTACGCCGCCGGCAGCTCGACCGTGAAGGCCGTGCCCTTCGGCGTCGCGTCGCCGACGTCGATGCCGCCGCCGTGCTCGGCCACGATACGGCGGACGATCGCGAGCCCGAGTCCGCTGCCGCGCCCCTTGGTCGAATAGTAGGGCATGAACAGCTTCTCGCGATCCGCGGTCGGCACGCCCGGTCCGTTGTCGGTCACGACGAGCCGGACGACGCCGTTCCGGCGGTCGTAGGCGGTCGAGACGCGGACGACGGGCCGCTCGCCGTCCGGTCCGGCCAAGGCGGACGGGCCGCCGAGCGCCTCGATGGCGTTGTCCACCAGGTTGATGATGACCTGCCGAATCTGCTCGGTGTCCAGCCGGACGAGCGGCAGGTCGGCCGCCAGGCGGCTCTCGACGCGCAGCGTCCCGTGCTGGAGCACGCCGCCGTAGAGCCGGAGCGTGTCCTCCACGAGCCGGTTGAGGTCGGTCGCCAGCGTTCTCGGGCCGCGCAGCCGCGCGAACTGGGCGAACTCGTCGACGAGCGTCTTCAGCGCCTCGACTTCGGTCACGATCGCGTCGGTGCACTCCTCGACCAGCGCCCGCGCGTTCGGCGGAGCCGCGGCGAAGTTGCGGCGCAGCCGCTCGGCACTGAGCTGGATGGGCGTGAGCGGGTTCTTGATCTCGTGCGCCAGGCGGCGCGCCACGTCGCGCCAGGCCGCGACCCGCTGCGCCCGGATGAGCGGCGTGACGTCATCGAGCACGAGCACGGCGCCATCCGGCCGGCCGGCCTCTCCGGTCAGCACGGTCGCGGCGGCCGCCAGGTGGATCTCGCGGTCCTGGCGCGCCACGGTGATCTCCTGCACCACGGCCGGCTCGCGGCGCCAGACGGCTTCGAGCAGCGGCAGCAGCGGCCGCAGCTCGTCGCGCGCGAAGACGGCCGACGCCGGCTGGCCGAGCACCGTCTGATCGACGCCGAGCAGCCGCGCCGCGGCGCCGTTGAGGGTCTGGATCTCGCCCGCCGGACCGAGGGAGAGCACGCCCGTCGCGACACGCTCGAGCACCGTTTCGATGTAGCGGCGCCGGCCCTCGATCTCGACGTTCTTGTCCTGCAGATCGCGGCGCGACTGCTCGAGCTTGTCCTGGCTGCTCCGGAGCTCGGCCGCCATCATGTTGAAGGCCTCGACGAGGGATCCCAGCTCGTCTCCGGTTTCGGGCTCGATGCGCAGATCCAGCTTGCCCTCGCCGATCGCCTTCGCGCCTTCCGCCAGCATCTGCACGGGACGGGTGATCCGCTTCGCGAGGTAGAGGCCGAGCCAGGTCGCGCTGACCAGAATGAGCAGCGTGACCATGACGAAGAGGGCGAGATAGACGCCTTCCAGCCAGCCGCGCGTGACCTTGATGGCCTTGTAGTTCTCGTACTCGCTGGCCGCCCGCCGCAGCTGCGCCTTCAGGTCCGCGGGAATCCACTCGGACACGACGATCGCGCCGACGCTCTGCCCGCCGCTCCGGATCGGCCACGCCGACCGGACGAGCCACCCGCCGCTGTCGAGCTCGTCCAGGTTCGCGGCCTCGGCGCTGGACCTGACGGCCTGGAGGGCGAGCCGATCGGCCGACGCCTGCACCGAATCGCGCGTCAGCACGCCTGAGTCCCCTCCGGCGACGAACCGCACTTCCAGGTCGCCGGCGGGGGATCGCACCACGCGATAGCACTCGAGCTTGCCCCGCGCCAGCGTCGCCAGCTCGGCGCGCAGGATCGGCTCGAGGCCGGTCTCGTCGCCGGCCGCCACCACGGCCGACGGGAGCGATCCGGCCAGTCTCCGGGCGCGGTCGCTGACCGACGTCTGGTGCTCCTTCACGTACTCGCGGGCGATGTCGTTCGCGATCTGCAGGACCTGGTCGACCGGCGCGCTCAGCCAGCGCTGCGTGCTGTCGCTGATGATCTTGCTGCCGCTCAGGAGCACCAGCACGGCCGGCACGATCGTCATCGCGAGCAGCGCGGCCACCAGCTTCGCGCGGAACCGGGCGAACGGCGCCGCATGGCGCTGCTCGACCCACAGCTTCAGCAGGTTGCGCGCCAGCACGAACAGCAGCGCCGCGAGGATCGTGAGGTCGACGGCGTACAGCACGTACAGCAGGGCGTCGCTGAGCAGCGGCGAGACGATCTCCCCGGTGCCCGTGCGCGCCGAGAGCCACGCGAGGCCGACCAGCAGGGCCGCCAGCAGGGCCGCCGCGGCGGCGATGACCCGCGGGTTGTCGAGCACGCGCTTGCGCGGCTCGGCCGGCGTCTCGGGCGCGGCGGGCTCGTCGCGAAGCCACATGTCAGCGAATGAAGGTGAAGTCGGCCCGGCCCGTGGCGTCCATCCGCCAGAACGGCCAGAACGGCCAGAGGAGGACCTTCAGGTGCGGCCGCGCGTCCAAACGCACGCGCACGTAGTAGTCGGCGTTCGGTTCGAGCGCCTCGCCCGGCGTGATGGGCACCGCCTCGAAGGTGGTGACCCAGACGCGCATCTCGTCTTCCTTGCTCGTGCTCTTGGACCAGGTGACGTGACCGTCCTGCTCCTTGGTGACCTGGAAGACCGATGCGAGGCTGTCGAACTTGACGCGCGCCGTGACGCTCGCCTGCCCGACGCTCCGGTCCAGCCAGAAGATCGAGGGACGGCGCAGCTCGACCAGATAGGAGAAGATGAGCGGCACGCCGCTCCGCACGAGCTCGCGGCTGTCATCGGTGAACGCCTCGGGCGCGGTGAACGAGGCGAGCACGTGTCCGGCCGCGACGACCGGCATCACCTTGATGTCGGCGACCCCCGGCGCGCCCAGCCCCGCGAGGGCCAGGGCCAGCAGGCCCCATCGAAAACCGGATGCCATCATTCCCGCGTCCTGAACAGATCGTTCAGCTCGTTCTTGAACTCGTCGATATCGCGGAAGTTGCGGTAGACGGAGGCGAACCGGACGAACGCCACCTTGTCGAGGCCCTTCAGCTCCCGCATGACGTAGGCACCGATGTCCTCGGTCGAGATTTCGCGCTCCGGCTTCTCCTGTAGAGCAATCTCGACCTTGTCGGCGATTCCCTCCAGGGCCGCGACGCGGACCGGCCGCTTCTCGCACGCCTTCAGCAGGCCGGCGACCAGCTTCTGCCGCTCGAAGCGCTCGCGGCGGCCGTCCTTCTTCACGACCATGTACGGAATCTCGTCGATCCGCTCGTAGCTCGTGAACCGGCGGCCGCAGTCGAGACACTCCCGGCGGCGGCGAATGACCTCGCCCTCCTTGCTCTCGCGGGAGTCGACCACCTTGTCGCCGGCGTGGCCGCAGTACGGGCACTTCACGGACGATCCTCCGGGTAGAGCCAGAGGCCAGAGGCCAGAGGCCAGAAGCCAGAGGCCAGAGGCCAGAGGCCAGAGGCCAGAGGCCAGAGGCCAGAGGCCAGAAGCCAGAAGCCAGAGGCCAGAAGCCAGAAGCCAGAAGCCGGAAGCCAGGAGGCGCGTCGAGCCTCTGCGTTAGGGCTCCCGGCCCCTGACGTCGGACTTCTGGCTTCTGGCTTCTGGCTTCTGGCTTCCGTCACGTCGTTTCCGCCGCCTCCGCGGCTGGTCGCAGGCTCTTCAGGCGGCCCAGCGAGAGTCCGTCCTGGCTCATGAACGTCAGGCCGAGGATGGTGACCGGCACGAACGAGACGGCGTGCAGCACGAGCGCCGCGGCGGCCGCCGTCGCGGCGTCGGCGCCGAAGAAGCGCGTCACCGCCAGCAGGTAGAAGTAGTGGAAGCTCCCCACGCCGCCGGGCGTGGGCGCCGCCACGCCAACCACCAGGAACATCATCACCAGGAACGAGCCCAGATACGAGAACGTCAAATCGAACGCCGCCGACGTGACCCAGATGCCCAGCGCGATCGACAGCCACAACGGAATCGACCAGCAGGCCGCCAGCACGAGGGCCCCCGGCTGCCGCATGACGGCCAGCCCCTCGGCGAACGTGCGGACCAGGTGGTCGGCCACTTCCGCAATGCGCGGCGGCAGCCACCGCGTGACCCAGCCGGCCAGGCGGCCGAGCCGCTCCGGATGGCCGGCGCAGACGAACAGGGTCGCCAGCCCGGCGACCGCCGCCACGGCGGCGATACCGCCCGCCCACTCGACGTCGCGCCCCACGTCGATGCCGAGAAACGGGAGCGCGCACGCGAAGAGTAACAGGACCGCGGCCAGATCGAGCAGCCGCTCGACCACGATCGTGGCGAGCGTCGACGGCACCTTGAAGCCTTCCCGCCGGGCGAGCAGGTACGGCCGGAGCACTTCGCCGACCCGCCCCGGCAGCAGGAACGTGGCTGCGAAGCCGATCACCGTCGTTCGAAAGGCGGTGCGGAAGCGCGCCCGCCCGAGCGGCAGCAGGAGCGCCTGCCAGCGCCAGGCGCGCAGGACGTACGTTTGAATCGTCACGAGTACGGCCAGGCCGATGAGCCACAGGTGCGCACGGCTGAGGGCCCCCCACAGCTCGCCGACGTCGACGTTCCGGAAGAAGAGCCAGAGCAGGGCCGCCGTGAGCACGGCCACGACAATGGTATGCCAGGGGAAGCGCCCCGGCGGACGCGGCGTGGAGGTCATGCAGGCCAGACGCGTGTTGAGCTGACGGCATGCGTCCGGGCAGCGCGTCGCCTGGATGTTTCTACTATAAGATTGGCGGCAAGTCGATGGGAAAGCGAGAGTTATTCATCGCCCTGGCGTTCGTCGCGGCGGGCGTGATCGCCTACCAGATGACGGCGCCCGAGCCGGCTCCCGGCCAGGCGGGCTTCTCGCTCTCCCGGGTCTGGAACCGGGCGCGCCAGGGCGTGCGGGCCAACGCCGCCCAGGCGACGGCGACGAGCCGCGCAAGCGCCGAGGTGTCGCCCCAGCTCGCGGAGCTGCGCGTGGACGGCCTGCTGACGGGACGCGTCCGGCTGGTCGGCGAAACCCGCGCCGACATCGCCTACGAGCTGACCGTGCGGTCGACCGGTCCCGACCCGCAAACGGCCCTCGAATACGCCCGGCGGGTCCGGGTGCAGACCGACGACCTCGGAAGCGCGCTCACGCTCAGGATGGACTACCCGCGCGACGTCCGCCAGTCCGCCCTGCTCGTCGTCCGGCTCCCGGCGCGGCTGACCGTGCTCGTCAGCGGCGGCGGGGGCGCCGAGGTGTCGAACGTCGCCGGCGCGCAGCTGGACGGCATCGCCGGCGACGTCACGGTCTCGGCCGTGCGAGGCACGGTCGCCGGCACGCAGCGCAACGGATCGATCGCGGTGACCGACGCGGGCGCGGTCAAGATGAGCCTGCAGCGGTCGCGCGCCTCGTTCGCGCGTATCGCGCGCGAGGTCACGCTGGATCTGCGCGACGGCGAGTGCCACATCAGCGACGCCGGCGGACCGGTGGAGATCGACGAGGTGCGCGCGGAGGTGACGCTCGTCCGGCCGGCGGGCCCGGTGCGCATCGGCGGCACCGACGGCCGCATCACGATCGTCGATCCGCGCGCGCGATCGAGCGTCGACGTGCGGCGCGC
Organism: uncultured Acidobacteriota bacterium; assembly: GCA_963764505.1. Classification (GTDB taxonomy): domain Bacteria; phylum Acidobacteriota; class Vicinamibacteria; order Vicinamibacterales; family SCN-69-37; genus CAVXSP01. The sequence continues at coordinate 2,088,559 of CAVXSP010000001.1, read as the reverse complement.
GGAAGTCGAAGTGCAGCTCTCGGCGGCGGCGCCGCTGACGCTGCTGACGACCGACGACACGCTGCGCCTGCTGCTCGACGGACCGCCGCCCGTGACGATCGACGCCGTCGCGACGCTCGGCAGGATCGATGCGCGCGAATTCGGGTTGCAGCCCGAAGAACGGGATCAGGAGCAGCATCTCGCGCACGACTTCGGCGCGAGCGGCGCGCCGCGCGTGTCGCTGCGCAACGCGCGCGGAGAAATTCTGATCAAGAAATCTTCCGAAGCGATTGAGAATCGCGAAGGTAAGTGATAGGCTTCGATTCCTCTCGCCGAGCATGTCGTCAGCGGTCGTTCTCGAAACCAATCTGTCCGGCTTGGCGCTCGCGCGTCGTGGCAAGGTGCGCGACGTCTACGATCTGGGCGAGCACTTGCTCATCGTCGCCACGGATCGCATCTCGGCGTTCGACTACATTCTCGGGTCGGGGATCCCGGACAAGGGACGCGTGCTCACGCAGCTCTCCGCGTTCTGGTTCGAGAAGGTCGCCGATCTCGTGCAGCACCATCTCGTGTCCGTCCACGTGGACGATTTTCCCGCGGCGGCCCGGCAGCACGCGAACGTGCTGAGCGGTCGGGCGATGCTGGTCCGCAAGACCGCCCCGCTGCCGATCGAGTGCGTCGCGCGCGGTTATCTCTCGGGCTCCGGCTGGAAGGAGTACCGGCAGAGCGCGACGGTATGCGGCATCGCCCTGCCGCCCGGCCTGCAGGAGTCGGCGAGACTCGAGCGGCCCATCTTCACGCCCGCGACGAAGGCGGAGAGCGGACACGACGAGAACATCAGCGAGGCTCGCGCGGGCGAGATCGTCGGCGCGGCGCAGATCGCGCGCCTTCGCGACCTGACGCTCGCGATCTACGCACGCGGCGTGGAGTACGCGCTCACGCGCGGCATCATCATTGCGGATACGAAGTTCGAGTTCGGGTTCCGGGGAACCGATCTGATGCTGATTGACGAAATTCTCACGCCCGACTCGTCCAGATTCTGGCCCGTCGATCGGTATCGACCGGGAACGACCCCCCCGAGCTTCGACAAGCAATTCGTCCGCGACTATCTCGAGCAGATTGGCTGGAACAAGCAGCCGCCCGTGCCCTCGCTGCCCGACGAGGTCGTCATGAACACGCGGGAAAAGTATCTCGAGGCATACCGGCTGCTGACGGGACGGGAGCTCGATCAGCACGACGCCCGGTAGTCGTCCGTAGCCCGTAGCCCGTAGGATCACCCATGCTCCGTGACCACCTCGCCGATCTCGTGCAGCAGATGATCGACCGCGGCATCAGGTTCGAGGACGCTCAGCAGGAGTTCGAACGGGTCTTCCTCACGCGCGCGCTCGCCAAGACCAACTACAACGTCTGCCGGGCGGCGAAGATCACGGGCCTGCATCGGAACACGCTGAGCCGCAAGATGGCGGTCCACAAGATCAAGAAGCACGCATAACCCGCGAGCGGGCCGGCAACTCCGCACCCTCCAATCCAGGTCTGGAAGGTTGACTTTTGTTGCCTTGGCCCGGACAAAATCGGGTGAAAGCTGTAAAGTCTCTGACAAATCTGGGTATTCTTTCATAAGCGCCAGCGGCCCGCCCCTCGGAAGCGGCGGAAATGCCGGTCTGCCTCGCTGGCCGCTCAATTGCAATTGCTCGCCGCATGGCTAGTCATCAACGGCTCCGCCACGATTCGTTCGACGCCGTCCGCGCCACGCTCCGCCTCGCCTGGGACCGCCCCCTCGACGCAACGCGGCGAGGCCGATGCGCTTCCCCAGCCCGCCAGTCAGGAAGAGGTGTTCCTGACCCTCGACGGCTCGGATGCCCTCCTCGCGGGCGACGAGTGGCGGGTCGAGGTGTACGGCGTGATGGACGAGCCTGGATCCCGATGGATTCAGCTCGGACTGACCGGACCGCGGCGTCACTTGGTCACGCTTCGCATGGACCCTGGCGCCGGCGCCGACTCGGCGCTCGCCAGGCTGCGGACGTGGCTCGCCGAGTGGACCGCGTCCAACGGCATGTTCAGCTTCGCGAGTTTCGCGTAGTCCGCCGCCCGCCGCCCAATCCGCCCTTCGGGTCCTCGTCCGCTCTCTCGCACTCCCTCCCGCGCGCTGCAGTCCCTTCCAGTCCGCCACAGTCCATCCGCCGCTGAGCCGGCGCAGTGCCGCCGCCCGCACGAATTTTGTCCGCGGCCGACCGATTTCGGATTGGCTTTCGGATTGGCGTCGCCGCGCCCGGCGCGCCGCGCACGATTTTCCTCGAAGACTCGCGAGAGCGGCGATGGCATCGCGATTGCCCCACGGTCGCACGCGCGCGCGACGACCCACGCGCCGCCCATCGCGAGGCTCAACCCAATGATGCGCTGCCGACGTCCCTCCGTGTTGTCCCACCAGTTCCTGTCCGCCGTTGCGCTCGCCGTCGGGCTCGTGGCACACGCGCCGGTCGCGCGCGCCCAGTCGCCGGCGCCGGCGCGGCCACCGCAGGCGGGCGAGGTCGAAATCGAGGGCGAGCTCGAAGTCCGCGTGGAGGACTGGGCGGCCGGCGCGCGCCTCCGCCATCTGCTGCACGTCGGAAACCGCGTCGTGCGGCTGCAGTTCGACGATGGACCGCCGTCGCTCGCGACCGGGACACGCGTCAAGGCCCGTGGCCGGCTGACCGGCGACACGCTGGCGCTCTCCAAATCGAACGGCGGCGTCCAGGTGGTCGGCCTCGCCTCGTCGAAGACGTTCGGCGACCAGAGCACGCTCGTGCTGCTCGTGAACTTCCAGGACAACCCGTCCACGACCACGACCACCGCCAGCGCCTACACGACGACGTTCCAGGACGTGTCCAATTTCTACGTCGACGCGTCGTATGGCCAGACCTCGCTGAGCGGCGCCGTGTACGGCTGGTTCACCCTGCCGATGAGCAGCGGCTCGTGCGACACGAACACGATCGCCTCGCTCGCCGACCAGGCGGCCGCCGCGAGCGGCGTCAACGTCGGCGCCTACCCGCGCCGGGTGTACGCGTTCCCGAGCACCGGGTCGTGCGGGTGGTGGGGCCTGGGAACGGTCGGCGGAAACCCGTCGCGCGCCTGGATCAACGGCGCGTACACGATGCAGGTCGTCGGCCACGAGCTGGGCCACAACCTCGGGCTCTACCACTCGCACTCGCAGCCGTGCGCCTCGTCCGGCTGCGGGTTCGTCGAGTACGGCGACGACCACGACATCATGGGCAACCTGTCGGTCGGGTACTTCAACGCGTTCCAGAAGGAGCGGCTCGGCTGGCTGAACTACGGCGCCTCGCCGCCCGTGCAGACCGTGGCGGGCACCGGGTCCTACTGGATCGATCCGCTGGAGACGGACGGCGAGATGCCGAAAGCGCTGAAGATCGCGAACGTGAACGGCGGCTGGTACTACGTCGAGGTACGCACGCGTCTCGGGTACGACAGCGGCATCGCGCCCGGCGTGCTGGTCCATGCGGGCGATGGCGCAGACCCGGACTCGAGCCTCGAGCTGGACCTCGATCCGGTGACGAGCGCATTCGATGCGCTGCTCGACATCGGGCAGACGTTCACCGACGCGGCATCCGGCCTGACCCTCACCGTCGTGTCCTCGGGTCCCACGGGCGCGACCGTGAACGTCGTCTCGTCGGGACCGCCGTGCACGGCTCGCGCGCCCATCGTCTCGTTCTCTCCGGCCGGGCCCGTCGTGACGTCGCCATCGCAGAGCGTCACGTACAGCCTGAGCGTGAGGAACGCGGATGACGCGTCGTGCGCGGCCGCGACGTTCGCGTTGAGCGCGGGTGTGCCCGCCGGCTGGACGACGAGCTTCGACCGCCTGTCGCTCGTGCTCGCCCCCGGCGCGACGGGCACGGCCGGTCTGACCGTCACACCGTCCGCGACGGCCAGCGGCACGACGACGGTCAGCGCCACCGCCGCCCGCGTGGGCGGCACCGGGCCGGGCGGCGCGGCCACGACGTCGATCGCGATTGCCGGGTCGCTGGACCTCGCCCTCTCGTTCGAGCCGGCGCGGAACGGCGAAGCGCTCGAAGCCAGCGTCATGGCGGGCGGCGCGCCGGCGGCCGGCGCCACGGTCACGTTCGTCGTGCGCAATCCCAAGGGGGTGCTGACGACCATCAGCGCGACGACCGGCGCCGCCGGCAGCGCGGCGGCTACGCTCCACCTCAAGCCCAAGGACCCGAAGGGCCCCTACCAGGTGCAGGCCACCGCCACCGCCGGAGCGCTCAGCGGAACGGCGTCGGGCGGCTTCACGTGGTGATCGTCAGTTGATCGTGGCGAGCAGCCGGCGCGTCTCGGCGACGCCGCTGAAGGTCGTGCTCAGCTTGAGGGCGGCCTCGAGCTGCTCGCGCGCGCGGGCCGACTCGCCGCTGCTGGCGAGCGCGGCCCCCAGGTGGTACCGGTAGAGGGGATTGCGCGGGTCCTTCTCGACGCACTCCTCGAAGTACGGGATCGACACCTTTACCAGCCTCGGCTGGCCGTTGCGGTAGTAGGCCCACCCCAGCGTGTCGGAGACGGCCGGCCGATCGGGCAGAAACTGTCTGGCCGTACGCGCGAACATGACCGCGTCCTCGAGGTTCGTCCCGCGCTCGGCATAGATCCAGGCGACATTGTTCGCGGCGACGGCGGCGTTCCGGTCGATGGACAGCGCGCGCCGATAGGTCGCGATGGCGTCCTCCGTCTTGCCCTGCTTCTCGAGGATGATGCCGATCATCGTCAGGGCCGCCACGCCGCGAGGCTCTCGCTCGAGCACCTTCTCGAAGGCCTGCTTTCCTTCCTCGAGGCGGCCGCGTTCGTACAGCAGCTGCGCCAGCATGCCGTAGGCGTCGAAGCTGAGCGGGTCGGCGTTGACCGCGTCGCGCAGAATCGCCTCCGCCTTGTCGACCTCGTGCGTGGCGCCGTAGACCTTCGCGAGGAGCAGCCGGAGCTGCGTCCGTATCGGCTCTCGCGCCAGCGCCTTGAGCACGCGATTCCGCGCCTCGTCGGGATGGCCGGTCGCGAGGTCGGCCGCGACCAGTCCCGAGAGCGTGTCGAGCGAGCCCGGCGCCGTCTCGAGCGCGGCCTGGTACCAGCGTCGGGCGCCGGCATAGTCCTTCTTCAGCAGGCTCAGCGTGCCCATGAGCGACTGGACTGGCGCCGCCTTGGGATATTGCTCGAGAAGGGGCTTCAGCTGGGCCTCGGCATCGACCAGGTCGCGACGCTCGAGCAGCGCGCTCACGAGCATGACGGCGGTCGCGGGGTCGCGGGGCCCGGACTCGAGGATCGTCTTGAGGGCGTCGTCGGCACGATCCACCGCGCCCTGGATCTGCGTGAGCCGCGCGAGCTGGATTTTCGCGGCGGCGGCGAGCGGATTGAGCCTGACCACGGCTTGGAAGGCTTCCTGGGCCCGGGAATAGTCGCCTTGGAGGGCGTCGAGTTGGCCGGCGAGGTACCACGCGTGGACGGACTGGAGATCCGAGTTGGCGGCGGCGGTCGCGTCCCGCTGCGCGCCCGCGTAGTCACGCTCGGCCATCAGCAAGCGGGCTCGCACGATCAGGGCCTCGGCGCTGCGCGGATTCCGTTCGAGAATCGTGTTCACGATCGCGCGCGCCTCCGGGCTGCGGCCCTCGGCGAGCCGCAGCGCGGCGAGCCGCGCCTGGGCCTTGTCGGCCCCGTCCGGGAGCTTGGTGATCGCGTCGAGCATCGACACGCCGAGATCGCGCCTCCCAGTCACCAGATAGTAGTCCGCGAGCGCGAGCCGCTCGTCCACGCCCGGAGACGCTTCGACGACGACTTTGAGCGGAGCTTCCGCCTTCAGCGGCTGGCCCGACCCGAAGTAGAAGGTCGCAAGCGCACGGTTGGCCAGCACGTTGCGCGGCTCGAGCTGCACCGCCTTCAACAGCTCGGCTTCGGCCTGCTGCGGCCGCTGCGTGCCCCAATAGAAATTGCCGAACGCCATGTGTGCGGAGGCCGAGCCGGGTGCGACGTCGATCGCGCGCTGGAACGTGGCTTCGGCCTGCTTGAGCTGACCGGTATTGGCCTCCATGACGGCGAGATTGCTGTAAAGCTCGCTCTCGCCGGGACTCATCTGGATGGCGGCGCGAATCTGCTCGATGGCGGTGTCGAGATTCTGCAGGCCAGCCAGCGCGTTCGCGCGCAGCACAAGCGCCCGGAGATTCTTCGGGTCCCGGGCCAGCACCCTGTCGGCTCGGGCGCGAGCATCATCGAAGCGATGCGCAAGCAGGAGCATGCCGCCGGCCTCGATTTGCAGGTCCGGATCGTTTGGCGCGAGGTCGGCGGCCCTCTGATAGGACTGCCACGCGTTCAGCTTGTCACCACTGTCGATGGCCACCTGTCCAAGCCGCACATATGGGACGGGCGATTCCGGATCGGCCTGGGAGGCACGGCGGTACTCGAGCACGGCGTCGGCGTACTGCCCCTGCCGGCGGTAGGCGTCTCCCTTTGCAATCGCCGAGTCACGCCGGCTCTCCGAGCTCGAGCAGGCACCGGCGAGGCACGCGCCGATGAGAGCGACTGCAGCGACAGAGGAGGTTCTACGACTCACGCCAGGTCCCCTCACAAGCAGGTTCTGTGCCCGGCAGGCCCTGACCCGTCGCGGTCCGGCAGCCGGCGGTCGCAGGGGCGCCTCGTGAGGCGATCGACAGGCGAGCCGGAAGCTCTAACTAAAGTCTCCCGGCTGCAGACCTTGCGCCGATGAGGACGTCCGCTTTTCGCGTGTTCACGGGCAGGTTTCCATCACGCCTGAGCCGGAACTGTTCTTGCAACCTCGCCGGCCGAGTCGGCCCCGGTCTTCGGGCCTGAGAGTTGAGACGGACGGGAGAGCTCGCGGATGAGAGATAACCTGACGAAGTCGGCCGCCGCGGCCCTGCTGGTGCTGGGCCTCATGATCGCGGCGCCGGCGGCGAGTCAGGCCGCGACGCTCGACTGCACGTCCGGCTCGTGCACGAGCTCGTCCGGCTCCGGCGTGACCTTCGGCGGCGTGGACTTCTGGAGCTTCGCCGGCGCCCTGTGGACCACCACGGACATGCAGTCGACGGGCACTGGCGTCATCGACTCGTTCGTCCGCATCAGCAGCAACAAGCTCGTCGAAGACGGCATGAATACGAGCGCGCGGCCCTTGCTGAACAACGAGAACAGCTCGCCGACGTTCACGACCGACCTCCTGAAATCGCAGGTTCCGGTCGTCACCCTGCCGAAAGCCGACGGCTCGTCCGGCACGCAGTCATATTACGAGTTCCTGCTCGACATCAATCAGACCGGTTCCGATCCGCTGCTGTCGCTCTCCGGCCTCCAGCTCTGTTCGTCGGGGTCCGGCGGCAAGTCGTTCGCGGACACCTGCGCGGGGACCGGGTCCAGCCTGAGGTACGACCTCGACGGGAATCTCTCGGCTCCCTATGCCATCTCTCAGTCGACGGCGCCCACGAACAACGTGCTGCTGAACTACAACCTCAACAGCGGCAGCGGATCCGGCGACCTGTTCCTCTACATCCCGACCAACCTGGTCCCCGGTGGTTCGTCGAACCGGTACATCTACCTCTGGTCACAATTCGGGCTTCCGGCGCCCTACGGCAACAACGACGGGTACGAGGAGTGGGCGGTGCGAAAGGACCTGGGGTCCGCGGCGCCGTTCAATTCGCCGGTGCCGGAACCCGCGTCGCTGCTCCTGCTCGGGACGGGCCTCGCGCTCGGCGGCGGCATGCTGCGACGCGCCCGGCGCAAACACCAGAAGCTCTGAGACGGGTTCTCCCTCCCGAGCCTCGCCGACCGGAGAAAAGTCTGCCGATCGGATACCTTCTCAGTAGTTCCATCCCGCACGGGTGAGCAGCCCCGGCGTACGCCCGGGAACCGCCCCAGGAAATGTGGCGCGCGGTTCGCATCACACCCGCGAAGCAATGCGCGCCCTCACCGCTGCTCTTCTCGCGACGCTCGGACTCCTCCTGGTTGCCCAGCCCGGCCGGGCCCAGACCGCGGAGAACGTGCTCGTCGTCGTCAACGCGGATAGCCCCGCGTCGGTCCAGATCGGCGAATACTACGCGAAGGTCCGCCAGGTGAGCGAGAACCACGTCGTCCGGCTGCATACGCCGGCGACGGAGGCGGTTTCGCGGGCGGTCTACGGGCAGACGATCGAGGTCCCGATCGCGGCGGCGCTCGCCCGCCAGGCGCTCCAGGACAGAATCCTCTATATCGTTCTGACGAAGGGCGTGCCGCTGCGCATCGAAGGCACGGGGGGGCGCGACGGCACCGTCGCGAGCGTGGACTCCGAGCTGACCCTGCTCTACAGGAAATCGCTCGGCGCCATCCTCCCGGTCCTGGGCCGCGTGCCGAACCCGTATTTCCTCGGCACCAGGACTCCGGCCGAGGCTCGCCGCTTCACGCGCGTGGATTCCGACCTGTATCTCGTCACGCGGCTCGACGGCTTCACCGTCGACGACGTGATGCGGCTCATCGATCGCGGGGTCGCGCCTGTCGCGCAGGGGAGAGTCATCCTCGACGAGAAGGCCAGTTTCGTCGATCGCGGCGGCGATCAGTGGCTGCAGGAGGCCGCCGAGCGTCTCGCGCACACGCCCGTGGCGGGCCAGGTTCTGCTGGACACGACGCCTGATGCGGTCTCGACGACGGATCCCGCGATCGGCTACTACTCCTGGGGGTCGAACGACCCGGCCCCGGCGCACCTGCAGCGCCGGTCCGGGCTCGTGTTCAATCCCGGCGCGATCGGGGCGATGTACGTCAGCAGCGACGGCCGGACGTTCACGGAGCCTCCCGCGAGCTGGAATCCGAGCGGCCCGGACGGCGGGCCGCAATTTCACGGCAGCTTTCAGTCACTGGCCGGGGACCTGATCCGGGACGGCCTCACCGGCGTCGCCGCGCACGTCAGCGAACCGTATCTCGACGCCACCATCCGGCCCCAGATTCTGTTCCCCGCCTACGTGTCGGGCTTCACCCTCGCGGAGTCCTTCTACCTCGCGATGCCGTTCCTGAGCTGGCAGACGGTCGTGATCGGCGATCCGCTGTGCACCCCGTTCCCGCGGACGTGGCTCGCGCCCGAGGAGATCGACAAGGGCCTCGATCCCGAGACCGAGCTGCCGGCGATTTTCGCGCAGCGCCGTCTGGCGATCGCCGACGCCGGGGGCCTGAAGCCGGCCGGCGTGAAGCTCGTGCTGAAGCTCGAGAGCGAGGTGGCGCGCGGCGATCGGACCAACGTCGAGAGCCTGCTCGTCCGCGCGACGGAGATCGAGCCCCGCCTCCTCGCCGCGCAGACCCAGCTGGCGGAGCTGTACGCCGTCCGCCAGGAGTACGCCAAGAGCATCGAGCGCTACCGGCGCATCGCCGACCTGGATCCCGAGAACGCGATGGCGCTGAACAACCTGGCGTACTACCTGGCCGAGTACGGGCACGGCGCCCAGGAGGCACTGACAATCGCGCAGCGCTCCTACCGGCTGCAGCAGGATCCGGCCATCGCCGACACGGTGGGCTGGATCCATCATCTGCTCGGCGACGACAACGCCGCCGTGCCGTTCCTGGAGATGGCGGTCTCGCGGCTCGGGCAGAACCCGGACGTCCTGATCCACGCGGCGACGATTCACGCAGCCGTGCACGAGTCCGCCCGCGCGCGCGCCGAGCTGGATTCCGTCGAGAAGCTCGAGCTCTCCGCCGCTCAGCAGGCGGCCGTCCGGGCCCTCCGTGAATTGCTGGGCACCTCGTGACGCATGCGCTGTGGCTGCTGAAGAGCCTCGGCGCGCCAGGGTCCATTCCCTTTCTCGTCGCGGCGACTCTGGTCGGACTCGGGCTGCGGGTGGCCTGGCCGCGTCGGAGGCGGCTCGCCCGGACGTGGCTCGCGGCGGTGTTCGGACTGTACGGCCTGCTGAGCGTGCCGGCGGTCGCGACGACGATTGCCAGCCACCTCCCTGCCGTGCCGGCGCAGCCGGCGCTCGACCGCCGCGCGCTCGACGCGCTCATCGTCTTCGACGGAGACAACCGCCGCGGCCGGGTGCAGCAGTCCAAGGAGCTGTTCGACCTCACGCACCCGAGCCGCGTCTGGCTGCTTGGCAACCCGTGGATGCTCGACGCGCTGTGGCGGAGCGGTGTGCGCTACGACGATATCCGTCTCGATCCGACGACCTACAACACGCGGGCGCAGATCGCCTGGGTGGTGCGCTTCTTTGCCAGCCATCCGGGCGCGCGGGCGGCACTGGTGGCCTCGCGGCTGCAGATGCCGCGGGTCGCGGCGCTCGTGGCCGACGCCAACGTCCGCGTGGTGCTGGTGCCGTCCCCGGTCGACGTCGAGCCGCCGACGACCGGGTGGGCGCGCTGGGTTCCGTCCTACTACGCGCTCCGGCTGAGCCGCGACGCGCTGTACGAGCACGCGGCGATTCGGGACCATCGCTGGCAGGGGTGGACGGAGGAAGCCAGAAGCCAGAAGCCAGAGGCCAGAAGCCAGAAGCCAGAAGCCAGAAGCCAGAAGTGAGAAGCTCGCCGTGACCGAACGTCCGCCCCGCGTTCTGCAGCTCGTGCTCAGCCTGAATCCAGGCGGCACCGAGCGGCTCGTCACCGAGCTCGCGGCGCGCCTGCATCCCGAGTGGCCGATGGCGGTCTGCTGCCTGGACGAGCCCGGGGCGTGGGCGTCGCTGCTCGAGCGCGAAGGCATCGCCGTCTCGGCGCTTCGGCGCGGGCCGGGCTTCCGCCCGTCCCTGGGACAGGCGATCGCCAGGCTGTGCCGCACGCAGCAGATCGATCTGATTCACGCGCATCACTACTCGCCGTTCGTCTACGGCGCGCTCGCGCGCGCATGGGCGCCCGGCGTGTCGGTCGTCTTCACCGAGCACGGACGGTTGTCGGACGCGCCGCCGTCGACGAAGCGGCGCGCGGCGAACGTCCTGTTCAAACGTCTGCCCACGGCCGTGTTCGCGGTCTCCGAGGACGTCAAGCGCCACCTCATCGGGGAGGGATTCCCGCCGGCATCGGTCCGGGTCATCTACAACGGCATCGACCCCGGCGTCGTGCCCGACCCGGCGGCCCGCGCGCACGCGCGGCGCGATCTGGGGGCCGACGAGGGCGAGCTGGTCATCGGAACCATCGCGCGGCTCGACCCGGTCAAGGATCTGGGCACGCTCGTCCGGGCGACCGCCGACCTGGCCCGCCGCCGCCGGGCGCGCCTGGTCGTCGTCGGCGACGGGTCGGAGCGCGCGTCGCTGGAGCGGCTGGCGAGCGAGTGCGGGATCCGCGATCGGGTCGCGTTCGTGGGCTTCCGGGACGATGCGCGGGAGTGGCTGGCGGGCTGCGACGTATATGCGAACAGTTCTCTCAGCGAAGGCGTGTCGCTGACGATCCTGGAGGCCATGGCGGCCGCGCTCCCGGTCGTCGCGACCCGCGTCGGCGGCACGCCGGAAGTGGTGGACGACGGCTGCGGCCGCCTCGTCGCGCCGCGCGATCCGCACGCGCTCGCGCGCGTGCTCGACGATCTCGCGGCGGCGCCGGAGCTGCGCGCGCGGCTCGGGCTCGCCGCCCGGCAGCGAGTGGAATCCCGGTTCACGATCGATCGGATGATAGCGGAGTATGCCGGGGTGTATCGGCGGGTTGTCAGCGCGAAAGCTAGAGGCCAGAAGCCAGAGGCCGGAAGTGGCGAACGCGCTGACGCGAGTCAGCTTTCTTCAATCGAATGAGAGTAACTTCCACCCTTCTGGCTTCTGGCTTCTGGCTTCTGGCTTCTGGCTTGAGGTAGCGACCACCCATGTGCGGGATTGCAGGCGCGTTCTCCCTCGACGGGCCGTTGCCGCCAGACGCCTACGCCGGCGTCCGGGCGATGACCGCGGCGCTCGCCCACCGCGGACCGGACGGCGACGGCTTCTTCGATGCCGAGCGCGCCGCGCTGGGCCATCGGCGCCTCGCGATCATCGACGTCGCGCGCGGGCAGCAGCCCCTCGCGAACGAGGACGGGTCCTGCTGGATCGTCTTCAACGGCGAGATCTACAACCACCGCACGCTCCGGCCGCGGCTCGAGGACCGCGGCCATCGCTTCCGGACCGACAGCGACACCGAGACGATCGTCCATGCGTACGAGGAGTTCGGGCCCGGCTGCGTCGAGCACCTCGAGGGCATGTTCGCGTTCGCGATCTACGACGGCCGGCAGCGGGCGCTCTTCGCCGCGCGCGACCGCCTCGGCAAGAAGCCGTTCTTCTACTTCATGCGCGACGGCGTGCTCCACTTCGCCAGCGAGCTGCCGGCGCTCCGCGAGGCGCCGCTCTGGCAGCGGCGAGATCGATCTCACCGCGCTCGAGGGGTACCTGTCCCTCGGCTACTTCCTCGCGCCCGGCACGATCTATCGGAACGTGCGCAAGCTCGAGCCGGGACACTGGCTGCGGGCGGCCGACGGCCGGATCGAATCTCGCGAGGTACCTGGGACATCCACGAGTTCGACAGCGATCGCCGGCCGCGCGCGGCGCTCCTGCAGGAGATCGACGGCACCCTCCGCACGGCGGTGCACGATCGGCTCGAGAGCGAAGTGCCGCTCGGCGCGTTCCTCAGCGGCGGCATCGATTCCGGCCTCGTCGTCTCGTACATGGCCGAAGTGCTCGGTGACCGGCTCGTGACCGCGACGGTCGGGTTCGGTGCGCGCGAGCACAACGAGCTCGCGGCGGCGGCGCTCACCGCCGCGCACGTCCGCAGCCGCCATTACGCCGAGGAGATCGAGCCGCGCCTGGGCGACGTGATTGGTCCGGCCACCACCGGCCTCGGCGAACCGCTGGCGGATTCGTCGGCGATTCCCACGTGGTACGTCTCGCGCGCCGCCCGGCGGCACGTCACGGTGGCGCTGAGCGGCGACGGCGGCGACGAGACGTTCGCCGGCTACGACTTCCGATACGTGCCGCTCGCGCTCGAAGCGGCGGCGCGCCAGTGGCTCCCCGCCAGCCTCGGCCCGGCGCTGGGCTGGGCGGGGCGTCGATGGCCGCGCGGCCGCAGGGTGCCGCGCGCGCTGCGCGCCGGCACGCTGCTCGAGAACCTGGGCCGCGATCCCGCAGCCGCCTATTACGCCGACCTGTCGTTCCTCAAGCCGGCCGCCTCGCGTGCGTTGATGGGTCTCGCGCCCGATCCCGACCCGGCGTCCAGTCCGGTGTACGACGCCGTGACCGCGCCGTTCCGCCGCTGTCCGTCCGTCGACCTCCTCCAGCGGGCCGAGTACGCCGACCTGAAGGTGTACCTCCCGAACGACCCGCTCGTGAAGGTCGATCGCATGAGCATGGCGCACGGCCTGGAGGTGCGATCGCCGCTGCTCGATCGGCGCATGGTCGAGCTGGCGTTCCGGATCCCGGCGCCCCTGAAGCAGGTCGGTCGAGAGGGCAAGACGCTCCTGCGGGCGCTGGCGCGCCAGCGGCTGCCCGGCGCCCTCTGGCGCCTGCCGAAGCGCGGCTTCACGGTGCCGATCGGCGCGTGGATCGCGGGGCCGCACGCCCCGATGTTCCGTGACGAAGTGCTCGGCCCGGACTCCATGGTCGGCGGACATCTGGATCGCCGGGCGCTCGTCCGCACGTACGACGACCACGTCGCCGGCCGCGTGGACGGCAGCTATCCGCTCTGGGCGGTGTGGGTCCTCCAGCGCTGGCTGGCCGGGGCTCGACGCTCGAGCGCCCCGACGGCGGCGCCCGCCGGCGGCACCGGATCGGTGGAGGTGTCGCGATGATGCCGATCTTTCCGAATCTGTTCATCATCGGAGCCATGAAGGCGGGGACCTCGTCGCTTCACGCGTACCTGCACCAGCACCCCCAGATCTTCATGTCGGCGTTCAAGGAGCCGCAGTACTTCGCGCCCCATCTCGCGAGAGGCCGCATGTGGGGTCAGGGCCAGCCCTACCCGGAGCCCGGGATCGGCTGGTACCTGCGGCTGTTCGCGATGGCGGGCGCAGTCATGTACGCAGGCGAGTCGAGCACGAGCTACTCGGCCCGCCACTGGGTCGGCGGCTGCGCCCAGCGGATCTGGGCGTTCAATCCGGCCGCGCGCATCGTCTACATGCTGCGGCATCCGGTCGAGAGGGCGATCAGCCACTACTGGCATTTCGTGGCCGACGGCCGAGAGACCCTCGGCCCCGAGGAGGCGGTGCGTACGCGGGACGACTACATCGCGCGCAGCGACTACGCGTACCAGCTTGAACCGTATCTCGAGCTGTTCGACCGCGACCAGATCTTCCTGCTCACCCTCGCCGAGCTTCAGCGAGACCCGGCCGGTCTGTTCCGGCGGCTGTTCACCTGGCTCGGCGTGGACCCGGACGTGCCGATCGACACGAGCGAGAAGCACAACGTGCGGGGCGCGCAGCTCCGCCAGGCGCGGCGCTTCGCCCGTCCGCTCGTCCGGTTCACACAGGGTTGGCGATGGCAGCAGGTGAAATCCCGTCTGCCGGATCCGTCCTGAACACGGTCGATCTCGCCGCCTATCGTCCCATCGACCGCACGTCGGTACGGATGGGCGCGGCGCGGGAATACCTGCGCGAGCGGCTGGCCGGCCGCGTCGACGTGTTGAGCCGACTCGTCGGCCGCACCTTCTCCGAGTGGCCGGACCTGATCGGCGAATCGGTCGATCCTGTGCGGCGAGGACGAGGCATCCGACCACGCGGCCGTGCGGTACGCCGCACAGATCGACAACGCGTGAAGCGGCGCGCCGAATGTCAGCGTCCCGGGCCGGCCCGCGTCGCTGGCGCGGCACGCGAGAAGCGAGCCTTCGCGCTGCAGCAGCGCATACAGCCGATCGGCCACGAGCGCGTGCCCGCGCGCGTTCGGGTGGGCATCCCACTGCGCGATCCAGAGCGCGTCGCGGTCCGGCACGTCGTAGACGCCGGCCAGGTCGAGCAGGCTGAAACCCGCGTCCGTCGCAAGGCGCTTCTCCCGCTCGACGTCCACGGCGTACTGCATGGCCGGCACCATCGGTAGGTACACGAGGCCCGGACAGACCCCGCGCCGCCGGGCCGAGTCGACCATGGCGGCGTAGAGATCGCCGAGGATCCGTTCCCGGAACGGCGCCAGGCGCTGCGAGATGACGCGCTCGGACTCCCCCGGCGCCACCTGCGCCTCCCGCACGATCCGGCGCAGGAACTCGTAGGGCAGCGGCTTGCCGTCGCGCACGAGCTGCGTCAGGTAGCGGACGACGCGGAGCGAGTCCTCGGGATGCGCGACGTAGAGGATGGCGTCCGGCTGGAATCCCAGCACGCGGTCGTCGAGAATCTGGAGCTGATAGAGCGGATTGTACCCGTAGACCGCGAAGTTGAGGATCTCGACGCACCGGCCGGGCTGCTCCCGATTGAGCCGGTCCTCGACCAGCGCCTCGAACGTGCGTTCCCGCTCGACGCCGCTGCCCATGGCGTGCGAGGCGCCCAGCATGGCGATGCGCTCGCAGCCGGCCGGCGGCGTCCGCGCGTACTCCTTGTCGTGCATGCCCCACGCATTCGTCCGGAGGGTCACGCCCTTGAACCGTCCGCTCGCCGACGGCAGGAGCTCGTAGGGCACGAACCCGCTCAGCGGCCGCGCCAGCCCCTCTTCGAGCAGCGTCCCGCCCCAGTCGAGCGGCCGGTTCATGTAGAGCGCCCACAGCTCGCCGTTGAAGCGATCCACGCCCATCAGGTTCTCGTAGTAGCCGCGCTCCATCGCGACCGCGTCCGCCTGGTTGAGGCCGCTGGAGCGCAGGTCCGTCATCATCCGTCCGACCGGCCCCAGGTGCGCCGCCACGCGGAACGAGCTGCCGACGACGAGGCAGGCCGAGACGGCCAGGATGACGACGGCCCGGCCGCCGTGGCCGAGATCGGGGGCCGGCGCCCATCGCCGGCTCTTGGCGATCGCGACGAGGCCGACGGCCACGGGAACCCCGAGCGCCGCCACGGCCGTCCAGCCCGGCGCCGGCGACCAGTGCACGATGGCCGGCCACAGCGAGAGCCAGGTGCCAAGGGACTCCGTGCTCCAGAGCGACCAGAGCACGCACACGAAGCAGAACATCCCGACGGTCCGGGCCGCGAGGCCGAGCGTCTCGGGCCAGGACAAGGTGCGCGCGGTCAGCGCGCGCGCCCGGCCCCGCCGCCACTCGCGCAGCGCGTTGAACACGACCAGGACGCCCAGCACGGACCAGAACACGGTGTCCGTCCAGCCGACCTGAAAGACGCCGCGCAGCCAGAACCACTGGTACGAGTGCAGGAGCCAGGTCGAGGCGAAGACGATGACGGTCGAGACGACGAGCGCCAGCACCGGGCCGCGTTTCCGCAGGGCGAAGTAGGCCGGATAGTAGAAGAGCTTCATCATGAAGTCCTTCCAGTAGATGTTGATCCGGCGCCAGAAGTCCGTGAAGCTCGAGGCCAGGAAGTACTCGTGGTGGGTCTCGGGCAGACCGAAGCCGAACAGCCGCAGCAGGCCGATCACCACGTGGAACTGGCCCGAGACGCGGAAGTACAGGAGGAACGGCCAGATGAAATACTGGCCGAGGTCCCACGCGCTGGCCACGGCCGTCGGCTCGATCACGAGCGTCTGATAGACGACCCGGTACAGAATCAACTGCACGACGCCGCGGAAGATCCACTGCAGGCCGCCGGCGTAGATCGCATGGCGGTCGCCGCGGTAGTACGTCGTGCGGAATGTCTTGTAGTCGACGACGGGAAACAGCGGGAAGCAGACGTTGGGCAGCAGGAAGAAATACGACAGCGAGGGCCAGAAGGACGCGAGCGACGGATCGTGCCGGATGTCGTACAGGTAGACGATCAGCCGGAACATGAACAGGGATCCCAGGATCGGCCAGACCGAGGCGGGCACCGGCACGTGCGCCAGCCCGGCGCGCGCGGCGACGATCGCGAGGCCCGCGGCGCAGACCAGGACCAGCCGTGTGCGAAACGCCGCCCGCAGATGGCACAGCCCGATGAGCGTCAGCCCGATGCCGACGATCCAGGCGGCCGGACCCACGCCGAGCACGAACCCGAGCGCGAACACCGACAGGCCGAGGAAGAACGGCAGGCGGAACCGCAGCGGCAGAAAGTAGTGGACGGAGAAGCCGAGGCACGTGATGAGCACCAGCCTGGACACGGCGTTGCTCTCGAGCCCGAAGTGATCGATCACGAGCCACAGCGCGGCGAGCGGCACGAGAATGGCGGCAAACAGCGGCAGGCTCACCGCCTCGGCGGCGACCTCCGCCTTCGGCCGCGCCGGGCCGGTGTCGAGACGCTCCGAGACGCCGGTGATGGCGGACGGGTCGCTCACGACGCCGCTCCCGAAGTCGCCGGCGACGGTCAGCCAACCGCCGCCGCAGCGACTGGTAGTCGACCTTGTCGGTCGACGTGCGAGGCAGGTGCGGCTCGAACAGAAAGCGATCGGGGCTCATGTACCCGGGCAGGTGCGACGCGCAGAACGTCTTCATCTCGATGATCGACGGCGGCACGGCGTCGCCGCACGCGAGGAACGCGACGATCCGGACGCCGGACTCCGCGTCGGGAATCGCCACGACGGCGGCCTCGCGCACCTCGGCGTGCCGGTAGAGCGCCCGCTCGATCTCGCCGAGCTCGATGCGGTAGCCGCGCCGCTTGACCATGCGATCGCGCCGGCCCACGTAGATGTAGCCCTCGGCCGGATCCCAGCGCACGACGTCGCCCGTGTTGTACCAGCGCGAAGCGCCGCGCTCGACGAAGACGCCCGCGTTCTCGGCCGGGCGGTTCCAGTAGCCGCCGAATACCGAGGGTCCGCTGACGTAGAGGAGCCCCTCCTCGCCTTCGGCCATCTCCCGCCCGTCGGCGTCGAGCACGACGGTCCCGCAGTGCGCGCACGGGAACCCGATCGGGTACGGCGTGTCGCGGTCGTCCGGGATCTCCGTGGGAATCCTCGCGAACGTGCAGACGTTCGTCTCGGTCGGTCCGTACAGGTTGTAGTAGGCCGGCCGGGGCCACGCCCGCGTGAGGTCGCGCAGGTGCTTGACCGGGAACACCTCGCCCGCGAAGAGCACGAGACGCAGACTGGTATGGTCGAGCGTCTCGAGCGCGCCGAACTGGAGCAGCAGCGCGAGGATCGACGGCGTCGAGTACCAGACCGTCAGCCGGCGCTCGGCGACGAATCGCGCGAGCTCCTTCGGATTCTTCCCGAGCGCCTCGGAGACCAGGAACAGCGTGGCGCCGTGCTTGAGGCACAGGTAGATGTCGAGCACCGACAGGTCGAAGTGGAACGGCGCGTGGCTGCTGAAACGGTCGTGCTCGTCCGGCGTGAAGACCGACGAACACCAGTCGACGAAGCTCGTGGCGTTCCGGTGCGTCAGCATCACGCCCTTCGGCGTGCCGGTCGACCCGGACGTGTAGAGGATGTAGGCGAGATCCCCGGCATCGCGCGGGTAGCCGGGGCGCCGGCCCCTGGCCGCGGACCACTTCGTCGTAGCGGGCGAGCTGGACGCCGTCGAGCGGGCCGTCGGGCGGCTCGCCGACCAGGATCACCGGCAGCGGCCCGCCGGCGCCCGCCGGCGGCGCCGTGGCCAGCGACGAACCATCCGCGACGAGCGCGCGGATGGCGCAATCGGCGAGGATGCCCCGGCCGCGCTCGGCAGGCGCCGTGCAGTCGACGGGCACGTAGGCGGCCCCGGCTTTCATGATCCCGAACAGGGCCACGACCGACGGCACGCTCTTCGGCAGCACGACGCCGACGCGGTCCCCCGGCCGCACGCCGGAGGCGGCGAGCCATCCGGCCAGCGCGTCGGCCTGGCGGTCGAGGTCGGCGTAGCTCAGGCTCCAACCGCCCGGATCGACCACGGCCGTCCGCGATCCGAAGCGGCTGGCACTCGATTCGAGGTACTCGGCAAGATGATTGGTCACGGCGGCGCGGCTCCCGCCCGCCCGGTCACGCGCGCTTGCGCTCGACCAGGGCGGCGATGTCCTGAATGCGATCGAAGGTGTCGACCCCGGTCTCGTGCGCCTCGATCTGGATCCCGAACTCCTTCTCGAGGAAGTTCACCAGGCCCAGCGTGGCGAGCGAATCGAGGACGCCGCTCGTCCGGAGCGGCGTGTCGTCGCGCAGATTCGCGGCCGACTCTCCGGGCAGGTACTTGGTCAGGATGAACTGCCGAATCGTGTCTCTGACGTTGGTCACTTCAGGCATGGGCTACGGGCTCCAGGCTACAGGCTACAGGCTCGGCACTCGTCTCGGCCGCTCTGTTCGGGCAATCCAACTTACAACTCTCAACTCACAACTAAGAACTTCTGTCCTCGTCACAGTCCCAGCGCGCGCGCGATCAGGTTGCGCTGGATCTCCGACGTCCCCGAATACAGCGTGCTGCCGACCGCGTCGCGCAGGTCGCGCTCGACTCTCTGCTCGGTCATGTAGCCGTAGCCGCCGAAGATCTGGATGGCGTCGAGGCTCGACTGCACGAAGCTCTGCGAGACGTAGAGCTTGGCCATGGCCGCCTCCAGCATCGCTTCCTGATCGGCGTCCTTCAGCACGCCGATCCGGTAGACGAGCGGGCGGCTGGTCTCGAGCCGCACCTTCATGTCGACGATCCGGTTGGCGACCGACTGGAACTTCCCGATCGGCCGCCCGAACTGCTTCCGTTCGCGGGCGTGCCGGATGCAGTCCTCGAGCTGCCGCCGCATGACGCCCAGACAGCTCGCGAGAATGCAGCCGCGCTCCCATTCCATCGAGCACTCGAAGACCTCGACGCCGCGTCCCTCGCGGCCCAGCCGGTTGTCGACGGGCACGCGGCAGTCCTCGAAGACGACTTCCGCCATCGGCGACGTCCGCAGACCCATCTTGTGCAGCGGACGGCCGATCCGGCAGCCCGGCGTCTCGCGCTCGATGACGAACGCCGTGACACCCATGGCGCCGAGCGCCGGGTCGAGCGTGGCGTAGGCGACGAACAGATCGGCCTCCGGGGCGTTGGTGACGAACGTCTTCGCGCCGTTCAGCACGTAGACGTCGCCCTCGCGCACGGCCCGCGTGCGCATGCCGAAGATGTCCGAGCCGGCGTCCGGCTCCGACGCCGCGTTGGCGCCAATCAGCGTGCCGTCGCACAGGCCCGGCAGCCAGCGCGTCCGCTGCGCGACCGTCCCGTAGGTGAGGATCGGAATCGAGTTCGTCCAGAGGTGCGCATTGAGCGAGAAGAGCAGGCCCTGGTCGCGGGTCCCGTAGCCCAGGCCCTCCATGACCGCGAGCAGCGCCGAGAGGCCGAGCCCCAGCCCGCCGAATGCCTCCGGAATCGGCATGCCCAGCACGCCGAACTCCGCACACCGCCGCCAGGTGTCCCGCCCGAACCGCTCGTCCGCGTCGGCGGCGACGATGTCGTAGCCCAGTGCCTGTCGTGCGAACTCGATCGCCGATATCTGCAGCCGCTGCTGCTCGCCGGTCAGCTCCATGGGGTCTGGCGCGCGCGCCCAGCATACGCAAAGTCGCGGCCACCGGATCGCGTCCGCAGCCCCCCGCTCCGTACGACAAGTCAGTCATCACGAAGACTTTTATCCGGAAGGCCAACGCCGCCGCCCGACGCCACCCGGCGGACGTGCCCTTTCCGGATTCGCCGCCGCGTCGTAGCATCTGCGTGGCCGTGAAGCGGACACGTCTCCTTCACCTCGGACGCGTGTGCACAGCTCCTCGGCTGCTGGCGCCTCTGCTCGTGGCCGCCGCCGGGTGCGCCAGCGCTCCGCCGCGTCCCTCGCCGCTCCGCTCTCCGAGCGCGATTGTGAGCGCCGCGACGCAGCCCGCGTCCTCGTTCATCACCACCGCCTGGTGCGGCCCGCCACTGGCCCTCTTCGACGACGCGCGCGCCGCGGAGATGGCCGGGGCCGGCTTCACCGTCGTCGGGCCACCGTGCGAGGGCGTGCAGACGCCCGAGCTCGCGCGGCAGGCCCTGCCCGTCGCCGCGCGCCATGGGCTCGTGATGTGGATCGCCGACTCGCGGTTCGATGCGGAGGCGCCGGGGCGGCCCGGTTGGGAGACGGCACTCGACGCGGCCGTGTCGGAGTACCGCGACCAGCCCGGCTTCGGCGGCTACTTCGTCGCCGACGAGCCCGTCGTCGATCAGTTCGCCGGCCTCGCGGCCGTCATCGGGCGCCTGCGCGCGGCCGACCCGGACCACCTCGCGTACGTGAACCTGCTCCCCGAGTACGCGGTTGGGGGCGCGGGCGCGGCGTCGTATCCCGACTACGTCGAGCGCTTCGTCACGACCGTCGAGCCGGCGCTCCTGAGCTACGACTACTACCCGTTCGGCATCCCCGGCACGCGGCCGACGTTCTTCACGAGCCTGGCGCTCATTCGCGAGCTGTCCGAACGGCACGGCGTCCCGTTCATGCTGATCGTCCTGGCGATGCCGCACGCGACCTATCGCGATCCGACCGAGGGCGAGCTGCGCTGGCAGGCGTACCATGCGCTCGCGTACGGCGCGCGCGGCATCTCCTACTTCGCGTACTGGACCCCCGTGCACGTCGAGCACGCCGACATCATGAAGTTCCACCACGGGCTCATCGAAGACGGCAGGCCGACGCGGCACTTCGCGGAGGCCTCGCGCATCAACCGGACGGCGCGCGCGATCGCCGACGAGCTCCAGGGCTTCCGGTCCGTCTCGGTCGCCGACTCCATCGGCGAGACCGCGCCGCGGCCGCCCCTCGGTCCGATCGCCGCGATGGAAGGCGGTCCCGCGACCGCCGGTCTGTTCGAGGACGCGGACGGACGAATCGCGGCGCTCATCGTCAATCGCGACTACCGGCAGGCAGCGGGCATCACGCTGCGGTTGCGTGCCGGCGAGGCGCAGCCCCAGCAGTTCGATCCCGCGACCCGAACGTGGGCCGACGGCCGCGATGCGCCGCTGCGGCTCGTGCCCGGAGGCGCCGTGCTCCTGCGGTGGGCGCGGTGACTCGAGCAGTGCTTCGGCTTGAGCTTGGCGATCGCTCGAACGCGGCGAAAGCGAAAGTCCCGTCACGGAAGACAGGTCTTGTTGGTCAATACTCGCCCTTCACTCCGGGCCCATCCGCGCATCGGCTGGCGGACACAAGCGTCGACAGCAACGCCTTCGGCGCACTGCGGCAAGCAATCGGTCGAGTCCTCCGAGTACTGCCGGCGCACGATGGCTTTGGCGCCGGGGCATCTTTCGAAATCGGCAGCTTGAGCCTCCGTGAAGAGCCGGACGTCTCTGCCCACGTACTTGAAATAGTTGGCGATGGCCCAGGGGTTTTCGGAGTCCTTCGTCGTCACCAGGACGCACAAGCCGTCCTTCTTCCCGCCGAAAGAACGCTCCAGGCGTGGAGCGGATAGCCGGGCAGCACGGTAAACCCGCTGTAGTAGAGCTCGCGAGTCAGAATGGAAGGCCAGAGCGAAAGCCTGTCGCCATCGTCCGGGGTCCACATGTTCCAAACCGGGACCGCTCCGGCGACGATGATCATGGGAAGTACCCAGCGTTTGAGGCCTGACGCGAGGGTGACGGCGGAACAAAGCGCCAGAAACACGACCGGGTACGAGTAGCGTACGAAATCTTCTTTGCTCAGAAAGCCGATGACGGCTGCGGCGACGAGCGAGGCGATGAGAATGCGGACGTGTTTTCGACTGCCCACGACCGCCCGGTCACGCACAGCAGCGAGGACGGCGGCTGCGCACAGTGGAAGGGTCAGCAGGAAGACCCAGGTCCACGCGAAAGCCGCCATCTTTTCAGCCCTATCTGCCAGCTCATCGAAACCGGGAAGGGAGGTCAGGCTGCCATAAGTCTTTTGGGGCGTGTCCACGCCGCCGTGAGAGGCGAAAACGGCCATGCTCACGCCGATCGCCATGACAGCGCAGAGCGGCCAGACCCCGTTCCTGCGTTCGCGAAACCCGATCGCCAGGACGGCGAGCGCGGCGACCGAGGTCTCTTTGATCAGGACCGAGAGCAGCGCCAGAGCGAAAAGGGCGAGCGACGAGCGCTTGGTGACACCGGCCTCAGGGTCGAGAAGAAGGCCGAAGAGGAGCGCCAGCACGGGATACTGCGCGTTTTCCATCATCAACTGGGTCGAGTTGAAGAGAAGGAAAGGGCTCAGCAGAACCGCCAGGAAGATCGTTAGACGCTCGGTGGCACCGGATCGGAGCCTGCGCGCCAGGTGAGCGCAGCTGGCCGTGAGGCCCGCGAAGTAAAGCAGGTGCAGTGCCACCGGGTGCAAGGGGCCCAGGAAGCGGCCAATACCGTTCATGAAGAGGTAATTGACGGCGTAAAAGGCGTAGGGCTTGTTCGAGAGGGCCGAATCACCGAAGAAATCGCTGTGCGCGATCCGGAAGTAATTGTTCTCGTCGATGTGCAACCCGAGCCGACGCGTCAACAGGAGCGCAAACCAGACCGCCGTGACGGCCGCGAGCGCAACAATCCACGTTCCAGGCCAAGAGCGACTATCCGTCTGCGAGAGTGGAGTCTCCGTCATCCCGCTGGGTGATGAGGTGGGGTAATCGTCCCCGTCAAGTAGACTCCGCACAACTGGAGTTTTCCAGCGTCAATGGCTGCCGAGCTGGACGGCCCCCGCTGCCGGTGCGACAGGCGTACCGCGCAGCCCGCATTGAGGAATGCAGGCTCGTTCATTTCGACACACATCTGTACCGGCGGACCATCGCTGGAACTGGAGGCCTCCCACCAGACGGCTTCCGTGCATTGGCATCGCTTCTGCTTGGGAGCGCCACTCATGACTTCTCCGACCGATCGCCGCATCGCCCGGCGGCCAATGGCCACGCTTTCGGCTGCCATTCTGATTCTCCTGTGCGTGACGACGGCCGCGCGAGCCAGTCTGCCGGTGTACGGCACGCTCTCGGGCGTCGATGCCAGTGGCAATGCCACGGGCTGGGCTCTGGATCTGGATGCGTTGGGCACGCCTGTCTACGTGCACTTCTATCTCGATGGGCCGGCCGCGACGGGCACCTTCCTCGGCCTGACGCTCGCCAGCGCCTACGTGGCCGCGTCCAGCGGGCTGCACAGCTACTCGTTCGCCATTCCGAGCGAGTACCGCGACGGGCGTCCCCACGTGCTGTACGCCTATGGCATCGATCTCTCGGGCCTGTCGAGCGAGAACCGGCTGCTGCAAGGATCGGGAGTGAGCTTCACGCTGGCGGCGACCCAGACCGGCACGATGATTCGGATCGACAACGGCATGATCCGGGTGGGCGTGGAGACGAAGTGCGGCGGCACGGTCGCGGAGATCGTGATCGGCGGGCAGAACCTCATCAACAACTCCGACTGCACGGGGCGGCAGGTGCAGGCGGCGCTCTACGACGGCAACGCCGCGTACGACAACTGCGCCGGCTGCACGGGCGTCTGGGGCTGGGACCCGGTCCAGGGCGGCGACAAATACAATGCCGGCAGCCCGGTGATTCTGCAGGAGTCCGACTCGCAGTCGATTCACATCCTCACACGCCCGCTCGAATGGAACCCGGACGACAAGGGCGGCGGTCGCCGGCCGGCCCGTGGCCTCCGACGTCGTCAATCGAGCAGTGGGTGAGCTTCGTCGCCGCCGATCCGCACGCGATCCGGCTGCACTACAGGATTACCGCACTCGGGCAGCGACACGCACGCCAACGCGTTCCAGGAATTTCCCGCCGTCTACGTCAATCGCGGCTGGGACCGGTTCGTGCAGTACAGCGGCGGCGCCGCCGTGGACCGGCGGCGCCGTTACGATTGGCACGCTGCCCTATCCGAACGAGCGCATCGCGCCTCAGCTACGTCCCCGAGCACTGGGCCGTCGCTCGTGAACGACAAGGGCGTCGGCCTGACCGTGTAGGTCCCTCAGCAGTATCCGTACGACGAGCGGCATGAGGTGGGACGGCGCGACCGGCGAGTATGGGCGATGCCGCCAACTACTTCCGACCGGACGTGCCGATGACGCTGACGCCCAACAGCATCTTCGAAGGTGACATCTATCTCATTGCCGGCGACTACCGGGCGGCGCGCCAGACGATCTATGCGCTTCGGGCCGGCGACGGACGCCGCCGACACGCTGCCGCCGCTACGGGTACGTGGAGAGGCCGATCGCGGGCCAGACGCTTTCGGCGACGGTGCCGATCAGCGGATGGATGATCGACAACACCCTCGTCGCGACCGTGGACGTCTTCGTCGACGGCGCGCGCGCGGGCAGCGCGACCTACGGCATCCCCCGTCCCGACGTCTCGGCGTACCTACCTCGGCATGCCGGTCACGACGGGCTTCGTCTACAACCTCGACACCACGCGCTACGCGAACGGCTCTCATCGGCTCACCCTGCGCGCTACGTCGATCGATGCGGGCAACGTGGCGGTGCTGCCGGACACGCTGGTGACGATCGGCAATGCTCGCCTCCGCCGCCTCCGCCACCGCCTCCACCGCCACCGCCGCCCCACCGCCGCCACCTCCACCGGTGGACAGCACTCCTCCCACGGTCTCGCTCGCCAGCGTGAGCCTCGGGGTCGGGACTCTCACGTTCCTTCTCGGCGGACAGACGACGTCGGCGTGGCGGAGGTCGCTATCATCGCCGACGGCGGTCAGGTCGCGCAGCACAACGACAACGTGCCCATATGCGTTCCTGGTGGACATTCATTCCCTCGCGGGCGGCCTTCATCAGTTGCACGCTGGCTGCGGACGCCGACGTCAGCAGGGAACGTCACGGACATCTTCGAACTCGCTGTCATTCTGGAACGGTAGCGCGACTGGCGGCGCCGACCGTGACGGTCGGTGCGGTGCGGGCCGCTCCGCCTCTCGCGTGACGCGTTCGGGTATCCTTGACGGCCGGGCTCCGATGAGGCTGCTCCACGCGATCCACGACTTCCTCCCGCGGCATCGCGCCGGCTCGGAGATCTACGCGCACCACCTCGCCCACGAGCTGGCCCGCCGGCACGCGGTGACGGTCCTGTGCGCCGAATACGATCCCGCGCGCGCGCACGGCTCGCTCACCTGGCGCGTCCACGACGGCCTGCCCGTCGTCGAGCTGGTGAACAACTGGGCGTTTTCGACCTTCGACGAGTCGTACCAGTCGCCCGACCTGAACCGGTCGCTGCGGCACGTGCTCGCGGCGACGGATCCCGACGTGCTGCACGTGCACAACCTCCTGAACCTGTCGATGGATCTGCCGGCGCTGGCGCGCGAGCGCGGCGCGGCGACGGTCGCCACGCTCCACGACTACACGCTGCTCTGTCCCGTCCGGGCGGCCAGCGCGTGCACATGGCGGAAGCGCACGTGTGCCACGTCATCGATCCCGGAGCGCTGCAGCCGCTGCTTTCCGCAGTCGCAGTTGGGCATCGCAGATGGCTCTCAGCCGGGCCGCCGGCGCGTCGCCGCGCGCGTCCCCGCGCTCGTCCGGCTGGCCGACGTCGTCCGGCGCCGGCTTCCCGGCACGTTCACGGCCATCGAGCAGGGCGTCCGCGCTCGCGCAGGCCGCTGACCGCCGCGGACATCGTGCGGCGGCTGGACAAGGCGCGGCAGGTCTTCGACATCGATCGATCTCTTCGTGGCCCCGTCGCAGGCCCTGGCCGACGAGTACCGCGCCGCCGGCATGCCGCCCGGGAAGCTCCGCGTCGTCGACTACGGATTCCGACGCGCGGCGCCCGCGCCACGCGCACCGGATCGCCGTCTGCGGCTCGGCTTCGTCGGCACGCTCGTCTGGCACAAGGGCGTGCACGTGCTGATCGAGGCGCTGCAGGGCCTGCCCACGATGACAGTGGAGCTGAAAGTGTTCGGCAGTCTCGAGGTCTTCCCCGCCTACGTGAAGACGCTGCGCGAGCAGGCGCGCGATCTGCCGGTGCGCTTCATGGGACCGTTCGACCAGGACCGGGCGCAGGACGTGTACAGCCAGATCGACGTCCTTGTCGTGCCGTCGCTCTGGCCCGAGAACTCGCCGCTCGTCATCCACGAGGCGTTCATGGCGGGCGTCCCGATCGTCGGAGCCCGGCAGGGCGGCATTCCCGAGCTCGTGTCGGACGGCGTCAACGGGCTGATTTACGACGCGTACTCGCCGGACGTCACTGCGGGCCGCGCTCGAGCGGCTCGATCGACGAGCCGGAGCTCGTGCGTCAGTTCGCGGCCCGCCTCCCTGCCGTCCGGACGATCGAGGAAGACGCCGCCGGCTGGGAGGCGATCTACGCGAGCGTGACGAGCGGACGGCGGCCGGACGGTCGGCCTAGCCGTGGCGCCCGACGTCTCGATCGTCCTCCTGACCAGCAACGGCCTCGGCACGCTGCCCGGCGTGCTGGCCGCGATCGATGCGCAGGAGAGCCCGCTGCGGCGGGAGATCGTCGCGATCGACTCCGGTTCGACGGATGGCACCGTCGAGTACCTGCGATCCCGAGTCGACCGCCTGCTCCAGATTCCCGCCGCGACGTTCAACCACGGCGAGACGCGCAACGCCGCGATCGTCGAGAGCCGGGGCGCGCTCGTCGTGCTGCTCGTGCAGGACGCGGTACCCGATTCGCCGCGATGGCTCGACAACCTCGTGCGGCCGCTCCTGGCCGACGACCGGCTGGCGGGCACCTACGCGCGCCAGCAGCCGCGGGCCGACGCCTCCGCCATCACCCGCTACTACCTCGCCAGGTGGCTCGCCGCCAGCCCGACGCCGCGCACGAGCTACGTCGCGAGCCGCGAGGCGTTCGATCGCCTGGCGCCCTACGACCGTTTCACCGCCTGCGTGTTCGACAACGTCTGCTCCTGCGTCCGGCGATCGGTCTGGACGCGCCACCCGTTCAAGGCGACCCCTATCGCCGAAGACCTCGAGTGGGCGCGCGACGTGCTGCTCGCGGGCCACGGCCTCGCCTACGTGCCCGAGGCGGTCGTCATCCACTCGCACGATCGGTCCGGCGCGCTACGAGCTGATGCGGACGTATCTGGCGCACCAGCGGCTGCGCGCGCTGTTCGGGCTGGCGACGATCCCGGACGTGCCGAGCCTGCTGCGCGCCTGGGCGTCGACGGTGCCGCTGCACCTGCGGTGCGCGACGAACGGCTCGCCGCTCCGGCACGTCGCCGCGCGTGCTCTGGCGCGCCATGACCCTTGCGCTCGCGTTCCCGCTCGGGCAGTACCTGGGCATCCGGTCGACGGACACCGGGCGCGAGCTGCTCCGGACGAGGGACGGCTCTGATGCGCGTCCTGTTCGTCGTCCACGGATTTCCGCCCTGGGCCATGGGCGGCACCGAGATCTACACGCACGATCTGGCGCGCGCGCTGCGGCACGAGTTCGGCGACGAGGTCTTCGTCCTCACGCGCGAAGCGCGATGCCGAGCTGCCCGAGTACCACGTGCGGCGCGAGACGCGCGACGGCCTCGATCTGACGATCGTGAACAACACGTTTCCACGCCTGCCGGTCCTTCGAGGAGACGTACCGGAATCCCGCCATTCGGCGCATCGGCGCTGCACTGCTCGACGAAATCCGGCCCGACGTCGTGCACATCCAGCACCTCACGTGCCTGTCGACGGACACTCGTGCTCGAGTGCGCGGCCAGACGGATCCCCACCGTCTTCACGCTGAACGACTACTGGCTCATCTGCCATCGCGGGCAGCTCTTCGACCTCGACCTCCAGCCGATGCGACGGGCCGTACCCGAACGGGTGCGCGCGGTGCGTCGGCGCCGCGGGGCGGCCGGTCGCGGAGGCTACCGCTTCGCGGGCCTGCTGCGAGCGGTCGAGCGCGGGCTGCCGGCGGCCGGCGCGCGCGCGCTCGGACGGGTCGTTCGCCGCGGGCCAGCGGATCGGCGGCCGCGTGCTCGACACCCAGGCGGCCTCCGCGCGCCGCCTCGAGCACATGCGCCGGATGAGCGCCGCGGTCACCCACTTTCTCGCGCCGTCGAACACGCTGCGCGAGCGCTTCCTGGAATTCGGCATCCCGCCCGATCGGATCGCCTACGCGCCGCAGGGCATCGATCAGAGCCGGGTTCGCGGACTCTGCATCGCGACGCCTGGCCGGACACGTGCGGTTCGCATTCATGGGCAGCCTGCTCGTCTCGAAAGCGCCGCACCTGCTGCTCGAGGCGTTCGCCGGACTGCCGCGCGGCCGGGCGACGCTCGAAATCTTCGGGTCGTTCACGCCCTACCACGGCGACGATCGGTACCGCTCGCAGGTCGAGCCGCTCCTGGCCCAGCCCGATGTCCACGTCCACGGACCGATTCCGCACGACGCCGTCCCGCAGGCGCTCGCCTCCATCGACGTCCTCGTCGTGCCTTCGGTCTGGCTGGAGAACGCCCCGTTCGTCATTCGCGAGGCGTTCGCCGCCGGCGTGCCCGTCATCGCCTCGAACATCGGCGGCATGGCGGAGATGGTGGCCGACGGCCGGACGGGACTCCTCTTCCAGGTGGGCGATGCCGCCGATCTGCGGCGGACGATGCGGCGCGTGATCGAGGAGGCGGGTCTGCTCGACCGGCTGCGGGCGGGCGTCGAGCCCGGCCGGACGATCCAGGAGGATGCGCGGTGGACGCGCGACCTCTACCGCGCAGCTCGCGGACGGCTCGGCTGCGGGCGCCGACCGCACGCCGCGCTCCGCGCATCCCGGCGAAGACGGCCGCGGTCGTGCTGAACTTCGAGACGCCGGACGAGACGCAGCTCGCGGTGCTGGCGCTGCAGGCCTCCCGCCGGCCGATCGATGAGGTCATCGTCGTGGACAACGGATCGAGCGATGGCGAGGCCGCCCGTCTCCGAGCGGCGCTCCCGGCGGCGCGCGTGCTCGAGAGCGGCGAGAACCTGGGCTTTTCGGGCGGCTGCAACGTCGGGATCCGCGACGCGCTGACCCGCGGCGCGGAGCTGGTGCTGCTCGTGAACAGCGACGCGATCGTCGCCCCCGACGCGCTGGCGCAGATGGAGGACGTCCTCCTGACGGATCCGCGGATCGGCATCGTCGGGCCCGTGCTGCTCTCGCGCGCGCAGCCCGAGCTGGTCTCGTCGATGGGCATCCGCTTCTCGGCGGCGACCGGCCGCATGTGGAATCACGGCGCGGGCGCAACGGCTCGACGCGCACAGCGCGCGCCGACCGCCGGATCGTCGACGCGGTCAGCGGGTGCGTGATGCTGATTCGCCGCGACGGTGTTCGATCGGATCGGGCTGCTCGACGAGCGATACTTCTACTCGTTCGAGGACATCGACTTCTGCCTGCGCGCTCGTCGGGCCGGCTTCCTCTCGGCCGTCGCGCGCGGCGGCGCTCGCCTATCACGAGGAAAGCGTCTCGATCGGGTCCACGTCGCCTCGCAAGATCGTACTTTGCGACCCGCAACCATCTCTTGCTGGCGAAGCGAGCGGCGCCGCTGCCCGTCCCGGGGCTCGGGATCCTCCGGACGGTTCCGATCGTGGCACTGAACGCGGTGTTCGCGCTCCTGTCCCCTGCCGTCCCGAGGGCCGCGGGACTCAAGAACGTTGGCCTGGGCGCCTGGCATCACGCGCGGCGCCGGTACGGCAACGCTCCGTGAGTCCGCGGTCGTCTCCGACTACGGCCGACCGGTCAGCAAGCGATACGCGAATCTCAGTGGCGCCGTCACCCGCCAGCTTGCCGAGGCGTACATCGCGTCGAGCTTGGCTTCGAGCTGACCGCATCGTTCGCTCAGGTCGTAAGCGGCCGGCGCTCTCGACGGCACGCCACGAACGGACGATACGGGAAAGCCGAAATACCGGTCCAAGCCCGGGTGCTCCTTCACCAGGTTCCTGAACTTCGAGTGGAAGTAGCGCGAAATGCCTTCCGTTGTCTGATTGGTGCGATGCAGCATCGACGCGTTCGTGAGCACGGTAGGAGCTGAGCACGTTCGGGACGAGCCTGCAGGCGAAGCCTGCCGCCGCCAGCTTCAGCCAGAGGTCGTAGTCTTCCCAGCCGAACCAGCCGTGATCGATGAGTTCCGTCGAGTATCCACCGACGCTGAGCACCGCCTCACGGTCCATCATCGCCATCGCGTCGATGTAAGGTGACCGAATCAGCTCCGTCACGTCCCAGTCGAATCGAGACATGAGCCCCAGTGCTTCTTGGGTCTTGTGGTCGAACCGGCGGATCAGGCTGTAGACGCCTGCGCAGGTCCCAGCCCGCAGCGCCTCGTACAGGAGCCGAAGACACCGGGGATAGATCCAGTTGTCCGCGTCCAGGATGAAGACAGCATTCGCCCGCGCGCAGGACAGCCCAACATTTCGGGCGTCAGCCAATCCGGTGTTGGAGTGTTTTCGAACGATCAGAATCGGCATGGCGGCGTTGTTCGCCAATGCGGTCGCCCGCTCGAGCGATTCGTCGGTCGATCCGTCGTCCACAACGATGACCTCGACGCCGTCCCCGACAGCCTCCGCGGAGAGCACGCTCAACAGGCATTCCTGGATGTAGGATGCATAGTTGTAGAGCGTCACGACGACAGCCACCGAGGGACTGGACGAATCGACGTAAGCCGAGTTGCGCTGGAGGTCCCAGGTACGTTCGCCTCGTGTGCGCCTTCCGGCGTCTTCGCGAATCTGACGCGCAATCCGGCGCCTGGCCCGCTGACGATCGAGACGGGCCGGCTCATGGGCGCCGTTCCGCCCATGTGCTTCGCGTTCGAGCTCGTCGAGCTGCCGGATCAGCGATTGGCACGTCGACTTCATCGTCAGCTGCGACTTGACGTACGCGTGCCCCTCCGAGGCGATCGCACGCAGCGCCTGCGGATCCTGAAGATATCGTCGACACACCGCCGGGATTTCTTCGATCGAAGCCATCACGAAATGGACACCGCTTTGCAGGGAGCCGCTCTCTCGGCTGAGCTCGCTTACGAACAGGCAGTTGTTTGCGAGGGCCAGCAGCGCCCGATGCGTTTCGAAGTACGTGCGATCGCTCGAATGGACATTGACAAGAATCTTGCTCGACGCCAGCAGCCGCAAGCGATCAAGACCCGTGTGATACCCACTCGTGCCGAGGCGGCGCGGCGCCGCCAAGTCCGTGAGCACGAAGTGACAGTTGAACGCGCTGAAGACGTCGGCGTGGCGAGCCAGGAACTCATCCCGTCGGGGCGAGCTGTGTCCCAGGAACAGGACATCGATCGGTCTCTCGGTGTGCCGATCGAGCGACTCACACTCCAGCATCGGGGCATAGCCGAGCGGCGCGACCGTGGCGTCGACGCCTCTCCGAAGGAGTTCGTGCGCCCCGTCGCGGCTGATGTCGATCGCGCCCCGGGCGCGGCGTCCGTATCCAGAGGCGATCTCGAACCATTGCCCCCCCGGCTGCTCGACGTTGAGCACGTACACCTCTGACAGCAGACGCGCGAGGGTTGGCGGCCGGAGGCGGTCCCTCGCGAACAGAGGGAAGAACTCGTGCGGCGCCACGACGATCCGCACCTGCCTGTCAACGAACGCACGCGGAATCTCGTCGATCAGGAGATTCGCAGGTGATACCGGCTTCCTGAAACCCGTGCCGGTACAGATCGGCGATGTGAAGCATGAACTCGTTCCCGCTCGACGCGGCCAAGAGGAGAACAGAGTCCACGAACGCAGGCGACGAAGCCAGGGGCCTAGCCGAAACATCATCCATCATACTTGCCTCTTGACAACTCTTTCGACGCGATCCTGTCGCGTGCACGGCCGACATCGTACGTCCGCCCGATTGCCACGGTCGCTTTCGAAAGCACTCGCGCGCCGCAGCGTAGCCGGCTTGTTGGCCGTTAATCAAACTCGCCAGAGCTCCTCGGGACAGGGCGGCAAGCGGCGAGATGCTGGTCCAGATAGAATGTCGCCGACCTGCCATGAGCGCAGCCAGCGGATCGGCCAGACTGATCGCGTTCTACCTGCCGCAGTTCCACCCGATCCCGGAGAACGACCGTGGCTGGGGCGCCGGGTTCACCGAATGGACGAACGTCGTCCGCGGCGGCGCCGCTGTTCTCGGGCACGTGCAGCCCCACCTTGCCGTCCGAGCTCGGCTTCTACGACCTGCGCGCTGCCCGAGGTGCGCGCAGCGCAGGCCGAGCTGGCGCAGCGACCACGGGATCGACGGCTTCGTCTACTACCACTACTGGTTCGGCGGCCGGCGGCTGCTCGAGCGGCCGTTCACGGAGGTCCTCGAGTCCGGCGAGCCCGACTTCCCGTTCTGCCTCTGCTGGGCCAACGAGAACTGGACCCGTGCGTGGGACGGCGGCAACGACGACGTGCTGGTGCCGCAGTGCTACAGCGTCCGACGACGAGCTGGCCCACATCCGCGTGGCTGGCACCAGCGCTTGCCGATCCCCGCTACGTGCGGGTCGACGGGAAGCCGTTGCTGCTCGTCTACCGGATCCGACGTGCTGCCCGATCCACGCCGGCTGGCCGACGTCTGGCGGAACGAGGCCGAGCGGCTCGGCGTGGGCGAGCTCTTCCTGCGTCGGTCGAGAACTTCGCGGGCGATCGGGTCGACCCCGCCTCGCTCGGCTTCGATGCCGCGGTCGAGTTCCAGCCAGACTGGTTGCGGCTCGGTATTCCAGAGGCCATGTTTGGCGACCAGAACCGCGTCTACGCGTATGCGAACCTGGTCGAGGCAGCGCTCGCCAAGGCGCACCCGGCGTTTCGCTACTTCCGGTGCGTCACGACGGGCTGGGACAATACGCCGCGGCGTCGGCGGCACGCCACGGTCGTGACCGGATCCACCCCAGCGCTGTACCGAGCCTGGTTGGAGGGCGCCCTGCAGCGGTCCGTCGACCAGCAGGACTCGTTCGTCTTCGTGAACGCCTGGAACGAATGGGCTGAAGGCGCGCATCTCGAGCCCGACAAGCGGTCCGGTCGCGCCTACCTGGAGGCGACTCGCGAGGCGCTTCGATCGCCGGCCCGCGCGGTGGAAACCCACCCGGCGGCCGGTGGGCGTTCAACCGCCGTCACGAAGCCCCGGCCTAAACTCACAGTCTGCATTCCCACCTGCAACGGTGCACGGTTTCTGGCCGAGTCGATCCAAAGCGTCCTGGGTCAGTCGTTCGGTGATTTCGAGCTTCTGATCGTCGACGACGCGTCCGACGACGACAGCCGCGGCGTGTCTGGGTCCTTCTCGGACCCGCGCGTGCGGCTGTTCTCGAACGCCTCACGACTCGGCCTGGTTGGCAACTGGAACCGGTGCCTGGACCTCGCACGCGGCGAGTACATCTGCATCTTCCACCAAGACGATGTCATGGAACCCGACAACGTCTCGTCGAAGGTCGCGTTCCTCGATGAGCACCCATCCGCGGGCTTCGTCTACTCCAGCGTCCTACAGGTGGACGCCGGGGGAGAGGTGATTTCCGGGTGGTGGTATTTCGAACCCAGACCGGAGCAAGAGGGCCTCCATTCGGGAGCGGACTTCTTCAGGACACTCGTGACGGGACCGAACATCGTCTCGTGTCCGAGCGTTCTTGTGCGCAGGGCGTGTTACGAACGGATCGGGAAGTTCAGTCACAGCCTCCCGTTCACCGCGGACTGGGAGCTGTGGATGCGGGCGGCCCTCTTCTTCGACGTCGGGTACCTGGTCGCCCCGCTGGTTCGCTATCGTCGGCACGACGCACAGGAGACGGGGCGTTTCTCCGGAGTCAGCGAACTCCAACACGGTTACCTCGGCAAGATGCTCGTGCTCAGCCAGCGCCGCGATCGCATTCCCGACGCTGGAAAGGTGGCTGCCGCTGTTCGCCGGCACTACCGTGACGCAGCTTTCGATCACTGGCGTCAACATCGACTGGCGGGACGGCCCGACGAAGCTGCAACATTCCTGGCATTCGCGCTCGACGTCAACGGCACGGCGCCCGGTGAGTCGGCGGATGACAGCCCGGAATGGATCGCCGCGCTCAGCGAGACGGTCTCGCCAGACTGTGCGGCGTCCTACCACCGGAGAGAACTGGCCGGAGATCTTCCCCCGGTCAGAGCCGAATTTCTCGAGATCCGCCGCGAGATGCAGCGAGCCATCGACGAAATCGCAGCCTTGCGGCGTTCGCTGAGCTGGAGAATCACGGCTCCCCTTCGTACGTGCTACGAGCTGGCGCTGAGAATGCGCACACGTCGATGAGACCCGCGCCGACGCCACCACTCCATGATCTTCAGGCGCCGAAGGACCGCCCGGCAAGCGGGTCATTGCCGCTTCGGCTCCGTGACAGGACTGGTCGTCGCCACAACACGAGTTCGTTGCAGGGACTCAACACACACGTCGGCTGAAGATCCGCAGCCAGCCCCCGACCTCGAGAGACGACTCCAGGTACGCTGAGTCGACGTTCCGATGGTATGGCGCGCAGCTGCGCCCGGTGAGCACGAAGTCATAGTCTTCCGGCACTACGACGCGCCTGTCCTCTGGCGCATACGAAGGCCAACCCACCACGCCGCTGGCTCCTGTCCTGATCTTGTAGTAGCTGAGACCGTTCACGTTCACGACGGCGTCGTCTCGTACCACGAAGAGGTCGTGGTCACCGACAAGGGCGCCGATACGATCGGTGAGCACTGACTGCTGAAGATCGGCCTGCCCTGTGGCCAAGGCGATTCCGCCTGCATACTCTGGTGCCGGGGCCATGAAGGCGCGATCTTCCCAGCCTGGCGCAAGACAGCTTTGCGCGATTGCCAGCCCGGAGACGAGCAGAGAAGCGGCCGCTGAAATCTTCAGGGCGGCCCCGCCGCGCGGAAGACAGAGAACCAGTGCCGGCATCAGCGTCACCACGACCGGAAGATCGAACGCGGTGCCGGGGTTGCCGCTCGTGCTCAACAGCGCCATGGCGAGCGCTCCGAACGTGAACAAGACGCATTGGGTGTCCGTTTCGATCTTCGGTTGCGGGACGGTCCTCCGCTCGCGGAGCCGGCCTGCAATGGAAAGCACGCCCATCAGCAACAGGAGGCCTGCCTGCGCCGCACCGATGTCCCGCAACGTCGCGTCAAAGCGGACGCGCAGCGGATTGCCGATCTCGATGAACCCGGTCCGGCCCAGATACCCGGACGCGATCAGATAGTTCAAGGCGGTGAGGCCGCTCGTCCAGTACCACGGGCCGGCAATCACGGCGGCGGCAACCGCTCCGAAAGCGACGTTGCCTGCCTTGCCGAGAATGTCTCCTCGGTGGACGAGCAGTGCGCTCACCAGAAACGCCCCGCAGACTGCCGAAACATACACGGGCGCCATCGATCGGCTCAGCGCGAGCAAGCCGATTGAGACTCCGAGCCATAACGTCGGCCCTCTGCGAGCGAACGCATCGGAGCGCAGGTATACGTCTAAGGCCGCCAGAGTGCACACAGCACTCGCCAGGGCCATGTGCACCATCAACGACCAGTTCAGGACGGGCGGCGACAGCGCCGTGGCAAGCGCTGCCACGAGGGCCACACGCGTTCCCTGGACCCGCTCGACAATGGCAAAAATGAGATTCGAGAGTGTCAGCAGCAGCGGGAGCTGAATGAGGACGACGACATCAGGTCCAAACCCTGACAGCGGCGCTC
The DNA here is from genome assembly GCA_963764505.1 of uncultured Acidobacteriota bacterium. GTDB lineage: Bacteria > Acidobacteriota > Vicinamibacteria > Vicinamibacterales > SCN-69-37 > CAVXSP01. The sequence goes on along the minus strand of CAVXSP010000001.1, from coordinate 2,052,287 downwards.
CCAGCCCGGGAATCAACGGCGCCGTCTCGCCGCTCGTCAGGAAGATGTGGACGGCCTCAATGAGGTGCCCTCGGGAGAGTGGCACCCACAATCGATGGGCCAGGATCGTGTACAAGAAGTCGTCGACATTCGGACTCGCCGAGTGCGTGCGGACGATCCAGCCAGCCAACCAGGCCGCGCCGACCGCGACCGAGAGCACGAACCGCGGACGAAGGGATGGTTCCGGCGTGTGGCCTTCTACGCCCATCGCACCTGCCTCACTCCAGCGTTTGGCCGCTCGTGCCCCGATCGCCGACGACGCGTGTGACGGCCTCCAGGTACGCTCGGCCGAACTCGAAATCCGGTTCGAGATGGTTCCCTTCGGCCCACTCGTTCCACGCATTCACGAACACGAGCCGCTCCTCGGCCGGTCGGGACGCAACGAGATCGGTGACGGTTCTCAGTCCGGCTTCGAAGCGCTGCGGCGTGGAGCCGACGATGACGATACCGTGCCGTCCCCGCCGAGGGCTGTTGTCCCAGCCAACGAAAATGCTCGGAATCGTCGGCCAAGGAGGGCGCCGGGCGTTCATGACCTCCCTCGCCGCGGCGTAGTCGTACACTTTCAATCGTGCGCTCCGCACCGAGAGGCGGATGTTCCTTGCGAGCCTTGAAAGCCGGAAGCCATCATCGAAGGCCCCGGGGAGCGCACCGAGCTGGGGCTCGAAATGCAGCGTGTCGTCGAACCCAATCGTCCGACAGTCCACGTGCAGGCAGTGCGCGTTGATGCCGACCAGATATGGCTCGCCCACACCTTCGGCCCGGCATACATCGCGAAGCCGTCTTGTAGTGGCCGCCGGGTCAGGCAGATCCTTGGGGCGATATACGAGGAACAGGGGCCTGCCCTCCACCCGGACGTACCGCGGATCATCGAAAGCTCTCGCCAGCCACCGCGCGTGTGCTTCATCGTCGTCGGCGGAGTAGGTCTGCGGTTGCAGAACGTCGCGCTCCTCTCCGAGCCATCGCCGGGACCACGATTCGTTGGCCCAGGCCAGTGCAATCGGGAATTCCGGCTGCCGTGAACGCAGGACCGCCTCGAATGGATGCTCGAGCAGCCGCGTTCCCCGAAACCAGTAGTGCCAGTAGCAGAAGCCTGCGATACCGTGCGCGCGCGCTAGATCGGCCTGGGCGGCACGCGCTTCGGGCAACCGCAAATCGTAGAAACCAAGATCCGCGGGTACATGGGGTTGGCGGTGGCCCCGGAACAGGGCCTTCGCCTGCGCCACGTTGGTCCACTCGGTGAAACCGCGGCCCCACCATCGATCGTTCTCCGGGATCGGATGGAACTGCGGCAGGTAGAACGCGAGTATTCGCGCGCTTCGGGCCAGCGCACGGGCACTTCCCTGGGCGACGTTCATCTTCCGCGGACGTTGACCGCCACGTGGTTCATGATGTCCAGGATTCGTGGACCGGCGACCGACACCACGTGGCGCTCGCGTACCCTTTCCTGCGCCAGACGCCCCATCGCGAGCCGAAGGTCGGGATCGGCGTGCAGTTCCAGCAGGCGAGCCGTCATCGCCTCGAGATCCAGGTACGGCACGACGTACCCGCAGTCCGGTTCCACGAACTCAGGGGAGCCGCCAGACTGCGCAAAGCACACGATCGGCACGCCGAGAGACGCGGCTTCCAGGTTCGCCAGTGGGAACGGATCCTCACGTGACGTGAGTGCCAAGACGTCGAACAGGGCGAGATAGGCCCAGGGCTTCTCCACCGTTCCCACGAAGTGGATCATCGCCCCAACGCCAGCACGCTGAACGTCGTGGCGAAGTTGCGCCATCTCAAGCCCGTGCAAGTTGCCGCCAAGCCAGACGAAATGGATGCCGGCCAGCGACCTCCTCGCGACCGTCGCCGCGATCTGCACGAAAAGGTCCGGACCTTTCCGCCAGTCCATTGTTCCGCAGCCACCAATTACGAACGCGTCATGGGGGATGCCCAGACGCTTCCGCAGGGCCGACCGCTCCCCGTCCGAGACATGCGGGAACACGCTGGGCACGAACTGGTACACCACGTCTACGCACGACTCCGGAACGCCGACGTCTTGAATGAGGTTCGCGCGCACCGCCTCCGAGGCAGCGATGTACCGATTCGTCCGGCGGGTGACCTGCTCGACGCCCAGAGGCCCTAGCCGGTGTCGTATCCAGAACCCAAGCTCGTGCACGTGCGTGATGACGGGAATGCCCAGGACCGACAGGGCCTCGAGCACGGCGCCGTTCGTGATCGTGTTGGAATAGATCAAATCGAATTCGGATCGGCCCCAGCGGCGTAGCAGTGCATCCCTATGCGCGGTCATTGCCGCCTCACCCAAGCCATCGACCTGCCAGGTCGATACGCGCGCGAGGCTCTCGAATTCCGGCCGCAGATCGTTGTAGCAGTCCCTCAGCAGGACCTCACACTCCACCGAGGTCTCTGATTTCAGCCAGCTGAGAAGACGCAGCAGGACGATCGGGGCGCCGGCCCTGAAGTCGTCGTGCGAGATGAAGAGCGTCCGAGGAGCCGCCGCGCCCCGTTTGATCCAGCCCATCAGGAACGACTCCCCACACGTCTTCCGGTCACCGCACCGTGATGGAGACGGTCGTCAGATCGTGCGTGGCGCCGCCGTCATCGACGGCCCGCGCGAGCACCGTGCGGGCTCCAGGCTGTGCTGGCACGGCCACGTCTATTTTCCAGCCGTGCCGGTCCGTGCCGTGCAGGTATTGCGGATAGACCTTGATCAAATCCGACCGGAGAATGCTGATCCCCGTCCTCGCCTCAAACCGCCCGTCCACGAACACGCGGACGCCGGCCACGGCCGGATCATCGAGCGCCCACCCTGAAACTGTCATGCGGCTCCCTCCGGCAACGGCTGTCCCGGGGCGGCTGGTGTCTCCACCGAGCCGAACGGCAGCTCGTTACCCGGGTCGGGGTCTCCGCTCATCGGGGAGGAGGTGGCAAAGCAAAGGACTGCGCCGAGAACCCCGCTGTACCAGCCCGCCACCACTCCCGTCACCCCGTACAGCGCATCTCCCGTCTCTGTGACTACCACAGCCTATCCGGTCCTGCTCCACCCGTCTACGCGGCGGCCGATCATACAAAAGTGAACTCGGGACGCGGCCGCTCGTCGCCATACGGCCTTTTGTCGCGACCGAACGGCCCGTTTCGTGATCGCGTGCCGCCGTCCGTGCATCTACGACGAGGACAATCAGCTTGCAGAACAGCGCCACGGCCGCGCCTCGATCGTCGCGATTGTCTCTCGACCGCGTGCATCGTCCTGTCCGGCGCCCGTGAATGCCATTCTGCGCCTCCGCCAGCCGCTCGCTGCCTCGGTTCAGGCCGAATGAGGAGACTCATTGGCTAGAGCGGCTGCGTAGAAGCTCGTCTTGATGAATGTCTTGTTCGAGAGACTCGCATCGCAGCCTGTGCACAGTCGCGTCAGCGGCTGTCCAGCCGCCAAGATCCGCAGGCGCCCGTTGATGACGTCTTCGAGCGTCGACGGGCCGAGTCGGTAGTCCGACGTAACGCCTCGCGCATCACAACAGCACGCTAAGACATTCCCGCGATAATCTACGAAAATCGTGCTCGCAAAATGGTAACAGGAGTCCGGGCTGACGTTCACCCACGGCGCACGCTGGCCCCCTATGGCAACGTTGCCCCCACGGTTCCACGCGGTCCACGAATCGAATGCGATGTTCCGTTCCGCGCACCATGACACGAGTCTCTCGTCGCGTGGCAAGTCTGGAAGCTCCACCTGCCCGACACGGATCTCGAGGAGCCGACGTCCCGCATGCGCCGCCGCCAACAGGCGATCGATTTCGCCGAGCACATCTGTGCCCTCGGGCAACTGCATGAGGCGATTGCGTACGTCCCGATTGTAGGCGTGCACTGACACCACGAGCGTTTCTATTGGCGACTCGAGGAGCACCCGGCCTGCACGTCCCAGAGAGATCCCATCCGTTTGAATAGCAGAACAGTTTCGCCTGAGGGTTTCTATTGCGCACTGCGCGGGTAAACTCCAAAAAATGCGGGTGGAGCAGCGGCTCGCCGATTCCACAAAAGCAGAAGGCGGGGACGTCTCTTCCGCTTGTGCTCTCCAGCACGTCGCGAAACACCTCTCGTGTCATGTGGCCGAAACCCCGGCTCTTCTTGATGACCTCCCGAGGACAAAAAGAGCACTTGGCCTGGCACGCAGCCGTAATCTCAATTTCGATCGCCGGTGTCTGGTCCTTGGCCTCAACCATCCGTACGAGGATCCCCTCACGCAGCAGTTGAGTAGCCCCGGCCTCCACGACCGCGGCAGGAAGTCCCGTAGAGGCTATCACCTCGGCCACCGTCCTCGGTCCTGACCAGGACTTCAACAGAACACGCTCCGTCTCCTCGAGCGTCACCTCTCGCTCGAAGTTGTGGAGCCGGGCGTCACCGCTCGGCCACCAGAGTGGCGTTGCGATCAGGATGTCGGACTGCATAAGCGCTTCATCCGTCTTGGGTGGCAAGCAGATTCGACAGCCGCTTGATCTGCGCCGCATCGAATAGGGACCGGCACGGGTGGAAGACGCGTCTACCGCCGACTCGGCGAAGTTCTGCGGCGACTCGTTCTGGATCGATTTCTTTCGGATCGGCATTAAATACGCATTCGACCTCGGGGTCACGCCATCTCGGATAGAATCCGGTGTCAATCAGCTTGAACCCCAACATTTCCGCAAAGAGCGGCAGCCGCAATTCGTCATGACCCAGCGCATGATCATGATCGACGTCGCTGTAACGTGCCAAGAAATCACGCGAGAGTGAATAGCCAGGACCGATGCAAACGAAGGGGTCACCTCGATAGTTGAAGCGCCTCCGCATTGCCTCGATCAGCGCCGACGATGTCGTCGCCAGTGGCTCCTGTACGGTCCAATCCCAAAAATGCGCGACAGCCGCCAATGGCGTCAAGCCAGTCAGCGCCACGGTGTCATCCGCGAGCGGCGGGTAGACGCGATCCAGCGAGTCGAATATGAGCAGATCCCACTGAATTACGTGAACCCGATCAAACAAGATTGATCTGCCAATCGTTCGGAACCATTCCGCGACGGCGAGGTCGGTATCCTTCCACTTGTTCCGTGCCGGCTGGTCCGCGAGGACGAGATAGACGTCGTCGAGACCAGCCGGCTTCAGTGCCGCCGCCTCCCTCAAGCTGTCGGCATCACCGCCATATAATCCGTAGAGGCGCAGGTCTGGGTTCAGCCGCCTCAACAGGGCAATCCGCGACCGGCATAGGTCGAAGTGCGCATGGAACTGAAAAAGAACGACAGGGCGGGGCGGCATCCGGGAGTTCGCTGGCAGTTTCGTCCCTCAGTGGGCAACCGGGGACTCGTACTCTAGTCGAGTTACGGAATGGCCGCAACTGTGACGGCCTCAGGTGGATCGATATGAACCAGTGTCCGCGCATCAATTGGGGAGAGCTGCGACGATTGACGCCCATCAGCGACGTCTGGGGTCTCGATCGCGGCAGACCGTTGGACCGCTACTACATCGAGAGTTTTCTCGAGCGACATCGGGGCGACATCCGTGGGCGCGTTTTGGAAGTCAAGGACTCCGGTACACAGATCGGTACGGCAGCGAGCTGACCGCGGTCGACGTGCTGGACATCAACCCGGCGAATAAGAGCGCGACCGTCGTGGCGGATCTCACGAGTGACCAGATGACGGCTGACACGTTCGATTGCTTCATTTTGACGCAGACCCTGCACCAGATCTTCGACATTAAGGCAGCCTTGCGGCAAACATATCGCATTCTCAAACCCGGAGGGGTTCTTTTGTGTACGCTACCTTCTGTGAGCCGCGTTGACTCACACTTCGAAGGTGATGGCTATCCTGAAAGCGACTTCTGGCGCTTCACCGAGGCTGCCGTTCGCGGGTTGTTTGCCGAGGTGTTTCCCGACACATCATTCCACGTCACTGGCTTCGGCAACGTCCTTACCTGCGTGGCGTTTCTATACGGCCTCGCTCCGGAGGAGCTCACGCGCGACGAACTCGACTACGTAGATCCATGGTTCCCGTTGTTGTTTTGCGTACGGGCTACTAAGCCCGCTCTGACTCTTTCTACGCACTCCTGAGCTGCGCGTGCGTCGTATGTGCACTGGTCGGACCGTCTCGGTCGTCATTCCGTGCTACAACCAAGCCCATTACTTGTCTGAAGCGATCCGAAGCACGATCGAGCAATCGTGCGTGCCAGACGAGATCATCGTCGTTGACGACGGTTCCTCAGATACGACAGCTGACGTCGCCCTGCAGTTCTCGCAAGTGCGGTACATCCGTCAGAATAATCGCGGTCTCGCTCACGCGCGCAATACCGGCATCAAAGCCAGCCGAGGCGACTTCCTTGTGTTCCTGGATGCCGATGATCGATTGCTGCCTCGCGCGATACAAGCTGGCATGGAGGCGTTAGGGACGCATGCCGAGTGCGCGTTTGTCTATGGGGGATATCGTGAATTTGACGACGCAGGGCAGGAGCTCGCCGTCGCAATCCCCTCCGCCCTTCGCGAGCCGCTCTATCGCGCGCTGCTACGCAGCAATTGCATTGGCGCCTGCCATTCAGTGATGTTTAGGCGGTGTGTGTTCGCGGAGAAACAGTATTTCGAACCGAAGTTGCGTGCCTGTGAAGACTATGACCTCTACCTGCGCCTCACAAGACGTTGGCCCGCATGCGCCCACAGCGAGCTGGTCGCCGAGTACCGCCAACATCCGGCAAGCCTGTCCCGCCGGGCGATGATCATGCTCCCGGCCGTCATCACGGTTCTGCGCAGACAGCGCCGTCACGTGCAGACGAGTCGACCCGATCAGCGCGCCCTGGCCGAGGGGCTGGCTTGGGGACGAGCCGCCTACGGCCTCGCCGTGCGGCGACAATTTCGGCGATCGTGGTCTAGGTATCGCGTGGGCAAGACGCTCTCGGCGGGTTTCACGCTGCTGACGTATTGGCCCACGGCACTCCTGTGGGAGGTCGCGCCTCGTACCTCCGCGCATCTAGCGCGCCTTCGGGAGCACACGATGAATGGCTGGCGGTCGCTGTGTCGCAGGCTCGCCGGTCGCGGCACCGGAAGGATCTGGGCGGCGGCGAATCCGCTTCGCGGAAATGCGGCCGGCGTTGGATCAGCGGTGATCCACTGGAAGGTTGATCTCGAACGAGCCGAAATCCGAATCAAGACACCAGACGGGGAGGTGTTTCACGAGATCATCGGCGCAGGATCGGGATCGGTGCGGACAGGTGAATGGGTGACAGACGGCATGCCATTCTACTTGCGCGATACACGGTCGGGCGCCGATTCCGCAGACGGCACAATCGCCGTAATACGCTTGTACGTCCGCGATCCACCGCTTGCCGGAGGTCCAGATGCAGATACTTGTTGAGCCGAGCGACTACATTCTCAGGAACGCCGGCGACATGGCTATGCAAGAAGTCACCATCGCTCGACTTGCGGAGCTTTGGCCGCAGGCGCGGCTCCTTGTGCTCAGCGAAGTGCCTGATCAATTTCCGGTCCTGACGCCGAACATGCAGGCAATCTCGATGGAGGGTCGAGCGACGTGGCTCGCTGGTAGAAGCTGCCCGCCTGATGTGCTCCACGATGGCGTACTGCCCGCAGGCGCACTCAGTATTCCGGAGACGAACCTTGGGCTTATGCCCTATCCCGCCCATAGTGAATCCGCACTGGCCAGCGAATTCGTCCGACTCGTCTCGACGTCCGATCTTGTCATAGCCGGCGGAATGGGCGGTATCACGGACGCATTTCCATGGTACGCGGAGGAATTGCTTAACACTCTGGCCCTCGCCATTTCTCGTGGCGTTCCGACTGCCCTGATGGGGCAGGGCATTGGTCCTCTTACCGATGATAGGCTTCTGACGCGCGCGGCTGCAGTACTTCCACATGTTCGCCTTATCGCACTCCGTGAACACTTGGCCGGCGGCCCGCTTCTCAAGAGCCTTGGCGTCTCTGCCCATCGAATTGTCACGACCGGCGACGATGCGATCGAGCTCGCGTACGATCCCGAACGAACTGCTGGCGGCAGCGGCCTTGGAGTTAATGTGCGTGCGGCGTCGTATTCCGAACTAAATACTGATCTGTTAACCGTCGTTCGTGAAGTCGTTCAGACCTCCGCGTACCGTTTCGGAGCCTCGCTAGTCTCGGTGCCCATCTCTCGCGTACCGGGCGAGGAAGACGAGGTGTCGAATAGATTCCTCCTATCCGGATACTCTGGCTCGACGATCGCCGCCCCCGCGATCCATACTGCAGCCACGGTGGTTGACCAGATCCACCACTGCCGAGTGCTGGTGACCGGCAGTTATCATGCCGGCGTTTTCGCGCTAGCAACTGGACGGCCCGTTGTGGCGCTTGCGCGGTCCGCATACTACGTGGATAAGTTCTTGGGACTGGCTGATCAATTCGGTGTCGGTTGTCAGCTCGTCCGACTCCGGCGAGACTTTCGCGACGAATTGACGAACGCCATCAGCCAGGCCTGGACCTCCGCCGACGAGGTGCGCGAGCCGCTGCTCAGAGCAGCGGCCTGTCAGCTTGAGGAAAGCCGAAAGGCCTACCGTCAATTGCAGCGCATTGTGAACCATCCACGCGCGTAGCCAATATGGACTGGCGATTGTTCTGCAAGACGGCTCTCTGCATGGCGACGGGCCGTCCTGATACGGCCCGTTGGAAGCGAGATGATAGCTACCAGGTTCTTTGGGAGGAACGCACTCGCATTGTCGCCGGTCTCATTCCGAAACATAGCCGCGTCATCGAATTCGGCGCTGGACACCGATGGCTGGAACGACATCTAGACCAGACCTGTGCGTATGTACCAGCGGATCTCAGTTGATCGCGGTGTGGGCACATTCGTCTGCGATCTGAATCGCCGGCCACTCCCCGATATCTCGCGGCTGAGTGTGGACGTCGCGGTCTTTGCCGGGGTCCTGGAGTACCTGGTGGGGCTCGTGGAGATCCCGACCTGGCTCTCCAAGCACGTGGGATGGTGCATCGCGTCGTATGAGGTAGCTCGCTCCCGCCGAGGGGGTCCAACGCGACTGCTTGAGCGATTCGAGCGGGCGCGAATCGGGTGGGTCAATACGTTTCACGAACAGGAACTGATTGAGATGTTTGCCCGCGCTGGTTTTCGATGTGACGCGAGAATCATCTGGCACACAGAGGAGGGCGACGAACCGATTTATCGATTCCGAAACGACGCAAAAGCCCGCCACACGGCCTGACTGAGGCTCGGCGATTCGCCGGTCAGACCGCCAACCCGAGCAACCGGCGAAGATCTGCGCCGAAGTCTTCGCCGCCACGCACATCGTAACGAGGTAATAGGAGAGGGTCATCTCCCAGCTGCACAGGCCCCTCCTCGGTCGTCACCGCGACGGTAAAGCCCGTCTCTGCAACGGCACTGCAAGTTGAGGCATCGAATCCGCCGTAGGGATATGAAAAGAGTCGCACCGTACGGCCGAGGGCCTTCTCCAGATGCGATCGACTTTCCCCGAGTTCGGCCCGTTTCACACGATCGTCCTGAGCTGGGAGCATTACGTGACTGCAGGTGTGCGCTCCGATGCTCATGCCTGGTGCGTCTGCGAGAAGTCGCAACTCTTCTGTTGTCACCGGACGCAGGTTCGGATCCCTATCGTCGCCCAGCCTGCTCCATTCAATGATTCTGTGGGTGGCCTCGTCCCTTCTTCCTGCCGAAAGCGAATAGAAGATGTCCCTGATCGTGTCGTGAGCCAGTTCGCGTTCAGCCCGAGTCCGTGAGTACATCGCGACCGTCCCAGTCGGCAACGGCAGCCGAATCATCTCAGGCAGTGGGTGCTCGGCTATAAAGACACGCTCCAGCACATCCCACCAGAACTCGTAGCCGGGCCTCAGGGCATCGCTTACAATGAAAAACGTGGCCGGCAGACCGAGCTCGACCAGCACCGGCATTGCGCTGACCACCGTATCGACATAGCCATCATCGAACGTGATAGCGACCATGCGATCCGGAATTCGCCCCGCTCGCGCACAAGCTGCGAGAGTCTCAAGGGGCACGACGTGAAGACGGAGCCTCAGCAAATATTCCATCTGGTCCCAAAAGGCCGCGGGGGAGACACATAATCTGTGACGGTCACTGGGATGGACCGCGACTCGGTGATACATCAAGACGACACCGAAACCATTGATTCGACGTTCTGGCACAGCCACAGGCTCCTCGACGCGAATCATAGCTTGAACGCCCCTCGGCCCCGAGCCGCCGAACTACCACTGAATGTGCCGATGAGCCTCACGCGGTTCATCGGTCACAATCCGCCACGCAAGAACTCGTAGATTGCCCTCAACGGCCTCGTCATCCTCCAGCTCGCCGACGCATGAAGTGCATCTACCAAAGCAGCGAGGCGCACACGTTCATTATGCTCGGCGGCCAACTGCGCGACAGCGACCGCCCCGTCGCGGTTACACTTATCTAGATCGGCCGTGAGGTGCAGCACGGTCTGATTACGCGCCATGAGTTCACCGGTTCGCGTTTCCAGCTCCGAACCGAGTCGAGCTAGCTCGCGATCCCGCGTCTCCAGCGTGTCCGACAGAACAGACAGTCTCGCCGTGGCTTCCCGAAGTTCAGTCCGAAGCCGGTCAAGCTCCGCGCTCTGGGCGTCGATTTCTGACGAAAGGCGAGTGATGACAGCTCTCAAGTCATCCCGCTCCCGGTCCGTTCGCAATCGCTCCGCCTCGCGGGCGAGTTCGAGCTCCTCGACGCCGCGGTGTCTGAGCAAGAGGTCGAGCCTCACTTGGTCTGGAACGTAATGGCTCAGGTACGACCTGTCCCACACAAACGCGTCGTCTGCGGCAAACCGCTCGTACTGCCGATGCCAGCCCTTGTTGCGCTCGGCTGGATCGAATCTGGGAACCCTTTCGATGAAGATCTTCCGCTTGGCATGTCGCTTACCGCGAATCGGATAGTGGCGTAGCAGGAACCGGATCGGAAAAACCTTGCGGCCGGGAAAAATGGCCTCGTGCCCTCCCGAGGAGGCGAGATCGACTCTCTCGACCCCCTTCTTCCAGCATCGGATCTGGATCCGGTCCCAACTCTGCCCTGGTTCGAACCAGGTGAACTGGTCCCGAACGTCACGCGCGGGGTCGAACTCTTCCCCGGTCGGCCTAAAATCGAGCACCGTGAAATCGATCGCGTTGTAGCCGAACTCATCCACTCGCTGAATGGACGCCTTTAGATCGAGAGCCGACCACGGGCCTTCGCGAAACTCATCAGCATCCTGATGGATGAACCAATCGGCATCGATCTCCTCGGCCAAGCTCTCCTTACGGTGAAGAACTCGTTCCCACTCGTAAATCCCGGCTTGACCCGCCCCCTCGGATGGGAACGACTCGATCTGAATGACACCTCGGCCGACATGGGATTGCAGGACCTGTCGGCTTCCGTCGGTAGACCCGTTGTCGAGCACATAGACCTCAATGCCCTGCCTCACCAGATCTTCGACTGTCTGACCCACAAGGTCGGCCTCGTTGTACATCGCGAGAATCGCAACGAGTCGGAAATCAGGCCTCATTGTACCGGTCGGTGTCCTCTGGTCCTTGACAGAACAGTCATTGAGGGGCGCTGAATAAACGACTGTACTCCTTCGTCACGACCGCGCTTGTCTCTTGCAGCACGATTTGGCCGCGCTCGAGCAACAGCGCGCGCGTGCAGAATCCGTCAATTGTCTTCGGATCGTGGCTGACCAGCAGCAGCGTGTGGCCCGCCGCGTGCAGCTCGCGATAGCGCTGCTCGCAGCGTTCCTTGAACCCTGCGTCGCCGACCGCGAAGATCTCGTCCAGAATGAGCACGTCCCGCACCGCGCGAAACGCCACCGAGTACGCCAGGCGTGCCGCCATGCCGCTCGAGTAGTGCCGCAGCTCCAGATTGGCGAACCGCTCGAGGTCCGCGAACGCGAGAATCTCGTCGATGGCGCCCTTCAGCTCCTTGAGCGACAGGCCCATCACCGTCCCGAGCAGGTAGATGTTGTCGACGGCATCCAGATCCGGATTCCAGCCGACGCCGAGCTCGAGGATGGGCGTGACCGGCGCGCGCACCGCGAGCGTGCCGCCGTCCGGCGGGTAGATCCCCGAGATGACCTTCAGCAGCGTGCTCTTGCCGCAGCCGTTCCGGCCCATGATGCCGAGCGTCTCGCCCGGCGTGCAGCTCGAAGCTGACGCCGCGCAGGACCTCGAGCCGCTCGTGCGGATGCGGCCGGAACAGATCGAGCACGTGCTCGCGCACCGTGTCCCGTCGCGTGCTCGGGATCGAGAACGTCTTCGTGACGCCGCGCAGCTCGATGACCGGCGCGCTCATCGCCCGCTCACACGTACTCCGCCACGCGCGGCGCGTACCGGCGGTAGATCAGGATCCCGATCGCCCAGCACCGACAGCGCCTCGAGCGTCAGCAGCAGCGTGCGCGAAGCCGCTCGGCACGACGCGTCGACGAGCACCGACCGCGAGAACATGATGACCGGCGTCGGCGGCCAGATGTAGAGATAGAAGTGCAGCCGCTCCGGCAGGATGCTGAGCGGATAGATGATCGGCGCGATGAAGAACCCGGCCTGCGCCACCACCTCCCAGACCTGGTTCAGATCCCGGTACTTCATGAAGAGCACGCTCGTCGCGAGCGAGAAGCCGACCACGATCAGGAACAGGTGGAGCTGGTACCAGATGAAGAGCCCCGCGCCCGCGACCGAAGGCGCATGGCCGGACAGCGTCAGGAACGCCAGCGCGAACACCAGGAAGATCGCCAGCGTGATGACGGCGTTCGAGATCGACGTGACGACGATGATCCAGGACGGGAACTTCGCCTTCGTGATCAGGTAGCCCTTGGCGCGCAGCGAAATCATGCCCGGTCTTGGTCGCGTCCGAGAAGAAATCGTACAGGAACAGCCCGACGATCAGGTTCAGCCGGTAGTTCTGGTCGCTGTGGAACACGAACGAGAACACGCCCATCAGCACGAGGAACATCGCCAGCGGCTTGAACAACGCCCACAGGAACCCGCCGATCGTCCCGTGATACCGCGTCTTGAAGTCCGTCCGCACGAGCGTCCAGACCAGGCCGCTGAAATCGACCGAGCGTCTCCGCTGGGCCGTCCGGCTGATGGGGGCGTATGGCGGCACTCCCGACCGGCCGGACGGCCGGTCGAGCACGGGACTTACGTCTGGTGGCATAGGGGCATGGAACGCTTCCCGGGGGCTCCCTAATGTATCATCGGCGCCGCCGTGCCCGCCTCCAGATGGCACGTCCGCGGACCCTCCAGCTCGGAGACCCACCAGCGCGCACCCCATCTTCAGCTCGCTCGACTGCGCAGTCTGATCAAGACCGGTGCCCACGCCTCCCGCTCGCCCTGGACGCCGAGCAGCGGCTCGACTCGACATGGGCCCGACGCGCGGATCGTCACGCGGGCGGCAGCCTCTTGTCCTGACGGTTTCGCTGCAAGATCCTGATTCGTGAGGGCCACGAACGTGCTGGGTTCCAGTGGGCGGACTGCCGAGAGTCAGTTGGCTTGACGATCCGGAGGCGCCTCGGAGCGACGCGACTCGCGTCAGCGCGAAACCGCGCCGGAAGGAGTGCGGATTTCGAGGGCCGACCTCCGCGGCGGCCCAGACGAGATGATGGCCGACCGCGGAGCGGCCCGATGCGCGGCAGCACGAAATCCGCGCGGATGGAGGCCGCGGTTTCGAGCGTCGGCTCCGGAAGCCTCCGGATCGTCAACCCAACTGACTCTCGGCAGCGGCGCGTTGGATTCTGGAGCTGAGCGGCGAGTGCAGGCCGCCGAGCAGCGCCCCGGCCAGGGCGCTGAGCGGTCGATGCAGGCGCCCGTAGCGGACCGTACGTGCCATCGAGCGGACCTGTCGGGCGCGCCGCCGGGAGTTGCGCGCTCGACCCGCCGGAGGGGCTCGGGAGCCGATACAATCCACTCCCGAACGGGCTGCTCATCTGCGGATCCTCCACGTCACTCCCTACTACGAGCGCGCCTGGGCCTACGGCGGCATCCCGCGGATCGCCGCCGCCCTCGCCAACGGCCTCGCCGCCCGCCACGACGTCACGGTCGTCACGACCGACGCCTGCGACGGGCGGCGCCGGCTCGACCGGCCGGCCGGGGCGCCGCGCGCCGGCCCGTGGCAGGAACGGTCCCCGACGGGCGTGACGATTCACGTGTTCCCGAACGCGTCCAACACGCTCGGCGTACCACGCCCAGCTCTTCCTCGCCCGCGGGATGGCGCGCTTCCTGCGGACCCACGCGCGCGAGTTCGACGTGGCGCATCTCCACGCCTGCCGCAACCTCCCGGGCGTCTCCGCCGCGCGCGAGCTGACCCGCGCCGGCGTGCCCTACGTCCTCGCGCCAAACGGCACCGCGCCCGTCATCGAGCGCCGCCGGCTCGCCAAGCGCGTGTTCGACGCGACCGTGGGCCGCGACGTCGTTCGCGGCGCCGGCCGGCTCCTCGCCGTGACCGAGGCCGAGCGACGACAGCTCGCCGCTCTCGGCGTGCGGCCCGAGCTCATCCGCGTCATCCCCAACCCGCTCGATCTGGCCGAGTTCGACGCGCCCCTCCACCCCGCCGCCTTTCGCGAGCGGTTCGGCCTCGGCACCGCGCCCGTCGTCATGTACCTGGGCAAGATCACGCCGCGCAAGCGGCTCGACGTGCTCGCGCGGGCGTTCGCGCGCCTCGACTCGCCCGCCGCACGGCTCGTCGTCGCCGGCAACGACATGGGCTACGGCCGCGAGCTCGAGCGGCTCATCGACGCGCTCGGCATCCGGAACCGGACGACCTTCACCGGCCTGCTCACCGGCCGCGACCGCCTCGACGCGCTCGCCGCCGCCGACGTCGTCGTCTACGCGGGACAACACGAAATCTTCGGCCTGGTCCCGCTCGAAGCGCTGCTCTGCGGCACGCCCGTCATCGTCGCGGACGACAGCGGGTGCGGCGAGGTGATCGGGCGGGTCGGCGGCGGGGTCGTCGTGCCGGAGGGAGACGCGGCGGCGCTGGCCGAGGCGATCGAAATCGTGCTGCAGCGCCCGGCCGAATGGCGCCTGAGAGCGGTCGAGGCCCAGTCCGCCGTGCGGGATCTGTTCGGCACCGAATCGGTGTGCCGGCAGCTCGAAGCCCTTTACCAGGAACTCGCCGCTCCATGAGATGCTGAACCGGCCATGGACGCTGCGGCGCCGGCCCCTGCGCGCTCCCACGACGGGTCGCTCCACCCGGGCGTCAGCATCGTCCTGCCCGTCCACAACGGCGCGCGCTGGCTGGAAGACGTCCTGGCCGCCGTTCTCGCCGCACGATGCCCCGGACCGCTCGAGATCGTCGCCATCGACGACGGCAGCACGGACGGGTCCCGCGAGATCCTCGCGCGACATGCGGCGGCGGGCGATCTGAAGCTGCTCGACGGCGCGCGCCGCGGCGCCGCGGCCGCGCTGAACGCCGGCATCCGCGCCGCCCGGTACCCGCTCATCGCGCAGATCGACCAGGACGTCGTGATCGCGCACGACTGGATCGAGCGGCTCACGGCCGCGCTTGGCGACCCGTCCGTCGCCGCCGCCCAGGGCCATTACGTCCCCGCGCCGGGGGCGCGGCTGTGGTCTCGCGTGATGGGGCTCGATCTCCGGCAGCGATATACGCAGCTCGGCCCGTGGACCGACCACGTGTGCACGGGCAACAGCATCTACAGGCGGTCGGCGCTCGTGCAGGTCGGGCTCTTCGACGAGACGCTCGGCTACGGCTACGACAACGACATGAGCTACCGGTTGAGCGGCGCGGGCTATCGCCTCGCCTTCTGCCGCGACGCGAGGGCGACCCACTACTGGCGCGAGGGCCTCGTCCCGTACTTCTGGCAGCAATACGGGTTCGGCTACGGGCGGCTCGATCTCGTCGCCAAGCACCGGCACCGCGCCGGCGGAGACGATGTCTCGCGCTGGACGATGATGCTGCACGCGCCGGCCATGGCCGCGGCGCTGGTGCTGGTGGCGACGGGCGGAATCGTCGGCCTCGCCGGCGGACCCGGAAGACTTCCCGCGTTCGCCGGTCTCGCGCTCGTCGCCGGGCTCGCCGTCGAACGGCTGGTGGCAGGCATTCGAGCCGCCGCGCGGTTCCGGGATCCCGACGGGGCTCTGGTTCCCGCCGGTGCACCTTGTCCGGGATGCCGCCTGGGCGGTGGCCATCGTGGTCTGGTGCGCCCGCCGCACACGGGGTCGCCCACCGGTGCCGGCCGACAGCATGCTCTCTCGGGAATAGACCAACCGCTGGAAGAACCCGGCCGTTGGGCTTTAATCGCCGCGACGGCTGACAAGCGCGCACGCCGGGCGGAAGACGGAACGCCGCGCCGCGCGGAGAACCCCTTTGCAGCGAGCAGTTGCGCACACGCGCACGGCATCGCAGATGTGTGGCACGGGCCGTGCTTTGTCGTCAATCATCTCGGCGGCGAGGTGGTCGGCGTTTCGACTTGATCTGATTTCCAACTATCTGTCGGAACGGTTCGATCGCACGGGGAACGGTCGCGGCGGTTGGGGGAACCCGCTCGCGGCCTTCTCCGCTCGCCGCCGGGTTCTCCTCCACCGACTGACACTCCGGAATAACCCCGGCCAACGGCTGCGAAGGAATCCGGCCGTTGGTCTTTAGTCCTCTCATGAGCCGACAACTCCTTCGCGCCAGCGGAGCAGATAGCGGCGTATGTTCCGAAAACCTCCAAAATATCGAGAGTTGGGGTTCTGCCGTTGGTCTCGATGACGATTGGCACGTCGCGTGCTTCTGCGCCGGCCGGCCTGGGCACGTTCATCCCGAGTTCCCCCCTTGGGACGCCGCGGCTAGTGCATCTCAAGTTCCCCCTTGGGAGGATGATTCATGCGATCACGGTTCCAGTGGACTCGACTGCTCGTGGGAACGGCTGTTGCGCTCGTGCTGATGTTCACGTTCCTGCTGACGCAGCGCCCGGCACAGGCCGCGGGCAGCCAGGACAGCAAGGGCACCGACTTCTGGCTGATGTTCACGAATAACCTGAGCATCGACACGCTCACGCTGTTCATCACCGGCGACACGAACACGTCCGGCACAGTCGCCATTCCAGGGCTCTCGTTCTCGACGCCGTTCACGGTGACCGCCAACACCGTGACATCGGTGTCGATTCCGCTGACGGCCCTCGTGACGGGCAGCAACAGCGTCAGCAGCCAGGGAATTCACGTGACGGCGCAGGCCGAGGTGACTGTCTATGGCTTGAATCGCCGGCAGTTCACGACGGACGCGTACCTGGGGTTGCCGACGGACATCCTGGGCACCGAGTACCTGACGCTTGGCTACGAGAACACGAACGTCGTGAATGCGACGCTCTTCGGGCTCGTCGCGACGCAGGACGCGACGACGGTCACTATCACGCCATCGGTCACGACAGGCGCCCACGCCGCGGGCGTGCCCTACAACGTCATGCTCAACCAGGGCCAGACGTATCAGCTCATCAACACCAGTGCGGCGCCGGCCGACCTGTCCGGCTCGCTCGTCACGTCGGACAAGCCCATCGCGGTCTTCGGCGGGCATCAGTGCGCGAACATCCCTGCCGGCGCCGTCGCCTGCGACCACCTCGAAGAAGAGATGCCGCCAGTCTCGACGTGGGGCAAGACGTTCGTGACCGAACCGCTGGCGACCCGTCTGAGCGGCGACACGTTCCGGTTCCTCGCCTCGCAGAACAGCACGACCATCAACGTCAACGGCAGCCCGGTGGCGACGATCAACCGCGGCCAGGTGTTCGAGACGATCCTGACGGGCGCGTCGACCATCAGCGCGACCAACCCGATCCTCGTCGGCCAGGTACTCCAACGGCACGAGCTACGACGGCGTGACGTCGGACCCGTTCGAGATGCTGATCCCGCCGTTCGAGCAGTTTCTCGCCGGCTACACGATCACGACGCCGGCCTCGGGATTCGCCATCAACTACGTGAACGTCGTCGCCCCGAACGCGGCCGTGGGATCGGTGACCATCGACGGTGTGGCCATTCCGCCCGGCGCGTTCACGCCGATTACCGGCAGCGCTTTTTCCGGGACCCAGCGTGCCATCTCGGTCGGCAGCCACACGCTAGCGGGTCCACAGCCCTTCGGCGTGTTCGTGTACGGCTTCGCCAGTGCAGACTCGTATGGCTATCCCGGTGGGCTGGCGCTGGGCCAGGTCGCCCTGGTCACGAACATCGCCCTAGCGCCGGTGAGCGCGACCAATCCCGTCAACACTCAGCACTGCGTCACGGCCACGGTCACCGACCAGAACGGCGCGCCACTCTCCGGCATCCGCGTCGACTTCACCGTCACCGGCCCGAACGCCACGACCGGCTTCGCCTTCACCGATACGGCCGGCCAGGCGCAGTTCTGCTACACCGGCGCGAACACGGGCACCGACTCGATCGTCGGCGCGGTCGGCGCCCTCCAGAGCAACACGGCCAGCAAGCTCTGGACGTCGAGCCGGGTGACGTGCGACGTCGACGGCGACCAGGACGTGGACCTGAGCGACATCAGCCTCATCACGGCCGCGCGCAACACGACCGCGTCCCCCGGCGACCCGCGCGACGCCAACGGCGACGGCACCATCAACGTCGTCGACGCGCGCTTCTGTGTCGTCAAGTGCACCCGGCCGGCCTGCGCCGTGCAATAAGGGCTTTCAACCGTCTCCCCGGATTCGAGGACTTGTGATGAAAAAGCATCTGTTTCTGACCCTGGCGCTCGCCGCAGCCGCCCTGTTCTCGCTGCCGCGGACCGCGGCGGCCATTCCGCTGCTGAGCGTCGTGCCGTCGTTTCAGTCCGGCAACATCGGAGACCTGTTCTCGGTGGACCTCGTCATCAGCAATCTCGGTGGCGAGGAGGTCGGCAGCTTCGATATCGACCTGACCTACAACAGCACCATCCTGTCGGGACAATCGATCACCCTCGGGAACGGCCTCGGGGATCCCGGAAACCCGCTCGAGACCTTCCCGGTCGCCGCCAGCTTCGCGGGCGGCGTGGCCGATATCTCGGAGATCTCTGTTCCTCGACGAGAGCACGCTGCAGGGGCTGCAGGGCAGCTCCTTCACGCTGGCGACACTGAGCTTCCAGGGGAGCGCCAACGGGCTCAGTCCGCTCACGATCACGCAGTCGGTCTTCGCCAACGGCGATTCGAATACGCAGCCGCTCACGGTGAGTCTCGAGACCGGCGCCATCCAGGTCGGAGACCTGGCGCCGGTCCCGGAGCCGACCACCCTGCTCCTGGTCGGCACCGGCACGGCCCTGGCCGCGCTCCGCCGCCGTCGCAAAGGCCGAAGCTAGCTTGAGCTCTTTCTGCGCCGGGTCGGTTGATTCCGGCCAGGTGCCGCCCGGGTCCCTCTTACTTGAAGGGCCCGGGCGGTCCTGTTCTTGTCCGCCGTTTCAGCACAGTCTCAAGTCCAGATGTCCGCGCTGGTAGCTCGGAGAGCACCTCAGTCCACGCAGTGAAGGACTCCAGCGCTCGGGCTTAAGTCCGCCCTCAGGTCAACAATCCGCACGCCCTGCAGTTCCCCGGTCGTTGCCCAGCGCGACGCCTCGCTGGCACGGGGCGTGCTAAAAGCCACGCCGGCCCGGGAAAAGTCCAGCCACGGAGGATGATTCATGCGATCACGGTTCCAGTGGACCCGCCTGCTCATAGGGACGGCCGTTGCGCTCGTGCTGATGTTCACGTTCGTGCTGACGCAGCGGCCGGCGCAGGCCGCCGGCAGCCAGGACAGCAAGGGCACCGATTTCTGGCTGATGTTCACGGCCAATCTCAGCACTCCTGAGTTGACCCTCTTCATTACGAGCGACACGAGCACGTCTGGCACGGTGTCGATCCCGGGGCTCGGGTTTTCGACTCCGTTCGCGGTGACGGCCAACACCGTGACCTCGATCAGTCTTCCTTCCTCGGCCGTGGTTTCGGTCAGCGACACCGTGACGACCCAGGGGATTCACGTGACCGCGCAGGACGAAGTCACCGTCTATGGCTTGAACCGAGTCGTGGCAACGACGGACGCTCACCTCGGTCTGCCGACGGACATCCTCGGCACCGAGTACCTCACGCTTGGCTACGAGAACACGAACATCGTGAACGCGACGCTCTTCGGCCTCGTGGCGACGCAGGACGCGACGACGGTCACGATCACGCCGTCGGTGAGCACGGGCGCCCACGCCGCGGGCGTGCCCTATAACGTCATGCTCAACCAGGGCCAGACGTATCAACTCATCAACACGAGCGCGGCGCCCGCCGACTTGTCCGGCTCGCTCGTGACTTCGGACAAGCCGGTCGCGGTCTTCGGCGGCCATCAGTGTGCGAACGTCCCGTCAGGAGCAACATTTTGCGACCACATCGAGGAGGAAATGCCGCCGGTCTCGACGTGGGGCAAGACGTTCGTGACCGAACCGCTGGCGACCCGTCTGAACGGCGACACGTTCCGGTTCCTCGCCTCCCAGAACAGCACGACCATCAACGTCAACGGCAGCCCGGTGGCGACGATCAACCGCGGCCAGGTGTTCGAGACGATCCTGACGGGCGCGTCGACCATCAGCGCGACCAATCCGATCCTCGTCGGCCAGTACCTCCAACGGCACGAGCTACGACGGCGTGACGTCGGACCCGTTCGAGATGCTGATCCCGCCGTTCGAGCAGTTCCTGGCCGGCTACACCGTGACGACACCGGCCACCGGCTTCCCGATCAATTACATCAACGTGGTGGCGCCGACCGCGGCCGTCGGCTCGGTCACGCTGGACGGCGTCGCGATTCCGGCCGCCGCGTTCACCCCCATTCCAGGCAGCTCTTTCTCCGGGACGCAACGGCCGGTCGCGCTCGGCAGCCACACGCTGGCCGGGCCCCAGCCGTTCGGCGTGTTCGTGTACGGCTTCGCCAATGCAGACTCCTATGGTTATCCCGGTGGGCTGGCGCTGGGCCAGGTCGCCCTGGTCACGAACATCGCCCTGGCGCCGGTGAGCGCGACCAATCCCGTCAACACTCAGCACTGCGTCACGGCCACGGTCACCGACCAGAACGGCGCGCCACTCTCCGGCGTCCGCGTCGACTTCACCGTCACCGGCCCGAACGCCACGACCGGCTTCGCCTTCACCGATACGGCCGGCCAGGCGCAGTTCTGCTACACCGGCGCGAACACGGGCACCGACTCGATCGTCGGCGCGGTCGGCGCCCTCCAGAGCAACACGGCCAGCAAGCTCTGGACGTCGAGCCGGGTGACGTGCGACGTCGACGGCGACCAGGACGTGGACCTGAGCGACATCAGCCTCATCACGGCCGCGCGCAACACGACCGCGTCCTCCGGCGACCCGCGCGACGCCAACGGCGACGGCACCATCAACGTCGTCGACGCGCGCTTCTGTGTCGTCAAGTGCACCCGGCCGGCCTGCGCCGTGCAATAAGGGCTTTCAACCGTCTCCCCGGATTCGAGGACTTGTGATGAAAAAGCATCTGTTTCTGACCCTGGCGCTCGCCGCAGCCGCCCTGTTCTCGCTGCCGCGGACCGCGGCGGCCATTCCGCTGCTGAGCGTCGTGCCGTCGTTTCAGTCCGGCAACATCGGAGACCTGTTCTCGGTGGACCTCGTCATCAGCAATCTCGGTGGCGAGGAGGTCGGCAGCTTCGATATCGACCTGACCTACAACAGCACCATCCTGTCGGGACAATCGATCACCCTCGGGAACGGCCTCGGGGATCCCGGAAACCCGCTCGAGACCTTCCCGGTCGCCGCCAGCTTCGCGGGCGGCGTGGCCGATATCTCGGAGATCTCGTTCCTCGACGAGAGCACGCTGCAGGGGCTGCAGGGCAGCTCCTTCACGCTGGCGACACTGAGCTTCCAGGGGAGCGCCAACGGGCTCAGTCCGCTCACGATCACGCAGTCGGTCGTCGCCAACGGCGATCTGAATACGCAGTCGCTCACGGTGAATCTCGAGACCGGCGCCATCCAGGTCGGAGACCTGGCGCCGGTCCCGGAGCCGACCACCCTGCTCCTGGTCGGCACCGGCACAGCGCTCGCCGCCCTCCGCCGCCGTCGCCGCCGGGGCTAAGCCTGTCCGTCGGCCGCCGCTGGTCCCCACTGCCGCCCGATGTCCTCCCCCGGTTTCCGGGCAGGGCACCGGGCGGGGCCGTCTTGACTGGCACTTTTTCACCATCGGCGGAGACTTTTCACCCGCCGGGGCTGCGGCGGCGCGTAGAATTGCGGGGATTTTGCAGGCGGAGCGGACCCTCCGGTAGATACCTGAGGGTCTGATTCTTGCGTGTAACACGCCAGCGACTTGGACCAGCCCATGGAGCCCCGCGAGCTCGCCGTCAAGCCACTGATGAGGATGGGGACTTCCCGTCCCGTGGACCCCGCATCAGGTGCGTCGCGGCCCGTCGATACCAGGGTTGGCCCGGAGGACGCCGGCGCCCAGATCCGAGGCCGTTCCGGCCACGCTCCGCCCCCTGATCCTCATGCCCGCCTACAACGAGGCGGCGAGCCTCCCGGGCGTGGTCGCGGAGATCCGTGGGGCCATTCCCGACATCGACATTCTCGTCATCGACGATGGCTCTGACGATTCGACGCCGGCGGTCTTGAGGAGACTCGGCGTGCACTGGCTGCGGCTCGGCCACCACCTCGGCACGGGCGCCGCCATCCGCACCGGCCTGCGATGGGCGCGCCGACAGGGCTACCAGGCCGTCGTCCGGCTGGACAGCGACGGGCAGCATCCCGCGGACCTCGTCGAGCCGCTGCTCGAGCCCCTCCGCCGCGGCCAGGCCGACGTGGCCGTCGGGTCGCGCTACCTGAACCGGCGGCGGCCGGCATCCGTGCCGTTCGTCCGGCGGCTCCTCCACTACCTGCTCGGCCGCGTGCTGACGCTGCTGACGGGACGCCTGGTGAGCGATCCGACCTCCGGCCTCTGGGCGTTCGGGCCGCGCGCGCTGGACGTGCTCGCCGATCATCACCCTTCCGGCTACCCGGAACCCGAGCTCCACCTGTTCCTCCACCGCAACGGGCTGCGGGTCGTCTCCGTGCCCGTCACGATGCGCGAGCGGCAGGAGGGCCGAAGCTCGCTGACGCTCCGGCGGACGTGCGCGGCCATGGCCAGGCTCGTGCTCCATCTCACCGTGGTGCCGCTGCGCAGCGCGGTCAAGAGACGAGGCCCATGGACCTGATCCAGATCGCCGCCATCTTCGTCAGCGCCACGCTGCTCGTGGTCGTGCTGGACCTGGTCCGGCGCCAGAAGCTCACCGAGGAGTACGCGTTCATCTGGATTCTCTGCGCGCTGGCGCTGCTGGGCTTCTCCGATCGCGCGGCGTGCGCTCGATCGGATCGCGCTCGCCATCGGCATCTACTATCCGCCCGCGGCGCTGCTGCTGGTTCTCATTCTGTTCGTGTTCCTCGCCTCCGTCTCGTTCTCGGTCGTCGTCTCGAGACAGCGCCAGCAGATCGAGCGGCTGATCGAAGACGCCGCCTTGCTCGACGCGGAGATCCGGGAACTGAAACAGCGCTCCTCGAGAACTACCGCGGTTCCCGAAATCGTGTAGTGCCCTGCAGGCCCTCACTCGCGATCTCGCGCGCCACCACACCGGCGCGCTGCTCGGATTCGGGCCTGCAGCGCACTACACGATTCCGGGAACCGCGGTAGTTCTCGAATGGCAGGACGTGGGTGCGGATCGGCGGTGGATTCGATTCCGGCATGATGCGAGCCCGGCTCGTCTGTATCTTCGCCGTGACGCTGGCGGCGTGGACCGCGTGGACAACCGCAGTCCGAATACGCGACACGAACCGGCTCGGGCCGGTCCGTCCGTACGTCCAGTCGTTCAATAGTCTCTTCGATCGGTACGATTCGCTCAGCGACGTCGTGCCGAACGGACGCACCCTCGGCTACGCGAGCGATCTCGCGCCCTCGGACCCCGCCTTCGCAGAGCGGCGGTTCGTGCTCTTGTACGCCCTGGCGCCAGCCGTGGTCGACGAATCGGATCAACATCGATTCGTCATTGCCGACTTCTCAACCGAGGCAGCGCTCGGCGCGTTCGTGACGGGGTCGAGAGGCGCGGTGCGCGCCCATCCGGACCTTGGACTCGCGCTGGTCGAACGAGGCGGAGGCCCGCCGTGAGCGCCTGGGTTCTCGTCGGACTGTCGACGGCTGCCGCCACCGGCGGCATCGTAGTGAACTGGCTCGTTCCACGCGACATTTCGCTCGGTCGTCGCATGGCGCTCGGCGTGCCGTTTGCCCTGCTGATTGGCGAGGCCTTGCACTCGCTCTGGCATCTGATCTGGCTCGTGGCGACGTCGGGGTCGACGGCGCGTCCGGCGTACGTCGCCTACGATTTCGCGTTGCCGATGGCGCTGTTCCTCGTGAGCCGAATGCGGCGCGCGCCCGCGAACGACGCACCCGCACCGCCGCTCCAGAATCTCCACGGTCGCTGGTCTCGCATGGCGTTGGCCGCGTCGGGGCTCGCCTGCCTGGGCTCGAGCGCGATCTTCCTCGCGATCCAGGTATCCGCACAGCCGCACGGGAATTGGGACGCCTGGGCGATGTGGAACTACAAGGCCCGATGGTTCGCATTGGCTGGCGCATCGTGGGATCGCCTTCTGACCCACGGCGCGCCCGAGATCCACCCGGACTATCCCCTTCTCCTGCCGCTCACGATCGCTCGGTTCTGGCTCTTTTCCGAAGGAGTGCCCACGCAGGTCCCGCAGGTCGCCGCGGCCATCGCCGGGAGTCTGACGATGGCCCTTCTCGTCGGTGCCGGGTGGGTGTTCGGCGACGTCGTCGCCGCCGTATGTGCCGCCGGCGCCTTGCTCGTCATGCCGTCGTTCCTGTTGCAGTCCGCCTGGCAGTATGCGGACGTCCCGCTGAGCTGTTTCTACCTTGGAGCGCTCATTGCGGTCGCTCTTGGAGTTCGCCGCGGCGGCAGTCTACGCTGGTTCACCGTCGCAGGCCTTCTTGCGGGCGCGGCTCTCTGGACCAAGAACGAGGGCGCGCTGTTCGCTGTCGCAACGGTCGTGACGGTGCAACTCGTTTACGGTCGACCGAACGATGGATCCCGCTGGACGAGGACGCGTGCGGCGCGCGTGATGACCGGCATGCTGCCGTTCGCCTTCGCGATGACCGCCATGAAGATCCACACGGGGGCGCCCAACGATCTGTTTGCGGGACAGTCATGGAGCACGATTTGGCCTCGTCTCACGGACCCATCCCGCCACATCCAGATCCTGCGATTCTGTTCGATGATGGCCCGCAGCATGTTCGATTGGCGGGCGCTCGCCCTTTTCGCCGGGTTCGTGATCCTGCGCGGTCGCGGAAGCGACCTGCGACTCGCAGGAGCCGTGGGGCTCGCTTTGGCACTGACGGCGTGCGGATACTACGCCATCTTGCTGATCACACCCCACGACCTCTGGTGGCAGCTGAGCACGGCCGGTCCGCGTCTGCTCATTCAACTCTGGCCCAGCACGGTTCTCACTTTCCTCCTGATCGGAAGCCGGGGCGTCACCGGCTCCGCTCAGCCGACTTGATCCAAGCCCGCCAGAGAGTCTGACGGATCGCGAGCCCGTACCCGATCGGCCGCGTGCTCATGCTGCCCACCGGCAGGCTGGCGCCGCGCGGACGCGGCGACCGCCCGGCTCGTGCCGCATCGCACCGTGGTGCCGCTGCGCCCCGCGGTCAAATGACACCGCCGATGGATCTGATCCAAGTCGCGGCAATTGTCGTGAGTGTCACCGAACGTTCAAATGCGGCCAGCGAGGAACGTTTGAAAACCGGCCAGCGGCAGGGGCGGTGAGTATCGCGTGATCCGTGGCCGCGCGCAAGCGCGGTCTTCGTGTTCGTTCTGTACAAATAGCCAGGATGGGCGGTGGGCGCTTGTGGAAATCGCGGAGCGATTTCCAAGGCGCGGTGGGCGCGTGCTCTCCGCGTCCACGGCGCCGGCAGCGTCCACGGCCCTCTTCATGCCGGGTCGTCGTCGTTCGAGCGCCGGCGGAGTCGATAGCTCTTGCCGGTCATCTGGACGATGGTGGCGTGCGCGAGGAAGCGATCCAGGATCGCGGTGGCCGCGGGCACGTCGCCGAGAAACACGCCCCAATCTTGCGTGGGTCGATTTGTCGTGATCAGTGTCGAGCCCGTTTCGTGCCGCCGGACGAAGATCTCCAACAAATCCTCCGCGGCGCTGGGCCCGAGCTTCTTCATGCCGAAGTCCTCGAGGACGAGCAGGTCGACGCGCGTGAGCTGCTGCACGAAATCGCGCCGGCTGCCGGTCGCTTCGGCCTGGGCGAAGTCGGCCGCCAGGTCGAACGTGCTGCGGACGAGGGCGCGATGGCCGGCGCGGATCGCGCCGACCGCGATGGCCGTCGCCATGTGCGATTTGCCGACGCCTGGGGGCCCAGCTACATGATGCCCATCATTCTCAGACGGTCACGGTGTACCACCGGTGGCATCCGCTGTACGGCCAGACGCTGCCGGTGTGGAGGCGCACTCGGAATCGGCATGGGGAGCACGTTTTCTGCCGCCTCCCCGACGACACGCTCTGTGCGCTGCCGACGTGGATGTTTGATTCCGCCAGTGCGAAGTCGACACTCGGCCCTCCCGTCATCGCTGTCGACGCGCTCCTGACGCTCCGCGATCTCCTCAATGCCCTGCGGGGCGTCGACGGTGGACATCAGGCGTCGTCGATACGATCACCGCGGGAGGACGTCGATGACGCCACGTGCCCCGCGATTGCCAGCCACGATCCAGCTCAATCTCCCCCTGCTTCAGCCGCCGGCGTGCGTGGTGCCGGAGGACAGACAGGCGGAGCTGACCCGCGCCCTCGTGGAACTCCTAATCGGAGCCGCCCACGTCGATCCCGAGGACGGAGGCGATGATGAATCCGAAGCTCACCGCTGACCGTGTTCGGCGCCGCGGGATTGTGTACGTTCGCCAATCCTCACCCGGCCAGGTCGTCCACAATCAAGAGAGTCAACGACGCCAGTATGGGTTCGCTGATCACGCCCGCGAGCTGGGTTTTCAGGACGTCGTGGTCATTGACGAGGACCTCGGGCGATCGGGTTCCGGTCTCATTGAGCGCCCCGGCTTCCAGCGACTCGTGGCGGAAGTCTGCACGGGCGAGGTGGGCGCCGTCTTCTGTATCGAAGCGTCGCGCTTGGCGCGGAACGGCCGCGATTGGCACCACTTGATCGAGTTGTGCGGCATGGTAGGCGCGGTCGTCATCGATCCGGATGGCGTGTACGATCCCGGCCTCATCAACGACCGCTTGCTCCTGGGCCTGAAAGGCACCATGAGTGAATTCGAGCTGAACTTACTCCGCCAACGGTCCTTGGAGGCCATTCGGCAGAAAGCGCATCGAGGCGAGCTGCGGATCCTGTTGCCGGTCGGGTTGTGTTGGACATCGAGCGGTCGAATCGACTTGGACCCTGATCGCCGCGTCCAACAGGCGATCCACATGGTCTTCACCAAGATGACGGAGCTGGGCAGTGCGCGTCAGGTCCTGCTCTGGTATCGACAAGAGCAAATCGAATTGCCGGCCTTCGCTCGAGCCCCTGGCGAGGCCACGGTGGTCTGGAAGCTGCCGGTCTATCACAGCATTCTCGGCATTCTGACCAATCCGATGTACGCCGGCGCCTACGTGTTCGGCAAGACGGAAGCGCGGACGCGCATTGTCGCCGGCCGCGCCCGCAAGACCGTCGGCCATCGGAAGCCGCCGTCCGCGTGGATGGTCTTGCTTCGCGATCATCACCCCGCGTACATTTCGTGGGCGCACTATGAACGCCATCAAGCGATCCTGGCGGCGAACACGAACATGAAATCGCGGATGGAGCGCAAAGCCGGTCGTGGCGGCCGCGCGTTGCTCGCGGGTCTGCTGCGCTGTCGGCGATGCGGCCGCATGCTGCACGTGACCTACTGCGGGATTGGCGGACGAGTCCCGCGCTACCACTGCCTCGGCGCGCACATCAACCATGGCGAGCGACGGTGCATCTCTTTCGGCGGCCTGAAGACCGACGAAGCCATCGCCAACGAGGTGCTCCACGCCATCAGTGGCAACGCCGTCGAGGCGGCGCTGGAGGCCGCGGACCACCTTCGACGTCAACGCGATGAGCAACGGCAGGCCCTCGCGTTGGAAGTGGAGCAGGCACGATACGACGCGCGGCTCGCGGCCCGCCGGTATGAAGCGGTCGATCCTGACAATCGACTCGTCGCGGCGGAACTGGAGGCGCGCTGGAATGGCGCGCTGCAGAAAGCCCGCGTCTTGACGGAGCAACTCGAGACGATGGATCGATCACAGCCTGCGGTCCCCATTCCCGACCGAGCGGTGCTGGTGAGTCTGGCGCAGGATCTGCCGGCCGTGTGGCATGCCCCGACCACCGACATGCGACTGAAGCAACGGATCGTGCGCATCCTGATTCAGGAAATCGTGGCCAACGTCGACGAGGCGCAGCGCACGATCGTGTTACTCATTCACTGGACCGGGGGGCGGCATTCGGAACTGCAGGTGAACCGGAACGCAACGGGGCGACACGGACGCTGCACGAGCCTCGACGCGATCGACGTCATCCGGCAGATGGCAACCACCTGCGCCGATGAACAGATTGCCGTGACCCTCAACCGCCTTGGGCTGCGCACGGGCGTCGGGAATACGTGGACCGAAGGCCGCGTCCGCTCTGCCCGTGATAGTCATGACATCGCCGCCTGTGATCTCAGCCAGCCGCGCGAGCATCTGACGCTTGAGGACGCGGCACGTCATCTCGGTGTCAGTGCGACAACGGTCCGTCGCTTGATTACCACCCGGCAATTGCCTGCGCGCCAGGTCGTTCCCTGTGCGCCCTGGGAGATCTCGCGTGACGCACTCACGTCTGACGCCGTGCGGCGGGCCGTCACGGCAATCAAACACCGTGTCCGCGTTCCGCAAACTCACGCCAGCGAACGCCAGCCCGCCATGTTTTCAGAGAGATAGCGAGGAATAGCAGTATGTCGCAGGGGCGGGCGGGCCGATGAGGAGGACGCCGCCGTGCGTACTGACGAACCGGGCGCTCGCCAGCTCGACGAGCTTGGCCTTCGGCATCTTCGGATTGAAACTCCAGTCGAAGTCGGCCAGGCTGGTGACCGTGACGATGCCGGCCTGTTTCAGGCGGCGCGCATACAGCCGATCGGCCCGGCGCCCGAGCTCGTCCTCCACGAGCAACTCCAAGAATTCCAGATGCGGCAACGGCGCGGCTTCGGCTTGGGCGATGCGCCCGGGTAAGGCATCGACCATGCCGGACAGCCGAAGGTGACGTAAGCGCGTGGTGAGCTGAGCATTCATCGCAAGAAATCCTCCAGGGTGTATTGGGTCATCGGACGAATCGCCGGATCGTCGTGGACGAGCGCCGGCGCCGCGGGCGTCGGCGTCCGCTCGACGAGCTGACGAATGGTTTGATAGCGGAAATGCTGGCGGGCCTGGGCCTCGCTGATGGCGCGCAGCACCTGCTCGCGCGGATGCCGCCGCGTCAATCCGAGGACGCCTTGAATCAACCGCAGCGCGCGGACGCCACGGGCTGCCAGGGCCGCTTCGGCCCATTGCGCCAAGGCCGGACCGACGCGCGCGCACTGCCCGAGCAAGCGATCGACAAACGCCTGTTGGCGCGTCGAGGTCTCGGCCTCGCCGGGACGCGGCGCGAACAGGCCGGCGGCGATTTCTTGTGGACCGCCACGAGCGCCTCCGCGTGAAACACGCGGACCAGGTGCGTGTCCCACTGCACGCGGACTTTTCGCCCGAGCAGAGCCAGGGGGACGGGATAGAAGCTGCCGTCCACTTCGACGTGGCCGTCGGCGTGCACGGTGCGCTCGCCGGCCGTGAAGAGCGGAAACGCGGTCGCGGCGAGCGGCTGCAGCACGCGTTGCTCCATCTCGACGAAGTGCGTCCACACCTGGCGCCGCGTCGTGCCGTGAATGCGGAGCCGCGCCACCGTCCGATTCCAGTGGCGCAGATGGGCATTGTGCGCCTCGAGGCTGTCGAACCGACGGCCCTTCAGCGCGTTGCCCTTCACGTAGCCCCCGCTCCGCTCCTGCTTCCCGTTTTCTTGCGGATGGCGCGGTTGCGTCGGCAAGGGCGTGAAGCCCCAGTGCCGAGCGAACGCGAGGTAGACCTCGTGACTGTCGGGATCGTAGAAGCACGCGCGGACGACGGCGGCTTTGAGATTGTCGTGGCGAATCACCTTCGGGACGCCCCCGAAGTCGCGGAACGCGCGCTCGTGCAGCCGGAGAAACGTCTCGAGCTTCTGATCCCACACCGCTTCTTCGTAGCCGTGCCGCGAGTGGCACAACGTCATCCGAAAGACCCACGGGCGACGCCATTCCCCCGTGCGCGGCTCCAGGGTCGGCGCGCCTTTGAAGAAATCGACCTGGGCCTCATCGTTATGGCGAGCTCACCATAACGACGATTATGGTGAGTCCCCCGTTATGGTGAGTCCGGAAGAAACACGTCGGGATGACGCGGTGTCCTTCCCGACGTGCTTCACATAATTCCTACAGCGCTTCCAACCAGGTCAGGAGGTCTTTCGATAGACGCGGCGCCTTCGGCGTGCTCGACGTCGGGGATCCGGCGAGGGCCAGGGCGTCGCGCTTCATGCCGACATCAATCTGCACGTACACCTCCGTGGACTTCACGTCGGCATGACCGAGAAAATCCTTGATGGTGATCAACGGAATGCCGGCCTGAAGCAGGTGCATGGCCTTGGTGTGTCGGATCGTGTGTGGGCTGATGCCGGATCGGCGGAGACTGGGCATCGACGCGCGGGCGCGGTCGAGGTATTTCATCAACAGATAGCGGGCACCGTGGCGCTTCAGCGGCTGCCCGTACCGATTGCGAAACAAGGGACCGCGATCATCGAGCGGCACGACCCACGCAGGCGAGATACCGGCTGACGAGCCGGGCGGTCTGCGGCAACAGTGGACAGAGGCGCTCTCGTCGGCCTTTGCCGTGGAGTCGCGCGACGGCGGGCGATACGAGCCGGATATCGCTCGGCGTCAGGTCGAGCAACTCTTGGATGCGGGCGCCGGTGTCGTACAGCAGGGCGAGCAGCACATAGTCGCGCTCCCCGTCGATCGTCGTGCGGTCCATCTGCGCGAGCAGATGGGCGAGCTCCGCTTCCGTGAGGTAGCCGAGCAGCGGACGCGTGGCCTTCTTCACGGGAATGGCCAGCACGCGATGACACGCGAGGGCGCACTCGGGGTGGCCGTCGAGGACGTACCGGAAGAAACTGTGAATCGCCGCCAAGCGCGCATTGCGGGTCCGTACCGAATTGCGCCGCGTTGTTTCGAGGTCCGTGAGAAATCGCAGGATCAGATCGGGGGTCAAGTCCTCGATCTGCAGCGCCGCGATCGGTCGGTGACAGGCGGCGGCCGCGAATCGGAGCAGCAGTTTGAGCGCGTCTCGATACGCCTTGGTGGTGTGCGGACTGGCATTGTGCTCCGCGGCGAGGTGGCGCACGAAGAAGGCGGTCACGAGCCTCGCGAGATCGGGCGCGGTCATGACTGCCCTCGCTCGCTGATCAGGTATCCGAACCGGCGCTCGTGCCGGCGGGAGATCTCGCCAACCATGTCGGCGGTGAGCTGCAGGTACCGTTGGGAGCTGGCCAAGCCCACGTGCCCCAGGTACGTCGCCAAGGCCGGCAACCGAGCCCCGAGATCGGCGTCCTGCTGGTACCACAGCAACAGCCTGAGCACGGCAAAGCCGTGACGGAGATCGTGGAGGCGAAGTGGACGGCCGGCGCTGTGGCGAGGGATATCGGCGCGCGCGAGCACTTGGCGGAATGCGGCGGAGAGCGCGGTGTGTGAGTACGGGCGGCCGGACGCCGTCGCAAAGAACGGCGCGTCCGGGCTGCGCGAGCCCAGGCGGCGCTCGATCGTCCTGCGGCAGCGGTCAAGTCGGGCCGCGACGTCGGACGCCAGGGGAACGAGACGAGACTTGCCGAACTTGGTGTCGCGCACGCGCAGCACGGCGCTCACGAGGTCGAC
This sequence comes from uncultured Acidobacteriota bacterium, assembly GCA_963764505.1. Classification (GTDB taxonomy): domain Bacteria; phylum Acidobacteriota; class Vicinamibacteria; order Vicinamibacterales; family SCN-69-37; genus CAVXSP01. The sequence goes on along the minus strand of CAVXSP010000001.1, from coordinate 2,020,303 downwards.
GTCCGCAATGGTGAGCCCGAGCACTTCGCCCGTCCGCAGGCCGGTGAGGTACAGCAGCACCAGGGCGGTGCCCAAGACCGTGTCGCGGATCGGAGACCACGGTCTCGTCACCAGGTGCTCGCACGCGGCCAGGAATCGCTGGCCCTCCTCCTGTGACATCACCCGCGCCACGAACGTGCGGCGATGAATGCCCAAGAACCGCGGCGCCGGCACGGCCGTCCGCGGTTGCTCGAGGGCGACGAAGCGGCAGACCTGTCGGATCAGGCTGAGTCGGTGCGCGCGCGTGGTCTCCGATTCCTCGCCTCGGCGCGCGACATAGCGTCGCACCACGTCCAACGTGATCATCGGGTCCTCCGGAGTGAGGGTCGTGGTCAGGAACTGGTCGAGGAGCCGCAGGGCGCGCGCTTCGTCGTCGTAGCGACAGCCCGCGGCTCGCTTGCACGCGAGAAAGCGCGAGAGGGCGTCCGCCAGCGGCGACGAGAATGTGGGCACCGAAAGCGATGTGGGCGCGCTCATCGAGCGCACCTCCGCTTCCGACAGCGCCACGCGGCGGAGCGCGGCCAGATTGATCGTCGCGTATTCCATCGTCGTGTCCGTCGACTGATGGCCGAGCACATCGGCGATCGACTTGATCGGACACTCGGCCGCGAGCAGTCCGCTCGCCAGCGTGTGCCGAAACACGTACAGCCCGCGACCGCCGGATCGCTGGTCGAGACCGGTCCGGCGGAACAGCGGGCGCACAATCGCGCTCAGATTATTGGTCGGGACGAATGGCGCAAACGGCGCGCGGTGGCGGACGAAGATCTCGCGCGCCGCCGTCTTGGGACGGCCATCCCGAAGATAGGCCGCCAACGCGTCGGCAATCTCGGGCAGCAACGGCAGCGTCAACGGTCGGCCGGTCTTCGCTTGTCGAATCGCGATCAGGCCCCGTCGCCACTGCACATCGTCGAGGCGGAGCTGCCGAATGTCCGACGGGCGCATCCCGTAGCGAATCGCGAGCAAGAGCACGGCGTAGTCTCGCCGGCCGACCGCACGCGACCGATCGACCGCCGCCACCACGCGGGCGACATCTTCGGCCGTCAGGACATCCCGCACCTGCGCCTGCCGCATGTGGCGACCGGTGATCACCGCCGCTCGGAGATCCGTCGGCACCCAGCCCTCTTGGTACGCCCACCGCAAGAAACTCCTGAGCGTGACGCCATATGTCCGCCGGGTCGCAGGCTTCTGATGCGCGAGCTGAAGAAAGAACTGCTGAATGTGTGAGACGCCCAGCTCCGGCAACGTCGCCAGCCCTGTGTGGTCCCAGAAGTCGGCGATGCGCGCCAACTGCCAGACGCGCTTGTGCACCGTGCGCGCGGCGAGGCCACGATGCGCCCGGAGAAACGCGGTGTACGCCTGAAGGGCGGGCTCGATCCACACCGGCACCGCGGGGGCCACCGCCGTCCCGATTCGTCGACGAAACACGCCGTCTGCATCCGTTTCGAGAAAGATGCGGACCGACGCCCGCACGAATCGGCGCCGGCTCGCGCTGCCCCGCGGCAGCCGCCGTGCCACATACTCCTCCACCTCCCGTGCGTGAACAGTCTGCGGCAGGGCGATGCCACGCGCATCGCAGTCGGCGGTGAACCGCAGCCACTCCCGCAGATGCTGCTCGACGACCTCCTTCAGGTACTGGCGACCGACCAGCGCTTGCGCGACGTGATCGATCCGCGGCTTGTGTGGTGACGCCCGATAGCGCTGAACCTGATCGGCGAAATAGTACCCAGCGAACATGTCTCCCTCCTTCGAGGCCTGACGCCTCAGAAGCAGGGATTATGGGAAGGAGCCGGTCGGGATCACGGCGACGCTACGCCGGCAGGCAGGCGAGAGGACCCACGCAACTCACCATAACGGGGGACTCACCATAATCTCGGCCGGCGCACAGTGGAACACGCCGACGGCGCGGCGCGTCGGCGTCAGCGTCCGCACGAACCGCTTCACCGATTCGTAGCTGGCGCCGTAGCTGTACTCCTCGACCAGGTCTTGCCAGACGCGCTGCAGGCTCAGGCCGGCGTCCAGCTTTTCGGTGATCGCTGTCCGATAGGCGGCCGCGGCAAACCGCGGCGGGGTCGTCGAGCCGGGGAACGTTTTGGCCGGATTTGACGGCGAGCCGGCGAACGCTTTGGCCGCATTTGCGTCGTCCGTCTCGGTCCGTCGCTGGGAGCGATGTCGGCGGCGACGGATCCGAGCCGGGGAACGTTTTGGCCGCATTTGATTGGCGCGCGCGGTCGTACCGGCTGACGGTCTCACGCCGAACGCCCGTCTCCGCTTCAATGCGGCGGTACGTCCAGCCGAGCTCGAGGAGGGCGAGAACTTGTTGCTTCTTCGGCATTTGCAGGTAATTGGCCATCGACATCCTTGAAGGCGGAAACCCTCAACGATGTCCGATCGCCCCTACCTGCCGTGGCCGGTTTTCAGACGTTCCGCAGTGGCCGCATTTGCCCGTTCGCTAACAGTCGTGAGCGCGACGCTGCTCGTGGTCGTGCTCGACCTGGTCCGGCGCCAGAAGCGCTCACCGAGGAGTACCTGTTCATCTGGATTCTCTGCGCGCTGGCGCTGCTGGGCTTCTCCATGGCCCGCGGACTGCTCGATCGCGTAGCCTTGGCGCTCGGATTTATTGCCCGCCCGCGGCGCTGCTGCTCGTGCAGATCTTTTTCATGTTCCTCGCGTCCGTGTCGTTCTCCGTCGTCGTGTCGCGGCAGTGCCGGCAGATCGAGCGGCTGATCGAGGACGCCGCGCTGCTCGAGGCGGAGATGCGGGAGGTGCGGGAGATGCGGGAGATGCGGGAGATGCTCGCCGCCGGCGAGTCTTAGCGGATCACCAACTGAGTCGGCCGACGCCGATAACGGAGACCTTTCCGGTCGCATCCGCCAGACCGGCCACTGCCAATTGTCCGGTTGCCTCCGCAAACCGGCCTGTCCCTCCGACGATCTGGTGCTGTTCGGAAAAGACTGCCGCCCCGGACGGCGTCGAGACCACCTGGCCCTCGGTACTCGGTGCTGATCGTGCTCCCGCCGCTGAACGTGAACTTACCCGTCCCGGTGTAGGTACCGGTTTGGAGGTCCACCCGTTCGGACAAGACACCGGCAAAGGCGCCGAACTGCGTAGCCCGCCCTGAAATGAGCGCGACCTGGCAGACCTCCGTCGGCGAACAGAACTCCTGAGAGACTATTGACCCCGAGGCGGTGAAGACCGTCAGAGTCTGCTGCAGCGCCCGCGCCGCAGGCGTGTTCAGGAACAGGCACAATGCCGCGAGCCCGGCCGTCGCAGCACCTTTGCGAACGCTACGCATCATGGTCCGACCTCCATTCAGGAGCGGTCTGGAAGAGCGGCTCATCATACCAGCCGGCTGGTGCATTCCGACGATCGTCAGGTTCCCTCGCCTTCGAGCAGAACACGAACGCGTTCGGCGAACCTCGCGAGCGGTGCGCCGTTCGCCAGTCGACGATCGACGGCGAGCGTCCCTCGCATCGTGTTTCTGGCCACGACCACACTGTCCTCGACCACCGGCCGGGGTTTGATTGAACCGAACGCGAACGTGAGGGGCCAGGGCCACGTCGGAATAATCACGTCAGCGCCGCCGTACTTTCCTGGAGAGGTCACGACGAACGAGCCGTTCCGATATTTCATCCACATGTCCTTGGACAGACGCGGCAACTTCGTCACCAGGCCGGCCAGCAGGGGAGAATATCGCGCAAGGGTATTCAAGGCGAGCAACTGACGGACCTCGGCCCGCGCCGTCACCTCGTTCTCCGTCATGGCTTTCAGCTCGGCATGAATTTCAGCCAGAGACTTCTGGTCGACATGACGAATCGGGAGTGCCAAGACCATGTCGACTCCGTCGACCTCGCGCTCGACCGCCACGGTTGCCGTGATGTCGTCCAGGGTCTCAACCCCCTGGAAAAAGGCATCTCGCAAATCATGCAATTGAGATCCGGGTGCTCGCGGAGGGCGTTGCCGATCGCATGGACGGCGAACGCCGTGTAACTCGGCGGCGCGATGCCGGCCTGACGTGCGGCCACCCGGTGCCGATCGAGCGCCGCGACATTCAGCTCCAAGACGAAGTACAGGTAGTTGCGATTGACTTCCTTGGCGAAGACGTCGCCGATGTGGAAGAACGCGTCATCCTTCGGCATGATTTCCCGCTTGTGTCGGCGTCATGGTCTGTTATCGGCGTCCAGTTCGAGAGTGCCTGCTGATTCCGTCCGCACACACTCCTGGGCCAGTCCTGTCAGATCTGGCGCCAGTGCCAGGGCCCCCTGACAGAGGCGCAACGCCTCCGTCGGGTCGCGGAAGTAACGCTCTTCGATGACGGCCAGTTGGAGCGGGATTTGCGCGTTGTCGGGCGCGCGCGTCATCCCGAGGCGGAGTGTCTCGGCGGCCTCCGGGACACGCCTCAGTTCCAAAAGGCACCAGGCTAGGCCCAGATACGATTCCGCCTTCCCTGGCAAGAGCTCGATCGCATGCCGGTACGGCTCCATGGCCGCCTGGCACTCGCCCGCCTGCCGGTCGCCTCCGCAAGTCCCTGTAGCGGGAGCCACGTCTGCGGCGCCTTGTCGACGGCATCCGTCCACAGGGTGACCGGATCGGCCCAGACCCGATTGCGCGAGATGGACAGCGCCGTCAGGAGCGACGAGCACGGCCGCGAACGCAGCCGCCGAAAGCGCCGCGCGTCGGCGACCGGGGCGGGTTTGCCCCGTGAAGCCCACGAGACTGGAGAGTCCCGTGCCCGCTGCCATGAAGAGTCCGAAGCTTGCGACATAGGTGCGGTGCTCGGCCATCATCTGTCCAAACTCGCTGAGCACCTTCAGCGCGGACGACGGGACGAGCAGGAGGAAGAAGAACGCCAGGCCGAACGACGCGAGCGGCGCTCGTCTTCTTGTCACAATCACCGCAATGAGGGCGAGCGTCAGGCCCGCCAGACCCTCGAACACCCGGGCGTCCCTCAGCGACAGAATCGGAGAGACCACGGGGACGATCGTCTGTTGCGCCGGGAAGAGGAACAACGCCAGGTACCGAACCATGGTGTGCGCCTGCGCCAGGACCACGTGGCCCGCCGCCCGTCCTGCCGACGGGTGCTCGATCGCGAGAAACACCCAGACCCGTCCAATCCCACCGACCGCCACGAGCGTCATGAGCGGCAGGTGGAGACGCCAGAATCGCGAACGCTTCAGCGGCGGAGGGTCAGAATGAAGCAGCACATCGTACAGAACCAGGACGAACGGCAGCATTGCCGCGATTTCCTTGCTCCCGAGAGCAAGACCGAAACAGAGCAATCCGCCGGCCAGCCAACGCCATTGACCACTCCCTGGCCGGCGGGCAGTTCCTGGCGAGCCAGGCGGGTCCGCATTGGAGGTTTGGCCGGCGCGCGCGAGCTGGGCGTCGAACGACTCTCTGAAACAGAGAAGACCAGCCAGCATGAACGCGCCGCAGAGCAGTTCGGACCTGGAGGACACATAGCCGACGGCCTCCGTCATCATGGGATGCACGGCGAGCAGCGCGGAGGCCCCGAACGCGGTGGCGTCCGCAGCGACCTCGTTCGGCCGCCCGCGGGCTCGTCCGAGGTCGTTCACGACCACATATGTGAAGCCGAAGAGCAACCCGACGTCGATCAAATGGAGCACAAGGTTGGTGAGGTGAAATCCAAACTCGTCACGACCACCCCAGATCCGGTAGTCCAGCGCATAGGAGAAGTTGACGACCGGCCGTGTGGGGTAATGACGGGCGATCGTGAGCGGACGGGAGAGATCCTCGATCGACGTGTTCGCCTGGACCTCTTGCGCATCGTCCCAAACGAAGGGATGCCCAAGCGTATTCACATGCGCGATGACCGCGAGCGCGATGGCAAGAGCCGCCAGGACGGGCCCGAGCCAGCATCGACGCGGCGCGCCTTCGCGCCGAATTCCGGCATCCGGACCGGGCAGGGAACCATCGCTCACCAGCGTAGACTAGCGGAAACTCGGGGTTCGCATGCCTCCACGCCGCAAATCAAACCGTCTCAGGCGACAGCCGAAGACGGATCCAGCGTCGGGCGGGTTGTTCGACCCACTTGTACACGGCGATGGTGAACAGGACGATCAAACCGAAACACGAGAAGAAGGCCGGCCACGACAGGAGCCGGCCGCTGCCGAGGATTGCAGCCGTGCCGAGGAGCGCGTAAATGGCCGTTGCGTGAAACAGGTACACCGAATAGCTTGCGTCCCCCAGCAGGATCATCGGGGGAGAGGAAAGGAGCCCAGCCAGCTTCGAAGACGAGTGGGCCACTGAGAAGATGAGCCAGGCGAAAACAGGTGGCATGAGACTAATGAAGATCTGGCCTGGAAGAACACTCAACAGGCCCAGCAGGAGCACCGTCGCACCGGCGGCGACGTAGTCCCAGGCCGGCTTCCAGTTCGATACCCTGCCTTCCACGTACCGGCGTCTGAACATTCGTCCGACGATCACACCGAGGACGAACTCGGGCCAGTGCACGAGCGGAGAGGCGTAGAAGAATCCTTCCGTGAAGGTCGATACCTCGTACCAGGACGCCGCATTGCTTCCGTGCGGCTGACTTCCGAACACAAGAAGAGCGAGTCCCAACGGGAGCAGCCAGCAGAGGAGCGCGAGTACGCCGAGCCGCCGTTCTGTCACGCCGCCGATTCGGGGAGCGATATATGGGAACGTCAAGTAGAAGAACGCTTCGACGGATAGCGACCATCCCACAGCGTTCCAAGCGAGGAGCCCAAGCCAATCCTGGACAAGGAGCGGCGTTGTCACGGCCGTTCCGGCGACCAGCCAGGGGTTGTCGAGCGCCGGCGAGCCGGCGGCGGGAGCGCCTCCACGCATTGCGAGCTCGACAAACTTCGGAAGCGCAAACAGGAGCGCCAACGCATAGGCTGGATACAGTCTCGCGAACCGGGCGATCCAGAAGGTCCGCCGACTGACGCGGAAGCTCCCGGCGTCGTCGATGTAGTTCCACGCGAGAACGAAGCCCGACAGGATGAAGAAAAAGTTTACGCTGATGTAGCCCAATCCGAGCAGCAGGTTGATCGACGGCGTCTTCGGATAGACGCCGCTGAGAAGCGCAAAATGGTGGAAGGCGACGTAGGCGGCCGCCAGGAAGCGCATGCCGGTCAGCGCGTGCAGCTTAGGCACGCTGGGCGGTGCTCCGGCCGGCCTCCTCTCACGTGAGGCGGTCGGAGCGACAGGGGGGGCGGCAACGGTCTGGACCCGCATCCGGCCTATTATCGGCGCCAGAATGATCCGTCTTCAGACAACGGACGACCCCGGAACTTCGTCGAATGACGCCCAACCAGCACGGCGTGGGACTTTTTCGCCGTCGCTGTCTCGACCTGAGACAGTCGTAAAGCCGATCTGACCTCATGGCTCGCCGCCGCATCCTGTTCATCGCCGAAGCCGTCACGTTGGCTCACGTCGCCCGGGCGAACGTCCTCGCGCGGACCCTCGACCCGGAGACGTACGAGGTCCACGCTGCCTGGGACCCTCGGTACAACCGGCTGCTCGGCGACCTTCCGTTCACCTTCCACCCCATCCGGTCACTGCCGAGTGAACTCTTCCTCCGGCGACTCGGTCGTGGGCTGCCGATGCATGACATCGACACGCTCCGAGGCTACGTCAAGGAGGAATCTCGCCACCATCGCGCGAGTCGGTCCCGACCTCCTCGTTGGAGACTTTCGCATTTCTCTGGCGGCCAGCGCGCGCCTGGCCGGTGTTCCGCACATCGCGGTTGCGAATGCCTACTGGAGCCCCTACGGGCGGCAGACGTTCCGGTTTCCGGAATACGACTACCCGCTCGCGGGTGTCGTTGGAGCCAGGCTGGCGTGGGCGCTCTTCGGGCTGCTTCGACCTGTCGGGTTTGCCGCCCACACCCGTCCGCTCAACGCCGTGCTGCGGGAGCACCGGCTGCCGGGAATCGGCTGGGACATCCGAACGATGTATACGTTCGGCGACTACACCGCCTACGCTGACATTCCCGACCTGGCGCCCATCGAGGACCTGCCTTCAACGCATCATTACATCGGCGCGGTGCTCTGGTCGCCCGTCGTCTCCGAGCCGTCCTGGTGGGATGCGCTCCCGGACGATCGAGCGATCGTCTATGTCACACCGGGCAGTTCGGGCGAGGAGGACTTCCTGGGCGTCGCGCTGGACGCCCTTTCCGCCCTGCCCATTACTGTCATCGCCGCGACGGCCGGCAGAGTCAAGCTCGACCGAGTTCCTGCCAACGCACACGTGGCAGACTTCCTGCCGGGCATCGAAGCCGCTGGCCGTGCCAGCCTCGTGATCTGTAACGGAGGGAGTCCATCGGTCTACCAGGCGCTCGCCGCGGGGATACCCGTGCTGGGGCTGGTCAGCAACAACATGGACCAGCACCTCAACATGGAGGCGGTACGCCTGGCCGGGGCGGGAGAGGCGATGCGGGCCAGGGGCTTGACGGTTTCCCGCGTGCGGCCGATGGTCGAGAAGATGCTGGGGACGACGAGATACCACGAACATGCCCGGCGTCTGGCTGCGTCGCACCGTCGATACGATGCCGCCAAGCGTTTTGGCGCAATGGTCGCGACGGTGGGCGGGGAATAAAAAAGCGGGGGCCACTGGTGGCCCCCGCTTCGGCTGCCCTTGGGGAGGGTGTAACTTACTGCTTCTTCGCCTTCCGCATCTGACGCCGACGTGCCGCTGCCGAGCCGGCGAGTCCCAGACCCAGCAGCGTCAATGTCGCCGGCTCCGGAACCGGGGATGCAGTGACTCGGAACACCGTGCTGGCGTCCGATTCTGCCATGATGTTACTGCCCGTGCCATTGATGCAGTTCACGCCGGCCGTCTGGCCCGGGCCGCAGATGCTCGTCACACCAGCCTGGCCAGTCCAGAACAGGGCGGTCGGATCCACCTGTGAGAAGGGAACGTTGTTCGAGCCGCTCGTGATGGTCAAAATCGGATTCAGGAAACTCGAAAGATTGGTGAAGTAGGTCGGATCCCACGTCTGGACCTGTACCTGGAGGTTGCTGAACCCGCCGCCCCCGAAGAACGTGAAATATCCAGCCCAATCGTTGGTCGGGGGGGCCGGAGCGGACGTCTGATCCAAGTCACAGACCTTGAAACCGAGGACGGTCAGCGCGCAGGGGTTCGAGGGATCGTACCGGCAAAATCGAGGATCTGGCTGAAGGAGCCAGTCCCAGTCGCCGTTCCCGTCAAGATGAGGTTTTCGTTCGAGAATGCCGTGCCGCCAGCCAGATCGGGGGCGGCCGACGTCCCGGCATAGAGTGCGAACGTCCCGCCAGGTAGGACCGAGAATGTGCCCGGGCCGGTTTGAATGGCCGTGAAGCTCGCGACGGCAGTGATCGAATCGAAACCACCCGTCGTGTCGTTCAGGATGCTCGGGGAACCCACCACAGAGTTGAGGTTCGCCTGGTATAGGAGCGTGACCGGGGCTCCGACCAGGGTTTCAACCACCATCGAGTTGCCCGGCAGCCAGTCGAAGCTGTTTGCCATGGTAGCCCCGCCCGCAGTCGTGCCGTTGATATCAAACGCAATCGGGTCCGCCGAAGCGGGCCTCGCCCACCCCAGAACCGCCGCCAAACCAATTGCCAAGAAGAAAACACGTTTCATTTCTGCCTCCGCATCCCCAAGGACGCTTCCTGAGTGTCCGACCATGGACACACAAGCCGCGCGGACCGACAGGTTTGCAAACGCGGGGCCATAAGTGCTTTTGCCGGAAAGGCTGGAATTCCAGAGAGTTGCGAGGGGTGAGGGCCGGAGAAGTCGTTGGCGACGAAGACTATTGATAACCCTTGGGGAGAGCGGGAACCTTCCCGTGTTCTGGCGGGGCCACCGGCGCCGCCTGAGGTTCGAATTCCGGGTGCTCCAGCTCTGCCTTGACCGCCGCCAGAAGGCGGGACGCGGCCCGCCCGTCCCAGACTCCATGATCCCCAGAGAGCGTGATCGTCATGGTTGGCCTGACGGCCGGCTGGCCGCCAACCGGCACGACGCGAGATGAGACCAGGCCACCGACGAGGACGCCGGAAGCGACGAACACCGACGTGGCGGCAGACTCGACCGGCACGGTCGAGACCTGGAATGTGCCGGCGGCCTGGCGCTGGAACCCGACCTTCCCGAACAGGGACCGCATGATGGCCCGGCGCAGGACTCCAGAGGGCACGAGCCAGCCCCATTTTCTCAATGCCCGCAGCTTGAGCCGGTCGGCTTCGCGCACCTCCGGCACGCGACGGGCCGTCTCGGCCGCCAGCTCGGCGAGGCTCTTTTCGTTCGCGCCCTCGATCACCAGCACAGGCGCCACGAACGTCTCCCCGGTGATCGACAGCCCGATGTCCACCCGGTTCGGGACGGTACCGCCGGCTGCCGGCAATCATCTGGTGGATGGCCGGATTGGCCGCCAGCGCCCGGGCCGCCGCCCGCACGAGCTGGTGCGTCGTCGTCGCCGCCACTCCTCTGGCGGCGCAGCTCGTCGAGCTGGCTCAACGCGGCCGTCATGTCGACCGATGTCTGGTAGGCGACGAATGAGGGCCTGATGACCCGCAGACTGTCGAGCAGCCAGCGCTCGGCATAGTCGAGTGGCTCGCCGTCCATCGGGCGTGTCGCCGGCATGGCTCTCTCTGCTACGCCGAACCTACCGCGCTGGCGTGCTTTCTTGCGATCAGGCCCGCGATGTCCTCGATCCGATCGAACTGCTCGATGCCGGTCTCGTAGACGTCCAGCTCGACCCCAAAGCGCTCCTTGATGAACGTCGCGAGTGCCAGGACAGCGAGGGAATCGAGGATCCCGCTCGATTGGAGCGGCGTCGTATCACGGAGGTTCTCCGGCGACTCGCCGGGCAGCGCGTTCGCGAGGATGAACTCCCGGAGCGCGTCCTTGATCGGGCTCATCGCTCACCCTTGGAGTCTGCAGGATGGTTTCCCGCTTCCCGCGGTCTTCGCGTCCATGCGCTCGATCACGGCCGAGGTCAGGTCGAGGCCCTGGGCCGCCCAGACGATCGAGGTCTCGAACTGCAACACGACCTGGACATCGGTGCCCTTCAGCAGGTCGTCCAGGGCGGACCGCACCTGCGGCTGAAGATCCACGACAATCTGGCGCTGGAGGTTCTGCAGCTCGACCTGCGCCTGCTGGGCCGCCCGCTCCAGGTCCTGCTGCTCCTGCTGCTCCTGGCGCTCCAGTTGCGTCCGCTCTTCGCCTTCGGCCGAGCCGACCAGCTTCTGCCGCGTGGCGTCGAGCGCGCGTCGTTTGTCCTGCAGATCAGCGGTCTTCTGCTGGCGCAGGCTGGCCAGCCGGCTCTGGGCCTCCCTGCCGGCCACCGACTCTGCCGAGATGCGCTGCCCGCTGATGTACGCGACGGTTGCGCCCGGTCGCACCACTGCCGTCTGTGCGTTCGCCAGAGGCGCCAGACTCAGCACGAGGACGACGGCGATTGGGAGTGCCTGGTTCATGGCCGTATGATACTCGCCGGCCGCGCCATCGGGAACGGGATCGGGCGGGTCAGGCGACGTCTCGCGTGCGGGCGGCGACTGGCTACCGGTGCAGGCTCGTACCGGCCGGGGGCGAGGATCCCGTTCGGATCGAGGGCGGACTTGATGGCCCTGAGGGTGTCCGCATAGGTGCCGTCGCCTCCAACGAGCGACATGGCGCCGACATTCACGCGATAGGGCGGATACCCACGTGCGAGGAGAGCGCGCGTGAGCGTCTCGTAACATGCCTGCGCACGCCGGTCCTCGCCAGCGAAGATCGCGGTCGTAGGCAATCGTGATGATGCAGATGATGCTGCGCTCCGTCGCCAGCGAGACTGAAATCTGCGGTTCGAAGTCGTATTCGAGCACGACGCGGACGGCCAGCTCCGTCACCTCCCGGAGGTCGGCGCCGGTCTTCGGCAGGACGGGGCTGCACCATAGCAGCCCACACCGGTCGCGATCGGGATCGGGCGCGTCCGGAGGAGCGGTCCTCTTGCGCCAGTAGGCGCTTGCCATCGGCGCATCGGTGGGCACGCCCTTCAGCAGGTTGAAGACCGGTTCGATCACCCGGACGATACGACTCACGTCCCATCCCGTCAGAGCACGAAACGGCTTCGCGAACCGAGCCATGACGCCGAGCAGCCTGTCGTCGACGAACTGCAGCCGATCCACTTTGCCGGCCAGGGCGCGCCGCACGCGACGCCGAGCTTCGCGCACCTGGGCCCTGCGTGCCGTACAAGCCTCCGGACCCATTCCAGCAGCCGATGCCCAACTTCTGCCGCCTTTGCGCCATCTCGTCCGGCCGATCGGCGGACCTGATCGAGCGTGTCGTCCCATGGGAACTGCCCTGCCGCCGCCAAGACCTTGTAGTCGTTGCCCACATGCATCACGCTGCGTAGCGTTCCGTCCAGCCGCAGCGGCCTCAGCGCGTCGACGAGGGCCGCGAGCCCGTCCTCGTCGCGGCACATGAAGAAGAACGCCTGAAAGTGCTCAGGGGCCGGCATGAGCCACACGGTCATCCGCGTGACGATGCCAAGATTCGACTGCGAGAAGAGACCGTCGAGCGAAGGCCCCACGCCCGATCGACTCACCGGGCCCGCCCTCGAGCCCGGAAACCGACCAAATCCCGTCTCGATGCACTCGCCCGTCGGGAGCACGACCTCCAGGCCGCAGGCGTTGCCGCAGTGGTCGCCCATTGGCGTGTGGCCGAATCCGCGCTCGAGCGTGTTGCCGATGATGCTGCAATCGGGACTGGCGCCGGTCGCGTCCATCCAGAGGCGCGAGCGCTGCTCGCGCAGGAAGCTGAACAACTGTCGCTGCGTGACACCGGGTTCGACCGTGACGTACGCCGAGCTCCTCGTTGAAGTCGACGATCCGGTTCAATCGGCCGAGATCGAGCAGCACGCCGTCGCGGACCGGCACGCGGGACCCGTATCCCCAGTTCTTGCCGCGTGCTGATCGGATAGAGCGCGATCCGAAACCGGTTGGCCACGCGCACGCAGGCCTGCACCTGCTCCCGATCGGCGGGCCGGAGAATCGCCTGGACGTGCGAAGTCGTCGCGAATGTCGCCGTGGAAGCCGCCTCGAGGACGGACGCGTCGCGAACGACGAACTCCGGTCCCAGGACCGCCGTCCAGGCGTCGATCGCGGACGCGAGGCTCGCAGGTTCCATCGGGCGGCCGTCAGGCGGCGAACAGCGGCTCCAGTGGCATGGCCGAAACGAAAGGCGCGCCGGCTGATGCGCCGTGACTACACGCACATTGGTCAAACGTTCCTTGAGCAGGTCGACGAGGTGCGCGAATCTCGGATTGGGCCTTCGGGAATCGAAGCGGAGCAGCTCCATCTCGCACTGGTACCGCGGATCGTAATAAGGCGGCACGACGGTGCCATTCGCCTGGAGATACGAGCCCCCCAGACGCCTCAGGATTGCCGACGAAGAATGCCGCACCGTGGCTGTGGTCAGGCCCAAGGCCCCCCGAAAAGCCGGCCCAGACTGTAGGCCGCCAGCGCCAGCAAGAGACCCTCCGACGTGCAGCGCGACTGCCTCGAGACGGCCCAGCCGCCGACTTCAGCGAATCGGAGGCCGTCGCGGCCGGCTCGCGTCAACTCGTCTTCAACCGCGGTACGGAAGGTGTCGTGCCACGCCGCATCGCGCCCGAGCGGACAGGCGCGAACGCGAAGTTCCTCGACACGCCTGGCTCCTTCGTGGGCAAGATACCACACGCAGGAGCTGACCTTCCCACCAGGAGTCAACATCAGGAAATGCCAGCTGTTGCGGTCCTCGGCGGTCTCGTGGCGGCCATCGGAAGAAAGGTCATCGCCGCGGACCGCTCCGTCACCGACGTAGATCGCGCCCCGCAGTCGCTGAACCTCGCCGAGCAGCGCCGAATGTCGCTCTGAGCTGTGCTCGAGGTTGAAGAACGGCGCGGTATAGGCCGATCTCGGCGCCAAGAGGACGAGCCGCCGATCGATGAGCGCGGCTTGGCGTTCAAGAAAGCTCAACATTTGGATGTCCTCGTGCCATTCCGGCGAGGGCCCCGGCTGGCGCGCATGCCGCTTACCCAAAGACTGTGCCACGTGCGCTCAGGGGATGCTGACGTCGATGTCAAACTTATGGCTGCTGACTAACTGCCCTATAAGATATGGACTTGCTGAGCACGAACCATCTTCGGATTGATCGTCGCCAATTCAAGTTCACGGCTGACGCTGCATTTTTGACCATGTGAGAATTTCACCTTTTTCGACTCGGTCACACTGTTGGACTCGGCCGGCTCGGATCGCTGACATTCTGTCTGCCGGAATTCCGGCAAACCCCGCGAGCTTTGGCCCGATGCTGAGGAGGCCCCGAAAAGGACCCGGAGCCGAGAATATTTGTCAGCCCTTCTGGTGATTTTCTGGCCCCCCGGTGACCGGTTCCATGGCCGCGATCCCCGTCAAGTGCCTGCAAACAGGCTCCTTGCTGCCTCGCGGGCGACGGGAGGCGGCCGCGGAGAGTGCCTTGCTACTTGCCCTTCGCGATGAGGTGGGGATTTCGACGAGTGGCATGGGCCCTCGCACTGCTGAGCTTCCTGGCGCTCTACGGGCCGGTGATGGTCCGGCTCGCTGGAGGACTGGGCCCATGACGACAACTACTCGCATGGGTTCCTGATCATCCCGCTCGCGGCCTATTTCGTCTGGGAGCGCCGGCACAAGCTGGCCAAAGTTCAGCCCCGACCCGCCGCGATTGGCCTGGCGATCGTCGTGTTCGGTCTGGCCCTGCTGGTGGCCGGCCTGCTGGGCGCCGAGCTGTTCTTGACCCGCACATCGATCCTGGCGGTGCTGGCCGGATCCATCGTCTTTGTGGCGGGCTGGCGGGCGCTCCGGATTCTGGTGTTCCCCCTCGCCTTCCTGATCCTGATGATTCCGATTCCGGCGATCCTCTTCAACCAGATCGCGTTTCCGCTTCAACTGCTCGCCTCGAACGTCGGCGAAACGACCCTGTCGCTGGCGGGCGTGCCCGTGCTCCGCGAAGGCAACGTGATCGTCCTGGCGAACACGACGCTCGAGGTGGCCGAAGCCTGCAGCGGCATCCGGTCGCTCGTGTCGCTGCTGACGCTCGGCATCGTCTACGGGTACTTCATCGATCGGCGGCCGTTCGTGCGCGTGCTGATCGCGCTGTCCACGATCCCGATTGCCATTGCGTCCAATGCCTTCCGGGTTGCCGGCACCGGCCTGGCGGCGCCCTACTACGGCCCGGCCGCCGCCGAAGGCTTCTTTCACGAGTTCTCGGGCTGGCTGGTGTTCATGGTCGCGTTTCTGATGATGTTCGTCGTGGCGCGGCTGCTCCAGCGGTTCATCCCGCGCGGCGTGGCGGCTGGAGCGACGAGCACGGCGGCCGCCTGATCCCTGATCCAATGACCCGACGCCTTCTTCTCCTGAGTGCGTGCTTCGTCGCCACGACGACCTACATCGGCTTCGCGATGCAGCCCGAGCGCGTGCCGCTGCGCGAGCCGCTCGCGCATCTCCCGAATCAGCTTGGCAACTGGTCGGGGCACGAGGCCGCGCCGCTGACGAGCGACGTCCTCGCCGTGCTGGGCGTGGATGACTACCTGAACCGCTACTACGTCGCGTCGCCGAACGACGTCGTCGGCCTGTACGTCGGCTACTACCAGAGCCAGCGGCAGGGCGACACGATCCACTCGCCGATGAACTGCCTTCCGGGCGCCGGCTGGCAGCCGGTGCGCACCACGCAGACGACGATCGCCGTCCCCGGTCGCGCCGATCCGATCCACGTGAACGAGGTGCTCATCGTCGAAGGGGCTCGACCGGCAGGTCGTCTTCTACTGGTATCAGAGCCACGGCCGCATCGTGGCGAGCGACTACTGGAGCAAGATCTTCATGGTGACCGACGCGATCCGGTTGAACCGCTCCGATGCCGCGCTCGTGCGCATCGTCAGTCCCGATCACCGGCCCGCAGGCGGGTGTCGACGAGGCCGAGCACGACGCCCGCGCAGTTCGTCCAGATCCTGTTGCCGTACCTCGACCGTTATCTTCCGTCTTAGGCAGGAACGAGGAAGACATGCTTCGACCGATCACGATCGTCCGCACGCGCCGCACTGGCCGCGGTGCTGCTCGCCGCCGCGTGCGGCAAGGACCCGGAAGTCGCCAAGCGCGAATTCGTGAAGAGCGGCGACGCGTACGTCGCCCAGAAGAAATACCCCGAGGCGGTCATCCAGTATCGGAATGCGGTCCAGGCGGACGCCCGGTTCGGCGAAGCGAGAAGCAAGCTGGCGAAGGCGTATCAGGAGGTCGGCGACCTGACGAACGCGTATCGCGAAGCGGTCCGGGCGGCCGACCTGCTGCCCAAGGACGCCGAGGCGCAAGTCGGCGCCGCGCAGATGCTGCTCCTGGCGCGACAGTTCGAGGACGCCAACGGCCGCGCGGAGAAGGCGCTCGCGATCGATCCGAAGAACGTCGAAGCGCATGATCCTGCACGCGAATGCCCTGGCCGGCCTGAACAAGCTCGACGACGCGCTGGACGAGGTCGAGGCGGCCATTCGAGAGGAGCCCGACCGGACGACGAGCTACACGATCCTCGGCGCGATGCAGATGGTTCACGGCGATCGGCAGGAAGCGGAAGCGGCGTTCCGCAAGGCCGTGGACGACCGACCCGAAATCCGTCGACGCGCGACTGGCGCTCGTCAACTACCTCTGGTCCGTTGGCCGGCGTTCCGAAGCCGAAGCGCAACTGAAAGAAGCCCTGAGTCTCGACCCCAAGAACGTCCTCGCGAACCGCGCGCTGGCGCTGTTCTACATCGGCGCTCGCCAGCCCAAAGAGGCCGAGCCGTACCTGAAGACGCTTGCCGAGACGCTGCCAGACGGCACCGGCAAGCTCGCTGCTCGCGGACTACTACATCTCGCTGCAGCGGCGCGACGAGGCGCAGCGGATCCTGGAAGCGGTCGCCGCCAGCGGCGTCAAAGGCGCGACCAGCGCGAAACTGCGGCTCGCCGGCATGGGCCTGGGATCCGGCGATCCGGCCGCGGCCATGAAGTTGATCGATGAGTGCTCGCGAAGGAACCGCAGGAACTGGGAGGCCCTGCTGGCCAAGGCCCAGACGCTGCTGGGACTCGGAAAGGTGAGCGAGGCATTCGCAGCGGTCCGGTCGGCCGCGGAAACCAACCCGCAGTCGTCAGAGACGCAGTTCGCGCTCGGCCGGATGTACGTGCTGCGCGGCCAGCGGCAGGAGGCGATGGCCGCCTTCACGCAGGCCCTCAAGCTGAATCCGCGCATGGCCATCGCCGAATTCGAGCTCGCCAAGCTGCACTTCGCGGCCAACCATTGGACCAGGCCGAACAGTTCGCCAAGGCCGCGGTGCTCAAGGTCAACGGCTACGTCGAGCGCCTCACCTGCTGCTGGCGCGGATCCACCTCATGCGCGGTGAGTCGTCGCAAGGCCGAGCCCATCATTCGCGCTGCTGGCCAAGTACCTCCCGGACCTTGCCTCGCCGTGCAGGCCGAGCTCGGCCAGCTCGAGCTGCTTGAAGAAGAACCGCGCCGCGGCGCGCGCCGCGTTCGAGAAGGCGCTGGAGAAGAATCCGGCCCAGATCGACGCTGATCGCGGGACTCGTGACGATGGACATCAGGACAAGCGGCCCGACGCCGCCAGAGACTCAGCTGGAAGAGGCCGTTCGGAGGTCTCCGAAAAACGCAGCGCGTCCTGCTCCTGGCGGCCAAGTCGTACGCGGCGCTCGGCGATCCCTGCCTCGACCGAGCGCTCGCGCGGCCGGCCGTCGACGCCGACGCCGAACAACCTCGAGGCGTACTCGCTGCTCGGCGAGCCTCTACATCCGGCAGCGTCGGGTCGACGACGCCATCCGGCAGTTCACCGAAGTCGCGAAAAGCAGCCGAAGTCCGTCCCGGCGCACACCATCATCGGCATGCTCTTGCAGAGCAGAACAAGCAGGCCCGAAGCCCGCGCGCGATACGAGAAGGCGCTCGCCGCTCGATCCGCGTGCCGCCGTCGCCGCCAACAACCTGGCGGGGATCTACATGGATACGGGCGGCAATCTGGACGTCGCGCTGCAGCTCGCCAAGACCGCCAAAGCCGGACTGCCCGACCGGCCGGAGATCAACGACACGCTCGGATGGGCGTTCTACAAGAAGGGCCAGTTCTCCCAGGCGGTGGCCCCGCTGCTCGACTCGGTCAACGAAGGAGCCGCAGCAATCCCACTTACCAGCTACCACCTCGGCCTCGCCTACGCGGCGCTCAGCGAGACCGGCAAGGCACGCGACGCCCTGCAGAAGTCGCTGGCGCTGCAGAACTCGGGCGCCAACGCCGACGCCGCGCGACGGGCGCTGGCGGACCTGAAGAGCTGACATGCGCAAGCCCGGTCCCGTCCTCGACTCCGAGACGACTCCCGCCCGACCGGCGCAGGCGCGCCCGCTCGCGGTGGCGGTCGTCGGCTGCGGCGCCGTGACGAAGGCGAACCTGCTGCCGGTGCTCGCCGGTCACGACGGCCTGCGCATCGTCGCCCTCGTGGATCGGACGGCGGCGCGCGCGCGCGAGCTGGCCGAGGCGTACCAGATCGCGCGCGTCGAGACCGACCTGTCCGCCGTCGTCGACGACGTCGACGCGGTCGTGCTCGCGACGCCGCCGGCCCACCATGCGCCGGCCACCATCGAGCTGGCCTCCCGGCGCAAGCACGTGTTCGTCGAGAAGCCGATGGCGACCTCGCTGGCCGATGCCGAGGCGATGGTCGCGGCCGCAGATGCCGGCGGGGTCGCGCTGGCCGTGGGGCTCTACCGGCGGATGCTGCCGGCGGTGCGCCTGCTGCGCGCGATGCTCGAGAGCGGCGAGTACGGCGCGCCGATCGCGATCGACGCCGAGGAGGGAGGCCCGTACGGCTGGCAGCTCGCCTCGCTCGACGGCCTGACCAGGACGGCCGGGGGCGGCGGCGTGCTGATCGACATCGGCTCGCACGTGATCGACGTGCTGCTCGGCATCCTGCCAGGGCAGCCGACGCTCCACGCCTACGAGGACAACGCGCGCGGCGGAATCGAGACCGACTGCGTCGCGCGCTTCTCGATCGGCGTCGGCGGCCGGACGATTCCCGTCCGCCTCGAGCTCAGCCGCACGCGGGAGCTGCGCAACAGCATCCGGGTCGAATGCGAGCACGCCACGCTGGAGCTGCTCCGCGCCAACTTCACGCAAGTCCTCGTGCACCGCGGCGGCGCGTCGGCCGACCGCGAGCCGTCGCCCTTCCGCCTCACCGCCGAGTTCGGCGCCCAGGCGCCCTTCATCGGATACCAGGCGTTCCGCGACGAGATCGACGACTGGCTCCGGGCGATTGACGCCGGCGCGGACCCGGAGCTGTCGGGGCGCTCGGTGCTGCCGGTGGTCGGGCTGATCGAGGACTGCTACCAGCACGCGCGGCCGCTGGACGAGCCGTGGGTCGAGGAAGGCCTCGCGCCGCCCACTGGCGCCGCCGCTCCCGCGCCCGCCGCGGGACGGCGGCGGGTGCTCGTGACCGGCGCCGGCGGATTCCTCGGCGGGCGCGCCGTCGAGCTGCTGCGGGGCCGCTACGGCTGGGACCCGGTGGCGCTCGTGCGCTCGCCGGTCGGCGCGGCCCGGCTCGCTCGATGGCCGCAGGAGATTCGCGTCGGCGACGTCTGCTCGGCGGACGAGATGGCCAGAGCGCTCGAGGGCTGCGACGCCGTCGTGCACTGCGCCGTCGGCACGTCGTGGCCTCCTGACGCGGCCCGCCGCGTCACCATCGAGGGCACGCGCACCGTGGCGGAGGCCGCGCGCCGCGCGGGCGTCCGTCGGTTCGTGCACATCAGCACGCTGTTCGTGCACGCGCGCGAGGGGGAAGGCGCGCTGACCGAAGCGGCGCCGCTCGCACCGCCCGCCGCAGACGACTACGGACAGGCCAAGCTCGCGGCCGAGCAGGCGCTGCAGACCGTTGCGCGCCAAGGGCTGTCCACCGTCGTCCTGCGCCCCGTCCGCATCTACGGTCCGTTCTCGAAGACGTTCACGATCCGGCCGCTTCAGCTGCTGGCCGGCCGCGACTTCGCGCTCAAGGGCGATCCGGACGTGCCGGCCAACATGGTCTTCGTCGACAACGTCGTCGACGCCATCGCGCGCGCCCTCGACGCGCCGGACGCGCTGAGCGGCTCGGCGTACCTGATCGCGGATCCGGAGCAGGTCTCGCTCCGCGAGTTCTACGAGTACTTCGCCCGCGCCGCGGGCGTGGCCGTGCCCGTGCTCGCCGCCGAGGATGCGAGCGCCGTCCGACCGGCGCCGCCCGGGTGGCTCGGCCGCTGGATGGCCGGCGCGAAGACCATCGCCACGTCGCCGCAGCTTCGGGCGTTCGTGCGGCGCGTCCTCGACACCGACCCCATCGGCCGGCTGCCGCGCCGGATGTGGGAGGCCTCGCCCCGGCTCCAGCAGACCCTGCTCCGGCGCTTCGGCGCGGACGCGGCCGTCATCTACCGGCCGCCGGCCGCCCAGGGGGCCGCGCCCATCGCCTACTACGGCGAGGCGGCACGCGTCTCGATTGAGAAGGCCCGGACCGAGCTCGGCTTCGCGCCGCACGTCGGGCGCGAGCGGGCGATGGCGCTGACCCTCGAGTGGGCGCGCAGCGCCCGGCTCGTGCCCGAGCGGGGGCCGACCGCATGACGGCGCTCTGGAACGACGTCCGCGAGATGTTCCGGGAGCAGGCGGAGTACCGGGAACTGCTCTACCGGTTCGCCGCGAGGGACATCCTCGTGCGCTACAAGCAGACGGTCATGGGCTTCGGCTGGGCCGTCTTCATGCCGGTCATCAACACTGTGGTGTTCTCGGTGATCTTCACCCGAGTGGCGCCGATCGCCACGCCGGTGCCGTACCCCCTCTACGCCTACTGCGGCCTGTCGGCCTGGAACCTGTTCGCCTCGTCGCTGAGGTTCTCGGTCGCGTCGCTGACGGGCAATCCGGGTCTGGTGACGAAGGTGTACTTCCCGCGGGAGGTCTTCCCCTTCTCGGCGATCATCGTCTGCCTCGTCGATTTCGCGGTCGCGTCGATCATCCTCGTCGGAATGATGGCCTACTACCGCGTCGTGCCGTCCGCGTCGATCCTCTTCCTGCCGGTGGTGATCGCGGTCCAGGTCTGCTTCACGGCGGCGGTGGGACTGCTGCTCGCGATGGCGAACCTGTTCTACCGCGACGTCAAGTACCTGCTCGAGCTCATCGTCACCGTCTGGATGTTCGTCTCGTCGGTGCTCTATCCGGTCGAGCTCATGGGCGGACGGCTCGCGACCATCATTCGCTTCAACCCGATGACCCCGATCATCGACGGCTATCGCACGGCCCTGTTCGGCACCCCGTTCCACGATCCCGTCGCGTTCGCGGTAGCGGCGGTCGCCTCCCCGCTCCTGCTGGTCTGGGCCTGGGTGCTGTTCCATCGGGCGGAGTTCACCTTTGCCGAGAACCTCTGAAGGCCTCGGCCGCGCGGGTCGTCTTCGACGGCGTCTGGAAGAAGTTCCGGTCGGGCGAGCGCCACGACAGCCTCCGCGATCTCGTGCCCGCGATGGCCAGACGCCTGTTCCGGCGCCGGCCGGCGACCGAGCGAGCTGCAGCAGCAGGAGTTCTGGGCGCTCGAGGACGTGTCGTTCGAGGTCGCGCCGGGCGAGGCGCTCGGCATCATCGGGCCGAACGGCGCCGGGAAATCGACGACGCTCAAGCTGCTGACGCGGATCCTGCGGCCGAACCGCGGGCGCAGCCAGGTGCGCGGGCGCACGGGCGCGCTCATCGAGATTGCCGCCGGGTTCCATCCCGACCTGACCGGCCGGGAGAACGTCTACCTGCAGGGCGCGATCATGGGGATGACGCGCGCCGAGGTCGCCAGGAAGTTCGACGCGATCGTCGAGTTCGCCGGCGTGTCGGGGTTCATCGACACGCAGATCAAGCGCTACTCCTCGGGCATGAACGCGCGGCTCGGTTTCTCGATCGCGGCGCACCTCGACCCGGACGTGCTGATCATCGACGAGGTCCTGAGCGTCGGCGACATGGCGTTCCAGCAGCGCTGCGTGCACCGCATGGGCGAGTTCAAGCGGCAGGGCGTGACGATCGTCTTCGTGTCGCACAACCTGCAGGCGGTCTCGCAGCTCTGCGACCGCGCGCTCTACCTGCGGCGCAAGCCGCTCGCGCTCGGCCCGGCGAGCGACGTGATCGACGCCTACGTGCGCGACGCGTTCGTCCCGGCCGACGAATCGCAGCCCGGCGAGTTCCGGATCCGCTCCACGACGCTCTGCACGCCCGACGGCGCGCCAGTCGCGGACGTCGTCGCGCCCGGCACGCGGCTCGAGCTGCGCGTCACCTTCGAGTCCGCGGCGCCCCTCGACGACGTCGTGTTCGCCTTCCGGGTGCTGCGGTCGACCGACCAGCTGCTCGTGTACGACGGTCAGTTCCCGCAGGCGGACCTCGGACTCGACCTGAGCGTCCCCGCGGTCTTCACGGTCACCTTCGGCTTCGTCGCGAATCTGACGCGCGGGCAGTACTACGTCGAAATCCTCGCCGGGCACCCGCCGACCCAGCGGTACCTCGCGCGGCTCGCGCCCGCGGCGCACCTGGTCGTGAGCGAGACGAGAACGTGGGGCGGCGTGGCCGACCTCGCCGTCACCGTGCGACGCCGGGACGAATCGCCGGCCGTCGCTCTCCGCGGGGCCGCGTCGCCGGTTCAGGCGACCAGCGCCTGACCGGGACACGGATCAGCGTCACGCGCGACCGGGTCCGCGAGGCTCGCGCCGATCCAGCAGGCGGCTGTTCACGAAGACGCCGTCGAGCTCTCGCGAGCGCAGGAACCCGTCGCGGCTCGCCGGAAAAGCGGCGCTCAAGTCGAAGCCGAGCGCCTTGAGGTATTCGTACATCTCCACGAAGCTCGGCATCTCGTGGTAGATGGGCAGGAGCGGCATCTCCGTCTGCAGCGCGGGGATCTCCGTCAGCGTCGCACGGCCGCCGCGCAGCACGTTCAGATCGAAGCCCTGCGTGTCGATCTTCACGTAGGTCGATGACAGCGCGCAGTTCTGCCGGATCAGCGGCAGCGACTCGTCGAGCGTCGTGACCGGCACGGCGACTCGCGCCTCGACCGCCATGGCGGGCGACGATTCCCGGGGCGCGAGAAAGCTCGACAGATCCCCGCCCGCCGTGACGTTGATCTCGAGCGACCCCGGCTCGGCGCCGAGGGCGCGCCCGACGATCGTCCAGCGCGGATCGTCCGCGGCTCTCGCCTCGAGGATCGACACGTGCTCGGGCACGGGCTCGAACGAGACGATCCGGCCCTCGAATCCGACCGCGTCGCGCAGGAAGTCGCGGTACTGCCCGAGGTTGGCCCCCACGTCGACCACACAATCGATACGGAACTGCTGGAAGAGCCGGCGGAGGTGCAGGCCCGGCATGAAGTCCTGCGCGTACGACACCGTCGAGACGTCGTAGCCCAGCCTGTGAAGCCAGCGCTTGACCAGGTGCCGCATCCCTCGCGCCTCACACGCCCGTGACGGGCGCGCTCCTGGTCGGGGCGTTCTGCGGACAGAGGAGAGGGAGGATCTGACAGCACTGCGTCCGCAGGTCGAACTCGGCGGCCACGTGGGCGCGTCCGGCGCGCGCCCGCGCCTCGCGCTGGCTCACGGGCATCGTCATGACCTCGAGCATGGCCGCCGCGAGCGCGTCCGGGCTCTCGGGGGCGACCAGTGAGCCCAGATCGGCGCGGCTGACGACCTCAGGAATGCCGCCGACCGTCGTGCCGACGACCAGGCATCCAGAAGCCAGCGCCTCCACCAGGGCGAACGGCAGCCCCTCGGTACCGGCTCGGGATCAGGAACACGTCGAGGCCCTGATAGAACTCCGCCGGGCGCTCGACGAACCCTGGAAAGCGGACGCGATCGTCGACGCGCAGACGACGCGCGAGGTCTTCGAGGGCCGCCCGCTCGGCGCCCTCGCCGGCCCAGACGAGGAAGAGCGGCAGGTCCGGGCGCGCGGCGACGACGCGGGCGAACGCCTCGATGCCGACGTCGAGCCCCTTCTGCTCGCTCAACCGCCCCGCCGATCCGAAGACGAACGCGTCGGCCGGCACGCCCCACTGCCGGCGGATCGGCGCCCGCAGCTCCGGCTGCGGCCGGAAGACGGCGACATCGACGCCGTTGTGGACCGTGACCAGCTTGCGGGGTGCGAAGCCGTAGTCCGCGGCGAGGCGCATTCCAATCGCATCGCTCACGCAGACGGTCGTCTGCGGCGCCCACGATCGCGCCATGCCCGTCCATTTCTGTCGGTACCACCACGCGCCGATCCCCGGAACCAGCCCGCCGAGATGACGCGTGCTCGAACGAGGCAGGAGAGGCGCCGGCTCGAGCTGCATGATCGTCACGTAGCGCCGATAGCGCAGCCGCAGCGCGACGTCGAGCGCGAGGCCGCCCGTGGCCAGCGTGCCTTTCTCCAGCACGGCCGCGTCCGCCTCCAGATGACGCAGCGAGCGCCTCCAGCCAGCGACGGTGCGGCGCGCCGGCGGCTCGACGCGAACGACGTTCACCGGGGACGGCACCCGGCAGCGATACAGCTCGTAAGTGGCCGAGCCGATGCAGGCCAGCGTGACGTCCACGCCCTCCTGCGCCAGCACGCCGGAGAGCGCCACCGCGTGCACCTCGAGCCCACCCCAGATCCGCGTTTCCGTGAACAGCAGGACTCTCATGCCGGGGCGGCCGGCGGGCCCGCCCCGCGAGGCCGCCGCCCGAACACCACGAGGCGGCGTGTCGATGACTTCCGTACTCTCGGCCTGAACCACGATTGGTGGCGCGCGGACGCTGGTCGATCCGGTCCGCCGCGCCGGTCAGTCACGTGCAAGGACCGGGCCGCGTGCGCGTCGCCGGAGCCCACTCGCGGCCAGGCGCCCTCGCCGAGCCGCGCGCGCAGCCGTCGCGACGAATGTCTGAGCCCGCGCAGACTTCATCGAGTCCGCGCAACCAGGTCCAGACGCCGGGCACGGTCAGGGTCGCAGGCCGTCATGGTCCCGTCCCGCCGGCGCGACGCGATAGACGCGCAGCACGTGCGAGAACTCATCGAAACGCCGGCGATAGATCTCGGCCAGCAGCTCCACCCGCCGGTTCGGCACTTCCGGAAGGCGCATCCAGACGTTCGAGCGGCACACCATGAAGAACTCCGTCTGCGGCAGGGCGGTCACGCGCGTGCGCACCTCCAGCCCGGGGCGCAGATCGGCCGGCAGATAGTAGGAGATCGTCTCGGCGTCGTCGCTGAGAATCGGCGCGCCCGGGCCGGCCGCCTCTGCGACGACGGCCGCGGCGCGCCGGTAGTCGTGGCGGGAGCCGTCCTGGAAATGACTGGCGATCCCCGGCAGCAGCAGCACGATCACCGCGCCGTACCACGCCGCCCCGAGCGATGGCGATCCCAGGCGACGCGCCACGAATTCCATGCCGTGCGCCGCGAGCAGCCAGAGCGCCGGGAGGAAGAACAGGAAGTATCGTGGGCTCCAGGTCATGTGCGTGACCAGGAAGAGGCACATGCTGCCGACGCCGATCAGCACGCACCAGAGCATCAGTCGCTGCTCGCGCGGCCGGACGATGGTCAGCCAGCTTCCGAAGAGCGCCAGGGCCAGGGCGGGAATGCCGGCCTGGGCGGCGAAGGAGATCAGCACGGGCGTCGGGTTGCCCGTGCTGTGCCAGCCCATGACGAGCGGGCGCAGGTACAGGAAGTACAGCAGCGCGCCGATGACGGCGGCCACGCCGCTCCGCACGACGACGCGGAACGGCGCGCAGCCGATCGCGAACGCAAGGACGGCGGCCACGAACGTCAGCCCGAACACCGCGACCGTGACGTTGTGCGACAGCACGGTCATCACCGTCAGGAGGCCGACGACGACGGCCGTGCCCGTGCGCCCTTTCGGCCACCACATGAGCGCGAACGTCACCGCGAGCAGCAGCAATGGCAGGCTGTAGAAGCGGTTGAGCTGCGTCAGCAGGAGGAACAACTCGCTGCCGAGCAGCATGATGACCAGCGCGGCGGCGAACCAGAGGCCGCGCCAGCGCGCCGCGACGACGAAGGTGAACAGCGACAGGATCACGCCGTAGACGACGCTCGGGATCCGGTAGCTGATCTCGCTTTTCGGGAGCACGGCGATGGCGATTCGCTGCGTGGCGTTCCAGAAGGGCGTCGCCCTCGGAAGCTTCCAGACCTGGTCGGCGGGGACCGAGAAGAACCGCTCGGCGCCGATGTGCAGCAGCCCGAGCTCGACGAGCGACGGCACTTCGTCGTCGGCCATGGGCCAGGTCGCAATGCCGTACGACTCGAGACCGACGGCGAGGAGCCCGACCAGGGCGGCCGCAATCCACAGGCGGCGTCCCCACGGCTCTGCCAGAGACGCGCGCCGGTCGCTCGAATTGCCAGGAGGGGTCTTCTCGATCGCCACGAGCTGAACGCCGCTCTAGGATACCTCGTTCGGCGCTCGCGGCCATGTGCGCTTTCTCGCCGCGCCTTTCGCGGGCCGCGGGCCAACAAAAGTCGTCGCCGTGGCGAACTTCGAGCCGGCATCCGCCGGCGCCCCGGCCGCCGGACGACGGCAAGTCCTTGCGGGTAGCGCAGTTCCCGCGCTCGTGCCGGGCTGCAGCGCGCCGGAAAGGCTTTTGCTCAGTCCGCGGCATGCCTGTGGCACCAGGACGCGGAGGCTCGCGGAGACCGGCCAGCGTGCTGGACGTCCGCACGCCGGCGTCGATCGCCGCGCGGCCCGCGCCGTCGGCAGCCCCGACGATCACGGTCGTGGTGCCGACGTTCCGCGAGGCCGAGAACCTCACGCACCTGATCGACGGGCTGGCGCGCGTCCGCGAAAGCCACTGCCTGCCCTTGGACCTGCTGATCGTCGACGACGACAGCCGGGACGGTTCGCTCGAGCTCGTGCAGGCCCGCCGCGAAGCGTGGGTGCAGATCGTGGTGCGCAAGGGCGAGCGCGGCCTCAGCACGGCCGTGCTCGAGGGCCTGCGCCGCGCCCGCGGCGAGGTGCTCGTCTGCATGGACGCCGACCTCAGCCATCCTCCGGACGCGCTGCCGAGGCTGCTGGCCAAGCTCGACGAGGGCGCCGATTTCGTGGTCGGCTCGCGCTATGCCGACGGCGGCTCGACGGCGGACGACTGGGGCTTCCTTCGCTGGCTCAACAGCCGGGTCGCGACGATCCTGGCCCGCCCGCTGACGGCGGTGCGCGATCCGATGGCCGGGTTCTTCGCCCTGCGCCGATCGACGTTCGCCCGCGGCCGCGACTACGCGCCCCTCGGCTACAAGATCGGCCTCGAGCTCATCGTGCGCTGCGGCTGCGAGCGCGTCGTCGAAGTGCCGATCCACTTCGACGAGCGGCGTTTCGGCCGGAGCAAGCTGACGCTCAAGCAGCAGCTCCTCTACGTGCAGCATCTCCGCCGGCTGTACGTGTTCAAGTACGGCCTGTGGACGCAGCTGACGCAGTTCCTCGCGGTCGGGGCCCTGGGCACCGTCGTGAACCTGGCGATCCTCACGGCGCTGGTCTCCGCCGGCGTCGGGACGCGTGCCGCGGTGGCCGTGGCGATTTTCGCGGCGATGTGCTTCAATTTCGTGCTGAACCGCCGCTTCAGCTTTTCGCTGGCGCGAGGACGGTCCTGGGTCCGCCAGTTCGTCGGCTTCGTCGCGGCATCGACGGTGGGTGCGCTGATCAACTACTCGACGACCCTCTTCGTGCTCGGCCACGTCACCGGCCTGCCGCCGCAGGCGGCGGCGGTCGTCGGCATCGCGGCGGGGACGTCGTTCAACTTCATCGCGAGCCGATACCTGGTGTTCCGCATCTCGCACGTGCGTCCGGCGCTGGGCGAATAGCCGCCTGATGCCCGGACCGGCTTCTCGTCGAGCGGCGCCGCTGGCGCTGAGGCTCTTCTTCGTCGTGGCGCTCGTCTTCACGACGATCGGCCTCCTCGAGACCGCCTTCATCGTCTACGACAGCTTCACGGGCACGCTGTCCGGCGCGCGGGCCCCGGACCTCGGTCTCGGGATCCGGAGCTGGGTCGAGCACCACGCGATGAGGCCCGGGTACGACATCCCCCCGGTCCGCACGAACTCCTTCGGGCTGCGCTCGCCGGAGGTGGCGATTCCGAAGCCGGCCGGCACGCCCCGCGTCCTGCTGCTCGGCGACTCGTTCACGTTCGGGTTCAAGTCCGCCGACGACGCGGTGTTCGCGCGGCAGATGGAACGCCTGTTCCGGACGACGTACGCCCTGCCGTCGCTCGAGGTGGTCAACGCCGGCGTCCTCTCCTATTGCCCGCTCCTCGAGTACCTGCAGTACAAGCATCACCTGCAGATCTTCGAGCCGGATCTGGTCGTGCTGAACTTCGACATGTCGGACGTGCAGGACCATCTCGACTACTCGAGGAGCCTGGTCTCGTCGAAGGATGGCGTTCCGCTGTTCGTCACCGAGCCGTCGCTGCGACACGGGCCCAGCCGCATGCCCGGCCTGCTGTCGTTCGAATGGATCGCGCGGCATTTCAACGCCGCTCGGCGGCGGTTCGAGTCGTCGAGCGAGGACGTGCCGTTCGTCCGCGACGAGGACCGCTACATCTGGGCGCTGGACGGCGGGCCGGAGATGGACGCGGAAGTGGCGCAGACGCTCGCGCCGATTCTCGACCTCGACCGCCTGCTGAAGCACTACGGCATCCCGCTCGTGCTGGCGACCTATCCGCAGCCCTGGCAGGTCTCGGCCGATGCGACGCCCCTTCCGCCGGTCCGCGAGCAGTATCGGATCGGAGCACATACCGTGCACCTGAACGACCGGCCGTTCCGCAAGCTGCAGCGGTTCGCGGACGAGCACGGTATCCCGTTCTTCAATGCGACCGCGGCGTTCCGGGCCGCGCCCGATCCGGCCGGGCTCTTCCTGGCCGACGATTTCCACTTCAGCCGCCGCGGCAATGCGTTGTACGCCGAGGTCCTGACGCGGTATCTCGTCGCCAGCCGGCTGGTCAATCGCGCTGCGGCTTCAGCCTCCGGGCAGTGAACCTGGGATTGATGGCGGGCAGCGGCGGCGGCGGCCCCGGTGCGGCGCCCGCGCGCACCGGCAGCCTCGGGGCGCGTCGGAGCCATGACGCACCGGGCGGGCGGTCCGGCGCCTTCGCGGCCTCGGCGCCGACGGTCTGTTTCAGTGGATCCTTCAACATCGCCGCGCCGAGCATCACGACGTAATAGGGCACCTCGAGGCCGGGGACCGACACGAACTGGCCCGAGATGCAGAAGCCGACGATCGACAGCACGACCCCGGACGCCAGGACGACCTGATTGCGGTTCGCGTCGGTTACGCGGGCGCGGGCGAGCGGCCAGAGCTTGACCGCGGCGATCCCGAAGAACAGCATCAGCGCGAGCGACCCCGGCACGCCGACCTCCGCGGCGGTCTCCATCCAGACGCTGTGCGCCGACTTCCCTGCCGCCCATCCATACTGCGCGGAGACGACGCGCCAGTTCGCCGGTCCGACGCCGAAGACGGGATACTGTTCGATCACGTCGAGGCAGTCGCGCCAGAGCTCGATCCGGCTCTGCGCCGAGCCGTCGCGCTCCTCGCCGGGCACGAACGTGCTCGCGTACCGATCCCACAGCTGCGGGCCCATGAACGAGATGGCGATGGTGATCGTCAGGGCGAGCGCGCCGATGTACTTCGGCCGCTTGGGCATCATCACGAAGGCCGTGACCGCGACCGCGATCAGGCCCACCATGGCGCCGCGCGAGAAAGTGAGCAGGGTCGTGTGGAGAATCAGTGCGGCGCAGGTGCCGGCGACCAGGCGCTGCGTCCAGTTCCGGCTCGAGATCATGAGCGCCAGAGCCGGTCCCAGGACCGTGACCAGGCTGACGCCGAAGCAGTTGTTGTCCATGCCGCCGAAGCCGTCGGCGGCCATGTTGTAGCCCTTGACGAGGTAGTCGTTGTTCATCTCGAACCCGACGTACCCCTGCGCGAGCACGATGGTCCACAGCATCGGCCGCCAGTCCTTCTCGCCCTGCATCAGCGTGACGCCGACGAGGAACGGCAGGACCAGCTTGGAGAGCTCCAACAGCGACTCGAACGACACCGAGGGCTCGAGCGCGAAGACGCCGGAGAGCGTGAACCAGACGACGAAGGCGAGAAAGGCGTAGACGACCGCGCGACCGCGGCCGAACTGCCACGAGCCGAGCGCCTGGAGCACCCAGCCGATGAGCACCGCGACGCCCACGATCAGACTCAGGCGGCTGAGGTCCCCGGCGAACCCGAAGATCGCCTGCGGGCGCAGAATCGCGAGTCCGACGTAGACCTGCAGCCCGATGAGCGGGTACCGGAGTGCCGAGACCGCGCCGACCGCCGT
Source organism: uncultured Acidobacteriota bacterium (assembly GCA_963764505.1). GTDB lineage: Bacteria > Acidobacteriota > Vicinamibacteria > Vicinamibacterales > SCN-69-37 > CAVXSP01. The sequence continues at coordinate 1,989,959 of CAVXSP010000001.1, read as the reverse complement.
GATGAGGTAGCTGAGAATCAGTCCCTTCATGTCGTCACCGGATGGCCCCGGACGCGCTCAGCGACAGCGGCGTGCGGTCTGCACCGACCAGCCCTGCGTAGACGGCGCGGAGCCGCTGGAAGCTCGCGGCCGGATTGAACTCGCCGGTCGCGCGGCGGCGTCCGAGCTCGCCGTAGATCGCGCGCGCGCGGTCGTCGCGCACCAGACGCTCGACCGCCTCGGTGAGACCGGTCAGGTCGTCGTTCGCGACGACGATCCCCGCCTCGCCGATGATCTCGTGAACGGACCCGCCCACGTACGCCGCGACCGGCAGGCCGCACGACATCGCCTCGCAGACGCTGTTGCCGAACGTCTCGTAGACGCTCGTGCTGACGAAGAGATCGAGGCCGTGCAGCAGGCGCGCAATCGGTTCCACGTGGCCAACCCATCTGAGCCGTGCGCCGAGCCCGGTCGCCGCGATCTCGCGCTCGATCCGCAGCCGGTACGCTTCCTCGCCCGGCACTTCCGCTCCCGCGATCAGGCCGACGACGTTGGCGTGACGCCGCGCGAGCGCCGCGATCAGCTCGACGAAGTGCTCGATCCGCTTGATCGGCCGAAGCGCCGTGGCCGTGCCGATCACCACGTCCGAGTCCTCCAGCCCGAACTGACGACGGCTCTCGGCGCGCCGGGTCGCCGACGGGTCGAAGGCGGCAGGGTCCGGCCCGAGCGGGATCAGATGCTGCCGTTCGGGGGCGACAATCCCCCGGATCGCGTCCGCGCAGTCCTGGCGCTGCTGCCGGGTCGTCCACAGCAGCGCATCGGGCGCGCGCCACCCGCCGAACGCCCACTGGCAGAACTCGCGGTCGACGCTGAAGCGCACGTGGCAGACGATGGGCACCCGCATCAGCCGTGCGACGGTCACGGCGAACGGGTAGACGTCGTGCTCGTTGCAATGGACGAGGACAGCGCCCTGCCGACGCGCCCAGCGGGCGAGGCGCCGCGCCTCGCGATACGCCGGAACGGGCCAGGCCCGGCTCGGCCACGGCATCCGGCTCACGATCCGCGGAACCCGCTCGCGATCCAGCCACTCGGCCAGCTCGCCGGGCCGCTGCACGGCCACACAGCCGCCGAGGCCCTCGGCGCGGCCGAGGCGCAGCCAGCTCGTGAGAATCCTCGCGGTCCCCGCCAGCTGGAAATTGTTCGTGAGATAGAGCACCGTCATTGCGGACGTCCCGTGTCGAGCAGGCGATTGTACACGCTCTGCACGCGACGTGCGTGGGCCGCCACGCTGAACTGCTCGCGGGCGCGGTCGCGCCCCGCCCGGCCGAGGGCGCGCATCCGCTCCGGGTCACGCAGCAGGCCGGCGATGCCCTCCGCAAGGGCGCGCGCGTCGCGCGCCGGCACGAGCCGGCCCGTCTCGCCGTCCACGACCATCTCCGGGATCCCGCCTACCCGGGAGCCGATGACCGGAAGGCCGGCGGCCATCGCCTCGAGCGTCGCATTGCCCAGCGGCTCCACGTGAGACGGCACGGCGACGAGATCGAAGGCGGGAATGATGCGCGGCGCGTCCGGCCGGAAGCCCAGGAACCGCACCGCGTGCGACAGCCCCTTCTGGGCCACCGCCTGCTCGGCGCGCGCCCGCAGCGCGCCTTTCCCCTTCAGGTCCTCGCCCAGCACCGCGAAGGTCGCGCTCACCCCGCGGCTCGCCAGGATCTCGGCCGCCTCGAGGAACTCCCAGAGGCCCTTGATCTCGGCAATCTGTCCCGTGAGCGCGACGACCGGCCTGTCCTGCGGGAGCCCCAGCTCGGCCCGGATCCGGGCACGCCCGTCCTCGTCGGGCAGATCGGGCAGCCGCACGCCGTCGTAGACGACCTCGCTGCGGTCGTCGAACACGCCCGGCGCCTCGCGCATCGCGGCGTTCCGCAGATCCGCGGAGACGAACAGGGCGTGCTGGAACCAGGGCTTCAGGAACCAGCGGAACCCGTCGTCGGAGTCCGGGAACCGCACGTGCGTGACCGCCGGCCGGCCGAGCAGCCGCGCCGCGTAGCCGCCGGGCTGGAAGCTGGGGAGATCGTTGGCGTGCACGAGCGCCGCCCCCTCCCTGACGCCCAGGCCGGCCAGGCGGCTCACGCTGCGCAGCCACCGCGGCAGCGCCTGCCAGCCGGCGTACTCGATCGGCACGAAATAGGTCGGAATCCCGCGCGCCCCGAGCTGCTGCTCCAGCTCGCCGCGGGTGCCAATCGCCACGATGGGGCGATAACGCGAGCGGTCCAGCTCATCCAGGAGGATCAGCAGGGCGCGCTCGGCCCCGCTGAAGAACGGCGCCCAGGCAAGGTACAGAATTGTGATCGGATGGACGCGCGCCTTCACCGCCGCCGATCGTTCCAACCCCTGTGCCAACCGGGTGGCGGACGGCGCGCCTGCGCGGGGGGTTCGGCTCCACATCGACCCGCTCCGGTCCCGGACGCCCGATGACAAAAGTCAGCCTGGATCGGGTACTACTAATGTGTCGACGGCTCGCAAGTTGCTTACTGCGGGAGGCACGATTCCGTAGACTAGGGCATCCGATCGCCCGTCTGGTCGACACGCCACATGGATCCAGTCGTCAGCATCATCTTGCCGACCTACAACCGGGCGTCCTTCCTGCCCGAGGCCCTGGCGTCGATTCAGGGCCAATCGTTCTCGAGCTGGGAGCTCGTCGTCGTCGATGACGGCAGTACGGACGACACCCGGGAAATTGTCGAGGCGTGGCGTCGGGACGTGGCGCAGCCGGTTTCGTACGGCTGGCAGGAGAACGGTGGGGCGTATGCGGCCCGGAACGCCGGGCTCGATCGGGCGCGGGCGCCGCTCGTCGCGTTCTTCGACAGCGACGACCTCTGGCTGCCGCACCACCTCGAGCGCTGCGTGGCGGCGTTCGGCGACGCGCCAGAGGTGGACTGGGTGTTCGCCGCCTGCGAGATGCGCGACGCCGGTGGCGGGCTGGTTCGGCGAAGCACGTTTCTCGACTCCGCGGGCCGGCCCTGTGCGTTCCTCTCGCTCCGAGGGCCGCGACATGGCGCGCTGCAGTCGATCGAGGACGAGAACGCCATCGAATGCCTCCTCCGCCACGGGATCTACTGTGGCCTGCAGAACTCGGTCATTCGCACGCGGGTCTTCGAACGCGAGCGCTTCTGGGAAGACTACCGGGTCGTCGAGGACTCGCAGTACCTGCTGCGCGCGCTCGCGCGAGGCGTGCGCCTCGCGTACTTCACGGACGTGCACGTGACGTATCGGATGCACGAAGACAATTCCTCGGCATCCGCCGTGGGTGCGGGCCGCCGGCGACTGCGCACGATCATCGAGGAGAAGGTCCGGGGACTCGAACGGCTGAGGCGCCAGCTTCCGCTCACGGGTCGCGAGCGCCGTGCGATGGACCGGAACCTCGCCCGCGAGTACTTCTGGCATCTCGGCTACGCGTGTTGCTGGGAAGCAGGGGATCGCGCCGGCGCCCTGCACGCGATGCGAGAAGCCCTCAGGCTGACGCCGTGGAACCTCGCGATGGTGAAGACGTACGTGGCCTGCCTCACGCGTTCGGGGCTGCGAGGCCTCAATGCCGGATCGCACTAGTCGGCGCCTGTCGCTGCTCGGCCGGCTCGAACTGCGGTGGGCGATGTATCTGCACGATCTGGTGCGCCGGGCCTGGTGGCCGGTCGTCAGCCGGCGATTCGATCACGAGTTGCATCGCCGATGGCGAGAGGCGGCCGACGCGGACGCCAATCCGCTGCTGCGCGCCGGCGCGAAGTATTTCTCCCAGTTCGACGAAGACGGCATTCTCCTCGAGATTCTTCGCCGCCTCGGGCTTTCTCGGGCCGGCCGCTTCGTCGAGATTGGAGTTGGCGACGGCACCGAGAACAACACCCTCATTCTGCTGGCGCTCGGCTGGTCCGGCGTGTGGCTCGGGGCCGAACCGCTGGCCTGGACGCCATCGGGGAAGCGGCTGACGTTCAGGCAGGCGTTCGTCACGACGGACAATCTGGATACGATGCTCGGCGACGTCGGCTGCGACGTGTTCAGCCTCGACGTCGACGGCAACGATTACTGGATCGCCAGACGCGCCCTCGAACGACTTGCCCCTCGGGTAATCGTCGTGGAGTACAACGCCAAGTTTCCGCCGCCGATCCGCTTCGTGATGCCCTATGCTCCCGACCACCGGTGGGACGGCAGCGACTGGTTCGGCGTCTCGCTCGCCAGCTGGGTCGATCTGCTCTCCGAATCCGGGTATGCCCTCGTGTGCTGCTCGTACTGCGGGCTCAACGCGTTCTTCGTTCAGCAATCGGACATCCATCGATTCGCGGATGTTCCTGCGGATCCCGCGACGCTGTTCCGACCGGCCCTCTACGTGAACCCGTTCGCGCCCGGTCATCCCAGCTCTCCGAAGACGATTGAACTGCTCGAGCGCCGGTAGCGTTCCGGGGAGACGTCGACGGCGGGGCCTGACTCACGCCCGACGGCGCGAGTTGCCCGGCGAAGGCCGGCCGCACGCGGCGCGGTAGAGGGACTCGAAATCGTTCAGGAAGCGATCCCATGAATGCGACTGCTGGCGCGCGCGCACGCGGGCCACGAGCTCGCCGTAGACCTCTGGATCGAGCGCGCGGCGAACGGCGTCGCCGACCGACCGCGGGTCCTCGGGATCTTCGACGAGGATGCCGGCCTCCCCCACCGCGTCCGGTACGCCGCCGCTGTTGGACGCGACGGTCGGCAGCCCGTGCTCGAACGCCTCGAAGTACACGAGACCCAGGCCCTCGACGTCGTGGGGGTCGCGGCGCGGACACATGACGAAGACCCGGCTGCGCGACAGCAGGTCGCGGCGGACCTCCTCCGACACCGCGCCGACGAACGACACGCGTGTCAGGCCGAGCGAACGCGCGAGGTCCTTCAGCGCGCCGATCTCCGGCCCGTCGCCGACGACGGCGTAGCGCACGTGATCGGCGCCCTGGAGAGCTCGCAGGACCGTGTCGACGTTCTTGCGGCGGACGAGCCGCGCGACGGTGATCAGATCGAAGTCCCAGGCGCCGTGCGGCCGCGGCACCGGCGTGCGAATGCCCCAGCCGAGCACGTCGACCGCCGGCGCGGCCGGAACCCGCGTCCGAATCAAGTCGGCCGTGAATCCCGAGATCGCGTGCACCGTCCTGGCGGCCAGGATCGAGCCGATGACGGGAGGGACCGCCTCGACTTCGAGCCCGTACGCCGTCACGACGACGGGCACGCGGCTGTCGACGATCGCGCCGAACGGATAGGTGTGCAGCGCGTGCACGAGATCCGGCCGGAAGGCGGCCGTCATCCGCGCCGCGCGACGCCGGAGCGCCATGTGGAAGCGGAAATCCTCGTGCGGGAACCGGCGCCGGAAATAGTACCGCTGCCGGAACGAACCGGCCGGCCAATAGTCCTGCAGCCGACCGTCGGTGGCCACGTCGTCCGGCGATGTGTCGAGGCACGCCACCTCGTGACCGCGCGCCGCCATGCCCTTGATGAGCTCGCGCCCGTATGTCTCGATGCCGCCCGGGCTGGTCAGGTTCCGCGCGCTGCCGACGTAGAGAATTCTCACGAGTCACTTTCTGCCGCGGACGCCCGCGAACGACCGCCGTGCGCCTACACATCATCGTCCACCAGACGCCGACGGGTCGCGCCGGCGGCACATCTCCAGGAGAGACCCTGCATCCTGCGATACAGTGGCGCTCTGGGTCCGCCCGGCTCCGGTCAAAAGTCTGCCTGGAAGCCGACGGCCTGTCCATCGAAGTTCGGCCTGGCAGTTGGAGGAGACATGCGCCACGGTTTCGGCCCGCCCGAGGCGGGAGCGTCCACGCGCCCGCCTGCTGCGCCTGGAGCTCCGGGCTCCGGCGTTGCGGCCGACCGCGTCGTCGTCGGAGTCGCCGGGGCGCGCCAGAACGCGGCGGTGGCCGTGTGCGCCGACCAGGAGCTGCTGGCATTCTGCGAGCAGGAGCGGATCACGCGCGTGCGCCGGGCCGGCGTGGCGCCGGGGCACCTTCCCGTCGAGGCGCTCGGCGCGGCGCTACGTGCCGCCGGCGTCGCGGAGACGCCGGAACGCTGCCGCTACGCCACGGCGGGGGACGGCACGCGGCTGCCACCCGAGCTGTCGACCGTGGACGTCGACCATCACTTCGGGCACGCCACGACGGCCTTCCGACTGTCGTCGTTCGAGTCGGCTGTCGTCCTCGTCTGCGATCGGCGCGAATCCAAACCGCTCAGCGTCTGGCTGGGCACCGGGACGGGACTGGCCGAGCGCGAGTGGCCTGCGTCGGACGCGGGGCTCGCACGGATTTATGCCGAGGCGGCGGCGCTGTTCGGCTTTTCTCCGGAACAGCCTCACGAGCTCGAAGGCCTGGCGCGCCTGGGCACGGGCGACGACGCGGAGCGGCTCCGCGACGTGCTGGGTTATCGCGCGGGCGCGGTGTGGATATCGCCCGGCTGGCGCGCCGTCGTCGCGGACTGGATCGCGGCCCGCCCGGCGCACGACCTCCGGCATCGCGCCGCCGTCGCGAGCGCGCTTCAGCGGCGCCTCGGCGATCTGCTGGTGCTCCTGGCGCGGGACCTTCGCGAACAGACGGGCGCCGCCCGCCTGTGCCTCGGAGGCGGGCTCTTCTACAACACGTATTTCACGACGCGGCTCAGCCAGGCCGCCGTCTTCGAGGATGTCGCGACCGCTCCGAATCCGGGAAACGCCGGCACGGCCATCGGCGCGGCGCTGAGCCTCCCGGGCGCCCGCCGCGCCTCGGGCGGCGTGCTGTCGCCGTTCCTCGGACCGGCCTACGACCTCGAGACGATCAAGCAGACGCTGGACAACTGCAAGCTCTCTTACGAGCACCTGAACGACGGCGACATCGTCGAGGTCACGGCGGAGGCGCTCCTGCGCGGACAGCTGGTCGGCTGGTTCCAGGGCCGGATGGAGTGGGGACACCGCGCGCTCGGGAACCGCAGCATCCTCGCCAGTCCGCTGTCGCCCTACGTGCTCGACAACCTCAACGTCTACCTCAAGCACAGGCCGCGCCACCGCGCCTACGGCGTCTCGGTGCCGCTTGAGGACGCCGGGCGGCTGTTCGCCGGTCCGCCGACGTCGCACTTCATGGAGTACCAGTACCAGCCTCGGGACGCCGAGTCGCTGCGGTTCGTCCTGCCCGAAGGGGCGACGGCCCTGCGCGTCCAGACGGTGCCGAAACGTCCGGGTGACGCCGCGACCGAGCGCTTCCGCCGGCTGCACGAGCGGTTCGGCCAGGCGAGCGCATTGCCCGTCCTCGTGAACACGTCGTTCAACGGCTTCGCGGAGCCGATGGTCTGCAGCCCCCGCGACGCGATCCGCGTCTTCTTCGGCACGGGACTGGACCTGCTGGTGCTGGACCAGTTCGTCATCCGGAAGTAGGCCGGGGAACGGCCGAGCGCGCGCAGGCGCGTGCTACAGTTCCCGGAAATGGACGAGGCGATTCGCACGGTGCTGGCGGCGGATACGCGCATCGCCTACGCGCGGCTCTTCGGGTCTGCGGCAACCAACCACGGTACGCCGTTCAGCGATGTGGACATCGCCATCGGACTCGAGGAGCACACGACTCTCGATCGTCGAGCCGTTGGCGAACTGATCACAGACCTGGAGCGCGCCACGGGACGACCTGTCGATCTCGTCCTCCTCGACGAGGCTCCACCCGCGCTCGCGTATCGGGTGTTCCGCGATGGCCGACTGGTGTTCGAGGCGGACCACACGGCCCTCGTTCGCCGCGAAGCGCAAGCCATTCTGGCGTATCTGGACTTTCGGCCGATCGAGCAGATCTGTGCGCGCGCGGTGCTCGACGCAGCGGCGCATGGTTGATCAAGCGGTCCTGGCCGGGAAGATTGCCGCCGTGACGGACGCCGTCGCGCGCATTCGCCAGGGGCTTCCTGGCACCGCCGACGCACGCTGGAGCGTGCCGGCCAGTCATGCCGACGTCTTTCGCGCGCTCGCGGAGCACGGCATTCTCGATCACGACCTGGCCGGCCGGCTCGTCTCCGCGGCGGGATTCCGGAATCTCGTGGCGCATCAGGACGGCGTGATCGGTGTCAGGCGGGTCCATGCGATTGCATCGCAGGATCTGGACGACCTGCTCGAGTTCTGCCACGTACTTGCAGGGCTCGCGCACGGTCGATCCTGATTGGCCACTCACGCGCCGTACGGAAGCGACTCACGTCAGCGCAGAATCTCCTCCTCGATCTCGGCGACGCGGCGCGCGGCGCGCTCCCACGAGAACTCCTGAAGGGCGCGCGCGCGTCCCGCCTCGCCCATGAGGCGGCGCGCCGCGGCATCGCCCGCGAGGCGGACGATGGCGCGCGCCAGCTCCTCCGCGTCGGTCCCCGAGACCAGCAGACCGGTGCGCCCGTCCTCGATCGCCTCGGGCACGCCGCCCGATCGCCCGCCAATCGCAGCCAGTCCCGAGGCGGCCGCCTCGAGAAACACGATCCCGAATCCCTCGAAGTCCGCGCCTTCGACGCGATTGGGATGGACGAAGACATCCGCAGACGCGTAGCAGGCGGGCAGCTCGTGCGTGGCGACGATTCCGGCCCATGCCACCCGATCCGCGACGCGCAGTTGCCGGGCGAGCTGCTCCAGGCGCTGCCGTTCCGGACCGTCTCCGATGACGACATAGCGCACGCGCGGATCGCCGGGCGCCAGCCGTGCGAGCGCCCGGAGCACGAGGTCGTGCCCCTTGCGGGCCTGCAGCCGCCCGACCGAGAGGAGGAGCACGTCGGCGCCGGCGAGCAGCCGTGCGCCGGAGCGATTCGTCGCGCGCCGCCGGCGTGAACCGCCCGGCATCGACGCCCGGATGCACCACGTGGACCTTCTCCGGCGCGTTGCCCAGATCGACCAGCAGGCGCGCCGTGTTGCGGCTGTTGGCGAGCAGCGCAGCCGCGCGGCGATGCACGCGCCGAAGCAGCCAGGCCAGCTCGCGGGAGCCGGCGACGATCGGCAGCTCCTCGCCGTGCGTCCAGCAGAAGACGCGGCGGCGCGGCCATTGGGCCATCAAGGCGATCGTGCCCTCCGGGAGCGCGCGGCCGCAGTGAATCGGAGATCGGCCGCGGGACAGGCGGCGGGCCAGGCGGCTCAGCCGCACGTGCGCGGCCAGCGACCGCGGATCGAGCACACCGAGGCGCGCGTCGAACCGGACGCGATGGAGTCGCAACGATGCCCAGCCCGGATCGTCTTCGCCATCACCGGCCCGCGCGCTCGTGAGCACCGCTGTCTCGCCCGGCAGGCGCGAATAGATGTTCGCGAGCAGCTCCGCGCTGCCGCCGACAGCGGGGGGAAACCATTCGCTGAGCAGCAGGCGCGCGCCAGGGCCGTGTGACGGAAGCTCCAGCTCCGGCATGGCGCACGCTACCGGGCGTTCTTCTTCAAGTGCTCGTAGAGCCAGAAGTCGTCGCGCACGAATTCCGACGGGTCGTCCCGCACGGCCTGCACGTACGGGCCCTCGTAGACCTCCAGGTACTGCATGAAGTCCTGATCGCTCCACCGGTGGGGAAACAGATCGAACAGGAATCCCGGCGTCTTGTCCCATCGCGGATCGCCGGCGTTGTGCTGACGCGCCTGGGTGCGCCACTTCTGACGGAGCCGCGCCGGGTGCCGGACCGATCCGAAATGGTGCACGTCGAACGTCTCGGCCGACACCACGGATCGATCGTCGGAGGCGCTGCGCCGCCGCACGTTCGCGCCGTCGCCCCAGACTTCGATGTCCGGCAGGTTGCGGTGGATCCGCAGGCCGGTCGTGGGCACCGTCGGGCGCGGCTGGCCGAGCACGACCCGGTAGTTGCCGTAGAAGTGCAGGAACCTGACCGGCACGACCAGGCGATCGGTCTGCTCGAGGAAGGCCCGGAGCCGCGCGAACTCCCACTCGGGAATGAACTCGTCGCAATCGAGCAGCACGCACCAGTCGCCGGTGCACAGCTCGCGCGCCTGGTTCTTGAACTGGCGGTGCCACGCGTTCGGGTCCGAGCGATCCCACTCGTGCCGGTGCACGCGAATCTTCGGATCGAGGCTCTCGATCGCCTCGAACGTGCCGTCGGTGCTGTAGCCCTCGTTGACGACGATCTCGTCGACGAGCGGCAGGTGCTGACGGAGCATCGCGACGACGTGGAAGTCGTAGTAGAGCCCGTCCTTCACGAAGGTGTAAAGAGAGAGCTTCATGCGGCGGCTATAATTCCGCATTCATGATAGGCGCACCGAGCCCCGACGCGTCAGAGGCGCCGGCTCGCGCCGGTCGGGGCTGGCGGCGGCTGACACTGGCCTGCGTGATCGCCGGCGTTCTGCTGCGCCTCTCGTTCCTGACCTGGCAGGATCCCTGGGGACCGCATCATCCCGACGAGGGCATCCTGCCGCTCGAAGCGCTCGCGCTCTGGGAAGGCATCACGCCGCGTGAAGTGGGCTGGCCGGCGTCGACGATGCGCCTCGCGCTCAGCGTCGCCGCGGCGAACGCCTTCGCGGTCCAGGCCGGCCGCGCCGCCTGGCAGGCGCGCGAACGCCCCGAGCGCGCGCTCGAGACGGTGACGACCTGGATCGGCCGCCAGTACCTCCACCGCACGCTGCTCGTCGAGATCGGCCGGTTCCTCGCGTTCGCGATCGGCACGCTCCAGCTCCTCGCGACGGTCTGGACGCTGCGACGATGGCTGCCCGAGCCCGGCGTCTTCGCCGGCACGGTCGTGGTCGCCCTGAACGTCCTCGCGATCGCCTATTCGCATTACGTGCTCGCCGACATCTCCGGCGTGCTGTTCGCCACGCTCATCGTCGGCCTGGCGGCGGCACCGACCGCCGGATCGATCCGCGCGATGGCCGTGCTGGCCGGGTTCGCCGCGGCCAGCAAATTCCATTTCGGGCTGTGGATCCTCGCGCCGGTGCTCTGCATCTGGTCGACGGCCGGTTCTCCGGCGTCGAAGCTGCGGGCGACGCTCGTAGCCCTCGGTCTCTCCGCGGCCGTCGTCATCGCGCTCGTCCCGTGGCTGTGGCTGAATCCGACGCTCCAGATGAAGGAATTCGCCGGCGTCGTCCTGGCGAAGATTGGCACCGGCGCCCCGCCGGCCGCGCGGCTCGGCTCCCTGCTGGTGATCACCGGCGCCCTCGGAGTCGCCGGCTGGATCGGGGGCCTGGCGGGCGCGGCGTCGATGGGACGAGCCGACGTCCGGCGCTGGGCGCCCGTGCTCGCGCCGACGCTCGCCGGCCTGCTCGCGATCGCGTCGAGCCAGATCGTCGCGGACCGCTATGCCCTCGTGCTGCTGCCCGGCGTCGCCCTTCTCGCCGGCGCGGGATGGCAGCGGCTGCTCGCCGCGCGCGGCACCATCGCGCGCCGCGTGGCCGTCGGCGCGCTGGCCGCGGCCATCGTCTGGTCGCTCGCGGACGACCTCGCGGCCGAGCGCATGAGGCGCGAAGTGGACGTGGACGTCCTCGCCGCGCGCTGGGTCCTCGCGCACGTGCCCCGTGGGAGCCGGATCGCGCTGCACGACGAGGCCGTCGCGCGGCCGCCGAGGAGCGCCGCGACGCTCCAGCGATGCCTGGCCCGCATCGACGCGCCTGACGCGTACGAAGACAAGTGGGCGGTCGAGGGCATCGTGATCCCCGACACCGCAGCCGAGCCGATGCGGTCGGCCGTGCTGAGCGACGAGCGCTTCTTCGCGTACTGGTGTCGACGCGAGCTGGACGTCCGGACGGACCCGGGATACGACGTGGTCCTCTACCACGCGGGGCCGAGGTTCTGGGCCGTCGCGGAACAGGAGGCGCTCGACGAGTTCCACGACGGGCGTCTCGACGTGCTCATCCTGAACACGGACCTCTCCGTCGGGCAGCCGCCATCCGCGGTGCTCACGACGCGGCGCGGCACCCGTCTGATCTATACGCGGGGGGGAGGACGATAAGAGAGTTCCACGTCTGCCGCGAATCCTTCCGGATCCTCGAGCATCTGCTGGCCGAGCTCGAAGATGAACAGCGACATGATGAGGAACGTGTGATTGACCTCGCCGGAGGCATGCTGCGCGAGCACGCGGCGCACGGCGTCGGGGCGGCAGACGCCCCTCGCAAGGAACCGATCGCTCGCGAGCACGGACTCGGCCATGCCGCGCAGCTCGCGTCTGAGCCACAGGCCGAGCCGCTCGTACGGCTGATAGCCGCGCACGCCGAGCTTCGCGTACACGCGCAGCCGGAGCTGCGACAGCGATCGCCGCAGCGGCCCGGCACCGACCGGCGCGCCCGTGTTCGAGTTCACGACGCCGAGGAATTCCGGCCGGCGGTGCCGGAGAATGCCTGCCTGGAGCGTGTCCCCCATCTTCATCGCCGCCGGCATCGCGAGGAGGGCGTCGACGACGTCGTTGTCGAGGTACGGCAGACGGACCAGCGCATAGCAGTTGAACTGGTGCATGGACAGCGCGGTCTCGCGATGGAGGCGCTCCGACAGGAACAGCCGCCACACGCGGTCGATGGGCGCGGCGGTTCCTTCCGCCGCGTGCTGGTAGGCCGCCCGCAGCGCGGCGCGCGCGCGGCCCCGCACGTCGATGGCGAAGAGGTCGGCCGGCACGCCGCCCAGCATGTAGGCCGTCAGGTGCTCGAACAGCCAGCCTTCGAGGTCGGCCTCGGACAGCGCCGGGGCTTCGGCGTCGAGCGAAAAGGCGTACGCCTTCCGCATGTGCACGAGCTCGCCGCCGTGGCCGCGGAGCAGTTTCTCGATGCCCAGCTCGCGATACCACGGCAGGGTCGGCGTGACGATGCCCTGATCGAGATAGTGGCCGTCGGTCAGGAGGATCAGCGAGCGCAGGTGACGCTCGAAGGTGCCGAGGAACGCGTCATCGAGCACGTAGTTGTGGTGCCGTGCCTGCGCGAGCGCCGCCAGCCGGGAGGCGCCGCGATGATCGATGCTGCCTTCGATGCCCAGACTGACCGTCTGCAGGTCGCGGCCCGGCGGCACGAGCGCGAGCAGCGTGCGGGCGTCGAGCCCGCCCGACAGCGAGAGGCCGAGCCGCTCCCCGGGCGCGGCGCGGCGCTCGACGGCGGCGGCGAGGCTGGTCTCGAGCGCCTGCGCCAGATCGCTGCAATCGCCGCGCTGCCCGGTCTCTGCCGGCGCGGGCGTCCAGTACCGCGCCTCGCGGTACTCGCCGTCCCCGGGGCGGAAGGTCGCGCACGTCGCGGCGGGAAGCGCGCGAATCCGCGCGAAGAACGTGTCGGTGCCGAAGAGATAGCCGAACGCGAAGAAGGCGGCGACGCCGTCGTCGGAGCGCTCGCGGCCGACCGTGCGATCCGTGAGGATGCCTTTGATCTCGGAGGAGACCACACACCTGCCCGGACCCAGGGAGACATACAGGGGCCGAAGCCCGAACCGGTCGGTGATCGCGTGCAGCTCCCGGCGGTCGTCGTCCCAGATCACCGCGGCGAACGTGCCGTTCACGGTCGCGAGGAACGCCGGGCCCGCCGCGCGCCAGCCGTCGAACAGGAGCTCGGCCGCGCCGCCCGCCCCCTCGCCGATGCGCACGCCGGCCTGCGCAAGCCTGCGCCGCTCGCGCTCGAGGTCGTAGATCTCTCCGTCGAGGAAGACAATAGACCGCCCGTCGGGCGTGAACCGGCACGCATCGGCGGCGATTGAATCCAGACGGATCGCCCCGAGGCCAGCGCCGCCGGAGCGGGGACAATGCGATTCGACCCGTTCCCACGGGAAGCGACGCAGGCGCCGAAGCATGGCCTCGAGATCGGCGGCCAGCGGCTCCGGCTCCTGAGGCGAACGCGCGAGTGCACAGAGACCTGACATGTTGAAATTATTCCCTGAAAGTGCTCCGCGCGATCGGAGCGGCTTGAGTTCTCGAACAACCGGGGGCACAATCGTGGTTCCTGGTCCGAGCCTCCGCTCGAGCGCCGGCTCCCCCGCCGGCCTGAAGCCGTGGCCGCTGATTGCCAAGCGCTGGAGGTTTGAAGTGAGACTCCGAGTCCTGATTCTGGCCGGCATCCTCGCGGCGGTCGCCGCGCCTCACGCGCAGCAGACCGAGCGGATTGCGATGATGGGGGAATTCGTGCCTCGCTACGTCGAGGCGCCGGCGACGCTCGTCGTCAAGTCCGGCCAGGTGATGCCACTGGTTTCCGGCACGTGGGATTACATCGAAATCCAGCCGGGCGGCACGCTGAAGTGCGCCCGCACGGGCGACACGACGGTCAAGGTGACGACGCTCACGAACATGGTCGGCGGCGTGTTCGACTGCGGCACGGTGCAGGACCCGATCACGGGACGCGTCGACATCGTGCTTCGCGATGAGGCGTTCGACTACGGGACGGACCCCTACCAGTGGAGCCATGGCCTTCTGAACCTCGGCACGCAGTACCGTGTCGGCGCGGACTGGCAGAAGACGACCTTCGTGGAGGTGGAGGGGGACCTCCCGGCCGGCGCGACGGAGGTGCACTTCCACGGACCGGCCCCGACTGGCTGGAACGTCGGCGACGAGCTGCTGTTCCCCGACATGGCGATGCCCAGCCCCAACCCGCCCGGCGGCGACCACCGCAAGATTTCTCGGCGAGAATCGACCGTCACGATTGCGGCCATCACGAATACGGGCCTCACTCTCTCGAAGCCGCTCGACTTCGAGCACGAAGCGGCCAAGGCCACGGACGGGACGGTGGTGCTCCGTGTCCCCGTCGCGAACCTCACGCGCGGCCACATCATCGTCGAGAGCGAGAACGCGCATGGCGTGCGCGGCCACACCGTCAACATCGGTGAGGCGGCGCTGTGGGACATCCGCGGCAACATGATGATCGATCTCGGCCGCACCCAGGCCGTCCAGACCGACGCCAGCGGGAAGCCGAGGATGTTCCCGGTCGACAGCACGACGGCTGACGCGAACGGGAAGATCACGCATGTCGGCCAGAACCAGATCGCCAGGTACGCCGACCACGACCATCACACGAACTCCAACACGTCGGGGCCCCGGATCCGCGATGGGAACGTGGAACTGCTGCATGACGGCGCGAAGTGGGGTCTGTCCATCCACCGCGCCGACGACACGATCGTCAGGCGCACCATCATCGTGGGTGCCCAGGGCGCCGGCATCGTCACGGAAGACGGCCCGGAGGTCCGGAACGTGCTCGACAGCAACATCGTCGCGTACACGCTCGGCACCGGCACGGCCAGTTCGGAGACGCCGATGACCGGGGTCGGCTGCCCGGGATGTGAGGGCTTTGGCTACTGGGCGCGCGGGCCGCGGCAGACCTTCGTGAATGATCAGTCGTGGGACAACCTGGTCGGCTTCGCGCTGTTCAACCGGGATCAGCTCACGGGGCAGATTCCTTCCATGCCGGGTCGCCCACTCGACGCGCCAATGGACCCGAAGGCGATCCCGCTGGCGTTCAAGGGCAACATCTCCATCGGGGGGCAGAACGGGCTGGAGTCCTGGTCGATGAGCAAGTTCCTCATCGAGGACTCGATCGTCGTGCACGCCTTCGTCCGACAACTGTGGCTCGTCAACTCCGGAAGCTACGTCGGCACCTGGACGAAGCACGTCACGCTGCTCGGCTCCAGAGGGCGCTCGACCTGCCTCACGGTGGACGCGGGCTACACCGAGTACGCGGAGGACGAGGGCAGCAGGTTCCTCGACTGCGCCGCGGCGGTGGGCAACGGCATCAGCATCAACACCGGGATCTTCAAGGACACCACATTCCAGGGGAGTTCGTTCGCGCTGAGATTCGACAACCCG
Source organism: uncultured Acidobacteriota bacterium (assembly GCA_963764505.1). Lineage (GTDB taxonomy): Bacteria > Acidobacteriota > Vicinamibacteria > Vicinamibacterales > SCN-69-37 > CAVXSP01. The sequence goes on along the minus strand of CAVXSP010000001.1, from coordinate 1,974,254 downwards.
GACTCGCCCGCGACGACGACCACGCTGGATGGCGTGAGGTTCCTGAGTGACGCGGCGGAACCGTCGCCGATCATCTTCGGGCCGGACAAGTTCCTTCCGCCCAAGCAGAAGGACTACGGGCGCGGGTTCACCTTCCAGGACGGAACGGCGAAGCAGCACCTGATCAATTGGAGGGGCACCGGCAAGAACTACCGGATCCTGAACGTCCTCCAGCGGCGCGACACGCCGGCCCTCTTCGCGACGGACCTGTTCCACACGGCCTACATGAACCCCGAGTGTGGCGCGACGATGGGCGAGAGCTGGGACAAGTGTGGCTATGCCTGGGGCGGGGAAGTCTACAGCGAGGACGAGATCGAGCACGACCCGCTGATCGTCAACGGCGTCCTCAAGCCGGACACGCCGCAGGTGCTCGGCACGCCTCACGCCGTCCTCAATGTGCCGAACCCTCTGGTGCCAATCCCGGCTGGACGAGCCACGATGACGCTCGCGTTCTACCTGACGGGCGATCGGGAGGACGTGGCGTCAGAAGCGTATTGGAGAATCGACGGCGGCGCGCCGCAGAACAGTGGCGTGCAGCGGAGCTTCCCGCCGAGCTTGCGCAGCGTCCGCAACGTCCCGGTCCCGAACACGCCGGGCCTGCACACCATCGAGACGTGGAGTGTCGATGCCAAGAAGGGGAAGGAAGTGGAAGGCTCTCGGCTGACCTTCCACTTTTCGGTGGAGCCCGCTCTGCCGCCGGTCGCGTCGAATGCCCCGATGGTTCCCCCCGTGCCCTCCGAGCGATAACCGGCCGGCCCTGTCGCCGGCGTGAGCGGGCGTGCCGCTTGGCGCCGCGCCACCGGTGAAGGTACGCTCTTCCCGCATGAGCCGGCCGTTCGCTCGGCGTGTCTCCCTCTTTGGCGCGCTCATGGTGCTCGGGCTGGCCGTCCGGCTCGTGATCCTGTGGGACACGCGCCATCTGCCGGCGACCATCGCCGACGAGCAGCAGTACGTGCTGCTCGCCAACAGCCTGGTCGCCGGCGACGGGTTCGCGTGGGGCCCCGGCCGCCCCACCTCACTCCGGCCGCCCCTCTATCCATTTCTCGTGGCGTCGATCTGGCACGTCACGGGCGCCGGCAACCTGCAGGCGGTGCGCGCCATCCAGATCGTCCTGGCCGCCCTGACGAGCCTGGCCGTCTACGCGATCGGCCGGCGCGTCTTCGACGCCCGGACCGCCCGATGGGCGGCGGCGTTCGTGTGGCTGTATCCCTCACTCGTCTACGCGAACTTCACGGTTCTCACCGAGACGCTGTTCACGCTGCTGCTCGTCGGCTTCCTGCTGCTCGCGATCGTCCTGCTGCAGACCTCGTCGGTGGCGGCGGCCGTGCTGTGCGGGATGGCGCTCGGCCTGGCGACGCTCACGCGGAGCGTGGTCTGGCCGCTTCCGCTCGTGCTCTGTCCGCTCCTCGCCGCGATCCTGCCCGGCTCGCTTCGGGCCCGGCTCCTCCGGTCGGGGCTCGTGCTGGCGGGCTATCTCGTCTGCGTGGCGCCCTGGGCGGCGCGCAACACCCGCCTGCAGCACACGGTCACGGTCGTGGACACGATGGGCGGCATCAATCTGCGCATGGGCAATTACGAATACACGCCCGACGACCGCATGTGGGACGCGGTCGGACTCACCGGCGAGAAGAACTGGGTCTACGGCATCGGCAAGGACTTCTCGTCGCCGCCGACCGAAGGACAGAAGGACAAGTGGGCACAGCACAAGGCGCTCGTGTACATGCGCGAGCATCCCGGCACCACGCTGCGCCGCTCCGTGATCAAGTTCGCCGACCTCTGGGGCCTCGATCGGGAGTTCATCGCGGGCGTCGAGAAGGGGATGTTCTCGCCCCCCACGTGGTTCGCCATCGCCGCGTCGCTGCTGATGGCCGCCTGCTACGCCGCCGTCGCGCTCGTCGGCGGCGCCGGCCTCTGGCTCGCGGCGCCGGCCTGGCGCGCGCACCTCCTGCTGCTCCTGCCCCTGGTGGCCATCACCGCCGCGCACAGCATCGTGTTCGGCCACTCGCGCTATCACCTGCCGCTCATCCCGGTCCTGGCGCTCTACGGGGCGGCGATGCTCCGCCGCCTGCCGATCCGGTCGGCGCTCTCCCGTCCGGCCGCATGGGGGGCCGCCGCTACGGGCGCCGTCCTCCTCGGCGTCTGGACGCGCGAACTGGTGTTCGTCGATCTCGAGCGGATTCGCACGGCGGTCACGCGGGTCCTCGGGCTCTGACATGACGCGGAATCCGCGCCAGGGGAACGGGATTTGCACGAAGCCACACACCCGCGCGATCGCACGGAAACTGTCGTGGCGCGCGTGGTCCGCCCGGACCAAAAGTCTCGGCCGGGTCGGATTTTCCACCGAGGGGCTCGCCAGGTGATTCGGTCCGCCGGGACGTTGGACGGCCTCACGCCGCTCGCGCCGAAGTACGTGTCGCTCGACTGCTGGCGCGGCGTGGCGTGCGTCTTCGTGGTGCTGTACCACTCTGCCCTGTTCCACCTCAGCACGACGCCCACCGCGCCCGAATCGCTCACGCGCGCGACCCTCGAGACGATGGGGCTGCTGTCCATCGGCGTGCCGATCTTCTTCGTGATCAGCGGATATTGCATTGCCGCGTCGGCCGACGCCACGCGCCTGAAGGGAGCGGGCATCGGCACCTATTTCGTGCGGCGCTTTCGCCGCATCTACCCTCCGCTCTGGGCGGCCATCGTGCTCGCCGCGCTCTGGTTTCCCCTGCTCGACCTCGGCTCGTGGCATCTGCTGAGCACCGAGCCGTGGATGCACCCGCGCCCCTGGTGGTACTCGGCCTCTCAGTGGTTCGGCAACCTCACGCTGACGGAGACGTGGCGCTATCACGTGGCCGGCGGACCGCGCGCGCACTTCCCCGGACAAGCGTGGACGCTCTGCTACGAAGAGCAGTTCTACGCGGTGATCGGGCTGCTCCTGCTGGCGCCGCGCCACCTGCTGCGCGGAACCGTGCTGGTGACTGCCGTCACGCTGGCCGTCGTCGCCCTCGCGCCGATCGAGGGCTGGAACGTCGCCGGGTTCTTCTTCGACGGCGGGTGGCTGATGTTCGCGGCGGGCGTGTTCGTCTACTTCGTCACCAATTACGGCACGACCGGGCGCACGGCCGCCCTGCTGGTGCTCCTCGTCGGCTCGCTCGCCGTGACGGCCGCGCACGGGATGCGCGACTGGAGCGTGGCGTTCGCGTTCGCCGCCCTGATTCTCGTCCTCAAACGATGGGATGCGCGAATCGTCTCATCGCCGGCGGCCCGGCCGTTCGCCGCGTGCGGGACGATGTGCTACAGCCTGTATCTCGTCCACCAGCCGCCCGTCCGCGCCATCGCGGCCGCGGCCGAGCGGCTGGGGCTTCGCTCGGACGCCGCGACGCTGTTCGTGACCGTGCCGATCTGCCTCACCGTGTCGCTCCTGCTCGGCGCGGCGTTCCACCGCCTCGTCGAGCGGCGGTTCCTCAACCGCGCGCCGGTCGGCGCGGCTGCTCCCCCCGCTGCGGTCCCCTCAGCCGCGATTTCCTCGGTCGTCCCAGGCTGAAGCCGGCAACGGGTCTCGCTGGCGGCGGCCGGGAACGGGGATTGAATTGTCGACAGCCGGACCCTCGAAATCGGGCTGTTCCCGCCGGTTCGAGGCCCCTCCCGGGAGAGAAGTCTCTCGAATGGAGGACTTTTGTAGCTGGCCCCCGCAACCATTCACCGGAGCGGACGGGCGGCTCTGGAGACCGACGCCATCGTGGCCCTGAACGCCGCGCGCATCGTCACGTCGAAGCCGTTCGCGGGGGAGCGAGACGGCCGGCCGAGTGTGCCCAACCCGCTCGATCCGCGGCGGCGCATTCGCGCCGTGCTCTTCGACCTGGACGGGACGCTCTACCGGCAGACGCCGGTGCGCTTGTGCATGGGGCTCGAGCTGCTGACGCTGCCCCTGGCGGGCGTGCTCGCCGCGCCGGGCCGCTGGCGGGCGCTGGCGGCGTACCGCCGGGCGCAGGAGACGCTCCGATCCGGGAGCGGCGCCCCGCACGCGGCGCTCACCCAGGCGGCGGCTGCCGCCGCGGAGACGGGCCTCTCGGTGCCGGAGGTGGAGGCGCTGGCGACCGAATGGCTGGACCGGCGGCCGCTGAAGTACCTCCCGCTCGTGCGTTCGCGCGGGTTGATGGAGGTCCTGGCGGTGCTGGAGCGTGCGGGCGTTCCCGCCGGCGTGTTGAGCGACTATCCCGCCCCGGCGAAGCTCCGGGCCCTGGGCCTGCAGGAGCGTTTCGCGCCGGTGCTCTGCTCGACGAGCGACGGCATCAACGCGCTCAAACCGAACCCGCGGGGATTTCTGCGCGCCTGCGCCATCTGGCAGCTCGTGCCGGGCGAGGTGCTGATGATCGGGGACCGTCCCGATGTCGATGCGGCCGGCGCCCACGCCGCCGGCATGCCGTGCGTCATCATCGGCCGCCGCAGGTCGCGGCGCCGCGGTCCGACGTATCTGCCGCTCTCTTCCTTCATGAGGCTTGCCCGTGTCCTCGACGATCGCCGCTGAACGCCGCTCCGGCCTCTGGCCCTACGTCCAGATCGCGCGCGCGGACCACTGGTTCAAGAACGCCTTCATGCTGCTCGGCGTGCTGCTGGCGCTCTTCTACGAGCCGCAGCTGGTGGCGTGGCGCGCGGCCGGGCCGCTGGCGCTCGCGTTCCTGGCGACGTGCCTCGTCGCTTCGAGCAACTACGTCCTGAACGAGCTGCTCGACGGCGCACGCGACCGGCTCCACCCCCAGAAGCGGGACCGGCCGGTGCCGTCCGGACGCATCCGCCCGGCGTTCGCCTACGCCGAGTGGCTGCTGCTGGCGGTGGCGGGCTTCGCGCTGGCAGGGACGATCAACGTCCAGTTCCTCGCCTCGGCGGCGGCCCTCTGGATCATGGGCGTGGCCTACAACGTGCCGCCCGTGCGCACGAAGGAATGGCCCTACCTCGACGTGCTGAGCGAGTCGATCAACAACCCGATCCGGCTCCTGCTCGGCTGGTTCGCGCTGATTCCGGACCACGTTCCGCCGCTCTCGCTGGCGATCGCCTACTGGATGCTGGGCGCCTTCTTCATGGCCATGAAGCGGTACGCCGAATACCGGCACATCGGCGACAAGCGGGTGGCCGCCGCCTACCGGCGGTCGTTCGCGTACTACACGGAGGAGCGGCTGCTCGTCAGCCTCTTCTTCTACGCGACGGCGTGCGCCCTGTTCGGCGGCATCTTCATCGTGCGGTACCATGTCGAGCTGATCCTGTTCACGCCGATCGGCGCCGGCATGTTCGCGTACTACCTGCGCATCGGCCTGCGGCCGGACAGTCCGGTCCAGCATCCGGAGAAGCTGTACCGGGAGCGTGGCTTCTTTATCTACATGCTGTTCGCCACGCTGGCGTTCGTGCTCCTGATGTTCACGTCGATTCCGGCGATGTACCAGCTGTTCAACGTCGACGCGGCGACCATGCGCCCGCTCTGGACACTCGGTCGGTGATGCCCGTGATCTCGTTCGTCATTCCCGTCCGGAACGACGCGGCGCACCTGCGCCGCTGCCTCGCCGCGATTCGCGAGAGCGCGGGACCGGCGGGGCACGAGATCGTCGTGATCGACAACGCCTCGACCGACGAGTCGGCGGCGGTCGCCCGCGAAGCCGGCGCCGCCGTCATCCCCCTGACGAGCGGACGCGTCGCCGAGCTGCGCAACGCCGGCGCTGCGGCCGCCGCCGGATCCCTGCTCGCCTTCATCGACGCCGATCATGAGATCGATCGCGGATGGGTCGCGGCCGCGCTCGCACTGTTCGAGCGCGCCGGCACGGCGGCCGCCGGCGCGCCGTATTCGGCGCCCGACGAGGGCACCTGGGTGCAGCGCACCTACGATCGATTCAGGCGCCATGCCGCCGGGTCCCGCGACGTCGACTGGCTCCCCAGCGGGAATCTGATCGTGCGGCGGGCGGACTTCGACGCGCTCGGCGGGTTCGATGCCTCGCTCGATACCTGCGAGGACGTCGACTTCTGCCAGCGCCTCAGGCAGCGCGGCGGACGTCTGGTCGCCTCCGACCGCCTGCGCAGCGTGCACCGCGGCGACCCGACCACGCTGAAGGCGCTGTTCTTCGGCGAGCTCTGGCGCGGCCGCGACAACCTGCGCGTGAGCTTGCGCGACCTGCGGCTCGCCTCGGCGCCAAGCGTGGCCATTCCGCTGCTGCACCTGGTCGGCCTCGCCGCGGTCGCGCTCGGCGCGGCCACCTGGCTGGCCGGCGGGTGGCGCGTGGCGGCGGCCGGCCTGGCCCTGGTCGGCGCCCTGGTGCTGATCCGGGCGGCGTCGCTGCTGCGCCGGCGGCGCGCCGAATCGGCCAGAGCCGCGCTCGAGGTCCTGCTCGTGAGCGCGGTCTACGACGCCGCGCGCGCGCTCGCGCTCCTGGCCCCTTTCGGTCACGCGCTGCGGCGCAAGAGCTGACACGGGCATGTCTGCGTCTCCCGTCCGCGTCCTGGAACTGCGCAGCGTCCGCGGCACGGGCGGCGGGCCGGAGAAGACCATCATGCTCGGCGCCGCGCTCGCCGGGCCCGGGCGCATCGAGGTCCTGGTCTGCTATCTGCGCGACCGGCGGGACGACGCCTTCCGGCCGGCGGACCAGGCGGCCGCGCTGGGCATTCAGTACCGAAGAGATTCTCGAGCGCCAGTCCTTCGACCCTGGCATCTGGCACGCGCTGGTCCGTCTGGTCCGCGCCCGGCGGATCGACGTCGTCCACGCCCACGAATACAAGACCAACCTGCTGGCGCTCCTGCTGGCGCGCCGCACCGGCGTGGCCGCGCTCGCGACCGCCCACGGCTGGACGGGCGACAGCTGGCGCGAGCGACGGCTCTACTATCCGTTCGACAAGCGGCTGCTCGCCCGTTTTCCCCGCGTCGTTGCCGTATCGAGCGACATCAAGCGGGTCCTCGAAGCGCACGGCGCCCGGCCCGAGCGCGTCACGGTGCTCCTGAACGCGATCGATCCGTCGACTTTCCGGCGCCGGACCGACCGCGTGTCCGGAAGCCGGCGTGCGCTCGGGTATGCCGCCGGCGAGATCGTGATTGGCAGCGTCGGGCGCCTGGAGCGTCAGAAGCGATTCGATCTGCTGCTCGAGGCGTTCGCCCGCGTGTCGGCGAAGGAGCCGCGGGCGCGGCTGGCGATTGCCGGCGATGGCGCGCTCCGCGAGGAACTGGCGTCGCTCTCGGCCCGGCTCGGCCTGGCCGGCCGCTGCCAGTTCCTCGGACATCGGACCGACGTCGTCGAGCTGCACCACGCCTTCGATCTGTTCGTGCAGTCGTCGGACTACGAAGGCACGCCCAACGCCGTGCTCGAGGCCATGGCGATGGAAACGCCCCTGGTCGCCACCGACGTCGGCGGCACGCGCGAGCTCGCCCTCCCCGACGTGCACGGGATCGTGATCCCGGCCGGGGACGTGGAGGCGCTGGCCTCCTCGATGCTGCGCGCGCTGCGCGAGCCCGCGACGGCGCGCCAGCGGGCGCTCCTAGCGCGACGGCGGATCGAAGACGACCTCTCGTTCGCCGCGCGCACGCGGCGGCTCGAAGCCATCTACGAGGAGCTGGCGGGGCGGGACGCCGGACCGGCGCGCGGCGCGGCCCCGCGCACCCTGACCGAAGACGCCGAGTCGCCGTCGTCGAGCACCGCCCGTGCGTGAGGGACTCAAGGCTGCGCTCCGCGGGGCAGCCCTCGCGATGGTGGCGCCGTCGCTGCTCTCCTACGCGATTCGGCGACGGCTGCAGGACGACATCCGCGCGTTCGAGGGCTCGATGCAGGCGCTCGCGCTCGTGCCGGGCCTGCTCGGACAGTATGCGCGCCGCGCGTTCCTCTCGCGCGCCGCACACTGCGCGCCGTCCGCCTGCGTGCAGTTCGGCGCCCTCTTCAGCGATCCCCGCGTCTGGATTGACGAACGTGTCTACGTCGGACCGCGATGCCAGATCGGATGGGCTCGTCTCGAGCGGGACGTGCTGCTCGCCTCGGGCGTGCACGTGCCGAGCGGTCCGTCGACGCACGGCATCGACGACCTCGATCGTCCCATCCGCGATCAACCGGGAACCCGGCGGCGCGTGCGGATCGGCGAGGGCACCTGGGTCGGCGACGCCGCCATCATCATGGCCGACGTCGGCGCGCACTGCGTGATCGGCGCGGGATCGGTCGTCACCCGGCCGATCCCGGACTACGCCGTCGCGGCCGGCATCCCCGCGCGCGTGGTCCGCAGCCGCAGGCCCGTGACGCTGGCGCAGCCGGCGGCAGGCGCCGACTCGTGAGCGCATGAACGTCCTGTTCCTGACGCACCGGCTGCCCTACGCGCCCAACCGCGGCGATCGGATCCGCGCCTACTACGTGATGCAGGCGCTCTCCCGGTTCGCCGACGTGTCCCTCTGTTCGCTGGTGCACGACGCGGACGAGGCGGCACGGGCGAGCCGCGTCCCGTTCGCGACCAGGACGGTCGCGGTGCGGACGTCGCCGGCTGCCAACCTCGGGCGCGCCGCCGCCGGGCTGTTCTCGCGGCGTCCGCTCACTCACCTGCTCCTCGACGCGCCCGGGCTCCGCCGCGGGCTCGCCGGCCTGATCGAGGCCAGCCCTCCGGACCTCGTCCTGGCCTACTGCTCCGGAATGGCGCGCTTCGCCCTCGAGCCGCCGCTCTCGGCGTTGCCCTTCGTCCTCGACATGGTCGACGTCGACTCCGCGAAGTGGGCGGACCTGGGACGCCGCGCGTCCGCGCCCAGGCGCTGGATCTACCGGCGCGAGGCCGAGACGCTGCGGACCTTCGAGGCCGAAGCCGCGGCACGCGCCCGCATGACGCTCGTCGTCAACGAGCGCGAGCGGGAGGCGCTGCAGCGGATCGCGCCCGGCGCGCCGATCGCCGTCGTCGAGAACGGCGTCGATGTCGCCGCGTTTCGGCGGCCCGCGGCCGGCCTCCCCGCGCCCTCGATGGATGTCGTGTTCTGCGGCGTCCTGGACTACGCGCCGAACGAGTCCGCCGTCCTCTGGTTCCTCGACGCCGTCTGGCCGCAGGTGCGCGCCGCGGCTCCGACCGCCCGGTTCCGGATCGTCGGCGCGCGGCCGACCGACCGCCTCCGGCGGGTGGCGTCGCGCGACCGGTCCGTCGATCTCGTCGGCGAGGTTCCCGCCGTGCAGCCGTTCCTCTGGGAGGCGGCGATCGCCGTCGCCCCGCTCCAGATCGCGCGCGGCGTGCAGAACAAGGTGCTCGAGGCGCTCGCCGCCGGCCTGCCGGTCGTGACGACGCCCGTCGTGCTCGATGGCCTGCCGGCGGAGGCGCGTCCCGGCTGCATCGCCGCCGGCGAGGCGGCGACGTTCGCCGATGCCGTGTCGGAGCTCCTGCGTGCGTCGCCGTCGACCCGGGCGCGCGCGGCCGGTCGGGCGCGAATGGAGGGACTCGCCTGGGAGGCGCGCCTGTCCGATCTGCAGCGGATTCTCGAGGATGCCCTGCAGGATCCGTCCGCCGCGCCCGCACGTCAGCCGCTCGTCCCGAATGGCGAGGGCCGACGCCTGCCGGCCGGTTGAGGTTGAGACGCTGCCCGAATCAGGGCACGCGACCATAGCGGTTTCCGGAATCGTGGAGTGCGCTGCAGGCCCGAATCGCGAGCACGCGCGCCGGTTTACTGGCGCGCGGCTCGCGAGTGAGGGCCTGCAGCGCACTCCGCGATTCCGGAAACCGCTGTAGTCGACCGGCGATCGCCGGCACCCACATCACCGGCAGCCGGGGGGACCGCGGGCCGATCGAACGGGCGCGCCGTTCGGATGCCCAGCCACACGCCCCCGATCGCCAGCAGCACGTCCGTGTCATCCGGATAGCGTGACGGGATGAACACCTGGCCGATCTCCACGGCGGCGAAGAAGGCGCCGCAGGCGGCGAGGACAATCGCCATCAGCAGGCGCCTGTACGGGGTGCGCCCGAAGCGGATCCAGCGCTCCAGGAAGACGCCGATCGGCACGGTCATCGCCGTCTTCACGAGAACGTCGCCCAGCGCCTTGAAATCAGGATTCTCGTAGTAACCGCGAAAGGGCGCCGCCACGAGCGGACGGAACCGATGGTGGAACACGCTGAGGCTGACGGAGAAATCGTACGGGCTCCAGTTGTACGCGATGTAGAGGCCCGCGCAGCACAGGACACCGGCGACCGGCACGAGCGATCTGGAACGGATCGGCGACCCGGCCGGCCTGTCGAGCATGAGCGAGACGAGCCACACGCCGACCGCCATGCCGGAGAGGTTCACGAGGAGGTCGAACGTGTCGGCGGTCCTGGATTGGATCAACACCTGCGCGAGCTCGCCGAACGTGAAATAGAGCGCCCCGAGGGCGAGGGCCGGTCCGGCCTGCCGCCGCATCCCCGGCAGCGTGCCCGCAAGCGCCGCGAAGAGGCCGATGGGCACCGCGAGCACGAAGTCGGACAGCACCGACGGAATGAGATCCCAGTGGAAGGCATCCGAATGGAGCGGGTTGATCACGATTCGGCCGCTGTGCCAGCGGCCCGCGAGCGCCCCGAGGTCCACCGTCACGTCGAGGGGATGCAGCAGGATGAACCCCCGCACGACGGCGTAGGCGGCGAGCATCGACCGCAGCGCATCCCCCGTGCCCGAGGCCAGCTTCGCCGACCACGTCCGGACATCGCGGCCGAGGACGAACCACGCGGCGAGCCCGGCGATCGTGCCGGCCGTCTGCGCCGTGATGTCTCCGAGCGAGGGCGTCCGTCCGGGCACGAACACCTGGAGCGCCTCGATCGAGATGCTGATGCCGCACGAGACGAGCAGAATCAGCACGGCGGTGAACGCCTTGCGCAGCAGCCCGGACCGCGCTGACAGGAGCGCGCCGGCGCCGAAGAAGCCGAACGGCGCCAGCATCACGCCATTGGCGAGAAAGTTGCCGGAAATGCCGATCCTCGTCTCGAGCGTCCGGGACAGCGCCGACGCCCAGCCGTCGTGCGGCATGCGGAAGTTGAAGGGCACGAGACTGATGTAGGCCGCAAAGGCCGCGACGCCAAGCGCGAGCCAGGCGCACCAGATCCGGAGCCTGGCGGCTTCGCGCGCCGACACCCGCTCCGGCCCCGCGCCGGCGGGCAGGGCTCGATCGCGCATGCGGCTACGTCCCGCCTTTCACGCGGATGGGATTCGTGTAGAACATCAGATCGGGACCGTCCTCGACGACGCGGCGTCCTCTCGCTCGAACCACGAGTCCGCCAGGCGGCACGACGAGCGCTCTGGAGACGATCTGCCGCCCGCCCGCGTGTACCGCCTCGGTCAGGACCTGGACATCTGGTCGAGGAGATCACCACGAATTCCACCTGGTCGACGCGATTGGGCCGGCCTTCCCAGTCGCGCAACGGCACCCGGAACTCCAGCCGCGTGGTGACCCGCGACCCCGCGGGCGCCGTGATGACTTCGCCCGAGACGGCCGGCCGCGGAAGCCCAGGCGCGTCGACCGTGAACTCGACGTCTCGGACGATGTGTCCGTGCTCGGCAAACGCGGTGCCCGCACGCAGCGCCCGCAGGAGACCGCCCTCGGTCACGTCCGGCACGCGCAGCCACGTCTCGGCGAACTGGCACGGCCAGCGATTGTTCGGATCGTCCGCGGCCGCGCTGTGAAAATCCGACCCCGCCAGGGCGCCCCACACGTCGACGCCGCGCTGGAGCAGCGTGTCCCACGCGTCCCCGACGCGAGCCACGGCGGGATCCCAGCGGTCAACTGTCTTCTCCACTCGATCGTACGACCCGATGGGCTCGTGCCCTTGATGACCCGGCGCCCCTTCGAACCCGATGACCAGCCGGTTGACCGCCCGCCATCCGAGCATGTCTTGCACGTTGTCCATGCTGGAGCCATCCCGGCGGCTCGGGTGGTTGTCGATGACGAGGGCATTGTCGCCGCCCTGCGCCGCCAGCCACGCCAGCGCCTCGCCGACGTTCGGCTTCTGGCGCCCCGGCGCCAGGTCGAAATCGTCGAACCGGCGCTTGAACTCGGCGAGGGTCGCCCAGCTCTCCGCCCCCGGCGAAACCAGAACGGTGGCATGCTCGTCCCCGCCGCGGGGCGGCACGTTCCACTCCAGGCCGGCGAGAATCGGAAATCCGGCGTGGGCGGTGCGGGCGGCTTCGATGGCGGCCCGGTACTCCGGCGTGGCCGCGCCGAGCGCCCTGTCCGCATGGTCCGTGATGGCCAGCCCCTGGCAGCCGAACTGGCGCGCGCGCTCGACGACGTCCTCGACCGTGCTCGCGCCGTCCGAGAACGTCGTGTGGACGTGCGTGTCGACCGCGACCCACGGCCCGGATGCTGCCCATGGCACCTGAGCGACGAATCGAGCCGCGCCGGCCGGACCGGCCTGGATCAGGCCGATCACCAGCAACCCGCTCACGGCAATCTCGGACGGACGCACGACCTCTGGTCCGGACCCGTCCGTGGCCATACCGCGCCCGGACGGACCGGTTCAGAACAGCGTGTAGATGAACGGCGCGGCCGCCGTGCCGGACAGCAGCATCAGCACGCCGAAGATCACCAGAATGGCGACGATCGGCAGGAGCCACCACTTCTTCGTCTGGCCCAGGAAGAACCAGAACTCGCCGACGATGCTGCCCTTGCCTTCAGTCTTCGCGAGCTGTTCGAACTGTTCCATGTTGATTGCTCCAAGAAGGTTCTAGTTCTCAGTTGTGAGTTCTGAGTTGCGAGCGTAACCGAGGAACCGACCGACGTCGCGATTCGTCGCGCAGCCTGCGCCCTCGACGATGTTCAAGGGCACGGAGGTCGCCGCTCGTCGGAGCTGCGCCGTGAGATTGTCGCGCTCAAAATTCCCCCCGTGCCCTGAGCGCCTCGAATGCCGCCTCGGCCACCTGCGCGTTGCCCAGGCGCGAGAAGTGCATCCGATCGTACGGGATGAACAGGCTCGCATGATCCGGTTGACGCACGAAGTACGGCAAGGGGTCGACGACGAACATCCCCAGCGATCTGGCCATCGCGCTCACGCGCGTCTGATACTCCGCGCGCGGGTAGCTCTGCTCGACCTGGGCACGGATCGGCATGATCACGACGCCCACGGCGAAGCCACCCGCTTCCCCCATCGCGCGGATCTCGTCGAGCGTGCGGCCGATGTCCCGCCAGCCGGCGTCGATCGCGGGCGAGTGGTGCCCTTCGAGGACCGCGGTCTCCCACTGCTCGAGGTTGCTCGCGGCCGCGGTCGGCGCCACGGCGCGCGACCAGGCTTGCCGCAGGATGTACAGCATGCGGCTCCGGCGCAGGATCCGGTTCACCTGGGAGAACTGATTGCCCATGCGGAACGGCTTGGACGATCCGGCCGGCGCGCCCAGGGACGGCTTCTCCACGACCGGCGCGGTCGGCGCAGGTCCGTCGGGCGGCGACGCCTCGTACGGCAGATCGTTCCAGTACAGGCCGACGAGCACGATGTCCGGCTGCAGCTTCGAGGCGAAGTGCCGCAGGAGCTCCGCGTCGTGCCTGAGGTCGTAGGCGCTGACGCCCCCATTCACGACGCTCAGCCGGCGGCCCGGGTAGGCGTGCTCGAGCAGTCGCTCGAGCTGAACGCAATACGTCTCGTCGTCGTTCACGCCCCAGCCGAAGGTCGTCGAATCGCCGATGGCGAGCACCCGGATCGACCCGGCCGGCTTCGGCATCGCCGGCAGATCGCCGCGCAGCCCGAGCGCGTTGACCGTCGCCCGCCCGCCGTCGATCCAGCCTTTCTGGTTCGGCGCCTGCAGGAAGCCCACGTCCGGATCGGCGAGATAGAGGATCTGCGGCTCGCGCATGCTGTCGGGCGGCGCCGGGAACGCGATCCGCGCGGCGATCTCGCACAACGCGAATCCGACGACGGCCGCCGCGGCGGCGGCCGTCAGCTTCATCCGGAGGCTGAACTGCCCTGGTCTGCGCTGCACGCCTGGCGTCATGGCTGCGATGTCAGGACTGCCGGAAGTAGGTCCGCGCGTCGCCGGCCGGCCGTTTGGCGAGCCAGTAGCTCGTCTGCTTCCGCCGGCGGAGCCTCAGCGCATCCCGGCCGCCGATCCGGAACGCCGCCGCCACGGGTGTGAGCACCAAGAAGAAGATCGCCCCGAGGACGATGCGCGACACGGTCCACCCGATCGGGAACGCGGCGACCATCCAGCCCGTGTAGATCGGCCGGACGACGGCCGGCGCGATCAGCCCGGCGACACCGACGACGACGGCCAGGCCGCCCAGCGCCACGGCCCAGACGTCCGCCTGGCCGCGCCACCAGCGCGACGCCGCCATGGCGAGAAAGACGATCAGAAAGAGGCCGGCGAACTGCCGGAGGGTCCTCGGCGACGGCGGTTTGACGACATCGGCCCACTGCATGCTCGAGCTCCTCAGTCCAACTGAAACTGCGCCAGGTGCCGCTCGCGCTCGGCGAGATCCACGCGGTCCGACACGTTCTTCTTGAGCACGATGACGTCCTCCAGCACGAGCGCATCCATCTCCGTGGCCAGCAGGCACCGGTAGGCGTCCTCCGGGCTGCAGACGATCGGCTCACCGCGCACGTTGAAGCTGGTGTTGACGAGCACGGGACAGCCAGTGCGCTGCTGAAAGCCCTGGAGCAGCGCGGTCAGCCGCGGGTTCCGCGTCTCGTCGACGGTCTGCAGCCGGGCGCTGTAGTCCACGTGCGTCACGGCCGGAATCACCGACCGCGGAATGTTGACGCGGTTGCGCAGATCCGGATCGTCCGCCATGGTGCGCGCCGCGCCGGCATCGATCGGCACGCGTCGTTCCTCGCGGACGGGTGCGACCAGCAGCATGTACGGACTCGATTGCCCGGGCTCGATGCCGAACCACCGGTGCGCCTCCGACTCGAGCACGCACGGGGCGAACGGACGGAAGCTCTCCCGGAACTTGATCTTCAGGTTCATCGTGGCCTGCATCCGCGGCGAGCGCGGATCGCCCAGGATGCTGCGCGCGCCCAGCGCGCGGGGACCGAACTCCATCCGCCCCTGGAACCAGCCGACGATCTTCTCCGCGACCAGCAGCTCGACGACGTGGTCGATCAGCTCCTGCTCGTCTGACGCCCGGTGATAGGCGACGCCCAGGCCGTCGAGCCACTCGCAGATTTCCGGCGTGCGGTATCGGGGGCCGAGCAGACTGCCCTTCTGCCGATCGCGGCCCCCGGCCCCGCGGGGCTTGTCCAGGAGCTGATGCCAGACGAACATCGCAGCACCGAGGGCGCCGCCCGCATCGCCGGCCGCGGGCTGAATCCAGATGTCCTCGAACGGGCCCTCCCGGAGCAGCCGTCCGTTGGCGACGCAGTTGAGCGCGACGCCGCCGGCCAGCACCAGGTGCCGCATCCCGGTCTGACGATGCACTTCCCGCCCCATGGCGAGCATGACGTCCTCGGTCACCGCCTGGATGCTGGCCGCCAGGTCCATGTGCCGCTGCTCGATGTCTGACTCCGCAGGACGCGGGGCGCCGCCAAAGAGCTCGTGGAACGCCTCGCTCGTCATCGTCAGGCCCTGGCAGTAGTTGAAGTACCGCATGTCCATCCAGAAGCTGCCGTCGGCCTGCACGTCGATCAGGTGCTTGGTAATCAGATCCCGGTAGATCGGCCGCCCGTACGGCGCCAGTCCCATCAGCTTGTACTCCCCGCTGTTCACCTTGAAGCCGCAGTAGTACGTGAACGCCGAGTACAGGAGGCCGAGCGAATGGGGGAACTGGAGCTCGCGCGTCAGGGTGATCCGGTTGCCGCGGCCGACGCCCATGGCCGTGGTCGTCCACTCGCCGACACCGTCGAGCGTCAGGATCGCGGCCTCGTCGAACGGGCTTGGGAAGAACGCGCTGGCCGCATGGCTCTCGTGATGGTCGGTGAAGACGATTGGCGCGCGTACGCCCCTCCCGACGCCGCGCCGGATGAGCCGCGACTGCTGGAGCTTCTCGCGCATCCACACGGGCATCGCCGTCACGAAGCTCCCGAAGCCGACCGGCGCGTAGCCGAGATACGTCTCGAGCAGGCGCTCGAACTTGCGCAGCGGCTTCTCGTAGAACACGACGTAGTCGATCTGCCCGACCGACAGGCCCGCTTCGCGGAGACAGGTACTGGACGGCGAGGTCGGGGAAGCTCGGATCGTGCTTCTTGCGCGTGAAGCGCTCCTCCTGCGCCGCCGCCACGATCTCGCCGTCGCTGACCAGGCAGGCCGCACTGTCGTGATAGAACGCCGAAATGCCAAGGATGTTCGTCACGTCTGGTCTCCGGTTCCAACTGGACCGAGAGGGCACTTGTGCTGACGCATTCGACGCCCTCGACGGAGTTGCCGCTCGAAACCGCGCTTCGCTCATCGCGGCACTCCGATCTCGGCCGTCGAATACGTCAGCACAAGGGCCCTCTCGCCTCTCCGGCCCTCCCCAACGTGCGCCCGCGGGCGAGGTGCGTCAGTCTGCGGTCCGAGCTGATGCAGCCAGCGGTGCGCGGAGCGGCGTGGGGCGCCGGAGCACCAGCGGCATTCGACGTCGGATGAGCGTCCGGGGAACGTCGTGTGGGACGAATCGGAGTGGCCCGATGTGCGTCAGGATGAAATCGTGCTGCAGGGAGCGAGCGGTTCAAGCACGATGGCGAAGCATGTCTGGTCTCCAAGCGGGTAGCCATCGTGCGCCGGGCGACAGCCTGAACCGCGAGCGGACGGAAGCGCGATTTCGAGGGCCAGCTCCGTTGAGTCCCACACGACGTTCCCCGCACGGTCATCCGGAACCGCCGGTCGACGTTTTTCCGAAAGGCAATGAGTCCCAAGGCCGTCGAATATGTCAGCACAAGTGTCTCCCGCATCAAGGAATAGCGCGAACGATCCGCGGGCCGACGGCATTGGCGAGCCAGAGCGGGCAGCGCTTCCAAATCTCGATCGCCCGGCCGAACCTCGGGTTGGTCGGGCCGTGGTCCGGCACGGACGTCCCCGCCAGCAGAACGTATTCCCAATGGAGCGGCGTCTCACGCGCGCCCCACTGCAGCTTGAACTGATGGGTGCCGCCGCCGGGCGTGGACCGGCCGAAGTCGAACACCGCGGCGCCGTCGCGGATCGCGTGCTCGAGCATTGCCCAGTAGAGCAGCATGTTGGGGCACTGCGTCCGGAACGCCCGAAGCGAGGACGCCCAGGGCACGATGCTGGTGTCCTTGAATCTCACGGCGACGCCGCCCGCCACGGGGCGCCGTCCGCTTCTCACGAGAAATACCCGCGCCCCCCCGGCGAACTCCGAGACCACCGTTTCGAACAGACGTCTCGAGTACACCGGCGTCCCGAGATCGCGCATGTTGGCCGCGAACACCTCGTAGAACTCCGGCACGAGCTCGGCGCCGCCCTCTACGGCGACCAGGCCCTCCTTCTGAGCCCGGCGGACCTGGTTCCTCACCTTCCGGTCGATCTCCTTCCACAGCGCGTCCGACGACGCCGGCAGCGGCCGCACGAGCCGGACCTTGTGCTGGCGCGACGGCGCGTCCGGCAGCTGCCGGGCGCCGTGCCTGAACTCGACGTACGACGCGCCGAAGCGCCGCGCCTCTTCGGACGCGCGATCGACCAGCGCGCGCGACGCCTCCGCGTCGTCGGCCACGATCCCGCCGTAGTTCAGGAACGGCAGCGAGACGACGGCCCGGCCGAACAGACGCGATCGGAACAGCACGAGGGGCAGCACGCCGGCGAGAGCGCCGCCGCGCCGGACCCCCAGGTACACGGTCCGATGGCCGAACACGCGCTCGAACACGCGGCGCCACTGCCACAGATGGTCGACCGTCGCGGCGGGATGCCGCTGGACGTAGCCGTCCCACTGCTCCCCGGAGATGTCCGCGGCCACCGAGGAGGACGCCGGATCGGGCTGCACGAGAAGGCTCGAGGCGGATGCGGCCATCGTCACCAGGCGTACGGCAGCGGCAGACCGGCGCTGCCCAGCCCGGGCACCTGCGAGCGCGTGGCGGCCACGAGCGCGGCCACGGGCCCGAACCGAAAATCCGTCAACAGCCGACGGAGCCGGCCGGCCGTCTCCGCCAGATTGCGATAGTGCCGGAACCGCCCCAGACGTCCGGCGTGCAGGCGCGGCTGGTCGGGATCCAGCTCCCACGGATGCAGGTAGAAGACCGCCGGACGCCGCTCCAGCCGGTTGATGCGCGACAGGCCCCAGGACGTCCACCGGTATGGCAGCAGGCGGAAGTAGCCTCCGCCGGCGACCGGCAGGTTCAGCGGGCCGACCCGCGTCGTCGACCCTGGCACTTCCACGAGGGAGCCGCGGCCGCGCTCGAGCACGTACGGCGCGCGTCCGGACACCGGGATGCCGTACCGATCGTGGCGGATGGGAAAGATGCTCGCGTCGTACTCGTGGCCCTCCTCGAGCAGGATGTCGAGGGCCCAGAGCGACCGCGGGGTGATCGAATAGCTTGGCGCGCGATAGCCGCTGACGCGGCGGCCCGACGCGTCCTCGAGCAGCGCCTTCGCCCGGCGGACGTCGTCCCGGAAGGCCGAGCGCGTCTGGTCGTAGATGAGCCGGTGGGCGTATCCGTGTGAGGCGACCTCGTGCCCCCGGGCGGCGATGCGCCGCACCAGGTCGGGGTGCCGCTCGCCGACCCATCCCAGCACGAAGAACGTCGCGCGGACTTCGAACTCGTCGAAGATCGCCAGCACCCGATCGGTGTTCGCGACCACGCGGCTCTCCATCCGGTCCCATGCCGCCCGTGGCACGAGGCCGTCGAACACGCTCACGTGGAAGTAGTCCTCGACGTCGATGCTCATGGCATTGACGATCGGAGGGGCCGGTGATGCCGACGGGGCTTTCGTCATTGAACGCGATCCGCGCGTTCGCCCACGACCGCGACCATCACGGGCGCGCGCTCGACCCGGCCACCGGGCGAGAGCTTCCGCAGCAGCCATTCCCGCGCGAGCGGCGTGCGCGACTCGAACAGGCGCGCCAGCAGCCACGCGTACGCGAACGCCACGCCGGCCACGATCCCGCTCAGGGCGAGCGACCGCGCATCGGGCGTCCAGGGCTCCCCCGGCACCAGCCACGCGCGCAGGAAGACGAGGAGCGGCAGATGCACGGCGTACAGGGTGTAGGAGCAGCCGGCCAGGGTCCGCGAGACCTGCCGGTAGGCGCCGGGCGCCACGGGCGCCCGGTCGTGCAGCAGCACGTAGAGCCACAGCGCGAACGCCACCCCAATGCACGTGTCGGTGGCGAGCAGCGAGCCGTGCATCAACGCGCGAACGGCGTCGACGTGCGTGAGCAGCACGACGGCCCCGCACAGCACCATCCCGCAGAAGGCGAGCGGCGCGCGCCAGCCCGCGACGAAGCGGCTGAACGGCAGGACCGCCACGGCCGCGCCGATCAGCCAGATGCGAAAGTACGCGGTCATCGCCACGCCCACGAACAGCAGGAGGCCGAGCGCCGCGACGGCCCAGACGGCGCGGCGGTTCAGCGCCGTCCGCGCGAGGCCGGCGATCGCCAGACATGGAAAGATCGCGCAGTACCACCACTCGAACGAAAGGCTCCACAGCGCACCGTTCGAGCCGAACGACGGCACCAGGATCGACTGCAGGAACGCCGCGTTGCCGAGCAGCGTCGCCAGCCCGCTCGTCTGTCCCACGTCGAAGAAGTCGTTCCGGTACGGCTGCAGGGCGCCGGTGTACACCGGATTCGTGCCGAACCACCACCGGCCGAGCCCGTCCCAGAACACCGTCAGCACGAGCGCCGGAAGCAGGACGACGTACAGACGGACGAAGCGGCTCGTGCCGTACTCCTTCCAGCTCCAGCGGCCTTCGCGGATCGACCGCACCACGGTCCCGCCGATCAGGAACCCGCTGAGGACGAAGAAGATCATCACCGCGTCGTGTCCGAACGACGTCAGCACGTACCAGCCCTTCACCAGCGGACCCGAGACGCGAAGGTCGGCGTAGTCCAGGAAGAAGCGGTACCGCACGTGATAGATGAGCACCGCGACCGCCGCGGCGCCGCGAATCAGATCGATGTGTGCCGAGGCGCGCGTTCCCGTCAGCCCCGCCGAGAGCGATCGCGCCGGTCGTGCGGCCATGGGCATCCCTCAGGCGCCCTTCCGGAGGATGACCGTCTTGATGGTCTCGAACATGATGAACAGATCGAGCGCGACGGAGGCGTTCTTGATGTAGTACAGGTCGTACTGCAGCTTCTGCAGCGCGTCCTCCACGCTCGCGCCGTACGTGTAGCGCACCTGCGCCCACCCGGTGATGCCGGGCCGCATCGCGTGCCGCTGTCCATAGTACGGAATCTCGCGCGTGAGCTCGCTGACGAACTCGGGCCGCTCGGGCCGGGGGCCGACGAAGCTCATCTCGCCCTTGAGGACGTTCCAGAGCTGGGGCAGTTCATCGAGCCGCGTGCGCCGGAGCGTCCGGCCGATCCGCGTGACGCGCGCGTCGCCGGTCTTCGACGCCCAGACCGGCCCTGTCTCGGCCTCCGCGTCGACCCCCATCGTCCGGAACTTGTGGACGACGAAGATGCGCCCGTGCCGGCCGACGCGGCGCTGGTGATAGAGCGCCGGGCCGGTGGAGGTGCTCTTCACCAGCAGCGCGATCGTCCCCATCAGCGGCAGGGAGAGCACGAGGCAGACCGCCGCCAGCAGCATGTCCAGCAGCCGCTTCGACGCCGACAGCACGCGGCTCTTGTGAAAGCCCCGCGAGAAGATGAACCAGCTCGGCCGGAGGTTCTCGACGGCAATCTTCCCCGTGTACTCCTCGTACACCGAGGCGAGATGGTCGAACGCGACGCCGTCGACCTTCATTTCCAGCAGCTTGTCCATCGGCAGCTTCCCGCGCGCGTCGGCCAGGCTGACCACTACGCGGTCCACGCCGCGGGCGCGCACGATCGACGGGATGTCCTCGATCGCGCCGATCACGCCCGGGTTGATCACGGGCTCGCCGACTCGCAACGGATTCGGGTCGATGAAGCCGACGATCTCGACGCCCAGCTCCTGCCGCCGCTCGAACAGCTCCTGCGCCAGGATCACCGCCGCTGCGCTGGTGCCCACGAGCAGCAGGCGCTCGCGCGGCGCGACCCGGCCGCTGAGCCACTCGAAGGCCATCCGCCATCCGACGATGAGCGTGATCGCCAGGACGGCGGCGATGGCGAACACGCCGCGGCCGATGACGAGCGACGGGAACCAGTAGTAGCAGATGGCGAGCACGAACGAGGCGGCGGCCAGCGCCTGAGCCAGCCGGATGAACAGCTCTCGCCGGTCCGACATCCGGCGCAGGTCGTACAGATCGCCGTAGTAGAGGCACAGCTGCGCGACGGCGGCGACAAACAGCGTCTTCACCCCGCCGTTCTCGTACACCAGGATCTCCCAGGCCCAGTGCCCGAGCCGCACGTACGCGCCCACGGCGACGGCCCCCAGGATGAGGAGGGTCTCGCAGGCGACGAGCGTGACCGAGCGCAGCGTGAACCGGTACATGGAAAGGGCTCACCCGCGCCCGGCGGGCGCTTCCTGCGGCCGCCCATAGTAGTAGTTGTAGTACTTGTTGCCGTGATCGGCGAGATCCGTCGCGCGGTTCAGCACCACCCCCAGCAGCCGATCCCGGCCGATCGCCTCGATCGCGCGCTCCGCGAGCTGATACGGCGTCGTCCCGGCCTTGATCACGAGCAGTGCGCCGTCGGCCATCGCGGCGAGCAGGTTCGCGTCGGTCATGAGCCCGATGGGAGGCGTGTCGATGATGATCCAGTCGAACGTCTCCCGCGCCTCCTCGAGCAGCTCCCGCATCCGCACGGACGTGAGCCCCGCCATCGGGTCGGAGCTCGGCCGGCCGGCGGGCAGCAGCGTGAGCCGCTGCGATACCTGATGCAGCGGCAGCGGCTGCGGCTCGGGCGAGCCGAGCGCGTCGCTCAATCCCGGCACGGTCTCGACGTTGAAGATCGCGTGCAGCGAAGGCCGCCGGAGGTCCGCGTCCATCAGCAGCACGCGCCGCTCGTAGGACTCGCTCAAGGTGAGCGACAGGTTGCCGGCCGTGAGCGTCTTGCCCTCGCCGACGACGGCGCTGGCAACCATGACCACCCTCAGGCCGGTCGCCACCTGCGCGTGGTGCAGAACTGCCGCGAGACGCCGGTACTGTTCGCGGCTCCCGGGCAGCATCGTCTGGTCGATGACCAGCTTGCCGGCGAGCCGGCTCTGGATCACGTCGCCGAACCACCGCGCACGCGTCGGGGTGGTCTCCTGCGGCTCGACGGCGGCGTCGGTCCCGGCAGGCGCGGCGATCTCGGCGTCGGCGGCCGGCTGGCTCATCCCCGGTTCGGATCCGAACGCCTCCGGCACTTCGACCGGAAACGACGGCGCCGGATCCTGCACGCCGACGGAACCGGCCGGTCCGCCATCCGGCGGAATGCCGGCCCGTCGCATCGCATCATCTACACGCCCCATGGCCACGCTCCTCCAGCGAAACGGCCGTTCACGTCAGATCCCGAAGAACCGGCGTCGTCGCGTGACGAAGCCGAATGGCGCCCCGCCGTCGCCCTCGGCGGCCCCCGGCTCGACCGGCGCCGGTGTCGGCGGCTCGGCGGCGGCCGTAGGCTGGACCGGCACGGCGCGAACCGGGAGATGCGGCGGATGCCGTGCCGCCGACGCCCCGTTCGTCTGTGCCAGATTGAAATCGCGGCAGACCTCGCGGACGATCTTCGTGGTCACCGGCTTGATCCCGGCCGCGAATCCGCCGAGCAGGGCGTTGTCGGCGAGCACGCTGACCGTGCGCGGGATCCCGGCCGCGGCCGCGTGGATGCTCGCCACCGCCTCGCGCGTGAACGCGAGCCGCCCCACCCCCCCGGCGGCCGCGATGCGGCCCACGATGTAGCTCTCGGTCTCCTGCCCGGTCAGCGGCCTGAGCTGGCAGCGGAGGGCGACGCGCTGTTTCAGCTGCCGCAGGTCCGGCTGCTCGAGCCGGGCCGCCAGCTCGGGCTGGCCCGCCAGGATCACCGAGAACAGCTTGTGGTCGTCCATCTCGATGTTCGCCAGCAGGCGGATCTCCTCCAGCAGCTCGAGCGGCAGACTCTGCGCCTCGTCGATGATGAGCACCGTCCACTCGCCCTTGGTCCGGCGCGCCATCAGGAGCGCCTCGAGCTCCGCCAGCATGGCGGCCTTGGACCTGGAGGCCGCGGCCGACAGCTCGAACTTCTCGGCGAGGATCTCGATGAACTCGTCGCGCGACAGGGTCGGGTTGTGCAGATGGACGCCGTGCACCTGCTCGGGCTGGCGCCCGAGGACGGTCCGAATCAGCGTCGTCTTCCCCGATCCTGCCTCGCCGATGACCAGCGTCACGCCCTTGCGGCTGACGACGGCGTACTCGAGGTTGCTCAGCACTTCGCGGTGCGACTCGGTCAGCACCAGGAAGCGCGGATCGGGCGTCAGGTCGAACGGCCGCTCGCGAAATCCGAAGAACTGCTCGTACACGGGACTCCGATCAGCGAAGGAAGGTGTAGACCAGCACCGCGATGCAGACGAGCACCGTGCCGCCCAGACCCGTGCCCAGGAGGAGCTGATAGCGCAGATGGCGCCGCCGCTCCACCTCCGAACGCATGAGCGGCACGACCGCCAGCACCGGCAGCGACAGCACGGCCGTCACTTCCGCGTCGGTCTTCAGCGTGACGTCGCGGTACTCGAGCAGCGCGATGAGCACGGCGCCCATCGCGAGCCCGGCCGCAATGCCGATGAGGTTCAACCGCTGGCGATTCGGGCTGAACGGCCGCTCGGGGATGCGGGCCGGATCGAGCAGATTGAACTGCTCGCCGATTTGCCGGCGCTCCAGGTTGGCGGCGATGTTGGCCGCCTCCTTCTTGCCGAGCAGGCTCGTGTAGACGCCCTGCAGGGTGTTGTAGTCGCGGTTGAGGGAGATCAGCTCCGTCTCACGCGTCGGCGCGGCCTCCGCGCGACGCTGGTACTCGCCCGCCGTGGTCCTCAGACGCTCGGCTTCGCCCTGATTACGGGCGATCTGCTGGGTGAGCTGCTCGATCTGGTTCTGCAGGTCCGAGGTGCGCCGCTGCGCGGCGAGCTGGACTGGCGAGGCGGCGCGGGCCGCGCCCGACACCGGCGCCGCCAGGGCCTCGGTCTCGGCCTTCTGCCCCAGGTCGCGGACGACGTGCTCCAGCCGCTGCACGTCCGGATGCTCTTCGGTCATGGTCAGCCGCATGGCCGCGAGCTGCGCCCGGGCGGCATCGAGCTTCGCTTGCGTCGAATCCGGCGCGGCGGCCGCGGCGGCGGCGGACGGACCGGCGTTCGCCTGCTGCTGCTGAAGATCGGCGAGCTGCCGCTCGAGATTCAGCCGCCGCTCCTGATCCCGGTCGATCTGGTCGACCAGCGCGCGCACCTGCAGCTGCATGTTCTGCACGGCCTGGATGTTGGATTCGGTCTGCGACGGCAGCTCCCCGGCGTACTTCCGCCGGTACTCCTCGAGCTTCTTCTCGTGGTCGATCAGCCGGCTGCGCGCCTGATCCAGTTGCGACTCGAGGAAGCTGTCGGTGCCCTCGATCAGCACCTCGCGGTCGCGGGAGCTCTCCTCGATGAAGAGCGTGGACAGCCGCTCGGCGACCTTCATGACGGTCCGCGGGTCGTTGCCGACGAAGCCCACCCGGAACGCATCGCCGCGCACCGTCTCCACCTTAATCGAGTTGCGCATCCGATCGACGATGTCCTCCATGATTCCAGTGCGGCGCTCCTCCTGATAGAGATTGAGGTCCTGGATGATCCGCTCGAGACGCGTGCGGCTGAAGATCTGCTGCTGGATCGCGGGCAGCCGATCCTCCAGCTTGGTCGAGACCTGCGTGCCGACGAAGCCCTCGGGCACGCGGGGCGGCACGACGAGGATCAGCGTCTCGGAGCGGTAGAGGTCGGGCAGACGCCGGACGTACACGGCCACCGCGGCCGATACGAGGGCGAACGGTACGACCAGCAGCCACACCCGCCGCTTCAGGATGTGAAGGATGTCTTCGGGCGTGTATTTCTTACCGGGCAGCATTCGATCTCCTCGTCCGTGAGAACAGCGGCATCCAGGTGCTCAGATACACGCGGACCGCCTGCGTCTCCGTCCGGCGGGCGAGATCGGACGGCACGACGACCTGGCTGCCGATCGTGCGGTAGTAGACGCTGTAGTTCATGCCGAGCGCGAGATAGCGCGTGACCGCCGTCTGCAGGCCGACCAGGCCGGAGGCGAGCACCAGGCCGCGATTGGGCCCGACGAGCCCGACCGACCCGCGCGAGTAGGACGCGCCCGACTGGAAACTGAGCCGCGACGTGATGAGCCCGCCCATCAGGGCCGTGACGGTGTCGGCGAGAACCGGCTGATCGTACAGGGACGAAAAGTTGAGATCGCGCAGGTAGCTGACCGAGCTGGTCCACGTCCGGCCCATCTCGTGGCTCAGCGTCGACCCGCCGAGCAGGAAGTAGCGCTGCCGGCCGGTGGTGTCGGCCAGGGTCGAGGCGCCGATGTTGAACGACAGCATCGTCTTCCGCGTGAGCTGCAGCGAACCGCCGCGGTCGGTACTGGACTCCGAAGTCGGCGTTCTGCGTCCGCACGTGAGGCGCCTCCGGCGGACCGATCCGGCTGTCGTAGACCCGGTAGCCGCCGCGCACCGACAGGTGACGCGTCAGGCCGAACGTCGCGTATCCGGAGGCGGTGTGCTGCAGGAGGTCGAAATTCTCCGGCCGATCGACGGTCCATCGCCGGTTGAAGTCGTACACGCCAGACACCGATATCCGCCTCGAGAGCCGGTGCGTCAGAGACATGCCGCTCTGCGATATCAGGAATTCGCCGCCGAATCCCTGCAGATCGGGCGGCAGCGTCAGCGTGGGATCCGCCGTCGTCAGCCGCGGCTCGTAGCCGCCGGGCAGCGCGGTGTAGAACGCCGGCTGGACGCCCGCCGACTCGCGCA
The DNA here is from genome assembly GCA_963764505.1 of uncultured Acidobacteriota bacterium. Classification (GTDB taxonomy): domain Bacteria; phylum Acidobacteriota; class Vicinamibacteria; order Vicinamibacterales; family SCN-69-37; genus CAVXSP01. The sequence continues at coordinate 1,948,341 of CAVXSP010000001.1, read as the reverse complement.
CCGAGAAGTCCGTCCTCGGAGAGAGCTCCCAGGCGTGCGTCAGGGATGCCGTCGAGTTGGCAATCGTCTGGCGGAACCAGCGCTGCTGCGAAGGGAAGTAGTACGACGATTCGCCCCCGGCCGCGTCGATCGAGACGTCCTTCCAGTTGAGCCGGTAGGTCAGGAACGCCGACCCGAGTCCGAACGCCGTCGAGTCGGGCACGCGCTCCCCCGACGGCCCGGTCGGCTCGCCACTGAGCGTCTGGAAGAAGGTCGCGCCGATGTTCGAGCTCACGCTGAGCAGCTGATCGGCGCGCCCGACGCCGCCGCCGAACACGGCACGGTCCTGGCTCCGCTCGTTCTGCGCCCGCGCCGGGATCGACACCCCGCCGAGCAGAACGCACACGATGACCACGAGACGCAGCAACATCACTTGCCCTGCCTACGGAACGATGACCACATCGCCGATCTTGAGCTCGATGTTCTGCTTGAGGTTCTTGCCGTCGATCACGTCCTTGTAGTTCACGCGATAGCGGGTCTGTTTCGCGCCCTCGGTGCGAATCACGGCGATCTTGTCGGCCTTGGCGTACTCGTTGAGGCCGCCGGCCGCGGCGATGAGCTGGAGCACGGTCATCCCGCCGCCGAGTGAGTACAGCCCGGGCTTCGCCACCTCGCCGGTGATCGACACCTTGCGGCTGTTGATCTGCTTGACCACGATGTTGACCGACGGATCCTCGAAGTACTTCACCGCCACGGCCAGGATGCTGGCGCGCAGCTGCTCGGGGGTCAGCCCGGCCGCGTCTATCTCGTTGAGGACCGGCAGCGAGATCTTGCCGTCGGGGCGGACGACCACGTCGGTCGTCATGTCCTTGTCGCGCCAGAACACGATCGACAGCACGTCGTCGGTGCCAATCAGATAGTCAGCCGGCGGCGCGACGGCAGCTGCGGGTCCCGCGCCGGCCGGCGCCGAGACGCCGGAGGCCGCCACGGGATATCGCGCGGGCGCGTCCGGCGTCGTCGCCGGCGGTTTCGCCGGGGGCGGCGTCGCAGGCGCCGGCGTCTGACCCATCAACGGCGCCACGGCGAGACCGGCTCCAAGAACGCCTGCTCCTACTGTCGCGCGCCACCCGTGCAGCATGATTGGTATTCCCCCTGTCCTCACCGGTACTCCTTGAATGGCAACTGGCAGTCGTGCTTGCGCAGAAAATTGAGGAACCGCTTGTAGTCGCTCGTCTCCATGTTGAAGAGCCGCAGGACGATCTTGTAGTTGCCCCGCGCCTCCTCCAGGCCCTTGTGCACCAGCTCCCTCACGTTGGCCCGCGTGATTTCGCGGTTCATGTAGAGCGGATATACGGCCTGCCAGAACGACTGGCGGTCGTTGACCAGCTTCCGGAACAGGTCGTCGGCGACCGTCCGCCGCCGCTCGAGCGCGGGCTTCTGGCCGTACTGCGCGGGCGTGAGGACTTCGTGCGGCAGATCGCGCGCGTCGACCACCTCCCGGCGGCCGGTCACGACGAGCCGTTCGATCACGTTCTCGACCTGGCGGACGTTGCCCGGCCAGTGGTACTCGCAGAGCCGCTCGATGGCCTCGGGGGCAATCGCGCGCACCGGACTGCCCAGATGCCCGTTGCCGTTCGGCGCTTCGCCGTGCCCGTTCCCGTTGACGCTGCCGCTCGCCTCATTGGTGAACCGCTTCAGGAAGTGATCGATGAGCAGCGGGATGTCCTCACGCCGCTCGCGGAGCGGCGGCACCACGAGGTGGATGACGTTGATCCGGTAGTAGAGGTCCTCGCGGAACTGCTGCTGGGCGATGAGGTCGCGCAGATTGCGGTTCGTCGCGGTGATCACGCGCACGTTCGTGACCTTGGCTACCCGTTCGGCGCCGACCTTCTGGATCTCCCCGGTCTCGAGGAACCGGAGCAGAAGGCCCTGCATCCGGAGCGTCATCTCGCCGATCTCGTCCAGGAAGATCGTGCCGTGATCGGACATCTCGAGCTTGCCGGGCTTGTCCCGGTAGGCTCCAGTGAAGCTGCCCTTGACGTGCCCGAAGAGCTCCGATTCGAGCAGCGTCTCCGGGATGCCCGCGCAGTTGACTGGCGTGAACGCCTGCTGAGACCGTGGGCTGGCGCTGTTGATGGCGCGCGCCACGACCTCCTTGCCGACGCCGCTCTCCCCGGTGATCAAGACCTTGGCGTCGGAGCGGGCGATTCGCTCGATTTCCGCCTTCAGCTCGACAATCACCGGGCTCGTGCCGATCATGTCGACGTGTCCGTTAGACCTCATCAGGACTCCCGCAGGCTCGCGACACACCAGTCGCGCCCCAGACGATTGCAAGAGCCGGCACCGGCCCGGTGGTGCGCCGGTTGATGGCAGCTATTTAACTGCCAATGCTGAACTTAGCTCGATCGCAGCCGGTTCGCGTGCGTGGACGCTCGACGCCGGATGGGTGCGGGTGGACCGATCCCAGCGAAGAAAGTCTCTCAACGGCGCGACTTTTCTTTGAGCGTGTGCCAGACGATGGCGGCGCGGTCCCGGACCGGGTCCGGTGCGCGCACGAACCGCACACGACCCGCGGGCTTCGGGGCGAGTTCGCACGCGGCTGCCGAACGCTGCACGCGGCGGCACGACCGCGTTGCGAAATCCGACGATCGCGCGCAGGAAGGCTGACAAATATGGCGAATAATTCCGGCGAATTTCCGACAAAATGTCGCAGGAAAGTTACCAAACTGATTATTGACGCCGCCGGTGGTTGCCGGTAGTATCGGTGGGCCTCGTTTCTACTTCATTCAGACAAGGACAAGCGGACCGATGTCTAGTCTTCCAAGACACCAGGAGTTTCGTCTGATTGGCGGAAGCGAAGCCATGCGCAACCTCGAAGCGGACCTCGAGTGTGCGGCGCGGTCCGATGCGAAGGTGCTCATCACCGGGGAGACCGGCGTCGGCAAGGAAGTGGTCGCTCGGCTGATCCATGCGCGGAGCGCTCGCGCGTCCGCGCCGCTCGTCACGCTCAACTGCGCGGGACTGCCCGACTCGCTCCTCGAGTCGGAGCTCTTCGGCCACGCGCGCGGCAGCTTCACCGGCGCGTACCGCGACAAGCCGGGCCTGCTCGAGATGGCGCCGAACGGCACGGTGTTCCTCGACGAAGTCGGCGAGATGAGCACACGCATGCAGGTCGTGCTGCTGCGCTTTCTCGAATCCGGGGAGATCCAGCGCGTCGGCGGCGGCCGCGTGCAGGGCCACGTCAATGTCCGCCTGATCACGGCGACCAACCGCGACCTGCAGGCCGGCATCCAGAGCGGCGGCTTCCGCGAGGATCTGTATTTCCGCTTGAACGTCATCCGGCTGTCGATTCCCCCGCTGCGTGAGCGACAGGACGACATTCCGCTCCTCGTGGACTATTACGCCCGGGCTTACAGCCAGGCGCATCGGGTGCCGGTCACGGACATGCCGGGCGACGTCATGGAGGCGCTCCTGACCTACCGCTGGCCCGGCAACATCCGCGAGCTGAAGAACGTCGTGGAGCGCGTGATCCTCCGGGCCGGCGGCCGGCCGATCGCCGTGACCGACCTGCCGTCGGAAGTGCTCAGGAGCCAGCCCCATCAGGTCGCGACCGCCGCCCCGTCGAAGCCGACCAAGGGGGAAGAGCTCGCGTCCGACATGCTCAACGGCGGCGAGTCCTTCTGGTCCGCCGTCTACCCGATCTTCATGGCCCGCGACATGACGCGGGCCGACCTCCGGCACGTCGTTCGAGTCGGCCTGGAGCGGACCAACGGCAACTACCGCTCGCTCGTGCAGCTCTTCAACATGCCGGTCGAGGACTACAAGCGCTTCCTCAGCTTCCTCCGGAAGCACGACTGCCATCTGCCGTTCCAGCGGTTCCGCTCGGTACCCGCCCGTCTGCAGGCGCCCGCCTCCGATCGGCTCGCGGCCGTCGCCGACCGATCGGCCTGCTGACCGGCCACCTTCCGCGCCCACTCCGCGCGTGCGCGGTCTCCGTGCGAAATCGTCACTCCAGTCCAAGGAGTAGACCTAAGGTCGCGGCCGCCGAGACTTTCCCGGGAGGACCCGCACGGCCGTTTGCGCGGATTCGGCCCCTCTCTCCGCCCAGATCGCGAGAGTTTGTCCCGTTTTATGACATGCCGGCGCCAATCGGCCCGCGACCGGCTGATTCGGGCAGCAGGTTTGCGACGCAGCGGCCGGCCCCCCCATGCCGCGTCTCCTCCTCATTGTCGACATTTACCCGACGTTCGGTTTCCGGCTCGAGACCATCGCCCGATTGGCCGGCTGGGACGTCATCGTCCGGCAGTCGTTCGCTGAGGCTCGTCAGGACATCGCGGCGTTCGCGCCGGCCATGCTCCTGACGGCATTGCGCCTGGGCGATTTCAACGGCATCCACCTGGTGCACTTGAGCAAGCTGGCCAACCCCCGCGCGCCCTGCGTGGTGTACGGCGAGGCCGACGCCGACGTCGAGCTCGGACGCGAAGCGCAACGCGCCGGCGCCTTCTACGAGCCGCGAAGTCGGGTGCCGTTCGCCTTGAGGCGGTATCTCACGTCGGACCTCCCGCCAAAGGACCGTCGCGACATCGGCCGGCCGGATCGCCGGGAGCAGTTCCGGGGAGGCCGGCGGGCCACGGATTTGAGCGTGCTGCACGGCGGCCGGAACGGATCGGAACTGAACCTGACCCACTGAGGGCCGGAAACGGCCCGATTCCGACGGCCGTGCCGGAAGTCCTTGACACGGTTTTTCGTCCTTCCATATGATTAGCAGTCGGTCAATCCGACTGCTAACAGTCAGGGCTCCTGACTGCTACGCGTCGGGCCTCCGCTCGAAGCCAGAAGCTCGAGGCCAGAAGCCAGAACTTGAGAGGGCGCGAACGAGCGCAGCGGTGAGCCGCGCGCACGGAGCGAGGCGGCCGGGGCGCCGGGCGGCGCGAGGGAGTGGAGCGGGCGTTGCGGCCCCGCGTTGGAGCGAGCCGCGGGGCGAAGCGCCCCGGACCCATCAAGGAGAGAGGACAGTCATGAAAGTCAGACCACTGCACGATCGAGTCATCGTCGAACGGATCGAGGAAACGGAACAGCGCGTGGGCGGCATCATCATTCCGGACACGGCGAAGGAGAAGCCGCAGCAGGGCAAGATCATCGCTGCGGGCAAGGGCCGCGTCGAGAAGGACGGCAAGATCACGCCGCTCGACGTGAAGGCCGGAGACACCGTCCTGTTCGGCAAGTACGCCGGCCAGGAGATCAAGATTGACGGCAGCGAGTACCTCATCATGCGCGAAGAGGAAGTGCTCGGCGTCATCGAAAAGTAGCTTCGCAGTTCGAACTTCGAACTTCGAAGTTTGAAGTTTTCTCAGGAGAGCATCATGGCAAAACAGATTGTGTACGGCGAGGATTCGCGGCACGCGATCCTGCGGGGAGTCAACGGCCTGGCCGACGCCGTGAAGGTCACGCTCGGCCCGAAGGGCCGCAACGTGGTCATCGACAAGAAGTTCGGATCGCCGACGATCACGAAGGATGGCGTCACGGTCGCCAAGGAGATCGATCTGAAGGATCCGATCGAGAACATGGGCGCCCAGATGGTGCGCGAGGTCGCCAGCAAGACCTCGGACACCGCCGGCGACGGCACGACGACCGCGACGGTGCTGGCCCAGGCGATCTACCGCGAGGGCCTCAAGATGGTCACCGCGGGCGCCAATCCGATGGAGCTCAAGCGGGGGATCGAGAAGTCGGTCGACGCCATCGTCGAACAGCTCAAGAAGCTGTCGAAGCCGGTCAGCGGCGAGATGATCGCGCAGGTCGGCACGATCTCCGCGAACAGCGACGAGACGATCGGCACGATCATCGCGGAGGCGATGGAGAAGGTCGGCAAGGACGGCGTCATCACGGTCGAGGAAGCCAAGAGCATGGAGACCTCGCTCGAGGTCGTCGAGGGCATGCAGTTCGACCGCGGCTATCTCTCCCCGTACTTCGTCACGGATCCCGAGCGCATGGAGTGCGTGCTGGAGAACCCCGTCATCCTGATCCATGAGAAGAAGATCAGCTCGATGAAGGACCTGCTCCCGCTGCTCGAGCAGGTGGCGCGGGGCGGCCGGCCGCTGCTCATCATCGCCGAGGACGTCGACGGCGAGGCGCTGGCGACGCTCGTCGTGAACAAGCTGCGCGGCACCCTGCAGGTGGCCGCGGTCAAGGCACCGGGCTTCGGCGATCGCCGCAAGGCGATGCTCGAGGACATCGCCATCCTGACCGGCGGCCGCGCCATCACCGAGGATCTCGGCATCAAGCTCGAGAACATCAAGCTCGAGGATCTCGGCAAGGCGAAGAAGGTCACGATCGACAAGGACAACACGACCATCGTCGAGGGCTCGGGCAGCCAGTCGGCCATCGAGGGCCGCGTCAAGCAGATCCGGACCCAGGTCGAGGAGACGACCTCGGACTACGACCGCGAGAAGCTGCAGGAGCGGCTGGCGAAGCTCGTCGGCGGCGTTGCCGTCATCAAGGTCGGCGCGGCCACCGAGACCGAGATGAAGGAGAAGAAGGCGCGCGTCGAGGACGCAATGCACGCGACCAAGGCCGCCGTCGAGGAGGGGATCGTCCCGGGCGGCGGCGTCGCGCTGCTGCGCGCCGGCAAGGGGCTGGACAGCCTCAAGGCAGACGGCGACCAGAAGGTCGGAGTCGACATCGTGCGCCGGGCGATCGAGGCCCCGATGCGCTGGATTGCCGCCAATGCCGGACAGGAAGGCACGATCGTCGTGCAGAAGGTGAAGGAGAAGGACGATCCGTCCTTCGGCTACAACGCGGCCACGGACACCTACGAGGATCTCGTGAAGGCCGGCGTCATCGACCCGACCAAGGTCGTGCGTTCGGCGCTCCAGAACGCCGCGTCCATCGCGTCGCTCCTGCTCACGACCGAGGCCATGGTGTCCGAGATTCCCGAGGAGAAGAAGGAAGCGCCGGGCCCCGGCGGTCCGGGCGGCATGGGAGGGATGTACTGAGACTCGTCAAGCCAGAAGCCAAAGGCCACAAGCCAGAGGTCTCACACACGAACGGCCCGATTGGCGAATGCCAGTCGGGCCGTTTTCTCTTGCGAAAGCTTCTGGCTTCTGGCTTCTGGCTTCTGGCTTCTGGCTTCTTCAGTGCAGCCGGAACTCCAGCACCATCTCGATCTGGCAGGGCACGGCCTTGCTCTCTTTCTTGCAGGGCGAAAAGAGCCACTTGCGCGCCGCGTCGATGGCCGCCTCGTCCAGACCGTAGACGCGATCGAGCGACTTGGCCACCTTGATGTTCGTGACCGTTCCGTTCGGGGCGACGATGGCAGAGAGGTGGACCTCGCCCTGGACCTTCGCCCGCATGGCTTCGCTGGTGTACCTGCGGATCCACCTGACGAAGTGGCGTCGGCCAGGAGACGCCGTTGCCGGGCTGATAGGCTCCCCCGCCCGTGCCGCCGCCCTCGCCTTCGCCGAGTCCGTTCCCACGCCCGGGGCCGATTCCCCTGCCGCTCCCTCCCCCTCCAACCGGCGCCAGCGATACGCTGCTCAGCCCCTCGGCCTGCAGCGTCTGGGCGAGGTTCGTCTGGACGGGCGCGGTGAGCGTCGGTGGAGGCGGCACGGGCGGCGGAGGCGCCGGCACGGGCACGGGCTGGACGGGTTTCGGCTTCGGGATCTCGAGCTTCTTCGGCGGCGCCGGCTTGGGGCTTCCGCCGCCGCCGCCACCCGGTCCGGGCTCCTTCAGAAAGACCACGTCGAACTTCAGCGGCGATTGCTTCACCTGCTCCACGACCTGGTGAATGCCGGCCAGGGCGATCAAAGCGAAGAGCACGCCGTGCACGACGACCGAAGTCGTCAGCGCGCGACCCATCTTGCGCTCGTCCTTCTGATCGAAAATGGACTGGGACCCGAGCCACGCACCGGTCGGCTTGTCGCCGCCGGAGGGCTCGGGCGGGGGACCCGGGACCGAGCCCACGTCTGAAAACTCGGAACTGACCATGGATGGCGGGCTGCCTTGCATCAGTATACTCACCAGGTCTGCCAATCGCTTCCTTGCAAGAGGAATGCCCCTGGGACGGGCCTGCGGCCGGCAACCTGCATCCAGCGCGTCACCGGGTTAGGACGTCGCGCGTGTCCGGTCGGCCGCACGTCTCCCGAGACGCCGGCTCGGCACGCCGTTCGGTGACGTTTCCCGGTCGTCGAAGGTGGTAGAATCGATGGATTGCCGGCGCCGGCCGGCGGGAGCATTTGAACATGGGCCGCATCGGCGTTCCGGAGCTTCTCGTCATTCTGCTCATCCTGGTGTTCATCTTTGGTGCGAGCCGGCTGCCGGAGCTTGCCAGAGGTCTCGGCAAGGGCATCAAGAACTTCAAGGACGCGACACGGGAAGGCACCGGGGACAACAAGGACGCCTGACACTTACAATTTGCGGTTGGCAATTTACAATTCAGGGCGCGCCCTGAGCTGTCGATTGGGATCGTCGATTGTGCGTCGGGTGCATCGCGTCCTCAGAGAAGCACCCGGCGATCTCCAACCCTCCTCGTGACCCGTTGCTGGTCGAGCCATTCGAGCAGCGGGATCGCGAACTTGCGACTCAATCCGTAGCGCGCCTTGAACGTGGCGACGTCGATCTCCGCTGGCGCGGCGCTGGCGGTGCGCGCCTTGATCGCCTGGAGATCCTCGCGGAGGCGTGCCAGCGCCTCGGCGTGGAACAGCAGCGAGCCGACGCGGACCACCCGCTGGTCCCGCACGAGCACGTGCACGATGGGCGCGAGCGCATCGGGCGCGAGTCGCAGCGCCGCCTGCAGCCCGGCCGCGTCGGGCGGCATCAGGCCGGCGTCGAGCAGGATCGTCTCCACCGACGCGCGCGTGCCCTCTGTCTCTGAATCCAGCGCCGCCTCACACGACCGCAGCGCGAGACGATCGCGGCCGACGACGATCTGCCGCGCCAGGAGGGACTTGACGACCGCATCGAACACCTCCGGCGGCGCGCGTCGCGCGACCGCCTCGCGTAGCGATTCGCGGGGGATGCCGCGCTCGCGCGGGCGGGCCTCGTGAAAGCGCTCGAGAGCCTTCTGCACGCCCGTCTCGAGTGCCTCCACGACGTCCGCATCCACGAGCCGCTCGCCGATCGACACCGCTTTGCTCTCGGCCCGAAGGGTCTCGAGCAGCGCGTTCGCCGCAGCGGGATCCTGCCCGCCGCGCCGGATCAGATCGGCCGCCGCCAGCCCTCGAGCGCCGGCCTCCTGGATCCAGGTGCGCGCGAACGCGTCGCCCGACGCCTCGGGATCCATGCCCTGGAACCGGGCCAGCACGGCCGGACGGCGCACGCCGCTCCCCGGCGGCTCCGGGTCGAGCACGACGGCGCCGCCGATCGTCTGCGGCGGCGAGAAGGTCCGCAGCACCAAACGGTCGCCGCGCGTCAGGACGGCCGGACGCTCCAGCCGAAGGCGGGCGTATGCCTCGCCGCCTGCGGGAACCGCCCCGCCGCGCTCGCCCGCCTTCATCGGCGTCCACGCCTCGCCGGCACCGGCCTGGCGGATGGCCGCCAGCGCCACGCGCGCCGAAATTTCGCCCGTGCCGTGATGAACGCGCACGCGCGCGCCATGGAGCAGCGGCTTCACGTCGACGATCAGCCGCAGGCGCACGTCGACGCGGCGGGTGACCGGCATCGCGCCTGGCGTCGCGAGCGTCACTCCGCGCGCGAGATCGGCCGTCTCGATCGATCCCAGATTCAGCGCGGCGCGCGACGGCGCGGTGACGTGCGAGGCCGGTCGGCCGTGTACCTGGAGCCCGCGCACGCGGACCCGACGGAGCTCGGGGAGCACGGCCAGCTCGTCCCCCTCGGCCACCGTCCCGGACACGAGCGTCCCCGTCACGACCGTCCCGAAGCCCCTGACGCTGAAGACGCGGTCCACGGGCAGCCTGACGACGCCGGGTCTGGCGGGCGACGGCGGTGCGGCGCCGAGCACCTGCAGCGCTGTGCGCAGCGGGCCGAGCCCGGCCCCGGTCTTCGACGACACGGGAAGCACGGGCGCGTGCGCCAGGAAGCTTCCGCGCACGAGCTCGCGAACGTCGAGCTCGGCGATTCCGAGCGTGTCGGCATCGACCAGATCCGCCTTGGTGAGCACGACGAGACCGCGGGAGATCCCGAGCAGCCGGCAAATCTCGAAGTGCTCGCGGGTCTGCGGCATGACCGATTCGTCGGCCGCCACGACGAGCAGCACGGCATCGATACCGCCGGCCCCCGCGAGCATGTTGCGGACGAATCGCTCGTGTCCCGGGACATCGACGAACGCCACCTGCAAATCGCCGAGGGTCAGGTGCGCGAACCCCAGATCGATCGTGATCCCGCGCGCCTTCTCTTCCTTGAGCCGATCGGGATCCGTACCGGTCAGCGCCCGGACGAGCGCGCTCTTGCCGTGGTCGATGTGGCCGGCCGTGCCTACCACCAGCATGGCGGACTGCCATGAGGAGACGGGGCCGTGCCGTTGCCCCGGTGCCTCATCCCCTCATTTCCCTCCGCGCCTCCGCGCGGCCCTGCGGAACGATCGCTCGCGCGGACCGGGACGCTTCCCGCGCCCCTGAGGCTTCTCGCGCTTCGGTCGTGCCGCGCTCCGCCGCGGGCCGCGATGCTTCTCCGACTCGCGGACCGCGTCGAGAATCTCCGTCAGTCCGAGGTCGATCTGACGCCGCTCCAGGTCGACCCGGATGACCTGGACGGCGACCTTGTCGCCGAGCCGGTACGTGCGTGCGTTCTTCTCGCCGCGCAGCAGATGCGCGCGCTCGACGAACCGGTAGTAGTCGTCGGCCATCGTCGAGACGTGCACCATCCCCTCGACGAAGTGTTCGACCAGCTCGACGTAGAGGCCGAACGCGCTCACGCCGGTCACGTAGCCCTGGAACTCGTCGCCGACCTTGTCGGCCATGAACCGGACCTTCTTCCACTGGACGAGCTCCCGCTCCGCGTCCGCGGCCCGGCGTTCGCGCTCGGAGGTGTGGCGGGCGATCTCGGGCAGGTCCTCGACGAGCTCCGCGCGGCGGTCCTCGCTCATGCCGTGCCGCGATTCGCGGAGCACGCGGTGGACGACGAGGTCCGGATAGCGCCGGATGGGTGACGTGAAATGCGTATAGCTGTCGGCCGCCAGCCCGAAGTGCCCGAGGTTCGCCGGATCGTAGCGCGCGCGCTGCATCGTGCGCAGCATCAGGAAGGCGATCGGCTTCTCCTCCGGCTTGCCGCGGATCTTCTCGACCAGGCGCTGGAAATCGCGCGGCGCCGGGTGATCGGCGGCGCCGCCCAGCGAGTAGCCGAGCGTGGAGATGAACTCCTCGAAGACCTCGACCTTCACGGGATCCGGCTCCTCGTGGACGCGATACAGCGACGGGATCCCGTGCTTCTCGAGGTGCGAGGCCACGGTCTCGTTCGCGAGGAGCATGAACTCCTCGATGAGCCGGTGCGCGACGTTCCGCTCCGCCGCCACGATCGCCTCGACCATGCCCGCGTCGTCGAGCACGACCTCCGATTCCTTGAGATCGAAGTCGATCGAGCCGCGCCGGCGCCGCCGGGTGTGCAGGATCTCGAAGAGCTCGAACATCCGCTCGAACATGGGCACCAGCGGCCGGTACCGCTCGATCACCTGCGGATTCCGCTCCGTCAGGATCGCGTTGACGTCCGTGTAGGTCATCCGCGCATGGCTGTGGATCACGCCGTCGTGGATCTCGTACCGCAGCACCGTGCCCGACCGGCGATCGATCTCCATGAGACAGGTCTGGACCAGCCGATCGGCGTGGGGATTGAGGCTGCAGAGCCCGGTTGCCAGCTCCGAGGGGAACATGTGCACGGCGCGCTCGGGGAAGTACACGGACGTGGCGCGCTCGTAGGCTTCCCGATCGAGCGCGCTTCCCTCGGCCACGTAGTGCGCGACGTCCGCAATGTGCACGCCGAGCCAGAAGTTCCCGTTCGGAAGCCGATCGATCGAGATCGCGTCGTCGAAGTCGCGCGCGTGCTCGCCGTCGATCGTGACGGTGAGCCAGCGCCGGAAGTCCGTCCGCGTCTGCACGTCGCGATCCCGGACGGCCGTGCCGAGGCGCTTCGCCTCCGCCACGGCGTCCGGACCGTGAACGTCCGCCAGCCCGTACTTCCGGATGATCACGGCGGTGTCGACACCCGGGGCGTCGAGCGCCCCCAGCACCTCGGTGACGCGGCCGATCGCCGGCCGCGCGGCCGTGGGCCAGCGCGTGATGGAGACCGCCACCATCTCGCCCGGCGCGGCGCCGCGCGACTCGCCCTTGGGCACCTGCACGTCCATGATGATCCGCCGGTCGAACGGCACGACGAACCCGAGCCCGGACTCGTCCACGTCGTACCGGCCGACGATGGCCTGGGCGCCGCGCTCGAGAATGCGCACGATCCGCCCCTCGGCCCGGTCCCCGGCCCCGGCGTGCTCCACCCGCACGACGACCCGATCGCCGTGCATCGCCTGATTGAGGTTGCCGCCGGCGATGAAGATGCTCGCCGGCCCGCCGTCGTGCGGCGCCTCCGCTTCGACGAACGCGAACCCGCGCGGGTGCGTCGACACGCGACCGACGACCAGATTCATCCGGTTCGGCAGCCCGAACCGGTGGCCGCGGATCTCGATCAGCTCCCCTGCCTGCACGAGTGCGCGCAACTTTCGTTTGAAGGAGGCCCGGTCGTCGCGCGGGATGCGGAGGAGCTGGAGCAGCTCTCGCACCGTGGCGGGATGATCGACGCGCTCGCGGATCGCGGACAGGACCTGTTCTTCACTCTGCATCGGTGTCAGTGTATCTCCAAGGTTCGGGCCCCTCGCCGGCGATCGGCACGGGCGCCGAGGCGGACCCGCTCACGGCAGCAGCAGCACTACCAGGTCGCCGACATTGGTGCCGGTCGCGCCGGTGCGGACGAGCGCGCCGAGACGGTCGAGGAGCGGGTGCGCGTCATTGTCATCGAGCGCGCGCCGGCACGCCTCGCGCGGGTCCGGTCCGAGCGCGCTCCACATCACGGAGTCGACGATCGCGCCCGCCGCATCGGTTGGCCCGTCGATGCCGTCGGTCCCGACGCTCGCCAGCGCCGCCGGCGCCATTCTCGCGAGCGGCTCGAGCGCCGCGAGCGCCAGCTCCTGGTTCCGTCCGCCGCTGCCCCGGCCCACGACCCGGACCGTGGTCTCGCCCGACCAGACGGCGCAGGCCGGCCGGCGCAGCGCCTCTGCCCGGCCGAGAAGCGCACCGGGTGTCCGGCGCGCTTCGCCCTCGATGGCCGCGGCGAAGACGTGGGCGTCGTAGCCAATCTGCCGTGCGGTCTCGGCCGCGGCGCGCATCGCGTCGTGGCGCGACGTGACGATCCAGTACGCGCTGCGCCGAAGTCTGGGATCTCCGGGCGCAACGGGCCCCGCCGCCCTGCCCTCCGCGCCAGCCTGCAGGTGCGCGACGACGGGCGGCGGCAACGTCCCGCGGAGCCCGGCCTCGTCGACGACGGCCAGCGCGGCGGCGAACGTGGTGTCGTCGCCGACGGTCGGCCCGGATCCAATGGTGAGCGGATCGCCATCGGCCGGCCGGGTGACATCGGAGATCGCCAACGTGACCGTCTGGAACGCGGCAGCGGCGAGCTGCCCGCCCTTGATCGCGGAGAGGTGCCGGCGCACGACGTTCATGGCGCCGATATCCAGGCCCGCCCGAAGCATCTGCGCGGTGGCCGCCCGCTGGTCCTCGAGCGAGATGCCCATCGCCGGGACGCACAACATCGCCGACGCGCCGCCCGAGAGGAGCACGAGCAGGAGGTCGCCCGGACCCCGCACCTGCCCGGCGAGCGCCAGCGCGGCGCGCCCCGCAGCCTCGCTCGCGCGATCGGGCAGCGGGTGCGATGACGGAAAGAACGTCCACTGCGCCGCCTCGCCGCCGGCGTTCGGGTGTGCGGACGTCCGCCGGAAATCGTCTGCCGACGCCGTGACGACCGCCGCCGAAAGCTGCGCGCCCAACGCGCTCCAGGCCGCGGCGGCCATGCCGATGGCCGCCTTTCCCGCGGCGACGAGCCGGACGTGCTCGATGCGCGCAAGATCGTCGTGCAGCGCCGCGAGCGTTCTCGCCGTCGCACGACGAGCGTCGACAGCCGACAGAGCTCCGGAAACGATCGCGCCGAGATGCTGATGGAGAGCGGAAGGATTAGTGGAGGGTTTCAGGTTCGGTCCAGGCCGACAGCTTCGTCACGGCGTCGATCTGGCGAAGGAGGCGGCTGACGACTTCGCAGGCGTCCTCCCGCTGACAGAGGCCTTCGATCTGCTCCATCGCGCGGCTCAACGCGCTCTCGGCTTCCGCGATCGCGATATCCGAGTAGTACTCGCGCTGCCGCTCGAGACAATGGTGATGCTTGAGGAATTCCTCGCGGAAGAACTCTGCCAGACACTGACACGTTGGACCGGCAAGGGGTCGGGCCTTGACGACGTCGGCGACGCTGGTCAGGCGATCTTTCGAACTCATTACTTACAGTGGAGCCGAGATCCAGTGTAGGCACGTAAACGCCCTGTGTCAACTTGAAGGTTCTTCCGGACGGATCTCAGGTGTTCCCCGCGTCATCCTGGCTTCCCGGCGCGTTCCCCGCGGCGACCGCTCGCCTCAGCAGCTCGGTCACGACCTTGGGATTGGCCTTGCCGCCGCTGGCCTTCATCACCTGGCCGACCAGGAAGCCAAGGGTGGCGGACCGCCCGGCACGGAACTGGGCGACGGCATCTGCGTGCCGAGCCAGCACGTCCGCCACCAGGGCCGACAGCGCCGTCTCGTCTCCGATCTGGGCCAGCTTCTCCTCGTCCACGATCGCGCGCGCGCGGCGGCCGCTCGTCCACATCTTGTCGAAGACGTCCTTGGCCGCCGAACTGCTGATGACGCCCGTCTCCGTGAGCCCGATCAGCTCGGCGAGCGCCTGGGCCCCGATCGGCACGGCCCGCATCTGTTCGGCGCCGCTCTCCTTGAGGCGGCGGCGCACCTCGCCCTGGATCCAGTTGCCGGCGCCCTTGGGTGAGGCGCCGGCGGCGACGGTCGCCTCGAAGTACTCGGCCGCGCCGGGGAAACGCACGATCACGTCGGCGTCGTACGGGCTCAACCCATAGCTCGCGACGAACCGCGCGCGTCGGGCGTCGGGCAGCTCCGGGAGGCTGTCGCGAACGGCGTCAATCCAGCGCTGTTCGACGGCGAGCGGCGACAGATCGGGCTCCGGGAAGTACCGGTAGTCGTGCGCCTCCTCCTTGCTGCGCATCGACATCGTCTCGCCCGTCTCGCCGTTCCAGAGTCGCGTCTCCTGCCGGACCGCGCCGCCGCCGCCGACGATTTCGACCTGTCGCTCAATCTCGAATTCGAGCGCCTCCTCCAGGTGGCGGAACGAGTTCACGTTCTTGACCTCGGTCTTGGTGCCGAGCCTGGCGCTCCCCACGGGACGCACCGACACGTTCGCGTCGCAGCGCACGCTGCCCTCTTCCATGTTTCCGTCGTTCACCTGCAGCGCCACGAGAATCTCGCGCATGCGGCTGAAGCATTCGGCGGCGTCGGCCGCTGACCGCAGGTCCGGCTCGGTGACGATCTCGATGAGCGGCACGCCGCTTCGGTTGAAGTCGAGGTATGTCGCGCGTCCGGAGTCCGCGAACCCGTGGTGCAGCGACTTCCCGGCGTCCTCCTCCATGTGGACGCGTGTAATGCCCACGAGCGTGCGGCCGCGCGGGCTCTGGAGCTCCAGCCGGCCGCCGGTGGCGAGCGGCCGTTCGTACTGGGAGATTCTGATAGCCCTTCGGCAGGTCCGGATAGAAGTAGTTCTTGCGTGCGAAGACCGACACCCCGTGCACCGTGCAGCCGAGAGCCAGCGCCGCCTTCATGGCCAGGTGGACGGCCTCGCGATTCACTGTCGGCAACGCCCCGGGGAGGCCGAGGCAGACCGGACAGACGTTCGTGTTCGGGGCCGCGCCGAAGGCGGTCGGACACCCGCAGAAGATCTTCGTCCGGGTCAGGAGCTGCGCATGAATCTCGAGGCCGATCACCGCTTCGAAGCCGCTGGACACAGGCGGATTGTACTTCGCGCCGCGGCCGCTCCGCCTTCCGGACGACGCCGGTCGGTCCCTACGTCCGCCGCCGCACCGTGTCTTCGAGGTCGAGTCGATTGAGCAGCCGGTAGAAGGCGCGGCGGCTCACGCCCAGCAGCTCCGCCGCCTGCTTCTTGTTGCCGCCGGCACGCTCGAGGATGCGCCGCACGTGGTCGCGGTTGACGGCCGCCAGGCTGACGTCGCCGTACGGGGCCGGTCGACCGTCGTCCGATCGGCCGGGCAGCGAGAACGCGGAGCCGGAGGGGGGCGGCGGTTCGGGCGCGACGGCCGGCGAGTCGGCGGGCAGACTCCGTCGCAGCTCCCGTTCCGTGATGTGCGGGCTGTCGGCGAGAATGCAGGCGCGTTCGATGACGTTTCGCAGCTCGCGAACGTTGCCCGGCCAGTCGGCCGCCGCGAGCAGCCGCTCGGCCGAGGGCGTGATGCCCTGGATTGTCTTCCCGAGGCGTTCCGCCGACGCGCGCAGGAACGATGCCGTCAAGTACGGGATGTCCTCGCGGCGGGCCCGCAGCGGCGGCACCTGGACCTCGACGACGTTCAGCCGGTAGAAGAGGTCGCTCCGGAACCGGCCGGCGTTCACCTCGACCCGCAGATCCCGGTTCGTCGCCGCGATCACGTGCACGTCGACGCGGCGCGGCTCGACGCTCCCGACGCGGTAGACCTCGCCCTGCTCGAGCACGCGCAGGAGCTTCGCCTGCACGCCCAGCGGCAGCTCGCCGATCTCGTCCAGGAAGATCGTGCCGCCGGTCGCCTGCTCGAACATGCCGGCCTTGTGGTCGACGGCGCCGGTGAAGGCGCCGCGCACGTGGCCGAACAGCTCGGACTCGAACAGTGTCTCGACGACCGCCGAGCAGTTGATCGCGACGAAGCGACGCTCGCGGCGCGGGCCGAGGTCGTGCAGGGCGCGCGCCACCAGCTCCTTGCCCGTGCCCGTCTCGCCCGTCACGAGGGCGACGCGCGTATACGGCGCCAGCCGGCGGATGAACTCGAACAGATCGGTCATGACCGCGCTGCGGCCGATCATGCCGGCGAACTCGAGGCGTCGGGCGAGCTCGCTCTCCACGCCGAAGATGCTCTGCCGCCGTTCGATCTCGCCGCGGATCGACGCGAAGCGCTGTTCGAGGTACCGCCAGTCGAGCGGCTTCGGCAGGTAGTCCAGCGCGCCGAGCTTGACCGCCTCCAAGCGCGTCTCCTCGGTCGTGTGTCCGGTCATCAGAATCGCGCGCGTGTCGGGCGCCGAGTCACGGATGACGCTCAGCACGCCGAGACCGTCCACTTCCGGCATCCGGAGATCGACCATGACGACGTCGATCCGGCGGTTCTGCAGCAGATCGATCGCCTCGCGGCCGTCGCGGGCCGTGACGACCTGGAATCCCCACTGCTGGATGAACCGGCTCGCCACCTGCCGGATTCCCGGCTCGTCGTCCACGATGAGCGCGACGGGATCGAGCAGGTCAGGGCTCACGACTGCACTCCGCATGCGGCCAGCAGGGCGGATCGAATCTGATAGAGGTCATAGGGAGGCGACAGCACGACGGGCGCTTCGTCGCGGAACGTCCGCAGGGCCTCGCGCTCGGTCGACGAGAGCGCGATCACGATCAGCATCGGCCGGCGTGAGCGCCGGACCCACGCGGCGTGCCAGCGGTTCGGATCGGGCTCCACGATCGTGCGGTCCAGGATCGCCAGCCCGACGTCGTCCTCGACGAGGCTTTCCAGGGCCTCCGGCAGGTCCGCTACCGACCGCACCGTGAAACCCCAGCCCACGAAGACGGCGTCGAGGAAGTCGCGCATGACGGGGTCGCCGTGCGCGACGAGCACGTTCCCGACACGCGCCGCCAGCTCCGTATCGATCCGTGCCGGCAACCGGATGAAGAACGACGTCCGCTCCGGGCGGCTCTCGGCCCAGATCTGGCCGCCGTGGTCGCGGACGATCCCGTAGGCGATGCTCAGGCCGAGCCCGGTCCCGTCGCCGACACCCCGGGTGGTGAAGAACGGGTCGAAGATGCGCCGGAGGTTCGCCGTCTCGATGCCGTGCCCGCTGTCTCGGATCTCGACGAGCACGGCGCCGCAGTCCGCCTCGAACGAGACGTTGATCTCGAGCCGCCGCATCGCGGCCCCCTTCATCGCCTGTTCGGCGTTGAGCAGCAGGTTGAGCAGCACCTGCTGAATCTGCCCCCCGTCGGCGTGGACGGGCGGCAGATCCGGCGCGAAGCGCGTGACGACCTCGATTTCCTTGAGCCGGAAATCGTACGCGCGGAGCTGCACGACGCGCGCGCAGAGGTCCGCCACGTCCTGGCGCTCGCGCTCGGAGCTCTGGCTTCGCGCGAACGTCAGCAGGTTCCGGACGATCCGCGCGGCCCGCTCCGACTCGGTCAGAACGCGCGACACGTCGACGCTGAGGCTTGCCGCCGCCTCAGCCAGATCCGGCCGGCTGGCCAGCTCGTCGTTCACGAGCTGCGCGTAGCCGATCACGCTGGTGAGCGGGTTGTTCAGCTCGTGCGCGACGCCTGCCACCAGCAGGCCGATGGCCGAGAGCTTCTCCGACTGGACGAGCTGCGCCTGCGTGGTCCGGAGGCGCTCGAGCGTCGAGACGAGCTCCGCGTTGGTCGACCGCAGCTCCTGGCTGAGATCGCGGAGCTGTGCGGCGCGCCGGCGCTCCTCCGTCATCTCCTTGCCGAACTGCACGACCGCGCCGGACGGACCGGTGATCGGCAGCGTGGTCACGGCGAAGATGCGGCCGTCGCCGGTCTCGACCTCGCGTTCCGACGAACGGAGCTCGCGGGACGCGAGCCCGACGACGCAGTCGGGGCACCCACCGCCGCAGAGTCCGACCTCCGCACACGTGCGTCCCTGCGTCCGCGTGATCGGCCAGCCGCGGAGCGCCGCCAGGGCGGCGTTGACGCGCATCGTGCGGCCGTGCGCGTCGAAGACCGCGATCGGATCGCTGATCGCGTCGAACGTGCGCTCCCACTCGACCTTCGCCCTGTGCACGCGCTCGTACAGCTGCGCGTTCGCCACGGCGACCGCGAACTGGCGCCCGAGCGCCTGCAGGAACTGCTCGTCCTGATCGGCGAACCGGGCCGGCAGCTGCGAGCCGATCTCGAGCGCGCCGAGCACCTCCTTGTCGAGCGCGATCGGCACCGAGAGCAGGCTGCGCCAGCCGAGCTTGCGGTGCAGGTCGGTCTGCGCGCTGCGCGCGTCGAGCGCGTCGAGACGGACGATCCGCCCGCGGCGGATCGTCACCTCCGTCGGCCAGGCGCCCTGCGCCTGCGCGTACAGCCGGTCCAGCTCCTGCCGGTCGGCGCCGGCGGCCGCGACCACGCGCGCATCGCCCACACCCATCGGGCGGAGCCGCACGACGACGATCTCGGATCCGAAGGCGGTCGAGATTCGGCCCGCGGCCCGCTGCATCAGCACGTCGATCGCGGGCGAAGAGGCGACGATGCCGGCCACCTCGTTCATCAGGCCCAGCTCCCAGCTGAGCCGCTGCCGCTCCAGCGCACCGCGCCGACGTTCGAGCGCGCGCTCGATCGTGGCCACGAGCTGCGCGGGCTCGAACCCCGGCAGCACCGTGAACGGAGCCGGTGTGTCCGCCGGCCAGTCGCCCTGGCCGGCGCCGTCGCGGGCGATCACGATGTACTCGGCACAGGGATCCCCGGCGCGCAGCTCGCGCACGAGCTCGCTCTCCGGCTGGCCGTCGAGCACCGCCACGTAGAACGGCCTTGTCGCGAGCAGACCCACGGCTTCGTCCCGCGTGCGGACGCCGACGACGTCCAGACCGCAGTCACGGCCGAGCATCGCGAGCGCGTCCACGCCGCGCAGATCGTCATCGATGACGAGAACCGGTTCGGGCATCGATCGAGTACACCAGCGGCCGGCGTTCTTCGGGGCGCGATTCGAGTTACCTGCCAATGCCGCGCGTTTAGCGTAGACGAAAAACGCACGGCCTTCACCGGCAAAATGTCTCGCACGACGACACCCTCAAGCTTTCACGGATCGGACCGATATCCTCCGTATGCCGGCAGTCGGACTGTCGAGACGCGCGTGGTTCGCGCTCGCCGGAACGGGCGTGATGGCGGCGTGCGGCGTCCCGCGGCCGCGCGCGCCGCAGCGCGGCCCGTCGTTCATGTCGGGTCGCGTCCTCGTCCGGCAGGGCGGCCGCGTGATCTCCGTGGAGCTCGAGGACTACGTCCTGGGATCGGCGCTGGCGGAGATCGCGCCGGTCGGCGAGACGCCCGCGACCGTCGCACGCATCTACGAGGTCCAGGCCGTGCTCGCGCGCAGCTTCGCGACCGCGAACCGGGGACGCCACGGCGCGGAGGGCTTCGACCTCTGCGACACGACCCACTGCCAGCTGTACCAATCCCGCGCGCATCCGCACGTCGCGCTTCGCCATGAGCGCACGGACGGCCGTCGGCCGGACCGCCGGCCTGGTGCTCTCGTACGCGCAGCGTCCGGCCGACGCCCTCTTCCATGCCGACTGCGGCGGCCACACGGCGGCGGCCGAGGCCGTCTGGGGCGGCGCCCCCGTGCCCTATCTCCGCGGATTCCGCCGACATCGTCCCGGCCGCGGAGCACCGCGCGTGGACGGCCACCATCGGTCGGGAGGAGCTGCGCCGCATCCTGAACGGCGATTCGCAAAGCCGGGTCGGAGCGAAACTGCAGGGGCTGGATGTCCGGCACCGCGACGCCAGCGGCCGGGCGAGCTCCGTCGACGTGCAGGGCTCGGAGCCGCGCCTGCTCCGCGGCGAGACGCTGCGCGCCATCGTCAACCGGCGGCTCGGCGACCGGGCGCTCCGCAGCACCCGCTTCTCGATCGGGGCATCCAACGACGGCTACACGTTTCACGGCACCGGGTTCGGTCACGGAGTGGGCCTGTGCCAGTTCGGGGCGCTGGTCCGCGCCCGCCGGAGGGAATCGCTCGAGGCGATCTTCGCTGGCTATTTCCACGGCGCCGACCTGACGAGGCTCCTGGCCTGAGGCGATAGGCCCGGCGCCCGGAGCCTGCTAGAATGAACGCGTAAACGCCAGCGATTGGAAGACGTATCCCATGTCAGGCCCCTTGATGCCGACCGGCGTCAGCCCACGGGAAGCCGACGCACGCGCCGCCATCGACGTCAAGGCGCTGCAGGCGGCCAGCCAGCTCGATCAGGCGCGCGAGCGGTTCGCGGAGCTCATCGAGCGGCATCAGCGGCGAGCGACGCGCATCGCGTTCCATTACCTGCGCGACGCGGCGGACGCCGACGAGGCCGTGCAGGACGCCTTCGTGAAGGCCTACATGCACCTCAGCACGTTCCGGGAGGAACTGCCATTCGAGGTGTGGTTCACGCGCATCCTGATCAATGGATGCCTGGACCGGCTGAAGGCGCGGCATCGGAGAGAGCGGTGGCTGGCGCCCCCGGTCACCGACGCGTACGGCACCGAGCGCGATCCGGGCGACTACCTCCCCTCGCGAGGACCGAGCCCGGAGGAGCAGGTGCTCTCGAACGAGCGGCGACGGCAGCTCTCCGGCGCCCTCGCGCGGCTGCCCGACCGGCAGCGGTTGATTTTCATGCTGAGTCACTACGATGGTCGATCGTCCAGGGAAGTGAGCGCGATGACGGGCCTGAACGAGTCGACCGTTCGTGTGCATCTGTTCCGCGCCATCCGGCGCCTGCGGACCCTGCTGGGCGGCGGGGCGCCGGTGGCCGTGGCGCGTGGGAGGTCCAGCCGTGCGGCTCGCTGACTCGATTCTCCGCGGAGGTCATCTTTCGGAGCGCGCCCTGGTCGACGTCTACATGACCGGCCAGCGTCCGTCGCATCTGGAGCGGTGCGACATCTGCGCCGAGCGCGCCGTCGAGCTCGGCCGCTGGCTCGACGACGTCCGCACGGTCGGTCTCGAAGAGGCCGATGCGGCATTTCCGGCCGAGCGCCTCGCGCTGCAGCAGACCCAGATTCTCCGGCGCCTGGAACAGGCGGATCGTCCGGCACGGGTCATCGCGTTTCCCGGTCAGCTGCGCGACGATCGGCTCGGCACCGGCACTCACGGTATTCGACCCGCCTGGATCGGCGTCGCGGCCGCCGCCGGCCTCGTGCTCGGCCTGATCGGCGGCCAGCTGACGGCGCGGCTCGCGCCTCAGCGCGCCGCGGCACCGACCGTGCCGGTCGAAATGCAGCAGCCTTCGGCGCCGGCCGCGCCGACCACCGCCAGCACGACGACCGCGTTCAACTACATGTCGCTGGATCTGGACGAATACGACCGGCCGCAGCTCGACTCGGCCCAGGCGCTCGATGCCTACACGCCGCACCTGCTTCCTGCGTCCGATCATGTCTTCCGGCCGGTGCGGCTGGGGCAGTGAGGGGAACGGCCGTTCACGATTTACAATTGACAATTCAAAGCAGACCGGAATCCAACCTTGAATTGTAAATTGTAGATTTCCCTTGCCTTCCCTCATCTTCCGCAAGGGCCTCGACATGAAAGAGGCCGTCGCCGCCGACCTCGCCGCGGCGTATCACAGCCGCATCGTCGACGAGATTCGCGCGGGCGGTTTCGTCCGACGGCACGGCCGCCTCGCCATGCATCTGGCGCGCGAATTCGGCTTCTGCTACGGCGTGGAGCGCGCCGTCGACTACGCGTATCAGACTCGCAAGCGGTTCCCCCGCCAGCGCGTCTATCTGACCGACGAGATCATCCACAACCCGCACGTCAACGATCGGCTCCGCGCGCTCGGGATCCGGTTCCTGAGCGATCCGGGCGAGGATGCGGCCGGCATCGGGCCGGACGACGTCGTGATCGTGCCGGCCTTCGGCGTGAGCGTGAGCGAGCTGGCGCGCCTCGAACGACAGGGGTGCACGCTGGTCGACACGACATGCGGATCGGTCCTCAACGTCTGGAAGAACGTCCGTCGCTACGCGCAGGAGGGCTTCACGGCGGTCATTCACGGGAAGGTGCACCACGAAGAGACGCGCGCCACCGCGTCCCAGGCGACGCGCTTCCCCGACGGACACTTCCTCGTCGTCCTGGACGAGGCGGAGACCCGGATCGCCTGCGAGCAGATCCGCCACGGCGGATCGGGTGAGGCATTCCTCTCACGATTCGGAGCGGCGACCTCGCCGGGGTTCGACCCGGCCCGGCACCTCGAGCGCATCGGGTGCGCGAATCAGACGACGATGCTCATGAGCGATTCGCTGCGGATCGCGGACATGCTGAAGCAGGCGATGGCCGACCGGTTCGGCGAAGACCAGCTTCCCGCGCGATTCCGGGCCTTCGACACGATCTGCAGCGCGACGCAGGAGCGGCAGGACGCGGTGTTCGATCTCCTCGACGAGCACGCACCGGACGTGGCCCTCGTCATCGGCGGCTACAACAGCAGCAACACCTGCAATCTCGCCCGCATCTGCGCGAGCCGCGTGCCCACTTACCACATCGCGGACAGCACGTGTCTCGTCTCCCCGCAGACGATCCGGCATCGTCCGGTGGGTGCGCCGTCCACGACCGTCGTCGGGGAAATCCTGACGGAAGCGTGGCTGCCTGCCGGCTCCGTGACGATCGCCCTGACCGCCGGAGCGTCGACGCCGAACAACATCGTCGGGGAGGTCGTCGAGCGCCTCGAAGCGCTGGCGCAGGGCTGATGGCAGGTGTAAACGTCGCGCGCGACCTCGGCGTAAGTGCAGTGTGCCTCGCAGGGTCCTTTCCCATCTGAGCGTTACGCGGGTGGCGGCGGTCGCGGCCGGCCTGACGGCCTGTCTGGCGCTGAGTGGCCCCGCGGTGCTGGCGATTGCCGAACATGTCCCCGGGGTCGGGCTGCGGCGACCGGCGCTCGAGAGGAGCGCGCACGACGCGCGGGCGACGCATCCAGCCGCCCAGCGCGATTCCCGCCGGCCGGACGGGCCCGGCCGTGGCGTGCCCGGCGCGCCGGAGCCGCGGGCCTGGTGGCGCGACGCGGAAATGGCGCGTGAGCTCGGGCTGACCTCGGCCCAGACCATGAAGTTGGACCGGCTGTACGAACAGCGGCAGAAGCAGATCCAGCCGACCGTGGACGAGTACAAGCGGCTCAAGGCGGAGCTCGATCAGATGTTCCGCGACCGCAGCGCCCGGGCGGACGACGTGGAGGCTCAGGCCCGGCGGCTGACGTACCCCCAGATGGAAGTGGTCGTCAGCCGGGTGAGGCTGCTCTACGAGATGTCGCGGGTCATCACGCCGGAACAGAACCAGAAGCTGCAGCAGATATTCGAGCGAGAGCACCGGGAACAGCAGGAGCGCGGACGCGGGCGGGGCCCTGACGGGAACCTGCCGCACCCGTAGTCCGTAGCTGACTGCGCGCTCATCCGGGGCGTTCAGCGATATCGAGGTTCAGAACGTCGAGTGATCCGCGCCTTTGCCAAGGCCCAACGCGCGATGCGGGCCGAGCCATGCGGCGCGTGCCCGGCGCCGGGATTCGTTCGATCGAGACGGAGACGGAAATGACGCAGAGGACGAACATGATTCGGCACGCGAGAACGTGGACCCTGGTGGCGGCGATCTTCGGCCTGGTGGCGCCGGCCCTTGCGCAGCAGCCGCCCCCGGCGCCGGCGCCGGGTGGCGCGGCGCAGGCCCCGGGGCAGCCCGCGACGGTCGAGCCCTACATCGTCGGGCAGGCGAAGCCGCCGGTCGAGCCGGGCGCGTCCCTTCGGGACATGACGCTCGAACAGGCGATCGAGATCGCGCTCGAGAACAACCTGGATCTCAAGGTCGCGCGGATGAATCCGCAGATCACCGACTACAGCCTGCAGGCGGCGCGCGCGGCGTTCCGGCCGACGCTGTCGGGCAACTTCAACCAGAACCACAGCTCGCAGGTCTCGACCAACACCCTCGAGGGCGTGAGCCGGGTCATCAACCAGCAACAGAGCTACAACACGCAGCTGAGCCAGTCGCTGCCGAAGTTCGGGTCGAACTATTCCGTGACGTTCACGTCGGGTAGGGCGGCGAACAACGTGGTCACGAACACCCGGCCGACGACGTTCAACGGCTCGACGCGGCTGAACTACACGCAGCCGCTGCTCGCGAATTTCAAGGTCGACAACGCGCGGAACAACGTGCGCACGCAGCAGATCCAGCGGCAGATCGTCGACATCCAGCTGCTCGAGCGGATCGAGAACACCAAGGCGAGCGTCCGCGTGGCCTACTGGGCGCTGCGGCGGGCCATCGAACAGGTGGAGATCCAGAAGCGCGCGCTCGAGCTCTCGCAGCGGCTGCTGCAGGACAACCGCACGAAGGTGGAGATTGGCACGATGGCGCCGATCGACCTCGTCCAGAACGAGGCGACCGTGGCGAACAACGAGCAGGCGCTGCTCAACGCGAAGGTCTCGTGGCAGACGGCCGAGCTGACGTTCAAGCGCCTGCTGGTCACCGGTACGGAGGATCCGCTCTACGGCCAGACGATCAACCCGACCGAGCAGCCGCCCGCGCTCGACCAGGTGCAGGTCGACATTCCCGGCGCGATCCAAACGGCGCTGCAGGAGCGGACCGACATCGCGCAGACCAAGAAGAATCTCGAGTCGACCTCCTTCACGCTGGCGCTGCGGAAGAACGCCACGCTGCCCACGCTGAACATGACTGCTGGCTACACCCTCAACGGCACCGGCGGCAACGTCTTCACGGTGGACCGGACGACCGGGGCCAGGGAGCTCACCACCGAGAGCGGCTACGTCGACGTGCTGCGCGGCATCAGCCAGCTGGACCAGCCGACGTGGACGGTCGGGGTGAGCTTCAGCTATCCGCTCGGCATGGTGGCGCAGCGTGCGGCCCTCGCCCAGGCGCAGATCCAGTACCAGCAGGCGCTGGCCAACCTCAAGGCGCAGGAGCTGTCGGTGTCGACCGACGTCACGAGCGCCGGGCTCGCCGTGCAGAACACCTATCAGCAGCTGCTGGCGGCGCGCACCGCGCGCGAAGC
Organism: uncultured Acidobacteriota bacterium; assembly: GCA_963764505.1. GTDB lineage: Bacteria > Acidobacteriota > Vicinamibacteria > Vicinamibacterales > SCN-69-37 > CAVXSP01. The sequence goes on along the minus strand of CAVXSP010000001.1, from coordinate 1,922,373 downwards.
GGCCGAGCGGAATGCCGACGCCGAGCAGACGCGGTTCGACAACGGCATGTCGAACAACTACAACATCGCGCAGGCGCAGAACAACCTCACCGCGGCCCGCGTCAGCGAGCTGAACTCGATCATCGCCTACGTGAACGCCATCGCCGACTACGAGAAGAGACAGCGGATCGGCGGCACGAGCGGGGGCGGCGGCCAGTGAGTGATTGTGGCGTCGACGGACGGCGGCATCGACGGATGGCTCCATCGATTGAGGCCTGCATCGACCGGTACATGCAGCGTGTGAGACGCGCATCTGCAACACGCGGAGCGACGGGACGTTCGATGCAGAGCAGGTCGATGCAAGCCTCGAGAGATGCTCGCATCGACCGATGGGAGCCTCGTTCGATGCGAGCTCCCGGAGAATGAACGTGAAGAAGCTTGCATTGGTGGTGCTCATGGTCGGCGCCGTCGGCGCCGGCGGCTGGTACTACTCCCGCACGGGGACGGGCGGCGCGGGCGCGGCGCCGTCCACGGGCGCGCCCGGCGGCGGCCGCGGCGGCCGTGGCGGCGGCCTGGCGATGACGGTCGATGCCGCGCCGGTGGCCCGCCGCGAGATTGCCGAGTACATCACCGTCGTCGGCAACCTGATTGGCGAATCGACCGTCGACGTCGTCCCGCGGCTCGCGGGCCGCATCGAGTCGGTCAACGTCAAGATGGGCGACCGGGTCACCCACGGCCAGGTCGTGGCGGAGATGGACGACCGGGACGTGCGCGAGCAGATGGCCCAGGCGGAAGCGAACCTGGAGGTCAACAAGGCCACCGTCCGCACGCGCCAGAGCGATTCGAAGTCCGCCGAGGTGACGCTCCAGCGGCAGAAGACGATGTTCTCCGCCGGCCTGACCTCGAAGCAGAACCTCGACGACGCCGACGCGCGCTACAGCTCGGCGCTTGCGCAGCTCGACGTGGCCAGCGCGCAGGCGTCGCAGACGCAGGCGCGGATCGAAGAGCTGAAGGTCACGCTGAGCAACACGAAGATCATCTCGCCGGTCGACGGCTTCGTCAGCCGGCGCAACCTCGATCCCGGCGCGTTCGCCGGGACGAACTCGCCCGTCCTCTCGGTCGTGGCCATCAACACGGTGCGCATGGTCGCGAGCCTCGTGGAGAAGGACTTCCGTCGCATCCAGCCCGGGCTCGAGGCGATCGTCGAGGTGGACGCCTTCCCGGGCGAGAAGTTCGCCGGCAAGGTGAGCCGCGTCTCGCCCGTCTTCGACGCGGCCACGCGGACGGCCTCGATGGAGATCGAGATCCCGAACCCGGGCTACCGCCTCAAGCCCGGCATGTACGCGCGCGTGGCCCTGACCGCCGACCGCCAGCCCGATGCCCTGACGGTGCCCCGCAACGCGATCGTCGATCTCGAGGGGCAGCGCGGCGTGTTCGTCATCGAACAGCAGGTCGCGCACTTCCGCCCGGTCCGGACCGGCATGCAGGACGGCGACCGCGTCCAGATCGTCCAGGGCATCGACGAAGGCCAGCGCGTCGTCACGACCGGGGCCCTTGCGATCAAGGACGGCGACCGGGTGCAGCTCCAGGCTGGGGCCGGCCAGAACGGGCGCGGCGGGCGCGGGCGCGGTGGGCGCCGCGGCGGCGGACCCGCTGCCGGCACGGACGCGTCGGGCAAGCAGTAGGTTCACACACTCGAATCAGGGGCCGCCATGAGCATTCCTCGCATCGCCATCCAACGTCCCGTGACGATGTTCATGATCTCGGGCGTCGTCGTCCTGCTCGGGCTGATCTCGCTCTTCCGCCTGCCGGTCGACCTGCTGCCCGAGGTGACCTATCCGAGCATCACCGTCAGCGTCGGGTACTCGGGCGTCGGCCCCCTCGAGATCGAGACGCTCATCGTCCGTCCGCTCGAGCAGTCGCTCGCGGCGGTGCCGGGACTCGAGCGGATGAACTCGACGGCGTCGGAGGGGCGCGGCATGGTGCGCCTGAACTTCGCCTGGGGCACGTCGCTGAGCGAGGCGGCCGACGAGGTGCGCACGCGCGTGGATCGCATCCGCGGGCGGCTGCCGCTCGAGGCGGATCCGCCGAGCATCCAGAAGTTCGACGCCTCGCAGGCGCCGATCATGGGCATCGGCCTGGAAGGCAACTACGACCGCGTCACGCTGCGCGAGCTGGCCGAGCAGGACCTCGGTCCCCGGCTCGAGCGGGTGGACGGCGTCGCCGCGGTGACCGTCAACGGCGGACTCCGCCGCCAGATCCACGTCGAGCTCTCGCGCGAGAAGATTGCCGCGCTCGACCTGCCGGTCGACCGCGTGATCAACACCATCCGCACCGAGAACCAGAACGTGCCCCTCGGCGAGATCGACGAAGGCGACACGACGTTCCTGCTGCGCAGCCAGGGCGAGTTCCAGAATCTCGATCAGCTCCGCGACCTCGTCGTCTTCAGCCGTGGCGACGTGCCGATCTACCTGAAGGACATCGCGGACGTGAAGGACACGACCGAGGACTTCCGGAACTTCACCCGGATCAACGGCAAGGCCGGCGTGCGGCTGCAGGTCTCGAAGCAGTCCGGGAAGAACACGGTCGCGATCGCCGAGTCCGTGCGCGACGAGGTCGAGCGCATCAACCGCGAAGTGCCGGGTGTGCATATGACCGTCACCGACGACCAGTCGGTGTACATCGAGCGGTCGATCGCGTCCGTGAAGGAGTCCGCGTACTTCGGCGCGCTCCTGGTCGTCGCGATCATCTTCATCTTCCTGCGGAACCTCCGGTCGACGTTCATCATCTGCCTCTCGATCCCGATTTCAATCATCGGCACGTTCGCGCTGCTGTATTTCTCGGGCTTCACGCTGAATACGATGACGTTCGGAGGGCTGGCGCTCGGGGTCGGCATGATCGTCGATGCCTCGATCGTCGTGCTCGAGAACACCTTCCGCCACATGGAGGAGCTGAAGAAGCCCCGCATGCAGGCGGCCGTCGAAGGCGCGGAGGAGGTCTGGACGGCAATCCTCGCGTCGATCCTCACGCACATCGCCGTGTTCGTGCCGCTGCTCTTCCTGAGCGGGATCTCCAGCATTCTGTTCGTCCAGCTCTCGGTCGTCGTGATGTTCTCGCTGGCGATGTCGCTGTTCGTCGCCGTGACGGTCGTTCCGGTCCTGTGCTCGCGCCTCCTGAAGCTGCCGATCCCGACCGAGGAGCGGCGCGGCGCGCTGGGCGCCATCTTCACGGCGACCGAGCGGTTCTTTGCCGGCATCGACGAAGGCTATCGCCGCTTCCTGCACCTGGCGCTGCACCATCGGCCGACGGTGTTCGTCGTCGCGACCGGGCTGACGCTCGCGGCCTTCCTGGCGCTGCCGACGATTCCGAACGAGCTCGTGCCGCAGACCGACGAGGGCCAGGTGAGCGTCAGCGCGCGGCTGCCGCCCGGCTCGCGGATCGAACGGTTCGAGGCCGTCGTGCTGCGGCTGGAGGACATGGTGCGCGCCAACGTGCCGGAGATGCAGACGCTGATCTCCAATGGCGGGAGCGGCGGCTTCGGACGCGGCGGCGGCACCGCCAGCCTGCAGGTGCAGCTCGTGCCGCGCGACGAGCGCGAGCGCAGCAGCGATCAGATCGCCACGGACCTGCGGCGTCAGCTCGTCGGGATCCCGGGCGTCTTCATCACGACGCGCGCGTCGGGCGGCAACAACCAGATCACGCGGCTGCTGAGCGGCGGCAACCAGGACAGCCGGCTCTCCGTCGAGATTCGCGGCGAGGACCTGACCGAGGCCCGGCGCATCGCGCAGGACGTGCTCACCGCCCTCAACGACACGCCCGGCGTCGCCAATCCGCAGCTCGGGCGTGAAGAGGGGCGGCCGGAGCTGGCCATCCGCGTCGACCGGCCCAAAGCCGCGCTCCTCGGGATGACGGTCTCCGGCGTCGCCAACACGATCCGCACGAACATCAGCGGCACGACCGCCGCTCAGTACCGCGAGAACGGCAAGGAATTCCCGATCGTGGTGCGGCTGCGCCAGGAGGACCGCGACCGGATCGAGTCGGTGAACGACGTCATGGTCAGCACGCCGCAGGGGCAGGTCCTGCCGGCGAAGAACCTGCTCGACCTGCGGGCGCAGACCGGCCCGACCGAGATCTCGCGCCTGAATCAGCAGCGCATCACGAGCGTCAACGCCGAGGTGGACGCCTCCTACGCGCTCGGCGACGCGCTCCAGAACGCCCAGGCGAAGCTCCAGCAGGTGCACGTGCCGCAGGACTTCTCGGTCGGATTCGGATCCCAGGTCGAGCAGCAGGCCCAGGCCTTCAGCCAGCTCCAGGTGCTGCTCATCCTCGGCGTCCTGCTGGTCTACGCGGTCATGGCCTCCCAGTACGAGTCCCTGCGAGACCCCTTCATCGTCATGTTCTCGGTGCCCGTCGCCGTCATCGGCGTCGTCACGGCGCTGAAGCTGACCGCAACGACCTTCAGCCTTCAGGCGTATATCGGAGTGATCATGCTGGCCGGGATCGTCGTGAGCAACGCGATCCTGCTCGTGGACTACACGAACGTCCTGCGGCGCCGGGACGGCCTGCCGCTGCGTGACGCGGTCGAACAGGCCGGCCGGACGCGGCTGCGGCCGATCCTGATGACCACGCTGACGACGGTCCTGGGCCTCGTGCCGATGGCCATGGGCCTTGGCGAGGGCGGGGAGCTCCAGGCGCCGCTCGGGCGCGTGGTCATCGGCGGGCTGACGGCCTCGACGCTCGTGACGCTCGTGCTGGTGCCCAGCGTCTACACGTTGTTCGAAGAGGGGTGGAAGCGGTCGCGCCCGACGGCGGCGGAGCCGGTTCCGGAACGGGTCTAGAGACACCATGAAAAAACTGCTGATCGCGCTGATTCTGATTCTGCTGGCTGGCGCCGGCTACTACGCGTACGTCAAGTACGGCGCGTCCGAGGACAAGGCGACCGTCACTCAGGCGGCCCTCCAGCAGGGCAACATCGTCCAGGCCGTGCAGGCGACGGGCACGCTCGAGGCGCTCCGGAACGTCCAGGTCGGGTCGCAGGTGTCCGGCATCGTGAAGACGCTGAACGCCGACTTCAACTCGATCGTGAAGAAGGATCAGGTCATCGCCGAGCTGGATCCGTCGCTGCTCCAGGTCCAGGTCGAGGTCCAGCAGGCCAACATCGAGCGCCAGCAGGGCGATATCGCGCAGCAGAAAGTGCAGCTCGAGAACGACCAGGTGAACCTCACGCGGACGCAGGCGCAGTTCGAGAAGGGGCTCGTCAGCCCGCAGCAGCTCGAGACGGCCCAGCTCCAGGTGAAGACCCGACAGGCGCAGATCAACTCGGCCGAGAAGCAGCTCGTGCAGTCGGAGGCGCAGCTCAATCAGGCCAAGCTGAACGTGTCCTACTGCACCATCACCTCGCCCGTCGACGGCGTCGTCGTCGATCGAAAGGTCGACATCGGGCAGGCAGTGCAGGCGAGCATGACGACACCGCAGTTCTTCACGATCGCGACGGACCTGACCACGCTGAAGCTCTCGGCGAGCGTGGACGAAGCCGACATCGGCTACATCCGGCGGGGCATGAGGGTGGCCTTCACGGTCGATTCCTACCAGGGACAGACGTTCTACGGCTCCGTCGACGCCGTGCGCCTGAACGCGCAGACGCAGAACAACGTCGTCACATATCCGGTCTGGATCAACGTGCAGAACCCGGATCTCAAGCTGCGGCCCAGCATGACGGCCAGTCTCCGCATCATCGTCGACCAGGCGAACAACGTGCTGAAGGTGCCGAACCAGGCGCTGAGGTTCCGGCCGACGTCCGACATCTACACGTGGCTCGGCATGACGCCGCCCGCGTCGGGCCGGGGCCGCGTCGGCGGCGCGAACGCGGACGCCTCCGGACGGACAGGCAGCGGACGCGGCGCCAACATGGACACCGCGGAAGGGACCGGCCGCCCCGGCGGCAATCTTCAAGCCGACGCGTCAGCGGGGCAGAACGGTCCGAACGGCCAGCGACGGCGACGGTCCGCCGAGGCCGGCGCGGGCGGCCAGGGGGGCCAGGGCGGCGCCGGGCAGAACCGGCAGCCCGGTCAGTTCCAGAGCCAGGGCCAGACCGGCGCGCCCGGCGGCCGGAGCGCACAGAACGGCGGAGTCACCGGCCGAGGCGGCCGGAACGGCGGGTTCGGCCGGGGCACGGGCGGCAACATCACGCCCGAGCAGATGGCCGAGTTCCAGCAGCGGTTCGGCGGGCGCGGCGGCCGGCGCCAGGACGGCGGAGCGCAGGCGAGCCAGGACGCCGGCGGAGACATGAGGCCGCTCGTCGACCGCAATGCCGAGAAGATCGACGACCTGTTCTCGTCGGTCCCCAAGCGCATCCAGCCGGGGACGCTGTGGGTCTATGACGAGAAGGCCACCGATCCGAACAAGAAGCTGCGGCAGATCAACGTGCGGGTGGGATTGACCGACACGCAGTTCAGCGAAGTCGTGTCCTCGAGCGAGCCCCTGAAGGCCGGCGCCATGGTCGTGACCGGCGTCATCCCGCCCACCAGCGCACTGCCCAAAGCGGGCCAGCAGAACATCTTCCAGCCGCAGCGCGGCGGCTTCGGCCCCGGCGGTCCGCGGGGCGGCGGCGGTGGCGGCGGGCGCAGAGGCGACTAGGGGTAGAGTGTCACTAGGCAGCGACAGGAGAATGTAGTGCCCGTCATTGAGGTGAGTGATCTCACCAAGGTCTACACGGTCGGCGAAATCAAGGTGCACGCGCTCCGCGGCGTGACCCTGGCCGTCGAACCGGGTGAGTTCGTCGCGGTGACCGGACCCTCTGGTTCGGGCAAGAGCACGTTCATGCACATCGCCGGCTGTCTCGATTGGCCGACGAGCGGCGACTACATCCTGGACGGCAAGGACGTGTCGAAGCTCTCGAAGGACGAGCTGGCCCGCGTGCGCAACCAGAAGATCGGCTTCGTCTTCCAGGGGTTCAACCTGCTCTCCCGGACGACCGCCCTGGACAACGTCGAGCTGCCGCTCCTCTACAACGCGAAGACCGGGCCGAACCGGCTCCGGACGAAGGACCGCCACCAGCGCGCCATGGCCGTGCTCGAGGCGGTGAACCTGGCCAATCGGTGCCATCACTTTCCGAACCAGCTCTCGGGCGGCCAGCAGCAGCGCGTCGCCATCGCCCGGGCGTTGATCAACGAGCCGTCCATTCTCCTGGCCGACGAGCCGACCGGCAACCTCGACACGCGGACCAGCATCGAGGTGATGGGGATCTTTCAGCGACTGAACCGCGAGCGGGGCATCACCGTGCTGCTCATCACCCACGAGATGGACATCGCGGAGTACGGCACCCGGCTGATCCGGTTCCGCGACGGCCGGGTCGTCGCGGACCAGAAGGTCGTCCATCGTCGCAACGCGGACGAAGAACTGGCGGCCCTGCCGCCGCCGGAGCCCGACGAGATTCCTGCACCGAAGGAGCATACGGCCGAGGCGCACGAACCGGCCGTGCATCACTGAGGCGAAGCCAGGCTCCCCCGGCGGCGCCCGTGCCTCGAGAGGCGGATTGTCCCCATGTCGATAATGATGACCCTTCGGATTGCCTTCAAGGCGCTCGGCCGCAACAAGATGCGGACGGCGCTGACCATGCTCGGGATGATCATCGGCGTCGCGGCCGTCATCGCCATGGTCGCCATGGGCACGGGAGCGCAGGCCCAGATCGAGGAGCAGATCAAGTCCGCCGGGACGAACATGCTGACGGTCTTCCCCGGCAGCATCAACACCGGCGGCGTCCGCGGCGGCATGGGCACGTCGAGCCGCTTGCTGCCGGAGGACGCCGAGGCGCTGCGCGAGCTGCCGGAAGTGGACGCCGTCTCCGAGGTCGTCGGCACGCGGACCCAGGTGATCTACGGGAACCAGAACTGGCAGACGAGCATCCAGGGCGTGAACATCGATCTGCCGGTCATCCGATCCTGGCCGGTGAAGTACGGCGCGTTCTTCGCGCCCGAGGACGTCCGGGCCGCATCCAAGGTGTGCGTGCTCGGGTCGAACGTGTCCGACAATCTCTTCGGGGAAGAGGTCGATCCGACCGACCAGCAGATCCGCGTCCGCAATCAGATCTTCCGGGTGCTCGGCGTGATGACGTCCAAGGGCGCCGGCGCCGGCGGCCAGAGCCAGGACGACCAGGTCTTCGTGCCATACACGACCGTGATGAAGAAGCTGTCGGGACAGCAGTTCATCAACATGATCCTCGTCTCGACGAGAACGGCCGACGAAGTGCAGGTCGCGCAGGCGGACATCCTGCAGACGATGCGGACGCGCCACCAGCTCGCGCAGGGCGACCCCGATGACGTCACGGTCCAGACCCAGGACGACATCGTCGCGCTCCGGACGCAGCAGACCCAGACGATGACGACGCTGCTGGCCGGCATCGCCGGCGTGTCGCTCGTCGTCGGCGGGATCGGCATCATGAACATCATGCTCGTGTCGGTGACCGAGCGCACGCGCGAGATCGGCCTGCGTCTGGCGATCGGCGCGCGTGGTTTCGACGTCCTGCTCCAGTTCCTGATCGAGGCGATCGTGATCAGCGTCGTCGGAGGCGCGGTCGGAATCGGCCTGGGCTACGTCGTCTCCGAGGGCCTGAAGTACTACAACAATCTGCCCACCCTGGTGCCGCTGAACTCGGTGGTCGTCGCGGTGGGCTTCTCGGCGTTCGTCGGCATCTTCTTCGGGTTCTACCCTGCCCGAAAGGCCGCCGGACTTGACCCGATCGAGGCATTGCGGTTCGAATGAACGGGTTCTATTGGCTGGGCGTCGGAGAAGGCGGTCCCGGAGGCCGCTGACGCGGCCTCCGTTTTCATGGAGTAGGAACATATGAAGCGTGCAGCAGTGCTGATGAGCGCACTGGCGGTGGTGCTCTACACCGTCGGGATGAACGCGCAAGCGAAGCCGAACTTCGCAGGCAAGTGGGCGATGGAGATGCCGGCTGGCGGCGGTGCGCCGGGCGGTGGCGGCGGTGGCGGTGGCCGCGGCGGACGCGGCGGACGCGGCGGCGGCGCCGTCAGCGGGATGGAAGTGACCATCACGCAGGACGCCAACACGCTGACGATCGAGAAGATGCAGGGTCAGAACCCGGTGAAGCTGACCATCAAGCTGGATGGCTCCGACAGCAAGAACACCGTGATGGGTCGGGGCGGCGAAATGGAGCAGACGCAGAAGGCGATGTGGGAAGGCAACAACCTGACCATCACCACCTCGATGGACATGGGCGGCAACCCCGTCAGCACCAAGCAGACGCTCTCGATGGAGGGCGGCAACATGGTCGTGCAGAACTACGGAGCGGACGGCAGTCCGACGACGAAGCTGACCTACAAGAAGGGCATGTAGGCGCAGGCACGACGCACGCACGGCTGCCCTTCAGAGGGCACCACCCAAGACCGGCGGGAGACCTCTCCCGCCGGTTTTCTCTTGGAACGCGAAATTCAGGCTTTGAGCCTTGGGCTTCGCGCTTTGGGCTTTGGGCTTCGGGCTCTGGGCGTCGCGCTTCGGCCGAGATCTCGAAGGGTCTTGCCGGTGACCGGGTCGGTCCAATCCGGGGCCAGCTCGACGAGCGGCTCGAGGACGAACGCGCGCTCCCGGAACCGCGGATGCGGCACCACGAGATCGGGCGTGTCGATCACCTGGTCCCCAAACAGGATCAAATCGAGATCGAGGCTCCTGGGCGCGTGGAAGAACGGGCGGCTGCGGCCGCGCGCGTCCTCGATGGCCAGCAGCGCGCGCAGGAAGGCGTGCGGATCGAGCAGCGTCCGGCCGATCGCGGCGGCGTTGAGATAGTCGGGCTGTGGATCGGGGACGCCGACCGGCTCGGTGTTTCGGAAGAGGGACACGCGAAGCCCGGAGAGAAGCGGCCCGAGCCGCTCGACGGCGAACGTCAGATGACTCCGGCGGTCGCCGAGGTTCGAGCCCAGGGCGACGGCGACGCGGTCCGCCACGCTCCCCTACTCGAGCCACCTGACGCCGAGCACGCCGTTGCCCGTGCCGGCGCCGTCCATCCGCCGGCCGAGCAGGTCGTCGCGGCCGGCGATCATCTGATCGAAGAACCGCTTGTGCTCGAGCACCTCGCCAAGGATGACGCGCAGCATGTTGCGATGCCGGGCGTGCGTCACCTCGCCCACGCGGGGCCGCCAGCGCGCCACGAACTCGGCGGCTTCGCGGGCGTCCTCCTCGACGAGCGGACGGAAGGCGTCGGGCGTCTTCCGGGCGACAGCCAGCGACGGCTCGTCGAGCCGATCCGGCGTGCCGCCGAGCTCCCCAACGGCGGCATCGAGCCAGGAGAGGTGCACGTCCTCCCGCGCGATGACGTACTGGTACGTGTTGTTGAACGAGTAGCTGCTCACGTGGCGCGCGACGGCGGCGTGCCGTTGCCGCATCGCGAGCTTCTCGCGATGGAACTGGAGGAGAACGGACAGCAGGTCGGTGGGCTTCACGCGCTTTGCTTCTGCTTGCAGCTGATGCAGACGCGCGTCCAGGGGATGGCTTCGAGCCGGGCGAGCGAGATCGGCTCGCCGCAGTCGCGGCAGATCCCGTAGGTGCCCTTCTCCATCCGGTACAGCGCCTCCTCGATGGCCTGCAGGATCTTGGCGTCGGTCTGCTTCAGCTTCAACGCGATATGCACTTCGTTGTTGCCGCTGGCCTGATCCGCGAGGTCGCCCTGCCGGCTGTTGACGTCCATCGACTCCGGGAGCGGGCGCGTCCCGGTGGAATTCGCCAGGATTTCGCCGCGCTTCCGGAGCAGCGCGTCCTTCAATCCGTTCAGCTGCGTCTCGGTCAGGCCTGGTTGCGTCATCGGCGTTCGGCCGGCCCTGGCAGGGCCGGCTCAACAGAAGATTCTAGCATCTCCGGGCCCGCCTCCTTTCACTCTCCCCGCAGCGTGCTCAGGGGCTTCTTGACGAGCACGTCGGCGCTCGACAGCACACCCACGAGCGAGACGAGGAGCGCCGCCAGCACCACGCCGCCCGCGAGCAGTCCCGGCGTCGGATGCCATTCGATTTCGAAGAGGCGGGTCACGACCAGCCACGAGAGTCCGAGCGCCCCGGCGGCGCCGAGCAGGCCCGCGAGCGCGCCGAGCAGCCCGTACTCGATCGCCGTCATCGATGCCAGCACACGGGTGCTGGCGCCCAGCGTCCGGTAGATCGCGGCCTCGTACAGCCGCTGGAACTTGGTCACCGCAACGGCGCCGACGAGGATCAGCAGTCCGCTGAAGAGGGTCACGCCACCCACGATCGTGATCCCGAGCGTCGCATTGTCCACCACCTCCTTGATCGAGGCCAGCAGCTCGCGGACGTCGATGGCGGAGACGTTCGGAAACGCCCGCACGAGCTCGCGCTGGAGCGCGCCCGCCGCTTCCGGCCCGGGCGGCACCTTCAGAAAGCCCACGAAGGTCTGCGGGGCCCGATCGACGGCCGGTCCGGGCCGAAGCACGAACACGAACCCGCCGTTCTGCGCCTCGTCCCAGCTCACCTTCCGCACCGACGTGACGCGCGCACGAATGACGACACCCCCCACGTCGAACCGCATGAGATCGCCCAGATCGACGTCGGCGCGCGAGTGTACCTGCTCCTCGATCGAGACTTCCGTGTCGGTCCCGTCGGGCAGGTGTGCCGATCGAATCGGCTCCGTCCAGAACCGCCCCGCCGTAAGCTCTTCGTTCCCCTGCAGCGCGTCACGATAGGTGACGCCGAACTCGCGCGTGAGGCGACCCTGCCTCCGGACGGCGGCGGGGTCCGGCAGGTGCACGCGCCGCCCATCGATTCCCACTACCCGCGCCCGCATCATCGGCCAGGTGTTCGGCGGCTGCGTGACGTACGGCGCCACGGCCGCCCGCACGCCCTCGAGCTGGTCGGGCTGGATGTCGATCAGCACGAGGTCGGGCGCGTCGCGGCTGAGCTGGCCCCCGAACTCCGCGAGGAGGTTGCCCTGAAGCGCCCGCATCCAGAGCAGGAAGAAGCAGCCGAGGCCCACCGCCACGAGGACGACCCGCGTCTGGTTGCCCGGCCGGCCCAGGCTGATGGTGGCGTGGCGGACGGCGAATCGCCGGGATCGCGTCAGCGGCCGCGCGAGGCGCACGAGCAGGGCGCTGCCCCCGAGCAGCGCCAGCCCGACGCCCGCCAGTCCCACCGAGACGTACACGCCGGCGCGCACCGAGTCCGCCTGCCAGATGGCGACGAGCACGAGCGCGCCAGCCATCCCGGCGGCGGCCAGCACGCTCTGCCAGTCGCGCGCCCGTGCCGCGTCCGCCGTGTCGGCCCGGAGGAGCAACAGTGGCTTCACCCGCCGCATCTCGAGCAGGGGCACGAGGGCGAACAGCAGCGAGACGAGCACGCCGACCGCGATCCCCTGCGTGGCCGCCGACCAGGTGACGCCGACCGCGGTGAGGCTGAGCGGAGTCAGCAGCCTGGCCGGGATCGAATGAAGCCCGACGGCGCCCAGGCCGACGCCGGCGACGCTGCCGCAGGCCGCCAGCCACCCCACCTGCAGGACGTAGGTCGAGAGCACGAGGCGCGAGGACGCCCCAAGGCACTTCAGGACGGCCACGCTCCGGACCTTCTGCTGCACGAACACGCGCGTGACGCTCCAGACCCCGATGCCGCCGAGCACGACGATGGCAAACCCCACGAGGCTGAGATAGTTCTCGGCAAGCGTCAGATTCCGGCCGAGGCGATCCTCGACGCCGCGCCACGATTGCACACTGACGAAATCCTCCCGGAAGAGGCGCCGGAGGCGGCGCGTCAGCGCGTCGATCGTCCCGGCCTCCACGCGCAGCAGAATCTGATAGCTGGCCCGGCCGCCGAACCCGAGGATCGGCAGCCCCTCGAGGTCGTCGAGGTCGACGTACACGCGCGGGCCGAACGCCAATCCGCCGGACCGCTGGACGCGGTCGCGCGAGACGACGCCGCGGATCGTGAACGCCTGGCCTCCGAGGCGGAGCTGATCGCCCACGGAAGCGCCGAACTGCGCCAGGATCTCGGGCTGTACCAGGGCGCCGCGGCCGACGAGCAGGTCGTGGGCGTAGGCGCGGCCATCGGCCAGTTCCAGGGTGCCGTAGAACGGGAACCCGGCGTCGACACCCCGGAGCTCGACCAGCCGCGCCGCGGTCACCTCCCCGTTCTCCAGGCGCCCGGCCATCGTCTGGGTCTCGATGAGGTCGGCCTCCGGGGCGCCGGCCGGACCGATGGCGTGCTGGATCCGGGTGCGCTCCTCCGGCGTCCAGGGCCGGGTCGACCTGAGCACGACGTCGGCGCCGACCAGGTCCCGCGCCTCGTGCGTCAGCACGGCCCGCACCTGCTGCATGACGCTGCGCAGCACGACGATGGCCGCGACGCCGACCGCCACGCAGAGGAAGAAGAACAACAGGCGCGCCCATGAAGCGCGGAGCTCCCGGAAGGCCATGCGGAGGGCGAACGTCATCCGACCACCCGCCCATCCCGCAGCGCAATCGCGCGGTCGGCACGGTCGGCAAGGTCCCGATCGTGAGTGACCAGCACGAGGGTCCGTCCGCGGTCGCGGTTGATCGACACCAGCAGGTCGATGATCTGGGCGCCCGTCGTGGTGTCGAGATTGCCGGTCGGCTCGTCGGCCAGCAGAATCGGCGGCTCGTTGGCGAGCGCCCGCGCGATCGCCACGCGCTGCTGTTCGCCGCCTGACAGCTGCGAGGGATAGTGGCCCGCCCGATCGACGAGCCCGACCTCGGCAATGAGCTGGCGGGCGCGACGGGCGGGGTGGGGCGCGCCGGCGATCTCCATCGGCACGAGCACGTTCTCGAGCGCCGTGAGCGTCGGAATCAGATGAAAGAACTGGAACACGATCCCGATCCGCTCGCCGCGCAGCCGGGCGAGGGCATCTTCACCCAACGCGGTGATGTCCACACCGTCCAGCAGAATGCGTCCGGTCGTCGGCGCGTCGAGACCCGCCATCAGACCGAGCAGCGTCGACTTGCCGCTTCCTGACGGGCCGGTGATCGCGACGGCGCTTCCGCGCTCGATCCGCAGGCTCGTCGGATGAAGAATCGTCAGGGGGGCGGCCCCGCTCGTCACGGTGCGCGAGACGTCGAAGAGCTCAATCATCGAGGCATTGGGCTTTGGGCTCTGGGCTTCCTACCCGCCTCCTCCGAGCGTGTCGACCATCAGCCGCAGCTTCGGGTACATGTGCTCGGCGATCAGCGCGGCTCCGGCCTTGTTCGGGTGAATGCCGTCCGCCTGGTTGAGATCCGGGTGTCCGGCCACGCCGTCGAGGAGAAAGGGCACGTACACGATGTTGCGGTGGTCGCGGGCGACCTGCAGGAACGCGGCGTGGAACTCCTGCTGGTAGTCCTCTCCGAGATTCGTCGGCGCCTCCATGCCGGCGAGGAGGACCATCGCGCCGCGGGCCTGGGCAGCGTCGAGAATCTTCTCGAGATTGTCGCGCGTCTGGCTGACCGGCAGGCCGCGCAGCGCATCGTTGCCTCCGAGCGCGACCACCAGGATCTTCACGTCCTGGTCGAGCAGCCCGTCGACACGCTGCAGCCCCCCGGCCGTGGTGTCGCCGCTGATGCCGGCGTTGACCACTTCGACGTTGGAATACCCCTCGTCGGCGAACTTCTGCTGGATCGCCATCGGATAGGCTTCATCGCTCAACATGCCGAGGCCGGCGGTGAGACTGTCTCCGAGGAATACGATGCGGAAGGCCTGGGGAGCCGTCATCCCCGCCTGCGCGACGGGCACCTCGTCCGGCGTGGGCTCCCGATCGGGCGGCCGGCCGCAGGCCGAGTCGCGAATCGAGCACGCGCCGAGCGCGACGAGGGCGACGAGCGTCGCCACCCGGCGAAGCGCACGAACCATGTGCTCCATTGTGACAGGAAGATTCGACGTCCGTCGACCGCGCGGGTTCCCGGCGGTCAGAGCAGCAGCGTCTCGACGCGGTGGGCGTGCACCATCTTCTCGCAGGGGGACCAGGCGAACACGGTGAAGCGGCCGTCCTGCGATGCGACGAGCGCGATCGCGTCGCGCTGATCGTGCACGAACTGCGCGGCCGAGAGATGCCGCGTGCCGCCGAGCTGGGCCGGCTCGATCACCTCGGCGATGCCTCCGGCGATCGGCTCCGTAATGGTGACCTGCGCCACCTGCGGAGAGCCCTTCCGGCGCGCGATCTTCGCGCCGAATCCCAGCAGCTCGTAATCGGCGGTGAGAATCGTCGCGCCATCGACGGCCGTCAGGCCCGCGAGCGCACTGACCGCGCGGCCGAGCGCGTCCTGCCAGCCCCGCTCCCGGCGCCGTTCCGGCTCCGCCCGGGCCAGCTCGGCCAGCGCGCCGAACGGCGGGTGCGCCGCGTACGGCAGCGGATGGACGATCGACTCCCGCCACGCGTGCCCGCCCGCCGGCACGAGGATGAGCGAACCACCGCGACCGTGCGCCCGCATGGACACGGCGAGCTGCACCAGCACGTTCACCGAGTCCACCCAGGTCGCGGGAGAATCGAACCCGAGGAGCGACGTGAGCAGGGCCGGGCAATCGGGCAGACTGGAGGCGTGCTCGTCGATCAGTTTGATCTGGTCGCCTTCGAGCACGGCGACGTTCACGAACTTGCCGGACTCCTCGCCCCGATGATGTTTGACGACGAGGAGGCCCGGCCCGGCGACCTCGAGCACGAAACAGAGCGCCGGAACCGTCCCCGCCGTGCCCCAGACGCGCAGCTCCTCGCCCTGCGGCCACACGCCGAGGTGGATGCCGGCGCGCTCGACGGCCGGCGCGACCTTGGCGAGCGCGGCCGGATCCAGCGGGATCGGGCGCTCGAACACCATCGGCTGCGGGACCTCGTGGGGCGCGAGATAGGCGAGCGAGATCTTCGACGCGTAGCCCTCCTCGTGCCGCAGGCTCGCCCAGAACGCCGCGTCGACGACGACGACGATCGCATCGATGGACGGGAGCGAGGCCAGCGCGTGGTCCCCCCGCTGGCGGGCCTCGGCGAGATGCCGGGCGAAATGAGCCTGCAGCTGCGGCGCGACCAGGCCGGCGACCGGATACGTGGGTCCGAGCATGAGTCTCGATTCAGGTGCGGTGGCGGTTCTTGTCCGCGATGCCCACGATAATCAGCAGGAACGCCAACAGCCTGGGCAGAAAGAAATAATACCGGCTCTCGGCCGCGGGACTCGCGATGCCGAGCACGGCCCAGTGCGCCCCGAGCACCCAGAAGGCCAGCGCGAAGAAGACGAACAGCCGGTCGCCGGTCGTCTTCCAGAACCGGAGGAAGAACAGCCCCGCCACGCCGCAGGCGGCGGCGAGCATCCCCTGGAGAACCGCCAGCGCCACGACTACTTCAGCTCCCAGACGAGACCGAACAGGAGCACCGCCAGCGCGCCGGCCGCGGTCAGAGTCCGGATGACCGCCAGATCGATCTGGGGGACCATCACGAGATCGAACACGAGCAGCACGTTGTTGAGCGCCAGCCCGGCGAAACAGACGCCACTCCACAGGAGCAGCCGGCTGCGGTCCACGGCGAACCCGCGGAAGAGCAGGGCGCTGCAGAGAATGCTCATGGCGGCGCAGAGCAGATAGACCGCCTTAGCCATCGCGCTCCCTCCCGAGGAGAAACGCCTTCGCGAACGCGCGCAGCGCCGAGGTGCGCACGCGATCGAGCGCATTTGCCGTCATCAGATTCATGACTCCGAGCCGGTCGCGCTGGTACGCCTCACCGAGCCGATCCACGGCGCGCGCCCGCGCCGCGCACACGACGAAGCGTGCCACACCACCGGTTTCCGTGCGCTCCAGCACGCCGCTCCGGCTCAGATCCTCCAGCGCCTCGGATGCCGTCGGCGTCTGCAGCTTCGCCGCGTCCGCGACCTCGGCCGTCGTCCACGCCTCCCCGGAACGGCCCGCGAACAGCAGCAGCACTTCGAGCTGTTCGTACGTCTCGACGTGATCCTGCAGGAGCTGATGCAGGTCGACGGCGATTTCGTGACTCGTCATGGCGCAGAGAACCCATCCGGCCGCATGACAGCTCGATCATATAGTGATTGATCCGGGGCTTTGCCCGGGCCCCCGACACGCTCACTCGCGGGGCCCCGCCCGCGCGACGGAGGATAATCCTCTTCTTCATGAACGCGTTCGACGTCGCCGCGATCCTGATCGCCGTCGCGGCTGTCTGCGGATACGTCAATCATCGCGTGCTGCGCCTCCCGGCCACCACGGGGACCCTGCTCGTGGCGCTGGTGAGCTCGGTTGGCGTCCTGGCGTTCGACACGGTGGTGCCGGGACTCTCGCTGCGCGAGGCGCTCGACCGCTTTCTCTCGCAGATCGACTTCAACGAGGCGTTGATGCACGGAATGCTCTCGTTCCTGCTCTTCGCCGGCGCGCTCCACGTGGATCTGACCGTCCTGCTGGCGCACAAATGGTCGATCGGGCTCCTGTCGACCTTCGGCGTGATCATCTCGACCGCCCTGACGGGTTGGCTCAGCCATGCGGTGTTCGGACTCGTGGGACTGCCGTTGCCGCTGACCGTCTGCTTCATGTTCGGCGCGCTGATCTCGCCGACGGACCCGATCGCCGTGCTCGCCCTGTTGAAGCAGGTGCGCGCACCGAAGGACCTCGAGGTCCAGATCGCCGGTGAATCGCTGTTCAACGACGGCATCGGGGTCGTGCTGTTCGTGGCGCTCGGCTCGATTGCGGGATTGTCGGGCGCCGCGGGCGAACACCTGTCGATGCAGCCGGGCGACCTCGCGCTCTTCTTCCTTCGGGAGGTCGGAGGAGGCGCGGCGCTCGGGCTCGGGTTCGGCTACACCGCCTACCGCGCCCTCAAGACGCTCAACGAGCACACCCTGGAGCTGCTCATCACCGTGGCCCTCGTCATGTTCACCTACTCGCTCTCGTTCCGGCTCGGCGTCTCCGGGCCAATCGCGATGGTCGTCTCGGGCCTGCTCATCGGCAATCCGGGCCGGCGGAAGGCGATGAGCGCCCAGACGCAGGCCTACATCGGGGCCTTCTGGAACATGATGGACGAGATCCTGAATGCCGTGCTCTTCCTGCTCCTGGGACTCGAGGTGCTGTCCGTCCCGGCAGGCCTCAACGGGGTGAGCGCCGGGATCCTGCTGATTCCGGTCGTGCTCGCCGCGCGCCTCGCCTCGGTCGCCTTTCCCATCTTTGCGCTGCGCCTGCCGCGTCCCTCGGCCCGTGGCCTGATTCCGGTGTTGACCTGGGGCGGTCTGCGCGGCGGGCTCCCCGTCGCCATGGTCCTGTCGCTGCCGTCGTTCCCGGCGAAGGGCCTGCTGCTCGTCTCCACCTACGCGATCGTCGTGTTCTCGATCGTCGTCCAGGGCCTGACGATGAAGCGGCTGCTCGCCCGGTACGGCTTCCGCACCCGGTGAGCTACCAGTGCACGGTCCAGCCGGCGCGCAGCAGCTCATCGCGCCGGCGAGCGGCCTCCGCCGCCGCCGCCTGCCGGCGCTCGAACGGCCACGTGACCAGCTCCCCGTCATCGTAGGAGAACGTGAGCAGCCAGGCCGACGCCGACCGCCGCAGGCTGGCGTCGATGTGGTGGTGGCGGCGGCGGACCCTCCAGAGACGCTGGCGGAGATCGGTCGGCCTCACCGGCAGCCCGCGCTCAGGCGGCGGAACGCCCGCCCCGGAAGTAGAACGGCACGCCCAGCAGGAGCAGACCGAGGCCGAGAAGCGAGCTGGACGGCGCCTCGATCAGGGTGTTGACGACGAATACGGACGAGACGATCACGAAGAGGATCACGGTCCATGGATAGCCGGTCACGCGGTACGGCCGCTCCAGGCCGGGCCGCGTCCGGCGCAGCACCATGACCGCGAGGACGACCATCGTGAAGAAAATCCAGTTGGCGAACTGCGACATCGTGATCAGATGCTCGAAGCCGCCCGTCAGCGTCAGCAGCCCCGCCCAGCCCGCCAGCGCCCAGATGGCGGCCGCCGGGGTCTCGTATTTCGGGTGAATGACGGCGAGCCTCGGCAGCAGGCGGCCGTCTCGCGCCATGGCGAAGAACACGCGAGGACCGGCGAGCACGTTCGCCGAAATCGCGCCGAAGATCGAGCACAGGATCGCCACCGTCATCAGCGTCGCGCCGACGGGCCCGATCATCGCCGCCATGGCATCGGTCGCCACGCGGTCCGAGGCGGCGATGCGCGCCGGCCCGAGCACGAACAGGTATGCCAGGTTCGCCGCCACGTAGGCGGCGATGACGACGGCGACGCCGACGAGAATGCTGCGGACGACGGTGCGTGCCGGGTCGCGCAGTTCGCCGGCCACGAAGCCGACGAAGTGCCAGCCGTCGAAGGCAAAGAGGGTCGAGATCATCGCGACGCCCGCAGCGGCGAGCACACCGCCGGAGAAATGCGCTGGAGCGAGCGGCAGGAAATTCGCCGTGGTGCCATGGCGCGTCGCCACGGCCAGCGCGACGAGCGCGGCCAGGCCGCCGACCTTCAGGATCGTGAACAGGTTCTGCACCCCGGCCCCGAGCTTGGCGCCGCGCGCGTTCACGAGCGCCAGACCGAGGAGCACGGCGATGCCGATCGCCTTCTCGGCCAGGAACGACATCGTCAGGAACTGCCCCAGGTAGAGCAGGAACGCCGTGGTCAAGGCCGCGAGGGCGCCCGGGATGACGACCAGCATGATCGTCCAGCCGTAGAGAAAGGCCCAGAACGGCCCGTACGCCTCGCGCATGTAGACGTAGAGGCCTCCCGATTCAGGGAACATGGCGCCCAGTTCGGCCAGCGTCAGGGCGCCGCACAGGACGAGCAGCCCTGAGAACACCCAGATGGCGATGACGAGGCCCGGCTCCGGGACACGCTGCGCGATGAGCCGGGGGACGACGAAGATGCCCGATCCGATGACCGACCCGACGAGGAGGGCGGCGCCATCGAAGAGGCCCAGTTTGCGTGGGAGCTCGGCCAAGACGTCGGAGGATTATATCGGCCGAGGCCGGCGGCGAGTTCTGCTATAACTGTGCTCCGGCATGGCGTTCCGCTCAAAGCCTTGACCCGGATGGGTCTCTGCGCGATAGGGAGTATGCGGCTGGGCTCCCGCGTGAGAGAATGGGTTCACCGCTCTGCCTCGTGCCGTTGAATCGCCAGAGAGACGCTCGCGCGCGTCGGGCTGCCGTCAGCTCGTCCGCGCCATGTAGGAGAAGGGTGCCCGTGTGCGGTGGACTCCCCGCTTCGGCGATCGGATGACCCAGGCGGAGCCCGCCTCGAGAGTGGGAGGGTTGACGCTCAGGGCGGCGCTGGTGCTGGGCTTCGGGATGACGCTCATGCTGTGGCTCCTCGCCGGGTACAGGATGACGCAGCGGATGGCGGACCTCGAGACCCAGACGGCGGATCTCAACGGCCGGTACCTGCGCGCGCAGGACCTGCTCTCGAACACCCGGACGCAAGTGCTGTTCGGATCGATCTTCGTGCGCGACGCGCTGCTCGATCCGGATGTCTCGAAGACCCCTGAATACCGGCGGCAATTCGAGCAGGCGTACGCGCGGGCTGCTCGAGCGCTGGACCAGTACGTGCCCGTGCTCGACACGCCGAACGAGCGCGCGCGTGTGGCCAATCTGCGTCGCGAGATCGACAGCTTCCACGAGGCGATGCTCGCGGTCTTCGACACCGATCCGACCCAGTGGTCGCGGACGGGTCTGACGCTCCTGCGGAGCCGCGTCGTGCCGAAGCGCGACGTCGCGATGGGGATTTCCGAACAGGTACAGACGCTCAACCGCGCCTCCTTCGTGCGTCAGCGCGATCTCACGGGGGCGCTGAACCGCGACGCGCAGCGCCACGCCTGGGAGCGGCTGGGTCTGGCGCTCGGGGCGAGCCTGCTCGTCGGACTGCTGGCGACCTTCTACGGCAGCCGGCTGGAACAGCAGCTGCGCCGGCAGCGGGCGCGGGACCTCCGCATCACCGACGATCTCCACCGACTGTCGGCACGGCTGGCGACCGTCCAGGAGGACGAGCGGCGGGCCATCTCGCGCGAGCTGCACGACGAGGTCGGTCAGGCGCTCACGGCCATTCGCGTCGAACTGGGTCTCGTCCAGCGGACGCCGGGATTGCCGGCAATCGCGACGGCGCGCCTCGAGGACGCGCGCGTGATGGCCGAGGACTCGCTCAAGACGATTCGCGACCTGTCCCATCTGCTGCACCCGGCGATCCTCGACGATCTCGGGCTGACGGCGGCGCTGGCGAACCACCTGGAAGGCTTCACGAAGCGCCACGGCATCAAGACCGAGCTGCTGCACGAACAGATGTCGCAGCGCCTCGCGCCCGAGCTGGAGGTGGCGCTGTACCGGATCGTCCAGGAGGCGTTGACGAACGTCTCCAAGCACGCGCACGCCAGCATCTGCCGGGTCTACCTGCAGGGGCTGACCACGACCGTGGTGGTCACGATCGAGGACGACGGGTCGGGGTTCGATGTCGGGGCGGTCGAACGGCTGGAGCACGCGCCCGGCCTCGGACTGATCGGCATGCGCGAGCGCGTCCAGCAGCTCGGTGGCACGTTCCGGATCGAAACGGCCCCGGGCCAGGGCACACGGCTGACGCTCGAGCTGCCGGCACGGCCGCATGCCCGCTCCGAGCCCATCCGCGAGACGCAGAGCGCAGACGGGGGTGCATTATTCGATGGCGAACCTGCGAATCTTTCTGGGTGACGATCACCGCCTGGTCCGTCAGGGCCTGCGCAAGATCCTGGAGGAGCGGGCCGACTGGGAAATCGTCGGCGAGGCGAGTGAAGGACGAGACACCGTGAAGCAGGTGCTCGCGCTCCAGCCCGACGTCGCGATCCTCGATATCGGCATGCCGCTCCTGAATGGCATCGAGGCCACGCGTCAGATCGTGCGGCAGAGCGAAAAGACGCGGGTGCTGATTCTCAGCATGCATCTGAACGAGGCCTACGTCACGCGCGCCCTGCAGGCCGGCGCGACAGGCTATCTCCTGAAGGACTCGGCCGACGCGGATCTCATCCTCGGCGTCTCGGCCATCGCGGTCGGCAAGTCCTTCTTCAGCCCGGCGGTCGCCAAGGTGATGCTCGACGACTACGTCCGCCACCTGGCGGCCAGGGGCGTCGAGGACCGGTACGATTCGCTGTCCGAGCGGGAGCGCGAGATCTTCCAGCTCATCGCCGAGGGCCACAGCAACAAGGAGATCGCCGAGCTCCTCTCGCTCAGCCCGACGACGGTGGAAACGCATCGCGCCCACATCCTGCAGAAGCTCGACGTCCACAACACCGCGGAGCTCGTCCTCTACGCCGTGCGGCGCGGCGTCATCTCCTAGCTGCAATCAGCGACGTGACGCGTCGCATCGGGCGAGATGCGCGTCCGCGAGCCCACGCGAGCGGAGCGGGGCGCCGGATCTCCCGCGAGCGAGCGTGTCGGGGGGTCCGCGGGGGCGAAGCCCCCCGGATTCGAGAATCGAGAGCGGATGATCCATCGACCACCCGCTCTCCTCGGCGGGATTGGGACACAACACGTCGGAGAAGGAGAAGAAGGAACGTGTCGTGGGCCTGCCGAATACCGTCTACCATAGGCGGTTCCGGCGCGAGCGACCATCCGGAGGAGTCGGGATTTCTCTGGGGTTCACGCTGGAAATGGCGAGCCGAAATCCCTCAGGCCCGGTTTTTCGCTATGCTGGGCCGTCACTCAGACGGAGGACATCGATGAGTCGCCGCCTCTTCGCCCTCGCGTTCGCCCTGCTGTTCGCACCCCATCCGGGGCAGGCGTCGAGCGGCGCGCGGCCCACGACGTCGTCCGCACCCGCAGCCGAGGCCCGCATGACCCAGCTACCGCCGATCAAACGCCTCCCGACGCCCCAAGCGGTCGTCGACGAGCATCTGGACGCCATCAACCATTGCGACTGGATGCGCCTGATGGCGCAGTATCCGGAGGATGTCGAGTTCTTCCTGCCGGGCGGCCAGGTCATCAGGGGCCGGAAGGACGTCGCGGAGCTGTTCCGCGGATTCGTGAAGCCGGTTCAGGAAGGCGGGCTCTGCGGCCTGAAGTTCACCACGGAGCACGTCCTCGTCGTGGGCGACACGATCAACGTCGCCTGGGTGGGCACCGCGGATTTCCTGGCCGAGCCGTACCGGGGAGCCGATGCCTACATCACGAAGGACGGGCTGATGCAGGCGCAGGTGACGACGTTCGACCGCGCGGCGCTGAAGCTCAAGCCGTAGGCGCGGCGCGCCCGGAGGGGACCCCGCCGGTGGCTACTCGCCCTTGTGCGTCGCCAGCCAGGGGTTGATGATGTCCATCGGCAGCGGGAACACGACGGTCGTGTTCTTCTCCACGCCGATCTCGGTCAACGTCTGCAGATAGCGGAGCTGGATCGCAGCCGGCTGCGTCTGCAGGACCTTCGCGGCGTCGGCGAGCTTCTGTGCCGCCTGGAACTCGCCGTCGGCGTGGATCACCTTCGCGCGCCGCTCCCGTTCGGCTTCCGCCTGCCGGGCGATCGCGCGCTGCATCGTGTCGGGGATGTCGACCTGCTTCACTTCGACCTTGGTCACCTTGATCCCCCACGTGTCGGTGTCCTGGTCGAGAATCTGCTGCAGCTTTGCATTCACCCGCTCCCGATCCGAGAGGACTTCGTCGAGCTCGAACTGCCCGACCACGCTCCGCAGCGTCGTCTGGGCCAGCTGCGAGGTCGCGTAGAGATAGTTCTCGACCTCGCGCAGGGCCCGGTTCACGTCGACCACGCGAAAGTAGCAGACGGCGTTGACCTTTGCGGACACGTTGTCGCGCGTGATGATGTCCTGCGGAGGCACGTCGAGCGTCACGACCCGGAGCGGAATCCGGTAGAGCGTCTCGATGGGCCAGAACACGAGCCGCATCCCGGCGCCCTTGGCGACCGGCTGCATGCGCCCGAGGCGCAGCACCGCGCCGCGCTCCCACT
The DNA here is from genome assembly GCA_963764505.1 of uncultured Acidobacteriota bacterium. GTDB lineage: Bacteria > Acidobacteriota > Vicinamibacteria > Vicinamibacterales > SCN-69-37 > CAVXSP01. The sequence continues at coordinate 1,898,518 of CAVXSP010000001.1, read as the reverse complement.
CCTTGATGATGTAGAGCGAGTTCCAGAACCAGATCAGGAACAGGGCGAACGCGATGATCCATCCCAAGCTGAAGCCTGACGCATCCATGGGGTCTCCTCTCAATCGACGGGTTCGACGTGCAGCGTCAAACCGTCCGCGCGAGTCACACGGACGCGCGCGCCCGCCGGAATCGGGGCCGGCGCCACGGCGCGCCAGAGCTCGCCGCGCACGCGCACCAGCCCCGCCCGGGGCGCGGCGGCCGCGCCCGTGATCGGCTCGACGACCTCGCCCATCTGCCGAACCATCTCCTCCAAACCTGTCTGCACGGGCCAGGCGCGCGAGCGGAGCACCAGCCGCATCAGCGCGACCACGATGACGGCGAACGGCAGCGTCGCGCCGACCGCGACGCCGAGGCTGACGCCCGCCCCCGTGAGCGGCGAGTGCACCAGCATCAGCGCGCCGATCAGCATCGCCACGGTGCCGCCCGCGCCGAGGATCCCGTGGCTGGGATAGTTCGCCTCCAGAATGAACAAGCCGAGGGCCAGCGCGATCAGCGTCAGGCCGGCGACGTTCACCGGCAGGAGATGCATGGCGAACAGCGCCAGCACGAGCGCGATCCCCCCCAGCACGCCGGGCGCGAACAGACCCGGATGCGTGAACTCCGCGTACAGACCGAGCAGCCCGACGATCAGCAGCACGAAGAACACGTCGGGCTGCACGATTCGCGCGAGGAAGCGCTGCCGTCCCGTCATCTCCACCGGCGTCACGACCGGCTGCCCGAGCGCCAGCGTCGTCGTGCTGCCGTCGAAGCGGCCGACCGATCGGCCGTCGAGCTGCTTCAGCAGTGCGGCCCTCGAGTCGGCGACGAGATCGATGAGCTTGCCTTTCAACGCCTCGTTCTCCGTGAACGCCTTGCCATCCACCACGGCGGTCTCGGCCAGCTGTACGTTCCTTCCGCGGCGCTCGGCATAGCTGCGCAGGTAGGCCGTCGCATCGTTGAGGATCTTCTTGCGCAGCGTGTCGTCGATCTGCACGGGCATTCCGCCAATCGCCGCGATCGGCGACGCCGCGCCCGTGTGGGTCCCTGGCGCCATTGCGGCCACGTCGGCCGAGAGCAGGATGAAGAAGCCGGCGGACGCCGCGCGCGCGCCGGACGGCGTCACATAGACCGCCACCGGCACCCGGGACGTGATGATCGCCTGGATGATCGCGCGCATGGACGTGTCCAGCCCGCCAGGCGTGTCGATCGTGATCAGGATGAGCGCCGCGCCCGCCGCGTTCGCCTGTCCGATGCCCCCGACGACATACTCCGCCATGATCGGCTCGATCTCGCCGTCGACGTGCAGTTCGACGACGCGATCGGCCGCTGGCGCCGTGGGCGCGCCAACCGCGGGCAGGCGCGCTGCCGCAAGAGACAGGGCCAGTCCCGCGATCAGCACGCCGAGGATCGCTGCTCTTCCCATGGCGAGGCCGCAGGGTGATTGTATCCGGCCCGGAGGGGACGTGCCGGCCCGTGGCGCCGCCTTCCATGCCCTGTCCGGCCAAGGTATGCTCCCTCTCGGATGGTTCGACTGCAGCGCCTGCTGCCCGTCGCGGGATTCATCTTCCTGGCGCTGATCCTCACCTGGCCGCTGCCGCGGCACCTGACCACCCGGCTGACGGGATCGATCGGCGGGGACACGGGCGTCTATCTCTGGAATCTCTGGGTCTTCCACTACGAGCTGATCCATCACGGCCACTGGCCGTTCGCCACCGAACAGATCTTCGCCTTCGCGGGAGGCGCCGATCTGACCACGCACAACTACTCGGTGTTCGCGGACCTGCTCGCCACCCCGCTCGTCGGCTGGCTCGGCGTCGTGACGACGTTCAATCTCATCTACCTGGTGCTCATCGCCTCGTCGGGCTACGGCGCCTACCTGCTGGTCAGGCGGTTGACCGGCCGCCACGTCGAGGCGTGGATCGCGGGCGCCGCGTTCGCCGCGTCCCCGTACCTGATCGCCCGCGGGTCGGCCCACTTCAGCCTGGTGGCGGCGGCGCCGCTGCCGCTGTTCGTGCTCGCCGTCGTCAACGCCCTGCGTTCCGGGCGGACGCGGGACGCGCTTCTGGCCGGGGCGACGATGGGCTGGGCGGGCTATTGCGACGTGTACTACACGATCTACTGCGCGCTCATGGGCGCCCTGCTCCTCGGCCATCACGTCTGGCGGCTGGAGCGCGACCGAACGGGGCCCGCTCCACTGCGGGTGCTCCGCGTCGTGAACGCGCTGCTCGCCGCCGGCGCCGCGATCATCGTCTGGCGCCTCTGGCACGGCGAGATGTCCGTGGTCGTGCTCGGACGCACGCTCAGCTTTCGAACGCTCTATACGCCCATGCTGCTGATGGCGATCCTGCTCGTCACGAGGCAGCAGCTCGTCTGGCGCTTCCGCGGGCATCGACGGCCGGAGGCGCTCCCACCGTGGCGGATCGCGAGGCTCGCGGCGACCGCCGCCGGGACCGCGGCGCTCGTCCTGGCGCCGGTGCTCGCCGGGCTGTTCGGCCGCCTGCTGACCGGCAGTTTTCCCGAGCCGGCCATCAACTGGCGCAGCAGTCCCGCGGGCCTCGACCTGGTCGATCTGTTCGCGCCGAATCCCGGCCAGCCCTGGTTCGGCGGTCCGACGATGCGCTGGATCACGAGCCGCGGCCCGCTCGCCTATCCCGAGTACGTCGGGTCGTTGTCGCTCGTCGCCCTTGGCGTCGTGCTGATCGCGGTCTGGCGGAACCGGGCGGCCGTGCCGCGCGTATGGATCGCGTTCACCGCGATCTTCGCGGCGCTCGCGCTGGGACCGTTCGTGCAGATCGCCGGCGTGAACACGGACATCCCCGGGCCCTGGTGGATCCTGCGATTCGTGCCGGTCGTCGAGCTGGCGCGCGCACCGGCGCGCCTCGCCGTCGTGGCGGCGCTCGGACTGTCCATCATGCTCGGCTTCGCGCTGGCGTCGCTGCGCTCCGCGTGGCCGCGCCGCCGGCGCGCCTTGCTGGCGGCGGTGAGCTGCCTGCTCGCCATCGAACTGATGCCCGTTCCGCGGGTTCTGTACGGCGCCGACGTGCCCGCGGTCTATCGCGTGATCAAGCAGGACCCCGATCCCTGGGTCCGCGTCCTCGAGCTGCCCGGCGGTGTGCGGGACGGCACGTCGTCGGTCGGCGACTTCAGCGCGGCGGTCCAGTACTACCAGACGTTCCACGAGAAGCCGCTCATCGGCGGGTATCAATCGCGGGTGTCCGATCGCGAGCGGCGCGCGGCCCTCCAAAGTCCGGTGCTCGACGCGTTGTACCGGCTGAGCGAGGGCCAGCCGTTGCCGGCCGACCTCGCCGCGCGCGCGCAGGCGGACCGCAGGCACTTCCTGCGCCGCTCGTGCCTGGGCTACGTGGTCGTCGACACGTTCCGGGCATCGCCCGCGCTGCGGCGCTTCGCCATCGAGACGCTGGACCTCGTCCCGAGGGCGCAGGCGGAGGGCCGCGAGCTGCTCGTGCCGGCGTCCCGCTCCCCCGGCGAGCCCTGCGCCGCGCACGGCCGACGGGCCTGGGGGCCGTTCAGGTTTTGAGCGCCGGCTCGCGTTCGTCGGGGTTGGCGGTCAGGAAGCGCATGATCGAGTCGAGCGTCACCACACCCTCGACCGCGGCGACGTTCCGGCGGTTCACCACCGGCAGCAGCCCCGGACTCTGGCTGAAGCGTTCCATCGCCACTTCGAGCGACTGGTCGAGGTGCACGTGCGGCCAGTGTTCGACGAAGCAGGCGGCGATCGGCTCGCCGCCACGGCCCGTCCGAACGGCGTCTTCGAGACCGTCGCGCGTCACGACGCCGGACAGCGCGCCCGGGCTGCCCACCAGATAGCAGTTGCCGCCCATTCCCTTGGCGAGATCCCATGTCTCGGCGACGGTCGCGCCCGGCGACAGGAACGACACCTCTCGGATCATGAGATCGCGGACCCGCCACTTGCCCACGGGCGCGCGCGTCGTGCTGCTCGGCAGGTGCACGCCGTCCTGTTCGAGGAGGGCGTGATAGACCGGGGTGGGCTGGAAGCGCCGCGAGATCATGAAGCTCAGCAGATTGGCGACCATGAGCGGCACGAGAATCTGATAGTCCTGCGTGATCTCGAAGATCATGAACACCGACGTCATGGGCGCGCGGATGATCCCGGCAAACAGCGTCCCCATGCCGACGAGCGCATAGGCGCCGACTCCCGCCGTCGGAAACGGCGCGAACTGCTGGACGAGCATCCCGGTCGCTCCGCCGACCATGGCGCCGAGATACAGACTGGGCGCGAAGATGCCGCCGGCATTGCCCGACGCGTACGAGACGACCGTCGCCACGAGCTTGGCCGCCGCGAGGATCACCATCGTCCGCATGACCATACCGCCGTTGAGCGCCTGGTCCACGTATTCGTAGCCGACGCCCATCACCTGGGGCGTCACGAGGAACAGCGCCCCGACCATCAGGCCGCCGATGGCCGGCCGCAGCGCATCGGTCCAGGGGGGCATGTTCAGGAACTGCTGGCGCGCCCGCAGCAGCCCCTTGCAGAAGAGCAGCGAGATCCCGCCGCCCACGATGCCGAGCAGCCCGTAGGCCAGCAGCTCGGCCGGGTGCACCAGGTGATAGGGCGGGACCCGGAACAGCGGCTCGTTGCCGAGAATCGATCGCTCCACGATCACCGCGGCCACCGACGCGACGACGGTCGACCCGATGAGCGACGCGTTCATGTCGCCGATGATCTCCTCCAGCGAGAAGATCACCGCCGCCACGGGCGTGTTGAAGGCCGCCGACAGCGCGGCCGCCGCCGCCACCGGGATGAGGCTCTGCAGCCGGGCCGACGACAGATGCAGCCGCTGCCCGATGAAGGAGGCCAGCCCGGCACCGATCTGCACCGACGGCCCCTCGCGTCCCATCGAGTGCCCCGATCCGACGCACAGCACGCCGGTCAGGAACTTGCCGACGGGCACCCGGCCGGGTATCACGCCGCGATTGAGGTGAAAGGCCGCCTCCGTCTGCGGGATGCCGCTCCCGCGCACGCCAGGGAAGAACCGCGCGAGGAGGATGCCGGTGATCACGCTCACGCCGGCGGGCACCGCCACCAGCCGCAGACCGGTCGGCTGATTGCCGAAGAAGAAGTGATGCGTCAGATCGATCGCCAGGGAGAACAACACGGCCGCCAGGCCGGCCGCCACGCCGATGATGACCGTCAGCGCCAGGAAGAGATGGTGTTCCCTCGGGGTGAGGCGATCGGCGAACGCCCGTGGCGGTGGCGCGTCCTGGCTCAGGCTCACTTCGATGCGACTCCGTGTTTGCGGCCGATGAGCATCAGCGCCTCGTCCAGCCCACGCGCCTCGCCGCACGAGGCGACCGCCGCGGTCTCGCTCCGGACGATGGTCTCGACGGCCTCGACGACGCTACCCTCCGGCCGCCGGCGCGCGTTGGCCTCGAAGAGCGGCAGCAGGCGCGTGAGGTCGGCGGCGAACGGCTCGAGCGCCGCCTGCGCGTCCGCCGACTGGCCGGCGCACTCCTGGATCCGCTTCGAGGCCTGCTGCAATCCGACCTGGATGCGACGATTGCGCTCGCGGGACGAGAGCCCCGGCGCGAGCGGATCGTCTTCGAGCACCATCCGCGCCAGCGCGTCGAGACTGGCCGTCTCTTCGGAGTGATCGCCGTGATTCTGGGCCGCCGCGAAGTACGAGAGCGCGGCTCCGTAGTCCTGCTGGGCGAACGACGTGCGTCCGGCGCCGGCAAGCGCCACCGGGTCGGACGGCGCCCCCTTGAGCGCCTGCAGAAATTCCGTCCGCGCCCGAGCGTCGTCGCCGGCGGCCTCGAAAAGCTGAGCCGCCGTGAGCGGGTCGAACGGGCCGCCGGGGCTGGTCGGTACCGGCGGCCATCAGCTCGGCCTGGGCGGCGCTCCGATCGTCGCGCGCGAGCAGCAACCGGACCAGCTCCACGCGGGCGCCCTGAGCTCGGATGGGCTGCTCCTCCGACCACAGGCCGTAGATCGCGTTGTGGTAGTAGCGTTCCGCCTGCTCGAGATCGCCGCTGGCGGCCGCGAGGCGGCCGAGGCGCAGGTTCACCTCTGCGTCTTCCGGCGCCCGCTCGCGCTGGGCCGTCAGCACCTGCAGCGCCTGGTCGGCATGCGCGCTCTTCACGAGCGCGTCAGCGAGCGCCAGTGCGTAGGTCCGCCGATCCCGGTCGCGGACCAGGGCCGATCGGAACAGCGCGGCCGCCGCCTCGGGCTTTCCGGCCGCAAGCGCGCGCTGGCCGGAGAGGTACGCCTCCTCGGCCGCGGCCTCGCTCAGCCTGCGGTCCCAGGCCGCCACCGCGCGAGTGCCGAAAAAGGCCGCGACGTTGGCGGCCGAGAGGAGCAGGACGAACAACAGCTCGCGTTGGGCGAATCGGAACCCGCGTGGTTCGGATGTCGAAGAACGCTCGGCCACGTGCTGGATCGATCATAGCGCACGTGTCGGTGCGCGCTCCGCACGGCGAATCCTGGTATCCTCGACAGGATCGGGCCCGGCCCCCCTGCGCCGACTGCGCCTGCGGCGCCCCGGCGCTCAGGCCAGGTGCCGGGCGAGGAACGGAAGGCCTCGCTTGCCCCAGAACGAGTGCTCCGCCGGAAATACTTCCTGTTCCACGCGATCCTCGGCGCCGAAGACGCGATAGATGTCGCGGAGGTGACCGAAGCTCTCCAGGCTGGCCCGGATCGGAAAGATGGCATCCAGCTCGCCCGATTCGGCGAAGAGCGGCCGCGGCGCGACGAGTCCGGCGACGTCGTGCATCTCCGCCCAGTTCAGGACGCCCGGGATGTAGTTGTCGATGCAATGCGACAGGCTGCCGATGCTGTCGCGGAATGTGTTCAAGTACCCGCTGACGAACGCGGCCCTGATCCGGGGCTCGAGCGCTGCGCCGAACAGCGTGACGGTGCCGCCTCCCGAGATTCCCATCAGTCCGACGCGGCTGGCGTCGAGCGCCGGACGCGTGGCGATCAGGTCGACTGCCCGCATCACGTCCCACACGCGCCAGCCGATCATCGTCTGGCCGACGAGCAGCGCACCGCCAGCAGCGGGCTGGCAGGCGTAGCTGCCGAGGCCCTTGCGGATCGTGATCGGGTCGCGCCTGGCGCCGAACGCCAGCGGCTCGATGGCGACGGCCGCCAGCCCGGACTCGACCACCTGGATGGCGAAATCGTGCTGATAGCCGGACTTGTCGGTGCGGTCGCGCCCGCGCTCGTCGATGCCGACGATGTCGTCCACACCGCGGCCGTGGCCCGGCACGCAGATCACGGTGGCGATGGGGGCGCTGACGCCGCGGGGCACGAGCACATACGCGAGGGCGCTCAGTCCGGGCCGCGTGTTGAAGACGATCTTCTCGCGCGTGTACGCCGGGAATTCCCGGACGTCGAGCGTCCTGGTGTCGAGGGGAACGCGATCGCCGGGGAATCCGCCGAGGAGCTCGGCGAGCTTCGCGCCCAGCGCCTTCTGCCAAGCCTCCGCTTCCGAGCGGGTCGTCGCACGGAATCGGAGCTGGCGCGGGGCCGCTGCGTACAGCTCACGCGTATACGCGACCGGGTCGAGGGACCGCCCGTCGAGCTGGGCCGGCGACACGCCGGTCAGCGGCCCCACATAGGTCGCTGCGGCGGCGTCGCCCTGCGCGGCCGTGCCGGTCGTGAACGCCTGCGCGGCCGCCAGACCCGCGACCGCTCTTCCCACCTCGCGCCGAGACATCCTGCCCATGGCACTGCCCTCTCGTTCGAGACGGACGCGTGCCGCGCCCGCCGTTCACCGCGACGCGCGGGCCTGGTATCCAGGGCCGCGCAGGGCGCGGCCCGCGAGGACGCCCGTCATTCGTCCGTCACGCACCGCCAGCCGGCCGTTGACGACGACGTCCTCGATGCCTTCGGCGTAGTGCGTCGGGTCGCCGTAGGTCGAGGTGTCGCGCACGGCGACCGGATCGAATGCGGTGATGTCGGCCATCATACCGGGCCGCAGCAGCCCCCGATCGCGGAGTCCCACGCGCGCGGCCGGCTGCGAGGTCATCTTCCGGATCGCCTCCTCGAGCGGCAGCAGATGCTTCTCGCGGACGTAGTAGCCGAGAATGCGCGGAAACGATCCCCACGCGCGTGGATGCGATTTCGATTGGGACAGCGGGCCGTCCTCGGCCCGCGCCTCGAAATCGGTCCCGACGCTCACCAGCGGATCCTTCAGCGCCAGCTCCACGTCGTCGTCGCGCATGATTGAGATGATCACGAGGCTCTCCGCATCGTCGGCGGCGACGAAGTCGGCGACGACGTCGCGCGGGTCCTTGCCGAGCCGGCCGCCGATCTCGGCGATCGTCAGCCCTTCGGTACTGGCGCAGAGCCGGATTGGTGACGTCGGTCAGCAGGACGCCGTCGCCGCCGCCCGATCCGTACCACTGGTTCTCCCAGGACGTGGCGTTGGGGTCGGCCATGTCCTGCTTGATGCGGGCGCGAAGCGCCGGGTCCTTCAGGCGCGCCATCATCTGCGCCTTGCTCCCCTCGCGCACCCAGAGGGGCAGGCACGCGTCGAGGCCGTTCGCGGCGCGGGTGTAAGGGTACTGATCCGCCGTGACGTCCAGGCCGCGCGCGCGGGCGGCGCGTATCCGGTCGAGCACGGCGGGCATCCGGCCCCAGTTCGCCCGGTAGGCCGTCTTCAGATGGAAGATCTCGGCCGGAATCTTCGCCTGCTCGGCGATGGTGAAGACTTCGTCGAGCGACTCGAAGATCTGGCCGCTCTCGGATCGCTGGTGCGTGATGTAGATGCCGCCGTGCGCCGCCGCGACGCGGGCCAGCTCGACGAGCTCCGCGGTCGAGGCGAACCGATCGGGAACGTACTGCAGCGACGAGCTCAAGCCAAAGGCGCCGTCCTCCATCGCGGAGGCGACCTCCCGCTTCATCGCGCCGAGCTCCGTGGGCGTCGCGGCCCGGTCGGCGCGGCCGAGCACGTAGTTGCGGACGCCGCCGGCGCCGACGAACGACCCGAGATTGATGGCGGGCCGGGCCCGATCGTTCAGGCGCGTGAGGTACCCGCCGAGCGTGCGCCAGTCGACCGTCAGGTGATAGCGCGCGTACCGCGTCGCGTCGTCCGCGATCATCCGGTCGTTGATCGGGCCGGCCGAGCTTCCCTCGCCGGTCAGCTCGGTCGTGACGCCCTGCATCAGCTTGCTCGCGCCGCGCGCGTCGACGAGCAGGCTGAACTCCGATTGGCCGAGCATGTCGATGAAACCCGGCGCCACCACCAGTCCCGAGACGTCCAGCCGCTCGCGCGACGGGGCGTCGGCGAGGTTCCCGATCGCCGCGATCCGATCGCCGGCGACGCCGACGTCCGCCCGGTACCACGGCCCGCCGGTCCCATCGACGATGCGCCCGTTGAGCAGGACGAGGTCGAAGACGGGCGTCTGGCGCACCATGCCGCCCGCACCGACAGCGGAGACGGCGAGCGCGACAAGAAGATCTGGACGGAGCGCCCGCATCTGCGACAGTGTAGAGCCGTTCCGAACGCATCCAGAGGAAAATCCCGAGTGCCCCGTGCTTCCGAACGGTCATCCGGCGCTCCGCTCTTTCGAACGCTCAGAACCGACGTCGGCCGCGTGCTCGAGGACGTCAGACGCCGGGGCGTGCGGCGCGAGATCGGCGGCACGCTGAGCGAGCTCGAAGCCTTCTATCTGAGCGAAGAGGCGCGGAAGGAGCTCGCGCGCCTCCCGGCGGTGCCGCGTCTGGCGCACCGGCTGTGGCGGCTCATCAAGAGCCTGCTGCTGAAGCTGACGCCGGCCCGGCGGGTGCTCCTGGCCCTGGGCCTGTTCCTGGCGGTCGCGCAGATCCAGTACACGGCCGCGCACGTCAGCGTCAATCTTCGCTGGCTCGGCGACAGCCTGCTCGTCGTCGTCCTCATGCTGGAGCTGAAGGACAAGCTCATCGCGCGCGACGAGCTCCAGGCCGGCCGCGCGGTCCAGCTCGCGCTCATGCCGCCGCGGGCGCCCGCCGTTCCGGGATGGGACGTGTGGATGTACTCGGAGCCGGCCAACGACGTCGGCGGAGATCTCGTCGATCACCTGCAGGTCGACGACCGGCATCACGGTCTGGCGCTCGGCGACGTCGCAGGCAAGGCGCTGCCGGCAGCGCTGCTGATGGTCAAACTGCAGGCAACGCTTCGGGCCCTGATTCCGCAGTCGGAGACGCTCGCCGACTTCGGCGCGCGCGTCAATCGCATCCTCGTACGGGACGGGCTGACGAACCGCTTCGCCACGCTCGTGTACCTCGTGGTGACGGCCAACGCGGGGGACGTGCAGATCCTGAACGCCGGACATCCGCCTCCGCTGCTGCTCCGGCGCGGCGCGATCGAGGAGCTGCCGCGCGGCTCGGTGGCCCTCGGCATCCTGCCCGAGGCCACGTTCTTCGAGCAGCGCGCCGAGCTCGCCGAGGGCGATACGCTCGTCGTCTACTCGGACGGCGTGACGGAGGCATCCAACGCGGCCGACGAGTTCTTCGGCGAGGAGCGGGTGCGCGAAGCGCTGCGGCAGGTGGCCGATGAACCCGCGGCCGCCATTGGCGCGCGCGTGCTCGCCGCGCTCACGGCGTTCGTCGGTGACGCCCCCGCGCACGACGACGTGTCGATCGTCGTGCTGCGGCGCGGGTCCGACGCGGCGCGCAGGAGGTAGAATGCGAGCCGCTTCCCTGGAGGTCTCATGACGAATCAGGAGTTCTTCGCGCAGACGCTCTCCGGCGAGTTCGAGCGCTTCCACAACGTCATCGCCGCCCTGCCGCCCGCCAAGCTCGACTACCGCCACGACGCCAAGTCCAGGTCCGCGGGCGAGCTCGTCGGCCACCTGATCGGCCACTTCGCCGATCTCGGCGAGCTGCTCGACGACGGCGTGATCAACCATCGCATCCAGGTGCCCTTCGACGGGCTGGACGAGGCGCTGTCGGCGTTCGACCGCAGCTATCGCGAGCTCGAAGCCAAGCTCGAGAAGGCGGGCGCAGGCGCGTGGGACACCCCCGCGGACTTCCGCGTCGGCGAGAAGGTGATCATGTCGGCGCCGACCCAGGCGCTCATGTGGCTGCTGTTCCTCGACGCCGTACATCATCGAGGCCAGTTGAGCACGTGCATCCGCCCCATGGGCGGCAAGGTGCCAGGGATCTACGGACCGTCCGCGGACACGGTCATGGTCTAGTCGTCGTCTGCGCAGAGGGGAAAGCCATGACTCCGGGATATCGCAGTGCGTGCGGACTGTTCGTCGGCCTCGCCGTTCTCGGGCTCGGCGGCTGGCAGCGGCGGAGTGTACCGCTGCCGCCGCAGGTGCGCAGCGGCATCGTCCTCTTCGAGGACGCCAACTACGGCGGGCCGCTCCCGCGCGTTCACGGTCGACGTCACGGACCTGCGCGCATCGGGCCTGAACGACCGCATCTCGAGTGTCGTGGTCGCGCCGGGCGAGAGGTGGCAGCTCTGCGTCGATCCGGACTACCGCGGCCGGTGCCTGCTCGTCACCGACAGCGATCCGAACCTGCGCGACTCCGGCTGGAACGACCGGATCACGTCGCTGCGCCGCGTGCGCGGGGGGCCTGGACTCCCCGGCCGCCGCGGCGGCAGCGACGGGGCGCTGGAGCTGTATGCCGGGACCCGCTATTCGGGACAGCGCAAGATCATTTCCGGCCCGGTCGCCAACTTCCGGGACATCGACTTCAACGACCGTGCGATGAGCGTGCGCGTGGTCGGCGGCGGCAGCTGGGAGCTCTGCGTGAGCGCCGACTACGACGACTGTCGCGTGATCAGCACCGACGTGCCCGATCTGCAGTCGATCGGGCTGCGGCGGCTGGTCTCCTCCGCACGCCCGCGGTTCGCCGGCCGGGGCGGCTTTCCGGCGCCCGTGCCACGGGCGCAGATCGTGCTGTTCGACGGCCCGAACTTCACGGGACGGTCGATGATCGTCGACCAGCCGCGGTCCTCGCTCGGCGGCTTCGGCAGCCGGGCGCAGAGCGCGCAAGTCATCGGCCGATGGGAGCTGTGCGACGCGACAGGTACCGCGGCCGGTGCTCGACGATCACCAACAACGTGCGCGACCTGCGCGAGCTGCGCCTCGACAACCGGGTCCAGTCGGTCCGGCCTCGCTGACGATCGTGGACGCGTCAGTGCGCCGCGGCGGTTGAGAACGTGGTCTTGTAGCCCTTCAGCTCCAGCCTGAGCTGCGGACGTCCGTCGATCTCTTCGACGTCCCACGTCACCGACAGCAGGGCGGAGCCTGGCGGCAGCAGGAAGTCGCAGCGCTCGCCCAGGCCTCGCTCGATGCGCTCGCCCGTCGGGCACAACTGCACGCCGGGCGGCGCCGGCTCCGTCGCGTTCCCGGGAACCGACACGCGGTAGCTCACCCGCCTCGCACCTGCGTCGAAGTCGTCGACGACGACGCCGCCGTCGAGACCGGGCGGGAACGGCCACACCTTGCCAATCTGCGGCGTCGCGCCGAGGGTCAGCGTGGTCGAGCTCGTGGTCACCGTGACAGGCGTGAGCACGACGCTCAGTACCGATGTCGTGCCCGGCCGCGTTCCGGCTGGTCGTCGCCGTCCAGCCGGTGGTGGTTGCGGCGCTCATGGGCGTGGTTCCGCCGCTCGTGCCCGCCGATCCCTGCGCGCTGGAGGTTCGCGAGGTCGTCAGCGTCACGTTCTCCGCCACGACCTGGCTCGTCACCACGGTGTGCACCGTCGTGTCGTTCGCAAAGGTGCATGGTCCGTTCAGGTTCGGCCAGCCGACCGCGCGTTCGAGCCTCAGGTTCTCCAGCACCATTTCCGCCGATTCGTCATCGGCGAGAGACAGGCCGGCGGCCGTGGCGACGCTCTTGGCCTCGGTGTTGGCGACGAACGACCGCCGGTCGCCGTAGCGGACCCGCAGCTCCATCAGGCTGTCGGCCGGGATCGGGCGGACGAAGAAGCACGGCGCGTCGCTCGCGACGACGTAGTCGGCCGGGGGGAGCCCCTGAGCCAGGGTCGTTTCGGTGTACCCGAGCCGCGACGTGGCGCTCAGCGGGAGCACCACGCGATACTGGGCGGGAAACGCCTCTGGATGGTCGCGCACCGCCTTGATCAGGGTGGTCGGCGGGTGCGGCCAGAGAATGAAGGCGAGCAGCCCGATGAGGGCGGCGGCAGTGATCAGATAGAGCGCTTTCTTCATAGGACGCTGTCAGCGGGAGGAGCGGGCTTCGGGATCGCGGCACTGATGCAGCACGGCCTCGATCGTCGACGACGTGCCGCGGGACATCGAAGTATCCAGCGCTTCGTACGCGGCGTCCGAGCCGCCGCACGAGCGCTGGATCCATCCGAATCCGCGCACTTTGTAGTTGGCGAAGCTGCGCCGGTCCCGCTCCACCCACACTTGTGCGGTATACCGATCGACGCAGCCGTCCTGTCCGGCCGACACGGGGCACATCAGGGACAACTGTGATCCCGAGGCCGGATCGCCGGCGAGTGAGGCGGTGCAGCCAGTGGCGTCACCGATGGGACCCACGTCGAGAACCGCCGTGCGAAGTCGGTCCAGCACCTGATCCGGACTGCGGCAGAACGCCGGCGCACCCGGCCAGTCCTCGAACACGAGCAGCGTGTTGGGAATCGTCCTGCCGATGTCGGCGGGGTTGCGATCGGCGTTGCTCGCGACCGGTTCGATTCTCGAGTACTTGACGCCGCCGAAAATCGCGACAGCCGCCAGCGCGGTCACGACCAAGCCTGGGAGAATCCACGCCTTCACGCCTCGCCCCACGCCGTCGCCCCCCACGGCGGTGCAGTATGTACGAATCGGCGGACCCAGGCACGAGGATTCTGGTGTCCGCGGCGCGCACCTGGCATACCCTGACTAGTCGAGCTGGACATGACGGATTTCCCACCTCACTTCTATCCCCTCGCGCGGGACCGCTACGCCGAGATCGGCGTGGATGCCGACGCCGCGCTGGCGCGGCTTGCGACGATCCCGCTGTCTCTTCACTGCTGGCAGGGCGACGACGTCGCAGGATTCGAGTCGTTCGGGACGGGCCTCACCGGCGGGCTCGCGGCGACCGGCCACTACCCCGGCAAGGCGCGCACGCCGGACGAACTTCGCCGCGATGCGGCAATGGCGCTCTCGCTGATTCCGGGACGACATCGCTTCAACCTCCACGCGAGCTACGGCGAGTTCGGCGGCCGCCGCATCGACCGCGATGCCGTCGGGCCGGAGCACTTCGCCGGCTGGATCGACTGGGCGCGCGAGCTCGGGATCGGCCTCGACTTCAACCAGACGTACTTCTCGCATCCGAAGGCGGCCGACAATCTCACGCTGTCGCATCCCGACGGCGCCATCCGCCAGTTCTGGATCGATCACGGCATCGCGTGCCGACGCATCGGCGCCGCCTTCGGCCGCGCGCTCGGAACGCCCTGTGTCACCAATCTGTGGATTCCCGACGGGATGAAGGACGCGCCCGCCGATCGGCTCGGCCCGCGCGAGCGCCTGAGGGACTCGCTCGACGCGATCTTCGAAGAGCGGATCGACGCGGCGCTCAACCGCGATTCGGTCGAGGGCAAGCTCTTCGGCCTCGGCTGCGAGAGCTACACGGTCGGCTCGCACGAGTTCTACCTCGGCTATGCGGCGACGCGGCGCACGCTCGTCACGCTCGACACCGGGCACTACCATCCGACCGAATCGGTCGCCGACAAGATCAGCGCGGTGCTGCTGTTCGTCCCCGAGATCGTCCTCCACGTCAGCCGCGGCGTCCGCTGGGACAGCGACCATGTCGTCGTCCTCACGGACGATCTGGAGTCGCTGGCCCAGGAGCTCGTACGCGGCGGCTTCCTCGGCCGCGCACACGTGGGGCTGGACTACTTCGACGCGAGCATCAATCGCGTCGCGGCATGGACGATCGGCGCGCGCAACATGCTGAAGGCCCTGCTCAAGGCGCTGCTCGAGCCGTCCGAGCGGCTGCGTGCGCTGGAGCTGGACGGCGACTACACCTCGCGGCTGGCGCTGCTCGAGGAGCAGAAGACGCTGCCGTTCGGTCCCGTGTGGGACGAGTACTGCGCGCGCGCCGGCGCGCCTGTCGGGGTCGCCTGGCTGGCGCACGTCAAGGACTACGAGAGAGACGTGCTCGCAACGAGGCCATGACGGAATGGCGGGACATTGCCCCGTTGCTCGTATCAGCGCGCCACTGCGGCCTGGCGCGTGGCGATCAGCTCCGCCTGGCGCCTGATCGTCGACCGTTCGAGCAGCTCCCAGAGCAGCACCTCGACGCCGGTCGCCACGGAGAGACGTGAGGCGATCTGGCCGGCCCGCAGCGAGTCGCCGCCCACCATCAGAAACGGGTCGTGCACGCCGACGGCGTCGAGTCCGAGCACTTCCTTCCAGGCGTTGCCGACGATCTGCTCGATCGTGGTCGTCGGCGGTTCATAGGCGGACGCCAGCGTGGCCGGCCGCTCGCGTGGCGGCTCGGGAAGCTGCGACATGATCACCTTGCCGGTGTCGCTGACGGGTAGGCTCTCGACCACGACGAAAGTCGCCGGCACCATGTAGTCGGGCAGGCGCGCGGACATGAACGCGCGGACGCCTTCGAGAGTGGCCCGCGCCTCGGCGCTCAGCTCGACATAGGCGACGAGCGTCGCGTCGCCGTGCCGGTCGGGCCGGGCCACGACCGCCGCACGCGAGACGCCGGGATGGGACGCGAGCGCGGCTTCCACTTCCTCGAGCTCGATTCGAAAGCCGCGGACCTTGACGCGCCGGTCCTTTCGTCCGAGGTGCTCGAGGCAGCCGTCGGGTCGGACGCGTCCGAGATCGCCCGTGTGGTAGGCGCGTTCTCCGGGAACATCGGGGCACGGCCGGTAGGCGCGGGCTGTCCGCTCGGCGTCGCGCCAGTACCCGAGCGGCAGGGCGCCGCTGCGCACGACGATCTCCCCTTCCACGCCGGGCGGGACCACGGCGCCCTGTTCGTCCACGATCGACACGTGCACGCCGGCGGTGGCCCTGCCCACGGGCACGATTCCGGCGGGGAACTGCTCGTCGTCGCCGACGACGTGCATCGCAATCGTCGAGGCCTCGGTTGACGAATAGGCGACGAGCAGCCGCGCGTGTCCGCGGAACCGCCGGCGAAACGCGTCGACGTCGTCGAACGTGACCCGCTCGCTGCCGATCCGCACGAGCCGGAGATCGGGGCAGCGCAGCTCCCCGAGCGTGCGCACCAGACTGCGAAACAGCGTCGCACTCGAGATGTAGATCGAGATGCGCTGATCGACGAGCCAGCGGGCCATGCGGCCGAAGCCCAGCCGCCGGACGTCGAATGGGCACAGCGTGGCGCCGTACAGCAGCGCCCCGAACATGGCCGTGAACCCCTGGCCGACCGCGTAGCTGCTGAACATCGCGAGGCGATCGTCCGGCCTCGTCTGCAGCACGCCGTGCGTCGCCTCGATCTTGCGCAGCACGCTGCGGTGCGTCTGCACGACGCCCTTGGGCTGGCCCGTCGACCCGGACGTGTAGAGGATGACGGCGGGATCGGCCGGGGCCGGAGCGGGCCATCGGCGCTCGGGAGCCGCGCGAAGCTCGCCCACGTCGATGACGGGCATGCCCTCCCCGGCGAGACGCCGGGCATCGTCGAGGTTCGCGCGGTCGGTCACGATGCAGACCGGCTCGGCGTCGTGGAGTATCCGCGCCTGCCGGTCGGCGGGCGTGGACGCGTTCACGGGCACCGCGATGGCGCCGCTCTTGACAGCTCCGAGCAGCGCCGTCAGCGCCTCCGCCCGGTGGCCGAACAACAGCATCACACGCTCGCCTGGCGCCGTCCCGTGCTCGAGCAGGGCGTGTGCGACGCGGTGCACCAGGTCTCGCGCCGCGCGGTAGGTGAACGACGAGTCGAACGTGCACACGGCTTCGCGTTCGGCGTGACGGAGCGCGGCCGCCTCGAAGCATTCGGCAATCGTCCGATCCGCCGGCGGGTTCGGCATGGACTACCTGAGGCCGATGACGCGGGCGCCTTCGAGGACCGCGCCGGCCGGGAATGGGACGTGGAGGAGCCGCGCCATGACGACGTCGAGCAGCAGATACGCGATCAGGGTGACCGCCACGACGGCGCCCGGCCGCCGGCGGTCGCTGGCCACCACGCAGGCCAGCACCGCCAGCGTTGCGCCCCAGACGAAGCCGAGCGCCCAGATCAGGGCGATGAAGACCGGCATCGACGCGGCGGTCCGAAGCGAGGCACGATCGAGATGCATGGGTGCGGCCGTCGTCGAGCCGCCGCGTCCCCGGTACTCGCTCGCCACGAGGACGCCGAGCGCGGCGACGGTCACGCCGAGCATCACCCGCGGAAAGAGCGCGGCGCTCGCCGGAAACGTGGTCGTGGAGGCGAGCGCCACGGCGCACGTCGCCAGCAGGAAGAGCGTCATCGCCAATTCGCCCCGGCCGCGCACGACAGCCGCTGGCGGCGCGAGTTGCGGCCGCCGGCCGGCCGCCCGGCGCACGGCGGGATGCAGGAGGCTCGCGGCAATCAGCACGCCGACGATCAGCACGCCCGGCCGCGCGAGCCAGCCGGCGCCGTAGGCCTGGATTGACAGAAAGAGTCGGTTCTCGGCGAGCGAGCCGAGCACCAGCCCGATCAGCAGCGGCGAGCGCGGCCACCCGTAGTGCGTGAACGCCAGGCCGATGGCGCCAATCACGGCGGTCACGAACAGGTCCGACACCATGTTGCGCTCCGTGAACGCGCCGACGCACACCAGCAGCAGAAGGATCGGCACGAGGAGACCGGATCGGACCTGGGTCACCTTGATCAGCCACCGGCTCGCGCCCCACGTGAGCGCGACCGCCAGAATATTGGCCAGCACCATCATCCAGGCCAGCGAGAAGACGAACGTCAGGTGTCCGCCATCCCGCTCGGGCGCCAGCATCCGCGCGCCCGGCACGAGCCCCTTCACGACGAGCGCGCTGAGCAGCATGGCGGCGCTGAGACTACCGGGGATGCCGAGCGCGACCGTGGGTACGAGCGCGCCGCCGAGCGTCGCATTGTTCGCCGCCGACGGGGCGATCACGCCCTCCACGGCCCCGGTGCCGAACTCGCGCGAATGCGGCGACCGCCTGGCGGCGTGCGCGTACGCCAGCCATTGCGAGACGCTGGCGCCGACGCCGGGGAGCAACCCGAGGAAGGCGCCGATGGCGCTGCTTCTGACGACCACGGGCCAGCGGCGTGCCGCTTCGCGCGCCCCCTCGAGGAAGCCGTGAGCGCCCGGCTCGGAGTCCGCGGGGGCGATCGACGAACGGCCGGCGAGCGAGACGATTTCCGGAACGGCAAACAGACCGAGCGCCACCGGGATCAGGCCGAGCCCGTCCCACAATGCCATCTGCCCGAGCGTGAATCGCGGCGTCCCGCCGATCGGATCGAGACCCACCGTGGCGAGCGCGAAGCCAAGCCCGCCGGCCGCGATCCCGCGCAACCGGGAGGCCGAGGCGAGCGGCACCGTGCAGGCCACCCCCAGCAACGCCAGCATGAACAACTCCGGTGACCCGAGCCTGCCGAGGAGCGGGCGAGCCAGCGAGATGCCGACACCGAGGGTCAGCGCGCCGAACAGCGCGCCCGCGAGCGAACTGGCGAGCGACGCGCCGATCGCCTTCCCGGCTTCGCCGCGGCGAGCCATCGGATGGCCGTCCACGACGGTGGCCGCGGCCGTCGCTTCGCCGGGCACGCCCACGAGGATCGACGTGAGATCTCCGGTCGTCGCCGTCACCGAAATGAGACCGATCAGGAGGGCGAACGCCTGCTGCGGCGGATGATCGAACACGAACGGAAGCAGGAGGGCGACCGCGGCCGCTCCGCCCAGTCCGGGAAGGATGCCGACCAATCCGCCCAGCAGGACGCCGATCGCAAGCGGCCAGAGCGACGGCAGCGCAACGACCTGCGCCAGGCCCTCCAGGCACGCGCTGACCGTGGTGCCGTCCAGCACGCTAGGGAGCGCCCTCCAGGGCGGCAAGCACGTCTCGTCGGACGTCGGGCGGCAGCGCGAGCAGCTCCTGCACGCGCGCCCCGAGCGTGGCCGCAGACTGCACGTCGACGTCGAGATGCGCGGCGGCCGCGGCGGCAAGAAAGTCCGGATCCTTCATCGTCGCCTCGAACGCCGCGCGGAGTTCGTTCACGCGCGCGGCGGGTGTGCGCGGCGGCAAGGCGAGGAACCGGGCCAGCTGGCCGACCATCGACGCGACGCCGAGCAGCTGCCGCGCGCGATCCGTCGTGACCAGGTCGGCCGCCTGCGGCACGTCTGCCAGCGCGCGAGCTTCCCCGCCGCCAACTTGAACGGCGAGCGCATACTGTTCCAGTGGCTGGAACGAGGCGACGAAAGAGCTCTGACTCAGGCACAGGCCGTCGACCTCTCCACTCCCGATCGCGGCCTTGATGTCGGAGGTGCCGCCGTAACCAATCACGGGCCTCAGGCGGACGTGCAGGGCTGCCGAGACGAGAAACGCATAGGCGGCCGTCGTCGACCCGTGACTGGTCATCCCGAGACGCGGCACTCGGCCGTGCCGCCAGGCGTCCAGCGTGAACCCGCTCGTCCGGCTGAACACGCACACTGCGCCGTCACCGGCGGGCGATCCAATCAGGGGCAGATCCCGGACGTCGAACGACGCGGTTCGACTGACCAGCTGCGCCAGAACCGCCTGCACGCCGAGCAGCCCGATGGTCAACCCGTCGGGCTCCGCCCGAGCCGCCAGGTAGTCGGCGGCAATCAGGCCGCCAGCGCCCGGCATGTTGTCGACCACGATGCCGGGATGGCCGGGGAGATGGCGGCCGAGGTAAGGGGCGAGGACGCGGCCGTAGAGGTCCTGGCCGCCGCCCGGGTTCATGCCGACGATGAGTCGGACCGCGGGGCCGGGACGCGTCCCGTCCGATGCGCCGCGATCGGCAGGCCGTGGTACCCGGTCACACCCGATCGGCAGCAGCGCACACGCGCAGCAGATGGCGAGCCCCCGCCGGAGGCGCCGGCGATCAGTCCGTACGCTGATGGACAATTAGTTCCCTGTCCGGCTGACTAGCCGCCGCCGGAGGTTGCGGAAACTGCAGCGAGTGACCGGATTCTGGTCCAGGCCCGCTCGGGCACGGCCCTGGCATGCAAACCGGCTGCCGCTCGAACGGCCGGCGCCCGATTCGCCCGCCGTCCGGCGCTTGAGCCATGGCGGAGCCGCCAATTCTCGTGGACCGGCCGCTGACGATTCCATGCACCGGCATCGTCGCCGGTGCGCCCCTGTCGTTCGCGCAGGAGCGGCTGTGGTTCCTCGACCAGCTCCTCCCGGGGAGTCCGGCCTACAACATCCCGCTCGTCGTCGATCTGAAGGGCCCGCTCGACGCGGGCGCGTTCACGCGGGCGATCGTCGAGATCGTGCGGCGCCACGACGCCTTGCGGACGACGTTCCCTGCGGCGCGAGGGGTGCCGTATCAGACCGTTCGGCCGGTCGATGAATTCTCCGTGCCGCTGGCGGATCTCTCGGCGCTCGACGCCGCACGGCGCGCGACCGAAGCCGACGGAATCATCGCGTCGGAATCACGACGGCCGTTCGATCTCGCCACCGGCCCGATCTTCCGCGCCCGCCTCCTCCGCCTCTCGCCGTCGCACCACGTGCTCGTCGCGTGCGTCCATCACATCGTCTACGACGCGTGGTCGAACGGCATCGTCTTCCGCGAACTGACGACGCTGTACGACGCATTCCGCAAGGGAGAGCCGTCTCCGCTGCCGGAGCCGCCGGTCCGGTTCATCGACTTCGCGGTCGCGCAGCGTGAGCACCTGCAGGGTGACGTGCTCGAGCGGGAGCTGAACTACTGGAAGGCGCATCTCGGCACCCCGCCGCGGCTCGCGCTGCCGGCCGACCGGCAACGGCCGGCGGTCCAGCGCTTCGACGGCGCGCGGGAGTACCTCATCCTCCCGCAGCGACTGATCGCCGCGATGGAGGCGTTCAGCCGCCGAGAGGCGGTGACGCTGTTCATCTCGCTCCTGTCGGCCTACGCGGCGCTCCTGCATCTGGCCTGCGGCCAGGAGGCGATGGTGATCGGCATCCCGATCACCAATCGCACGAAGCGGGAACTGGAGCCGGTCGTCGGGTTCTTCCTGAACACCGTGCCGCTGCGAATCGACATGAGCGGCAACCCGACGTTCCGCGGGCTCGTGCAGCGCGTCAAGGAGGTGGCCTTCAGCGCGTACGCGCACCAGGAGCTGCCTTTCGAAAAGCTCGTCCAGGAGCTCCGTCCCCAGCGGAGCCTCGATCGGACGCCGATCATCGACACGGTGTTCGTCCTCGACAACAGCCCAGGCGCCGTGGGCGAGACGCGGACGGCCGGCGATCTCTCGCTCGAGCGCCGCGTGATCGACACGGGCACGTCCAAGTTCGATATCGGGCTGCTGATCTTCCACCGCGACGATGGCCGGCGGGCGACGCTCGAGTATCTGACGGACCTGTTCGACGCCGGGACCGCGCTCAGGTTCCTGGCGCAGTACCCGGCAGATCCTCGAAGCCGTCCTGGCCGATCCCGACGCGCCCATCGGCGCGCTGCTGCCCCCGACGCCGGAGGAAGTCGCGACGCTCGTCGGCGACTGGAGCGGCCGGACGGAGCCGTATCCCCGGGAGCGGACGGTCGCCCGGCTCATCGAAACGAACGCCGCGCGCCATCCGGAGGCGCCCGCGGTCGTCGATGCCGCGACGTCCTTGACGTACGCCGATCTCAACGGCCGCGCCAACCAGCTGGCCTGGCGTCTCCGGGCCGCCGGAATCCGCTCGGGGTCCCGGGTAGGCGTCTGCCTGCACCGATCGGCCGAGACCATCGTCACGCTGCTCGGCATTCTCAAGGCAGGCGCGGCGTACGTGCCGCTCGATCCGTCGTATCCGCCCGAGCGTCTGGCGTGGATGGCCGAGCGCGTGGCGCTCGACGCCGTCGTGACCACCACGGACCTGGCCGGGGCCCTGCCCCTCGCCGCCCTGCCGGTGATCGCGCTCGATCGTGAGGCGGCCGTCATCGGCCGGCTCTCAGCGGAGAATCTGGACGCGGCGGAGGACGCCGAGGCGCTGGCCTACGTCCTCTTCACGTCTGGAACGACAGGCGATCCGAAGCCCGTAGGCGTCCCTCACCGCGCCATCGTCCGCCTGGCGCACGGCATGCCCGAGATTCCGGTCGGCGACTCTCGCGTGCTGCACGCCGCGCCCCTGTCGTTCGACGCCTCGACGTTCGAGATCTGGTGTCCGTTGCTGCGCGGTGGCGCCGTCGTCGTGTCGCCGCACGACCTGCCGACCCCGTTCGAGCTCGAACAGGTCCTGACGATGCACGGCGTCTCCGTGCTGTGGCTCACCGCCGCGCTGTTCAACCTGGTGGTCGACGAGCGCCCCGGCGCGCTCAGGACCGCGCGGTGGGTCATCACGGGCGGCGAGGCCCTCTCGGTCGGACACGTGGCGCGCGCGCTGGCGGCGCTGCCCGACACGATGGTCATCAACGGCTACGGGCCTACGGAGACGACGACGTTTGCGTCGTATCACGTGATCACGCGCGAGAGCACGCTCCGGCCGTCGATCCCGATTGGGCGCCCGCTCTCCAATACCCGTGTCTACGTGCTCGACGACGAGCTGCGGCCCGTGGCGCCGGGGATTCCTGGCGAGCTGTGGATTGGCGGCGACGCCGTGTCTCTCGGCTATCTCGACGATCCCGTGCTGACGGCCGCGCGCTTCCGTCCGGACCCGTTCGCGGGCCCGCCGGGCCGGATGTACCGATTGGGCGACCGTGCCCGCTTCCTGGACGGCGGAGTGCTCGAGTTCCTGGGACGCCGCGACGACCAGCTCAAGATTCGCGGGTTTCGCATCGAGCCCGGCGAGATTGAAGCGGCCCTGATGACGCATCCTCGGGTCCAGCGCGCCGTCGTCGCCGCGCACGATCTGCCCGCGACGGGCCGAACCCTCGTGGCCTACTGCGTCGCCCGAGACGCCGCGCGGCCTCCGGCCGCCGCCGAGCTGCGGAGCTACCTCCGGTCACGCCTGCCGGAGCATCTGGTGCCGCAATTCTACGAGGTCCTGGACTCGATTCCCTTGCTGCCGAACGGCAAGATTGACCGCCGCGGCCTGGAGCCGCCCGCTCCGAGAGACGTGCGCGCGCAACGCCGCGCGGGCGGCCCGGCGACTCCGACCGAATCGCTGGTGGCCGAGGTCTGGCGCGCGCTGCTCCACGTCGATCGTCTCGAGTCCGACAGCAGCTTCTTCGAGCTCGGCGGCGACTCCCTGCTCGCCGCGCAGGCCGTGAGCCGGCTCGGCAGCCTCACCGGCGTGCAGCTCGGCGTGCGCACCCTCTTCGAGTTTCCCACGCTGTCCGCGCTGTCGAAGATTCTCGAATCGCAGATGGACCACGCGCCGTCTCCGGAGACCGCGCCGAGACCGACCGCAGAACGCCCGGCGCTCACGATCGACGCCACGCTCCTGGCGGGGCGCCCCGCGGCGGAGCCTCCGGCGGCCCGCGCCGGCCTGGGCCCCGGCGAGATTGAAACGGTGGTGGCCGAGATCTGGCGCGGAATCCTCGGCGTCGCCGCCATCGACCCCGACGACAACTTCTTCGAGCTCGGCGGTCACTCGCTCCTGGCCGTGAGGGTCGTCGCGGAAGTCGAGGCGAGGCTTGGGGTGACCCTGTCGCCGGTGACCATGTTCCAGCACGGCACCATCCGCGAGCAGTGCCGCCTGATCCTCGAGCCTTGTCAGGCCCTCGACTCGTCGCCGCTCGTCGCGATTCGACACGGCGGCACTCGGCCCCCCCTCTTCCTCGTTCACGCCATCGGCGGAGAAGTGCTCTCCTACGAGCCGCTGGCGGCGCGCCTCGGCGCCGATCAGCCGGTATTCGGTCTGCGGGTGCAGACCGAGAACGGCGTGCCCGCCCACACGACCGTGGAGGAGATGGCCGAGCACTACATCCGCGCCATTCGCCGCGTCCGACCGACCGGGCCGTACCATCTCGGCGGCTACTCCGGCGGCGGCCTGATCGCCTACGAGATGGCCCGGCAGATCGAGCTGGCCGGCGAACGCGTGGCGCTCCTGGCGATGATCGACTGCCCGGCGCCTGGACGTCCGCGTCCGCCGCTGTTCTCACCGGCGGACTGGATCCAGATCCCGAAGAAGACGGCGTACTGGGCGATCGACGATGACTGGCTCCGAGACGGGGTGGCCGCCGCCTGGGGCCGACTCAGGAGCAAGGTCACGTGGTGGCGTCAGATGCGGCGCGCCCGCCGCGGCGCGGACGCGCAGGAGGTGGACATCCGTCACGCGCTCGGGCTGTGGCGCTACCCCGAAGCGTCGCGTGCCTTCCTGGTCGCGCTTCACGGCGCCCTGCGAAGCTACCGGCCCGGACCGTACGCCGGCTCGATCGCCGTCATCCGAGCCCGCTCGCGCAAGCTGCTGGCGCGCGCACTGCCCGATCCCGATCTCGGATGGAAACGGTTCGCCACCGGCCCGATTCGCACTGCGCTCGTTCCAGGCGCGCACGACACGATCGTGCGCGAGCCGCGCGTGCGCCACCTGGCCGCCGTGATGGTCGATCTCCTGGCCGGCGGCGACGAGCCCCGCCTCAGTTCCCGCCGCGTCCACGACGGCCGGTGAAGGCCGGCGTCGCCGGCTTGTGCGGCAGCTTGTCCTCGCGGTTGGCCGCGAGGAAGGCGAACGCCGCCGCAATCGTCGCGTTCCGCCGCATGTCTTCCGGCTGCAGCCGCTCGTACCCGTCGAGGTTCGTGTGGTGGGTGAGCGTCTCGTACTCGATCGGATCCTGGATGAACTGGAAGCCCGGCAGCCCGATCGCATCGAACGACAGGTGGTCCGTCCCCCCGGTGTTCGCGATCGTCAAGGTCGTCATGCCCATCGTGTGGAAGGGCTCCATCCAGTCACGGAAGATGGGTGCGACGGCGTCGTTGCCCTGCAGGTAGACGCCGCGGATGGCGCCGGTCCCGTTGTCGATGTTGAAGTAGGCCGCGAATTTCGCCGCGTCCGGCAGGAGGGCCGCGGGCGCGGCGTTCCCGCGTCCGGCTCCGCGAGCCTGGCCCGTCGTCCCGAAGTGCCGC
Organism: uncultured Acidobacteriota bacterium; assembly: GCA_963764505.1. Classification (GTDB taxonomy): domain Bacteria; phylum Acidobacteriota; class Vicinamibacteria; order Vicinamibacterales; family SCN-69-37; genus CAVXSP01. Next base: position 1,873,468 of record CAVXSP010000001.1, on the reverse strand, counting down.
GCCACGTAGTCGCGCGATCCCAGCAGCCCCTGCTCCTCGCCCGTCCAGAGCGCCAGGCGCACGGTGCGCCGGAGCTTCACGCCGGAAACCTCGAGGATGCGCATCGCCTCCAGCATCGCCGCGGAGCCCGCGGCGTTGTCGGTCGCCCCCGTCGAGGCGTGCCACGAGTCGAAGTGCGCCCCGAGCATGACGACCTCGTCCGGCCTGTCGGCGCCGCTAATCTCGCCGACCACGTTGAAGAGCGGAGGGTCTGGCGAGAACGTGTTCCGGATATCGGCTTCGATCGTGACGGGCAGCTCCTTCTCGAGGATTCTCGCGATCCGGCCGTACTGCTCGGCTGGAATGACGATCCGGGGGAAGGCCGCCTGCGGGTCGGTCGTCGACGATCCGCCGACCGTGTAGATGCCGTGCCCCCGTGCGTCGGTGGTGAACGCGCCGAGAATGCCCTCCGCACGCAGGTACGCGTCGCACGGACTTGGTCCGCCGCGCTGGTTGCATGGCGTGCCCTGGGACGGCGTGCCGGCGGCGCGGCCGCGCCCGCCGAGGGCCCCGCGTCCCCGCGGCGCCAGACCGAATTCCGGTGGATGCGGCGGACTGGACATGCCGTCGAGCTGCTCGACGCTGTAGCGCTCCGAGAGCGGATTCCAGTACGCCGCGACGTCGGGGACGGCCGACCGCAGGACCCATCGTCCCTTCAGCGTCCCCGGCGCGTGATGCTGTTCGAGATCCTCGAGCGTCCCGTCGGTGACGAGCACGGCGCCGCCGCGCACCAGGCCGGGCGTGCCGGGCGTCCAGGCGATTGGCGTGGCCGGAATCGGAAACGCCTGGGGCTCGACGGCTGCGACGTAGGATTTCTCATTCGCCCAGCCGCGCGGGAAGTTGCAGCTGGCGGGACGGCTGCCGCGGCCGGAGGCCCCGGCATCGGCAGCGGCCGGGCACGGCGTCCACGGCTCCTCCGCCACGTTCGCGAGTCCCCACGACTTCATCTGCGCAACGGCCCAGTCGGCGGCCTTCTTGACGTTCGGGGACGCGGTCAGCCGCGGGCCGTACACGTCCGTCAGGTAGCTCGAGATCTCCATCACTTTCGAGGTGGACGGATCGAGCCCCTGCTGCTTGATCTTGTTGACGGCGTCGTAATCGATCGTCTCGCTCGCGACGAGCGGCAGGCTCACGGCGGCGAACGCCGCTGCCGCCAGGCCGCCGACGAGCGCGATCCGGGCTGTGCTGATCATGAGATGCTTCCTGGACGAGCCGCACTATACGAGCAACGACGGCGTGAAGCAATCGCGCCGCTCGGGAACGATTCTGCAGGCCCGGGGTCGAATGCATCTGGGCGACGAAACAACGGATCGCTACCATGTCAATTCGACCTCGTACGGCCGCGGCAGTAGGGGCACTCGCGGGCGTGACGGTGGGTACGGTCGCCGGCATCCTGTTCGTCACCCTCGGATCCAGGGCCTGGCCGAATCCGCCCAAGAAGGCCGAGGCACTCGCAGTCGCCGAGCGCGACCCGTTCGATTTCCTCCGTTCTCCGGTTGGCTATCGCGACGCACAGTGGTTCGAGCGGGCACGCAAGTCGATTCCCTATCGGTCGATCGGCATCAGTCGCCGCGGTTGCTTCGGGCCCTGTCCCATTTACTCCGTCAAATTTGATTTCGACGGGACGGGGTCGTCGGGTACCGCGACCTACGAGGGCGAGCGATTCGTCGATCGCGTGGGCACTTTCTTCGGATACGCCGGCATACCGGATCTTGCGCAGCTGTCGCTGATGGTTGAGACCTCTGGATTCTGGACACTGCAAGACAGGGTACTCGGCTCCGGGAACAGACCTGGAAACCGTGATTACCTCCGTCGTCACTCGCACGGGCCGGGTCAAACAGGTCATCGACTATGGCGCCTTCGGGCCACCCGAGCTCTGGCAGCTCGAGCACGGCATCGACGGACTAGCGGCCCGCATGCACTGGCACCCGGAAAGCGCCGTCTCCACTCCAGGGAACCAAGCGAGATGAGTTCGAAGATGTCGTAAGCTTGATGGCCAACCCGCCGGACCGCCCCATGCCCCTCAGCCGTCGTCAGTTCCTCGAAGCCGTCGTCGTCGCGAGCGCTGGTGCGGCGACGTCCGGGTCCGCCCGCGCGCAGTCGGCCGACGCGCCGCCTGTCTGGCCCGCGCCGGTCCTCGATGCGCACCTGCACGCGCGCGCCAATCTCGAGGCGAACGTGAGCCACATGGACGGATGCGGCGTCCGCGCATGCGTGCTCCTCGCCCGCGACACATCCGGGCCGGCCGTTCGCCAGATCTCCGCAGCGCACCCGAACCGGTTCGCCTGGTCTGCCGCGACGAACATCGCGGCGCCGGACGCCGCGGCCCGGTTGACGGCCGCCGTGAAGGACGGCGCGTGCGCGTTCGGCGAGATGAAGTTCCACCTGGCTGCCGATGCGCCGGAGTTCCAGCGCATCTACGCGCTGGCCGGCGATCTCTCCGTGCCGATCCTGGTGCACTTCCAGGAGGTGCCGCACTATCCGGGCGAAGGCGTCTGGGCGACGGGCTTCAAACAGTTCGAAGCGATGCTGAAGAAGTTTCCTCGCACGCAGTTCATCGGCCACGCCGATGCGTTCTGGGCGAACGTCGACGCGAAATACGCCGAACAGGAGGCCTATCCGACCGGTCCCGTCACGCGCGGCGGCGTCACGGACAGGCTCCTCGGCGGCTACGCGAACCTGTTCGGCGATCTCTCCGCCAACTCAGGAAACAACGCGCTCTCGCGCGACCCCATGTTCACGAGCGGACTTCCTCCGACGGCACCAGGACAAGCTGCACTTCGGCAGCGACTGCGGGTGCACGGATGGCCGGGGCAGCGGCACGTCGCAGGCCAACAATCCGGTGGCATCGCGTCTGGCCGGCAAGTGCGTCGCGCGCGAAACGCTCGGCCTGCTGCAGCGCTCGACGACCCCTGCCATCTTCCGCAAGCTCGTCTGGGACAACGCGCAGCGGCTGTTCCGGCTGAACCTGCCTGTCGGGTAGCCGCGGGGCGCCGGGCCCGCGCGCTGCCGAACGGCCCCCTCAATACACGCGCTCGGGCGCGCGCGCCTTCAGGTTCGGGGACTTCACCGCGACGCGAAGTCGATTGCCGTTCTTCGGCGCGGCGACGGCTGAGTACGTCACGGCGTACTGTGCGAGCAGTTCGTCGCCGATGCGCGCGATCGCCGGCGCGATCCCCGCGTCGCTCGTGGCGAGCTCGACGTGCCCCCCGGAGACCTCGGCGCTGTTGTCGATGACCGGACTGTGATCGCGCGGATCCGTGTGACGGGCCGCGATCGCGAAGAACGTGAGCCGGCTGCGCCGGACGTCCTGCAGGACGAGATCCCAGTTCGCCGTATACGATCCGGCGACGCCCAAGCCGCCGAGCTGCGGACCGGGCTGGTCGCACGCGGGATTGCCGCCGACGGCCGCCTGTTGTCCGCACCCCAGGTCCACGGTGACCAGCAGCACGATCGGCCGCGCGACGACGTCCTGCGTGAACTGCCTGGCCAGGTGGCGGACCAGATCGTCGAGCGCCGAGCCGCCCGCGGTCACGCCGACGGCCGTGGGCAGAAGGTGCTGAATACCCTCTTTTAGCGCCGGACGGTCGCGCGTGAACGGAACGACCGTCCACTCCGGCCGCGCGCTCGAGAACAGTCCGATGCTCGCGCCCGCCGGCATGCCATCGACGAAGCTCGCGAGGCTCTCGCGCACCTCCGGCAGGCCGAGCCCGTGGTCGTCGACGACCAGGGCCACCTTCATCGGTTCGGTGGCACGGCCGACATCCACGACCTGTTGCGCGCGGCCGTTCTCCGTAACGGTGAACGCGGACGCCGGCAGATCGGCGACCGGGACACCCTCATCGTCGAAGACGCTGACGTAAATCGTTCTGGTCGAGCTCTGGGCCACGAGCGCCGACACACCAAGCGCAACGGCCAGGGCAACGCTCACGGCTGGTCGGGTCATGATTCCTCCGCTGGCAGGGCCGAGGCTATGGTCGCACGTCAGGCGACCGGAGCCAACCGCGATGCGCCGGCGGCGCACGTCTCACTTGTCCAGGAGTGTCTGGCGCCAGTCCGGCTCCGGCGCCTTCCGGTCCGGATAGTACGGCGGCAGATTGCGCTGATCCTTGTCGAACGGCGCGATGCCGGTGGTGTCGATGTACCAGTGCGCCAGCCGCTCCGTGAGCTCCTGCTGCAGCGCGGCCGCGCTGCTGTCGCCGTACAGGTTCTCGCGCTCCTGCGGATCCGTCCGGTTCCGATAGAGCTCGCTCTGGCCGTTGGGCCGCACGATCAGCTTCGCGTCGCGCGTGCGCACCATGGCGGAGCGTGAGATCGTCTCCGGCCGCTCGTTCTGCAGCTGGACCTTCGGTCCATACAGTCCGCCGATCCCCAGCGGCTCGTAGCATTGAGGCTCGTAGACGTTGTACCCGCCTTCGCAGAAGGCCGCGCGATTGGGATCGCCCGGCTGGCCGGAGAGCTGCGGTGCCAGGCTTCTGGAGAAGTGCGTATGGCGCGCCGGCACGCCCGCCAGCTCCAGACAGGTGGCCATGACGTCGAACAGCTCGACCATCTCCTCGCAGTGGGCCCCGCGCGCGCCCCCGGGCACGCGCGCGAGGAGCGGCACGTGCGTGAGCACGTCCTCGAGGCCGCTCGGCCATTTCTCCACGAGGCCGAAGTCGCCCGTGTAGTCGCCGTGATCCGTGAAGCACAGGAGCGCCGTGTCGTTCGCGTGGTTCGTGCGCTCGATCGCCTCCATCAGCTCGCCCAGCAGCCAGTCGACGTAGCTGACCTGGCCAAGGTACACGGCTTTGATCTTGCGGAACGTCGCCTCGGGGACATTCTGCAGGCGGCAGACCTCCCGAATCGCCTGATGGAAGTCCGGCCGCTTCGGCAGCCCGGGCGGGATCGGCGGGGGAACGTCGGCCGGTGAGTACATGTCGTAGAAGTCGGCCGGCACGGTGTACGGCGGATGCGGCTGCGACATCGGCAGGAAGATGCAGAACGGGCGGTCGGTCTCCTTGCGCTGGAGGATCTCGATCGCCGACTGCACGAGGTAGTAGTCGGCCATCTGCCGGCGGTCGCCGGCGGCCGGCAGCAGGAACGTCACGGGCCCGCCCGGCGTCGCGCCGGCCGCCGCTCCGCCGCCGCCGCCGGTCGGCCGGTTTCCCGTCGGCGACCATTGGGTGACGCTGTCGTAGAAGCACTGCGCGGCGAGGGCGTCGTTCTTGCCGAACCAGAACACGTCGTAGCCGCTCTGCCGCACGTACCGGAACAGGTTCGGCTCCTCCGGCCGCAGGAAGTAGTACAGGCTGCGGTGGCCGCGTACGCTCGTCGGCCAGCCGGTGAGCAGGCTGCAGCGCGACGCGCCGCAGACGGGGTACTGCACGTGGCAGTTCGAGAACTTCGCGCCGTCGGCCGCGAGCCGATCGTAGTTGGGCGTGCGAACCAACGGATTGCCGAAACACGCCAGGCTGTCGGCGCGCATCTCGTCCGGCATGAACAGGATCAGATTCGGCCGGGACCTCAGAGTGGAGGTCTGGGCGGCACCGGCCGCGCCCTGCGCCACACCGGCTCCCGGCGGCACCAGCCCGGAGATCACGGTCGCGCCCGACATCCCAAGAAATCCCCGGCGGCTGAGGTCGGAGGCGCTCATCGACAATCTCCTTGGATGGGATCGCGTCGTGCGTGGTACACGAACGATTCGCGCAGTCTCGTTCATCGTGAAAGTGGCTGTCAATGCCCGAGCGGTCACGGCTGCGGGTCGGCGCAGGATATAAGCTGTCCGGATGCAGTTGGTGCCACGTGGCTGACGACAGCGTGTATCAGAGTTCTGCGGCGTGGGACCCCGCGCGGCCGGAAACGACCATCATCACGTGCGTCGACGGGCGCTGGTACGGGCACTTCCAGGAGTTCGCGCGACAGTACCTCAGGGCCGGCCCGCGCACCGATTTCGTCGCGGTGCCCGGCGGCATCGAGCCGCTGACGCTGGTCGATCTCGTGCCGAAGGACTTCAATTTCCTGCGCCGGCGGCTCGAAGGGCTCGTCGAGGCGCACGGCACGCGGCGCATCGTCGCCATCGCGCATCAGGATTGCGCCTGGTACCGGGCGCGCAAGATCGGACCGGTGACCGTCGACCTGCAGGACGTGCAGATCCGGGATCTGCAGCGAGCCGCCGCGCGCCTGCGGCAGATGTTCGCAGGCATGGCGGTGGAGACCTACTTCGCGCGGCTGGCGGGGACCACCCCGGAACGCGTGGTCTTCGATCGGGTCTGAACCCGGGCGTCAGATCACTTGCAGGAGGCCGCGATCTCGCGCACGGACCGGGGCCGCATCTGGCCGTCCTCCAGCGTGCCGGTCGCCGACACGCGGCGGCCGATCATGGTGTTCAGCTTCAAGCGGCTGGTCGGCCCCGCAAGCTCGATCGGCGCCGCACGCTTTCGCAGGAAGCCCGATTTCCAGCTTCGCTTCCGTGGAGCATCGCCGCCAGAGGCGTCCTTGATCCAGAACAGGTCGTCGTCCTGCTGGAGGCATCCCGTGACGGTGACAAGGGCGGCGCCCGCCGGGTCGAAGGTCGGTGTCGCATCCGTCAGCTTCCGCGCCGGCTCCGCGGGCGTTGGCGTCGATTCGGCAGCGGCCTCCTCTACGGGAGGCGGCGCCGGCTTCGTCACGGACGCCGGCAGGACCGCCTTCGCGGGCGCCTCTGGCGCGTTCGCGACGGCGCTCTTGGCCGTGCTCGGCTTCTCTGCGAGGCGCCTGGCGGGCGACGGGCTGACGGTCGCAAGCGTCATCTGCGCCCTCGATGGGGCCGGCAGCGTCGCCTGCGGCGGCGGCATCGCGACGGGCGCCTGGTGTTGCGCCTCGACCGGCGCCGCCGGCGCGGCGGCGGCCTCGGCGCTGCGAACGGGCTGACGCTCCAGCGCCAGCGCGGCCGCGACGATGACGATGAACCCGGCGAGCGCGAGGACGCGCCTCACGGTCGCGGATGATTCCGGCGCCGGCGGTCCCGCGGGCGCCTCGGTCGTCTTCTTCTTCGCTCTCGACCGACGCGCCGCGCCGCCCTTCCCTCCGCGCTCGGAGACCTTCTTGAGCGACAGTTTCTGGAGCTTCGCGTCTGCGAACAGCCAGTAGCGGATCGATCGCCGTCCCGTCGTTGCCTTTTTCGCGCGCACCTGAAACCTCCCCGAGTCGGGTCGCACGGCAGGTCCAGCAAAGGGAGTGCCCATCCGGGCCGGCGGGCGGTCATCCGTAAATGCCACGGACAAGGCAGTTGGAGCGGCGTCCGTCACAGTGGACCGCCGGGTCGCTGCTGAAGGGGTCCAGTTTCGTGATCGTCAGGTCAATTCTGCCCGGCGTTACGCCCGCTGTTCCCACACCTGCGCGAGCTGGACGATCGTGTCCACGGTCTTTTCCATGTCCTGGACCGACACCCACTCGATCCTCGAGTGGAAGTTCTGCTGACCCGCGAAGAGATTCGGCGTCGGCAGTCCCATGAACGACAGCTTCGAGCCGTCGGTGCCGCCGCGGATCGGCCGTTCGCGCGGCGTCACGCCGGCCCTGCGCATCGCCTCGCGCGCACACTCCACGACGTCCGGGTGGCCGTCGAGCACTTCGCGCATGTTCCGATACTGCTCCTCGATCGAAATGCTCACCCGCACGCCCGCGACGCCGGCCGCCGCGGCGCGAGCCAGCGCCTCGAGCAGCGCTTCCTTCACCGCCAGCGCCCGCGTCTCGAAGTCGCGAACGATCAGCCGAACCTCCGCGCGATCGACCCCACCGCGCAGGAGGTACGGATGCACGAATCCCTCGTATCCCTCGGTGGTTTCGGGCGAGAGGGCGCGGGGCAGCGAGGCGAGGAACGCGCCGGCGGCCTTGAGCGCATTGACCATCCGGCCCTTGGCGTAGCCGGGGTGCGTGTTGAACCCCTCGAAGGCCATCGTCACGCCGTCGGCCGAGAAGCTCTCGAACTCGAGGTCGCCGCGCGCGCCGCCGTCGAGCGTGTACGCGTACCGCGCCCCGAACGCCTTGACGTCGAAGTCCCTGGTGCCGCGGCCGATCTCCTCGTCGGACGTGAACGCGACCCGTATGGGCCCGCGCGCGACTTCAGGGTGGCCCACCATGTACTCGACGGCCGTCATGATCTCTGCGACGCCGGCCTTGTCGTCCGCCCCGAGCAGCGTCGTGCCCGACGCGGTCACGATGTCATCGCCGATCCGATCGGCGAGGGCGGGAATCTCGGCGGCGCGCAGCACGACCGAGGGGTCGTCCGGCAGTCGGATGTCGCCGCCGTCGTAGTGCCGGTGCACGATGGGACTGACGCCGGCGCCGCTCATCTCGGGCGACGTGTCCACGTGGGCGATCAAGCCGATGGTGGGCACGGAGGACTTCGCCGATGTCGCGACCACGGTCGCCGTCACGCAGCCGTGCGGGCTGACCGCCGCATCCTTGACGCCCATGGCGCGCAGCTCCGCGGCCAGATCGTTCAGCAGCACCAGCTGCCCGGGCGTGCTCGGATGGTGCTCCGATCGATCGTCGGCTCGGGTGTCGTACCTGACGTAGCGAAGGAATCGTTCGAGGACGGCGCTCACGGTGCGTGGCCTGACGCGGGAACGCGCGTCCCCGCCATGCTATCGCAGCCGGGGCGGACCGGCGCGCGGCGCTGGAGAAACCTCGGTCGCTGACGGATACTCTTCAGGGATGAACGCCTCGGGCGATCTCGTTCGCCGCCGGGCCGTACGGCGCGGAACCTGGCTCACATGGACCACGCTCGCCTATAACAGCGTCGAGGGCGTGGTCTCGGTGGCCGCCGGGGTGGGCGCTGGCAGCGTGGCGCTCGTCGGGTTCGGCGTCGACAGCTTCATCGAGGTCACGGCGAGCGCCGCCGCCATCTGGCGCCTCCGCGTGGATGCGAGGCCGGATCAACGGGATATCGCGGAGCGGCGCGCGTTGCGCGCCATCGGGCTGTGCTTCCTTGCCCTGGCCGTCTATGTCGCGGTCGACGCTGCCCGGACCCTCGTGGGCGGTGCGCTGCCCGGGCGAAGCCTTCTCGGCATCGGCGTCGCCGCGGTCTCGCTCGTCGTGATGCCGCTCCTTGCCCGGGCGAAGCGCCGGGTCGCAGGGGTCCTGGCCAGTCGCGCGGTTCGCGCGGAGGCACGTCAGACGGATGTGTGCATGTTCCTGTCGGCGATTACGCTGGGCGGACTGGCCCTGAACGCCGTCTTCCAGTGGTGGTGGGCCGATCCGGTCGCGGCCCTGGCCATGACCCCGTTCATCGCCCGCGAGGGCTTCGAGAGTCTACGCGGCCGCGCCGGATGCGCGCACTGCGGCGACGGCTGAGGCGGCTCGCCTGCAGGCGCCGGCGGGCTCGCGCTGAACCCGTGAAGAACCCGCGTCAGTGCGCGCACGCGAGCAGCGGACCGAGCTGGGCGCGGCCGCGTTCAATCGTCTCGGCGCGGGCCTCGATGTACGGCGTGGGGCGATCGGGACGCCACCGTCGCGGATTGGGCAGCACGGCGGCGAGGAGCGCCGCTTCGCGGGCCGTGAGCTGGCGCGCTGGCGTGCCGAAGTAGCGGCGCGACGCGGCTTCCGCGCCGTACAGGCCGGAGCCCCACTCGGCGACGTTCAGGTACACCTCCATGATGCGCCGCTTCGGCCAGATCAGCTCGACGTAGTACGCGAAATAGATCTCGAGCGCCTTCCGGATCGGGTCCCGTCCCGGCCAGAGCACGAGATTCTTCACCGTCTGCATCGTGATCGTCGACGCGCCCCGGACCCGGTCCTCCGAACGGTACTCGTCGAGCGCCGACTGCATGGCGGTCCAGTCCACGCCGTGGTGCTCGCAGAACCGGTTGTCCTCCGCCGCGATGGCCGCCTCCGCCAGCGCGGGCGCGATCCGATCGCGGCCGACCCACTCCTTGCTCAGGCCCTGCCGCTCGACCAGTCGAATCAGCATCAGCGTCGTGAGCGGGGGCGGGACGACGCGATAGGCCAGCAGCAGCACGTGCGGCAGCGCGAACAGCAGCACGAGCAGGCGGACCGTGCGGCGAACCCAGCGCCGGCGCGGCGATCGTCTTCGCGGGCGGCGCGATCGGCGTGTGGGTCGGTTCACGCGAGCGCGGCGTCGACCGAGCGCTCGAACGCGCCCGGCTCCACGGCGGGGTATTTGTACAACAGCGGCTTGATGCGCTCGAAATAGTCTCGCAACCGTGCGCGCTCCACCAGGCCGCGGTCGAGCATCGTCTGCACGTCCTCGAGATCCTGTGCATGACCGCGCTCGATCTTGGCGAGCGCCTGCGCGTACAGATCGAAGTGGAAGAAGGTGAGCGGCCCTTCCTGCGCGACGAACACGCTGCGGGCCCCCCACCCCTCGGGCACCGGAATGAAGTCGATCGGCGCCGCGAGCTCGACGTTGATCGAGAGATCGTCCTTCAGTGTCGAGATCGCGCGGAGAACGGCATCCTGCTCGGGGTCGAGCCGCACGTCGATGTCGATCGTCGACGCGCGCCAGCCGTGCAGCACGGCGGTCGCGCCCCCGGTGAAGTACACGCGACCTGGCCGGTCGGCGGCGCGGGCAATGGCGCGCATGAAGTCGCGGATGCGGCCGGCATCCGCTAGGTCGCGCATGCGAGCGCCCGCTCGTAGCTGACCAGCCGCCGGACGAGCGCGTTGTAGCGGCCATGCGCGCCGGCGGCATCCGATTCACGGAGCATCGCGTAGAGCCGGTGCTCCGGACGGTCGAGAGGATCCGGCACCCGGACCCCGAGCGCCGCCAGACGAGGCGCGCCAATCGAGACGAGCAGCGAGGCCACCGTCACGCGGCGCCGTTCCAGATCGGCGAGCCCCGCCTGGACGAGATCCTCGCCGGGAAGCGTCCGGGCCGCTTCCGACGCTTCGAAGACCTCCCGCTTCCCGAGATCGGTGGCGCGGCGCATGCTCATGGGAGCCTCTGGCGATTGTAGGACACTCTCGGTTCAGCCATGCCGATGCGGGCACGGCGGTCTTCGATGCTGCAGCGTGTCCGGGGCCAGGCCGCGCCCGGCCGGAGCCGCGCGGGTGGTTCCAGGCGGAGCAATCACGGCCTTGGCGCGCCGCAGTTCCAGCACGCGCGGAACTGGCCTTCCACCAGTTCGCCGCACGACGGACAGCGCCACTCGTGGCCGATGACCGACGTGCTCCGCGGCACGTTCTCGACGTACCGGCGGACGATGTCCCTCGCCTGTTCGAGCTGGCCGGGATCGGTCACGTAGATCGCCCCGTGCAGACGGGCGAGGACCGTATGGGAGGGTTGCACCGCCACCCGAATCCCTTCCTGTTCGAGCGCCGCCCGGACGACGGCCGCGTCCGCTTCCGGCCCTTCGAACACCTTGCGTTCCCCGAGATCGGTCGCGCGGCGAATGCTCATGGACGCCTGTGGCGATTGTAGGGCAATCCCGGCTCCGCGACGCCGCGCTCAGAAGTGGAAGCCCACTTTCACGCCGGACTCGTTCGTGACGTTCCGGGGTTCATACGCACCGAGCTGCTCGAGCGCCGTCACGTTGTCGACCGTAAACACCACGGTCCCATCGCTCACCGGTGAGGCGCCGACGTGCCAGCGGATGTAGTACGGTTCCACCGACCAGTGGGCGGTCATCCGATATCTCGCGCTCGCGCGCAGTGCCCATCCGCGAGGCTGAGTGAACGACATGTCGGTGAAGCGGTCGATCGTGAACCCGGGCGCGGTCGGGGTCGCGGGAACGGCACCGCCGCCCAGTTCGGAGTCGCGTGTCTTCTGCCAGCCGCGGAGCAGCCGATCGTACTCCAGGTTGAAGCTCAGCACGCCGTGCGAAGCCGCCTTGGTGCGTGCCGCAATGCCGATCGGCAGATAGAGGTAGTCATCGGTGCGGTATCCGGCGATGCCGGTCGTGCCATTCGACAAATGACGGAAGCCCACGCCGGTGCTCGGCGACCACGCCCATTTCCGGCCGACGAGATCCTTCCCGACCAGGGCACGAGCCTCCACGTACCAGTCCCGGTCGCCGGTCTCGCCGCACGGTGAGGCATCGCCGAGATCCAGCTCGTAGCCATTGGGCGAGGCGCCGTTGCGCGTGATCAGCCACGGTGAACACCAGCCGTCGTACGCGACGTCTCCAATCACGCCGCGCACCTCGCCGCGAGCGAACCAGTGCCGGTGGGAACCGAGCCACCGCGTGTCGGCGTATTCGCCTCCGATCTTGGCGCCCGTGATCGAGATGCGCAGCGCATCGGGCTCGACGTACGAGTAGCGGGCCACGCTGACGTTGGCGTCATGCCCCGTCGGGATGGCCAGGCTGGTATCACCCGCGGCCTCGGGCGTTTGCGCGAGGGCCTGGCATGCAGTCAGCGCCAGCGCACCGGCAAACAGGAATGCTTTCATGCGATCGTATCGACCATCACACGTGCCACGACACGCGCTAGCGGCGGCTCTTCATCGCTGCGCGGGTTTCGCGCTCGGCTTCGCGGCGCCGGATCGTCTCCCGCTTGTCGTAGGTCTTCTTGCCCTTCGCGAGCGCGATCGCGAGCTTGGCCCGCCCCTTCTTGAAGTACATGCGCAGCGGGACAATGGTCATGCCCTTCTCGGTCGTCTTGCCGAGGAGCTTCCGGATCTCCTGCTGGTGCAGCAGGAGCTTGCGCGGCCGCAGCGGATCGTGCGAGGCGGAGCCGCCATGGCTGTACTGCCCGACGTGCGCACCCAGGAGAAACGCCTCGCCGCGGTCGATCCGGCAGTAGCTGTCCCGCAGGTTCGCCCGTCCCTCGCGCATCGCCTTCACCTCGGTGCCGGTCAGCGCCAGTCCCGCCTCGAACGTCTCGAGGAGGTGGTAATCGTGATGCGCCTTGCGATTGTCCGCAATCAGCTGCTCGTCGGAGGCGTCATCTCGGGCCATCGGGTCACAGTACTGCAAGTCGCGGCTCACGCCGGGCGGGATCCGGGCTGCGCCCGCGCCAGGCGGACCGCCAGCAGAATCGCCTCCACCAGGCTCGAGGCGTCGGCCCTGCCCTGCCGGGCGATGTCGAAGGCGGTGCCGTGGTCGACGGACGTGCGCACGATCGGCAGCCCGAGCGTCACGTTCACCGCGCGGCCGAACGCCAGCAGCTTCACGGCAATCAGCCCCTGGTCGTGGTAGCAGGCGACCACGACGTCGAATTCGCCGCGCGCCGCCCGCACGAACAGCGTGTCGGCGGGAAACGGCCCGCTCACGTCGACTCCGGTCGACCGGCTCTCTGCCACCGCCCGCGCGAGCACGTCGCGCTCCTCGCGGCCGAGCAGACCGTCTTCGCCCGCGTGCGGATTCAAACCGGCGAGGGCAATCCGCGGGGACGGCACGCCGAAGCGCGGCAACGAAGACGCCGTGAGACGCAGTACGCTGGCGACGCGGTCCAGCGTGAGCGCGGCCGGCACCATCGCGAGCGGCACGTGCACGGTCGCCAGCACGACTCGGAGCCGATCCGACCAGAACATCATCGCCACCTCGCGCACGCCGCAGAGGTGCGCCAGCAGCTCCGTATGGCCCGGCCACGCGTAGCCGGCCGCGGCGAACGCCGCCTTGTTGATGGGCGCGGTCACGACCGCCGCGACCTGGCCCGCGAGCGCGTCACGCGTGGCCTGCACGATGGACTCGTACGCCGCTCGGCCGGACTCCGGATCGATCCGCCCGACGGGGAACCGCGCGACCTCCTCCGGCAGGTGAGGCCCGTAGATGATCGGCCGGCAGACGGCCGTCACGCGCGCGTCGCCGGCGGCATCGACCGCGATCTCCGGACCGATGCCGGACGGGTCCCCGGCGGTGATGGCGATGGGTGGCAGCGACATGGGCAGACCGGAGGAACCACTCTAGCGCCTTCGGGCGAGAACTTGGCTTCTGGCTGCTAGCTGCTGGCTTCTGGCTTCACATCGACACGCCCACCCAATCGGCGACGATCTTCGGGCTCGCATTGCGATCGAGTGCCTGCTGCGCGCGCGTGACGATGCCGTAGGCGCGGGTCAGGCGGTCGAGGCCGACCAGCTCTGCGACGTCCTGCAGGGCGTCGGCGAGATCGCTGTTGGTGAGCAGGCGGCTCGCGCCGGCCTGGAGCGCGGCGGCGTCGCGGCAGAGCGATCCGAGCAGCGCGAGCCGGTCGGCCATCGCTTCCCGATCGCGGCGTCTGGATCCGTGCTGGGCGAACGCCGCCGCGGCCTTGAGCCGCGGGACGACCTCGCGCGCCGCCGACGCCCGCAGCAGCGCCAGGGCGGCCTCGCGGTCGTCGGCAAGGTCGCCTGCCTCCTCCTGCAGCGCACGGCTGACGCTGCCGCCGGCACCCGCCGCCATCAGCCGGGCGCGGGCGGGGTCGATCCCGCAGCGCTCGGCGAGCACGCGGGCGACGTCGCGGTCCGGCAGCGGCGAGAAACGCAGGCGGCGGCACCGCGACTGGATCGTCGGGAGCAGCGTATCGGCATACGCGCTCACCAGCACGAGGATGGCGCTGGGCGGCGGCTCCTCCAGCGTCTTCAGCAGCGCGTCCTGCGCCTCGACCGTCAGCTCGTCCGCCGGATCGATGATGAAGATCCGTCGGCGCGCCTCGAAGGGCCGGTATCCGACCACCTCCAGGAGCTGCTCGCGCAGCCGCTTGATCTTGATCGACGCCTCGTCGCCCTTCTCGATGAGCGTCACGTCCGTGTGCTGCCCGCGGGCAATGCGCTGGCACGTCGCGCATGTGCCGCACGCGTCGACTCCGGCGGACGCGCCCGCGCCGGCCGCGGGCGTTCGATCCGTCGGCCGTTCCGGGCAGTTGATCGCCTGTGCGAGCGCCAGCGCGGTGGTCCGTTTGCCGATACCCTCCGGGCCCGCAAAGAGCAGGCTCTGCGGCACGCGGTCGCGCGCGACGCCGGCACGAAGGAGGTCCACGAGATGCGGGTGGCCGACCACCGAGGAGAGCGGCACCCGGACATCATCCCACGTCGTCCGACGTCGCCGGCAGCGTTGCTACTTTCCGTTTCCGAAGAGACGCTTGATGCCGCCCCACAGGCCGAAGCCATCGTGCGGCTCGTCAGGATGGAGCGTGCAGAGCTCCGTGGGCTGGGTGCCGCGCCGGAAGTACTCCGTCGTGACCATCGATCGCTCGCTCGTCTCGCCGTCGGGATCCGTCACGAGGACGTGTTCGCACCCGGGCGCGGCGAGCTGACCGGAGATCCGGCACACCTGCGCGGCGACGACGCCCGCAGGCTGTGGCACCCAACGCGGGCGCCCATCGTCGGCCTGCCGCTGCTGGAGCGCGATCTTCGGCAGGGCCGTACGCATGAACCTCGCCCAGATCGGCGCCGCCAGATCCGAGCCGAACCCGTTCATCACGGTCTGTTCCGGCTGATCCAGCCCGACCCACACCGCCGTGACGAGGGACGGCGTGAATCCGATGAACCATGCGTCGTGGAAGTCGTCGGTCGTGCCGGTCTTGCCGCCCGCGGGAAGCGTGAACCCCTCCTGACGCACGCGATACCCCGTGCCGC
This sequence comes from uncultured Acidobacteriota bacterium, assembly GCA_963764505.1. Classification (GTDB taxonomy): domain Bacteria; phylum Acidobacteriota; class Vicinamibacteria; order Vicinamibacterales; family SCN-69-37; genus CAVXSP01. The sequence goes on along the minus strand of CAVXSP010000001.1, from coordinate 1,857,954 downwards.
TGTTGACCGTGTCTGCGAGCATCTGGGCCATGATGAACGCGCTGATCGGGCTGATCACCGGCTTCGGCAGGGACATGTCCTGGAACAGCAGCTGACCGGTCCGGCTCTCGACGCGCCGCACGGCGACCGGCACGGGCATCTGTCCTGCGTTGGCGAACGCGGCGTAGCCGCTCGCCATCGAGAGGACCGACACATCGGCCGTGCCCAGGACCAGCGACGGGACGGCCGGCGCCGACTCGAATCCGAACCGCCGGACGTAGTCCTCGGCCCGAGACAGCCCGAGCTCGGATTGCAGTCGGACCGCCGCCCGGTTGCTGGAGGTCCGCAGCGCGACCTGCAAGGTCATCGCGCTGGTGGTGGACTCGTGCGCCTCGTCCGGCATCCAGTCGGTCCCCGGCGCCGTTGCGGAATCGAGGTCGGTCAGAACCGACGCCGGCGTGTAGCCCGCTTCGAGCGCCGCCGCGTAGACGAACGGCTTGAACGCCGACCCGGCCTGGCGTCTCGCCTGTGTGGCGCGATCGAACGGACTCTGGTTGTAGTCGCGTCCGCCAACCAGCGCCCGGATCGATCCATTGGCCGGGTCCAGCGCGACGAGCGCGCCCTGCAGATAGGGTGTCGAATCGCCGGTCGGCGCCGCCGCCGGATGCTTCTGGTCGCCTGCGGCGAATCGTGGATGGCGGTATCCCGGCATCCGCTCGACCCGGCTCAAGCCGGACGATACGGCACGCTCGGCATCGTGCTGCACCCCCGGATCCAGCGTGGTGAACACCCGCAGGCCTTCGTCGAACACGCGGTCCTCGCCGAACCGCTGCACGAGCTGGCGCACGACGTAGGCCTTGAAGTACTGGGCGAACCCGTCGGGCGGCGGCGGCTGATGCAGCCGCAGCGGGGCGGCGGCCAGCCGCCTGGCATCCGCCGGTGTCAGGTAGCCCTCATCGACCATACGCGACAGGACGACCGCCCGGCGTGCCTTGGCGCGGTCGGGATGCGCCTGCGGCGCGTACGCCGACGGCGCCTGGATCAGTCCGGCCAGCAGCGCGGCTTCGCCGAGCGTGACCCCGCTGGCCGGCTTGCCGAAGTATCCGCGCGACGCCGCTTCGGCGCCGTAGTAGCCGTGACCGAAGTACACGGTGTTCAGGTACAGCTCGAGGATTCTGTCCTTGCTGAACTCGTGTTCGATGCGGACGGCCAGCACGAGCTCGCGCCACTTGCGCCACCAGGTCTTCTGGTCGTCGAGGAACATCTTTCGCGCCAGCTGCTGGGTGATGGTCGAGGCGCCCTGCGACCGCGCGCCCTCCCGCACGTCCGCCCAGGCCGCCGCGAGAATCCGCCCCGCGTCGAAGCCGGGATGCGAGTAGAACCGCCCGTCTTCGACCGCGATGACGGCGTGGATGAGGTTAGGCGAGATCTTCTCGAGCGGCACCTCGATCCGCTCCTCCTTCTCGACGGTCAACATCGGCCGATCGTACGCGTCGAAGATCGTCGTGACGTGGTCGGCTTCCGCCGCGGCGCGGATCTCCCGCGGATCCGGCAGGCTGAGGGCGACGCCGATCGTCAGCGCGAGACCGACGGCCGCAACCGCCGACGCGACGACAACGGCCATCCGCCGGCGCGGCGCGAGCGCGCGCCAGCGTTGCCGCCAGGCGCCCGCGCGTGCGGCGTTCATCCAGATGCGGCGTTCGAATCGGCTCGTGAGCCGACGCCGTCCGGTCCGTTCCGGCCCGCCGGTACCCGGTCGTTCGCGTGCGTCGTTCGGCCGCCTGGAAAGGGTCATGGCGTAGCGATCCTGCTATGTTGGACTGATGGTGAGCGGCCGGCGGCCGGACGGACATCGGGTCTTTCCCGTCGTTTGCTCCCGAAAGGACCCGCAGTGAAGTTGCGTTTCCACAGAATCGTCCCGATGTGTCTGGTCCTGCTCGCGAGTATCGAGCTTTGCACGAGGGCGTCGGCGCAGGCCGTCTCGTCGAATTCTCTGTTGCACGGCGTGCCCGCCGGCGAGGCCACGCCAACGCCGCTGCCGCTCTCGCTCTCCGACGCGATCCAGCGCGGTCTCGAGCACAATCTCGGCGGCGTCCTGGCGTCCGAGCGCGTCCGGGTGGCGGAGGGCGCCCGCGGCCGGGCGCTCGGCGACGTGCTGCCGCAGATTTCCGCGGACCTCCGACAGTCCGAGCAGGTGGTGAACCTGGCCGCATTCGGATTCACCGGGTTCCCCGGGCTTCCCGACGTGATCGGTCCGTTCGGCGTGTTCGACGCGCGCGTGGCGCTTTCGATGCCGCTCGTCGACCTCGAGGCCGTGAACACGCTGCAGTCCGACAACGCCGCGCTGCGGGCGGAACGGTTCAGCTACCAGAGCACGCGGGACGAGATCGTGCTCGTCATCTCCAATCTCTACCTCCAGGCGACAGCCGACGCGAGCCGCGTGCAGGCCGCGCAGTCGGAGGTCTCCACGGCGGAGACGCTGGCCGGACTGGCGGAAGACCAGCGGACGTCGGGGGTCGTGGCTGGCATCGAGGTGCTGCGTCAGCAGGTGCAGCTCGCCGCCGCGCGCCAGCGTCTGATTGCCGCCCAGACGGCGACCGAGAAGGACAAGCTCGTGCTCGCCCGGGCGATCGGCGTGCCCGCGGCCCAGTCGATCGCGCTGACGGACTCGTTCCCGTTCGCGGCGGCGGCGCCGCTCTCGATGCAGGACGCCCTGCAGCGCGCGGAGTCGAGCCGCGACGACGTGCGCAGCGCCGAGGCGCGGCTCGAGTCGGCGCGCGCGGCCCGTCAGGCGGCGGTCGGCTCCGCGCTGCCGACCCTGCACCTCGACGCCGACTACGGCGCGCTCGGCTCGAAAGCCACCACGATGAAGAACACCTATGCCGTGGCGGCGAACGTGCACGTGCCGATCTTCGCAGGCGGCGCGGCGCGCGGCCGAATCGAACAGGCCGACGCCGAGCTCCGCCAGCGTCAGGCCGAGCTGGCCGATCTGCGCGCCGGCCTGCAGTACGAGATTGCCGGCATCCTGCTGGACTTGAAGTCGGCGGATGCGGAAGTCAACGTGGCGCGCGAGGCCGAAGCACTGGCGCGCCAGCAGGTCGAGCAGGCGCAGGATCGGTTCCGGGCCGGCGTCGCCAACTCCATCGAGCTCGCGCAGGCACAGGACGCACTCGCCGCCGCGTCGGATCGCTACATCGGCCGGGTCTACGCGCACAACCTCGCCAAGATCTCGCTCGGACGCGCCCTCGGCGACCTCGAGGCGCACGTGCGGGAGTTCCTGGGAGGGACGCAGTAATGCCCTGGCTGCTGCAGGGCCGCCGCCGCTGGATGCTGGCCGGCGCGGCGGTCGTCATCGTGGCCGGCCTCTTCTTCCTCTGGCGCTTCGTGTTCCCACGCGAGACGACCGACGATGCCCAGGTGAGCGGGCACGTGGCGCCGGTCTCGGCGCGCGTGTCCGGGCTGGTGACGCACGTCTACGTCACCGACAACCAGGCGGTCAAAGCGGGCGACGTCCTGGTCCAGATCGATCCGCGCGACTACGAGATCGCGCTCGATCGCGCCAAGGCCGATCTCGCCGCGGCCGAAGCCGGAGCGTCCGCCGCCCGCACCGAGGTGCCCATCACGTCGACGACGAGCGGCAGCCAGCTCGACGTCGCGCAGGCGGCGGCCAGAAGCGCCGAGGCCGCCGCGCGGGCGGCCACGCGCGAGGTCCAGGCCGCCCAGGCGAAACAGCGCGCCGCCGAGGCGCACCTGGCGGAGGTCACGGCGACGGCGACACGCGCCAGCCAGGACCTCGAACGCCTGAAGCCGCTCGTCGAGAAGGACGAGATCTCGCGCCAGCAGTACGATGCCGCCGTGGCCACGCAGCGTGCCGCCGAGGCCGGCGTCGAATCGGCGCGCGCGGCGATCGCCGAGGCGGAGGCGAACGTCGCCGTCGCCGAGTCGCGGCGCGAGCAGGCCTCCGGCACGCAGGCGCAGGCACAGGCGCAGGCGCAGGGCGCCTCCACCGGACCGCAGCAGGTCGAGATGACGAAAGCCCGCGCCCAGACCGCCGACGCGCGCGTGCTGCAGGCGCGGACCGCCGTCAACGACGCCACGCTCGCGCTCGAACGCACCGCCATCCATGCGCCCGTTGCCGGCATCGTCAGCCGCAAGACCGTCGAGGTCGGACAGATCATCCAGGCCGGCCAGCCCGTGCTGGCGCTGACGTCGCTCCAGGACATCTGGGTCACCGCCAACTTCAAGGAGACGCAGCTCGAGCACATGCACCCGGGCCAGCGCGCCGACGTGTCCGTCGATACGTACGACCAGACGTACTCCGGCCACGTCGACAGCATCGCGGCGGCCACCGGCGCCACCTTCAGCCTGCTGCCGCCCGACAATGCGAGCGGCAACTTCGTGAAGGTCGTCCAGCGCGTTCCGGTCAAGATCGCCATCGACCACGACCGGGACCAGGCCGCGCTGCTGAGACCGGGGATGTCCGCGACCGTCACCGTGTTCACGAAATGAATCGAGGTGGAACGAATCTTGGATTGAGACATGTCGGCCCGCGATGCTCGCCCTGACGGTCCGTCCAGGACAACCGGACTCCATTCGCCTCGAGCACATGCCAGAGCCGGCGCCCCGACCCGGTCCCGTGCCGGTTCCGCGTTGTCGCGGAATGGGACATGTGCGCGAACGGCCGCTACACCGCTCGCCGGCGTCCCCGCACGGCACTCGTGACCGGCGCGGGCCCGGTTGGGCTGCTCGCGGCCGACAGTCCGAAGTTCGAAGTTTGAACTCCGAAGTTCGAAGTTGCTTCCCATGCCGAGCCTCATCGAAGACTACGGACTGATCGGCGACTGCGAGACGGCTGCGCTCGTCAGCCGTGGCGGGTCGATCGACTGGCTCTGCTGGCCGCGTTTCGATTCGGATGCGTGTTTCGCGGCGCTGCTCGGCACCAGCGAGCACGGACGCTGGCTGATCGCGCCCAAGGGCGACGCCCGGATCGAACGGGAGTACCGGAATCACACGCTCGTGCTCGAGACGCACTTCGAGACGGCCGACGGAACGGCGACGCTCATCGATTTCATGCCGCCCCGCGGCGACGCCTCGGACATCGTGCGCCTCGTGCGGGGCGACCGCGGCCGCGTCGAGTTCGAGATGGAGCTGATCCTCCGGTTCGACTACGGTCGCGTGGCGCCGTGGGTCACGCGCCTCGAGGATCGGGCGTGGCGCGCCATCGCCGGCCCCGACATGGTGGTGCTGCGCACGCCGGTCGGGCTCGAGGGCCGCGACCTCACGACGAGGGCGCAGTTCGCGGTCGAGGCGGGCGAGACGATCCCCTTCACCATGACCTACGCCCCGTCGCACCTGCCTGCGCCGGCGTCGATCGATCCGGCGGCGGCGCTGCAGGCGACCGAGGAGTTCTGGACGAATTGGGGCGCTCGGGCGGCGTCCGGCGGCGAGTGGTCCGATCACGTGATCCGCTCGCTCATGGTGCTCAAGGCGTTGACCTACGCTCCGACGGGCGGCATCGTCGCGGCGCCGACGACGTCGCTGCCCGAGCGGCTCGGCGGCACGCGCAACTGGGATTACCGCTTCTGCTGGCTTCGGGACGCGACGCTCACGCTCCTCGCGCTGATGAACGCCGGCTTCGAGCAGGAGGCCAAGGCCTGGCGCGACTGGCTGCTCCGCGCTGCCGCCGGATCCCCGGCGCAGCTGCAGGTGCTCTACGGCGTGGCCGGCGAACGGCGGCTGACCGAGCTCGAGATCGACTGGCTGCCCGGCTACGAAGGCGCGTGCCCCGTGCGGATCGGCAACGCGGCGCACACTCAGCTCCAGCTCGACGTCTACGGCGAGGTCATGGACGTCCTGCACCAGGCGCGCCGTGGCGGCATCGTCCTCGACGACGCGGATTGGGGCTTCCAGCGGGCGCTGCTCGACCGGCTCGAGCAGGTGTGGTGCGAGCCGGACGAGGGCATCTGGGAAGTGCGGGGCGCTCCCCAGCACTTCACCTATTCCAAGGTGATGGCGTGGGTGGCGTTCGACCGCGGCATCAAGACCGCGAAGGCGTTCGGCCTCGAGGGTCCGGTGGACCGGTGGCACGCGACGCAGCAGCAGCTCCACGCGGAGATCTGCGAGCGGGGCTTCAATCGCCGACTCGGCAGCTTCGTCCAGGCCTACGGATCGGACCTGCTCGACGCCAGCCTCCTGCTGCTGCCCTCGACCGGATTCCTTCCCCCGTCCGATCCGCGCATCGTCGGGACGATCGACGCGATCGCGCGCGGCCTGGTCGTCGACGGCCTCGTCGCGCGCTACGACAGTTCGGCGACCGACGACGGCCTTCCCGCCGGCGAGGGGACCTTCCTCGCCTGCAGTTTCTGGCTCGCGGACGCCTACGTCCTTCTGGGGCGCATCGACGAGGCCCGGGCGCTATTCGAGCGGCTCCTCTCGCTCCGGAACGATGTAGGATTGCTGGCCGAGGAGTACGATCCGCGCCTGCGGCGGCAGGTCGGCAATTTTCCGCAGGCGTTCTCGCACGTGGCGCTGGTCAACACGGCGCACAATCTCGCCCGCGCCACCAAGCCGGCCGAGCAGCGCTCGGCCGGCGGCCGGATGCGCGACGAGCAAAAGGAGAAGGCAGGATGACCCCACTGCGGATGTCCGTCGCGGCGCTCGTCACATTCGGCCTGGCGCTCTCCGGCTGCGGCGGCAACGAGCCCGCGGGCTCGACGCCCAGCAAGGCGCCGGTCCCGGAGACGAAGCCGTTCACCCAGCCGGAAGTGGGCGTGTACGTCACGAACGAAACGTCGGGCGACTTGTCGGCTATCGACGCCGGCACGCAGACCGTGGTCGCCACGCTGCCGCTCGGCAAGCGTCCCCGGGGGATCACGGCCAGTCCGGACGGCAAGATGCTGTACGTCGCGTTGAGCGGCTCGCCGGCCGCCGGCCCGGGCGTCGACGAGAGCAAGCTGCCGCCGCCCGACCGGACCGCCGACGGCATCGGGGTCGTGGACATCGCGCAGCAGAAGGTCGTCAGCGTCCTGCCGGCGGGAACCGACCCCGAACAGGTCGCGATCAGCCCGGACGGGAGCCGAGTCTTCGCGGCGAACGAGGACGCCGCGACGGCGAGCATCATCGACGTCGGCAACGGCAGCATCGCGGAGACGTTCAAGGTCGGCGGTGAACCGGAAGGCGTGACGGTCGAACCGGGAGGCAATCGCGTCTGGGTGACCTCCGAAGAAGACGCCGCGGTGTATGTGATCGATCTGAAGGCGCGCAAGGTGCTGAAGGCGGTGAAGGTCGGCCCGAGGCCGCGCTCGGTGGCCTTCCTGCCGGACGGCTCCAAAGCCTATGTGCCGTCGGAGACCGGCGGCACGCTGTCGGTCATCGACGTCAAGCGGCTTCGGACGTCGAAGACGATCACGCTCGGCAAGGGCATGCGGCCGATGGGCACCGTCGTCTCCCCCGACGGCAAGTTCCTCTACGTGAGCACGGGCCGCAGCAAGATGGTCGAGTTCATCGACACCGCCAAGGACGCCGTCGTGGGGTCCGTCGAGGCGGGCGAACGCCCCTGGGGCATCGCCGTCAGCCACGACGGGAAGACGATCTACACGGCAAACGGGCCGTCGAACGACGTGTCGGTCATCGACGTCGCGAGCCGGCAGGTGACGAAGAGGATCCCGGTCGGCACCGGACCGTGGGGACTGGTCGTCGTGCAGCGCTGAGCGGGCGAGCGCGGTTTCCGGAGCGGACTAGCGTGCTGTTGGCCCTCACTCGCGATCTCGCACGCCACAGAGCGGGCGTGCTGCTCGGATTCGGGCCTACAGCACGCTAGTCCGCTTCGGAAACCGCGCCAATCGCCCGGGCCCGGGCCACGAACGATGCCTGATGTGAAAGTGGCGGGGCCGACGAGACTCGAACTCGCGACCTCCGGCGTGACAGGCCGGCGTTCTAACCAGCTGAACTACGACCCCGCAAAAACGATCCTGGCAACGATCGACGGGTGCATCGGCCGACCGGTCGCATCGCCGACGCCGGCATCTCGTGACGCCTGCATCGATCGACCACGGCACTGTCGCCGCCGATCCGGCATCGGCTGTCACTCCGATGCCGTCAGATCATCCGATGCCCGCATCATCCCGATGCCCCGGTTCCGTCTGGGTCATTGGGCGGTACAGGATTCGAACCTGTGGCAGCCGGCGTGTAAGGCCGGTGCTCTACCGCTGAGCTAACCGCCCGGACCGGCAACATACGATTATTGCATAGCTTGGGCTGTGGGCCTTTGGGCCCTAGGCTCCGGGCGCGCCCCGCGGTTCCCGGGCGCGGTTTCCGGGCGCTTGACACCGCTGTGGGAGTGTCGGATTCTGACGCCTCGGATCTCGGATGTTGAACCTGCCTGCGCTCCAGCGCGCCACTCTCTCGCATGACCCGTTCGACCACGTCATCGTCGACGACTTCGTGCCGGCGTCGAGCGCGCCCGGCATGTCGAGCGATTTTCCGAAGATCGGCAGCACGGGCAGCTTTCCTCTGTCGGAGACGTCGTACGGACCGGCGTTCGAGAACCTGATCGGCGAACTGAGCGGCCCGGAGTTCGAGCAGGGCCTGGCCGATCTGTTCGGCGTGGACCTCTCGCCCTACGTGCGCGTCATCACCGTGCGGGGGCGGGTGGGCGGGCACGATGGCGGCGTCCATACGGATGCCAAGTGGAAGATCATCAGCGTGCTCCTCTACCTCAATCAGGAGTGGACCGACCAGGGGGGACGTCTGCGCCTGCTCCGGGACACGAACGTGAACCACGCGGCCGTGGAGGTCGTGCCGAAATGGGGCACGCTGCTGGCCTTCCGGCGATCGGATCGATCCTGGCACGGTCACCTGCCCGCCCAGGGCGAGCGGCGGGTCGTTCAGGTGAACTGGGTGACGAGCCAGCAGCTCGCCGACAAGGAGCTCCGGCGCCATCGCCGGTCGGCCTGGCTCAAACGGCTGCTGCATCCCTCGACGACCTCGTGACGTCCCCGGCCCGGGACGCGGCAGTCGCGATGACGGCCTCGAGGCCGAACATCGCGATCGTCCGGTTCACCTCCCTGGGCGACGTCGTCCACACGCTTCCGCTCGCGGCCGCCATTCGCCGGCACCTGCCGCACGCGCGCGTCATCTGGCTGGTCGAAGAACGCGAGCAGGTTCTGCTGCGGGACAATCCCGTCGTCGACGACGTGCTGATCGTGCCGCTGCGGCGCTGGCGCGAGAGCCTGCGGCACGTCGGCGGCTGGCGTCGATCGTATGGGGAGTTGCGGGACCTCTCGAGCCGCCTGCGTGGCCTGGCAATCGACGTGGCAATCGACGTGCAGGGCTGGGCGCACAAGACATCGCCCTTCACGCTGCTCACGCGCGCGCCCCTGCGTATCGGATTCGATCGCGCGCACGCGCGCGATTTCGCGTCGCCGCTCGCCACGAACCGGCACGTCACGCCGCCGCCCGAGGCGCGCCACATCGTCGATCAGAACCTCTGCCTGCTCGGGCCGCTCGGCGTCGGCCCGGCCGGGCCGGCGGAGTTCCCGCTGCCCGCGTTTGCCGATGCGGACGCGGTCGCCGAGGGATGGCGCCGCGAGCACGGCATCGGTCCGAACCACCGGCAGGTCGTGCTGCTGCCGTCGACGCGCGGCGAAGCGAAACGGTGGCCGGCCGTGTCGTTCCGCGAGCTCGGCCGCCGTCTGCTCGAGGACGACCGCGCCCGGCTGGTCATTCTCGGCGGACCGGGGGAGGACGGACTGCTGGGCGAGGTGCGGCACGGGCTGCCGGGCAACCGGGCGCACGTGTGGGCGCCCGAGCCGATTCCCTCCTTGATTGGCGTCCTCCGCGGGGCGCATCTGGCGATTGGCAACGACACCGGGCCGCTGCATCTGGCGGCCGCCAGCGGGGTCCCCTCGCTCGGGCTGTTCGGCCCGACGCAGGGAGCGCGCAACGGCCCGTACGGCGCGCACTGCGACTATCTGCAGAGTCCGAGCGGCCGGATGGCGGACCTCAGCGTCGACGCCGTGTTCGAGAGGGTGCGAGGATTTCCACAGTAGGGGGACGGGTCTCGCCCTGTGGAAAACTCGGCCTGCGGCCCCGAGTTTTCCACAGGGCGAGCCCCGTCCCCCTACTGTGGAAATCCCACTCCACGCAGCCACAGGAGCGCGAGCCCGAGAATGAGGCCGGCCAGCGCGCGGTACTCGCGATTGGCGATGACCCTCCGCAGGCTGAACCGCTGGGCCGTCGGCGCGCGCTGGCCCTCTCGATAGGCCACGTAATCCGCGCCGAACTGCTCTTTCAGCTCGCGCGACTCGAACCGGACCGCGGCACCCAGCGTCACCGCCAGGTACACGGCCACGAGCAGCGCCGCGGTCACGCTCGCTGCCGCCACCGCGAAGCCGAGGCCCATCAGCGACGAGCCGACGTACAGCGGATGCCGCATCAGGCGATACGGCCCCGCGCGCGCCACCTCCCGCCACCGGTTGAGATAGCCGGCCGCCCAGATCCGCAGGAGCTCGCCGGGAACCGCAATCGCCGCGCCGGCGACGACCGAGGACGCCGTCGGGCGCGCCAGCCAGAACGCGACGCCGCCGGCGACGAAACCGAGGGGCACCCGCAGGCGGGCCAGGCGCGCGATCATCGCTCCCGGATGCGGTGCAGGAGGTCGCGCGTGGCGTGATGCTTCGGATCGCCGACGATGGCGACGCGGCCGCCCAGCGCACGCACGACTTCGCGCTCGGGCACGGAATCCTCGGTATAGTCGGTTCCCTTGCAGTGGACGTCGGGCACGATCGTGCGCAGGAGCCGTTCCACCGTCGGTTCACCGAACAGCACGACGTAATCCACCGCCCGCAAGGCCGCCACCAGTTCGGCGCGCGCCTCGGCCGGCAGGATCGGACGTCCCTCCCCCTTCAGCGCGCGCACGGACGCGTCGTCGTTCACGGCCACGACGAGCCGATCGGCTTCGCGGCGCGCCCCTTCCAGATAGCGGACGTGACCGACGTGCAGCACGTCGAAGCACCCGTTGGCCAGCGCGACGGTGCGCCCGGCCTGGCGATCGGCGGCGATGCGCGAGACGAGCTCGGATTCGGTCAGGACGGCGCCCATGAAAGTTCAAACTTCAAACTTCGAACTTCCAACTTCGAAGCTCATGCCCCCACCGCCTCGAGCAGCTCCTGCGCGCTCACCGTCGCGGTGCCGCGCTTCATCACGACCAGGCCGGCGGCATGGTTGGCCAGGTGCGCCGCCTCGCTGAAGGTGGCGCCGGCCGCGAGCGCGAGTGTGAAGGTCGCAATCACGGTGTCGCCCGCGCCCGTGACGTCGGTCACCTGATCGGAGCCGACGATCGGAATGAGCTCGGTCGCCTTCTTCGGCTCGAACAGCGCCATGCCCCGGCTGCCGCGCGTGATCAGCACCGCCGCCGTCCGGAGGCGCCGGAGAAGCATCCGCCCGGCGCGCTCCAGGGCCCGGCCGTTGTCGTCGATGCGCACGCCGAGCAGGCCCTCCACCTCCGGCTCGTTCGGGGTGCACGCCGTCATGCCGGAGAAGTCCCCGAGCGCGTATCGGGAATCGACCAGAGTGACGGGCGGCGTCGCACGACGCGCCGCGCGCATCGCCCGCCGCCAGATCGCCGGCGTCACGACCCCGCTGCCGTAGTCGGAGACGATCACCGCGTCGGCCGTCGCCGCGGCGCGGGCGAGCGCCGTCTCGACATGTTGCGAGGCGCGCCCGTCCGGGACGGTTCCCGCCCGGTCGATCCGGACGACCTGCTGCTTCGCCGAATGGACCCCGCCCGCGAGAATGCGGGTCTTCACCGGCGTCACGAACTGCGCCGATCGGCGCACGGCTCGAGTCCGGGCGCCGGGCGGCAGCGCGTCCAGCATCCGGCCTCCCGCCGAGTCGAGCCCGACGATGCCGACCACGTCCACCGTCGCCCCGAGGGCGGCGGCGTTGCTCGCCGCGTTGCCCGCCCCGCCGGGCACGATCTCGGTGGCGTCGTAGCCCAGAATCAGGACGGGCGCCTCGCGGGACACCCGCTCGACGCGCCCGTAGATGAACTCGTCCGCAATCAGATCGCCGGCGACGACAATCCGCAGCCCCCGGAATCTGGACACGATCCGGCCGTAGCGGCTCCGCGCGGAGGCGGACATCACCCGGCCTCCCGCGGGTAGCCCGCTTCCGCCAGGATCCACGCCGTCGCGTCCATGAGATCGGCGGCGATCCGGGCGGGACGCACATCCGCCGTCTGTATGCGCGCGGCGTGCTGCTCGCCCTGGCCCGTCCGGACGAGGATGCCGCGGGCCCCCACACTCGCGGCCAGACCGATGTCCGACAGCTTGTCGCCGACGACGAACGAGCGCGTCAGATCCAGGTCGAAGCTCGCCTGGGCCTGGCGCACCATCCCGGGCCGCGGCTTGCGGCAGTCGCAGGTCACGCGCAGATCCTCGATCACGGCCCGCGGGTGGTGCAGACAGCAGAACCAGCCATCGATACGGGCGCCGCCCGCTTCGATCCGCCGGCGCATCGCCTCGTGCACGGCGTGGACGAAGGACTCCTCGTACAGGCCGAGGCCGACGCCCCCCTGGTTCGTCGTGACGAACACGAGAAAGCCGGCGCGGTTGAGCAGGCGCACGGCATCGATCGTCCACGGGAACCAGCGCAGCTCCTCGAGGCGGCAGAGATAGCCGGGGTCGTGGACCATCGTGCCGTCGCGGTCGAGAAATACCGCCGGTGCGCTCACGGCAGGCGCGGCTCGGATTCAGGCCGGGCCAGTTGCCGGCACACGGCGGCGAAGACCTGCTCGGAGGAAATACGCTTCATGCATCGATGATCGATCGGGCAGTCACGCAGCAGGCACGGCCGGCAGAACACACGGGCTGCCACGACCTCGTGCGCCCCGACGGGCCGCGTGGCGCGCTCGTCGGTCGGGCCGAAGACGGCGACCACGGGCCGGCCCAGCGCCGCCGCCAGATGCATCGCCCCGGAATCGTTCGAGACGAACACGCGGCATCTCGCGGCGATTCCCGCGAGCGTGCCGAGACCGGTGCGGCCGACCAAATCGATGACGCGGGCGGCCGCATCCGGCGCGTGCGCGCGGAGCCACGATTCTATCGCACGCGCCGCCTCGCGGTCGTGCGGGGCGCCGAGCAGCACGCAGGTCGCCTGGCGCTCGCGGACGAGCCGCGCGGCCACGTCCGCCACGCGCTCGGGCAGCCACTGCTTCGCCTCGCCGTAGGCCGCGCCCGGCGCAAATCCGATCAGCGTGCCGTCCACGACCCCGCGCCCGGCGAGCAGCGTCCCGGCCCGCTCCAGGCTCTGCCGCGAGACGTCCAGCCGCGGCGGTGCGTCCCCGCACTCGATCCCCAGGCCCCGCACGAGACGGCGGAAGTAATCGGCGTGATGCTGCACGCCGCGCACGCGGGCCGACCGGCTCCGGCGCGTGAGCAGCCAGCCGCGCATCGACGTGGCGTACCCCCACCGTGCCGGCACCCTGGCGGCGAGAAGCGTCCAGGCGGATCGGAACGAGTTCGGAAAGAGCACGCCGAGATCGAAACCGCCGCCCTCCAGGGCGGCCACGTTTTCGCGAGACCTGGAGGAGAGCTCGACGATCGCATCCGGTCGCACGTCGGTCGGCTCGCGGAAGATCTGCGCCACGCCCGCCCTCGCGGCGACGGCCAGGTGCGCGTCGGGAAACTGCCGCCGTACCGCTACCATGGCCGGCAGCGCGAGCACGGCGTCGCCCAGCCAGTTCGGCGACCAGAGGACGAGCCGGGAGACGCGGCTCACTCGCCCTCCTCCTCCGCCCGCGCGGATGGAAACATGCCGGCCACATCGGGCTGCCCGGTCTCGGCGGATCGCCAGCGCCGGTGCATCCACAACCAGAGGTGCGGATACCGCCGCACGTACATCTCGAGCACGTCGGTGCACCGCTGCGTGAGCTCCCCGATGGGGTCGGACGCCCCCGCGACCGGAGCCTCGACCGGGTGTTCGTAAATCATCCGGTAGCGTCCGCCCTCGAGCGGCAGCGCGAACACGGGGATGACCGGCGCGCCAGTGCGCAGCGCCAGCGTGGCCAGCGCCGACGTCGTCGCGGCCGGCTGGTTGAAGAACTCGACCGTGATGGCATCCACGGGCTGGATGTGCTGGTCGATCATCGTGGCGACGCACTCGTCCGCTTCGAGCGCCCGCAGGATCCGACGCACCGCCCCGCGCCGGTAGATCACGTGATTGCCCGTCATGCACCGAGCGCGCTCGAGCAGCGCGTGCAGATACGGATTGTCCAGCGGCCTCGCCAGCACGGACATCGGCGGCAGGGCGAGCGGATGGGCAATTCCCTGCAGCTCCCAGTAGCCGAAGTGTCCGGAGAACAGCAGCACGCCCTTTCCGGCGGCGAGCGCCGCGCGCACGCGATCGTCGCCCTCGTACTCGACCCGGGCACGAATCCCTTCCTCGTCCAGGGTACTGAACTTGAGGATTGCCACGAGCAGCCGCCCGAAGTGCGCGAACGTCGAGCGCGCCAGCGCCCGGCACTCCGCCTCCGAGCGCAGCGGGAACGCGCTCCTGAGCTGGCGAACGGCCAGCCGCCGGTGCGCCGCGTCGGCGACGTAGAACGCCAGGCCGATCGCGGTGCCGATCACCCGGCCGGCGCGATCCGGCAGCACGCCGACGACCGCCCGAACGGCCAGGACGAGCAGGTACTCGAGGCGATGCCGGAGCCGAAGCGCCATCGGTGTTTCTGGCTACGCTCCCGTCGATTCCTTCGCCGCGGCCTCGTGGCGGGCCGCGGCGATCCCGCCCAACAGCCACTCGCGAAACGCGTCCGGTGGGTCGATGGCGACGACGAGCGGCACGACCCCGACGGCGAACGGCAACGGACGATGTGGTCGGAGCCGTTCCGCGTCCTTGGCCGTCGTGAGCACAGCGCCCCCCGCACGCGCCGCGACCCGCCGGATGCGATCGAGGTCGGCGGCCGTGTAGACGTGATGATCCGCGAAGCCGATCAGCTCGGCAACGCGCCAGCCAGCCGCCGTCAGCATCTCCGCGAACCGCTGCGGGCGCGCGATCCCCGCCAGGGCGACGACACGGCGATCCGCAGCGGCCCAGGGACGCTCCGGCTCGAGTGGCGCGAGCTCGCCTGGCGCCCGCGTGAGTCCAAACCATGGCGTGCCCGCCCGGCCGCGCGGGGCCGCGGCCGCGTCGACGCGACCGTCCACGACGACGGCATCCGCGCGTTCGAGCGCGACTGCCGGCTCGCGCAGGCGGCCGAACGGCACGGCGCGGTCGGCCAAATCCTCCGGGCCGACGATGACGAGGTCGAGATCGCGGGCGAGCGCGAGGTGCTGAAATCCGTCATCGAGAAGATGCACGGTCGCACCGAGCGCGCGTTCGGCCAGCGCGCCGGCCAGCGCGCGCTGCTCGCAGACGAGCACGCATGCACCCGGGACCTCGCGGGCCAGCATGAGCGGCTCATCGCCGCTCCGATCGACGTCGGCCAGCAGATCGGTTCCGTCGCTCACGACGACGACGCCGTCCTCGGGGCGGCGCCGGCCGTAGCCGCGCGTCAGAATCGCGGGGCGCTCGCCGGCATCGACGAGCAGGCGCGCGAGCAGGGAGACGACCGGCGTCTTTCCGCGGCCGCCGTGCGCCAGGTTGCCGACGCTGACGACCGGGTGGCGCAGCCGGCACTGGCGTCCGCCGGCGGCGTACCAGCGGCGACGCCAGGTCGGGAAGCTCCGAGCCTCGCGGTTCAATTCACGATCCTGAACGGCCGCACGACGCCGCGCCCCGCCGGCGGGGGCAGGAGCCGGCGGATGACGTCCAGCGTCCGCGGCTTGGCGCCGCGATTCGCCTCGACCAGGGCGCGCGCGGCGGCGCCCAGCCGCGCGCGCTCGACCGGATCGCCCACGAGCCGGACGCAGACCTCGGCGAGCTCTGCCGCGTCCCGGACTTCGAGGGCCGCCTGGTTGTTGAGGAACGTCTCCGCGATCTCCGCGAAGTTCTGCATGTAGGGCCCGAAGACGATCGGTTTGCCGTGTACGGCGGGCTCCAGCACGTTGTGGCCGCCATGATCGACGAGGCTGCCGCCCACGAACACGACGTCGGCAACCTGGAACAGGTGGGCCAGCTCGCCGATCGTGTCGAGCACGACGACGTCGGCGCGCGGCTCGGCGTCGACCGGCAGCGCGGATCGCCGGACGACGCGCAGGCCCTCCGAGCGCGCGAGGGCTTCGGCCTCGGCGAACCGCTCGGGCTTGCGCGGCGCGAGGATGAGCAGCGCGTTCGGCGAACCGCGCCGGACGGCCGCGAAGGCCCCGAGCACGGCGGGTTCCTCGCCTTTCAGCGTGCTGGCCGCGATCAGCACGGGCCGGGACGGAGGAATGCGGAAGAAGCGCAGCACGCGCCCGGCGCCCCGGCCGGCGGCGGCGGCGGGCGATTCGAGCGACTCGAACTTCAGGCTGCCGGTCACGACGACCCTGGCCTGGTCGGCCCCGATCTGGACGATCCGCCTGGCCGACTCGTCGCTCTGCATGCAGAAGCGGTCGACGTCCGCCAGCACGCGGCGGAAGAACCGGCGCGCCAGCCGATAGCGCGGGTACGAGCGCGACGAGATGCGCCCGTTCACGAGCATCGTCTTCACGCCCGCGCGCCGGCAGGCGCGGAGCAGGTTCGGCCAGATCTCGGTCTCCATCATGATGAAGAGCCTCGGCCGGACGAGCCGCAGCGTGCGCTTGACGAACGGCGGCAGGTCGAAGGGAAAGAAGAACACGGCGTCGACATCGGGCAGCCGCGTCCGCGCGAGCTGCTGGCCCGTCAACGTCGTCGTGGACATGAAGATCCGCAGGCCGGGGTAGCGCTGCCGCAGCTCCGGCAGGAGCGCCCGGGCCGTGAGCGCCTCCCCGACCGAGACGGCATGGATCCAGATCGACTCGTCGCCGTCCAGGTTGAAGCTGACGGGCAGATAGCCCATCCGCTGCGCCAGATTGCCGACGTACTTGCCGTACCGCAGCGCCTGGTACGCGAACCACGGCGACAGGACGATCGCCAGGAGCACGATCAGCAGCGTGTAGACGGCGTGCACCAGGACAAATATACAGAGATCGCGTGGTTCTGAGGTTCTGGGGTTCTGGGGTGCTGGTGCGAACCCCAGGACCGCAGAATCCCAGAGCCGACAAGTTTCCTGTACAATCGTCAGTTCTTATCGGACAAGGAGATGGCATGAGCATCAAGGTGGGGATCAACGGGTTCGGCAGGATCGGCCGCAACATCTACCGTGCGGCCATGGCGCACAAGGACATCGAGATCGTCGCGGTGAACGACTTGACCGACGCCGGGACGCTGGCCCACCTGCTCAAGTACGACTCCATCCTCGGCAATCTCGACGCGGCCATCAAAGCCTCCGGGGACCGCATCAGCGTCGACGGCGGGAGCTTCCAGGTCCTCGCGCAGAAGGATCCCGCCCAGTTGCCATGGAAGAGCCTGGGCGTGGAGGTCGTGTTCGAGTCGACCGGCCGCTTCACGAGCCGCGACGATGCGGCCAAGCACGTGGCCAGCGGGGCCAAGCGCGTCGTCATCACGGCTCCGGCGAAGAAGCCGGACGTCACGCTCGTCATGGGCGTCAACGAGGGCAGCTACGACCCGGCAAAGCACCAGGTCGTCTCGAATGCCTCCTGCACGACCAACTGCCTCGCCCCCATCGCCAAGGTGCTGCACGAGTCGTTCGGGATCAAGAAGGGCTGGATGACGACGATCCACTCCTACACCAACGACCAGCAGCTCCTGGACCTGCCGCACAAGGATCTGCGCCGCGCGCGCGCGGCCGCGCTGTCGATCATCCCGACGACCACGGGCGCGGCGACGGCCGTCGGCGAGGTGCTGCCGGCGCTGAAGGGCAAGCTCGACGGCATCTCGATGCGCGTGCCGACCCCGAACGTCTCGATCGTGGACCTGGCCGCCCTGCTGGAGAAGCGGACGACGGGCGAGGAGGTGAACGCGGCGTTCCAGGCGGCGGCCTCCGGGCCGTACGCAGGGCATCATCGAGTACGTGACCGCGCCGCTCGTCTCGGTCGACTTCCGCGGCAATCCGCACTCGGCGATGCTCGACGCGCCGTACACCAAGGTGATGGACGGCGACTTCGTGAAGGTGCTGGCCTGGTACGACAACGAGTGGGGCTACTCGACGCGCTGCGTCGACCTGGTGCGCTTCATGGCCTCGAAGGGGCTGTGAGGAGAACTTCGAACTTCGAACTTCGGAGTGAGCGCCGAGAAGCGAGCGGACATGCGAAGCATCAAAGATCTGTCCCTGAAAGGCCGACGCGTGTTCGTCCGCGTCGACTTCAACGTGCCGCTCGAGGACGGGCGGATCACCGACGACACGCGCGTGCGCGCGGCGCTCCCGACGATCCGCTATGCGCTCGAGCAGGGCGCGACCGTGATCCTCGCGTCGCACCTCGGCCGGCCCAAGGGCAAGCCGAAGCCGGAATTCAGTCTGAAGCCGGTCGCGGATCATCTGGCGGAGCTCCTCGGCCGGCCGGTGGCGTTCGCCTCCGACTGCGTCGGACCGGCGGCGGAATCGGCCGTGCGCCAGAATCCCGGCGGCGTCATCCTGCTCGAGAACCTCCGGTTCCATCCCGAGGAGGAGGCGAACGACCCTGCGTTCGCCAGACAACTGGGCGCGCTGGCCGACGTCTACGTGAACGACGCATTCGGGTCCGCGCATCGCGCGCACGCGTCGACCGAGGGGATCGCCCACCAGGTCGCCGAGTCGGCCGCGGGATTCCTGATGGCCGCTGAGGTCGACTATCTCGGAAAGGCGCTGCGCGACCCCGACCATCCGTTCGTCGCAATCCTCGGCGGCGCGAAGGTCTCCGACAAGCTCGAGGTGATCGAGAACCTGCTCGGCAAGGTGGATGCCCTCCTCGTCGGCGGCGCGATGGCCTACACGTTCTTCAAGGCGCGCGGGCTGCCCGTGGGCAGGTCGCTCGTCGAGGACGACCTCGTGGAGACGGCGCGCGGCCTCGAGGCGCGCGCCAAGGCGAAGGGCGTGCGGTTCGAGCTGCCGGTCGACCACGTCGTGGCGCCGAAGCTGGAGGCCGGCGCGCCCGCCGAGACGCTCGACGTCACCGACGCGGCGATCGGCGATCGCATGGGCCTCGACATCGGCCCGAAGACGATCGCGCGCTACCGCGACGTCATCGCCGGCGCGAAGACGGTCGTCTGGAACGGCCCGATGGGCGTGTTCGAGATCGACGCGTTCGCCGCCGGGACGATCGGGGTGGCCGAAGCCGTCGCGCAGGTGAAGGGCACGACGATCATCGGAGGCGGCGACTCGGTCGCGGCGGTCGCGCGTGCCGGGGTGGCGGACAAGATGACGCACATCTCCACGGGCGGCGGCGCGTCGCTCGAGTTCCTCGGAGGCCGTACCCTGCCAGGGGTTGCGGCGCTGGGGGGCTGAAGCCATGCGGATTCCGCTCCTCGCCGCCAACTGGAAGATGTACAAGACCGTGCGCGAGACGGTCGCCTACGTGCGCGAATTCAGCACGCTCCTGAAGACGTTCGACGGCGTGGAGGTCGTGCTGGCGCCGCCCTTCACGGCGCTCGCCGCGGCGGCCGAGGCCGCGCGGAACACGCCGGTCGCCATCGCCGCGCAGAATCTCTACTTCGAGCGCGAGGGGGCGTTCACGGGCGAGATCAGCGCCGGGATGATCACGGACGCCGGCGCGGAGTTCGTCATCATCGGCCACTCCGAACGGCGCCGGCTGTTCGGCGACACCGACGAGTGGGTCAACCGCAAGCTCGGCGCCGCGCTCGCCGCCGGCCTCACGCCGATCGTGTGCGTCGGGGAGACGCTCGGCGAACGCGAGCACGGCGAGATGCCGGCCGTCCTCGACCGGCAGATCCGGACGGCGTTGGCGGGGACCACGCCGGAACAGATCGCCGAGCTGGTGATCGCCTACGAGCCCGTCTGGGCGATCGGCACCGGCAAGAACGCCACAGCCGGCGAGGCGGGCGAAGCCCACGCGCACATCCGCGGGCGGCTGCGCGAATGGTTCAGCGACGCGGCGGCCGACGCCTGCCACATCCTGTACGGCGGCTCGGTCAAGCCGGGGAACATCGCCGAGCTGATCGCGCTGCCGGACGTGGACGGCGCGTTGGTGGGGGGCGCCAGCCTGGACGTGCAGAGCTTTCTGGAGATTGTGCGGAATAGTAAGGACGGCTAGGGGTTCCGGGGTCCCACCTGCCGAACCGCGGCACCCGGAACCTCGGAACGTCGGAACCCCGGGACCGGTGCGGTTTATACTGGCTGACTATGCTCTACTACCTGGTCATCGCCCTCTACGTCATCATCTGCGCCCTGCTGCTGGTGGTCGTGTTGCTCCAGCAGGGCAAGGGGGGCGACATCGCGGCTGCGTTCGGGGGGTCCAGCAGCCAGACGGCGTTCGGGGCCCGATCCGGCGCGACGGTGCTCACACGGGCGACGACCGTGCTCGGGACGCTGTTCATGCTGGGCGCGCTGGCGATTGCGATCATGAACCGGTCGGGCGCCGGCGGCTCGGTCGTGAGCGGCTCGGCCCCCGTGACGCCGGCCCAATCGCAGCCAGCGGCGCCGGCGCTGCCGAGCGGGGCGCCGCCTGCGACGCAGCCGGCTCCGACCCCGGCGCCAGCCTCCGGCAAGCCAGCGTCGACGACGCCTGCGGCGCCGGTCCCCAGCGCGCCGGAGAAGGCGCCCGGGAAGTCAGCGGCGCCAAAGAAGTAGGACGGGCTACGGGCTACGAAGAGAGAGTTACACCTCACGCGGAAGTGGCGGAACTGGCAGACGCACCAGCTTGAGGGGCTGGCGCTCGCAAGAGCGTGGGGGTTCGAATCCCCCCTTCCGCACCATCTTTACAATCAGCAAGTTACAGCAACTCAAGGCCGCCAGACATGGCGGCCTTTCTTGTCATGTTGTCAAGGTTGTTGTCAGCATCCCCTGAAGAACTCCTGGACTCGGAAGGATGAGCGGAGCTTCCGAACAGGCCCGTGCGAAGCACGCGGTATCATGGACCGACTATGAGCCCAGATCTGGTCATCGACCATGGCGCCGTCAAAGCCTTCTGCGAGAGGCACCATATCGCGCGACTGGCTCTGTTTGGATCGGCGATCCGCGATGACTTCGACACGGACAGCGACGTCGATGTGCTGGTGGAGTTCCAGCCGAATCACACTCCAGGCTTGAACTTCGTCAGCATCGAGCGCGAGTTGTCCGAACTGCTGCACGGCCGCCGGGTTGATCTCGTCACCCCGAAGTTCCTGAACGTGCGCATCAGGGAACAGGTCCTGCGGGAGGCCGAACCACTCTATGTCGCCGCGTGACCTCGTCTACGTCGGGCACATGCTCGACATGGCGAGGAAAGCGGTGGGCAAGGTCCGAGGGCGTTCGCGGGAGGCCTACGACGCGGACGAGAATCTGCGCCTCGCGCTCATTCACTTGGTCCAGGTGATCGGCGAGGCCGCCCGCCAGGTGTCACGCGACTTCACCACGTCCCATCCAGAGATTCCTTGGGAGAACATCGTCGGGATGAGACACAAGGTCGTGCACGACTACCTCGGCGTGGACGAGGACATCGTCTGGCAGGTCGTGACCGAGGATCTCCCGAAGCTCGTCGAGGCGATCGAGCCGCTGGTGGCGCCAGACCTCGACTGAGATCATGAACGACTGGCGGCAAGGGCCTTGCGAAGCCAGTCGCGGCCCCGCGGATCTGAGAATGGCTCAAGGGCTCTCTTGATGCTCGCCAGTTGACCATCCGAAAGGCCCTTGCTGATCTCTTCGACAGCGTCCAGAGTCTCGGGCTTGTCTCTGAAATGATTCGCGAGCACCTCGTCGGTTGCATCCGACATCTGTTTGCCAAGCTCCAGCCAGCGGGAGGCAAGGGCTTGGCCTCGCGGTCCAGTCGGGTCGTCATCCAGGGCACCCCGAACTTCCGCAAATAGGTCAAGCCATTTCTGACGCATCTGGTCACGTTCGCCCTGGCTCATGGACAAGAGGCGGACGCGCTTCTTCTCGACCAAGTCCTTGTACCGATTGACCCACTCTTCGCTGTTGTGCTGCATTTCGATCACCTCGATGATGCGACGATAGATGGAGGCTCCGCTCGGGCTGCCCGCTCGCAAGAGGCGTTCGGCCTCAGCAACCAGATCGATGGCAATCGAGAGCAGTCGCCGCTTGGCCTCCAGTGTGCGCCGTTGCCGTTGAAGCACGTCGGCAAGAGGCCCACGCGTGTTCCGTTGAACCGCGGCGATCTGCCGCAACGGGATACCGATGAATTTCAGTGCAACGATCTGCTCCAAGATCTCCAGGTCGGCTTCGGTGTAGATGCGGTACCCGGCCGCCGTGCGCCTCGGCTTCAGGAGACCAAGCCGGTCATAGTGCCGCAGCGCGCGGACTGTGACGCCGGCGTGCCGGGCAAACTCGGCAGTCCGCCAAGTTGGAACGCCACTCTTCGCCATGGACACGACTCAGGATCAACCCAGCCCCTGGGGCAGAGTCAACGGCTCATGGCGGCGGCCGCATGCGGCCGGTGGGGATCCACATTCAGGGGGCTGTCGGGCGCAGGCGCCTGGAGTCCGCCGATGCAGTCAGTCTTGGCTGAACGCCCGAAACGCACCAGCTTGATGGGCTGGCGGTAGCAATACCGTGGGGGTTCGAGTCCCCCCTTCCGTACCAATAACTTACGGCGATCTCTAGCGGCCGTGAGTTGTCATGTTGTCAAGCTTGTTGTCAGCAGCTCTCCGCAAGTCCCCTGCTGGAGAGGTCTTGTCCTTGCCAGCTCTCAACGGTGCCCAGGGTTTGAGCGTTCAGATTCGCCGGCGATCGGAGCCCCCCTCCTGCTGCTCGCCACTGCGCCGTTAGTCGGTAGTGATCGCGCCACCGGCCGCTAACTCCATATAATCAGGCCGATTCCCCCACATGTCCCTGACTCCAGGCGCGCGGCTCGGCCCGTACGAAGTGACCGCCCAGATCGGTGTGGGCGGCATGGGCGAGGTGTATCGCGCCCGCGACACCAAGCTCGGCCGCGACGTCGCGCTGAAGATCCTGCCGGACGCGTTTGCGCAGGACGCGGACCGGCTGGCCCGGTTCCGGCGTGAAGCGCACGTACTAGCGAGCCTCAATCATCCGGGCATCGCGCACATCTACGGTCTGGAGGACGCCGACGGCACCCATGCGCTCGTCATGGAACTGGTCGAGGGCCCGACGCTGGCGGATCGCATCGAGCGTGGGCCCATCCCCGTTGACGAGGCGCTCCCGATCGCCAAGCAGATTGCGGACGCGCTGGAAGCCGCCCACGAGCAGGGCATCGTCCACCGCGACCTGAAGCCAGCAAACGTCAAGGCTCGCGAGGACGGCACGGTGAAGGTGCTGGACTTTGGCCTCGCCAAGGCGCTGGTCCCCGACAGTGCCAGTGCGTCGGCGGGCGGTTCGACGAGCGCGTCCATGTCGCCGACGATCACGTCGCCGGCCATGACCGAGATGGGCATGATCCTCGGGACGGCGGCCTACATGTCACCCGAGCAGGCGCGCGGCAGGGCCGTGGACAAGCGCGCGGACATCTGGGGCTTTGGGTGTGTGTTGTTCGAAATGCTGGCGGGGCGGCGGCTCTTCTCCGGCGACACGTTGAGCGACACGCTGGCGGCGGTGCTCACGCGCGAACCGGCCTGGACGATGCTCCCCGCTTCGACTCCGCAAGGCGTCCTTCGTCTGCTCGCCCGTTGTCTGGAGCGTGATCCACGAATGCGCCTTCGCGACATTGGCGACGCGAGACCCGATCTCGAAGATGTCGAAAGTGCGCGGCGGCCCTCGGCGTCCGCACGCAACCGCCCGCTGGCCCGTGCGTTGCCCTGGGGACTGACCGCCGTCCTGCTGGTGTTCGCCGGCTGGGCGTTCTGGAGTCGGCCAGACGCCGGCGGGATTGCCGGCAACCCAACGTACGCCGACATGGCGCTTCCGGCGGATGTGGAGCCTGTTTCTTTCGCTCCTCAGATCGCTCCCGACGGTCGAACGATCGCCTTCGCCGGTGCCAAGGATGGCGTTCGCCACTTGTTTCTTCGGGGCCTCGATGGCGCGGACATCACGGAGGTATCCGCTGGGGGCGGGATCAATTCGGTCGCGTTCTCGCCCGACAGCCGGAACCTGGCGTTCGTTTCGGTCAGCGGTGAGCTCATGGTGTACTCGCTGATCGATCATTCGACGAGGGTGCTGACCGGCGGTGCAGACCCCCAGACCGCTCCCGCCTGGGGCCCTGCAGGCATCGTGTTCGGCCGCGCCGGCGCCCTGTGGATCCTGCCAGCAGAAGGGGGGGACCCCCGCCGGCTGACCTCGCTCAATGCCGCCCGCGGCGAAGGTACTCCACAATCACTCGATTGTGCTGCCGGGAGGGCGCTTCGTGCTCTTCTCGAGCCTGAC
The DNA here is from genome assembly GCA_963764505.1 of uncultured Acidobacteriota bacterium. Classification (GTDB taxonomy): domain Bacteria; phylum Acidobacteriota; class Vicinamibacteria; order Vicinamibacterales; family SCN-69-37; genus CAVXSP01. The sequence goes on along the minus strand of CAVXSP010000001.1, from coordinate 1,833,545 downwards.
GGCCCCGGCAGGTACGGAGCGCATCGAGGCCGTGTCGATCGACAGCGGATCGCGGTCGGTGGTCGCCGAACGCGCGATCAGCCCCGTCTGGTCGCCGACAGGCCATCTGCTGTTCGTCCGAGATGGGGCGTTGGTTGCGGCGCGGCTCGATCCTCAAACGGCGCGGGTGGAAGGTGAGGCCGTGCCTGTCCTTCCTTCCGACGTCGTGGGATCGGATGCGACTGGCAAGCTCTTATTGAGTCTCTCTTCCACGGGAACTCTCCTCTACGCGCCGGTCGGCCTCCTGGAGAATCGCGCGGTGTCCGTGGGACGAGACGGCGGGGTACTGGCCCTTGGTCTGCCCTCCGGCGAGTACGCCAACCCACGCCTCTCACCCGATGGACGTCGCCTCCTCGTTGAAGATGGAGCGCGCTTCCTCGAGGTGCTGGACTTGATGCGGGGAACGCGCGCAGAGCTGACGGCGGCAGGCCTCGGCACGGCGTTCGCCACGTGGACGAGCGACGGCAAGCGCGTCGTGGCTCGGAGGCTCGGCATCCCAGCCTGGATTGCCGCCGATGGCAGCGGCGAGTCGGCAGCCTTGCCCGGCGGGTCCACCAACGACTATCCCACGTCGCCGGGGCCCGATCCAGACTCCGTGCTGGTCGTTCGCGTTGACCCCGACACGACGGGCGACATCTTCCAGATGTCGTTGAGCGGCGCCTTCCAGCCGCGATCGCTGCTCGCGACGCCTGCGTATGACGGCGGCCCGCAGCTTTCGCCAGATGGACACTGGCTGCTGTATCAGTCGAACCCATCGGGTCAGGCGGCGATCTTCGTTCGGCGCTATCCGGGGCTGGATCGCCCGTATCCCGTCTCGTCTGGCGGCGGCGTGCAGGCGCGCTGGAGTCGCACGGGCCACGAGATCTACTACCGCAACGACCGGCATATGGTCGCTGTCAGCGTCGATACGTCCGGCGCGGAACCGATCTTCGGTTCCCCCACACCTCTTTTCGCCGACGAGTACGACTTCGGTTTGGGTACCAGTATTCCGAACTACGATGTCACGTCTGACGGGCGCTTCATCATGCTGCAGCGGAGCGCGAACGGCGGCACCTTGCGTTTGGTCATCAATTGGGCCGAGGAGTTGAAGCGCCTCGTGCCGACTGGGAACTGAGCCGATCCACCGTCCTGCAAAGCCAGCGGGTCGGTTGATAACGTCTTGTCGCCCAGTATTGCCCTATCGGGCAGATCATTCTTGGCCGGTCACCTAGCCTAGACGCACCGTCTTGAGGGGCTGGCGCTCGCAAGAGCGTGGGGGTTCGAATCCCCCCTTCCGCACCAATCACTTGCGGCGATTCTTGATGTCGGCAGCTGGTCAAGTGGTCAAGTATTTGGTCAAGTCCGGCAGGGCGGTCACACGAACCGCCCTGGCGCCCCTCGTCACCACCGCGTAGATCCGTCTAGCCCTCGAATAAACCGGATCGTCAGGAGTACGTGGATCGAGCCGCACGGCGAGCGTGCTCCCCGTTTGACGAGCTGTTCGTGAAGTAGAGGCGACAGCAATGCACACCACACCACACTTGCTGAATGTTGTCGCGCTCCTCTCAGACGTGCCCGCGCACGGCCTCCTGCGCGGTCAGGTCGGCACCGTCGTGGAGCTCCTGGTCGGCGCCTACGAAGTCGAGTTCTCTGATGACGAGGGCAAGACGTACGCTGAGCTCGCGCTAGCGCCAGACCAGCTCCTCGTCCTTCACCATCGACCGCATCGAGCCGCGTAGGGCTCCACGGCAAGGCCAGCTCCCGTAGGGTTTCAACGCGCGGCCCGACCAGATTGCGCGACTTCTACACCAGCCCGTATGGCCGCTCACCCACATCAGTCGCGCGTCACATTTTCGCTGGCGACAGTCGCTGTTGCCAGTCGATGGACGTATCCACATTGTCGGCATCGTGACGACGAATTGTGCGCCGATCGATCCGGGCGCGGCAGTACAATCCAGCAGTCATCGAGGGGCCCAGGGAACCTGCATCTATGTCGGTCGACGATATCAGCCAGCTCCTCCGTGCCTGGAGCAACGGAGACCAGATCGCCCACGCGAATTTGGGGCTGGCGTATAGCAATGTTGGAGAGTCGGTGCTGTCAGCCGAGAGCACGACAACGGCCTGGCAACTGCGTGGTCGTGTCAGCGATCGCGAGCGATTTTTCATCGACTTTACCTACGACCGGACGGTCACGGGAAACCTGGAAAAGGCGTACCAGACCCTCGAGTCGTGGCTTCAGACCTATCCTCGGGGGGACGACCCACCGAGTCCCTACGATTTGCTCGGGGGGCTTTCCGCCCAGGGGACAGGCCGATTTGATCGAGCGATCGAGATATCCCAAAGAGAAATCGCGACCCACCCCGACGTTGCCTTCGGTACGGCAATCTCGCGTCCAGCTATTTTTTCCTCGACCGCTTCTCCGAAGCCGAGAGCACTCTTCAGCAAGCTTATGAACGCAAGTTGGAGAACGCCAATCATCTGGCGATCCGATACCACATCGCGTTGCTAAAGAATGACAGGGGCCAGTTGGATCGGGCAGTGGCTCGGGCCAAGGGCAAGCGTGGAGCGGGACACCGCCTGGCGAATGCGGAGGCTCTTGCCCTGGCTCGTTCCGGCCGCCTACAGGCCGCGCGGCGGTCCTCGAGCCGCGCCGTGGATCTCGCCGCGCAAGAGGGGGACCGCGAAGCGACTGCGAATTACCAGGCCGCACGAGCGGCGTGGGAAGCCGTTTGCGGGAATGCTGCCGAAGCGACAAAGAACGCCATGGCGGCACTGGAGCTTTCGAATGGCCGCGATGTCGAATATGCCGCCGGCCTTGCGCTTGCTCTGTCGGGAGACTCCTCTCGATCGCAATCGCTTGCCGATGATCTGGAAAAGCGCTTTCCGGAAGATACATTCGTCACATTTACTTACGTACCGGTTCTTCGCGCGTTATCGGCACTGGAGGTCGGGAAGCCCACCGACAGCGTGGAGCGGCTGCACATCGCTCTGCCCTATGAGCTGGCGGTGAACGGCGTGCGGCGCCGCTCGAAAACTAGACCAGTTCGCCGCTCGAAAAGTAGACCACCTGAAGGATGTTCATTCTACGCTCGTTCTCTCTCCGGGCTCTTTTCTCTCAGCGCCGGGCGGCGCGATCGGCCGTTCTTCAGGCCGAGCGCGCCGCCTGGCTGCTGACGCGCGGTCTAGCCCTGGCCGCGCCGTTTCCGCATCCGATAGCTCTTGCCCTTTGGTCGTGATCACGGTCGCGTGATGCGCGAGGCGGTCGAGCAGCGCGGTCGTGAGCTTTTCGTCGCCGGCAAAGACCGTGACCCATTCGGCAAACGCGAGATTCGTGGTGACGACCGTCGCGCGCCGCTCGTACCGATCGCGTGATCAGATTGAAGAGCAGCTCGCCGCCCGGTCCGGTCGAAGGGCACGAAGCCGAGCTCGTCGACGATGAGCACGATCGAGCGTGAGGAGCCGGCGCTGCAGGCGCCCGAGCTCGCGCGCATCGCGCGCCTCGAGCAGTTGCCGCACCAGATCGGCCGCGCGCACAAACAGGACGCGCCGCTTCTGCTTGGTCGCTTCGACGCCCGAGCGCGATCGCCAGATGCGTCTTGCCCGTGCCGATCGGGCCCGGCCAAGATGAGATTCTCCGGCTGCCGTCACCCACTCGCCGCGGGCCAGCGTGTGGATCTGCGTCGCGTTGACGCCGTCGGCCGCGGCGAAGTCAAACGTGTCCAGCGTCTTCACCTCGGGAAACCGCGCCTCGCGCAGCCGCTGGCGGATCACCGATTCGTGGCGCGAGGCGTGCTCGGCACTGAGCACCTCGTGCAGGTAGTCTTCGTGCGGCCAATGCGCATCGCGGGCCTGGCGCGCGAGCGCGCTCAAACGTGCGCGCGAGGCCCGGCAGTTTCAGCGCGCGGGCCTGCGTCACGATCAGATCGCGCGTGAGCGTCGCGCTCATGCGACCACCGCCTGCAGCCACGCGTCGTAATCGGCGGCGCAGCCGGCGCCGATCTCGACCTCGCGCAGCGAGGGCGGGTATCGCGTCGGCGGGCAGCGCACACGATGTCGGCGCACCGGCGCCAAGCGCCAGCCAGCGGCGGCGTGCCGCCGGCGAGCGCCTGCTCGATGATCGGCACGACGACCGGCGGCGCCGTGCGTCTCGAGCTGGCCCGAGGATCTTGGCGAAGATGCGGGCGGCATCGCGTGGACCGTGCGCGGCGTGTGAGCTGATCCCAGAGCGCCGGGAAACGGCGTCCCCAGATCGCGCAGCAGGTCCGGCAGGACTTGGCGCACCGCCTGCGGCTTCTCGCGCCAGCATCGGCAGATAGTGCCGATAGTCGATCGACCGCTCGCCGAAGCGCTTCCGCGGATGGTCGATGCGCTCGCCGGTCGCCCGACGAGCGTCACCGTGGTGGCGCCGATCCAGGTCGTCAGATCCAGGCCCGCCCAGCGGCACGGCACCGAGTACGTGGCGCCCTCGATCCGCGCGAGCGCCCGCGGGACTGATGGTCGCGACCGTCGTCGCGTCCGCGACTGAAACGGCACCTCGACGGCTCGCAGGTGCGTCTGCTCCTCGGAGAAACAGCTCGCCGATCGTCTGCGCGTGGCCGGCGCGGCGCTGCTCGCGCCGCGCGTCGAGCTGCGTGAGCAACGTCGCGTTGATCGCGTCGAGCGTCGGCCCACTCGGGATCGGCACCAACGCTTGCGAGTCGATCGCTTTGCCGCGCGCTTCCACGCCGCCCTTGTCGTGGCCCTCGCCCGGCCGGCAAAAGCACGGCTCCATGAGATAATGCGAGGCCAACGCCGCGAAGCGATCCGTCAGCGCCCGCTCGCCGCCGACCAGGATCCGACGGACGGCCGCGCGCAGATTGTCATAGGCCAGCCGCGCGGGGACGCCCAGATGCGCGAAGGCCCGGACGTGGCCGTCGAGAAAGCTGATCTGGTCTTGGCGCGCGTAGATCCAGCCAAAGTCGCGGCCGGAATACATCAGGCGCAGCAGAAACAACCACGCTTTGCGCCGCACGCCGGCCACGTCGACCAGGACCTCGAAGAAATCCACTTCCGCCAGCTCGCCGGGGCGGTACGTCAACGGAATCATCACCTCGCGCCGCTGGCGCTTCCACTCGGCGACCGCGTCTTTGACCAGCGTCACGCCGACCCGATGGCCTTCTTCGATCAGCAACTCGTGCAGCCGCGTCGCGGTCAACCGCTGCTTGCCGCCCGTCCAGTCCTTCGAGCTCGGCCAGCAGCGCCTCAATCCGTGGCCCCACCTTCGTCCCAGACCGGCCGGGCGCGCGGTCCCGCCTCCTGGCGCGCTCGGCGCCGCTTGGTCCAGGTACTTGCGTACCGTGACCCGCGACATCCCCATCTCCCGCGCGACCGACCGCTGGGTGCGGCCCTCCACCAGCACCTTGTGCCGAATGACATGTACCTGGTCCATCCTGAGCATCCTCCAGCGGACCCCGAGGACCTCGGTCCCCACAAGCCCACCGTCAGATCCTCAGGTGGTCTACTTTCCGAGCGGCGAATGGCCTACTTTCCGAGCGGCGCGCCCACGGCCTCAGTTTCAGATTTTATCTTGGCGGTCTGCACTCGGCCTATGTGCGCGGCGAGGCGTTGCTGGCCGCGCACCGGTATGCGGACGCGGCCGCCGAGTTTCAGAAGATCCTCGATCATCGCGGCATCGTGGGCGGGAGTCCCATAGACGCGTTGGCGCGATTGCAACTGGGACGCGCGTTCGCGTTGTCCGGAGACAGGACGAAAGCCAAGACGGCCTACCAGGATTTCCTCACCCTTTGGGCTGACGCCGACGCCGATATCCCGATTCTGGTGCAAGCAAAGGCGGAGTACGCCCGGCTGCAATAGCGCGAGTTTCCACACATCCGCTTCGCTTGCGCGTTCCATCAGCCGACGCAGCGGAGCGGGAGCACCGCGCCGCCGCGTCTGCACGCAAGGTCCAATGAGATCAGTGACCCAGGTTAATCGTTCCGTCGATCGTGGCGGAATTGTTGTACGGCATCGAGAGGCCGCGGGTCTGTACAACCGTGAAGCTGCCAGACACGTTGGCAAATCGGCGGGGATGTCCCGGCGCCTGTTGAAATTCAGCGGCGGCTCAGGTGACGACTACGCGACGTTCTCCACGGCCTTCACGAATCCGAGCTGCTGATCGCGCACGCGGAGCGCCGTCACCAGCGTCGGCATTTCCTTGTGACCTTTCAGACGACGGAAGCCTTTGACGGCTTCAAGGACGCCGGCGGCGACCCAGCGTAGCACCATCTGCCCGCCGCGCCAGCGCTTCACATTCCGCTTCACGTGTCGCGTCCGACTGATGAGACTCTCGGCGGCATTCGTCTGTACTCAGCGAGCGCCGCAAGGCCGGCGAGAGCCGCAGCCCGATGATGGTGAGCGTCTCCTCCAGGCCTTCGCGCACACTCTCGGCGGCACTGGGATACTCGCCGTCCAGTCGGCGCGCCAGATCCTGCAGCAGGCGTTTCGCCGTCGCGACGTCGTCCTGGCGATAGGCGCGTTGCAGGATCGCCTTGACCCACGGGCGCTGTCGGTCCGGCAGATGGTCGAGCACGTTGCGCAGTTTGTGAACGTGACATCGCTGGACGAGCGCGGCCTCGCCAAACATCATCCGGACGGCCTTGTGCAGGGCCTTTGAGCCATCGAGGATCACGAGCAGACTCCGATCGGTGCGCAGGCCTCGACTCTGCAGATTCGCGAGCAAGCTCTGACACACGGTGCTGTTTTCCGTCGAGCCGTCCCAGAGGCCCAACGCGTGTTTCGTGCCGTCTTCCGTGACGCCCACGGCCACGATGAGGCAGTGCTCGCCGACGTGCACGCCGTCGAGCAGCAAGACCGCGAGCGCCAAATCCTCCAACGGCCGCGCCTGCCACGTTTCCAGTTGGGCCTGGGTCTTCGCCACGAAGCGGCGGCTCACCGCGCTCTTGCTCGTGCCACGGCTGGGCACGTCGGCCGGCACCGGGTCCAAGCTCCGGACGTACTGCCGCGTGGCCACGCCGACGAGCATCTGCTCGACCACGCGGCGATCCAGCGGATCTCGCTGCGCCATGGTCTGGAAGGTCGGCAGGGGCACTTCGCCCGCCGCCGTCCGCACGCGCGGTCGCTGAATGATGACCTTGCGGCCGCCCAGCACGACCTCGCCGCGGACGGTGCCGGCCCGACTCGCCGGCCGATCGGGCTCGTGGGCGTACCGTGGGCCACAGACCGCGGTGCGATCCTCCTCGAGCATGGCACCGAGGACCTTCAGGCCCGATCGCGTGACGAGTTCCAGCAGCTCGGTCCGCGTATCGACTAACAGATCGACCAAGGGCAAGTGACGCAGTGGGGTTTCGTCTTGGGGAACGGAACGGGCTATGTGAGACTTCTTCACGGCGGCTCCTTCTGAGAGGCCTTGGCCTCGGGCTTAGTCACCACTCGTGGTATCACGAGCAGTGAGGAGCCGCCGCTTTCAATTTTCAACAATCAGAGGGACATCCCCAAATCGGCCGGTGCCGCTGGTAACGGTGTGGGTTTCCGTAAATGTGATGGTGGGCGGCGCCATAACACCACGTCTAGCAAAACTCGTGGAAAATTCATCGCCGTTGGCGGCCGTCCATGTGCTGGTCCCGAAGTTGCCCGTCGCCGCGAGCGTCCAATCGGCCGTCACTGTGAATCGACCGAGATGGGTGGCGTTGCCTGTCGCGTCGAGATGGTGGTGGCTCGGCACCGTCAACACGGTTTCCAAGCCTTCGTACGTGCCCTTGAACGGCAACTCCGAACCGCCTCTCGCCTCCGTTGTTACAGTCCCTCCCCCAGTCTGGCTTGAGTAGGACGTTGTCGCGGAGGATGTCGGTGCAGTAGGCGGTGCGCCAGCGCAGGCTGCTGCGAAGACACAGAAACCGATTACGAGGTATCGCATGTGTTGTCCCCCAGCGGGATTCCGTCTCGGAAGCCCGTCTCAAAAAGTGTTTTCCGCCTCCAGGTGTTGATGTTCCTCAACTCCTATAGGCGCAGACTGAGGGCCGCAGCGCTCATGCGAGGAATTGTCACCGAGGAATGAGGTCCGGCCAACCCTCGGTGGCGACCGGCTCTGTGGTCAAGTCTGGTCAAGCTCTGTTACGAAACGACATCCGCTAATTTGTCGACAAAATGTACAAACGCACCAGCCGATTTGGCTGACAAATCTCTGTCGACGCCTCATCGCCGAAGTGGCTGAACTGACACGCACCAGCTTGAGGGGCTGGCGCTCGCAAGAGCGTGGGGGTTCGAATCCCCCGTTCCGCACCAGACACCAAAAGGGCCCAAGGACCGGGCCCTTTCTCTTTCGGATCGAAAACTGCTCACGGATTGCTCACGGGGGAGTTCGTGCTGGTGTCCAACGGACCACGTAAGGCGGTTTCGGGGACCGTGTCGTGCGCTGTGGGCCCGAATTCGAGCAGAGCGCCGCTTTGGTGGCGCGCGAGAATCGCGAGTGAGGGCCAACAGCGCGCGACGCGGTTCCCGAAACCGCCTTAGCGCGGCTGTTGCCGCGCGAGCCGCTCCGCCTCGGCCACGTCGCCGCGCCGCCGGGCGAGCTCGATGAGAATCGCGTACGGCTTGGGGTAGTACGGGTTCAGCTCGAATCGAGCGCCGAAGGTGCCGCTCCCCTTCCTCGGTTCGGCCGAGCCCGACGAGCGCGACGCCCAGGTTGTAGTGGGCCTTCGCGCCCTCGCCGAGATTGAGGCTCTCGGTGAACAGGGGCACGGCCTCCTCCAGCTTGCCCTCCGACCCGTACGTGATGCCCAGGTCGTCGAGCATCCCCGCGCGCTGGGTCGGATCGGTCACGGGCGACGCCAGCGCGCGCCGCAGCAGCGCCTCGGCCTCGTCGAAACGGTCCTGGTCCAGACGGACGAGGGCGAGCCCGTGCATGGCGCCCCAGGCGTGCGGATGCTCGGCGAGCGTCGCGCTCCACAGCGTCTCGTTGTCCTTCCAGACGCCGTGGCGCTGCCAGGTCAAGAACGCCAGCACGCACGCCGCGAGCGCCACGGCGAGCAAGGGCGTCCGGGCAGGCACGCGCCGACCGACCGTGCGCCAGAGGTACTCGACGCCGATCACGAGCGCGGTCAGGCCGCCGACGTACGGCAAGTACAGGAAGCGCTCGGCGATGGGCTCGGGGATCGGCACCAGGTTCGCTACAGGCGCGAGCCCGATGAAAAACATCGCCACGCCCCACGTGACGAGCGGCGCCGCGCGCCGCGCGAGCCACGCAAGCGACACGATCGCGGCGATCGCCGACGCCGCCAGCCACAGCCGCCCGTCGAGCATCGAGGTCACCGGCGCGATCACGCCGCGATAGTCGGCGCAGAGCGGCGCCGGCACGAACAGCAGCCGCACGTAGTGGCCGATCGCGAGCACGCCGGTGGCCGCGCCCGTCCAGAACGAGCCTCCCGGGCGGAAGCCGTACGTGACGGCCGACGGGAACACGACGAACCGGAGGACCAAGAAACCGAGGCCCGCGGCCGCGGTGGCGGTCAGAGCCGCGCGGCGGGCGCGCAGGAACGCGCGCACGCGCTCCGGCGAGGGCTCGGCTGGCGCCAGGCACCAGAGCGTGATGGGAACGAGGGCGACGAACACGAACGCCGACTCCTTCGACAACTGCGCGAGGAGCAGAATGGCGCCGGCCGCGAGGTAACGGCCGGTGCCGGACCGCTCGCTGGCGCGGACGAACAGGAGCAGCGCGGCCACTCCGAGCGCCGTCGACAGGACGTCCTCGCGGAACGACACGCTGTCGACCGCCTCGGTGAGCGCCGGATGCACCGCGAACAGCAGCGCGACCGCGCCCGCCTGCCAGGACCCGGCGCGCAGCCGCAGGAGCAGGGCGAACACCAGCCCCACCGCCACGACATGCCAGACGAGGCTGTCGAGGTGGAACGCCCAGGCGGCGCCCCCTCCCAGGTTGCGATCGATCATGTACGTGAGCGTCACCGCGGGCCGGTAGCTGGCCTCGCCGCTGAGCGCGAAGTAGTCCGAGCCGAGCAGCTTGGGCGCAAGCGACAGGTGCGACAGCAGGTGATCCGCGTCCGTGATGACCGTACGGTCGTCGTAGCTGAACCCGTTCCACGGCGACGGCAGGTACACGACGAAGGCGATCGCCAGCAACGCGAGCCACATGGCACGCGGCGCCTTGGGCGAACGCTCGATCTCGGCGTGCGGTCGAGACCTGGACTCGCGCTTGATCCTGGAGCGGCGCGCGGGCCGATCGTCAGTCGTTGTCCGGGCCCTCGACGCCGCCGGGATGGAGCACGCGATCCACGTGACGTCCGAATGTCAGGACTCCGAGCGACAGCACGACCGCGATCAGCGCGGAGCGCCAGAGGCCCGCGCCGACCGCGATGCCGGTCGCCGAGACGATCCAGATCGACGCCGCGGTTGTCAGCCCCTTCACGGTGCGCGTATCGCGCAGGTGAAGGATCACCCCGCCGCCGATGAAGCCGATGCCCGCCACGATTCCCTGAATCACCCGTCCGGGCGCACTCGGGTCGCCCTGGGGACCCGTCAGGAGCAGCCCGACGATCGTCGCGAGCGCCGCGCCCAGCGAGACTAGCGCGTGCGTCCGCAGCCCGGCCGGCTTGAGAAAGATCTCCCGGTTCGCGCCGACCGCCGCTCCGAGCAGCGTGGCGAGCGCGAGGCGTAGCGCCAGCGTCGACAGATCCCCCGGAACGGTGATTGCGTCCATACACCTCGACTGGAATCTGCCAGTGACGCGTCGCGGCCTCAGCGGCCGCGACGCTCCGGCCCCTTGTCGTTCGCCGGCGGCACCCGTGCCGGCGTTCGGGCCGGATCCGGCGGCACGGCCGGCTCGGACAGGACGACCTTCGCGAGCCGCTCGGCGCTGATGTCCTTCCGCCTGGCGACGACGCGCCAGGCGAATGGGACCTCGCCCGCCCCGCAATCGTGCTCCTGCACCGTGAAGCCCGTCGGCGTGCGACCGATCACGTACAGGCCTTGCGTATCGCCGTAGGGCGTCACGAACACGTGGTAGTCGCTCAGGTCGGCCACGATCGCGAACTCGGGATCGATCGTGACCTCGGCCCGGCCGCCAGCCAGCCGCGCGTTGCCGAAGTCCTCGAACCACGATTCGGGACTCTCCATGCAGTACAGCAGCCGATGCGTGCCGTCGGGATGCGGCACCGCCGCATTCTTGGCGCCGCCGACCACCACGAGCTGGCCGAAGAAGATGCCGGCATACGCCCCGGCGACGCCGTTCGTGCTGCCGACGACCGCGCCGCCGCCCGCCGTGCCGGTCGCGCCCACCAGTCCGTGCCCCTTCAGCGAGTAGCCATAGCAGCCGAAGCCGCCATTGCCTGGCGACCCGCCCGTGTTCGTCGACAGGTTCACGCCATACGTGGCGATGGTGCCGGCCGCGCTGCTCGTCTCCGGAATGCTGCCGACGACGCCGTAGTTGGACGTGCTCTGGCCGTAGACGCCGATCGCCGACGTGCTGAGGCCCTGCAGGCCCCGGAAGCTGTTGCCCAGGGCGAGGATCGCGCTCGACGTATTCGGCGATGGTGAGGCAGTGCTCGTCGTGCCGATGAGCCCGAACGTCAGCGCGCCGATCGTCGGCAGCTGTGTGGCCGGATCGAATCCCTGGGCGGTGACCGCCGCGCCATATGGCGCGACACTGCCCCCGAGTACCGTCGTGCGCGTATCGGCGTGCGCGACCTCGGGATGCGCCGCGGCGATCGCGGCCACGGCTACGCCGACGGCTCCCTTGAGCAGCAGATCGCGCCGGCTGACGCCGCTCCCGGAGTCCGCGTGGCCTTCCGGCGGCGACGACTCACCAGAGGATTCCGCCAGGCGGCTCCGGAGCATGACGACTTCCTGTTCCTGTCGATCCAACCGTGCCGTGAGCGCCTCTAGTCTCTCCAGGAGCTGTGGAGTCGAGTCCATCTCTCTCCCCCTCCGGAATCCGGCGCCCGTGTCGCCGTGAGGTGTGCAGCGTATCGGAGCGTACGCCACGAGTTCAACTCGAGCCTGGCGAATCGTGCCAGCAGGAGCCGGAGGGTGCCGCGCGCTTCCAACGGCAATTCGGTTTGCCGTATCATGCGCAATCGGCTTCATTCGGGCGCGAAGGCCGGCATTGCGTTCTGGAAGGGCTTCACCGCAATGGACATGCACGAATCCACCCTGGTTTCCGAGGAACCCGAAAGCGTACCGGGCGTCGCCCATCACCTCATCGAGGGGGTCTACGCGATCGCCCTCGTCATGACGGTCGGCGCCTGGTCGGTGCTCGGTTTCGCAGTGTGGATCCCGCTCCTGGTCCGCTCCACGATCCTGCTCGTCCGCGCGGTCTTCCGCGCCAGCCTCTTCCGCGACGAGGCGCGCGTCACCAACGCGCAGCTCTTCGTGCACTTCGCCGTCGGTTTCTACGTGAACGGATTCCGGCACTTTCGTGGGTTCTACCGGCATCGGACGGAGCCCACTCCGCCGATGGGCCTGTTCGAGCCGCTCTCCGCCATGACGTCGAAGGAGCTCGTGGTGGAATGCGCCTGGGCCGTCGGCGTGTGGATGGTGATTCTCTTCCTGCTTCGGGCCGCTACGACCGCTCTGCTCTGACGGACACCGGGCGTTCGGGCGGCGCCGACAGCTCCTGCACGAGCCTCTGGCAGGTTTCGGCGACACTCAGCGTCTCGGCCGGCAGGATGGGCGGCGGTCCGCCGGTCGTCGCGGCTTCGTAGAACTCGGCGAACAGCCGACGCAGCCCCGGATACGCAGGCTCGCGCCGCCCGAGGCGTCGCGCGAGGTTCGCCGAGGCTGCGCCGGCCTCGCGCGCCGCGCGGGCGAACGGGCCGGCAATCTTTCGCGCCCGCGAGACCCGGCCGTCCAGCGTCACCGCGAACCCGTGAAACAAGTCGGCTTCGACCGCGCCGCGGGCGCCGAACAGCTCCATCCGGTTGACCGTCGGGCGGCCGGTCATCGAGACGAGGATCGAAGCCGTCATCGCGCCGAGCTGGCCGGCTACCCGGAGCTCGCCAGCCGACGGCCGCCGCGCCCACCACTCGGCCCCCGGAAGCGGCGCCGAGGCCAGTCGGGCGAGCAGCGACAGCGGATGCGGCAGGATCTCCATCGCGATGCGGTCCCGATCGCGAGGCTCGCGCGCGCCGGCCGAGCAGATCGTGAAGCGCGCGTGGACGAGCGGCCCGATGTCGGCCAGCGCCTCGAGCGCCGTGCGGACGCCATCCTGAAAGACGAACTGATGCACCGGGCAGAGCAGAACCTCTCGCGCGCGGGCACGTTCGAGCAGCTCCGCCGTCTCTGCCAGCGATGGCGCCAGCGGCTTCTCGACCAGCGCGTGGCGGCCCGCCGCGATGGCCAGCCGCGCGGCCGCCGCATGCGACGCGGTCGGCGAGCAGACGTGCACGACGTCGGCGGATTCGACGACCTCCGACAGGTCGGCTGCCGGCCGGCATCCAGGATGTCTGGCCGCCAGCCGCTCGGCGCGCGGCAGGTCCGGATCGACGACCGCCACGACGCGCGCCCCCGCCTTGACCGCCGTGTCGGCATGCCACCGGCCCATGAGGCCCGCGCCGACGATGGCGACCCTCACGTTCACTGCCATCTGGACGCGCTGTCGCCCGCGCCGAGGAGATAGCCTGCGCTCTCGCCGAGCGACCAACTGGCGGCCAGCAGCACGATCCAGGGCAGACCGCGCAGCCAGGGGCCGACGCGGCGCCTGGCGAGCGCCTCGCGCGAGACCCGGAGCACCTTGACGGCCGGCAGCCCGAGCGCCAGCACGCCCATGGCCGCACGCCGCGACGAGCCGGCCCGCTCGATCCGCTTGCCGGCGTACGCCCGCGCGTGATGGAAGGGCACGCGAGTGACGTGCTCCCACGACCAGTTCCCGGAGTTGGTGACGAGGATGGCGGGGCTGGTGCGCACTTCGAGACCGCGCGCACGCAGCGCGCCGCAGACGAAGACCTCCTGCAGTCCTTCGGTGGCGATCTCCGGCATGGCGCGCAGCGCGTCGCGCGCGTACGACATGTTGTTGCCGGCCACCGCGACGGCCGGCCCCTCTCCGAGCGGCGGCATGAACCGCCCATAATCGCAGAAGAACACGCCCCAATCGAGACCGCGCCGGAACGTCGCCGGCTCGACCGCGCCCCCGACCGCCGCCGCGCCCGCCCGATGGGCTCGCAGCACGGCCTCGGCCCAGCCCGGCCCGACGACGCAATCGTCCTCGATCAACGCGATCACGGGAGCCCTGCTCTCCGCGACGCCGATCGCCCGCATGCGCGGAACGGTACATCCCTCCGGCGCATCCACGAACCGCACGGCCGGATACCGGTCACCAATCGCCTGGCGCGCGCTCCCCTGGCCTCCGCGCCGCGCGCGCACGACGACGACCTCGATCCCGTCGTGCGGGCCCGCCTGGGCCGTCAGGGCCTCCAGACACCGCGCGAGCGACGATTCCGGACTGAAGGAGACGACGATGGCGGCAAGCCGCGGCGCGTCGGCAGTCAGATCCGTGATCTCAGTAGAAGAGACGGCTGCAGGACGCGCCGGATCCGCCGACGTATCCGCGCGCCTCGCCAATCGCCCAGATCGTGAAGAGCGCGAGTTGCGCCGGCACGGTCAGCACGTACCGCCCGCGATGGCGCTTCTTGGGCCAGAACCCGCGCGTCCATCGCCAGAGCAGCACGAACGGCACGAGCGGCGTGGAGAGCGCCCGCAGCAGCTTCACTCCGGCCGACGCGCCCTGCACGCGCAGCCCGGCGAAACAGCGTCCGTGATCGTAGCGCGTGCGGAAGTAGTCGAGGAGAGGCACCGGCTTGTTGAGCTCCACGCGGATCTCCGGCTCGAGCCACAGCGGCGATCCGCCGCCTTCGATGCTCCAGTTGGCGAACGTCTTCCAGAACACCGGATAGCGCGGCGTCGCCCCGTCGAAGAGCGCCACGCGCTTGTAGGAGACGTTGCTGCCGGGCACGATCCACGTCTCGCCCTTGACGGTCGGCGGCATGAACAGGCCGTACTCGTTCAGGTAGAGAATCCAGTCGGCCATCGAGGCGGACTCCTGCCGGTGCAAGCCGACGGATCCGCCGATGACCAGATGCGGCTGTCGCGCGTGCGCACCGAGGACCCGATCGACCCAGTCCGCCGCGACGACCGAGTACGGATCGAGCACGGCGATGATCGCGCCGGCCGCGGCCGCGATGCCGCGCCCGCGCAGCGCCGGGACCGTGAGGGGCTCTGCGAAGTGCAGCAGGCGGGCCCACGGAGCCTGCCGGGCGACATGCGCGTCGGTGCCGTCGGTCGAGCTGTCGGCGACGATCACCTCGATATCCGCCCCGCGGCACTGCGGCTCGAGCGCCGCCAGGCACGCGTCCACGGTGGCGACGGCATCGTGCGCCGCGATCACAATCGACAGCCGGACGCCCGCCATCGATCCCGTCGCTCAGTAGAGGAGGACGAACCGGCCGTCCGGCAGCGGCGCCGTGGCCGCGAGCCCCCAGACCGGCAGTCCCGAGACGGTGCCCCGGTCGCTCGTGGGATGCCCTGTGACGTCATAGATCTGCCACGCGATCGACCCGCCCTTCTGCCATGCCGTGTCCTCGGCCCATGCGAGCAGCAGCTCACCAGCGCGGTTGTACGCCAACACCGGGTGTTTGCGGCGTCCCGAATCCGGCGCGCTGCGCACCGAGGCCGCACCGCCGAAGCCGGAGAGATTCGCGAATCGAATCTGGCCCTGCGTCTCCCAGGCGGCCGTCACCCCGCGAGGGCCCTCCGCCAGCGACGAGCTGGACATCGGGCAGGCGTTCAGCTGCCAGCGGTCGAGCGTCGTCGCCGAGGTCGTCGCGCCGTGGTCGCGCGACTGCAGCAGCGTCATGTCGCGGTGCACGAGGTCCGTCGCCGCACGATAGAGCAGCAGGAGCGTGCCGGCATGATCGACGAACGCGCGCATGCTGCAGCAGCCGCAGGCGCCGAGCCGTTCCGGGCTCACCGACACCTCGGGACTGAATGCGGCGCCGTCGTCGTTCGACCGCGCCATGTAGACCATCCGGTGGTCCTCTCCGGGTCTCTCGGAGTTGGCGTGCCAGACGACGAACACGTGCCCGTCGCGATCCGCGGCGACCGCTCCGCCTCCGTCCGTGCCCTGGTCCCGGGTGATGAGGTTGCGCTGAGGCTCGAACGCTGCGCCGGTCGAGGTCGAGCGCGCGTAGAGCAGCGGCAAGGCCGTCTTCGGCCGCGGCCTGGCCGCGTCGGAGCCGTTCCAGATCACGTGCACGCGGCCGTTGCGTCCGAGCGCCACCTGCGGCCCGCGCACGCTGCCGACGGCCACGGCGCTTCCCGGCTGGCTGTTCACGCGCGTGGGCGTCGAGTACTTCCCGTCGGCCGAGCGGCGCACGTAGTAGACGTCGCCGGCGGCGGGCTCGCCCTTGAAATAGACGACGTGCACGGCGCCGCTGGCGTCGGTCACGGCTTGGGGCTCGATGCCGCCGCCCGGAAGGCGCTCGGCGACGACGCGCCCCGGCGCGGCTTGGGGGTCCGCGCACGCGACGCTCGAGGCGAGCAGGATGACGACGGCGAGCGTTCTCATGATCTTCTCCTGCAGAGGGCGAGCGTGGTCCGGCCGAGCGGCCAGCTCCCGCCCTGCTCGACGACCAGGCCTTCGAAGCGCAGCCACGCCTTTTTCGGCGTCGCCTGCCAGCGGGGCTCGCGGCGCGGCTCCGCCAGCAGGCCGTGGTACGAGCGGCTGCGCCGGCGCGCGCGCACCTCGCGCGGAATCTCGGCAAGGCCCAGCAGCGCGTTCAGCCGGCCGAGCCGCAGGACCTCGAACCCCGACCGATCGAGCTGCTGCCGCAGCTCGGCGGGCTCGTACTTGTGGAAGTCGTGAAGCGTGTCGTCCGGCTCGACGGGGAACGACTGCGCGTTCGTTCGCACGAACAGCCAGCCGCCCGGTCTGAGCACGCGGGCGATCTCGCCGAGCGCGCGCCGGTCACCTCCGCCGAGCGGCAGATGCTGCAGCACGTCGAGCGTAATCACGAGATCGACCGACGCCGACCGCACCGGCAGCGCCAGCGCCGAGGCGCGGAGCACGAGCGGCGCCCCGAGGACCCGCGCGGCCGCCACGCCGTCGGCGGCGACATCCAGGCCGGCGGCGCGCCACCCCGGGTAGCGCGCCGCGAACCAGGCCATCGTCTGACCGGAGCCGCACCCGATATCGAGCATCAGGCCCGACGCCGGAAGCGCGGCACGATCCAGCAGGCGGCCGGCGATCTCGCGCATGCCGGCGTTCCACCAGGAGACCCGCTCGAGCTCCCGCATCCGCTCGTAGTACCTCGAACGTGAAGATCTTCGGCGCGGCGTCGGGCTGGGACACGGCATGCATGAGACGCGTTCAGCGCATCCTGGCGGTCAACTGGTTGTAGACGGCGGCCACGACGCGGCCGACGCCGTACCCCAGGACGAAGGCGTAGACGAACCCGATCACGCTTCCGATTGGACTGACGCTGTAGCCGGGGAAGTACAGGCGCAGCAGCCCGAGGTGCGGCCCGAGCGGCTCGCCCCCCTTCAACACCAGCCAGTTGGTGGCGACGAAGAGCCCGAGGCCCGCGACCAGGCCGAAGGCAATGCCCCACCCCTGCTCGTGAATGCGCAGGATCGTCTTGGCCACGACCTGCCGCTGTTCGGGCGTCAATGTATCCGGCATGGCGTCGACCTCAGATGTGATCCAGGAAATCCGCCGTCCGTTCCAGCTCGGCTCGCGTCTTCAGCGCGAAGACCGCGATCGAGACGACGAGATTGCGCACGAACGCCATGAACCACCCCAGCACGAATCCGGTACCGAAGCCCCAGGCGAATCCGATCACGGCGCCGGCGCCGGAGATGTTGTAGCCGTAGAAGTACTGCGACAGGAGCGCGACGTTCGGCCCCGCCTGCGGGTGCAGAACGAGATGGAACAGGGTCAGCGCGCCCAGCAATGCGCCGCAGACGAGCCCCATCGCAACGCCCAGCGCCGCCTTGTGAATCGGCGCGAACGCAAACGCAATCGCGTCCACCCGGGTGTCCTGGCTGTGCGGTTCTGGCGTCATCGCCCGGGCCTCCAGTCTAGCATCCGGCCCGCCATGGCCCTGGCGCGCCGGAGGCGCCGCCGGCGGTCGAGAAACCGCATGAACGCCGGCGTGCCCCAGGACTCGAGCGGACAGTGCCGGTCGAAGTAGAACGCATCGAGTCTCGGAAGACGACTGCGGTCGTCGTCCCCCGACAGCGTCCGAAATTCCGTGGTGCACGCGAGTCGATACGTCTGGCCGACGGCGGCCGCCGTCCGGGGGTCGACGCAGCCGTACGGGTAGGCGAACACGTCGGGCCGGACGCCCGTCCGGCATTCGATCGCCTCCGCCGACCCGCGCAGCTCGTCTTCGAGCGCCGGCGCGTCCAGACGCGTGAGGTCCCGGTGCGTCCGGCTGTGCGATCCGATGGCGATTCCGTCGCCCGCCAGCGCGGCGACGGCGTCCCAGTCGAGGAGCGGCAACACGGGAACGCTGGCGTCCGGCGCGTCCCTCCACGCGTTGGTGCCGCCCACCTGCCCGGCGACGACGAAGACCGCACCCGGCAGCCCGTGCGCGCGGAGAAGCGGCAGGGCCGTCTCGCCGACGTTCCGGAAGCCGTCGTCGAACGTGATGGCGACCGCGTCGACGTCGTGCGGCAGCCCCACGAGGGTCGAGAGATCCACGACGTTCACGCGCCCCGAAACGAGCCAGCGCACGTGGCGCGCGAACGCCTCGGGACGGCACGAGATGGGCGACCCGGACGGATCGATCGAGTGATACGTGAGGATGGCCCGCATCAGGATGTCCGGGCGCGCCGACGGGCGCGGGCCTCCTCGAGCATCTCGATATAGCGCGGCACCACGGCGCTCTCGCACCAGTGGCGGCAATAGGCCTCGTGCCCCGCACGGGCGAGCGCCGCACGCCGCTGCGGATCCTGCTGGAGCGATGACAGCGCCTGGTGCAGTTCGGCCGCCGTCTCGAACAGCAGACCGGCGCCGGATTGCCGGACGATCTCCGGAAACGGACCGATCCGCCGGGCGATGACGGGGACGCGGTGGCTGAATCCCTCGATCAGCGTGATGCCGAAGGTCTCGAAGCCGATGGAGGGCACGATCAGCGCGAGCGCGTGGCGGTAGTACGCGCCGACGCGGTCGTTTGGCACGCGGCCGACGAACCGCACGCGCGGGTTGCCCTGCGCCAGTCTCCGCAACGCGTCCCCATGCGTGCCTTCACCAACGACGAGCAGATCGGCGGCCTCGTACCCTTCGAACGACATGATCACGTCGTCGAGCCCCTTCAGCCGCTCGAGCCGTCCGACGAAGAGAAAGTACGGACGATCGTGCGGGCGCGGCTCGTCGACGTCGTCGGACGGCTCGCCCTGCCGATCGGGCAGGAAATACGGCAGGACCTCCATCGGCTGCTCGAGCCCGAACTCGCGGTGCTTGTCGCGGCTGAACTCGCTCATGGCGACGATGACGTCCAGGTGCGCCAGCTCGCGTCGGAGCAGGCCCGTGTGCCGCCAGAGCTGCGGCGGCCGTCGAAAGTGGAGCTGGCAGCGAACGCACTGCCTCCCCGCGCAGGGTTCGCGGTTGTGGCGCCACAGGACGTGGCTCGGGCAGACGAGCCAGTGCTCGTGGGCCAGGTAGACCCGCGCCGCGTTCCGTCCGTAGCCGAGCACGCGAGGTCCGCCGACCAGCGAGACGTTGTTGAAGAGAATGACGTCGAACGTCCCCTCATCGAGCAGCTGCCGCAGCCGACGGCCGTTCACGACCGGGCGCCCGGTCTGCTGTGTGAGCAGCGTGCTGAGCATGGGCAATCGGCTGCGCAGCGTCACGATCCGGACGCCGAATGGATCGGTCGCGGCCGTCTCGGCCGTCCGTCCGCCGAGCACCGAGAAGGCATCCGCATCGTGCACGACGGTGACGTCGTCGCCGCGGCGCGCGAGCGCCTGGGCCAGGCGCTGGATGCCGATGCCGTCGCCGCCGAAGTTGAACGGCGGATAGAACGTCGTGACGAAGCACAGCCGCCGTGGGCTCATGCGACCTCGGCGATGGCGGCGAGGGCGGCCCGGGCGCCGCGGTCCCACGTCAGGCTCCGGGCGCGGTCGCGGGCCCGGGCGCCGAGGTCGTCGCGCAGCGCCGGGTCGCCCGAGAGCCGCGCGAGCGCCTCGGTCAGGGCCACGAGGTCGCCGGGCGGAACGAACAGGCCGCCGCCGGCGAGCAGCTGCGGCAGCGGGCTCTGCGTGGTGGCCACGACCGGCGTCCCGCAGGCCGCGGCTTCGACCGCCGGCAGCCCGAACCCCTCGCAGACGGATGGGAGCACCAGCGCGCGGGCGCCGGCATGGATCAGACGCAACTCCTCGTCGGGCAAGAATCCCGGCCAGTGCACGAGCGGCTCCGTGCCGAGCTCCCGTACGATGTCCTGGATCCTCTGGCGATCGGCGTGGAACACGTCGTCGTTCGGCCCCACGAGCACGACGTGCGGCGGCGCCCCGGGGGCTTCGCGGACGAGCGCGGCGTGGGCGCGCACGAGCACGTCGATGTTCTTGTGAGGATTGAAGCCGCCGACGTAGACGAACCACGCGGCGCCGGCCGGCAGGCCGTGAGCGGCGGCGGCGGCCGCGATCTCACCGGCGGAGGCGGGCCGATGATAAGCGGGCGCGGGCGCCTCCAGCGCCACGCGCAGCCGATCCTGTCGAACGTGCAGGACGCGCTCGATGTCGTCGGCCGCGAAGTCGGAGACGGTGAGAATCAGGCGTGCCTGCATCAGCGCGAGGCCGACCTTCAACCGCCAGAAGAGCCGGGCGCGCCGCCCCGGCAGCGTCAGCTCCGGAAAGCGATCCGCGATCGCGTCGTGCACCGTGACGACCGCGGGCAGCCCCGGCGGCAGCGGAAAGTACGTGTAGACGGACGGGGAGAAGAATGCGTCGAGCCGCGCCCGGCGGACCGCCCGCGTGAGGCGCAGCATGTCGCCCAGCGAGCGGTTGCCGTTGGCCGCCGCCGCCAGCGTCGGCGATTGCCGCTGAGCGACGACCTCCCGCGCGACGTTCGGTGCGCGAAGCTCGAACACCGCGTTGGCGCGTTCGTCGACGAAGCAGACGAACGTGTGCTCGGGCGCCAGCGCCGCCATGGCAGGGACGAGTTCGCGGGTGAACCGGCCGTAGCCGCGGGGGTTGGCCCAACAGGTCGCGTCGACCCCGATGCGCATGTCAGGTGGCCGCGCCGACCGCGGTCTCGACGCGCGAGTCGACCTTCTGCTCCTCGTGGTACTCGAAATCCGTGTTCACGGCCCAGATGTCGTGCGAGGCGCCCTGCATGTTCCAGACGGCCATCATCGCCGTCAGCATCGAATGATCCTGGTTGTTGTACTTGTGCATGCCGTTGCGGCCGACGGTGTGCAGGTTCGGAATCGGATCGATGTGCGAGCGCACCACGTCCAGGTGGTCCCGGTACGCCGAGTCGTAGATCGGATAGGCCTTCGGCATCCGGATCACGGCGCCGTCCTCGACATCGCGCGCGCGCGCCAGGCCGAGCTGCTCGAGCTCGCGGGCGGCGCGGGCGCGCAGGTCGGCATCGGGCGAGTCCCAGAGGCCGTCTCCCTTGAAACAGAAGTACTCGAGGCCGAGGCACGTCTTCCCCGCCACCGGCACCATCGCGGCGCTCCAGTTGTTGAAGTTCTGGATGCGTCCGACCGCCACGCCCGGCGTGTGGATGTAGATCCAGTTGTCCGGGAACAGGCGCTCGCGGTTCACGATCAGGGCCACGACCAGGAAATCGCGGTACTTCAGGCCCTCCGCGGCGGTCCGGATCGCCGGCGGGGCGGCCGGCCGCAGCGCGCGCACGAGCGACCGCACGGCCGTCGTCGAGATCACGTGATCGGCCTCGAAGCGCCGCTCGCCGTCGGGCGTCATCGCGCGAACGGCCGTCACGCGCCCACCCGCGAGCTCGACGGCGTTCACGTAGTGGTTCAGCAGCACTTCGTTGCCCATCGCATGCACGAGATCGTGGCACCGCTCCCACATCTGGCCGGGCCCGAGGCGCGGATACCGGAACTCGTGGATGAGCGTTTTGATCGCCGTCGATCGCTTGGTGAGCGACGTCGCCGACAGGATCGCGCGCGCGAGCGAGAGGCCCTGGATCCGCTGGGCCGCCCATTCAGCGCGGATCTCGGTGCACGGGATGCCCCAGACCTTCTCCGTATACGTCTTGAAGAAGATCTCGTAGAGGCGCTTCCCGAATCGATTCGTCACCCACTGCTCGAAGTTCTCTTCGACGGCGTAGGGACGATAGTGCCACTTGAGATAGCTGAGGACGATGCCGAGGGCGGTGAAGGGGCCGAGGCCCTTCAGCGCGTTGCCCGCCTTGATCGGATAGTCGAAGTACTGCCCTCTGTAGTGAATTCGCGAGAGCCGCGGCACCGAAATGAACTCGTCTCCGAGAATCTCCTCCCAGAGCGCCTGGACCGGGGCGACCTTGGTGAAGAACCGGTGTCCGCCGATGTCGAACCGGAACTGCTTGTACCGGGCGGTCCGTGAAATGCCGCCGACGGTCGAGTCCCCTTCGAGCACGGTGACCGACACGCCGGCCTTCGACAGCAGGTACGCCGCCGTCAGGCCGGCCGGTCCCGCGCCCACCACGACGACGCGCTGGCCCGGAAGGAGCGGTGAGACGTGTCGCGCCGCGGTCACCACGGCTCAGGTCACCCGCGCCAGGGCGTCCCCCGGCCCGGCCGCGTAGCCGATGGCTTCGCCGGCGGCCCACGCGCACACGAAGAGCATCAGCAGCGGCAGCGACCGGGCGAGCTCGGCGCGGTGGCCCTGCCGGGACGCCACCCTTGCGACGATCCGGTACAAGAGCACCGGCGGGAGGGCCGCGGTGGCGAGCGACAGCGCCAGCCGTTTCGGCGCGGGGAGCGGCGCCGCGCGCAGTCCGGCATACGCGCGCGAGTAGAGATACCGCTGCGACAGATAGTCGCGCACGCGGTAGTGCATCTTGTGGCCGACGACGATCTCGGGCCGGCACGTCAGCCCGACGCCGTCACGCCGCATGGCGGCGTGCAGGTGGTCTTCCCAGCGGCCCTCGGCGACGACGTCGCGATAGCGGTCGAGCAGCGCCCGCCGATACACGACGTTGTTCCCCGTGAGCGACTCGACGTCGCCTTCCGGGAGGGGCGGCAGGAGGTGGCTGTACCTCACAGAGAAACGCGGCCCGGTCCGTCGTCGTGCCGGTGGCCGCGTTGCGCACGCTGCCGCCGACGACGTCGCGGCCCGCCGCGAGGGCGTCGAGCATCTGCCGCGCCCAGCCCTGCGGCACGATCACGTGATCCTCGATCACGGCGACCGCGTCGGCCGTCGCGGCCGCGAACGCGACCGCACGCATCCGCGGAATCGTCGTGTCGGACGCTACGGGCAGGAGGCGCGCCTCCGGGAACTCGCGCGCGACGGCGCGGCGCACGTCCTCGCCGCAGCGTTCCACGACGAGCATCTCGACACGCAGGCGCGCGGCGTCGGCATCGGCCCCGAGCGCCGCGAGGCACTCGAGCAGGATCGGGAGCCCGTTGACCGACGGAACGACGACCGAGAGATCGGGGCTCATCGCCGAGGCTGCCCCAGCGCGCCCGCGGCCTCGCCCAGGGCCCACGACGAGGCGAGCAGAAGGAACCAGGGCAGCGACGCCACGAAGCGGAGCCGGTCGCGCGAGCTCCGGCCCAGCCGCGACGCGGCGCGCCCCGCCAGCACGCACGGAACCAGCGGCGCCGCCAGGACAATCTGCCACCATCGCCGTGCCCCGCCCCGAACGCGCGAGGCCCCGAGCTGCGAGCCGTGCGCGAAACGATGCGAGAGAATCGTGCGCAACGGGAATGAACGGCCGAACTCGGCCGCGGCGTCGGGCACGACGACGAGCGAGCCGCCGTCGGCGCGAACGAGCCGGTGGAAGTCGATCTCCCAGAACCCGTCGGCGAGCGTGGCGGCGTGCCGATCCAGCGCCTCGCGCCGATACGCGGCGTTGTCGCCCGCGATCTCGCCCGACGTCGGGCCGGAGCCCATCTGTTCCGGTGTGAACTTCGAATACCGCAGAAAGAACACCGCCCAGTCGAGGGGCCGCGCCTCGCGCGCCAGCCGCAGCGGTCCGCCCGCCCCCGTGGCGCCGTCGTCGAGCGCCGACAGCATCGCCCGGCCCCAGGCCGGCCCCACCAGGCAGTGTCCCGTCGTGAACGCGACGACGCGGCCGCGGGCGTGCCGATACCCCTCGGACCACAACCTGGGCGTCAGGGTGCCCGCGGGCATGCGGATCAGCTTCGCCAATCCCGGGCCGGCCACCTGGTCCGGCGTGTCGTCCTTCGATCCATCCACCACGATCAGCTCGTATCGGACCCCCGTGCACGCCGTTTCCAGCCGTTGCAGGCACGCGGTGATCGACCGGCTGGCGTCGACGGTCGCCACCACGACCGAAAGGTCCATTCAGGGCCCGCCAATCCGCAAATCCTGCGCCAGTCCCATGCCGGTTCTCGCCGACTCGCGGGACACGGAGTCTACCTCACGACGGACTTTACTCGGGCCCAGGGGCATCTGCGACGTCCAGTTCCGCCCGCCCGGTCCGGATTCGGCTCAGCCGGCGGCGACCTGCCGGAGCACGTCGAGCGTGCGCCGGGCGGTGTCCTCCCAGCGGAAGTCGCGCGCGCGCTCGAGGCTCCTGGCGCGGAGCTGTCCCTTGAGCTCGTCGCTGGCGATGACGCGGTGCAGCGCGTCGGCCAGGGCCTCGACGTCGGGCGTGTCGATGGTCACCGCGTAGCCGTGGGCGACTTCCCCGAGGCTCGCCTGGTTGATCGTGACGACCGGCGTGCCGCAGCTCATCGCTTCGGCCAGCGTCAGCGAGAATCCCTCCGAGGAGGACGGCAGCACGAACACGTCCGCGGCGTTGTAGATCGGGCTCAGTTCGCCGTGATGCGTGAAGCGCCCTTCGGTGTGCACGACGGCGTCGGCGATCCCGAGCCGCCGGGTCATGTCGGCGAGCGGCAGCCCCGCGCGGTTCGAGCCGACCAGCAGCAGCTTGTGGGGAATGCGGTGGCGCTGCTTCAGCACGGCGAAGGCCTGCAGGAGCTGCGGCACGTTCCGTCGTTCGGACAGGCCGCCGACGAAGAGCACGTACGGCACGTCATCGCCGGCGTACTGCACGCGCGTGCTCCGCAGCAGGTCGGGGTCGTCAATCGGCCGGAACACCTCGTCTGCGCCGAGCCAGATCGCGTCGATCCGGTCGAGCGGCACGCGGTAGCGCTCGTGGACACGCTGCCGCGTCGACTCGGAGTTGACGATGACGCGCGCGGCGCGCCTCGCGCTGAGCCGGTAGCGCTCCGAGAAGACGAACTCGCGCCAGGCGCGGCTGCCGAGCCCGAGGACTTCGTTCACACTGTGGATGGCGACCACCGAGCGTCCCCGAAACGTCACCGGCAGCGTGTAGCTGGGGCCGAACAGCACGTCCAGGTGCCGCGCCGGCAGCGGCAGGAGCAGGTTCTCCCAGAGCGCGTTCGTGAGCCGCGGCCGCACGACCCGCACGTCCATCGCCGGCGACAGCGGCGGAAACGTCGCCCGGAGGGCCTCGTGGACGTAGAGCGTGACCCGTTCGTCGTCCCGCAGCAGACGATGCCAGTGCTTGATCAGGTACTCGACGTACCGGACGACGCCCATCGGCTGTCCGGCCAGTCGCCACCCGCTCACTCCGATCCTCATGCCGGCATCAGTCTCGCGCCGGGCATCGATTGACGGGCAGACACCCAGTACCCCGGAGGAGGCAGACTAATCTCCCGGCCGGAAGCATATACTTGGGCGGCCTTTGCGGGCGAGTGCGGCGAGCCGACGCTCGAGGCGCGCCTCGGGTCGGACGGCCCGCTTCTTGCCTGACGACCACGAATCGCGTCGCGCGTTCGGGAACCCGTCGATCCGCGCGGCGCCGCCAGTCATCCAGACGATGAGGACCGTGATTCTCGCCGGGGGCCTTGGCACCCGGCTCTCCGAGGAAACGACGACCAGACCGAAGCCGATGGTCGAGATCGGCGGATTGCCGATTCTCTGGCACATCATGCGCACGTACGCGGCCTATGGCCACGACGAGTTCGTCGTCGCGCTCGGTTACAAGTCCGAATTCGTCAAGCGGTTCTTCCTCGACTACACACGGCTTCGCAGCAACCTTTCGCTGCGCCTCTCGGAGGGGCGGCTCGACGTGCACGACGGCCAGATCGAGAACTGGACCGTGCACCTGATCGACACCGGGATCGACACCCAGGCCGGCGGACGCCTCAAGCGTCTGGAGTCCTGGGTCAGCGGTGGCACGTTCCTCATGACGTACGGCGACGGGCTGGCGAGCGTGAACCTCGACGAGCTGGTCCGGTTCCATCGGCGCCAGGGCAAGCTGGCCACGCTCACCGCCGTCCGGCCGCCGGCGCGATTCGGGTCGCTCGACCTCGACGGCGATCTCGTGCGCGAGTTCGTGGAGAAGCCGCAGGTCGGCGAAGGCTGGATCAACGGCGGCTTCTTCGTCCTCGAACCCGGCGTGCTGGAGTACCTCGACGGCGACGACACCGTCTTCGAGCGCGAGCCGCTCGAGCGGCTCGCGCGCGACGGCCAGCTCGCCGCCTATCGGCACGAAGGCTTCTGGCAGTGCATGGACACGCTGCGCGATGTCCGCCTGCTCAACGCGCTCTGGGAAAGCGGGCAGGCGCCGTGGAAACTCTGGGACGAGCCGCCGGCCTGAGCCGGCCGTTTCGCGACACCAGGAAGGGCTTCCGGACCGATGTCGATGATGACCGCCTGCCGGGCGTGCCGGAGCGACAGGATGCTGATGTTCCTGCCGCTCGGCGCGCATCCGCCGGCCAACGCGTTTCTGCGGCCCGACCAGCTGGCGGCGCCGGAGCCCAGATTCGATCTCGACACGCACGTCTGTCTCGCCTGCGGTCTCATCCAGGTGCCGAACGTCGTGCCGCCCGACTTCTTTCGCAGCTACGTCTACGTGCCGTCGGCCTCCGAGACGATGCACGGCCACTTCCGGGCGCTCGCGGCCGGGCTCGGCGGCATGCTGCCGCTGCAGCCGGACGATCTCGTCGTCGACATCGGCAGCAACGACGGCCTGTTCCTGAGCGAATGGCGTCGTCGGGGCGGACGGGGGCTCGGGATCGAGCCGGCCCGCAATCTCGCGGAGATCGCACGCGGCCGCGGCGTCGAGGTCGTCAACGAATACTTCGCGCCGGCGGTGGCGGCGGCGGTCCGGTCGGAGCACGGCCCGGCGGCCGTCATCGTCACGACGAACACGTTCAATCACATCGACGACCTGCACGCGTTCATGCAGGGCGTCGTGTGCCTGCTCGACGAACGCGGCACGTTCATCGTCGAGGTGCCGCACGCCGGGGATCTCGTCGAGCTCAACGAGTTCGACACGGTCTACCACGAGCACGTGTCCGAGTTCAGCGTGCGGTCGCTGCAGGCGTTGTACGCGCAGTTCGACATGGAGGTCGTCGACATCCAGCGCCTGGAGATCCATGGCGGGTCGATGCGCGTGTTCGCCCGGCGGCGCGGGAGCGCGACGCCCACGCCGGCCGTCGGCGAATGGCTGGACCGCGAAGCGGCGCTTCGCCTGTTCGAGCGTGAGACGTACGACGCGTTCCGCGCGCGCGTCGAAGCCAACCGGGCCGCGCTGCTGTCCATGCTGCGCGAGCTGAAGAGCGCCGGCCACCGGCTGGCCGGCTACGGCGCTCCGGCCAAGGGCAACACGCTCCTGAACTACTGCGGCATCGGGCCGGACACGCTCGAGTTCCTGGCCGATCGCAATCCGATCAAGCACGGACTCTATTCGCCCGGGATGCACATTCCGGTCGTCGGGGTCGAGCGGATCGACGCTGATCGTCCCGATTACCTGCTGGTTTTGGCCTGGAACTTCGGCGACGAGATCATCGCGCAGCAGGCGGCCTTTCGTGCGCGCGGCGGGCGGTTCATCCTGCCGATCCCCGAGCCGAGGATCGTCGACTGAGATTTCCACAGGAGGGGGACGGGTCTCGGTCTGTGGAAAACTCGCCCGCTCAGCGCCGCGAGTTTTCCACAGACCGAGACCCGTCCCCCTCCTGTGGAAATCTCGGCGCGCTCGCCGCGCCGGCGACGAACGTCGTGACCGAGCTCGCCGGCAGCGTCGCCGTCAGCGCACCCGAGACGAGCGCCTCGGGTGGCAGGCTCGCCAGGTCCTCCGTGGGGCTGGTCCGCACGCGCTCGACCGTCGTCCCAGGCATCCGGACGGTCACGGTCTTCTCGGCTGTGGTCGGGTTGTAGGCCACGAGAATCGTCCAATCGCCGGAGGCGAACGCGCTCACGAGCAGCGACGGGTCGTCGGCGGTCGCCCCGATGCGCCGGGCGCCGGGCCGGACGTAGCGGCTCCACTGCTGCGTGACCGCGAACTGCTTGCGCGGCTCCACGCCCAGATACCGTCCGTCGGCGGCCGTCTTCAGGATCAGCAACTGGTACGGGTCGTAGGCGCCGAAGGCCCCCCACATGTAGTCGACCGCACTTACCCCGTAGGCGACCAGCAGCCGCTGTACCAGGGCGGCCCAGTCCCACGGGCTGTGGCTCGAAAATTCCGACATCCAGAGCGGCAGCCCATGGGAATCCGCGAGCGCCTTCATGCGCGTCAGCGCCGGCCACATCTTGTCGTCGCCGTAGAGGTGCGTGCCGATCGCGGCCAGCGCGGGCCGCACCTTCGCGTCCTCAAGCAGCACGCGCAGGTACGGCTCGGCGGCCTCCGGCCGCTTCGATTCGGGCACGATCCATTTGGTGCCGGGCCCGACGTCGGACGCGACCCGCTTGATCACGTCCCGCATCAGCTCGGGCTGCACCGTCGGTTCGTTGAAGGTGAGGTAGTCGATCGACAGGCCTCTCTCCCTGGCCCGGTTGACGACGGCGACGAAGTAGTCCGCGTAGTCGCGCACGCTGCCCTGCATCCAGCTCTCCGGCGGGTACCGCAACAGGGTGAAGGCGACCTTCACCGGGCCTCTCGCCTGCGCGCCCAACGCGTCTGCGATCTGCGCGTCGAGCCGACGTCCGTCGTACACGAACGTCCCGTGCTTCGGCTCGAGTCCTCCGTCGCTCGAGATGCGGATGTAGGTCAGGCCCGCGTCGCGGTAGAGCAGATCGAAGATCTGATCGCGTTCGGCGGGGGTCAGCGCGGGAGGACCCGCTTCGTTCGGCGCACTGCGGTAGCGCCACAGATGCGGATCATCGAACGTGCGATGGCTGCTTCCGAAATTATCGATCGTCTGGAAGGTCGTCGTCGGATCGACGACGACGCTGGACGCGGACGACTGGCCCGGGGCGCCGCCGGCGAACGCCAGCAGGAGCGCGAGGACTGCCGCAAGGGTGAACGAGGTCGTGCGCATCGTGGCGCTCCCTGCGCATTCTCGCGCATCTCCGCGGGCGGCGCACGACGGAGTGCCGGATCGTCCGAGGAAGACTTTTGGCTTCCGGATCCGGGTGTATCCTCCAGTGCGAGCGCGGTAGCGTCTCAGGATTCGACCCAGCGACGCCAGCAGAGGCGGCCCGTTTCTTGCGCCTCCAGCGGTTCACCGGCTCGCTGGACGACGTTTGTGATCAGCCACGCAGATCCTTCTCTCGATCGCCAATCCCTCGGCCCCGTGCTCCTCACCGGCGGCAGCGGTTTCGTCGGACGCCACCTCGGCCGGGCGCTGGTGGCACGAGGACTGGAGGTCCACGCGGTGTCCAGGCGACCGATGGGACACTCGCCCGTGCCCGGGGCGCGCTGGTGGCGCGCCGACCTCCGCGACGGGGGCTCGATCCGATCGGTCATCCATCAGGTCCGGCCGGAGGTGGCGTTCCATTGCGGCGGCTCCACCTCCGGACGCGGGCGGAGCGACGCCGCGGCGATGACCGAATCGTTCGCCGTGAACCTGCACGGCTCGCTCGTCCTGTTCGAATGCCTCCAGGAATCGTCCAGAGTCCGTCGCGTCGTCTGCGTCGGCGGTCTGGAAGAGTACGGCAATGGTCCGGTGCCGTTCGTCGAAACGCAGCGCGAGGCGCCCGTGTCCGCGTACTCGGCGGCGCAGGTGGCGATGACGCACGCGGCGCAGATGCTCCACCGCCAGCGCGGCCTGCCCTGCGTCATCGTCAGGCTCGGCCTCGTGTACGGGCCGGAGCAGTCGTCGTCGTTCCTGATCCCCGCGCTCGTCGAATCCTGTCTCGCCGGCCGGCCGTTCGCCATGACGAGCGGCGAGCAGACCCGCGACTACGTGTACGTCGAAGATGCCGCCGACGCCCTGCTGCGGGCCGGCTTCGCCGATCCCGCGGTCGGAGAGGTGATCAACGTGAGTGAAGGGATCGAGCGCCGCGTATCCGATGTCGCGCAACGAATCGTCGAGATCGGGGGCGGCCGCGACATCCTTCGGCTCGGGGCGCTGCAGCCGAGGCCGCAAGAGGTCGCGCGAATGGTGTCCGACCCGTCGCGTGCGCAGCATCTGCTGGGCTGGAAGGCGAGCACGCCGTTCGAGGCAGGGCTTCGCGCTACAGTGGAGTGGCACTCCCGGCATGCCGCCCCTCCCTCCAGGTGATCCGTCTCCGTGGTGCTGTCCGATCTGTCACGGCCCGCTCGACGACGGCGGCGAGACCCTCTCCTGCCGGGCGTGCGCGCGCGTCTACCCGGTGTTCACCGGCATCCCGGATTTCCGTCTGGCCCGGCCGGCCTGGGTGGACGTGGACGGCGACCGCTTGCGCGCGTGCGAGCTCGCGAAACGGGTCCGCGATCTCACGCCGGCGCAGCTCGTCGAGGAGGTGTTCCGCCAGCGTGGCTGGCCCGAGGCGGAGGTCGCGCGCCGTGCCGCCCAGATCGTCGGCGGCCCTGCCCGTCTCCGGCGCGAGCTCGAGGGCTGGCTTCGGCCGGCGGCGGACTCGACGCTGCCGTTCCTGGACCTCGGTTGCGGGGCCGGTCAACTGCTGGCGGCCACGCCGGCGCGGCCCGCGATCGGCATCGACGTGGGCCTCGAGTGGCTCGTCGTCGCGCAGCAGCTGATCGCGTCGCACGGAGGCCGGCCGAGGCTGGCCGCCGCGCTGGCCGAGGCGCTGCCGCTCAGGAGCGGATCGCTCGGCGGCGTGATCTCGCTCGACGTGATCGAGCACGTGGGCGATCAGGTGCTGTTTCTCCGCGAGATCGAGCGGGTGCTCGCCCCGGGCGCGACGTGCGCGCTCGCCACGCCCAACCGCTACAGTCTCGCCCCCGAGCCGCACGTCAATCTCTGGGGCGTGGGCTGGCTGCCCCGACGCTACCAGGCGCCGTACGTGCAGTGGCGAAGCGGCAAACCGTACGCGTTCTGCCGCCTGCTGACGCCGGCGGAGCTGTCGCGGATGCTCGCCGCGTCCACGGACCTTCGGTTCAACATCGTCGTGCCGGAGATCCCGCTCGAGGAGATCGCGTCATTCGGTCCGTCGAAAGCGCGCCTCGCCCGGGTGTACAACCGTCTGGTCAACACGCGCCTCGGAAGGCCCGTGTTGACGCGCGTGGGGGCGTTTTTCCGGGTGCTGGCCGTCAAACCCGCATAGCATGTCGCGTGCCCGCTCCGGCGGGCCCGACGACGGGACCTCGATGCTTCGAACGATGCATTCGCTGTGGATCTCGGCGTTCGACGCCGCGAAGACCCAGGTGCACCTCGTCCAGGTGCTCGCCCGGTTTCCAGGCGCGACGATCGCGCGGCCGAGCTACTGGCGCTTCGACACGCTCGATACCGTCGAGATCGCAGAAAGGGTGTCGATCGGCCCGTTCGTGGAGGTCATCGTGTATTCACAATCGCCCCGGAGCGGCGTGACGGGACGGCTGACGCTCGGGGACGGATGCATCATCAGCGCGGGATGCAACCTTCGCGCAGCGGGCGGAATGATTCGGATCGGCAAGGATTCCGCGCTGGGCCAGGGGACGGTCGTCGTGGCGGCCAACCACGCGCTGACGCCCGGCACGTTGTACCTGAGAACGACCTGGGACGAGTCCCGCACCGGCGTCACCGTCGGCGACAACTGCTGGGTCGGCGCCAACTGCACGCTCCTGCCGGGAATCTCGATCGGCGACCACTCGGTCGTCGGGGCGGGGAGCGTCGTCAACCAGTCCATTCCGTCCGGCGAGCTGTGGGCCGGCGCGCCGGCACGTCCGATCAAGAGCCTGCGCCCCTGACGACGGGCCGACATGCTGGGCGCATTCGTCTCCATCGGTTTGTTGCAGGCGCTGCTGCTCGTCGCCAGTATCGGGCGGGCGAAAGCACTCGCGCTGGCGCTCGGGCCGGCGGCGTTCGGCGTGGCGGCGACGATCGATCAGCTCGTCATGTCGCTCGCGCAGATCGGCAATCTCAGCATTCCGTTCACGGCGCTGAAGTTCCTCTCGCACGCCCACTCGATCGGAGAAGCCGCGTTCGCCCGGACCTACGCGCTCTTCTTCCGCGGCTTTCTGATGCTCGCGCTGGCCCTGACCGCGGGTATCGTCGTCCTGCTGCCCTTCGGCATCGAGCGACTCGCTCCGGATCTGGCCCCCTACCGGGGTGCGATCGCCCTGGCGGTGCTCGCCCTGCCCGCCACGATGATGATGATGTTCTTCGCGAACGCGATGGCCGCGCAGCAGGCGCCCGTCCGCTCGATGGGCCTGCTCGTCACGTCCGCCGTCGCCGTGGCGGTCGCGAGCGGCGTCGGCGCCGCGGTCGGCGGACTCGGCGGCCTGTACGCCGCCAGCGCGCCTGCGGCAATCGCCGTCGCGGTCGTCGCAGGAGTTCTGCTTCGGCCTCGGGGCCAGAAGGGCCGGGGCTCGGGGACCGGCGGCGTGATCGCGATGCTGCGTCGCGAGCCGAAGGTCGTGCACACGGCGGTCTTCACGTTCCTGGCGGTGGCGGCCTACGGCCTGCTGATGCTCACGGCACGCTACGTGGCGCTCAGCGCGCTCGGTCCGGTCACAGCGGGTCTCCTTCAGGCCGCCATGGCCATCGCCCTGTCGACCGCTGCCGTGCTCTCGCCGGTGAACACGCTGCTCCTCGCCCCGCACGTCAACCGGGCGATCGCATCCGGAGAGAAGCTCGACGTCGCGCACGCGTTCGTCCCCAGGCTGATGGCGCTGCTCGGGGCGGCGGACCTGATCATCGTGCTCGCGCCGGAGCCGGTGCTGCGCGTCCTCTACTCCGCGGAGTTCACCCAGGCTGCGGGCGTCGTGATGTGGTTCATCGCCTGGCAGCTGCTCGTCCAGACGGCGAACATCTATCAGCAGCTGCTCATCGGCATGGACGATGTCGCGGGCGGCGCGGCGTCGATCGGCATCGGCCACGTCGCGTCGATCGTTCTCTGCCTGGCCTGGGCGCCGCGGTACGGCTTGAACGGCATCGGCCTGGCGTTCGTGACCGGCGGGCTCATCGGAGTGGCCGCAACGATCTGGCGGCTCCGCAGGCCGCACGGCGTGACGCTGCCCGGCGGCGTCGTCCGCGCCTGGGCCGGCACCGCCGTCGTCGTGGCGCTGGCCTACGGCACGTGGCTTGGCGCGCGCCAGTCCGGCGCGGACGTCGCGCTGCGCGCCGGCGGCGGTGCGGTCCTCCTGGCGGGCTTGTGGTGGGGGGTGCTGCCGCGGTCCACGCGTAGAGAAGTGACCGCCATGGTGGGCCATCTCGCGGACCGCTTCCGCGTCAGACCGCGGCCCGGCGAATCGGACGCGCCCGCGGACTCAGGGAGCTGAGGCCGCTCGGTCAGGCTTCCTGGAGCTGGGCCGTCCCCATCTTCCACGACCCGAGGGACGCCATCTCCGGCGCGTCCAGCCGGATCCGGCAGCCGGTCGCCGCCGACCGGTACGCCGCCGCGATCACCTCGAGCACGTCGCGCCCGTCGGCCGCGCTGGCGGGCGGCGCCGTGCCGGCGTCGAACGCCGCCAGCGTCTTCTCGAACAGGAAGCGCGCGGCGACCACCGTCGGATCCTTCGGGTTGCGCGCGAGGAAGGTCCGCCGCGACCCGGTCTCCTTCCAGGCGAGCCCGGAGATCCCGCGCTCGAAGCGGACGTGCGGCGTGGTGCTCCGGTAGAGACCTGCCGACAGCCGGACCCGCCCCCCGAACGAGGCGCGCAGGGAGGTGTGAGGCGTCTCGGCGCGCACTTCGAAATACTGCGTGTCGCCCTTGCACAGTCGATTCTGCGTCACGTGCGCCAGCCGGCCGCGCGAGAACTCGAGCGTCAGGAGCGCCACCGCGTCCGTCTCGCCCTCCCGCACGCCGCAGGTCGACGTGGTCGCCTGCACGCTGACGGGCTTCTCGCCGAAGAGCGCCATCAGGAAATCCACCAGGTGCACGCCGGCTTCGTAGAGCGTGCGCTGAACCATCTGTCCGCGCCAGCCCGGCTCCGCCCACGGCGGCAAGTCCATGAGCTGCCACACCTGCGCGAAGGCAATCGGACCGGTCTCCGGACGCGCCGCCTCGGCCCGGATCGCCCGGAAGATCGGCATCTCGCGGAACTCGTGGTTCAGCGCCACGGTGCGACCGGCCGCGCGCGCGGCGGCGATGACGCGGTCGGCCTCGTCGAGGCTCGAAACGAACGGCTTCTCGCAGATGACGTGCGCGCCCGCCGCCAGGCTGCGCAGGCAGTAGTCGGCGTGCGTGTCGGGCGGCGTCCCGACGACGACGATGGCGGGCCGCGCCTCGGCGAGCATGCGATCGAAGTCGTCGAAGACGGGGACGCCGTACTTGGCCGCGGCGCGCGCCCGACGGCCCGCGTCCAGATCGCAGGCGCCGGTCACGGTGACCGAGGACATGCCCGCGAGCGCCGGAAGGTGGATGTCGAACCCCGCGTTGCCGAGCCCGACGAGAACGACCTGTTTCTTCACGATTCTGCAATCCTTGGTGGCGGAGAAGGCAAACGTCGCGGCCGCTCGCTGCAAGGGATATACCCGCGCCGGGAGCGCCGGCGGGCCCATACTAAGTCATCCTCGGGCAGACTTTCTGCCCGCGATCCGCGGTGTATGCTAGTGCGCGCCCCGAGACGGCCGTTCCGGGTCCGGTCCGTCGGTCCTGCGCGCGGCGCGGTCCGATTTTTGCCATCCTCGTTCCCGGCTGCCCTATGGAGAGACCTACGGGAAGAAGCTCCGACGCACGCGAGTGGCGCGGACGGCAGGTGCTCGTGACCGGCGCCACCGGGATGGTGGGCTCCTGGCTGGTCAAGGCGCTGCTCGAGGCCGGCGCGCGCGTCGCGGCGCTCGTCCTCGATTCCGATCCGCAGTCGGAGCTGTATCGCAGCGGGGACGTCCACTCCGTCTCGGTCGTCTCCGGCGCGCTCGAGCAGATCGACACGCTCGAACGCGCCCTGACGCTGCACGCCGTCGACACCGTCTTCCACCTGGGCGCGCAGACGATCGTCGGCGCCGCGCATCGGGCGCCGCTCGTGACGTTCGAGGCGAACATTCGCGGGACCTACAACCTGCTCGAAGCCTGCCGCCGGCACGACGGCCTCGTCCGGCGGGTCGTGATTGCGTCGAGCGACAAGGCGTACGGCGAGCAGGCGCTGCCCTACGTGGAGAGCGCGCCGCTGCAGGGCCGTCATCCCTACGACGTGTCCAAATCCTGCACCGATCTGCTGGCCCAGTGCTATCACCACACGTATGGTCTGCCGGTCACGATCGCCCGTTGCGGCAACATCTACGGCGGGGGCGATCTGAACTGGAGCCGCATCGTTCCCGGGACCGTCCGCGACTTCCTGAACGGACGACGGCCGGTGATCCGCAGCGACGGCCAGTCGAAGCGCGACTACCTGTACGTGAAGGACGTGGTGCGCGCCTACCTCGGCCTGGCCGATGCGCTCGAGCGCCCCGGCGTCGCCGGACAGGCCTTCAACTTCAGCGACGAAGCGCCGCTGACGGTGCTCCAGATGGTCGCGCACCTGCAGCGCCTGATGGGCTGCGAGTCGCTCGAGCCGCAGATTCGGAACGACGCTCGCGGCGAGCTGCGGGAGCAGTGGCTGTCGGCCGGGCGCGCGCGCGACGCGCTCGGCTGGCGTCCGCAGTTCACCATCGACACGGGGCTGCGGGAGACGATTGCTTGGTACCGGTCGTTCATCGGCGTCGCCGAGCCGGCGGCGATCGAGACATGAGCGTCCGATTCGGCCGGAACGGCGACCATGCCTGACCTGCCCGATCTCAAAGCGGAGATTCTCGACCGGGTCCGCGCCTACAGCGACGCCGCCTTCCGTCCAGGGCCGTTCGTGCCCGGGGAAACGCCCGTCCCGGTGTCGGGCCGCGTGTTCGACGCCGACGACCTTGCGCATCTCACCGAAGCCACGCTGGACTTCTGGCTGACGACCGGGCGATTCGCCGAGCGATTCGAGTCGGAGCTGGCGAAGTTCGTCGGGATCCGCCACGCCGTGCTCTGCAACTCGGGGTCGTCCGCCAATCTGCTGGCCGTCTCGGCGTTGACCTCGCCGTCGCTCGGGGCGCGCCGGCTCGTGCCCGGCGACGAAGTCATCACGGTCGCGGCGGGCTTCCCCACGACCGTCAATCCGATCGTGCAGAACGGGCTCGTGCCCGTCTTCGTCGACATCGACCTCGGGACCTACGAGGCGAATGCCGCGCGTGTCGCGGAAGCCGTCGGCCCGCGCACGAAGGCCATCGTTCTCGCGCACACGCTCGGCAACGCGTTCGATCTCGATGCGATCGGCGGCCTCGCCCGCGCGCACGGCCTGTGGCTCGTCGAGGACAACTGCGACGCACTCGGGACGCGCTACAAGGGCCGGCACACCGGAACGTTCGGCGATCTGGCGACGGGCAGCTTCTATCCCGCCCATCACATCACGATGGGCGAGGGCGGCGCCGTGCTGACCAGTCAGCCGCGTCTCAAGACGATCGTCGAATCGTTCCGCGACTGGGGACGCGACTGCTGGTGCAAGCCGGGCGACGCGGACACCTGCGGCAAGCGCTTCACGTGGCAGCTCGGCGATCTGCCGGCCGGCTACGACCACAAGTACATCTACTCGCATCTCGGGTACAACCTGAAAGCGACGGACATGCAGGCCGCCGTCGGCGTCGCGCAGCTCCGGAAGCTGCCGCAGTTCATCGAGGCGCGCACGCGCAACTGGCGCCGCCTGCGTGACGGCCTGCGAGAGCTCGAGCCGTTCCTGATGCTTCCCGAGGCGACGCCTCACGCCGATCCGAGCTGGTTCGGCTTCGCGATCACCGTGCGCCCGGAGGCCCCATTCTCGCGGCGGGACCTGATCGGCTACCTGGAGTCGCGGAAGATCGGCACCCGGCTGCTCTTCGGCGGGAACCTGCTCCGCCAGCCGGCCTACCGCGCGGTGCCCCATCGGGTCGTCGGTCCGCTCGCCAACACCGATCTCGTCATGGCGAACACCTTCTGGATTGGGGTGTATCCCGGAATCAGCGAGACCATGGTGGACTACGTCGTCGACGAGATGCGAACCTTCGTGCTCACCGACCGCCGGGAGCGGGCGTGAGCGCCGATCCGCGCGGCGCGCCGCCCGGCGCGAGCGCGGGCGCGCCGGGCCGCCTCTCGGTCATCGTCCCGTTTCATCGCAACCTCGATCAACTCCGCCAGTGCCTCGCGGCCGTCGCCGACGCGGCGACGCTCCTGCCGGCGCCGGCCGACACCGAGCTCATCGTGGTCGCGGACGGATCGCCCGTGGACTGCGCCGAGACGGTTCGCGAGGCCGGCGGGCGGCTGCTCAGCATCGATGGCCCGCGCGGTCCGGCGCTCGCCCGCAACCGCGGCGCCGCGCACGCGCACGGGGATCTGCTGGTCTTCGTGGACACGGACGTCGTGATCCACCGCGAGACGCTGCTCCAGTTCGTGCGGCTCTTCGAAGCGGAGCCGCGCGTCACCGCCGCGTTTGGCGCCTACGACCAGGCGCCGGCGGACCCGGGCTTCTTCTCACAGTGCCGCAATCTCGCGCACAGCTTCGTGCATCAGCGGTCGCGGCGTGATGCGCAGACGTTCTGGGCCGGTCTCGGCGCCGTGCGCGCGGCGGCGTTCGCGCGCCTGGAGGGATTCGACGAGCGGTTCGGACGGCCGAGCGTCGAGGACATCGACCTTGGATACCGGATGCGCGCGGCCGGCATGCCGATCGTGCTGGATGCGCGGATCCAGGGCACGCATCTCAAGCGCTGGACGCTCTGGTCCTCCCTGCTGTCCGACGTGCTCGATCGCGGCGTGCCGTGGACGCAGCTGCTCAAGCGATACGGCGCGATGCACGACGACCTCAACATCTCGCGCCGCTACCGCGCCTGCGTCGTGGTTGCCTACCTGACGGTGTTCGCGCTCGTCGGCGCCTGGTTCTGGACTCCCCTGCTGGGCGTCGCGACGCTCCTGCTCGGCCTGCAGTGGTGGCTCGATCTGCCGTACTACCGTTTCTTCCGGCGGCAGCGCGGCCTGCTGTTCACGTTGCGCTGGTTCCCGTTCCACGTGCTGCACCATCTGTCCAACGGCGTCTCGTTCGCCGCCGGCAGCGCGCTGTACGGCGTCCGGCGCTGGACCGGCCTCGAACTGCCGGGCGCGCTGCCACTGGGCGTCTGGTCGCGCGCGAACGGCGCCGGCCGCCGCGAGTCGTACCTTGCGGGCTGACGGTTCGACACGCCTCCGGCGCGTCCTGCCTCTGGCGGCGCTCTGCCTGCTGGCGGGATGGCTGGGCGCCCGCGGGATCACGAGCGAAGCCGCCGTCTCGCTGCACGGCGACATGCCGAAGTACCTGATGAACGGCGTCTACATGCTCGACCTCCTCCGGGATCGCCCGTTCGGCGGCCTGGACACGTTCATCGAGTACACCCGCTTCTACTTCGCGCGCTATCCCGCGCTGAGCCTCGGCCACCATCCGCCGCTCCTCTCGGCGCTGGAGGTTCCGAGCTTCGCGCTGTTCGGCGTGTCCGTGGCGGCGGCCCGGCTGGTCGAGGTCCTCTCGTTCCTCGCGGCCGTGGCGGGCTTGTTCCTGCTGGTCGACGAGCTCTACGGCACGGCCGCCGCGTTCTTCGCCGGGCTGTTCTTCGTCACCAGCCCGATGGTCGTGCTGCTCGCCCAGTCGGTGATGTCGGAGCTGCCGACGCTCGCGCTCATCCTCTGGAGCGCCTACTTCCTGCGGCGGTTCTGTCTCACCGAGCGCCGGTCCGCGCTGATGGCGTTCGCCGCCGCCGCCTCGCTGAGCCTGTACGCCAAACAGCTGGCCGTGTTCGTCTTCCCTGCGTATCTGGTCATGGCGGTGATGGCGCTCGGCGTGCGCCGGCTACTCAGACGCGACGTCGTCGTCGCTGTGACGCTGATGGGCGTCGCGATCCTGCCGCTCGTGCCGATGACCTTGATCCTGTCGGCAACGAACGTCTCGGCCACGGTCGGCCTGTGGGAGAAGAGCCGGGCCACCGTGCCGCACATCCTCTGGGCGGCCCTGCACGCCCAGATCATGCTGCCGGTGATGGTCGCGGCCGCGGCGGGCCTGGTGCTGGCGCTGGTCCGGCTCGACCGTCGATCCGTCCCGTTCGTCGTCTGGATCGCGGGAATGGCGGCGTGCCTGATCCTCGCCGGCCAGTACGAACCGGACCGCCACGGCCTCTTCTGGGTGCCCGCCATCGCGGCGCTCGCGGGATCGGTCGTCAGCGGATGGAAGTCCCGGGCGCCCGCCCTGACCGCTGCCGGTCTGCTCGTCGTCGCCGGCGGCGTTCAGCTCGCCGCGGCGACGCACGTCGAACTGGCCGGCGCGGCCGGCTACGAAGACGCCGCGCGCTTCGTCCTGGCGTCCAATCCCGGGCCGACGGTGCTCTTCAGCGGCGACGTCGACACCGGCTTCTTCACGTTCTTCGTCCGGAAGCACGACGTCGACAGAAGGCTGGTCGTCCTGCGCTCGGACAAGATCCTGACGACGTCCTTCATGGGACGACCGAGCATCGCGGACCGCGTCACGGACCCGGCGGAGATCTACGCGGCGCTGCGCCGGTTCGGCACCCGCTATGTGGTGATTGAGGAGCGGCCGAGCCAGTCGCGGGTGCTCGAGTGGCTCCGGACCGAGCTCCACGGCCCCCATTTCAAGGCGCGCTGGGCGGAGCCGATCGGGACGAGAGACCCGCGCCTGCGCGGCACGTCGCTCGTCGTCTACGAGTACCTCGATGCGTGCCCGCCGGATCCCAATGCCATCCTCTCGATGGATCTTCCCATCATCAGCCGGTCCGTCGCGGTCAAACTGTCCGAGCTGACTGCACGCAAGTACCTGCGTTAGCCGCAGCCGGGATCACGACCCTTTCGTGTAGACCATCGTCGTCGTCATCTGGTTCCCGCGCATCCCGGAGCGCGCCGTCTCGACGACGAGGTTGCCCGACGCGTCGAGCGACAGCTTCCGCGTCGTCGTCATCGTCATCGCATTGCCGCCCATGTCCATGCTCTGCTTGGAGTCGACGACGAGCGTGTTGCCGTCCCACTTGGCCGTGGAGGTCTCCTGCGAGCTCCCGCCGCGGCCCA
Organism: uncultured Acidobacteriota bacterium; assembly: GCA_963764505.1. Classification (GTDB taxonomy): domain Bacteria; phylum Acidobacteriota; class Vicinamibacteria; order Vicinamibacterales; family SCN-69-37; genus CAVXSP01. The sequence goes on along the minus strand of CAVXSP010000001.1, from coordinate 1,793,027 downwards.
TCGGCACGGCGTTGCTGCTCTCCGAGCCGTCGAGCTTGTAGGTCTCACTGATCGGGTTGCCCCCGAAGTTGCGTTCGACCTTCAAGGTACTGGCGTCCTGGGTGATCGTGAACTCCTGCCCCCAGCCCATCATGCCGCCGCCGCCCATGCGGCCGCCCCGGCCGCCCATGCCCATGCCTCCGCCGCCGGCCGCCCCCATCTCGCTCTTGGCCGTGTCGATCGTCCATTTGCCGGCAAAGCTCGGGTGGCCTTGTGCGGACAGGCTTGTCACCCAACAGACCGCCGCGAGTGTCGCTGCGAGTGCTGATGCTCGTCGCATGGTCTTGCTCCTTCTGAGAATGAGAACCACGACTGAACCGGGCGAGCGCCGAACCTGGTGCGCCCTCGTTCAGTTTGACCGAATCTGCGCGCCAAAGTCACGGCTCGCGCGCGGGCGCAGCCGGGCACGGTGGAGGGAGCTCGGCCCGGCGCAGCGTCGCCTTCGCACCGGGGCAGCGCCATTGACCGGAGACCGTTCGAGCGGGAGAATCGCCGCATGTGGCTGCGAACCCGGCCGTCATGACTTGGCGATCGAATTGATGCAGCTATCGGGGCTCTTGCTCGTCGGAGGCCTGTCATGACGCCCGCCCGGCTCGCCGCGGCCGCCGCCAGTACCATCGTCCCGGCCTGTGTCATCGCCCTGCTCGCCCGCGGAACCGCAGAGATTCAGTGGACGGACCTGTCGAGCCGCACCGGCGATCTGCCGGCGCCCGGCGGCTCGACGCAGCAGACGGGGAATCTCATCGCTGATCTCGACGGCGACGGCGTCAACGACTTCGTCCTCAGCTTCCGTGTGCAGGCGCCGGCCCTGGTTTGGTTCCGTCGCACGCCTCAGGGTTGGTCACGCTCCGTGATCGAACCGACGTTTCTGACGGTCGAGGCCGGAGGTGCCGCCTACGACATCGACGAGGACGGCGACCTCGACGTCGTATTCGGCGGCGACTCTCAGAGCGACGAGCTCTGGTGGTGGGAGAATCCTTCCCCGAGATTCGATTCGGCCGTAGGATGGGTGCGCCACGCCATCAAACGGGGCGGCAGGACGCAGCACCACGATCAGATCTTCGGTGACTTCAAAGGGACTGGGAAGACGCAGCTCGTCTTCTGGAATCAGGGCGCAAAGGCGCTGTTCATCGCCGATATCCCGCGCGATCCTCGAACGGCCGACACGTGGTCTTTCGCCGCTGTGTACGCCGGTGCCGCGGGCGAGCAGGGCGATAAGAGCGGCGCGTTCAAGTATCCCGAAGGCCTCGCCGCCGCCGATATCGATGGCGACGGCCTCGTGGACCTGCTTGCCGGCAACTATTGGTTCAAGTACCGTGGCGCGGCCGGATTCCAGCCGGTGAAGATCGGCGACATCGGCGGTCGGATTGCCGCCGGCCGGCTCGTCGAGACCTCACCGCATCCCCAGGTCGTGATCGCCCCGGGCGACGGCTCGGGTCCGCTCCGCTGGTACGAGTGCACGGGCGATCCACTGAACGGGCACGACTGGATTGGCCACGACCTGATCGAGCGCCCGATGATCCACGGCCATACGCTGGACCTCGGCGATATCGATCGCGACGGCCACCTCGACATCTTCGCCGGCGAAATGGCGAAGTGGACCGAGCGTCGTCCGGACCCTGACAATCCGAACGCCGAGGCCTGGGCCTTCTATGGCGACGGGCAGGGGCATTTCCGCAAGACGGTGCTCGCAACGGGTCACGGATTTCATGAAGGCAAGCTCGGCGATCTCGACGGCGACGGGGATCTCGACATCCTCGACAAGCCATACAACTGGGACACGCCACGTATCGACGTCTGGCTGAACAACGGCACCGGGCATCGCTGAGGCCGCCGACCTTCGCTTCTTGGGTCCACTCCAGCAGGTCCTCCGGCGCCGGCGGTCCAGCTCACGTCGCGCGCCTCGCGCCCCGAGCCCTCATCCATCGGCCGGCGCACGCCGCCCCTGCCAGCGGGCGTACGCCTGCCGCACGTAGGCGAGGCGTTCCAGCGGCGACGGATACCGCCGCGTGAACCAGTGATAGAGCGCACGGACCTCGGCCCGCTCGGCCTCGGTGATCGGCGTCTCGAGGTAGCGGCGGGCTTCCTCGGGGGTCAAGACACGGTCGATCTCGTCCTGCAGCCCGGACCGCTTCATCGTTCCTCCTCGCTTCGGCAAATGCGAAGCAGACGGATGTCCTCGAGATCCTTCGGCCTGGAGCCAATCTCCTTCGTCAAGATCAGTCCGTCGATGTCGGGAATCTGTGCGTCGACGCCAGGCGCGAGCGTGATGGTCCGGCGACGGCCCCACAGCTCGTCGAAGATGACGGGGCGTCCGTCAGTCGCTGGCACCGAACGGGCCACCAGCACGTCGACGTGTTCGTCGTTCTCGAGCACGTACCGGCCGGGCCGGCGCGCTTCGTCGGGCGCCAGGGCCGGCACGAGGTCCACCGTCGCGGCCGCGGCGTTGAATCGAGCGATGTCGTCGATCGCAATCCAGAAATCGTAGTCCGCCGTCAGCACGGGCAGCCCGAGCAGGACCAGGGCGCGGCGGCCGATGAGCAGCGCGCGTGCGCCGCTCAGATGAATGGCGCGGAAGAACGCCAGCTCGTCGAATCGTGATGGCGGCATGAGGCCCGCGCGCATTATAGCGGCCCGTGTTTCAACGGAATCGCGGTAGGCTGTGCCCCGTGCGGCGGCCGGCCTTCTGGATCGTCCTCGCGCTCCTCTCCGCCGGGTCCGTGCTGGCGGCGGTTCGCTATTTCCCGCAGGCGTTTTCAATCGTCGCGCTCGACATCACCATGGACCGTGGGCACGCGCTCGCGGCGGCACGCGCACTCGCCGCGCGCGACGGCCTCGGGCCACCGGACGCCCGCGAAGCGGCGTCGTTCTCCGGAGACGACGAGGCCCAGACGTTCGTCGAACTGGAAGGCGGCGGGAAGAGTGCGTTCGCGCGCATGCTCCGCGAACGCCTGTATGCCGCGTACACGTGGAAGGTCCGGCACTTCAAGCAGGGCGAAACCAACGAGACGACGATTCGATTCACGCCTGACGGACGTCCCTACGGATTCTCCGAGCGGGTGAAGGAAGATGCGCCCGGCGCCGCCCTGGACGCCGCCGCCGCGCGACCGATCGCGGACGCCGGGGCCGCGAAGTGGAACGTCGACCTGGCGCGGTTCAGGATGGTGGAACAGGGCCAGGAACGCCGGCCGTCCGGGCGCATCGACCACACGTTCACCTACGAGCGCACGGACGCGACCCTGAACGAAGGCCGGTACCGCCTGCGGGTCGTCGTGTCGGGCGATCGCGTGACCGAGGTCACGCACTTCATCAAGATTCCCGAGGCGTTCACCCGCCGCTACGAGAAGATGCGGTCGGCCAACGAACTGATTGGGATCGGCTCGGTCGTCGGCATGGCGCTCCTGTACGTGCTGGGCGGCATCGGCGTCGGTCTCTTCTTCATGATGCGCCGCCGGTGGATCCTCTGGCGCACGGCGGCCGTCTGGGGCCTCGTCGTCGGGGGCATGCAGACGCTCGCGTCGATCAACGAATTCCCCCTCCTCTGGATGAGGTACGACACGGCGCTCCCCACATCGACGTTCCTTGCGCAGCAAATCGTGGGGCTCGTCGCCGGGTTCGTTGGTTTCTCGGCCTTCTTCGCGCTCTCGTTCATGGCCGCCGAGACGCTGACGCGGCGCGCCTTCGGACAGCATCCGCAGCTCTGGCAGGTGTGGTCGAAGGACGAGGGCGCGTCGATCCAGATTCTCGGCCGCACGGTCGGCGGATACCTGCTCGTCCCCGCGTTCTTTGCGTACGACGTGTTGTTGTACGTGGTCATGACGAAGAACTTCCACTGGTGGAGCCCGGCCGAGGCGCTGCTCCATCCCGATGTCCTCGCGACGTACGCACCCTGGCTCTCGGCGATCGCCAACTCGTTCCAGGCTGGATTCTGGGAAGAATCGATGTTTCGCGCCATCCCGATCGCCGGGGCGGCGCTCATCGGCGACCGCCTCGGGCGGCGCCGGCTGTTCATCGTGCTTGCGTTCGTCGTCGAGGCCGTGATTTTCGGCTCGGGCCATGCCCCCTATCCGAATCAGCCGGCGTACGCGCGCCCGGTGGAGCTCATCATCCCGTCGATTGGCTTCGGCCTGCTCTATCTGTACTTCGGCCTGCTGCCCGGCATCATTCTCCACTTCACGTTCGATGTGACGTGGTTCGCCTTGCCCGTGTTCTTCGCACACGCCCCGGGCGTCCGGTTCCAGCAGCTCATGATCGTCGCATGGACGCTGGTCCCGCTGTGGGTCGTGTTCTGGCGCCGCTCCCGGGCGGGCCGCTGGACCGAGTTGGCGCCGTCGGCGTACAACGCGGCCTGGACGCCGCCGCCTGCCGAAGAGGCCGACGTGCCGGAGGTCGTGCCGCAGGGCGCCCTCACGGCTCGCGTACGGAAGGCCTGGATGGTCGCGGGTGGACTCTCAATCGTCGCCGTCGTCGCGACGATTGCGCTGGGCGGACGCGAGAATTCGTACGGCGGGCTGCAGGTGTCGCGCGCGAGCGCCGAGGCGGTCGCGCGAACCACGTTGGACGCGCGCGGCGTGTCGCTTCCGCCCAAGTGGCGCGTCATGGCGACACCGGACGCCGGCGGCGGCGGAGCGCAGCAGTTCGTCTACGACACGGCCGGCCGGGCACGCTGGCGCGACCTGCTGGGACGATACCTGGCCACGCCACGATGGCGGGTGCGCGTCGCTACGTTCACGGGCGACATCTCCGAAACGGCCGAGGAGTGGTACGTCTACGTGAACGGGAGAGGCGGCGTGCAGAACGTGCAGCACGTGCTGCCGGAGGCGCGAGCCGGCGCCAGCCTTGACGAGGCGTCTGCCCGCGAACGGGCGCTCGCGGCGGTACAGGATCGATACGGGCTCGAACCCTCGCAAGTCAAAGAAGTGTCGGCCAGACCCGAGAAGCAGAGAGCCCGGACCGACTGGACGTTCACGCTCGCCGACACGACGATCCCGCCGCTCCCGCAGGGCGAACCGCGGATCGACGTGAAGCTGGCCGGCGACGAGATCGCATCGACGGGCCGCTATGTGTTCATCCCGGAGACGTGGCAGCGCGACGAGCGCGCCGCGTCGACTCGCAATCTCGTCATCCAAGTCTCCGGGTCGCTCCTGTTCGGTGGATTGCTCGTCGCGGCCGCCATCAGCGGCATGCTCGGCTGGAGCCGCCACCAGTCCGCCCTGCGGCTGTTTCTTGCGGCGACGGCGCTCGTCTTCCTGGTTTCGGCGCTCACGGCCGTCAACAATGTCCCGGCGGTGATGGCCCTGCTTCGCACGGCGGTGCCGCTGCAGGTGCAACTGCTCGGTCTGGCTGCGGCTTCGATTGTGGGCTTCACGCTGCTCGCCGCCGTCGTCGGGCTGGCGGTCGTCGCGATTCCGGCGCCGCGCGAAACGCTCGGACGCGTCCCTGATCGAGATGGAGTGCCCATGGCGCTTGCCGCCGGCGCCGTGGCGGCTGCGGCCGCTCTCGCGGCCAGTCTCGTCCGCACGCCGGAGTGGGCGCGCGTCCCCGCGTTCGATCCGCTCGGCGCATATGTGCCGATCGGGCAGATGGCCATCTCGCCCATTGCTGGACTCATGGCCCGACTTGCGGTCCTGACGACCACGTTCGCGTATCTCACCCGGCTCACGTCGGGATGGACGAAACGACGAGGGTTCGCCATGCTCGTCCTCGCGGTCATGGGATTGCTGTCAGCCGGCGCCCCGGCCGGGACGCACGTGACCGGCTGGCTCTTGTCCGGGATGATCACCGCCTCGGCGCTGGTCCTCGTCTACGCCGGACTGTTGCGGTTCGACGTGACGCTCGTCCCGCTCGCGCTCGGGGTGATGAGTGCGGTTGCCCTGCTCGCACGCGGTGCCGCACGGCCGTTTCCCGGCGCGCTGGTCGGATCCATTCTCGGCGCGGCGCTGAGCCTGCTCGTCGGGTACTGGTGGTTCCGCGTTCTGCGGCCCACCGAGGCCGCCGGGGATGCCGGCGCGCCCGGATCAGCGCCGCAGACAAGACCTCGCGATTGAGGCGCGAGAGGCCTCTGACCCAAGCCGAAATCATGGGTGAGAGAACGGCTGTGGAAGACTCTCTACCATCGCCTACAGCTCTATGGTAGATTGTCTACTATCATGGCCGATGGCGATCGTTCATCCCTGCTGCAAGGCACGCTCGACATGCTCATTCTGCGGACGCTGGTCTTCGGTCCGGTGCACGGCCGCGCCATCGCGCGGCACATCCAGCGGACGACCGACGACGTGCTGCAGGTGGAGCACGGATCGCTCTATCCGGCGCTCCACCGCCTGGAGCGGAAGGGATGGATCGCGGGCCGATGGGAGCAGCGCGACCAGGGCCGCGAGCTCAAGTACTACCGGCTGACGGCCGCCGGCCGGCGGCAGTTGACCCGGGAGCAGTCGAAATGGAACCGCCTCGTCGCGGCCATCGGCCGGGTGATGACGTCCAGGGAGGCGTGACGTGTCGTTCTGGCGCGAGCTCGTGCGCCGCCTGATCCGGAGCAGCCCCGACCTCGACGAGATCCGCCGCGAGCTGGACGCGCACGTGGCGCTCGAAACCGAAGAACATCTGGCGGACGGCCGGTCGATTCGGGCCGCGCGATCCGCGGCGCTGCGGACCGTCGGCAACGTCACGCTGATCGAAGAGCAGGTGCGCGACCTGTCGCCCTGGGCCGGATGGGATCGACTGCGGCAGGACGTCCGCTACGCGCTCCGCAGCTTCCGGCGCCGGCCGGCGTTCGCCCTGACGACCGTGCTGACGCTGGCGCTCGGGATCGGCGCCAGCGGCGCGATCTTCGGCGTCGTCGACGCCCTCGTGCTGCGCGCCCTGCCGGTCCCCCATCCCGAGGAGCTGGTCGTCGTCCGGGACACGGAGAACGGCAGCTACTCCTATCCGGACTACGAATCGCTGCGCGAAGGCAACAGCACACTCACCGCGCTCCTCGGGGCGTCGTCGCTGCAGCGGTTCACGGTCAACGCAGGTGGCGAAGCAGAGAAGGCGGCGGTGCGGCTCGTCACGGCGAACTACTTCGCCGTCCTGGGCGTGTTCCCCGCCGCCGGGCGTCTGCTGGGCGCGTCCGACACGGCGCCCGAGGCGGTCATCAGCGACGGCTACTGGACACGACGCTTCGGCCGATCGCCGGAGGCCGTCGGGCGGCCCATCCGGGTGAATGGCGCCGATCTCACGATCGTAGGAGTCGCACCGCGCGGGTTTTTCGGCGAGACGCCTGGCGAGTCGCCCGACGTCTTCGCCTCGCTCGCCGTGATGCGGCCGCAGGCGCTCAACGAGGGCGGGTTCTCGTGGCTCTATCTGGTCGGACGGCTCGCGCCCGGCGTGTCGGCCGGCCAGGCGCAGGCGAACCTCTCGGCGCGCGTCGCCGCCACGGCCTCGCCCGACATGCGGAACGCCGCCACACGCACGGTCGTGATCCCCGGGGTGAGCGGCAACCCGCGGTGGCGCGAGCGTGTGGGCAGCCCCCTCTGGGTCGTCACGGCGGTCGTCGGCATCGTGCTCCTGATCGCGTGCGCCAATCTCGCCACGCTGCTGCTCACGCGGGGCGCCGCGCGGCAACAGGAGATTGCGATGCGGATGGCGATCGGCGCGTCACGCGCCCGCATTGTCCGCCAGTTGATGACCGAGGCGCTGGTGCTCTCAGCGGCCGGCGGATGCCTGAGCCTGCTGCTGGCGGCATGGGGCGGGCGGCTCCTCGTCGGTCTGGCGTCGGCGATCGGGACGGGGCCCGCACTGAGCCTGGACGTCGGCGTCAACGCGCGGCTGCTGCTGTTCACCGCGCTCACTTCAATCCTGGCCGGTGTCCTGTTCGCCGTCCTGCCGGCTGCGCGCGAAGTGCGCGACGCGGCACGACGGATGGCCCGCAGTCACCCTCGCGTGATCGGCCACGAGCGACGCTGGGGCGTGCGGGGCGCGCTGATCGTCGCGCAGGCGGCGCTGTCGCTCGTGCTCGTCGCCGGCAGCGTCATGTTCCTTCGCACGCTGCGCAATCTCGAGTCCCAGCCGCTCGGGTTCCGTGCGGAGGGTCTGTTGCGAGCGGAAATCGAACCGGAGCGCGGCTACCAGCCGTCTCCGGCAACGGCTCGGCAGCTGCTCGAGCGACTCGCCGCCGTTCCCGGCGTCGACACGGCCACGACCGTGCTTGGCGGCACGCTCTCCAATATCGGCGGCGTGAACGGGCTGCGGATCGACGGCTTCACGCCGCGCGACGCGCAGGATCAGCGCAGCCGCGCCGACTGGGTCGGCCCCGACTACCTCCGCGTCGCCGGCATGCGGCTCGTCGCCGGGCGCGATTTCTCGGTTCACGACGACACTGAGCGGCCGCCCGTGGCGATCCTCAACCAGGCGGCGGCGCGGTTCTATTTCGGGGGCGATGCCGCCGCGATCGCCCGGCGTTTCGTCTTCAACGACAAGGACTACGAGATCGTCGGCGTCGCCGAGAACGCGAAGTACGCGGAGCTTCGCGAGACCACGCCGCGGATGATCTATTTCTCGATCCTGCAGCGCGGTCCGGGCTTCAGCGCCGTCGAGGTGCGCAGCGCGCGGCGCGACATCGCCGCCCTCGCCCCGGCCGTCAGGGCGACGGTCCGGGAGGTCGACCCACGGCTGACGGTTGGCGAGATCCGCACGCTGGCGCAGCGCGTGGACCAGAAGCTCGGCCGCGAACACCTGGTCGCCGATCTCAGCACCGTGTTCGGCGGCTTGACGCTGCTCCTCGTCTCGATCGGGATCTACGGTTCACTCGCGTTCATCGTCGGCCAGCGGACCCGGGAGCTCGGCGTGCGGCTCGCGTTGGGTTCCACCCGGGCCGGCGTGGTCCGGCTGATCCTGCACGAGATCCTGGCGATCGTGTTGATCGGCGTCGCCATCGGAACGGCGGGCGCAATTGCCGCCGGCCGGCTCGTGCGCTCCCTGCTGTTCGGCCTCGAGCCGGCCGATCCCGTCACGCTCGCGATGGCCGCCGGCCTGCTTGGGGCGGTCGCACTCACCGCGGCGCTGCTGCCGGCCCTGCGCGCGGCGCGTCTCGATCCGGCCGAGGTGCTTCGCGAGTGAGACTGGCCCAGAAACGTGTCGTGCGTTATCCGGCGAGGGAGGCGAAACATGCGACGAGCGATTGGGGTGGTTGTATTGCTTCTGGCTGGCGGCTCGCTGTCGGGGGCGGCTCAGACGTCCGACGTGACGGGCGCGTGGACAGTCACGATCACGATGGCAGATCGTCAGGCGTCGGGCCTCGCGATCTTGAGCCAGGACGGCACCAAGATTACCTGCATGATCGGACCCGCCGAGACGGACATGATGCCGGCCGAGGGGACGGCGGACGGGAACAGGCTCACCCTGCTCACACGTCCTCGCACTGGACGCACGGCGGCATTTGCGAAGTGCGAGCTGACGGTCACGCGCGACCGCATGACCGGGACCATCGACAGCGACAAGGGCACGATCGAGTTCGTCCGCAAGAAGCGAGCAGACTAGCGCAACGGCGAACGTCGCGCCGCCTCCGTATAATCGCATAGCGCGATGCCATCCACCGTCTACCTGCTCGACGTCGACAACACCCTGCTCGACAACGACGCCGTCGCCGCCGATCTGCGGGTCTACCTGACGCGCGCCTTCGGAGAGGCGACGCAGCAGCGGTACTGGAAGCTGTTCGAACAGCTCCGGAACGAGCTCGGCTACGCGGACTATCTGGGCGCGCTCCAGCGGTTCCGGCTGGAGCATCCGGTGGATCCGCAGGTGCTCGGCATCTCGCGCTACCTGATCGACTACCCGTTCGCCGACCGCCTCTATCCGGGCGCGCTCGATCTGATCGCCAGGCTGTCGGGCGCGGGCACGCCGGTCATCCTCTCCGACGGCGACGCCGTGTTCCAGCCGCGCAAGATCGACCGATCCGGGCTCTGGGACGCGGTCGGCGGACGCGTGCTCGTCTACGTCCACAAGGAGCAGATGCTGGAGGACGTGGAACGGCGATTCCCGGCGGCGCACTACGTGGTCGTCGACGACAAGCTGCGCCTGCTCACGGCCATGAAGACGATCTGGCAGGCGCGCGTGACGACGGTGTTCGTCAGGCAGGGGCACTACGCGCTGGATCCGGCGACGACCGCAGCCTACCCGCCGGCCGACGTCAGCATCGATCGAATCGCGGACGCGGCCCCGATCGCCGGCGGCTGAGGCCCGAATTCGAGCAGCGCGCCGCTTTGGTGGCGCGCGAGATCGCGAGTGAGGACCAACAGCGCACGACACGGTTCCCGAAACCGCGTTAGCCGACCAGCAGGCCTTTTTTCAGATCCGCCAGAATCTCGCCGGCCGCCCGCTCGCCTTCCTGAGCGCCGCCTTCCATATAGCCCTGGAAGTCGGTCGAGCAGTGTTCGCCCGCGAAGTGGCAGCCGCCGGATCGCGCCCCTTCCACGCCCCCGAACAGCGTGTACTGCCCGATCCGATAGTACGAATACGATCCGCGGCTGTAGGGGTTCGTCGCCGGCGTGTCGAGCGTGGCGCGGCCGTTCCACTGCGCGGAGATCGCGGGGAACACCGGCTCGAGCTGCGACAGGAACCGGGTCGCGTCGCTCGCGACCTGCGACGGGCCGGTGCCGGCGAACGAGGCCCCGATGGCGCCGCCCGTGTAGTTCACGAGAATGCCCGTCGCCCCGGGCTGGGCCCGCGTGACGTCCCACGTGTTCTGGTAGCCCGTGTCGGAGAAGCTCGAGCCGTTGCCGATGCCCCACGACCCCGGCTCGTTCCAGAGGCGCCGACGGAACTGCAGGTGCAGCTTCGCGTTCGTGCCGTATCCGAGCCCCTCGATCGCCATCCTCTTCAGGATCGGGAACCCCGCCTGCGAATAGTCCAGCGTCCGCAGGATCGAGAACGGAATCGCCATGATCACGCGGTCGACGACCACCGTCAGGGGCTTCTTCGGGCCGGAGGCCGGCTGCTGGTCGAACGTGAGCGTGTAGACCGCCCCGTCGGTCGCGATCGCGCGCAGCGCCGCGCCCAGCCGCACGGCGCCGGCCGGCAGTGCCGCCGCGATGGCGCGCGGCAGGCCCTCGTTGCCGCCGATGAGATGGTATCGCTCGTCCGAGCGGCCGAAGATCCGGAAGTTGCCGGGCTGCGGCTGATAGGCCAGCAGGTAGATCAGGTTCAGCGAGCTCTGGTCGGTGGTCTCGCCGCCGTACTCGATGTTGTAGGCCACGTCGAGCAGCTGGCCCATCGGGCTGCCGTGGCCGCCGGGCACGCGGGTCTCGATCCAGTCGTAGACGCTGAGCTGGTCGAGCAGATAGCCCGCCTGCGTGTAGCTGTCGTAGCGGGTCGGGTATCCGGTCGCGTTCACGTCCTTCTTGACGGCGTGGTACACCGCGCCGAAGTCGCGCACGGCGTCGCGGCGCGCGTAGTAGCCACCCGCCACCGAGAAGTAGTACGTCTCCTCGCTGTGGACGGGCTCGGCCGACCGGAGGTCGGCGACGCCGATCTTGAACCGCTTCGCGAGCCCCAGGATCGTCTTGTGCGTGCTGTCGATCAGCTCGCCGCACCGCTCGGTCACCTGGCCGTTCTCCCAGCTCGTCGTGTCCGAGTGCATGCGGCCGCCGACCCGAGAGGACGCTTCGTAGACGGTGGCGGCGAGGCCGGCGTCCTGCAGCGCCAGCGCGGCGGCAAGCCCGGCAATGCCGCCGCCGACGATGGCGATGCGCGGCGCCGGCGCGGCCCAGACAGCGCGAGGCGCCAGCAGTCCGCCGGCGGCACCGGCCGTGGCCGCCCTCAGGAAGTCACGGCGGCTCGGACGCGGCCGGCCGGCCGAGCGGACGGCCTCGATCGACTGACCGGAGTCCTCCGCTTCGGAGTAGTCGCCGAAGAGCTGCTGGAGCCAATCGAGCGCGGGAGTGTGAGCCACGGACGACCTCGGTGTGAGCGATGACGAACCACGGCGGCGGGGCGCGCCTTGCGTCCGCGAACGCCGGTATAGACTTATCGGCACATCCATGCCGCCACTGAACAGGTACAGCGCGAGGCTCACACAGGCGAAGTCGCAGGGCGCCTCACAGGCGATGCTCTATGCGACCGGACTCGAGGAGACGGACCTCGACAAGCCGCAGGTCGGCATCGCCAGCGTCTGGTTCGAGGGCAATCCGTGCAACATGCACCTCCTGACGCTGGCCGGACACGCGAAGGAGGGCGTCGCGGCCGCCGGCATGGTGGGCTTCCGTTTCAACACGGTCGGCGTCAGCGACGGCATCTCGATGGGCACCGACGGGATGAGCTTCTCGCTGCAGTCGCGCGACCTCATCGCCGACTCGATCGAGACGGTGATGGGCGCCCAGTGGTACGACGCGAACATCTCGATCCCCGGCTGCGACAAGAACATGCCCGGCTGCGTCATCGCCATGGCGCGGCTGAACCGGCCGGCGCTGATGATCTACGGCGGAACGATTCGCGCCGGCCGTCTCGGAGGCCAGAAGCTCGACGTGGTGTCGGCCTTCCAGAGCTACGGCGAGTACCTCGCCGGCTCGATCGACGACGCCCGGCGCCGCGAGATCGTCCGGCACGCCTGTCCCGGCGCCGGCGCGTGCGGCGGGATGTACACGGCCAACACGATGGCGTCGGCAATCGAGGCGCTCGGCATGTCGCTGCCGTACAGCTCGTCGACGCCCGCGGAGGACCCGCTGAAGATCGAGGAGTGCGTACGCGCGGGCGCGGCGATCCGGCACCTGCTCGAGCGCGACATCAAGCCGCGCGACATCATGACCCGCGCGGCGTTCGAGAACGCCATGGTCGTGGCCACGGCGCTGGGCGGCTCGACCAACGCGGTGCTCCACCTGATCGCGATGGCGCGGGCGGCCGAGGTGCCGCTCACGATCGACGACTTCCAGGCCGTCAGCAACCGCGTGCCGCTCCTGGCAGACTTCAAGCCGAGCGGCCAGTACGTGATGGAGGACCTGCAGAATGTCGGCGGCCTTCCCGGCGTGATGAAGCGGCTGCTCGACGCGGACCTGCTGGACGGCGACTGCCTCACCGTGACGGGCAAGACGCTCCGCGAGAACCTCGATCCGCTGCCGGCGCTCTCGCCGGGCCAGCCGATCGTGCGCGAGCTGTCGAATCCGATCAAGGCGACGGGGCACATCCGGATCCTCAAGGGCAATCTCGCGCCCGGGGGCGCCGTGGCGAAGATCACCGGCAAGGAAGGCCTGCGCTTCTCCGGCCCCGCGAAGGTGTTCGACTCGGAAGAAGCCATGCTGCACGCCCTCGAGGCCCGCGAGATCGCCGGCGGCGACGTCGTCGTGATCCGGTACGAGGGGCCGAAGGGCGGTCCGGGCATGCCGGAGATGCTGACGCCCACCTCGGCCATCATGGGCGCCGGGCTCGGCAAGTCGGTGGCCCTGATCACCGATGGGCGCTTCTCGGGCGGGTCTCACGGATTCATCGTCGGGCACATCACGCCCGAAGCGCAGGAAGGCGGGCCGATCGCGCTGGTGCGCACGGGCGACCGCATCACGATCGACGCGGAGCGGAACGAGCTCAGCGTCGACCTGCCGGACGCCGAGCTGGCCGCCCGGCGTGAGGCCTGGCGGATGCCGCCGTACAAGGTCACGCGCGGCGCGCTGGCGCGGTACATCCGGACGGTCAAGAACGCCAGCGCCGGCTGTGTGACCGACGAGGAGTGATAGGTCAACAGGACCGCGTCGTCCCGGCCAAGCGCTTCGTCGTCCAGCGTCAGGGCCGAACGTCGTCCGGCGCCACAATCGATCGTCTTACCGGTGGGCCGGCCGACGCCTGGAGGCCGCTTTGAGAATCATCGTGTCCTCGACCGCGACGAGCCCCTCGTCCACCATCTCGAGGAGCTCCGGCAGCAGCTGATTGACCTTCTCGGGCGTCTCCACGAACTCGATCTTGATCGGCAGGTTCTCGCTGATCTCGAGAATCCGCGCCGTGTGCATGTGATGATCGGCGCCAAAGCCGGCGACGCCCTTGACGACGGTCGCGCCGGACACGGCGTGCGAGAACAGAAAATTGAGCAGGGCGAGGTACAGGGGCTCACCGCGGTGACGGACGTCCTCCCCGACATATGCCGTCACCTTCTTCGCCGGCCCCGGTCGCAGCATGTCCGGTCTCCCGCCCCTTCGCCGGAGCAGTATATCGGCGGTCCGTGGCCGGCGCGTTGACGTTATGATGACCGGCCATGAGGATGTTTGTCACCGGATCCCGGACCGGCCGCGGGCCGGCGTGCGTTGCGTTCGTGCTGCTGACGGGCGTCGGCCTGGCCGCGGGCTGCCGGTCGGCCGAGCAGCCCAAGTCGGTCGCCCCGGACGTCTGGGCCGTCGTCGACGGCCGCGAAATCCACCAGGCCGATGTCGAGAAGGCCTATCGCGTCACCTACCAGGCGTCGTCGCCGGCGCCCTCCGGCGCCGAGGCGCTGACGCTCAAGCTCGGCACGCTGGACGAGCTCATCAATCAGGAGGTTCTGCTCGCCCGGGCGCACCCGCTCGGGCTCGAGGCCGGCGACGCGGAGGTCGAGGCCACGTTCACCGAGCGGCGACAGGGCCTGAGCGATCAGGCGTACCAGCAGCAGCTCTCCGATCGCGGCGTCACGACCGACGACCTCAAGGGCGGCATCCGGCGCGAGCTGACGATCCAGAAGCTGTTCGATCGTGAAGTGAGCTCGAAGATCGTCGTCAGCGACGAGGACATCGCCGCCTACTTCAACCAGAACCGCGCGCAGTTCAACCTGGCGGAACCGGCCTACCGGCTGGCGGAGATCGTCGTCTCGCCGGCGCGGAACCCCCAGGTGCACAACCGGATGAACGACGACGCGGGCACGCCGGCCGAGGCACGCCGGAAGACGGACATGATCCTCGAGCGGCTCAAGAGCGGCAGCGAATTCTCCGCGTTGGCGATGGACTACTCGGAGGACCCGCAGACGGGTCCTCAAGGCGGCGATCTCGGGTTCGTGCCGCTGTCCGCGATCAATCAGGCCCCCGCGCCGATCAAGGACGTCGTGCTCAAGACCGAGCCGGGCAACGTCAGTGTCGCCACCGTCGAGGGCAACTACAACATCGTGCTGGTCGTGGCGCACGAGCCCGCCGGGCAGCGCGAGCTCAGCTCGCCCGGCGTGCGGGACACGATTCGCGACATGCTCCACGATCGCCAGGAGCAGCTGCTGCGCGCGGCCTACATCGCCGACGCGCGCAATCGTGCGAGCGTCGTCAACTACCTCGCGCGGCGCATCGTCGCCGCGCAAGGCAAGCCGCCCGACCTGCTGCTCACCGGGCCGGCGAAGAAGTAACGCATCGTTCCGGGCTGCCGGCCGTTTGCATTTTCCGTGCCCGCGGAACGATAATCGCAGGATTCCTACTAAACCCGGAGGGAGCATCCATGGATCGACGCAGGTTTCTCGTCGGAACCGCCGCGGGCGCGGCGGCCATCGCGGGGCTGGCGGGCGACGCGTTCGGACAGGGTCAGGGCCGCGGGCGTGAAGCCGCAGCGGCCGGGCGCGGCCGTGGCGGCCGCGGGCGCGGCGGACCCGCGCAGGTGGCGCCCGAGAAGCTCGGGCGTATCGCGATCATGTCGCTCGACCATGGGAGCATGCTGAAGCTGCCCTGGAATACGAGCCCCAACGAGAACCAGACGCTCGACCTGTTCGACCTGCCGCAGTACTACGTCGACATGTACGGCGTCCGAAACGCCGAGTTCCAGCACACGCACCTGGTCAACGGCACGCGAACGCCGCCCGATCCGGCGTTCATGCGCGAGCTCAAGGCGAAGTTCGACGCGGCAGGCTCGAAGGCCAACCAGATCAACATCGAGATCGGCTCGATGGCGACCGCCGGTCCGGACGGCAAGGCGGCCGCGCTGTCGGGCGAGGCGCGGGCGGAGTGGCTGGCGCTCGCGAAGAAATGGGTGGACGCGGCGCCGAGCCTCGGCGTGATCCGCCTGATGCTCAACCAGGGGCAGCTCAATCAGGACACCAAGGCGGGCGTCATCTCCTTGTGGAAGGAGCTGCAGGACTACGCGAAGCCGAAGGGGATCAGAATCTCCAACGAGACGCGCGGCGGCGGCCCCGTCGCCGGCAACGGCATGGCTCCGCCGCAGCGCGGCGGCGGTGCGGCGGCCAGGGGCGCATCGGCGCCCTCGGGTCCCGTGATGACCGGATACGAGCAGGCGGCCCTCCTCGAGGAGTGCGCCGTGGCATCGGGCGGGTACACGAACCTCGACTTCGGCGGGAACACGCGCTTCCTGAACCAGAAGCAGCTGAACGACGGGATCAAGATGATGCTGAAGACGAACTCCGGGCAGATGCACATCAAGTCGTGCGAGAACTGGGACATCGGCCAGGGCGTCCGGTACGCCGAGTCGATCGGCTACAAGGGCCTGTACACGATCGAGGTCAACCCGGATCCCGCGATTCGCATCGTCTACAACACGATTCTCGCGAACGTCGCCTAGCAACCGCGACCTGAGACTCAGGAGGACGGCACCATGAATCGACGCAACTTTCTGGTGGGCACTGCGGCCGGCGCTGCAGCCGCAGCAGGCTGGGGATTGACCGGACTGGCCCAGGGCGGCGGCCAGGCGCAGGGCCGGCAGGGCGCCGCGCCGGGGCGTGGCCGCGCCGGGCGGGGACGAGGCGGACCGGCGGACGTGCCGAAGGAGAAGCTGGCGCGCGTCTCCATCATGACGCTGGACTACAACTACATGCTGCGCCCGACGAACCCGGGACGGGAGGCCACGCCCGAACAGACGATGACGATCTTCGACCTGCCACAGGTACTACACCGAGCACTTCGGCGTGCCGAACATCGAATTCCAGCACAGCCAGCTCGTCGAGGCAGAGACGAATCCGGGCTTCATCAAGGAGCTCAAGGGCAAGATCGACGCGCAGCACATGCAGATGACGCAGATCAACCTGGAGTTCGGAGAGGAGACGATCTCCAGCCCGGACGCCGCGCTCCGCCAGAAGGCGATCGACCACACCAAGCAGTGGGTCGACATCGCGACCCAGTTCGGCTGCCCGCGCGTGATGATCAACCAGAGTCAGAACAACATCACGCCGGAGAGCCGCGCCTACACGGTCGCCGCCTGGAAGGCCATGGCCGACTACGGCAAGTCCAAGAACGTCAAGGTTTCCGCCGAGACGCGCGGCGCCGGCTCCCCCGAGCAGGTGGCGAAGTGGGACGGCAAGAAGATGTGGCAGGTCATGGCTGGCATCATCAAGGACGCCGGGGCGTACTCGAACGTCGACATCGGTAACGTCGGCGCAACGAGCCAGCAGGAGCTGAACGACGCCATCAAAGCCTGGTTCCCCTACTCATCCGGCAACATGCACATCAAGTCGAGCCCGTACTGGGACGTCGGCACGGCCGTCCGGTTCACGGAGTCGCTCGGCTACAAGGGGCTCTACTCGATCGAAGTCAACCCCGACCAGGCCGTGCGCATCGTCTACAACACGATTCTTGCGAATGTGAAGGCGTAGGTTTTCCACAGGAGGGGGACGGGTGTCGAGTTGTGGAAAACTCTCCCGAGTTTTCCACAACTCGACACCCGTCCCCCTCATTTCTCGTACAGCCTCAGCAGTCGCATCCCCCACGGCGCCGGATCCGCGGTCGTCGTCGTCAACTTGACGAAGCGGGCGCTCACGGGCGCGAAGGTGACGCTCATCGTCTGCGGATACCCCACCTGTTCGGGGACTGGCGACGTCCAGTCCGCGCCGTCCGTGGATACCTCCAGCCGGACGCCTCGCGGGTAGGTCCACGCCGGAGCGGGCCCGCCCCGGCCGCCTCCGATCGTCCACGACGTGAACTGCACTTCCGTCAGCCTCGCGGCGGTCGGCAGCTCGACCTGGAACCACATCCCGGGCTCCTGGGCCACGCCCGTGGACCAGCCCTGGAACGTCAGCGCCGCCGCGGCGCTGCTCGCGTAGCTGAAGCCGCCGGCCACGTTCGGCTGCGGCGCCGCCTGCGACGCGTGACTCGCGGTCGCCTTCCATGTCGCGTCGGGCGCCAGCAGCCGGGGCAGCGACGCTTCGAGCTCCGCCGCGGTCCAGGCGGTCTTCCGATCGGCGGACGAGGCACGGAGGCGAGCGACGTCGCCCGTCGTCACCAGTCCGGCCGCATTGCCGAAGCCGTTGCGCACGAACGACGCGACGTCGGCAATCCACCGGTCCTGATTGCCGTCCATGGCCACCATGACCTGCGGATATCCCTGCCCCGCGATCGGCCCGGAAAGGCCGTGCAGGAGCGCGTTGACGATGTAGTCGCGGTGGCCGGTCACGCGAGGCGATCCGGCCAGGGCCGGCGCCAGCGTGGCGCCGTTGCCGCCGGGCGTCGGCGTGCCCTGCCCGTTCTCGCCGTGGCAGGAGAAGCAGAGCTCGTGATAGATCGTCTCGCCCCGCTGGAGTGACGCCTGCTCCTCCGTGCCGAACGCCGGCCCGCGCCCGCCGCGCCGGCCCGTCACCGGCGGATTCAGAATGCGGTCGGCGACGAACTGCACGCCGCGCGCCTGGTTCGCGCCCATGGCCGTTCGGATTGCGGCGTCGGCATCGGGCGCCTCGAGCAGATTCAACGTGAGGATCGCCTGGATCGCGACGTCCGGATCCTCGTCCTGGGCGAGCAGACGGTACTCGGACGCGAACGAGCGATCTCCCGCCTTGTACAGCGTCTCGCTGGCGCGCACGGCCTGGATCCGGATCCGCGGGTCCGCATCGCCGAGCAACTCGCGCACGAGGCCGGGTGTGAGCGCCTCGAGCCCTTCCAGCGTCCAGAGGGCGTGGATCCGCGCCAGCTCGTCGTTCCGCGTCCGCGCCAGCCGCTGCAGGGCCGGGACGACCGCGCGATCCTGCTTCAACACGAGCAGTTGCTGGGCCGTATCGCGCCACCAGCCGTTCGGATGCGAGAGGTGCGCCACCAGTTGGGCCGCGGTCTCGCTCAGCATGCGGGGCGGCGTCCGGTCGCGCGCAATCCCGTCGTAGCTCAGCCGCCAGATGCGGCCATGGTGCATGACCTTGTCGAGCTGGTACTGCTTGATCTTCTCGCGCAGGTACGTGCCTTCCTTCGCCCATTCGGCGCCTTCGATGATGCCGCGGTACATGTCGGCGATGTAGATCGTCCCGTCGGGCGCCGTCGCGACGTCCACCGGCCGGAAGAGCGGATCGAGCGAACGAATGAACTCCGACCGCGGATAGACGTTGCGGAGCTGCGTCAGCCCCTCGGTCTTCACGGGGCGCAGCCGCCGCACGATCCGCGCGACCTCCTCGCCGTAGAGGTAGTCTCCGCGCAGGTCCCCGGGCAGCCGGTCGCCGCGATAGATGTCGTTGCCGGCGGCGGCCGTGCCGTACACGAGCGACCCGTCGGGCATCCGCGTGCCGGGCAGTCCGGCCTGGATATCGCCGATCAGGATCGGCGCGCCCCACACGATGTTCAAGTCGGGCTCGAACTGATCCGGCCAGGCGAAGCTGCCGTAGTGCACCGGAAACTGGAAGTACCCGGGCATTCCGCTGGCGCCGTGCTGGAACCAGACCTTGCCGTCGTCGTCCTGCGTCACGCCCCACTGCGCGCCGTTCGGGCCGGTGGGTTCTCTCGAGACGCCGCCGGGCGTCCAGCGCACGCGGAATGCGTTCACGGTGCTGTACAGCCAGTTGTCCATCGCCCAGAAGAGGCTCGACTGCTGCGACTCCATCGTGCCGGCCCGGCCGAAGTGCGTCGTGAACAGATCCTTCCGATCCGCGATGCCGTCGCCGTTCGTGTCCGTGTACCTCCACACCTCGTCGGTGTTCGTCTCCATCGTCAGGATGCTGTCGGCGCCGAACGGCATGGCGAATCGTGGAAAGACGAGATGGTCGACGAACACCGTGTGCGTCTCATAGGCCCCGTCGTTGTCGCGATCCTCGTGGCGCGAAATGCGGCCGATCGGAGGAATGAGATCCACGCCCTCGGGCGTCTCGAAGTACCCGCGCAGCTCGACGACATACATCCGGCCGTTGCCGTCGAACCGGATCTCGGCCGGATCCTCGATGGTCGGATCGGCGAGGACCGGTTCCAGCCGATACCCCGGGGGCAGCCAGAAGCGCCTGGCTTCTTCTTCCGGACTGGCGGCCAGAACCGGCGGCTTGGGCGAGAGATCCGCGCCGGCATTGGCGGGATCGTCCGCGCCGGGAGCCGCGCCCGGGCCGCGGCCGCCGCCGGGCGTCTGGATCGGGCCGCGGCCGGCGACCTGCGCGCGCGGCGAGCCGGCCGTCGAGCACAGCAGCATCAAGAGCGCCGCAGGCGCGACCAGCCTCCCTCTTCCAGCCGACTTGGACGGCATGACCGGCGGTGATTCTAATCCCGGAAGGTGAGAGGGCGGGAGGGTCCCTCACTCGGCCGTCGGCAGATAGTAGAAGAGCATCGCCAGGACGGCGTAAAGGCCGATGAGCTGCACGCCCTCCAGCCAGTTGCTCTCGCCGTCGCCGCAGATGTGTGCCACCAGATAGACGGCCGTGATCACCGCGACGACTTCCGGCACCGTGAACTCCAGCGTCATCGGCGCGCCGAACGCGTACGAGGCGAAGACGAGCAGCGGCGCCACGAAGAGCGCGACCTGCTGCGACGATCCGATCGCCACCCCCAGGCTCAGATCCATCTTGTTCCGCAGCGCGACCAGCACGGCCGTCGAGTGCTCCGCCGCATTGCCGATCACCGCGACGATGACGATGCCGACGAAGACGTCGGAGAAGCCGAACCAGGCGCGCGCCGCTTCGACCGTGCCGACGACGAACTCCGAGAGCCAGACCACGAGGGCCGTCGCGGCCGCGAGGATGGCAGTCGCGCGTCCGGGCGTCCAGCCGACCCGCTCGGGCCCGGCCGGCTCCGCGCTCTCGCCGGCGAAGAGTCGCGGATGCGTCTTGAGC
This sequence comes from uncultured Acidobacteriota bacterium, assembly GCA_963764505.1. GTDB lineage: Bacteria > Acidobacteriota > Vicinamibacteria > Vicinamibacterales > SCN-69-37 > CAVXSP01. The sequence goes on along the minus strand of CAVXSP010000001.1, from coordinate 1,772,077 downwards.
GCGAACACCAGGCTGCAGACGTAGGTGACGAACAGCACCGCCGCGATCGCGAGCGACAGGCGCTGCTCGAGGCGGAGGCTCCAGCCGCCGGTGCGAGCCGCCGCCGCGTGAAACACCGTCGGGAGGAGCAGCCCGACGGCCGCGAGCCCCAGCGACGAGGTGATGGCGCTCACGGCGGTCCGGTTGAACCGCTGAACCGAGTGCCGGAGGCCGCCGGCGACCATCGAGAAGCCCAGCACCAGCAGGAGGTTCCCGATGATCGATCCGGTGATCGACGCCTTGACGATCGGCACCAGGCCTCGCCGGAGCGCCATGAGGGCGATGATCAGCTCGGCGGCGTTGCCGAAGGTCGCGTTGAGCAGCCCGCCGATGCCCTGGCCGAGGCGTTCCGCCAGCGCCTCGGTCGCCTTTCCCATCAGCCCCGCCAGCGGCACGATCGCGATGCCGGCGCAGACGAAGAGCGCGACGTCGTTCCGCAGGGCCGGCACGTAGCGGACGAGCAGCGCCACGGGGACGAAGATCAGGAGCCACGTCAGCGAGGGCCTCATCGAACGCACGGACGCGGTATTGGCCATTGACTCGGAGCGGGAACCGGGAGCATACCTTACACGGTTGCGGGCATCGCACGGCACGGCCGCCGGAAATGGCCTGCCGCGCGGCTCGCCTCGGGGAGGCGCGTATGCAGAGGCAGAGGTTCCACACGTCGCTCGCTCTGGCGGGCGCGGTCGCGCTGACGACGCTGGGGCTCCAGGCGGCCGACCCGCCGGACTTCAAGGCGGACGCGGCGTTCACCGGATCGTCGCTCGGCCGCTGGCACGTTGTGGGCCAGGCGGACTGGCAGGCGCAGAACGGCGAGCTCGTCGGCCGGCCGAAGGCCGAGGGCGGCGGCTGGCTCGTCGGCGACACGCCCCTCCAGGATCTGCTCTTCTACGCGAACGTGCGCTGCGACGCGGGGTGCCGGACCGGCGTCCTGCTCCGCGCCAGGCAGACGCCCGATGGCGGCCTGAGCGGCGTGTACGTGTCGCTCGCGAAGGGCGATTTCGTCTCGTATCGACTCACGCTCGCGAGCGACGGACGCGAGCTCTCGCGCGAGCGTCTCGGCGCTCCGCCGACCAATCCGAACGCCGTCCAGGCTGCCGCCGCGCAGGCGCTGACGCCCGGCGAGTGGAATCCCGTGCGGATCAACATCTGGGGCAACACGGTGCGCTCCTTTCCCGGCAGCGTCGGCCCGCTGCCCGACGCCGAGGGGGATGGCCCGATCGCGCTCTACGTCGGCGGATCGGGCGACGTCCGGTTCAAGGACGTGGCCTGGAAGAACGTCAACCGCGTGACCCTCGAGAAGGAACAGGTCTCGAGCCGCTTCACGCCGCTGCAGATCAGCACGATGTACTACGGCTGGTCGACCGCCGCCTCCGACGTGAACCGTGACGGCAACATGGACATCGTCTCCGGGCCGTTCTACTACCTCGGCCCGGGCTTCACCGAGCGCCGCATCTACCGTGAGGGCCGCGTCTACAATCCCGCCACCGAATACGCGCCCGACATGGTCAACTTCACGTACGACTTCACCGGCGACGGCTGGCCCGACATCCTGGCGTCGGAATGGGATCGACAGAAGAACACGCGGCCGATCGACCTCTACGTCAATCCGAAGGGCGAGGACCGGCGCTGGGATCACACGACCGTGCTGCCCACCCCGAATACCGAGGACGTGCTGATGCGCGACCTCGACGGGGACAGCAAGCCCGAGATGGTGTTCGGAAGCGGCGACGGGTACGGATGGTCCAGGCCAGATCCGGCGAACCCGACAGCGCCGTGGCCGGTCCACATCGTCTCGGGTCCGGGCCAGCCCAAGAACGTGCACGGCATGGGCGGCGTGGGCGACGTCAACGGCGACGGACGCGCCGACATCGTCGTGAGCAGCGGGTGGTACGAACAGCCCGCGAACGTCGCCGCGGCCGGCCCGTGGACGTTCCATCCGGTCGATTTCGCGACGGCAACCACGGAGATGGGCATCTACGACGTCAACGGCGACGGGCTGGCCGACGTCGTCGCGAGCCTCAGCGTGCACGGCTGGGGCCTGGCTTGGTACGAGCAGAAGAAGGGAGCCGACGGAACGGCGACGTTCGTCCGGCACGACATCTCGGGAGACTACTCGACGAAGAACGCCGGCAACGTGGCGTTCGCGGAGGCGCACGGAACGCGATTCGTGGATATGGACGGCGACAGGATTCCGGACTTCGTCGTCGGCAAGCGCTACTGGTCGCATCTCGAGAACTACAACGCTCTGATCGACCCGTACGGCCCGGCGGTTCTGTACATCTATCGCACCGTACGGAATCCCCAGGCGCCGGGCGGCGCGGAGTTCGTCCCCGAGCTGGTCCACAATCGTTCGGGCGTCGGCTCCGCGTTCGAGGTGGCTGACCTGAACAAGGACGGACAGCCGGACATCGCGGTGGCGACCGCGTTCGGCACGCATCTGTTCCTGAGCAAGCCGGCGTCTGGGGCCGGCGCGCGACCGGCGTCCCGGTAATGGGTGAGGCTGGGCATCGGCCGATGCGTACATCGGCCGATGCCCGACGACCGCCTATGGCAGGGACGTGCAGCGGTCCGCGAGATGCTTGATCGAGACGACCCGCAGCTGCGGGTAGTCGGACTGCTCGATCTTCTCCTTCGTTTCCACTTCCTTCTGCTTGCCGCCGACCTCGGTCTCGGTCTTCGACTTGATCTCCGTGGTGTCGTCGCCAGCGGGAATCAGCAGCGCCGTCACCTCCACCTTGTGGCCGACGTTCGACTGGAACTCCACACTGCCGCCGTTGGGCACGAGGGCGTACGTCGTCGTGGTCGTTTTGGTCGCAGATTGGGGCACTCCAGACTCATTGACCTGCGTCTCGGTCCTGGTCTCCTGCTTGACAGGGATCGCGTCCTCCAGGATGTAGCTGGTTCCGGCGGCGCCCGATTGCAGACAACCCGTGTACATCACGGCCTTGCCGTCGTCGGACTTGATGGTCGTCGTGGACTTGACCTCTTGAGCGGCGAGCACTGCCCCGGCGGCCAGCGCCACGCTCAAGGCGACGATGATTCGCTTCATGGCATGTCCTCCATACATTCAGCAGCCGGTTACCTGGCTACGCGGCAGAAATGCACGACTCGGGCCAGGAGCCGCGCGGCAGCCGGGTCGCGGCCCGCGCGACGCCGGCCTTTACACGTCGTCCGGGAAACCCGGTATCTCGATGTTCATGATCCCGACGCCGCGGTCGGGCTCCGCGATTGACTGCCGGCCGGGCCGGCACTAGCATCGGCGGGCGGTGCGCATTCGAGCGATCGGCGTTCTCGTGCTCGTGCTGGTCGCCGGCCCGGCGGCCGCGCATCCGACGCCCTTCAGCCGCCTGACGGTCGACGTGACGAGCGGCGGCGTCGACGTGACCGCTGTCGCGTACGTCTTCGACTTCGCGGCGCAGCTCGGGCTGGCGGCGGAGGGTCAGGCCCTCGACCGCGCGCTCGTGGGCCCCCGGTTCGAACGCCTTTCGGCCTGGATCGCTGGCCACCTGCGGATCGAGCTCGACGGCCGTGCGCTCGCCGGTGCCCCGGTCGACGTCTCGGTCGCACCCGATCGGAAGACGGCGACGATCCGGATTCACTATCCTGCGCGCGACGGCCGGCGCATACGCGTCACGGGGCGGCTGTTCCCGTACGATCCGCTCCACGAGACGTTCGTCAGCGTCTACCGGGACCGCCGTCTCGCGGGCGAAGCCATCCTCACGGCCGACCGCCCGAGCATGGAGCAGCTCGTGGACGGAGCGCCCTCACGCCTCGAGGTGCTGAGGCAGTTCACTCGATCCGGGATCGAGCACATTGCGATCGGTCCCGATCACGTGCTGTTCCTGATCGGTCTGCTCCTGCTCGGCGGAAGCGTCTGGCGGCTCGCGCGGATCGTGACCGGCTTCACGCTGGCCCACAGCCTGACGTTGTCGATGGCGGTGCTTGGCGTGGTCTCCCCGCCCGCTCGGCTCATCGAACCGGCCATTGCGCTGAGCATCTGCGCCGTCGGCATCGACAATCTCGTCAGGCGGCCTGGCGCGCGCGACCATCGCGCCTGGATGGCGTTCGCATTCGGCCTGGTCCACGGCTTCGGATTCGCCAACGTGCTGCGGGCGATGGACCTCCCTCGCGCCGCGCTCGGCTGGTCGCTCTTCGCCTTCAATCTTGGCGTGGAGATCGGCCAACTGGGAATCGTGGTCACCGTCGCCCTGGCACTGGCGTGGCTCGGCCGGCTGGGAGGCACGGTACGCGAGCGCATCGCGACCGCCGGATCGCTGGCGGTGCTGTGGGCCGGATTCTTCTGGTTCATCGAACGGGTGTTCTTCGTGTGAGAAGGAGACGAGTCATGACGGGTCAGCCCTCGCGCCGGACCTTCACGTGTGCCCTCGTCGGCATGGCGATCGCCGGTTTCGCGGCCGCCGCCGGCGGCCTGGCCCAGCAGCGCGCCGCGGGCACGATGGCGCGGTCGGCCCAGGAGTTTCTCGGGAGCCTCACACCGGCACAGCGCCAGCAGGGCCTTTTCCCGCTCAACTCGGACGAGTGGACGCGGTGGCACTTCATTCCGGTGAGCATGTTCGAACGGCACGGGCTCCGGATCAAGGACATGACCGCGCCACAGCGCGAGAAGGCGCGAGCACTCCTGGCGGCGAGCCTCAGCCGGTCCGGATACCAGACGGCGACCGCCATCATGTCCCTCGAGACGATCCTGGGCCAGCTCGAGGACCGGGAGCGTGCCGCGGCCGCGGCGTCGGGCGGGCGAGGTCCGGCGGTGTTCGTGCGCGATCCGGAGAACTACTTCTTCAGCGTGTTCGGAACGCCGTCGCCCGACGGCCAGTGGGGCTGGCGGTTGGAGGGCCATCACGTGTCGCTGCACTTCGCCGTCGACGGCGCCAGGACCGCCGTGACGAGCACGCCGCTCTTCTTCGGCTCCAATCCTGCCGTGGTGCCACAGGGTCTGCCGCAGGCTGGATTGCGGATCCTCGGCCCCCAGGAGGACACCGCGCGTGCGTTGCTCGCCGCCCTGGAGGACACGCAGCGCGCGACCGCGATCGTCTCGCCGACCGCGCCCGGGGACATCATCTCGATGACGAAAGTGAAGGCGGATCCGTTGAGCCCGTCGGGGCTGGCCGCCGCGCAGATGACGCCGGCCCAGCAGGACCTGCTGCTGAAGGTCATCGAGGCCTACAGCACGGCGATGCTCCCGGAGATCGCGGCCGAGCGGTTGAGCAAGATTCATGCGGCCGGGATCGAGAAGGTTGCGTTCGCCTGGTTCGGGCCGACGGAGCGAGGACAGAAGTACTACTACCGCGTCCAGGGGCCGACGTTCCTCATCGAGCACAACAACACGCAGAACGACGGGAACCACGTCCACTCGGTCTGGCGCGATTTCGACGGCGACTTCGGCCGCGATCTCCTCGCCGAGCACATGGCGGCGTTTCCGCACTGACCGTTCCGGCGCGCCGGCGGATGACGCGCCGAGGTCATCCGCGCTCGGTGCGCGCCTGGCTCAGTCCGGAGATTCTCCGGTCGATCTCCGCGAGCGCCTGTTCGATCGATCCCCGGCGCCGCTCGTCGGAGGTCGCATCGAGCTGCCGCTGCAGTTCCGCGCGCGCGAGCTCGAGGGACTTCAACGCTCTGACCGCTTCCGGGTCCGCGGGACGGCCCTGCTGCCGCTCGCGGCGCTCGCGCTCCACTTCCTCCGCGCGCTCTTGAAGCCTCGCTTGGGCGTCGACCAGACCTTCGCCCGCATCGCTCATGTTGAACACCTCTCGTCGAAACCAAGCCCTTCTCCCACTCTACAGCCGTTTTCCGTCGAGCGAGACGCGACGATGTCGCGCGGCGCCACCCGCGCCGCACGACATCGATAGGGCCGCCCGGACGTAGGATAATGAGAACGAGGCACGCACGATGGAATTCACGGACGAGGCGAGGTTCGGCGGTCCCGAGCCTCAATCGGACGCCGCGCAGATCACGACGGTGCTCGCGCGCGACGGCGGCTCGCCGGAGGCCGAGCCGGTGCCGTCGACGCCGGCGGAGACCCCGTCGACGCGGGACGCTCCCCAGCTCCACGTTCCGTCGGCGGCCTCGCGCCCCTACTTTCCAGTGAGCCGGATCGCGGAGGAGCTCGTCAGCTGGTTCAAGACGCTGGCCTCTGCGGCCGTGTACGCGACGCTGATTGTGACGTTCGTGGGCCAGGTCGCGCGCGTCGACGGCTCCAGCATGCTGCCGACGCTTCACGATCAGGATCGTCTGATCGTCAATAAGCTCGCCTACCGCTGGCACCGTCCCCAGATCGGCGACATCGTCATGGTCGCGTCACCCGAGGAGCCGGACAAGATGCTGGTCAAGCGCGTCGTCGCCGGGCCGGGCGACCTCGTGCGGAGCGTCGACGGGCAGGTCTACCGGAACGACGTCCACATTCCCGACAGCTTCGTTCCCCCGGTCTACCGCTCGAACGACACCTGGGGACCCGAAGTCGTCCCGCGCGGATACTTCTTCGTCATGGGCGATCACCGCAACAACAGCTCCGACAGCCGGGTGTTCGGCCCGGTTCCCGAGCGCTATATCATCGGCAAGGTTCAGGTGCGCTGGTGGCCCGTGCCCGATGCGCGCGTGTTCTGACCCCGCCTCCAAATCGCCTGTCTCGCCTCTCCCAGGAATCCGGGCTAGCCGGCCGACCTCGTCATCGCGGGCCATCGAGTAGGATGACGTGGCATGTCCGACAGCCATCCGCCGTTCGGCCGGACGCTCCTCGACCGCTGGCGGCTGGACCCGGCCATCACCTATCTCAACCATGGGACCGTCGGCGTCGTGCCGAACGCCGTGCTCCAGGCCCAGCAGGCGATCCGCGATGAGATGGAGCGCCAGCCCTCGCGCTTTCTGCTGCGCGAGGTCTATCCGCTCGCCGGCTCGGCGCACCGGCATCCGACACGCATGCGTCGCGCCGCGGCCGAGGTGGCGTCGTTCCTCGGCGCGAGCGGCGACGACCTGGTGTTCGTCGACAACGCGACCGCAGGCGTCAACGCGGTCCTGCGATCCCTCACCTTCGCCGCCGGCGACGAGATCGTCGTCACCGATCATGCGTACCCGACCACCGGGCGTCTCGCGGCGTTCGTCGCGGAGCAGCACGGGGCCCGCGTCCGGACCGTGCGCGTGCCCTATCCCCGTTTCGAGGCCGATCGGCTCGTGGAGGCGGTCACCGGCGCGCTGGGCCCCCGAACGCGCCTGGCCGTGCTCGACCACGTCACGTCAGAGAGCGCGCTCGTCTTTCCGCTGGCCGAACTGGCGCAGCGCTGCCGCGAGCGCGGCGTGCCCGTGCTCGCCGACGCCGCCCACGCGCCAGGCATGCTGCCGCTCGACGTCCCCACCCTCGGCGTCGACTGGTACGCCGCCAACCTGCACAAGTGGGCGTTCGCGCCCCGAAGCTGCGGCGTCCTCTGGAGCCGCCCCGAGCGCCAGAACGGGATCCACCCGCCGGTCATCTCGTGGGGGTTCGGCAACGGCTTCACGGCGGAGTTCGACTGGGTCGGCACACGGGACCCGACCCCCTGGCTGGCAGCGCCAGCCGGCATCGCGTTCGCACGATCGCTGGGAATCGACCGCCTGCGGCAGTACAACCACGATCTCGCCTGGCGCGCGGCCATCGAGCTGACCGATCGATGGGGCACGCCGCTCGAGCGCGGCGAATCGAGCGTCGGCTCGATGGTGACGATCGCGTTGCCCGAGAGCCTGGGGGCGACCGTCGAGGCCGCCGCCGCCCTGCGGGATGCGCTCCTGGACGAGGATCGGATCGAGATCCAGGTCTACGCCGGGCACGGCCGGCTCTGGACCCGCATCTCCGCGCAGGTCTACAACGACTGGCGGGACATCGAACGGCTCGGCGACGTCATCGAGCGGCGGAGCGAGGCGCCTGGGCCGCGCGCAGCCACTTGACCATCTCCGAGGAGGACACGACGCCCGCCTGCTGAAACACGAGCGTTCCATTCTTCAGCACGACGAAGTTCGGAATCCCCTCCACGCGATAGCGCGCAGCCAGCTCCGGATGCCGCTCCGTATCGACCTTCAGCACCAGCGCCTGCCCGGCCATCACCTGGGCCGTTCGCTTCACCTCCGGCGCCGCCGTGCGGCACGGCCCGCACCAGGACGCCCAGAAGTCGACCAGCACCGGCAGCGTGGCGTGCTCCACGACGTCGTCGAACAGCGTCGGGTCGGCGTCGAGCGGCGCTCCAATCGGCGCGATGGCGGCCTTGCACGCGCCGCACCGCACCTGTCGCGCCAGATCTGCCGCCTGCAGCCGGTTCTTGCGCCCACACTGGGGGCAGGCGATCACCATTGGGTACTGACGCTGGCAATGGGGCAACGGGCCGATGAGGCCATGCTCTTCCCGTCCATTGTCCCGCTACTCGATCGCCACGATGCCGACCTTGTTCACGCCGCTCTCGGCGATGACGAGCTTGCCGTCTCGGGTCGCCATCATGTTGCGGACGACCCCGCCACCGCCTGGAATGATCCACGACTGGAACTTCTCCGTCTTCGGATCGAACCGGACCAGCGTGTTGGGCCGGATGCCGGTCTCGCAGTACCAGATCACGTCGTCGAGCGCGGCGATGCCGTACGGCTGCGACTTGGGTCCGCTCGGCGACGGCCACTCACTGGCCTTGCCCGTCTTCGGATCGAACCGTCCGAGGTAGCCGCGGGCGTAGTCCGAGTACCACAGCACGTCATCGCTCGTGATCGCGACGCGCCGCGGGCGGGTCTCCGGACTGGGCAGCTCGTACTCGGTAATCGCCATGGTCTGCGGATCGATGCGCCCGATCTTGTTCGAACCGAACTCCACGAAGAACGGCACGCCGGTGGAGCTCACGACCATGCCATAGGGGTTGGAGCGCGGCGTGGGCGAGGGCACGACCTTGATCGCTCCCGTCTTCGGGTCGAGCCGTCCGAGCATGTTGGCGCCCTGCGCCGTGAACCAGAGGATCCCCTTCTGATCGAACACCGGCGTGTGCGGATCGCGAACCGCCTCGTCCGGCTTGTACTCCTTGAACCGGCCGGTCTTCGGATCGAGCTCGCCGATGTACCCCTTGGAATTGGCCGTGAACCAGATGTGTCCGTCCTTGTCCGCCGTGAGCCCGTGAGGCCCAGACTGCTCCGTCGGGATCGGGAACTCCTTGATCTCGCCCGTCTTCACGTCGACACGACCGAGCCGGTTCGCGAACTGGCCCGTGTACCACAGCGAGCCGTCGGGCGCGGACAGCGGATCGTGCGGGCGCGACCCGAGCGTCGGCAGCCCCCACTCGCGGAAGGAGACCTCGACGGCGCCCGGCACGACGACGGGATCCGGACGCGGCTGCTCCGGATAGTTCTTCGCCAGATAATCGGCCAGCACCGCGCCCTGCTCCTTCGGCACGGCGATCATGGTCGAAAAGAGCTGCTCCCAGCCCTCGCGCGTATAGCCGCCGGAGTTCACGATCAGCGCGAGCGAGTGGCAGCGCGAGCAGTACGCCTGGATCGATGCGCTGCCCGGTCCTTCCGCGAGCGTGACGGTCGCGCCCCGACCTCCGCGGCCGGGACCCTGCGGCTCGACGGCCGCACTGCGCGCCGAGAGACTCACGATGGCGGCGGCCAAGCCGCCGACCAACAGCATGCCGTTCCGCATGGCTTACGTCCCTCCTCAGATTGGACCGGAACCCCAGACCATGTTCTGGCGATTACCACGGCACCGTCAATCCCAATTCGCCGGCCAGCGCTTCGAGCCGCTGCCGGTGCTCGACGCCGACGGGCACGCCGACGGCGCGGTATTCCCGCTCGCGCGCGGACTCGACGCCGCCCGGAAGGAGCGACCGGTCGAATCCTGGGAGCGGCCGCAGCTCGCGAACCTTCCGAATGTAGGCGTCCATCCCGCTTCTGAAGGCGGCGGGGTCCGCGAACAGGTCGATTCGGAACGCGATGACGAGCGCCCCCTGGTTGGCCCCCGGCCACTGCCATCGCGGCGGGTCCGGATCGATCCGAAGCCCGGAGAGCAGCCCGCCCCAGGCCTGGCAGATTTCGCCGAGGCCGACGGACCGAAGCACCAGCCCCGGCGCGAGCGCCGCCAGTTCGTCGCGCGGCGGTCCGTACAGGTCGTGCATCGCCCCGAAGTCGAGGACGACCGGCGGCTCGTCCGCAGTCGGCGCGGTGAACGCCATCGGCGAGCCGCCCGCCGCATCGTAGATCGGCCGGCCCCGCTCGAGGTGGAGCTGGTGGCCGGATGTGACGAAGCACAGCAGATCGTGGCCGAGCGTCAGCCGCGCATAGATCCCTGCGGCGCCGAAGTGCCCGTGGTTGCGCGTCAGCATGACCGCCACGCCCGTCCGCTTCGCCTGCTCGACGGCGAAGCGCGTGCCCTCGTGGCACGGGAAATATCCCAGCCCCCCGTCGCCGTCGAACGTGCTGCTGACGGGCGTTTCGCGCGCCAGCCGCACCTCGGGCGACGGATTCAGCTTCCCGTCGCGCATCAGCCTGGCGTAGGTCGCAATCTGCGTCGTGCCATGGCTGAACACGCCCCGCAGATCGTTGCCGACGAGCAGCTCGGCCAGGAGCTCCGCCTTGTCGGGCGGCAGGCCGACGGCGAACGAAGCGGCCGAGACGAACTCGTGCAGCTTCGGGTGTGGCACGCGGATACAGTCGCTGGGAGGGAGGTTCACGGGGAGAGTGTAATTGGAGATCGGCGATCGCCGATCGCCAGATCCCTTCACTCGTAGTGCAGCGCGTAGACGGGATCGAGCTTGGCCGCGCGAACGGCGGGATAGAGACCGAACACGATGCCCACCGTCACCGAGACGACGCAGGCGACGACGACGGACGTCACGGTGATGATCGTCGACCACCCGGCGAAGTAGGCGACGAGGCGCGAGAGGAGGACGCCGACGATCGTGCCCGCGAATCCGCCGGATACCGTAATCAGGGTCGTTTCGATCAGGAACTGCCGAATGATGTCCCAGCGGGTCGCGCCGACGGCGCGTCGCACGCCGATCTCGCGGGTGCGCTCCATCACGCTGGCCAGCATGATGTTCATGATTCCGATCCCGCCGACGAGCAGCGAGATCGACGCGATCGCCACCATGACGAACTCGAAGAGGCGCTTTGTCCGCTCCTGTTCGGCGAGCAGCTCGGCCGGCACGATGACGCTGAAGTCGCCCGCGTTCCGGTGCGCCGTATCGAGCAGGCTGCGCACGGCGGCGCCCGTCGTCGCCACGCTCGCTGTCGGCCGGATGGTCAGATAGATCCCGTCGATCTCGTCCTTGAGCCGGGCCTGGGAGTCCTCGAGCCTCATGATCGCCGCCATCAGGGGCACGTAGACGATGTTGTTCCGGTCCTGGGCCGGCAGTCCGGCGACGTCCGTCTCGGCGACGAGCTGCGGCGCCGCTACGCCAATCACGCGGAACCACTGCTGGTTCAGCTTGACGAACTGGCCCATCGGGTCGTCGACGCCGAAGACGGACGCGGCGGCGGCCTGGCCGAGCACCGCCACAGCGGCGCCCGCCTGGTCCTCCGCGTCGCTGAAGAACCGGCCGCGCGTCGTGACCAGCCCGCCGATGCGCTCGTAGGACGCCGAGACCCCGTAGACCACGGGCAGGTCACCCTGCGGCTTGGGCCGGACCTGCGTCGGGGTCACGCGCTTGCGCGCGCTCGAGGCCTCCAGTCCTTCCACGTCCGCGCGAATCGCACGCAGATCGTGGAACGACAGGCCGGCCGAGAGCTTGCGCACGCGCTGCCAGGCCTGGTACTCCGCCGCTTCGTGCGCCTCCACGATGATGTTCCGCACCCCGAGCTGCTCGATGAAGGCGATCATGCGCTGCTGCGCGCCGGCGCCGATCGACAGCATCGCAATCACCGCCGCCACGCCGAAGATCATCCCCAGCATCGTCAGCAGGGAGCGCAGCTTGTGCGCGCGCAGGTTGTCGAACCCGTGCCCGAGCTCCGGCCAGATTGGCAACCTCGGTCTGGGGGGCTTCGCCTCCGGCTGATCGCTCACCTGGCCACCCCCGTCGGCGAGGCGGCCGATCTCGCCGCGCCCGTCTTCACGGACGTGTCCGGATTCACGAGCGCGACTTCCGCACCTTCTGCCACGCCCTCGATCGCCACGCGCGTCTCGGTGCGCTGCGTGGGCTTGACGGACCGCGCCTCGAAGCGGTCGCCGGCGCGCACGTACACGACCGGCTTGCCGTCCTTCTCGAAGACGGCCTGCCGGGGGAGGTGCAGCACGTTCTGGACGCGCGTGCCGGCCAGCACGAGCTCGACCGAGATGCCCGGCCGCAGCCGCGGGTCCGGTTTGTCGAGGCGCAGCGTGATATCGAAGTCGCGCAGCGGCCCCGACGACGAGCCGAAGAGATCGGACTGCGCCATGCCGGACACGGCGGTGACCTTCGCCGTGAGCGTGGCGCCCGGCAGCGCCGCCGCCTGGACGGTCGCGGCCTGGCCCGGCTTGACGTTCACCCGCTGCTGCTCGTTGATCTTGCCGCGGATGTCCATCTGCGACAGATCGAAGACGTCCGCAACCGGGCGGCCGGGAAACACGTTGTCGCCCGCGCGGTACTCGGGCAGGGTCATCCCCGAGTAGAAGATGCCCCCGTTCGCGTCGCGATTCTCCCGCGCCACGATATAGCCGTCCATCGGCGATTTCACGACGAGGCTCTCGATGTTCTGGCGCGCCCGCTGGGCGGCGAGCCGGGCCTTGGTGCGCGCCTCCTCGGCCACGGCCAGACCGGCCCGGTTCGTCTCGGCGCGAGACTTGGCGCTCGCCTGGAGCTGCGCGAGGCGACGCTGCGCCTCGTCGAGCGAAAGCTGCCGCTTCTGGTACTCGCTGGGCGCGATCAGATCACGGTCGAGCCGTGCGTCGAGCTCCGCCCGCCGGACGTCGAACTGCGCCGTGAGCAGATCGACCCGATCCTGCGCCGCCTGCGCATCGCGGTCGGCCTCCAGCTTCGTGATCTGCTGATCCGCCTCGGCCACCTGCGAGTCCGCCTGCTCGAGGGCGTACTGCTGGTCGGTCGGATCGAATTCCAGGATCACGTCGCCCGCGTGCACGGCCGTGCCGGTCTCGGCCATCGTCAGCAGGCGGAGCAGGCCGCCCCCGACGGGCGGCGCCTGGATCATCGCCGAGCGCGAGGCGCGCAGATCGCCCGTGGTGTGCACCGTCAGCTCGAGCGGCCCACGCACCACGCGCGTCGTCGGCAGCGTGGACGCGTCGGCCGCCAGGACCCGGCCCGCCGATCCGCGCGCGAACCAGACGGTCGCGGCGACCGCGACCAGAGCGGCGACGCCGAAGCCAAGGCCGACCGTGCGGCGACGTGTCATCGTGCCGCCTGCGAGTCCTCGGCGCCCGGCTTCGTCGTGGCCAGCCGATCACCGACATGCACGGCGCCCTTGATGGCCGCCTGCTCCTTGCTCCGCTTGACGACTTCGACCGGAGTCGGCACGAACTCGCGGCCGTCGAAGCGATACACGACCGCCCGGCCGTCGACGAGGAAGACGCACTCCGATGGCACGAGGAGCATCTTCGGCAGGCGGCCCACGACAATCCGGGCGACGGCGCTCATCCCCGGCCGAATCCGGTCGTCGGCGTCCTTGAACGTGAGCAGGACGTCGAACTGCTTGACCGGGGGCCAGGTCGAGAAGTCCACGCGCGCCAGGACGGACAGGTCGGTCACGTCGGCCTGATACTGGCGATCGGGGATGGCGTCGACGCGGATGGTCGCCGTCTGCCCCTGTTGGAGCTGGCCGCGGTCGGATTCGTCCAGCCGCGCGAGCAGGTGCACGGAGGACAGGTCCGGCAACTCGAGGATCGACGCCCCAGGCCATGCGCGGTCCCCGGGGCGGAACTCCTGCGCCGCGCCCATCGGCGAGCTGGCGCGGTAGTTCGGCAGGACGCTGACGACGCCGCCGGCCGGCGCCTCGACCTGCAGCGCTTCGAGCGAGCGCCGCGCGCGCTCGAGGTCGGCGCGGACCTTGGCGATCTTGCTCTCCTGCGCCACGAAACCGCTGGCGCTCGCCTGCTCGTTGGCCCCGGCCTTGACCTGCGATTCGCGCAGCCGCTGCTCGGCGTCGGCCACGGCCAGCTTCGCGCGCTCCATGTCGGCTTTCGCGATGATTCCTTCCTGGTCGAGCACGTCCCCCAGCTTGGCACGGTCGACGTCATAGCGCGAATGCAGCAGCGCCGTGGAGTCCTGCTGTGCCGTGATGTTCGCCTGCGCCTTCGCCTGGGCGAGCTCGTCTTCGGCCTGCCGCAGCTCGGACTCGCGCTCCTGCACCGTCCGCTGCAAGGTCGAGCCGTCGAACTGCACGACGACGTCCCCGGCCTTCACGGTCGAGCCGCTCGGGGCGAGCTTCAGGATTTGCAGCTCCCCGGACTGCATCGGCGCGGTGACCAGGATGGACTTGCGCGGCCGAACCTGCCCGCGGACCTCGACGACGTCGACATAGTCGCCGAGCGTGACCGGCGCCGTGGGCAGTGGCGGCGGGACCGCGCGCCAGCTGCCCATGGCGATCGCGCCCGCGAGGAGCAGCGCGACAGACGCGGCCCCAATCCACCGCGCCCGTCGGGAAGGCGGCCAGATCGTCATCTCGACTCGTCCGGACGCGGCGACGACGGCTGGAGGTCGACCGAAGCCGTCAGGTCCGGCATGAGCCGCGGATGCGTGCCGCGGATCGAGATCAACGCCGTGAACGTGTGAACCGCCGGCGTGAGCGAGCTGGCCACGCCAAGCGGCGAGAGCACGTCGACGCGCCCGTCGAACTTCAGCTCCGGGTAGGCATCGAGCCGGATCACGGCCGGGAGCCCCGGCTGGACCGCCAGCACGTCCGCCTGGTTGACCAGCGCGCGCACACGCATCGCGGTCGGGTCCACGATGTCCAGGATCGGCAGGCCCGGTCGGACCTCGTCGCCTTCCTGGACCTCGCTCATGCCGTTGCCCCGGTAGATGGACTTGAGCACGACGACCCCCGCAAACGTGGCGTGCACCGTCATGAGCTTGGCATTGCCTTCCGCATACTGCAGCGCCCGGGCCGACCGGTCGCGCCGAATCTCGAGGATCCGCAGGTCGGCGGCGGCCGCCTTCCGCTTCAACCGCGCCGTCTCGCGAAGCTGGGCGAGCTTCGCCTCGGCCTGCTGGAACGCCAGCTGATTCTTCTCCGCCTCGACCGGCGCCACGAACTCGTTCTTGGCCAGGTCGAGCCGCGCGCGATCGAGGTCGTGCTCGGCCTGCGCCACGGACGTGTCGTCGGCGGCGCCGGCAATGGCCTGGTCGGCGCGCTTCTTCTGGATCTGCCCGTCCAGATCGACGACCTCCGCCCGGCGATCCATGGCGTTGCGAATCTGATCCTGCGGATCGAACTGGACCAGCACGTCGCCGGGCCCGACCCGCGTCCCCGCCGGCACGAGGGCGGTGATCACCAGCGAGTTCGTGGCCTGTCCGGCAAGACGAGGCACGACGACGGTGCTCGCGCGAACGGCCTCGACGGTCCCGGAAAGCCGGATTTTCGCCGGCGGTTCGGCCGACGGGTGGCCGGCGGCAGGCCGCGGCGCGGCGCGATCCGCCGCCGACGCCGGCGCCGCCTCGTGCGCGACCAGCAGGACCAGCAGCAGCACCGCGGCTGCGGCAATCGAAAGGACGAGGGGCAGGGGACGGCGCACGCAGCGGTCTCCTACGTTGGACGGAACGGATAATGTTCCGTTAGACACCGGAACGGGGTCCACGGTTTGGTCATCCTACCGCGTAAATCCCCGCCACCTCGTAGTCCAGAACGCCAGGGATGGTGAACTCGAGCACGCCGTTCGTCACGCCGAACGGCACGTCCTGCTCCGCGCGCAGGAGCTCGACCCGGGTCACGCGCCGACCGGCGGGCAAGGCCAGCCGCACCTGCTGGGCGCCGATCGGGTAGAACCGGCGGATCCACCCCCGGTGCATCGCCGGGTTGGTGTAGTTCAGGACGTGGACGGCGAAGCCGGCCTCCGTCTCCCACGCGAACGTCTCGACGACGCCGTCTCCCTGGATCGTGACGGGGGCGCGGCCGCCGGCTGCCCAGCGGATGGCGTTCTGAAGGAGACGCGCCAGGTCCGTGTGACCCGACCGCCACATGGTCCGCTCGACGTCGCCGGGAAAGTAGACGAGCCGGCTCCTGCCCGCTTCGCGCACGACGACGGCCGGTTCGTCCGTGCGCGCCGGGTCCGGATACGACAGCTCGGGCGGATACGCCACGTACCCGGGCACGACGGTGAGAACCGGCTGCGCGACGGCGGCGACCGGCACGCGATACTCGGCGCCCGGCAGGACGCGGGTTCCCGTGAAGCCCTCCAGGATCGGGTGCTCGCGCTCGATGCGCGCCAGATACGCGTTTCCCGTCGTCCCGATTTCCTCCCCGGCGGCACGGATGCCGAACACGTCGGCGAGGCCGAAGTCCGGGCGGCGCTCGTTGCGCTCGGTGAAGAGGCTCGTCTGGAACGTGGCGAGCAGGGAGCCGCCGCTCTGCACGTACGCGCGGAGCTGCTGGCACTGCTCGTCGCTCAACAGCGCGACGTTGGGCAGGAGCACGGCGGCGTACTTGGACAACTCCGGCAGCGACATCTTCTCCTCGTGCACGAAATCGAAGAGAAAGCGCCCCTCGACCAGCGCGTAGTACAAGCCGTCGACGTACTGCTGCATCGTGGCGCCGCTCGGCGGCCGATGGAAGAGGTGCGTCCGCTGCCCCATCACGACGCCGATGTCGGCAATCGATCGGCTGTTGATGAAGTGCGGCTCGTGGCGCGCCATCCAGTTGAAGTAGTCGCGCGCGGGATCGAGCAGACGCCGGTCCTCGCCGAGGCCGGTCTCGCCCCCGACGATGTGGTGGTAGGGCACCATGCCGGCCGCCAGCGTCTCGTCCCACCACATCCGCGCCTCCTGCGGCGACTTGTGGACGTTGCGCCAGCGCGGCGAGCCAGTGGACCATGCGCCCGTCACGTTGGTCGCCATCTTGCCGGACTGGACGGCGTGGCACACACGCCCCTGCAGCGTCACGCCCCAGATCGGCGTCTGGTCGCCGCCGCGACCCTGGTTGTCGCATTGAAACCACTCGCACACCTTGCCGAGCTCGACCAGATTCGCCGTGGATCGAATGCCGCCGCCGAGGTTCGCAAAGAAGAAGTTCGCCGGGTTCTTCTCCTTCGCGATCGCGTCGTACAACTTCCACAGGAACATCGTCCGCGCGTTGAACTTCTCCCAGTACGCCAGTGTGTTGGAGGCGGGCAGGTTTCGACACTCGGCGCAGTAGCACGTCGGCATCGAGCCGAGCGGCGGCCACGCGTTCGTGAAGAGACCGTCGATGTCGTAGCGCGCGTTGACCTCCTTCATGATCGCGACCATGTAGTCGGTCATGTAGCTCGTGAACATGCAGGTCCGGAAGAGCCGGGCGTCCTCGGTGTGCCGCATCGGACGGCCCTGGCCGTCGCGCCGGAACCACTCGGGATGCGCCTGCAGCGCGTCTTCCCAGTTGAGGTCCGGACTCATCCGCGCGATCACGTGGATACCGCGCTTCTTCGCCGCGGCGCAGCAGTCGCCGAAGAAGTCGCGCGTCCCGAGATACTTCCCTTTCCGGTGGAACGGGACGCTCGTCTGATAGAAAGCCAGAATGCCGGTGACGCTGACGAGCACGGCATCGACCTTCAAACCCGCCCAGTAGTCGGCCCAGGCCTCGACGTCCATGACGGCCGGATCGTGCTCGGTCATGTTGAGCTGGCCGAGGCGCCGGATCCGGCGCGCCCACGGGAGGACCGCACCGGCGGCAGGCGCGGGCGTTTGCGCGACAGCGGGCGACGGCGCCACTGTGGCGAGCGGCGCCGAGAGCGCGGCCGCGGCGGGAAGGCTGAGGAGTTCACGGCGGGTGAGGTTCATGGGGCTCCGGGCTATGGGCTATGGGCTGGGGGCTCGACGGTCAGACCCCGTACTGTGCGTCGCTGACCTTCTCCATCCAGTCCACGACCCTTTCGTCGAGCCGTTCCTGAATGGCGATGTGCGTCATGGCGGTCGTCGGAGTGGCGCCGTGCCAGTGCTTCTCGCCCGGCGCGAACCAGATCACGTCGCCGGGTCGAATCTCCTCGACCGCGCCGCCGCTGCGCTGCGCCCGGCCGCAGCCGGCGGTCACGATGAGCGTCTGGCCGAGCGGGTGCGCATGCCAGGCCGTCCTGGCGCCGGGCTCGAACGTGACGCTGGCGCCGGCCGCGCGCGCGGGGTCGGCGGCCTGAAACAACGGGTCGATGCGGACCGTGCCGGTGAACCAGTCTGACGGTCCCTTGCTCGAGGCTTGCGAACCGCTCCTCTTGATATCCATCTCAACTCCCTCGCTCTGGCAATGGCGCGTCGTCGTCGGACAAGAGTATCGATCAGCGGGCCGGTCACCGTCCCTTGCCACCAAACTACATTTGTAGTATTTATAATTACATCGTTAGGAGATCACGTGAAGAGCCCACGATTGAGCCGACTCGAGCTACGCATCATGGACGCGTTCTGGACGCACGGCGGTGCGGCGTCCGTCCGGGAGATCCAGGAAAGCTTCCCGAGCCCGGACCGGCCGGCCTACACGACCGTCCAGACCGTCGTTTCGCGGCTCGAAGCGAAGAAGGCGCTCCGGCGCGTCAAGAAGGTCGGCAACGCCTTCGTGTTCGAGGCGGCCGTCACGCGCGAGGCGACACAGCGCCGGCTGATCGACGAACTGCTCGCGTTCTTCGGCGGCAGCACGCAACCCGTGATGGCCCACCTCATCGAGTCTGGACGACTGACCCGCGAGGACCTGCGGGAGGCCGATCTGGCGTTCCGCAGGCGAGGTGGGAAGAGCGCGAGCGAGCGGAGCGGGGCGAAGCCCCCCGGAGCGGAAGAATGATCCTGTTGCTGGCGAACCATCTCTGGCAGTCGACCCTCTGCGTTCTCGCCGCCGCCCTGCTCGTTCGCGTGCTGAAACGGCAGGGCGCGCGGTGGCGCTACGCGGTCTGGCTCACCGCTTCGCTCAAGTTCCTGCTTCCCTTCGCCCTGCTCGCGGCAATCGGCGCACGGCTGCCGCATCCGGCGCTGACGTCGACACCGGGCGTGACGGTATCGATCGCGTTCCGGGCGATTGGCGAGCCCTTCGGCGCTGCCGTCAGCCCGACCACGGCGATGGCGGCCGGCGGCGGGTGGCTCGGTTCGGTTGCTCGTCCGACGGGCCGTTGGGTTCAGTTCGGTCTCGGGGCGACGTGGGCGCTCGGGTGCCTCGCGCTGCTCGTCCTGAGACGCACGCACTCACGCCGTCTGCGCGATGTCGTGCGAGCGTCCGAGGCGGTCGAGGCCGGTCGCGAGCTCGAGGCGCTGGCGCGGGCGGAGACGAAGCTTGGCATGACCTCTGGCGTCGCGATTCGCGCGTCGGAGTCCTGGCTCGAGCCGGCGGTCGTCGGCATCGGGCGGCCGGTGATTCTCTGGCCGTCGGCGTTGACGGCGCGGCTCAGCGATGCCGAGCTCGAGGCGATCCTCACGCACGAGCTGCTGCACGTCCGCCGGCGAGACAACCTGGCGGCGGCGCTGCACGCGGCGATGAGCACGATTTTCTGGTTCCATCCGGCGCTCTGGTGGCTCGAGCGGCGCCTCATCGAGGAGCGCGAGCGCGCCTGCGACGCCGCCGTGCTGGACCTCGGCAGCGAGCCGTCCGCCTACGCGGGCGGCATCCTCAAGGTCTGCAACTTCTGTCTTCGTCTGCCCGTCCCCTCGGCCGCCGGTGTCACCGGCGCCAACCTGACGCAACGCGTGGAGGACATCATGAGCGCTCGAACCGCGTCATCCCTGGGAGTCACGCGCAAGGCACTGCTCGCCGCCGCTGGCGTCGCGCTGCTGGTCGTTCCGATCGCGGCCGGCGCGCTGCACGCCAGCCCGTCGAGCGGAACCTCAGAACCCCAGAACCTCGGAACCCCGGAACCGCTGTCCCTGGCCCCTCAGTCCTCGACCGGTCGCGTGTCGGGCGTCGTCAGCGACCAGCGCGGCGATCCCATCGAGGGGGCGGAGATCCGGCTCGGCTCCGACCCGAAGGCACCCGCGAGCGCGGTCACCGACGCGTCCGGCCTCTTCGCGCTCGACCTGCCGCCCGCCCAGTACGAGGTCACGATTGAGAAACCCGGTTTCATGGCCGCGCACACCGCTTTCTTCGTCACGCGCGGCGCGTCGATCCAGCGCAACGTCCAGCTTCATATCGGCAGCGTCGCCGAGACGATTAACGTCGTCGCGACTTCGGGCGAGCTGCAGCGCGCGAAGCGGTACCTGCAGCAGGGCCGCTATGCCGAAGCCGAGGCCGCGGTCGACCAGGCGCTCGCACGACTCGGCAGCGCTAGTCCGGCGCAGCGCGCGGAGAACACGCGACAAAGCGCGGCTGCGGCAGCCGTCGTCATTCCTCCCCCGCCGCCACCGCCGCCGCCACCGCCACCGACCGGCCCGATTCAGGTCGGCGGCGCCGTCGCGCCCCCGAGGAAGATCCACGACGTGCCTCCTGTTTATCCAGCGGACGCCCGCGCGGCCGGCGTCGGCGGGATCGTGATCATCGACGCCATCATCGGCACGGACGGCACCGTGAAAGACGCGCGCGTCCTGCGCGGCGATCCGATGCTCGACCAGGCGGCGCTCGACGCCGTGCAGCAGTGGATGTTCACGCCGACGCTCCTGAACGGCGCGCCCGTCGAGGTGCAGATGGCGGTCACGATCAACTTCAAGGGGCAATAGACCTGGTCTTGCCCGCCAGTTTGAGCACCTTGGCATGCGCGACGACGGCGTCGGGCAGCTCCTGCAGGGACCGATGGTATTCCCGGCGGAAATCCGGGCCGCCGCCCTCCTGCTGGAGCAGGCCCAGCACCTCGGCGGCGTACCCGTCCGCTTCGTCCGCGCTCACCGGGCGGTCGTCGCTCAGCCGCTCGTCCGCCTGAACGATCAGCTCGGCGATGGGACGCAGCCACGCGAACCAGGGGTCGCGCAGCAGGAGATGCAGCGCGTGGTGCGGACTCTCGATCGGGCCATGGGCCCGTCCGTATCGTGTCCGTTCGGCGTCGATCAGCGTCTTGTGCAGGCCGAGCAGCGCCGTGCGGATCGCACGGAGCCTCGCGGCCGCGAGGGCGGCGACCACCTCCGCATCATTGTTGTTGGACATGGTCAGCGCTCGATGCCCGCATCGTCCGATGCCGCGATCAGATCATCGGTTCGACGCGCTTGACCAGCTGCAGCGGCAGGCCCCACGGGTCGCGAAGCATGATGAGCTCGTCGCCGTCAATCGTGGTCGTGATGTCGGCGGCGAGCGAGGCGCCCGCCGCGATCAACCGGTCGCGCGTACCGGCCAGGTCCTCCGCCTTGAAGGCAATGTGCACGATGAGCGGATCCTGATTCCGGTAGTCCGGCACCGGAACCTTCGGGTGGTTGTAGAACTCGAGCATCACGGCGCCGGCGTCGTCGGCGAGAAACCGCACGTGCGGACGATCCTTGTGCGCGCGCTTGAGGACCATGCCGAGGTGTGCGCAGTACCAGTCGGCCGCGGATACCGGATCTTCGACCTGATAGGCAGCGTGTTCGATTTTCACGGTGAACCATGATACACAATGCCGCATCGGTCGACGTCTCATGCCGGAGATCCTGCGTCGCGGCGGAATCGGAGCGCTGGCGATCCTGTGCTTCGTCGTCTCGGTGCGGTCGCAGCAGGCACCGCCGGCCGCCGCGCCGGCCGCACCCGCTGCGATCGAGCGGGGCCGCGTGCTCTTCACCGCGCAGTGCGCCGGCTGCCACGTCGCCGGCAATCGCGGCGGGCCGCCTGGCGCGATCGATCTGACGCAGTCGCCGATCGCGATCGGCGATCAGAACGGACAACAGCTCGCAGACTTTCTCGCGACGGGCCGGCCCGAGCGGCGGATGCCGGCCTTCTCGCTGCCGGAGAGCGATGTCGCCGATCTCGCGGAATTCCTGCGGTCGGCAGCGGCGTCCAGCGGCCGAGGGCGCGGACGCGCCCGCGGTCCTGTCGCCGCGATCGTGGGAGATGCGGAGGCGGGCGAAGCCTACTTCACCGGCGCCGGCGGCTGCACCCGATGCCACTCGGCGAGTGGCGACCTGAAGGGCATCGGATCACGGCTTCTCCCGGCGGCCATTCAGGGACGCATCGTGCTGCCGCGCGGCAACGGCGGCTATCCCAGATCGTTCCTCTCGCTGCCCGATCCGACCGAGGCGCCCGTCAAGGTCGTTGTCACGCCGCCAGGGAGCGCGCCCGTAGCCGGCACGCTGCTCTGGGTGACCGACTTCAACGTCACGCTCGTCGACGCGCAGGGCGTGCGGCGTACGTTCGCCCGCAACGGCGACGTCCCGAAGGTCGAAATCACCGATCCGCTGCAGGCCCACCTCGATCTGATGCGGACGCTCACCGACGAGCACATGCACGATCTCACGGCGTATTTGAGCGAGCTCAGATGAAGGGGCGCACGAAGGTGCGGACGAGGGTGCGGACGTTGGTGCGGACGACGGTGCCGACGACGGTGCGGGCCAGACTGCGGCGAACGACAGACGAGCTGACCGGACGACGTTCCTCAGCGCCGGACGACGCGCGTCAGCGCCGGACGACGCGCGTCAAACCCGGACGACGATGGTCAGTGATCCTCGCCCTGCTGCTGCCTGCGGTCGCGCTCGCGGCGCAGGGCCGTCTCGATCCGGCGCTCCTGCTCGAGCCGCCGACCGGGGCGTGGCCGACCTATCACGGCGACTACACCGGCCGGCACTACAGCCCGCTGAACCAGGTCAACGTGTCGAATGCGAAGAACCTCTCGCTCGCGTGGCTCTACCGGACGACGGGAACCTCGCAGGGGGCCATCCTGGGTGGGTTGTCGAATCCGGTGCCGGCCGGGCGAGGCGGACCGGGCACTGCGCCCGGCGCGCCTCCGCCGCCGATCATCAAGGCCATGCCGCTGATGGTCCAGGGCATCCTGTATCTGGCCACACCCAACCACGTGTTCGCGATCGACGCGCGCACGGGACGGCAGATCTGGCACTACGCGTGGCGCGGGCGGAACGCGATCGGCAATCGCGGCGTGGCCATGCTGAACGACTGGCTCTTCGTCGTCATGCCCGACAACAGCGTCGTTTCGCTCGACGCGGCCACGGGGCACGAGCGATGGAGCCGGAAGCTGACGCCTCAGGACTCGACGAACTGGTCGACCTCCGCGCCGATCGTGATTCGCAACCACGTCATCGTCGGCATCGGCGGCGATTCTGGCGGCAGCCGCGGGTTTCTCGAATCGCTCGACCCCGAGACCGGCGCCTCGCAGTGGCGGTGGAATGCGACGCCGAGCGCGGGCGAGCCGGGCGTCGAGACGTGGCCAAGTCCGGAGGCGGCGGCCGTCGGCGCGGGAGCGCCCTGGCAGCCGCCGACGTACGATCCGGCGCTCAATCTTCTCTACGTCCCCACGGGCCAGGCGACGCCGACCTACAACGGCAAGAGCCGCGAGGGCGCGAACCTGTACACCTGCTCGGTCGTCGCGCTCGATCCCGACACGGGCAGGATGGCGTGGTACTACCAGTTCTCGCCGCACGACACGCACGACTGGGACGCGACCGAGGTGACGATCCTGTTCGACGGCACCGTCAACGGCGCGACGCGCAAGCTGCTGGCGCAGGCCAACCGGAACGGCTATTTCTTCGTGCTCGACCGCACCAACGGCAAGCCACTGATCGTGAAGCCGTTCGCGCTGTCGAACGCGTACCTCGGACCGGACAACGGACAGCTCGTGCCCAATCCGAAGAAAGAGGCCTCGCCGGGCGGCACGCTCGTGTTTCCGACGTCCGACGGCGCGGTGAACTTCCCCGCGCAGGCCTACAGTCCGGACACCGGACTCTTCTACACGAACGCATCGGACGAGGGCAGCATCTTCTACCTCGAGCCGGACGCGTCGAATCCGACCGGATACGGACGCGGATCCGAATGGCACGGCGGGATGTACGAGTCGCGGCTGATGGCGATCGACTACCGCACGGGCGAGTCGAAGTGGGTGCACGAGTACAGACAGCAGGGGTGGGGATCGAGCCAGCAGCCGGGCGTGCTCGCCACGGGCGGCGGCCTCGTCTTCAGCGGCGATCCGTCCGGCGACTTCATCGCGTTCGACGCGGCGACCGGCCGGATTCTCTGGCACGCGTCGCTCGCCGCGCAGATCACCAACAGCGCGATCACGTATCGACTGGATGGCCGGCAATACGTGGTCGTCGCCGCGGCCGAGACATTGTTCGCGTTCTATCTGCAGTGAGGCGGGCTGCGGATAGGGGCTCTGGGCCGACGGAGGGCGATGATGCCGGCATTGACAAGACGATCCTTTCTCGAGCGCGCGGCGGGAACGGCCGCACTGGCTGCGGCGGCAACGCGGCGATCGCGGGCGGCCGGCGGGATGTTCGTATCGCTGAACGGCGCGCTGACCTCGGGCAAGAACGTCGGCTGGCCGGAATTCGCCGAACTGGCGGCGCGCGTCGGCTACGGTGGGGTGGACTGGAGCTTGGGTCCCGCGAAGACGGCCGGCGCCGAGGCCACGCGCGCGCTGCTCGAGCGTCTGAAGCTCAAGGCGACGATCGTCAATCTGCCGCTGCAGGCCGGGCGCGGAGACGACGCGGCGTTCCAATCGGGCCTGAAGTCGCTCGACGAGGACGCGCGCTTCAGCGCCGCCGTCGGCTGCTTCAAGATGATGCAGACCCTGCCTCCAACCAGTCCGACGCCCAAGGACGAGTACCGCCCGCGCTATCGCGATCGGATCGCCGCCGTCGCGGAGGTGCTGCAGCGATCGAACATCCGCCTCGGACTCGAGTTCCTGGGCGTGCAACAGTTCCGCACGCGGCCGAACGCGCACGAGTTCATCTGGCAGATGGGCGAAGCGGTCGCGTTCGCGAAGGAGTGCGGGCCGAACGTCGGCGTGGTTCTCGACGCCTGGCACTGGCACCACTCAGGGTCCACGGTGCAGGACATCCTGAGCGCGGGTACGTCCCGGGTCGTGCACGTGCACGTCTCGGACGCGCGCGAGCAACCCGCCGCGGAGGTTCGCGACAACCAGCGCCTGATGCCCGGCGAAGGCGTGATTGACCTGGTCGGCTTCTTCAAGGCGCTCGAAGCGATCGGCTACGAGGAGGCCGTCAGCCCCGAACCGCTCGGGCGCATTCCCGCCGAGATGACGGCGGAAGACGCGGCCCGCCTGGGGCTCGACATGACGCGCGCGGTGATGAAGAAGGCTGGGGTCAGAACGCTTTCGTAATCACCCAGACCGCGACGCAGCCGAGGACCAGCCAGCCCCATCGGGTGACGCCGCCACGCGTCGCGCGCTCGGCGCTCGAGTCGATCGGACCTGGCATCGCCGGTGGCATCAGCAGCACGATGGCAAGTATCCCGCGCGCCCAGCGTGGCAACCACTCCGGCATCAATTCAGCCGAGGCGTAGGATTCGACGCGTCCTCGCCGAATCCATCGCACGAAGGTGATCGCGGACAGCCACACGACCAGGCCAAGGCCGAGGACGTTGATGATCAGATCGGCGTGCTGGGTCACGGACACCGTGCGTCCTCCTGACAATCCGTCCCGAGGGCATCGCTCAGCATGTCCCACGGTCCGCGCCCGGTCGAGGTCGCTCCGACCGGCGGCCTACTTCTTCGGGAGCGCGTACACAATCATCCCCGTCGGCCCGGCCGGTCTCGTCTCCGACTTCGAGTCGTCGTCGCCACCGCCGCCACCTTGCCCCGCGATCATGACGACGAACTGGCGTCCGTTCGCTTCGTAGGACGCCGGCACGCCAGGGGCGTTTCCGCCGAAGGCGCCACTCCAGAGCTCCTTCCCGGTCGCCTCGTCGTACGCGCGGAACTTGCCGTCGCCGCCCGCGTGGAAGACGAGCCCGCCCGCGGTCACGATCATCCCATTGCGCGCGCCGAGGCCACCCGTATTGGCCGGGCCACCGGCCGCAATCGTCGGCGCGTGATCGCCGTTCGGGACCTGCCACTTGATCGTCCCGCTGTTCAGGTCGTAGGCCGTGAGCGTCGTGTACGGCGGCTTGGTCGCCGACGCCATCACGCCGTAGTCGCTCATGTAGCGCGTCGGCGGCACCTCGGCGCCCTCCGGATAGGCGAGGTTGCCGGCATTGCCGCCGACGCCCGGAAAGAACGGCCCGAGGTTGCGCGGCGGCAGCGGCGGCAGCGGCGCGCCGCCGCGGGCGACGACCGGACCGGGCGGCAGCGAGGGCGGTGGCCCGCCCGGGCGCGCCGAGCCGTAGGGACTGGTCGTCGCGAGGAACGCGATGAGATTCGAGAGATCGGTCGCCGACAGGTCGGGCACGGGCCGCATGAGGCCACGGCCCCCCGTCACGATGGCGCGAATGGCGTCATCGGCCATCCGGTTGGTGACGCCGACCAGCGACGGCGCGCCCGGCGCGAGGCCCTGCAGGTTCGCGCCATGGCAGGCCGCGCAGTTCTGCGTGTAGAGCTGACGGCCCTGCTGCGCCGCGCCGCCGTAGGCGCCGCCTTCGCGGTTCGTCGCGCGCGTCGTGACGTCCTCGAGCTTGAGCAGCGCCACTTGATTCACGCCGACCACGAACATCAGTCCCTTGTCCGGGTCGGCGGCCGTCGTGCCCCAGTTCGAGCCGCCCTGATTGCCCGGCATCGAGATCGCGTCCCGGCCGATCGTCGGCGGGTTGAACAGCCCGCCCTGCGGTCCCTTCCCGTTCGACGCGGCCGCGACGCGCTGCCGCATCTTCTGATATTCGTCGGGCTTCAGCAGCCACGGGTTGATGTCGTCGACCGTGAAGGACTGTTTGATGAACGGCGCCGGCTTCGTCGGAAACGGCTGGGTGGGCCACGCGAACTCCCCCGGCACCTCGCTCTTCGGCACCGGTCGCTCCTCGATGGGCCACAGCGGTTCGCCCGTCACGCGGTCGAACACGTAGACGAACCCGGTCTTGCCGGCGTGCGCCACTGCATCGACCTTGCGGCCGTTGTGCATCACCGTCACCAGCATGGGCGCCGAGACGTTGTCCAGATCCCACAGGTCGTGGTGCACGGTCTGGAAGTGCCAGAGGCGCTGCCCGGTGCGCGCGTCCAGCGCGAGGAGGCAGTTCGCAAAGAGATCCCGCCCGACCCGATCCGCGCCGTAGAAGTCGTAGGTTCCCGACCCGGTCGGGACGTAGACGATGCCGCGCTCGTTGTCGATCGACATCGAGCCCCAGTTGTTCGCCCCGCCGACGTACTTGTAGGCGTCCTTCGGCCAGGTGTCATAGCCGTAGTCCTCAGGCCGCGGGATCGTATGGAACTGCCAGACGAGCTTGCCCGTGAGGACGTCGTAGGCGCGGATGTCGCCCGGTGGCGACATGAACGCCTCGCCCGTCGTCGACCCGATGATGAGCAGGTTCTTCCAGATCTTGCCTGGGCTGTTCGAATTCCAGCCCATGTTGACGCCGCGCGGCAGACCTTCCCGGAGGTTGACGACGCCGTCGACGCCGAACGTGAGGATCGACTGCCCGGTGTTCGCGTCGATCTCCTGCAGGAAGCTGTTGATCCAGAACAGCAGGCGCTTGTCCTTGCCGTCCTCGCTCTGCCAGAAGTTCACGCCGCGGCCCGTCATGCCGTTCAGGTCCTCGTGGATCCAGATCTCCTTCCCCGTGGTCGCGTCGAGCGCGACGAGCGAGCCGCTCCGCCCGGCGGCGTAGATCACGTTGTCGACGACGATCGGATTGAACCCTGTCGACGCGTAGGGATAGGTCCAGGCCACTTCGAGCTGGTTCACGTTCGACGCGGTGATCTGATCGAGATCCGCGAAGGCCGAGCTGTCCGGCCCGCCCAGGTTGTCGGGCCACCACGCGGTGCCGCGCGCGGCGGCGAGCACGCCGGCCGCCGTGAGGAGCAGCACCCCCCCGGTGATGATGCTGAACGGCGCCCGCACGAATCGTCGAACCATCATTGAAGCTCCTCGTCGTCCTGTCTTCTGCGTCCGCTACTTCAGCGGACTGTAATCGGTCGCGTTCATGAACTCGTTCGTGACGGTCAGCCGGACGTTCATCTCCGCGCGGACCTTCTGCCAGCCCGGATCGGCGTTGAACGCCGCCCAGGCCGCGTCCCGCGCGGCGGCGTCCTTGAACGCCAGCAAGTACACCAGCGTATCGGGCTTCGTCACCGGATTCCAGAACCCGATCATCGTCATCCCGTGCTTCTTGAAGAACTCGACCGTCTGCTCGCGGAAGCGCTTGTGAAGCAGGTCGAGGCTGCCCGGCCCCTCGGCATTGACGACGTAGGTGCGCAGCTCGAAGCAGCGGGAATCGCGGGCGACGTCCTTCATGTCGGCGGGCGGGTTGCCGCACGACGAGGGAGTCGCCGCCGCGCCGCGCCCGCCGGCCTGAGCCGGAGGCGTCTGCGCCGCCACTGCCGTCGCCGCCAGTCCTACTGCCGTCGCCAGTCCCACCACCATCATCCGTGTTCTCATAGGTTCCTCCGAGACCGGGTCATAGTATTCCACGACCGCCACCGGCCGTTCGTCGGGCCCCCAAGGCGAAAACCCCGCGCGTCCGCTATGCTGAAACGAGCGCCTGCCCGGGAGATCTGCCATGGGCCGTATTGCCATTCTGTGGGCCTTGACCGCGTTCGCCGCCGGCCAGTCGGCCGCTCCTCAGCAGCCGGTCTTCCGCGGCAGTGCCGAGACCGTCCCGGTGTTCGTCACGGTCACCGACAAGTCCGGCCGGCTGGTCCCCGACCTCACGCGGGATCAGTTCGAAATCCGGGACAACGGCCATCCGCAGCCGATCACGATCTTCGACAATTCGCCGCAGCCGATCCGGCTGATCGTGCTCGTCGACGTCAGCGGCAGCATGTTCCGGAACCTGCCACTGCTGCGCGACGCCTCCGAGCGTCTGGTGGCGAACCTGGGGCCCGGCGACCTCGCCCGGATCGGCACGTTCGGCGAGCGGATCGACATCGGCCCGCGATTCACCCGGGACGTGACGGAGCTCGTGTCGAGTCTGCCGTCGGATATTGCACCCGGCGCGCCGACCCCGCTGTGGACCGCCATCGACCAGGCGATCGACGTTCTCGACCAGGTCGACGGCCGCAAGGTCGTGCTGGTCATGAGCGACAGCAAGGACAGCGGCCCGCGGTTCGGCCAGAAGTGGGTCTCGCAGCTCGACGTGGCGGATCGGGCCGCGCGCGAGGACGTGATGATCTACGGGATTGGCGTCGAGAGCCGCAGTGGGCAACCCTTCGGCGCGGGCGGCAACATGATGGGCGCGCTGGTCGCCAATCTGCCCGATCCCGGACTCGGCACCGTCGCGCTCGACACCGGCGGCGGATATTTCGAGCTGCGGCCGCGCGACGATCTGGGCGAAGCGTTCGCCCGCGTCGCCGACGAGCTGCATCATCAGTACCTGCTGGGGTTCGCGCCGCCGGCGCGCGACGGCAAGATGCACAAAATCGAGGTCAAGCTCGAGGGGAAAGGGCTGAAACCGAGGGCCAGGAAGAGCTATCGCGCGCCGGAGGGCGGGAGGCGCGACGCTCGGCCGGGTTCGGCAAGTACGCCGGGTGCGCCCGGGTACGCCGGGTGCGCCAGGTACGCCAGGTACGGAGGAACCTGAGGCTTGTCAGCTTCTTTGAATTCTGAGTGAAGACGACCAGCGTCAGTTCGTTCCTCGTACCCGGCGTACCTGGCGTACCTGGCGTACCCGGCGTACCCGGGCCCACCTGGCGTTACCTGCCGTTACTTGCCGAACCCACACCCGTCTCTATCCTCCCTCCAATCGAATTCTCCACTCGACCACCTCGTCCACCGCCCGCTCGCTGTAGACCATCGGCACGTACTCGCCGCGTGCCCAGCGTGAGACGAGGTCCGCGTAGTGAGGGGACCGGCTGTCGCCCGACTGACCGGGCGCGTTCGATCCAGACGCTGCGGTCCCAGTCGCCGACGTCCATGACGAGGCGGACCGACGCGCCCATGAGCACGCGGAAGTCTCCGGGCCGGTACGCCGCCTTCATGAGCGTCGATTCGCTGCCGCCGAGCGCAATCGGCCCGATGACGGCCGCGCCAGCGTCCGCCGCGCCCGAGACGCCCGCTACAGCCGGCTCGAAGAGCGCCGCGTGGAGCCGGGCCCAGGACCAGGCCCCGGAATCCGGACCCATGCGATCGACGCATTCGCGCCAGGCGCGCGCCAGTGAATTCTGGAAGAGGACCCGGCGCGCCTCGGCCGGCTCCGCACCGGGATCGGCCGGCGGACGCTCGAGCAGCTCCAGCACGCGCTCGACGTCGCCGGGTCCGAGCAGCGTGCGCAGCCACGCGTCGGGCACGAGCCGCTCGATGACCGCGGGCCGGAGATGCCTGGTCCACCAGACTTCGAACAGCGCCGCGGCCGCGCTCTCCGCTTCGAGTCGATGGTCCCAATCGCGCAGAAGGCCCATCGCTCCGACGGCGTGCTCCTCGTCGACTGCCATCGACCTCAGCAGCGCGCAGAGCCGCCGCGCGGGTATCGACAGGACGTCGTTCTGCATCGCGCACGAGTCCTCGACCGTGTGCGCCGTCACGCCGCGCAGCAGCTCCTCGATGCGCCGCGCCCGCGACGGGTCGTCCCACTCGTAGCCCATCGGCCGCTCATCGCGAGGCCAGCCGGGGGGCAGGTTCATCGCGTTCGCCGATGCGACGACGCCTTCGACCGGATTGATCGCCGACGGCAGCCAGTCCGCCGGCAGGAACCCGTCCCACTCGTACCGGCCGTCGCCCGGCACGGGCACGAGCCCGTCCCAGTTCCGCCGGATCGGGCTGAGCGCCGGCCGTGATCCAGGCGATGTCGCCGTGTCGATCGGCGCAGACCTGGTTGACGGGCGGCGTACCCCACCGCCGCATCGCCTCGCGGAACTCGCCCACGCTGCGCGCGCGCAGCGCCCCGAGGCTCGCCCCGTACGGCGCCGCCCCGGGCTCGGACCAGACCGTGCGGACGGCAATGGCGCGCCGCGTCGGCGCGTTCTCGTAGACGACCGGGCCGTGGCGGGTGAACTTCAGCGGAAGCCGGAGGCGCACGGCCCCTCTGATCTCGAACGTCTCCTCGATGACGCGCATCGGCTCCCATTCATCCCGGAACCGATACGCGCCGGCGTCCTCGGACCGCGTTTCGTAGACGTAGACGTCCTCCTGATCGGGTCCGAGGAACAACGTCAGACCGAACGCGACGTGGCCGTTGTGTCCGATCGCAATCCCCGGCAGGTTGGGCTCCCCCGCCCCGATCAGATCGAGCCCCGGCGCCGTGAGGTGCACGAGGTAGCGCAGCGACGGGACGGCGTGCACCCGATGCGGGTCGCTGGCGACGATGGGCCTGCCGGTCGCGGTGTGCCGGCCATCGACGGCCCAGTTGTTGGAGGCGGGCGGTTCGGCGCCCCGGGCCACTTCGCCGCCGGCGCCGACCTCGATCCACTGCCACGCCTCACGAATCCCGGCGCTCAAGCGCGCCTCGCTGAAGGACACCGGCGCCACCGCCAGCTTGTACAGATCCAGCGCGTTCAGCGGAATGGAGTCGAGCGAGAGCCCGTCGGCCACGTGCGGCCGCACGGGAGGATCCAGATCGATACGAAGCCGGTCGATGTCAGCATCGGCGCGGGCCAGGACGTTCGCGCGCGCGACCTCCGAAAGGGCGTTGCGCATCCAGCCGTGCGTCCGGATCCGGACGACGTCCTCCGGCTGCCATTTCGAGGGCCGCGTGCCGAGCGCGGCGAATTCCGGCGGAAGCCGGCCGGGCTCCGCGGCCACCAAATCGATGTACGCGTTGATGCCCGCGGCGAAGGCGGTGCAGATGGCGCGGGCGTCGGCGCCGTAGGCCGCCCACTCGACGTCCATGTCGCCGCGGTACAGGAACAATCGAGACGCCCAGTCCTGCGCCAGGAATCCGGGACCGAAGTCGGCCGCCAGCAGGCCGAGGCCCCGCTTGCGCCACAGGTCGATCTGCCAGAGCCGGTCTCTCGCCGCGTTGAAGCCCTGGGCGAAGAAGAGGTCGTCCGGATTCTGCGCGCGAATGTGGGCGATGCCCCAGCGATCCACCCCGATCTGCACCGGCGCGCCGAGGCCGCGCACCCGCAGCTCGTCGTCGACCACGCGCGCGCTCAGCTCCCACCCCTGGCGGCGGCGCGGGCGGACCCGGCGTCGGTCGGCAGCTCGGGCGTGCGGCCGGCCCTCCATCGCGCGGCATACGCGCCGAGGGTCGTGAACCGCACGCCCGCACGGCCGGCGAAGTGATCGATCAGCTTCTCGAGGAACAGCAGCCGGTGTCCTCGACCGATCACCTGCGGGTGCATGGTGATCGTCAGGAGCCCGCGTCCGAGGCGCTCGTACAGGTACTCGAACTCCGACGTCCAGATCTCCCAGGGGGTGGTCGTCGAGCGCGCCGCATTGAGAATGCCGGACGGCGTCGCCACGAACTCGAACTGGATGAAGTCGTCGAGGTGCCACGCGACCGGCAGCTCGACGAGATCGACCGGCGTGCCCCACCGGAACTCCTCGGTGGCGGAGAACTCGTCGCCGACCCGGCACCAGTACGGCTCGAAGTCCGATCCCATCAGGCTGCTCTGGTACTTGAAGCCGTACTCGAGCAACAGCGGCACCGTCGCCGGACTGTTGTCCCACCCGGGCGACCGGTACCCGACCGGGCGGACGCCCGCGACGGCGTCGAGGGCCTCGAGTCCGAGCTCGAGCACCTTCCGCTCGCGCTCGGGCGTGAGGAGCACCGGGTTCTCGTGGACCCAGCCGTGGTGTCCGATTTCGTGGCCCGCCGCGCAGAGGGATCGGACCGTGTCGGGGTATGCACGCGCCGTGTGGCCGGGCACGAAGAAGGTGCTCGCGATGCCGCGGCGTTCGAGCAGCGCCAGGATCCGGCGAACTGCGATCGGGCCGAACTCCCCGCGCGAGATCATGCCGGGCGAGCGGGCCCCGGAACTGCCAATCCAGTTGCTCATCGCGTCGTAGTCGAACGTCAGCGCGACGTGCACGTCCTTCGTATCCGTCATCAGCGAGACTCCCGCGCGAACATCCACCGATCTTGCCTCAACTCGTCCGAGCCGCAGGCCGAAAAAGAACGACCACTCGCGTAAACTGTTCATGGTCCACTGCGCGAGAGGTTCCGATGAGCGCCTCGATTCCGTCCTCTCCGTCCTCCAGAACGCTTGCCGACATCCGCGCCGCGATCGAACGCGAGCTCCAGGACCGCCTGCGGGCGAGGGCGCCGTCAGCGAAGCGCCTGCAGTGCCTCGAGTGCCGTCAGCTCAATTCAATCGACGCCCGGTTCTGCACGCAGTGCGGCGCCCGGTTCAACGCGCAAGTCGTGGACGGGACGGCAAGCCCGTCCGGCTCGGAAGGAGCCGCGCGATGAATGGCCGTGCCGGGAGGTGCGTGCCGATCGTCACGCTCCTGCTCCTCGCCGCCGGTGCCTCGCCGGCGACCGGCCCCGTCCGGGCCCGGCAGGCGTCGAGCTCCTCGGAGCCGCCGCTGGTGTCGCCGACGCCGCCGCCCGGCGCCACGCCCGAGCCGGCACAGATGTCCGGCCTGCCGCTCCAGGTCGCCGATCTGCCGTCGGGCACCGTCGCCGTCCGCCTCGTCCGCCGGAACTTCGGCGACAACGTCGTGAACCACGCCGTCGATCTGCAGGTCGTGAACGGAGCAACGACGACGCTGCACGCCACGACCGGATCCGACGGACGTGCGACGTTCACCGGACTGCGCGTGGGCGACGTCGTCCGCGCCCACAGCGAGGTCGACGGCGAGACGCTCGAATCGCAGCCGTTCGAGCTGCCGCCACAAGGCGGAGTCCGTGTGGCACTGGTGTCTGGAATCGGCGCGGGTGTCCCGCCGGCCGGCAGTCCGACTCTCGTGCTGCCGACGCCAGGGGCGGCCGCCACCGGCGACGGCGCGGCCAGCCGCTGGTGGGTGCTCTCGGTCGTGTTCGGCACGCTCGGGATCGGGATCTGGGTGGCCGGCGCCCGCCGGCTCCTTCGAAGCGGGACCGCGGAGGTCCCGCGCGGCCGCGGCCAGGCCCTCGACGATCGAGAGACGCTGTTCGACGAGCTCGTCACGCTCGAGCTGGAGCACACCGCCGGACGAGCGGGCCAATCGGTCTACCGGACGACGCGGGCGGCCCTCATCGACCGGCTGGTGGCGATCGACTCCGCGGCGCAGGACGACGAAGGCGGGCCGGGCTGATCGTTTTCCTACCTAATCACGCCTCTCGCAGCACGGTTGCCGGGTCGAGCCCGGAGGCGCTGGTCGTCGCCGCGGGCAGAACCTGCGGTCCGGTGTCTAAAGGTTTCCAAACCATTCGACGGCCTGAGGTGACCTATGAGAGCACGGGCGCTTGTCCGATCGGCAAGTCTCATATGTGGGCTGCTGCTGACCGCCACACCGTCGGGCCAGACCGCTGATTTCCGGCAGCTGCCGTCGCGCAATTTTCCGGTCGTCGGCGGCAACCTGTTCAACCAGCGGTACTCGACGCTGACGCAAATCACCAAATCGAACATCGCCAAGCTCGGCGCCGCCTGGATGGTCCACGTCGAGCCGGAGAAGAGCGGGATCTGGATGCAATCCACGCCGGTGGTGGTGGACGGTGTCATGTACATGACCCACGGTCACATCACGGCAAGGGACGCGCGCACCGGCGCGCTGAAGTGGCAGTTTCCGAAGGGCGATGTCGGGCCTGGCGCAGGCTGGACCGGCGGCCCGGACAATCACTTCAATCGCGGCGTCGTCGTGGCCGAAGGCAAGGTGTTTGCTGCCGCATACGGCGCAACGCTGGTGGCGCTCGATCAGACGAGCGGCGAGCTCATCTGGCGAACGGAGCTGCAGAACGGCGGCGGCGGGTTTGCCGACGCGGCGGCGACCTACTACGGCGGCATGGTCTTCATGGGCGTGGCCGGCGGAGAAAGCGGCGTGCGCGGTCAATTCGGCGCGTATGACGCGAAGACCGGCAGGGAACTGTGGACGTTCTGGACCGTGCCAGGTCCCGGCGAGTTCGGCCATGACACATGGGAAGGCGAGTCCTGGCGCAAGGGCGGCGCGCCGGTGTGGTCGCATCCGGCCATCGATCCCGAGCTCGGCATGGTCTACGTTCCGACCGGCAACGCGTGGCCCGACACCAATGGCACCGAGCGCGGCGGCGACAATCTCTTCTCGGCATCCATCGTCGCGCTGGATCTGAAGACCGGCGTGCGCAAATGGCATTTCCAGGAAGTCCACCACGATTTGTGGGATTACGACGGTCCGGCGAGTCCTGTGCTCGCGGACATCACCTATCAGGGGCGTCCCCGCAAGATCCTGATGCACGGCAGCAAGACGGGCTTCATGTACATCCTCGACCGTACGAACGGCACGCCGCTCATCGGCATCGAAGAGAAGCCGGTGCCGCAAATCGCCGAGCAGAAGACCGCGAAGACGCAGCCGTATCCGGTCGGCGACCCGTTCATTCCGCAGTGCCCGGAAGGCGTGCCGCCAAGTGTGCGATCGGGGTGTGTGTTCACGCCGTTCTACAAAGAGCGCATCGCCGTCGCGCCGGGAACGAACGGTGGACTTGCCTGGGCGCCGATGAGCTACAGTCCGCAGACGAAGCTGCTGTACCTCTGCGCGACCATCGGTCCGGCGGGCTATCACGTCGATGGCTTCGGCGGATTGCAGGGCTTCCGCCCGGTTCGCGGCGGCATGCTGTCGGCGATCGACCCGACGACGAACAAGATCGCGTGGCAGAAGCGGCTGCCGTTCCAGTGCGGAGGCGGGAGCGGCATCCTGAGCACGGCGTCGGGACTGCTGTTCCATGGTCAGGCCGACGGCCTGCTCGTGGCGCATGACGCGACGACCGGCGACGTGCTGTGGGAATTCCAGACGGGCGCCGGCGCCGACGCGCCGGTGTCGACGTTCGAAGTGGATGACGAGCAGTACGTGGCGATTCTCGCGGGCGGCAATCAGTTCATGGGGTCCGCCCGCGGCGACAACCTGTGGGCGTTCAGGCTCGGCGGCACGGTCAAGCCGGCAGAGGCGCCGCGTCCGCCGGGACCGATGCCGCTGCCGTCGGAGCGCAAGGAGGTGACGGTCGATCCGGCCGTGTTGGCCGAATACGCCGGCACCTACGAATTGATGCCGGGCGCATCAATCGTACTGTCCGTCGACAACGGACGGCTTGCGACGACCTTCCCGGGGAGTCCGCAGAAGATTCCGCTCTTCGCCGAATCGCCGACGATCTTCTACATGAAGATGCCGCAGAACGTCGAGCTCCGTTTCGTGAAGGACGAGTCGGGTGTGGTGCGCCTGACGTTCCGGCAGGGCGGCCAGGAGATGCGCGCGATTCGCAGGTAGCGTCGCGACGGGTCAGGGAAACTGCTGTCCGGACGTCATCGACGCGCGCTGGACGAATACGCCGCCAACGCGCGAGACGGAAGCCACGACGGCGTGGCATCTTCGAAGGGATTGTCGGTGAGGCACCGGATGTCCGACCCGTCAGGACGCATCACGCATATCTCGCCATACGACTGTGGATTCACGGCATGCAGCGGCATCTCGTCCTTGAATCCCGCCTGACCGCTCGCGAAGGCAATCCACTGTCCGTCAGGCGACCACGTCGAGTGCGCGTCATTGGCCGGGCTGGTCGTCAGGCGTCGAAGCGCGCTCCCGTCCTGCCGGACGGTGAACACGTCGTAGTTACCCTCGACATTGCGGGTGAAGGCAATCGCGTTGCCGTCGGGTGACCAGGAGGGGAAGTTGTCGACGTAGGCGCCGTCGGTCAGCGCGCGGGTCTCTCCACCGGCAACGTTCAGGATGCGCAGGCCCTTGCCGATGGCGCCGGCACTGCGGAAGACGATCTGCTTCCCGTCCGGGGACCAACTGGGGAACCCGTCGTTGACGTCGCCCGTGGTCAGCAATCGCAGCCCCGAGCCGTCGGCGTTCACCACCGCCACGTTCGAGACGGTTGCCGGACGCCCGAGCACGTTGCCAAAGAAGGCTCCAAGGCCGAAGGCAATCCGGTCGCCCATGGGTGAGAACACGGCGGCGACGGCACTCCGGTCCGGGTCGTCGAAGATGACCTTGCGCCCGGACCCATCGGTCTGGAGGCTGAGGATGCCGTTGTGCGCAAGCGCGCGCGTGCCGGTGCCCGTGACGAGGTGCGACCCGTCCGCCGCGTACCGAGGGGAAGATGCCCGTGCGGAAGAGTCGAAACGCCGGATCGCGGCTGTATTCCTCGCGCATCGGTGGCCACTCGGTGCCCGTGTCGCGATGGAACACCACTTTCGTGCCGTCGGGTGACCAGGCCGGGCTCTCGAATGTGCCCCGCGCGCCTGGCGTGCCGTCGACGAACTCGAGCCCGCCTTCAGGTCCGCCGCTCGCGTAGCCGACGAGCCCCGACCGGATCCATCGCGGCGACCACTTCTCACCGGGCCCGTCGGCCAGGATCTTGTCCTGAAGGGTCCCCAGATCGACGCGCAGGATCGTCGTCGTCGCACGGAGCCGGCGCGGATCCGAGATGTCGATCACGGCCTTCAGATCGGCCTGATAGCAGACGAGCTGCTTGCCGTCCGGCGAGAAGCTCGGACTCCCCGCGAATGATCCGGTGCGCGTCACCTTGTGCACGCCTGTCCCGTCGGCGCGCATGACATAGATCTCCGTGGACTGAATGGATTCGAACGAGCCCGGCCGCACGGGCCGTGTCGACCCGCGATCCGACGAGAACGCGATCCACGCGCCATCTGATGACCACGAGGGACGAAAACTCCCGCCCGATGTACCGGTGAGGTTCTTCAGGGCTTTGGTCTGGAGGTCCAGGAGCCAGATCTCGGCCTGGCCGGTGCGCGTGGAGACGAAGGCCAGTTGCCGGCCATCCGGCGCGAGGGCGGCCTGATCATCGAAGGCCGGGTCGTCGGTCAACTGCTCGAGCGCCTGCCCGTCGGGATGAATCCTGAAGATGTCGGCCGATCCATGCCGGTTCGACGTGAACATCTGGCGTTGCGGCCGTCGGCGTCGGCGATGAAGACCTCACCATTGAGCGGCGCGAAGCTCGCATAGGCAACGCCGTATTGCCCCGCGCGCGGGCGCGTTTGCGCGTGAAGGGAGAGCGAGAGGGCAAGGAGGGTGACGACGCAGATGCACGCTTCCATCGGGCTGAGTTTATAGCTTCCGTGCATGCCTTGACATCGAACAGCACGCTTGGCACTCTGCTCTCGGGTCTCCAGGCAAGAGGACATGGCAATCATCAGACTCAACGTGAACGGACAGACGCACAGTGTCGACGTCGATCCGGCGACCCCGCTGCTGTACGTCCTGCGCAACGATCTCGATCTGCGCGGACCGAGGTTCGGCTGCGGTCTCGGCCAGTGCGGCGCCTGCACCGTCCTCCTCGATGGCGCGGCCGTCCGATCGTGCCTCGCGCCGGTCTCGAGCGTCGCGGACAAGGCCGTGACGACGCTCGAAGGCCTGTCGAGCCGAGGGCAGCTCGATCCCGTGCAGCAAGCCTGGATCGACGAGCAGGTGCCGCAATGCGGTTACTGCCAGAACGGCCAGATCCTGACCGCGAAGGCCCTGCTCACGCGGAACCCGTCGCCAACCGACGCCGAGATCCGCCAAGGCATGGCCGGCGCTCTGTGCCGGTGCATGACCTACTACCGCGTCCAGGCCGCCGTGAAGCGCGCGGCGCGGCTCATCTCCGTCGGAAGCGCGACGCCCGAAAACGAGGTGGTGGCATGACGATCGACCACCCGTCGCGGCGCGATTTCCTCAGGACCTCCGGCTTCCTCGTCGTGGGTATTGGCGCGGCGGCCGCCGCGGCGCCGCTGCACGCGTCGCAGACGCCACCCGCCACGGGCCCCTATCCCGACCCGGACTTCCACCAACTCGACGCCTGGATCGTCATCCGCGATGACAACACCGCGACCTACCACGTCGGCAAGACCGATCTGGGACAGGGCACGGGCACGGCGTTCCGGCAAATCATGTCGGACGAGCTCGACATGGCGTACGACCGGACGACCTGCGTGATGGGCCGGACCGACACCACGGTCGATCAGGGGGGCTCGGGCGGATCGGACGCGCTCGAGAGAGACGGCGAGCCGATGCGCCGCGTCGCCGCCGAAGCCCGGCGCGTGCTGCTGGAGCTGGCCGCCGCCCATTTCGGGGCGTCGGTCTCCGCGCTCACCGTCCGGAAGGGCGTCGTCTCGGTGACCGCCGAACCCACGCGGCAGGTGACCTACGGACAGCTGCTCAGCGGCCACCGGTTCAACGTCACGCTGACCGGGAACGACGTCGGCGCCACCGCCGGCCGCGCGCCCATCAAGACGGTCCAGGAGCTCGAGCTGACCGGGCAGCCGCTGCCGCGCTACGACATCCCGCCGAAAGTCGACGGATCGCTCCAGTGGGCCGTCGACGTGAAGCTGCCCGGCATGGTGCACGCGCGCAACGTGAAACCGCCATTCGCGGGCGCCACGCTCACCAGCGTGGACGAGTCCTCGGTGCGCGACCTGCCCGGCTTCGTCCGGGTCGTACGGAGCGGCAACTACCTGGCCGTCGTGTGCGAACGCGAAGAGCAGGCCATCCGGGCCGCCCGGCAGCTCACAGCCGAATGGCAGCGGCCCGCCACGGCGCCGTTCCCGGCCTCCGAGAAGCTGTTCGACTACATGCGCGGCGCGACGGCAACGGTCAGCTCGCGGCCGGCGGTGACAGGCACGCCGGACGCGGCGCTGCAGGCCGCGGCGAAAGTGGTCGAAGCGGAGTACCAAGTGCCCTTCCAGGGGCACACGTCGCTCGGGCCCGCGCACGCCACGGCCGATCCGTCGGACGGCCAGATGACGATCTACTCGAACGACATGAAGTCGTACGGACTGCGCGACGGCGTGGCGGAATTCCTCCAGATGCCTCGCGATCGTGTTCGCGTCATCTGGATGGATGGATCGCAGGCCTACGGGCGCACGGCCGCCGACGATGCCGGATTCGAAGCGGCATTCCTGGCGAAGGAGATCGGCCGCCCCGTACGGCTGCAGTGGATGCGGGACGAGGAAACCGCCTGGGACACGAAGGGGCCCGCGTATCTCGTCACGATGCGCGGCGGTCTCGACGCCCAGGGCAACGTCGTCGCCCACGACTTCGAGGCCCGAGCGGCCGACCACAATCACCTCGGCTACAACGAGCACGACACCGTGCTCATTGCGCAACTCACGGGACGGCGGAAGGCGATGCCCAACCGCGGCGGCGCCTCGACGCCGTCGGACATGTACGTCATTCCCAACCGCCGGACGGCCACCCATGTGGTCGGCCTGCCGCTCGTGTGGGAGACGCCCGTGCGGACCGGGAACCTCCGAGACCCGAACGGCCCGCAGGTCACCTTCGCGTCGGAGTCGTTCATCGACGAACTGGCGGCCGCGGCGGGCGTCGATCCCGTGGCGTTCCGGATGAAGCTCCTCACGGCGAGCACCGAGGACGACGGCGGATTCAGGCGGGCGCGATCGATTGCCGCGCTTCGGGCCGTGGCCGAGGCGTACGGGTGGGATGCCCGCGTGTCGCCGAAGCCGGTGGCCACGGGCGAGATCCTGACCGGTCGCGGTGTCGCGTACGCGTTCCGCGGTCAGACTGTCGCGGCCGAGATCGCCGAGGTCGAAGTGAACCGGCGCACCGGCCGTGTCTGGGCGAAGCGGCTGGTGTGCGCGTACGACTGCGGCCTGGTCGTCAATCCGAGCGGCGTCCGCGCGACGGCCGAATGCGGCATGCTGCACTCGCTGAGCCGCGCGCTCTACGAGGAGGCGAGCTTCGACGGGGAGAAGATGACGAGCGTGGACTGGGCCACGTCGCCGACGTTGACCCACGCCGACGCACCGGAGCGCATCGACGTCGTGCTCGTCAACGGCGATCCCAACCCGAATCGCCCGGATCTGCCGCCATACGGCGCGGGCGAGACCATCTGCAAGCCCCTCATGGCGGCCGTCGCCAACGCCATCTTCGACGCCACGGGCGTTCGGCTGCGGCGGGTGCCGTTCCGGGCCGGGCGCGTCCTGGCCGCGCTCCACGCAGCCGGGGTGTGATCCTCGCGGAGACCAGCCGCCTCTCAGGCGTTGATCGCCATTCGTGTCGATCCGGGCGTGCTCGAGTCGTTCCGCAGGGAGGCGCGCCGCCGACGTGTCGGCTACCAGCCGCTCATCATCGAGGGCATGCGTCGAGAGCCGCGCGGGCCGATGCTCTTCGCGCGCTCGTCATCGTGCCGGCCGCCGGGCGTCGCTCGAACGGCGTCCGACGACGGCCGCCACGGGCGCGGCCACGAAGACGCTCGAATACGTGCCTACAATGATGCCGACGAGCATCGTGAAGGCGAAGCCGTGCAGGACGGCGCCGCCGAGCAGGTAGAGCGCCAGTACGGCGACGAACGTGGTACCGGACGTGATGAGCGTGCGCCCAAGCATGTCCCCCGTGGAGGCATTGACGGCCGTGTCGAACGCGAGGCCCCCACTTGTCCGCAGCCGCTCGCGCACACGGTCGAAGAGCACGATGGTGTCGTTGACCGAATAGCCTGCCACCGTGAGCAGTGCCGCGACCACGTTGAGGTCCAGATCGTAGCCGCAGAGACCGAGCAGGGCGACCGTGACGATCAGATCGTGCGCCACGGCGATCGCCGCCCCAGCGCCGAAACTGGGACGGAAGCGCACTGCCAGGTACGCGGTGATGCCGGCGAGCGCTCCAGCCATCGCGTAGGCGCCCTTCCGCTGCAATTCCTCCCCGGCGGCCGGGCCGATCGTCGTGCTGCCAATTGTCCTCGACGCGGGTAGTCCTGAGGTGTCTAGCGCCGCCTCGATGACGCGGACGCCGGCCCGATCGTCGCCCTCGCCAGTCGCGCCAGACGATCGCGGCAGACGAATCTGCATCGCGTGGTCCGAGGCCGGCCCGTAGCGTTGAACGATTGCCTCGCCAGGGATCACGCTGCGCACGGCTTCTTCGCGCACGGGCTCGTCGAACTCGGTGACGACCGCGGTGCCGCCCGTGAAGTCGAGCCCGAGCCGTACACCTCGGGTGATCGTCAGCGTCAACCCCGCCGCGACGAGGAGACCGGCGATCGAGAGGACCGAGAACCGGTGGGCCATGACGGGAATCTGGCGCCGCACGATGGGACGGGTCCGACGTGCCGAGCCAAATGTCACGCGGTGGCCGCGCGAGAGCGTCCACTCGAACACCGTGCGCGAGAGCACAATTGCGGTGAAGAGATTCGCCAGGAGGCCGAGGCTGAGCATGGTCGCAAACCCGCGGATGGCACCACTGCCGAACTGAAAGAGGAACGCGGCGGCGACGAGCGTCGCGACGTGCGTATCGACGATCGTCAGCAAGACGCGATCGAATCCGGCAGCGACGGCTCGACGGAGCGATTTGCCGGCACGCAGCTCATCCTTGATCCGCTCGAAGATCAGCACGTTGGAGTCGACGCCGATCCCGACCGTCAGGATGAGGCCGGCGATGCCCGGCAGGGTGATCGCCGCATCGAGCGCCGCCATGAGGCCAAGCAGGATTGCCACGTTCGCGACGATCGAGATCACGGCGTTGAGTCCCGCGCGGCGGTAGTAGACGAGCATGAACCCGGCGACGAGCGCGAGTCCCGCGGCCGAGGCGAGGAGACCCGCGGCGACTGCCCGGGCCCCGAGCGTCGGTCCGACATAACTACCGTCGAGAAACGTCAGCGACACGGGCAGCGCGCCGGAGCGCAGCAGGAGCGCAAGGTTCACCGCCTCCGGGTTCGAGAAGCCGCCTCGGATGATGCCCTGGCCGGCCGTGATCGCGCTGTCGATGAAAGGCGCGGACTGCACTCGATCGTCGAGGACGATGGCGAGCTGCCGGCCGACGTTGGCAGACGTCAGATCGGCGAATCGACGCCCACCGTCTGAGGTGAGCGAGAAGCCGACCGCTGGCCGGCCGAGCTCATCGTGGGTCGTGAAAGCGTGGCGAATGTCGCGACCTGTGACCGCCGCGGACTTCTTCAGCAGGTAGTACTGACCGACTTGGCGATCGGCCGGCCCGATCGGCGCGGAAGCGGCCACGACCTCGGCATCGGTGGTCGGCGTGCCGCGTGTGACGAGAGCCTCCGGCGAGACCGCCGGCCCGGCCTCGACCACGCGCCACTCCAGCCTGCCCGTGGCACCCAGGATCGCGCGGGCGCGATCGACGTCCGTGTAGCCGGGGAGTTGAACGAGAATCTCGTCGCGCTGGCTGCCCTGCACGACGATCACGGGCTCGGTGACGCCGAGTGCGTTGATCCGCCGGTCGATGGCGTCCTTCGCTTGGGCCACGATCTCATCGCGTGTGACGGTCGGACCGGTCCCGAGTACCTCGTCGGCGTTGACCTTGAGGGCGAACTGGACGCCGCCCCTCAGATCCAGCCCGAGCAATAGACGATTCTGCGTGAAGACGGTGGGACCCGGCAGGCCGAGGCGCCGCGCGAGCGGCGGCAGCCACCCGATCGCGGAGATGACAACGACGACGGCAACGACAATGGCGAGCTTCCAGCGTGCACGACGATTCATGGACCCCTCCCCTGCTGATGCGATAGACACACCACGACAGACAACGGCGCTGCCGACGGCCGAATCAGATCAGGAGAGGGAAGTTGCGCTGGACGACGGGATCCGAGGACGTCGGGCGTGTTCCGTCTTCGGAGGCGCCCATACTCCGGAAAGCGGAGAGATCGCAGAGCCGATCGCTGGTGGCAAGCGTCTGAGCGTTGGTCGTGCCGGCCACCGCGGCGCCGGCGACTGCCGACACTGCCGGTGGCGGCGCAGGGCGCCCTGCGAGCTGCCCACACGAACTGGACTGGCGATGTGCGTCGACCGGCGCGCGATTCGCCGGGCGGAACGCGGCGAGAGCGAGGACGACCAGGGCGACAACGAGGGCAAACCGGACGCGCACCACAAGTATTCTGGGGCAGCGGCACGACCGGATCAAGGCGGGGGCCAGCCTCGCCGCCGGTAGCTCTTCGCCGTGCGCGCTCGGTGGCGACCTGTCGCGCATTCGAGCGCTCGTCGTCCGCCGGGGCGAGGAGGGCAGAACCGCTCGCCCTCCTCGAGTCCTCACGGACGAACGCGGATGATCGTCTTGCCCTTGATCCGCTTGGTCGGGTTGAAGGCGGCGACGGCATCGTCGAGGGTCGAGACGTTGCCGATGTTCGTCCGCAGCCTTCCGTCACGCACCCGCCGGACGATCTCACTCAGTTGGGCACGATCCG
Organism: uncultured Acidobacteriota bacterium; assembly: GCA_963764505.1. Classification (GTDB taxonomy): domain Bacteria; phylum Acidobacteriota; class Vicinamibacteria; order Vicinamibacterales; family SCN-69-37; genus CAVXSP01. The sequence goes on along the minus strand of CAVXSP010000001.1, from coordinate 1,727,800 downwards.
ACTCGACAACGAAGTCGACCGCCAGGCCGTCGGCGGGGCGCGCCTCGGGCGGCCCGACGATGGACACCAGTGTTCCTCCGGGTCGAATCTGGCCTGCGGACCGCTTCCCGATGTCGCCGCCGATGACATCGAACACGAGATTGACTTCGCCGACATCTTCGAGGACGTCGTTCTCGAGGTCGACGAACTCCTGCGCGCCGAAGTCGAGCACCGTCTGACGGTCGGCGGCGCGTCCGGTGCCGATGACGTAGGCGCCGGCCTCTCGTGCGAGTTGCGTCACCATCGACCCGACAGCGCCGGCCGCGCCGTGCACGAGGACGCTCTGCCCCGCCTGAAGGCGGCCGTGCTCGAACAGTCCCTGCCACGCAGTCAGACCCGAGATCGGCAGGCTCGCGCCCACCGTGAAGTCGACGTCGCCCGGCAGCGGCGCGAGGTTGCGTGCCTCGACGGCCACATACTCCGCCAGGGTGCCGTCGCGAGTCCAGTCCGTGAGGCCGAACACCCGCTGTCCCACCGACAGCCCCCTCGTGCCATAGCCGAGGGCGGTGACCACTCCGGCGAGCTCGTGCCCGGGGATCGATGGCGTCCGGTCACGGTCCAGGCGATCGGTCCAGGTCGAGGGCCACGCCAGTTCAGTCGGGACGAAGCCCGACGCATGAACCTGAACGACGACGTCGTTTATCGCTGCCTGCGGCTCGGGCCGCTCCACCAGCGTCATCCCGGCCGTTCCCGCAGCCTGGTCCGTCACCACGATCGCCTTCATCGTCCGCCTCCCCGTCCTATCTATTGTTGTTCCATTACTCGTTCTGAAACGGTCGTTCCGTGCCGTCTTCCTGTGTGAAGCGGGACCTGTTCTGGCGTCAGCAGCGACACTGCCAGGAGAACGAAGCTGCGCTCTTGAACCGGCTCGAAGCCCAGCCGCCGGTACAGGCGGAGCGCGGATGCGGTTGGTCTGCACGCCCAGCATGAACACTCCGATCCCGTCGCGGCGCAGGAGCTCGAACAGGTGGCGCGCCACCCGCTCGGCCAGCCCTCGCGCGCGGGCGCGGGGGTGAGTCAGGAAGTTGCCCACGTGGCAGGCGCGCAGGCCGGGATGTACGACCAGCGTGCCGGCAGCCGCCAGGAGCTCGCCGTCATTCCAGAGGCCGACGAAGGGGCTGTCCAGCATCCACGGTGACAGCACGGTTTCCGGGTAATGGACGGCGTAGAAGCGCTCGAGCTCGGGCAGGTCGGCGGCGGAGGCCCTCCGGCAGTCCGGATCGAGCGACCAGTCGCCCGGGCCTTCGCGGCGGTGATAGGCGAGCGTCGACCGCTTGCGCACGCGGACGCCGGCGGCGTCGATGAGCGGCAGCACGTGAGGCGGCGCGGCGTGGACCTCGGCGGCGCGCGGCCGCAGGGCGATCTGCGCCACCTCGTCCGGCTCGAGCTCGCCGATCGTGGTGAACACGTCGACGTCGGCGAACTCGATCGCCAGGACGAGGCCGCGTCCGCCCGCCGAAATCCAGTAGAGGCGGTTGTCCTGGCCAGCGGCGAGGGCGTCGAGTGCGCAGCGGTGATAGAAGTCGAACCACGGCAGGCCGCGCAGGTAGTCATCGAGCCACCCGAGCTCGGCGGCAGCGAGTTCGGAGGTCCGGAGCCAGCGCGCGCGGCGAGCCGCCAACGAATCACGCACCGGACTCTGGGATTGCCAGCACCTGACGCGCTACGGTACCAAGCCGCGCGCGGGTTTCCGACGGCATCCGTCGACAGAAGTCGGTGCTGGCACGACCGCCTCGCGGAATGAACGCGCCCTGCAGCGACCGACGTGGCCGGTTGGAGCCGTTGACACCCTGGCCGTGCCACGTGGATCCGTTGAACACGAGCAGCGATCCTGCCGGCCCGCAGGCCGACACCAGCTGCGCGGTGTACTCCTGCATACGACCGTCCCGCGGAGGGTCGGCCCAGCGATGGGAGCCCGGGATGAAGCGCGTGGCGCCGTTGTCCGGCGCGAACGCGTCGATCATGAGGATGAAGCCGAGTAGCGGCCAGTCGATGGAGTCGCGTTCCACGTCCACGTGGATGTCCAGCACCGCCGATCCGGGCCGAAGGGTTCGCGCGTTCAACGAACTGAGCTTGAACGACCCTCCGACGATCCGAGCCGCGGCATCAAGCAGCGGCGGATAGACGTAGAGCGGATCGAACACCGGGCCACGGTTGACGAAGTCCACTACGCGAGTCGATGTGGATCCTATTCGGAGGTCATCTCCAACGGCGGGACCGACTTCCGCGTCGTAGGCATTTACAACCACCCCGAGTTGCTCGACAGCAAAAGGCCCGGGGAGCACGACGAAGCCGGACTCTTCCAGAGCTGCCATCGCGGCAGGAGGGAGAGCGCCGGATCCCTCCTGCATTGGTGGTTCGCCTGCTGACATGGCGACGAGGATATCGCGAACTCCCGTCCCGCAAAGCAGAGGAGCTACTCAACTCGCCGCCAGTCGGACTGCTGCGATTCGGCGTGGCGCCGGCCTGCTGCGACGGCCAGACTCGCCCGATCGGCGTCACTGGGGATCGACCTCCGCGGCCCTTCGCACTTCCTGATTCCGAGCCCTTACGCCATGAGGCCCTGCATGGCGGCCGGATGGCGCGTGAACGACCAGTTGACGTGGACCACGCGCCATTGGCCGTTCATGCGGCGGTACACCTGGGTCGAATTCCAGGCGGTCCCGGCAATCTCGGCCCCGTCCGTCCCACGGACGTAGTTCAGCAGGTTATAGGTCAGCACGGCCAAGTCGCTGCTGAGGATCACCTGCGGATTGGACATCTCGTAACGCGGGATGTAGATCTTGCCCGCGAACACGTCGTGAAAGTACGCGGCCACCTTCGCCCGGCCGTCGTAGCGGGCTTCGACCAACGGGTCGAAGTAGGTCACGTCCTCGGCATAGTGCTCAAGGGTGCCGTCGATATCACCCTTGTTCCAGCACTCGAGAGATTCCCGTTCGCGCGCGACGATGGTCTCGGCAATGCTGTTGGATTCGGTCTTCATGGGCCTTCTTCTCCTCTGTGAGCGCGTTCCGGCCGCCAGGAGTGGGTCTGGCTGGCTTCCTCGCGGCCGATGTTGACGATCCTAGGTAGATATGGGACCGTTGCACGGTAATTGAGCGGCTGTTTAGGGTAGATATCGGACGGCTCGAAGCCGCGGCAGGCCAGAACATGATCCAGGGAGGGACGGGCGGAAAACAGAGGAAGCGCAGGAACGGAATCCAGCGGCTGGAGTACCGGCCACCCCGGGCGTACCCGTTCGACGTGGAGATCTTCTCCATCTCCGACTTACGGAGGCGGGTGGACTGGAAGCAGCTCGAGTTAACTCACCGCTACACGTTTCATACGCTGCTCTGCGTTTCCAAGGGCACCTGCACGCAGCTGGTCGACTTTCAGCTCGTGCCTTGCGAACCCGGCTCGCTGCTGGTATTGCGGCCAGGGCAGGCGCACCGATTGGGCGCCGAAAGAGACTGGGACGGTTGGCTCGCCCTGTTCCGGTCGGAATTCCTCCCGCCGGCGCCGAAGGCGGTTCCCGATCTGGAGGTCGCCGTCGGCGTGGAACGGCTGCCGTGGCACATGCGTCTGCCCGCATCGGCGCGGCGCGACGTGACCGGCGCCCTCGCCCGCATGCAGAAGGACGCAGCGATCGAGGCATCGCCCAGGGAGGTGCAGACTCTGCTGCGGTACCAGCTCTACGCGCTCCTGGTACGACTCAGCATCGTCCACGCCCGTCAGGAGGGACAGGCCGGGGTGAGCGCCCGCGCCACCGTCCTGCAGCGCTTCCGGAACTTCCAGCAACTCGTGGAGAAGAACTTCGCCAAGTGGCATCAGGTGGCCGACTACGCCAGGCACCTCGGCTGTGCGGGCAGGAGCCTGACGCGCGCCACGGCGGACGCAGCGGGAATGAGGGCCAAGGAGTTCATCGTCTCGCGCATCAACCTGGAAGCGAAGCGCCTGCTGGCCCACACGGACCTGTCGGTCAGTCAGATCGCCGACAGCCTCGGCTTCGACGAGGAGACCAACTTCGTGAAGTTCTTCAAGCGCGAGATTGGCGGCACGCCGGCCGCGTTCCGGCGGCAGCAGGACTCCTTCGCGCCGACGGACAGCCGAACCCCAAGCGGCGCGGCGCCGATGCCACGCGGATAGGTAACGATCGGTCGCCCAAGAACTTTCTATTTGCGCCGGCGCACCGGCAGCCAGATCGGCGTCTATCATTCCCAATCGGACAAACGGATGGCAATCCCGCTCGCCGAGAACGGCTTGCGAGCCCCGAAGTCGGTGGCAGCGCGTCCATCGCGCGGAATGAACGCGCCTTGCAGCGAGCGTCGAGGGTCATCGGATCGGTTCGCCGTGTGACCATGCCATGCCGAACCGTCGAAGACACCTTCACTCCATCCGGATCGCGGTGAGGGGGTCGACCCGCCCTGCGCGACGGGCAGGAATCCACCCGGCCAGCAGGACGGTGCCGAGCATGCTCCCGCCGGCCGCGGCAATGGTCGCGAAATCGGCCGGCTTCACACCGAAGAGCTGTGCCTTCAACAGCTGAGCAGCGGCAAGCGACGCAGGAACGCCAATGGCCAATCCGATCGCGGCGAGGATCGCCGTTTGCCGGAGCACCAGCCACCGGACCTGGCCTTGTCGGGCGCCGAGCGCGATGCGCACGCCGATCTCGCCGGTGCGACGCGCGACGCCGTACGCCGTCGCGCCATAGAGGCCGATGGACGCCAGCAGCAGGGCAAAGGCGCCGAAGGGCGTGAGGAGACGGGCAAACACGCGCTCGCGTGCGATCGTCTCGTCGATCTGTTCCGTCTCCGTCCGAAAGGTCGTCACGGCGATCTCCGGTGCGGCACGGGCCACGGCTGCCCGAATTGTCCGCTCGAGCGGCCCGCCAGCATCGCGATGGTGCGCTCCACCACATCGCCGGCCGTTCACCCGATCGCACCGCGCCCTCTCGCTGGCCACGCTTGTCACGCGCGATGTTGTTGAGCGATGATTGACGCTCGATTCCGGGAGACCCGCATGACCACTCCGTCGCCCACGCCTGAGAAGTTCCACGGCACCACGACTGTTTCCATCACCGTCAAGGACATCGACAAGAGCGCCGCCTGGTACCGGGACGTCGCGGGTTTCGGCGTCGAGCGCACGTACGAGCAGGACGGCCGGCTCGTGATGGTCGCGCTCACGGCCGGCGACGTGCGCCTCAACCTGAACCGGGACAACGGCGCCAAGGGCTGGGACCGTATCAAGGGCCTCGGCTTCTCGATCAACATCTGGACCACGGAGGACATCGACGCCATCGCCAATCGCATCAAGGCCAGCGGCGGCACACTCGACTCCGAGCCCGTCGACGCGCCGTGGGGCGCGCGCTTCTTCCGGCTCACGGACCCCGACGGCTTCAAGCTCGCTGTCCTGAAATCGCTCGCCTGACCGCGCTACGCTCCGTGGCGGCGAAGATCCACTCGGGAGTGTCTCCTACCCGATCGTGAAACGCGCGTCGCGTGTCACCCGCGATTTCCCGAGCGAGATTTCAATCGTCAAGAGGTGCTGTCCGGACGTGAGCGTGGCGATCGGCAGCTTCAGCCGGTAGTCGGCCGATCGCGCCGCGCCGAAGGCCGCGGGGTCGAGCGTCGTCGTGCGCGCGAAATCGACGCCATTCTCCGCGTCTCGGATCGTCGCCGCGACGCGCACCGCGGCCGGCGGGTTCGAGCCGCCCTGCGTGACCCGCAGGAAGGCGGTGGCAGTCATGCCGGGCCGGAAGTCGCGCAGCGTGCTCGGCAGCAGCGGCAGCACGCCCGAGAGCAGCCGCGCCTGCGCTGTCACGGCCGGCGGTGCGACGCTCACGACAAGGCCGGATACGGACAACGGATCCTTCGCGAAGTTCGGGACCTCGACGTCCGTGAAGACCGCGCCGGTGCGATCGCCCAGCGCGGCCGCCGCGCGGACGTTGTAGCGACGGCCCGGCACGACCGGCAGGCGGGACAGGATCTCGTACGTCTGCGCCGCCGCACCGGAACCGGATGCCGGCACGAACTCGATCGTCTGCCGCTGCGCCTGGCGCTTGCAGTCCGGACAATCGGAATCCACTGCCGTCGTCACGAGCTCGATCCGCTGTCGCCCGCGCGGCAGCCGCTCGCCGAGCGCGACCGTAATGGCGAGCGCGGCCGCCGGCCCGCCGCGCACCGCGACAGACGCGACCGTCATCTCGAGTGGCAGGCGCCCGCCCGGCGCGCTCTGCGCGAGCGCGCGGTCCACGGCCGCCGGCGCCGTCGCCTTCACCGCGGCGCGGGATTTCACCGGCAGGGGCGCGTAGTAGCCGGACCGCGTGCGCACCTCCACGCCGGGCCGATCCATCTTCACCTGGATCCGTCGAAACCCGCCGTCCGCCGTCGTGTCGCCCGACCGGAACCCGAGCAGGTAGTACGAGCCGTTCTCGACGAAGATCTGCGGCACCGCCGATTCGGGGTTGGTACCGAGCGCCGCCCGCCCACCCGTCTCTTCCGAGAGCACACGCAGTGATTCCTGCCGGGGCCCGACGATCCCCGCCTTCATGCTCGACGGATCGAGCGCGTAGATGTTGACGTTCGCCTCTTGAAGCGAGCGCAGCATCGCCTGCAGCTCGTCGATCTCCTGGCCTGGGTTGTGCCAGCCGCGGAGATCGCTCATCGAGAAGTCGTACGGGATGCCGGATCCAATGTAGACGACCGTCTTGCGCCCCTGCGGCGCCGTCAGCAGCGCGCTGGCCACCGCGCTCAGTGTCTCAATCACGCAGGCGCCAGGCCCGTGCGATTTGCCGGCATAGGCGCAGCCCGGCGGCGGGTTCAGGGAGGTCGTGCCGCCGAGCGCCTGGCGCTCGGTGCGGTAGTCGTTCTGCAGTGCATCGAGCTTGGCCGAATTCGGGTGCGGGTTGAACGAGTCCACCGCGGCCGCAAGCTGCGCCCGATCCGTCGTGAGATTCTGCCGCCGTCCCTGGTCGGTGAATGCGACCGCGGCGAGGTCGTCCGGGCCGAGCCGATCGACGACGGCGTGCCCGATCTGCCGCGCGGTCGCCGCGATCATCGCGTCGAGCTCGGTGTTCGCGTCGTCCATCACGATGACGACGACGCGGCGGGACTCGCGCTCGTTGGAGACGACATCCGGCGCGACGTCCCGCATCCACGGCGCGGACGGCGCGGGCTCGTCGGGCAGGTCGACGGCGTCGAACGCGACGATCGGTTGCGGCTTGCCGTCTTCGAGCACCGTGAAATCGTCGGGCGTGAGGCCTGTGACCGGGCGGCGATCCTTGTCGAGGACGGACACGTCGAGCGTGACGAGGTCAACGCCGCTGCGAAAGGTCGGGGGCGGTTCTTGCGCGGCCAGCAGCCCGGCCAGGGGCAGCAGCACGCCGCCAGTCGCGGCGAGGATCCAGCGGGGCGGTCGCCCGCGGCGGTGCGTGGCGTCCATGTTGTCTATCAACATGGAAGGCTAGCCCTGTTCCCGTCGAGAGTCAACGAGGCCGGTCAGGCCGACGCGTGAACCTCGCCGAGTACTCCGGTCCTGCGTGTCATTTCGGAGTTTCCCGAGCGGTGTCCGCCGATTCGGTCGTCCGTGAGCGACAGTTGCGGTAGCATCCGGTCACCATGCCCCTCCCCCACCATCGAGTGCTGCCGTGTGTGATTGCGGCCGCCGTGCTCTCGGCGGCGATTGGCGTTCTCGCGCAGTCGCCGCAGAAGGCGCCCCCGCGCCCGCCGACGTCGGTGCTCGGCGCGACGCCCGCGCCGCTCGACGTCCCGGCGCCCGGTCCGGCGACCGACACACCGTACGCGCCCCAGCCGATCGTGCAGGGCGGCATCGTCGTGACGATCTTTCCCGCCGACTCGCCGTTGCTCGACGCGGCGCGGATCAAGGAGCCCGAGGTCTACAACATGGGCGGCGGCGGGCGCATCAACAGCATCGTCAACATTCACAACCCCTCGGTGGAGCTGCACCGCGCGCCTGGCGGCACGAACACCGGCGCAGCGGTCGTCGTCGTCGCCGGCGGCGGCCACAACACGCTGAACGTCGGATCCGAGGGCGCGGACTTCGTGCCCTTCTTCTACAACTACGGGATCAGCACGATCATCCTGCGCAACCGCCTGCGGCGCGACGGCTACGATCCGCTGACCGACGAGCAGTACGACATGCTGCAGGCGATCAAAGTCGTGCGCGCGTACGCGGAGGACTGGGGCATCGACCCGCACAAGATCGGCGCGATGGGATTTTCGGCCGGCGCGGAGCTGACCTCCGCGGCAGCGGTGAAGTACGGCGAGTACGACAAGGCGCACGACGTCGCCGGCAATCCGCTCGCGAAGATCAGTTCGCGGCCGGACTTCGTCGGCCTGATCTATCCGGGGCCGACGCCGTTCCGCGGCGGCGCCCAGGTGCCGATTCCGGACGACGCGCCGCCGGCGTTCATCGTCTGCGGCAGCGTCGGCGACGCCGGCCACGCGCTGTGGGCCGACGAATTCTTCGGCGCGTTCCTGCGGGCGCGCATCCCGAATCTCGAGGTGCACATCTACGGCAACGGCCGGCACCCGGGCGACCCGCTGCCGGAGGGCGGCAACATGAGCGGCGGCCTGAGCAACCGCAACGGCACGCCGTACGGCACGTGGCAGTTCCGCTTCATCGACTGGTTCCGCGACCTCGGCTTCATGCAGAAGCCGGGCGTCGAGACCAAGGCCGCGCGCGACGTGGCCACGCGCGCCGCGAATCCGCCGCGCGGGCGCGGCCAGGGGCGCGGCGGTCGCGCCGACGCACCGGCCGGCGGACGAAGGTAGCTCGTCGTTCCCGGCTCAGATGTTCGCCAGCACGACGTCGAGCACCTTCTGGACGTTCTGGTACGGATCGCCCGGCTGCTCGTTCTCGATCGAGAACAGCCCCTTGTAGCCCAGCTCCTTGACCAGCTGAATCGCCGCCGCGAGATCGTAGGTCGGCGGATTGAGCATCTTCATGTGGCAGTTGCCGTCGGTGTACGGGAACATGGCCCGGATGCCGGCGTGCTGATGCTCCTGATCGCCGCCGAAGTTACCGACGTCCGGGTTCGTGTACGCGCCACCCGCCCGGAGCACCTCGGTCAGGAGCGTGAAGTCGTCGTTGCGCGGCTCGGCGCCCACCATGATGTTCTTCGACTTCGCGTAGGCCGTCATGTGCTGCAGCGTCTCGATCGCGGCCGCCTTGTTCTCCTGCGTGAGCCGGCCCTGATTGATCATCACGCGCGGCGAGCCGAGCAGCACGGCGTGGTCGACCCAGGCCTTCGTCAGGTCCGCGGCCTGGGCCCGGAGCGACGGGTTCGGCGACGAGATGTTCATGGTGCCGAGCTCGAGGTTGATGTTGCTGACCCTCGACTTCGTCTTGGCCAGGCGGTCGACGAAGCTCTTCAGGAAGGCCGGCTCGGTCGACTCGAAGTAGTTGTGCTGCATCTCGACGTTGTGCACCTTGTAGCGATCCGCCAGCATTTCGGGCACATCGAAGACCTCGAGGGTGTGCGCCGCGTCCGTCGGACCTCCCGGGTACTTCAGCACGCGGACGAAGCTGTAGGCCATGATCGCCATGCGATCCAGCTTGGCGGCGTCCGCGCCCTGGGCCACCGGCCGTCCCCAGACGCGAGCGGCCGCTCCGACTGCCATGCCGCTGCTGATCAGAAAATCCCGTCGTCGCATGCGTCCTCTCCTTCGGAAACTCCGGGGGGCTCCGCCCCCGCGGCCTCCCCTACGCGCTCACTCGCGGGGCCCCTGCGATCCCCGCTCCGTTCGCGCGACTCGCTCGCTGCCGCTCGCTCGTTTGGTTCAGTCGAGCGCCCGTTCGCATGGCGACTCATTGTGTGGCCGGGCGGGCGGTCCGACCCACCTATTCTTTCACCGGCTCGCCAAGCTGTCGATCTCGGCCGCCCTCGTTCGACGAACGTATGAAGGCGGTTGAACCGTCCCGAGGATCGGCGGGGGCCAAGCCCCCGGGACCAACCCGGGACCAATGAGAGGAGAAGCACCCATGAGGTTCATGGTGATTGTGCCGGCCAGCAAGGAATCCGAGGCGGGGGTGCTCCCCGATGCGAAGCTGCTGGCGGACATGGGCAAGTTCAACGAGGAGATGATCAAGGCGGGCGTGATGCTGGCGGGCGAAGGGCTCCAGCCGACGTCCAAGGGCGCCCGGCTGAAGTTCCAGGACGGGAAGACGACGGTGACCGACGGCCCCTTCACGGAATCCAAGGAGCTCATCGCCGGCTTCTGGCTGCTCCAGGTAAAGTCCAAGGACGAGGCCATCGCCTGGATGCGGCGCGCGCCGTTCGGCGGCGGCACGGAGCTCGAGAATCCGACAGGTCTTCGAAGCCGAGGATTTCGGGCCCGCCCTGCCGCCCGAGATGCGGGAGTCCGAGGAGCGGATGCGCGCGAAGGCCGGCTACAAGAAGGAGCCATGAGATACGTCTGTCTGGTCTACATGGAACCGCAGAACCTCACGGCGGTCCCGGATCGCGAGTGCGCCGCCTGCGGCGCCTCGCTCCGGGCCGCCGGACAGCTCGTCGCCGCGGAGGCGCTGCAGCCAGCAGCGACGGCGAGGACCCTGCGCGTGCGAGACGGACGGCCCGTCCTGATCGACGGGCCGTTCACGGAAACGAAGGAGCAGCTGGCCGGGTTCTATCTGATCGACGCCAAGGACTTCGAGGAGGCGCTCGCGATCGCCGCGAAGATTCCGCCCGCCCGCGCGGGAAGCATCGAGGTGCGGCCGGTGCGGGAGCTGTACGTGGACTGAAGACCAGGACGCATTTGCGTCCCACCGCCCGGCGGTGATGTGATCGGTGGTGATGAGCGCCACCGAAGAAGGACGGCGCGGCGCGGAGCCGCCGGGGTACACCGCGGCGGCGAGCGAGCGGCGCGACGCGAGCCCGCGCGAACGGAGCGGGGCTCAAGGGGCCCCCGCGAGTGAGCGCGTCGGGGGGTCCGCGGGGGCGGAGCCCCCCGGATCCATCATCGAAGCGGTCTGGCGGATCGAGTCCGCGCGGCTCATCGCGAGCCTCACGCGGTTCGTGCGGGACGTCGGCATCGCCGAGGATCTGGCACACGAAGCCCTCGTCGCGGCGCTCGAGCAGTGGCCCCAGGCGGGCATCCCGAACAACCCGGGCGCGTGGCTCATGGCGACGGCGAAACGGCGCGGCATCGACCTGTTCCGCCGCCGGCAGCTGCTCGATCGCAAGCACGAGGAGCTTGGATACCAGGCCGCGCTGACCCAGGCCGGCGCCGCGCCGGATTTGGACGAGCGTCTGGACGACGACGTGGGCGACGACCTCCTCCGGCTGATCTTCACGGCCTGCCATCCCGTGCTGTCGACGGAGGCCCGCGTGGCGCTCACGCTGCGGCTGCTCGGCGGGTTGACGACGGAGGAGATCGCGCGCGCGTTTCTCGTTCCCGAGCCGACGATCGCGCAGCGGATCGTCCGGGCCAAGCGCACCTTGGCCAAAGCGCGCGTGCCGTTCGAAGTGCCGCGCGGCCCGGACCGGGTGGCGCGGCTCTCCTCGGTGCTCGAGGTCGTCTATCTGATCTTCAACGAGGGCTATGCGGCCAGCGGAGGCGATGACTGGATGCGCCCGGCCCTCTGCGAGGACGCGCTTCGGCTGGGACGCGTCCTGGCCGGCCTGGCGCCGCACGAGCCGGAGGTGCACGGCCTGGTCGCGCTGATGGAGATCCAGGCGTCGCGGGCGCACGCGCGCCTGGGCCCGGGGGGCGAGCCGGTTCTGCTGCCGCAGCAGGACCGATCGAAGTGGGATCAGCTCCTCATCCGCCGCGGGCTGGACGCGCTCGCGAGCGCCGAAGCGGCCCCCGGGCCACGCGGACGCTACACGCTCCAGGCCGCGATTGCCGCCTGCCACGCACGCGCACGCACCGCGGACGAGACGGATTGGCCGCGCATCGTCGCGCTCTACGACGAACTGGCGAGGGCGATGCCGTCGCCGGTCGTGGACCTGAACCGTGCCGTCGCGGTGTCGATGGCGCACGGACCGCTGGCCGGTCTGGCGCTCGTCGACGCGCTGCGCGACGAGCCGGCGCTCGCCCGCTATCCGTTCCTTCCTGGTGTCCGGGCGGACCTGTTGCTGAAGCTGAACCGCGCGGACGAAGCGCGGAGCGAATTCGAGCGCGCCGCATCGCTCACCCAGAACGCGCGCGAGCGCACGCTGCTGCTCGACCGCGCCCGGGCGTGCGGCGCCCGCGAGCCGGCGCCGACGTAGGCCTCAGCGCAGGATCGTCTTCGCCGCGGCCACCAGCGCCGCTGCTTCCCGATCGGTGCCGATCGAAATCCGCAGGAAATCGCGCACGACCGGCGCGTCGAACCAGCGCACCAGCACGCGCCTTGCGCGCAGGCGCTCGAGCCAGACGCGCGCGGCAAAGCGCGGCGGCCGGACCAGCAGGAAGTTCGTCTCGCTCGGCAGCACGCGGAACCCGAGCGCGGTCAGCTCGCCCGTCAGCCGCGCGCGCGTGCGCACGATGCGACGGATGTTCGCGCGGTAGTACGAACGGTGACGGAGCGTCGCCAGCGCGGCCACCTGGCCGAGCCCGTTGACGTTGTAGCTGTCGCGGATCGCATCGAGCGCGGCAATCAGCGTCCGGTGCCCGACGACGTATCCGATGCGCTGGAAGCAGAGCGAGTACCACTTGGAGAACGTCCGCGCCACGAGCACGTGCGGGTGCTCGAGCGCGAGCCCGAGCGCGTGCTCGCGGGCGAAGTCGACGTAGGCCTCGTCGAGCAGCACGACGCCGCGATGCCGGCGGCACAGGCCGTCGAGCTCCTCGTTCCCGTATCCCCTTCCGCTCGGCGCATTCGGCGTGGTCACGAACGTGAGCGCCGCGTCGGCACGCCACAGCCGGCCCTGCTGCAGATCCGCGGCCGACGGCAGCCCGAAGTCCGCGCGGAGCGGCACCTCGAGCCTGGCCGCGCCGTGCGCGTCCGCCAGCACGGGGTAGAGGGAGTAGCTCGGCGTGAAGTACTGGACGAGTGCGCGCCGGTCGGCGCGGGACCCGGCGCCGGCGGCGCGGGCGGGCTCGACGAACGCGCGCACGGCCAGCGCGAGGCACTCGTCCGAGCCGTTCCCCACGAAGACCTGATCGACCGCGCAGCGGTGCAAGCGCGCGAGCGCCTCCCGGAGGGGCTGCGCCGTGGGATTGGGATAGAGGCGCAGCCGCCCGTCGGTCGCGGCGCGGACGGCCGCCAGCACCCGGGGGGACGGCGGATAGGGATTCTCGTTGGTGTTGAGCTTGACCAGCCCGCGCACCCTCGGCTGCTCGCCGGGCAGGTACGGGTGCAAGGCGCGCACGAGAGGGCGGACCAGCGACGACGGATTCATCCTATGGCACGGGGGGCTTCGCCCCCGCGGGTCCCCCGACGCGCGCTCGCGATCCCGGCTCGAACCGTGGAATCTTCATGAGCGAGCGTCGAGTGCCGCCTTGATCCGCTCGGGGGTGAACGGCACTTCGCGGATGCGCGCGCCGGTCGCGTCGAAGATCGCGTTGCCGACGGCCGCCGCGACGACGGTGATCGCGGTCTCGCCGGCGCCGGTGGCCTCTGCGTCGGTGCGGTTGATCAGCACGCTTTCGATCTGCGGCACGTCGAATCCGAGCGGCAGGCTGTGATACGTCCGCCAGTCGATCGACGTGATCCGATGATCATCCCAGGTCACCTCTTCGCCGAGCGCGCGGCTGAGCCCCTGCAGCGCGCCCCCTTCGATCTGATTGCGCATGCCGTCCGGGTTCGAGATGGGGCCGCAGTCCTGGGCGACGACGAACCGTTTGGCGACGACCCGACCCGTCGCCTGATCGACCTCGACCTCGGCGACCATGGCGACGTATCCGTTGTCGCCTTCGTAGACCACACAGCCCAACCCGCGCCCGGCGGCGACGCCGGTCTTCGATCGGTTCGGCGCGGGCGACGGCCGCGCGGCCCAGTTGGCGGCCCTGGCCGCCGCCGCGATCACGTTCTCGAGCCGCGGGTCGCGGACGTGCCGCAGCCGGTACGCGACCGGATCGGCCTTCACCTGCGCCGCGATCTCGTCGAGAAACCCCTCGTGCGCGAACGTGTTCTGCAGCCGTGACGGCGATCGCAGGGGTCCCGTGAAGAACGGAGACCGAACCGTGTGGGTGAGCACGCGTTCGCTGGCGATCGTCCCCGCGCCGCCATCCTTTCCCCCGACACGCCCCCGGACGTACGACGGCGCGGCGTTGCTGCCGTTGCGGAACCCGCTCGGCGGGCCCGCCGGACCGGGACGGAACGGCGCGGGCGAGAACCCGGCGAGCGTGCCCGTGACGACGTTCCCAGGTGTGGCCTCGCCCGGACGGCCGCCGTGGGACGCGAACCAGGCCTCGTAGTCCCAGGCGACGATCGCGCCGTCGGCCGCGAGACCGGCCCGCTGCTCGATGACGTACGGGTAGCCGTAGTTCTCCCACGCCATCTCGTCGCGGCGCGTGAGCTGCACACGCACCGGCCGCCCGACGGCCTGCGATAGAAGCGCGGCGTCGTAGGAGACCGTGTCGGCGCCGTTCAGGCCGTAGCACCCGGCGCCGCGGGTGAAGATCACGCGCACGCGGTCGACCGGGACCCCGAGCAGCAGCGCGACGCCGCTGCGCGTGGGGTAAGCGGACTGCGTCGGCGACCAGATCGTCACGCGGTCGGCCCGCACGTCGGCGACCGCGCAGGACGCCCCCATCGAGCCGTGCATCTGGTACGGGTGCCGATAGATCGCCTTGACGACCGAGGTCGCCGACGCCAGCGTGGCGTCCACGTCCCGCGAGTCGACGACCAGTCCATCGCGGGCGGGCTGCGCCTTCAGGAACTCGTACAGGCTCGCGCGGGCCGGGAGCGCAGCCCCCGGCGTCCAGCTCGCCTGGAGCTTCGCCGCGGCCTGCAGCGCCTGCCACGGCTTCTCCGCCACGACGCCCACGAAATTCTCGCGCGCGACGACCTTCACGACGCCCGGCATGGCGCCGATCGATCCCTCGTCGACGCTCCGGAGCGTCGCGCCGACGCCAGGCGGCCGCACGACGGCGCCGTGCAGCATGCCCGACACCTGCACGTTGTGCACGTACTCGTAGCGACCGGTGACCATGTCCCGCATGTCGACGCGGGGCACCGGCGCGCCGAGCACCTTCCAGGCGCTCGCCGGCTTCCGCTCCGCGTTCGGATCGAGCGTGACGTTCAGCTTCTTTCCGGCGACCAGCTCGCCGTAGGTCGCGTGCTTCGACGAATCGCCGGCGGCGGCGACAACGCCGTCGGCCGCGGTGAGCTGCGCGGGCGGCACGCCGAGCCTCGCCGACGCCAGCCGGAGCAGGGTCTCGCGCGCGGTGGCCGCCGCCTGCGCCAGGTTCCGCCGATTGAAGTTCGTCGGCGTCGACTGGCTTCCCGACGTGGTCCCCTGATCGGGACAGACGTCGGTGTCGCACTGGATCACTTTCACACGATCGACGGGCACCGACAGCTCTTCGGCGACGAGCTGCGTCTGCGCCGTGAGCATGCCCTGACCGAGCTCGGCTTTTCCGGTGTAGACGGTGACCATGCCGTCGGCGGCAATCGCAATCCAGGAGTCGAGCTGGCGCGGATCGATGTGCGATGCGCGGGTGTCGAACGGCCCCTGCGCGAGCGCGGCCGGCTCCAGGATCGACGATGCACCGAACCCGACGACCAGGACGCCAGACGTCTTCAGAAAGGCCCGGCGGGAAAGGTCCAAAGGTCCGGGACGGGGTCGCCTCCTCATGCCCGCATCCTTTGATACCGGGCGATCGCCCTGAGCATGCGCGTGTGCGTGAAGCAGCGGCAGAGCACGGACGACAGCTCCTGGCGGAGATCGGCGTCGCTCGCGCGCGGGTTCCGATCGAGGAGCGCCTTGGCGGTCAGGATCACGCCGCTCAGGCAGAAGCCGCACTGTGCGGCCTGCTCGTCGATGAAGGCCTGCTGGATGGGATGCGGGTGCTCGGGGGTGCCGAGCCCTTCGAGCGTGGTGATGGCGGTCTCGCCCACCGATCCCACGGGCGTCACGCACGAGCGCACGGCGCGATCGCCCGCGAGCACCGTGCAGGCGCCGCACTGGCCCAGGCCGCAGCCGAACTTCGGCCCGCGAAGCGCCAGCTCGCCG
Source organism: uncultured Acidobacteriota bacterium (assembly GCA_963764505.1). Classification (GTDB taxonomy): domain Bacteria; phylum Acidobacteriota; class Vicinamibacteria; order Vicinamibacterales; family SCN-69-37; genus CAVXSP01. The sequence continues at coordinate 1,711,659 of CAVXSP010000001.1, read as the reverse complement.
CCGAGGACGTAGAGCAGCGGCGTCGCCGGGTCGACGTCGACGGCGTGCGATTCGCCGTTCACCTTCAGCTGAATCCGGGCCATATCGAGCGAGCCTACGGCGCAGGCCGGACGCTGTCAATCACGCCTGTCCACCGGCGCCGGGCAGGCTCGGGAACGAGGCGCCGGGCTCCGGCGGCCGCGCGACGAGCGTCCGGATCGGGAACGGAATGACGATGTCCTCCCGGCCGTAGCGCGCCTGCAGGCGCTTCACGAACTCGTGCTTGATCAGGTACTGGTCGACGTACGTCTTGCCGCGCAGAATCACGCTGAAGTTGATGCTCGAATCCGCGAAGGTGTGGTACCGGATGAAGGGCACGAACTCGGGCACGCCGCCCTGGACGTCCCGCATCACCTCGCGCGCCACTTCGATCGTCACCCGCTCGACCTTGGCGAGATCGCTCGCGTAGTCGACGCCGACGTCGACCAGCACGGCCTGCTCCGTCTCCGGCAGGCTGTAGTTGATGACCAGCGACTGCGCCAGCTTCGCGTTCGGCACGAGGATCAGGTTGTTGGCGAGCATGCGGATGCCGGTCGAGCGCCAGTTCATGTCGGCGACGTAGCCCTCGATTCCCGATTCGATCTTCACGTAGTCGCCGATCCGGATCTGGCCGGCGAGCGAGATGAACAGCCCTGCGAAGAGGTTCGACAGCGGCTCCTGGAGCGCCAGCGCGACCGCCAGGCCTCCGACGCCCAACGCCGTGAGCAGCGGCGTGATCTCGATGTTGAATCCCTTGAGGATGATGAGCGCGCCGATCGTCAGCACGACGGCCTTCGCGATGTTCGTCGTCAGCCCGGCCACGGGCACCGTCGGGGTCTGTCGCGGTCCGTAGATGGCGACGACCCGGCTGACGATCGCGCTGGCGGCCAGGCTGACCGACGCCACGCCGAGCGCGAAGAGCGCGTTCGCCGCCAATCGCTCATTGTCGGGATCGAGCGGCCAGTGCCCGAGCGCCAGCCACCCGCCGATCAGGAGACCCCAGAACGGAATCCGCCGCTTCAGCTCGGAGACCAGCACGTCGTCCAGATCGGTCTCGCTGCGGCGGGCCAGCCGGGCGATGCGCGGCACCATGATCTGGTTGATGAGATGGGCGATGCCGTACGCGACGCCGATCGTGATGCCCGTCCACATCAGACGGACGAGCCACACCGGCCATTCACTCAGATGCCATGTCATGTCGAGCTCGCTCCTCCCGCGTGTCCGTCAATCCGGCGCCACGCTGCGCTACATCGTCAGCCGCACGCCGGTCCAGATCAGCGTCGGAGGACCGGGCGCGAAGAAAGTGGCCTGCGGCACCGGAAACTCTCCGCCGCCCTCGATTCGACCGCGCCGGAGGGTCGCGTTCAGCTCGACGCCCTCGCGGCGCGTCCGGCCGAAGTTCTTGAAGTATCCGAAGCCGGATTGGGTGGAGGCGACAAACAGGATGTCGTCCTGGTTCTCCGCCCGAAACCAGCTCGCCGACCGGCTCACGTCGGCCTGGAACGGATTTCCCTGGACATTGTTCACGTGCACCGCGCTCAGCCGGTTGTTCAGGAAGCTCGACACGTCGAGCGAGCCGTCCTTCCGCAGGTCGGCGGCGGTCGCCGTCTGAACGGGCGCCGGCACCTGGTCGAGTGTCACGCCGATGCCGGGCAGCGGCGTCGCCCCAATGACCGTGACGGTGACGTCAATCCTGGGCGGCGGTGGCGGTGGCGGTGGTGCGGGCGTCTGCGCCGGCTGCTGCGCGGCCAGCGGCGCGGTCCCGAACGTCCACGCGCACACGGCAACGACGACGATGAACCGCCGAGAGAGTGACAGGGAACGAGGGACCGTCGTCGAGCGACGGATCATCCGCGCTATCGTACACCTGCCGCTCGCCCGGACGGCATCGCGGAGGATGCGCGCGCCCAAGCGTGAACGCGCGCGCCAGCGCGCAATTGACAGCCCGAACCATCCTTGGTACGGTCACGCGTTGATGTTCGTCGGGCAGGATCCTCGCCCATCGGCGTTCCGCAATCTCGGCCGCGGCGTGTTCTGACGCCGCGTTCCTCACGCGATTTCCTCGCGGCACACGGCTGCGCCGCGCGCCAGAGACTCCCCGCACCCAGGAAGGCTTTCGATGGTTGGTCTGTTCAAGGCAAGGCCGCTTGCGGTCATCGGACTGCTGGTCCCGCTCCTTGCCGCCCACGGGTGGGCGCTCGCCTCCGAGCCGGCGCCGGCCGGGGCGTCCGTCCGCCCGGAACCGATCCTGCCCGCCGAGATGTTCTCGCCGGCCCTGCTGGGCGTCTATCGCAAGGTCTCGCGCCTGGATTCGGAGATCATCCGTTATGCGGAGCGGTACGGCGTGGACGTGACGCTCGCGCGCGCCGTGTGCATGTACGAGTCCGGCGGCAACCCGAACCTGACCTCGGCGGTCGGCGCGCGGGGCTACTTCCAGGTGATGCCGTCGACCTTCCGGCTGCTGCGCGTCGAGTCCAACATCGAGGCGGGCATCAAGTACCTCGGACAGCTCGTGCACCGCTTCGGGCGCGAGGACTACGCCCTGGCCGCCTACAACGGCGGCCCCTCGCGCGTGGCGCGCGGCCGTCCGATGCCGCTGGAATCTCTGCAATACGTCATGGGCGTGTCGGCCTACCGCTCGGTGCTGAAGGCGTACGGCCCGTCCGTGCGGGCCAACGCCCGCCAGCTCGATCTGGCGACGGTGCAGCCCGGGGAAAACTGGTGGAGCCTGTCCGAACGGCTCGACCTGCCGGTCGTGCAACTTCGGCTCCACAATCCGTTTCTGGCGGCGCGGCGGCTGCGTCCGGGCTACCTCGTGGCGTACCCGTCCGCGCCCCGCGATGACGTGTTCGACCGGTCGGGCGATCGGCCCCGGTATCGTACGAGGCTGGGCGACAACTATCTCAACGTGGCCTTCATCCTCGGCGTGAGCATCGAACTGCTTCGGAGCGCGAACCATCTCTGGCGGCTCGAGCCGCTCCTGCCCGGCACCGAGCTCGAGATCCCCGTCGATCCTGGAGGCACGTTCACGGAGTACACGGTGCAGGACGGCGATCGGGTGGCCGCGGTGGCGTCACGGCTCGACGCCGACCCGTGGACGATCGTGCGCGACAACGCGATCTGGAACGAGCACCTGACCCCCGGGATCGTGTTGCGGATCCGCAGACGTCCGCCCCCGCCGCCCCTGCCGGCCTTCGTGACGCATGTCGTCCGGCGCGGCGAGACGCTGAGCGGGCTGGCCGCGCGCTACCACACGACGGTCGCGCGGCTGCAGGCGCTCAACCGTCTCGGCGCTCGCACGCTCGTCAAAGTGGGGCAGCGGCTCCGCGTGCCGGCTCCGTAGCGGATGGCGCGGCCGGCTCGACGATCCGTCCTCCACCTCGCGGCGGCCGCACGTGCGAGCGCAACGACGATCGCGATCCTGGCGTTCGCGTCAGGCTCGCCGGCCCGAGCTCAGTCGGCAGACGATGTCGCGGCGCGAATCGGCACGGTGGCGCGGGCGATGGGCGCGGCGCAGCCCGAGCCGTGGAGCCTCAACGGGACGCTCACCGGCGCCGCATCCCGCGGCAACGCCAACGCGACGAACCTTCACAGCACGCTCATCTACGTCGCCGACTCGGGCGTCTGGCGCTTCGGCTCGTACCTGTCCGGCGCGCTCGACACGAAGGACGGCGAGCGCGCGAACGAGCGGACGGGGCTCAATCTGGCGCTCGCCCGCCGGTCGGGCGGCGCGTACCGTGTCGTGCTGATCGAGGAGATCGTCCGTGCGCCGCTGGACGGACTGCGGGCGAGAAACCTGCTCGGCGGCATGTTGCTCTGGACGCCCGTCGGCCACGAGCGCCTGAGCCCGAGCCTCTACCTAGGGGCCGGCTGGGCGAGCGAGCACTTCACGACGGATCAACCGATCGCCAGCTACGGCGCCGGACTCACGGGAGCGAGCCTCACCATCGGCCTCGCCGAGCACTCGACGCTCAACTTCGTCGGAAGCCTCACCCGCGATCTCTCGTCGGCCCGCAACTACACGCTCGGCTCGTCAATCGCCCTCAACGCGGCGATCAACGCCGTGCTCGGGCTGCAGATCAGCTACGGCCTCGCGTACGACAACGCGCCGGCGGCCGGGAAGGTCCCGACCAATCACGCCTTCAACGCCGGCCTGACGATCGGGTGGAAGGGAACGCCGTAAGGGCAAGCCCAAAGCCCGAAGCCCAAAGCCCTCGATCAATCATCGAACCTCGGGTTGATGACGTTGTTGAAGATGGACCCGAACGAGTACGTCACGCCGAAGTCGAACTCCAGTTCGAAGCTGCTCTGGAGCTGTCGGACGCGCAGGAGCACCTCCTCTTCGGACGCGTCGCGCAGCGGCAGCGAGAGCTGATCGTGAATCCTCGAGCCGGAGCCCGAGAAGTTCACCGACAGCCCGCGCAGCAGGCGCACGTTGAGCTGCCCGCCGGTCTCGAGCCGGTACTTGGAGGTGTCGTGCAGGTACTGTGACAAGCTGAACCGGGCCCGCAGCGATCCCCACGCCTGCCGCTGATCGAATACGGCCGTCACCTCCTGCTGCCAGAGCAACTCGCGCAGGCGGTCGAAGATCGTGACCTCGTAGTAGTCGAAGCGCTCCGGCCCGACGTTGTACTGGATCCGGAACTGCCGCGTGGCGTACTGGTCGTACGGAAACACGCTGAATTCGACGGCCGGGGCGGACCCAATCGACAGCTTCGTGTTCCCGTAGGTCGAGGAGGCGGCGCGGCCACTCACACCGAACGACCAGTGCTGGCCGAGGCTCTTCGCGATGAACCAGTTGACATTGCGGTCGCGCCGGGTGACTTCGAGCGGCTCGTCCTCGTCGAGATTGAAGCGTTCGACGTTCTGGCTCGCCCGCGCGCCGAAGCTGATCTTCCACGCCCGGGTCACGCGATCGGCGTTCAGGAACAGGTTGGCCTGGTGCTCGCGGCTCTGGGCGTCCTCCTCGAGCGAGCCGCTCGCCCGAACGCTGAAGACCCAGGCGTTCCAGGGATCGCGGGCCGGCGCGGGCGGCGCCGCGCCCGGCTCGGTCGACACCGAGACGTTCACGCCCGGCGGAATGCCGTTTTGGGCCACGTACTCGAGCAGCCCGACGATGGCCGTCCGCAGCACGATCTCGCGGCGCGTGTCCTCGGTGTCATCGGGCCGGGAAATCGCCCGGAAGTCGTGCTCGTGACCCGCGAACGCGCCCTGGCCGACGAAGCGCAGCACAACGGCGCGGCCCCCGCTTCCCGTCTCCTGCGTCGTGGCGATGACGAGCACGTCGGCATCCTGCGGCTGCCGTACGAAGTCGACGAAGTCGATCTGTTCCCGCAGGTAGTCCGAGAAGCACTGGTCGGGCCCCCGCCCGCCGCCGGGGCAATCCAGATAGACGCGCCTCCGCTCGTTGGCCGACGGAGACTCCTGGCCGGCCGCCGCAAGCGGGAGCGCGACGGCAGAGGCCGCGACGAGAAAGGCCAGGACGCCGAGATGAACCAATTCCTCTACGATATGACGCCGGTATCGGCCTGGTCAAAATCCAGGAGGCGCGCGTCTGCCCCTCCAGACCGTCCAGCCGGCCGCCGAAAAGACGAGCACGTTGGCGACGATGACGGGGGATGCCCCAATGGCGACGCCGTAGGCGGTCCAGACGACCGCCGCCAGCATCTGCAGCATTCGCAGGCGCTGCTGCCGGACGCTGAAGTACGACAGCACGACGAGCGCCGTCGCCGCCCAGCCGACCGTGTCGATGACGGTCACGACGCGACCGGCACGACCGCCGGGGCCGCCAGGCCGACCGTGATGCGATCGGTCCTCGCCTTCTCCCACTCGTCGAGCGTCAGCCCGTTCGATTCGAACAGGGTCCGGATCGCGCCGGCGCGCCAATCGAGCAGCTGATCCAGAACGGGGACCAGGATGCTGAACGCACTGTCGCTCAGCACCGTGCTCTTCGCAATCTGGGCGATCTGCCGGTTCTCGGACACCGCAATCGTGAAGCCGTCGCGGCTGTTCACGTGCAGCATCACATGCACGTCCGAGCTGCCGTCCCCGACGTACACCATGCGGTCCGGCGCGATGTTTAGGCGCGCCCGCAGCTCCTCGAGGACGGCCACCTTGCCGTACCCGGCCGGCACCCGCGTGATGGCCTGCACCTCTCCCGTGTGCGGGTCGTACTGCAGCTCGGTTCCGAAGATGTGCTCCGGCGCGACCGCCCCGGCCAGCGCCGATTCCACGACCTCGCGCGGTGCGGCGGAGATCACGAAGAACGCGAAGCGGCAGCCCTCCAGGCCGCGGCCGAGGAAATCGACGAGCGCGGGAATGGCACTCCGCAGCCGCACGCGCCGGCCAACCTCCACCAGATGTTCCCGACGCACGCCGCGAAACTCCGGGTCGTGGCGATCAGGTAGGCGAGCTCCGCCCCCTGCTGCACCAGGTTGCTCCGCGCCAGGCCGTCGACCTTCTCCTGGAACCCGCCAATTCCGAGCAGTTCGCTCAGCACGAAGCCCGAATCGTTGAAGCTGAGCGTCTGGTCGAAGTCGGACGCCAGCAGGAAGTGTCTGGAAGAGGCGGCGATCATGCAGTCGGCCTCCAGGAACTCGCTGCTGCTGACGCCGGCGCCCGCCTTCAAACATCGGCTCGTGTTCGACGCGCTGCGCCAGGAAATCGAGTCCGGCCGCTGGCACGAAGGACATCGGCTGCCGAGCGAGGCCGACCTCGTGAAGCAGTTCGGGGTGTCGCGGATCACGATCTGGGGCGGCTTCGGCCCGGACGGCTCGATCGAGACGCGCGCCTGGCAGCTCTGCCGGCAGTACGTGGAGCGGAGGGTGTCCGGCGTGTTCTTCGCGCCGCTGGAAGCGGCGCCCGGCAAGGACGAGGTGAACCTCCGGATCGCGCGCGCGTTCGATGCGGCCCGGATCCCGATCGTGCTGCTGGACCGGCCGCTCCTCCCCTATCCGCATCTCGATCACCACGACGTCGTCGGCATCGACAACCGCCGCGCCGGGTACGACGTGACCAGCCACCTGCTCGCCCACGGGTGCCGCCGGGTGGCCTTCGTTGCGCCGCCGCACGCGGCCGCCACGGCGGAGGCGCGGGAGGCGGGCTATCGGGAGGCGCTCTGGCTCGCCGGCGCGGCGTTCGATCCCGCCCTGGCCGAGCGCTTCGATCCGTCGGACGCCATGGCGATCAAGGCGCTGATGGACCGGCAACGCCCGGACGGCATCGTCTGCGTGAACGGTCGCACGGCCGCGCTGCTCATGCCGACGCTGCTGCAGCTCGGGCATCGGATTCCGCAGGATGTCCGGCTCGCGGGGATTGACGACGTGGAATATGCGCGGCTGCTGCCGGTGCCGCTGACGACGCTGCGCCAGCCCACGCATCAGATCGGCGAAATCGCCCTCACGGTGATGCTCGAACGTCTGCAGCGGCGCGATCTGCCTGCACGACAGGTCCTGCTCTCCTGCGATCTGGTGGTGCGGGCCTCGTGCGGAACGCACGCGCGCGACCCGCGGCCCGGCGAGGGCGGGGACCGTCAGCCTGCCTGAGCGCCTTCGCACTCCCCCACCGTGCGCGCCAGCCACCGCAGGAACGCGATCACGTCGGCCGGTTCGCTTCATCTGACTCTTATGTCCGCTCGCGTGCCCGAGCTTGCCGGTAAGATCGGCGCGGAGGCGCGACGATCGCCGCGGAGCGAACCCGCGGCACGCGCGTGATCGATGCCAACGGCCAGGCCGCAACAGCCGAAGACCAGACTCGTGCTCGACTCGGTTCGGCGTCTGCTGCACGCCGGCGCGCGGGCGAACCTGCTCCGCATGCTCCAGAAGCAGCGGTCGGCCGACCTGGCGACGATCCTGGCCGCGCTGCCGGAAGGGTCGAGCCGCGCGGTGTTCGATCTGCTCGCGGGATCGGACGCACACCTGGCGATGGAGGCGCTGGCCGAAGCCGATCCGGAGCTTGGCGCGCGCCTGCTCGATCGACGTCCGGTCGAGTCGATTGCCCGGCTGCTCCAGGAGCTGCCCGCCGACGACGCGGCCGGAATCGTCGCGCACCTCCCGGCTGCGCTGTCGGTCGCCGTCCTCGAGCTCATGCGCGAGCCGGAGCAGGTGCGGAGCCTGCTGGAGCACGAGCAGCAGACGGCCGGGCGTCTGATGAACCCGCACGTCTTCGCGCTGCCCGAGACGAACACGGCCGGCGATGCGGTCGCGGCCCTGCAGCGCTCGGCCGGGCTGGAGATGGTCTTCTACGTATACGTGATCGATGTACGGCGCCATCTCGTCGGCGTCACCTCGCTGCGCCGGCTCCTGCTCGTGCCGCCGGACACGCCGCTCAACCGGATCATGACGGCCGACGTCGTCAGTGTGAACGTCGACACCGATCAGGACGAGGTCGCCCGCGTCGTGGCCTCCTACAATCTGCTCGCCGTGCCCGTCGTCGACGACGAGAACAAGCTCGTCGGGGTCGTGACGGTCGACGACGTGATCGACGTGATCAAGGACGAGACCACGGCCGACATCCAGCGTCTCGGCGGCATGGAGGCGCTCGACGAGCCGTATCTCCAGACGCCGTTCTGGACCCTCGTGAAGAAGCGCGGCCGCTGGCTCGTCGTGCTCTTCCTCGGCGAGATGTTCACCGCCACGGCGATGAGCTACTTCGAGGGCGAGATCGCGCGCGCCGTCGTGCTGGCGCTGTTCGTGCCGCTCATCATCTCCTCGGGCGGCAACAGCGGGTCGCAGGCCGCCTCGCTCATGATTCGGGCCCTCGCCGTCGGCGAGGTGACTCCGGCCGACTGGTGGCGGATCATGCGGCGCGAAGTCCTGTCCGGCCTCGCCCTGGGCGGCATCCTCGGGGCGGTCGGATTCGTGCGCGTGAGTCTCTGGGCGAACGTGCTCGGCCTCTACGGTCAGCACTGGATGCTTCTGGCCTTCACCGTCGGCCTGTCGCTCGTGGGCGTCGTCCTGTGGGGCACGCTCGCCGGCGCCATGCTGCCATTCGTGATGAAGCGGCTGGGTGCCGATCCGGCCGCCTCGTCGGCTCCGTTCGTCGCGACGCTCGTGGACGTGACGGGCCTGGTCGTCTATTTCAGCGTCGCGGCGCTCATCCTGTCCGGCACGCTGCTCTGACGCGGCCGGCGCCGCGATCGAACAGGCCCACGGGGTAGGATCGCCGCATGCGCATCCGGGTCATCGCCCTGCTGCTCGTTGCTGTCGGCTCACCGTGGACGATCCCCGCATCCGGCGGACGGCAGTCTCCGGACGCGCGCTTCGCGGCCTTCGATCGCGAACTGGACGCCCTGAGGGCATCGCATCACCTGCCGGGGCTCGCCGCCGCGGTGGTCGAGCATCAGACGCTCCGCTGGTCGAAGGCGTACGGCTTCGCCGATGTTGGCGACGGCGTTCCAGTCGGCACCGACACGCCGTTCTGGATCGCCTCGGCGACGAAGACGTTCGTGGGCTTGCTGTTCCTCCAGCTCGAGGAGGCTGGCGCGGTCGATCTCGACGATCGCCTGCTCGACGTGCCGGGAGAGCGGGACTTCTGCGAGGAACTCGCGAAGTCCGGCAGCATCTTCGGGCGCGATCTGCGATGTGACCGGCCCATCACGATCCGCGACGTGCTGCACCACACCGTCAACGGCGAGCCGGGCGAGCAGTTTCTCTACAACCCGCTCATGTACTCCAGGCTCTCGCGTTATCTCGAGTACAAGGCCGGCCGGTCCGTCCGTGACGTCGAAGGCCGGCAGAACACGATGGCGCAGCTCGTCCAGACCCATATCCTCGGTCCGGCGGGCATGACCCGCACGATGTCCAGTCAGTGGCAGCGGGACAAGATGGACGTCTTCTTCGACATGGCCCAGGGCTACGGGCTCGATGGCGATCGATTCGTACGGCGGCCGAGGCCGGAACGATCTCTGAAAGGCGGAGCTGGAATCGTCTCGACGGTCGCGGATCTCGCACGCTACGACATCGCGCTCGACACGGGCCGGCTCGCTTCGCCGGCCGTCATGCGCAAGCTCTTCACGCCCGCCACCGGCCCCGGCGGGTCGACGCTCCCCTACGCCTTCGGCTGGTACGTGCAGCCGTACCGCGGTGTGCGGCTGATCTGGCATTCGGGTTGGGACGAGGACGCCGGGTCTTCGGCCATCCTGCTCAAGGTGCCGGACCGGGGCCTCACGCTCATCCTGCTCGCCAACGGCGAAGGGCTCTGGTGGGACAACCCGCTCGATCGCGCGGCGATCGAGACGTCCCCCTTCGTGCAGGCGTTCCTGTCGCGATTCGTGTTCTGAGATCGGCCTTCTGGCTCGAGCCGGGGCAGGGCAGCGCCGATGCGCGTGGCAATCGCGTGTCCTTGCGCGGCCGGCTCGAGGGCGTCAGAGCGCCTCGAAGAGCACGGAGCGGACGAACCCGTGCTGCCGCTCCGCCGTCTCGACCGGCCGCAGACCGGCGCGCTCGAGGATCCGCTCCGAAGGCGGCAGGCGTCGGGCCTCGATGCCGGCCCGCCAGCGGAAGAACGCGTACAGCCCCCACAGCCACAGGCGCGCGCGAAGCCGGCGCCAGCCGCGCGGCGGCAGGACGAAGTCCGCGAACAGCCAGAGCGCGCGCGGCCGCAGGCACGGCCGCACGCGGGCGACCAGCGCCTCGACCCGCTCCGCGGTGAAGCAATCGAGGAAGAACAGGGTGAGGACCGCGTCGTACTGGCCGCCGATCGCCAGGCGCGTGGCGTCGGCCTGCTCGAACGAGACGCGCGCGGCGGCGCCGTGACCGAGGCGCCGCCGGGCGCGCGCGATCATCGCGGCGCTGGCGTCGACACAGCGGATCCGGGCGCGCGGGGCGGCGCGCACGAGCTGCGCGAGACACCGGCCGTCGCCTTCGCCCAGGACGAGGATGTCCCGGGCTTCGCGCAGCCGCGGCAGGAAGCAGCACCGCGCCCGCTGGAGATCGCCGCCAAACGCCAGACGCTCCAGCGTGCGATAGGCGGCGGCGACCCGGTCGAACCCGGACGGCGGTGGCGCTTCAGCGCGCATGCAGGAGGGCGAGGAGCGGCGTCAGCAGCGCGGCGTCGGCCAGCAGCCGCGCCAGCGGCCAGCCTGTGCGCGGCTCGACGGCATCGATGCCGGCCAGGAGCAGGCTGCTCCCGGTGGCGTAGCCCGCGACGTCGGCCGACGGGCCGTTTCCGAGCAGCAGCAGCGCCAGGGAGGCGGCGACCATCGTCCATGGCAACGCATGGCTCAGCGCCGCGCCCCGACGAAACTGCCGCGCGATCGACGTCTGCCCCTGGACGGCGTCCACCTCGTGCTCCCAGGTGGAGATCAGCGCGCAGTTGCAGAAGCACAGGACGCCGAACGTGGCGAGCGGTAGCGTAATCGGCAGGGCGCCCGCGCGGATGACGATGAAGACGGCCACACCGCCGGTGAGGAGCGCGGCCACACAGAGCTCCTTGGGCACGCGCCAGCGACGGTCGCGATGCGCGAGCTGATGGGAGAGCAGGTACGGGAGGACGAACGCCAGAAGCAGCAGACCGGCGGCGAGCTCGCGCCGGCTCAGGCACGCGACCGCGACGGCGAGGTCGGCGGCGAAGACGCCCGCCCATACAGACGCGATCGCGCTTCGTCGGCGCTGCGAGAACCGGTGCCGCTGCGTTCGGACCTGCCCGGCCGGCAGGCGCCAGCCCTCCGTCCACCGGTCCGCGGCGTAGGCGAGCCACACCGAGGCGCCGAGCACGAACGCGTACGGCCAGCCGAGCCGCACGCCCGCCACGTGCGCGAGCAACTGCTGCCAGACCATCGTCACGACGGGAGCATCGAGAGACAGTATCGTCGGCCACTGCCACCATGACGCCCGGTCGGCCAGCTCGACGCCTGCACTCACGGCTCGCGCTCCGCGTCGCCGGCTCGGCGTCCGCGTTCGGCCGCAGGTCCGGCCGCCGGCTCCTGCTGGGTGAGACAGTGCAGCGTGCCCTGTCCCCACACGAGATCCGTTGCGTGGATGCCGATCACGTCGCGGTCGGGAAAGAGGTCCGCCAGCAGATCCAGGGCGACGCGATCGTTCCGGTCGTTGAACGTCGGCATCAGGACCAGGCCGTTCGCGACGTAGAAGTTGGCGTAGCTCGCCGGCAGGCGCTCGGCATACGCATAGGCGGGATCCGGGAACGGGAGCTGCACGATCCGCAGCGGACCGATCGCGGGATCGCGGGAGGCGCACTCGAGGCGGCGGAGGTTGTCGCGCGACCGGGCGTGGTTCTCGTCGGCGGGGTCGGGCTCGAAGGCGAGCACGACGGTGTCCCGGGACACGAACCGTGCGACGTCGTCGATGTGGCCGTGGGTATCGTCGCCGACGCACCCCTCCCCCAGCCAGATCGTCCGGCGGACGCCCAGCCACTCGGCGAAGACACGCTCGTAGTCGGCGCGCGTGAGGCCGGGATTCCTGACCTGCACGTCGCTCAGCAGCCACTCTTCGGTCACGAGCAGGAGGCCGTCGCCGTTCGTCTCGATCCCGCCGCCTTCCAGCACGAGCCGGGACGACCCGTCCGGCCGCTCGGGGGCGAGCCGTTTCAATCCGGTGATCGCCGCGACGGCGGCGCCGACGCCCTCGTCGAGCCGCCAGTTGTCGTACTTGGCCCAGCCGTTGAACGCCCAGTTCAGCAGCACGACGCCGCCACGCCCGTCGAGCGCAGCGGTCGGCGCGCTGTCGCGCAGCCACACGCGGTCGGTGGGTACGGTGTGCAGCCGCACGCCGCCGAGGCGAGCGGCATGCGCCTCGAGCCGGTCGCGCGCGGCAGCGGCCACATCGCTGGACGCACAGAGAATCTCGACCGCCTCGTAGCGCGCCAGTACGCGGACGATCTCCGCGTAGGTCCAGGTCACGGTCTCGAGCTTGCCCGGCCAGTCGGGCTCGTGATGCGGCCAGCTGATCCAGGTCGCGCGATGGGGCTCCCACTCCGCGGGCATCCTCAGCGCGGGGGGCTTCGGACGCCGGACTTCCGGCTTCGGGCTTCGGGCTTTGGGCTCCTGCCGCGCGCTCCGGTGAGACTTCATGCGCCGAGATATCGCCGGAGGATGGGACCGTAGGCGTCGATGCGACGGTCGCGGAGGAACGGCCAGTTGCGGCGCGTGCTTTCCACGAACGCCGGATCGCACGTCGCCGTCAAGATGGCGTCGTCCTCGCCGGCCGAGGCAATCAGACGACCGGCGGGATCGGCCACGAACGAATGGCCGAAGAACGTCAGTCCGTCCGTGCCCGGCTCGTCTTCGTGGCCGACGCGGTTGACCGCGGCGACGTAGACGCCGTTGGCGATCGCGTGCGCGCGCTGGACGGTCCGCCAGCCCTCCACCTGCGCTTCGCCCCACTCTCTCCGCTCGGCCGGATGCCAACCGATGGCGGTCGGATAGAAGAGGACGTCGGCGCCGAGCAGCGACGTGATGCGCGCGGCTTCCGGGTACCACTGGTCCCAGCAGATCAGGACGCCAATCGTCGCGTACCGCGTCTGCCAGACCTTGAAGCCGCCGCCCGCCTCGCCTGCGCGAGCCGACGGGTCCGGCGTGTCGCCCGGCGTGAAATAGAACTTCTCGTAGTAGAGCGGGTCGTCGGGGATGTGCATCTTCCGGTACGTGCCCAGCAGCTCGCCGTCGGCGTCGATGACCGCGGCGGAGTTGCGATAGAGGCCCGCCGCCTGGCGCTCGAACAGCGGCACGATCAACACGACCGCGAGCTCCTTGGCCAGCGACTGCATCCGCGTCGTCGTGGGCCCCGGAATCGGCTCGGCGAGGTCGAATCGCTCGGACTGCTCCGCCTTGCAGAAGTACGGCGCGTTGAACAGCTCCTTCAGACACACGATCTGCGCGCCGCGGCGGGCCGCCTCGCGCACGTGCGCCTCGGTGCGAGTGAGGTTGGCGGCCGTGTCACCGGTGGCACCGTCCTGGACGAGGCCGATCGTGAAGGCGGGGCGGGACACATTTCCATTCTAAGAGGTCCAGAGGTCGAAGGGGCGAAGGGTCCCCGTACGCATACACTGAAACCGGTGCGAAGAGACCCCGAACATTTCGGCGAACGGGAGCTCAATCTCGTGTATCTGGCCCGCAAGCTGAAGGATGCGCTACGCCTCGAAGCCGCGCTGACCGAGGCCGGGTTCGACTACGCGGTCGAGCCCGACCGCTACTGGACCGGCCGGATCTTCCGGCGCGAACGCGTCGGCGCGTTCTTCTACGTCGCCCCGGAGGACGAGGGCTCGGTGCGCGAGACGATGCGCCGGGCCGGGTTCGAGCCGGTTGAAGAATAGGGCGTTGGGCTCTGGGCTTGCTCGGGCTCGCCATGTTCTTGTTAGCGCGCGAGACTGCCGCACGCGTCGCGCCGGTTCGGGGTATCTTCGTGAACGGGCGTTCCGACCCGAAGCGTGTTTCCCATCCCGGGTCGGCTCGCCTCGTCCAGCGTGGAGAGGAGACCTCATGGCCAACAGCGTCATGCATTTCGAGATCCCGGCCGACGATGTGTCGCGAGCGAAGGCGTTCTACGAGAAGACGTTCGGCTGGAAGATCAAGGCCTATCCAATGCCTCCGGGCCAGGAGTACTTCGCCGTCATGGCCAAGCAGGGAGAAGAGCCTGGCATCAATGGCGGGCTGATGAAGCGGCAGAACGGCGGGCAGGTGTTCACCAACTACGTCACCGTGAAATCGATCGACGCGATGAGCGGCACCGTCCAGCGAAACGGCGGCACGATTCTGATGCCGAAGCAGGCTATCGGCGAGGGCATGGGGTGGATTGCCCTTTTTCGAGATCCCGAAGGCAACGTGATCGGACTGCACCAGGCGGGCCCGCCCCCGCCGAAGAGCGCTCCCGCCCGCAAGACGGCCAGACCGGCGCGCAAGTCGGCGAGAGCGAGGAAGACGACGAAGAAGAGACGGTAGACGGCGGTTGGGGTATAACAGCACGAGAGCTTCCGAACGCGACCGGTGGTGATCGGGGCCGTCCGCGGGCCCGATCACTGCGTCGATTTCCGGTCAGGAGCGGCCGACGCGCACGGCGACCGACCATCGGGCGCATACCAGCGGCGGGCCGCGTTGGCCTCCACACTGCCTATGACCACGGACCGGCTGACCGCTGCCACCTTCGATCGCGCCACGCTCATTGCGTGGTACCGCCGCAACCGGGAGCGATCTCGCGCCCTGTTCGATCTGCTCGTCGATTCGGCGTACTACGAGCAACCGATCACCCTTCGTCACCCGATCGTGTTCTACGACGGACACCTGCCGGCGTTCAGTTTCAATACGCTCGTGAAGCGCGGCCTCGGGCGCCCGAGCATCGACGCCGATCTCGAGCGGCTGTTCGCGCGCGGGATCGATCCCGACGCCGCCCAGGTGTCCGACCGGCCTGCGCACGAGCTGTGGCCCAGGCGCGAGACCGTGCGCGCCTTCGCCGACGAGGCGGACCGGCAGGTGCTCGAGTGTCTGGAGCGCGCCGACCTCGAGCGTCCGGGACACCCCCTGCTCGATCGAGCCGAGGCCGCGTTCGCCATTCTCGAGCACGAGGCGATGCATCAGGAGACGCTGCTGTACATCTGGCATCGCCTTCCGTTCGAGATGAAGCGGACGCCGCGCGGATACCGCCCGCGCACGGACGGGCCGGTTCCGACCCGGGAGTGGATCGCGGTGCCCGAGGGTCGGGCGACGCTCGGCGTCGATCCCGGGGGCGTCCCGTTCGCGTGGGACAACGAGCGGCCGGCCCACGCCGCGGACGTGGACGCATTCCTCATCGATCGCCACGACGTCACCAACGCCGCCTTTCTCGAGTTCGTCGAGGCCGGTGGCTACCGCGACGCGCGCTGGTGGGCGCCCGAGGACTGGGCGTGGGCGCAATCAGCCGGGCTGACCCGTCCGCTGTTCTGGGAGGCCGACGGGCCGAGCTGGCACTGGCGCGGCCTGTTCGGGCGCGTGCCCCTGCCGCCGGCCTGGCCCGTCTACGTCAGCTTCGCGGAGGCGTCCGCGTACGCCCGCTGGCGGCGCGCGCGTCTGCCGACCGAGGCGGAGTTCCAGCGGGCGGCGTTCGGTGATCCGCGCGGTCAGGAGCGCGACCATCCGTGGGGCGGCCAGGCGCCGTCCGCCCGCCACGGCGTGTTCGACTTCTCGAGCTGGGATCCGGAACCGGCCGGCAGCCATCCGGACGGCCGCAGCGCGTGGGGCGTCGAGGATCTCGTCGGCAACGGATGGGAGTGGACGAGCACGCCGTTCGCGCCGTTCCCCGGATTCGAGCCGCTGCCCTCGTACCCGGAGTACTCGGCCGACTTCTTCGACGGAGGCCATTTCGTGATGAAGGGCGCCTCCCCGGCGACGGCCCGCGAGCTGCTGCGGCCGACGTTCCGCAACTGGTTCCGGCCGCGCTATCCGTACGTCTACGCGACGTTCCGGTGCGCCAGGGACGTCCGGTGAGCCGCCGGCCCGCCGCGAGACGAGCCGCGCCCGCCGAACCGCCGGCCGACACGGCGCTGGCCCGGTTCGCATCCGACGTCGAGTACTACCTGCTGCAACAGCCGCGTCAGCTTCCGTCGAGGTATCTCTACGACGAGCTCGGGTCCGCGCTCTTCGAAGCGATCTGCCGGCTGCCCTGGTACCGGATCACGGCGGCCGAGCAGGGTCTCCTCGCCGCACGCGGCGGCGACGTGCTGCGGAAGGCGGCGCCGTCGGTGCTCGTCGAGCTCGGTTCGGGAAGCGGCGAAAAGCTCCGCACGTTCCTCGAGGCGGCGCCCCCCGAGGATCGTCCGCAGCACGTGCACCTGGTCGATCTGTCCGGCGCCGCGCTCCTGCAGGCCCGCAGGACGCTCTCGGTCGTCGAGCCGCTGCGAGTGACCGGCCATCAGGCGGCCTACGAGGAGGGCCTGGAGGCAGCGGCGCGGGCGTTCGCGCCGGGCGACCGCGTCCTGACGCTGTTCCTTGGATCGAACATCGGGAACTTCGACCCGCCGTCCTGCGAGGCGCTGCTCCGCGGGATTCGCGGCGAGCTCGGCCCCGGGAATGCGCTCCTGCTCGGGGCCGATCTGGTGAAGCCCGCGCGCGATCTCAGGCTGGCCTACGACGACCCGCTCGGCGTGACCGCGGCCTTCAACCGAAACCTGCTCGTGCGCGTCAATCGCGAGCTGGGCGGCGACTTCGACGTCGAACAGTTCGTCCATCGCACCGTGTGGAACGAGGCCGCGTCCAGAGTGGAGATGCACCTCGTGTCGCAGCGCGATCAGGAGATTCACGTCGCCGCCGCGAACCTCGCGTTCCGGATGAGCGCCGGCGAGCCCATCTGGACCGAGAGCTCGTACAAGTACCGGCCGGAGGAGATCTCGAGGCTCCTCACCTCGAGCGGATTCCACGCGACGGACCAGTGGGTGGACGAGCGCGCCCAGTTCGCCCTGACGCTGGCGGAAGCGGTGTGATGCCGGTCCCCCACGACCTCTGGCCCGACCTCCCGTACGACGCCTGGCACGAGACCTACACGACCCTGCACATGTGGTCGCAGGTCGTCGGCAAGATCGCACTCGCCACCGCGGTCCCCATCAATCACAGCTGGGGCATCGCCCTGCACCTCACGTCCAGCGGAATGACGACGGGGCTCCTGCCGCACGACCGGCGCGCGTTCTCGATCGCGTTCGACTTCGTCCACCACGTGCTGCGGATCGAGACCTCGGAGGCCGAGGTGAGGACCATCGCGCTCTCGCCGCGATCGGTCGCCGAGTTCTATCGCGAGGTGACGACGAGGCTGGGCGAGCTGTCGCTCGACGTGCGTATCTGGCCGGTGCCGGTGGAAGTGCCGGCCCCGGTGCGATTCGATCGGGACGTCGAGCACCGAGCCTACGACCCGGAGTACGTGAACCGGTTCTGGCGCCTGCTGGTCCAGATCGAGCGCGTGTTCACCGCGTGCCGCGCCCGGTTCATCGGCAAGTGCAGCCCCGTGCACTTCTTCTGGGGCAGCTTCGACCTTGCCGTCACGCGGTTCTCCGGCCGAGTGGCTCCGCCGCGTGACGGGCCGGCGTTCATGCGTGACGCGTACTCGCACGAGGTCATCAGCCACGGCTTCTGGCCGGGCACCGCGCCGGTCCTGGAGCCGGCGTTCTACGCCTACGCCGTGCCCCAGCCCGCAGGGCTGCCGGCGTCGGCCGTCCGTCCCGAGGCGGCCTACTATCACACCGCGCTTGGCGAGTTCATCCTGCCCTACGAGGCGGTGCGCCGGTCGCCTTCGCCAGCCCGCGCGATTGCGGAGTTCGTCGAGAGCACGTACGAGGCCGCGGCAACGCTGGGGGAGTGGAATCGGCCGGCGCTCGAGACGCCTGAAGCCCAAAGCCCAACGCCTGAAGCCCCCTAGTGCCATCGATCAGCCCAGTGCCGAAACGATCGGATTCGGACCTCGTGCGGGCCGCGCGCGCCGGGGACACCAGCGCCCTGAATGCCCTGGTCACCCGGTACGAGCCCCGCGTCTATCGATTCAGCTACCGCCTGACGGGCAACGCCGACGACGCCGCGGAGGTGGCGCAGGACACGCTGCTGGCGATGACGCGTTCCCTGCACACGTTTCGCGGCGAGAGCGCACTGAGCACCTGGCTCTACAGCGTCGCGCGCCGGTTCTCGCTGAGTCGACACCGCCAGCGCACGAGGCGGCTCGCGCGCGAAGCGCCGCTCGACCGGTCGGAAGGCGTTCCGCCCGAGGCCTTCGAGTCGTCTGCGCCCACGCCCGAGGAGATGACCGTCGCGCGCGAGCGCGACGCGGCGATCAACGCCGCCCTCGAACGGCTGAGCCCCGCACACCGCGAGGTCCTGCTGTTGCGGGACGTCGAAGGGCTGACGGCACCCGAGGTCTCGAAGGTCCTCGGCATCGGCGTCCGCGCCGTCAAGAGCCGCCTGCACCGCGCGCGCATCCGCCTGCGGGTCCTCCTGACCCCGCTCGTGGGCCTCGACGCCGCACCGGCCGCGCCCGGGTGCCGCGGCGTCATCGAGCGATTCTCGCGCTGGCTCGAAGGGGACCTCGGGGCCGCGACGTGCGCCGATCTCGAAGCGCACCTGAAGCGGTGCCGCGGCTGTCGGCAGGCCTGCCAGTCGCTGAAGGAAGTGTTGCGGGTGTGCCGCCAGGCCCCGGCACAGGATCTTCCGAAAGCCCTGAAGCGCTCGCTTCAGCGCGCCATCCGCCAGATCCGTGCCGAGCGTGCCCGCAATGCAGGCTCCGCTAGCTGACCGTCTCGGCCGGCTCGGAGCTGGCCGCGATCTGACGGCGCACTTCGTCCATGTCCAGGTCGCTGATCTTGGCAATCAGGTCGTCGAGATGCGGACCCGACAGCAAGCCGGGCTGGGCGAACAGCAGGACGCCGTCGCGGAACGCCATCACCGTCGGAATGGATCGGACGTCGAAGGCGGCGGCCAGCCCGGGCTGGTCCTCCGTGTCGATCTTCCCGAAGGTCAGGTCCGGATACTTTTCTGCGGCGGCCTCGAAGATCGGCGCGAACGCGCGGCACGGCCCGCACCAGCTCGCCCACCAGTCCAGCAGGACGATGCCTTCGCGAATGGTCGCCTCAAACGTCTGTTCCGTGACGTGCGTCAGTGCCATCGAAAGTGCCTCCACCACGTTAGAGGCACCCCCGCGCGAAAGGGATTCGCGGTTTCGGCGCCGGACCCGAATCTCCTGCCGCGAATCACGCCCCGGGCGGCGTGTACGCGATCGGCTTCTTCACCGCGGCATCGACGTCTTCCGGTGTCAGGAGCACCGTCATCGTCGACGTCACGGCTCCGCTGGCGTTGATCGCGAGCCCGGCGGCCGCGGCCGACACCGCATCCGGCAGGTCGACGATGGACACGACGTCGGTCGGACCGAACGCGTAGTAGAACGCTTCGACCTTCCCGCCGAGCCCGTTGATCATCTTCTCGACGGAGGCGCGGCGCTTCGAGCCGCCGTCCTTGAGCAACCCTTTGGCGCCATCAAACGTGTAGCTGGCTTGCACCATGAACTTCGGCATCTCCTACTCCTTCGCGGTCCTGGCGAGGCCGCGGACGGCTGCCATGATGCCACATCGCGTGGCGGTCCGCGCGGACACGAGGACATTGGCGTGGGCGGCGCGCAGGCCACCGACCGCCGGAATTCAGTCCTGCCTGAGCGTCTGCAACGGATTCGAGCGAAGGGTTCTCAGGGCCGGCAGCACTGCGGCCGCGGCGCCCGTCATCGCCAGGACGACCACGGCGGCACCGTAGGCGGCTGGATCGCGCCAGTCGAGATAGAACGGCGCGCCGGCGAGTCCGCGCGTCAACAGCGCGCCGCCCCCCACGCCGAGCGCGAGGCCCAGGGCAGCCGGCCAGACAGTCTGGCGCAGCAGCAGGTGCACGATTGCGCCGTCCTGCGCGCCCAGCGCCAGCCGCACGCCGATCTCCTTCGTCCGCAGACGTGCGCTCTGCGAGATGACGCCGAAGAGCCCGACGCACGCCAGCACCAGCGCGAGCGTGGAGACCGCCCCGGCGATCGAGCGCGCGAGCGTCGGGCCTTGCAGCGTGCGTTCGAAATCGTCGCGCATCAGCCGCGTCTCCGGCACGATCTGCGCGTCAGCGGCGCGCGCGGCGCGTCGGATCGGGCCCAGCAGTTGCTCGGGATCGCGGTCCGCGCGGACCAGCAGGCTGGCGGAGACCACGTCATCCGCGATCGGGAAGTAGTGCTCCCCCACGTTGGTGGCATGGGGGTCGATGAGATGCGCGTCGCCCGCGACGCCCACGATGGTCCAGTGCGGCTCGACCTTCGGATACCGCCGTCCGACGACGTCCATGGTGCCGTACATCTCGAGCACGACGCGACGGCTGACGATCACCGACGTCTGGCGGGTCTCGTGCGGCTCGAACGTCCGCCCGGCGAGGATCGGAATCCGCATGACGCCGAAGAACGACGGCTCCACCGTCATCACCGTGATTCTCAGTTGCGGCAGCGAGCTGTAGCGCGACGTGTTGCTCTGGCCGCTGAGCGGCGCGTACGCGGCCAGGGCGGTGGCCGCGGTCTGCGGCTGGGCCTCGATGACGCGCCGGACTTCGAGCCAGTAGCGCTGCGCCGCCGCGCTGTTCAAACCGTACGCGCCCAGCGAGGGGTCGAGCACGGCGACGTTCGCGTACTCGAATCCGAGATCCGGGGAGAGCGCGCGCCGTACCGTCCGGGTGAGCTGGGCCGTGAACACCAGCAGCAGGCAGCAGCCCGCGATCTGGCCGCCAATGAGGAGGCGCTTCAACCGGACGCTCTGCAGTCCCTGGGAGAGACGCTCTCCACCGTCGCGCGCGGCGAGGGCGAGATCCGATCGGGCCACCTTCCAGGCCGGCAACAGACCGACCACCAGCAGTGCCGCCATCGCGCACGCGAACATCGCCAGGCCGACGCGCCAGTCGGGCGTCAGATCCAGGCGCGAGAGCGGCGTCATGACTCGCGTCAGCACGCGGATCGCGGCCTGGCCCATCGCGAGCCCGCCCACTCCGCCGAGCGCGGCGAGGAGGCCGCACTCGGCCAGCAGGTGCCGGACGATGCGCCAGCGGCTCGCCCCGAGACCGGCCCGAATGCCAATCTCACGCGCCCGCGCCAATGCGCGCGCCAAAGTGAGATGGCCGAGATTGAAGCATGCGATCAGCAGCACGAGCGCGGCGAGGAGGCTCAGCACGAAGACGACGTTCCGGACTTCCTGCGCATGCTGCGGCGATTTGAACTGTTCCGTGCCGAGATATGGCTCGAGCCACTCGTCGGCGGCGACGTGCTGAGGCTCCACGCGCGCCAGTTCGGCCATCGTCGTCCGGAGGCTCGCCTTGGCCGCGTCGCGTGAGATGCCAGGACTCAGGCGCGCGTACATGTCGCTTTCCGCGCTCCAATCGACACCGACCCGGCTGCCCGGCACGAGCGCGCCGATCTGCACGATCGACATCCACATCGTCGTGTTGTCGAGCTGCACGTCGGAAAACGTCGGCGCCGCGACGCCGACGATGACCGCCGGATGGTCATTCAGCCGCACGACGGATCCCACGACATCGCCACGGCCGCCGAGCTGCTGCTGCCAGAACTGATGGCTCACGACGACCGCGGGCGTTCCGGCCGGCCGCGCGTCCGCCGCGCCGATCAGCCGGCCGCGCGCGGCGGAGGCGCCGAGCTCGCCGAACCAGTTCGGTGACACGAAGGCCACGGGAAGGCGCTTCTCGCCCCGATCGGTCCAGGCGACGGTCGTCTGGTAGCGGGTCAACACGGCCGACAGGACCGTCGTGCGCCGCTCGATGTAATTCGCGATCGGGTACGCGACGGCCGTGGACGTGAAGTGCGGTCCGCGGCGGTAGAACCGGACGAGGGTCGCCGGGTCCTCCACGTGCGGCGGCTGGATGAGCGCCTCGTCGACGACCTGGAAGAATGCCAGATTCACGCCGATCCCAAGGCTGAGAACGAGCACGGAGGTGAGCGTGAAGACGGGTGAGCGGCGCAGCCCACGGACGCCGAAGCGGAGATCGCGCGACAGATCGTCGAGCCAGCTCCAGCCCCAGACGTCGCGCGCCTCCTCTCGCAGCCGCAGCGCATTGCCCAGCCGGCGCGGATCGTCGAGACGGGCGCGATGCTCGTCGAGTTCCTGCCGGAGCTCCGCCTCGAATCGGCGTCGATTGAGCAGATGCCAGAGGCGGCGCGCGATTTCCGCGATTTTGTCCATGGCTCCGCCCTCAGCCCTCGAGAATCGCCATGATCGCTCCCGACACGCGGGCGTATTCCACGCGCTCCGCTTCGAGCCGCTTGCGGCCGCTCGCGGTAATCCTGTACTCCCGGACCTGACGCCCGGTCTCTGAAACCGCGGGAACGGCCTTCACCCAGCCCTTCAGCAGCAGCTTCTGCAGCGCCGGATAGAGCGAGCCCTCTTCGACGCTGAGTTCATTGCTCGACAGCTGCGCGATCCGCTGGGCGATCCCGTAGCCGTGCAGCGGCCCGGATGTCAGCACGCGCAGGATGAGCATCACCAGGGTGCCGGGCGGGAGTCCGTCGTTCCTAGGCATAGTTGAACGATGTATTTTCTACAGGCGCAGACGATGGATGTCAAGGCGCTGCCGGGCTGTGGGCTTTGGGCTTCGGGCTTTGCTAAGCTTCGCCCATGCGCAGACGCGATTTCCTCTCGACCCTCGCTGTCGCCCCGGCACTGAGCGCGGTCCGCCCGGCGCAGACTTCTCCGTCGGCCGCCGCGCCGGCGGGGCTGAAGCTCGGCACGGTGACCTACCTCATCGCCAAGGACTGGGACGTGCCGACCATCATCAGGAACCTGAGCGAGGCGCAGTTCGAGGCGGTCGAGCTGCGCACGACCCACGGGCACGGCGTAGAAATCTCCCTCGCCGCGCCTCAGCGGGCGGCCGTGCGCAAGCAGTTCGAGGACTCGCCCGTGAAGATTGGCGGCCTCGGCACGACCTGCGAGTTCCACTCGCCCGACCCGGCCGTCGTCCGCAAGAACATCGACGAGACGAAGGCGTGGGTGCTGCTCGCGCGCGACGTCGGCTCGCCGAGCGTCAAGGTTCGCCCGAACGGCATTCCGAAGGACGTGCCCGAAGAGCAGACGCTCGAGCAGATCGGCAAGGCGCTCGCCGAGTGCGGGGGCTTCGCGCGCGACCACGGCGTGACGATCCAGCTCGAGGTGCACGGCACCGACAGCTCGCGCGTGCCGCGCATCCGGAAGATCTTCGACTACGGCGGCAACCACCCGAACGTCCGCGCCTGCTGGAATTCGAACCAGACGGATCTGCTCGACGGCGGGTTCGACGCGAACTTCCGGCTGCTGCGCGACCAGATCGGACAGATCCACATGCGCGATCTGTTCCTCGAGGAATACCCGTGGCGGCGCCTGATCACGAACCTCGCCGGCATGCACTTCGGCGGCTACTGCTTCGCCGAGATTCCGGAGTCTGCGGATCCGATGCGCGTGCTGAAGTATTTCCGCGGGATGTTCCTGGCGTACCAGGGTGCGTGACGCGCGTGAGCCTCCCCGTCTTCGGGGCGCCGCGCTGCTCCTGGCCGTGGCCGTGGCAGCCGCCGGGACGGGCTCTCGCCCGGCGGCGCAGGAGCCGCCCCGGTTCGCCTGGACCGCGCAGTGGATCACCGCGCCGGATGCCCCCGCACGTGACGAGGCCATCCTCCACTTCCGGAAGATCCTGACGCTGCCCGCGGCACCCGCGCGCTTCGTCGTGCACGTCAGCGCGGACCAGCAGTTCCTGCTCCACGTCAACCAGCAGCGCGTGGGCACGGGCCCGGCACGGGGCGATCTGGCGCACTGGCGGTACGAGACGTACGATCTGGCGCCCTTCCTCCACGCCGGCGCCAACGTCGTCGCCGCCACGGTGTGGAACTTCGGGACGCACGCGGCGCTGGCGCAGATGACCGACCGCACGGGCTTCGTCCTCCAGAGCGAGCACGAGTCCGATCGGGCGATTGACACCAACGCCACCTGGGAGGCCAAGATCGACCTCGGCGTCGAGACGATCCGGCCGCAGGTCCGCGGGTACTTCGCCGCGGAGCCTGGCGAGCGGCTGACCGGATCCGCGTTCGACTGGGCCTGGGACGCCCCTCCCGCGGCCGGCCAGCCATGGGCGAAGGCGCAGGCGATCAGCCGCGCGGGCCTGCGCGAAGAGCGGGATCCGCCCAACAACTGGCAGCTCGTGGCCGACGGCCTGCCGCCGATGGAGATGCGTCTCGTTCCGGCCGGCCGCGTCGTGCGCGCCGCCGGGATCGACACGCCGGACGGGTTTCCCGACGGCGCATTCGTCGTGCCGCCGGGCACGAGGGCGAGCGTGCTGCTCGACAACGGACATCTGACGACCGGCTATCCGGGCGTCGCCGTGAGCGGCGGCCGGGGCGCCATCGTCCGCCTGACGTACGCCGAGGCGCTGGTCGACGATCAACATCGCAAGGGCAACCGCAACGACGTCGATGGCCGGCATATCGAAGGCATCGTCGACGAGTTCCTGCCGGATGGCGCCGGCGCGCGGCAGTTCCTGCCGCTCACCTGGCGCACGTGGCGGTATCTCCAGATCGACGTCCAGGCGGCCGACCAGCCGGTGCGAGTGGAGCGCCTCCGCACGTGGTTCTCGGCCTACCCGTTCGACGAGCGCGCGTCGTTGGACGCCGACGACCCGTCGCTCGCGCCGATCTGGGAGATCGGCTGGCGGACGGCGAGGCTCGATGCGCACGACACCTATATGGACACGCCCTACTGGGAGCGGCTGCAGTATGTCGGCGACACCCGCATCCAGGCGCTCATCTCGTATGTGATGGCCGGCGACGATCGGCTCGCGCGCCAGGCGATCGACGCCTACAACGGCTCCCGCATCCCGGACGGTCTGACGCAGGGCCGCTATCCGTCGCAGCTCACGCAGATGATCCCGACCTTCTCGCTGATGTGGGTCGGCATGGTGCACGACTTCTGGCGCTATCGGGGCGATCCCGCCTACGTGCGGGCGCAACTGGCCGGCACGCGGACCGTGCTCGGCTGGTATCTCGACCGGCAGCGCCCCGATGGGATGCTCGGCCGCTTGCCGTGGTGGCCGTTCGTCGACTGGGGAAAGGACTTCCGCGACGGAATGCCGCCGCAGGACGCTGATGGCGGGTCGTCCGTGATCACGCTGCAGTTCCTCGAGGCGCTGCGCGATGGCGGCGAGCTCGAGACCGCGCTGGGCGATCCCGCGGTCGCCGCACGGTATCGCCAGGCAGCCGACCGCGCCGCGGCCGGCATCCGCTCGCGATGCTGGAACGCGCAGTATCAGTTACTGGCCGATACGCCGGCGCAGCAGCACTTCAGCCAGCACGCCAATCTGCTCGGCGTCTGGCTGGATGTGATACCGGCCGGAGCGCAGCGGGACGTGCTGACGAAGATTCTCTCGACGAGCGACGCGGGTTTCAGCGCAAGCGGTCCCGTCCCGCCGATGACCGCCGCGACGTACTACTTCCGCTTCTATCTCGCCCGCGCGCTCGCACACGCCGGGATGAGCGACGACTACCTCCGCCTGCTCGGTCCCTGGCGGCAGATGGTCTCGCTCGGGCTGACGACGTGGGCCGAATCGCCCGAGCCGACGCGCTCGGACTCGCACGCCTGGAGCGCGCATCCGAACTACGACCTGCTCACGCTGGTCGCCGGCATCGAGCCGAAGACTCCGGGGTTCGGGACGGTCTCCATCGCGCCGCACCTCGGCGCGCTCACGCACCTCTCCGCCAGGATGCCGATTCCTCAGGGCGTCGTCGAGGTCGAGTACACGCGCGAAGCCGGCGGCCTCGGCGCGCACGTCGTGCTGCCCGCGGGCGTGACGGGCGAGTTCGTCTGGGGCGGCCGAACGACGGTGCTGCGGGGCGGCTCGCAGGACGTCTCACTCCGGTAGGAGAACCCCCGGAACCTACTCTCGAAGCACCTTCACCGCATCCAGCCGAAGAATCCGCCGTGCCGGAAGCGCGCTGGCGACGGCGGCCACAACGAGCAGACCGATCGCGACGGCCACGAACGTCCACGGATCGTGCTTGTCCACGTGGAACAGGAATGCGTACGAGTCGAACACCGCGACGGCCATCCACGCCAGGCCCGCCCCGATGACGACGCCGACGGCGGCCACGAGCACGCCGGAGAGCGTCAGGCGCCGGACCGTCGCGCTGGGGGTTGCGCCGAGCGCCAGGCGGATGCCGAACTCGCGCGTGCGCTCCGCCACGCCCTGCGCGATCAGGCCGAACACGCCGATCGCCGCCAGCACGAGCGCAGCGGCGGCGATGGTGCCGACCAGGGTCAGGAGGAGTTGCTGCAGACTCGTCGCCGCCGACGCCACGGCCGACAACGGCCGGACGTTCTGGACCGGCAGCATCGGGTCGGCCGCATGGATCGCCTGCGGCAGCACGCTTGCGACGTTCACGTTTCCGCTCGTCCGGACGGTCCACATCGGCTGAAACCACGTGTGGACCATCCGGAAGAAGCCCTCGCCGGTCTGCGCCGCCGGAATGAGCACGAGCGGGGAGGTCATCAAGGGCCCGGGCGCGGCGCCGGGGAACCCGATCCCCTGGTTCCTGACGAGGACGTCCCCTGCAACCGCAACGATCTCGCGGTCGAATCCCTCCCTGAGGCTGATGCGGCGGCCGATCGGATTGGCGCCGTTCGCCCAGCTCCGGACGAACGTCTCGTTGACGATGGCGACCGGCGGCGCGCCGGCGCGATCGGCGGCGGTGAAATCGCGTCCGCGGCGCAGCGGAATCTTCAGCGTGTCGAAGAAGCCCGGCGTGACGTACATGACGTTCGTCATCTTCGCGTCGTCGCCGGTGTCGTCGGAGAACCGGAACCCGTAGTTGAGCAGACGCCGGTACGGCAGCTCGAGCGACACGGCCGCCGAGACGACGCCAGGCGTCGATTCGAGCGCCTGCTGACTGCGTTCGAACAGCTGGGTCACGCGCTCGGCCGAGGCGTACCGGGCGTCCTGGAGCGAGACCGACGCGGTGGTCACCGACGAGGCGTCGAAGCCGGGCTCGAGCGTGCGCAGGTTCACGAACGTGCGGACGAGCAGCCCGGTGACGACGAGCAGCACGACGCCGAGCGCGACTTCCGTCGTCACGAGGACGCGGCGTGTCCAGTGACCCGAGCCGCCGGTCACGCTGCGCGACCCGCCCGCCGCGAGGGCGGCGGTCACGTCCAGCCGTCCCGCATGCAGCGCCGGCACGAAGCCGAACAGCAGACTGGTGAAGAGCGAGAGTCCGGCGGTGGCGACGAGCACGCGGCCGTCGACGTTGGCGTGCGTCCACGTCGAGAACGTCGATCCTCCGAGCGCCTTCAACGCCGCAAGTCCCAGATAGCCGACGAACACGCCCGCCGCGCCGCCGATGAGCGCCAGGACGACGCTCTCGACCATCAACTGGCGAATCACGGCGCCTCGGCCGCTGCCGAGCGCCACGCGCGTGGCGATCTCCTTCTGGCGGGTCCCGCCGCGCGCGAGCAGCAGCGCGGCGATGTTCACGCACGCGATGAGCAGCACCATCGCCATCGCGCCGGCGAGGATGGCGATCGGCTCGCGCACGTCGGCGGTGATCGCCTCCTGCATCGGCACGAGCGTCCACCAGGCGTCGCGGCCGTTCGTCAGCCTGCCCCGGGCGCCGAACGACGCTCGCCCGAGCGCAGCCAGCTCGGCATTGGCTTCGTGCCAGCTGCGGCCGGCCTTCACCCGCGCGATCACGCCATAGTTCGTGCCGACCCCCTCGCCCGTGCGCGAGGGCCGCGCCGGCGTCCAGACGTCGACGACGCCGTCGGATGTGGCCATCGTGAGGCCAGGCGCCTCGAATCGCTCCGGCATCACGCCCACGACCGTGTACGGCTCGCCGCGGAGGAGCATCGTCTTGCCGAGCACCGCCGGATCGCCGCCGAGATCCCGCTGCCAGAGCCGGTAGCTGATGACCGCGACGGCCGGCCCTGCCGGCACGTCCTCCTCGCGGGTGAATTCGCGGCCCGCGAACGGCGCCACGCCGATGACGTGGAAGAAGCCGGCGCCGACCCGCGACTGCGAGACGGCGACCGCGGTCCCGTCCATGACCATGTTCACGCCGCCGCCGAAGCTGCCCGCGTACATGGCGACGTCGACCGACTTCGCCTGGTCGCGCAGCGTCTCCCAGCTCGCGCCGTCCTGCGAATCATCGGTCGACGCGCCGCCGCTGGCGCCGCGCACGTTCGTCACGACGACGCCGAGGCGGTCCGGGCGGGGATACGGCAGGGGCGTCAGGAGCAGGCTGTCGGCGAGGCTCGCGACGGCGGTATTGCCGCCGATGACGAGCGCCAAGGTGACGATCACGGTGGCCGTGAACGCAGGCGCACGCCGGAGCGTTCGCCACGCGTACCGCAGGTCCCGGACGAGCGGATCCAACAGGGGGAGCCGATCCATGTCGTCGATCTCCTCTCGCGTGGCGCGAGGGTTGCCGAGCGTCAGCCGCGCGCGCCGCCTGGCCTCGTCAGGCGCCAGCCCGCGCGCCACGTAGTCGTCCACGAGCAGCGCGAGATGCGCCTCGAGCTCTTCGGTGCGCTCACGATCGCGCGCGGTCCGCGACGCGAAAAGGCGCCATCTCATGACCGTCAGTCGTGAGCGGGTCGCATGACCTGGGCGACCGCGCCGACGAGCCGCTCCCACCGGCTCGTCTCGGCGTGGAGGTGGCGGCGTCCTTTCGGGGTCAGCGAATAGAAGCGCGCGCGGCGGTTGTTCTCGGACGTGCCCCACTGCGCCCGGATCCAGGCGCGCTTCTCCAGCCGGTGCAGCGCCGGATAGAGCGAGCCCTGCTCGACGAGCAGCGCGGCGTCCGATCGCCGCTGGATGACTTCGGCGATCGTGAGGCCGTGCGCGCGTCCGGGTACGAGCACCTGCAGGATCAGCATGTCCAGTGTCCCGCCCAGCAGGTCCCCGTCGGCCGCGCCCGGCTTTCGTCGTCTCATGCGAGTGCCTCCCCGAGCGCCGATTCGAGCGCTTTGACCTAGAAATTCTAGGTCAACGCTAATCCGGCACCCGTCAGGGAGTCAAGCGAAGTTCCAGAGAGAGCGTCCGCGACCGGTCCTGCGCGCCTGCCTAGCCCGACGTCGCCCCCAGAATCCGCATGATCGCGCCGGCGATCCGGCGCCACTCGCTCTCTTCCCGGCTGAGCTCGCGTCGGCCCTTGGCGGTGAGGACGTAGAAGCGCGCCTTCCGGCCGTTGTCGGACGTGCCCCATTCGGCGCGGATGAACCCGCGCGCCTCGAGGCGCTGGAGGGCGGGATAGAGGGAGCCGTGATCGACGATCAGCACGTCTTCCGACTCCTGCTGGATGACACGGGCGATGCCCTGGCCGTGCTGGCGCCCCAGGATGAGCGTCCGCAGAATCAGCAGGTCCAGCGTGCCCTGCAGGTGTGCGCTGTGCGCGCGGTCGCCGCGCTTTCGGATAGACATTCGACCTGAGTATCCGTAGACTTGGGTTGAATGTCAACCCATGAGCGGCCGCCGGACGACTTCGATGACGAGATCGAGGCCCATCTGGCGCTCGAAGCCGATCGGCTGGTCGAGGAAGGCCTGCCCCCCGAGGCCGCGCCCGCGGAGGCACGGCGCCGCTTCGGCAGCGTCCTCGCGGCGCGCGAGCGCTTCTACGAGGCGCGCCGCTGGCTCTGGTGGGACCGGCTGCGCCACGACCTGGGCGGCGCGGCGCGTAGCCTGAGACGGTATCCGGTCGCGGGCCTCGTCGCCGTCCTCTCCCTCGCGGGCGGGATCGCCGCGACGACCGCCGCGCTCGCCGTCCGAGACGCCGTCTTCCGCAAGCCGCCTCCGCTCTACCGCGCACCCGGGCGCCTGTCGCGCGTGCAGGTCGGCTCCCTCGAGCAGCCCATCAGGCCGGCCGGAAGCCTCGTGCCGGGCGCGCTGTTCGCCCTCTGGCACGACGCGCCGCTCGGCGTGTCGCTCGCCGGGGCGGCGCCGGCGCGGGAGCGGGACGTGCGCACCGGCGATCGCACGATCGGCATTCCAGTGCGGGCGGTCTCCGACGACTTGTTCGACGTCCTCGGGGTCGAGCCGGCCCTGGGCCGCCTGCCGCGCGATCGGGCCTCGTCGGCCGTACTCAGCCACGGCGCGTGGGAGACGCTGTTCGATGGGCGGCCGGATGCGCTCGGCCGTCTCCTGTGGATCGACGGCCAGCCGTTCCAGGTCGGCGCCGTCATGCCGGACCGGTTCTGGTTCTCGACGATGGACGGGCCGATCTGGCTCCCGGTCAGCATGGACGCGCTGCGAACGGCGGAGGTCGAGGTCGTCGCGCGGCGTCCGTCCGGCGTTTCTCCGGAGGCGCTGTCAGAGCGCCTGCGGACCGGCCTGCTCACCTACGCGAGCGGCCTCCCGTCGGCGGACCGGCGCCTGCGTCTGAAGGTGTCGGGGATGGAAGGCACGCCGATTGCGCGCGTGCTCTCGGTTGCGCTTCCCTGGGCACTCGGCACCGCGGTGCTCCTCACGCTGCTGATCGCGTGCGCGAACGTCGCGATGCTCGTGATGGCGCAATGGACCTCGCGGGAGCGCGAGATTGGCCTTCGCGTGGCGCTCGGCGCCAGCCGCGGCCGGATCGTTCGAAGTCTGGTGACCGAATCGGTGCTGATCGCGTGCATCGGCGGCGGACTGGGCATCGGGCTCGCCTTCGCGCTCAGAGCGCTGATCGTTTCGCATGCGGCGTCGACTCTGCGCATGCTCGACCTTTCAATCGATCCGCATCTCCTGCTCGACTCCTTCGCTATCACGTTCCTCAGCGGCATCGTCGCCGGCATCGGGCCGGCGGTCCTCGAGACACGGCGCCTCCACGGCCATCCGATGCGCACGCTCGCATCCTCGGACCGTCTTCGCCAGCGCTGGCGGCATGCGCTGGTCATCGGTGAGGTAGCCGTCACGATGGCGCTGCTCGTCGTCGCCGGCGGCCTGCTCAGCACGTACGCCCGGCAACTCGCCCAGCACCTGGGCTTCGACAGCCGGCGGTTGATCGCCCTGCGTGTGGCGAACGACCATGGAGTGGACGTCGCTCGGATCGCCGAGGTGGTCACCGCCGTGCCGGGGGTTGCGGCCGCGGCGCCGTCGACCAGCGTGCCGTACGCCGGGTCCGGGCGCTTCGAGCGCGTGACCACCTCCGCTGCCGGCGCGCAGTCCGTCCGCGCGGACGTGGTGTCGATCGGTCCGGGTTTCTTTGCGGCCCTCGGCGTGCCGCTGCGCGCAGGACGGGCCTTCGGCGACGGCGAGTCCACCGCGACTCGCACGGCCCTCGTCAACGAACGGCTTGCCGCGCGCCTGTTCGGAGACCAGAGTCCGATCGGACGGCGCGTCTGGCTGCGCGGAACGTCCTACGAGATCCTCGGACTGGTCGCGCAGTATTCGAACTACGCGCTCCAGAACCACGATCGCGATCCGAAGCTGTTTCTGCCGCTGGATTCGTCGCCGGACCGCACGGCGATGGACTTCCTGGTGCGCGCGTCGGGCGACCCCGCGCCGCTCGTCAACACGCTGACTCAGGAGGTCAAGCGAGCGGAACCGGAGACGTCGGCGCGCGCGTACACGCTCGACCAGATGGCGGCCGTCGGCGCGCAGGAAATCCTCGCCACGACGGCGCTCGTGCTGCCGCTCATTGCCGTCGCCATGTTCCTGACGACGGCGGGCCTGTACGGAGTGCTGGCGTTCGCCATCGCGCGCCGCGCCAGGGAGTTGGCGCTTCGACTCGCACTCGGCGCGACAGGGCGGGACATCCTGCGTCTGGTCTCCGCCCAGAGCGGCAGACTGCTGGCGATCGGCGCGGGCTGCGGCGTGGGAGCGACATTCGCCCTCAGTCGTGTCGTGCGCGCCTCAGGGGGCGCCGGCAGCTTTCTGGATCCTGCCTGGCCGGCCTTCGTGGTTCCCGTCGCGATTATTGCCGTCGCCGGCGCCGCCGCCACCTGGGTGCCCTCGCGGCGCGCCCTCCGCGTCGATCCCGCGCAGATGCTGCGCGGAGATTGAGCCCGCCTCGCCCTCTATCGCCGCCGTGATCGCCAGGAAGCGCCGCGATCGTGGACGCGGGGACGAATCGCCTCCAGGTGATCGAGGTGGCGCCGCAGCTCCGCGAGACACGCAACCCGACGCGCCGCCCGATTCCCCAGGTCGGTTACGATGCAGGAATGCCGCTCTCCGGTGAGCCGCTCGCCGCGTTCCTCATCGCGGTCAGCTTCGCCGCGGGGCTGAACCTCTACGCGACCGTCGCGACGCTGGGCCTGCTCGCGCGATTCGAGGTCATCACGCTGCCCGCCGGGCTCGGCACGCTCGACGACACGTGGGTGATCGCCGCGGCCGTCGTGCTGTTCGCGATCGAATTCGTCGCCGACAAGATCCCGGTCTTCGATCTGGTCTGGAACGCGCTGCACACGTTCATTCGGGTGCCCGCGGCCGCGCTGATGAGCTACGCGGCCGCCTCGCAGCTCCCGGCTCCCTGGCAGCTGGCGAGCGCGATCCTGGGAGGGACGATCGCGCTCGCCGCCCACGGCGGCAAGACGGCTGCGCGCGCCGCGGTGACGCCCTCGCCGGAGCCGTTCTCGAACTTCCTCCTGAGCACGTTCGAGGACGCCTTCACGATCTTCCTCACGTGGTTCGCCACGAGCCACCCATTCGTCGCGGCGGGCATCGCGCTCGCCGTCGTGGCGTTGATCGTGCTCGTCATCCGCTTCGTCGTGCGCGCCGTTCGGGACACGTTCCGCTTCCGGCAGCTCGAGCGCGAGCCCACCGCCTGACCCCTGCCGCGCGCCGGTTCGCCCTCGTGCCCGCCGCCGTCCTCGGAGGTAAGATCGCCGCGCAACGCCATGAGACGCCTGACGCCCTGGATCCTCGTGCTGCTCGCGCTGTGTCCTGCGGGTGCGGCACGCCGTTCGTTCCTGCTCGCCGGACAGCAACCCACGCCCGCTCGGACCGACTTCGACATCCTCATCGTCGGCGGCCGATTGATCGACGGCACGGGCAATCCGTGGCGGCGCGCAGACGTCGGCATCCGCGGCAATCGCATCGCCGCGATCGGGCTGCTCGCCGGCCGAACGGCGGACACCGTCATCGACGCGAACGACGGTGTGGTCGCGCCCGGGTTCATCGACGTCCATTCACACGCGCTGTCCAACATTGCGGACCCGCGGCTCCGCGATGCCCGGCCGCTCATCGCGCAGGGCGTGACCACGGTCGTCGGCAATCCGGACGGCGGCGGGCCGATCGACCTGAAGCAGCAGGCGGCCGAGCTCGAAGCCGACGGCGGCATCGGCGTCAATGCGGCGCTGCTCATCGGCCACGGCAGCGTGCGCACCGCGGCAATGCCGCCGCCGGCCGATCGCGCGCCGACGCCCGCCGAGCTGGACGAGATGAGGCGGCTGGTGCGGCAGGCGGTCGCCGACGGCGCCTTCGGTCTCTCGAGCGGCTTGTTCTACGTGCCCGGCCGTTACGCGAAGACCGAAGAGGTCATCGCACTCGCGAAGGAGGCGGGCGGCGTCTACACGAGCCACATCCGCGACGAGGGCAACTATCAAGGAGGCGTCGTCGCCTCGGTCGACGAGGTGATCCGGGTCGCGGAGGAGGCCGGCGTTCGCGGCATCGTGACGCACATGAAGGCACTCGGCCCGGACAGTTGGGGCCTGTCGACGGTTTTGGTCGCGCACCTCGACGCGGCCCGGGCCCGCGGGGTCGACGTCTACGCCGACCAGTATCCGTACGACGCGTCGTCGACCAGCCTGGCGGCAGCGGTCATGCCCGGCACGAGCGCCGCCGACGCGCGCACATCGCTGGCAGCCCCTGACTCCCGCGAGACGTTTCTGGCCCAGGTTCGCGAGAACATCCGGAGGCGCGGCGGAGCCCATTCGATCGCGATCGCATCCGGACGCGGCGCGCCGGATCTCGCCGGCATGCGTCTCGACGACATCGCGACCAATCGCGGGATCACACCGGAACAGGCCGCGGCCGACATCGTCGTCGCGGGCGGCGCCTCCATCGTGTCGTTCAACATGTCCGAGCCGGACATCCAGATGATCATGCGGCAGCCGTGGACCATGGCCTCGAGCGACGGCGGCCTCTCGCTCCCCGGCCCGAGCATGCCGCATCCGCGCAACAACGGCGCGTTCGCCCGTCGGCTCGCGGTGTACGTCCGCGAACGGGCCGTCCTGCCGCTCGAACAGGCCATCCGCGCGATGACGACGCTCCCTGCCTCCGTCTTCGGCTTCGAGGACCGCGGCCAACTGCGCGAGGGCGCCTTCGCCGACGTCGTCGTGTTCGATCCTGCGAATGTGGTCGACCGCGCGACCTACCAGAAGCCGCACGAGCTGGCCGACGGCATGGACTGGGTCATCGTCAACGGCGTCATCGCGCGCCGGGACGGCGCCTTCACCGGCGCGCGCGCCGGCCAGGTGCTGAAGAAATCGCGCTAGCGGCCTCTCAGCGCGGCTCGGCGAACCGCTCCAGCCGCTCCTGAAGCAGGCGGATGTGCAGCCGGAGATGATACTGCTCGCCTGTGTACGCCAACGGGACGGAGATCGACGCGACGTCGCGCTCGAGGATCCGGAGCCGAGTGCGAAGCGACTCGAGGTCCGGCTTCGACTCCGAGAGAAGCGCCGTGTCGATCTCCCGCACCTCCGCGTACCACCGGTATATCCGCGAACGGATGCGCCACTGGTAGAGCGGCGGCGCGATCCGGAACAGCGGAATCAGCAGCGCGATGAACGGGAGGACGAGGATCTTCAGCCGATCGAGGACCACCGCCGTCCCATAGGGCAGCCATCGATACAGGAACGAGGGGCCATTTCGAATGTAGCGGCTCGCATCCTGGTTCAGCGGCAGGTCGACCAGGTCCACCGACGGAAACTGCCGTCGGTGCTCCAGGATGCCCCCTCCCTGATGAACCCGCGTCACCACGTTCAGCAGCGCCGGGATGAGGCCGGCGTGCAGATCGCGTCTGGCCGCCAGACTGGCCGAGGTCGCCACCAGACTCGTGTCGCGGGGGGGCACGTTGCGCGCCAGGTCGAGCACGCCTTCGCTGAGGACGACTGGCGTCAGGAACGGGAACAGTCGCTCGTACGCCGCGGCGCGCTCCCAGTCGACGGGCGCGAGCCCCGGCGTCATCAACAGGTCGTGGATGACGGGCGCCGTGACGGACGACACGAGAATCGCCGCATCGATCTCCCCCTGGGAGAGTGCCCGGACGGTCTCGGATGTGCCGGCGCTGATGAGGCGCGTATTCGATTCTGTGATGTCATTGGCGGTGAGCAGCTGCAGCGCGAGCAGGCGGGTGCCGCTCCCCGTCGCGCCGATCGACACGCGTTTGCCCTCGAGGTCGGCGAATCGGTGGACGTTGGCCTCGGCGCGCGCGAACACCCAGACCGGCTCCAGAAACAGGCTTCCGAGTGACTGGAGCTCGTTCCGATCCTCCGGGGAAGCGCTCCCGCCCTGCACGAGAGCCAGCGAGACGGCGCCCCTCTTCAGGAGGTCGAGGTTCTCCACAGACCCGGCGGTCGGGACCACCTCGAGCGTGATTCCATCGTCCGCCAGCAGACGCGCGTATTCCTGCGCGAACGCGAAGTACGCGCCGCCCTTCATGCCGGTTGCGATTCGGAGGCTTCTCGGCGGGGGTGCCGTGACGAACTGGTAGGTGAACAGGAATCCGGCAACGACCACCAGCCCGAGCAGTCCCCACACCTTGAGGAACTCGGCGATCGATGTCGAGAGGACGCGTGTCTTCTTCATGCCTCGGCGATCCTCGGGTCGCTCCTCTGGCGCTGGCAACAGTTCCACCATACGGGAAGCGAGCACGTTCGGCACATCAGGCAAACTTCGACTTGCGGGACGTGTGGACGCCGGTTTAGCGTCTACACGCGCTCCAATTCGATAGTCCCATCCAAGGGAGGATGTTCCGTTATGGCCATCGCACTATATTTTTCACCGTCGCCCGCCATGACCGCCCAGCAGTACGACGAATGTACCAAGCGCCTGAAGAAGGCCGGGGCCGGCCACCCGCCCGGCCGCGTCTACCACGCCTGTTTCGGCACCGGCGAGAGCGTCAATATCTTCGACGTCTGGACGTCGCAAGGCGCCTTCGACAAGTTCGGCCGGACGTTGATGCCGATTCTGAACGACCTCGGCGTGAACCCCGGCGAACCGCGCGTCATGGACGTGCGGAAGGTGATCGTGCCGCCGTCGCGAGCGCGTTCGGCCGCGAAAGGACGGCCCGCAGCCAGGCGCGCCGGGACGAAGCCGAAGAAGTCACGGAAGCCGCGCCGCCGCGCTCGCCGGTGAGAGCGCGTCTGGTGCGCCTCGATCCTCGTGCTCGGGCACCCGCGTGGGCGCCCGGATCGAGGTCCCCTTGCGCCGGCTCGAGACGCTGAGCCGGCCGGACGCCTTCACGCCGTCGGGCAGCACGTACGTCAGCGCGTACTGATGCAGGAGCATCCCGGCGATGTTGGTGATCGCCGGCGGGATGCCCAGATCGGTGCCCACCTGTTCGGCCCGCCCGCCGGACTGCCCCGGCCCGTCCGCGATGACCAGTCCGAGCCGGGTCCCCGCGACGAACACCGTGTTCAGCAGGGCGCCGCTGTCGCCCAGACGGTTCATCGAGATGTCCTGATTCCTGGCGCCGGCGCCGCCGGAGATCGTGAGCGCAAGAATCACCGGGCGCGCCGCGCCGCGCTTCCGCAGGTCCTCGCCTGCCCGGATGATCGCCTCGGTGAGCTGTTCGCCGTCGCCCTGCACGCGTCCGCGCGGGCCGAGCTGGTTGAGCGCCGCCTGAATCGCCTCGACGTTGTCGGTGTAATCGAGCAGCTTCACGGCCTGCGGCATGAGCTCCGTGATCGAGAATCGCGCGTAGCCGACGAGCGTCTGCAGGAACTGGAGCACGCCGGCCTGATAGGCGCCGCTCCCGTTGTCATCGACGAGTATGGCGATGTCCATGCGCGCGGTGGCGGGCCGGAGACCGGCGATCTCGCGCGTCCTGCCGCCGTCCTTGACGACGACGTCGTCGGCCGTGAGGTCGCCGACGTGCCCGCCACGTGAGTCGCTGGCGGAGATGTACACCGTGCGCGTCGTCTGCGCACGCGCGGGCGATGACAGCGTTCCGAGTCCCAGCGCCGCCGCGGCCAGCGCCACGACGGTCGATCGCTTCGGCGCCACGGCCCCCCTTCGTCTTGCGATTGACGATGGCCAACTCCCGATCGCCGGTCGCCGATCGCCGATCACCGATCACCGATCACCGATCGCCGATCACCGATCCCCCTCGAAGATCCTATCCGGCAGCCTCGGGTCCCTCAGGCTCTCGACTTCGGTGCCGGTGCGCAGATCGACTTCCCAGCTGTATTCGAACTCGTATGCCATCGAGCGCGCCAGGCCGTCGAGACCGGGAAACAGCGTCGCCTGGGTGATGTTCATCGAATAGAGCGCCGCCATGGCCTCGGCCCGCAGCGCCGCCGTATTCAGAACGAATTGCACGAGCAGAATGCCCTTGCCCGGATAGCGCGCCAGTATCTCCTCGATCGTCATGCCGAGGTGGCTGGAGACGAGGAACGTGCCGGACTGAGCGACGACGCGCTGCGGCATCTGGAAGGGATCGCCCTGCCAGATGAACGCGTGGCGGTTCGGAAGATAGACCCGCCTGAACGTCTCGGCATCGCGAGGATCGGCCGCGCGGACGTTCACGCGGTCGATGCGGTGCCTCGCATGGATGGCGCTCAGCAGCGGGAGGTTGATTCCCCAGATGGCGGCATCCTTGGTGGCGCGCTCGAGCGCGAAGAACGCGGCGACGTACGGCGACCAGGTGAAGTCCAGCAGGCGCGTGGGCGCGCCGTGGTGCTGCATCAGCGCGAGCCACTCGATTTCGTCGTTCTGCGGCGCCTCACGGAGGAAGAGGTGCGATTTCCGCTGAAAGATGCGGCGGATACGGCGCTCCTGCAGGTGCCACACCTTCGGCGAGACCTTCGACACCTCGATGTGGCGGGTGAGCGAGCTCTTCAGCGGCCACGTCGCGTCGGCCTGGCCCCGGAAGCACCAGTTGCGGGCCCCGGGCCAGCCCTGGATGAGGCTCACGAGCTCGGCCCAGCTCTGGATCGTGCGGCGGAGGACGCGCCCCTCGCCCGCCGTCGCCGCGTCCCTCGTCCGCGGCTTCGCGCTCCCGCGCTGCTGAGCCATGCTTCGCGCGCTCCGGTGCATCGGCAGCTTCGTAGCTTACTGTACGCCGCGGACGCGGTTGCCTCGACGAACGGCCAGCGATACGACGGATGACAGGCGCGCGGCCCGGCGGGTCACGTTCACCCGGACGTCTTTCGAACCTCTTCGATTCTGGCGTCTCGCTGTGAGGTCAGCCGCTCGCGCTCGCGCCGGTGCTCGTCCTCGAGGGTTGCCATCGCCGCCGGATCCGCGGTCTTGCGCAGACTGGCCCGATGCAGGATGTCCAGCTCGGCGAGCTTGGCCTCGTAGAAGTTCCGGATCTCCGCGATGGCGGCCCTCTGCGTGTCCGTCAGCGGTTCCCACGCGACGCCCGCTTCGGCGTCCTGCTTCTTGAACCGCTCCATCGCGAGCTCGTAGGCGGACTTGATCGGCTTGTCTTCGGCCATGTTCCGTAGCTCGGCGGAAACGCCCGGGTGCGGGTGGCCTCCGGGCAACCGGCTCACCTCGCGCGAGGATACACGAGATCGAGCCCGCAGGCCCGCCGCTACAAAAAGTCCACGCGCCGGGCGAACCGCAGGTGTCCCGGTGTATAAGATGGCCGTCTCGGATTCCGAACCGGCAGTTTCGGACGCATCCGGGCGTCGAAGGAGCAGATTCATGAGATTGCGGCTGATCGGAGCCACGTTCCTCGCCTTCCTCGTTGTCCTTTCCGTGCTGCCGGTCGTGGCGCAGCGTCGGGGCGGCGGTCCGCCGCGGCCCAAGCGCGCCGTGATCGTCACCGGCGAGAACTCCTTCAACGGGCACGTCTGGAAGGAGACGTCCGCCGAGCTCAAGAACATTCTCGACGCCGGCAAGGACTTCGAAGAGGTCGTCATCCAGCCGGATCCGAACTTCATCGCCAGCGACGAGTTCCTCACGTACGACGTCGCCATCTTCGATTTCCGCAACGCCAATCCGCTGCCCCAGGAGGAGAAGGTCGAGGCGAACCTGCTGAAGTTCCTCGGACAGCCGAAGGGGCTGGTGACGATTCACTGGGCCAACGGCGCGTTCCCCTACTGGCCCGAGTACGTCAACATCGTCGGCCGCGCGCAGCAGAGCGTGCACGACCCGCGCGGGCCGTTCACGGTGAAGATCGTGAACACGGAGCACCCGATCACGAAGGGCATCAGCGACTACGAGACCGACGACGAGCTGTTCTGGGACACGAAGATCGGAAACAAGACGATCACGCCGCTCGCCGTCGCGCACTCGAAGGTCCACTTCGCGGATTTCCCGATGGCCTTCGAGCTGCAGTACCTCCGCTCGCGCGTGTTCGTGACGACGATGGGCCACGACGTGAAGGCGCTGAAGGTGCCGGGCACGGCCGATCTCATCCGTCGCGGGACGGCATGGGCGGCGAACATCCTGAAGTGACGGAGCCGCACGCGCCGAGGACGACGCCTCAGCGCTTCGGCAGTCGCCACACGTCGATGACGCCCGGCGTCATCGGCCCGCGCCGGCCGGGCGGGCCTTCGGGCAGGACGATCCTCCCGTCGGCGACGATCGGGCTGTTCCAGTGCCCTGCGCCGCACTCGAGGCTGGCGACCTGCCGTCCCGTCTCCGGCTCGTAGACGCGCAGCTGGCCGGCCGGATCGTAGACGTACAGCAGTCCGCCGGCGACGACCGGACTCGTTCCGGCGTTGCCGTTCTTCCAGGCGTCGATGAGCCGGCCGTTCGTGAGCGTCCACGCGGCCGTGCCGGCGCCGTCCGCGATGAACATCCACGTCTTGCCGCTCGTGTGGAGCACGGCGGGCGCGGTGAAGAGACGGCCGCCTGACGGCGTCGGCACGACCTGCAGCTCGCCGCCGCGGTGCGGGTCCTTTCCGCGGATCAGCTCGCGCGTCAGCAGACGGATCGTCCCGTCCTTGCCGCCCTGCGCGATGTAGCCGCCGCCGAGCAGCACCGGTGAAGTGGAGCCGACGTCCAGATCGCGGGCATTGAGCTGCTCGGTGTTCTCGGGCGTGTAGTTGCCGACGAGCTCCTCGGCGCCCGGATCGAGCTCGAGGACCGCATCGCCCCACGACGTCCGCCCGTCCCACGGCCCGTTGCCGCTGGCGACGAAGATCTCGCCCGTGTCGGCGTCGATGACCGCGCCGGCCCGGCCCCAGATCGCGGAGCGTGTCGCCGGACAGCTCGCCGGCTCGATCAGCGCGTGCCGGTCGCTGCAGAGCGAGTTCCAGACCTGCAGCAGCCGCCCGCTCGCCGGATCGAGGATGGCGACGTGGCCCTGGTACGGCGGCGCGTCGCCGATGTAGCCGCCGGTCACGGCAATGACGCGGTTGCGGAAGAAGCTGAGCGGCGAATCCATCTTCTCGCGTGCGGGCAGCTTGGTGATCGGCGTGCTCCACATGGCGTGCCCGTCGGACACCGCGAGCTTCTCGATGTGGCCGCCGGGCGACGCGGCGTAGATGAACTGGCGACTGGGGTCGGCGACGGGCGTCGAGTTCGTGATCTGCCGTGAGCCGGCCCACCCGTCGTAGCCGGACGGCACGTGCTGCCACAGCACCGCGCCATCGTCGGCGCCGATGGCCAGCGTCCTGCCGTACGCGGTCGTCACGAAGAGAACGTCACGGGAGGCGTTGTCCACCTGCACGGCGTGCAGGTAGATGGCCGAGGCGTCCACGACCACGTCGATCGAGACCTGCTGGCGCACGAGCGAGGCGACATTTGACGCAGTGATACCCGACGGCGCCGTCGAGACGCCGGATCGGCCGACGTCGAAATTGAACGTCGGCCAGTCCTGCGCACCGGCCGCCGGCGATGCAGCCGGGCGTTGTGCGCCGAGGGCCGCCACACCGAACGCAAGCGCGACGAAGAGAGAGGTGAACTTGCCCATACGTCCGATCCTACCGCCGGCTCCCGTCGACACTGGCACCTCGATTCGCTCTGCCGAGGCCGCCTGCGTCAACGTATCAATACGGTGCCAGCGAGCAGCTCGGCTCGGACGATCTCCGCTCCAGAGTTCGTCGCCGCGTGCAAGAGCATCCTGAATGAGCTCGGTCGCAGCTACATCGTCGTGCCGTCGCGCCGCCTGTCGATCTCCAGCGTCATCCAGAAGCGGACGCGTCCGCCGGGCGGAACCGAAACGGCGTCTGGCATATTGATGGTGTTCGACGGGCCCACCCACGGTTCCACGCAGACGAACTCGCCAACGGCCGGCGTCCAGACCTCGAGCGTCTTCAGATTGTCCGAGAACGTGAGGACGACCGGGCCGACGTCCGGCAGCTCGAAGGCCGCACGGCTCTGCGGTGTCCGCACGTTGACGTCACACGTCAGCGGCTCGGACGCGAGCTCCGCCTCCGGAAGGACGGCGCGGAGGCAGGCGCGCTTGCGACTCGCGGAACACGGGAAATAGGGGTGCCACCCGGGCGCGAGCGGCATCGGCTGCGCGCCGAGGTTGGCCACCTCCAGTTCGACGCGAACCCCGCCCTGGAGCGCCGTGACAACCTGCGTCGCCACGAACTCGAAGGGAAACTGCGCTCGCGTCTCTTCGTCTGGACGGAGCTGGAGAGCGACGCGATCGACGGCCTCATCGGCGACCCGCCACGCCTTCCGTCGCGCGAATCCGTGGCGCGGCATCGACGTGCCCGTCGCGCGGAGCCATCCGTCGTGCAGCTCTCCGGCGAACGGAAAGAGCAGCGGGATGCCGCCGCGAATGGCGCCCGTCGGCGAATCGATCGTCGAGTCGTCCAGATACAGCAGCTCGCGTCCGCCAACCGCGCACCGTGCGACGAGCGCTCCGCGACCGGGCAGCACGTCGAGGAGGGTCGGGCCGGCGCGCAGTCTCAGTCGGGAGCGCGGCTCCGGGGCCTCGGGCATGTCTTCGATCAGCTTACTTCAGTCGATCCGCGCGGCTCGATACGGCGACGCGATCCCCATCTCCACGTTCAGGAACCCGACAACGTGCTTCCACACGAGGTAGTAGACCGCCATGCCGACCGGCAGCGCCGGCACCGCGAACCGCATCTGGATCGTGAAGACATCGAGGATCCTCGCGAGCGCAATACCGGCCGGCATCAACACCGCGACCAGCAGGGCGCCGTGCAGGCCGAGCGGCAACCGCGTGAGGGATCGCGTGCGCAGGTACAGCACGTTCCAGAGCCCCCACAGGTTCGGCACGACCGCCATCGGGAACAGCACCGCCCGCTCGAGCGGCCGCGACGGCAGACCGAAGACGAACTGGCTCGGCACCTCGAGATAGAACACGTGGTACGCGTCGATGACCATGATCACCATCAGGAACAGCGTCGGCACG
This sequence comes from uncultured Acidobacteriota bacterium, assembly GCA_963764505.1. Lineage (GTDB taxonomy): Bacteria > Acidobacteriota > Vicinamibacteria > Vicinamibacterales > SCN-69-37 > CAVXSP01. The sequence goes on along the minus strand of CAVXSP010000001.1, from coordinate 1,668,733 downwards.
ACGATCCCGGCCATGTAAGCCCGAAGGTAGGGGTGCGATCGCATGACAGTCCTCCGTTACAGGTGGTAGGCCAGCACCCAGAACCAGGCCGGCACCATCGTCAAGGCAATGCCGACGCCGGCGGCGACGCCAACATCCACCCAGGACCACCGCCCCCGCGCGCGCGGGCCGCGCGCAATGGTGGGCCAGAGATCCCGAGCCGGCCGTTCGTCGACGGTCGGCGGCACCGCGGATCGCAGCAACTTCAGCAGCGTGTCGTCGTCGGTCATGATCGGATACCCAGCCGGGCGAGCTCCTCTCGCAGGATCCGCGTCGCGCGAAACAGCCTCGACTTCACGGTGCCGAGGGGAAGGTCCAGCGCATCTGCGATCTCCCCGAGCGGCTGCCCCTCGACCAGTGCCAGTGTCGCGACCACCTGCAGCTTCAGCGGCAGCCCTCGGAACGCCCGCGCGATTGCCGCCTCGAGGCCGGGCTCTCGCCCGGCGGGCGCCGGCAGCTCGTCACCGACGCGGGTCCATCCGCGTTCCCGCCGGGCTGACTTCAGATGAGCCAGCGCCGCATTGGTCGCGATGCGCCGCAGCCAGGCGCCCAGCGGCCTAGCCGTGTCGAACAGCGCGCGGCTCCGGTACGCACGCCAGAACGTGTCGACCAGCACGTCCTCGGCCGCGGTGGAGTCCCGGACGATCCGAATGATCCAGCGGTATACCTGCCGCTCGAAGTGTCGGAACAGGGACTCGAACGCCTGCTGGTCGCCTCGGACGAACCGATCGAGCAGGTCCCGGTCGGCGTCGGCCGTCATGGCGTCTACGTGGCCTTACCGCCTGAGCCCCGGAAAGGTTCGGTTCGGACCAGAAAGGTGGTGGTGGGTGGCGGAGCGGACGTCGCCCGCGTGGCGCTCGCCCTACGCGGCGCGCAACTCCTCGAGTCGATCCGTCAGCACTGCATGTCGGGGCTCAGCCTCCACGATCCGACTCCGACAGGAATCGCGACGGCGGAGCGAAGGCCCTCACCTCTGCGGCAGCGCGAACGCGATGTACCCGCGCGGTGCCGATTCCGCGGCCGCGGCCGGCGCCGTCGCGTCGTCGTCCTGCCCGGACGTCGGCGCGGGCGAGATGAAGAGGACATACTCGCGTCCTTTCGATTCGTACAACACCGGGATTCCGCGCTCGTACCCGGCCACCTTGCCCTTCCAGAGGACTCGTCCCATGTCGACGTCGTACGCGCGGGCGAAACCGTCCTTGCCCATCTGGAACAGCACGCCGGTCTGGGTCACGACCATGCCGTAGCGGGCACCCACGCCGCCAGTGTCGTGGACGCCGGTCGGCGTGCAGCCGGACGCCGCCGGCCCTGACGCCGGCTCGCTGCCCTGCGCCGGCCGGAGCGGCGGACAGACGCCACTCTTCAGCGTCGTCGCCGCAAGCGTCGCCGGGTCGTCGCCGTTCGGCACCTGCCACTTGATCTCGCCGGTGTTCAGATCGTAGGCCGTAATCGTCGTATACGGCGGCTTGGTCGACGTCGCCATGACGTTGTAGCCGGATTGATAGCGCGTCGGCAGAGTGGACGCGGCCACGTCGGTCGGCCACGGCACGTTCCCGGCCGTGCCGCCCACACCCGGGTAGAACGGGCCACCGTACCGTGGCGGCAGCGGCGGCCTCGGGGCCCCGCCGCGCGCCACAACCGGCCCCGGCGGCAGCGCGCCAAAGACACGGCCCCGCGCCACGTTCGAGCCGCGCCCGGCCGGATTGGTCTGCTGCAGCCAGGCGTAGATGGCGGCGATGTCTTCGTTCGTCGCGTCGAGGATCGGACGCATGTCGTTACGGCCTTCTTTTACGATCGTGCGCACCGCTTCCTCGTCCAGTCGACCCGTGATGCCGACGAGCGGCGGGATCACGCCGGACTGCCCCATCTGCTGCGGTCCATGGCACGCCATGCAGTACTTCTGGTACGCCTGCTGCCCGGCGCTCAACTGCGATCCGGACACCTGGCTGCCACCCCCGCCGCGACGCCCGGCCGGCGGATTCTGCACGTCGTTGATGACGAGCAGCGCGACCTGATTCACGCCCGCGACGAACACCAGGCCGCGCTCCGGATACGCCGCGGTGGTGCCCCAGTTCGACCCGCCCTGGTTGCCCGGCATCGAGACGCTGTCCCTGCCGAGCGCCGTTGGGTTGAACAGCCCGCCCTGCGCGCCCGGGCCGTTGATGGCATTGCGCACCCGACCCCTGAGCGCGTCGTACTCGTCCTTCGTCAGGAGATTCGGGTTGACGTCATCTTCCGTGAAGGACTGCCGCGCGAACGCCGGCGGCTTCGTCGGGAACGGCTGCGTCGGCCACGACAGCTCGTTCGGCACGGTGCTCTTGCCGACGGGACGCTCCTCGACCGGCCACAGCGGCTCACCCGTGACGCGGTTGAACACGTACAGGAACCCGGTCTTGCCGGCGTGCGCGACGACATCCACCTTCTGGCCGTTGTGCGTCACGGTCACCAACTGCGGAGCCGAGACGTTGTCCAGGTCCCAGAGGTCGTGGTGAACGGTCTGGAAGTGCCACAGCCGCCGGCCCGTGCGCGCGTCGAGCGCGAGCAGGCAGTTGGCGAACAGGTTCTGCCCGTGGCGATCGCCGCCCCAGAAGTCGGCGGTCGCCGAACCCGTCGGGATATAGACGATGCCGCGCTCGTCGTCGAGCGCCATCTCGCCCCAGTTGTTCGTGCCGCCGATGTACTTGTAGCCGTCCGGCGGGTTCGTGTCGTAGCCGTACTGTCCGGGCACCGGGACGGTGTTGAACTGCCACAGCAGCCTGCCCGTGACCACGTCGTAGGCGCGGATGTCGCCCGGCGGCGTCATGATCGATTCGCCGGCCTGGCCGCCCACGATGAGCGTGTTCTGCCAGATGCGGCCGGGGCTCGCGTGCTGCACGTTGAGGCCCGTGCCCTCCGCCCGCGCCAGGCCCTTCCGCATGTCGACGATGCCGTCGACGCCGAACGTGGGAACGGTCTTGCCCGTGCGGGCGTCAATCTCCTGCAGGAAGCTCTGGATCGAGAAGATCAGCCGCCGATCGCTGCCGTCGGCGCTTTCCCAGTAGTTGATCCCCTTGCTGTTGATCCCGTTCAGGTCCTCGTGAATCCAGATCTCCTTGCCGGTTGTCGCGTCGAGCGCGATGAGCGACCCGTTCCGGCCAAATCCGTACAGGACGTCGCGGGCGAACACGGGACTGAAGATCGCGCTGCCGTACGGGTAGGACCACGCCATCTCGAGCTGGCCGACGTTGCCCTTGGTGATCTGACCCAGGCGGCGGAAGTTGGAGCTGTCTGGGGGCGGCCACGTCTTGTAGCCGGCACCCTGGGCGGCTGCCAGCGCGCCGAGCGCAGCGACGCCGACGAGAAGGACCGCGAGACCCCTGAGCAGATGACGTGAAGAGCGCATCTCGACCTCCAAGAGCGGCCGGATGATATCGCAACACGCGACAGCGGTCATCATCATGCGTCCCGGTCGAACGGACCATCTGGATGAGATCGGCGGCGAGCGTTCGGGGGGGCCGAATCGAGGCGCTATAGTCTCAGCATCCCGGCGTCGATAGCCGCGTTCGAAGGAGCGCTCCCATGAGAGAACTCTGCGGACCTGCCAACCGGTTCCTTCGCGTCTCCCTGTGCGCCGTCGCGTGGTGCGGGCTGATCACCGGAGGGCCGGCAGCGACGTTCTCCGCCCAGACTCCGATGGCCGGCCACGTGATGGAGATGCAGGACGAGATCCCTCCCGACGAGCTGCCGCCGCCGCAGAAGCTGACCGGCGTCGGCAGCCTGCACCTGCCCATCACGGCAACGCCGGAAGCGCAGACATGGTTCGATCAGGGGCTGAACCTCCTGCACGACTACTGGGACTACGAGTCGGCGCGCGCGTTCGAGCAGAGCGTGCGCGTGGACCCGCAGTGCGCCATGTGCTACTGGGGGTTGTACGAAGCGGAATCGTTCTTCCACGGCACCTCCCGAGGCTACGCCGCTCGGGCGCTCGCCAGGGCCAGAGATCTCCAGGACCGCGCCAGCGCACACGAGCGCCTGTACATCCAGGCGAGCTCGGCCGCGTATCGGGAGGCGGCCAGCGTCTGGCGCGCCATCGTCAAGCAATATCCGGAGGACTCACTGGCGCGAATCTATCTGGCGCTGTCGGTCGAGGACGGATTCGACGACCGGGGCGAGCCGCGCGCGGGCCAGCAGGAGGCGCTGGCGATTCTTCGCGACGTGCTGACGTCGGATCCCGAGAGCTCCGCCGCGAACCACTACTACATCCACGCACTCGAAGCGGGCGCGCATCCCGAGCAGGCGTTGCACAGCGCCGAGATTCTCGCCACGCTCGCGCCCGCGTCTGGCCACATGGTCCACATGCCCGGCCACATCTTCTTCCGGATGGGCGACTACGCCCGCGCCGAGCAGGCGTTCGACGCCTCCCGGGCAGTCGACGAGCGTTACATGCGCGAGCAGCACGTCGACGCCGATCACGATTGGAACTACGTCCACAACCTGATGTACGCGATCGCGAACCTCATGGAGGAGGGCAAGCTGCACGAGGCCACGGCGCTCTCCGCGAAGCTGAGCGACGCGCGCGGCGTGCTCGACTCCACGCTGTACGTCTATTCGGTGCGGGATTCGATTTCGCGGATCGATCCCGAGCTGCCCGTCGCGCTCAGAACGGCGAACTGGGCGGAGGTCGCGGCGCTCCTCGACCGCAGCCGCGCGCCGGCGAACCGGCCGAACCTCATGTTCCTGGCGCAGCAGCTCGCCAACGTGGCGTCGGGCATGGCGGCCATCGACGCTCACGATCTCGCGAACGCGGCGGACGCGTCGAGCCGCCTGGACGCCGCGCTCGTCGAAGCGTCCGACCGGCTCAAGCCCGCTGCCTCCCCCGCGGCGCCCGCGGGCGGCGCTCGCACCGGCCCGCCGCAGATGGAGATTCTGCCCGACGCGCTGCTGGCGCCCATCGTCTCCAGCCTGTCGATCATGTCGCGCGAACTGCGCGCCTCGCTGCTGACGGCGAAGGGACAGACCGCAGAGGCGAAGGCGCTGTTCGACGAAGCGGCTCGGGTCGAGAAGACGCTCGGCTATCGCGAGCCGCCGGCCTACCTCCGGCCCGTGCGCGAGACGGAAGGCGCCGCGCTGCTCGCCGCGCGGGACTGGTCCGGCGCTGGACGCGCGTTCGAGCAGGCGCTCGCCGAGCGGCCTCGATCGGGCTGGTCGCTGTACGGGCTCGCCATGAGCCGGGAGCAGGCCGGCGAGGACAACGCGGCCGTCACGGCATACGCCGACTTCCTCGCAGCCTGGACGCACGCGGACGCCGCGCTCCCGCAGCTCGCTCACGCGCGCGCCTATCTCGCGGCGCATCGTCAGGAGGCGCTACTCGGTCTGGATTCGGAGCGGATTGATGTCCGACGGGAGCACGTCCTCGAACTCGAGCGGCGTGTCGCGCCAGGTGCGCCGGCGCCAGCTCCGTAGGACCAGCGTCAGAACGAGGACGACGAACGGCAGCGGCGCCCCCGCGAGCGCCGACGCTCCCGCGAGCCCCGCGAGCCAGGAGCCGGCGGCCGTGAAGGCGACGAACGCCGCCGTGCCAGTCAGCACGCGCTGCGGGACGAATCCCTTGCCGGGGATGAACGAGCACGTGAACGGGATGCGGCTCCAGCCGTGCATCAGCGCCTCGACGTAGCACCAGCCGACGAGGAGCGTCGCCGCCAGCACCGCCGGCGCCGCCGGCCCGAGCAGCCGGAGCTGGATGGGCGCGAGGAGCGCGACCGGCGCGACGACGCCCAGCACCTGGACGACGCGCACGGCGGCCTCGAGCTGATCGACGCGCGTGCTTCCGCGCTCGGTCATCCTGAACACCCAGTTCGCCTTGAGATCGAGCGGCACGAGCAGCGCCATGCGCACGGCGCGGCACACGACGTACATCAGGGCGAACGGCGCCCAGACGACGGCGCGCGCCAGATCCGGGTGCGGCGCACCGCCGGCGCGCAGCCCGCCGGCCAGATCGCGGGCGATGAAGCTGTTCGCGACCAGCCCGGCGCCAATCGCGGACAGCACGACGACAACGCCCTGATGGAGCACGCTGCGCCGCAGCGTGATCGCCGTGAACGCGCGAATGGCCAGGAAGACGGGCCGCCTGGAGAGCAGCCGGTGCGCCGGTGTCCGGGCGGACCGGTCGGCGGCCCGGGGTTTCGCTGCCGGCCGCACGATGAGCCGATCGAAGCGCCGATAGAGGACGGCGTACACGGCAATCACCAGCGCGCCGGAGATGCCGAGGCCGGCCGTCGCCAGCGCGGCCATCCAGGCGAGGTGGGGCCGGACGTCTCCGCCGAGCCACGCCTCGAGCCCGGCAAACCACGCTGGAGGCGCGATCGTCATCCACCACGCGCCGGCCGCCATCGCCTCGCCTTCGGCCGGCAGCCGGATGAGCAGCGGCAGCGTCAGCATCAGGCCGCAGAGCATGGCGCTCCGCGCCGCGGCGGAGGCCCCCAGCGCTCGGCCGGCCGATGTGGTCAGGACGAGGAGGCCCTGCACGGACATCACCGCCAGCGCCGCGAAGGCCGCTGCGCACAGGGCCGAGAGGCCGTACGCGCCGAACCGAATCGCAAAGCCCCCTGGCGCCCAGCGCGAGAGCAGTGTGAGCGCGGCCACCGGGATCAGCGACACTTCGGCGAAGGCGACGAACAGCCCGGTGAACGCGAGCAGGGCGAGCAGCTTGGCCGAGAAGATCAGCCGGCGCGTGATGGGCAGCGGCGACAGCACGCGGAAATCCGTCTCGTCCGGGAACACGGCATGTCCCGCCAGCGTCGTCACGAGCGCGATGATCCACATCGGCAGCGCGATGAAGAAGGCGTGATCCGCGAGCAGCGCGAGGCGATACGGCCCGGGCGAGGGCTGCATCGCCAGAGTGCCGTACTTGATCATGTAGACCCTGACCTGCGCCACGCCCCAGGAGAGGAGCAGCGCACAGATCCCGAGGATCAGCCGCGTGAACGACCGAGCGGCGACCTCGTTGAGGAACCCCAGATCGAACAGGGCGGCGAAGAAATGCCGCGTGAGGTGACCGAGCCGACCTTCCGGACCCGCACTCATCCCACGCCGATCGTGTCGAGAATCTCGCGCGCGACCGGCGAGAAGTCCGGCGGCTCGGTAGCGCGGACGAACACGGACTCGAGAGAGCCCTCGCCCGACGCCTCCAACTCGGCGACCCGCCGCTCCTCGACCAGCCGACCCGCTGACAGGATGACCACCCGCGAGCACAGCTTCTCCACCATGTCGAACCGGTGGGTGCTGAACAGAATCATGCGGCCCCGGTCCGCGAGCTGGCGCAGCAGCTCGCGGAACAGGAGGCCGGCATTGACGTCCAGCCCGGAGAATGGCTCGTCGAGCACGAGCAGATCCGGATCGTGCAGGAGCGCCGCCGCGAAGAGCACGCGCTGCCGCATGCCCTTCGAGAACGCGGTCATCGTGTGATAGCGGCTGTCGTGGAGCTGGAGCAGGCGCAGCAGCCGGGCGATGACCGCGGCCAGCCGGTCCTCGTCGATTCCCCGGAGCCGTCCGACGAGCGAGAGGTACTCGCCCGCCGTGAGGTGCGTGTACAGATACGGTTCCTCGGGGACGTAGCCGATGCGACGCTTGTACTCGATCGGATCCTCGGTCAGCGTCAAGCGGTCGAGCGAGAGCGACCCGGCGCTCGGCTCGAGCAGGCCGACGACGATATTGACGGTGGTGCTCTTGCCGGACCCGTTCGGCCCCAGGTAGCCGACGATCTCGCCAGGACGGAGCTCGAAACTGACGCGGTCGAGCGCGAGGAGCCCGCCGTAGCGCTTGGTCAGTCCGCGGGCCTGCAACACGGCGTCAGACTCGTGGACGCCGGCGCGGCAGGGGCCGGGTGAACCGGCGCGTCCACCAGAGCGTGAAGATGATCGTGGCGACGATGACCAGCAGGACGACCGTGACGAGCAGGACGAGGCCGATCGTGTCCGCCTGGGGAGTCTCCGCCGGCAGGGACCACGTCAGATTCGGCCAGAAGCTGGCCAGCGCGGAGATCGTACCGGCCGAGGCGATCGCTGCGACGAGCACGAAGGCGGGGAGGCCGGTGTGCAGCCACTGGACCACGGCGGCCGCCAGCAGGTCGAGCGCCATGCGCGCGCGAAACCGCCAGAGGTCGCGCGCGCGTCCCACCAGAGACGCCTCGCGCCGCGCCTCGGCGAAATCACGCGCCATCTCGTCACCGAACTCGCGCCGGAATGCGGGCGGAAGCAGATAGAGCACCGCGCCGTAGAGCCGGCCTTCCGGATGGCGCGACGCTCGCCTGTCCATCGCCGCTAGCCGCGGGCCTTTCGCGGAGCGGCACCGCGCGCGCGCGCCACCCGGACCAGGGCGTCGAGCCGATCGATTTCGAGCTCGAGGGCCTCACGGCCGGCGCGCGTCAGGCGATAGTGCCGCCTGCGCTCGTCCACGACCCGGGCCGGTCCCTCGGTCTCCTCCACCCAGCCGCACTCCATGAGCCGCTGGATCGTGCCGTAGATCGTCCCGGGCCCAAGCCGCACGCGTCCACCGGACTGCGTTTGGATGTCCTTGAGGATGGCGTAGCCGTGCCGCTCGCCGGCGCTGAGCGACAGCAGCACGTGCGCGACGGCCGTGGTGAGCGGCGGCGGCGACATATATCAGCTACAGATATATCCGCCACAGGTAGAGATGTCAACCCACCGCCGGCGGCTTGCGTCAACCTGTCACATGGCGCCGCCGTACGCGACGTGATGGGTCTTCAGGGTTCCGTCCAGAGCGGCGCGGTGTCGATGACCAGGTCCGGGAAGTCGGGGTGGGCGAACGTGCGGTTGCCGCTGTACCGCCCCACGGTCTCGTAGGTGGCCTCCACGCGCCGGTAACATTCGACCGTCTCGGTGGCTTCGTCCACGATCCAATAGTGATCGATCCCGAGCGCGGCGTAGCGCCGCGATTTGGTCGTGCGGTCGTAGATCGACGTCGACTCCGACACGACCTCGACGACGAGCGCCGGCGGCCCTTCGATCCCCCGGCGCGTGATCTGCCCCCGATTCGTCACGACGACGAGGTCGGGCTCGAAGACGTCGCGAGGGGTGAGAATCACGTCGACCGGAGCGTCGAACACACGCGCGATTCCGCGCGCTTCGAAGTACGCCTCGAGCTGGCGCTGCAACTGCTTGCTGATCCATTGGTGGCGAGGGCTGGGGGCCGGCGTCACGTGCAGATCTCCCTCCGAGAGTTCGTACCTCAGGCGATCAGGCGGGATATGGGCCAGATCGTCGTAGTCGAGCTTCTGCTTCAGCCCCGAGATCATTGGTGCTCTCCTGACCGATCTCCTCGGAGGATACCATCGCCTCCGCGCGTCATCGGCCCCTACGCCGCCATCGCGACGCGTCCTGGCTCGAGCGCGATCGCCAGCACCTGATCCACCGACCCGACGGAATGGAAGGTCATCCGCTCCCGGACGTCCGCCGGGATGTCGTCCAGATCCGGCGCGTTGCGCTCGGGCAGGATCACTTCGGTGAGCCCGGCCGCGTGGGCGGCCAGCACCTTCTGCTTCAGCCCGCCGATTGGCAGCACGCGACCCTGGAGCGTCACCTCCCCGGTCATGCCGACCATGCTCCTCACGGGCCGGCCGGTCAGCAGCGACGCCATCGCCGTCACCATCGTGATGCCGGCGCTGGGCCCATCCTTCGGGATGGCGCCGGCGGGCACGTGCACGTGTACCTCCCGCCCGTCCAGCGCGTGCTCGTCGACGCCGAGCGCGGTGGCGTGGCTTCTCACGTACGTCAGGGCGATGCGCGCCGACTCCTTCATGACGTCGCCGAGCTGCCCGGTCAGGACCAGGCCGCTCTTGCCGGGCATCGACGCCGCTTCGACGAAGAGGACGTCGCCGCCGACGCCGGTGACCGCCAGGCCGGTGGCCACGCCCGGGACCGCGGTCCGGACGGCGGCTTCATGGAACACCTTCGGCCGTCCGAGCGCCTCGCGCACGGCCGCCTCGTCGATGACGATCGGCGCCGGCGCCTCGGCGGAGGCGGAGGCGGAGGCGGACGCGACGCGCGTCGCGGTCCTGCGAAGCAGCGTGCCGAGCTCCCGCTCGAGCTGACGGACGCCGGCTTCCCGCGTGTAGTCGTGCACGACGCGCCGCAGCACGGCGTCACTGGTGGTGACCTCGTCCGGCCGCAATCCGTTCCGCTCGATCTGGCGCGGCCAGAGGTGACCGCGCGCGATCGCGACTTTCTCGTCGACGGTGTAGCCGTCGAACCGGATGACCTCCATCCGGTCGAACAACGCGCTCGGGATCGTGTCGGCCACGTTCGCCGTCGCGACGAACAGCACCTGCGAGAGATCGAGCTCCACGTCGAGGTAGTGGTCGCGGAACGCGTGGTTCTGCGCCGGGTCCAGCACTTCGAGCAAGGCCGCGGAGGGATCGCCCCGCCAGTCGGCGCCGAGCTTGTCGACTTCGTCGAGCATGATGACCGGATTCATCGTCCCCGCGTCGCGCAGGGCCCGAACGAGCCGGCCCGGCAGCGCGCCGATGTAGGTCCGGCGATGCCCCCGGATCTCCGCCTCGTCGCGGACGCCGCCGAGCGACATGCGGACGAACTGGCGGCCGGTTGCGCGCGCGATCGATTCGCCAACCGACGTCTTGCCCGTGCCCGGAGGCCCGATCAACGTGAGGATGACCCCCGAACGGCGGTTCTCCGCCATGCCGCGGTCGGTCCGCAGCTTGCGAACGGCCAGGTACTCGGTGATGCGCCGCTTCACGTCCTCGAGGCCCTCGTGGTCGGCATCGAGCACCGTGCGGGCGTGCACCGGGTCGAGCCGATCCTCCGATCGCCTGGCCCAGGGCACGGCCAGCAGCCAGTCGAGGTACGTCCGGATCATCGACGCTTCGGCGTTGGACTCGCCCATCCGCTCCAGACGGTCCAGTTCACGCTCCGACTGCTGGCGCACGGCGTCCGGCATGCCCGCGTCGGCGATCTTCTGCCGATACTCTGCGGCGACCGTCTCGTCGCCCTCGCCGAGCTCCTTGCGGATGGCGTCCAGCTGCCGCCGGAGGAAATACTCCCGCTGCTGCTTGTGCGCGCCGTCCTCGACGTCGTCGCGGATGCGCTTGCGGACCTGCAGCTCCGCCAGCCGATCCCGCTGGAGCTGCAGCGCCAGCTTCAGCCGGTCGACGACGTCGAACGTCTCGAGGAGTTGGAGCTTCTGGGTGAAATCGAGGTCGGGCGAGTAGCCTGCCGTGTCGGCCAGGGCGCCGGGATCCGTGATGGACCGCACGAACGTGCGGATCCGCCCGTCGTCGCCGCGCAGCTCGAGGATCTCCTCGACCACGGCCCGGTACTCGCGCTCCAGCTCGCGGGTCAGCGCCGGCGCGGGCGTCTGATCCGGACGCGCCTCGCAATCCACGCGGAGCACGCCGTCCGGATCGGCCGCAGCGCCGCCGAGGGTGGCGCGGTGGAGCCCCGTCAGCGAGACGGCGACGCCGCGCCCCGCCAGCCGCATCCGTTCCGAGACCTCGGCCACGATCCCGACCTTCGCGTAGGTGTGCTCGCGCCGGGGGACCAGGAGCACGCGATCGTCGGAGCCGACGTCGACCGGCAGACTGACCGGCATGCCGGGAAACACCACGGTGCCGTCCAGGGGGATGATGCGCAGCCTGTTCATAGTGCCACCATGATCGACCACTTAGTTTAGTTTGTCAACTATCAGTCTTATCAAGTATAATGGACGCCGATGAGCGGCGCAGACGAGGACACACGGCGGGCGTGGCAGCTCCTCGTCAGGTTCTTCTTCGCTCAGCGGGAACGGCTGCCTCCGCCCGGCGGCGGCGGGGAGCTGTCGCCGGTCCAGTGTCACGTCCTCCACCTGATCGAGCCGGAGCGGCCGCTGCCCATGCGGCGGCTGGCCGAGACGCTCGGGTGCGACGCCTCGAACGTGACCGGCCTCGTCGACCGGCTCGAGACGCGCGGGCTCGTCGAGCGGCGGCCCTCGCCCGAGGATCGGCGGGTCAAGGTGATTCGGCTCACGCCCGCGGGGACGCGGCTGCGGGCCCAGATGCTGAGGCAGGTCACGGGCGGCTCGTGCCGGCTGTCCAGGCTCTCCACCAGCGACCGCCGATCGCTGGTGCGGCTCCTCGAAGCGCTCGTCGACGAACGCTGACGCCGACTACCGCACCTTTCCGCGCGCCGCCACCGGCCAGACGACCTCGACGGCGCCGTTCTGCACGCCGTACACTTCGTCCACCATGTTCGACACGACGCAGCAGTGGTTCGGAATGATGTTGATGACCTCGCCAATCGCCGGACGAGCCGCGCAGGCCGAGAGATCGATCACGCCGTGCTCCTCGTTGAGGTTCACGATCACGGCGTCCGGATACTCGACGACGCGTCCGAAGTGCTCGACGGCGTACTGCTCGCGCGTCAGCACCTTCGACCCGGCGTCGATCACCGCGCGCTCCGGCGTGGGCCGGCTGACCACGGTCGCCCGCACGAACATCGCGCAGTCCTCCCACGTCGCGGCGCCCGCCGAGACGATCAACACGTCGTTGTAGACGTACGTGCCGGCCCGGTGCTCGGTGAGCATCGGGAAGTCGCCGATCGTCCGCAGCGCCGGCGTGCCGCCGCCGGAGACAACGGGCACTCCGATGTCCGCACGCCGGAACCGCGCCAGTGCCTCCTCGAAGAACGGGCCGGTCTCCGGCCGGTTCGGATAGGTCATCAGGCCCTCGAAGCGCAGACCCGGCAGCCGCATCGCGAGCGCCGCCAGGTCGAACGCCGCCTGCGGCGTCTGGACGCCGTTGCGCCGGTTGCCGGTGTCGCACTCCACGAGGAACCCAATCTCGACCCCGTCGCGGTGCGCCGCCTCCGAGATGCCGCGAGCGACCACCTCGTTGTCGAGCACAACCGCCAGCCGCCGCACGCGCTTCGCCAGCGCGGCCAGGCGCGCCGTCTTCGCCGCGCCGACGATGTCGAACGTCAGGAGGATGTCGTCGTCCACGCCTTCGTCGACGAACACCTCCACCTCGCCGAGCTTCTGACAGGTGATGCCAACCGCACCCGCCGCGATCTGACGCTTCGCGATCGACGGGATCTTATGGGTCTTGATGTGCGGGCGGTTGGCGATGCCGCGCCCGGCCAGCAGCTGCTGGACGCGGACGATATTGGCGTCCAGGCGGTCGAGCAGAATCGTGACCGCAGGCGTATCGAGCTCGGTGACGTGCTGCACGCGGGGCTCCGTTCGGCGGGCGTCCGGCGCCTCAGCGTACCACGATGCGGCCACGCGGCCGGCGGCGCGGCGTCAAAGGCTCAGGTTCTCCCGGAGCCGCTGCGCCTGCCGGCGTGAGACCTGAACGACCCGCCCCGTCCGCAGCCGGACGGTCATCCCGTCGTCCACCTCCGACTCGATCGATTCGACGAAGCGCAGGTTCACGATCTCGCCGCGGCTGGCCCGGAAGAACACCGTTGCGTCGAGGCGCGCCTCGAGCGCCTGCAGCGTGCTCCTCACCAGCGGTCGATGCGATCCGAAGTGCACCCGCGCGTAGTTCCCCTCCGCCTCGATCAGTGCGATCTCGCCCAGCGCGACGATCCAGCAGCGATCGCCCTCCCGAAGGAAGATGCGGTCCGAGGCGGAGCGGCGCCGCGGCACCCCATCCGGCGCGGCAGCCAGCTCCCGGGGCGCGCGGCGGGCGGCCCACGCGGCGCCCACCTTCTTCAGGGCCGCCGCCAGCCGCTCCGGGCGGATCGGCTTCACGAGGTAGTCGAACGCGTTCACTTCGAACGCGCGAAGAGCGTACGCATCGTAGGCCGTCGTGAACACGACGAGCGGCACGCGATCCAGGCGTTCGAGCAGGTCGAAGCCGGTCGCCCCCGGCATCTGCACGTCGAGCAGGATCAGGTCGACGTCGCCCTGCGCGAGCCGCGCCTCGGCCTGGTCGACGTTCGCCGCCTCGCCCACGATCTCGACTTCGGGATGAGGCTGCAGCAGACGCCGCAGCTCGCTCCGCGCCAGCCGCTCGTCGTCGACGATCAGCGCCCTCATGCGACCGTCTCCAGCGGGAGCGACAGCGACACGGTCGTCGACTCGCTCGATCCCTCCACGCGCAGGGAAGCCTCTTGGCCGTAGAGCAGCCGGAGCCGTTCGGTCGCGTTCCGAAGCCCGCGGCCCTGACCGTCCGGCGCCGGGCGGAATCCGCCGGTGTTGGTGATCGCGATGTCGACCCGCTGTCCGTTTACCTCCGCCCGGACGCGCACCACCCCGCCCGCCGCCGAGACCGCCACGCCGTGCTTGACGGCATTCTCGACCAGCGTCTGGACCAGCATCGGGGGCAGCCGGGCGGACAGCGCAGCCGGGTCGATGGCACGCTCGACGCGCAGACGCTCCTCGAACCGGACCCGCTCCAGATTGAGGTACTCGTCGACGATCTCGAGCTCCTGCGCGAGGTTCACGGTCCGCTGGCGATCCGACGAGAGCGCATAACGGAGCAGATCCGCCAGACCGGTCACCATCGAGGCAGCCCGCGCCGGATTCTCCACGATCAGGGCGCGGACCGAGTTGAGGCAGTTGAACAGGAAGTGGGGGTTCAGCTGGGCGGCCAGCGCCTGGAGCTGCGCGTCCCGGGCCGCGGCGCGCGCTTCGTGGTGACGCCGCCGGCCCTGAATCGAGTTGTAGATGACGAACCACCCGACGAACGCCCACCCGTAGCCGGCCGTCATCCACAGCAATCCCTCCGTCGGCAGCCACGGCGGGCCGTCGAGCACCCGCAGACTGGCGGCGGTCATCAGCGTCAGCGTCACCGCCGAGAGCACGACCAGCGCCGCCGCGCGGGGCAGCAGCCTGCCCGGCGGCATGTCGACCCAACCCCACCGCCACAGCCGCGATCGCAGGAAATGGCTGACGGCCGGGCAGACGACCATCGTGAAGAGCACGATGTTGACCAGGTCGCGAGCCTTCCAGACGCCGCCGTTGCCGTACAGGTATCCGAGCGTCACGTAGCCGCAGAAGACCGCCCATCCGGCGGCCTGACAGACCCAGTAGAACGGCCGGACCGGCGGCGCCGGCGTGCCGGATCGCGGGGACGGATAGTCGTGGATCATCGTCGGAGGCATCCGTCACTCCCCGGGAAACCCGCGCTGCCGCGTCGAGGCGAGCGGATTCGCCAGAAAGACGTCCATCTGCTCGAAGAGCCAGGCAGGGTCGTCGAGCATGATGAAATGCCGCGACGTCTCTGACAAGGCGAAATGGAGCGGACACAGAGTCACGAACAGGATCTGGTAACGACGTCTCATCGGAACCTCCCGCTCGGCACGATAGGCGGGCTGCAGGCGCGGACCGCTCGGAATGTGACCGACGGCGCCTCGACGGGACCAGCGGCGACAGATCGAACGGAATCGGGCGGCGCGGTCCGCGGGCCGACTCCTTGACCGTCTAGGAGAAAAGCGGTATCGTCCCAGACTGTCTAGGAGAGAGACCATGGCGAAGGCCGACCTGCTCCAGGGAACGCTCGACCTCCTGATCCTGAAAGCCGTCTCGCTCGGACCGCTGCACGGCTACGGCGTGCTGCTCCGCCTCCAGCAGATCTCCAACGACCGCCTGCAGATTCAGCAGGGCTCGCTCTATCCGGCGCTCTACCGCCTCGAGCATCAGGGGTTGATCGCCGGGGAGTGGGGCGAGTCGGAGAACAAGCGACGCGCCCGGTACTACACGCTCACCGCCGCGGGCCGGCGGCGCCTCCAGCAGGAGATGCGCCAGTGGAACGATATGGCGCAGATCATCGCGGGGATCCTCGAGACCTCGCCGGAGAAGCTGTGACTTTCCCGGCACGGCTTCGATCGTGGGCTCGAGCCGTGTTTCGCCGGACCGATCTCAACCGCGAGATCGCCGACGAGCTCGAGTTCCACGTCGCGCGCTACGTGGACGATCTGGAGCGGCGAGGCCTGCCGCCGGCGGAAGCCCGGCGCCGCGCCCGCGCCGAGCTCGGCAGCGTCGACGCCCGCCGCGACGAGTGCCGGCAGCAACTGGGCCTGCGGCTGCTCGACGAACTGCGCGGCGATACTCGCTACGCCCTGCGGCTCTTCCGACGATCTCCGGGCTTCGCGGCCGTGGCGATCCTGTCGCTGGGCCTCGGCATCGGCGCCAATACGGCCATCTTCAGCCTCGTGGACGCCGTGCTCCTCGAGACGCTGCCGGTCAGCCGACCCCAGCGGCTGTTCTTCGTCGACGACTCGGGCGGGAAGTCCAACGGCTCGAACGGCCCGCCCTACCCCTGCTACGAGATCATGCGCGACGGCGCCCGGCAGTTCTCGGGCCTCGCGATGTTCGCCGAGCAGCGTTTCCGGGTCGAGCTCGACGGCACCGAGGAGGAGGTGCGCGGTCAGTACGTCTCGGGCAACTACTTCGACGTTCTCGGCGTGCCCGCCGTCCACGGCCGCGCGCTCGCGGCCGCCGACGACGCGCGCGGCGGGAGCGGCGGGCCGGACGGCCCGGTCGTGGTGATCAGCTATCGGTTCTGGAAGGAGCGGTTCGGCCTGAGTCCGTCCGTGCTCGGCCGGCGAATCCGGGTCGACACGAAGCCGATGACGATTGTCGGCGTGACGCCGCCGGGATTCTTCGGCCTCACCGTCGGCGCGCCGGTCGACGTGACCGTCCCCGTCACGCTCTCGACGGCGAACCTCTCGACGCGCGCCTCCTGGTGGTTCAGCGTGGTCGGGCGCCTCGCCGACGGCGCGGCGGTCGAGCCGGCCCGCGCCGAGCTCGATGCGATGTTCCAGAGGTACATGACGGCGCTGCGCGGGCACCCGCCGGCCGCGAGCGACTACTTCAACCGCGTCGATCTCGTGCCGGCCTCCCGGGGGCTCGACGAGATCCGCCGGCCGTTCTCGACCCCATTGACGATCGTGATGGCGATCGTCGGCGTCGTGCTGGTGATCGGCTGCGCGAACGTGGCGAACCTCCTGCTCGCGCGGGCGAGCGCCCGGCAGGACGAGATGGCCCTGCGCTTCGCGATCGGCGCCGGACGGGCCAGGCTCGTCCGGCAACTGGTCACCGAGGGCGCGATCCTGGCGGCGCTCGGAGCGGCGGCCGGCATCGTCGCGGCCTACTGGGGCGTGCATCTCCTCGTCGACGTGATCGGCGCCACGCGGCAGCAGATCGACGTGGCGCCGACGTTCGGAGGGCGCGTGCTCGGCTTCACGACGGCGGTCGCGGCGCTGACGGCGCTGCTCTGCAGCGTGCTGCCGGCGCTCGACACGACCCGGGTGGCCGGCGCCGGCCCCGGCGCGCCCGGCCGGACGTCGCCTTCCGCGGCGCGCCGGAGGATTGGACGGGCGCTCGTCGTGGTCCAGGTGACGCTTTCCGTCGCCCTGCTCTCGGGCGCCGCGCTGTTCATCCGCACGCTGCAGAACCTCGAGCGCGTCGATGCCGGCTTCCGCGCCGGCGACGTGCTGGTGGCGCCCGTCGAGGTCCCGCTGCCCAAGGCCACCACGAACGACGAGCAGGCCGCGGCCCTCGCTCGCGCGGCGGCCGACTGGTCCGACCTGGCCGTGCGCATCGGCGCCCTGCCTGGCGTTCGCGCCGCCGCCGTGGCGAACCTCAGCCCGATGAGCGGCCGCGACCGCGGCGTCAACGTCACCATCGTCGGCGGACCGCCGCTCGATGAGGCGGACCGTGCCATTCATCTGAATCTCGTCACATCGGAGCTGTTCGAGACGCTCGGGATGCGTCTGGTGGCCGGACGGTTCTTCAGGCCATCCGATTCGGCCGACGGGGTCAAGGTAGCGGTGATCAGCGACGCCGCCGCTCGCGCGTACTTCGGGCAGGCGTCGCCGCTCGGCCGCTCGATTCGTATCAACACCCAGCCGACGGCGTACGCGATCGTCGGGGTGGTCCATGACGCACGCTACGAGAGCCTGCGGGAGCCGGGCAGCCGGATGGCGTACCTGCCGATGGTCCAGGCGCCCGGTCTCATCGGCAAGGGCATGTTCAACAGCACGCTCGTGGTCCGCGCCGTGGCGGATCCGGCTGCGGTCGCGCGCTCGCTGCGGGAGCAGGTCCGGCGCACGGTACCCGGCAGTTTCGTGGCGAACGTCACCGGGATGAATCGCCTCGTCGACGGATCCCTGCTGCAGGAACGCCTGGTGTCGGCGCTGGCGAGTCTGTTCGGCCTTCTGGCCCTGGCGCTCGCGTCAATCGGCCTCTACGGCCTCCTCTCCTACGCCGTCGTCCAGCGCACGCGCGAGTTCGGCGTCCGGATCGCCGTGGGCGCGCCGCGTGGACGCCTGATCTGGATGGTCCTCAGGGAGGTGTGCGGTCTGGTGGCGGCAGCGGTCGCCTGCGGAGTGGCGATCGTGCTGGCGCTCGGCGGCTACATCCGCACCGTCCTCTTCGAGGTGAGCCCCGCCGACCCGCTCGCGATCGGCGGCGCCATGGCGATCCTGGTCCTCGTCGCCGTCGCGGCCTCGTATCTGCCGGCGCGGCGCGCCAGCCGGATCAGCCCGATGGCGGCGCTGCGGCAGGAGTAGCCCGCGCCAGCCCGGCACCTACGCGAAGCGGGGGTCGTCTGCCGACGGCCCGTAGATCGCGGGCACGGGCTGATCGTTCAGCCGCAGGTAGACCGTCAACTGTCCGCGATGATGAGCCAGGTGGTTCAACGTGTCCCGCAGGACGACCTGGCGCGGCGACTCGGACACGACCTTGCCGGCGACGAGCAGCTTCCAGTTGGTGCTCAACAGATAGTCGTCGCTCGCCCGCGCGAGGGACTCGCGCGCCTTCGCCACGTGCTGATCGAGCGCCCCGACGAGCTGGTCCATCGATGGTTGCCGGTACTGGCCGCCGCCGGAGGGTGGCTGGAGGTCCAGCTCGTCCTGGTCGAGGATCAGGCTCACCCACGACGGCATCGACGCCACGAGGCCCGCCAGGCGTCCGAGCGGCATGGATTTCGGGTGAGGCTTCCACTCTTCGCGGCCGGCCGGCACACGCTCCAGCACACGTCGCGTGCGCGCGGCCTCGCGATCCAGCTCGGCGTCGAAGAGTTCGGCGAGTCTCATGGCGGCGCTCCCCTGGTGTTCAGGCTATCACCGACCGTGCCGCCGGGTGGCCGACCATACGACGATACAATGATCGGGACGAAGCGGTGGGGCCTCGCGCCCGGCCGCCCCGTGCTTCATGTCTTTGCTCGACTGGCTGAAGAGCCTGGGAGAGGACCGGCAGGATTCCCAGACCGGGACCGAGAGCGTGCGGCGGATTGCCGCGGAGCTCGATCGGCTCGACCCCGCGCGCGCCCGCTACCTCGCGGCGTTCGCGTACATCCTCGGCCGCGCGGCGCGCGCCGATCTGCGCGTCAGTGAGACCGAAACGGCACGGATGATTACGATCGTCCAGCGTGTCGGCGACCTGCCGCAGGAGCAGGCGGCGCTCGTCGTGGAGATCGCGAAGGCCCAGAACCGCCTGTTGGGCGGCACGGAGGACTTCCTCGTGACACGGGAGTTCCGCGAGATCTCGACGGCGGCTCAGCGCCGCGAGCTGCTCGACTGCCTGTTCGCGACCGCCGCCAGCGACGAGGGCATCTCGACCGTGGAGGAATCGCAGATCCGGCAGATCGCGAGCGAGCTCGGCTTCGCGCCCGACGAGTACATCGCGGTGCGGCTGGCCTGGTCCGATCAGCGCACGATCCTGCGCGGCTTCCGGACGAATCGGTAGACGCGCGTTCCGCGGCCGGGGCCGCGAAAAGGGGCCTATTCCATGGCAGGCACGATGACGTGGCGCTCGGGGAATCCGGCGATGAACGCCGGGACGTTCACGCGATTCGGGGTCGGCGCGGGTGCCGACACGATGACGATCGCCGGCACCGTGAACAAGACGGCGCTCTCGCTGCTCATCCTGGTCGCCGCGGCCGGCTGGGTCTGGAGCCGCGGCCCGGCCGATCCGTCACTCGGCGCGTTCGTGATGGTCGGAGCCATCGGCGGCCTGGTGGCCGCGATGGTGACCGTCTTCAAGCAGACCTGGGCGCCCTACACGACGCCGCTCTACGCGGTGCTCGAAGGGGCGGTGCTCGGCGGGGTTTCCGTGCTGTTCGAGGCCCGGTACCCGGGCATCGTCAGCCAGGCCGTGCTCCTCACGTTCGGCACGCTCGGCGCGCTGCTCATGGCCTACCGCTCCGGCATGATCCGCGTGAGCGAGAAGTTCCGAATCGGCGTGCTCGCGGCGACCGGCGGCATCGCGCTCGCGTACTTCCTGAGCTTCCTCCTCGGTCTGTTCGGCGTCGCCGTGCCGTTGATCAACTCGAGCGGCACGTTCGGCATCCTGTTCAGCGTGTTCGTGGTCGTCGTCGCAGCCCTCAATCTGGTGCTCGACTTCGACTTCATCCAGCGCGGCGTGGAGCGCGGCGCGCCCAAGTACATGGAGTGGTACGGCGCGTTCGGCCTGCTCGTGACGCTCGTCTGGCTCTACCTGGAGATGCTGCGCCTCCTGTCGAAGCTGCAGCAGCGCCGCCAGTGACGCGCCGGACCTACTCGGACCGCTCGGCCCTGAAGATGTAGTTGATATTCGATCGCTCCTCCGACTTCAGATCGAAGTTGAAGCGGCCGAGCCGATCCTTGAGATCGTCGAGCTGGAAGTAGCCGAACTTGAGCAGCCGGTCGGCGAACCGCACGTAGAAGGGCGGCCGCCTCGGACCGAGCGTGGTCTGGCAGACGAAGTCGCCCTGGCACTTGAGCACACGCGCGATCTCGCCGACGGCCCGGTCCTGATCGCTGAACAACTGCAGCGCGCCGCAGCAGGTCACCGCATCGAACGCCCCGGCCTTGAACGGCAGCGCCAGCGCGCTCCCGCGGACGTAGACGACGTTGTCGAGACCCTCCCGGACCGTCAACCGCACGGCCCGCTCGAGCATCTGATGCGAGAGGTCGAGGCCGATCACCGTCGCGGCCGGCGCGACGCGAGCGAGACGGCGCGTGACCGTGCCGGGGCCGCACGCCAGGTCGAGGATCAGCCCGTGTGCCGGCTCGACGAAGGACGCGAGACGATCGGCATCTTCGGGAAACGAGTGCTGGCTGGCGATGAAATAGCCGACGGGCCGCCAGAGGGCCTCGTAGACGGCGACCGCCGGCGGGAACTGCATCAGGCGCTGGATCGGCGTCACCGGCTCGTCGTTTCCGGGATGCAGATCGAGATAGCCGTTGCGGATCGGGTAGCCCGTCTCGCAGGTGCCGCAGACGAGCTGTCTCAAGTCTCCGGGCAGCGAGGCCCATCTCGGATTACTGGACCCGCATCCCGCGCACTGAAACGCGGACAGCACGCGCGGCAAGAATTTTGGCATCGTCACGCTTGGCTACTCCTCAGTATGCCCCGGGGGAGGCACTTGCGTCGCGCCCAATGATCCGGCCCTTTCCGGCCGTATACTGCCGCCCATGCGCCGCCGACGCTTCCTGTCGTCTCTCGCCGCACTCCCGGCCGCCGCCGTCGGCAGCCGTCCGGAGCCGGTCCAGGCCCGTGCCGCCTCCCTGCCGCGCGGCAGGATCACCCGCGTCCGGATCTTCGAACCGCCAGAGCCCAACCCGCTCTTCAATCAGAGCAACATGCTCTGCACCGTCGAGACCGACTTCGGCGTCACTGGCGTCGGCGAGGGCGGGTCGAAGGACACGCTCGAGCAGTGCGCCGGGACGCTGATCGGAAAGGATCCGTTCAAGATCGAGGCGATCTGGCAGGAGATGTTCATCGCCTGGTTCTATCCGCCGGGACGGGAGAAGACGCACGCGCTCGGCGCGCTCGACCTCGCGCTGTGGGACATCAAGGGCAAGGCGCTCGGGATTCCGATTCACGAGATTCTCGGCGGCACGGTGCGCAACTTCTGCGAATGCTACGGAACGACCACGCCGCCGCCCGGCGGCGGACGGACGACTCTGCGGGACCGCGCCAGGGCGGCAATGGACGCCGGCTACCGGGCGTTCCGCATGGGGGCCGCCGACGTGCCGGTCGGCGACGTCTACAACACGCACGAGATGGTCCGCCGCGTCATCGAGCAGTGCCGGGAGGTGCGCGAGGGCGTCGGGCCGAACGGCGACTGGTGCATCGACTTCCATCAGCGGTTCGACTACAACGACGCCATCCGCGCGTGCCGCGGGATCGAGGAGTTCGAGCCGTACTTCGTCGAGGATCCGGTCCTCGACCAGCACGCCCTGGAGGACCTGCCGCGTCTGCGGCAGATGACGACGGTGCCGCTCACCCATGGCGAGGAGTGGGGGAACCGCTGGGATTTCAACACGCTCATCGAGCACCACGACATCGACTACATCCGCGCCACGCTGCCCAACGTCGGCGGCATCACGGAGATGACGAAGATCGCCGCGCTCTGCGAGACGCACTCCGTCGGGATCGTGCCGCACTTCACCGGTCCGGTGGCGACCGCCGCCCTCGTCAACTGCCTCTCGACGTTCTCCGGTCCCGTGCTCATGGAGTACAACTACGGCGGCCGGCCGATCGACTACCTGCCCGAATGCCTCGACTGGCGCAACGGGAAAGCTTACACGAACGAGCGGCCGGGGCTCGGCGTGACGGTCGATATGAGCAAGATCAGGCAAATCGGTGAAGTCACCGTTCCGGGGCGCCAGAACATCTATCGGCGTCCGGACGGTTCCCTGACACACTGGTGAGGCAATCGGCCGCCGCCCCGCGCACGCTCAGGCGCCACCGGCCCAGGAGCCGTTCCGGAACAGCGTCAGGGCGATGTCGACGTTCTGGCGCAGGGCGCGCTTCACGTCCGCCACGTCCTTCTCGCACTTGATCAGGGTCTTCCACGAATAGAGGTGCTTGGGCTTGTGGAAGTCGCTGTTGGCGACGTACGGGTAGTGCTTGAGGCTCGTCACCGAGAAGAGATCGTCGCGGTTCGCCGCCTCCCAGAGATCGACCAGGCTCGCCAGCTCCTTCCGATGGTCCCAGAGATAGCAGGTGCTGATCTCGATCCGTCGCGTGGTCCGGTGGTGCGGGTGGCAGGCGATGCTGATGGCGTCCTGCCGCCGGATCGCCCGGAGGATCTGATCGGCCGCCTGATCGGCGCTGATGTACTCGGCGATGTCGAGGGCGATGATGTGGGAGTTCTTGCGGCCGCTGAGCTTGTTCTGCGTGATCTCGGCGCCCGGGATCACGAGCAATCCGTATTCGCGCCGGGCCCGGCGCGCCTCGCGGCGGATGTCCTCGAGGTACTCGCCGAACACGTCCTCGGTGACGCCCACGCGCTTGCGCCCGAGCGTCAGCAGCCGCGCGGCGCGCGCGAGCACGTCCCGCTTCATCAGGATGTGGTCCGTGATGGCGATGACGTCGAACTTGCCGGTGCGCCCGTACAGGTCGACTACCTCCTGGACGGTCAGCCGGCCGTCGCTCCACCGGGTATGGACGTGGAAGTCGCAGAGCAGGAACGGCTCGTAGCCTGGCATCTCAGTCCCTGATGTCGACGTGGGTCGTGTCCCGTGGCCGGTGATGCACGATCTCCGAGACGAAGTTGCGGACGTACAGGCCGACGACGCGCCGCGTGCCCATCGCCCTGAAGCGGCGCGCCGAGGTGTAGACCCAGCAGTCACGGCGCAGCTCGACCGACCCGACCGCCGCGAGCCGCCGCCCGAGATTCGTGTCCTCGCCGTGGAACTCGATCGAGGTGTCGAAGCCCCCGATCCGATCGAGCGCGCTCCGCCGGACCGCGAAGTTGCCGCCGTAGAGAATCGAGCCGATCCCGAGCAGGTCGTGCACGAGGAACTGCGTCGGGGGCGCGACGACGGTGTCGTAGACGCCGATCAGCAGCGGACCGGCGGCGTCCCAGTCGTAGTACCGATACGGCCCGGTGACCGCCGCCAGATCATCGCCTCGCCGGCCGAACCGCCGCTCGATGCGGGCGATCCAGTCGAACGGCACGCGGCAGTCGGCGTCGACGTACGCGATCACGTCTCCGTTCGACGCGGCGAGCCCCCGCGCGCGGGCGCGCACCAGCCCGCGCCCGGGCTCGACGACGACCCGCACGCCAATCGCCCCGGCGCAGTCCGACGTCCCGTCCGTGCTGGCGTTGTCGACGACGATCACTTCGTCCGCCGGACGGCTCTGCGCCAGCAGGGAGTGCAGACAGGCGGGGATCCAGTTCGCTTCGTTGTAGGCGCAGACGACGACGCTGATCGAGACGTGACGTCTGGTGCGGGGCCCGCCCACGGGCACAAGATACAGGGTCGGTGTAACGGCCGTGCATCGGGGGCGCGACGATTCGCGAAACTTGCGGGACCCGGCTCATCGGGCGGCGCGTCGCCCCGGCACCAGCACGCTCAGCGCACGCGGGTGCACGCGCGCCGTGAGCGCGCAGGTCCCCTCCACCGGCTCCCCGTCGACGTGGAACGGCAGGGGTTCGCCCCCCGACACACAGGCCTCCGTGATCGGCGCCGACCAGACACCCTCGACGCTCCCGAGTCGTCCGGCGAACAGCGCCGGCACCGCGCGCAGCACCTGCCAGGCCGGTCGCGCTCCCACGATGACGAGGTCGAGCGCGCCATCGTCCACGACCGCCTGGGGCGCGATGATCGCGCCGTTGCCGAACTGCCGTGAGTTCGCGAAGCAGACGAGCAGCGCCTCGATCGTCCGCGGGGCCCGATCCGCGTCGACCGCATAGACGAGCGAACGGTACCGCGCGAGCTGAACGGTGGTGAGCCACGCGTACCTGGCCAGGCCGCGCCGCCGGCTGCCGGCGAACAAGCGCGCGACGTGCGCGTCGAACCCGATCCCCGCCACGTTCACGAATAGCCGTCCGCCCAGCTCGCCGACGTCGATCCGTCGAGTGCGTCCCGTCAGCGCGTCCTCGATCGCGCGCGCCGGACGCCGGCTGATTCCGAGATCCCGCGCCAGCCCGTTGCCCGACCCGGACGGCACGATCGCCAGCGGCGTGTCGGTGAACGCCAGCGCCGAGGCGACCTCGTTGACGGTCCCGTCGCCGCCCCACGCCACGACGACATCGATCCCGCGATGGAGGGCGGCGTCGGCCAGCGCGCGGGCATGGCCGGGGCGTTCGGTGACGAACACCTCCGGCGTCGCGCCGTGGGCCGCGATCGCCTCGAAGGCCAGGCGTGCCCGCACGCGCGCCGCGGCTGGACCGCCGCGCGTGCCCGAGATGGGGTTGATGATGACAGCGACGCGCCGGTGCCCGGGCGCCGGCTCGCCCGGCCCGGTCATCCGTTGCGGCCGGCCGGCCGGCGCAAGTCGTCGCGCGCGCCGCGGCCCGCGCCGGGAGCCGCGGCCGGCAGCAGCACGGAGCGGAGGACGAGCGCGCGGTAGGCCGCCGTCGCCATCACGTCGGCCATGTAGCCGGGCATGCCGCCGAGTCTGCCGCCCGCAAGCCGCTTCGGCCCGTCCGCGAGCGTCTCGCCGTTCAGCTGCCCGAGCACGCCCGACTGCTCGACGTCCCGGATCCACGGCTTCATCTCGACCGTCGCGCGCGTCACGAGCACGCTCGTGACCGCGCCGGCGGGTCCCATCGCCACGCCGACCTCGACCGGCCCGTGCTGCGTGTCGATCTGCGGAAACACCACCGTGCCGACGACACGTCCGCTCCGGTCCTTCCCGGAGTAGAACTTCACGCGGTCGACGTCGGGCGTGTAGTGCGCCTGCTGGACGATCTTCTCCAGCTCCGGCTTGCCGAGATCGACCGTCGTCACGGCGTAGGTGACCGCCTCTGGCAGCGCGGTGCGAATCACGTCCGCCTGTTTGCGCATCGTCACCACGGGCGTGATGTGCGCGCTCACGACCGCGGCGCTGGAGAGCGCCGCGATCAGCGCGGCGCCGAAAATCCTGCCATGCATGTCGTCCCTCCCGTGCTCGAGCTCGGGTTCAGACGGCGCCTCTCGCAGCCGCGAGCGCCCGCAGCGCCCCCGCCGCCACGACGACGTAGACCGCCGCCATCACCCAGCCCGAGACGATCGTCAGCAGCGCGAATCCAGGCAGTCCGGCCTTGACGAGCCACTGCCCGGCGAAGTCGAACAGCCCCGACGCGAACGCGGCGACGATCACGCTGTCGCGCCACCAGGACGGCCATTCCAGCCCCAGGACGATCAGCGCCTGCAACGCAGCGACGATCGCATAGATCAGGAGATGGACGTGGGAGTCCTGAATCAGCAGATCCGTCCCCACCTGGTGCGTCTCCTCGCGCATCGAGGACAGGTCGAGCGCATGGGTCTCGGCCGTGGACGATTCCGGCAGCGACGCCGCGCTGACCGGGCGCTGCGGCGCGTAGGTCGTCGCGACCGCGGTCGGAGTGAGCCCCGCGTAGGTGCGCACCATCAGAAAGGCGAACACGTAGGCGCAGCCCTGCACCACGAGGAACGACGCGACCGCGAGCCGCACGGGTCGTGCGGCGCGCCGCAGGCTGTACAACCCGTCCACATCGGTCTCCACGATCAGAACGTCGTGACGAGCTGCGCGACGTAGTCGACGGTCCACGAGGATGGCGCCTCGTCGTCCGTTTCGAACGCGTCGGCGCTGGAGTGGTCCCACCGGACCTCGCCCCGGAGCTGAAACCGCGGAATGCGAAACGTGGTGTGCTCGATCGTCGCGAAGATCCCCTCGCCGCCCGTTCCGAGGAAATAGACGGGCGCAATGGTGAAGGACGTCAGCGTTTGCGGCAGACCCGTGCGGACCCCGTCCCGATCCTTGAAGCCTTCGATCCGGGCCGTCGTGCCGAAGGCGCGCGTGAAGCGGCGGAATACGGTCGCCGTCGCGCCGTACCACCTGGCCGGCGCCGCGTCGGTCCCGGCCCGGTCGCCCCCGAGGTTCGCTTCGCCGGCGACGATCCAGTCGGTCGCCGGCTCGGCGGCGTAGTCGATGCTGAGAAGGTACCGACCCTGCGCGTCGCCCGGCTCGCCCTCGGGACCGTAGAGGAAGCCGGCGCCAACGCTCGTGCGGCCGGTCGGCCGGACGCCGAGCCGTCCGCCGACCGTCTTGCCGTGGTTCGGCTCCAGATCCGACTGCCAGCCGTTCGCCACCCAGCCCGAGAGGTCGACGCGGCGGCTCGCCGCCCAGCGCGCGATGGCGCCGACCATCTTCGGCGGCCGGGCCAGGTCGAAGTTGAAGCTCGTGCTGGGCTGCAGATTCAGCGGCTCGTCATCGCGCTCGAAGCCGAGCGGCGTGTCGAACTTGCCGAACGAGACGCTCAACGCGGACCAGCCTGGCGGGGTGACGTTGACGATGAGGTTGTCGATCTCGATCTCGGTGCTCGCCTCTTCGGCGCCGGCTTCGGGCGCGGCAACGGATGTCGTGAGCTGGCCGAAGACCCAGACGGACTGGTTGAGCTCGCGGAAGAGCGAGACGGCCAGCTTGCCGGCGTCGAACATGTTGTCGCCCGTCCGGCCGTTGGCGCGGAAATCGGCGACGCCGAAGCCCGTGATCTGGAGGGGCGCGGCATTCTCACCCGTCAGGTCCTGCAGAGTTCCGGGCGTCTGCGCGTCCGCGAACGCCGGCCAGGCGACGCACGCGCCGAGCACGCAGAGGACGACGACCGATCGCAGCATGGGCCCTCCAACCCGTGATCGTCTTCCACTTGGCGCGGCCGGGTCAAACTCAGCACTCAGAACTCACAACTCAGAACTTGCCACTCCCCTCCCGATCCAACCGGAACGCCGTGACGCTGTCATCGGTGATCGGCGCGTTCAGCGGGCCGCCGCCACTCGACACGATCGCGACGTACTGGCGGCCGTCGCCGCCCAGATACGTCGCCGGCGTGGCCATCGCGGCGCCGCGCAAAGTGACGGTCCACAGCTCGCGGCCGGTCCGGGCATCGAAGGCGCGAAACCGCCGGTCGTCCGTCGCGCCGACGAAGACCAGCCCGCCGGCCGTCGCGATCGAGCCGCCGTTCCCCGGACGACCGGTGCGCTGCCTGTCGGGCGGCAGACTGTCCGTCACGCCGAGCGGGACGCGCCACGCGAACTCGCCGGTATTGACGTTCACCGCCGTCAGTCGTCCCCAGGGCGGCTGCTGGCACGGCAGCCTGGAGACGGGATCGATGAAGCGTCCGCCGCCCGGCACGCCCTGATACGGCCCATCCGGATCGACGCGGTTCCCGAGCCCCTGCGGCTGCGCCGGACCGGAGGCGTTCGGCTCCCGGTCCGTGAGGCCGGCGAGCTGACCGAGCTCGTTCGTGTTCACGAACAGATAGCCGAGCTCGGGATCGAAGGAGGTGCCGCCCCAGTTCACGCCACCGTGATTGCCGGGAAACTGCACGCGGAGGCGCTTGTAGCCCTGCGGCAGATACGGACCGCCGAGCTGCACGCCTTCGATCACCTTCCGGCACGCCGCCTCCAGCGCTGGCGTGACGGTCGCGATGTCGGCGGCCGACATCGTCGTCCGCGAGAGCGGCGGAGGCGCCACGGGAAAGGGCTGCGTCGGGGCGGTCCGCTCGCGCGGCACTTCGCTCCGGGCGACCGGCCGCTCCTCGACGCCATAGATTGGCGTCCCCGTCACGCGATCGAGCAGGAACAGGAGCCCGACCTTGTTGATCACGGCCACCGCGGGAATCGTCCGACCCTCGTGTCGAACGTCGATGAGCGCCGCGGCGCCGGCCAGGTCGCCGTCCCAGATGTCGTGGTGGACCACCTGGAAGTGCCAGAGGTACTTGCCGGTGTTCGCGTCGGCGGCGACCAGGCTCGAGCTGAACAGGTTGTCGCCCGGCCGATCGCCGCCGTACTGATCCACCGACGGGGCGCCGAACGGCATGTAGACGATGCCCCGTTCGACGTCCACCGTGAGAAAGCCCCAGACGTTCACGCCCGATCGGTTCTTCCAGGCCTCGTCGGGCCAGGTGTCGTGGAACGGCTCGCCCGGACGCGGAATCGAATGGAACGTCCACGCCAGCCGTCCCGTGCGCAGGTCCCAGGCGCGAACATCGCCGGCCGGTCCCCGCGACGGGACCTCCTGCGTCCGGCCGCCGGTGATCACCAGGTTGCGGTAGACGATCGGCGGAGAGCTCAGCCCGTCGCTTCCGGGCAGCCCCTGGAGGATCTCGGGCGTGTCCAGGTCGACGACGCCGTGCTGGCCGAACGGTTCGTTCGGGGCGCCGGTCGCGGCGTTCAGCGAAACGAGCTTGCCGTCGCTCGTGCCGAACACGATCTGCGGCGGCGTCTGCCCGTCGCCCGGCCAGTACTCGACGCCGCGGGTCGACGGATTACCGGACGGCAGCCGGAAGACCCAGACCTCCCGGCCGGTCGTCGGGTCGAGGGCGACCACGCGGCCGTAGGGTGTGGAGATGTACATGATCCCGCCGGCGACGAGCGGCGTCGTCTGACTGCCTGCGAACGCGGCCCCCCCGCCCCGGCCACGGCCGGTCCAATCCGCGGGCTTCATGTGGTACGTCCACCCCACGGTCAAGCGGTCCACGTTGGCGGGGGTGATCTGCGTGAGCGGCGAGAAGCGCATCCCGCCGGGGTCGTGGCCGTAGGTCGGCCATTCGGTGGCCGGCGGCCGCGGCCCGCCGGACTGGGCGCTCAGATGGAACACCCCTCCGGCGGCTGCGACCGCCGCCGCGAGCAGCGCTGTGGTGATCCTCGACATGCGGGCGCCTCCAGGTCCCGAGATTCTACGCTCGTCCCGGGCCCCGGATGACTCCCGCTCTCATCGCGCGCGGGCGAACGCGCCCGCGCTCATTTCTTCAGGCTCTGCACGTAGGCGACGAGATCATCGACCTGCTTGTCGGTCAGGTCGAACTTCTTCATTGGCTCCTTCGGCTTTTTCGGCAGCTTCGCGGTCATCTCGGCCGGAGTCGTGATCCACTTTCGGATCTCCGCCGCCGACGTCTTCGGATAGATCCCAACGAGCACCTGCTTGCCGTTCCGGTCGCCGACGCCTCCCTCGCCGTGGCACTTGGTGCACTTCGTTTCCTCGAACAGGGTCTTCCCGGCCGCCACCTTCGCCGGATCGGGCGCCTGGGCGCCGACCAGTGCAGCAGACCACAGGATTCCTCCGAGGGCTGCCAGTGCTGCGTGCTTCACCATCGCGGGTTCCTTTCAGCAGGCGTACGCAGAACCAGTGGCAAAGCTGCTGCCAGCGCGACGATCGGCCTGGGGTTGTGCGCCGCAACGGAAAGGCTGGTGAATATTCCGCAGGTTCTGCTGAAATTTCCGGTTGCCGGTTGCGTGCGCGAGCGACAAGCCCGCCGATCTCGTGGCACTTCAGTTGCACGGTCGAACCCAATCGTGAGCGCGTTGTGGCGATCGAGTCCGACGCGCACGCTCACCTCCGCCTATGGCCGATGAACCTTCCTCCGTCTCCACGGCGCCTTCTGCTTCTGGTTCGTCAAACCGCCGCGGCCTCCTGACGCTGCTTCTCGGCGTGTGGGGCGCGGGGGTGGTCGGCTCCGTGCTCTATCCCGTGCTGCGATTTCTGGTGCCTCCAAACATTCCCGAAGCGGCGACGCTGACGGCCAGCGTGGGTAAGGCTTCGGATTTGGCGCCGAACAGCGGGCGGGTCGTGCCGTTCGGCAGCCAGCCGGCTCTGGTCGTACGGCTCGCGAGCGGCGAACTGCGCGCGTTCACGGCGACGTGCACCCATCTGTCGTGTACCGTCCAGTACCGCCCGGATCTCCAGGAGATCTGGTGCGCGTGCCACAACGGGCACTACGACCTCACCGGCAAGAACGTCTCGGGTCCGCCTCCGAGACCGCTGCGTGCCTACGACGTCAACGTCAAGGGGGACGAGATCATCATCTCGCGGAACTCCTGATGCCCCTCCGATCCTGGCTCGAGGAACGGTTGCCGGCGGCCGAGCTCGCCGAGCAGATCCGTCACAAGACGGTGCCCGTCCACCGATACTCCGTCTGGTACTTCTTCGGCGGGATGACGCTGTTCTTCTTCCTGATTCAAGTGGTGACCGGCGCGTTGCTGCTGCTCTACTACCGTCCCAGCGCCTCAGAGGCGTACGAGAGCGTCAGCTTCATCATGACGCGGGTCCCGTTCGGCTGGCTGATCCGTTCGATTCATGCCTGGTCGGCGAATCTGATGATCGGCGCCGCCTTCGCGCATCTCTTCAGTGTCGTGTTCCTCCACGCCTACCGCAGGCCGCGCGAGTTGACGTGGCTGACGGGACTGCTCGTCTTCTTCATCACATTCGCATTCGGCTTCAGCGGATATCTGCTCCCCTGGAACGAGCTTTCGTTCTTCGCGACCCGCGTCGGGACCGCCACGGCCGGCGCGCTGCCGGGGCTCGGCGAGCCGATCGTGCGGTTCATGCGCGGCGGGAACGACGTGACCGGTGCGACGCTGACGCGCTTCTTCGGCGTCCACATCGCTATCCTTCCCGCGATTACGACGGCGCTCCTGGCAGCACACCTGCTGTTCATCCAGTACCACGGCATGAGCGTGCCGCCCTCCGTTGAGCAGGAGGAGAAGAAGACTGGCCGCGCGATCAAGGCGATGCCGTTCGTCCCGCACTTCGCGCTTCGGGATCTCTTTGGCTGGACGGTTGCGCTCGCGCTCCTCGCAGGCCTCTCGGCCTACTACCCGTGGGAGCTGGGCCGGAAGGCGGACCTGTTCGCGCCAGCGCCCGCGGGCATCCGCCCCGAGTGGTACTTCCTCTGGATGTTCCAGGCGCTCAAGTACGCGCCTGCGACCATCTTCGGACTGAGCGGCGAGCTGCTGGTGATGACCCCTGTGACCGTCGGGGCGTTCGTCCTGATCCTGCTGCCGTTCATCGATCCCGGTACGGCCCGCTCGCGTCGAGCCGTCAAGTGGCTTGCGGCCCTCGCGGTCCTCACCATGACGGTGCTGACCGTGCTGGCACTCACGGCGAAAGTCCCATGAGGGGACCGCGCGCCGGCATCTTCGTCGCACTCGCGTTCGTCGCACTGGCGGCGCCTGCCCTGGCCCAGACGCCGCCGGCGAGGCCCGCCTTGCCGTCGCCGGCGGACCTGTTCCGCGATGACGTGCACGCCAAAGCGCACCTGACGTGCGACGCCTGCCACGGGCAGCGCAGCGCCTCGGGGACGTTCGCCCCTATTCCGCACGCCAAGGTCGCGCCGCTCTGCGCGAAGTGCCATGCGGACGCGGACGTGATGCACCGTGCGAACCCCAAGCTCCCGACCGATCAGTTCTCCAAGTGGAAGCAGAGCGTCCACGCGGCGGCCCTGCAGAAAGGCGACTCGTCGGCGCCGACCTGCAGCAACTGCCACGGGGCCCACGGCATCAAACCGGCTCTGACCGTCAAGGCGGAAGAGGTCTGCGGCCAGTGTCACGTTCGGGAGGCCGATCTCTACAAGGCGAGTCCGAAGAAGAAGATCTTCGAGGAGGCGGACCACAACGCCTGTGTGGAGTGCCACGAGAATCACAAGATCGTGCCGCCGGGCGACAACTGGATCAGCATGAAGGATCCCGTCTCGCCGTGCTCCACCTGCCATGACGACACGATGAAGGGGGCGAAGGAGATCGTCCTCGTGCAGGACTCGCTGAAGCGGCTCCAGACGGGGATGGATCGCGCCACGCAGGTGCTCGACCGCGCCGAGCGGGCGGGCATGCTGGTCGACGATGGACGGCAGGCGCTGCGCGACGCGCGCGAGCAGCAGATCCAGTCGCGCGTGATGGTGCATGCCTTCGCCGCCAAGCCTTTTTCGGCCGCCGCCGAACCGGGCATCAAGGCCGCTGCGCGCGCCGAACAGATCGGCTACGACGCACTCGCCGAACTGCAGTTCCGCCGAAAGGGGCTCGCCATCGCGACCGCGCTGATCCTGGGCTTCCTCTTCACGCTTGGACTCTACATTCGGCGATTGCCGCCGATCTCCTAGTCCCATGCCTGACCGGCGCGATCCAGCGACTCAACCTGTCCACCGCGGCACACGAGTTGCTTTACTCGCGCACGTGCGCCCGCGTTCGAATACTCCCAACGACCGCCCGGGGGAACGGATATGGCGATTCGTCTGCGCAAGACCGGCCCTGTCGGCTGGTATGTGTGTGCGTTACTCATCTGGAGCGTTGCATTCGTCGGCGCCAGGGCGGACGGACCTGGCCCTCGGATAGCGGCCTCACCTCCGCGGACTTCGGCGGCCGCACGAAATTCTCCCCAAGCTGCGGGGAATTTCCCGCAGGCGCAAGCGCAAGCTCCACCAACCTCCCCGCCACCCGCGCCTCCGGGCACCTACGCCCCTGACGGAGCGAAGACCTGCCTGGATTGTCATGACAGCGAGCCGGCGACCAACATCCTTCGGACTCCACACGCTGTCACGGCAGACAAGCGCTCGCCGTTCGCCCAGCATCAATGCGAGACCTGCCACGGCGCCAGCCCCGAACACATCGCGGACCCGTCCAAGTACGCCGTCTCGGTGGCGTTCGTCGGTCCGGACACGGCTCCAGCCGCCCAGCGCAACCAGGTGTGTTTGAGCTGCCACGAGTCGGGCATGCGGATCAACTGGCCCGGCAGCCAGCACGAAGACCACGGCCTGGCGTGCAACGACTGCCATAACATCCATGCGACGGAGCAGAAGGTCCTGAGCAAGGCCACACAGGCCGAGGTCTGCTTCACCTGCCACAAGGAGCAGCGGGCGCAGACGCACCGCGTGTCGGCGCACCCCCTCGCGATCACCGGTCTGCAGACGGATGGCAAGATGGTCTGCGCCGACTGCCACAATCCGCACGGCTCGGCCGGACCGAAGCTGCTCGTCAAGAATTCCGTGAACGAGACATGCTACACGTGTCACGCGGAGAAGCGCGGGCCGTTCCTCTGGGAGCACGCGCCGGTCGTCGACGACTGCACGAACTGCCACACGCCCCACGGCTCGAGCCAGCCGTCGCTCTTGAAGGCGCGTCCGCCGCTGCTCTGTCAGGAGTGCCACACCGGCGACCACGCGGCGCTGGTCAACAGCGGCGCCAATCTGGCCGGCGGCGACGCCACGACCCTCAACGGCCTGCAACGACCGGGCGCCGCCTCGCCGCGTGCGCAGTTGAACGCGCGGGCGTGCTTGAACTGCCACGTGCTCATCCACGGATCGAATCATCCGGCCGGCGCGAAGTTCCAGCGCTGACCACTCGGAGGGCGACGCCATGTCCATGCACATCACCTCCGCCCGTGCCGTGGTGGCCACGACACGTGCGGCCCTGGCGATCGCGGCGGCCGTGCTGCCAGTCGCGTCGGCCATGGCGCAGAGCGCGCAGCCGGCCCCGTTGCCGGGTCCCGCCGAGAGCATCGTCGAAGCCGGCATCGGCAACGTCTCGGACGGTTCCTACAAAGCGGGCGAGTACAACGGACTCCAGAACAAGGGCGCGATCTTCATCGGCAACGTCGACTTGCGCGATCGCGCGACGTACGACAGTCCGTCGGCGCTCCGATGGCTCGTCAAAGGCCGGAATCTCGGTCTGGACACCCGCAGTGTCGCCGCCGATGTCCGCGTGCAGGGACGGGTTCGGTTCCGCGCGGGAGTGGATCGGCTCCGGCGAAACCGCTCCGACACGTACCAGACGCCCTACGCCGGCGACGGCACCGACTCGCTGACGCTGCCCTCCTCCTGGATCGTGCCAGTCATCGCGTCAGCGGCGTCCGGAGGAACCACCGTGAGCGCCCGCGGACTGGTGCCGTCCATCGGGGCGGCGCCGTACCTCAGCACGGCGGCGGGGAGTCTGGGCGCAATCGTCACGCCCAGCGCGGCGCAGGTGGGCGCGGTGAATGCCGCGGCCGGCGCCGACCTGCCCCTGTTCCGCAACGTGAATCTGTTCACGACGCGGACGAAATACCTCGCTGCGGTCACCTACCACGTCGACGATCGATGGACGGCCGACGCCAACGTCCGCCCCGAGCACAAGGAGGGTCTCAAGCCGATGGGGACGGTGTCGAGGAACACCGGGGGGGACATTTCGACGATCATTCCGGACCGGATCGACAACGACCACACGCAATTCGATACGAACCTGCACTTCACCGGCAAGCAGGCGGCGGCGCAGGTGGGTTATTACGGCTCGTTCTTCACCAACCACGTCTCTTCGATGTCGTGGGAGAACTGGGCGTCCGCGGCCAGGACGCTGAACACGATGAGCAGCGCTCCGAGTAACACCTTCTGGCAGGTCAACGGGAGCGGCATGGTCAAGATGGGCGCGACCACACGGCTGGTCGCGAACGCCGCGTTCGGTCACGCGACCCAGAACGACCTCTTCCTGACCGACAGCACGACGCCCGTCGTGTCGGTACCCTCGCTGAACGGCCTCGTCGTCACCTCGCTGTTCAAGGCCAGGATGACGGGCCGGCCCAACAAGAAGCTCAACTGGAGCGCCAGCTACAAGTACGACGACCGCGACAATCGGACGCCGATCCACATCTTCCAGTACGCGGATGCGGGCGAGGAAGCCGAGGCGAGCGCGCTGTTCCCGGCAGGGCCGAACAATCCGCTCGGCGCGCTGCTCGCGCAGAACGGGAACGCCAATCGGCCGTACGGGCGTACGCAGAACCTGGTCACGCTCGATGGCGAGGTTGCGCTCGCCGGGCAGCAATGGCTCAAGGGCGGGTACGACTTCGACCGGATCGACCGACGCTGCGCCGGGTCGTGGATCGACTGCTCGGATGCGGATCGGACGAACGAGAACACCGTCCGCGTCGATTGGAGGGAGACGCCGAACTCCGCGCTCACGGCTCGCGTCGGCTACGCGCGCTCATGGCGCCGAACGCCCGCCTACAACGAGAACGCGTTCCTGGCGCTGGTGCCCTATGCGAACGTCAGTCCGACAACGGCCACCGGGGGCGCGACGGCGTTGTCGTTCATGGCGGCCGGTCCGTGGGGCCCCTGGGGACCGGCGCTCGGGTACGCCGCCACGACTGGCAACATGAACGTCTTCTTCCCGAGCAACAACGCGCTCGCGAACAACTCGGTACGGAAACGGCAACCGCATCAGCGAAGTGGCAGGGTTCCGCCGGTACTGGATCGCCGACCGCAACCGGGACAAGTTCCGATCGCTGCTGAGCTGGCAGCCGAACGACGTCGTCGCATTCCAGGCGGGCGTCAATCTCAACCGCGACGAGTACGGCAACTCACCCTACGGCCTGCAGAACGGCAAGGGCTGGTCGGCGAATCTCGATTTCACCTACACGCCGACCGACAACTTCAGTGCCGACGTGTACTACACCTACGAGAACCTCAAGAGCCTCAGCCAGGGCAACAGCTACACCGCCAATAGCAACGCGTCAACCGTCAACAACGGCCGCCCGGGCGTCGTCGGGCTGTCGGGCAACAGCTGCGATACGTTCACGACGCTGAAGGAGCGCAACAACAACAACAAGATCGATCCGTGCACGGACTGGTCGTCCGACACGCTGGACGTCGCCCACACGGTCGGAATCGGCGCGCGACGCAAGATCGCGTCGACCGAATGGCACGCGGACATGTTCTACACCCGGGTGCGATCGGCGAACAACGTGACCGGCGGCAGCTGGGCGAACAACCCCGTCAACGGACTTGGAGGCCCCCCGACCACGATCGCCGCCTATTACATTCCGGCGACGCCGCTGCCCACGGTGACGGACGACTCCACCCAGGCGCGCGTGAACGGCACGATTCCAGTGGCGAGGCACCAGTCGCTCCGCCCCTACTACACGTTCCTGCACATGACGTCGGCTGACTGGATGTACGAGGGCATGCAGATCGGGCTGGGCACCATCTCCGGTGTCCTGCCGACCACCGAACAGGCGTTCCACTACACCGTCAACGTCGTCGGCCTGTCCTATCTGCTGAGCTTCTGAAGGACCTCGAGCTCGCCGCGGCGCCGGAGTCGGGCGCCGCGGCCGTGTCGGAGCGTTTCCAAAACCTCTTGATTCCCCTGCGCCGTCGGCGCACCATCCTCTCTTCGGAGGACATCATGGACCGACGTCACTTCCTGCTGGGCACGACCGCCGTCCTGGCCAGCCGCGCGGTGCGCGGCCTCGCGAGCCCGAACGACACGGTGCGCATCGGCGTCATCGGCTGCGGCGGCCGCGGGCAGAGCCACGTCGATGCGTGGACGCGGCTGCCGAACGTCGAGATCGTCGCGCTCTGCGACGTCGACGAGTCGCACGTCGCGGACAAGCTCAAGCGGCTCGAGTCGAAGGGCGCCCCGAAGCCCGCCACCTACGTCGACGCCCGGAAGCTGCTCGACGACAAGACGATCGACGCCGTGTCGATCGCCTCTCCGAACCACTGGCACACGCTCCAGACGATCTGGGCGTGCCAGGCCGGCAAGGACGTGTACGTCGAGAAGCCGTGCTCGCACAACGTCTTCGAGTCGCAGCAGATTGTCGCGGCCGCGCGCAAGTACGACCGCATCGTGCAGCAAGGAAGCCAGAGCCGCTCGTCCCCGGCCCTGCAGGAGGCCGTGGACCGGATGCGCAAGGGCGAGCTGGGCGAGGTCTACATGTCGCGGGGGCTGTGCTTCAAGTGGCGCGACACGATCGGCCGCACGCCCGCGTCGCCCGTGCCCGAGGGGGTGGATTACGACCTCTGGACCGGCCCGGCGCCGAAGCGCGCGTTCACGAAGAACCGGTTCCACTACAACTGGCACTGGTTCTGGGACACGGGCAACGGAGACCTCGGCAACCAGGGCATCCACGAAGTCGACATCGCGCGCTGGGGCCTCGGCGTGACGCATCCGACGAAGGTCAGCGCGATTGGCGGCAAGTTCATGTTCGAGGACGACCAGGAGACGCCGAACACGCTGACGGCGGCCTGGGAGTTCGACGTGAACGGCGTCACGCGGATGATGAACTTCGAGGTCCGGCACTGGATCACGAATCACGAGGCCGGCATCAACGGCGAGAAGCCGGGCAATACGATCGGGAACGAGTTCTACGGCGCGAAGGGCTATCTCGTCATCGACAACTACAACAAATACTGGTCGTTCCTCGGCAAGGACCAGCAGCCGGGCCCGAGCGCGACGCACGGCGACGACCACTGGGCCAACTTCATCGGCGCGGTGCGGAGCCGCCGGCGCGAGGACCTGACGGCGGAGATCGCGGAAGGCGCGCTGTCGTGCGACCTCATGCACCTGGCGAACATCAGCTATCGCGTGGGCCGGACGATCCAGTGGGACGCCAGGACGCG
Source organism: uncultured Acidobacteriota bacterium (assembly GCA_963764505.1). Classification (GTDB taxonomy): domain Bacteria; phylum Acidobacteriota; class Vicinamibacteria; order Vicinamibacterales; family SCN-69-37; genus CAVXSP01. The sequence continues at coordinate 1,630,665 of CAVXSP010000001.1, read as the reverse complement.
CACGTGCGTCGGCGATGCGGAGGCCAACAGACTGCTGACACGCGACTATCGCGCGCCGTTCGTCGTCCCGGCCAAGGTGTAGCCGTGCGACGCGTCGTTTCGTTCTGCATCGCGACGGCGATCGCGATTGGGGGAGCCGCGTGCGGACGGTCGAGCGCGCCTCCGTCCGACAAGCCGGCGGAGAGCGGCGCGCCGGGCGCCGCTTCCGCCACGCACGATCCGGCGTCGCCGCCGCGCTCGCTCGCCGACTGGGCGCGCGGCGCGCAACTGTTCCAGAACCTGGGCACGTTCCACCGGCAGACGACGACCTCGTCGGCCGAGGCGCAGCGGTACCTCGACCAGGGCATGCGCCTCCTGTGGGCGTTCCACCACGACGAGTCGACCCGATCGTTCGCGCAGGCGGCGGCGCTCGACCCGTCGTGCGCGATGTGCTTCTGGGGCGCGGCGCTGACCGTCGGTCCCAACTACAACGTGCCGGTGATGGCCGGGCCGCGCGCCGCGGTCGCCTGGGACGCGCTCCAGCACGCGCAGCAGCAGGCGGCCCGTGCCACGCCGGTCGAGCAGGCGCTGATCGCGGCGCTCGCCAAGCGGTACACGACGGCCGGCCGGCGGCCGGGACCCTGGAGATCGAGTCCACGCTCGAGCGCGTGATCGCCCGCGATCCGCATCATCCCGGCGCGAACCACTATTACGTCCACACGATGGAGGCGTCCTCGCATCCCGAGCGCGCGCTGGTCTCCGCGGAGCGGCTCACCGGCATGATGCCGGACGCCGGGCATCTGCAGCACATGCCCGCGCACATCCTGCAGCGCGTGGGACGCTACGAGGACGCGTCGCGCGCCAACCGCGACGGCGTGACCGCCGACCTCGCGTACCTGAAGGCGACTCCCCCGCTCGACTACTACGGCATGTACGTCGCCCACAACTACCAGTTCCTCGCCTACTCGGCGGCGATGGAAGGACGCAAGGCCGAGACGCTCGAAGCGGCCGAGAGGATGCGGGACACCGTGCCGGTCGAGATGATGCTGATGGTGCCCGGAGGGGACTGGTACGTCGCCGAAATCTACTCGGCCATGATCCGGTTCGGGTCCTGGGATGCGATTCTCGCCGAGCCGGCGCCCGACGCCCGGCTTCGTCTGCTCACGGCCGCGTACCACCACGCCCGCGCGCTGGCGTTCGCGGCCAAGGGCCGAGTGGACGCCGCCAACGGCGAGCTCGCGGCGCTCGAGCAGCTCGCCGACGGCGTGCCGAACGACGCAGGCGCGGGACTGAACGCGGCCAAGGACGTGCTCGCCGTGGCGCGGCTGGTCGCTCGAGGACAGATCGCGCGCGCGGCTGGCCGTACCGACGAGGCGATCGCCCGCCTGCGCGAAGCCGCCGCTCTGGAAGATCGCCTCGCCTACGACGAGCCGGCCGACTGGTTCCTTCCGGTGCGGCACCAGCTCGGCGCCGTCCTGCTGGCCGCCGGGCAGCCAGCGGACGCCGAAGCGGTCTATCGCGCGGACCTCGTGCGGCATCCGCACAACGGCTGGGCGCTCTTCGGGCTCGCGCAGGCGCTGCGCGTGCAGCACCAGGACGCCACCGCGACCGACAGCGAGTTCGTCGCCGCCTGGCAACACGCGGACGTCACGCTGACGGCGTCGGCCTTCTGAGATGACGACGAGCCCGGCCGGACGAAGTGCGGCGATCTCGCCGCAGCTATCGGCGATGGGCTGCTGATGATCGAGCACGACATCGTGCACCCGATCGCTCACGATGTACTGCTCGATGCCATGCCTTTCAAGCGATCACGTGGCTGCGGTGGATTCCGGAATTGGTGGTGCGCCGCCCACTCCGGACACGACCGTAGAGGCGCGGGTCATCGCAGCGGGATCGCGCTGTAGCTCCTGAAATCCTGGGCCAGCCGGGCGGTCTCCACCTTCCCGGCGTAGACCGCCAGCCGGAAACCGAGCCGCATGCTGTCGCCGACACCAAGTCTGGTGATCCGCTCCGGCGCGCTCGGGTCGTAGGCTTTGCGCGCGAACGGATTGGCCGCGAACAGCCCGTAGTCGCGCGCGTGCCAGTACGGCGGGAAGTTCAGGCCCGACGGGTGCGCGAAGATGGCGACCGTCACCGGCTTCTCCCCGGTCTGGTCCTTGACGCTGCCGCGAATCGCGACCCAGGGGCTCGTCCTGCCCCAGATGTTCGCCGCCGTCTCGGCGCCGTCGGCCCGGACGTACCTCCCGCTGCCGCCGTTCTCCTTGAGCGTGTCGTTCAGGCGGATCCCGAACGCGCCCTCCTTCGTGTCACCGAAGGTGACCGGCACCGCCGCCCGCAGCATGATGTCGTGATCCATCCAGAACACGTCCGCGTCCCCGCCGAAGCGCACCTGCTTCGTCTCGTCGAGCAGCGTGCGGCCGTCCTGGTCGTTCCAGGCCAGGTCGGCCGTGAGGCGATCGTCCGTCGCGCCGACGTGCACGCCCCGGGAGACGATGCGCCGGCCGCTCGTGTCCGGGTTCCAGAAGTGCACGCCGTTCACTTCGTCGTAGGTGAAGAAGAGCGACTGGTGGTGCGGATGGTCGGTCGACTCGCCCGGCACATCTTTGACCATCGGGAACTCGCGGTTCACGCGTGCGCCGTTCGGACTCATGACCGGATAGAACACCGGCTTGTCCGGGAAGTCGCTGCCGAAGCAATACGCCGTGAACGGCTTGCCGCCGATCACGATCACGTACTGCTGGCGAGCGGCATCCGCTCGAATGCGGACGTCGGCGGCGCGGGCAGCCGGGCGCGGCGCCGCCGCGGACGCCAGGGCCAGGATCGCCACGATGAAGAACCGCCGCTTCGGAATGGATGTCCGGTCAGTCACGGCTCGCCTCCCAGCACGCCGTCATGTACTCGAGACTCCGGCGCGCAATCGTCTCTGGATCCGGCGTGAAATCGAACACCTCGACCGAGACCCAGCGATTGTAGCCAGCCTCCTGCAGTGCGCGGAAGATCGGCACGAAGTCGATCGCCCCGAATCCCGGGCCGCGCCGGTTCGGGTCGTTCGCGTGAAAATGGCCGGCCCGCGGCGCGTACTCCCGAATGACGGACTCGATCGGGACCGCCTCGGCCGACATCGCCTTGACGTCGAGGTGCAGCCGCACGTTCGGGTGGCCGAGCCGGTCGATCAAGCGGACGGCCTCCTCGCAGGTGTTCAGGAAATCGGTCTCGTCCGTCGCGAGCGGTTCGAGGCAGAACGTGACGCTCGACGCCTCGAGCTCCGCCAGGACGTCGCCGATCGTATCCGCGGCGTACTCGAACGCGTCCACGGGCGAGACGCCCGGCTGCCGCGAGCGCTGCGCCGGCGATCCGAATACCAGCACCGAGCCGCCCAGCTCGCGGCACAGCGCGGCGAGCGACCGCAGGTAGGCGCTTGTACTCCGCCGCACGGCCGGATCGGGCGACGTGAGATGCAGGCCTTCCGTACGCGCCAGCAGCCAGTGCAGGCCGACGATCTCCACGCCGGCCTCGCCCGCGCGCCGCCGCAGTTGCGTGCGGCCGGCCGCGGGCAGGTCGTGCGGCGTCGCCGCGAGCGTGAACGGCGCCAGCTCGAGGCCCTCGTAGCCGACCTGCCGCACGAAGTCGCACACGCGCCCGAAGTCCCAGCCTTCGAACAGCTCGTTGCAGATGGCGAAGCGCATGATCTTTGGGCTTTGGGCTTCAGGCTTTGGGCCCCTGCCGTTCCGCCAGCCAGTCCGCCGCGTCCCGCTCGAACCAGGCCATCGGGCCCTCCGCCACGTAGGCCGGATGCGGGAAGGCGCGCTCCCCGCGCCGCTGCAACCCGATCTTCCGAAGCACGCGCTGCGACGCGTGGTTCTGGAGGTTCGCCATTCCGGCGATGCGCGCCAGCCCGAGGTCGGCGAACCCGTAGCGCAGCACCTCGACCGCCATCTCGCTCGCGAATCCGCGCGCCCAGGCCGACTTCAACAGACCGAATCCCACCTGCTCGATCGTCTCACCGCGAATGTGATTCAGCAGATGGAAGCCGATGGGCGATCCAGAAGCGCGTTCGACGGTCATCCAAATGCCCATCCCTGGGTGTTCGTCGTAATAGCGCAGAATCCGTTCCTGCAGGAGCTCTTCCGTCTGGCCGCGGTCCCGCGTCCCGCCCAGGAAGCGGACGACGTCCGGATCGCTGTAGAACGCGGCGAGCCAGTCGAGATCGACGGGCGTGAACCGCCGCAGCGCCAGCCGCTCGGTCTGGAGCCAGGTACTCGGAACCGGGCACGCGGCCATAGTAGTCTGCCTGGACCCTTCGATTCTGATCGCGATAGGATGGACGAGGCGCCGATTCGAAAGAACGGCGACCCGGTTGATCTGTCGTCTCGCCTTCCAGGAGGACCTGATCCATGGGACAGGTACCCGCGCCCAGCCGGCCGGCTCTGCCCGCACGTTCGATCGTCGTTCCGAGGCGCCATGCGCAGCGTCTGTGACTTCGCGCGCGCGAAGGCCGAGGGACGGAAGATCTCGATGGTCACCGCGTACGACGCGTGGTCTGCCGCGCTCGTCTCCCGGTCGACGGTCGACACCATCCTGGTGGGCGATTCGGCCGCCATGGTGGTGCACGGCCACGCGACGACGCTCTCGGCGACCGTGGCGCTGCTCGCGTTGCACACCCGCGCCGTCGCGCGCGGCGCCCGGGGCAAGTTCGTGATCGCGGACCTGCCGTTCCTGTCGTTCCGCAAGGGAATTCCGGCGGCGATCTCGGCCGTCGGCGCGCTCGTCCGCAGCGGCGCCCAGGCAGTCAAGCTCGAGGGCGTCGACGGACACGAGGACGTCATCCGCCAGATCGTCGGCTCCGGCGTCCCGGTGATGGGCCACGTCGGCCTGACCCCTCAGTCGGTCCATCAGTTCGGCGGCTTCAGGGTGCAGGGCCGGAACGAAGCGGAGGCCTCGACCGTCCGGCGGCAGGCACTCCGGCTGGAGGAGCTGGGCTGCTTCGCGGTCGTGCTCGAGTGCATACCCGCCGAGCTGGCCGCGGGAATCACGGCCGAGCTCGCCATCCCGACCATCGGCATCGGCGCCGGCGCCGGCACGGACGGGCAGGTCCTCGTGCTCCAGGATCTCTGGGGCGTGGACGCGACGCCCAGCCCGCGCTTCGTCCGGCGCTATCTCGACGGCGCCGGCCTCCTCACGGACGCCCTCAACCAATACGACGCCGACGTGAAGCAGGCGGAGTTCCCCAGACCCGAGGAAAGCTACTCGTGACGAGGGTGTTCGAAGACCTGACGTCCTGGAGGAGCGAACGGGCCGCCCAGCAGCGGCGCGGCGCGACGCTGGGATTCGTGCCGACGATGGGCGCGCTGCACGAGGGGCACCTCACGCTGGTGCGCCGCAGCCGCGGGGAGAACGACCACACCCTCGTCAGCATCTTCGTCAATCCGACGCAGTTCGACCGTCCGGACGACCTGGCCGCGTATCCGCGCACGATCGAGGCCGACCTCGAGGCGCTGCGCGGCGAGCACGTGGACTTCGTCCTTCCGCCACGCGATGGCGATCTCTATCCCGACGGCTATCGCTACCGCGTGACCGAAAGCGGCCTCTCGACGCGGCTCGAGGGCGCCGCGCGGCCGGGACACTTCACCGGCGTGCTGACCGTGGTACTGAAGCTGCTGCAACTCGCCGCGCCGGAACGGGCCTACTTCGGCGAAAAGGACTGGCAGCAGCTCCAGCTCGTGCGGGGCATGGTCGACGCCTTCTTCCTGCCGACCGCGATCGTCGGCTGCCCGACGGTTCGCGAACCGGACGGTCTCGCGTACAGCTCGCGCAACCGGCGGCTCGGGGCCGCCGAACGGCGGAAGGCGCCGCAGTTCCCGCGCGTCCTCGCGTCCGCCTCGACGGTCGAACAGGCCCGCCGCGAGCTCGCCGCCCTCGGCTTCGACGTGGACTACGTCGAGGAGGTCGACGGCCGGCGGATGGGCGCCGTGCGCCTGGGCGGCGTGCGGCTCATCGACAACGTGCCGCAAACCGCGCCATGATCCTGACGCTCGACATCGGCAACAGCCAGATCTTCGGCGGTCTGTTCCGCGATCGCGAGCTCACGCTGCGCTTCCGCCAGCCGTCCCGCTCGCCGACCTCGTCGGACGAGCTCGGCGTATTCCTCCGGAGCGTCATCAGGGAGAACGGAGGCGACCCCTTCAGCATCGAGCAGATCGCCGCGTGCTCCGTGGTGCCGGAGGTGATCTACTCGCTGCGAAGCTGCTGCCGAAAGTACTTCGGGATCGACCCGTTCGTCCTGCAGGCGGGCGCGAAGACCGGACTGAACATCCGCTACCGGAATCCTCTCGAAGTCGGGCCGGACCGCATCGCGAACGCCATCGCGGCGACGCACCTCTACCCCGATCGACATCTGATCATCGTGGACTTCGGCACGGCGACGACGCTGGACGTGGTGGGCGCGGGGCGGGACTACCTCGGCGGGATCATCCTTCCCGGGCTGCAGATCTCGATCGATGCGCTGGAACGGAACACGGCGCGCCTGCCGAACGTGGAGATCGTGCGGCCGGCAGAGCTGGTCGGCCGATCGACGATCGAAGGGCTCCAGTCAGGTCTGTACTTCGGCAATCGGGCGGTCGTTCGCGAGCTGACGCGGGAGATCCGCGAGCAGGCGTTTCGCGGAGCGCCGGCGGTCGTCCTCGGCACGGGCGGGTTCTCGCGGCTGTTCGAGGACGAGCGGCTCTTCGACGCCGTCGTGCCCGACCTGATCCTGCTCGGTCTCGAACGCGCGCTGTCGCTCAACCCCGGCGCGAGCCGGCGGTGGGATCCCATCCCGCGCCCGGCCTCCTTGTAGAGAGAGCCAGCCGCGCGAGCGCAATCCGGTCGGACCCTTGATCGCGGCATGTCCTGGGTCTAGGCTCGACCACGATGAGCCGGCGCATCCGTGTGCTCCTGTCCGAACTGGCGCAGGACGTGCGCTATGCGCTGCGCCAGTGGCGCTCGTCGCCCCTGTTCACCGCGACGGCGCTCATCATCCTGGCCTTCGGCACGAGCGCGAACGTTGCGCTCTTCAGCCTGTTCGATGCGCTCCTGCTGCGTCCGCTGCCGGTGCATGCCCCCAACCAGCTCGTAGCATTTTCGGCAGTGGATCCGAAGCATCCGGACTGGGCCAACCTCGCGCCGCTTCAAGCCTTCGAGCCATTTCGAAAGGCCCAGACCGTCTTCCGCGACGTCTCGGCGTCGTTTTTCGGCTGGGCGCCCGTCGAGCGCGATGGAGCCTTTGCCGAAGTGCCGGTTGCGTTCGTCGACGAGTTGTACTTCGCCGTGCTCCAGGTCGGCGCGCGGCTCGGCCGGCTGATCTCGGCGGACGACGTCCACGGATCGGCCCGCGTGGCGGTCCTGAGCGACGCCGAATGGCGGCGACGCTATGCACGAAGTCCCGACGTCGTCGGCAAGACGATTCGCCTGCACGGTCAGACGTCCACGATTGTCGGAGTCGCGCAGCCTGGATTCTGCGCGTTGACCGCCGACTCGGCCGTCGCCTTCGCGATGCCGATCACGATCGCGCGCGTGCTGTTCGCCAACGAAGGGCTGGGCGCGGAAGAACCCATCCCGCTTCAATACGGTGTGGGACGGCTGCGTCCAGGTGTGACGCTCGACCAGGCACGCGCGCAGCTCCAGTCGCTCTGGCCCTCGATTCGCCGAGCCGTTGTCCCGGCGAACCTGAAGGGTGCCGAGCGTGACGAGTTCCTGACGCTCCAGCTGAGCGTCCAATCCGCCGCGAAGGGCTTTTCGGATACCCGGAACTGGTACGCAGGGCCGCTCACCTTGCTCGCCTCGGCGACGGCGTGGCTGATGATCATCGTCGCCGCGAATCTGGCGGGATTGGTGCTGGCGCGCGCGATGCTCCGAAAGGACGAACTGGCGATTCGCGCGGCGCTGGGCGCCTCGCGCGGCCGGCTCGTCCGGCAATGGCTCACCGAGGGCTTGCTCCTCGCAGTCGCCGGAAGTGCGCTCGGCTTGCCGATGGCGTGGAAGGGCGCGGAGGTGCTTGCGACCATGCTCTTTTCGATCTGGGCGCCCGATCCGAACTTCCGTCTCGATCTCTCGCCGGACTGGCGCGTGGCGGCGGCCGTCGCGACCTCGGCATTGGTCACCGGCACGATCGTGGGCCTCGTGCCGATCTGGCGTGCGACGCGCCGGGCGCCTCGGACCGGTTCCCGTTCGACGATCGACGTCCGAACGTCACGATGGATCGATGGTCTGCTCATGGGCCAGATCGCCGTTGCGCTGGTTCTGGTCGTCGGCGCCGCCCTCTTCGCTCGAAGCCTGTCCGGCCTACGACACGTCACCCCCGGATTCCGGACCGAGGGCACATCGGTCGCGAGCACCACCTTGCAGCCAGGGCACGATCCGAAGGTCGATGCCGTCGCGTATGCGCGGACCCTTCACGACCGTCTGGTGGCGATCTCCGGTGTGAGGGCCGTCGGGTTCTCGGACATTGCGCCGGTGTGGGGGTTCGCGCCGGGGGAGGAGAAGCAACCGGTCGCGCCCGCGGACTCGGCATCCACTGACGAGGTTGAGGCCACGTTCGTGGCGATCTCGCCAGGATATTTCGGCGCCCTGGACGTTCCGCTTCGAGCTGGCCGGGACTTCACGTGGGCGGACGACGCCGAGCATCCGCGGGCCGCGATCGTGTCCGCCCGTCTGGCCGAGAGGCTGTTCGGCACTCGCGATCCGATCGGCCAGTTCATCCGCGTCGCGCGCACGCCCGACATGCAGCGCATTCCGATTGTCGGCGTGTCGGCCGACGCACGGCTGGCGGACCTGCACACCCGCGATCCCCTCTTCGTGTTTCTGCCCATGCTGCAGGCGCACAGCGCGATCGGCCGTTTGCCGACGGCGATCGAGATCCGCTGGACGGGCGCGTTCGGCGCGCTGCAGCCGCGCATCGCGCACGAGGTCCAGTCGCTCGGCCAGGAGTTCGTGTACGACCAGGTCACGATTCGCGAGCAGATCGAACATTCGCTGCTGCGCGAGCGTCTGTTGGCGATCGGCGGCTACGCCTTCGGCGGCATGGCGTTCGCGATCGTCGTCATCGGTCTCTTCGGCCTGCTGGCGTCGACGGTGGCAGCGCGGACACGGGAACTGGCCATCCGTTCGGCGCTCGGCGCGACGTCGCGATCGCTGCAGTTGATGGTGGTGAGGCGCGCTGGGACGATTGCCGCGGCCGGCGTCGCGGCTGGTCTGCCGCTGGCGTGGATCGCTGGCCGATGGGTCGGCGGTGTTCTCACCGACATCGACCCTCACGATGCCGAATCGGTCACCATTGCGATCGTGTTGCTCGGTGCGGCAGTTGTCGGCGCTGCCTGGTGGCCGGCGCGGCGCGCGTCGCGTGTCGATCCGATTCAGGCGCTCAAGGCCGACTGACGATCGTGACGAGAATCGCGGCGAATCCGAGCACCGTCGTCACGAACAGCCCGACCAGCCAATGGAACTGCGCGTCGACCTTGCCGTCCATCGACTCGAGCGTGCGAAGAATATGCTGCCGCACCAGGGTATCTTCCGCCGCTCGTCCTTCGAGGAAACTCGCCCGCTCCTCAATCGTCGTCATGAGCCGCTCCGTCGGACGATAGAGCAGGATCTGTGCCGGCGGTTTCATTGGAAACTCCCGCAAAACACCAGGACCAGTTTGCAGTATGTCGAGCGCCTGCCCATCTGCCGCGATGCAGGTTCTGCAACCTGAGACGACGATATCGTCGTCGAGCCGTCGATGCAAATCGAAGCGCCGGCTGCGGAATCCGCTCGCCGACTGCCCCGGCGTCAGCTCCGATCGCGGAAGATCTGTCCGGCGAAGATCACCAGATAGTCGCGCCAGTTCTCCCAGGTGTGCCCGCCTTCGCTCGGATGGAAGACCGGCTGGAAGCCGTGCGTCTTCAACAGATCGAGGGCGTTGTTCGTGCTCGTCATCGTCGCGTCGTCCTTGCCGGTGCCGAACCAGAGCAGCTTCAGGCCTTTCTTGAGCGCGTCGTTGTCGAGCACGGCCTTGTTCTGCGTCTCGAACGTGTCTGCAGTCGAGCCGCCTCGTGCGCCGCCGCCGGCCAATCCGGCGCTGAAGACGCCGATGTACGCGAACCGATCCAGGTGCGGGATCCCGATGTTGAGCGTCTGGCCTCCGCCCATCGACAGGCCGGCGATCGCGCGGCCCGAGCGTTCGGCGCGCACGCGATAGTTCTTCTCGACGAACGGCAGGATGTCAGCGGAGAACTCGCGCACGAACTCCATCCGGGCCTCGGGCAGCGACATCTCTGCGCCCGTGCGCGTGTGTCCGTTGGGCATGACGACGATCATCGGCCGCGCGCGGTTCGCGGCAATCAGGTTGTCGAGAATGATGCCCGCGCGTCCGATCGCGTTCCACGACTGATCCGAGTCGCCCGACCCGTGAAGCAGGTAGAAGACAGGATACCGTTCAGTGCTCGTGCCGTAACCCGGCGGTGTGTAGACGTGCAAACGCCGCTCGTGCCCGAGCACCGACGAATAGTAGTAGACCTCGGCGACCGCGCCGTGCGGCACGTTCTTCATGTCGGTCCACTCTCCGCCGGGCACGACGACGACATTTCGCAAGCCGTTCGTTGTCTCGTTGACGTCCTGGTTGACGGGATCGACGACCGACACCCCGTTGACGCCGAAGCTGTACTGATAGACGCCCGGCGCCAGCGGGCCGATCGTCGTCTCCCAGACGCCGTTGGACTGCTTGGCCATCGCCGGGCCGCGGCCTGGTCCGCGAAGGACGACGTCGGTCGCGTCGGGCGCGCGCAGGCGGAACGTCACCGTGCGGTCGGAGCCGACTTCTGGCGAGACCACGGGCGGCGTCGGCGTGCCGCGGCCGGCGGGCGCGGTTGCGGGCGCCTGAGCCGGCGCCGGTGCCGCGGCCTGCGCTGAGACAGTCGGCGCAACGGCCGGAAGTTGCGACCAACCGAACGCCAGCAGAGCCCCTATCCAGATACCGACGCACGCGGATCGGTGCCGCTCCATAGGTCTCCTCCTGAGAGCCTCATTCTGCAGCGGGGTCGTGGATCTCACAAGCCCGAATCCCACCTGCCATTCGGTGCGTGTGTCGCGACGGAGCCCGTAAGGCGGTCCTATGGATCACCCTGCGTTAGGATGGCCTCATCATGCGCGCCCTCGCCGCCCTCCCCGCCCTCGTCGTCCTGCTGGCGCAAGCCGCGGGCACCGCTCAGACGCCATTCACCATGCGGGTCGTCGCCAGCGGACTCTCTTCGCCCTGGGAGATCGTCTGGGGTCCGGACGGCAAGCTGTGGGTGTCCGAGCGGACGGCGCGGCGCGTGGTGCGCGTCGATCCGGCCTCGGGCGCCATCACGCCGGCGGCGAGCATCGACGAAAGCTACGACCCCGGCACGACCTGGCACGAGGGCCTGCTCGGCCTGGCCCTGCATCCCGATCTCCTGAAGGGCGTCGGCGCCGACTACGTCTACGTCGCGTACACGTACGACAGCGATCCCGGCCCGGGGATGACCCGGCGGCTGAAGGTGCGGCGGTACACCTACGACTCGGCGTCACAGCGGCTGACGGCGCCCACCGACGTCCTCACCAATCTGCCCGCCGGCACCGATCACGCCGGCGGCCGGTTGATCGTCGGTCCGGATCGCAAGCTGTACCTCTCGCGCGGCGATCATGGCGCCGGCTGGCTCTCGAACTACTGCCTGCCGAGCTCGGCGCAGCTCTTGCCGACCGCGGCGCAGGTCGCGGCGCGCGACTGGTCCACCTACGGCGGCAAGATCCTGCGGATGAACCTGGACGGCAGCATTCCCGACGACAATCCCCCGATCAACGGCGTGCGCAGCCACGTGTACTCTTACGGCCACCGCAACCCGCAGGGACTGCAGTTCGGCCCGCACGGCCTCTTGTACGAATCGGAGCATGGGCCCGACACGGACGACGAGCTGAATCTGATCGTCGCGGGCGCCAACTACGGCTGGCCGCACATCGCTGGATACAAGGACGATCGCAGCTACGTGTACGCGAACTGGTCGGCCTCGACCGATCCGCCGTGTGCGTCGCTGAAGTTCGACCAGTTCGCGCCACCGCCCTCCGTGCCGCGGCAGCGCGAGTCGCAATGGAACGGCGCGTTCACGCCGCCGATCCGCACATTCTTCACGGCGCCAGCCGGCTGGGACGTGAAGACGTCCGGCGGCACGACCATCGCCGCCGGCGGCCTGGAGGTGTACTCGTCGTCCGCGATCCCGGGCTGGGCGACGTCGATCCTGCAGCCGGGCATGACGATGGGACGCGTGTATCGAGTGAAGCTCAGCGCGGACGGCCGCACGGCGGTCGGGGACAACGAAGAGCTCTTCCGGTCCGCCAATCGGTATCGCGATCTCACGACCGCCCCGGACGGCCGCACGTTCTACGTCGTCACGGACAACGACGGGTTCGGTCAGACGGTGAACCCGGAGGGCCGGAAGGTCGGCACGTTCGCGAATCCCGGCGCTGTGCTCGAGTTCCGGTACAGTCGCTGACGATTGAGAAACGCCGCCGGCGTCCCGCCCGATACACGTTGAAGTGCGTTCGATCGAGGGTGAGAACGCAAAAGAGCGACTCGCGCTCGGCGACCCGGACGAGCGCGGCATCCGCGAGATCCATTGGGAGATCGCGGTACTTCTCCATCAGCTCCCGCATGCGGGGCGCATCCGCCTCATCGAGCGCCGCCAGGGCCAGGGCGTCCGTTTCCAGGCGGCTCCACAGCGCCTTCTGTGCCCGCCACGAGCTCCGCAGGAGATACATCGCTTCGGTGAACGCCGGCCAGACGGTGACGAGCGGCCCACGGAGCGTCTTGAGCGCGTCAACGCACAGGCCATGAGCCGGGTCGGCCCGGTCGAGGAGCGCCACGAGCGCTCCGGCATCAACGAGGACGCCGGCCACGAGCCTTGCCCTGAACGATGCCGGCGAACTGCTCTCCCGTCGTCCGCGCAGGATCGCGGACGCTCAGCTCCACGACGCCGAGGACGTCCTCCCAGGCGTCGTACGCCGTCGCCTCTGGCTGGGCGGCTCTCCCCTTGGCGCCGTATTCGGCGAGCGCCTCGCGGACCACGTCGGAACGCGACAGCCGGCGACGCCGGGCCAGCGTATCCAGCAGGCGCTCGGTCTTCGGCGCGAGTCGAACGGTCAGGGCCATTCTGTCATTGTAATACGAGTACGTATTACACGGAATGGATCGTCACGCTGGTCTCATGGGTGGTTCGAACTCGGCACGGAGCTTCGCGAAGTGACCGAGCCACGGTGCCGTCGCCAGGTACGGTCATTGCACCGTAACTATGCGGCCACCAAAGGCCGGAGAAGGAGCATCACGTGCATCGAATCACGACGGCGCTCGCAGCAATGCTGCTCACTGGCGCGATGGGCGCGTCGCCGGTCTCGACGGCCGCGCAGGGGCGCCGGCATCCGGATCGCCAGGAGCAGCGCGAGGACGGGCACCGACGGCCGAGACCCGAGTGGCGCAGGTACGACTACAACCACCCCGAGCCCGGACAGCGTCGCTACGACGCGGCGCGGTACTACTACCGCGACGACGCGCGGTATCGCGCTCGTCGGCTCGGGCGAAACGCCCGCATCTATCGCGGCACCGACGGGCGCTTCTATTGCCGGCGCGGCGACGGGACGACCGGGCTGATCATCGGCGGGATCGCCGGCGGCGTACTCGGCCACGTGATCGCGCCAGGCGACTCGAAGACGCTGGGCACGATCCTCGGCGCGGCGGGCGGCGCGATCCTCGGCAACAGCATCGATCGCAACAACGTCACGTGCCGCTAGCGCGGTTTCGGGAATCGTGTAGTGGGCTGTAGGCCCGAATTCGAGCAGCGCGCCGCTTTGGTGGCGCGCGAGACCGCGAGTGAGGGCCAACAGCGCACTACACGATTCCCGAAACCGCGCTAGCCGTCACGCCCGCAATTGCGGAAGGAGCACGCCGATCAGCACGCTCGCGCCATCCATCAACGCGTGCGCGATCGCGAACGGGAGGACCCGGCGGAGCCGCAGATACAGGATCGTCTGGAACACGGAGAACGGCACCGGCGACAGCAGCCGGAAGACCATGTACTTCGTATCGAAGGTCAACGGCATCACGACATGCTGGAACGACCAGACGAACGCGACGAGCGCGACCGCCCGGCCGGTGCTTCGGTAGAGGACCTGGAAGCGCGGCACCAGATAGCCGTTGTAGGTCATCTGCTCGGTCAGCCCCCACACGAACGGCCAGACCAGCACGCCATAGAGCGCGGCGGCCAACGGCAGCGGCGCAAAGAGATACGGCGGCGTGAGCGTCCCGTACAGAAGCCAGCCGGTCGCGTAGATGCCCCCGAGAATGAGGGCGAGGCTCACCGGGATGAGCGCAACGCCGAGCACCACATCGGAAGCCAAGCGCACTCGAGCGAAGCCCAGCAGATCGAACAGGCCGATGCCTTCCCGGCGCGTGAGCCGCCACAGGAGGGCGAGACAGCCGGCGTCGATCGCGGTTCCGTAGACCGGTAGCCATGGTTCAGCGTCGTGCCATGGCGTGGGTGACGACCGCAAGGCGAAGATGGCCGCGACGACAGCTTGGGCCGCGACCGCACAGGCCGAGCGTGCACACAGCATCAGCGCCGGGCCGCGCCAGGTCAGCGTTCCGGCGTTCAGCCGACCGAGGAGGGCCTCTTCGTCATTCGTGCCCGTCATCACCGGCTCCAGCGACGGCGGCGGCCATCGCCCGCGTCCGCCGCACCTGTTCCCGCTCGACGCGCAACTCGACCTTCGTGATGTCCGGTCGAAAGAACACGCTCACCGTCCAATCGAGGACGATGCGCAGGCGCCGGTCCCAGCGGGGCATCTGGAACAGGTAATACGTCCGCCGGATCCACCAGGCCACGAAACCCGTCAGGCGCACGCCGCCCACGAGCGCAACGCCGCGCGTGTGTCCGAGCGAGGCCATCGTTCCCAGCGGGTGGAACACGAACGGCGTCGGAACGCGCTCCTCGATCACTGCCTGGATGTTGCGTGCGAGGTGTCGCGCTTCGCGAACGGTATGCTGCGCGAGGGCCGGATACATGCGGCCGTCCGGTCCCGGAATCGCGGCGCAGTCACCCAGCGCCCATACGTGCGTGTGGCTCCGGCTCCGCATCGTTCCCTCGACGGCGATTCGGCCGCGCTCATCGTGCAGGACGGGAATCGCCGCAGCGACGACGCTCGGCACGATGCCCGCCGCCAGCACTGTCGTGCCCGCATCGATGATCTCGGTCGCGATGCGCACACGATCGCCCTCGATCCTGTGGACTGGCGTCGACACACGGAGGTCGGCGCCGCGCTGCCGGAGCACGCGCGCCGCCACGTCCGCCAGCTTTGCGTCGATCTCGGGCAGGACGCGTGCGCCGGCCTCGAACAGCCGGAAGCGCACCTCGTCGCGTCGAACGCGGGGATAGAAGCGCAGCACGTCGTCCGCGAATGCCGTGAGCTCCCCCAACAGCTCGATGCCGACGAGGCCGCCGCCGATCACGACGACCGTGAGGCAACCTCGCCGCGTTGCCGGGTCGGACGTCGCATCGGCACGTTCGAATTGTTCGATCAGATGATTTCTCAGCACCAGGGCATCCGCCATCGTCTTGAACGTGAACGCGTTCGACGAGCCGGGAATCAGCGCCTCGTTGGTCGACGCGCCGAGCGCGACGACGAGATGGTCGTACGGCAGGTCGCACTCGCCTCCCCCGGCGGCGACGGCCCGAACGATCTGGCGCTGAACGTCGACGCTCTCGACGGTCGCCTCGACAAAGCGCGCCCGTCGGAGGACGGCACGGATGGGCTGCGCGCAGTGCCGGAGCTCCAGCCTTCCCGAGCAGGCCTCGAACAGAAGGGGCGTGACCACGAAGAAGTTCTCGCGACTCACGAGCGTGATCTCGACGCCCGGGTGCCCACGCAAGCACCGCTCGAGGTGACGCGCCGTGGTCGCGCCACCGAATCCACCGCCCAGCACGACGATACGCACTCTGCCACCTCGCTGTTCAGATGCGCTGCGCCGGATCGCGCCGTCGGCGATCCTGCGGTCCGTCAGGCCTCCTGGGTCGCGGTCGACTGCGTCACGCATCGGCGCACGACCGGCGCCAGGAGGTGGGAATCGAATCGCCCCCCGGTGTGAATCGTGTGCGTACCGCGGTTGACCGTGCGGCCGTGGCGAAAGGCTGGATAGCGATCCGCATCATGACCGAGGACGTCGACCGAAAGGCTGGAGCCTGCCTCGAACAGCGTGCCCGACGCCAGGATCTCGATCTCGACCGCCACGATCTCGTCTGGCTGCACTGGCTGGTGCTGCCGATGTGCGTGCCAGGGACGACCCGGACGGCTTCGCGTGGCATCCAGCTCGCGGTGCGACACGCGCAGCCAGCCCTTCGCCACGCCGTCCTTGTCGAATCCGTTGTAGCCGTAGAATCGAACCTCGCGGCGCGCAGCATTCCATTTGCGAAGAACGACGAAGAGATCGAGGTCGTCGCCTTCCGAAGTCGAGACCCAGATCTTCAGCGTCATCGATCCCGTCAACTCCGTCTCACGTTCGAAGCGACGTACGAAGCGCGCCCGGCCCTTCGATCGTCTGCGAGCGGGTTCGTAGCTCGCCGCAGCTTCGTCCGGACACTGCTCGAGGACCAGACGCCGCGTCGTTGCGTCCAGATACCATGGCTCATAGCGCACCGACTTCAGCGGCCACTGCGCCTCCGCCCGGACCCTGGACTCGTCCCGGGTCGCCCGGATCTCCAGGCGCACGCGTGGCGTTCGTTCCCACTGGTTGGCGTGGCCGTTCAGATACCGATCGAAGAAACGTCGCTGGAGCTCACGCGCCTCCGGACTGTAGAAGGTCTCCCATTTTCGACGGCCGTGCGTAAACAGCCATTTCTCGTTCGACGGGATTCGCTCGTACCCCTCCAGCGAGCCACGCGTGTGGAGGCCGTGATCGGACCAACTCGCACACACGAGGGCCGGGACGTCGATCGCCCCGAGGTCGGGCCGCTTGTCCGCCCAGAAGGCGTCGTCGAACGGATGCGCGTCGCGTTCGTCGGGAAAGTCCTCGGCCATGCGGAACCGCCGGTTCCGGCCTCGCTTCATGCGGAAACGCCACCACGTGCTGACGAAGCCCGTTTCTGGAATGCCGTCCTGGTAGGCGAACTCGCGAAGCAGATCGGTGACGCCCTCCCACGGGATGATTGCCTTGAGCGCGGGAGGACGGAGCGCCGCGACTCGCCACTGCGACATGCACAGGTACGAGACGCCGATGAGCCCCACCGCGCCCGACGCCCATGGCTGGCGCGCGGCCCATTCGATCAGATCGTAGTAGTCCTTGGCGTCCTGATCGGTCAGCACACCGGCGTGTCCGTCCGACTTGTGCATGCCCCGGACGTCGGCCTGCACGACCACGTATCCGGCGGCCGTCCAGAAGACCGGATCCGGCGCCTCGAAGCCCGTCCAGCGTGAACACTGCAGCCGGCCGAATCGAACGCCAGCAAGCCGCATGAAGGTCATCCCGATCCGATCGGGCATCGCATCCTTGCCATAGGGCGTGACCGACATCACGACGGGCGCCGGTCGCTCGCCGGCCGGCCTGAACACGTTCACCATGAGGTGCGTGCCATCGCGCATCGCAACGGCCACATCGCGATCGAGCGTCGCGCCGCCGTCGATAATCTTGCTTGTCATCGATCCGAGATCCAAGACCGCGGCCGATCGGCCGCCACCCCCCTCGCCGGATAGATCGACGTTAGCTGGTCGCGGCAGCTCGCGTCCAGGCGACATACGTTCCGTTCTCAGGTCGTCCCGGTGTCGGCAATCGGACACAGAGGAGAGATCCACCTTGGCGGAGACGTCGAAGCGGAGTGCATGCTCAGAAAGCCGACACCGACGTACCCGTCGCCAGCGCCAACGAATGTGCTCGAGCGGAGCGCGTCGCGCACACGAGACGCCAGGCCGCGCGAGACGTGGGGGTGGCTATCGCAGAGTCGCCGGCGCCGGTCGCAGGGCCGCGGCGATATCATCGGCGGCGGCCCGCGCGAGACGTCCCCGCGCGCCGGCCGCTGACGAGGCACGCATGCTCGAGACCCTGACCGCGATCTGGACCGCACTCACAGCGGGCCTGGAAGCGACACTCTTCTCCATCGGCAACACACCGATCACGTTCGGCGGCGTGGTGCGTGTCTTCGTGATCCTCGGTATCGCAGCCCTGGTGTCACGCGCCGCGCGCGCGACGCTGACCCGGCTCGCCCGCCACTGGCCGGACACCGATCGGTCCGCGCTCTACACGCTGAACCGCGTCGTGCACTACGTCCTGCTGGCTCTCGGCGGCGCGGTTGGGCTGTCGACGATCGGCGTCGACTTCACCAATGTCGCCGTGGTGCTCGGCGCGCTCGGGATCGGCATCGGCTTCGGCCTCCAGGACATGGTGGCCAACTTCATCGCCGGCCTGCTGATTCTGTTCGAACGACACGTCCGGGTCGGCGACTTCATCGAACTCGAGTCAGGAGTGTTCGGTGAAGTGCACGAGATTCGCATGCGCGCAACCCGTCTGACGACCACCGACAACATCGACATCCTGGTGCCGAATTCGGCGTTCATCAGTGGCCGAGTGGTCAACTGGACGCTGGATGAGGCCGACCGCCGCATTCACGTGGCCTTCGGCGTGGCCTACGGCAGCGACAAGGAGCAGGTGCGCGCGGCGGGACTCGAAGCCGCAGACCGGGTGCCGTACACGTTGAAGAGCGTGGTGGACCGCGCCCCGCAGGTCTGGCTGGTCCGCTTCGGGGATTCCAGCCTCGACTTCGAGCTCGTCGTGTGGGTGACCGTGGACGGCGTGAAACGCCCGAGCGCCGCACAGGCCGCGTACCTCTGGGAAATCCACTCGGCGCTGTCGGCCCGGGGTATCGAAATCCCCTTCCCGCAGCAGGATCTCCACGTCCGCAGCCTCTTCGGCCTCGAGGGCGAGGCGGCCCGCCGGCTGGTGGGCGGCCGAGCCGTCCCGGCCCCGGGATCCTCGTCACCGTGACGCTCCCGGCGGGCCGGTTGGCGGGCCCGGCATCCCGGAGCCGCCGCGCATCACGAGCCTTTGCCACCCCGCGCTTTCCTCGCGGAGCCGCTTCCGGCCGGCCGGCGTGAGGCGGTAGTCGGCGACCGTCGAGGATCAGTTCGAATTCATCGATCGCCAGGCCGCGTCGACGTCCGGCGGCAGTTTGTTGCTGTGCTTGATGAAGGCGATGACCTTCCAGATCTCGTCATCCGAGAGCACGCCGTCCCAGGTCGGCATGCCCGTCATGCGAACGCCGTGCTTGGTGACCCAGAAGAGCCATGCGTCCGGGTCGTGCGGAATCTTGTTGATCAGCTGCGGCGCCGGAGGACTGAACTTGTCGCGCATCGGGCTGAGCCGGGCCTGCGCGCCGCCGTGGCACAGCGCACAGTGCTGTTCGTACCGCCTGGCGCCCTCGATCAAGTTGGCGGAACTCGATTCCACGGGATTGTCGCCGGCCGGCTTGTGCTTGTCCGCGTAGACGTCCATGGCGCGGCTCGCCAGCGAATGCTCGAGCTTGCCGGGCGGGTTGTCGGCGCCGATCGGAAACAGCCCCAGATGCGCAACCGAGTACACGGTGGCGGCCATCACGGCGCAGGCCGTCACGACGCCGAGCACGAAACCTCTCACCATATCTTCCTCCGAGTCCCTGTCGGCCTCGACTCGGGCGGGCGGGTCGCTGCGACCATCGCCTCGAGCGAACCCGCTCACGATGAGGCGAGTCCGCCGATGACCGCCCGGAGCACTATACTCGGGTCCGGGACACGTCCGGATTGTCAACGGACCCGCCGCGGGAATCGACAAGCCTGGCCTCCTGAGGCCACTCTCCCCCGACCGGGGGATTGAATCCCCGACTCCAGGTGATCAACGCCGCCTCGTCGCAGCGTAGGCTTACCGCACTCGCGGTCGACCGGGAGCGCCTGCCGTCTCCCGAACAGTCACGACTCAGAAATGCGGGCGGCGAGGCCGAGCGACGGCGGCTGGCCCAAGATCTTCACGACCCCGTCAAGTAGCAGATCTATTCGATCCAGGCGCATCTGGCCGCGGCCGAGGCACGGTGGGACACCGACGGCCGAGGCGCGCGTACGGCCCTGACACATGCTCGCGCCGTCATGAACGCACTCTTCCGGATTGGCCAGGAGGCGGTGGCCAACGTCGCCAGGCACGCGCGGCCTGCGCGAGTCGGGGTATTCGCAGGTGTCACGCAGGAGTCCAGATCAGGGGAACGTTTCCTCCTTCGGATTCACGACGATCCGCCGTTCCTCGTCACCGGCCTGCTGGCCGTCGTGCCCATCGGAGGCTGGGTCACCATAGCCGACTGGAAGCGGTCGTGAGCATTCGCGTCGCCCTCGCCGACGATCACCGCGTCGTCGCGCTTCACCTCCGTTCGTGCGCATCGCCTGCAGGTCGTTGCGTCACGACGGCGAGGCCCTCACTTGCGCCAGGGCAGCGCGCCGACCTCGTCCGCGACGCAACGGCCCTGGTCGATGCCTTCGTAGATCGCCGAGCGGTAATGGATGCCGGCATAGAGACGCGACACCGCCGTCTCGTTCATCGAGTCGGTCAGGCTCGCAAACGAACGTGGCGCAAAACCGTCGTTGTCGTGCGTGTGGTCGGTGTACGCAATGTCGCCCCACAGCGCGATCAGCGTGTTGATCGCGGAGCTGGTCTGGCCCGAGTGCGCGGAGGTGTACTCCGGGAATGGGGGCGTCGGCAGCAATGTGGTCCAGGCCGGGTCGACATAGCGGTTGATGTACGTGACGGGACGGATCCAGTTGTACGTGTACTTGGACCACCAGACGGCGTAGACGCCGTCGGCGACCGCGATTCCGACGCGCGCGTAGGTCTCTGCCGCCTCGGCGAGGTTGGCTCCGACGAGTTGAAGGATCTGGGTGGCGGTCGAGAGGGAGTGGCCAGGGCCGTTGATCGAACCGGGGCCGTCGGCCCAGAATTTCGCGACGGTGACCTGCTCGGGTGTCAGATCGTTCCTCGTCACGTAGACCTCGCGCGCTTCCCGGTAGGCATCGGAGAACGGGTCGGTCGAGAACGCAGGGGGGCCGTCCTCGCCGCAGTCGCCGGGTGTCAGCACGAACGGCGTCATCTTCTCCTTCCAGAATGGCTGCAGCGCAATCTGGCCTGGCGCCGTGGGCGCCCAGCAGCCATCGCACACCGGCGGAACATAGCTGGTCGGGAAGTTGGTCAGATAGCTGCGATCTTCGCCGTCATCGAGTGACGTCCGGTACACGGCGGCGCCGACCGCGTGGCCATAGTCGATCGAGCGGCGCGCGAGCGAGCCCCGGAGGTTGAAGCTGTTGGCGATCTGCAGTTCAAGCGCGTCGATATCCGCGACGTTCTGCGCGGCCACGTTCGTCGCGTCCCCCCAGAGGCCACGCATCGCCTCGGCCAGTGCCGCGCTCGCGACGAGAGGCCAGTAGTGGGCGCCGTGGCTTCCGGGGAGCGGACCGATGCCGTGCAACGCGCTCGCAATCGATCTGTTGTGCGACATGCCGCCGACGACCGACTCGTAGAGGGCCAGGCCCATGTACGCAAAGATTCGCCCCTGCACCGGCGGCGTGATGCCGCCCGTGCGCTTCGAGAGCGTGAACGAGAGGGAGTAGTATGCGAGCGGCACGTCCATGCTGTACGCACTCGCCGGCGCATCGGGAGGGACGCCCTGGCTTTGCGCGGCGATCGGGAGGCTTGTCGACGATCCCGCGACGAGAGCCGGTGAGGCCGGAGACAGCAGCGCGAAACCGACCGATGCTGTTGCCAGTTGTTTGCCGATTCGCATGGTTCTCTTCCTTTCTTCCGTGGACTGCCATGCGGCAGGGACGAGAAGCCGCTGGTGCCCCTTCGCGCCGCTCAATGTACGGGCAGGAGAACGCGTGGGCTAGTGCAACGATCGGACCGACCCGGTTCGTTTTTTGAACTGGTTCCGCCAATTTGCGCGTGCCAGGATGCGCCATGCACAAGTACAAGCAGGTACTGTCCCGTGTCTCGCGCGACCGAAATCCTGGGAGATCGGTGGACCCTCCTCATCATCCGCGAGATGATTCTGGGCAGCCATCGTTTCAACGACATCGAGCGTGGTTTGCCGGGAATTTCGCGGTCGCTGCTCGCGGCGCGTCTACGCAACCTCGCTGACGCGGGCGTCGTCGAGCGCTTGCCGGGGGCGCGTTCCAAGCTCGGGGAGTATCACCTGTCCGACGCAGGACGGGATCTCAAGAAGGTCATCGAGGCGCTCGGTGCCTGGGGCGTGCGATGCGCCTTCGGCGAGCCGAGGCTCGAGGAGCTCGACCCCGCCCTGCTCGTGTGGAAGATTCACCAGCGGATCAACCGTGACCTGCTGCCCGAGAAACGTACGGTCGTGGAGTTCGACTTCACCGGGCGTCACCCGCACCGCGCGTGGCTGGTCATGCAGCGGTCGGAGGTGTCGGTATGCGCGACGCCGCCTGGATTCGACTCCGATCTCGTCGTCCGGGCCGACCTTGCGTTCTTCTACCGCCTATGGCTGGGCTACGTCGAATACGACGCGGCGAT
Organism: uncultured Acidobacteriota bacterium; assembly: GCA_963764505.1. Taxonomy (GTDB): domain Bacteria; phylum Acidobacteriota; class Vicinamibacteria; order Vicinamibacterales; family SCN-69-37; genus CAVXSP01. Next base: position 1,608,080 of record CAVXSP010000001.1, on the reverse strand, counting down.
TCGATCGGGCGCCGTCGTCGTCGATGGTCCTCCGGCGCTGGCAAGGGAGTTCCCGCGCTGGCTGATGTGGAGTCCGATGTCGCGCTTCGTCCGGGAGCACAATCGCGCGACGGCGGTTGCAGACGGTCTCCGGCCGGGCGAGCGGCGCGTCATCTGATCCCTTGTCGACCGCCCGGTGTCGGTGGGGGCGCGTCGAAGAGCGCGACTACGACGAGCGCGGCGGAAATCCGAGGACTCGCCCGCGCTTCGGGCGTTCGAGCTCGGCGAGCAGCGCCCGCGCCTCCGCCGCCTTGTCGCCAGGCACCTGCAGCTTCACTGGACCGCCGCCGAACGCGATCGAGAGCGCCTCGCCTTTCGCGAAGAACGGAATGCCGGCAGCCTCGAGCAGCGACTTGGCAACGCCGAGCAGACCCGGATCGTTGGTTTCGAGGACCGTCGTCGGCTCGCTGGACTGGCGACGGGAGGCCATGAACGGACGGTATCACGTCCGGAGCAAAGCTCTCGCCCACTCGCTGGTCGCGGCCTGGCGCACGTCCTTGCCTCGGCGATCTCTGTCGGAGAGCTTCGCGCCCCGCTCCAGCAGCAGACGGACGATGGCGGCCTGTTGTTCACGGGCCTGCGGAGAGCCGCTGCCGCCGCGGCCCGTCGTCTGAACGGCGAGGTGCAAGGGCGTCGACCCCGATTTGTTGGGGCGTCTGGGATCGGCCCCGCCGTCGAGAAGGGCCCGCACCGCCGCCAGCGACCGCGTTCGCACCGCCCTGTGCAGCGGGGATACGCCGGAACGATCCAGCGCGTTCGGATCGGCTCCGACCGAGATGAGGTACTCGATCGTGTCGGCCTGTGCGATCGGATCCCAACGGTTGGCGTCCGCCGCGTAATGGAGCGGCTCCGCGCCCCGGCGATTCGTTGCCCGGCAACCGGCGCCGTGCGCGACCAGCAGCGCCGCCACCTCGCGCCGAAACGCGGCGGCGGCGATGTGCAGCGCCGTGTCGCCCTGATAGACGTGGTGCGCGATGTTCGCCAAGAAGAAGGGCGCGCTCACCTGACGTGTGGCGCCCACCCCGGCAGACGAGGTGACGAGCGCCGGATGCTCGGCCACCATTCGGGAGACCTCACCCGTGTCCCCGGTCGTCACCACGCGAACGAACTCGAGAAATTCTCGTGTCATGGTCCTCATGGATCAACCTCCGCGGATCGCACGTCGTCCGCGCGAGCAGGCCGAGTCGGCACGCGTCGATTGTGGCATCTCGCCTCAACGAGGCCTGAACGAGGCCTAAGGTCGGGAACCCATCGTGCCGGTCGCCGACCCGGTGCGCACCTCGTCTACCAGGTCGCGGATAACGCCCGCCACGAGGTCGGGCCGATCGAGCTGGACCCAGTGGCCGCTGCCCGTTGCCACGAGGTGACGCCCGCGCCGGGACAACGAGGCGAGCGCGCGATGTTCGGACAGCCGCTCCGCGGGTTGGTCTGCCGCCGAGATGACGACGACCGGGATGTCGGGCAGATGTTCCAGCGCGGCCACCACCGCCACCGTCTCCTCGAACGCGCCGATGTAGCGCGCCATCGCGCGAAAGCACCGCGGCTCGCACCAGTGCGCCCGGACGAAGGGATGCACGTCGTCGGGAAGCTTCCGCACTTCGCCCACCATGCGCTCGAGCGTCGAAGCAACCGACGGGCCGAGGATTCTTGACGAACCGCCGCGGCGCGCCGGGCGCGCCGCCGGCCAGCAGCGCGAGGCTGGCGCGCACGACGCCGACTCGCGCGAGCAGACCGCCCAGACGCGAGAACAGAATGCCGCCGCGCAGGATCCTCGACTGCTCCGTCGAGGGCGCGTGCCAGCCGAGGGGTGGATCGAGCAGGACGAGCCCGGCGACGTCGGCCGGATACCAGGCTGCGTAGATCGACACGATGAGCGCGCCGAAGGAGTGGCCGGCGAGCACGACGGGCCCGTCGACCGGCATCCGCGTCAGGAGTGCCCGCAATTCCTCGACGATCTGCCGAGGCGTCGCCGGACCGCGCGCCGGCTCGCTCCAGCCCAGCCCCGCGCGATCGTAGGCGCAGGCCCGCGCGACGGTCGCGACGTCCGGAAGCACGCGCGTCCAGCTCAGCGAGGACGCCGCGATGCCGGCCTCGAAGACCACCGCGGGCCGCCCGGCGCCGACGCAACGGACGTGCAGCCGGTGCCGGCCGACGCCGATCAAGCGGCCGGGCGCCGGATACCGGCGCGCGCCGCGGATGGCGCCAATCCACTGGTAGAGCATGCCGGCCGTGACGAGCGCGGCCAGGCCGGTCAGCAGGACCACCGCCACAGATTAACGGGAGGCGACGAACAGATCGCGGTACGACTGGATGCGCCCGCTCTCGAGGCCCGCGAGGCAGTCGTGGATCGGGAACAGGAACGTCCACCATTTCGTCGGAGCCGCGGGAATCGGGATGTCCAGCCGCTGGCTGATGTCCCGGGTCACCGATCGGATGAAGACGCTCGAGGGCGAGAGCGGCAGCGCCTCCACATTTCGATAGAACTGCCGCCCGTGCTCGCTCTGCTCGAACAGATAGCGCTCGACGTTCGACACGTAGAAGACGTCGACCTGCGCTCGGCGGGCGCGCAGGTAGTCGCCGATGCCCGGCACGGTTCGGTTCCCGGCGAAATCGCCGACCACCCCGACGATGAGATTCTGCTCCTCCAGGCGGCGAACGGCCCGATAGTTCTCTTCCGAGGCCAGGAAGCCCTGTTGCCGCCCCTCGAGATCGGTCGCGGCCATCAGCTCCGCGTACGTCGGGTTGGTCCGGTCGCCGTAGCCCTTCAGGGCGTCGGGGCCGAGCCGGCGGAACGCGTCCAGCATGTTGGCGATGGCGGTCCGATCGGTTTCGTCGATCGCGAAGCCGTGGACCTGCATCAGCGTCCGGATGACGTCGCGCGTTGTCCTCTCGAACACGGCGGAATCCGGCGGCGACGAGGCATACGCGTCGAAGAGCGGGCCGACGCCGGAGGCAGCGGCGAGGCCGTCCGGACGCCGCCTCGAGAACAGCCGGGACACGAGATCCGCGCGATCCGCCGACAGCTCGATGAGCGCCTTGTACATCAGCATCTCGATCAGGTTCTCGCGCCGGATGTCGACGACGAACGCCAGCCGCGGCCGCAGGGCCGCCAGATAGGTGAAGTTCTGCTCCGACCCGACGCCCAGGTAGATCCCGCCCGGCCGGACAGCCTGCTTCAGGGCCGGAATGACGAACTCGGCCGAGTCCTCGTTCGACATCAGCTGCTGGGCGAAGCGGCCGGCTGGCTCCGAGAGCTCGGTGGTCAGGCGCCAGAACTCCGCGTCGCTGAGCGCGGCCGAGGGCGACTGGGCACGCACCGCGCCGCCGGACGTCCCGGCGGCGACCGCGGCGGCGCAGACGAAGCCGGCCAGCCAGCGAGCAGACGTCGGCATACGGCGCATAATACGCTGCCATCAGATGGTGGGCGGCGGAATCGTGCTCGGCCTGGTGTTCGGTCTGCTCGCGGGCGCGTGCGCCTACGTGATCGCGTACAGCGAGTACCGGCGCAACTGGTCGTTCACGGGGAGCGCCGTCCGGATGGCCCTCCGGACGGCGCTGGTCACGTTCGTCGTGTTCTTCCTGGCCGGCGTGCTCCTGCCTCTGCTGTTTCTGCAGCTCGGGTCCCGCGGATAGCCTACGGGCGACGGCCGGCCTGCGCCGTCGGCGGCAGCAGCCCGTTCAAGCGGAGGTACGAGGCCGCGGTGGAGTAATGGTCCGCCCAGTCGGCGGTGATCGTGATCATCAGCGACGCGCGCGGCGGCGTGGACCCTCGTCCCATCGCGATCGGGTCGGCCAGCTGGCTGTCGCTGACTCCGGCGAGAGCGGTCGTGCAGTGCTCGAACGAGTCCTTCAGTGCCTTGATCAGCGCGTCCTTCGGATCCGTTCCGGCCATGTTCATCGGCGGAGCCTTTGGGCTGCCCGCGATGGCGGAGCAGAGGAACTCGTTCGTCTGGACGACGTGGACGACGAGCTGGCCGAAGGTCATCTGGGCCGCCGTCGGATGATAGGCGTACTTGTCGGCGGGCATCAGCTCGGCGGCCTGGACGAGATTCTTCGAGTGGCTCTCCAGGAACTGACGGACCGTGTCGCTGACCGGGTTGGCGGAGGTCCCGCGCGTCTGCGCGGAGAGCGCCGCCGGCCACAGCAGCGCGACCAGGACGACCGTGCTCATCGTCATCGCATCCTCCCGGGCCGACGGGTTTGCGGTCTGGCGTCCGGCCCAGGCGTCTGGATACGCGCCGGCCGAAGAGGTATCACAATGGCGAGTCAACTACCCGACGTTCGACGGAATCGCACGAACCGTTCCGCGGTTCCCGCCGTCTAACCCCGAGCGCCCAGATCGGCGTACGCGGGGGTCACGATGGGAAGCCTGCTGAGGGACGCTCGGTACGGGATCCGGCTGCTCCGCAAGCACCCCGGATTCGCCGCCATCGCCGTCTTCGTCCTGGCGCTCGGGATCGCCGCCAACACGGCCATCTTCAGCGTGGTCTACGCCACGCTCCTCGCGCCGCTCCCCTTCCCCAATCCCGACCAGCTCGTCATGGTGTGGTCGAGGATCCAGGGCAACCGCAACGGGGTGTCGGCCGGCGACTTCGTCGAGTGGCGGCGGCAGTCCACGTCGTTTCAGGATCTGAACGCCTGGACGGGCCGCAACCTGAACCTGGCCACGGCGGAGGAACCGGAGAAGATTCAGGCCCGGGCGGTCACGCCGGGCTGGCTGTCGATGGTCGGCTACGACTTCGAGCTCGGACGGAACTTCAACGAGTCGGAAGGCGTCACCGGACAGGACCAGGTCGTCATCTTCGCCAACCGTCTGTGGCGTCAGCGCTTCAATGCCGACCCGAAGATCGTCGGAAAGCCCGTGCGGATTGACGGCAAGCCGTACACGGTGGTCGGCGTGCTGGCCGCCGGCTCGGCCGATCGGCTGGAGGCGGATGCCTGGGTCCCGCTCGCGTTCACGCCGGACCAGCTCAACCATGACTTCCACTGGCTTCTCGTCATGGGCCGGCTCAAGTCGACCGTGTCGATCCCGCAGGCCAACGCCAACATGGTCGCCGTGGCCAAGCGCCTGGCGGATTCGTTCCCCAAGTCGAACAACGGCTGGAGCTCGAGCGTCGAGCCGCTCAAGAACAACTTCCTGAGCGCCAGCACGGTCAGCGCCCTGTGGCTGCTCCTGGGCGCCGTCGCGTTCGTGCTCCTGATCGCCTGCGCGAACGTGGCCAACCTGCTGCTGGCCCGCGGCACGGCGCGGCAGCGCGAGCTGGCGGTGCGCGGCGCGCTCGGGGCCTCGCGCCTGGAGATCGTCCGCCAGTTCATCGTCGAGAGCCTCGTCCTGGCCCTGCTCGGCGGCGCGGCCGGCGTGGCGCTGGCCGCGGGCATGCTGCACGTGATCATGACCAGCATGCCGCCCTATACGCTGCCGTCGGAGGCCGACGTCCGGCTGAGCGTGCCCGTGCTGCTCTTCACGCTGGCCGCGTGCATGCTGTCCGCGATCTTCTTCGGATCCGTGCCGGCCTGGCAGGGCGCGCGCGTGGACGTCAACGCCTCGCTCAAGGACACGGGCCGTTCCGTCGTCGGGGGCCGGCACCGGCTGCAGCAGCTGCTGGTCGTGCTCGAGTTCGCGCTCGCCCTCACCCTGCTCACGGGCGGTGGGCTCGCGATTCGCGGCCTGCTCGGGCTGTCGCGCGTCAGCCTGGGCTTCACGGCGGAGCACCTGCTCACCTTCACGCTGCCCGTTCCCGACGGGCGCCTCACCTCCGCCGACCAGGTCACCAGCTTCTACAGCGAGCTGCTGACCCGCATTCGTGCCGTTCCCGGCGTTGCAGCCGCCTCCGTATCGACCGGCATGCCGGTCCAGGGCACCAACTTCGGGATGCCGTTCAACTTCTCGGGCTCGCCGGTGGCGGATCCCTCGCAGCGGCCCGGCGCGGGATTCAACATGGTGACGGCCGACTACTTCCGGACGTTCGGCATCCCGATCAAGAAAGGGCGCGCGTTCACCGAGGAGGATCGCGCCGGCGCGCAGCCGGTGGCCATCGTGAACCAGACGTTCGTGAACCGCTATCTGAAGGACCAGGATCCGCTGACCAAGCGCGTGGTCGTCGAGCAGCTCATTCCCGGCGAGACGCGCCTCGGTCCCCCCATCGAATGGCAGATCGTCGGCGTCTACGGCGACGTGCGGAACGCCGGCCCGCGCAACGACGGCTTCCCCGAGATCGACGTGCCGTTCCTGCAGAGTCCCTGGCCCGGCGCCGCGCTCGCCGTCCGCACGTCCGGTGAACCGACCGCCGTGATCAAGAGCCTCGGCGCCGTCGTGAGATCGATGGACCCGGACCTGCCGATGGCGGACGTGAAGACGATGGAGACGATCGTGGACGAGTCGATCGCGAACGATCGGTTCAACACGCTGCTCTTCGGCAGCTTCTCCGGCGTCGCGCTGCTCCTCGCCGCGTTCGGCATCTACGGGGTCATGGCGTTCGTCGTGGCGCAGCGCACGCACGAGATCGGGCTGCGCATGGCGCTCGGCGCGGGACGGCCGGCCGTGCTGCGCCAGGTGCTGCGCGACGGCATGCGCACGGCCGCCGCAGGCACGCTGCTTGGCTCCGTGGGCGCCTACTTCGTCGCCCGCGCCATGCGCGGCGTCGTCTTCGGCGCCGGCGCGATCGACTGGACGACGCTCTCGATCGTGGCGGTCACGCTGCTGGTGACCGCCCTGGCGGCCTGCCTCATCCCCGCCGCCCGCGCCGCGACGGTCGATCCCCTGGTGGCCCTGCGGCAGGAGTAGGTCGCGCCTCGCGACCTGTCCATCGATCCGACGCGCTGTCGCGAAGCGCGTCAGGGGCGGCGTTCCGGCGTCCTCAGGCCTCTCGACCGATGAACCGCGCGATCGGAACGGGCTTTGCTTCCGCAGTCCGCGATGCTTCGAGACCTGCTCGAGCGATGGCCGGCCTACCGTCAGTGGCGCGGCGGCCTGCGCGGAACCGGACGCGAGGCGATGAGCGCGCGGACGCGCGCCATTCGTCCCAAGCACGACGGCGCGCGCGCGGCGCGCTCGGTCTGCCCCTATTGCGGTGTGGGCTGCGGCCAGCTCGTGTTCCATCGCGACGGCCGCATCGTCAACATCGAAGGCGATCCCGAGTCGCCGATCTCCGCCGGCCATCTCTGCCCGAAGGGCGCGGCCAGCCATCAGCTCCTCCATCATCCGGGGCGACTGACGCGCGTGCGATACCGCGCGCCGGGCGCCACGACGTGGACCGAGCTGCCGCTGGAGCGCGCGATGGACATGGTCGCCGACCGCGTCTGGGCGGCCCGCGAGCGCACGTTCGTCGAGACGCGCGACGGGCAGGTGCTGATGCAGTGCACCGGAATCGCGCACATCGGCGGCGCAACGCTCGACAACGAAGAGAACTATCTCTACAAGAAGCTCTGGTCCGCGGGGCTCGGCATCAGCCGGGTCACCAATCAGGCCCGGATATGACATAGCTCCACGGTGCCCGGTCTGGGCACCTCGTTCGGGCGCGGGGGCGCCACGACGGCGCAGCAGGACCTCGCCTACAGCGACGCGGTGCTGATCATGGGCTCGTCGATGGCCGAGCAGCACCCGATTGGGTTTCGCTTCGTCGTCGAGGCGCGCGAGCGCGGCGCGACCGTGATGCATGTCGACCCGCGATTCACGCGGACGTCGGCGATGGCGGATCTGTGGGCGCCGATTCGGCCGGGCACCGACATCATCCTGCTCGGCGGGCTGATCCGCTACGTCCTCGAGCACCGTCGCTGGTTCCACGACTACGTCGTGGCCTACACGAACGCGGCGACCATCCTGCGCGACGACGCCCGCGACACCGAAGATCTGGGCGGCGTCTTCTCGGGCTGGGACGGAGAGGCGCGGCGGTACTCGCCGGACACGTGGCTCTACGAGGGCGCGCCGCTGTCGCCGGAGGGCGCCGAGCGGCATCATCATTCCGCTGAAGCGGGCGGACACGCGAAGGACCGCGGCGGCGAGGCGGGCGAACTGGGACAGTTCGAGCGCGACGAGACCCTCCAGCACCCCCGCTGCGTGTTCCAGGTGCTGCGCCGCCACTTCAGCCGGTACACGCCCGAGTTCGTCGAGCGCTGGTGCGGCGTGCCACAGGCGCAGTTCCTCCGGCTGGCGGATGCCTTCACGTCTGCGTCCGGACCGAATCGCACGGGCGTGATCTGCTATGCCGTCGGCTGGACGCAGCACTCCACGGGCGTCCAGATCATCCGCGCGGCCTCCATTCTCCAGCTGCTCCTCGGCAACATCGGCCGGCCCGGCGGCGGGATCCTGGCGCTCCGTGGACACGCGTCGATCCAGGGCTCCACGGACATTCCAACGCTCTACGACATCCTGCCCGGCTATCTGCCCATGCCGTTCTTCGCCAAGGACGGTGCGGGCTTCGATCGTTACGTCCGCATGCACACGACGCGCAACGGCCTCTGGGCGGATTTCGACGCCTACATCGTCAGTCTGCTGAAGGCGTACTACGGCGATGCCGCCACGAAGCAGAACGACTGGGGCTTCGGCTGGCTGCCGCGGGTGGACGGCGACCATTCGCATTTCGGGTTCTGGCTCGAGATGGCGGCGGGCCGACTGGAAGGGCTGTTCGTCGCCGGCCAGAATCCCGCGGTCGGCGCACCGAACGGCCGCCTGCAGCGGCGGTCGCTCGCCAGGCTGAAGTGGCTCGTCGTGCGCGATCTCGTGGAGACGGAGACCGCCAGCTTCTGGCGCGATTCGCCCGAGACCGAGCGCGGCGAGCTGAGCGCCGAGTCGATCGACACGGAGGTCTTCCTGCTGCCCGCGGCCGGCCACGCGGAGAAGAACGGCAGCTTCACGAACACACAGCGTCTGCTGCAGTGGCACGAGAAAGCCGTCGATCCGCCCGGCGACGCGCGCAGCGAGTCGTGGTTCCTGTATCACCTCGGACGCCGCCTGAAGGAGAAGGCCGCCCGGGCGGGCGGACGGCGGAACGAAGGGCTGAACGCGCTCTGGTGGGACTACCGCACGTCCGGACCGCACGACGAGCCCGACGTCACCCAGGTGCTGCAGGAGATCAACGGCTGGCGGTTGGAGGACGGACATCTGCTCGACGGCTACACGGAGCTGAAGAACGACGGCTCCACGGCGTGCGGTTGCTGGATCTACTCCGGCGTGTACGCCGGTGATGTCAACCATGCGGCAAGCCGCGAGCCGCACGGACGGTACGGACACGGCTGGGGGTTCGCGTGGCCTTCGGATCGAAGGATTCTCTACAACCGCTGCTCGGCGCGGCCCGACGGGCGGCCGTGGAGCGCCGAGAAGGCGCTCGTCTGGTGGGACGCCGACCACCGCGAATGGACCGGACACGACGTGCCTGACTTCCAGAAGGGAAAGGCGCCCGACTACACGCCGCCGGCCGGGGCGCGTGGCGACGCGGCGCTGCCGGGGACCGCACCGTTCATCCTCCACCCGGACGGGCTCGGATGGATCTGGGTGCCGAGCGGATTGAAGGACGGACCGCTCCCTGCGCACTACGAGCCGCTGGAGTCGCCCTTCGGGAACCCGCTCTACCCCGATCATCCGATCAACCCCGCGGCCAGGCGACACGAGTCGCCGGAGAACCCCTACGCGCGCTCGCCCGATCCGCGGTTTCCGCACGTGCTCACGACGTACCGGCTGACCGAACATCACACGGCCGGGGGCATGACGCGTCACCTCTCGCACCTCGCCGAGCTCCAGCCGGACCTGTTCTGCGAGATCTCTCCGCGGCTCGCGGAAGCGCTCGACATCGATCACGGCGGCTGGGTGACCATCGAGACGCCCCGCGGAATCATCGAGGCGCGCGCCCTCGTCACCGCACGGATCCCGGTGCTGACCGTCGACGGCCGGCCCGTGCATCAGGTCGGGCTGCCCTACCACTGGGGCTTCCGCGGACTCGTTCGCGGGGACGTGGCCAACGATCTGCTGGCGATCTCGGAGGAGCCCAACGTCCGGATCATGGAGACGAAAGCGCTGCTCTGCAGCATCCGGCCCGGGCGGCGGCCGAGAGGCCCCGCCGTCGTCGATCGACCCCCCGTCGGCGCAGCCGGCGACAGGTGAACCATGGCCGTCACCGCCTTCCTCACGGACTCCACGCTGTGCATCGGCTGCAAGGCGTGCGAGGTCGCCTGCAAGGAATGGAACGACGTGCCGGCGGATGGCCTGCACTTGAGCGGCCTCTCGTACGACAACACGACCGCGCTCGGACATTCGAGCTGGCGCCATGTGAAGTTCGTGGAGCTCGAGCCGCGTGTCGGCGACGGCGGGAACGCCGCCGGGCCGGCTACCTGGGCCTTTTCGTCCGACGTCTGCAAGCACTGCGAGGTGGCGGGCTGCCTGGAGCACTGTCCGACCGGATCGATCGTCCGAACCGAGTTCGGCGGCGTCTTCGTGCAGCCCGACATCTGCAACGGATGCGGCTACTGCGTCGTGGGATGCCCGTTCGGCGTCGTCGACAAGCGACCGGAGGATGGCCGCGCGTTCAAGTGCACGTTCTGTTACGACCGTCAGAGCGCCGGCCTCGAGCCGGCCTGCGCGAAGGCGTGCCCGACGCAGTCGATTCTCTTCGGCGACCTCGACGAGCTCCGGCAGACGGCAGAGAACCGGGTGGACGATCTGCACGCCGCCGGCATGGGCGATGCCACGCTCTACGACGCCCGCGACACCAGCGTCGGCGGCACGCACGCGCTGTTCATCGTGCGCGGCGACGCGCGCGCCTACAACCTGCCAGCGAACCCGCGCGTCCCGACGGTGCTGAATCCTCCGGCGTGGCGGTCGGCAATCGCCACGGCGGCCCTGCTGCTCGGCAGCACGCTGGCGGCTTTTCTGGCGTCGTCCGGCCGCGGCGATGGAACCGCGCGCGCCTGACCTGCAGCACGAGTGCCTATGACCTGGAACCCGGAGCCGCCGCCTTCCCCCACGATCGACCAGGCCAAGGAACACCGCCTCGAGCGCCTGCGCCGCGAGGCCGAGGCGACGGGCCGGGTGAAGGCACCCGGCGTCCGCGCGCAGGGCGGTCCGGCCGCCGCGCTCGGCGCGCTTCCGCAGGCGAGCCGTGAAACGGGCTACTACGGTCTTCCGCTGGCGAAGCGCCCCACCTGGATCTGGACCGTGCCGGTCTACTTCTTCGTCGGAGGCGCTGCAGGCGCCGCGGCCATCATCGCCGCGATGGCACGGTGGACGCGCGCGAAGGCGCCGCTCGTTCGAGACGCGCGTCGCCTCGCGCTCGCCGGGTCGGCGGCCGCTCCCGCGCTGCTCATCGCCGATCTCGGCCGGCCGAATCGCTTCATGAACATGCTCCGCGTGATGAAGCCGCAGAGCCCCATGTCCGTCGGCGCCTGGACGCTGGCGGCATTCTCGGGTGCGGTCACGACGGCCACCGCGGCCAGGTCGCTCGCGGGCCGGGCGCCTGCGGCCGGCGTCCAGCGTCTGCTCGGCCCGGCCGCGGGCGCCGCCGGCGATGCCGCTGAATCCGCCGGAGCGCTCCTCGGTGGCGTGATGGCGACCTACACCGGCGTGCTCGTCGGGGTCACCACGATTCCGGTCTGGGCGAACAACGTCCGTCTGCTTCCATTCCACTTCGGCGCGTCCGGAATGGCATCGGCGTCCGGGCTGCTGGAGCTGCGGCACGACGACCCCGCGCTGCGCCGGATCGGCATCGGAACCGCGGCGGCGGAGACGCTCGTTGGCCTGGTAATCGAGGCGGATCGCTCCCGAACGCAGGCGCCGCTCAAGCACGGCTTCAGCGGACGCCTCACCCGGCTCGGCGGCATGCTCTCGGGTCCGGGCGCCCTCGCGCTGCGGCTGATCTTCGGCCGGCGCCGCGGCGCGCGGCGAGCGGCGGCAGCCATGGCACTCGTCGGATCCCTGATCACCCGCTTCGCGTGGATCGAAGCCGGCAAGCAGTCGGCCGAGGATCCGCGGGACGTCGTGGGGCTGCCGGACACTCCGCGTGAGCGTTAGCTAGCCGGCCTCCGGCACGAACACGACCGACGCCAGCACGCCGGCAGGCAGGCTGTCGATGGGCTCGCCGATCGCCGCGTTCTCGATCGCGCGTGCCCGGTAGCCCAGCGCGCGCATCTGGTCCAGGAAGGCCGCAGCGGTCGTGCCCGAGGCGCGCGCGAGCTGCGTCGGGTGCAGCTCGGACAGAATCAGCGGCCGATCCTCGGCGAGCAGGCGGGCCGCGCCGGCGATGACCTGCGGCTCGGCGCCTTCGACGTCCATCTTGATCAGCCGGACGGGCCGCGAGAGCGAGAGCTCGTCGAGCGCCACGAGCCGGACGACCCCCGTACGGTGGCCCGGCAGCGCGGCACCCGCATCCGGCAGCAGATAGGCGCCGCCGCTGTTCAGCGTCTCGACGGGGAACGTCAGCGTCGCCGTGCCCGGGCGCGCGCCGAGCGCCGCCCGCTCGAACACGACGCGGTCGGCGAACCGGTTCTCGGCGAGCGACCGTTCGAGGAGGTCGGCGTTGCCGTCGAGCGGCTCGAACGCGTACACCCTTCCGCCCGGGCCGACCGCCGCCGCCATCTGCATGGTGAAGAAGCCGACATGGGCTCCGGCGTCCACGGCCGTGTCGCCCGCCCGCAGCACGCTTCGCGCCAGGCGGACGGCGTCCTCCTCGTATCGGCCGCGCACGATGTTCAGACCGATGGCATGGTCGGCGAGGTCGACGAACAGGCGCACGCCTGCGTCGAGCTCCTTGATCACGACGGTCCGGTCGTTGCTCTGGGCGTAATCCGGGTTCTTCTCGCGAAATTCGGCGGAGGTCATGAGGTGCCGCCGGAGCTCCGCCGTGTCGCGCGAGCCGGCCAGCTTCGGGCCGATCACATCCTCGCTCTCCGGCTCGCGGTCGAGCAGCAGGCGGTACGCCCAGATCACGTGCTCCCGGGTGAGGCCGCCCTCCACGGCCACCTGGCGGTCCGTCTCGCGCGGCGTCGAACGGTCGACGTCCGTTCCCTTCGGGTTGCGGTGTCTGCCAAACACGGGCGCCGGATAGTACCAGCTTCGGCGCCGTCCCGCCGCGCTGGCACGCGGCTGGAGGGCTCCGGCCCGGCCCGAGCCTGGCCGCCTCAAGTCGCCCGCAGAACGGCCGATAACTACAGTTGGCTCCCCGGCCTCCTGCCATGGCTGCCGCTCGGCGCGAACGGCGGCGCATGTCCGAGTCTGCCTCCTTTTCAGCCGACGCCGATGCCGAGAACCGTGGAAATGATCTCGTTCAGGACCGTCCGATGTGTGGCCTTGGCGTGCCTCGCGGCGGCGGCTTTCGGGAGGCCGGCGCGGGGGCAGACGCCCGCCGCAGACCCTGGCCAGGGCGCCGATCCGCAGGAGCAGCAGCAGCTCGCCGACCTTCCGCTGGAGGACCTGCTGAAGCTGAAGGTGAACACGGTCTACGCGGCCTCCAAGTTCGAGCAGCAGATCGCGCAGGCGCCCGCCTCCGTCAGCATCGTGACGGCGGAGGAGATCCGGACGCACGGCTACCGCACCCTCGCCGACGTGCTCCGCAGCGTGCGCGGGTTCTACGTCAGCTACGACCGGAACTACAGCTATCTCGGCGTCCGGGGCTTCGAGCGGCCCGGCGACTACAACGGCCGCGTGCTGTTGCTCGTCAACGGCCACCGGCTCAACGACACGATTTTCGACGAAGCGCTCCTCGGCACGGAGTCTCCGCTGGACATCGCGCTGCTCGACCGGATCGAGATCATCCGCGGACCGAGCTCTTCGTTGTACGGCACGAGCGCATTCTTCGCGGTCGTCAATCTCATCACGCGCACGGGCCGGGCGCTGAACGGCGTCGAACTGGAGGGCCGGGACGGGTCGCAGTCCACCCGCAGCGGCCGCCTGACGGCGGGTGGCCGGTCGGCGGACGGCGCCGAGGGCCTCGTTTCGGTGTCCGCGTTCGACTCGGACGGGGCGGGTCAGCTGTACTTTCCGGAGTTCGACGCGCCGCCGGGCGCCAACGGCATCGCGCGCCACCTCGACGGCGATCGGTCGGTCAATCTCTTCGCCAGCGCGGACGCCCACGGATTCCAGATGCAGGCGGGCTACGGGGCGCGCCGGAAGACCGTCCCGACCGCATCGTTCGGCACGGTGTTCGCCGACCCGAGGACGAACACGCGGGACGCACGCGGCTTCGCCGACGTGCAATTCGCGCGGCCGCTTCGCGAGCGCACGACGCTCCAGCTCCGGGCGTCGTACGACGAGTACATCTACGACGGGACGTACCCCTACGACACCGGACTGTTCGTCGACGGCGCGCGCGGCCGCTGGATCACGGGCGAGGGCGCGCTCGTGCGCCGCTTCGATCGGCAGAACCTGACGGCCGGGGTGGAGTACCGCAAGAACCTGCGCCAGGACCAGTTCGCGTCCGACGAAACGGGCGTGCTGCTCGACGACCACCGGCACCTGCAGACGGCCGCGGCCTACGTCGAAGACGAAGTCCGGTTGAACCCGCACCTGCTCGTCAACGGCGGCCTGCGGTGGGACGACTATTCCGACACCTTCGGCAGCACGTTCAGCCCACGGCTGGGCGTCATCCTCTCGCCCTCCGAGAGCGCTGCGGTCAAGCTCCTGTACGGCCGGGCGTTCCGCGCCCCCAACCCGTTCGAGCTGTACCTACGAGCAGGACCCGGTCAGCGCCGCGCTCGAGCCCGAGCGGATCACCACCCACGAGGTCGTCTGGGAGCAGCGCCTGACGCGGCGCGTGCAGCTGACGACGACGGCGTTCCACAACCGCGTTCGCGATCTGATCACACAGGAGAGCGGCAGCGACGAGTCGATCGACGGCCTGTACTTCGTCAACAGTGGCGGCCTGAACGCGACCGGCATGGAGGTCGAGGTGCAGGCGGATCTGCCCGGCGGCTTCCGGGCGCGCCTCGCGGACGCGTTCCAGACCTCGCGCGATACACAGACCGACCGCCGGATGAGCAACTCGCCCGGCCAGCTGATGACGCTGGTCCTCGACGCGCCGATCGGCCGGTCCGGCCTGGTGGCCGGTCTGAACACGTACTTCATCGGCGAGCGCGTCACGGTGCGCGGCGCGGCCGTGCCGGCCGCCTGGGTCTCCGACCTCACGCTCTCGGCGCCCTTGCAGGGCGACCGCTTCACGTTCGCCGTTTCCGCGCACAACCTGTTCAATGCCGCGTACGGCGATCCGGGATCCGAGGAGCATCGGCAGGACGTCATTCCGCAGGACGGCCGGTTGCTTGCGGTCCGTGCCATCTGGCGCCTCCGATAGGCATGCTGGACGTCCATCGCGCGTCCCCCCGGGCGGCGTCCGTCCTGGCGCTCGCCGCGGCGCTGCTGGCGGGCGCGGCCGTCCGGCCGGCGTCCGCGCAGCGCGTGGACGAGTACCGCCTCAAGGCCGCCGTGCTGTACAACCTGACGAAGTTCGTCGACTGGCCCGCAGACGCGTTCCCGAGCGCGAAGGCGCCGTTCGTCATCTGCGTGCTGGGCGCGGACCCTTTCGGGCCCGTGCTCGAAGAGAGCCTGGCCGGGCGCCTGGTCGGCAGCCGCGCGATCGTCGCGAAGCGGATCGCCGAAATCGAGGCTGGCTGCCACGTCCTCTTCGTCTCCAACTCGGAGATCCGGCGCCTTCCCAGCATCATGGACAGGCTTCGTGACGCCAGCGTCCTGACCGTGGGCGAGCTGAGTGGCTTCGTCGATCGCGGCGGCGTGATCGGGCTCGTGACGGAGGACGACCGCGTCACGTTCGAGATCAACGCCGCGGCGGCCGCGCACGCACGCCTCAAGATCAGCGCGCGGCTCATGGCGCTGGCTGCGTCCATCCGCCGGACGGAAGGACAGGTCCGATGAGACGCTGGTTCAGTCGCGCGTCCATCCGGCGCAAGCTGACGTTCGTCATCGCCTCGACGACGACCACCGCGCTCGTCCTCGCGGCCGCGGCGCTCGGCGGCTACGAACGGACGACGGCCAGACGGGAACTGGTCGAGAACACGACCGTCACTGCCGACATCGTCGGACGCAACACGACCGCCGCGCTGACGTTCGGCGACCACGCCGTGGCGAAGGACGTGCTGGGGGCGCTCGCGGCGGAGCCGACGATCGAGACCGGCGCGGTCTACGACGCCGACGGCCGGCTGTTCGCCGCCTATGTCAACGCGTCGGCGGGAGAGTCGTCGCTGCCGGCCGGCCCCGGCGCGCCTCGCGCACGGTTCGAACGACGCGATCTCGTGATCGTCCGGCCGATCACGCTCAACGGCGATCCCATCGGCGCCGTCTATATCCGCGCGGGCCTCGACGAGCTCTGGACGCGGCTGGTCGTGTTCGGGCTGGTGATGCTGGCGACCGTAGCGGGCTGCAGCTTGATCGCGTTGGCGATCTCGAGCGGAATGCAGCGCCGCGTGCTGCGGCCGATCCTCGACCTGGCCCACACCGCGCGGCACGTGACCTCCGACCGCAACTTCGCGCTGCGCGCCCCGAGCTCCGGCCAGGACGAGGTCGGCACGCTGGTCGAGGACTTCAACCGGATGCTGGCGGAGATCGAGCAGCAGGATCAGCAGCTCCGCCGTCAGCAGGAGCATCTCGAAGCCGACGTGGCGAGCCGGACCGCCGAGCTGGTCGCGGCCAACGAGCGGCTCGTCGTCTCCATGGGGCACGTCAAGAGTTACGCGGATCAGATCGCGCAGCTCACGGCGCTCGGGCAGCTCCTGCAGTCGTGCGAGACGGCCGCCGAGATCCACGGGGTCGTGCAGCTGGCGGCGCGCAAGCTCTTCCCCGAGGATTCGGGTGCGCTGTCGGTGTTGAACTCGTCCAGGAATCTCATGGAGGTGATGGCCTCCTGGGGAGACATGCCGCCCGGCCAGCGCGTGTTCGGGCCGGAGGAGTGCTGGGCGTTCCGCCTTGGGCGCCCGCACAACGTCTCCGACCCGCACTCGCCACTCCGATGCCTGCACCTGTCGTCCGAGGACGGCCCTCTCACCTTCTGCGTCCCGATGGTCGCCCAGGGCGACACACTCGGCGTGCTGCACTTCGTGTTCAGCGCCTCGGACGAAGCCGACGAGACCACCGGCGCCGCCCCGGGCCAGTCCGCCAAAGCCAGGCTCGCGACCGCGCTCGCCGAGCACGTCGCGCTCGCGCTGGCGAATCAGCGGCTGCGCGAAGCGCTCCGCAATCAGTCGATCATCGACCCGCTCACGGGCCTGTTCAACCGCCGGTACCTCGAGAAGGTCCTCGAGCGCGAGTGCCGCCGCGCCAGCCGCTCGGGACGCCCGCTGGCGCTGCTCATGATCGACGCCGACAAGTTCAAGCAGTTCAACGACCTGTGGGGCCACGAAGGCGGCGACGCCGTGCTGCGCGAGCTCTCCGGCGTGATGCAGAGCATGTTCCGCGGCGAAGACGTCGCCTGCCGCTACGGCGGCGAGGAGTTCGTCATCCTGCTGGCGGACGCGACGCTCGAGGCGGCCCGCGCCCGTGCGGAGGAGCTGCGGGTGGCGGTTCACCATCTGTCGGTCGAACACCGCAAGCATCCCGTCGGCGCGATCACGATTTCGCTCGGCGTCGCGGCGCTCCCCGAACACGGCACGACGCCCGACGCGCTCGTCGAAGCGGCCGACCGGGCGCTCTACGAAGCGAAGGCGCGCGGGCGGGATCGGACGGTCTGCGCGACGCTGTCCCAGCTCGCGGCGACCGCCGATCCGGATTGAACGGGCCTCGTCCCCTGCCCCGCGCCCGGCGCCGGGCAGTGCCTCTCCGAACGTGCGAAATTCCGCAACGCCGAGTGAATTTCCGCCCGCCGCATCGAGTTCCGGGCGGCAACTTGTACCGCCGCGGTGCGAGCTCATTGGAGCGCTCGCCGGGGCGGGGGTGACCGGGGGATTGTTCATTCACGCCCTCGCCACCGACCGCAATGAGTTTGACGAGTGGGGCCCATCGTATCTGCTCGGTGGACTGATCTACGCCGGGATCGGCGCGTTGATCGGTGCGGGCATCGATGGCGCGCAATCCAAGCCCGTTCTCAAGTACGAGGCGGAGTCCGCGCGCTCGACGACGATCCGGATCTCGCCATGGCTGGGCCGCGGCGCGCGCGTGTCGGGCGTGGGAGTGCGGGGGCGCGGGCGTGCGCATGGTGCTGTCATTCTGACCGTTCGGTGGTCGCAGCCGTTCGGATGTCGCGGCGGAACGACTCAGCGCGAATCCGATCCCACCGGCAGGCTGACCCGGAATTCCGTGCGGCCGGGGCGGGTCTCCACTTCGATCCGTCCCTCGAGCGCCCGCACGACGCGGCGGACGATATCGAGGCCGAGACCGGATCCCGCGCCGACGTCCTTCGTGGTGAAGAAGGGCTCGAACATCCGCTCCTGCACATCGGCGGGGATGCCCGGGCCATCGTCGATCACGCTGACGCGGATCGTGCCGTCACGGCGGGCGACGTCCACCAAGACGTCGCCACCGCGCGTGGCGGCGTCCAGCGCGTTCTCCAGCAGATTCGACCACACCTGATTGAGCGCCGCCGTATTGGCAGACACGGAGGGCAGACCGGGTGGCACGTCCAGCGTGACGCGAATGGACTTCTCGCGTGCTTTGGCGGCCAGGACCGCCACGGTGTCGCGGAGTCCGCTTCCGATATCGATCGGCTCCGGCGTTCCGGCGCGATCCACATAGCTGAATCGCTTGACAGCCGAGACGAGCTCGTGGATCCGGCCCGCGGAGCGTTCGACATCGGCGGCCAGATCGTACGAAGTGCTCGCCGCGGCGATCCAGCGCAACCCGAGGCCGAGCAGGCTTCCGGGGAGCGCGGCGGCGAGGCGATCGAGACCCGCCGTCGTCAATCCGTGGTCCGCGAGCGGCGCGGCGAGTCCGGAATCGATTGCGTGCGCCTCGAGCCAGCTCGCGAGGACTTCCTCACGCTCCGACCGCTCGAGTGGAGAAGGGACGCCCGCCGTCGCTGGACGAAGCGGCTCGCCCAGGAGCTCGGCGATGACGGCGCGCTGCTCGGGCGTGGGCCGGGTGGCCCCCAGCGCGAAGGCCGCGTCGCCGATCTCCCGCAGCGCCGGATTCAGAAGCTTGGCGCTCCGGGCCGCCGCCGAGGCAGGGTTGTTCAACTCGTGCGCCAGGCCGGCCGCGAGCCGGCCGAGGGAGAGCAGCTTTTCGTCCTGCCAGTTGATGCCGGTGAACACCCGCGCCCGGTCGACCATCGTTTGCACGAGCTTCGTCGTGATACCGGGACATTCGCGAATCAACTCGGGAAACCGGTCGCGGTCGATCGCCAGGATGTCGCTGGATTCCTCGGCGGCGACGTCCCCCAGGGCGCGCGTGAGGCGCGAATACGGGAGCAACCCGGTGACGCTGCCTGCCGCGGACTCGACCGCGTGCCGATGGCCCGTGCCCTGTTCGAACGTGACCACGATTCGGCCGCTGACGATGACGATCATCTCGCGCGTCTCCGCGCCCCGCGGCATCATGAGCTCGCCCTGCGAGTAGCGACGAAGCTCACCAGCCGCGGCCAGCCATTCGACCTCGGCGCGGGGAACCTGCGCGAGAGGATCGAAGGCCGCCAGACGATCGACGAGGTCCGGGGATTTTGCGAGCCGAACGTACATGAGCTGGCGTCACTCTATCGCGAGAACGCGTCAGCGCCGCGCGCCGCGGACTGGGTCCTCCTGGAGCTCGGGACCGCGCGCGCTACCTCCGGGCACGTGCCATTCGCGGCGCCCGGAAGCGGATCACGAAGTGAAAGCTCCCGGATTGGGCCGCCCTCTTGGGGGCCGGCTTTCGGGTCGCAAGCACCACGGGCGCCGCGCGCGCTGCGGTCCGCTGCAGCAGCTCACTGTTGGCGTAGCGGTCGTGCGCGTCCTTCACTTCCGATCGCCGCGCAAACAACGCGTCCGCCTCATCGAACAGCAGGACCGCGTCGCGTCGGGCCGCTGCGGCCAAGACGCGATCGAGCTGCTTCTCCGTCTCGGCCATGGACGTGCTGACGACCGCGCGCATGTCGATCCGATAGAGATCGCGCGCCATGTCCCGCGCCACGACGTAGGCAGCCCCGAGAGCCGCCGGCGCCGCCGCGCCGGAGAACAGCACGCGAGCGCCCCGCGGACCCGCCGAGGCGGCGCGCCCGCGCCCTGCCCCGGAGCCGTCCGGCGGACGGAACGAGACGACCCCGGAGAGTCGGACCTCCACGGGCTTCGACACCCGCGGCTCCGGCACAATCCAGTTCTCCGGGTATACGAAGATCCGGCGGGTGGCGTCCCAGATCCGAAAGCGCTTGGCCCAGTTCCACGAATCGTCCGGGGCCGTGGCACGTGCGCATCGGGCGTGTCGAGGCATGGCGCGCAGGCGCGCAGTATAGCGCGTCGCCCCGCGCCTGCGCGTCACCGCACGGAGAGGGCCACCGGCGCCCGGGAGCTCACGCGATGACCCGATCGCGTCGAGACCGCACGGACCGACGCGCGCCTCCCGAACTCGCTGAGGATCGTCTCCAGCACAGGCAGCATCAGCCCCGCTCGCCGGACGCGAATCACGAAATCCCAGAGCGGCTCGAACTTCTTCCAGCCCGCCGCGTACAGGAGATGGCGGGCGCGCGCTGCCAGCGTCTCATGGGCGGACGCGCCGCGCAGGATGGAGCGCCAGCCGTAGAACTCCCGGTAGGCACGCCGGTAGCCTCGCTCGAGGTCTCCTCGCGACATGCGCGCCGGCTGGAACACCGCGTGCCGCGTGTCGTACCGATCCCAGTCGTCCTCCATCAGCCGTCCAGCGGCCGCCATCCGCTGGTACAGCCTGGTCCCCGGATACGGTGTGAGGATGTGAAACGTCGCGGTCTCGATTCCCTGGCCGATCGCCCAGTCCACGGTGCGCGCGAAGACGGACGCGTCGTCTCCGTCCATGCCGAAGACGAAGCTGCCGTTGATCATCACGCCCAGGCCGTGCAGCCGCCGAATCGCCTCGTCGTAGTCGCGCCGAAGGTTCTGGTACTTGCGCTGCTCGACGAGATTCGCCGGATTGAGCGTCTCGAACCCGACGAACAGGCTCCGCAGACCGGCCTCGACCGCCCGCTCGATGAGGTTCGGCGCCAGCACGGCGTTGACCGTGCCGGCCGCCTGCCAGAGCCGGCCCATGCCGCGCATGCCGTCGAACAGCGCCGTCGCAAACCGAGGCGAGCCGAACAGATGGTCATCGAGAAAGTAGAGATGCCGCCCCGGCAGCCGTTCGATCTCGGCCAGCGCCGCGTCGACGGTCTGCGTGTAGAAGGACCGTCCTCCTTCGAAGAACGCCTCCTTGTAGCAGAAGTCGCAGACGTGCGGACATCCCCGTGAAACGACGATGGAGTTCGGCACGAGGTAGCGGCGGCGCTTGATCAGGTCGCGGCGGATCGGAGGCAGCGCGCCGAGCGTCCGATCGGTCGAGCGGTACACGCGTCCTGGCCGCCCTCGCCGGAGATCGGCCAGGAACCTCGGCCAGATGTCCTCGCCAGGACCCAGAAATATCGTGTCGGCATGTCGAGCCGCCTCGTCCGGCAGCGAGGTGACGTGCAGTCCGCCGAGCGCGACATGCGCGCCGCGGCGGCGGTAGTGATCCGCGAGCGCATAGGCGCGCCGGGCCGACGTGATATAGACCTGAATCACGACGAGGTCCGGGCGGTCGTGCAGGTCGAGCGCCTCGACGTGCTCGTCCTGAATGTCGACCTCGTCATCGGCCGGAAGGAAGCCGGCGAGCGTCGCCAGGCCCAGCGGAGGAAAGAGCGAGTACTTGATCGGCCGCCAGAACGGACTCGTGGCTTCGGTCAGCGCGGGCAGGATCATCTTCACCTTCATCGCCCGCCCTCCCCGAGCATGACGATGGAGACGTCGCGAGGTCTCGGGCCGTCGAGCTCCACGAGGAACAGGCGCTGCCAGCGGCCGAGCTGGAGCCGGCCGGCATGGACGTGCAGGGACACCGACGTCGGAAGCAGAAGGCTTTGGCAGTGCGAGTGGCCGTTCACCCGCTCGTCCCCGCAGCACGAGGCGGGCGGCGCCGACAGGCGCGCGTCATGCGAATACGGGGCGCCCGCCGGGGCCAGCCTGCCGAGCAGCGCCGCGAAATCGTCGAGGAGCCCCGGCTCGTGCTCGTTCACGACCACCGCCGTCGTCGTGTGCAGCGACTGCACGCTGACGATGCCGACATTCAAGGCGCTGTCGCGAACGAGCGCCTCCACCCGGTTCGTGATATCGAGCAACTCGATTGGGCGTTCAGTCGAAAGTGAGAGACCGGCATGCCAAATGGCGAAGCTCGACGTCGTCGCATCCATGCGCACCTCCATCGCGCCGGCCGAGGTCCGGCGCCAGTGGCCGCAGCATGCGCGCCCGTCCGAGTCGATGTCTTCAGCGCCGGGTGAGCAGCCCGTGAGATCTCGGTGATTGGCGCCGATCAGGCCGTCGAGCGGTGCGTCAGACCGAGCGCCAGACCGGCGCCGAAGAGCGCGGCTTCGGCGGTTCCAATCAGCGCGCGGGAGATCGGCCCGAACCCCGGCTCGCCGACCAGCCGACCGAGCGGCGTGAGGAGCACCTCGGTGCTGCGCGAGGCCTGGGCGATCGCGTGGATGGTGCCCCCGACCAAGGGGCGCCCCAGAACGGTCAACGCCAGTCCCCCGAGGCCGCAGGCCAGCGCCGTCGCGGCGGCGACCTTCCACCGGCGGCGGCCCCGGGGCGCCGCGAACCCGCCGCTGGCCGCCGGAGTGGCCACCGCGAACCCGACACCGGCGGCGCCACCGAGGACCAGCCCTTCGAGCCCGCCGCCGACGGCCACGTGCGTGCCGACGAGCGCTTCGAGGCTCCACCGCGACAGCCACTGCGCCATCGCGCCGACGAGGCCGCCCCCGGCGGCGGCCCCGCACACGATTGCGAGGCGACGATGCGAGCGCGCGATGGTTTCGGCGATCGAAAGCCCCGCGCCGACGCCGGCGCCGCCGCCGGCCCCGCAGATGCCCCCCACCAGCGACAGCACGGGCAGGACCGACGGCGGCGACTCGCTGCCGGGGACCAGGGCGAGCAGCAGGCCGCCGACGGCTCCGCCGACGAGACCCGCGACGCCGCCGCCTGCCGCCGTCGACGCCCAGCGCGCCATCGCCACCCGCGCCGCGCGGCGCAGCCGGACTCCGACAAGAGAGGCGGCAACCGCGAGCGGCGCCGGTCCACGCAGGATCGGCACGTCGCCAGCGCCGGGCGCGTCCCATCGCGAGTCGCGCAGGACGGCTCTCGCGAACACGTGGCCCGGCCGCGTGCCCAGCCGTTCGAGCGCCTCGCGGGTGCCGAGGCCGTGAAGCAGCTCGGCCGCTTCGCGTCGATCCTCCTCCTCGCCTGCGCGCCCGGGCGCCCGGACGAGACGCTGCAGGAGCGGCTCGAACGGATCGGATGCGACACCGCCGCCTGCGTCGTCGCCGGATCCCGGCGACGATTCGCCCGCCGGCCAGGCCGCGCCCTCGTCTTCCTCCTCGAGCTCGCCGAAGACGAAGCGGTACCCATGCCGCGAGACCGTGCGGATGAAGCGCGGCTCGCGGGAGTCGTCGTCCAGCGTCCGCCGAATCGTGCGAATCGCCTGGCTGAGCGCGCTGTCCGACACGACGACGTCGTTCCAGACGTGCTCGAAGATGTCGCGGCGGTGAACCGCTTCGTGACGCCGCTCGATCAGGAAGAGCAGGAGATCGAAATATCGCGGGATGAGGCGCTGCTCGCGGCCGTCGCGGATCAGCATCCGGCGACGCGGAGACAGGATGAACTCGGCGAAACGGTAGCGCGGCACAGCGCGGTCTGGAGCGATGTCATCCTATCAGACGGATCTTCACGTCTTCCGCAGCGCACCCGGACAGGCTGTACCATTTCGAACGTCGCCGCGGACGGCCCGCGGCGCGGCAGGCCGGAGGGTCCGCGGATCGTACCGGCTCGGCGTTTGCACCACGAGGAAACCCGGAGGTCCCATGGAGGCGCTCGAAGTCCTGAAGAACTCGCAGGAGAACATCAGCCCTCGCCGTGTGTTCGGCGAGCCCTTCGAGGTCGACGGCGCGACCATCCTGCCGGTCGCGGTGGTCGGGGGCGGAGGCGGCGCGGGCAACAAGGCCGACGCCCAGCACGGTGTCGGCCTCGGCTTCGCCGCGAAGCCGGCCGGCGTGTACGTCATCAAGAACGGCGACGCGAAATGGCGGCCGGCCGTGAACGTGAACCTGATCGTGGCGGGCGGTCAGCTCGTCGCGCTCACGGGCCTGCTCGTGCTCGGGACCTGGCTCAGACGGCGTCAGCGGCAGTCCGCCTGAGTGGCCGCGCGGAAGGCGCCGCGCCCGCGAGTCAGGCGGACAAGCGATGTGGGACGGCCATCGAGTGCTGAGCCACACGCCGGGCGAGCACGTACGAGCCGGCCACGACGACGACCGCGAGGAGCTGCGCGCCGAGCGTCTCGACCGTCGGGAAAACGGAGAACCAGAGACCCATCCAGTCCGGCAGCCGGACGGCCAGCCAGTCCACCTGCGTGCTCGGCAGCCAGTGCGCCGCCTGCATCTCCTGGACCTGCTCGCCAACCATCACGAGCAGGACGACGCCGAGCAGCACGCCCGTGGCGACGAGCATCCGGCGATACGGCAGGCGCCGGTGCGCCACGAAGGTCAGTGCGGCGACGACGGCCGTCAGGCCGAGGCCCAGCATGAGCCCCGGCATCACGGCGCCGGCCCCGAACTTCAGCCGGTAGCTCTGCAGGAACAGCACGACCTCGACGCCCTCGCGGTAGAACGACGTGAATCCCAGCAGCGCGAAGCCGGCCAGCGCGCGCCCCATCGGTATGCGTCGCGTCCTGGCGGCCTGGAGCAGCGCTCGCTTGCGCTCCGTGTGGAACGAGATCCAGCCGGTCCAGTACACCTTGTGGAAGAACCAGTTCATGACGAGGAGCAGCACACAGACGGCCAGGAGCCCCGTCGCGGCCTGGACGTCGAGCGCCGGGAGCGTTTCCGTGAGGTCGTCGAGCACGCGGATGGCGACCTGCCACGTCAGAGCCGTGACGGCGAGGCCCGCCGCCGCGCCGATCAGGATCGGCCGGCGGAACCGGTCGTGCGGCCCCACCAGGCTCGCCATGATGGCCGCCAGGACGAGGACGCATTCCAGCCCTTCACGAAACACGAGGATGGCGACGTTGACGGTGGTCATCGATGTCACGATCGCGCCTTTGCGACGAGCTTCAAGGGCGCGCGGGCCTTGCCGGCGTCGAGGATCTCCTGGACGTGCTCGGTCTCAACCTCGATCTGCCTGCGGATGAACTCCACGAGCGCGGGTCGGCCGCTGACGCGCGGCAGGAACTCCTTGTAGGCCTCCAGGGCCTGCTGTTCGATATCCAGCGCCTCGGCCAGCGCATCGTCGGGGTCGATCGGCCCGCCGCCGAGGAGCAGGTTGATGCGCAGCTTCGGAACGTGCCCGAGCGCCCGGATCTGGCAGGCGATCGCCTCTGCGTGCTCGAGCGTCTCCTTCAGCGCGTCTTCGAAGAACTTCTCCGCCGCCAGGCGGTTCTTGCCGCGCAGGCGGAACCGCATCTGGAAATAGCGCAGTGAGGCCTCGGCCTCTTCCGCCATGAGCCGGTTCAGCTCGTCCACGATATCCGCACGACTGGATCGCATGGACGTCCTCACACGGCGCGGGCGAGGCCGGGGACCAGGCACTGGCCTTTGCACACCTCGCAGGTGCCGCTCTTCGGGCAGCCTCTGGGAGACCGGCGGAACTGCTTCAGCAGGTCTTTCAATCTGGCGTCAGAGGTCAGGAGGCGGACGAAATGCACGAGCTGCTGGCCGGTCTCGTCGCTGATGAGGTGCTCGACCTTGCAACTGTCGATTTCCGCCTGCGCCTCGGAGATCCCGAGGACGTCGGCGAGGAACGTCTTGAAGACGACGCGCTTCGCCATGACGGACTGGGCCGCTTTCAGCCCTTCGGCCGAGAGCTTGACGAGCCTGTGCGCATCGGTGACGAGCCAGCCGCGCTTCTTCAGCGCGCGAAGGTTGATGGACACGCTGCCGCGGGTGATGTTGAGCTTGCGCGCGATGTCGGAGACGCGCGCCCAGCCCCCGTATTCGGCCCCGACCTCGTAGATGGCCAGCAGATGGTGTGCCGCGCTGTGCGTCAGCTCGTTCGCCTCGAATTCCTTCCAGGTGTCCATTGGGTTTGTATACAGCCTGTGTTGTTTATATGTCAATTGATATTGATAGTAACGTTGCTGTTGATTTAATAACAGTCTATATGATTTATATATAAAACACACGCCGGTCGGTGTAGTACGCCGCACGGCGCGAATGGCGAGCGGCGCGCGGTTTCTGCGTAGGCGTGGGCGCCCGGGTGCGAGCTGAGCGCCGGCGGCGTGCTACACCGACTCGGAAACGGCTATAACCGCACGTCCGGGCCGGCCCCTGCGGCGTCATATGGAGTGCGGGGCCCGAGACGGCGCCACGAGTCCGACGTGTTTTAATAAGAAGAGGGCGTCCCTTTCCAGTCGTCAACGCAGGCAGGTGCGACCGTGGATCTACGCCGCTCCGCTGTTCGGGCTTCCGCCGCTGGGTTCGTGCTGGCGGCCTGCTTCGGGTTTCACGCCAGCGCGCAGACCGCCCCCATTGCGGCGGCTCAGACCGCCGGCACACCGTCGGCGCTGGCGCTCGCGACGCCGGCCGCCCTCGCCAGGGTCAGCATCGACAACTTCGGCGAGGTCGACCCCAACTACTTCAGGGGCGCGCAGCCCCGCGCCGGCGACTACCGCGATCTGGCCGCCCTGGGCATCAAGACCGTCATCGATCTGACGAAGGACGGCCGGACCGACGAGCCTCGCCTCGTCAAGCAGGCCGGCATGCACTTCTACCGCATCCCGCTGACCACGAGCGATCGACCGTCCGCGGCGGCGGTGGCCCGGTTCCTCGGTCTGGTCGGCGACCCGGCCAACCAGCCCGTCTACGTGCACTGCCAGGGCGGGCGGCACCGGACCGGGGCGATGACGGCCGTCTACCGCATCACGCACGACGGCTGGACGGCCGACCGCGCGTATGAGGAGATGCGGCAGTACAGGTTCGAGAGCCTGCTTGGACACCCCGAGCTGAAGAAATTCGTCTTCGCCTACGATTCGCGCGCGCGGGCCGTCGCTGCCGATCGCGTCGGCACCGAAGGCGCGCACGTCCCCGGCAGATAGGCCCGGACGCCCCCGTCAGAGGGACCGCAACAGCCCGGCGGCGTCCTGCCAATTCGCGACGAGGCGCTCCGCCCCGGCCCTGGCCAGCCGCTCGGCGCTCTCCTCGTCGTGGTGGCCGCCGCCCATGAAGCCCCAGACGCGCATGTTCGCCGCGCAGGCGGCCCGCACGCCGTTGACGCTGTCCTCGATGACCAGGCAGTCGGCGGGCGCAACGTCGAGCTCGGCGGCGGCGTGCAGGTAGAGATCGGGCGCCGGCTTGGGCAGCTTGACGTGGTCCGCGGAGTAGACGTGCGGCACGAAGTGGGACCAGTGTCCGACGTGCTCGAGCTTGATCCGCAGCGCCCGGGACGTGCTGGAGCTCACCACGGCCTTGAGCTGCGTGACCGTTGCCACGGCCGCGAGCGCGCCCGGCACCTCGGCCAGGCGCTCGCGGAACACCGCGCGCATCCGCTCGCGCATCGGCCGGCGCACCTCGGCGGCGATCGAGCGGCCGAGCCGCGCCCAGCCGTCGGCCTCGAGCGCCTCCCAGAACGCCGCGGTGCTCGTGCCCGTGAAGCGCGCGTTGAACTCGCGCCGATCGTAGTGCAGGCCGATCGCCGCGAGCACATCCATCTCGATTTCCTGCGCCAGCACCTCGCTATCGACGAGCACGCCGTCGCAGTCGAAGAGAATCGCCTTCACCTTCCGAACGCTGCCCGACGAATCGCCACGAGCGGAGCCATTCGCTGCAGTGTACAGGACCCGCCGACCTCGGCTCCTGGCCGCATGGCACAATCGTGGCTGTGTCGCATCCTCCCGCCATCCACGTCTCCGCCATCCGGAAGACGTACGGCCGTACGGTGGCCATCGACGACGTGTCGTTCGACGTGGAGGCCGGAGAGATCTTCGGCCTGATCGGCCCGAACGGCGCCGGCAAGACGACGACGATGGAGTGCGTGGAGGGGCTGCGCAGGCCGGATCGCGGCGTCATCTCGGTGCTCGGCAGGGATCCCTTGCGGGACGCCTACGCGCTGCAGGAGCGGATTGGCGTGCAGCTCCAGGAGGCGCAGCTCCAGAAGCGGATCAAGGTCGGGGAAGCCGTCGCGCTCTGGGCCGCTCTCTACCGGAAGCCGGCAAACGGCGACCGCGTGATCGATCAGCTCGGCCTCTCCGACAAGCGAAACGCCTGGTTCATGACGCTCTCTGGCGGCCAGAAGCAGCGGCTCTTCATCGCGCTCGCGCTCGTCAACGAGCCGGAGCTGGTCTTCCTGGACGAGCTCACCACGGGCCTCGACCCGCAGGCGCGGCGCGCGATCTGGGATCTGGTCCGGGACATCCAGCGCCGCGGCAAGACGGTCCTGCTGACGACCCATCTCATGGAGGAGGCGGAGCGACTGTGCGATCGCGTCGCCATCATCGACCACGGCCGGATCATCGATGCCGGAACGCCCGCAGAGCTGGTCCGGCGACATTGCCCGGAACGCACGGTGATCGTCACGACGGAGGCGCCCGACGCGGCCGTCCGGTTCGAGGCGATTGCGCACGTGGAGTCGGTCGTCGGTCGAGGTCCCCGCTTCGTCCTGCGGGGCCGCGGAGACGACCTCGTCACGCACGTGATTGCCTGCCTGGCGGAGCACCGGCTGCCCGTGACCGACTTCCGCACGGAGGTGCCCAGCCTCGAGGACGTGTTCCTGAGGCTCACCGGCCGCGCGATTCGCGACTGACGCCGGGGCGGGATCACATGCTGCGCGGTCTGTGGCGGCTCACCTGGCTCGAAACGAAGATCTTCGTTCGCGAGCCGCTCGGGGTCATCGGCACCGTCGGCATTCCGGTGCTGATCTTCGTCGTCTTCGCGCGGATCGCCGGCCCGAGCGTGCGCACCGGGTCACCGGGGATTCCCGCGTTCATGTCGACGGACCTGCCGGTGTTCGCCTCCGTGATGATGGCGGCGAGCGCCGTGCTGTCGCTCGTCGCCATCGTCGCGATCTACCGCGAAGGCGGGATTCTCAAGCGGCTGCGGGCGACGCCGCTGCGGCCGCACACGATCCTGGCCGCCCACGTCCTCGTGAAACTGCTCTCGACGACGGTCACGCTGGCGCTGATGATTGTGGCCGGCCGGCGCTACTATCCCGTCGCCGCCGACGTGCCCCTGGCGTCCTTCGCGCTCGCGCTGCTCTTCAGCACGCTCAGCATCGTCTCGCTGGGTTTCCTGATTGCGAGCGTGGTGCCGACGGCGCGCTTCGCCCAGCCGATCGGCACGCTCGTCGTCTATCCGATGCTCGGCCTGTCCGGACTCTTCGTGCCGGTCCAGTCGCTGCCCCCGGCCGCGCAGGCGGCGGCGCGGCTGCTGCCGTTCACCTACGCGGTCTCACTGCTGCGCGGCGTCTGGCACGGCGAGGGCTGGCTGCGCCACGGCCAGGATGTCGCGGTGCTGGCGCTGATGCTGGCGCTCTTCCTGGCGATCTCGGCGAAAGTCTTCCGGTGGGAATGACGGGGCGGCCGCGGCGCCGGCGCGGTCACCGGGCGGCGGCCTGCGTCGACGTCCGCTGATCGATCGGCACCCATCGGCGGTCGCGCGGCCCGGCGTAGGCAGACTGCGGGCGGATGATCCGGTTCGCCGCACGCTGCTCGAACGCGTGCGCGATCCAGCCGCTCACGCGGCTCATGGCGAACGTCGGCGTGAAGAGTGAGACGTCGAGACCGAGCCCGTGCAGGAGCAGGGCCGTGTAGAACTCGACGTTCGTCTGGAGCCGGCGACCGGGCTTGTACTCCTCCAGGAGGCGGATCGCGGTCGCCTCGACCTCGCGCGCGAGGTGGTACAGGGCCATGTTGCCGGAGCGGAGGTATAGACGCTCCGCCGCAGCCGACAGCACGTCGGCCCGTGGATCGCGCACCTTGTAGATGCGATGGCCGAAGCCCATCAGCCGCTCGCCGGCTTCGATCTTCTTGCGCAGCACGGGCTCGGCGCGCGACGGGTCGCCAATCTCGAACACCATGTCCAGCGCAGGGCCCGGCGCGCCTCCGTGCAACGGCCCCTTCAGGGCCCCGAGCGCGCCGACGACCGCCGAGACGAGGTCGGACCCGGTCGAGGTGATCACGCGGCAGGTGAAGGTGGACGCGTTCAGCCCATGGTCGACGACCGTGTTCAGATAGGTTTCGAGTCCGCGCAACCGCTCGGCATCCGGCGGCTTGCCGGTCAGCATGTACAGGAAGTTCGCGGCGTGGCCGAGGTCCGCCCGCGGCGCGATCGGCTCGAGGCCCCGCCGCACGCGCCAGAAGGCGGCAACGATCGTCGGACATTGCGCGACGAGCGTCGCCGCGTCGTCGCCGACCAGCGACACCGCGCCGCAGGCCACGCGCAACGCGTCCATCGGTGACAGGTCGGCGCGCGCGCACTCCCGAAGCAGCGCCGCGGTCGCCTCCGGGAGCGCGCGCTTGGGCGACAGCTCGGCCCGGAACCCGTCGAGCTGCTGGGCGGTTGGCAGGTCGCCGTGCCAGAGCAGCCAGGTCGTCTCCTCGAACGTCGCGTGCGCGGCAATCTCCTCGACGGCGTAGCCGGCGATGATCAACTCCCCGCGCTCGCCGTCCACCTCGCTGAGGCGCGTGGTCGCCGCCACCACGCCGTCGAGTCCCTCCTGCGTCACGTCGGACACCGTAGCGGTCCGGCCGGTGCCCTGTCAATCGCGCGGTCGCGGCGCTCTCCTCGGGCCGCGCGCGTCGTGAAGGACATCGGGATCCCGTAGAATGACCGCGCCCATTCGCGAAGCGACAGGAGCGTCCATGCCAGGCAGCGGAATCGACGTTTTTCTCAAGCTCGACGGGATCCCGGGAGAGAGCGCCGTCAAGGGACACGAGAAGGAGATCGACGTGCTCTCCTATGTCCAGAGCGTCGAAGCGACGATCGTTCTCAGCGGAGGAGGCGGCGCGTCGGCCGGCAAGGCGACGTTCCCCGCCGTGCGGTTCCGCAAGCGCGTGGACGCCGCGTCCGTCGGCCTCGTGCTCGCCTGCGCGTCCGGCCAGCACATCAAGGACGCACGATTCGCGTTCCGGCAACAGGCGATGGACTTCGACTTCTACATCGTGACGCTGCAGGACGTGCTGATCGGCGGCGTCACGCAGCTCGCGGGCACGGGCGAGCAGTACCCGCTCTCGTTCGACGCCCTGAATGCCGGCGCTTCAAGCTCCGGCTTTCTCGAGAACGTCACGTTGTTCTTCGGCCGGCTGCTCTGGGAGCATCGCGCGCGCGGTACGGGAGGGGCCGTGTCGACAACGGCCAGCGGCGGCTGGGACGTGAGAGCGAACACGAAGGTCTAGCGGTCCCCCGGGACCGCGCGGCGTCCCGCCCATCCGCGCCCGGTGTCATGCGTCTTGCAGGGACATCGTGCAGCGCCGTCGTCTGCACCCTCTGTCTCTCGCGTGGGATGTCGTCCGTCGCGTTCGCGTACGCCACGGTGCAGGGAATCCCGACACGAGGATGCCGGCCGGGCGCGGCAGGAGCGTGAACATGCCGATCCGGACTCCAGTCCTCATCGTCGGTGGCAGCCTGAACGGATTGTCCCTGGCGCTGCTGCTGGCGCAGCGCCGCGTTCCGTGCCTCGTCGTGGAGCGCCACGACAGCACCTCGCTGCAATACAAGTTCCGCGGGATCTCGCCGAGGTCGATGGAGATCTTCCGCAGCCTCGGGATCGAGGCGGAGATTCGGGCGCGGGACCTGATCGACGACCAATCCGCGTACATCGCGCGGGTGAAGAATCTCCGCGATCCCGAGATTGCGTGGCACGGCGTGCCGTGGTCCGACGCGAGCGAGCTGAGTCCCACGACGGGCGCGACGTGCGATCAGGATCAGCTCGAGCCAATCCTCAAGGCCCACGCCGAACGGCTGGGGGCCGATGTCCGGTTCAATACGGAGCTGGTCGACCTCTCACAGGACGACGCGCGCGTTGTCGCACGCATCCGCGATCGATCGACCGGGAAGACGGCGGCCGTGGAGGCGTCCTACCTGGTCGCGGCAGACGGCACGAGCAGCCCCGTGCGCGAGCGCCTGGGCATAGAACGGCACGGCCCGGGCGTCCTGCAGCACTGGATGAACGTGATCTTCGAGACCGACCTCTCCTCGACCTTGGGCGGCCGCACGATCCGCGCCGTGTTCGTGGTCGACATCAACGGCACGTTCGTGCCTCGCGGAGATGGGCGATGGCTCATGGCCGTGCAGTACGTGCCCGAACGCGGTCAGCAGCCCGACGTTTTCACGGAGGCGTACTGCCGTGAACTGGTTCGCCGCGGCGCAGGACGTGAGGACGTCAAGGTCGACGTCGTGGACGCACGGCCCTGGGAAGCGGCCGCTCGTGTCGCGAACAGGTACGTCCAAGGGCGCGTGATGCTTCTCGGCGACAGCGCACACGTCATGCCGCCGACCGGAGGGTTCGGCGGCAACACGGGCATCCAGGACGCGTTCAACCTCGCCTGGAAGCTCGAGGCTGTTCTCAGCGGCGTCGCCGGGCGGGACTTGCTGAACACGTTCGACGCAGAGCGGCGTCCGATCGCAGACGGCACCACGGCACAGGCGCTGGCCCGTCTCCAGACCTGGTTCAAGGACCCGAGCAGGAAACTTCCGGTCCCGGAGCCGATCGTCGACGATTTCAACGTGATCTTCGGCTATCGCTATCCGGCGGGTGCCTTCGTGGCCGACGACGGCGATCCGGGAGACGGGCTGTTCGAAGACCCGCGCGCGCCCTCCGGGCGGCCGGGATCCCGAGCGCCGCACGTGGCCGTCCAGTGCGGGCACGAGCGTGTCTCGACCGTCGACCTGTTCAACAACCGGTGGGTCTTCGTCGCCGGCCCGCATGGCCAGGCATGGCAGAGGGCTGCCATCAGCTCCTTGCCGGGCGCCCAATTCGACGTGGCCACGCACCGGATCGGCGGCGATCTGCGCGATGTGGAGGACCGCTGGTCGCAGGCGTATGGCGTCGCCGCCGACGGGGCCGTGCTGATCCGTCCGGACGGCTTCATCGCCTGGCGCGCGCGCGACGCGGCTGGCGCCTCCGGCCCGTCTCTGCGACGCGCGCTCGAGTACCTCAGCTTCCGGAGGGGGACGCCGGCCGGCTAGCGTTCGAGCTCCATTTCGATGTGACGGAACGTCCGTCGAGGCCGCGCCTCGTCGCAGTCTTCGAGGGCCCGGTCGCGGCAACGGCGCTCGATGTGGACAACGGGGTTGTCCATCTGGGCGGAGAGGATGACGCCGTCGGCCAGCCGGAGGCGGAGGACGACGTAGAACGTCTCCTGGCCGACGGAGGCGACGTAGGCGTCGCCGGCTCGCTCGACCTGCACCCAGTTGTTCGGCGCGTCGCCAACCGGCGCGCGCATCCAGTCGGCCGGGATCTGAATCTTGGGCGCCGGCGGCGGCACGTGCGCGACCGTCAGCGTCGCCATCCCGGCGGCGCGATCGAGCGCCGTCAAGGTCAGGTTGAAATCGACATGGTCCTCGCCGACGAGGACTCTCGTGCCGTCCGCCCAGGAGGAGGTGGTGGGCATCGGCACCCGGACGTGTTCGCCCGCCTGGCGAAGGCCGCTCTGCGCGGCAAGAAACAGATCCGAATAGAACGTCAGCAGATCCAGCACCGGGCCGACCAGACGCGTCGCCGGCGACAAGCGCGGCAGCACGAACGGGGGACCGCCGGTCTCCAGCGTGACCGTCACGCGGAGGTCTTGGCTCGCGGGCGGAAGGGTCTGCGGCCGCCCGCCCGACACGAGGTCCGAGAAGGCATATTCCTCGCCGAGCCGCCCGTCAGCACCGCGCTTCACGATCGAGTGCAAGCGGACGGCGTAGGTCGATCCGTCGTTCTCGCCGCGCATTCGGTACGACAGCTCGGCGCCCTGCTGATATCGACGGACGAACAGCGGAACCGCCGGCGCGGGCTCCTGGGGAGCCGCTCCGCACATCCAGAGGAGCACGAGCGCCATCAGTCCCGTCATGGGCGCCTCACCAATCCTTCGCAGAAGACCCTCACGGTCGGAACGAGCGTTGCGTCGGTGCCGTGAAACGGCGGCCCTTCGATCGCCCAGACGGCCGTCAGGCCGAAATGCAGCGTCTTGAAGGCGTGGACGACGGGCGGAATCGCCAGGTCCGGGCGGATGGCCCGGCGCGCCTGCAGCCGCTGAAACAGCGCCTCGAGCGGCGGATCGATTGCCTGCTGCATCTCGACGAGATACGGCAGGAACGCCTCCGCGTCGGCGAACATCCGCGCCAGGAACACGCGCACGAACGCGTGATGCGGCTTCTTGAGCCGGAACTGGTGCCGGATGAACTCGACGAGCGCGGTCTCTACGGACTGCGAAGTCGGCAGCTGCCGCTGCAGGCGGGCCTGCACCTTCCGCTCGAGGTCGAGCATGAACGCCACGACGACCTCTTCCTTGGTCTGGAAGTAGTTGTAGACGGTGCCTTGCCGATGTCAGCGGCCCAGGCAATCGGCCGGGTTGTCAAGCGCGTCCCCCTACCAGCCCTGCGCCGCCTTCAGCGCCGCGATCTGCTCGAGGTGGTGATGGCCGTGCCAGGCGTACTCGTCGAGGAACTGCTGCAGCGTGATACTCCCGTGCTCGGGATGGCGCGCCGTCCGGCGCCAGTCGTCAGGACCGGCGTTTCGGAACGCCTCGGCCAGCCGTCGCTGCAGCGGTCCAAGGAGCGCGATCGACACGCTCACCGGCAACGTCCTCGCATCGCGGAGTTCGGCCCAGCGATCCTGATCGTAGGGCTTGACGGTGGGATGCTCCTCCGTCAGCAGGAGGCGGACTCTCGTGTACGCGTTGATGTGACTGTCGGCGAGGTGGTGGATGAGCTGGCGCACCGTCCAGCCCCCGGACCGGTACGGCGTGTCGAGCTGGTCTTCACTGAGACCGCCGACGATCTGCGCGGCATCGTCCGCCAGCCGTTCCATCCGGCGGATCTTCTCCTCCCGAGTGCCGGGCATGGGCTCTCCATATGCACGCATGGTCACCTCCGGCGTCAGGATACCCGCGTGGCCCACCGGTGGCGCCGCGACAGCAGCGCAGTAGAATACCGGCACGCCGGTCGTGCCCGAATCATCCAAGCAGGAGCGCCTCCGTCAGGACCTCGGTCTCGGGGGCAGGCTCTCCGAGCGCAGCCCCGCACGGATCCTCAACCGCGACGGCACGTTCAACGTCCGGCGCAACCAGCTCGGACCGTTTCACCCGTACAACGCCTACCACACGCTGCTCTCCCTTCCGGTGCCGCGCCTGCTCGGGCTGATGGCGGCCGCCTATGTCGCGGCGAACCTGCTCTTCGCGAGCCTCTACTGGCTGGCGGGGCCCGACGCGCTGGTCGGCGCCGCGGGCGTGCCGTTCTCGCGTTTCGAGTCGTGCGTCTTCTTCAGCGTCCAGACGCTGGCCACGATCGGCTACGGACGGCTGGTGCCGAACACCCGCGCGGCGAACGTCCTGGTGGCGCTGGAAGCGCTGGTGGGCCTGCTCGGCTTCGCCATCTTCAGCGCGCTGCTGTTCGCGAGGTTCACGCGCCCGACCGCCAAGGTCACCTTCAGCCGCAACGCCCTCGTCGCGCCGTACGAGAACGGCTGGGCCCTGATGTTCCGCCTCGCGAATCTTCGCAACCACGACCTGACCGACGTGCACGCCGTCGTCTCCTTCGCGCGATGGGTGGAGGAGAACGGCAACCGGCGGCGCCGGTTCGATCAGCTCGTGCTCGAGCGCGAGTCCATCATCTTCATGCCGCTCCACTGGGTCATCGTGCATCCCATCGGCGAGCACAGCCCGTTCCGGGGCTGGTCGGCCGAATCGCTGGCAGCCGCCGATCCCGAGGTCGTCTGCATGATCTCGGCCGACGATGAGACGTTTGCGCAGACGGTGCACGCCAAGACGAGCTACGACAAGACGGAGATCGTGTGGGGCGCGAGGTTCCGGGACATGTACATCGCCAACGTCGACCACGTCGCCATCGACCTCACGCGGCTGGACGAGTTCGAGCGTGTCGACGCGCCGGTCGCCTTGTAGGTGGCACGGAAGGCGAGCCGGCCGACGCATCCCTCAACGCCGGGACTTCCGCTACAATCGGGCCGGCTCGTGCCTTCTTCGCGCGACGGCCGCGCGCGGATCGCCGCAGAGAAAGCGCAACCCAGATGCCACTCGACTGGCGCATCGACGATTCCCGGCGGCTCATCGTCGCCGTCGGCCACGGGACGCTCACCGATACCGACGTGTTCGGCTATCAGCACAGCGTCTGGAGCCGGCCCGAGGTCTCGGGCTACGACGAGCTGGTCGACATGTCCCGCGTGCTCCGGATCGCCCTGCCACCCGGCGAACGCGTCCGCGAGCTCGCCGAGATCTCGGCGCACATGGATGAGCCGGCGACCCGGTCAAAGTTCGCCATTGTCGCGCCGTCGGACGTGGCGTTCGGGCTGGGGCGTGTGTTCCAGTCGTATCGCGGCCTCATGAAGAACAGCACCAAGGATGTCGAGGTCTTCCGCACCATGGAGGACGCGCTCCGATTCCTCGGCGTCGACGACGCTGTCTCGCCTCCCGAGCCCGGCTTCGGTTCCTGACTGGGCTCCCTACCGACTGTTGGCGCGGAATGCCGGGCTGTATCGCGCCGCATCGCGGCGCGGTGAAGATTCTGCTCAGATCGCTGCTGACCATCCGGCGGATCGACCGGAAAACCGGCGCGTGCGGCTGGTACGCAGCATGCGTATGGGACAACCGCCCGCAACAGGAGGCTCTTCCGCTTGGGCGTTCCTCATGCCATCCTCGCGCGCCCCCACGCAGGGCTTGGCGACCCTCTCGGCCTTCGGTTCGCGCCGGGATATTCGCCCGGCACGGCCGCCGACTCGCCTGTCTATTGCCCGCATTGCATCGGCGGCGTGCTGCAGCCCTCGCACCTGCGCGTCTGGGAGCGGCCGCTGGCGCTGTTCACGAGGGCGAGGCCGGTTCGCTGCCATCGTTGCGGGTGGCGCAGCTGGCGGCATTCTCGGTCTTGATTCCGCTCGGCGCTTCGAGGCTCCACGCCGAGGCGGTCAGCGCGTTCGGCAGCTGCCTGGGATCTGACGCCAGCCCTCGACATCGATGAAGATCTGGCTGCCGAGCGGCATGGCCGACAGGCTGCCGCCCGGTCCTGGTCCGGGCGCGATCCGCACGCCGCCGACCTTCAGGCCGCTCTGCACGAAATCGCTCTTCTTCACCAGGCCGGTAATCTCGATCCTCGAGCTTTCATGCGCTTTGATTGCCGACATCAGCGTCTTCTGACCGTTCATGCGGAGGTGCAGGCCCTCTGGCAGGTCGACGCTGCCCGGCTCGTCCGCCGTGCGGCGGCCGACCGTGAAGGCGTGCCCCTTGGCGCATCCGGGCAGGGAGACCCGCATCGAGTCCTCCGGCACGGGCCTGGGTTCCTGCGCCGTCAACGGCACCCCGAACATCACAGTCACGAGCACGGCAGCCATGGCGATCTTCATGCGCAGCTCCTTTTTCCACAGGAGGGGGACGGGTCTCGATCTGTGGAAAACTCCGGCGGCTGAAGGCGACTTCCAACCGGATCGACTCAAGGTTACCGGATCGGGGGACCGCGCGGCGTCATCTGTTCTGCCGCCGAGAGCATCGTGAGGAAGCGATCGACGAACACATTCTCCTGCACGACCTGCGGCACCGGCTCGAGACTCTCGATCGGCAGGTCCGGGTCCAGCCTCTTCATGACGTCAGGAATGGCCGCGAGGACGGCCGCCGGTTCGCCGGCCGTCTGCACCGAAGTAGCTGCCCGAGACGAGTTCGCCCGTGCCGCTGCTCGTCGCGCCGCGGGAAGCCAGATTCGCGTCGAAGATGACGTGCGCCGCCAGGCCCGTCAAGACCGTCTGCTGCCGCTCGAGGTCGCGGAACATCGGATAGCTGAAGACCGTGTCGCAGTCCCCGGCCTGCCCGCAGGAGTTGCTGCCCGGCTTGGGACCCGGCGCCGCCAGGTTCACCAGCGTCTCGGGCACGGGCACCGGGAGCTCGCGCAGCACGATCTGGTGGAAGACCGAGAAGATCGCGGCGTTGGCGCCGATCCCGAGAGCGAGCGAGACCACCGCGACCGCCGTGACGAAGGGCGTCTTGAACAGCGTCCGGAGCGCGAACTTCAGACGGGGAACCACGCTGCTATTAGACCATCCGCGACGGACGCCGGTTGGCGCTCCAGGCGGATCGGCGCCCGCCGCTCAGACGTCGAAGAGCACGCTGACCGACTCGCCGACGTGA
Organism: uncultured Acidobacteriota bacterium; assembly: GCA_963764505.1. Lineage (GTDB taxonomy): Bacteria > Acidobacteriota > Vicinamibacteria > Vicinamibacterales > SCN-69-37 > CAVXSP01. The sequence goes on along the minus strand of CAVXSP010000001.1, from coordinate 1,569,649 downwards.
ATGCGCCGGATGGCTTCGGCGAGCAGCGGCGCGATCGACAGGATCTTCATGTTCGGCAAGCGCTTCTCGGGCGGAATCGGCACGCTATCGGTCGAGACGATCTCCACGATCTCGGGCTGGGCGGCGAGCCGCTCGATCGCCTCGCCGGTGAACAGGCCGTGCGTGCAGGCGACGGCGACCCGCTTCACTCCCCGCTCGCGCAGCTTGCTGAGGACCTCGACGATCGTGCCGCCGTTCGCGATCTCGTCGTCGAGCACGATGACGTTCTGGTTGTCGACGTCGCCGACGATCGTGTCGATCACCACGCGATCGTCGCCGAACCGCTTCTTGCTGCCGGCGGCCATCGGCAGGCCCAGGCTGCGCGCGAAGTGCAACGCCTCCTTCGCGTTGCCCAGGTCCGGAGAGACGACGACGGTGTTGTCCAGCCGCTGGCGCCGGAAATGGAGCGCGAGCACTTTCAGGGCGTTCATGTGGTCGACAGGCACGCTGAAGAACCCGTGCACCTGCGGCGAATGGAGCGTCATCGTCAGCACACGATCGGCGCCGGACGCCACGAGCAAGTCCGCGACCAGCCGTCCCGCGATCGAGATGCGCGGCTTGTCCTTCTTGTCGGATCGCGCGTACGCGAGGTGCGGTATCACGGCCGTGAGGCGCGCGGCCGAGGCCCCTCTCGCAGCGTCCAGCATCAGGAGCAGCTCCATCAGGTGGTGCTGCACGGGCGGCACGATCGGCTGGACGATGAACACGTCGGCTTCGCGGCAGTTCGCCTGCAACTGCACGCCCAGGCAGTCGTTGCTGAAGACCGTGGTCGTCGACGGCGACAGGGGCACCTTCAGCCGCCGGCACATCGCCTGGGCCAGCTCAGGATGCGCACACCCGCTGAAGATCGCAATCTCCCTCATGCGTGGAGCGGCATCATACCCGAGGACCGTCTCGGTTCGTCCCTACGCTTCCGGCGCGCTGGCCTGCCGCTGCTCCCGCAGCACGTCCGCGAGCGCGAGCAGCACGCCCAGGGCGGCCGCCCACGCCAGCATCGGGCCGATCCCGCTCCGCCGCCGCGCAGACCGCGGGACCCTGGGCGTCCCGCGGGCGTTGTGCAGGGCCCGGCGCGTCATGGATGGTACGAGCGCCGTGGTCGTGCCGCCGAGCACGCCGGCGGCGAGAGTGCCTCCCTTCCCCATCGGTCCACCTCCATGCCGGGTGCGTGCGCCCCGGCAGGAACCGCGCTGCGCCCGCACGCCCGATATCCATTCTCTCGCGTTCCGGCCGTGGCTGTTCGACGCGATCGGGGCAGACTGGCCGGGGCTGAAGGAACAGACGCGACGATGGGCCACGCGCCTCGGCGCGCCGATCCTGATGCCCTGACGACCGGACGCCCGGAAAGGATTGCGCCGGGGAAGGCGCGTTCAGCCCTTCGGCTTGAGACGGATGTCGACGTGCGTCTGGCGCGCGGTGTCGATCTCGGCGCGGTAGAGCAGGAAGAGCCCCTGCGAGACTTCCAGGAGGTAGCGGCCGCGCGCCAGCTTCTGGAACACGAACGTTCCGTTGCGGTCCGTGGTCGCCAGCCGGACCGGGAGCTTGGACTGCCGCGGCGGCGTCAGCTTGACCTCGAGATTCTGGATCCCCTGCTTGCTCGCCGCGTCCACGACGCGTCCGCTGAAGTCGACGGCCTGCTGTGGCGCGGCGAGCGCGGGAGCCGTGAGCGTGGCGAGGCTGAGCGCGAGACAGACGAACAGACGCATGCGACCTCCGGCCGGTTACCGATACGCCGCGGGCACGTCGCTCACGTCGGCCTGGTACGCCGGAGGCTCGACCTCCACCGGCTTGAAGTTCACGTCGACCTCCGCGCCGTCCGCCTTTCGCACCACGCGCTCGACGTCGACCACGTGATCGTTCACGATGAGGAGAATCTTGTAGTCATCGTCCTTGCCCAGGTACGGCACGGGCACCTGGAACCCTCCGTCGGAGCTCAGGGTGTCCTGGCCGCGCGCGGCGTACACGAGCACCGGGCGCGCGCTCGTCTGCACGAGCCCCTTGATGCGCACGGTGTCGACCTTGACGAACTGCGTCAGGTTGTTGATGGAGTACATCGGGTAGACGAGCGGGAAGAAGCCCAGGACGAACAGCGTGAGCGCCGGATAGTTGCTCTTGAAGCTGCCGAGCGGCGACTGGATCTCGATGGGCTGCTTCGACTCGCGGTCGATATAGATCTTCTCCTTGTAGATCAGCCAGATCCCTCCGACGACCATGACGAGACCGGCGGCGGCACTCACGTAGTACAGAGCGATTCGGGGATCCATCGCATGCTCCTCTGGGGGCGTCCGGCGGAAATCGATCGGGCGGCTGGGAAAAAGTGACCGTAGTATGCGCCTTCTGCATCGAAATGCAAGGGCGACCCCGCACGGCGACCCGCGCGGCAGGCCGTCTCGGGTGCGGCTATCGAAACGCCTTCGCGGCGTCGAGGACCGTGCCCGCACGTGCCCGGACGAAGATGCTGTCGGTCAGCATGCGCCAGCGGACGATGCCCTGCCGATCGATCAGGAACTCGGCGGGACGGGCCGCGTCGCCCTCGTCGCGATCCAGCAGATCGAACTGTTCGATCACCGCATGCTGCGGGTCGGACAGGAACGTGAACGTGTAGCCGGCCGCCTGCGACAGCGCGCGCGAGACGTCCGGCAGATCGTTGCTGATCGCGACGGGACGGATCCCGGCCTGGCGCAGCTCGCCGAGGTGCCGCTGCATGTCGTGGAGCTCCGAGCTGCAGGCGTGACAGCCGTGCCCCATCTCGAAGATGAGCAGCACCGCCGTCGGTGCCGCGCCCCCGACCGGCGCCGAGAACAGCTCCGAGAGCGAGACAGGCCGGTCGTTGGTGTCGAGCAGCGTGAAGTCGGACACCTTCTCGCCGACCGCCGGCGCGCCCGAGGACGCCGGCAGGTGCTGCGGCAGCATCACGACGGCGACGAACGTCCCGATGCCGAAGAGGCCGACCGCCGCCAGGCACACGGCGACGGCCTTCGAGAACGCGCCGCGTCCGGCGGCAAACGCGCGACGAAGTCCCGCGGCGACCAGGGTGACGGTGAGCGCGAGCAATAGCAGGTTCGCCCAGGGGACGTCGCGTGTGAGCGGCCATTTCAGGAAGACGAACGGATAGCTCAGGAACGTCGCGAGCCCGAGCGGCGCGGCGGTCCAGATGGGCCAGTTCAACCGTCTCATGCGATGCGCTCCCGTGCCGTCGTGTCAGAGTCCGGCGCGCCGGCCGGGGAGGGCCCAGCCCAGCACGCCGCCACCGATCGTGAACGGCAGCGTCATGAGGGCCGACATGGAGGGCGCCTCGCGCAGACACCTGAGCACCTCGCTCGTGCGGCCCATGTCCAGATAGAGCACCATCAGCATCGGCAGGGGCGACAGCAAGGCCCCCGCCAGCGCGAGACCGGCGTGCGTCCGAATCCAGCGGTGCGAGACCAGGAGCACCGGGAGACTGGTCAATCCAATCGGTGCGGCGAACATGACTACGGAGAACGGCAGCGTCACGACCCATCTCCGCTCCGGCGCGCCGGTCAGCCACAGGCTCGCGTCATGGACGGACGTCGTCACGAGCGCGGCCGCGAGCAGGCCGAGCACGAGCCGCCGCGCGACCGGCGTGGATCGCGCGGCCGGCGTCCAGAGCGCGGCGGCGCCGACCGCGCTCGCGACGGCGATCGCCGCGAGATTGACGAGCGAGATGACCGCCCGCAACATCCAGGACGGCGCCGTGGTCGATCGATACAGGCCGCCGCTCACCGACCAGACGAGCGCGCCAACCGCGAGCAGCGAGAGAAACAGGCGACGGTACGTCGACACGCCCGCGGCGCGAAGCACGACGGGAGCCGCGCACATCGGCAGCAGAAACGCGCTGAAGAACACGCGCGGGTCCCCCACCGTGTCGCGGGCCCAGGCGTACAGCGCGCCGCCGCCAATCCCGATGGCCCCGATGGACAGGAGCGTATGCGACGAACCGGGCGCGCCGACGCCATAGACGAGGAGCGCCCGACCCAGCGCAGCATACCCGCGGATCGCGACCGTCAGCGTCGCCCGGCGGCCAGATCCCGCCTCATGCAGTTCGTGCTGAAGATCGGCCAGCGTCGGCTCGACGATCTCCCGGATCGTGGTCTCGTCCAGCCAGCGGCAGAGCGCCCGGCACAGCCGATCGGACCCCGGCTCGCTCATGGCCGGCTCTCCCACGCCAGCGCCTGCACCCACGTGGCCCATGCTCGGAGGGCGCGCTCACCGAGCGGCGTCACGCGATAGATCTGGCGCGGCAGCCCGATCGCGCCCGACGCGCGCGGTTCCTGTTCCGACGCGACGAATCCCTTCCTCTCCAGACGCCCCAGCGTCACGTACACCGTGCCGCGCCGGAGCCGCCCTCCGGAGGCCTGTACGAGCTGGAGCCCGAACTGCGGTCCTCCGCTTACGAGGAGCTCCAGGATCACGCGCTCCTTGGCGGGCAGCGTCGGAACGGAAGCGCCGGGCATGCCTTAGTCATCGCAGCGTGATCTTCTGCACCCGCATGTTGGCAGCTTCGCCGACGAGCAGCGTGCTCTCGCTCCGGCAGTCGAGGGAATTGACGGCGCCGAACTCCTTCAGCAGCTTCCCGGCTCGTCCGAACCGCCCGACGATCGTCCCGTCGAGCCTCACCTTGTAGATCTCGCCCCCCACGTCGAAGTCCTCCGGGGGATTCGAATTGGAGCTGAACAGGACCTGATTCGGCGCCGGCGTGAGGCAGAGCGCGGAAGGCGTGCCCACGCCGGCGAACTGCGTCTTGAACATGCCGTCGTTGTCGAAGACCTGGATGCGCTGGTTGCCTCCGTCCGCCGCATAGACGTTGCCCTGGGCGTCGACCGCGATCGCGAGGATCGAGCCGAACTGCCCGGGGGCGGCGCCTCTGCCCCCCCACGACGTGACGAACACGCCCTTGCTCGTGAACTTGGCGATGCGCGCGTTGCCCAGGCCGTCGGCCACGAAGATGTTGCCGGCCGCATCCCACGCGACGTCGGTCGGACGATTGAAGACGTCGCTCTGCGCGCCTGCCCCGGGCGATCCTCCCCGCCCGCGCCCGCCCGCGCCGCCGCTGGTTGGCGCCGGCACCGGGACCGCCTCCGGCTTTCGTCCGAGCAGCATGAGCACGCGCCCGGCCGGATCGAGCTTCAGCACCATGTTCGACATCTGGTCCACGACCCAGATGTTGTCCTGCGGATCGATACGGACCTGCTGCGCGAACAGGAAGGCGTAGCTGTCCCGTCCGATCTCGCGGACGAACCGGCCGGTGCGGTCGAACTCGAGCAGCCGCGAGCCGCCGTGCGCGAACGCGCGCGATCCGCCGAGCGAGACCGTCGGATGCCCGGTCCGCGTGTACACGAAGATCTCGCCCTTCGAGTTCGCCGCCACCCCCGCGACCTCGCCCAGGTACAGGTCATCGGGCAGTGTCAGGACGTGGGCGGCGGAATCGAAGGCGATCTCCGGAACGGCGCTCTGGGCCACCGGGACGGCCGAAACGCCGAGGATCGCGGCCAACAGCATCGAAGAGACGCGTGTCATCTCGTCCTCCTATCGCCCGCGAGCGGCGGCCGCCGGCAACGGCTGCAGCACGAGCTTCTGCACGCGCCACGACTCGATCTCGCCGGCGATGACCTCGTTGGGATTCCGGCAGTCCATCATGTGGACCACCTGGAACCCGCCGACCTCCTTGCTGGCGTGGCCGAACTTCCCGATAACCGTGCCGTCGAGCTCCAGCTTGTAGATCTCGCCCGTGCTCTGCCAGGTGCCCGGCGCGTTGCCGTTGGGATTCGAATTGGACGCAAAGACGTACTGATGCGGGCCCTGCGAGACGCACACGGTCCAGCCGGTCCCGAGATTGTCGTAGACGGCTTTCGGCGCGAGATCGTTGTCGAGCACCTGATAGCGATTGTTGGCCCGATCGGCGACCCAGACGTTGCCCTGTCCGTCGACCTGGAGCCCGTGCGGCAGATTGAACTGTCCCGGCTCGCGGCCGGCGCGCTCGCTTCCCGCCTGCGCGAGGAACCGCCCGTTCCTGTCGAACTTCACGACGCGATTGTTGCAGTAGCCGTCCGACACGAAGATGTTGCCCTGCGGGTCCCATCCGACGTCGGTGGGCCGGCAGAAGACGTACTTCTGCGCCGGCGGACTCGGCCCGTTGAACGTGGCGACCACGCCATCCACGGCGGGCGGACGGCGCCCGAGCACCATGAGGAACGCGCCGTCCGGACCGAACTTCGTGACCGTGTTCGTGCCCTCGTCCACGGTCCAGATGTTGTCCTGGGCGTCCACGCGGACCGAGTGCGCGAACTCGAACCCGTAGTAGCCCTTGCCGATCTCCTTGACGAAGGTGCCGTTCCGATCGAACTCCCAGAGCCGAGTCGTGGCGCTCCGGAAATAGACGAACACGTGCCCCTTCGAATTGGTCGCGACGCCGACCGCCTCGCCGAGCGTCTCGCCGGCCGGAATCCTGAGAAAGTCCGGCACGGAGGCGTAGGGGATCTCGGGCACGTGCTGGACCGTGGCCTTCTGCTGGGACGCCGCCGGCGCGGCGCGCAGCAACAGAACCACGGCCGACAGCAGCGCGAAACCGCGTGTCATGCTGACCTCCTCGAGCGGGATGGGCGCGCTCCGAGTCGTTTCCCTTATTTCGCGTCCACGTCGTAGACGTAGACCGTCGAGTCGTCGTCCTCCGGCATGAAGTAGGCCCGGAGTCCGGCGCCGCGCGGTTCGATCCACACCGGGTTGTGGGTCATGTCCAGACCCTTGTCCGTCCACAGCAGGATCGGCACCTGGTGCAGCGGGCGCCCGTCCCGCAGATCCACGAGGTCCATGCCTCCGAGACGGAACGCCGGCGCACCCGCCGCCTGACGGATCTCGGCGACGCCGGTGCACAGCATCCGGTGCCGCCCGGCGTACTTGCAATCCTGATAATCGACGTAATGGGAGGGATTGAGCGCGCGGAGCCGATCGGGCGGCCCATCGCCACTAGCGACCTGCCCGCTGGCGTCGAGCGTCCAGCGGTAGAACCGGCGCGATCCCCAGCTGACGCCGTGGAGCGTATTGTCGTCGGTGTCGTGGACGATGGCGCCGATGTGGTCGGGAAACCGGAGCACGGCACGGGCCGTCATGGCCTCCGGATCGACGCGGTAGACGATCGATCGACTGTCGGGTCGGTACTCCGCCACCGGAACCCAGATGTACCGTCCGTCGAAATCGAGACCGCCGGGGTGGTAGACGGAGCCTTCGCCGAGCTTGAGATCCGCGAGCAGACGGCCGTCGGCGCCAATCTTGAACAGGTGGCCGACGCCCTCGCCGGGATCGCGATCGTAGGCGGAGGTCGACGCAGGCAGCCTCCTCGGCGGTGCGGTCACCTCGACCGCCGACACGAAGAACGTGTCGCCAGCCTTCACCATGCCTTGAGGATGGAAGGTCCTGAAGCGGATCTTCAGGGCGTCGACTGGCCTCCACACGGCGTCCCGCGTCAGCGTCATCACCCGATCCGCCACGCTGGCCGGCACGGCCCGACCGCCGAGTCGGCCGCACAGGACGAGCAGGGCGGCGCACCACAGCACGCTGCCGGTCGGCCCGCGACGCCGTCCCAGGAGTCCGCCGCGCGGGATGAACGCCATGTCGTCAGGCCCGGCGCGCCTTCTGCTCCAGTTCCAGCAGCCACTGCTTGCGCCACAGACCGCCGCCGTACCCGCCGAGCTTGCCGTCGCTGTTCACCACGCGGTGGCAGGGGATCACGATCGCGATGCGGTTCATGCCGTTGGCGCGTCCGACCGCGCGCTGCGCGCCCGGCGCCTCGATGCGGGCGGCGAGCGCGGCGTAGGAGATCGTGTCGCCGCAGGGAATCCGCGTCAGCTCGCGCCACACCCGCTCCTCGAAGGGCGTGCCTCGAAACACGAGCGGGACCGTGAACGTCGTCCGCGCGCCCTCGAAATACTCGCGCAACTGCGCGCGGGTTCCGGTCAAGTGCGGGTGGTCGCCGGGCACGAGCGGCTGGCCGAGCAGCCGATGCAGCCGCTGGAGCTGGGCCTCGAGCATCCGCCGGTCCGCGAACTCGAGGAGGCAGAGGCCCGCGTCGGTGGCGCCGGCGATCATCGATCCGAGCGGCGTCTCGATCAGCGCCGTCATCACGCACGCCGCACCGGAGCCGAGCCGCGCGGCGCCCGGCGGCTGGCCGAACGTCCGCGCGAAGGCGTCGCGGAATCCACTGTGCGATTCCCAGCCGCCGCCGAGCGCCACGTCGTCGAGCGCATCGCCCGACCGGAGCTGGCGCATGGCGCCCGACAGCCGCCGGCCGCGGCAGTAGGCGTGGAACGTCATCCCGTAGTGCTCGAGGAAGTAGCGGCGCACGCGTGCCGGCTCCAGGCCGAGCCGGCGCAGATCGTCGTCGCGCAGCCGGCGCCCGGGTTCGGCCTCGACGAGGTCCAACAGCGGCTTCAGCCACTCCGGCGGCGTCCCGAGGGGCGCGGCCGGGTTGCAGCGCCGGCAGGGGCGGTACCCCGCATACAGCGCGTCGCGAATCGTCGCGAAGAACTCGAGGTTCGTCGCGAGCGGCTTCCGGGCGCGGCAGGACGGCCGGCAGAAGATGCCGGTCGTCCGGACGCCCGTATAGAAGATGCCGTCGTAGCCGGCGTCGCCGCCGAGGAACGCGCGCTCCATCTCGGCGCGCGACGGGAGCGTGGGAGTGAACAGCGTCGGTTCAGCGCTCATGCGGTTCACGTTACCTGGCGGCACCGCCGCCCCGCCACCGGGAATTGGACGTGGAACTTCACCCGCGGGACGGATGTCAGGTCAGGCATCAGTGCCTTACGGCTGGCCGCCACACTGCGGGTCGAGTTGGAACGTCTGGAACTCCGCGACCTCAGCGGCGCGGCATCCGTCGGCAGCATCAGGACTTCCAGATCCCGAGCAGGCGCCGAACGAGGACGATCTGGCCGACATGATACGCGGCGTGGTCGGCCGCGAGCACGATCTCGCGCAAGTACGTCTGACCGCTGCCGTGAGGAATTGGCGCCGTCAAGTCGATCGCGCGATCGGCCGCGAGCTGCTGGAGCGCCTGGCGATCCGCTTTGAACGCTTTGATCGCCTCCGTCCACGCCTTCGTCGACTTGGGCGAGGCGGACGCCGGCCAGTAGTCCGCGGGCCAATGGAGCTCCAGGTACTGCGGGTTGCGGCAGAAGTCCAGGATGTCGTGCTGCGTGATCCGCAGGTGCGCCACGAGCTGCCACGCGGAATACGGCATCTTCGCCGGACGCTTGCCGCGCAGCGCGGGCGGAATTCCGTGCACGGCCTTGTCGAACCCGACGTGCGCGTCCTCCCAGGCAAGCAGCCGGGCGAGGTGCTCGCGAACAGCGGTTTCGTCCATCGGCAGGTCCCTCGCGTTCGCTGGCGATGATAGCCGATACCGAGTCCGCAGAGCTCCGGCCGCCGGTGTTAGGATTGGCGCCGCGCCACGATAGCCGGGTGACCTCAATGGGAGCCTTCCTTCAGGACCTGCGCTACGGTCTGCGCCTCCTGCGCAAGGACGCGCCGTCGACACTGGTCGCGGTCGTCACGCTCGCCCTCGGCATCGGGGTCTCGACCGCGCTGTTCAGCGTCATCGATGCCGCGCTCTTTCGAACGCTGCCCTATCCGCATCCCGAGCAGTTGGTGAGCCTCGACGTCGAGGTGCCCCGGCCCAACCGCGTGAGCCGGATGGCGCCGTCCATGGCGGACATCCGGGACTGGCGCGCCGCGGGAAGCGTGTTCTCCCACGTCGGCAGGGGACGCGTCGAGGGATTCCGTCCTCCCATCGTGGAGGCCGGCGCACCCGAGCGGATGAAGGTGGGCTCGGCCTCTGAGGATCTGTTCGAGGTCTTCGGCATCGCGCCGGTGATCGGCCGCCGGTTCACGCTTGACGACACCCGGGACGGCGCGCCGGCCGTCGCCCTCGTCTCGTCCCGCTACTGGAAGGACCATCTGGGCGGCGCAGCCGACGTGATCGGCCGCGTCGTACGGATCGCGGACAAACCGGCCACCATCGTCGGCGTCGTGCCCGAAGGGTTCTACGACGACACCGCGTTCTGGCAGCCGGAGCGATTCACGCCCCAGTGGGAGACGAATCGCGGTTCCGGCACACCGGTGTACGGCCGGCTGCGGCCGGGCGTCACCGTCGCGCAGGCGAAAGAGGCGCTGACGGCCATCACCCGGTCCATCAATCGTGCCGATGGCGACGACCACGTCAGGGGTGTCGTCGTGACTTCGCTGTACGACGACGAAACGTCGGGGTATGGGCGCACGCTCGCGATGCTCGGCTATGCCGTGGCGTTCATCCTGCTCATCGCATGCGTGAACGTCGCCGGCCTGCTGCTCGCGCGCGGCGCTATGCGCGAGGCGGAGCTTGCGGTGCGCGCGGCGATTGGCGCCGGCCGCGGACGGCTCATGCGCCAGCTCCTCACGGAAGGGATCGTCCTGGCGATTGCCGGGGGCGCGCTCGGCGTGCTTGCCGCCTGGCTCACGCTGGATACGCTCGTCGCACTCGTGCCCCTGTCGCTTCCCCGCAACTCGCCGGCGGCGATCAACCTGCGCGTGCTCGGCCTCGTCGCGGCGGTCTGCCTCTCGAGCGCGCTCGCATTCGGCCTCGTGCCGGCGATGAAGTTCTCCGGCATCCGGCTCGGCGGCTATCTCGCGTCGGCCGGACGCCGGCACGGGCCGGCGTTCTCGAAGCGGGGCGGGCAGGCGTTGATCGCCCTGGAAGTCGCTCTCGCGGTCGTCCTGCTCGCCGGCGCCGGCTTGATGGTGCGCAGCTTCGATCGCCTGCTCCGCGTCGGGGTCGGGTTCGATCCCGACGCCGTGCTCACGATGGACGTCGAGCCCGTGGATCCGTCGCAGACCGTTCGCGAGCAGGTCCTACACGGATCTCCTCGCGAGGCTTCGCCGCGAGCCCCAGATCGCCGTCGCCGGCGCACTCGATGCATTTTCCCTCGATGGAGGCAGCAGCTTCTACGGCGCCCGGCTCGGAGCCAAGCCGGTGCAGCTCGCGCTGCGAGAGGTGCGGCCCGGTTACTTCGAGGCGCTGGGGCTCTCGGCCGTACGAGGACGGTTCTTCACGGAAGCGGACCGGGCGGGACGCGAGCGTACCGTCGTCATCAATGAGACCGCCGCGGCGCAGTTGTTTCCGGACGGCTCCGCCGTCGACCGCCTGCTTCAAACGACTCGCGACGGCCCGCCGAGCCGCGTGATTGGCGTCGTCGGCAACATTCGATTCAGCGGCCCCCAGCGCAACGCCGGCGCGGAGGCGTTCCAGCTGGCGCAAGGTGGCCGAGACATGCAGACCGCGTTGAGTGTCGTCATGCGGCTGCGGCCCGGCGGCTCGATGTCCGGGGCGAGGCTCCGTCAAGTCGCCCAGGCGGCTGGCGTCAAGGTCGTCATCGGTGAGATCCGCACCGGGTCCGACTGGCTGGCCGGGAAGGTGAAGACGTTCAGGCACCGCACGGTGCTGCTGGGACTGCTTGGCGGGTTCGGGCTCCTGCTGACGCTCGTCGGCATCGCCAGCATGACGGCGTACGCGGTTGCCCGCCGCACGCGCGAAATCGGCGTACGAATCGCGCTCGGCGCGAAGCCCACGGCCGTGGTGGGCACGGTGGTCCGCGACGCGGCCTGGCCGCTCGGCCTCGGCATCGCCGCCGGGCTGCTCGGGGCATACTTCTCGACCGCGGTCGTCAGGAGCTTCCTGTTTGAGACGACGCCGCACGACCCCGGGACGTTCGCGGTCGTGTCGGTGGCGATGGTCCTGGCGGCCTGCGCGGCGGCGTGGGTTCCTGCGAGGCGCGCCGCACGCGTCAACCCGATCGAGGCGCTCAGGGCGGAGTGACGCCTCGTCAGCCGCCCTCCTCGGCGCGACCGGCCGCCCTGCGCAGGCAATCAGTTCTTGGAGATCCCGAAGACGCGCAGCGTCCCGCTCACCTCGTTCGACACGATCAACAGCGGCGTTCCGGTCGGGCTCGTTTCTTCGTTGAGCACGTAGGCCGCCTCCGGCCCGAGGTCGCCAGCCCCGACCGTGTTGGTGGCGGCGCCGAAATTGCGCGTATTGATGTACTGGACGAACTCGGGCGCCGCCGGATTCGACATGTCGTACACCATGACGCCGCCCATCCGCTCGAGCACGACGAAGACGTAGTCGCGCCCGAAGAGCTTCGCCACGGTGACGCCCTCCGGCTCCGGCCCCTTGTCGTCGCTGCGATCGTCCCTGGTGTTGCTGGTGTTGCTCGCGTTGAAGTTTCCCGGATACGCCGCCGCCGTGATCTGCTCGAAGGCGTCGCCGCTGTCGAAGAGGCGCGAACCGTCTTCGTTCCACACGGAGAACGACCTTGCGCCGAACGCGTACAGCTTGTCGTAGTCGCCGTCCCCGTCCGTGTCCGCTCCGACGTTCGACACCTTCAGCCGGCCGATGCCCAGCGGCCGGCTCTGGATGGTGGCAGCCGAAGGAAACGCCGTCGCATCGAGGGCGACGTCCTCGATCTGCACGGCCTCGCTGCCCGCCGCGTTCAGGCCGGAGTATTCGCGCACGTCGCCTTCATTCGCCGTGATGAGAAACTCCCGATTGCCCGCGTGCAGCGTCGCGAGGCCATCGGGTTCGTACATCCCGAGCACCGGCCAATTCCCGATCTTGATGCCGCCATCGTCGCGCCCGCCGTCGAGGCCGTTCCCCGGGAGCGAGTGGTCCTTGTATCCGAGCGCGATCAGGCGGGTGACTCTCTTCTGTTTCAAGTCGATGACCGCCAGCGCGTTGTTCTCCTGCAGCGTCGCCCACGCGGTCTGCGAATCGTGAGCGACGGCCACGTACTCGGGCTCGAGGTCCTGCGCGACCGTCGAACCCGGGCCGTAGATCCTGATGCGCGGATCGATCGGCGTATTGTTGAAGGCCTTGAAATCGGCAATCGTGACGTCGGCGTCCGTCAGCGCTGCCGCGCCTCTGCTCATGTCGATGATGCCGATGCTGCCCTCGGGATCGAACGAATAGTCGTCTCTCGGCTGACCCTCGTCGGCGGCCAGCACGAAGCGGCCGTTGGACGTGAACGTCACCATGTCGGGCAGCGCTCCAACGGTCACGGCGCTCAGAAAGTTCCCCGACGTGTCGAAGAAGACGACCTTGCCCGGCGCCGTGTCCTCGACGCCCTGCGGCACCGCGACCGCGAGCACGCCGTCGCGCACCGCCACGCTCGTCGAGTGGGCGCCGGCGCCGCCCCACGGCGTCAGGTCGATGATCAGCGCGAGCGTCGGATTGGCCGGATCCGAGAGATCGATCCCCTCGACGCGCGGCTGCCCGGCGAACGTGATGAACGCGAGGCGGGTCAGCGGATCGTAGGCGGAGATTTCCGACGCCCCTTCGTCATAGCGGAAGGTCCGGTACGCGCCGATCGGTGTGAGACGGATGGACTTGTCGGGCTTGGCCTGGACGTACTGGTTCAGAACGAGGGGCGGCAGCACGGCCGCAAACATCGCGAGCGATCGGGCGAAACGTCTCATCGGTCCTCCGTGCCGGGCTTGCGGCACGGGGACTGTATCAATGCGGTGCAACCGCAGTTTTGCGGCGGTGTGACGTTTCTGCAACGAACGGCGATCAGGGCTCCGGGAACTTGACCCCGAGCTCGCCCGCGATCGCGGGAGCCAGCACCTGGAGCGCCTGGACTCTCTGCTTGAGCGCACGATTCGTGAGAAGAATGCCGGGCACGACCTCCGGATCCATGCAGTGGTCGCCCGTCCAGGCGCCTTTGTTGTCCGCGAACACGGTCGGCGACAGGATGCCGAGCGCGGACTCCCCCGACACCCGCGTGCCCTTCGCGTAGCCGACGATCAAGTCCGGCGCGATGTCCTCATGGCCAGGGGAATAGACGTCGTCCCTCCGGAAGACCGTCGACACGGCCGGCTGGCCCGTCGCCGGATCGATCACGGCTCGCAGCTTCGTCGTCAGCTCGCTCAACAGGGCGTCGCGCTGGCCCGGATCGACGATGCCCGTGGACTCCCGGCCCTTGAGGTTCAGGTAGAGGCCATTCAACCCGAGTCCGTACGCCCGACTCTTGCGCAGGTCGACCTGTCCGAGCGTCGCGTCGTCCGATCCGGTGGCCGCGACGACGTACCCCTCGTTGCGCAGCCAGCTGTTCAGGTTGAACGAGCGGCGCCACGACGTGAATCCGTGATCCGACATGACGACCAGCAGATCCTGCGGGCCCACGTGCTGCAGCGTCTCGCCGACGATGGCGTCGAACTCCACGTACAGATCGTCGATGACGTGCGCGTAGCGCTCGTCCCGGGCCTTGTTGTACGCCGGGTGCCCGGGATCGCGGGCGCCCCAGAGCATGTGCGATACCTGGTCGACGTTGCCGAAGTAGTAGAAGAGAAGACCGCGGTCGAAGTGCGCGAGCACGTAGCGGAACAGGCGGAGGTTCTCGGCCTGCGCGAGCTTCGCCTGGCGCAGGAACTCTTCCCGGGTGAAGACGCCGTCGATCAGCCCGTTGGTCTCCTCCGGCATGCCCTGCGTGAAGAACCGGCCGGTCGCCCGGGCCAGGTCGCCGGCGTAGCCGGCCGGCGTGGAGATCGGCAGCTCCGGCGCGAGCGGGTCCATGTTGAGGGGAGTGACGTACAGCTCGAAGTTCGGGTCGAGCTGTTTCAGGTAGAAGCGGCACTCGGCGCGCAGCGTCTGCAGGGGCCAGACGTCGAACGTCACGGGCACCCAGTCGCTCCACTCGCCGACCTTCAGCGAACGCGTTTCGCCGCCGACGACGATTCTGGCGTGCTGGCGGGCGGCATCGATCGTGACGTCGAAAGGTCTCTGCATCTGCTGCCGGCCGGTCAGATGCGGCTGCAGCGGGCCCTCGAGCACGCCCTTGGCGACGCCGGCGTCGACCTCGGCGCGGTAGACCGTGCCGCCGTCGACGCTCGATCGGGGAGACCGCGCCGCGGACGTGTAGAACGAGAACTGACCGTACGTCCCGAGGATGTCCGGCGTCCCCATCCCGGTCAGCTCGCGGGTCGCGCTCCCGGTTGGCGGAAAATCCGTGGGCATCCTGATGATCGTCGTCTCGATCCCATGCCGGGTCAGGGCGTCCCAGAACGGCTCGCCCTCGCGGAGGGACTCGATCCGGCGCGAGGACAGCGGAATCAGCCAGTTCCCCAGCGACATCGACTGCGCGGACTCCGTCCGGGTCGTCGACAGGTCCGGCAGCATGGTCTTGTGATCGCGTCGGACGAAATCGAAGATGCCGTTCGCCCCCGGATCGCGGCCCGTGATGAACGTGGACCAGGCGACCGGGCTCTGCGGCGGGACGGAGGAGACGAGCGGCGTGAAGCTGCCGCGCGCCGCCACTTTCGAGAAGTTCGGCATCCGACCCTGCGCCATCAGGTCCCGCGTGAGCGCGAAGTCGAAGCCGTCGAACCCGAGGACGAACACCCGCGGGTCAGCCGTCCGGCGGGCTGCCGCGGCCGCAGCGACAGCCGCGACGAGGAGCAGGATCGGGACGAGCGCCCGTCCCGTCCGGCGCCGAGTGACAAGAGTCATTGCACCCCCGTCCGCCCTCCGGACCGTCCACGAGGCGGCCGTGTCCGGACCGCACGATCATACAGGACGAATGCTCGGACGGACTCGAAACGCGATCCCTCACACGTCGAGCCCGACCGAGCGCATCAGCGCCAGCGCATTGCTGTGCTGCACGACGCCGGCGTGAAGGCGGTAGTCGAACTGAAGCCGGCCGTCCTCGAGCACGTCCTGGAAGTGCACGTTCGCGGCGCGGCCGCCCAGCGTATCGACCAGACGGGCGAGCGCGAGATCGTGCGTCGTGACCAGTCCAATCGCTCCGTAATCCGCGAGGGCGCGGACCACCGCGCCGGCGCCGATGAGCCGATCGTGCGAGTTGGTCCCCTGCAGCAGCTCGTCGATCAGGAACAGCACGGGCACCGGCCCCCGCGATGCCGCCATGATGCGGCTCAGCCGCGAAATCTCCGCGTAGAACCGAGACGTGCCCTGCTGGAGCGAATCCTGAATGTGGATCGACGCGCCGACCACGAGCGGCGACAACTGCAGGCGCCGTGCGCAGACGGGCGCGCCGGCCTGCGCCAGCACGGCATTCACGCCGATGGTCCGCAGGAACGTGCTCTTGCCCGACATGTTCGATCCGCTGACCACGAGCACGGCGTGATGGCGATCGAGCGAGACGTCGTTCGAGACCGCCCGGCCGATCGGCAGCAGCGGATGATGGAGCTCCTCGGCGTCGAATCTCGGGCCGCCGGCGATCATCTCCGGAAAGTTCGTGTCGCGTCGCTCCCAGGCGAAGCCCGCCAGCGACACCAGCGCCTCGAACTCGCCGAGGGCGCTCAGCCAGACGCCGATCGATCGGCCAGACCGCTGGCGCCAGTCCTCGACGGCGCGGGCCACATGGACGTCCCACAGGAGGATCGGGCCGATCATCTTCATGACGGCGTTCTGCCTCGCGTCGACGAGTGACGCCAGGACACCCAGCCTGGCAACCCGTGCCGAGGCGGTTGCGTCGCCGAGAAAGGCGGCGCGCAGGGACGCCAGGTGCGGCGCGTGGAAGCGCTCGCGCTCGAGCCGGCGAAGCATCTCGGCCATCTGGTCGAGCTGCCGCTGGGCGTCGAGGACGGCCGAGAGCACCGGGACCGTCCACCGCCTCGACCTCGACCGCACCACCAGACCGAGGGCCGCGATCGCGAGAAAGTAGTCCCGCAATCGGACCTGCACGGCCGAATCGATCGTCACCAGCCCAAGGCCGGCCAGCACGTACGTGGGTCCCGCGATGACGGCCAGGAGCCCGAGGCCGGACAGGACCCAGCGCGCGGCGCGGACCATCGCCGCTTCACGACGGACGCTCCTCGCCCCCCACGTCACGAGCGCGTCCGCCCCGCCACGCTCGGTGAACCGCGGTCCCGAGACGGCGAGGTCCTCCCGCAGATCGAGGTTCGAGGCGAGCTCGCGCACCGCCTTCTGGCGCGCCGCGATCTCGTCCGGCTCCGCCCGGTTCAGCAGCCAGCGCGCAAGCGTTTCGAGTCCGCGCTCCGTGCGCGCAATCGACAGGAGCTGGAACAGGGAACCCTTTCCGACGATGTCGAGGTCGACGGCGTAGAGGTGCGCCTCGTCCAGGAACTCGAGACCGTGGTCCCCTCCGTCGAGCCACCGATGATCGAGCCGCGCGAGTCCGCGCTCGTAGAACCCGACCGCACGCTGCCCGCGCGCCACGCACGCCTCGGCGCGCTCGAGCAGGCGGCCGACGACGACGAGCATGGCGAGCGGCGGCGCGGCCCACCAGCCCGAGATCGTGCGGCCCAGAAGGGCCCAGAACAGCAGCGCGACGCCGGCCAGGAAGAGTCCGACGCGGAGGTTGCCGAGCCGGTAGTGCCTGGCCTCGTCGGCGGCCAGCGTGGCCCGGCGCGCGTGCAGGCGCGACTCGTACTCGGTGCGTGGATTCGACGGAGGCACTCGCGACAGGTTATCGCGTGCCAGGGGCCGTCGCGGATTGCGGGAACGAGAACATTCTCGTCGGGCGCGATCACGGGCGTAGAATCCGGTCAGGAAGATGAACCCCGAGCTGCACGTCGTGTTCGGCGCCGGCCAGGTGGGCTATCCGCTTGCGGAGCGGCTCCACGCAGCCGGGAGGCGCGTGCGCATCGCGAAGCGATCCGCTGCCCACGTGCCGTCCGGATGCGAGGTGGTCCTCGGCGACGCGTCGGATCGGGCCTTCTGCGTGACCGCTGCGCGCGATGCGACGACGGTCTACCACTGCATCAATCCGGCCTACAGCACGGGCGCATGGGCGGAGCTCGTGCCTCGCTACATGGACAATCTCATCGCGGCGTCGGCCCAGACGCGTGCCCGGCTCGTGGTCCTCGACAATCTGTACATGCTCGGTCGGCCCGGTGGCCGGCCGCTGAACGAAGACACGCCGGTGAATCCGTCCAGCCGCAAGGGCGAGATTCGCGCCCGCGCCGCCGAGCGGCTGTTCGACGCACACCGCCGCGGCGACGTGGTCGCGACCGAAGGCCGGGCCTCCGACTTCTACGGCCCGGGCGGGACGCAGACCGGGCTGGGTGACTTCTTCTGGCCGCGAGTCCTCTCGGGCAAGACCGCATACTCGCCGTTCCCGCTCGATGCGGTGCACACGTACCACTACATTCCTGATGTCGCGGCCGGTCTGGCGACGCTCGGCGCCGCCGGCGCGGACGCGTACGGCCGGCCGTGGATGCTGCCGTGTACGGCGCCGTGCACGCTGCGGGACATCGTGGCGAGGCTCGCCTCCAGGCTGCATCGTCCGCTCCCGGTGGCGCAGGTGCCGCGGTGGATCGTGAAGACGGCAGCGCTGGTGGTGCCGCTCATGCGCGAGCTCGAGGAGATGCTGTATCAGTGGGACGAGCCGTTCGTGGTGGACGACTCGCGTTTCCGTCGAACGTTCTCTCTGCACCCGGCGGACGTGACCGACGCCGCGAACGAGACCGTCGACTGGGCGACGCGACAGTACGGGAAGAGCCGTTCACCGGCTTGATGCCGCGCGAGGCGCCACGAGGTGAACGGCGTCCCGTGCGGCGCCGCTAGACCCTGGCGATGATCTCGCCGTGCGGCACGAGGAACCATCCATCGGGGTGCGCCGCCCACCGCCGCCACGCGTCGGCGATGGAGTGGAGTTCTTCGACCGAGCTCGCGCCTGACGCCACCAGCTGTGTCCCGACCGCCGACGTCGTCATGCGATCGGCCCACAGCTCCGCCCACCACGCGCGCTCGGCGGCCGTGGCGTAGCACCATACGCTCGCCGTCGCACTGACATCCTCGAATCCGGCCTCGTGAGCCCACGCCAACAGGCGGCGGCCGGCATCGGGCTCACCGCCATTGGCCCGCGCGGCGAGGCGATAGAGCTCGAGCCATCGATCGAGCCGCGGGTCGTGCGGATACCAGGTGAATGCCTCGTAGTCGCCGTCGCGCGCCGCCACGATACCGCCCTGACGGCAGGCATGCCCCCAGGCGCGCAAAGCCGCAGTCGGATCGGCCAGATGCTGCAGGACCTGGTGAGCGTGCACGACGTCGAAGTCGCGCAGATCCCCGTCGAGCGTATAGGCGTCGCCGACCCGCCACTCGACCGCGTCGCTCAATTCGCGCGCTTGCTCAACGACCGGCTTCGCCCCGTCCAGACCGACGACTCGTCCCGGCGCGACACGCGCGGCGAGATCGACGGTGATCGTCCCCGGGCCGCACCCGACGTCGAGGAGACTCAGGCCCGGCCTGAGATGATCGAGCAGGTACGCGGCGGAGTTCTGCGCCGTTCGCCACGTGTGTGAGCGCAGAACGCTCTCGTGATGCCCGTGGGTGTAGGTTTCTCTCGGCAAGGCCACGATTGTTGCACGATCGAGGAACCGACTCTCGCGCGGCTTCCGACCTAGCCGCGTGCCGTTCGGCCAAACACCCCGGACACCGCGTAGAAGGCTGCCCCGAAATGTTCGATACGTAGATCGACGTCGTGCTCGTGCGCCCAGCGCGAGATGTCGTCTCGATCGCAGAATCGTTTGTAGATCTCGAACGTGGTGCCGTCATTCAGACGTCTCGGCTGACGCTCCTCTTTGGTGTTGAACCTCGCTCGGACGGGACTCCAGGCGGAATCCAGAATCAAGAATCGGCCGGCTGATTCGAGCAGCGTCCGCAGTGCATCGAATAGAACGCGTTCTTGAGCGATCGTCAGGTGACTCAAGAGGAAGCCGACGAGCGCCGTATCATGGCGTCGCAGAGTGAAGTCGTATTCGAACAGATCTCCCTGCAGAAAGCTGCATCGGGCAAGGATTCTCAGACCAGCCGCTTTCGCGCGTACCTGGGCCAGCATCCGATCTGACTGGTCGAACAGCGTGACGTGGGAGCAGTTCGCCGCGTAGTGAGGCAGCCAGTACCCCGTGCCACACGCCAGATCCATGACTCGGCCCTGTACGATCCGACCGACGATGCGCGTCAGGTCGCATGCCTCTGCCTTGAAGACTTCTGGCTCCGGGATCGACGCCGTCCCCGTTCCCAGCGTGTACGCTTCCTGGTACTCGGGCGCCCGCTCGTCGTAGTACGCACCTGATCGCATCTGCGGAAGCGAAGCGCCTGCGCGCCCGCACGGGGGTTGACACGCACGACTCTTCTGATCGATATTTCCCATCATCTATTGATGGGACTCACCAACACGCCCTCCGATCTCCTGCCGGGCACGCTCGAGCTGCTGATCCTCGCGGCACTCGTCTCGGGGCCCAAGCACGGGTACGCCATCGTCGAGCACCTGCGCGTGCGATCGCAGGACGTCCTCGAGGTCGGCGAGAGCGCGTTGTATCCCGCGCTCCAGCGCATTCTGCTGAACGGCTGGGCGAAGGCGGCGTGGGGCACGTCGGAGAACAACCGCCGCGCGCGCTACTACACGCTGACGGCATCCGGCCGGAAGCAGCTGGCCGCCGAGCGGGCCGAGTTCGACCGGATGGTCGGCGGCATCCGGCGCGTGCTCGAGACGCTCTCCTAGCGGGAGACCCGGAATGATGGGCGCCTGGCTTCGGCGACTGCGTCACCTCGTCAGGGGATCCGACGCGGAGAACGACCTCCGCGAGGAAATCGAAGCCCATCGGCTGCTCCACCAGGCCCGGCTCGAGCGGGATGGCCTCTCGCCGCACGAGGCGGCGCGGGCGAGCCGGCGGGCCCTCGGCAACGTGACGCTCGCGCAGGAGGAGGCCCGCGACGTCTGGGCCGTGCGCTGGCTGGGCACCCTGCGGCAGGACGTCCGGAATGGCACGCGGGTCCTGCTGAAACATCCGGGCGTCACCGCGGCGGCCATTGTCTCGCTGGCCCTCGGCATCGGCGCCAACACGGCCGCCTTCAGCCTCGTCGATGGGATTCTCCTGAAGCCCCTCCCCTACCACGAGCCCGACCGCCTGGTCGTGGTGCTGATGACGCGGGACGGGCATCCGGACGGGCGCGGCGGTGCGACGGCGCCCGAGTACCTCGCCTGGCAGCGGCAGACCACCCCGTTCGACGGGATGGCGACCGCGTTCCTGGAGAGGCAGGCGCTCGGCGGGAACGACACCGCGCCCGCCGAAACGGTGGTGGTCGAGAAGGTCCGGGCGAGCCTCTTCGATGTGCTCGGCGTTCGTCCCCTGATCGGACGAGTCCTTCGCGCCGACGAGGAAGCCTTGGACGCGCCCGCACCGGTCGTCGTGCTGAGCGAGCAGTTCTGGGCGCGGCGGTACGGCCGCGATCCGAACGTCCTCGACCAGACGCTGACCCTAAGCGGCGTTCCGCACCGGATCGTCGGCGTGATGCCGTCCGGGTTCACGTTCCTGACGCAAGGGAGCACGGACCTGTTCATCCCGCTGTCGTTCGACTCGCCGCAGCTCCGTGGCAGCACGCGCATCTTTCCGGTCGCGGCGCGCCTCGAGCCGGGCGTCACCGTCGCACAGGCACAAGCCCAGATGGATGCGGTCGTGACACGGACCGCGCCCACGCTGCCGGCACAGAGCCGGGGCTGGCACGCGAGGGTGCTGCCCTTTCACGAAGTGCTGCGCGGCAACTTTCGGCCGGTCCTCTCGGTCCTCCAGGCCATCGTCGGGTTGATCCTGCTCATCGCGTGCGGGAACGTCGCCGGCCTCCTGCTGGCGCGGTCGTCGTCGCGGCGCACTGAACTGGCGGTGCGCGCGGCGATTGGCGCCGGCCGCATGCGGCTCCTGCGACAGTTGCTGACGGAAAGCACGATGCTGGCGCTGGCCGGCGGTGTCGTCGGCGTGGCCGTTGGCTGGCTGTGCCTCCGGCTTCTCGTGACGACGAGCGCCGCGTTCCTGCCGGACCTGCCAAAGACGACGATCGACGTGCGCGTGCTCGCCTTCACATGCCTCGTCGCGGTCTGCACCGGTTTGCTGTTCGGCATCCTGCCCGCGCTCCAGGGAACTCGAACGAACCTCGTGGAGTCTCTGAAGTCGTGGTCAGGGGACCGCGTGCACGTGTTGGCGGGACAGCGCCTGCGCGCCGGCGTTGTGGTCGTGCAGCTCGCCCTCGCGTTCGTGTTGCTGATGGGCGCCGGTCTCACGCTCAGGACCCTCGTGAAGCTGGAGACCGCGGATCTCGGAGGGCAGCCGGAGGGCGTCCTCAGAATCGGCTACCAGTTCGTGGGCATGTTTCGGCTGTCGGGAGGGAGCGTCCACGGCTATCCCCTCGTTGACGTCAGTCCACGCGTGAGCCAGACCACCAGCCGGATCCTGGAGCGCCTGCGGGGCATTCCCGGGGTCGAATCGGCTGCGGGCGCCAGTCAACCGCCCTTCACGGCGGCCGGGCTGCCCATCGGCCTGAGAATCCTGGGCGGCTCGCCGGACGAACCGCCAGAGGCGCCCACCGCCTCATTTCAGGTCGTCACACCGGGATTCTTTTCGACCCTGCGCATCCCGATGACACGCGGCCGGGAGTTCGGCGACGACGACGCCGCTGCGGGTCCGTGGGGCATCGTGATCAACCAGGCGATGGCGAGCCGATGCTGGCCGGGCGCCGATCCCATCGGGCAGCACGTCCTGCTGGATCTGACCGAGGATGAACGGCCCCGCGAGGTCATCGGCGTCGTCAGCGATTTCCGGTCCAACCCGTACGAGGAGCAGAGTCAGCCGGCCATGTTCGTCCTGTACAGCCAGCAGCCGCTGCACACGCGCCGGCCGCTCGGGCAGATGATGCGCGCCCGAATGAACTTCGTCGTCCGGGGCGCGGGCGATCCCGCGGCGCTGGCCGGCGGGGTTCGTGCCGCCATGCGGGACTTCTACGGCGACCGGTCCGCTCCCGACGTCCGCGTCGTCGAGCAGGACGTCGCGAACGTGCTCGAGCCGTCGAAGGACGTGGCGGTCATCTTCGGCGTGTTCGCCGGCATCGCGACGTTGCTCGCTGCCGTCGGGTTCTACGGCGTGATGAGTCACAGCGTGGGCCTGCGCACGCGCGAAATAGGCATTCGCATGGCGCTCGGCGCGGATGCCGGCGAAATCTTTGGGCTCATCATGCGTCGCGTGGCGCTGCTGGCCGCGCTGGGTCTCGCGGGGGGCCTCGCGGGCGGCCTCGCGCTCAGGGGAGTGATCTCGAAGCTCTCCAGCGTCGTGGTGGGAGTCCCGGCGACCGATCCTCCAACCTACATCGGCGTCTCTCTCCTGATGGCCGGCATCGCGTTCCTGGCGGGTTGGATTCCGACCCGCCGCGCGATTCGAGTGGCGCCGACGGTGGCGATGCGATGCGAATGAGCCACGAGCTGCCGCGAGTGGACGGAATGAAAAGGAGACAGCCGATGGCAGTGCCTCAATTTCTGCAGTGTGGCCTCGCGCGACGCGGGTTCCGGACGTTCGCGGCATTCCTGCTCGCCTCGCTCCTGCTACAGGGCGCAGGGTCTGCACAGGTCAAGCAGTATCCGCTCGAGTCCACGGCAGGCCTCCAGCCACACAACGTCGAGGCGCAGCCAGCTGCCTTGGACGGCAAGAATGGCATCCGGATCACGATCTCCGACGAAGGACTGCGCCAGTACCGCCAGCCGCCCCCGCCAGGTCGGCCGTGGGTCGACCAGCTTGCCGTGATTGAGGGAACGAATTTCTCGAGCGGCGTGATCGAGGCCGAGATCGCCGGTGCGCCAGCACCTGGGGCGGGAGACGGCGCGCGCGGCTTCGTCGGGATCGCGTTCCGTGTGCAGCCGGACCTGAAGACGTACGATGCGTTCTACTTGCGCCCCACCAACGGCCGTGCGGACGACCAGGTGCGGCGTAATCATTCCACGCAGTACATCTCGCATCCCGCGTGGCCATGGATGAGGCTGCGCCAGGAGACGCCGGGGCGGTATGAGTCGTATGTGGACCTCGTGCCAGGTGCGTGGACGCCAATCCGGATCGAGGTCCGCGGTGACCACGCGCGCCTCTATGTCCGCCGGCAAAGCCAGCCATCGCTGATCGTCGACGATGTGAAAACGGGCGCGGCGGCTCAGGGAACAATCGCGTTGTGGATCGATGCCGGGACCATCGCCTATTTCCGCAACCTGCGCGTTGAAGCATTTCCGCAGGAATCGCGGTCCAATAGCCGGTGATTCCGGGGCAGCCTGCCGCTCCACGACCGGGCTCCCCCGGACCAACAGACCGGGCGATGCGCCGGCCGAGCCAGCTCGCCGGACTCAGTGATCGCCCCAGAGCTCGTCGTGTCTCGCCTGCCGATGGTACAGATCGGCGTCGAAGTACTTGTCGTAGAACTCGAGCTCCAGGTGTGAGATCTGCAGCCACACGCCCGGCAGGTGGAACGCGTTCGTGTGCGCCGGGAACCGCCCGTACGTATCGTAGATGTAGTTGCAGATTTCCTTCGTGTAGTCGATCGCCTGCTGCGAGGGGCGCTTGGCCGCCATCTTCAGGTAAGCGTCGCCGTACTCACTCTTCCGATACGACCGATCGAAGAGGGCGTGGTCGCCGTAGGTCCCCGCGGGCCCGTACTTCTCCTCGAGGACGCGGTCGACCGCCTCGTCCATCGACTTCACGTACGGCGGCGTCATGGACTCGAGAAGACCGTCGATGCCGATTGGATTCGGCTGCGTGGTCGGGAGCGGGGGCCAGCGGCGCCACGTCTTCGGCTGCTGCATCCTGAACTCGATGCCGAACTTCCCGTTGGCGGGATCCCGCTCGAACACGTACGGCGCGCCCACGGCCGCGTGAATCCAGCCGCCGAGCCCCATCGCCTGCGCGATGAGCATCAGATTCTGGAGCTGGAAGAACGTCTCGTAGTCCGTGCGCAGCGTGTTCGCATAGCCGATCGGCGCCGGATAGTCGTGGTTGAGCCAGTCGCCCCGCGCCCGGCTGGCGCCGCCGATGATCTGGTACGAGATCTTCGGGATGAACCCGAGCAGGCTGCCGAGCCACGCCCCCCAGTCGAGGAGCGTCTTGGGGCGGAATGGGCTCCAGTCGTCGACGAACAGCGGCCGCTGCCCGTCTTCCTCCGAGAGCAGGCTGAGGAAGACGTTGATCATCTGCCGGGTCAGATCCACGATCGGCAGCAGGATCGTCGTGCCCGGCCGGTTGGAGATCTGGCGGTTCCAGATGAAGTAGTACGGCCAGTGCCGCGGAAAATCCAGCCGCTCCTTGTACAACTGGTGCTTGACCGTCGCCGCGGCCGTGAGCCAGTGGTCTTCCGTCCAGTCCTCCCATTTCGGCGGAAACCGGCTCAGCACCTCCAGCGCGGCCTGACTCCGAAACTGCTTGATGAGGAAAGTGCCTTCGTCGTTGATCAGGAAGAACGACACGGCGTGCGCGTTGTCGATGCTGCTGGCGGATCGTGCGAGCACGTTGATCAGCGGCGCGCCGAACCGACTGCTGCCGTCGTCGTTCAGGGCCGGAACGTCGTGCATCGTCACCCGCCCGGTCAGCCCGGTCGAGACGACCAGGATCGCCTCCTCCAGCGGCGTGAGCGGCGCCGGAGCGTTGGTGCTGGTGTGGCTGATTGGACCGGAGGCAATCGAAGTCCCGCGCGCCACGCGCCGCGTGCGGCGCTCGGCGATGGCCGACATCAGCGGATAGCTGAACAGCTCCTGCAGGCCCTTGTGCCCGGCGCGCGGCGCGCCCGTCGTGTCCGGCTTGTCCGCCATCGGTGTGCTCCTGTCGTCTGGTCTACGTGATGTGCGCGGCGATCCGCTCGGCGAGGGCCGCGATCGTATGGGACGGATTCCGGCCGGTGGACGTCGGCACGATGGCGCCGTCGGCCACGAACAGGTTCGGATAGCCGAAGACCTGCCCGAGATGGTCGACGACACCGTCGTCCACCGAGACGCCCATCTTGCAGCCCCCGAGCGGATGCAGCGTCAGAAGATTCTTGAAGATGCTCCAGGTCGGCGGGGTGAACCAGCGTCCGCCGGTGGCCCGCGTCAGCTCCTTGTGCATCTCGGCCATGGCGTCCAGCACGCCCTTGGAGCGCGCGGCGTCCCAGTCGAGCTCGAGATCGAAATGGCCGGCGAGCACGCCGTGCGGCTTCAGCGAGAACCGGCCGTCGGCCGCGTCCATGCCCGCGCCCAGCCACACCATGAGATCGCTGAGCAGGTAGTCCCCGTGCACGTGGTGCTCGAGCCCCTCGAGCAGCGCGGCGCCGGTCGACGTCACCAGTTCGTTGTCGAGGTACGCCTTGAGCGCGTTCAGGATGACGTTGGGAAAGCCGTCCTCTTCCACGACGAATCGCTCGTCGCGGAAGCTGCCGTCCATGAAGTCGAGCACGCTCGAAATGGGCACGCCGGTCGACTGCTTGACGCGGCCCGACTCCGCCGAGTAGTTGCCCAGCGAGAGGAAGTTGGCGTTCGGACTCCAATGGCTCCCGAGCACCGGGCTGAGCGCAGGCAGCATCCCGTACTCGTCACGGCAGCGGAGGAGCAGCTCGGTGCTGCCCAGGCTTCCCGCCGCGACGATGACGCGCGGAGCGACTTCCTCGCCGTGAATCAGTTGGCCGTCCTCGATGCGATCGAACGCAACCCGGTACCCGCCGCCGGTCGGCTCGATGGACCGGACCACGTGCAGCGGCCGCACGTCGGCGCCGTGCCGTTCGGCCCGCGGAACGTAGTTGACGTCCAGCGTGTTCTTGGCCCGCACGTCGCAGCCGATGTCGCAGTTGCCGAGATGGATGCACGTGCCCTGCCGCTCGCCGTGGGCGTTGACGAACGGCTTCGACTGCCTCGGATCGAAGGCGTCCTCGAGCTCGAAGGTCCAGTCCTCCGAGAAGCTGATGGCCAGAGGCGCCTTCGAGAAGCGGCTGTCGTAGCCGAGATTGTGCGCGGCCTCGCGAGCCACCTTGAAGCGCGGCGTGAGCTGCCGGTCGGGCACCGTCTGCAGGCTCATCTCCCCGGCGACGACGTCGTAGTAGGGCTTCAGCTCCGAGTAGGTGATCTCGGCCGGCCATCCGTGCTCGAACACGCCTGGGTTCGCCTCGAGCGCCACGCTGCTGTAGGTGAGCGAGCCGCCGCCGACGCCGGCCGCCTGCGCCACCGTCATGTGCTTGAAGAAGCGGAGATCGAGCCAGCCGTTGTGACGCTCGGGTCTGCCGTGGCTGAAGATCCACGGATCGCCGGCGCGCCTGGGGTACTGCGCGGGATACCAGCGGCGGCCCCGCTCCAGCACGAGCACGTTCATGCCCTTCTCCGCCAGACGGCGCGCCGTGATCGCGCCGCCGAACCCGCTGCCGATGACGATGACGTCGAAGCGCCTGTCCATGCCCCCTCCCGTCAGCGGACGCGCTGCTCGTGCGAGCGGATCGCGGTGGACGGATCGTTCTTGTCGTCGCGCCAGCCGGGATGGTGGAAGTGGATGACGTGGTCGGCGTTGTAGGATGCGACGGCCTCGGTGAACCGCAGCGTGCCGATCCGCTGCCAGTCGGTGACCGTGATCCGCCGCAGCCCGGGGAACCCGGCCCGCCGGGCGCGATCCGAGACGAAGATGTCGAAGTCCATGGCGCCGGTCGGCTCCTGGTCGCCCGGCTGGAAGAGATGCGCGTAGACCTCCTCCCGAAAATCCAGATTCTCGCCCTCGATCCGCCGCTGGCCGGTTGCCATCTTCAAGAGCATGTGCTCGGGGCACCTCGTCGGCACGCCCGCTGGTTTGCCGAGCTCGGCGACCTCGTGCAGCTGACGCGCGTCGGCCACCTTGTCCAGGCGGAAGAAGAACGTGCCGGCCCGGAGCATGATGAGCGCGTGAATCCCGCGCCGGTAGCTGTGCACGCTGGGCACGTTCCGGAGCTCGGCGTCGTTGATGTACGCCGTGCGCATGCCGCCGAGGTCTTCCTGCGCGATCACGCTGGCGGGGATGAGCGGCGCGGGATGGTCCGGATCCGTCGTCGGATAGATCTTCATGCCCAGGCTGATCGAGCGGCGCTGCCCCCGCATCGTCTCGTTCCCGTCCGACGAGATCCTGCCGATCGTCAGCCCCTTCGCGCCCTTCTGGAAATAGCCGGTGTACGGACTCTCGGCCGTGATCTCCCAGGTCCCGAGCACGCAGATCCCGTTGGGCGCGAGGATCCGCCGGTAGCCCTTGCGGTCGGGTCCCCACCGGAGATCGGCGTGCGTGTCGATCGTCCGGGCGGAGGCCTGCTGGAGCGGCCGGGGCGGGTGCAGCGTGCCCCGCCAGGCGTTCCGGATCGTCGAGCGGAACATGGGCAGCGGCCCGGGGGCCTGCCCGCTCGTGCCGCCCCGATACGGATTCGCGTAGAGCGCCTGGCGCACCTCCGAGTAGCGAGATCCCGTGTACGAGCGGTCCTCGCCGGTCATCTCCTGGTGCCCGTGCAGCGCCTCGAGATCGAAATCCCACGGTTTGCTCATCGCGAGCTCCTTGCCACCTCTGCCTCCGCCCGCTCCCTGGTGACCCTCATCGCGGCCGTCATGTAGCGGTGCCAGAGAATCTTGATGACCGGGACCAGCGCGACCAGTCCCAGCACGTTTCTGCTCTCGGCCGTGTAGGTCCACTTGGCCCGAAGGCCCGGACCGTCGTCGGTGAACCACCACTGGCCGCGAGCCTCCTTCACGAGCATGCGGATCATCGGGTTCGAGAACTCGGTGAGCCGGTAGGCGAAGTAGTCGGGCGGCGTGGCGGTCGTGACCGTCTCACGCACCGTGTTTCCGTCGGTCAGATGGACGATGCGGGTCGACCCGGCCCTGTCCCAGGGCCCTGTCGTGTCGGTCGTCTTCGTCACACCCGGCATGAAGGCCGCGTCGCGCAGGACCGTTTCGAGCTGGCTGTAGAACACGCCCGGCACGAGCCATTGGTAGAACGGCTCCTTCGGGACGGCGATCGACGACACGACGGTGGTGGCGACCTCTGCCATCTCGGTTGTCCCTCCTCGGCTGGGTCTGCCCGCTTGGCGCCCACGCAGCGGGGTCGACGGTCGACGTTCTGTGAGCCAAGCGTCTGCGGCGAATAGCGCGTCTCTTATAGAACATCTCGGCGCGCGCGAACAACTCCATTCTCGACGCGCCATCGCGGCGGCACGACACCGACCCGCGGATTTGTCGTCAGAGTGACGACGTTGACGTCGGAGTCTTCGCGTGGCGCAAGGCATGCGCAGCCCGCGGCTGTTTTCGAGTGCTCACCGCCGGCCGGCGGTGCGATGATGGGCGGCGGATGGGATGGTGCGAATGAATGCGGTGAAACGCTACAAGGTCCTGCTGTTGCTGAGCATCGTGTCGAATCTGCTGGTGGGGGCCATCATCTTCGCGTCGCCCGACTCGTTCACGCGCTTCGCCGGCCAGCCCGATGCCTTTCCCAAGGCCTGGCCCCGTCACTGGGGCATGCAACTGTGGGCGATCGATTTCCTGTATCTGCCGGGCTTCTGGGATCCGCAGCGCCACCGCTGGCCCAACTGGTGCGGCATCGTCATCCGTCTGACGTTTTCGATGTTCTTCTTCAGCCAGGGCGACGGATTCACGCCGATGGGCATCTACGACGGGCTCTCGGGGCTGATTCTGCTGGCCGCCTATCTGCCGGTCGTCCGGAGCGTGTCGCGGAGCGCCTGACGCCGGCAGGAGCGTCCAGATACCGCGCCTCGAGCGCCGAGCCAGCTCTTCGACAATGTCGTCGTACCGGTCCGCCGGCAATTCCCGCCGGGGAAGCTGCCGGCGGACGTAGGCCGGGAAGTTACGCGGATTCGAGCCCGGCTGCACGCTGCACCGCCGACGCGAAGCTGCTCCACGCCTGCCGCTGTCCCAGGAGTCGCCTGCGGCCGTTGGCCGTGATTCTGTAGAACCGCCGACGCCGCTGACCGGCCCGCTCGACCCATCGGCCGGCGATGTCGCCACGAGCCTCGAGCCGGTACAGCACGGGATAGAGCGACGCGACGTTGAACACGACCGCGCCGTGCGACCGCTGCTCGATGCGCGTCGCGATCTCGTATCCGCGCCGCGGCCGGTCTTCGAGCTGCGCGAGCACCAGCAGCTCGGCCGTGCCCTTCTTGAGGGTCGTCTCACCCGAGGAGGCGGCCATATAGATCGCGGGCCCGTTCCGTGCTCGGGAACGGCCCCGGGGGCTGTCGTTCGGCACCTTGCCGAGGCCCGGGCGCCGCCGCTCGATGTGGTAGATGTTCTACGTCCGTCCCCGTCCCAGGAGCCCGCGTGCCACTTCGCTTCGTCGCGCTCATGTCGCTGATCTCGGCCGTCCTGCTGACCGGCTGCGGCGGTTCCAAGCCCGAACCGGCCGCTGAGGAGGCGGTGCGAGCCGACGCCGCGGCGAAGGCGAAGGCCCGCGAGGTGTCGGCGGCGGCGCGCGAGGCCGAGCGGCGCGCCGCCCTCTGGTCCTACTCGGACGTGGCGGTGCCGAGGGGCCGCCAGATTGCGGCCATGATCAGCTCCAGCGAGGATGTCGACACCGACGGCAGCGGCGCCCACCCTGTCCAGCTCGTCTTCCGGGATCACCCTTCCTGGGGCAGGAGCAGCTACCTCGTGCTGCACTCCGGCGATTTCAACTGCTACAGCGGGTGCACCGTGCTCGTGAGCGTCGACGCCGCGGCGCCGAAGCGGATGGCGGGACGGCGTCCGAAGACCGACGAAGCCATCGCGATGTTCATCAACGACTGGCGGGCGCTGTGGCGAGTGACGACCTCGGCGAATCGCCTGGCCATCACCTTTCCCGTGAAGGCCGGCGGTACGCGAACTGCGACGTTCGACGTCGGCGGTCTGGATCCGTCCAGGATGCCGTGGGAGCCGAAGTAGTCTTCGATCACCCCTTGCCGGTGTACCATTTCTCGTTCGATGAAGGCCGGTTTTCCTCTCGTGCTCGCCGCGTTCGCGGCACTGCTTCCCGCGCGCGCCGCGGCACAGATCCCGGCCGCGGCCTCCATGGCCGACCCGCCATCGATCGCGGCGGTGCGAGTGCAGACGCCGCCGACCCTGGATGGCCAGCTCGACGACGCGGCGTGGACGCAGGCGGTGGCGATCACGACGTTCACGCAGGTCGATCCCATCGAAGGCGCGCCCGCGAGCGAGCCGACGGACGTCCGCATCGTGTACGACGACGAGGCCATCTACGTCGGCGCGCGGATGTCCGAGCGCGGCGGGGTCACGAGCCGGCTCGGCCGGCGGGACATGGCGCTCGCCTCTTCCGACTGGCTCCGCGTGAGCTTCGACACGTACCACGACCGCAGAAATGGCGTGCGGTTCGACGTCAATCCCGCCGGCGTCCGGCGTGACGCGACCATCGGCGCGGGCGGCGGGGGCGGTGGTGGAGGGGGCGGCGGCGGGCGTGGCGGTGGCGGTGGCGGCAGCAGCGCCTCGCTCGGCGGCCCCGACGGCGATCTCGCGTGGGACGCCGTGTGGGACGCATCGACGTCGGTCGACGAGACCGGCTGGACCGCCGAGCTGCGCATCCCGTTCAGTCAGCTGCGGTTCGCGCGCGGCGGCGATATCGTCTGGGGTCTCCAGATCGAACGGCTCACCGACCGTACCCAGGAGTACTCGCAATTCTCGTTCACGCCGAAATCCGAGCCGGGCGGCGTCCCGGCATTCGGCGATCTGACCGGCCTGGCCGGCATTCGTCCCGGCCGTCCCCTCGAGCTCGTGCCCTACCTCCTGTCGCAGGCCGACTTCCTCCACCTCGGGAGCAACCCTTTGAGGGGCGACCGCGACACGAGCGCCGACGCCGGCCTCGACGCCCGCTATCGCCTGACGTCGAACATGGTGCTGTCGGCGACGGTGAATCCCGACTTCGGTCAGGTGGAAGTCGACCCGGCCGTCATCAACCTGACCGCGTTCGAGACGCGCTTCGAGGAGCGGCGTCCCTTCTTCGTCGAGGGCGCGAGCAACTTCCGTTTCGGCGGCAACATCATGGGCCCGGGATCGAACGCCGCCTCGCTGCTCTACTCGCGACGCATCGGGCGGGCACCGCAGCTCGAGCTGCCGACCGACGAGACGGACGCGCCCGGCGTCACCGGCATCCTGGGCGCCGCGAAAGTGTCCGGCCGCACGGCCAACGGCTGGACCGTGGGTCTCCTGGACGCGGTGACCCGGACCGAGTACGGCCGGTACCTGACGCCGGACGGCGCCGTGGAGCGCGGCCTCGTCGAGCCGCAAACCAACTACACGGTCGGGCGCGTGAACCGGGAATTCCGTCAGGGAATGAGCTCGATCGGCGGCATGATGACCGCCGTCAACCGCGACGTGTCCGATCCGGCCGCCGCCGCGGGCCTGCGGTCGAGCGCCTATGCCGGGGGCCTGGACCTGATCCACGAGTGGGCGGATCGCAGCTGGGGAGTCGGCGCGTTCTTCGCCGGCAGCCGGATCGCCGGCAGCACGGACGTGATCAGGTCGGCACAGGAGTCGTCGGGGCGCTACTTCCAGCGGCCCGATTCGCGCCGCCTGGCGGTCGATCCCGCGGCGACGACGCTCGACGGCTATGCCGGTACGGTCCAGGTGCGCAAGCAGTCCGGCCTGCACTGGGCCGGCGACATCTGGGTGGCGGCCGTCTCGCCGGGTTTCGAGATCAACGACGCGGGCTTCAACCAGCGATCCGACCGCATCGCCACGGGCGGCGCGCTGCGCTACAACGAACGCCAGCCCGGGCGGGTGTTCCGCGCGTGGAACGTGAGCCTCATCCAGAACCACACCGTCAACTACGACGGCGACTGGATCGAAAAGGTGCTGCGGTTCAACGGCGCCGTGACGTTCCTGAACTACTGGAGCCTCAGCGCCAACGGCACGTGGGAGCGCGAACGCCTCGACGACCGGCTCACGCGCGGCGGTCCGCTGGCCTCGAAGCCGCCGTCGTGGACCGGGCGGGTCGGCGTGGGAACGGATCCGCGCCGGCCGATCGCGCTGAGCGTCGATCTCGACGCGGGCGGAGACAGGGCCGGCAGCCGCACGAATAGCGTGTCGCTGGCGCTCAGCGTGCGGACCTCGCCTCGCTGGAACGTGTCGTTCGGCCCGTACGTCACGCGCGCGCGTCAGGACGCGCAGTACGTCACGACCGTCGAGGATTCGATGGCGAGCGGCACGTACGGAAGCCGCTACATCTTCGCGCCGCTCGACCAGACCGAAGTGAGCCTGGTGACGCGCCTCAACTACACGTTCACCCCGGACCTGTCGCTCGAGCTGTTCCTGCAGCCGCTCGTGTCGAACGGCGCCTACGGCGCTCCGAAGGAGTTCCTCGCGCCCTCCGCCTATCGCTTCGGCACCTATGGCACGGATCTCGGCACGATCAGCGACGCCGGCGGCCAGTACACGATCGACCCGGACGGCGGCGGCGCCGCATCGGCGTTCACCATCGACGATCCGAGCTTCACGACGCGCTCGGTGCGCGGCAACTCCGTGCTCCGATGGGAGTACCGTCCCGGCAGCACCGTGTACCTCGTGTGGCAGCAGGAGCGGCTGAACGACGCGTTCGTGCGCGATTTCGCCGTGGGACGCGCGCTGAACACCCTGTTCGACGCCCAGGGCAACAACGTGCTCGTGCTGAAGTGGAGCTACCGCTTCAATCCGTAGCGGGAGGAGGCCGTCGCGGGGTCGAACACGAGTGCACGTCGTCTGCGATACACCTAGACATCCTTCCCGTATACAGGTAGGATCCCTAGGCATGGCTGCCGGAAAGGCCGACCTCCTTCAGGGGACGCTCGATCTCCTCGTGCTCAAGACGCTCGCGCCGAAGCCGCTGCACGGCTACGCCATCGCGCAGCGGATCAACCAGACGTCGCGGACGCTCCTGCAGATTCCGCAGGGATCGCTCTACCCGGCGCTCCATCGGCTGGAACACCGCGGGCTACTGGATGCCGAGTGGGTCGACACGGACACCGGCCGTCGCGCGAAGGTGTACCGGCTGACGCGGAAGGGCCGCACGGCGCTGGACCGCGAGGTCGCCGACTGGCAGAAGCTGTCGCAGGCGATCGCCTGGATCCTGCAGACGTAGTCGCCGGCGGCCGGCCGGCGAGGAGCGAGACATGGGGTGGATGACGCGTCCGTTCCGCCGCGCGCGGGCCGACCGCGATCTCGACGACGAGCTCATGTTCCACGTCGAGGCGCAGACGCGCGATCTGATCGCGGAGGGTGTGGCGCCCGGCGAGGCGCGGCGCCGGGCCCTCGCGGCGTTCGGGGGGCTCGAACCGATCAAGGAAGCCGCGCGCGCTACCCGGCCTGCCCGCTTTCTGGACGACCTGCGCGCCGACCTGCGGTACGGAAGCCGCACCCTTCGCCATCAGCCCGGCTTTGCGGCGACGGCGATCCTGACGCTCACGCTCGGCATCGGCGCCAACACCGCCATCTTCTCCGTCGTCCACGCGATGCTGCTGCAGGCGCTGCCGGTACGACAGCCGAACCGCCTCGTGCTCTTCAGCGGGGATTCGGGCTCTGGCACGACGAGTACCAGCGCCGATACGTTTCCGGACGGCGTGTGGGGTCTCTTCTCGACACAGGCCTACGGCTACCTGCGTGCGCGGCCGGCGCCATTCGCCGGGATTGCGGCCTTCGAATCCGGGGACTTCGTGACGACGGCGCGGGTGCCGGGACGGCCGGACGACTCCAGCCAGCGCGTCGAGGCGAAGTTCGTCTCGGGCAACTACTTCGACGTCATGGGAGCGTCGCCCGCCCTCGGCCGCGCGCTGCGAATCGCCGACGACTCGCCCGCCGCGCCGGCAGTGGCGGTGGCGAGCGATCGGTTCTGGCGCGATCGCCTCGGAGCGGATCCGAACGCCATTGGAGGAGCCCTCACCATCGACAACGGCGGCCGGGACGCGGCCGTGACCGTTGTCGGCATCATGCCGCGGTCGTTCTTTGGCGAACGTGTACGCCGCGCGCCGGATCTGTGGGTGCCGATCAGTCAGCGGGATCCCGCGCTCCGCGACCGGCAGAACGTGTATTGGCTGAGTCTGATCGGCCGCCTGCCGGCCGGCGGCACCATCGCCGGCGCCCAGACGGCGACCGTCGCGTCGCTCCAGCAGTTTCTGACGGCGCGGATGACGCCTCCGCTGAGCCCCGCCATCGAACGCCGGATCAGGGCCGCGCGCATCGAGATGGTCAGCGGCGCGCGAGGCATTTCCACGCTTCGTGACCAGTACGCGCAGGTGCTCGTGCTGCTGCTCTCGGCCGTCGCGCTCGTCCTGCTCATTGCGTGCGCCAATATCGGGACGTTGTTCCTGGCGCGGGCGGCATCACGGGAACGGGAGATCGCGGTGCGGCGCGCGCTCGGCGCCGGCCGGGGACGGCTCGTCCGCCAGTGGCTGACCGAAAGCGCGCTCATGGGCGCCGCGGGCGCGGCCGGCGGCATCCTGCTGGCGAAGCTCGCCGCGCCGAGGCTCCTGAACCAGGTCGTGGCTGGAGCGATGCCGGTGTCCGTCTCGCTCAACGGGCCGGTGCTGGTATTCACCGCCGGCGTGACGCTGCTCGCATGCCTGCTGTTCGGGCTCGCGCCGTCGCTCCAAGCGGGACGGGTCGACCCCGCCGGTTCGTTGCGGCTGGCCGGGCGCGGGCACCGGCGAAGACGCCTGTTCGGCGTCACGGAGCCGTTCGTCGTCGCGCAGATCGCGATGTCGCTGGTGCTGGTGCTCGCGGCCACGCTGCTCGTGCGAAGCCTGATCAATCTGACACACGAGCCGTTCGGATTCGAACCCGACCACGTGCTGCTCGCGAGCATCAACCCGAGGCCGGCCAGGGTCGGCGTCGACGGGGCCGGCGCTCTGTACGAGCGGATCGCCGACGAAGTGTCTCGTGTGCCCGGCGTCGAGCGCGTGACCTTCGCGCGCTTCGGGCCGTTCGAAGGCCACTGGAGCTCGTTCAAGGCGAAGGTGGACGGCTACGAGCCTCCGCCGGACGAGGTCGTCAGGCTCGAGACCGTCCAGGTCGGCCCGGACCATCCGCAGACGCTCGGTATGCCCATCGTCGCCGGACGCTCGATCGGGAAGGACGATACCGCCGGGTCCCTGCACGTGGCGGTGGTGAACGAAGCGTTCGCGGCCCGCTACTTCCCGTCGCAATCTCCGCTGGGACGCCATATCGACCTGCGCGGCCCGACCGAGATCGTCGGCGTCGTCAGAGACGCCCAATATCACACGGCACACGAGCCCATCCATCCGACGGTGTTCATCCCGATGCTGCAGGAGGAGACCGGGATGGCGCTCGACTGCGAGATCGAAGTGCGAACGCTGGGCCAGGCGGGCACGGTGGCCAATGCCGTTCGCGAGGCGATCGCCTCGGTCGATTCGAGAGTGGCCATCGGCCGGATCCGGACGCTCCGGGAACAGATCGCCTCCACCTTCGGGCCCGAACGGACCGCGATGGCGTTCATCGCCGCGTTCGCGGTGCTGGCCTTGCTCGTGGCGTCGATCGGTCTCTACGGCGTGGTCTCCCACGGTCTGGCGAAGCGGACGAACGAGATCGGCGTGCGGATCGCCCTTGGCGCGGGGCGCCGGGACATCGTGCGCCTCGCCGCCCACGAGACCTTCGTCCGTCTCGCGGGCGGGCTGGTCGTGGGCGGCCTCCTGGCGGAAGGGGCGGGCGCGCTGCTCGGCAGCCAGCTCTACGGCGTCACGCCGCGCGATCCGGCGTCGCTGGTAATCGCCGCGCTCGTCTTGACGCTGGTCGTGATCCTGGCCACGGCGCGCCCGATCCTCCGAGCCCTGCGGATCGACCCTGTCGTCGCGCTTCGAGCGGAATAGCGCGCCGAAGCACGTCAGCGCGGCCCCGCGGGCCGCAGGCGCAGCCGCACCGAGAAGGTGTCTGGTGTCGCCCGTCCGCCCTGCTCCTCGAGCGGCGGCATTTCGAACTCGAGCACATCGTCCGGCGCAGGCCACGGCCGCATGGCGACGGCGTTGCCCTTGATTGGCGGAGTCACCGGATCCCTGGGCGGCTGACGCGACGACGTGAACGTCACGACCCGGTCGGCGCGGAACATGAGCATCGGCTTCGGCGTTCCGGGACGCACCAACTGCAGCCGTCCGCTGATGCGCACGTCGAGCGTCCCGCCCGATACCGGCACGGGCACCGATCCGAAATCGAACGTCGCGACCGCGCCAGTCAATTGCACTGTGACGCGGCCGCACGGAATCCATCTGCCCGGGCACGCTGTGGACGAGCCAGAGCTCGGCCTCGAAGGGCGGCGCGGCGGTCGCCCGCCCCGAGCCGTTTCCGGCAAGGGAGCCGGAAGCGGCGCCTCCACCCCGAGCCAGCCCCGTCGGCATCCCGGGTGGAAATCGCGGCGCGTAGCGGGCTCCGAAGACGATGCTGCGCGCCGAGCATTGTGGATTGCCGGCGGGGTCGACCGGATCGAGCGTGAGCAACTGGTCGATCGGCAGCGTCAACTGCTTCGATTCCTGCGGCATCTGCACGCGTGTGCCAGCCGCTCGCACCCGCTGCCACTCGAGCTGCACGACCGCCTGATCCGGCGTGAGACTGATGACCTTCCCGTGGATCTCCCAGGCGTCCGTGCCCCATGCGGGCATGTGCTCGCCAACCCAGTTGCGCCCGCCACCTATCCGACAGCCGTCGCTCAGAATGCCCGACGCGAACTCCTGGCTGGCGCTCTCGCCGGTTTCGACGGCAAACCCGCCCACTGATCCATCTGGCTGCAGCGTAAACACCCCGACTTGCACGATTGGGGTGTTCGCGACGGGTGTGCCCGGCGTTTGCGCCGCTGCCGGCCCGCCCACGATGGCGGCACAGAGTGCGAAAGCCCATGCCCGCATGTCAGTCTCCTCCCTCGGTGTGCCAGGTCAGGCCGGATTCCAGGCGAATGACGTGGGTCGGTCTCGGCGCGCGGGGCGTGGCGACGTCGACAACCGCTTCGACGGACGA
The DNA here is from genome assembly GCA_963764505.1 of uncultured Acidobacteriota bacterium. Taxonomy (GTDB): domain Bacteria; phylum Acidobacteriota; class Vicinamibacteria; order Vicinamibacterales; family SCN-69-37; genus CAVXSP01. Next base: position 1,531,838 of record CAVXSP010000001.1, on the reverse strand, counting down.
ACCCGCCCCGCGCACGTCCGCCACGGGCCCGGGCCGCTCGCCCATGACGTATCCCGCCGCGCCAGCCATTCCCGCCACGAGCGCCGCCGCCGCCCAGCGCCGAAGTCTGGCCGCCCGACGCCGCGGTGCACGCACGAGCGTCATCGGTCCCATCTCCGTGACGACCCGGCGCAGCACCAGCACATCGAGGAAATAGTCCCGGGCGGCGTCGCTCGCCAGGGCCCGTTTGAGCTCGCTTCCGTCGACCGGTTCCCCGTCGAGGAACGCCGCCACGATCCCCAGGTCCGGGGGCACGGACGCGTCGTCGATCTGTTCAGGACTTGTCATGGATGCTCACCGTGAGAGACACAGAGCCCGACGCTGCGGGCGCCAGCGATTCGCGAAGCCGCTGCCGCGCTCGATGGAGCCGCGAGCGCACCGCATCGACCGACAAGTCGCACGCCTGCGCGATCTCGCCATAGCTGAGGCCGGCGGCTTCCCGCAGCAGGAACACGTCCCGATCGATCGCCGGCAACTGGTCCAGCGCCTCGCGAACGACCGCGCTCACCTCCTGGCCCGGCGGCCGGAAGACATCGGCGAGGGCCACGGTGGCTGGCTTGCGCTGCCGGTCGCGGCGGTGGTTGAGCGCGAGATTGCGCGCGATCCGGAAAATCCAGGCTCGCTGCGCCTCGGGCGCGCTCTCCGGCGCCTGGCTTCGCGACACCCGGAGGAAGACTTCCTGCGTGAGATCCGGCGCCTCGCCGGCGCCGACGATCCGGCTCAGGTAACGGAAGACGCCGTCACGGTATGTCGCAAACAGGACGCGGGAATCGGCCACGCGCTCGCCCTCTGCCACAATAAACCCCGGCGGCGGCCGATCCTCTCAACCCGTTCTCGTCGGCGCAGCATCTCCTTTGCTGCGGAAAGTGCTTTGACACATGTTCGGATGCGCGCTACCCTTCGAGACATGCCGGGTCGGGCGGGCGAGCGAGCGGAAGTGACCTCCTTCGCCCAGCATGCGGAAGAGCACCTCCAGTTCATCCGCCGGACGATGGAGCGGAGCTCGACGTTCACGGCCGTGCCCGGCCTGGGCGGCGCCGGGATGGGCGTCGTCGGCGTGGCCGCGGCCGTCATCGCAGCCAACCAGCCATCCCCCGGACGATGGCTGGTCGTCTGGCTCGTGGGGGCGGCCGTCGCGCTGGGCATTGGCATCACCGCCATGTGGCGCAAGGCGGCGCGCAGTGGCGCGCCGCTGGCCGGCGCCGTCGGAAGTCGCTTCGCGATGAGCCTGGCCGCGCCGCTGGTCGCCGGAGCGGCCCTGACCTCGGGCGTGTGGATGCACGGAGACCCGGCCTTGATACCCGCCGTGTGGCTCCTGCTCTACGGCACCGGCGTGCTGGCTGGCGGCGTCTTCAGCGTCGCGGCCGTGCGCCTGCTCGGCGCGGCGTTCATGGCGCTGGGCATCGCGGCGCTGGTCACGCCCCCGGCGTGGGGCGATGTCTGGCTGGGGGCGGGCTTCGGTGGGCTGCAGCTCGCCTTCGGGCTGTACATTGCGAAGCGACATGGAGGATAGGGGCGTCGATATGGGAGCACGTGTGCGATGGCGATGACGGCCAGGGCCAGGAAGGCAGCAAGTCAGGTCTCGCGCGACGGGCAGGCGTTTCCGTCGCCCCAGCGGCTCGATCGGGTCATTCACGATCGGACGCGACTCGCGATCCTGGCGGCGCTCGCGGCCACCGAGCCGCTGTCGTTCACCGAACTGAGGGCCGTGACGGGCACCACCGATGGAAACTTGAGCGTGCACGCGCGCCGGCTCGAGGATGCCGGTTACGTGCTGTGCGAGAAGACCTTTGCCGGACGCACTCCTCGGACCGAATACCGGCTGAGCGCGGCCGGGCGCCGGGCGTTCGAGAAGTATCTCGATCACATGGACGCGCTCATCAAGGCCACGCGGAAGGCATAGGCGAGACTCAGAGCCGCCGGAATACCGGCGTCTTCGCGCGCAAGGCGGCCACGCGATGAAGTGCCGGTGACGCCATCAGCAGCAAGGCCACCCAGAAGACCGGCCAGTTGAACGTCGTCGGCAGGACGTGCAGCACCGCGTCACGCCCATTCGGCAGCGCCCGCCAGCCGTCGATCATGAAGACGGCGAGCGCCAGCGCGATGCCGGCCCAGCCAAGCGCCCACGGCCAGCGGGCGCCGCTCGCGGCGGCGTCCGACTGCGTCGCGATCGTGCCCCACAGGATCATCACCAGCGCGATACTGACTGGCGCGAGCACGGGCCCCCACCATGGAAGCGGCAGCAGGAACAGGATGTCCCAGTCGAGCAGCGTCTTCGGCCAGCCCGAGATGAGGCGAAGGAAGACGTAATAGAAGATGTCCCAGGCGCCGAACGCCAGCGCGGCGTAGCCGGCGCGGCGGCGCCACGTTCGACCGGCGAGCAGCCCCACCACGGCGATCATCACGAGCGTGGCGGCCTCGCGCCACAGCTCGACGCTGCCGAGCGCTGCGTTCATCGGCAGCGGGTCGGGCTGGTACGGCTCGATCCGATCGACGAGCGCGCGGACGTAGAACACGCTCGCCGCTTCGACCCAGGCCATCGCGACTGCGAAGGCCGCGACCACCGTCCAGCGCGTTCGCTCCGACAGGTGACGGCTCATCTTGCCTCTATCCCGCCCTCGAGCTGGTGGGCGTTTCCCGCCGGAGCGTCTGCGCACAGGTGGATGCGCGCCTCGACGCGGTCGATGACGTCGTCCGGGGTCGAGGTGCCGGCCGTCAGCCCGACGACGTTCGCGGCGTCGAACCACTCGGGGCGGACGTCCGCGTCGGTCTGCACGTGATGCACGCGGGCGCAGTAGCGCGCACAGGTCTTGACCAGCTCGCGCGTGTTGTTGCTCGAGCCTCCGCCGACCACGATGACGACGTCGGCCTGGCGTGCCATCTCGGTCGCGGCGGACTGCCGCTCCTTGGTGGGCTTGCAGACCGTGTCGAAGACGCGCACCTCCGCGCGCGGGAACCGCCGTCGGATCAGGTCGACCACGTGCCGCACCTTCTCGACCGGCTGCGTCGTCTGGGCTGCCACGCCGAAGCGCGGCTGCTCCTCGAGCGCGAGGACGTCATCGTCTTCGAGCACGACGTCGAACCGGTCGAGATCGCCTGTGAGGCCGCGCACCTCCACGTGATCGCGCTGCCCGACGACGACGACGTGGTAGCCCTCGCGCGCGAGGATCGCGACGGCGCGGTGTGCGACGCGTACGAGCGGGCAGGTGGCTTCGACCACCGTCAGCCCCAGGTCGCGGGTCCTCGCGAGGGTCCGCTGGGAGGTGCCGTGGGCGGTCACCATCAGAGTGGGCGTCTTGACGTGCGCGACGTCCTGCGCGGCCGCGATGCCCTTCGCCTCGAGAGCGCGCAGGACGGTCGGGTTGTGGACGAGGTCGCCGAGGATGGTGAGGGGGCCGGCGTCCGCGTGCTCGAGCGCGAGCGCGATGGCGTCGCGAACGCCGAAGCACATGCCGAGATGGGTCGCTCGCAGGATCCGCATGCGTCGACAGTTTACATAGAGAACTTTGCATTGTAAAGTGTAGTCTGCGGCAATGGCGGCAGCTCGGCTGTCCGGGGAGGCGACGCGAATGGGCGAGGACGCGGTGTCCGTGCAGGCGACTCGGCTCTATCCCGCCCCACCCGCCTCCGTCCCGCCGTTGCTCGCGGCGGGCGCCCTGCTCGGCGTGGTGGGCGATGCGCTGCTGCGCGGCTCGGACCCCGTGGGTCTGAACATGTCGCTGTGGGTCGCGTCCGTGGCGGGCGCCGCCCTCGCCCTGCGCCGACGGGCGGGGCTGGCGCCGAACCGCGAGCGGGTCGCGTGGCTGGCAATTGGCGTCGTGTTCGCGGGCGGGCTCGCGTGGCGCGACGCTGCGCCTCTGCAGCTGCTCGCCTTGGGCTGCGCGATCTTGACGTTCGCGCTGGCGGCCTCTCGAGTCGACGCGGGCTGGGTCCGTCGCGCGGGCGTGTTTCGATATGCCGCCGCGCTGGCGATGGGCGCCCTGCACGCGTGGACGGCCGCAGCGCTCGCGCTCGTGGATGCGGCGCGGTCCACGCCGCGCGTCGAGACCGGTCGTGCGGCCGGGCGCCGCCGCGCGGCGGCCGTCGCGCGCGGCCTCCTGATCGCGGCTCCGCTCGTCGCGGTGTTCGGAGCGCTGTTCATGTCGGCCGATGCCGTGTTCGCGAATCTGGTGCGGAGCGTCGTCCGCATCGACGTCGATCGGATCGCGAGCCACCTGCTCCTGTTCTCCGTATCCGCGTGGGTCGCGACCGGCTACCTGCGGGGATTCCTGACGGGCACGGAGTCGCCCTGGTTCACCGATCGCTCCTACGGGATCGACAGCCAGACGGTCCCGGTGCCGAAGCGGCCGGCGCTCGGGATTACCGAAATCGCGACGGCGCTCGCCGCGATGGACCTGCTGTTCCTGGTCTTCGTGATCGTGCAGTTCCGGTATCTCTTCGGCGGCGACGCCCTCGTCCAGGTCACACCAGACCTGACGTATGCCGAATACGCTCGCCGCGGGTTCTTCGAGCTGGTCTTCGCCGTCGTTCTCGTCGTGCCGGTCCTCCTCGCGGCCGACTGGCTCCTCGAGCGTCGCGTCCGACGCGACGTCCTCGTCTTCCGCAGCCTTGCCGGCGCGCAGATCGGGCTGGTGCTCGGGATCGCCGCGTCCGCGCTCCAGCGGCTGCGGCTCTACCATGCGAGCTACGGGCTCACCGACTCGCGGTTCTACGCGATGGTGCTGCTGATCTGGATGGGAGCGATCCTGTTGTGGCTCGCCGCGACGGTGCTGCGTGGCCGCCGCGACTCGTTCGCGTTCGGCGCGCTGGTATCCGGCCTCGCGACGATCGCGCTGCTGTTCGTCGTCAATCCGGACGTGATCATCGCGCGCACGAACGTGGCGCGGATGGCGTCAGCGGGCGCGCCGGTGCGGTTCGACGTCGCGTACGCCACATCACTGAGCGCAGACGCCGTGCCGGTGCTGATCGAGGCGCTGCCCACGCTGCCGCGCGACGTGCAGTGTCCGCTCGCGCGACACATCCTGCGGCGCTGGCCCCCGGACCACGATCGTTCCATCCGCCGGTGGAACTGGTCGGCGGCGCGCGCGAGCGCCGCGGTGCGCGAGCACGAGGCAGGGCTGCGGTCGATGGTGGGGCCGGATCAGAAATGCGCGGCGCCCGGCGCGGACTGACACTCGACGGATCGCCCGCCAGAAGACGGGCATCGCCACGGTCGTCGCCCCAGGGCCACGGGTACTCGCATCGCGCCTGTCGGTGAGGTAAGGTTAGTCTTCCGTCGGCCAACATCACCTGGGGAAAGGGCAAGCATCCATGGATCGCGTATCGCGCGGGACGGTTCAGGGTCTGGTGGTCTGCGCAAGCGTTCTCCTCGGCGTCGCGCTGGCATCGATCGGGCCCGCGGCGAACGTGGCAGCCTCGGCGATGCCGGCCGAGACGCCGCGCAGTGTGTACATCTCGGCCGTGGACGCGTCTGGGGCACCGGTGACCGACCTGACGGCCACGGACATCGCCGTCAAGGAAGACGGCAAGGTCCGAGAGGTGAAGAGCCTTGCGCCCGCAACGGAGTTGATGGACGTCCATCTGTTCGACGATGACAGCGGCTCCGGCGCTTTCCAGGCCGGCGTGCTGCAGTTCCTGCAGGCGCTCATCCAGCACGCCCAGTTCACGATCTACGAAATGACTCCGCAAGCGGTGAAGGTCCTCGACGCCTCGAGGGATTTCGACGGCATTCAGGCCGCACTGAACCGGCTCGGACCGCGCGGGCGCGTCGAAGCGCACGGCGAACAGCTCGCCGAAGCGCTAGGGACGACCGCGCGCGCGATCCAGGACAAGAAACCAGCCCGCCCCGTGCTCATGGTGATGACGATCGGTGGCGACAGCGGCCACAGGAATCCGGACCTGATCATGACGGATCTCCGGCGCAGCGGCGCGAACGTCAATGTGATCTTCCTCCAGACCGCCGGGATTGGACCGGTCCTGGGCGACAGCCCGCGGGAGAGCGGCGGCCAATCGATCAGGGTCGGCTCGCTCAATGCGATCGCCCCCGCCGTCAAGCAGATCGCCGACGCGCTCCTCAATCAGTACGTGCTGACCTACACGTTGCCGGATGGCGTCAAGCCGTCGGATCGCGTGAACATCACGACGACGCGATCGGGCCTGAAGCTGCTGGCGCCGATGCGCATTCCGGATCGCTGACGCGATCTCGTCGAGTCGTCGCGCCGGCCGCGCCAGGAAGGAGCTCGGACCGCGCGAGGTCGTCCACGGACGCGCCACACACGCACGTCAGTCGTACACCTTGACGAGCGCACATGCTGCTGGGGCCGGCCGTGCGTTGGACGTCTCCTTGCATGCCACGTCGATCGGATTGACAGGCAAACCTCTCAGGCTCAATCGCGAGGAAAGGGCGAGGAAACCTGTGCGCCGCCTGCGATGGCATCCCCGCTCACTTCGGCGTCTCCATCGTCGGGCTCGAGCCGGATGGCACGAGGTCGATGGCCAGGCTCTCCGACGGCAACCGCGCGCGTTTCGACGTAGTCGTCGGGGCGCAGGCTGCCGTTCGACGTGAGTTCGGCCGCATGGGCTGGGAGACACCCGCATTGCTCGAGGCGACGCGGCGGCGTGTCCCTCACTGCTCGCCGGCGAAGGGACTGGACTCGCGATGCTCGAGGCGTACGTCCTCGCCGGGGAGCTCCACCGCGCCAACGGCGATGCTTGGCGACTGCACCGGTTCGTCACCGCCAAACAGGAGTCCGCGGTGTGGTTCCGCGGCTTCTTCGCGCCCGAGACCTCCATTGGCCTCGCCGTGCGCAATCTCGCCGTCCATGCGTTCGCCCTTCCGTTCGTCGCGAAGCCGGTGCTCGCCCGCTCGTTCCGAGACGACTTCGACCTGCCCGTGTGCCTCGCCGCCGCCTGATCCGACGTACACGAACGCGCCGACCGGCGGCCAGCCGACCAGCGAGATCGATGGGACGAATCTGGAGTAGCCATGTGGGGCGCTGCTCGTGCATGCACGCGCCTGCCACGCCGTCTCCAAGGCAAGGCCGCGTGGCGATCTCGATCGCGGTTCTACTGGTGTTCTGGCACGGCCTGGCGCGGTGGCTGCGCAGATTCGGCCGACCCCACGTCGATCGCCCCGCCGATCCGGCGTTCGCCTATCACGCACGGCCGCTGGCAAGGCTCGGTCGATAGCGGTTTCCGGAATCGTGTAGTGTGCTGCAGGCCCGAATCCGAGCAGCGCGCCGGTTTGGTGGCGCGCGAGATCGCGAGTGAGGGCCAGCAGCGCACTACACGATTCCGGAAACCGCAACAGGCTGCAGACGACTGCGACAAGGACTGGCCGTCGGGGACAGCAAGTGCCGGTGTCAGGACGAGATCGACCGCCACGCCAGCGACGCGAATGTGCCCGCGACGAGGACGACGTTTCACAGACGTAAGATCACACGCTTCATCTCAGACCGTGGGGGCAGTCGATCACGAACCGCCACGTGCCATCGGCCTGACGACGAGCCACTTCGGTGCTGACGCCCGTCGCCATTTGGGCAGGCTCTCCGCTCGCCGTTTCGATCGTCCATGCACCGTGCAGCACGGCCAACCCGGCCGGCGACTCGATGACGGCCCGCGTCTCCAGGCGCATTCGCCCCCCGGCGGCGAGCCAGGTCCCGATGGCGGCCCGGATGCGTTCGACGCCCGTCACGGCTTCGCCATTGACGAGCAGCGTCGCATCGGCCTCGTACAGCGCCAGCAACGCGTCGACGTCGCCCTTGTTGAACGCCTCCCGGAAGATCTCATGAAGTTCGCCGGGCTGATGGGCTGGCATCGCGGCGTTCGTGGACGCGTTCACTCCGCCCGAAGGGCCGTCACGGGATCGACGCGCATCGCGCGCATCGTCGGTCGAAGCGTCGCCAGGACAACGACCGCGGCGAGCACGCCGGCGGCCAGCGATAGCGACAGCGGATCCCCGGGCGTCACGCCGAAGAGCTGACTCGCGATCAGCGAACTGGCGCTGCGCGCGAGCACGGCACCGACGGCGAGGCCCACCGCCAGGCGCAGCAGCGTCTCTCGTGCCACGAGCCTGACGATGTCCACGCGCGCGGCGCCGAGCGCCAGGCGCACGCCGATCTCGTTCGTCCGCCGCGCCAGGCCGTGCGACACCACGCCGTACAGGCCGACAGCCGCGACGAGGAGGGCGAGCACGGCGAAAGCGAGGATGAAGCCGGCCGCTGTTCGCTCGGCGCCGAACGTGGCCAGGACCTGTCCCCGCAGCGTGCGGAGATTCCCGATCTGCACCTTCGCGTCCACGTCGGCAATGGCCTGGCGAACCGGCTCGGCCATCGCGCCGGCCGCGGCACGCGTCCCCAATTCGATCTCGCAGTAGTCCGAGAGATACGTGTCCTGCAGGATCGCCGTAAACACGGTCGGCGGCGCCGGATCGCGAACCGAATGAAAGGCGGCGTCCTGCAGGACGCCGACGATCTCGTAGTCCTCGTGGTTTCTGATCTGGAAGTGGCGCCCGATCGCACTGGCGGCCGGCAGGTAACGCCGGACGAACGCCTCGTTGACCATCGCCACGCGGGGGCTGCCCACGCGATCGTCCGGCGTGAACGCCCGGCCGGCCGAGAGCGGCATCCCGAGCGTCGCGGGGTACTGGGGTCCGACGGCAATGGTCTCGACGTCGACGTGCTCGCCGGGAGCCGGGATGTACCCGTCGATCGTCGCGTTCGTCGTATTCGTGGATCCTTCGAACGGGCTGTAGCGCGCCAGCGTCAGCTGCTCGATTCCCGGAAGCGCGCGCAACCGATCGTACAGGCGCCGGTACAAGGCGATGTGCTCGAGCGGCGTGGCGGCCGCCGGCCGCGGGTTGATCGGCACCAACAGCACGCGGTCCCGATCGAATCCGACCGGAGCCGCTTCGAGATTCAGCAGCGTGCGCACCAAGAGCGTCGCCGCGACGACGAGCACCAGCGACATCGCGATCTGCGCGACCACGAACGGTTCCGCCAGTCCGAGCAGGTGACGGCGACGCAGGCTCGGGCCAGAGAGGCGGAGCGACCGGACCGGATCGACCCGTCCCGCCTGCCACGCGGGTGTGAGCCCGAACAGCACACAGGCCGCGGCTGCGATGCCGGTCGTGAAGGCCAGCACGGATAGATCGAGGGTGACGGTGACCGGGACGTTCGCCGGTACGAACGTCGCGAGGAGCGTGGGTGCAACCAGCCGCGCGACGCCGACACCGCACACCGCGCTCAGCACCGCCAGCAGAGCGCTCTCGGTCAGCCATTGGCGCACGAGCCGTCCGCGGCCCGCGCCGAGCGCCCGGCGAACCGCGATCTCGCGCTCGCGGGCTGCCGCGCGCGCGAAGAGCAGCGTCCCGACATTGGCGCAGGCGATGAGCAGGATGACGCCGACGGCGGCCAGCAGCAACGCCAGCAGCTGGGCGCTCCGTGCGCGGACCGGCGAGATGCCGCGCGCGCCATCGACCGTCGTGATGTGGGCCGTACGGATCCGGTCCGGGGTTTGCCCCTGCATGTGGGGCATCTGCGCGGTCAGAAACTGGCGCAGCACGGTGGTCGCCGCGCGTCCAGCGCCCTGGAGCGTCTGGCCGTCGGCGAGCCGGCCAATCAGGCTCAGCCAGTAGTAATCCGGACGGTGCGCGGCCGTGCCCTCCTGGCCGGCGAAGAAGCGCAGATCGCGTTGGATCTGCGGCTGCCAGACGAGCGGGAGCCAGACGCCCGGCGCGCGCGCCACACGCGCACCAAAGAAGGACGCCGGCATCACGCCGACGATCATGAAGCCGGTGTCGTTCAGCGAGATGACGCGGCCCACGACCCGCGGGTCGGCGCCGAGCCGCTCCCGCCAGAAGTGATCACTGAGGACCGCGACAGGTGCGGCCCCCACCCGGTCGTCGTCCGGCGCCAGCGGCCGTCCGTCGGCCGCCGAGGCGCCCAGCACCTCGAAGTAGTTGCCGGAGACCAACTGCACGGTCGCCCGATCCTCGTCGTTCCCGCCGGCGCCGGCGCGGAGCGTCGCCGAGTTCGGGCTGGCGGCAAACGCTGCCACGGACGCCTGTGGCGCCAGCCCGTCGCGAAGGAAGGCGTACGCGTCATTGGAGAACAGAATCCCACCGGCCGGCCGGCGGCGGCCTCGACGTGTTGGTCCCCTGACGCAGACTCTCGGTGAACAGCACCAGCCGCCCGGGCTCCCGTACCGCCAGCCTCCGAAGCAGCACGCCGTCGACCATCGAGAAGATGGCCGCGTTCGCGCCAATGCCGAGCGTCAACGTCAGGATGGCGGTGATGGCGAAGCCTGGCTGATGCGCGAGCGACCGGGCCGCATAGCGCAGGTCCGCGACGAGATCGTCGAGCCAGCGTCCGCCATGGGCATCGCGCGTGAGCTCCGTGATCGGCGCCAGCCCGCCGAGCTCGGCCAGTGCTTGCCGGCTCGCCTCGCCCGGCGCGACGCCCTCTGCCACGAGGTCGCGCGTCCGCGCCTCGACATGAAAACGCAGCTCGTCGTCCAGCTCCCGCTCGAGGCGGCGGCGCCTCGCCCACCGCGTCAGCCAGTCCGTCATGTCCGCAGCACCCAGGCAATCGCTTGCGATACTCGCCGCCACTCGGCGATCTCCCGCTCGAGCCCGGCGCGGCCTCTCCGCGCGAGGCGGTAGACCCTGGCGCGCCGGCCGGCCCGGTCGGCAGTCATGCCTAGGCATACTACCTGTACACCGGAAGGATGTCTAGATATGCGGCCGGCAACGGGTTGGTTCCGAGGCCAGAGAGCGGCCGCCTCATCGGATCCTGCTAGTCTTCGCTCGTGTCCATCCGCGATATCGGACGCGACCTGCGTGTCGCCGCGCGCGGGTTGCGCAAGACGCCAGGGTTCACCGCGCTCGCGGTCTTGACGCTGGCCGCCGGCATCGGCGCCAACGCGGCCATCTTCAGCGTGGCGTATGGCGTGCTCCTCCGCCCGCTGCCTTACCGCGACGCGGCCCGGCTCGTGGTCGTGCGGCGCCAGCAGACGGTGGCCGGCAGCCATGCGCCGGTCCTGTGGGAATTCGTGTCGCCCGAAGACACCAACGCCTGGCGGCAGCGGCTCCGCACCGTCACCTCGACGGCGCTCTACGCCACCGGCAAGAGCGCCTTGTCCTCGAGCGACGGCACCGACCTCATCGACACGGCGATCGTCTCCAGCAACTTCTTCTCGACCCTGGATGGGCCAATCGGCGCCGGCCGGTTCCTCGCCGCGGTCGACGACCGGACGGACGCCCTCGTCGTCAGTGGTCGGCTCGCGCGACGATTGTTCGGATCGCCCGAGGCATCGATCGGGCGCCACCTCACGCTCTCGTCCCAGGACTACACGGTCGTGGGCGTCGCCGGCCCGGCGTTTCGGTTCCCGGACGCGGCGACCGACGCCTGGATGCCCGCCGGCCTCGTGCGCTCCCGGAATCCGGCGTGCTGCGGCTTCCGCATGATCGGCCGGTTGCAGCCGGGCGCGACCGTCTCGCAGGCGGCCGCCGAAGTCGAGGCGCTCGCGCAGAGTCTCGAGTCGAACGGCGCCCGCGGCCAGGTCCACGCCGGGACCGTGCCCCTGCGCGACACCATGGTCGGCGCGGTGCGTCCGGCCCTGCTCGTCCTCTTCGCCGCGACCGGCCTGGTGCTGCTCGTGGCCTGCGCGAACATCGCGAGTCTTCTGCTGGTCCGCCACTCGGCCAGATCGCGCGACGTCGCCGTGCGGTGGGCGCTGGGCGCGTCGGGCGCCCGCCTCGTTGTCGAGTCGATGGCGGAGAGCGCGCTGCTCGCGCTGGCCGGCGCCGTACTCGGCCTCGGCCTGGCGGCCAGCGGCGTCGCGGCGCTCGTGCGGATGGATCCAGCCATCCTGCCGCGACTGGACGCCGTGCACGTCGACTGGCCAGTGGTCCTCTTCTCCGCGGCCGCGGCGTCACTGGCCGCACTGCTGGCCGGTGTCGGCCCCGCGGTGGGAGCGGCCAAAGCCGCGCGATCGTTGCAATCGCGCGCGTCGGGAGGATCGCGTCGCACCCGGCGCACACGCCGGGCGCTGTGCGTTGCTGAGCTCGCGATTGCCGTGGTCCTGCTCGTGGCCGCCAGCCTGCTCGGCCGCAGCCTGGACCGCCTCCTGCACACCGACCTCGGCATCTCGACCGACCACGTCGTCACGGCCTCGCTGAACGTCGCGTACGGATCCCGCCCGACCGACGCCGAGACCGTCGAGCGCATCGGCCGCGTCCTCGATCGAGTCGCCGCGTTGCCCGGCGTGCGTGCCGTGGGCGTCGGCACCTCCCTGCCGCCGGGCACCAGCCGCCTGCGGATCACGCTCAAGCGGTCGGGCGATTCGATCGACTACGCGGCCAGCATGGTCGCGGTCACGCCCGGATACTTCGACGCGCTGAGAATGCGGTTGGTCAAGGGCCGGCTCTTCACCGCGGACGACGATCTCGATCACCGGCCCGTCATGATCATGACCGTCGACACTGCGCAGCGCTTCTTCGGTTCTGGCGATCCGGTCGGCAAGACGATGCACCTTCCAGGCCTGCGCAACGGCAAGAGCCACGGCGACACGATGACGCTCGTCGGCGTGGTCTCCGACGTCAAGTACTCCGGGCTCGGCGAAGCGCCCGACGATGCCGTCTACCGGCCGTTCGGCCAGCAGACCTGGGCCGCGCCCTTTCTCGTCGTGCGGACGGCCGGCGATCCCGGCCTCCTCGCTCCGACGGTCCGGCGCGCCATCGCCGAGCTGGACCGCACGATGGTCATCTCGGACGTCGCCACGCTCGAGGCGGTCGTCAGCCGCGCGGCGGATCAGCCGCGGTTCCGCGCCGTGCTCCTGGGCGGGATCGCGGGACTCGCGCTCCTGCTGGCCATCGTCGGCCTGTACGGTCTGATCTCGCAGTCGGTCTCACAGCGCACGCGCGAGATCGGGATCCGCATGGCGCTCGGCGCGAATCCCCGCCGCATCCAGTCCATGGTGCTGCGCGAAGGCCTCTGGCTTGCCGTCGCGGGCGTCGCCCTGGGAGCCTTGGGCGCCTGGGAAGCGACGCGGTTGATCGCCAGCTTCCTGTACGGCGTCGACCGGACCGATCCGGTCTCGTTTGCGGTCCCATGCGCCGGCCTCGTCCTCGTGGCGCTGGCTGCCTGCTACGTGCCGGTCCGCCGCGCGTTGCGGGTGGATCCGGCCATGGCCCTGCGGGCGGAATAGGAGCAGCTCGTCGTCGTTGCCTCGGAAGAAGAGACGCGACCGACAGGGCGCACGTTCACGGCGCAGCTGGACCGGCTTGATCGGCTCCGAATACTGCTGCTACTGTGCACTGTGTCGGAGAGCGAGGAGCGCGCGGTGATCAAACGGCAGCTGGGATCGAGCGGGATGCACATCACGTCCATTGGGATTGGCACGTGGGCGATCGGCGGTCATCTGTGGGGAGGGCAGGACGACACGAAGAGCATCGAGGCGATTCATGCCGCGCTCGACCACGGCGTCAACTGGATTGACACGGCGCCCATCTACGGGTCGGGCCACTCCGAGGCCGTCGTCGGGCGTGCCGTCAAGTCGCTGTCGTCCGACCGGCGGCCGTTCGTCTTCACGAAGTGCGGGTTGGGCCAGAACAGCGACGAGCCCACCAAGTCGGCCAGCGCGGCGGAGGTCGCCGACGAGTGCGACGCGAGCCTGCGGCGGCTCGGCGTCGACGCCATCGATCTGTATCAGCTCCACTGGCCCGTGCCGCAGCCGATCGCCGAAACCGCCGGGGCTTTCGCGAAGCTTCTGCAGGCCGGGAAGATCCGCGCGATTGGCGTCTCCAATTTCTCCGTGTCGCAGCTCGAGGAGTGGCGCGCCACGGGCGTGCCGCTGCACTCCGATCAGCCGCCGTTCAGCATCCTGCGGCCCGCCGCGGGCAAGGACGTGCTGCCGTGGTGCGCGGCCAACGGCGTCGGCGCGATCTGGTACTCGCCGTTACTGCGCGGCATGTTGTTTGGCACGTGGGGCCGCGACAAGACCTTCCCGGCCAGCGACGGCCGCAGCACGCACAAGGACTATTCGGGACGGCGATTTCAGCGGCATCTCGACGCGATCGACGAGCTCCACGGGCTCGCCCGCAAGGCCGGGTTGAGCTGCGGCCAGCTTTCGGTCGGCGTGCTCCTCCGCAATCCCGGCCTCACCGGCTGCATTGTCGGCGCGCGCGACGCTCGTCAGGCCTCGCTCATCGCGGGCCTCGGCGTGACCGTCACCGCCGAACAGGAAGCCGAAGTGTGGGAGATCGTGCGGCGGCTGATGAAGGACCTGGAAGGGCTCAATTGACCTCCAATGCCTTTCGGAAATACATCGAGCTGGTTCCGGATGACCGTGCGGGGGACGTCGTGTGGGACTCAACGGAGCTGGCCCTCGAAATCGCGCTTTCGTCCGCTCGCGGTTCAGGCTGCCGCCCATCGCACGATGGCTACCCGCTTGGACACCAGACATGCTTCGCCATCGTGCTCGAACCGCTCGCTCCCTCCAGCGCGATTTCATCCTGACGCCCATCGAGCCACTCCGATTCGTCCCACACGACGTCCCCCGCGCGGTCATCCGACGTCGAATGTCGCTGGGGGTGCCGGGAGCCGGTCGACTCGGACCGGCGCGATGCGCGAAGGTCGAAGCCGTGCCGGAGGGAGCGAGGATTTCGAGCGCGACGTGCGTAGGCCGGGCGACGCCGGGCCGGATCGCACTCGCGCGACGTGCGTCAGCCTGAAATCCGAGCGGACGGAGGCCACGGCTTCGAGCGCCGCTGTCCGTGGAGACCGGCTCTCGGCACTGCCACCGACATTCGGAAACGAATTTCCGAAAGGCCTTGCCATTAACCTCGAGCTCACAGCCACGGCAGCTGGCTGCGGCGCATCCAATACCGATTGGCGGGTTCTGCGATCGCGCCGAGCGCCGCCAGATGCGGGGCCTCGAGGGGCACGCGCAGACTCTGCACATTGCTGGCCAGTTGCGCTTCGGTCACCGCCCCCGACAACACGACGTCTGCCCACGGCTGGGCGAGCACCGCGGCGATCGCGACCGCGTCCACGCCTGCATCGAGCCGATCGGCGACGTCCCGGAGCGCCGTGGGAGGATCGCCTTCGGCCCGCCTCGCCAACCTCCCGTTCGCGAGGCCTTCCTTCACGATTACGCCCCAGCCGAGGCGGTGCGCCTCCTCGAGCGCGGAAGCCGCCGACGGTTCCAGCAGGTTCCACGTCGCCTGCACACATCGAAACGGATTGACGCCGTCGACCGCCGCGTCGAATGCCCGGCGAATGGTCTCGGCCTGCCGAGGACCGCTGACCGTCAGACCGATCGCGAGTCCGTCATCCGCCAGTCGCGCGAGCCTCGCGAGCACGCGCCGATCCTCGAGCACGCCGCTCTCGAGCGTCGCCGAATGGATTTGATAGAGGGCCAACCGGTCGCCCAGCTGGGCTCGAGTTTCCGCGATCTGCCGGTCGAGCGCCTCGAGCGAGAGGTCCTTCACCTCGTGCACGCGGGCGTCCGGCCGCCAGTCCGCCGTGTACGTGTAGCCCCATTTCGATCCGACGGTCGCGTCGGCGCGTGACAGGTGGCGCGCGTCCATCCAGCGACCCAGGAAGTGCTCGGCGAGGCCGTACGAGCGCGCCGCATCGAAATAACGAATCCCTGTCGCATACGCCGCGTCGAGCACGGCGCGACAACGGCGTTCCATCGCCTCCACGTCCCGGTGCGCGGGCAGGTCCGCGCCTCTGCCGAGATTGATGTACGACGGCCGGCCGAGCGCCGCCAGTCCGAGGCCGAGCCGCGTCACGGCCAGTCCGGTGGACCCGAGCAGGGGCATTCCCGCTACTCTACGCTCTCGCCTCCTGCAGGGGCGCGGGGGTGGACCGCTTGATGCCACGGGCGCAAACCATGTAGGCTGTGCCCCGGCAAAAACGATGAACCCCTACCTCGCTGAGCTCCTGGGCACGATGCTGCTGGTCATGTTCGGCGACGGCGTCGTCGCCAACGTCGTCCTCTCGCGATCGAAGGGGCAGAACGGCGGCTGGATTGTCATCTGTGCGGGGTGGGCGTGCGGCGTCACGATCGCGGTCTACGCCGTGAACGCGCTGAGCGGAGCGCACATAAACCCCGCCGTCACGATCGCGCTCGCGACGATCGGGAAGTTCGAGTGGTCGCGGGTGCCCGGCTACGTCCTTGCGCAGACCGCCGGCGCGTTTCTCGGCGGCGTGATCGTGTGGCTGACGTATCTTCCGCACTGGCCGCTCACGGAGGACAAAGCCGCGAAGCTGGCGGTCTTCTCCACCGGACCCGCCGTTCGCCGCCCGCTGGCCAACGTGCTGAGCGAGGCGATTGCGACCGCCGCTCTCGTGCTCGGCCTGCTCACCGTGCTCACGCCGACGAATCTGGTTCCGAATACCGGATTCCCGAACGCGTTCGCGCCGCTCCTCGTTGGCCTCATCGTCTTCGGGATCGGCCTGTCGCTCGGCGGATCGACGGGCTGGGCGATCAACCCGGCTCGCGATCTCGGCCCTCGCTTCGCGCACGCGCTCCTGCCGATTCCCGGCAAGGGGACTTCGGACTGGGGCTACGCCTGGGTGCCGGTCATCGGTCCGATCATCGGCGGCATCGTCGGCGCCTGGCTGTACGTCGCGCTCTGGACCGCCTGACGAGCCGCCTGGGCTGACCCGCGAGCGACATCGCCGGGATCGGCATCACGAGTCCGCGCGAGACGCGGTGATACCATCCATTGGTGGAGCGCACATGAAGAAACTGATCAACGACCCCAAGGATGTGGTGCGGGACTCGCTGGCCGGGTTCGCCGCAGCCCACTCCGACATCCTCAAGGTCAGCTTCGATCCGATGTACGTGGTTCGGACGGACGCCCCGCTCACCGGCAAGGTGGGCATCATTTCGGGCGGCGGCAGCGGTCACGAGCCGCTGCACGCCGGATTCGTGGGCAAGGGCATGCTCGACGCCGCCTGTCCCGGCCAGGTCTTCACGTCTCCGAGTCCAGACCAGATGGAAGCAGCCACGGGCGCTGTCGATGGCGGAGCCGGCGTCCTCCACATCGTCAAGAACTACACCGGCGACGTCATGAATTTCGAAATGGCCGCCGAGCTCTGCCAGGCTCGCGGCATCGACGTGCAGACGGTCGTGATCAACGACGACGTCGCCGTCCAGGACAGCCTCTACACCGCCGGCCGCCGCGGCGTCGGCGCCACGGTGCTGGCCGAAAAGATCTGCGGCGCGGCCGCCGCCCGGGGTTACGACCTCGCCCGCGTCGCGGCGCTGGCCGGCCGGGTGAATGCCGGCGCGCGTTCCATGGGCATGGCCCTGACCGCCTGCACCCCGCCGGCCGCCGGCAAACCCAACTTCGTGCTGGGCGATGACGAAATCGAGATGGGCGTCGGTATCCATGGCGAACCGGGCCGGCGCCGCATGCTCCATATGCCCGCCGCCGAGTCGGTCGCGCACATGTCCGAGGCCATCCTGGCCGATCTGCCATTCCGCGCCGGCGACCGCGTGATTGCGATGCTCAACGGCATGGGCGGCACGCCGCTCCTCGAGCTGTATCTCGTCTACGGGGAACTGGAACGGCACCTGCGCGGCCGGCAGATCACCATCGCCCGCCGCCTGGTCGGCAACTACATCACCAGCCTGGAAATGGCCGGCTGCTCGATCACCCTGCTGCAGGCCGACGACGAGTTGCTGTCCCTGTGGGACGATCCGGTGCTGACGCCGGCCCTGCGGTGGGGGATCTGAAGATGGCGGTGAACGCGCAGGACGTCCTGCGCTGGCTGGACGCGCTGCAGAAGGTCTTCAACGAGAACCGCCAGCAGCTGACCGATCTGGATGCGGCCGTCGGCGACGGCGATTTTGGAATCAGTCTGGACCGCGGCTTCACTGCCGTGCAGGCGGAGCTGTCGGCTCAGCCTCCGGCTGATCTCCGCTCCGTCTTCCAGAAGGTGGCGACGGTCCTCATCAAGACCATGGGCGGCACCTCCGGCCCCCTTCTCGGGACGTTCTTTCTCCGCGCCGGAACGGCCTGCGCGGACAAGTCCGAACTCTCGCCCGCCGACGTCGTGGCGCTGTTCCAGGCCGGCGTCGAAGGCCTCCAACAGCGTGGCAAAGCCGAGCGCGGCGACAAGACGATGCTGGATGCCCTGCTTCCCGCGGTGGATGCGATGCGAGGTGCCCTGGAGGCAGGAGGCGGCCTGTCGGAGATTCTCGAAAAGGGCACGGCGGCGGCCGAAGCCGGCATGCGGGCGACCATTGCGATGCAGGCGCGCAAGGGCCGCGGCAGCTACCTGGGAGAACGGAGCGTCGGACACCAGGACGCCGGCGCCACGGCGACGCACCTGCTGCTGAAGACCGCCGCGGACGTCTGGCGGGGGTGATCGGCCAGGTCGTCGTGTGCCCCCGCCCGGCCGGCGCCTTGGGTTGTGGTGGGTGATTCCTCGTTGTGTTACATTTTGCCGTTGCTGAGGTGGCATATGAAAAGACACTACATTTACGCCGTGACCGCGGCGCTCGGCTTGTCAGCGGCCGCGGCCGTGTTCGCCCAGACACCGCCTAGGGGGGCTCAGGCACCGCCTGCCGGCGCCGAGACCCAGCAGGGCGGGCGTAGCGGCCGTGGTGGTGGCGGCGGCCGTGGCGCCACGTCACTCCGGCCCAAGGCCCTGGACACGACGCCCGACATCCCGTACGAGGTGGTACCCAACTTCATGAAGTTGCCCGCCGGCCTGTACATGGGCGAAGGCATCGGTGTCGCCACCAACTCCAAGGGGCACATCTTCGTCAACTCCTGCGCCCAGCAGACCCGCAATTTCGAATTCGACCAGAACGGCAACTACGTGAAGGAGATTGGGCACGACCTGTACGGCAACGTGTTCTGTCACGGCATCCGCGTCGATCCCCAGGACAACATCTGGATAGCCGACGAGGGGGCCAACAGCATCATCAGGTTCAACCCCGAAGGCACCCGCGTGACCATGGTCTTGGGGCGCCGGGCCGAGTTCCCCTTCAGTGGGCTCCAGCCGCCTGCGAAGGCGGCGGAATCCGGCGCCGCACTATGCGTTCACTCGCCCCACCGACGTCGCGTTTGACTCCCAGGGCAACATCTTCGTCACCGACGGCTATGTCAATTCACGCGTCGTCAAGTTCGACAAGTACGGCCACTTCGTCAAAGACGCCGGCCATCGCGGAACGGGGCCCAACGAGATGATTCTGCCGCATACCCTGGTCGTGGATCATCAGGGTAACGTCTACGTGGGCAGCCGCAGCGGCCAGCAGATTCTCGTGTACGACAACGATCTGAATTACAAGACCACGTACGACAGTTTCGGCGCTCCGTGGTCCATGTGCATCACCGACGGTCCGCATCAGTACATCTACACGTCCAATTCGAATCCCGACTCCAACGACTCGGAGGTCCACAAGGTCACCGGTCAGGTCTTCAAGATCGAGCTGGACGGCACGCCGGTTGGCAAGTGGGGGAAACCCGGCAAGCAGCAGGGAGAGTTCAGCACGGTCCACGGACTGGATTGCCGCAACGAGAACGTCATCTACACGACGGAAATCGTCGAATGGCGCCTGCAGAAGTTCCTCCTGCACCCCACCGCCAGCGAAACGGCCAGTAAAGGGGGCAACTGATGAGATACTCACGCCTCGCAGCCACGCTGCTGGTCGCCGGCACGCTGCTGTTCGCGGGCTCGCGCTTCTCCGGCTCGCTCTTCGCCCAGGGCCAGCCGCGCGAGATCCCGTTCGATTCCGCCGGCGACTTTCTGAACCTGCCGGTCGATACCTACTTTGGTGAAGTGGCCGGCGTGGCCACGACGTCGACGGGCAACATCTTGGTCTACACCCAGAGCGGTGGACCGAACGCCACGGTGGGCGCGTCGCGCATCTACATCAACGGCGGACCGCGTCTGTTCGAGTTCGACAAGGCCGGAAAGTTCGTGCGTGAGATCGGCGGCAGCAAGGACGACAATCGCCCCTACAACTTCCTCTTCGCGCAGGGCGTCAGGGTCGATCCCCAGAACAACATCTGGGTGGTGGACCGGGCCTCCAGGATGGTCGTCAAGTTCGATCAATCCGGCCGCGTCCTCCTGACCTTGGGCCGCAGGCCCGAGGCAATCGGCGAAATCGGCAGCAGCGCAGGCGGCGGCGTCTACGGTCGCGGGTCCGGACCTCCCGGATCCGGCGTGCCCGGCGACAACTTCAACCAGCCGACTGACGTGGCCTGGGACGCCGCTGGCAACATCTTCATCTCGGACGGCTACGCCAACGCCCGCGTCGCCAAGTTCGACAAGACCGGGAAGTTCATCAAGTCGTGGGGTGCGACCGGCTCCGGACCCGGTCAGTTCAATGTTCCACACTCCATCCAGGTCGATGCCAGCGGCAACGTCTACGTCGCCGATATGGACAATCAGCGCATTCAGGTGTTCGACAACGACGGCACGTTCAAGAGCGAGATCAAGAACGTGGGCTCGCCCCGCGCCATCTGCATCTCGCCCGGCGCGCACCAGTATCTCTTCAGCTCCAACTCCAATCCGGATGAGGACCCGTTCCTCAACGGCGAGATCTACAAGATGGAGTTGAACGGGACGGTGCTCGGCAAGTTCGGCCACGCCGGCAAGCAGCTCAAGGAGTTCGGCATGGTCAACGAAATCGACTGCCGCGATCCGAACACGTTGTACGTCGCCGAGGTGATGAACTGGCGAGTGCAGAAGATCACCCTGAAATAACTGAGCCGGCGAGCCCGGCAACGCGGGAAGGACGTGGACCCCGGCTACGAGAGTAACCGGGGTCCACGCACGTACGTCTTCATTTCATTCCAGCTGTCGCCGACGATGCGGAAGCCGACGGCGCCGGGACGCTCGACATCCTCTGCCACTCCTCGAATCGGATCTCGCCCAGTCGCGCGTCGTCCCCAGGAATCGACTTCAACCGTGCCGTTCACCGGCGCGCCGATGGCGACCCTGGCGACGGCCCTGGTCACGTCCGGCCGCCATGGGCTGGATCAGCACGGGAGGCAGCCGAACCGTCGTTCCGTCAGTGGCTTCGTCGGCGATGCGCTTGATGAACTCGAAGAATTGCGTCGCGTGAACGATGGAGTACGGGATCCCGGCGCTCCTGAGTACCGTTTTCTGAGCGTTCTGACTTCATCACGGCCTCCTCCGCGAACGACGGAGAGTTCGACACGTCGACGACGACGGAGGCGCCCCGAAGGACGTCAGCGAGCCCGTCGCCGGTGAGCGTGTCGACGCAAGCGTCTCGAAATCGGCCGTGCTCTGCACGACGACCGCGGCATCCGCGTCGTTGGTCATCTGGGCGGGCCTGACGCCCAGGAGCAATTCGGGCACCAGCGCGCCGACGATCGCAAACGGTACGTCCAGATCGCGCAGGCCACGAGCCAGGTCCGTAACGACCGGAATCAGGTGAGGCTCAATGCGTGGCATCGCCAAGAACCATGGGTAGTAGCAGCTCCGCCGCTTCGAGCGCCTGCTGTGTGCCGCGATATCGCAGCTCGGCGTACGCAAGTAAATCGGGCGCGACGGGAATCCCCTTGCCGTTCATCGTCGGAATCGCCAGCGGGCCGGGTGGTTCGATCGCGAGGAGATTGCCCTCCTGCGCGGCGGGCTGCGCGACAAGCGCTTTCTGCGTATCCCGGTCGGCGAGGACTGGAAGGGGCGCATAGATCTCGGTCTCGTCCGTGCGGAAGTAATGCGTGCGGCGCTCCGCTGCGTCGGCGCCCGTCAGCGCCCACGGGTGGTCGCGCTTCGCGAGAACAGCCTGAAGCCGATTCCAGATCTCCTCTTTGCCGTTCGCGCGCATCTGAAAGCGGCGCTCCTTCAGCTTGGGACGAAGCGCCTCGACGTACGCCTGCACCCAGAGCGCGACGAGCGCCGGCCGATCGGTCAACCTGCGGCCCTGCCGCCCGTCGAGCAGGAGCCCGCGCGCAGCCAGGTCATTCATGCACGCGGGAACCGTGCCCAGGGCGACGGCCGCCTGCTGAGCCAGCGTTCGATACGGCGCTTGCACGAGATCGGGCTGAACGAGCAGCGCCATGACCGTCTTGATCCACGCCTTGTGCGGGCGTCGAATGGCCGGTGCCGGCTCCTCTGCTGGCCGGCGTCCCTCGACGTGCACGAACAGTCCGGGGACCTGCAAGTGAGCATTGCCGGCGAGATCGACGTAATCGATGCCCGCCCGTTCCAGCACCGCCGCCTGCTGCGCGCGCACGTGGGGAGCTAGCAGCAGCAGCTTGTCGCGGGCATACGCGGCAGGCAGCGCCGCGCGGAGCCGATTCAACTGCTCGACGATGACCCCGGCGTCCTGGAAACGAAAATTCCGCTTGGCCTCGACGATGTACCGGATCGTCTTGCCGTCGGCCTTCCACGTCAGGACGCCGTCAAGGCGGAGCTGGTGCCCCGTCCGCGCCGGGACCTCGGCGCGGAGAGCCACTTTGGGCATCCACGTCTCAAGTATCTGGCTGTATGGCTCCAAGTCTGGCGCGGCTCCCTTGGCCATGTCCGAGATTGTAGCATGTTCATTAAAAATGAACACATTGACATAATGAACAACCGCCACGGTGTGAGGGACCCGCCATGACAACCAGGGGGCTCCAGTTGACACTTTCTCCACTCCCGCCATCCTGCCACGCCATCCCTCACCTCGAAAGACACGACCAGCAACCTCGGCGTTCGTTGCCGGCTTGGTGCGAGCGCCAAACGGAAGGATTATGGCGAAACACGCGTACGTGCGCCACAGCCTCATGGTCACTTACGGGGTTAGAAGGCGGATCTCCCATCCGCTGTATTCCGCAGCCTGACGAACTCCTGCGATTCTGTTGAATCTTGCTGAACCAAGTGGAACTCGGCGGCAACGAGCAGCTACAGAATCATCTACACGACTCGGACCAGACGTAACTTGATCCTGCCGGGCTGGCGGTCGGCGTCCCACACGTCTTCATTGATGCCCGGTAAGCAAGCCCAAGAATGCGACGTCCAAGGCGCCCGAATCCGCTTCGGATCAGCCGGCCCTAGCTTAGCCGGTGGCCAAACTCACCCTGGCCGGGATCGCGTCCCTCGTAATGGTCCGCATCATCCTCGACTTGCACGACGAGAGACACGCCGTTCTCGGCCCTCCGCGTCAGGCAGCTGTTACGAATGGCCGGGTTATCGAGGATGGCGTCCAATTGGCGCAGGTTACGGCGCGAAAGCCTCACGTGTATACGGTCCCCAATAGTGGTAGCGAACATGTCTCTTCTCCTGCTTCTCCTGCCTCTCCGCGCAACGCGCGCGAGTGGACCACGACGATCATCGAAACGTTGCCACGACGATCGTCAATGCAGCCAGCGCGCTTGCCACCGCCGCGGGTTCCCGACGGTTCATGTGCGTCGCCACCGCTCCGCCCATCAGTGCGGTCAGGCACGCCGCGGCAGCGCGCGTCAGGAACGGCGCGATTCCGGTTGCCATCGGTGCCACCAGGCCGATTGCGCCGAGCACCTCCGCAACACCGAGAAGCTTGATCTGAGCGTCAGGAACGGAGTGCACCCAACCCATGTGCGGATTCGCCGCGAGCTGCGCCTTCGACCGCACCAGTTTCATCGTCCCCGCCGCTCCAAAGGCAACCGCGAGGAAAATCTGGATCGCCCACATGATCATTTCTGCCCTCCTGAAGGGACAATGAACGCCCGTCGTCAACGCCGGAGCGAACATCGTGCCCATGCTCCTACGGGCAACTTCAGCTCCAATCGGGCTGCTCTGCGATGTGATTGATATTCACAGGCTTGCGCAGGCATCAGGCCGATGACGTGCTCAGGATGGTGACGAAATCAAGGCACGAGACCTGTGGCCGTCAGCAGGACATGGGGCACGTGCACCGACGCTCGCCGGAATCGCCTCGAGTGAGACCAGGGCATCCTGTGGCCGCGTCGTTGCATTGCGCTCGGGCGTCGCCACGCGGCCACCTCAGGGGCGTCGCGTGGGTGCCTGTTCGTCGGCCTCGCGCCGACGCGCCGTGAAGGAGTTGGAGATCACAGATGTCCCGCCTCTTGATCGTGGGCGCGACCGGATCCCTCGGTCGCCACGTGTTGCGCCAGGCGCTCGCCGCCGGTCACGCGGTCACGGTGTTCGTCCGCGCGCCCTCCAAGTTGCCAGCCGACGTCGGGGAACGACTATCCGTTCACATGGGCGACCTCAGCGCCGGCGTGCCCTCCGCTCTCGTCCGCGGCCAGGACGCGCTGATCAATTGCGCCGGCCACGTTGCCGACGGCGAAACGTTCGTCGGCCTGATCGACCGGCTCGTCACCTGCGTGGACCTCCTTCCCGCGGCGGAGCAGCCGGTCTGCTGGCTGCTCGC
This sequence comes from uncultured Acidobacteriota bacterium, assembly GCA_963764505.1. Taxonomy (GTDB): domain Bacteria; phylum Acidobacteriota; class Vicinamibacteria; order Vicinamibacterales; family SCN-69-37; genus CAVXSP01. The sequence goes on along the minus strand of CAVXSP010000001.1, from coordinate 1,507,445 downwards.
GGGCGCGGCGCTCCTCGACATCGACTCGTCCGGGCGTCGCGGTGTCGATCTGCCAGAGGTGGAGTCCACCTACTGGCCCCACCGGGTCAACTTCGAGCGATTGAGCCGCTCGCGCCTGGACTGGCGACTTCTCTGTCCTGGCCCGATGGTCGATGAGCCGGCGCTCGGGCTGGACCGGCTGCGCATCTCGCTCGACGCCCTGCCCATTGAGATCCCCGCCGTCGCGCGGGCCCTGCCGGACTCGTCCCTCCTGCCGGTCTTCGCGTCGCTGATTCCCCAGATGATCGTGCCGTACGCAGATGCGGCTGCCTTGATGCTCGCGAATCTCGATCGCGACAACGCCATGTCCCGCCACCGCGTCGGCCTGGCGCTGCCAGTGGGCATGCAAGGGCGAAAGCCGCAGTAGGGCTGGCGGCCCGCGGGCGTGCGGCGTCGATTTGAGGGGCACCTGTGCGCCAGAGACGCTTTCGATGTTCAGGACGCGACGGCATCGCCTGCGCTCGACAGCGCCGCACGCACTGCGCTGCCGTCGAGGCTTTCGGCTTTCAGCAGCTCGGCCGATAGCTGGCTGAGCGCGTCACGATGCGCCGCGACGAGGGCCACGGCCCGTTCGAACTGCTCACCGACAATACGGCGCACTTCGGCATCGATCGTCTCCTGCGTCGCCGCACTGGCATCGGTACTCTCCGCGACCGCGGTTCCCAGGTACTGCAGGCCTTGGCCTGCATACCGCACCGACCCCAGCTTCTCGCTCATGCCGAATTCAGTGACCATGCGCCTGGCGAGTTGCGTCGCACGCTGAATATCGTCGACCGCACCGGTGCTGATCGTGCCGAGCATGACGTATTCGGCAGCCCGGCCTCCCATCATCACCGCGATCTGGTCTTCGAGCTCTTCGATGGAGAGCAGGTACCGATCCTCCTTGGGCATCTGCATGGTGTAGCCGAGCGAGCCGCGGCTGCGCGGGATGATGCTGATCTTGCTGACGGGATCGCCGGTCGGCACGAGGCTCGCGACGAAGGCGTGGCCGCACTCGTGGTACGCGACGGTCTGGCGCTCCTTTGCGTTCATCACCCGGCTGCGCTGCTCGAGGCCGCCGAGGACGCGCTCGATCGCGGCTTCGAAGTCGGCGAAGCTCACGCCCGCGCTCTGACGGCGCGCCGCCAGCAGGGCGGCCTCGTTGATCACGTTTGCCAGGTCGGCGCCGCTGAAGCCTGGTGTGATGCGCGCAGCACGTTCCAGATCGAAGTCCGGCGCGAGCGTGATACTGCGGCTATGGATCTGCAGAATCTGCAGCCGGCCGGTCAGATCCGGATTCCCGAGCACGACCTGGCGATCGAACCGGCCCGCCCGCAGCAGCGCGGGATCGAGAATCTCGGGGCGATTGGTGGCCGCCATGATGATGACCGGGTTCTCGGCGCCGGTCTTGAAGCCGTCGATCTCTGCCAGGAGTTGATTCAGCGTCTGCTCCCGCTCGTCGTTCGTCATCAGACGGACGCCGCCGCCGCGGCTCTGGCCGATGGCGTCGATCTCGTCGATGAACACGATCGCCGGCGCCGCAGCCCGGGCCTGCTCGAACAGGTCGCGCACGCGGGCCGCGCCAACGCCGACGAACATCTCGACGAACTCCGAGCCGCTCGTTTCGAAGAAGCGGACCCCGGCTTCGCCGGCGGTCGCCTTCGCGATGAGCGTCTTGCCTGTGCCGGGCGGCCCGACGAGGAGCACGCCTTTCGGAATCCGCCCGCCCAGCTTCGCGAATCGCTGCGGTGCCTTGAGGAACTCGATGATCTCGCGCAGCTCGGCGATCGCCTCGTCGGCGCCGCCCACGTCCTTGAACGTGACGCCCACTTCCTCGGGTTTCACCTCGGTCGCCTTGCTCTTGCCCACGCCGAAGATGCCGCCCCCTAACATGCCGCCTCCGGTGCGCGCTGTGAGGCTGCGGCCGGCGAGTGACCAGAGCCCCATCATGACAACGAGTGGCAGGACCCAGCTGAGGATGAAGGTCGCAATCGGACTGGGCGGCGTCTTGGCGCGGTACGTGACGTGTGCGGCACCGAGCTCTCTGATGAGATCCGGATCGCCGTCAGGCGGCGGCAGGGTCGCGAACCGGGTTGTCGCCTGCCCGGGTGTCTGGCCTTCGGGGTTCTTCATCACGCCTTCGATGGGTGTCCCCAGAGTGACGTCGGTGACTTGGCCCGCCGCCAGCTTCACCTTGAACTCGCTGTACGGGATCTCCGCCGCACGAGGAAGAAGCGGGGCGACCACCGCCTGCAGCAACCAGACGCCTACCAGCGCGGCTGCGGCATACGGGAGCCAGCTGGGGATCTGGCTCTTGCGAGACGACGGCGGTTGACGCAATCGTGAAGCAGGCATGGGCGCTCACTTCTTCTCCGACGGTGTCGTGAACTTGCGCCTGAAGTCCTCGAGCGACCCCTGGAATGCCACGATCGCCGCATCGATGTCGGCCTTGGCGCGTGCGACCTGCGCGTCTCGCGTCGTCTTGAGGTCGACCAGCATCCGTTCGATGTTTCGCCCGGCGGTCTTCAAGCCATTGATTGCGGTGACTTCTGCCTGCGCCCGCCTTGGCTTCGCCGTCGCCTCGAACTCGTCGATGCGGGTGTTCGCCGCATGAATCTGCGCGGCGATCTTGTCCGCGTAGGCTTGGAGTGTGGACCCGGTTCCCGATTGTGTCTTCTGTGTCTCCATGTTCCTTCTCTCTTTCACTCAGCGGTGCGCGCACGGTCTGCCCAGAACGTCGGGCTTCGCCGTTGAGAGAGCGCAAGTGTCGTTCCTGAAAGCAGCCTGAAGGAGACGGACGTATCGCGTTCTCGTGCACAAGGTTGTGGACTCATGGCGATGGATGAACCGGTGCGACCGTGACGAAATAGAGGCACGAGATCTCTCCGCGTCACGGGGAGCGGGGTTCACGACCGAGGCGAACCTGCACGAAAGCCTCTTGAATTCCGGGGGACCGACGCTCGTCAGCGGGCGCGAGCGTCGCGACTCGCGCCCGCGTGTGGCTTTGGCCGGACGATGCCCAGCCGCCGCATCGTCGAAACGAGTGACGTACGCTTGAGGCCAAGTCGCGCGGCCGCACCGCCGGCGCCGCCAATCACCCAGCCGGTCTGCTCGAGTGCGCGCAGGATGTGGTCGCGTTCGGCGTCCTCCAGCGTCACGGGCGAGGACGTCGAAGGCAAGGGCGACTCGAACTCCGAGCGGGGTACGGTCAGCACCGTGCCCTGCGACAGGATGACCGCGCGCTCGATCACGTTCTGCAGCTCGCGGATATTGCCGGGCCACGGCCATCGGCAGAGCATCTCCATGCTCTCGCGGGAGACCGATTCGATGGGCCGCCGCAGCCCCTTGGCGAACCGCTGCGCGAAGTAGCGGACGAGCAGCGGAATGTCCTCGCGGCGTTCCCGCAGCGGCGGAATCCGGATTGGAAAGACGTTCAGCCGGTAGTACAGGTCCGAACGGAACTCCCGCCTGGCGACCATCTCTTCGAGACCGCGGTTGGTGGCAGCGATCAGCCGAAAGTCGACGCGAATGGTTCGCGTGCTTCCCAAACGCTCGATTTCACGCTGCTGAAGCGCGCGCAGCAGCTTCGACTGCAGGTCGAGCGGCACGTCACCGATCTCGTCGAGGAACAAGGTGCCCTGGTGGGCCAGCTCGAACCGACCGATCTTCTGGGACAGGGCTCCGGTGAACGCCCCACGCTCGTGGCCGAACCACTCGCTCTCGAGCAGCCCCGCGGGCGAGGTGGCGCAGTTCACCGTCACGAGCGCCCGGCCCCGGCGATCACCGGCGGCGTGAACCGCCCGCGCGATGAGCTCCTTGCCCGTGCCGGTCTCGCCGAGCAGCAGTACGCTGGCGTCGGTCGGTGCCACCGTGGCCACCTGGCTCAAGATGCGTTTCAGCGCCCGGCTTTCGCCGACGATCTCTCCGAAATGCTGGGCGCCGCGGATCTCCTCTTCCAGGTAGACGTTCTCGTGCGCAAGGCGATCCTTCAGAGACGCAATCTCGCCGAACGCGAGCGCATTCTCGAGCGCGAGGGCGATCTGCTCGGCGATCTGCGCGACCCAGCCCAACTCTTCGCTAGTGAACGGCGTCGGCGTCAGGCGGCCGAGCGAGAGGATCCCGAGCACACGGTGGGGTGTCGCCAGCGGCGCGTTGCAGATCCGGTTCACACCCGACGCCACGAGGTGCGCGTGCAGCGCTTCCCATCCGGTCGGGTCCGCGTGCGTGACGTCCACGTCCACGGCGCGATCGAAGGGAGCGAGCCAGGAGCTGTATGGCGCCGTATCGGGCCGGATCTGCGCCGCCAGGTGGTCGGGCCATACCAAAGCGCTCGGATCAATCACGAAAGGTCCGAGCCGGTGCTGTTCGTCGATGAGGTACAGGTTCGTGTGATCGTGCGGGACGATCCGCCGGACGTTCGGCACGATGGCCGCACGCAGCGCGGCGACGTCACGCTGGGTGACGACCGCGTTGGTCATCGCGAGCAGCGTTCGCCAGTGATCGCGCTCGGCCTGCAGCTGCCGCTCACGCCCCACCGCCTCTTGCTGATGGCGTTCGTTGTCGATCGCCATGGCGACCAGCGCGCCGATGTACCGCAAGACGCTGGTGTCGCACTGACTGTACGTCCCCTCGTGCGACGACGCGAATGCGATCAGCCCCACCGGGCCGAGCGCCGTTGCGAGCGGCAGCAGACAGGCCGACTGCTGGCCAAAGCCGCGTAACGCGGCGATCACATCCGCGTATTCGGCGCGCTCGTCAAGGCGGTCGAGGACTATCGCCGAAGAACCCGCTTCGACGAGGGCAGCCAAGCGCGCTTGATCGAGCGGCGCAACGGCCATCGACTGAACCGCCGCCGCCCTTGACGCGCCGTCAGGCGCGTCAAGGCGCACGGAGTTCAGCTGCGCGGTTCTCCATCCGTCATGCGGAACGACCACGCCAAGCACGTCGAAGTGGGCGACCGTTCGAAGAGAGACAGCCAGCGGCGCCAGGAACTGGCCAAGGTGGGTGTTACGACCGATCGGGTCGATCACACGTGTGAGAGGCACGACATAACCTCAGAGCCAACTGCTGGACTGCATCGTAGCCCAAAGCCCGGCGCCCGCGAGCGCGAAAGTCTTCCCCACCGCGATCGTGCCAGCGACGTGACCGTCGCGCCCCGGTCGGCGTGACGTCCCGGAAACCTCTGACTTCATTTCGCCACCGCGGAGCCGTTCGGTGCCGCCGACGGCTGGCGTCAACCTCCTGACGGACAAGCAGATGCCGCTGACGGCCGGCATTCGCGGCGGGGTATCGATCTTGCCGCCAGGGTCACTGGAACGACGCGAGTATGACGACGCGCCGCAGTTCGCAGCGACGTCGTCGCCTATGGCGAGAGCGCATCAATGTTACGGGTGATCACCGATCGGCAGGGAAACCGCTACAGACTCGACCTGCACGGGACACTCGGCGGCGAATGGGTGGCGGTGCTGGAACAGCACTGGCGCTCCATCATGGACGACGTGCCGTCCGCGAAGCTGACGCTGGTGCTGTCGAACGTCGACTTCATCGATCCGGACGGTGAACGGTTGCTGCACCGAATGGCTGACGACGACGTCGAGTTCGTCGTGGCCGGGTGCATGAATCGATATGTCATCGACAGCTTGAAGCCGGGTCTCCGCGCGGCGGAAGGAGGACGGCGGTGAAACGTCCGGCGAGATTCGCAGCTGCGGGGGTCGCGTCGGAGATGCGCCCATGATTCCTCTCCGGGACGCTTCGAGAACGCCGGTCCGATTTCCGGTCGTCACCGTCAGCCTGATCGCCGTCAACGTGCTCGCATTCGTCTGGGAAGTCGGCAGCGACGAAGCGGCGATCATCCGATGGGCGGTCGTTCCGGCCGGACTCCTGCGGGGGCACGGATGGATGACGCCATTCACGGCGATGTTCCTGCACGGCGGCGTGATGCACATCATCAGCAACATGGTGTTTCTCGCGGCGTTCGCCCCGATGATCGAGGACACGATGGGCCGCGGGCGATTCCTCGTGTTCTACCTCCTCGGCGGGCTCGCCGCGACGGCGGCGCAGGTCGTCATCGATCCGGCCTCCACCGTCCCGCAGCTCGGGGCCAGCGGCGCGATTGCCGCCGTCATGGGCGCGTTTCTGGTCACCTACCCCGGCGATCGCATCAAGGTGCTGTGGTTCTTCGGGTTGTTCGTTCACGTCTCCTACGTGCCTGCGGTTGTCTTGATTGGGCTGTGGCTGGTCACCCAGATGCTGAACCAAATAGGAGCGGTGGTGGAAGCAGATGCGGGGGGGATTGCGTACGCCGCGCACGTCGGCGGCGCCTTCTTCGGGATGTTGACCGCGCGCCTGTTCGAACGGCAGAGCCGCCGTTGAATGGTGGCGCGCAGTCGGCGCAGCCCCGCGAAGGTATGACCTGCACATCTTCTTCTCGCCCACGGCTTTCCATCGACGCACTCGGAGCCAAGTTCAGGATCTTCGTCGGACGCAACGCGACGTGACGCAGGCCGACGACTGCGAGGCTCGTGCCTTGATTTCGTCACCACGCGACCGCGTCACGGCCGCGACCACCGTGGAAGCCGGTGCACGACAACGGGATCGAGGGTCTCCGTTCGGTTGGCTCATTGGAACGACGCTTGCTCTGTTGATGACGACGCTCGAGGTGATGCGACATTCGCATGCCTCGGAAGCATGCGGCGGCATGAGCTGCTGACGAGCGGCGGTTAACACACCAGGAAAGGAAGGCACTTATGGACAAAGTAGTCGCAGTCGTATTCAACGAGGAACAACAGGCGTACGAAGGATTGCGTGCGTTTCGCGACCTGCACGCAGACGGCAGCATCACGTTGTATTCGGCTGCAGTCGTTGCCAAGGACGCGAGCGGAAAGCTCTCAGTGCGAGAAGGCGGTGAGGTTCCGGAGGGGACATTCTTCGGTCTGCTCACCGGAAGCCTCATCGGGATCCTCGGAGGGCCACTCGGCGTGGCGGTCGGCGCGAGCACCGGGACGATGATCGGCGCAACGTTCGACCTGGCTCGGGCCGGCATCAGCGACGACTTTCTGCAGGAGATGTCGGAGTATCTGCTCCCCGGAAAGACCGCGGTCATCACGGAGGTCGATGAGGACTGGCAGGCGCCGATCGACACCCGGATGGAGGCGCTGGGCGGACACGTATTCCGGCGCAATCGGATCGAGGTCGAGGACGCCTACTACGAAAAGCAAATCGCCGCGGACCGCGAGGAGTTGGCCGCGCTGGAGGCGGAACTCAAGAAAGCCTCCGCGGAGCGGAAGGCCAGGCTCGAAGCGAGAATCGAGGACACACGCCACAAGCTTCAGGACAAACGGGACGAGCTCAAAGCCCGCATCGAATCGGTGAAGCGGGAAGGCGAAGCCAAGATCGAATCTTTGCAGCAACAGCTGAAAACCGCGCGGGATGAGCGGAAGCAACGCCTCGAGAAGCGGCTGGCCGAGATCCGAGCCGAGTACCGCGAGCGATCGGACAAGCTCCATCAGGCGTGGGAACTGACGAAATCCGCACTCCGCTGAGCGTATGAAATGCTGGCTCCCTGCACGGCGTGCAAAACGCCGTGCGGAGCCTGCTCGCCGACCTCTACATCATGAAAGGAGCATGTTATGGCGAACTCGATGACGAACGCGATCACCGGCGATATCCACAAGGCGACGACGTGGTCGATCGTGCTCAGTGTGCTGATGATCGCCGCTGGTGTGCTGGCGATCTTCTCACCCGCGATTGCCGGCGTGGCCGTCACGGTCTTTTTTGGATGGCTGCTGATCTTCAGCGGCATCCTGCACCTGGCGTATGCCTGGCAGGCGGGCCGCCCCAGCGCCGTCGTCTGGGAGATTCTGCTCGGGACTCTCTACGGCGGGATCGGCGTCTACCTGCTCGCACGGCCAGGCGCCGGCCTGGCGTCGCTGACTCTGGCGCTGGCATTCTACCTGGTGCTGGAGGGCGTGCTGGAGTTCGTGCTGTCGTTTCAGCTGCGGCCGCTCCCGGGCAGTGGCTGGTTGCTGTTCGACGGCATCGTGACGCTGGGGCTGGCCGCGATGATTGGGAGCGCCTGGCCGGTCAGCTCGCTTTGGGCGATCGGCACGCTCGTCGGCGCCAGCATGTTCTTCAGCGGCATCACGCGGCTGATGATCTCGGTCGCCGTGCGCCGGATCGTGGCGTAACGGCAGGCGACGGCATTGCCGGTCGCTCTGCTGAAGCCGCAATGCATTGGAGGTCCCATGCAGCGTCGCGCGCTGCTGCTCGCGCTCAGCCTGATTTCAGGCGCCGTCGCTCATGCGGTCCAACGCGTGCCGTTGCCAATCTTCACGGACCTCGGGCTGACGTCGCAACAGATCGCGGCCATCGACGCGGGCCGTCCGGTCGCGAAGGTGCTCTCGTGGGGCACTGCGTCCGAGGTCTATGTGTTCGGTGCGGTGCACGTGGACGGGTCGCCCGACACGTATCTCGACGCCGCGCGTGACGTCGGACGGCTGAGCGGTACGCCGGGATACCAGGGCATCAGCGAGATCCGCGACAACGCGACGGTCGCGGATCTCAGCGCGCTCGCGTTCGACCCGGACGATGTGAAGGCGCTCAAGAACTGCCGTGAAGGCTCGTGCGACGTGCAGTTGCCGACGACCGCGATTCAGGCGTTTCGCGACGGCGTGGACTGGTCGCGGCCGGATGCGGCGGACCAGGCCAACGCCCTCGCCCGTGCGCGGGTGCTGCAACTGGTGCAAGCGTATCGAGGTGGCGGCAACGACGCGCTCGGCGAATATCGGGACAAAGACCATCCCGCACGCATCGCCGGTCAGTTCGAGACGATGATCGGCCGTGCCTCGGCGTTGCCCGACGTGCTGCCGGAGCTGCGCCGCTACCTCCTCGAGTACCCGAACGCCGAGATCGCCGGCGCCAACAGCTTCTTCTACTGGGAGAAGGTGTCGTTCGGACTGAAGCCCACGATTCGGGTGAATCACTCCGTCATCTATCGCGGCCGCTCGCAGGGCCGCGACTTCGGCGTCGTCGCGATCAAGCAGCTCTACGCGACGCACTATTTCCATACTGCGCTGGACATGTCCGTGTGCGTCGACGACGGAGTGACAGTCGCCCCGCACGGGTTCTATCTGCTGACGCTCAAAGGTTCGGAGCAGGATGGGTTGACCGGCGTCAAGGGCTCGATTCTCCGGAAGGCCGTCGTGGACAAAACGCGCTCGTCGCTCGAGAGCGCGCTCGCCTCGATCAAGCGCTCCGTCGAACAGTCCGCGCCGCGTCGCTGAGGTGGATACCTGCATGGCTGACGCCTCACAACATCCCTCGACGTCCACACAGCGTGCGCTCAAGTGGACAATATTCCTCGCCGCGACCGGGCTGGTCGTCTACTTCTGTCTGTTGATCGTGAGACCGTTTCTGAACGTGATTGCGTGGTCGTCGGTCTTGGTGATCACGTTTCAGCCCGTGTACCAGCGGCTCGTGCGGAAGACGGGACGCGTGTCGTTGAGCGCGTTCGTCTGCAGCGTGATGGTGGTGGTGGCCTTCGTCATTCCCCTCCTGTTCCTCACGGCTGTGGCGGTCGATCAATTCGTGGCGCTGGGCGCCAGCCTGCAGCAGATGTTCACGGACCAGACCGGCCCCATCGCCTGGGCGCCGCTGCGGCAGGCCTACGAGTGGCTGAGCGACCGTCTGGGACTCGATGGCGCCGAAATCGTGGCGTGGGTCCGACAGAACGCGGGCGAGCTGACGCGCGTGGTGGCTGGATACACACTCGCGGCCGCGCAAAACGTGGCCGGCGCCGTCGTGTCGTTCGTCTTCGTCATCTTCGCGATGTTTCTGCTGTTCCGCGACGGAGACCGGATCGTCGCCAGGATTCCCGATCTGCTTCCGTTCGAACGGGCACGAAGCGAAGCGTTACTCACTCGGGTACGCGACGTCATCTACGGCAGCGTGTATGGCGTCGTCGTCATCGCGGTCGTCCAGGGTGCGCTGTGCGGCGGGATATTCTGGATCCTCCGGATTCCATCGGCCGCGCTCTGGGGCACGGTCACCGTGGTGACGAGTGTGCTTCCAGTGGTCGGTGCGGCTGGAGTCTGGGCGCCCGGCGCCGTATACCTGGCCGCGACCGGGCATTGGACGCGCGCAATCATCCTCGCCGTGTTTGGAGCGGCCGTGATCAGCACCGTTGATAATTTCCTGAGACCCAGGCTCGTCGGCGGCCGCGTCGGGCTGAGCGAGCTCGTGATGTTCTTCTCGCTGCTCGGCGGGCTGCAGGTGTTTGGCGTGTTAGGCATCGTGCTGGGACCTGTGCTCTTTGCCATCGCTGGGGCGATCTTGGACGTCTTGAGCGACGAAACAGCGCCGTCCGGCGGTGCCAAGACACAGTCGGTCGATGCACGCTCCTGAACAGGCAGATGGCTCTCGACCGATGGCGTCAGTGTCCGCTCCCGTGACCCTGGAAACCCTCAAGAACAAACTGCTCACGCTCGGGGTTCCCGGGCTCTTCCTCATCTCCTTTCTGGATTCCGCGGGCGTTCCCCTTCCCGGCGGAGCAGACCTGGTGGTGATGCTGCTCTCCTGGCAGCGTCCTGCGCACCTCTTCCTTATCGCCGTCGTCGCCGCTCTGGGATCGGTTCTCGGGTCCCTCGTGCTCTACCGCATCGCCCGCACGAGGGGCGACGCGATGATGTCGCGTTTTCCCAAGGACAAGCAGGATCGGGTCAAGGAGAAGTTCCGCCGGAACGACATCCTCGCCCTCCTGGTGGCGATGCTCGGCCCCCCGCCGCTTCCCACCAAGTTCTTCGTGCTCGTCGCCGGGGTGGTCCGCATGGACTGGCGGCGGTTCGTGGCGGCGGTATTCGCCGGACGCCTCATCCGTTTCCTGGGAGAGGCGTACCTCGCGGTGAAGCTCGGAGACAGGGCCGCGGAGACCCTCAAGGAGCACTACCCTTCCATCGCAGGCGCCCTCACCGCCGCAGTGGTCCTTTTCCTCCTGCTGCGGCGATTCGTTCAGCGCGGCCCGAGAAGCGAAGGGGCTCGAGAGCGCCCATCCCACCGAGATGCCGATATCGCAAGCGTAAAGCCACCGGAACCGCCGGAATCGGACTCGTCAGCACCATCTGGCGAGCGCCCGTCAGCACGTTCGGCGGAGCCGTAGGGCGATGCTGTCGCGTATCTGCGGCGAAGGCTGTATTTCACTGACGATGGATGTGAGCGCAGATGAAACCGCCAAGGTGACTGGCCTTGGCGCCGAACGTGGCGAATACGCACAATCTGGTTGTCCTTCCTGAGACATAGGTAACACGGTATTCCGGACACATGGGTGACACTTTTGCCCCTTCAGAGGAGGGGGCATGCCTTGGAAGGAGTGTCACGTCATGGACGAGCGTCTCCGGTTTGTCGCCCGCCTGCTCGAGGGCGAGAAGATGGCCCCGCTCTGCGCGGAGTTCGGGATCTCGCGTAAGACGGGCTACAAGATCTACGACCGCTACAAGGACTGCGGGCTCATGGCCTTCAACGACCGGAGCCGGCGCCCGTATCGCCAAGCGAACCGGCTGCCGGCCCCCGTCGAAGCCGTCATCGTGCGGCTGAAGCGGGAGTATCCCGGCTGGGGCGCCCCGAAGATCCGGGAGAAGCTCCGGCAACAGATCACCGGCCCTCACCTGCCGGCGATTAGCACCGTCCACGCCGTGCTCGACCGCCACGGCCTGGTGCACCGCCGGCGCCGCCGACGATCGGGCGCGCCCGGGACATGCCTGTCCCGCCCGACCGAGCCCAACGCGCTGTGGTGCGCCGACTACAAGGGCGAGTTCATGCTCGGCAATCGGCGGTACGGTTATCCGCTGACCATCACCGACTTCGCGAGTCGGTACCTGCTCGCCTGCGACGCGCTCTCCACGACCAAGGCAACCTACGCCTTCACGGTCTTCGAGCGCGCGTTCAAAGATTTTGGGTTGCCGCACGCGATTCGCACCGACAACGGCGTCCCCTTCGCCGCGCCCACCGCGCTCTACCGGCTCAGCCAGCTGTCAGTGTGGTGGCTCCGCCTCGGGATCCAGATCGAGCGCATTCAACCGGGCCATCCCCAACAGAATGGCCGGCACGAGCGCATGCATCTCACGTTGAAGAAGGAAGCCACCAAACCCGTGGCGGCGAACATGCTCCAGCAACAGGCGCGCTTCGACGCGTTCCTCGCGCAGTACAACGACGACCGGCCGCACCAGGCGATCGGGATGAAGGTCCCGGCCGACCTCTACACCCGCTCATCGCGCGTCTATCGCGGCCTCGACGAACTGAACTACCCGTTCCACGACGCGACCCTCACGGTGACGCATTGCGGCCGGCTCTGCTTCCACGGGCGGAAGATCAACCTCTGTCACGCCCTGGCAGGACAGAACGTCGGCGTGACGCAGGTGAACGAGCACATCTGGCTCGTCACCTTCATGCAGTACGATTTGGGGTATTTCGACAGCGAGACCTGTCGTCTCGAGCCGATCGAAAACCCGTTTGGTCCGAAACTGTTACCCATGTGCTCGGAATAAACCGTCACCCATGTGCCCAGAATGGACCGGTGAACACTGGCGCGCCCGGCAGGATTTGAACCTGCGACCCTCGGCTTAGAAGGCCGATGCTCTATCCCCTGAGCTACGGGCGCGCAGGCGCCCATTGTACCGGTCGCCGGCCGAGCCGGCACACCGCGAAGCCGGACCATCCGCAGGAGCGGCCCCGCACGGGCAACCCGGGCGCGGCAAGATCCTCGCGAGCGCGATCGAGAGGGCGGTTCGCATCCGGACCGACGAGCAGCGCGAGGCGGCGCTGTGCATCGTCCTGCCGGCGCCGCCGCGTCGCCGCGGCTCGATCGCGTGCTGGCGTATCCTGAAGCATGCCCGCCGAGGTCCCAGACGACCTGCAGCGTCTCGTCCAGGCGATCGCCGACTGCGAACGCGAGGCCGCCAGTCTGGTCGCCGGGCTCGATGCCGGCGACATCCGCCGGCCGCCGGCCGGCGGCTGGAGCGTGGCCGAGTGCCTCGACCACGTCGCGGCCGCGAACCGCGTGTACCTCGCCGCCATGCGGCCCTCCGCCGAGCGCGCACGGCGACACGGCCGACTGCGCCGCGGACCGGCACGGCCCGGCCTCATCGGCGCGTGGTTCGTAAGAACGATGGAGCCGCCGGTGACGAGGCCGATGCAGAACCCGAAACAGATCCAGCCCCGGTCGCAACCGCCGCTCGCCGACGCCTACGGATCCCTGCTCGCCTCGCACGTCGAGTTTCGCGTGTTCCTCGACCAGGTCGCCGATCTCGATCTGGCCCACATCCACTTTCCCAACCCGTTCGTGCGCGGCGTCCGGTTCAGCCTGGCTACCGGCGTTCACGTGATTCCCGCGCACGAGCGACGGCATCTGTGGCAGGCGCGGCGAGTGCTCCAGACCGCGCCTGCGGTCAACGGCGTCTTCTCCGGCTGACCGTCGACCCGTCCCGCCCGGCCGCGTCCTCCGCCCTCACGCGCGTCCACGAGGGCTGGCGAGCAGGCAGCCTCTGCGCGATCATACGAACGTGGCCAGCGCACTGACCGACGCCCGCGCGGCATTCGATCGTGAAGCCTGGGCCGACGCCTACGACCGCCTGGCCGCGGCGGACGCCCAGTCGCCGCTCGCCCCGGAGGATCTCGACCGCCTCGCGACGGCGGCCCACCTGACAGGCAGAGACCGGGAGGGCATCGACGCGCGCACGCGCGCGTATCAGCGCCATCTGGACCGGCGCGATCCGATCCTGGCGGCCCGCAGCGCCTTCTGGCTCGTGTTCGTCCTCGTCGATCGCCCCGATCAGCAGGCACAGGCCGGCGGCTGGCTCGCGCGCGTCCGCCGCCTCCTCGACGACGCCACGCAGGACTGCGCGGAACGGGGATACCTGCTCTGCACGCTGGGATTCCAGAAGGCCGTCCAGGGCGACGCCGAAGCCGCCCACGCCGCCTTCGACCGCGCCGCCGAGATCGGCGCGCGGCTGCAGGACCCGGACGTGACGGCGCTGGCGCGCCACGGCGTGGGCCGCGCGCTCCTCCAGATGCGGAGGAAGACCGAGGGGTTCGCGCTGCTCGACGAGGTGATGCTCGCCGTCACGCGCGGCGAAGTCGCGCCCATGATCGCCGGCGTCGTCTACTGCAGCGTGATCAGCGCCTGTCACGAGCTGTTCGACTGGGGCCGCGCGCAGGAGTGGACGACCGCGCTCGCCGGCTGGTGCGCCGCGCACCCGGACATGGTCCCGTTTCGCGGCACGTGTCTCGTCCGCCGATCCGAGGTCATGCAGCTGCACGGGGCCTGGCCCGAGGCCGTCGACGAGGCCCGCCGTGCGTGCGGCTGGCTGACCGGACGGTCCATTCGCGCCGACGTCGGCGCCGCACACTATCAGCTGGCGGAGCTGCATCGCCTGCGCGGCGAGTTCGGCCAGGCGCAGGAACACTACCGGCTCGCCAGCCAGGCTGGCGCCCGGCTCCACGCCGGCCTGGCGCTGCTCCGGCTCAGCCAGGGCCAGACCGACGCCGCCTGCGCGATCATCCGCCGCGCGCTCGAGGAGACGCGCCAGCCGCGTGCGCGGGCGCTCGTGCTGCGCGGAGCGGTCGACGTCATGCTGGCCGCCGACCAGATCGCGGCCGCGCGCGCGGCGGCGACGGAGCTCTCGACACTCGCGGACGACCTCGACGCCACGTTCCTCCGTGCCGCCGCGGCGGCGGCCTCCGGCGCCGTGGCACTGGCCAGCGGCGAGACCGGCGCGGCCCTGACGAGCCTGCGCGAAGCGGCCGCCATCTGGCAGCAGCTCGACGCCCCCTACGATCTGGCTCGCGTACGGACGACGATCGGCCTGGCCTACCGGCAGATGGACGACCGGGAGGGCGCGAACCTGGAATTCGAGGCGGCGCAGGAGACGTTCGAGCATCTCGGCGCGGCGCCGGACGCCTCCCGCGTGGCCGCGCTGGCGGCCGCCGCCGCCCCGCCCGAGACGACCCAGGGCGGGCTCACCGGCCGGGAAGTGGAAGTCCTCCGCCTCGTCGCGACGGGACGCACCAATCGCGCGATTGCGGCAGCCCTCCGCATCAGCGAGAAGACCGTCGCACGCCACCTCAGCAACATCTTCACGAAGCTGGATCTCCCGTCGCGGGCGGCCGCGACGGCGTATGCGTACGAGCACAAGCTGATCTAGGCTTTGGGCTCTGGGCTTTGGGCCTACACAGAACTACCCACGTGCCCACCCGCGGCGGCCTGGACATTCCAGCCGATGCGGAGGGGCCGGCGCGCCCTTCAGAATGAACCCTTCACGAGGGAGGACGCCAAATGCACCAGACACACGATTCACTCCAGCGGATCAACACGGTCGTCATCGGCGCCGGGCAGGCGGGGCTGTCGGTCGGCTACCATCTCGCGCGCCGTCACGTGCCGTTCGTCATCCTCGACGCCAACCCGCGCGTCGGCGACAGCTGGCGCACGCGCTGGGACTCGCTGCGGCTCTTCACGCCCGCCCGGTTCGCCGGCCTGGACGGTCTGCCGTTCCCGGCGCCGCCGCACTCGTTCCCGACCAAGGACGAGATGGGCGACTATCTGGAGACGTACACCCGCACGTTCTCTCTGCCGGTGCGCTCGGGCGCGCGCATCGAGCGACTGTCGCGCCGCGGCGGCCGTTTCCTCGTCGTGGCCGGTGACGAACGCTACGACGCAGACCACGTGGTCGTCGCGATGTCGAACTATCAGCAACCGCGCGTGCCGCCCTTCGCCGGCGAGCTGAACCCGAACATCGTCCAGCTGCACTCCATCGACTACCGCGGCCCGTCGCAGCTGCGTGATGGCGAGGTGCTCGTCGTCGGCGCCGGCAATTCGGGCGCGGAGATCGCGATGGAGTCCGTTCGCGCTCGCCGGACTTGGCTCGCCGGACGCGAGGTCGGTCAGATCCCGTTCCGCATCCAGGGCCTGGCGGCGCGGCTCTTCCTGGTCCGGCTGGTGCTGCGGGTGATCTTCCATCGGGTCCTGTCGGTCGCCACGCCAGTCGGCCGGCGGGTGCGCCCGAGAGTGCTCCACGGCAGCGGCCCGCTCGTCCGGACGAGGTCGCAGGACCTGGCGAACGCGGGCGTCGAGCGCGTGCCGCGCGTCACGGGCGTACGCGACGGCTGGCCGCAGCTCGAGGACGGCCGCGTGCTCCAGGTCGCCAATGTCGTTTGGTGCACGGGATTCGATCCAGGCTTCTCATGGATCGACCTACCGGTGTTCGACGAGCATGGCGAGCTCCGGCACGATCGCGGTGTCGTGCCCGGCGAGCCGGGCCTGTACTTCGTGGGATTGCACTTCCTGTACGCGCTGTCGTCGGGGATGATTCACGGTGTCGGCCGGGATGCCGGCCGGATCGCGCGTCTGATCGCCGCGGACACGCGCAGGGTCGAGCCCGCGCGGCGTCAGCGGACCGCCGCATGAGCCCGAGAGGGTAAGCTATCGCGAGCGCATGCGGACGCTCGTCCGGCTGGCACGCCCGATCGCGACCTCGCACCCACGCTCATCCGCCGTCGCGGCCGCGGTCGTCTTCGCGGGACTCGCCGTCGCGATGACCTGGCCGCTGGCCCGGCATCTCACGACGGCGCTGCCCGGCGATCTCGGCGATCCGGCCTTCAACTGCTGGGTCCTCATGTGGACGGGCGGACAGATCCTGCAGGCGCTGTCGGGCCACCCCGGCGCGCTCGCCGACTACTGGAACGGGAACATCTTCTATCCCGCTCGGCTGACAGTCGCCTACTCGGAGCATCTGACGCCCGAGAGCCTGCAGGCGCTCCCCTTCTACGCCGCGACCGGCAACGTCCTGCTCGGCTACAACGTGGTGTTTCTGGCAACGTTCGTGCTCGCCGGGCTCGGCATGTTCCTGTTGATCCGCGAATGGACGAAGCAGCCGCTCGCAGCGCTGCTCGCGGGCGTGGCGTTCGCGTACGCGCCGTACCGCCTCGCGCAGGTTCCGCATCTTCAGGTGCTCTCGGCCCAGTGGATGCCGTTCGCGCTGTACGGCTTCCGGCGCTACTTCGACACGCGCCGCCCGCGGGCGCTCGTCGGCGGCGGCGCGGCGCTCGTCCTGCAGAACCTCTCCTGCGGCTACTACATGCTGTTCTTCACACCGTTCGCGGCGGCCTATTGCCTGTACGAGGTCGCCGCGCGACGCCTCTGGAGAGACGGCCGCATCTGGCGGGCGCTCGGCGGAGCTGGTCTTCTCGTTGCGTTGGCCTGCGTGCCATTCGTATACCCGTACTTCGCCGTGCGCGCCACCGCGCCGGTCGGCGTCCGCAGGCTCGACAGCGTCGTCTCGTTCTCGGCCGATACGCACGCCTTCGCCACCGCGCCTTCGTTGTCCCGCGTGTGGGGTCCCCACCTCGGGGGCGCCCCGAAGCCCGAGGGCGAAGGGTTCCCGGGCGTGGCGATTCTCGCCTTCGCCGCCGCTGGCCTGGTGTGGACCGTCCGGCGCCGGACGGTGGACGTGGACTGGGCGCGCGTCCCGATCGAAGCCCGGCTCTTCGCCGCCGCGCTCGCCGGCGTGGCGATCATCGCTTCGACCATGCTCTTGGCGCTCTTCGCCGACGGGCGCATGACGATGCCGTTCCTGGGCGGGATGACGGTGGTGCGCGGGTCGGACGCGCTGCTCGAGACTGCCGGAGCGGCCCTGCTCGCGCTCGTCGTCTGTTCGTCCGTCCTCCCACGCCGGAATCGCGACGAAGCGCCGACGGGCGCCGGCTTCAGCGCCCTGGCTGTCGTCGCAGCGGCGCTGCTCGCGCTCGGTCCGCGGATTGAAGCCGCCGGCCATCGGCTCGGTATCGGCCCATACGCCTTCCTCCTCGATCACGTGCCGGGCTACGACGGCCTGCGCGTGCCCGCGCGATTCCTCATGATCGTCGCGCTCTTCACGGCGGCGCTGGCCGGCTTCGGCGCGGCCTGGCTGCTCGGCGCCGCGCGCGGCCGCTTCTTGCGCGCCGGCAACGGGATCGTGCTCGCCGGCATGGCCGCCATGCTCGTCGAGAGCCTGATGGTGCCCCTTCCCCTCAACCAGCCGGTGGTCACGCACGGCCTGCGCCCCACGCGGTCGCTGAGCGTCACCCGCGGCCGGCCTCCGGTCTACGACGTCGTCCGTCGTCTCCCTGGCGACGCCGTCCTGCTCGAGCTGCCGATTGGCGATCCGGCCATGGACATTCGCGCGACGTTCTACGCCGGGTATCATCGGCGTCCGATCGTGAACGGCTATTCCGGCTTCTGGCCGGAGCGCTACTTCCGCGTCGCCGAGCTTCTCATGCGCGCCACCGAGGATCCGCCGGAGGCGGCATCCCTGCTCGCGGAGTACGGCGTGACCCACGTGCTGGTCCACGAAGGCGCGTTCATGGATGGACGAGGCCAGGCCTTGACGGGGTGGCTGCGCGGCCAGGGCGCCTCGATCGTGTTCGAGGATTCCGGCGATAAGCTGTTCCAGGTGAACCCGACGCACGGAAGGTGATTGATGAAGGACGCGCAGAGCTACCCGGTCGAGCTCGAATCGGACAAGGTGAAGTTCCTCGAAGACGTCGCCAAGCGGCACGGCCTGCCGGACATCGCGAAGGCGATCCGGTGCCTCGTCAACTACGCGCGGGAGAATCCCGACCGGCACGCGGAGATCTTCGACGAGATCCGCTGCGTGGACTGCTGAGCCGCGCCGTCCGCTCGGTGGCGGGCGATCGGCGGTTCGTCAGTTCCGCCGGGCCAGCCTGGCGCTCGCCGCGCGGGCGACCTGCTCGTGCGTGGCGAACCACACGCCGGGCTTCGACTTCATGTAGGCGATGAGCCGTTCCAGCACGCCGATGCGCGAGCGATGGCCCGTGATCTGCGGGTGCATCGTGAGCAGGAACATCGTGCCTTCCTCGTACGCCCTGTCGAACTCGCCCTTGTAGACCTCGAACACGTCGCTGTCGCTCATCCGGTAGTAGGCGAACGTGGGACGGTCGTAGCTGTAGTAGGCGAAGTCGTCGAGCGTCCATTCCACGGGCAGCTCGACGATGCCGGTGGGGGCGCCGTCGGCGACGATCTCGTAGGGACGATCGTCGGCCATGAGGCTCGAGTCGTAGAGGAAGCCGAACTGCTGGATCAGCGGCAGCGTGTCCTTGGTGAAGTCCCAGGACGGGCAGCGGATCCCGACGGGCTGGCGGCCCAGGCGCTGCGTCCAGAAGTCGACGGCCCGCTTCGTGAGGTCGCGCTCCTCGGGTCCGGTCAGATTGCTGAGCACCTCGTGCACCCAGCCGTGCACACCGATCTCGTGCTCGAGCGGCGAGCGCAGGATCGCGTCGACCGTGTCCGGATGGAGCTGCGCGCTCACGGCCGGAATGAAGAAGCTGGCCGGCACCCTCTGCCTGTCCAGGAGCTGGAGGATGCGCGGCATCGCCGTGCGTGCGCCGTACTCGCCGCGCGACTGCGGCTGCGGCGAGAGCTGACCCGACCGCAGGAACAGCGTCTCGGCGTCGAAGTCGAACGACAGGGCGACGGCGACCCGTCGTCCGTTCGGCCACGGCTTCGGCGTGAGGTCCCGGCCGGCGCGCACGCGGTTCGCGGTCGCCTGAATCTGCGGGAAATCCCATTGCCAGACCGGCGGCGGGGCCTGCTGCGCCAACGCGGGCGTGACCAGCATGCGACCCAGGGGGAACGAGCCGCTCGCCAGCACCGGGAGTGAGACGAGGGCGACCGCGAGGATACGGGGAACAGCGTTCATGGCGATCAAGAAGATACACAACCGCGGGCTCGGACGGCGCGTCTAAGATCCGTCGACGAGAGGATGTCCCCATGGATACGGTGTGGCTCGACGTGCGGTACGCGATGCGCACGCTCGTGAAGCGCCCCGGGTTCTTCGCCGTCGCCGTCGTCACCCTCGCCCTCGGCGCGGGCGCGAACACGGCGATCTTCAGCGTCGTGAACACGGTGCTGCTCCGGCCTCTCCCGTACCCGGGCGGCGACCGGATCGTGCGCATCGTCCAGCATCGACCGGCGAGCGCCGCATCTGGCGGGCTGCCGGGCCGTCTGGCCGCCCTGTCGACCGACGATCTGCAGGCCTGGCGGTCCCGATCGCGGACGCTTTCCCAGATGGCGGCCTACGGTCCGGCGGCGATGACGATGGCCGGACGCGAGGAGCCGGTGCGGCTCGCGGCGGCGCGCGTGTCGCCGGCCCTGTTTCCGCTCCTTGGCGTCGCGCCGCTGAAGGGGCGCACGTTCGAGCCCGGCGAGGAGCGGCCCGGCGCGGACGCCGAAGTCGTCCTCAGCTTCACGGCGTGGCAGAAGTACTTCGCGGCGGACCCGGACATCCTCGCCCGCACGCTGCTCCTCGACGACCGCGGCTATTCGGTCGTCGGCGTGATGCCGCGCGGATTCGAGTTCCCGGACGCCGGGACCGAGGTCTGGGTGCCGTTCGTCCTGACGCCGCCGGTCCGCACGCCCGGCGAGCGGATGGTCCAGCTCGTTCAGGTGATCGCGCGCGTGAAGGCCGGCGTGGCGATGACGGCGGCCCAGTCGGAGGCGAACGTCGTCTTCCGCCAGCTTCGCGAGGAGGAGGCGCGCGCCGACGCGCAGGACTTCGGGCGCGCTCGCGGATCGGGCGCGCCGGTGGGCCGCGGCGGTGCGGGCCCCGTCGCGATCGAGCCCGGCGGCGGCCGAGTCGTGCGCGGAGGCCCCGAACCGGGGATGCGCGGCGGTGACGTGCCGGTCAGGCGCGGGGGCCCCGGTCGCGGCGACCTGCCGCGGGACGGCCTGTTCGGCGGGCCCGGCGCGGCCACGGTGGAGCTGAGCCCGCTCAAGGACGAGCTGGTGCGGCCCGTCCGGCCGGCGCTGATCGTCCTCGTCGTCTCGGTCGGATTCGTCCTGCTCATCGCGTGCGCGAACGTAGCCAACCTGCTGCTCGCGCGCGCCGCGGGCCGCCGGCAGGAGATCGCCGTGCGCGCCGCGCTCGGGGCGAGCCGCGGCCGGCTGATCCGCCAGACGCTGACCGAGAGCCTCGTGCTCGCGTTCATCGGCAGCGCGCTCGGTGCGGCGCTCGCCTGGGGCGCCGAGCGCACCCTCCGCGGCGCCGGCCCGGCGGACATTCCACGGCTCGACCAGCTCCACCTGGATCTGCCGTTCTTCGCGTTCACGATCGGCATCGCCGTCGTGACCGGGATCCTGTTCGGCGTGGTGCCGGCGCTGCGCCTGGCCCGCGCCGACGAGATGCACGCCATCAAGCAGGGCGCCGCGTATCAGGCGTCCGGACTCAGCCTCCTCGGACGGAACCGGACACGCAGCGTGCTCGCGATCGTGGAGATCGCCCTGGCGATGGTCCTGCTCGTCGGCGCCGGTCTGCTGATCAACAGCTTCCTCAAGCTGTCGAACGTCAATCCCGGATACGACCCGACGAACGTGCTCGCGTTCCAGGTCTCGCTGCCACAGGCAAGATACGAGACGGCGCAGCGTGAGGCCTTCTACCGCCAGATGCTCGACCGCCTTCGCGCCCTTCCCGGGGTCCGCGCCGCGGCCATCTCCAACACGCTGCCGCTTCAGCAGGGAATCATCCGCATCGGGCTGCGGATCTTCGGGCGCCCGGAGCCCACCCGTCCCGAGGACTTCACGATCGCCGACGTGCGCGTCATCAGCGCGGACTATCCGACGACGATGGGTATCCGGCTGGTGGAGGGCAGGGCCGTGCGGGCCGAGGACGGCGCGAATCCGCCGCAGGAAGTCCTCGTCAACCAGAGCTTCGCGCGGAAGTATCTCGGCGGACGCGCGGTCGGCGAGCGCCTCAATTTCAACGGCCCCGCTCCATGGGAGATCGTGGGCGTGGTCAATGACGTGCGCCACGCCGGCCTGACCGCCGAGCCGTTCCCCGAGCTGTACGTCGACTACCGCCAGGCGACGACCGTCATGCCGCGCGGGCTGCGCGACGTGTTCTTCACGGTGCGGACGGCGCAGTCGCCGCTCCCACTCGCGACCAGCGTGCGTGGACTGGTCCGCCAGCTCGATCCGCAGCTCATCGTCGACAACATGGCGACGATGGAGCAGCGGCTGTCGGACTCTGTCGCGGGTCCACGCTTCTACGCGACGCTCGTCGGCGTGTTCGCGTGCATCGCCCTGGTGCTCGCGTCGGTGGGCATCTACGGCGTGCTGTCGTACGCCGTCAGTCAGTGCACGCGCGAGATCGGCATCCGCCTCGCGCTCGGGGCGCCGCGGCGCGGCGTGCTCCGGCTGGTCCTTGGACAGGGATGCCTGGTGGCGGCCATCGGCATCGGCGTCGGCCTGGCCGGCGCCGCGCTGGTGACGCGGTCGCTCTCGACGCTGCTGTTCGACCTGACGCCCCTCGATCCGGCCACGTTCACGGCCGTGTCGGCCGTGCTCGCGGCCGTGGCGATCGCCGCGTGCTACGTGCCCGCGCGGCGGGCGATGCGGGTCGATCCGATCGCGGCGCTGAGGGCGGAATAAGGGCTCTGGATTCCGGGCTCAGAATCGCGGGATCACGATCTTCTCCCCGCCTCGGAGCGCCGATTCGTGCGCGCAGATGCCGACCATCGTCCAGTTGACCGACGTCTCGGCGTCTGGGAGCGGCGGCCGCTCGCCGAGGCACGCCATCAGAAAGTTGTGCACCAGATGCGGGTGCGAGCCGCCGTGTCCGCCGCCCTGCAGGAACGACAGATGCTCGGCGTCCTGGATGGCCGACGGCTGCGTGAATCGCTGAATGGGCCCGGGCAGCAGGTGGGCGTAGTCGGGCACCGGCACGCGCCGCGGAATCTCCGCTTCTGAAAGCGGATGGGCCACGGTGCTCCGCGTGTGGACCACCGGCAACTCGCCCTCGACCTGCTGCCACTCGAACGATTTCTTGGAGCCGTACGCGTCGAAGCTCTCGCGGTACTGCCGCGCCGTGTCGAACAGACTCCGCGTCACCTCGGCGCAGACGTCGGAGTCGCGCAGCTTGAACGTGGCCGTCTCGATCGCGAACGGGCTGCCGTACTTCGCGATGAGCGCCTCGTCGATCCGGCCCGATCCGTGGCAGACGACGTGCTCGGCCAGGTGGCCGAGCAGCGCGAGGCAGGGGCTGACGCAGTGCGTCGCGTAGTGCATCGGCGGGAACCCTTCCCAGTAGGACGGCCAGCCCGCCATATCCTGCTGATGGCTCCCGCGCAGGAACTGAATCCGGCCCAGCTCGCCCCGATCGTACAGCTCCTTCACGAACAGGTACTCGCGGCTGTAGACGACCGTCTCCATCATCGTGTAGACGAGTCCGCTGCGCCGCTGCGCATCCACGATTTGCCGGCACTCGTCGATGGTCGTCGCCGCGGGCACGGTGCTCGCGACGTGCTTCCCCGCTTCGAGCGCCGCAATCGACTGGGGCGCGTGATCGGCAATCGGAGAATTGATGTGCACGGCGTCGACGTCGGGATCGCGCAGCAGCTCCTCGAAGCTCGTGTAGCGCGTCCGGATGCCGAACCGGTCCCCGCACGCATTCAGCTCGGCGCGGTTGCGCCGGCAGATGGCATACATCTCGGCGCTCGGATGCCTCTGATAGATGGGAATGAACTCGGCGCCGAACCCGAGCCCGACGATGCCAACGCGAATCTTCCTCTCGCCTGCTGCCATGCGTCACCCCTCCACTCGTCCGCGAGGAGTTTACCCGGATCCGAACCCACCCGAACCCGCGCAGGACGTGAGGGGACTACGCAGCCGTCGGGAGCAGCACCTCGAAACCAGCCTCCAGAAAGTGGTGGTCCGTCGTCAACGCCTGGCTCAGCCGCAGCTCGCGCATGACCACGAAACTCGAACAGTCCGTGAACGAGTAGGTGTGATCCGCGTGCTTGCGCACGAACGACTTCGTCATTTCGAACCGTGCGACACCAATCCACTCGAGTCGTATCCCCACGCTCTGCTCGACGAGATCCAGCGCCCGGATAGCGACGTGCGCGCCTCCTCGGGCCTTGGCGAGCGTCACGGTCTCCGCGACGACGTAATCGGTCACGACCAGCCGCCGCCCGCGTCGCACGATCGCGGCGACCGCCTTGCCGGCGGCGCCGTGGTGCGCATCTTGCCTGTCGACGAGCGCGTACAGCCCCGACGTATCGACGAAGGCATCACCCTTCGCCATACACGATCCGATCGATGTCCTCGTTCGTGAGGGGACCACCCGGACCGTCCACGGCGAACACCTCGAGATTCAACAGCGGATCGTCCGGCGGGACGAGCGGCCGGACAGATCGCGGCGCGGGCCCGAGCTGCGCCACGGGCTTTCCGCCCCGGGCGATCGTGATCCGCTCGCCGCGCTCGGCCCGGGCGACGAGCTGCGACAGCCGGGTCTTCGCATCGTGAATGTTCACCACGTCAGCCATCTCCTCATATTAGCTAACATGAGAGGACTAAGCAAGCGCTCCGCGCCCTGGCCGCGTTACTCGGACCTGAGGACGACGGAGGGATCGGTGGCGGCCGCGCGCCGTGCGGGCAGATAGCTCGCCAGCGCCGCCGCGCCGAGCAACAGGAGGATGACCACGACCGCAGTGGCGGGGTCCGTCGCACTGATGCCGAACAGCAGGTCGGTCAGCAAACGCGTCGTCGACAGACCGAGCGGCACGCCCAGCGCCAGGCCGATGACCGTTGGCGCCAGCCCCTGCCGCAGCATCAGCGCGGAAATGCCCCGCGGCGTGGCGCCCAGTGCCAGGCGGATGCCCAGCTCCCGGCGCCGCTGGGTCGCCGCGTACGCGACGGTGCCGAACAGTCCCATCGTGGCGAGGCCCAGGGCCACGATGCCGAACAAGCCGAACACCCACATGTCGAACTGCCACGGCCCCCGCACCCGCCGCACGATCGCGTCCATCGTCGTCACGCCGTTCATTCGGAGCGCGCGGTCGAACGACCGGATCTCGGCGCCGATGGTCGGCGCGGCGGCGAGCGGATCGATCGTCGTCTTGACCACGAACGTCTGCATCACGTCGGGCGACTGGCGAAGCGGAACGTAGAGATCCAGACGCGGTGTCTCGATCTCCCGATAGCGCGCGGTGGCGACGACGCCGACGACCGTCTGCCATCTCGGCGGACCCGATTGGGGCGCGGAGCCGTACGCCCGCAGCCGCTTGCCGATCGGGTCCTGGCCTGGCCAGACGCGCGCCGCCATGGCGTCGCTGACGATCACGACGAGCGGGGCGCCCGCTGCGTCCGCCAGCTCGAAATCCCGGCCGCGCAACAGCCGGATGCCCATCGTCCGGAAATATTCCGGCGTGACCGCCTCCCAGTTGAGCATCGGGTTGCGGCTGTAGGTCTCGGGCGAATCCGGCTGCCCCTCCAGCAGGAGGCCGCTGTCGTTTCCGATGGAGCCCAACGCGAACGGCGGCAGCAGCACCGCGCTCGCCGATCGCACCTGGGGCAGGCGCTCGATACGCGAGAGCATCTGTTCTACGGCTTCGGTCCGTTCGGGTCTGGTGGGATATCGCGCCGCATCGAGGTTGTCGATTCGGAACGTGAGGACGTTCGAGGGAACGAATCCCAGCTCGAGCCGGGCGACGTGCACGAAGCTCCGCAGGCAGAGAGCCGCCGCCATGAGCAGGACGAGCGTCACGCTGACCTGAAAGGCGACCAGCGCGCTCCTGGTGCGCACCCGGCCGCCGTCGCGGACCGCCCCGGTCGAGCCGCCTCGCAACTGTCCGGCAAACGAGAGGCGGCTCAACTGCCAGGCCGGCACCAGCCCGACTGCCAGCGTCGTCACGGCCGCGGCCAGGATGCCGAACGCGAGGACCGTTCCGTCCAGACCGACGTTGTCGAGCCTGGGAACGCCCACCGGACTCAGGGCGACCAGGGCGTTCGCGAGCGTGACCGCCAATGACACGCCCAGCGCAGCCCCGAGTACGGCGAGGACGGCCCCTTCGGTGAGCAGCCCGCGTACGAGCGCGCCACGGCTGGCGCCGAGCGACGCCCGAACGGCCAGCTCGCGCGTCCGGGCGGTCCCGCGCGCGAGCAGCAGTCCCGCGACGTTGGCGCACGCGACCAGCAGCACGACGACCACGGCGCCCATCAGCATCAGCAGCGCCAGGCGCGCCGGCCCGAAGATGTCGTCCATCAACGGGACGACGCGCAGGTCGAGCCTGGACGGATCGGCGCCGAGCTGCCGGCTCCTCGCCTGCAGAAAGGCCGGCGCCTGCGCGCGGATCCCAGCCGCGTCGAACCCCGGCGCGAGGCGCGCGACGGCATGGAACACACCAATCTTGTCGAAGCCTTCCGACTGCGACATGCCGTACTGCGAGGCGGCGCGCGAGATCACAGGAGCGGTGGGCGTCCAGTAGTCGGTGCCGCTCGGGTAGAAGAACGCCTCCGGCATGACGCCGACGATCTCGAAGATCTGCGCGTCCTTTCCCTCGCGTACGCTCACGCGCCGGCCGACGACGTCCGGCGCGCCATCGAAGCGGGCCTGCCACAGCGCGTGGCTGAGCACGAGGACGCGCGCCGCGGTCGGCCGGTCGTCATCCGGCCGGAAACCGCGCCCCAGCAGCGGACGGGCGTGCAGGACGTCGAAGAACGAGGCCGAGACGAGGTGGTCCGATGCCGTGAACGGCTCTTCACCAGGAATCGTCATCGTGGCCTCGCCGCTCACGGACGCGACGAGCGCGACATCGGCGAGCGCCGGCAGCGCGGCTCGCAGCGCCTGTCCGTCGTTGAACGCGAACTCGCCCGGCGTGTCCTGGGTCTCCGGCCACAGCACGACGACGCGGCCCGGGTCGCCCACACCGAAGGGCCGGAGCAGGACGGCCTGGACAACACTGAAGATCGCCGTGCAGGCGCCGATGCCGACCGCGAGCGTGAGCACGGCGGTTGCCCCGAACCCGGGGCTGCGCCGCAGGCCCCGCAGCGCGCGCCGCGCGTCACGCCAGAGGGCGCCGGTCACAGCGCCCGCCGGAGCGGCCCTTCAGCGTCCGGGACACACCACCCTGACGTCATCGGGCAACCCTGAGCCATCGCCGGCGTGACACCCGCAGCGAGAACGTCCGTGGATCGTGGGACCTCGTAGAACTCGTACCTGATCGCCCAGGCCTCCTCGCGGCCGGGCTCGACTCGGATGTCGATGAAGGCTTCCGGACACACCGCCGTCCGCGGCGACCAGAGGTTGACCTTCGAGAGCGGGCGGTCGCCGCGCTGGCGGACGCCCGCGCCCGTCCGGCGGTTCTCCACGCGGAAATCGTAGTCGGCGGCGGTCGGACCGAAGCCGGTGAGCTGACTCTGCACCGCCCGCTGCAGCTCGCGAACGTAGACGAGATCGCGCCCGCGGACCTCGGCCATGCCGTTGAACGAGGTCACCACCGCCGGCGCGAAGGGAAACCGCACGACGACGTCCGGGCCGGTTGGCTGGTCGTCCAGCATGAAGAAGTCGTGATCGTAGACCGTCGTCGCGATCGGCTTGCGCCCGGTGTTGCGCAGCCGGTGCTCGAGGACGAGCGTGTGGCCGTCGAGCCGGACGGTCTTCGTATAGCGGTACGCATAGCCGTTCGAGTCCCCGAGGTCGTGCACGAACTCGAGTCGGTCCCGCCCGCGCCGCACGGTCCAGCGGCCCCCGTCGACGATCTCGTACGTGGCGAACTGCCGGTACTCGGGTTCGTCCGGCTTGCGGACGGCGCCCACGCCGATGCGCACGAACACGTCACCTGGCCTCGCGTCCTCGTAGCCGAGCGACGTGAACTCCTCGACCGGACCCGTGATCGCGTCGTTGACCATTGGATCCTGCGGTCGCGCGTACCACTTGCCGAAGTAGCTGTGACCATTCCACGTCGCCGAAGCGATGACGCCCGACCAGTCGAAGCGCGTCGCGCGGTAATAGCCGCTCTCGGCCGACGGCAGGTACAACCGGGCCCGAATCTGCCCGTTCGAGATCTCCGCCTCGGGATACGCCGGCGCCGACGGTGCCTGCGCCGCCACCGCCAGGGTGCCAGCCAGATACAGCGACAGCAGGGTCTTCATGGATTCGCCGCCGTCACTGTATGCCGAACGCGATGATCGTGCCGCCCGCGACGACGGCGACGTATTCGGCGCTGTCGAACATGTAGGCCATCGGCGACGCCCTCCAGGTCTGGTTCGTCGGAAAGCTCCAGAGCGGCCTGCCGGTGACCGCATCGACCGCCATCAGCGCGCCGCTCTCCTCGCCGAAGATCACCAGTCCGGTGGCCGTCGTGAGCGTGCCGCCCCACGAGATCGCCGGACCGGGCTGCGGCAGCTCCCACCGGATCGCGCCCGTCTGGATGTCGATGGCCTTGAGCACGCGCTGCGGCACCGGGTCGGGCGCCGTGCGCTGCACGCCCCCCAGATACGACTTGCCCGCCTGCCAGTCGCCGACGTCGCGCTTCGTGTAGATGCTGCACTTCTCGAACGTCTGCACGTAATAGAGGCCGGTGGCGGGGTTGAACGACGGCGAGTACCAGTTCGTCGCGCCATCCTGCGAGGGACAGACTTTCGTGCCTTCGACCGATGGCTCCTGCCCGGGCAGCCTGATCGGCCGTCCATCGGCGCCGATGCCGCTGGCCCAGGTGAGATTGCGCACGAAGGGCTTCGCGAGCAGAAGCGTGCCGTTCGTCCGATCGAACACGTAGAAGAATCCGTTGCGGCTCGCGTGCAGCAGCAGCTTGCGCGGCGCGCGGTTCCAGGTCACGTCGACCAGCACCGAGGTCTGCGTGGCGTCCCAGTCCCAGAGGTCGTGCGGCGTGAACTGGTAGTGCCACTTCAGCGCGCCGGTCCGGCGATCGAGCGCCAGCAGGCAGTTCGCGTAGAGATTGTCGCCCTGCCGGTCGCTGCCGTCGTACTCCTTGCTCGGATTGCCGACCGGCCAGTAGACCGTGTCCAAGCCGGGATCGTAACTGCCGGTGAACCAGGTCGGCGCGCCGCCGTGATCGATGTCCTTGCCCTGCCAGGTCTCCGATCCCGGCTGGCCTCGTGCCGGCACCGTGGCGAACCGCCAGACTTCGCGGCCCGTCGCCTGGTCGAGCGCCGAGAGAAAACCGTTCGCGCCATGCTCCCCGCCCGAGACGCCCGCAATCAGCAGATCGCCGGCCGGCAACGGCGCGGAGGACGCCGCGTAGTTCTGCCGCCAGTCGGCGAGCGCGGTGTCCCACAACAGGGCGCCCGTCAAGCGATCGAGCGCGAGGACGTGCGCGTTGTCGGTCTCCATGAACACGCGATCGCCCGCGACGGCGGCGCCGCGATTCGCGTTGCCCTGGACGACGCCCTCGGTGCGGGGCCGCTGATAGTGCCAGACCTCGCGCCCCGTGCCCGCGTCCAGCGCGAAACACTGGTTCGGCGCCGTCACGTACATGATGCCGGCGGCCACCACCGGCGTGCCCTGGAGCGACCGCGCGTTCGGCATGGTGAAGATCCATCGCGGCCCCAGCCGCGCGACGGTCGTCCTGTCGATCTGCGTGAGCGCCGTGTAGCGGTTGCCGCCCGCGGCCCCGTTGTAGGTCGGCCAGTCCGCGCTCGACGTGACCTCGCGCATCCGATCGGTTTCCTTGCGGAGGAGATGGACGCGCCGGTCGGCGGTCCGCACCTGCAGGTCCGTGAACCCTTCGGCGATCACCTGCCCCTCGAGCCGTGCGCCGCCCGTCAGCTCGACGACGCGCGTCGAGGCGCGCGCGCCCTCCCGCTGAATCGTCCGAAGGAACCGGACGAGCGGCGTCAGCTCGGCGTCCGGCACGGGCTGCGCAGGCATCCCGCCGTCCGGGAAGCCTCGTCGGATGAGGGCGGCCAGCTGCGCGTCGTCGTGCGTCGACAGCCGCTCGGCGATCGACGGGCCCATTGGACCGCCCGTGCCGTCGCCGCCGTGACACCTTGCACAGCGCGCGTCGAACGCCTGGCGCCCGGGATCCGGGGCCTGCGAGAAGGCGGGGACGGCGACGCACAGCGCAAGGACCGCCGGCGTGAGCAGGTGGCGCATTGGCGGAGTGTACACGGGCTACGGACTACGGACGACCGCCTACGGGCTACGGGGCTGGCCCTGGTTGCCTGGCGAGGGTCAGCGCCCGCGTCCTCCTCCAGGCTATCTGCGTGGATGGCCTACGGCTCCCGCTCCGAAGTTTGAAGTTCGAAGTTTGAACTTCGAAGTTTCCCTAGCGCCACGCGTAGCCGCGGCGCGCGCGCACTTCCACACCGCGGCGGCGGACGCGGACGTCCAGCGTGTGCACGCCGCCCGGACTGACGCCCTTCGGCGTGAAATGGAGCACGTAGCTCGAACGGAAATCCGCCAGCACGCGACGGAACGTCGGAGCCAGATTGTCGCGCGGCCGCATCGACACGACGAGCCCGCCGGTTTCAGCGGCGAGCTGGTCGTAGAACTTCCGGGCGGGCGCCTCGGGCCCGAGGCCGCCCGAGGCCGGCAGGACGAGTGTGGCCGTCGTGTTGCTGTGGCGCGCAAGCTCCAGGAGCGTGGCCCGATTGGTCACGCTCGCCGTGTCGATACCGTCGCTGAAGACGATGACCAGCGGTCGGCGCTCGGAGGAGGTCGGCGTCATCAGCGTCACGGCAATCGCGTCGAGCAGCGCGGTGCTGCCGGCCGGAACGACCCTTCCGAGTGCGGCATCGACCGCCGCACGATTGCGGTCGACCTGGAGCGCGCGCCGGATGCCCATGTTGAACGTCAGGACCTCGAGGCGGTCCGCCGGCGCCAGGTCCGCGCCGACCTGCGCCAGCGCCGTCCGCATCTGATCGAGCAGGGCGCCCGTGACGCTCTGACTGATGTCGAAGGCGACCGTGACGTCGATCGGCAGCTTCTCGAAACTCACGTCCGCGACGTCCTGCGGCACGCCGTCGTCGCGGAGCTCGAAATCCTGAGCTTGGAGGCCGAGCACCGGCTGGGCGCCGTCGTGGACGGAGACGCCAACGGTGACCATGTCGACCCCGCCGCGGAACGTCGGCCGCCCCGTCTGCCTCCCAGCCGAGAGCCCGCAGACGGCGCCGGCGAGCATCGCCAGGACGGTCGCGCGGGTCGCCCGCTTCATTGCGCAAGCTCCCGGAGCCTGGCGAGGATGGTGCCGTAGAGCGGCCGATCGCCCTGCCAGAACACCCACCAGGGATCGGTCGCAGTCTCCGGCGCGCGCTCGATGGCCACCGCGAGCGTCTCCGCCTCGTCGCGGCGGCCCTCGGTGGCTGCCAGCGTCATCAGCGCCACACGAGCGGTCTGGGCGTCGGGCCAGATGTCGATCGCCTGCCGATACGCCTCGGCGGCGAGGTCTGCTTGGCGCTGTTCGCGAAGGATCTGGCCGCGGACGAAGTAGCCGACGTACCGGACGTAGCGGGCGAGCAGGTCCTGGGGATCCGGCACGCCGGCGGGCAGGGCCTCGACGGCCGGCGGGCGCAGGTCGTCGGTGAGCGCCAGCGCGTCGTCGAGTCGCCGGAGCCGGTACAGCAGCCACGCTTCGCGCACGCGCGCTTCGAGTTCGGTCTCCGGGAACGCTCGGGCCGCTTCGTAGCGCTCGATCGCCCGCTGGTGGGCCGCGGCTTCGGCCTTCGCGGCCGCGCCGCTCCGGATCGCCGGCCGCAGCACGGGCGCCCGCTGGTCGGTGAGCACCGCGTCCGCCAGCACGATTCGAGCCTGTCCCGGGCAGCGCGCGACCGCCCGCGCCGCGAACTCCCGGCCGGCGGCGCCATAGCCGTTCTCGAGCAGCATGAGCCCGGCCCAGTACCAGCCGCACTCGAACCCGTCGGACCCGCCGGCTCCGCGCACGGCATCGGTCTGCTGCAGGAGCAGGCGGGCGGCCTCGTCTATGCTCGGCTCGTCATCGGTGGCCAGCGCCACGGCTGCGACCTCGACCGCCAGCACGGCGGCGCGGCGCGGCTGCTTGGGCCAGGGATGCGCGCTTCGCAGCCCGTGGATCCACTTCGGCAGGTCCGGGGCGTTCGTCAAACGATCCTGAACGACGCCGTATTCGCCCTGCGCGTACGCGCCGAGAATCGCCTCGAGCGGCACCGACGCGGCCGGCGCCGCCGGCTCGACCGCGGCGGGCGTCGGTTCGGCCTCCGCCGGCGCCAGGGCTGCGGCGGGCTCGCCGTCGCCGGGGCGCGCGGCGGGCTCCGGCGTGAAGATCCACGCCGGCGCGCGCACGACGAGCCCGGTCTGGCCCGTCCGCACGGCGAGCGTGTGCGGAGCGTCCGCGTGCTGGAGACCGCCGCCCGCCACGCGCAGGCGGTAGGACCCGGACGTCTCGGCCGCGATGCGATCGAACGCCGGCTCGGGGCTCACACCGGCGACCTTGATGAGCGCACCGCCGGATTGGCTCGAGACCTGCGCGAGCCAGTTCTCGAGCGCCGGGTCGCTCTGCGCCGGCGGAGGCGCGGGGTTGGTCGGATCCAGCTTGTGCGGGACCGTCATCTCCAGAAATGCCCCGCCGAGCAGCAGCGTGTACACGACGGCGTTCGATTCGGCCGCCGTTTGCACCAGTCGACCGAACAGCGCGTTCGGATTCGTGCTCAAGGAGGGCGGGCCGCCGCCCGCCGGCGCGGCACAGACGAGCACGACGACCTTTCGGCCGGACACGCCGGCGACGCTCGTCAGGGCGCCGAGGAGGCCCTCGGCCGTGCGCGCCATCGGATCCGCGCCGGTCTGTTCGTCGCCGCCGCCGCCGCCGAGCGTCTCGAGCGCGTGCCGGATCTCCACGCGATCGCCGCTGGCCTGCGTGCGAGGCTCGGCTCCCGGATAGGCGTACACCGCGACCCGATCGTTCGGCTGCAGCCGATCGACGAACCCCTGGACCGTTGCGGCGACGCCGACCGACTCCGCCGCGGTGAAGCTCGCCGCGTCGATCGCGAGCACGAACAGGCGCCCTTCCCCCGCCGCCGAGAACTCGGCCGACATCACGACGCGACGCGCGCCGTCGATCGCGACGTCGAAGGCGTCCGGCGTGAGCCCGGGCACGGGCCGGCCGCCGCGATCGACGACCGCCACGTCGATGTCGACGACGTCCTGCTGCGCGACGAGGCGCGGGCCCGCCGACGCCGCCAGGGCGATGACGAGGCCGATCCGGACGATTCGCGCGTCGGCAGCCGTCCGCATCGGGAGATTATCCATGGATTGGTACACCGGGCGGCGCAATCGCGAAATCAGGTGCGCTCTCGATTTCGGGCGACCATTCGTCCGATGGCGGGAGGGCGTCAGGGGTCGGCTGGCAGGCCGCATCCCCGCAGTGAGGCGTCGAGCACCTGAACCGTATGCACGACGGGCACCGGCGTGCCGATGCGCGCGAGGGCCCCCTGAAGCTGCAGAAGGCACCCCGGATTGCCGGTGGCGACGGCGTCCGGCCCGAGCGCGGCGATTTGCCGCGCCTTCCGCTCGCCCAGCTCGGCCGCCGCCTCGGGCTGGACGAGGTTGTAGATGCCGGCGGATCCGCAGCACAGGGCGGTCTCCGGCGGTTCGACGAGCTCGAGGCCGGGAATCTGCGAGAGCAGCGCGCGCGGCGGCTCTCGAATGCCCTGCGCGTGCTGCAGGTGGCAGGCGTCCTGATAGACGAGACGGAGGCGCAACGGATGGCGCTCGGCGCGCGGCGGCTCGGCCGCGAGCAGCTCGGCGACGTCGACGCACTTTGCCGAGAAGGCCGCCGCCCGCGCCGCGTACGCGGGGTCATCGCCGAGCAGCCGCCCGTATTCCTTCATCGCCGACCCGCACCCGGCCGCATTGACGACCACCGCGTCGACGCCGGCGCGTTCGAACGTGTCGATCATGCGCCGGGCGAGCGCCATCGCGCCCGCTTCCTCGCCGGCGTGCGTCAGCAGCGCGCCGCAGCAGGGCTGCGCTGGCGGCGCGACGACCTCGTAGCCTTCCGCCGCCAGCACGCGCGCGGTCGCCGCGTTCACGGGCGAGAGGAACTCCCGCTGCACGCACCCGAGCAGCAGCCCGACGCGGGCGCGCGCCAAGCCCGCGGCCGGCGTGACGACCGCCGTGGCCTCGCGGCGGCCGCCCGACGGCAGCAGCGCGTCCATGGCCCGCAGCGAGGCCGGAAGCTTGTCGAGCAGGCCGCTCCTTCGCGCCAGCGCCTGCATGCCGCTCCGGCGGTACGCCGCAAGCGGCCCGCGAAGCCATCGCAGGCGATCCGGCCGGGGCATCGTCGCGAACAACACGCGCCGGAACAGGCGCTCCCACGGCGTGCGGCGGTACCGGCGCGCGATCTGCGCGCGCGTGGCCTCGATGAGCTGCCCGTACTCGACGCCGGACGGACAGGCCGGCATGCACGCCATGCAGCCGAGGCACGTGTCGAAGTGGCTCACCCATTCCGGCGTCATCTCCACCGCGCCCTCGCGCGCGAGCTGCATCAGGTAGATGCGCCCGCGAGGCGAGTCCATTTCCTGGCCCCACAGCACGTAGGTCGGGCAGGTCGCGAGACAGAAACCGCAGTGCACGCACGTGTCGAGGAGCTCGGGGGACGGCGGGCGGTGGGCGTCGAAGGCTGCAGCCATGGACTCAGAGTGCTCCGGCGAACCGTCCCGGATTCAACGTGCCGTTCGGATCGAACTGCCGCTTGACCTCCGCCATGAGGGATCGCGCGTCGCCGACATCATCCCACGCGTCGGGCGGGTCGGCGGCTTGTCCCGGCGGCGGCCGCAGGATGGTCACCGAGCCGCGGCGCGGCGCAACCCCGCCGCGCAGATCGCGCACGAGCGCCGGCCAGTCGGCGGGCACGTCGACGAAGCGCACCCAGCACAGCCCCGTGGCGTGGAGGACGGCGTGCCAGCGCACCTGCGCCGCGTCGGCGAGCCGGCGGACCAGATCGATCGTGCACGCCAGCTCGGCGACGAGGCTGCCGATCTTCACCACGGGGCCGCTGCCGGCCGGGCTCCAGAGCTCCTGCCTGGCCTGCCAGACGTCCCCCGAGGCCTCGTCGATCGGTGCCTCCGCCAGATCGCGCAGCGCGGCGGTCTGGGCGTCCACGCCGGCGGGCGTGCCTTCGAGGAGCACGTCGACGCAGCAGCCCGCCGCTTCGGACGCGCGGACCTGCGCGGCGGCATGCGCGAGCCGGGAATCCTGCACCGCGGCGACGATCTGCTGGGCCCGTCGGGCGTCGAGCGCGGCGATCGAGAGCGTGCGCGACGTCCGTGGAAGCGGGTGCAGGCGGAACACGGCGTTCGTGATCACGCCGAGCGTGCCGAGCGCGCCGGTCATCAGCTTCGAGAGATCGTAGCCGGCGAC
Source organism: uncultured Acidobacteriota bacterium (assembly GCA_963764505.1). GTDB lineage: Bacteria > Acidobacteriota > Vicinamibacteria > Vicinamibacterales > SCN-69-37 > CAVXSP01. Next base: position 1,472,259 of record CAVXSP010000001.1, on the reverse strand, counting down.
GTTCTTGACGACCTTCCCTCCCGAGCTGGCCAGCGTCCCGTCGGCCAGGGCGACCGTCGTGCCGATGACGAGGTCGCGCCAGCCGCCGAAGCGAAGCCGCAGGGAGCCCGCGTCGTTCGTCGCGAGCACGCCGCCGACGGTCGCGCGGTCCGGCCACAGCGGGTCCGCCGCAATGCGCTGTCCGTGCGCGCGCAACTGCTCCTGCAGACGGGCGATCCGGCAGCCGGCCTGGACGGTCACCGTCAGATCCGCCCAGGCGTGCTCGACGATCCGGTCGAGTCGCGCGGTCGACAGCACGAGGTCGCCGCGCCGCGGAGGATTGCCCCAGTCGCCCTTCGTGCCGCCGCCGCGCGGCAGCACGGCGAGGCGCTGGCTGTCCGCGGCACGCAGGACGGCCGCAACCTGCGCGGCGTCCGCCGGCTCGACCACACTGCCCGGCACGACACCGCGCACGGCGTCGCTTGCTGTGCCCGGACGAACGTACTCGTCGCCGACGATGTCGCGCATCACCTCCGCCGTACCCGGCGTACCCGGCGTACCTGGCGTACCTGGCGCACCCGGCGAACCTGCCGCACCCGTCAAAACCTGTCCGCCTTCCCCGCCGTCTCGAGCGGGTGCGGAACGTATTCGCCGGGCCGGTCGCCGCACAGGCGCGGGCGGGGAAAGACCTTGGTGGGGTTCGCCAGCCGCAGGGGATCGAACGCGCAGCGCACGCGCTGCATGGTCTCGAGATCCGGCTCGGCGAACATCCTGCCCATCATCGTCTTCTTCTCTTCGCCGACGCCGTGCTCTCCGGTGATGGACCCGCCCTTCTCGACGCAGAGCTCGAGAATCCTGAACGACAGCTGCTCGGCGGCGTGCTGCTGGCCGGGCACGCGCCGGTCGTAGAGCACCATGGGATGCAGGTTCCCGTCGCCGGCGTGGAACACGTTCGCGACGCGCAGGCCCGCGGCCTGGCTCAGCCGGGCGATGTCGGCCATGATCTCCGGCAGCGCCGTCCGGGGGATCACGCCGTCCTGCACGATGTAGCTGGGCGCGATCCGGCCCATGGCGGCGAAGGCCGCCTTCCGGCCTTTCCAGAACAGCGCGCGCTCGGCGTCCGATCGGGCGGTCCGGAACTCGGACGCGCCGTGCTCCTCGCACAGCCGGCGAACGTCGGCGCTCTCCGATTCGACCTCGGCCGCCGGCCCGTCCAGTTCGACGAGGAGCAGTCCGCCGCAGGCCGGGTAGCCGGCGTGCACGGCCGCTTCGGCGGCCTCGATCGACAGCGCGTCCATGATCTCCATGGCCGAGGCCAGGATGCCCGCGGCGATGATCCGGCTCACGGCCGCGCTCGCCTCGCCGACGGTCGGAAACGCCGCGAGGAGCGTCTGCACGCACTCGGGCCTCTTGACGATGCGCAGGACGATCCGGGTCGCGATCCCCAGGGTCCCTTCGGAACCGACGAAGACGCCGGTCAGGTCGTAGCCCGGGCCGTCGAGCGCGGGGCCGCCGAGCGACACGAGCCGGCCGTCTGGCAGCACGACGTCCAGCCCCAGCACGTGGGTCGTGGTGAAGCCGTACTTGAGGCAGTGGGCGCCGCCGGAGTTCTCCGCGACGTTCCCGCCGATGCTGCAGACCGACTGCGAGGACGGGTCGGGCGCGTAGTAGAAGCCGCGACCCGCGACGCGCGCGGTCACGTCGAGATTGATCACACCAGGTTCGACCACGGCGCGGGCGTTCGCGAAGTCGACCTCCAGGACGCGGTTCATGCGCGCGAGGCTGATCACGACGCCGTCCTCGACCGGCAGCGCGCCGCCGCTCAAACCGGTGCCCGACCCGCGAGCAACGAACGGCAGCCGCTCGCGGTGGCACACCCGGACGATGCCCTGCACCTGCTCGGTCGAGGACGGGAGGAGCACGGCCCGGGGAAGCGCCCGCATGTTCGTGAGCGCGTCGCATTCGTAGGTGCGGCGCTGCTCCGGTTCGGCGAGCACGGCATCCGCGCCGGCGATCCCGCGCAGCTCCTCGAGCAGCCGCGGAGCCAGCGGCGCGCTCATGCCGGGGCCTGCGTTCTGACGTAGGTCAGCGCGTCGATCGCGGCGCCGCGCGCGCCGGCCGTGTCGCCGTTCGGCATGACGTAGACGGGGATGTCCGCCTGCTCGGGCCAGCGCTCGGGCATGGCCGCCCGCATCTGGTCGAGAAACCAGCGCTGAAACTCCTCGTTCGTCTCGAGGGCCCCGCCGCCGACGATGAGCGCGTCCGGGTCGAACACGTTGATCATCTGATCGAAGAACAGCCCGAGCGCCTGCGCCTGGACGCGGAAGATCTCGCGGCACATCGGGTCGCCGCGCTCGGCCAGCCCGCGCACGCGCTTGGCGCCCTGGGCCGGATCGCCCGCGCCGGCCAGTTCGTGGCCGGGATACCGTTCGAGGAAGAACGGCAGCAGGGTATTGGTGATCGCCGTGAGGGAGCACAGCGATTCGAGGTCTCCGGTACGTCCGCAGTTGCACCGCGGGACGAGTCCCGCGGTACCCTCGATGCTCTGATACGGGATGAGCACGTGTCCGAGCTCGCCGCCGAAGCCCTTGCGCCCCTTGACCACCCGTCCGTCCGTGATGACGCCGCCCCCCAGGCCGGTCCCGATGATCGCCGAAATCGAGGTCTTCGGATCGCGGGCCCCGAAGATCGTGAAGTGCCCCCACAGCGCGCCGGCGTTGCCGTCGTTCAGATACGTCACGGGCTTGCCGAGCGCCCGCTCGAGCTCCCCGCGGATGTCGAACCCCGACCAGCCGGGGTGCAGGAAGTTGGTCGAGCCTTCGGCGCCGAGCACGCCCGTGGCGCTGGCGGGCCCCGGCGTGTCGAGGCCGATGGCGGCGACCTCGGCCACGGCCACGCCCGCCCTCGCGGCGGCGACCTCGAGTCCCTCGCGGATCTGGCGGAGGCAGACGGTGGGCCCCTCGCGGGACAGCGCCGGGTGCTCGCAGAGCGTGTCGATGAGAAACCGCTCGCGTCCGTCGACGAACGTGTAGTTGATGGCGGTGCCGCCGAGATCTATTCCAGCGACCAGAGGAGGGTGAACGGCCATGCGGAGACATTGTATGTAAGGGCACTCACCGAGGCGAATGGGCAGCGTTCGACGTCGACAATCGAAGGGCATCGATTAGAATTGGCCCGCCGGCCTGTGCGCTCGTCCTCTGCCGCGTCGCCGCACGACTTGCACCTGGATCCAGCACTCATGCACATCCGCACGCCTCGCCTGTTCCTCGCCCTCCTGGTCGGACTCGGGATCACGGCCTGCTCGAAGTCGCCGACGGGCCCCTCCGGATCGACCACCATCTCCACGGCCGTGCCGGTGTCGCCGGCCAACGGCGCGACCATCGCCAACGACGCCCAGCCGGTGACGCTGACCATCAGCAATGCCACCGCCAGCGCCTCGGCGGTCTACACGTTCGAGGTGGCGACCGACGGCGCGTTCGTGGCCAAGGTCCTGACGCAGGACGTGCCGGAGGGCTCCGGTCAAACGTCACTGAAGCTCGACGTGCTTCCGTCCGATAGGACGTACTATTGGCGCGTTCGGGCGACCGCCGGCGACACGGTCGGCGCGTTCAGCACGCCGGTCACGTTCTCGATCGGGCCCGCGGTGACGATCCAGCCGCCGGTGCCGGTGATGCCGGTGTCGGGAGGAACGACGGCCACGCCCCGGCCGACGCTGGCGGTCCAGAATTCGACCCACTCGGGACCGGTGGGCTCGCTGGTCTACCGCTTCGAGATTGCGACCGACGCCGGCTTCTCGGGCATCGTCCAGAGCGGCACGGTCGCGGAGGCCCCCATGCAGACGTCGTTCAATCCGCCGACGACTCTGGCGGCCAGTACGCAGTACTACTGGCACGCACGCGCCACGGACACGGCGAACAATGTCTCGAGCGCGTTCTCGGAGGCCTGGACGTTCACGACGCCGGCCGGCGATGACGCCAGCGGCCGCCGAGACTCGATCGTGAGATCCGAGTGACGGCCGGGCGCGTCGAGGATCCCCACCGATGAAAGCATTCGCGATCGCGCTCGTGACGGCCTCGTTCTTCGTGGGCGCCGGCACCGCTCGCGCGCAGACCCCGACCGGTCGGTTCATGCCGTTCGGCGGGCGCGTGTTCGCCGATGTGGCCGGCGGCGCGGGTGCGTCACAGAAGGTCGACGGACTCGCCGGCGGGGAAATCGGCGTCCGGCTCTCGGACCGTTTCGACGTGTTCGGGGAAGGTTTCTGGATCGCCAACGCCGTCACCCGCCACCGGCTCGACCTCGCGCACACGATCGGCTCGTTCCTCCGCGGCTCGCAGGGGGGATCGGTGACGAGCGATCTCGTGGTGCCGGCCGCCTACGGCGGGCTGGGCGTGCGGGTCGTGCTCTTCCGGAAGGGATCGGCCCGCATCTACGGCGCAGTGAGCGGCGGCGCGGCGCACGTCGCGCTGCAGCCCGTGTTCGAGATTGCAGGGGAGGACGTCACGGCGGTCCTCCCGGACTATGGCGTCGTCCTCGGACGGGATCTGACCGGCGAGACGAGCCGGCCGGCTTTCGACGCGACGATTGGCGTGCGGCTCCCGAAGGGCCGCTGGTATCTCGACGGCCGTGTCGGCGCCATCAGCATCCGGACCCCGGGCCAGGCCATGACCGTGGTCCAGGTGGGTGGAGGGCTGGGGCTCCGATTCTGAACCCGACGACGCTGGCAGAGCGGTCGACGTGACGCCGTCTGGCTCGCCGCCCGCCGAATCTCCGTGCTACATTGACAGGTCTGCCTGTGGTGGGCGTAGTTCAGTGGCAGAACGCCTGACTGTGGCTCAGGAGGTCGCGGGTTCGATACCCGTCGCCCACCCCAAATAACCTCTTACCTCATAACGACTTCGTCGATCGCCGATCATCCGTCTCCAGAATGTCTCCACGACCCGGCGGCGTCGGTGGAGAATCCAGCAGTCGAATCGCGTCGCTGAGGGCCGCCGGACTCAGGTGCATGTAGCGCTGCGTCGTGCGGACGTCCGAGTGCCCGGCCAGCTCCTGAATGGCCCGTCCAGGCGCCCCTCGCATCGCCAGGTGCGAGCAGAACGTGTGCCGCAGGACATGCACGCTTCGAGCAGCCGTTCAAAGTCCGCGAAGTCGTGAAAACTCGCGGACGGCGGCGGCACCCGAACCCAGCGAATCGTGCAAGGCATCCGCTCGATCGCACCCCACTCCAGAGCCTTCCTCAGCAGCGTGCTCAGAACCACGAGCGCGTTGTTGACGGACAAGTGTCGCTCCTCGAAAAGTACCCTCGCTTGTCTTGCTCCGTCCCGAGCCACGCCAGCGTCCGGTCATCCAGGACCGCATCGAGTAGCATCAACCGTTCCACCATCTTCCCGGCCGGGGCGGGCGACGCGCGGCATCCGACCGAGGAGCTCGACCCAGGCGCCCTCCCAGATCACGCACAATCTCCGGACGGCGCTCGTCGGCGCCGACCGCCGCGGGTGGACCGAGCTGCCGGCGGAGTTTCCCCAGGCGAGAGCTCGGGCCAAGGCTCGGCTGGAAGCGAGAGAGTATCAGGCGCCTGACTTGCCCGAGCGGACCTTCAGCCGCGCCACCTCTTCGTAGATCGTGGCGCGAGGGCCAACGGCCACGATCTCCGCTCCCTCCACGTCCGGTCGATACACAATTCGGAACCGTCCGATCCGCAGGCTGAAGAGGCCTTCGAGGTCGCCCTCAAGAGGCCTGCCGCACGCTGGGTCGGCGAGAATGTCGCCGAGGCCGCTGCGGATCTTGCGCTTCAGATCAGGATGAAGATGCCGGATCAGCGATCGCACTGGAGCCGGGACTTTGAGCGTCCGGTCCGTCATGTCGATCGGTTACTCGCGAAACAGCTCCTCGAGCGTGTGCCGGCGCTTCGTGCGCGCCAGTCGCCGGAGACCATCCCGGATCTCCCGCATGAACGCGCGATCCCGCAGGATGTCGAGCGTCTCGTGCCAACTGTCGTACTCGTCCTTGCTGACCAGCATCGCGACCGGCCTGCCGTTACGCGTGATGGTCAAGGGCTCGTCGCGGCGCTCGATCGTATCCACGAGATCGTTGAGCTTCGCCTTGACCTCCGACAGCGGGAGCGCTTTCATGGGTAGGTCTAAATTTAGACCTATCCAGGCCATCCCGTCAATCTGGGCCGGGTTGTCCGACTGCGAACTGCCCGTCCCTGGAGACCGGCGCGAATATCCACTGCATTGTGTGACATTTATGCCTCCAGAGGCGCGCGCTCCCGCGCTCGGCGAGTTCGAGCAGTTTCTCCTACTCGCGTTGCTCCGGCTCGAGCCCGAGGCCTACGGCGCGTCGATGTGCCGGGAAATCGCGGCACGCACGGGACGCGAGGTGCTGCTGAGCGCGGTGTACACGACGCTCGATCGCCTCGAACGCAAGAGCCTCATCGCGCACTGGATTGGCGAACCCACGCCTGAGAGGGGCGGGCGCCGCAAGAAGCTGTACCGCGTGCTGCCCGCTGGCGCGGAGGCGCTGACCGTCTCCCTGCACGCCGTCCGGCAACTGGCGGCCGGGCTGGATCGCCGGCTCGCGGCCCGGCTGGGTGAATCCCGATGACGAGGCTGCCGCGCGTCGTGAACGTCCTGCTTCAGCGCTGGCTGCCCGGCCGCGATCGCGAGTTCGTCCTTGGCGATCTCGAGGAGGAGTGCGAGGCGCGCGGGCGCGGACTGGCGGCGAGGTGCTGGCTTTGGCGCCAGGCGGTCGCGCTGCTGTGGTCGCACCGCCACGAGCGGAGGGATTCGGCGCCCGGCTGGCGGTCTTCCACTCCACTCGAGATCCGCCGCGGACCACGCGCAGAAGAAGTGATGGAGACGTTCCTTCAGGACCTGCGGTACGCCGTGCGCGTGCTCCGCAAGGACCGGCCATTCTCGCTCGTGGCGATCCTCACACTGGCCCTTGGCATCGGAGTGTCCACGGCGCTCTTCAGCGTGATCGACGCGGCGATCCTTCGGCCCCTGCCCTACCCCGATCCGGAGCAGCTGGTCGCGTTCCGTGTCGAGATCGCGAGACCCGGACGGGCGGACCTCAGCAGCCTCGCGCCCTCGATCGCCGATGTTCGCGACCGGCGCGACGCCGGCCGGGTCTTCTCGCAGGTCGGCGTGGGCCGGTTCAGCGGCTTCCGGCCGCCCATCGTGCAGGACGACGCGCGCGAAGGTGCTCCGGGCGTCGCACTGGACTACGCCACTCTGAGGGCCACACCGCAGTGACAGTCGCACTGCGACTTCGGCCCGGCGCCTATCTCTCGAACGCCCGCCTCCGCGACCTCGCGACGAGCCTCGGCCCGCGCGTCGGCATCGGCGAGATCGGCTACAGGTCGGACGCGCTGGCCGAACGTGTGGCCACGCCTCGTCATCGCACGATGCTGCTCGGCCTGCCCGGCGGGCTGACCGCCTTCGCCAGACACTCGCTACGAAGGCGTCGGACCCTTGCTTGCGACCTTCAGCCGAACCTTTCCCGGGCCCGCGTCTCTATCTCCCTATGGCAATCTACAAGGAGACGGCGTGAGCGATCAGACCGACGTCCTGCAGGGCACGCTCGACCTGCTCATCATGAGGACCATCGCGCTCGAGCCGCTCCATGGCTGGGCGATCGCGCAGCGCATCCAGCTGACCTCGAACGAACGGCTGCGGGTCCAGCAGGGCTCGCTCTATCCGGCGCTGCACCGCCTCGAGCACCAGGGCTGGATCACGGCGGAATGGGGCGCCTCCGAGAACAACCGGCGGGCCCGCTTCTACGCGCTGACGAAGGCCGGCCGCAAGCAGGTCGCCCTCGAGGTCTCGAAGTGGGAGCGCCTGTCCGCCGGCGTCAACCTGGTGCTTCGGAGGACCTGACCGTGCGCCTCCTGCACATCCTGCGGTCGCGGCTGCGATCCCTTCTGTTCCCCGGACGGCGCGAGGACGACCTGCGCGAGGAGCTGCAGTTCCACCTGCAGCGTGAAACGGAGCGGCTGGAGGCGGCCGGTCTCCGCCCCGACACGGCACGCCAGCAGGCGCTCGGGACGTTCGGCGCGGTGGAGCCGACCAAGGAAGCCTGTCGCGACACGCGGGGACTGTCGGCATTCGACAATGCGACTCGAGATATTCGCGACGCCTTCCGCGCGTTGTTCCGGGCGCCCCTCGCCGCGCTGACGATCGTGACGACGGTGGGGCTCGGCCTCGGGCTGGTGGCCGCGGTGTTCACGCTCCTCAATGCGTCGATCTTCCGCGTCGACGAGGTGCGCAACCCGCACGAACTGTTCAGGGTCGACCGTCAGCCATCGGACGACGCCGGAGCAGGGACCTTCACGCGTACGCAGTACGACGCGCTCGTCCGCGAAACGGCCGTCTTTTCCGGCACGTTCGCGACGACTCCCGATTTCGACGCGCACGTCGACGGGCGACGGATGGAGGGCCGGCTCGTTACGGGCAGCTTCTTCGGCGTCCTCGGCGTCAGCGCAGCCCGCGGCCGCGCGCTCACGCCCCGCGACGACGAACCGGGTGTGCCGCCGGTGATCGTGCTCAGCCGTCGCGCCTGGGACCATTACTTCGCGAGCGACCCCGGTCTCTTCGACCGTACGATCCGGGTGAACGACACGTCGTTCCAGGTCATTGGCGTCATGCCTGAGGACTTTCGGGGCCTCGAGGTCATGGCCCCGGATTTCTGGGCACCTCTCTCGCAACTCGAGTCGCTTCGCGCGGATCGAGCCGGAGCCGATCGGCCCGTCGGATTGCACATCGTCGGGCGGCTGGCTCCCGGCGTGTCGAGCGGCCAGGCGCTCGCGCAGCTCCGCGCGTGGGACGCGCGTCAGGCGGACGAACGTCCGGACGAGTCGCGGACGCCAGCCCTCGTGCTCGAGCCGAGCCCCGGAACGGTGCCGCTCACGACAGACATCCTGGTGATGTACGTGCCGCTCCTCTTCGCGTTCGGCCTGATCCTCCTGATCGGCTGCGCGAACGTCGCCAACCTGCTGCTCGCGCGCGGCGTCGCGCGCCAGCGGGAGATCGGCATCCGGCTGGCGATCGGGGCGTCGCGGCGCCGTATCATCTCGCAGCTGCTCACCGAGAGCCTGCTGCTCGCGCTGCTCGCGGCCGCGCTCGGATTCGGCATCTCGCGGCTCGCGCTGACGGCCGCGGTGTATGCCGCGACCAGCACGTTTCCGCCGGAGATCGGCAACTTTCGTGCGGCGGTGCCCCCAGCCGACTGGCGCGTGGCGCTGTTCCTCGTGAGCGGGGCGATGGCCTCGACGCTCGTCTTCGCCCTCCTGCCGGCGCTGCAGTCGACGCGCCTCGATCTCGTACGGGCCATTCATGGCGAGGTCGTGCGCGACAGCCGTCCCGGGCGCGCGCGCGACATCCTGGTCGGACTGCAGGTCACCGGAGCGGCGCTTCTGCTCATCTGCGCCGCCGTCTTCCTGCGCAGCTCGCAGAGGGCCAGCTCCGCGGATCCCGGCATCCGCACAGACGGCGTCGTCAACGTCGCCGTCCTGAGCGAGCAGCGGCGGGCCACCATCCTCGACTCGATGCGGCGCGATCCGTCCGTCGTCGCCATCGGAGCGGGGTGGCCGGCGATGCCGGAAGGGCTGGTCGGCGTGCCGGCATTCGCCGAGGGCGCGGCCGGTCGCTCGGCGGTGTCGTACCGCCTGGCGTCACCGGAGTCCTTCGACGTACTCGACATCGATCTCGTGCGCGGACGCGGATTCACACCGAGCGAGACGAGCGCGGCGAGCGCGGTCGCGATCGTGTCGGAACGCGTGGCGCGGGACCTGTGGCCGGGCACCGACGCCGTGGGCCAGGTGCTGCGTCTCGAGCCGGCTCCGAGCCAGCCGCAGGCTCCGGACGGTCCCGCGCTCCTCTCGCGCAGCCTCGTGGTCGTGGGCATCGCCCGCGACGTCGAGCTGCGGATCTTCGGCGTGCGCGTACCGGGCGCGGGCGTCTACGTGCCGACGAACGTCCACCTCCCGGGGATGACGCTCACGCTGCGGGTCCAGGGCGATGCGGAGCGCTTGCGCCAGACAATCGCCGATCGGCTCGCGGCGATCGATCCCAACATGGTCGAGGTCACGACCCTGGGCGCCATCGCGCGCGCCGAAGCGTATCTGCTGGGTGCGTCGTTCTGGATGACGCTGGTGCTCGGAGTGCTGGCGCTCGCGCTGACGTTGTCGGGGCTCTTCAGCGTGCTCTCGTATCTCGTCCAGCAGCGCACGAGGGAGATCGGCGTGCGCATGGCGCTCGGCGCGACGAGCGGGCGCATCGGCGCGCTCGTGCTCTCGCAGCTGGCACGCCCGGTCGGGATCGGGCTGCTCCTCGCCGCGACCCTCACGGCCGCCCTCGGCGTTCTCCTGCTGGCCACGCCGGCGGCGGAGGCGATCGGCGCGAGCGTCCGCCTGTTCGATCCCCTGGCCTACGGCGGGAGTCTCCTGTGCATCGTCGCGGCCTGCGCGGCGGCGGGGTTGATCCCGGCGCTGCGCGCGGGGCGGGTCGATCCGGTTGGCGTGCTTCGACAGGACTAGCGCCCGTGGTGTCGATCGTCGCCGCTGTCAGGAGTCTGTCTGCTCAGAAAATAGACCTACGCGGCGGCTTCGATCGTGACTTTGAAGCCCAACCGCTCCTGATTGAGATGCGGCATGAGGGCGGAGACATTCTCGGAACTTCTGAGATCGATCGATGACGCGCTGAGGCATGCGCGCGGCGCCAAGCGCTGCGTGCGAACGACCCGGCGCTGGCGCCCGGCGGCGCCAGGTGAAAACGAAGGCGGTGAAGCGCGTGCGGTGCTCCCGGCGGGCGAGGTGACGTCTTCGACGGCCGACTTCGGAGTGCCGCGATGGGCGAAGTACGAAATCGCGCTGTAGGAAGCGCAGGTTTTCGAGCGCCTTGGGTCCGTGAGGTCGCGTCCGCGCGGCCGAATCGGACCCGGCGCGATGGGCGGCAGTATGGAAACCTGCGCGAACGGAATCGCGATTTCGAGCGGCATCTCCGTGGAGGCCGGCGAGGACGTCACCTCGCCCGCCGTTCGGCGACACGCCGGTCACCGCGGCGTCTCCAAAATGTCTCCAAGACGCCGGTCGATTCCAGTGGACTCGCGCGAACGGGAGTGAATTGCGGGAAACTTGCAACTCGCTGAGAATCACACCCTTATCGCCAGAAGTCGCGCGCCATCACCAACTTAACAAACGCGCGTTTTCAGAGTTCGATACCCGTCGCCCACCCCAACTGAAACTTCAAACTTCGAAGTTCGAAGTTCGAAATCTGAAGTTTCCAGTAGGGTCGAGGCGAAGCGCGGTCGTGTCCAGCCCCGGCGGCGCCCAGTACCCACATCGTCCTTTCGGAGCCGTGCTCGGCGAGAAGCGGTCTCGCGGGCCGAACCCCAGAATTCGCTTGATCTTGCGGGCGAATGCCGGAAGAATCACGCCCCCAGGGAGCACTTGATGTCCTCGATTTCAAGACGGGAGTTCTTCCAACAGACGGCGGCCAGTGCCGCGGCGCTGAGCGTCGCGGCCGCGCAAGTCGCGAAGCTCGAGGCCAACCCGCTCGGCCTCCCCATCGGCAGCCAGACGTTTCCGTTTCGGTCGCGGATTCAAGCGGGCGATCTCGCCGGCCTGCTGAAGGACATGAAGGGCATCGGCATCGAGATGGTGGAGTTCTGCGATCCCATCGGCTATGTCGGTGCCAACAGCTTCGCGGCCATCGCTGACGCGAAGGCGACGCGCAAGACCCTCGACGACAACGGCATCCGCGCCGTGAGCTGCCACGTCGACATGCCCGTGTACCGATCGGCCACGAACTTCCCCAAGACGATCGACTGGGCGCATCAATTGGGGCTCGAGTGCCTGGGCACCGCCGACCTTGGGACGAGGCGCAAGGATGGCACCGTGCGGGTCACCAACGGCATCACGACGGAAGACGAAGTGAAGCGCGCCGCGGAGGAATACAACGAGATTGCCGCAGTCACCAAGAAGGCCGGCATGCAGCAGATTCTGCACAACGAGGGTTTCGTCAGCTCGCGCCTCGACGACGGCCGGCTGACGTACCCGGTGCTGCTGCACTACCTCGATCCGGATCTCGTCAAGATGCAGTTTCAGATGTCGTCGATGCGGACCATCGGCGATCCCGTCACCTATTTCATGAACTATCCCGGCCGTTTCCTCTCGTGCCACCTGCAGGCCGTCGATACCACGCAAGGCATGCGCGGCGTGACGCCGGCACCGCTGCCGGTGAAGGGGGAGGCGCCGCAAGGGCGTCGCGGCGGTGGGGGCGGGGGCGCACCGGCCCAGGCTGGCGCCCCAAGGGGCGGCGGTCGGGGCGGCGGAGGGCTGGCCCTCGGCGAGGACACCGCGGATTGGCCGCGCATCTTCGCGGCCGCGAAGACGGGCGGGCTCGAGTACCCCTTCGTCGAGCAGAACAGCATGGACGTTGTCGCCCGCAGCGTCGCGTATCTCAAGACCCTGACCTGAGCGTCATCGGAGGCCTTCTCGGAGGGCCCCAGCGGTCGGCGCCTCGCCCGTCACCAGTCCCCTCCGCAGGGCGTCGGCAAGTGCCTCGGCTCGGGTTTCGACCCCCATTCTGGCGAACAACACCGTCAGACGTCGTCCGGCTTCGAATCCAGACATCCCGAAACGGGCTCCGATGTCAGCGGTTGGCTTTCCCTGCGCGATGAGCTCGAGCGCACGCCGTTCCCAAGGAGTGATTTGCAACACGACATCCCTCACATGAACACGGGCTCCTGAGCGAGCCCTTCACTTCTATGACGTATGACCGGGCGCCGAAGAGACATCCTTTCTTCTGGCGGCGACAATCGTTTGTGGAGACTCGCCTCAGCAGGGATTACTTCTCGCGAACGATAGCAAATGAGCCAGGTCGCGCCGACGGTTGCACGAGCCATCCCGCGTTCACCGTGACGCTCCAGCCGTCCCCCTGCAGGGTGGTCCCTTCGAGCGGCCCGGTGACGGGAACGGACAGCCTAGCCCCATCGGCCGAGCGCAAGACGCCGCCGTTGGCGTCGAGACGGCCCCATTGACCGGACAGCGTGAAATTGCGAAAGAACACGGTACCGGCCCCCGGAATGCCGACGCTGCCGGTGGTGTCGCTGGTCCCGCTGCCCACGGCGGGCATCGTTAGCACGGGCCCATCAACGAAGCGTCGACGCAACTCGGCGACGCGGACTTGTCGCGCCCGATCGCGCGCCTCCTCCGCCGTTCGCAGCGCTGCCCCATCGTAGCGCGCCGCTGCCACGGCAATATCCGCCGTTGGTGGCCTGTTGGTTGCGGAGGCGAGCAAGTCGCCAAGGTCCGAGGTGCCACGCACCTGTCGGCGCCATCCCGGCAGGAGATCGTCCAGCAACACACCGTAGGCGGGGCCGGACGCAGCTTCGAAGTTTCCGACGAAGGACGTCTGCGCTTCGCCTCCTCTTAGTGCTGACGCTGCGGCACGGTGGGCATCCGCGGGCGAATTGGCCCAGGCCGCTATGCCGGTGTAGGAGGCCAGCCCTTCGCGAATCTCGTCACGCCGTTCGTTGTCCGCCGCGCCGGGAAACCGGCCGCGGCGCTCGCGTCTGAAGGCCAGCGCATCGGCGAGCGCCTCGGCCCGGTCGCTGCCGCTCGACTCCACTGCCCGGCGGAGCGCTCGCCATTCGAGCTGCATCCAGACGCGCCCTTCGAGCGTATCGAGATGCTCGTTGAAGCCGTCGTCCGTGATGAACCCCAGCTCGGGCTGAATGCGATGGAAGAGCCCGTGAAGCATCACTTGCTGGCGTGCATCGGCATCGTTCGCCGGGAGCATGTACAACGGGAAGCTGAACCACCGCAGCCCGCCCCAGTCGACGGGCCCGTCCACGAACCCAAAAAAGCGCGGGAGCGGTCCTTTCGGTTCCGGCTGGCTCGTGGCACGCGTTCCCGTCGCTTGGTCAACGATTACCATCGGACCACAGAGCGACACACCCCACAGCCGGCCCGCGTCTCGCTCGCAGAGCGTCCTGGCTTCCTCGAAATAGCGCTGAGCGAGTTGCGGTTGGACTTGTGCATCCGCGGCAGTTGCTGCGCCAAGCAGCGCGAGCAGCGACAGAGTGTTGACATGGTACCGAACCTTCATCGCCCTCTCCCCTTTGCTCTACCTATCGGTGGAAGCAAGATGCTGAAGCGCATGCAGCAGGCGAAGTTCGACAAGGTGCTGGTGCCGATCGCCCAGGTCGCGCTCGCTCCGGCGGATCGGTCGAACGTCACGTTCGATGCGTTCTTCACGCACATCCTAATGCACGAGCTGATGCACGGTCTCGGGCCGCACCAGGTGCACGCGTCGCACGTCGCGGCCGGGTCCTGGCGTCGACGTTCCGATCGATCCGCGTCGGCCTCAACGAGGCGCCTGAAACTTCTGGCTCGCTGCCGGGTTTGTCTGTCAAATGGCCACGGGCGGGCAACTCCCCCCGGCATGAGCGATCACACGGAGTTCGCTGCGTTCGTCGGCGAGTACCAGGACATGGTCTTTGCCACAGCCGTACGCCTCCTCGGGCGGTCAGCGGACGCGGAGGACGTCGCACAGTCCGTGTTCTTGAAGGCATTTGAGCGATTCGACCAGATTGGCGCGAGTCCAACGGCCGCCGGCTGGCTCAAGACCGTGACGATGCGGATGTGCTTCAACCATCTGGCGCGGTATCGCCGACGCTGGCGGTTCTTCAGCGAGGTGGGACCAGGGGTGGACCGCGCGGCGGTTGGCGCGGAGTCGGCACATGAGGCGCTGGAACGTGCCGACCGAAATGCAGTGCTGGAGCGCGCAGTCCGCCGACTACCGGACGCGCAGCGCGTGCCGCTGGTGCTGTTCCACTTCGAGGGATTGAGCTATCAGGAGATTGCGCTCGCGCTCGGGGCGTCGCTCGCAAAGGTCAAAACGGACATCCACCGCGCGCGGGAAGCGCTGAGGAAGGAGCTGTCGTTCGATGCCGGATTTCCATGATCTCGAACGGCTGATCGATCGCGAGCTTCGACGTCTGCCGCGACCGCCCGCGCCGCAGACGCTGTTGCCGCGCGTGATGCAGGCGGCGCGCGTTCGCGAGTCCGCAGAGCGGGTGGCGCCGGCCGTCACCGCCGCTGACGGATGGCGCATCGGCGCGGCGGTCGCGCTCGCCCTGCTGGTCCTGGTGGGTGCGGGTACGTGGGTGATCGGTTCGTGGTTCGGGAGCGGCCGCCTCATCGCCACCCTGCAGACCATCGAAGGTATCTCCGTGCTGATGCGAGTCACGTGGCAGGCGCTTCTCGAGCCCATCGTCACGTACGCGACGGTGTTGTTCCTTCTCCTGGCGTTCGCGAGCTCGGCCCTGTGGGCGGCATTCAGATACGTGGCTTTCGAAGGAGTCCCACATTCATGACGCGACACTCTTCTTCCGCACTCGCGATCGGCGTCACCGCCGTGGCGCTGTGGTTTGCTGGCGTCAGCGGCGTCGACGCGCAGGCCCGCACACGCGCCGCCCCGGCCGGCGTTGAGCGCGTCACGCTGCCGCTCGCCGGGACGACGATGAACGTCGAGACGCAGACGTTTCAACGATTTCAGTATCGACGGCCGATCTTCCGGGTCTGGCAGGACTTCACGCTGCCTGCAGGCGACGAGGTCCGTCAAGTGGTGATGGTCCTCGGCTCGGCCACCATTGAGGGCACGGTCCATGGCGACGTGTTCGCGTGGTTTGGCAACGTGAGGCTCGGTCCTGCCGCCGTCGTGGACGGCGCCGTCGTGATCGTCGCGGGCAATCTGACGGTAGAGCCCGGCGCCACGCTGTCCCGCGATCTGGTGATGGTCGGTGGCGCGGTCAGCGCGCCTGCGACCTTCACGCCGGGCGGCGATCACTTCGTCATCGGCACGCCGGTGCTCGGTCAGCGGCTCCGCCAGGTGGCAGCATGGGTCACGCGCGGGCCGTTCCTCGGCCGCATCATCGTGCCCGATCTCGGCTGGGTTTGGGCCGTGCTGGGGATCGTGCTCGTCTTCTCACTGCTCTTCAATCACATCTTTCACGAGCCGGTGCGGGTCTCCGCCGAGGTCGTGCTGGCCAAACCGCTCAGCGTGCTGCTCATGGGCCTGTTGCTCGTCGTCGTCATCGGCCCGGTGCTGGTGATTCTGGCGGCGTCAATCGTCGGGCTGCTCGTCGTGCCGTTTGCGGTGTGCGCGCTCTTCATCGGCTGGAGCATCGGCAAGATTGGCGTCACCCGTGCCATCGGCATGCGCATGGTCCCCCAGACGGACGCCGACAGCCGACTGCAGGCGCTGCGATCGTTTTTGATCGGATTCGTCATCCTGATCGCCGCCTACATGGTGCCGGTGCTCGGCCTCACGGCATGGGCGCTGGTCGGGCTGTTCGGTTTGGGCGCGGCGGGGCTGACGTTCGTGGAGCGGCGCCGGCGCGCTGTGCCTGCGGGCCTCGCGACGGACGCGCGACACGATCGCTTTTCGGGCGCGCCGGTGGCGGGAGTCGTCGGCGAACCGGCCGCGATCTCCGCTGACGAGCCGCTGGCAGAAGTCGTGCTTCCCCCGGTGAAACCGCCGGTCGAGCCGCCGCCGCCCGGCGCCACCGCTCTCCTCCCGCACGCGGCATTCTTCGATCGCGCTGCGGCGTTCGCGCTCGATTGCGTGCTCGTCGCTATCGTGATCCAACTTCTCAGCCGGCGGGGCGACGACGGCTCCTATTTCCTCGTGCTGCTCGCGTACCACATCGCGTTTTGGATCTGGAAAGGCACGACGCTCGGCGGCATCGTCTGCAATCTCCGGGTGATCCGGACGACGGGCGAGCCGCTGCGCCCGATTGACGCCGTCGTGCGCGGACTCTCGAGCCTCTTCTCGATCGCGGCGCTCGGCATCGGCTGTCTGTGGATGCTGCGCGATCCAGACCGGCAAACGTGGCACGACAAAATCGCGGGGACCTACGTCGTGAAGGTGCCGAAGGACTGGCCGTTGGCGTAGCGGCACTCGGCATTCGGGGACCGGGCGTGCCCTGCGAGTTCAGCGCTCTGGCGGGGGCTCGGGCTTGTCGGCAGCCGCTTCGATCTCGCGCTCGAGCTCCTCGTCGTTCGGCAGACCTTCAAATTGATCGACGAACATGAGCGAATGGTGCGACGGGATCTCGAACTTCTTGCCGCACGTCTTGCACGTCACTTCATCATCGACGCGCAGCAGGTAGTCGCGGAGTTTGGCGAACTTGGCCCGGTCGGTTTCATCGCTGCCTCCCGGCAGCCGCTCCTTCTTGGTGCGGCGCACCCACCGGATGCTGTAATCGTTCATCCGCTTGCAGCGGGGACACTGATATCGACCCAGCCGGGTTTCGGGTTTCTCGTTGAACAGGGCGCGCTCGTCGAAGGCCATGCCTCATAGTACCCACGAAATGCGCAGCGAGGGCGCTACTTCGCGCCCGGCCGGCGCGCTGCGGGACGCTTCGGAACGAGCGTCGGCGACATGTTCCGCGTGGGCCGGGCATGCTCCTTCGCAATGTGGGTGGACAGTCGATTCATCGAGATCTGCTCACCGCAAAATCTGCAGAGAGCCTTGCCGGGCGAGATATGGACGCGTTGCATTCACTACCAGCATGGGGGATGCGCCGCGGTGCGTCAAGCGACTTGGCGCCATCCAGCGCCCCGGCATCGGTCCGCTCGAACATGCGCCCCAGCCATTCGACCGCGAGCCAGCACTCGGCGATGACCGCTCCGCTCACGATCAACGCCGGCACGACGATCGGCAGACTCCGGGCCTGAGGATCGACACGCGTGAGCAGAACGGCGGCGGCGCCGCCGGCCACGGCCCCTGTCACAAGCGCGGCCACGATCGCCAGCACAACGCCGGCCATCAGGAGCAGACGCTGTTTCATCGCATCGATGCCGCGGGCGCGTACGGAGCCGATCGTGACCCAGGCGGGAAACAGAATCGCCAGACCGTTCGTGGCGTCTCCTACGGCGCGCGGTTGGGCCCCTGTGTTTGGGGCTGATGAGGCCGTTTCGACCGACGCTCGCTTCTTGTGAATGGTTAGCGCACTCACCACCGGAACTAGAGCAGCGTCGGAATTGTCCAGAAGTCGCGACGGTGGCCGAGTCCAAAGGAGCCGAACAGCGGTCCGGGTTTCACGTAATTCTCGAAGCGCGCGAAGAATTGGTGCATGACCTACAACAGCCCGCCTGTGCGGAGAGGCACCCCCTGTCCGGCGGCTGCATGGGATCGTCGAGGAATGCCTGCCGCATCTGGACGGTGCACGGCGTCGGCGCGTTCACATCATGGCCTTTGGCCGTGAGCACGACCAGGTGCGAGTTGGGCAGCGTCGCTGCAACCCGGCGCCCGTACTCCGGCGGCGTCGTCGGATCGAATTCGCCCGCGAAGATGAGTGTCGGGACGTCGCTTCGAACGGGCTCGAACACCGTGTGGTCGCCACTCGGCGCGACGAACGCGGCGCAGACTCTCTCAGGATCGGGCGCGAATCGATCGGCTCGGCCGCTCCACGGGTAACGGTTGCGAAGACTCTGGACCGCATCGGGGGACAATGGCGGGGGCAACTCGAAGCAATGCGCCGCGTAGTAGAACCCGCCGCTGCTGCCTTCCCCGATGGCTCGACCCAGAAAGACGTCAAGGAACGCGGCGTTCCGCCGGCGCAGTTCGCCGATCGCGACGGGGACGTAGCGCAGGAACCCGGAGGCATAAAGGCCGTACGTGATCGCAGTCTCGGCGACCGAGCCATCGACGTCCAGCGTGCCCCAGGGGGCGGTCAGGATGCGACGCGTACTTTCATGTCGGCAAACGTCGGGCACAGGTCGCCCGGCTCGGAATAGCCGGTGCTGCGCGGGTCGAGCAGGACGATATCGCGATGCTGCCGCAGCGCGTCCTGGAACGGGTGCTGCGCCAGTCGCGCGGCATCACCGCGAATGACGTCGTTGCCCGGTCCGCCTGGAACGAGAACGATCGCGTCGTCATGCAGGCGCTCGCGAACGCTGCGGAGCACTGCCACCTGCAGGTGGTAGCGGCGTCCGCCGGCTTCCCCTTCCGGCACACTGAGCTTGCCGCATTGCACTCGATATCGCGCAGACTCCTCGGCAGTCCAGAAGGGACATGGCTCGGCGTCGAATGAGGCGCCGGGGGTCGCCGGAGCAGACGGTACGGATTGCGCGCTGGCAGTCCCCGCAGGTGCGAACACGCCGATTACTAAAAAGAGAAAGAAGAACACCTGTGCGGACGACGCTCGCCGGAGCGTGATACGGGAGCCGGACGCAGCGGACATTCCCACTATTGTTCACAATCGGGCCGGGATGCCCACCGGGATGCCCAATCGAATTCTGGCGCGCAGGATTGACTGTGGCGGGCGGTTCCGCCTTGTGGCCGGGACACGACGTGCTAGCGGATGCCGAATCCGCCGAGGTTGCCAGTGAGCCAGAGGATCAACAGCACCAACACGAGGAGTCCGAGTAGCCCGCCGCCGTAATGAGGCCCACCCCATCCAGAACGGCTGCCGTAATATGCCCCGCCGCCGCCCAAGAGCAGCACGAGCACCACGATAAGCAGAATGATGGACATGATTCACCTCGTCCGTAAGTCGTCTGGAGCGCCTCACGCAATAACGCAGGCGTCCAACCTCCGATCGCTTGTCGTGGCTAGCGCTTTGCCGGTTTGCCGATGCTTTCGATTGCGGCGGCGACCTTCTTTTGCGCGCCGCCGACCGCGGTCTTCGCCTTTCCGACGGTCTCGTCCACCTTGCCTTGGCCTCTCAACTTGTCGTTGCCGGTCAGGTCGCCGATCGCCTGTTTGACCTTGCCCTTGGCCTGTTCAAGGTTTCCATTGCGCTCATTCTTGTTCCACATGAGATGCTCCAGTCGCTATTGGGGGTTCAGAAGCCTACGAGAACAGCATGCGGCCGACCGCCGGCGAGCGTCTGTGCACTTCGGAACACTCGGGTCCTTCTTTCGGGCAAACAGACCTGCGGCCGCCCACCCCGCGTGCACCGCCCTTCCTCGGGTGCGCGTGAGGTGCAGCGGCTCTATTCCTCGTCTTGCCGTCGTAGCATGCAACGGCTATTACCCGCCGAATCCGAATCTCTCGGTGAGCCACACGCAGATCGGCGGCCTTGGCTTGGCGACCGCGCGCCGGATGATCACGGCTCACCGGCGTCGGGCGGGCTTCAGCTCCACCAGCCAGGCTACGCGCAAATCGGTGGCGGTCGCGAGAAGACGGTTGCGATCAATTCGCCGTCACAGACGCCGCGTCAAAGGCGTGCCGGGGCAGATCGATGATGAACATGCATCCCGAACCGGGGATATCTCGCGCACGGAGCACGCCACCGTTGGCTTCCACGCTGCGCTGGCAGATCGACAAGCCGAGGCCGCACAGGGGCCGCTGCCATCCGACGCATGCGCACAGTAGCCGCATCATCGCGGGATCGATACACCACCAAGCGATGCTGACTGATCCAGGTCGCCGCCCAGGCTCGGCTCCCGTTCAGCGGCCGGATCGTTTGGTGGGTGCCGTGCGGCGGTTTGCCTTCTCGGCAGCCTGGCGTGCGCCGGGCTCTTCCGGCGAGCGAGTGACATCGCCGGCTCGAACGGTTGGTCCCCCCTCCGCCTGCTGAAACTCCGGAAGGTTGTCGCGTCGATAGCGCGCGTCGTCCTTCAAACCGATCTCGAGTTTGTCTTTCCACGTCATGGACGACTCCTGTGCCCTGCGAACCGACCGGATGAGGGCCGAGCTTCGGCATTCATCGCTACGTCCTTTGCAGGCAGTGGCGGAGCAATGTTGGTGCGACCGCAACGGCTGCATCGCCACCTCCTCCGGCGTCGATCGATTCCTGCCCAATCGCATGGGATGTGTGACACAAAGGCCACGCCACGCTGTCGACACGCGTCGTGATCTCAGCCACGCGCGCGACCGGGCCCCGGGACAACACGACAGGAATCATCAGGACAAACCTTGACAGAAACGGCGCGCGCCGTCTGTCCTAAACTGGACAGCGGCGCGCGACACGGCGGGAGCCGGCATTCGTCGCCGTGACGAATGCCGACGTTGGCAGTTCACCGTTGGAACACACGGTGCCCGTGCGGGCCCAAACGGTTTGGAGCGGATCGGTGGGCATCTGCCGCGCGATGGACCCGAAAGCTCCTGCCGTGCAGATTTCGATCGAGGAGCAGATCGGCGAAGGCCAATCGGTCACGACCCGATGGACGATCCGCGGCGGAACGACACAGCTGCACGGTGTGTCGCTCGACCGAGTCGCCGGCAGCGACGTCCCTGACGTCAAGATATCAGGTCACGGTGGACTTGCGGCAAGCTCTCGGTCGCAGCCGAGAATCCGCACTCCATCCAAGAGGAGTGCCGATGCGCGTGCTGCTGTCCACGATCGGGTCACGAGGGGACGTTCAACCGGTGGTCGCGTTGGCGCTGCAGTTGCGGGCGCTCGAACAGGAGGTCCGGGTGTGCGTGCCGCCCGATTTCCGGGAGTGGATCGAAGGCCTGGGCATCCCGGTGACGCCGATCGGTCCCGAGGTGCGCAAGGCGACGGCCGCCGCCGCGCCGCCGTCGCCCGAGCAGATACGCCAGATGGTGGACGACTCGGTCGCGGCCCAGTTCGCGACCCTGACCGCGGCCGCCCGGGACTGCGACGTCGTGGTTGCCGCGACCGCGTTGCAGGCGGCCGCGCGATCCGTCGCGGAGGCGAACGGGGTGCCGTACGTCTTCGCCGCCTACAGTCCGGTCGTGCTGCCGTCGCTGCGTCACGCCCCGCCGCCCCTGTCGTGGCGCGGACAGGCCCCGGCGCCGGCCACGGCGGACAATCGCGAGCTGTGGGCCCGGGATGCCGAGCGCTTTCATAGCACCTTCGGTGCCGCGGTCAATGCCAACCGTGCGGCGATCGGGCTGCCGGCAATCGATGACGTGCGCAGCCACATGTTCACCGACCGGCCCTGGCTCGCGGCCGACCCGACCCTCGGGCCCTGGCCCGAGCCCGGGGACGACTCGGTCGTGCAGACCGGCGCCTGGATCCTGCCGGACGACCGCCCGCTCGCGCCCGAGCTGGAGGCATTCCTCGAGGCCGGCGATCCCCCCATCTACGTCGGCTTCGGCAGCACGCGCGTGCCGCACGATCTCGCCGAGTCGATGATCCACACGGTGCGTGAGCTCGGGCGCCGCGCCATCGTCCTGCGCGGATGGGCCGACCTGGCGGTCGAGGCCAGCGAGCCGGACTGCCTGGCGATTGGCGAGGCCAACCTGCGGGCGCTGCTGGCAAGGGTCGCCGCCGTGGTCCACCACGGGGGCGCGGGCACGACGACGCTGGCCGGGCTGGCGGGGGTGCCACAGGTCGTCATGTCGCAGCGGTACGACCAGCACTATTGGGCGCAGCGTGTCCATGAGCTCGGCATCGGCGCCGCGCTCGCCTTCGGCACGCCGGCCGCCGAGTCGCTGCGGGGCGCCCTCGAGCACGCGCTCCGACCCGAGGTGGCCGCCCGCGCCCGATCCATCGCGTCGAAGGTGCGAAGCGACGGCGCGCTGGTGGCGGCCCGGCGATTGATGAGCCGGGACCTCGAGCCCGCCCGAGCGGTGTGAGCGCTGGGGCTATGATGCCCCGTGGAAGGATTCCAATTCAGCACGGAACCGCGGCTCGGCGTCGATGAGTTCGTCGACCTGCTGCGGCGCTCGACGCTTGCCGAACGCCGGCCGGTCGACAGCCGCGCGACGATGGCCGCGATGCTCGTGCACGCGGACGTGATCGTCACCGCCAGGGATTCCGCAGGCACGCTGGTCGGCGTTTCCCGGGCCCTCACCGACTTCGCCTACTGCACGTACTTGTCCGACCTCGCGGTCGATCGGGCCGTGCAGCGCCGGGGCATCGGCCGGGAGCTGATCCGCCGCACGCACGAAGCGGCGGGCCTGCCGACCCGCCTGATCCTGCTGGCCGCGCCCAAAGCGCGGACCTACTATCCGCATATCGGCATGACCCACCACGACTCCTGCTGGGTCGAGCCGCCGCGCGCGGCCCCACCCGATGACGGCGCTTCCGACGCGCGTGACGATGAGAGCGCCGCCAGTCGTTGAGACGGCGCGGGTGATCCTCGCGCCGCCGGAGGATGCCGACGCGGAAGCCATCTTCCAGCGCTACGCCGCCGACGCGGAGGTCACGCGCCATCTCGCCTGGCCGGCGCACCGCTCGATCGACGACACGCGCGCGTTTCTCGCCTTCAGTGCCGTCCAGTGGGAGCGGGAGGGCGCCGGGCCGTACCTGATCCGGGCGCGGACGGACGGGCGTTAGCTCGGTCGTCCGCGAGCCCGACGGCGGGGACATCGGACAGGGAGTTGTTCAAGAGAATCTGCCCAGCCGTGAGCGGCAGGAACAGCGAAACGGCCGCCATGCTGACCATGTTCCCCAGGTTGGCGCCGGTCGTCATCAGCACGTGCTTCAGGGTGTTGGCGAACGTCGACTGTAATATTGGGACCCGAGGACATTCGGACGTACCAAGTCTATTTGACCAACGAGAAGCGGTTGGCACCGCTGCTGGCCGGCGCCGCACGGCTCGGCGCGGCATGCGTCCGGTCGCACAACGGGCAGGGCCAGGAGGCAAGGAGGAGCGCGGCATGAGACGGATACCAGGCGCGCGGTCGATCGCACGCGGGATTGCCGTCGGTGCCGGATTCGCTGCCGGCCTATATGCCGCTTACGTGGCGATGGCCTGGACCCGATATGGACACGCATCGCCGCCGACAACCGAAGACGAAGACCCGCTGCTCGACCGGTTCATGCCTCGGTACGATGTCGTTGAGCGTCACCACGTCCGTGTGGCTGCTCCGGCTGCTGTGACGCTCGCGGCGGCGAAGGAGTTGGATCTGCTCGAGCAGCCGATCGTGCGCGCGATCTTCCGGGCGCGGGAAGTCATTCTCGGCGCGAAGCCCGATGCCGGCCAGCGACCGCACGGACTGCTGGCGGAGGTGCAGTCTCTCGGCTGGGTCATTCTGGACGAAGCCCCCGATCGTGAGGTCGTCGTCGGCGCCGTGACCAAGCCGTGGGAAGCGAACCCCGCGTTCCGCTCCGTGCCGCCGGCTGAGTTCGCGGCATTTGATGAGCCAGACTACGTGAAGATCGCGTGGACGCTGCGGGCCGATGCGCAGGCGCCGCAGGCGTCCGTCTTCCGGATGGAAACGCGCGCGGTCGCGACCGATGCCGGCGCACGCGCGAGGTTCCGGAGGTACTGGGCGTTCCTGTCGCCGGGCATCATCCTGATTCGGTGGGCGTCCCTTCGGCCGCTGAAGGCGGAGGCTGAACGCCGGGTGCGAGCCACCTCGGGCAGCACCGGCACGAGCACGCCGGGCAGGCTGTCCGGAAAGGCGAGCACCTCGGCGATTTCCGACAAATGAGCGGCCGGCCTCTAGTGAACGAGAAGCTCCGGTCGCAGGTGCCGCCGCGCGTCCTGCCCCTTCTGTATTTCGGCACCGCACACGCCGTGCTGATCTTTGCGTTTGCCGCCATTGCGGCCGACTCCGGCACGATCGCCGCCTTCTTCTATCAACCGCGGACGCTGGCGATCGTCCACCTCGCCACCCTCGGGTGGATCACCGCCTCCATTCTGGGATCGCTCTATCTCGTCGGCCCGATCGCGCTGCGGGTGCGTTTCACCGAGACCTGGCTCGACTACACTGCCTTCGTGCTCGTCGTCGTCGGCATCTCGGGGATGGTGGCGCACCTCTGACTGCAGGAATACCGTGGCATGGAGTGGTCGGCCGCCACGGTCTGCGCCGGGATTCTGATCGCCGGCATCCGCATCGTGCGACAGCTCTCGGGCGCGGGTGTGGCCCGGGCGGTCAGCGCCCACGTCGTGCTGGCGTTCTGCAACATCGCCGGCGCCGCGACCCTCGGCGTCCTGATCGGCTTCGACAAGGTTCACCGATTCCTGCCCAGGGCCGTACTCTCCAACGTCTTCGCGCACGCGCACGTCGCCGCGATCGGCTGGGCCACGATGATGGTGGTCGGCGTCGCGTACCGGCTGCTGCCGATGGTGCTGCCGCCCAGATGCCGGAAGGACGCCGACTCTGGATCACGGCGGTGCTCCTCACCTTGCGCGCGGCGATGGCCTACGATGTCTTGGGTCTCGTCGGGTTCCTCTCCCAGATCATCGTCGGCATGGAAGGGCGGCTGCTGCCCCTGTTCGCGTGGTACTGGGCGTTTGCGATCCGCGGGCGCACCGGGCCCGTGCCTTCGCCGCACGAGATGCCGTGGCGGCGCGGACAGGCGGTCGTCTTCGTGCTGTGGCTGCTCGGCGTGCCGTTGCTCGCGGTCGGGGCTGGCATTCGCCGTCGTGCCGGTCGTGCAGATCGCGGCGTGGAGCCTGCTGGTGGCGTCGGCGCTCAACACGATCAATGTGATTCGGATCGTGCGCTACGCGTTCATTGCGCCGAGCGGATCATCGTCAACAGCATCTTGAAGCGGGTGCGACCGCTTCCGCAACGCCGCGGTCGGCCCCACGTCCTTCGGCCACTACTCGACGTGAGCCTGTGCCCTCGTCAGGCCCCGGCGCCAGAGCCGCTCGACGGGAAACCGCGGGAAGCCCCCGCGTCAGGCCAGGTGGCGCGAGGTAATCGGGTGAGTAGTAGACCCAGTCGACCTGCATCTGCACGTCGCTCGTGGGCGCGTCGCCGCCCCATGTGGGGATGTTGCCGCTCCAGTGATTCAGCAGCAGACGCGAGGGCGTGGCCGGCACGTCGTTTGTCAGCGTCGCGTCGAGCTGGCCGTCCACGTAGTACTCGACGCGGCCGGCGTACCAGTCGAAGCGATACTCGTGAAAGCCGGCGCTCGGGTCGAACGGCAGCGTCGTCGTCGCGTGGTCGACCCCGGTCCGGATGTGGTGCAGCGTGAAGTGCGCTGTCAGGGGATCGCGCGTCAGGAACTCGACGTCGATCTCGTTGAGCGGATTGCCCAGATAGGTGAACCAGCCGACCACGGCCCCCGGCGTGTTCGTCATCTTGATCGAGGCGCGGTAGGTGCCATGGAAGAAGTCGCTGCGCCTCGACACGATCTCCGCGCAGACGGGCTTCGTGGCCGGCGAGGAGCCGCTCAACGTGAGCTGCAGGATCCCGTCCTTCACGCCGACGTTGGCGGGCGAATGCGAACGGTTGCCGTTGCTCCAGGACGACAGCGTCCACGCGGCCTGGACGTCCGCCATCGAGTCGAACGTCTGGAGGAACGGCTCGCCGGCCGGAGGCGCCGGCGACTGACTGGGCACGACCGGCGCATTGCCACAGGCGATGAGCGCGGCCGCGAGCAGCACGGGCGGCACATAACGGCCCACGGCTGGAGAGTATACGGAAACGCCGCCCCGGCCGCCGACTCAGGCGGCTGATGGCGACCTGGTGAACGTCATGAGCTGGCACGAGAAACGAATGGCAGACTCGCCGCCGGATGAAGGAGAGAGCCATGCAGCCACGGTTGGACTACGCGAAGACGGCCCAGGAAGTCAGGGCAGCAATGAGGGGCTTCAACAATACGTGGACCAGACCGGACTCGATCGAGGGCTTCTCGGACTGGTCAAGCTGCGCGCGTCGCTCACCAACGGGTGCGCGTATTGCGTGGACATGCACACGAAGATCGCGCGCTCTCGAGGTGAAACTGAGCAGCGCCTGTGCGCGATAAGCGTCTGGAGGGAGACGCCGGCGAAGCGCGTATGAGTGGCGAGCGGTCAGCGGGATGGCCGCTGGACGAGTGCTTCGAACGCCGACACGAGGTCGCTTTGGCTCAAGGCCCCTTCGAGCAGGTGGAGCGTGCGGCGCACGCGGGCCGCGTCCAACTCGCCCCCATGGAGATGCCAGAGCGCACGCGCATCTTCAATATCCTTCGGTCGACCCGCAAGCAGCTTCGCAATCAGCAGGTCCGCAGGAGCGATGACGGGCACGGTTGTGGTGCCGATATCAGTCATGACGGCCCGATCGAGGAACTCGTCCTCGAGTCCCGACCCCGCCAGCACGATATCGAGCGGCATACCCGTCGCCGAGTGGACGAACGGCATGACTCTGGTCCGTCGGACGAATTCAGGGTCGGCGACGCGGAGCGCGAATCCTGCGGCATGCATCTCGCGCGCGAACCGTTCGGGTGTGTCTGGCTCGAGCGCGAGCGTGACGTCAACGTCGGCGCTGAGTCTGGGAACACCGTAGACGATGACCGCCTGAGCGCCGAACACATACCATCGGCCCCATCGCGCGAGGACCGGGTCCAGCGCGGTCAGCAGTTCAAGCGCGGCGGGCTGGAGAGGCACGCTGGAAGAGTCGGGCAAGACGAGCGTGCGCGAGCACGTCGTCCTCGCGGAGCCGGGTATCAGGCCACGCTGGATTCTGCAGGAGCATCTGTCGGCGAAGTTCATCCGCGATTCGGAGTCCCTCGATGGGCCCCAGGCGCTCGATGCGTGCGGCCCAGTAGGCATCCTTGCTCTCGCGGACCGCAGCCCAGTCGCGCCCGACGAACTCACGAATGCCGCGGGTGATCACAAAGGCATTGTAGCGTCTTCGCCGCGAGGTCCTGTGCCATCGGCCACATGCTCGACCAAGACGTACTTTCCATCCGGCGAGGCCGCGCCTGCCGCGGCTACTTCCGAAGGCCGGCTTGCCAGTTGGTGACGGTGGGGCCCGGCGTCGCTCCGGTGACGGCAGCCGTGCGGAACGCCGTCACCGAGGCAACGGCCGATCGAGGCCAAGCGGCCCTGCCGCCGCCCTCTGATTTACCGCCGATCGTGACACGGCCCGCCTCGGCACGGCATCTGAGCCTGCCGACCGAGATTCCGCTGGCCCCATCGTCAGCTCGTGCGCGGGATCGATCCGGACCTGCCCCTGACGAACGTCTCGACGCAGCTCGATCAGATCGAGGGGCGCTTCGCGCAGGAACGGCTGTTCGCCGAGGCGTGCGCGTGGTTCGGCGCCCTGGCGCTGCTGCTGGCCTGTATCGGGCTGTTCGGTCTGATGTCGTACAGCGTCTCTCGCCGCACGAACGAGATTGGCATCCGGATGGCGCTCGGGGCGGAGCGGCTCACGGTGATGAGACTCGTGATGAGCGAGTCGATGGCGCTCGTCGGCCTCGGTCTGGCGGCCGGCCTCGTCCTCGCGTTCGGCGTCAGCCGGTTCGTGGCGGCGCTCCTGTTCGGCGTGGACGCGACGGATCCCGTGACGTTCGTGGCCGTCTCCTTTCTAATGCTGGCCGTGGCCGCCCTGGCCAGCTACCTGCCCGCCAACCGCGCGGCACGCGTCGATCCGGCCGTCGCGCTGCGGAAGTCGTGAGCTGTTGTGAATGACGGCCGTCGAGAGCGATGCGCCAGGCGGCTCTGACGTCGGACTGCGTAACAGGCCCGATCAGAAGAGGCTGCAGTCAGAGTCCTTCGGATGCTCCGCCCGCGGGTCCGCCCGGAGCGTCAGCACAGTCCGTCCAGACGCTCCCCGAACGCGCACCGGCGCGGAATGAACGTGTCCCGCCGGCGTGTCCGCGTGGATCTCCACGACGTAGTCTTCGCCCTGCACGACATCCACGCGCACGGGCTCGTCTCCAAATTTCGGATAGGTGCCTCCACCTGTACCAGGCTGACGGACGCAGACGTGCACATCGCGCTGCGGCATGCCGCCGCTGTCCAGTTGGACTTCGAGCTGCCCCCGAGGCAGCGGGTCGCTGAGGCGGAAATCGAATCCGTCAGACTGGCTGCCCAGACCGACGACGATGCGCTGGGCGAGGGCTCGGTCGACGGTGCCCGGATAGAAAGTCGGCCGGTAGGGGAAGCCACCTGTCGGTCGTCTCCGGAGATTCACGCCCAGCAGATAGGTTCCCGGGGGAAGCCCGTGGAACTCGAAGGCGCCCCCCTCGTCCGTCCTGACGTCGCCCTGGTGCCAATCGTCCCGGGCCTGGCTCGTGTCGAGACGCAGCAGGTCGACGGAGGCGGCCGTGAGGGGCCGCCAGTCCTCCCGGAACACGTGTCCGCGAACTTGGCCGTCCACGGTGACTTCGAGGTTCCAGGCGACGCATCCGCCCTGAAGCTGCCGCAGGCCGGAGCGCGCCTTCCCAAGCGTCAGAGGCGCGGCGAGCTGTGGTTCCAGCCTGACGCCCCCCGGCGGCACTCCGTCGAATACGAAGCTCCCGTCGGACACGGTCGTCGTCTCGCCGTCCAGGTGTCCGAGACCGCGCGGACGATGATGCCGGAAAGTCCAAGGCTGTCACGTCCGCCGCCCGGATCGCGAAATCGCAGCGCGCCGCGAATCGTCGTCTCCGGTGAACCGACTGCCGACGAGAGATAGCGCAAATCCTCCGTCGCGGCGTCAATGTCCAGAGGATCGATCGGCCTGACGACGGCGTCGGACCCGAAGAAGGGATAGTCGCCGTAAATCAAGTACGAGCGACCCGGGATGACCGGCGGCCCGCCGTTCAGGAAAACGACCGGCCTCGTCTTGCCCTTGAACCAGGTGACGACCTCCATCGGCGTGACGACGAGATCCAGTGGCTTCGACGTCATCGCCTCCGCCTGCCAAACGTCATTGAGGGCATCGCTTGTCCGCCGAATGAGATCCATTTCGTACGGAGACCGTGCCTCGCTGTGGAGGCGGCCGAGCGAATCACGCGTCAGGGCCTTCGAGTCCCCGATGGAGATTCGATACTGCTCGAGCGCATGCTCGGCCTCGGCGAGCCGCTGCTTCGCCGCGGAAAGACCCACGTCGAACGTAAGCCGGTAACTGACAGGCGAACCTGCGACTCCGAGCAGAACCACGTTGGCTTCGCCATAGGCCAGGCAGGGCTCCCGAACGTCGGCCGCCCGGGTCAGGGATGCCGTCGTCAGGATGCTGCCGAGCATGAGGAGTCCTCGTGTCAACGCGCGTCGCAACATTGGCGAGAGGAACGAGCAAGAAGCAAGCCATTCTGGAAGGACAGGCGGTGGACGCAGACGCAAGCGGCGCGCGTGAGGGCGACCGCTCGGCTGGCCACCGGATCCAGAAATCCGGTCTGGAGATCCGCCCGATCCTCGGATCCCGGTGTCGAACTCGAACCTGCGAGCGTTCTCGCGGGACGGACGGCTCCTCCACGATCCCGACACCGACTGCCGCACGCCTACTGCCGCCGCAGCCGGCGCCGAAGATCCGTGACCGTGAGCACGCCGCTTCGATGGGCCAGCACGAGAAACGTGCTGCCGTAGACGGCTACGATGATGAGGCTGCGCGCCGCGGCCAGCCAGCTCGACGACACCATCCACCCGGCTGGCACCGCCCAGCGCAGTGCCGTGGCGACGGTGGCCGCGACGAGGGCCAGCCCCCACACGCGCGAGAGAAAGCTGCCCGGGACGGGCACCGTGCCAATGCGGCGGCCGAGCCCGCGGCGCAGCAGCGCGAACTCCACCCAGCCAGAAAAGCCGGCGGACGCGGTGAGCGCCACCGCGCCCCACTCCGCGCCCACATGGACCAGCCCGGGGCCGTAGATGGCGCCCATGTACCCCAGCACCGCGACGAGCGCCACGCGCACCGCCGCATACTTGACCGGCGTCCTGGTATCGCCGAGCGCGTAGAACGCCGCGCTGTACAGCCGTCCGATCGTCGACGAGAGCAGACCGACCGCCGAGCCGGCCAGCACGGCCCAGACGTACAGCGAGTTCTGATGGGTGAAGTGGCCGCGCTGGAAGATGATCGCCGCGATGAGGTCCCCGAGCGCGAAGAACGCCACGGCCGACGGCACGACGAACGCCGCAATCGTGCGCTGGCTCGCGTCGAGGCGCTGCCGCAGCGTCGCGATGGCGTCGGTGCCGGCCCCCACGACGCCGGACATCGCCGGCAGCTCGGCCGCGGAGACCGACATCCCGAAGAGACTCACGGGCAGCGTGTAGAGCTGCTGCGCATAGAACAACCCGCTCACGGCCCCCGTCGGCAGCAGCGTCGAGATCTGCGCGTCGATGTAGGCGCTGAGCTGGTTCACGCCGCGGCTGAAGGCCACCGGCACGAAGTTTCGAACGACCGTGCCCACGTGCTCGGACAGATGCAGCGCGCCGTGACCTCGTGCGCGGGACAGCAGGCGCCAGACGACGGGCGCCTGGACGCCGAGCTGCAGCAGGCTGCCGACGACGAACCCCCACGCCAGGACCACCGCCAGCCGATCCTGCGGCCGATGACGGAAGACGATGAGGGTCACGACCATCGCGGCGTTCCACAGCACGGGCGCGGCGTACGAAAGAAAGAACCGGCCGTGGCTGTTGAGGATCGCCAGGCACCAGGCCGACAACACCAGAAGGCCGACGCCGGGAAACATCAACCGGACGAGCTGGATCGTGAGGTCGAGCTTCTCGCCGTGGAAGCCGACGGCGACGAACCCGATGAACGACGGCGTCCACACCACACCGGCCAGCACGAACGCGGAGACCACCGCCGCGAGCAGGGCCAGCACGCCGCGCGCGACCCGGTCGGCTTCCTCCTGCCGCTCGGCGCCGAGCAGACTGGCGTAGACCGGAACGAACGAAGCCGACAACGCGCCTTCGCCGAACAGGTTCTGCAGGATGTTGGGGATCCGGAACGCCTGATTGAAGGCGTCGCCTGCGAGCGACACCTGGCCGAAGTACGCGGCAAACAGGGACGTCCGGAGGAAGCCGGTGCACCGGCTCAGCAGGATGCCGGCTGCCACGAGGGCCGCAGCGCCGGGTATCGCCGCGCCCGCAGGACGCGACGCCGAGGTCGACACGTCACGCAAACGATCGCGCGAACAGCTCGTCGATGGCGCGCCGGCCGCTCTCCTGCAGGTGGCGCGTGCCGGTGCCGGTGAAGTGCGGGCTCTTGATCACCGGCTGGGTCGAAGGGTCGCAGACCGCCCACTCCGTGCCCGTCCAGCGGTCCCAGCAGTTCTTCTCCTGGTCGAAGACGTGCAGCGGCTTGTTGCACAGCTTGGCGAACTCCGCCCCCCAGCCGGTGCCGCCGCGCACGGTGCCGTCCGGCAGCACCGTCCCGATCACGTAGATCTCCTGCCCGCAGTTCACCTGGTACCAGAGCGTCTGCAGGATTTTTCGGATCGTCTGCGCGTCCGTGTAGCGACGCTTCATCAGGCGCGAGACGTACTCGAGGCTGACGTCGCCGGTCTGCAGCTCCTCGTGGTTCAGCATCCGCACGCCGCGGGTGCGCGCCATCCGGTGCTGGTCGAACGTGAAGTTCACTTCTTCGACGCCGTGCCGCTCGGCGGCCTCGCCGAAGGCGGCCTCCGCGCCCGGGGCGCCGCCGCTGAAGAGAATGCAGTCGTCGGCCTTCATCAGGAGAGTATAGACGCTCGGAACGCCCCGCCCCCCAGGCTCCCGGTTCACTTCCAGTTTCGCGCGTTACGATGACGAAACTGTGATCGCGCTCGCCCGAATCTGGCCGATCACATCGTCTGACATTCAAAACTGCGCGTCTGTCGACAAACCACGGCCGCCGGATCGTGGTACACGCTTTGCGAACGAATAAGGACCATGAGGACCGCCGCCGCCTACACCGATGCGACGCTGACTGCCTCGACCCGTCGTGCGGTGCATCTCCCGGCCGACGGTCAGGTGAGGATCGAGATGCCCGACGTGAAGCTGGAGCTCAAGTTGCGCGATCTCGGCTACGACGGGTTCAACATCGTGGCCCCGCGCCCGTTCTGGAAAGGCATGACCCACTGGTTCACGTTCACCAGCCGGAGCGGCGAATCGGTGACGCTCGTCGCCAAGGCGGTGCACTGTCAGGCCCTGCCGAACGAGCACGCCTTCGTCTCGGGCTGGGAATTCATGCGCGGATCGGCCGAGCGCACCGAAGCCGCGATCGCGCAGCTCCTCGACGCGCTGGCCGAGCCGCCGGCCGGCCGCCGGCTCGACTGACCGCCGCTAGGGCTCGACGCCGGGAGCGGCGGCCCGAAACGGATCGCTCGCCAGCCCGTTCTGATCGAAAACGACCTTCCCGTCCCGCAGCGTGAGCTCGCAGCCCAGCCGCTGCGTGCCGTCCACCCTCAAGCCGAGCTGATCGAGAAAGCCGAACTTTCCGGTGTCCAGGCGCATCACCGCGACGTCGGCCGGCGCCCCGACCGACAGATGCCCGATCTGCTCGAGCTGGATCTCCTTGGCGGGATGCCAGGTCGACCGCAGCACCACTTCCTCGAGCGACATCCCCATCAGGAGGAACTTGCTCATCACGTCGAGCATGTTCTTCATGCCGGCGTTCATGCTCGAGGCGTGCAGGTCCGTCGAGATCGAGTCCGGGATGAATCCGGCCTTCATCATGGGAATGGCCGCGGACCAGCGGAAGCTGCCGCCGCCGTGCCCCACGTCGAGGATTACGCCCTTCTTGCGTCCGTCGACCATCGCCTGGCTCGGCCCCTTCGTCGTCTGGTCCTGCTCGCCGCGGACGCCGCCGTACATGTGCGTGTAGATGTCGCCCGGCCGGAAGTACTTCGTGAAGAGCTCGGCAATCGTGCGGCCGGCGCGCACGTTGCCGCCGAAGTCGACCATCACGGGAATGCTGGCGAGGCGCCCGACCTCCTCCGCCTTCTCGTACGGCGTCCATTCCGGCCCGTTGAAGTGCGCGCTCTTGATGCCGACGATGACGCCCTTGTGCTTGAGGGCCATCTCGGCTGTCGGCTGCACTTCCATGTCCGCCAGATTCTGCTCGAGCTGCCCCTCGCGCATGCCCACGCCGACGATGTTGAGGAACGCCGTCACGCGGGTCTTCGACCGGTCGATGATGCGCCGTTTGAAATCCTCGAACGTCCTCCACCCGGAGCTGCCGGCGTCGGCGACGGTCGTCACGCAGCTGCGCAGCGTGAATCCGTCCGGCGGCAGGCCGAGGTCGCCACCGGCATAGGTCCCGATCCGCTCGCCCGGGTAGACGTGCACGTGGATGTCGACCAAGCCCGGCGTGACGTACAGGCCCGAGGCGTTCACGGTGCGGGCCGCCTGCCCCGGATCGATGTTCGGCGCAACGGCGGCGACGAGGCCGTCCTTGATCCCGACGTCGCGAATGGCGCTGATGCCGTTGCGGCCGTCGATCAGGTGGCCGCCCTTGAGCAGGAGATCGTAGGTGGGCGCCTGCCCCTGCCCCGCCGCCGCGCCCGCCAATGCGAGCGCACCCGCCACACCCGCTGCGACCGTCGTCCTCGTCATGCTGTGCCTCCGGGGGGAGGAGTGTATCAGGGACCTGCCCTGTCTATAATCCCCTCGTGCAGCCGCCGTCGATGCCGATGGCTCACGATGAGCCGCTCTACGAGGCGTTCTACGGGTTCCGCGAGCCGCCCTTTGCGCTCTCGACGGATCCCCGGTTCTTCTTTCTCAGCGAGTCGCACCACCGCGTGCACGAGGACCTGCTGGCCGGACTCCGGCGGCGCGAGGGGATCCTGCTCCTGACGGGCGAGGCGGGCACAGGCAAGACGACGCTGTGCCGGGCCCTGCTCGACTCGCTGGGACACCGGACGTTCTCGGCCCTGATCGTCAATCCCTACATGTCCGACGCGGAGGTTTTGCGCGTCATCCTGCGCGAGTTCGGCCTCGTCTCGCGAGACGAGATCCGGCGCGGCGCCCTCGCGCGCGCGGATATGACCCAGCTGCTCGAAGCGCTCGAGACGTTCCTGCGATCGCTGCTGCCGCTCGATTCGTACGCGGTCCTCATCATCGACGAGGCCCAGAGCCTCGCCCCCGTCGTGCTGGACCAGATCCGGATCCTGGGCGGATTCGAGGTCGACGGCCGCCGGCTGCTCCAGATCGTGCTGGTCGGCCAGCCCGCCCTGGCCGAGACGGTGCGCGCCGAGCCGATGCGGGCGCTGAACGAGCGGATCACGCGGCGCACGTCGCTGACACCGCTGACGAGCGCCGAGGTCGACCGCTACATCACGCACCGTCTGACGGTCGCCGGCGGACGCCAGGCGGTGACGTTCGACCCGGACGCCGTGACGCTCATCGCGGACCTGTCGCGCGGACTTCCGCGGCGGGTGAACCTGATCTGCGACCGCGCGCTCGAGGAGGGCCGCCTGGCCGGCCGCTCGACGATCGACACGGCGATGGTGCGACGTGCCGCCCGCGCGATTGCCGGCGCCTTCGAGATGACGATGCCGCCGGGGCCGCCCAGCGCGCATGCGGAGGCCGCGCCCCCCGCCGCGGCGCCGGCGATGGAACGGCCGCTCACCTTCGGCCAGGCGCCGAGCCGCTCCCGCGGCCACGTCGCCTGGATCCTCGCGCTGGGACTCCTGATGGGAGGCCTGGTTGCGGGCGGCTACTGGGTGTGGACGATCGGATCGCAAAAGCTGACCCTGCCGCCCGCGCCGGCGGAGCCGCGGCTCGACGTCGGGCAGCCGCCACCCGCGTCACGGCTCCCGAGCGACGACGAGATCCCGATCGCGATCGTGCCGGCGCAGATTCCAGAGTGAGTGCGCGGCCCGCCGGACGCCGGCGGCTCAGGACGGCGTGAGCTCCCACGCGATCGCGACGAGCTCGACCGAGACGCCGCCTCGCTTGGGCCCGAGCGTCACCGACTCCGAGGGGTCCTGCTTGGAGAGGAGCTCGACGCGCTGCGTGCGGGCGATCCAGCGATCGAAGACGCGAGCCCAGCGCGTGAACGTCACGACCTGCGTGGCGGCCGTCGATAGCGGGAAGTACGGGGCGTCGACGGGAGCGTGGCTCAGGAGCTGGTCCGGCATCACGTCGGTCGCCCTGGCCGCGTCCCAGTCCAGGGTTCGGCCCGTGGACGCGATCGGGGCCAGGAATGCCACCCGCCGGTTCTCCTCCAGGCCGCGGCGCCGGTCCGCGAACTGGACGCTCGCCGCGCCATAGACGCGCGGCGTGTAGGTGCCGCCCGTGACCTCCCCGCTGACGGGGACATACACCTGGGGGATATCCGGGGCGCCGGAAGGACGCGAGGGTTGGGCCTGGAGAGGCTCGGCTTTGGCGGCCATGAGGGTACCGCTTCGATGCTAGTACGGCGAGGGGGTGGTTGTCACCCTCTGGCGCGCTTCTTCTGAGGGGCCTCGACGCCACGATTTCGGCCGATTTCCGCGGTTTTCGACCGGCCGCCCTCGATTCTGGCGGTCTTTTTCTTGGTCGTCGAGACCCGTTCGAGGCTCTGGCGGAGCGCCTCCATGAGATTGACGACCTTCGGCGGAGCCTCCTCCTCCGGCACCGTGACCTCTTCGCCCGCGATCTTGGCGTCGATGACCTTCCGCAGAGCCTCCTGATAGTCGTCTTTGTATCGCGTCAGATCGCCTTCGGTTTCGAAATTCGCGATCACCTGCCTGGCCAGCTTCACTTCGTCGGGCTTGATCCGCGCCGGCACCAGCTTCAGCTCGTCGATCGCCCCCATCGAACGCACCTCCTCGGCGTGCCGCAGCGTGTACATGACGAGCCCGTTCTCGCGCGGCTGGATCGCGACCAGGGTACTCGCGCCCGTAGAGCGCCAGCTTGCCGACGGCCGCCTTGCCGGCCATGCCTTCCCGCATCACCGCGAAGGCTTCGGCCGCGACGTTGCCGTCGGGCGCGAGATAGTACGGCCGCTCCACGTAGACGGGATCGATGAGGCTGGCATCGGCGAACTGCACGATGTTGATGACGCGGGTCGAGTCCGGACGGACCTTGGCGATGTCCTCCTCCTCCAGCACGGCGTAGCGCCCCTTCTCGAACTCGAATCCCTTCACCAGATCGGCGTTCGTCACCTCGACCTGACACGTCGGGCACCACTTCTTCTGCTGGATGCGCGTGCGGCACTCCCGGTGGAGCTGATGGAAGCTGATCGTCGCCGCCGCGTCGGTCGCCGGGAAGACGCGGATTGGAATGTTCACGAGACTGATCTTGAGGTAGCCCTTCCATGTCGCGCGCGCGGCCATTTTTGTGATCTCCTGTGACAGGGGATTATCGGCCCGCCCGGCGGCCCGCTGCAATCTGCACGAAACTGCACGTGCTCTCACCCTGTTGCCGGCTGTCCCCTCCCTGGTACAATGCGCCGATGCTCCAGACCTCGGCCCTGTCCCGTCGGCGGCTCCTGACCCGGCTCGGCGCCGTGGCCGCCGCAGCCTTCGCCTGGCGCACACGACCCGCCGCGCAGGCCGGGATCCCGCTCGTCGTCTACAAGGACCCGCGCTGCGAATGCTGTCAGAAGTGGGTGGATCACATGACCGCCAACGGGTTCGCGGCGACGGTCACGGACACGGCGGACATCAACGCCGTGAAGCGTGTCCAGCACGTCGCCGAGCCGCTGTGGAGCTGCCACACGGCGCTCGTGGGCGGCTACGTGATCGAGGGGCACGTGCCGGCGACTGACGTGCAGAAGCTGCTCGCGCAGAAGCCGAAGGGTACGCTGGGGCTGACCATCCCCGGAATGCCCGCGAGCGCGCCCGGCATGGATGGGCAGCCCTTTCGGTCGTTCACCGTCCTGGCGTTCGACATCGAGGGCCGCACCACCACCTTCGCCAGGCACGACCGGGCCTGAGGCCTGGACACGCTCGTGGCCTGGCGCGAAGACCCGGCCGGCGTCCGCCCGATGCTGGCGTCGCTCGCCGATCCGCCGCCCGCGCAGAAGGGGCTCGTCTACGAGCCCAAATACGACGGCATCCGCGCGATCGTGGACGTCCGGCCAGGCAAGCCCGCCCCGCAGGTCTCGATCTACTCCCGGAACGGCAACGACAAGACGCGGCAGTTCCCCGAAATCACCGCCGCTCTGGCCGCGCTCACGCGCAACCTGCGGGCACCGGTGCTGCTCGACGGCGAAATCGTCGCGATCGATCAGGCGGCGACGCCGCTCGGCTTCCAGCACATCCAGGGACGCATTCACCTCACGAGCCCGTCGGACATCGATCGAGCCGTGCAGCAGCAGCCTGCGGCGCTCGTGCTCTTCGACCTGCTGCGCGACGGCGACGACGACCTGCGGAACCGCCCGATGGCGGAGCGGCGGCTGCGGCTCCAGGACCGTATCCGCCCCGGGAAGCGCCACGGCCGCGTGGTCCGCCTGAGCGAGATCGCGCTCGACGACGGACGGCCGCTCCTCGCCCGGGCGAAGCGGGAAGGCTGGGAAGGGCTCATCGTCAAGGACGCGCAATCGACCTATCAGAGCGGCCGGCGCACGCCGGCCTGGCGGAAGCTGAAGCTGCTCAAGCAGCAGGAGTTCGTGGTCGGAGGCTGGACCGAACCGCGGCAGACGCGCCAGCACTTCGGCGCGCTCCTGGTCGGCTACTACGAGAACGGCACGCTGCGCTGGGCGGGCAGCGTGGGCACGGGGTTCGATCAGGCGGAGCTGGATCGGCTCGCCGGGCGGTTGCGCGAGCTCGAGGTCGAGAAGAGTCCGTTTGCCGATGCGTTCAAGACGGCCGAGCCGGCGCACTGGGTCAAGCCGCGCCTCGTCGCGGAACTGCGCTTCACCGAGTGGACGAGCGACGGGCTGCTGCGCCAGCCGGTGTATCTGGGGTTGCGGGCCGACAAGAAGGCGACCGACGTGCGGCGCGAGGATACGGCGCGTCCGCCGACGCCCGCCCTGCCCTCGTCGCCGGCGTGGAAGCGGAACCGACGGCTTCCCCGCGGGGCACGCGCCGGGCGGGCGGCGCACGCAAGCGGGCGGGCGGACCTCCTCGATCGGCTGACCGAGCTCGAGCGGGCCAGGAAAGACGGCGACATCACCCTGCCCGACGGCGCGATGGTGCGCGTGACGAACCTCGCGAAGGCGTTCTGGCCCAAGCTCGGCATCACGAAGGGGGACCTCCTGCGCTACTACGTCGAGGTCTCACCCCTGCTCCTCCCCGTCGTCGACGATCGGCCGCTCGTCATGAAGCGGTTTCCGAACGGCGTGACCCGGCAGGCGTTCTACCAGCAGCGGCATCCCGAGCAGGTGCCGCCCGGCGTGCGCCGGGAGATTCTGCCGGAGTCGGTCGAGCCGATCGACGAGGAGGGTCCGCGCGACCGGCTGATCGGCGGCTCGCTGACGACGCTGCTCTACATGACGCAGCTTGCCGCGATTTCGCAGGATCCGTGGTTCTCCCGCGTGGCCGATCCGCTGCACGCGGACCAGGCGGCGATCGACCTGGACCCCGGGGAGGGCGTCACGTTCGCGAAGGTCCTGGACGTCGCGCGCTGGGTGAAGGAGGAGCTGGACCGGCTGGGAATTCCCGGCGTGCCGAAGACGTCGGGTGCGAGCGGCCTTCATGTCTACATCCCGCTGCCGCCGAAGACGACCTACGAGACCGGGCAGGTCCTCTGCCAGATCGTGGCGACGCTCGTGGCGAACCGGCACCCCAAAGCCGCCACGATCGAGCGCATGGTGAAGCGTCGTCCGCGCGGCACGGTGTACGTGGACTACCTGCAGAACATCCTCGGCAAGACGCTGGCGTGCGCGTATTCGGCCAGGGCCAGCGACTACGCCGGTGTGTCGACCCCGCTCTCGTGGCAGGAGGTCGAGGACGGCATCGACCCGCGGGAGTTCACCATCCGCACGGCGCCGGCCCGCTTCAAGGACGTGGGCGATCTGTGGGCGCGGCTGCGGACCGGCAAGCCGGTCGATCTAGCTCGCGTGCTGCGGCAGACGAAGTAGCGCGGCGGTCGGGCTCGAGGCGCGCAACGTGAGCTTCCGGAAACCGAGGCCGTTCCAGAAGTAGAGCGTCTGCGGCTGGCCGCAGCGCGAGATCACCAGCGTGTCGGCCGTGAAGTAGTCCTCGAGGCCGTCCTCCGGATTCTTGAACGAGCTGCCGCGCGGCTCGAGGCCGAGCGTACCCTCCGCCGCGCTCTGGCCCAGGGCATCGACGTCGACGACGAGACCGCCGGTGGCGCGCTCGAAGACGGCCACCAGGTGGACGCCGTCGGCGGTCTTGACCGCCAGCGCGAGGTCGGGCTGGCCGTCGCTGTTCAGGTCGCCGCGTACGAACGACTGCGCGCTCGCGTCCGTCCTGCAGGCCACACTCTGCGGGTCGATCGGCGCGATCTGCCACTTGTCGAACGTTTCGTTGAGCGCGTCGCGCGTCGCTTCGGACAGCGTCAACCCCGACGGCAATGACACCTTCTGGGCGGAGAGCGGCGCGCACGCGCCCGCGAGCACGATGACCAGCAGAGAGTGACCGAGCCTCGACATAGGCACCCATCACATCACATTTCTGGAAGACGGCGAAACGGAGGAGTATGGGCGATCGGCTCTTCGCCGATCGCCCGCGACCTGGCTCAGACTCTTCGTGCGGCGCTGAGCCCCACGATGAGCAGCACGATGAACACGATCAGGAACAGCCCGGCGAGGAACTTGGCGATCCCAATCGACGCGCCGGCAATGCCTGTGAATCCGAACAGCCCGGCGATCAATCCGATCACCAGGAAGACGAACGCCCAATACAACATGGCAAGCCTCCGGTGGGGACAGTACCGAACGGATGGGCTCATCCCATCCCCAAGCGAGATGGCCCTCACCTGCCCTGAAGCGGAGCAAAGGCTGTGCCGCCGTCCTTGCGGGCGTCGCGCCCGCGCGAGTGGGATGCGTTGGCGGTCCTTCTGCGGCGCGATGTACGGAGTTGCGACACCTTCACGGCCGGCCCATTCCACCGCCGACGCGAGCGGGCGCCGTCCGGCAGGATGCGTACAATCCACGGCGGCGTCATGCGACTGAGCTGCCTTCCCGTGTCGTTGTACGCCGACATCGCGGCCGGCCGCGTCGGTCTGGCCGACTGGTTCCGGCTGGCGGCCTCGCTCGGACTCGACGGAGCGGACGTGAGCGCCGCCCACGTGACCGACCGCAGCGCTCCGGCCTTGGACGACCTCGGGGCCGCGGCCGCAGACGAGGGCGTCGTCATCGGGATGCTGGTGACCTACACAGACTTCACCCAGCCGAGCGCCCGCGGGCGCTCGCTGCAGGCCGACGACCTTCGCCGCTGGATTGACGCCGCCGCGCGACTCGGCACGCCGTACGTCCGCGTGACCGCCGGCCAGGCGCATCCAGACGTCTCCGAAAGCGAGGGCATCGAAGCGGCCGTCGCGGGTCTCACGGGCTGTCTCGATCACGCGGCCGGCGCGGGCGTGCAGCTCCTGTACGAGAACCACGTGCGCGGGTCGATCTGGCCCCTGCAGGATTTCACCCAGCCGGCCGCACGCTTTCTGGAGGTCGCGCGGCGCACCGCACACACACGGCTCGGCATCCTCTTCGACACGGCCAACCAGCTCGCGCTCGACGACGCCGATCCACTGGCCGTCTTCGAGGCGGTGCAACCGCGCATCCGGGCGGTGCACCTGAGCGACATCCGGCGGAGGGGCGCATTCGAGCCGGCGCCCATCGGCCGCGGCGTCGCGCCGATCCTGCCGGTGCTCGGGAGACTCGTCGCGGCCGGGTTCGACGGCTGGATCAGTCTCGAGGAAGCCTCGGGCACCGGTCGCGACGCGTTCGGCGACGCCGTCGCATTCGCGGATCGCGCGTGGACGGCCGCCGGCGGCGCCCCCCGAGCGGCCTCGCGATGAGCCCTGCGGTCGTGGCGTCTCTCACTGCGAACGCTATCTGTGAGCCCGGACGGCGACCAACGCGTCAGTTGCCGCCGTTGCGCCGGGCTGCCGGCGGCGGCAGCCGCGGGGCCGTGGGATCGAGGTTCTTCTGGATGACCTTCAGGAGCGAGTGGGGGGCGCTCGGGTCGTCCTGCGTCAGCTCCCAGATCATCGCGCCGCCGTACTGCGCACCGAGCTGGGTCTCGCGCGCGACGGTGTCCTCACCCTGGTAGCCGATGACGGCGCCGTCGCGATACGTGCCGCCGCCGACCGAATCGACCGCCCAGGCGTTCGGATAATTGGCCAGGATCGTGGCGTAGTTGTGAAAGCCGATGCCGAGCGTGAGCTTCTCCTTGGGGACGTGCTTGACGTTCGCCCACCACGCCATGTCCGCGACGCTCCGCTCGTACGATCCGTAGATCATCACGTTGACGATGTCGAAGAGCGGCAGGACCTCGTCCTGGGTGCCGGCCTGGATGTACTGCGCCACGGCCGCGGTCACGAGCTTCCCCTTCGGCCGTAGCTTCGCGACCAGCGTCTTCACGAACGCGGTGAACGGCACGCCCATCTGCGTGGGCTGCTCGACGTCGACGTCCACCCCGTCGAGGTCGTGTCTCTCGATGTAGACGTCGATGGCGTCGGTGAGCGGCGCGGACAGGCCGGCATTGTAGAACTGCATGATGTTGCGGTCGCCGCCCGCGCCGCCGATCGACATGAGGACCTTCGTGCCGTGCGCGTGCGCGGCGTCCACGATCGTCTTCAGGGCCTCGTCGGTCAGCGAGCGGTTCGCGCCGAGTGTCAGATCGCTCCCGGCGGTGCACACTCCCACGCAGGGCGGCGGATTGATGAACGCGAGGTCGAGGTGCGTCATCCTGGCGAAATCCAGCGTCCCCGCCACGGCGCTCCAGTCGAGATTCTTGTAGACGCCGAGATAGCCGACCAGGTACGGCTTGGGGTTGGGCGGCCCGTCGGGGATCTGGCACGCGCAGACGCCGGTCTCGCGGTTCTGCGCGGCGACGATGGCCGTGCCGATCAGGCCGAGCGCGAGTACGAGCACCAACGTCGACCTTCTGAAGATCCTCGGCTGCATGGTGGTTTCTCCCGAATCCGTGCGCCCGATTATGCGGGAGATCCGCAGGAGAGTGGAAGGATGAACGCGTGCGTCGCTCGGTGACCGCGGCCGAAGTCCGACGGCCATCCGTCCGATTGCAATCCCGGACCGACTTCGAGCAGAACTATGGGCAACCCATATGAATGACGCTGCATGGCGACCGGGCGCGCGGCGCCTCCTCTGGCGGGAGCGGCCGTGATGCGAAGGCTCCGAGCCTGGCTCGCGCGGCTGGCCGGCTCGTTCCATCGGCGCCGGCGGGAGACGGATCTGGCGGCGGAGTTCGAAAGCCATCTGCAACTGCACGTCGACGAGCTGATCCGCGCGGGCGTGGCGCCGGCGGAGGCGCGCCGGCGGGCGTTCCTCGCGCTCGGAGGCCTCGAAGCAGCGAAGGAGGCGGTCCGCGACCGTCAGCGCTTCGGGTGGCTCGAACAGGCTTCTCAGGATCTGCGATACGGCCTTCGGGGACTCGGGCGCCACGCGGGATTCACGGCGACCGCGGTCCTGACGCTCGCGGTCGGGATCGGGGCCGGCACGACGATATCCTCCGTCGCGACCGCGGTGTTCCTGCCTTCGCTGCCGTATCGACACCCCGAGCGTCTCGTCGCGATCACCGAGGCCGATCGCCTTGCCGATCGCTCCGCTCCGCCGGCCGGCGGCACGGTCGCCTCCGCGGATCTCGTCGACTGGCAACGGATGAGCACAGCCTTCTCCGCCATGGCCGGCTACGAAGGCCTCGACGAGCAGGGCAGGAGCCACGTCGATCTCTTCCTGACGTCGACCGCCAGTCCCGTCCGGCTCAAGGGGCTGTACGTGTTCGGCGATCTGTTCCGCGTCCTGGGAGTGTCTCCGGCAATCGGACGCGACTGGAGCGAGGCGGAATTCCACGATCGCCAGGAGCACGGCGTCATCTTGAGCGATGGCTGCTGGCGGGCCGATTTCGGCGGCGATCCCGCCGTAATCGGGACGAGCGTCACACTCAGCGGCGTCTCGCGTCCCGTCATCGGGGTCATGCCCGCCGAATTCTTCTTTCCGAACACCAACGTCGACGTCTATCTCGCGAGCTCCACGCTGATCCCCAACCGCGATTGGCACGACATGGGAGTCGTCGCGAGGCTCGCGCCGGGCGTGACGCTGCGGCAGGCGCAGTCGGAGACGAGCCTGATTGGCGACAGGCTCGGGCAGGCGTATCCAGCGACGAACGGAACGTTGAGTGTCCGCGTGCAGTCGTGGCACTCGAGCCTGGCCGCATCGAGCCGCCCCGCCCTGGTCCTGCTGGTGGCCGCCGTGGGCATGCTGTTCGCGATCGTCTGCTCGAACGTCGCCCATCTCCAGTTGAGTCGCGGCGCCTCGCGCCTGCGGGAGCTCGGCGTTCGCCGGGCGCTCGGCGCGACGCGCGGGCGCTTGATCCGTCAACTGCTGACGGAGAGCCTGGCGCTCTCGGTGATCCTGACCGTCTGCGCCAGTCTGCTGATCCACAGCTTCCTGCGTCTCGAGCGCGTCGATCTCGGCTTCCAGCCCGAGCGCTCCGTGGCGTTTCGTGTCGACGTCGACCAGTTCGTCCCCCGTGGCGCACGCGCGAGCGGATACTTGGAGATCGAGGACGCGCTCCTCCATCAGCCCGACATCGAAGCGGCGGGCGGAACGAACCGGCCGGTGCTCGGCGGCGGCGCCGGCGGCGAGGCCGACGTGACGATTCTTGGCCGGACGCATCCTCTCCGACTGGAGATCGTGACGCCGGGGTACCTGCAGGCGATGCGGACGCCCCTGCTCCGCGGGCGCCTTCCCGGGAGGACCGACGCGAGCGCGGCGCCGCTCATCGCCGTCGTGAACTCGGCATTCGAACGGACCTACTTCCCCGACCGCAACACCGTGCATCAGCGGATCGGGCTCGGCCGACGGGGCCCGGCGGAGATCGTGGGCGTCGTCGCGGACGTGAAGCAGGAGGCCGTCGACCAGCCTACGCGACCGGCCGCGTTCCTGTTGGCGAATCAGATCGTG
Source organism: uncultured Acidobacteriota bacterium (assembly GCA_963764505.1). Classification (GTDB taxonomy): domain Bacteria; phylum Acidobacteriota; class Vicinamibacteria; order Vicinamibacterales; family SCN-69-37; genus CAVXSP01. Next base: position 1,427,755 of record CAVXSP010000001.1, on the reverse strand, counting down.
CCGAGCGGCGGGATGACGTTCGTCGTTCGGGGATCCGGCGATCGGGCGGCCCTGGTGGCCAGCGCGGGGCGAGCCGTGCGCGCGGTCAACCGTGCGGTCCCGCTGTCGGACATTGCCACGCTCGACGATCTGGTACAGGCATCCCTCAGCACCCGGCGCATCCGCACGTGGCTGCTGTCGCTTCTCGCCGGCGCCGCCCTCTCTCTCGCGGCGTTGGGCGTATATGGCGTGCTGGCCTATTCAGTGGTGCAGCGGGTCACGGAGCTGGGCATACGCATGGCGCTGGGAGCGACGGCGTCGAGCCTGTTCGGCATGATCGTGCTCGAGGGCCTGCGCCCGGTTCTTGCCGGAATCGTGTTCGGCATCGCGGGCGCCTGGATTGCGGGCGGCATGATGCGCTCGCTTCTCTTCGGGGTCACGCCTGCCGACCCTTCCGCATACATTGCGGCGCTCCTCGTGCTCACGGCCGCGTCGATCTGCGCGTGCGCCCTGCCCGCGCGCCGCGCGATTCAGGTCGACCCCGCCGCGTCGCTGCGGCAGAGCTAACGCGGTTTCGGGAACCTGTCGTGCGCTGTAGGCCCGAATTCGAGCAGCGCGCCGCTTTGGTGGCGCGCGAGATCGCGAGTGAGGGCCAATAGCGCACGACACGGTTCCCGAAACCGCGTTCGCTCACCTGTCGAACTCGGCCCAGAGGGATTTGCACCGCGCAGGCAACGGTCCGATCCGGTCGTCGACGGCGCGGCGAATGGCCCGATCCTGGTCGAGCGCGAGGATCTGCTCGATGTCCCATCGATCCTGCGATCCGCCGGCGTACAGCTTGAGCAGGACCAGATCGGCGGGCGTCACGACGCGCCCCTGCGCGGCTCCCGGCATGCGCCGTTCGGCCCGCGCGAGCAGCGCGTCCACCCAGGATCCCTCAATCACGACGAGATCGACGTCGCGATCGGCAGACCGCTGGAACCGCGCCACACCGGCCAGCGGGTCCGCCGCGTCTCCGCGCCGCAGGTCCACGGCCGCGTCGGCCGGCAGGTCGATCCAGAAGCTCCGGTCGAGCACCATCGAATCGGACGCGAGCAAGTCGCGATCGAAGGTGGAACGGCTGATGCCGTGGACGGCCAAGGCGCCAGCCCCGATGAGGGCCGTTCGCACGCCCCGCTGCTCCAGGATCGTCTCGATCTCGTCGAAGAGCGTCACGAGCGGTCGGCGGCGCGCGAGGACTGGCGCCCCGTCAGCCTGGCTCGAGCCAACTGCCGGCGCGCCTGCTCGAGAGCGAGGCCGCGGGCGGCGGCAAACAGGCGCGCGTCCTCGTCGCCGAGCGCGAGGGCCTGCTCGATGCGCGCCTCCGCCGTCAGTTCCAACGCCCGGCGGCGCGTGAGGGTCCGCAAGTCATCAACGACGGACCGCATCCGGGCAGTCATCCGAGCAGTATAGATGACGTCGGTCATGGACGCCCCACCACCAGTGGCTGGAGATTCTCCGGAGACCGGCGGTAGACGACGTCGGCGTCGACGTCGAAGGTGGCGCGTGCGGCGCCGCGGACGTTGTCGGCGATACCGCCGACGAGAATGAACTCGAGGCCGCCCGCGAATTGAAATCCCGTCCGGTTTCATGTAGAAATATGGGCATCCCATATGACTGACAAGCACGAGGTGTGGCAGGGCACGCTGGCGCTGATGGTCCTGAAGACGCTCGAGACGATGGGCCCGCTCCATGGATACGGCATCGCCCGACGCATCGAACAGACCAGCGGGGATCGCCTCCTCCTCAACTACGGCACGCTCTACCCGGCGCTGCTGAAGCTCGAGCAGGAGGGGTCCATCCGTTCGGAATGGGGCGTCTCCGACAACAACCGGAAGGCGAAGTACTACGCACTGACCAAGGCCGGGCGGAAGCGGGTCGCCGAGGCGACGCGCGACTGGGAGACGGCGATTTCAATCGTGGCCCGCTTCCTCGGGGAGAAGTCGTGAGGGGAGGCTTCTCGCCGGGTAAACGGGGTGCACCGGGCGGTACGCCAGGTACGCCGGGTACGCCGGGTACAAGGAGCGTGGATTCTTGTCAGCTTCCCTGAAGAACGTTCGCGGCTGGCTGGTGCGGCTGACCGGCTCGCTGCGGCGGCGCCGGGGCGAGGCGGAGCTGGCGGCCGAGATCGAGAGCCATCTGCAACTGCACATCGACGAGCAGGTGCGTGCCGGCACGCCTCCGCCCGAGGCGCGCCGCCGGGCGCTGCTGGCGCTGGGCGGCGTCGAGGCGGCGAAGGAAGCGTATCGGGATCGCTGGAGCTTCCGCGCCGTGGACCGTCTCGTCCAGGATCTGCGGTACGGATTCCGTCAACTGCGCTCCGGCCCCGGCGTGACCGCGCTCGCGATGCTCGCCGTCGCCATCGGGCTGACGACGGCCATGTTCGCGGTCGTCGACGCGCTGCTGCTGCGCCCGGTGCCGTTTCGCGAGTCCGATCGGCTGGCCCGGTTCGTGATGTTCAGCGAGCATGGCGGACGCGAGGCCGTGTCGCCGGCCGTGTGGCTGGCATGGCGCGCCCATCCAGCCTTCGAAGCCGTCGAGAGCGCCGAACGGGCAACGGCCGTTGTCGATCCGGGCACCGGCCCGTCGGCGCGCGCGACGGCGTACGTCTCACCGGGGCTGTTCGAGATGCTCGGTGTGCGGCCGGTGCGCGGGCGGCCGTTCGATTCCGCTGCCCAACGGGACGGCTCCAGCGATGCGGTGATGATCTCGGCGGATCTCTGGCGCAGTCTGTTCGTCTCCGATCCGAACATCATCGGCCGGCGGTTCAAGTACAACGAGGAGACCGTCAGGGTGACCGGCATCCTGCCGGCCGGATTCCGGTTCCCCGACTGGAATACCGAGATCTGGCGGCCGAGGAACTTCGGCCAGGCGGGCCTGACCGCTGCGGACTGGCCGGTGGCGTTCCTGCGGATCGCGAAGGGCGTCTCGCGCGCGGAGGCGCTGCGGATTGCCACGGACCTTGCACACGAAGCCGACGCCTCGACCAACGCCCTGCGCGCCGTGCCGCGCCCGATCGCCGGGGGAGGCGTCGCTCAGGACCTATCGCGCCGCGGTGCCAATGCTCACCGCGGGCGTCGGCCTCGTCTTCCTGACGCTGTGCGCCAACGTGGCCTGTCTCCTGCTCGCCCGCTTCGTGGCAAGACGACGGCAGTTCCGGGTCTGTTCGGCAATCGGCGCGTCGCGCGGCCGTCTGCTCGCGCAAGCCTTCGTCGAAGCGGCCACGCTCGCGGCTGCGGGAGGCGTCGGCGGCATCTTCCTGGCGCACGGGCTCGTCGCCTTTGCCGCAGCCACGCTGCCAGAGGCGTTTCTCGCTCAAACCCTCCATCCCATGGAGATCGACGGCCGGGCGCTCGTCATGGCCACAGCGCTGGCCTGCGCCTCGACGCTGCTGGTTGGCCTGCTGCCGGCATGGACGGCCACTCGTGATCTGCGCGCGCCGAGCCTCGCCGACATGGGACGCGCAGGCACCGAGACGTCCGGCGCGCGCCTGCTCACGCGGACACTGCTCGTCCTCGAAGTCACGCTTGCGTGCGCGCTCCTCGCAAGCGCCGGCGTGCTCGGAAGATCGTTCGTGAACCTGATGAAGATGGACCGCGGGTTCGATCCGCGTGGCCTGATGACGGTTGCCGTGCAGTTCGGCGTGCCGAGGAGCGGTCGACCGACTGTGGCCGCGTCGGTCGAGGACGCGATCCGCAGTGTGCCCGGCGTCGAGCAGCTCGTCTGGTCCAGAGGCGCTCCGCTCACCCCTTGGCAGATCGATTTCAACGACTACCTCCCGGATACGCCCGGCAGCCAACCGGTGTTCCTCGAGCTCGAGGATTTCTTCGTCGGCCCGGACTTCTTCTCCGTGTACGGCATTCAGTTGCTCGAAGGGCGACAGTTTGCGCCCGGCGAGGACGAGCACCACGTCATCGTGGGCGAGCGCGCTTCCAAGCGGCTCTGGCCGAACGTCGACCCGGTGGGCCGGGCCTTCACCGGCGGCGGCGAGCGCTTCGAGGTCATCGGCGTCGCGAAAGAGCCGCGTCGGCCGTTGCTGGGTTCGGACGCGCGGCATGATTTTCCAACGCTCTATCGACCCGCGGGCGACAATCCGTATGGCACGCTCACGATCAAGTGTCCCGCCAACTGTCCGTCGGAGGGCGTCATTCGTCAGCGGCTGCTGCCGCTCGGACCGGCCGTCGCGTACGTTCACGTGCAACATCTCGAAACGACGTACCGGCAGGACCTGGCCCAGCCACGCGCGACGGCAATCGTCGGCGGCATCTTTGCCGTCGTCGCGCTCGTGACGGCGGCGGGCGGACTGTTCAGCGTCCTGCTGTATGGGGTGGGCCGAAGGCGACGGGAGTTCGGCATCCGTACGGCGCTCGGGTCGCCGGCTGCGGCAATCGGCTGGCTGGCGGTCCGTGACGGCGCCGCCGTGATGGCAATAGGCATCGTTTGCGGCGCCAGCTCGGCGTGGCTCGCGTCGCGCTGGCTGGCCGCGCTGATCTACGGCGTGACGACCGCCGATCCCATGACCTGGTCGGCCGTCATCGGCGCGCTCGCGCTCGCCGGCCTGCTCGCCTGCTGGTGGCCGGCGCGGTCTGCGATGCACGTGAATCCCGTCGAGCTTCTCAGGGAGGAGTGACGGACGCCGGTTCTGGTCCTACTCCATCCGCAGCGCGACGAGTGGATCGACTCGCGCGGCGCGACGAGCGGGTGCATACGCGGCCGCCAGCCCGGTCGCGATCAGGACGCCACAGACGCCCGCGTAGACGTTGAGCTCGTGCACCTGGACGTGGAAGAGAAACGTGCGCACGACGCCCGATAGCTCCCAGGCGCCGGCCAGTCCAAGCGCAAGGCCAAGCCCGACCACGACCGACGTCCGCCCGATCACCGACCTCAGGATGGCCGCCGGCGTGGCGCCGAGCGCCATGCGGATGCCGATCTCCTGCGTCCGCTGCGTGACGGCGTACGCCATCACGCCGTAGATGCCCAGGCCGGCGATGACGACGCCCAGCAGCCCAAACAGCCCGAGCAGCAGCATGTTGAAGCGCCGAGGCGCGAGCATGTCGCCGAGATAGCTCTCGAGCGTGCGCGCCTCGGGGACGATGGCGTCCGGAAACTCGGACCGGATGGCGCCCCTCACCGCGGGCAGGATTGTCACGACGTCGCCGGACGTCCGCAGGACGAGCATCGCCCAGGTCACGTCGCTTTGCGTCAGTGGGATGAAGACCGCCTCGCGTGCGGGACGCTCCGGGCCCCACTGCCGGACGTCGCCCACGACGCCGACGATGTCCCGCTGCGTGCCGCCGAAGACGACGGCGCGGCCCACAGCGCCCGCCGGGCCGCCGAAGTACTTGCTCGCCGCCGATGCGGTGAGGATGCACACCGGAGGCCCGTCGCGGCGATCGTCGTCGGTGAAGACGCGCCCGGCGAGCAGAGGCACGCGCAGTGCCCGGAAGAAGTCGACCGACACTTCGCGCCGGTCCGCCATGGTGGCGCGGCCCGGACGTCTCGGCTGACCGGCGACTCGGATGTCGTCGCTGACGGTGCCGCCCCACAGCGGGACGGAGCCTGCAGCCGACGCGACCTCCACGCCCGGAATCGTCCGAGCACGGCTCACGACGTCGAGCATGCGCGCGCGCTTTCCGGTCGCTTCCTGCGGCGGGCGCATCTGTGCCGTCACGACGTGATTCACGTCCATGCCCAGGTCGACCGCGGTCACTCGGGCGAAGCTCACGAGAAACAGCGCGGACCCGACGAGCAGGACGACCGCGAGCGCGACTTCGGAGACGACCAGCGCGGTCCGAAGCCACTGCCTGGCCCGGCCGGCCGTCTGCGTGCGCCCACCGTCCTTGAGCGCGTCGTTCAGCACGGGACGCGAGAACGGGAGCGCGGGCACCAGCCCGAACACGAGGCCCGTCACGAGCGCGGCGGTCAGAGCGGCGCCCAGGACGCGCCGATTGACCGCGACGGACGCGATCCGCGGCAGGTCCGCCGGCATCGCGTGCCGCAGCACGTCGACGCCCCACCAGGCGACGAGGATGCCCAATCCGGCACCCGCCACGAACAGCACGAGACTCTCGAGGAGCAGGGCCCGCGCGAGGTCCCAGCGCGTCGCGCCCAGCGCCGCCCGAATCCCGATCTCCCGCGAGCGCGTGGTCGCGCGCACCAGCAGGAGATTCGCGACGTTGACGCATGCCAGCAGCAGCACGCAGCCAACCGCGCCGAGCAGCAGCAACATCCAGGTGCGCGCGCTGCCCGTCAGCGCCTCGTGCAGCGGCTGGACCTTCACGCCGGCCATGCCGGAGAACCACTGGGGATCCTCGGCCATCATGGGGGCCGTGAGCTGATCGAGCCGCGACTGCGCGCGATCGACGGACACGCCCTCGCGCAGGCGAGCCAGGAGCTGCAGGGTCCAGTAGTGGCTCGCACCGGTCCGGGACCGCTGATCGCCGGGCACGACGTACGGGAGCCACACCTCCGTCGGCTCCGGTGCGCCGGGCGGATAGTCGAAGCCGGGCGGCATGACCCCGAGAATGTCCAGGTCGCCGTCTTCTGTGGGCAACCGCCTGCCCACGACGTCTGGCGCGCCGCCGAACCGCCGCTGCCAGACGCCGTAGCTGATGAGCGCAACCCGATCGCGGCCCTCGACCTCCTGCTCGGCCGTGAACGGGCGCCCGATCAGCGGCGCCGCCCGGAGCACCGAGAAGAAGTCGGCGGTGACACGTTTGCCCCGCAGCGACTCCGGCGCGGCCGTGCCGTCGCGTTCGAGGTCGACGCCTCCATAGGTCATGGCGGCGAGCGTCGTGAACACGTCCTGCCGGGCGCGCCAATCGAGAAAGTTCTGTGGAGAGGTGGCGCTCAGCCGCCCGTTCCCGCCAACCTCGCTCACGGCCACGAGCCGATCGCTTTCGTCGAACGGAAGGCCGCGCAGGATGACGGCGTCGACGACCGAGAAGATCGCCGTGGACGCGCCGATGCCGAGCGTGAGTACGGCGAGCGCGACCACCGTGAAGGTCGGCGTGGCGCGGAGCGTGCGCACGGACGCGAAGGCGTCGCGGCCGAGGTCGGTCAGCCATCGCGTGCCACGCGCGTCGCGGCACGCCTCCTTTGCCTGATCGAGTCCGCCGAAGCGAAGATGGGCCTGCCGCCGCGCGTCGGCCTCGGACATCCCGCGGCGCCGTTCGTCCGCGATCTGCTGCTCGAGATGGAAGCGCAACTCGGCATCCAGCTCGCGCTCGAGCCGAGCCCGCCGGAACACACGCCGCCACCACCTCATCGCGCGCATCTCGCCAAGCCGTCTCGTTGATACCTTCGGCTTCTACATATAGCCCAACGTGCGGCACCGCGCAAGCACTCCCCGGGCACTGGAGCCGATGCACGGCTACGGCATCGGCGTGCGGCTGGAGCAGATCAGCCGGGTTCACGCGCGCGGACGCACTCTGTCAATATTGGAGTTCGTCTCGCCGCGGGGGTGATCCGTGAACGCGTCAGATCCGCAGCTGCCTGTGCCGCTTGTCGCTGCCTCCCGAAGCGACCACCTGTTTCCGACCCTGTCCGCCCCGCAGATCGCCAGAATCGCCTCGCATGGACGCCGTCGCTCCACCGCCGGCGGTGAGCTGCTCGTCGACGTCGGTACCCGCGTCGTCCCGTTCTTCGTGGTGGTCAGCGGCGAGATCCAGGTTCTGCGGCCGTCCAGCGGCGCAGAAGCCCTCATCGTGCGGCACCGCCCCGGGCAGTTCTCCGGCGAAGCCAACATGATCAGCGGACGACGTTCGCTGTCGCGCATTCGCGTCAGCGAGCCCGGAGAGGTGCTCGAGCTCACGCGTGAGCAGGTGCTCGCGATCATCCAGACCGACGCGGAGCTGAGCGAAATCCTCATGCGGGCGTTCATCCTGCGCCGCCTCGAGCTCATCGCCCGCGACCTCGGGGACGTCGTCGTCCTGGGCTCGATGCACAGCGCGGACACGCTGCGGATCCGGGAGTTCCTGACGCGCAACGGCCATCCCTTCCACTACGTCGATCTCGATCGTGACGCCGAGGCCCAGCAGCTGCTCGATCACTTCCACGTCGGCACGGCGGAAGTGCCGGTCCTGATCTGCCGGGGCGACGCCGTGCTTCGGAATCCAACCAATCGTCAGATCGCCGACTGCCTCGGCTTCAACACCGACATCGATCCGGCGCGCGTCAACGACGTCGTCATCGTCGGCGGCGGGCCTGCCGGGCTGGCGGCCGCCGTGTACGGAGCGTCGGAGGGCCTCGACGTGCTCGTGCTCGAGGCGGGCGCCCCGGGCGGCCAGGCCGGCTCGAGCTCGAGGATCGAGAACTATCTCGGCTTCCCCACGGGCATCTCCGGCCTCGATCTCACGGGTCGCGCGTACGCGCAGGCCCAGAAGTTCGGCGCGCGGATCCTGATCGCCAGGGGCGCGACGGCCCTCAACTGCGACCGGCCGCTCTACCGCGTGGGCATGGACGATGGCGCGCACGTGACGGCACGCACCGTCGTCATCGCGACCGGCGCCGAGTACCGCAGACTGGGACTGCCGAACCTGCCGCACTTCGAGGGCGCGGGCGTCTACTACGGCGCAACGCCCATGGAGGCTCAGCTCTGCGTGGGGGAGGACGTCATCGTCGTCGGCGGTGGAAACTCGGCGGGACAGGCGGCGGTGTTCCTCGCCCAGACGGCACGGCGGGTGCGCGTGCTGGTTCGCGGCGACGGGCTGGCCGACAGCATGTCGCGCTACCTCATCCGCCGCATCGAAGAGCACCCCGCGATCAGCCTCCTCACGCACGCCGAGATCGTCGGGCTGGACGGGAACGGCCACCTCGAGCGCGTCCGGTGGCGCGACCGTCGCACCGGCTCGATCGAAACCGGGGACGTCCGGCACGTGTTCACGATGACGGGGGCCACTCCGAACACGCGATGGCTGGGCGCGTGCCTGACGATGGACGAGAAGGGCTTCATCAAGACCGGCCCCGACCTGTCCCGGACGGATCTGGCGGCGGCGAACTGGCCGTTGAACCGGCCGCCGTATCTGCTCGAGACCAGCCGCCCGGGCGTCTTCGCGGTCGGCGACGTGCGGGGCGGCAACATCAAACGCGTCGCGTCAGCAGTCGGCGAGGGATCGATAGCGGTTGCGTTCGTTCATCAGCTGCTCGGGCAGTAGCGGACGAAGACGCCCACGCCCCGCGACATGACGTCCGACTCTGCGCATCTCTGGCCCCCGGTCGACTCCACGCGCGATCACGTCTCCGGGCAGACCGGGCGCGTCACGCTCGTCGAATTCGGCGACTACGAGTGCCCCTACTGCCGACGAGCGCACCGCGGCATCCTGCGGGTCCGCGACGAACATCTTCCGGGACAGGTGCGCTATGTCTTCCGGCATCTTCCGAACCGGCGCCTGCATCCCCACGCCCAGCTCGCCGCCGAAGCGGCGGAGGCTGCCGCGGCCCAGGGCAAGTTCTGGGAGATGCACGAGCGCCTGTTCACGCGTCAGCGCACGCTCGATCGCGACGGGCTCGTGCGGGCCGCACGGGCCATCGGTCTGGACGTCGATCGGTTCGCGCGCGACCTCGACGAGCACGTCCATGCGGCGCGTGTGCAGGAGGACATCGATGGCGCGGCGCGCAGCGGCGCCACCGCGACGCCGACCTTCTTCGTGGACGGACGCCGCTACGACGGTCCCTGGGACGCCGAGTCGCTGCTCGAAGCGGTGACCAGGCCGCTGGGGTGGCGGATCCGCGTGCTCGCCGCGCAGTTCGCCGGGCTCTCGATCTCGAGCGGGCTGCTGATGCTGGCCGCGGCGTTGATCGCGCTGGTCTGGGCGAACTCCCGGTGGCGTGAGACCTATCTGGCGCTCCTGCAGATGCCCGTGACGATCGGCTTCGGCCGCGAGCTCCTGTCGCTGTCGGTGCAGGAGTGGGTGAACGACGCCCTCATCGTGGTGTTCTTCCTCGTTGTCACGCTCGAGATTCGGCGGGAGCTGACGGCCGGCGACCTGGCCAGCCCGCGAAGCGCGGCGCTGCCGGCGGCCGCAGCGGCGGCCGGCATGGCGTTTCCGGTCCTCTGCTATCTCCTGCTCAACCCTCGCGGCGCGGCGAGCCGGGCCTGGGGCGTGCCGATGGGCACGGACACGGCGTTCGCCCTCGGCCTCCTGGCGCTCCTCGGCCCACGCGTGCCGCAGTCGCTGCGCGTGTTCGTCGCTGCGGCGACCGTGGCGGACGACATCGGGTCGATCATCGTCGTGGCGGTCTCCTACTCGCTGGGGATCGTGCTGCCGAGTCTCGCGGTCGCCGCCGCGTTGTGGGGCGTCGCCCTCGCCCTCAATCGCGCGCGCGTGTACGGCGCGCTGCCGTACGCCGTCGTGGGGGTGCTGCTCTGGCTGGCCGTTCTTCGATCCGGCGTGCATCCGACGCTTGCCGGCGTGCTCCTGGCCGTCGCGATCCCGACGCGCGGCGTCCCGCGGGCCCGTGCGCTCCTGGCGCAAGCCGAATCGGTGTTCCAGAGCATCGAAGTCCCGGTCGTCGGCGAGCGCACGCCGGCGAGGTATCAGGCGGCGGTCCGGGCCCTCGAGCGGATGGTCGGCCGGCTCCTCTCGCCCGCCCAGCGCCTCGCGCGGGACCTGGAGCCGTGGTCGTCCTATCTCGTTCTGCCGCTGTTCGCCTTCGCGAACGCGGGCGTCGAGCTGTCGGTGAGCCCGCGCGCGTTTCTCCAACCGATCGCGCTCGGCATCATCCTGGGGCTGCTCGTCGGCAAGCCGCTCGGCATCTCGCTCGGGGCCTGGCTGGCCGTGCGCGCCGGCGCGGCGACCCGGCCCGCCGACATCGCGTGGTCTCAGATCGTGGGCGCCGGTTTCCTGTGCGGCGTGGGCTTCACGATCGCGTTCCTCGTGGCCAGCGTCGCCTTCACCGATCCGCGGACGCTCGCGCTCGCCAAGCTCAGCATCCTGGCGGCGTCGCTCACGGCCGGCGCAATCGGGTGGACCGTCCTCCGGATCGTGCCTCGCCGGAGCGGTCCGCCGACGAGCCGGACGCCGGCCTGAGCGGCTTCGGGTCGTGACGCAGTGCGACCCGGCGAAGCGGTCCGTACCGGAAGCAGTCGACCAGATGATCGTTCACCATGCCGACCGCCTGCATGTGCGCGTAGATGACGGTCGACCCGACGAAGCTGAAGCCGCGCCCCTTGAGGTCCTTGCTGAAGGCGTCGGATTCCGGCGAGGTCGCAGGAACGTCGCGCGTCGTCTCGTGTCGATTCAGCTTGGGCCGTCCGCCGACGAACCGCCAGCAGTAGGCGTCGAAGCTGCCGAATTCGTCCTGCACCCGGAGAAACGCCCTGGCGTTCCTCACGGCAGCTTCGATCTTCATCCGGTTGCGGACGATGCCCGGATTGGCGACGAGCGCCTGAACGCGCGTGTCGGTGTACCGCGCGACCTTCTGCGGATCGAACTGGCTGAACGCGCGACGATACCCCTCGCGCTTGCCGAGGACGATCGACCAGCTCAGTCCGGCCTGCGCGGCCTCGAGCACGAGGAACTCGAAGTGCTGCCGATCGTCGTGCACGGGGACGCCCCACTCGCGATCGTGGTAGTCCAGCATCAGGGGACTGCGCACGTCCACCCAGGCGCACCGCCGGGCCCGCGGGTTGGTCACGGCATCTCCCTGCCGACAGCGTTCACGGAGTGCGATTGGCGAGCCGATCGAGCAGCGCGTCGATGCGCTGCCGTGCGACGGACGACCGCTCCTCGAGATCGTCGTAGACGAACTGATGGCCCGCCTGAACGGCCTGGGTCAGGGCGACGTCGGCCTGCTGATAGGCCGCATCCAGCTCGTTCCGGCGCGTCCGATCGTTCACGCGATTGATCAGCGAGCGCGCCGTCTTCATCGAGTCCCGCAGCTCGTGAAGGTTCTCGTACAGCGCCCGCGAGCCCTCGGCCCTCCCCGGCCTCGGCGCCATGCCGTTCGCGCCGTGGCACTGCGCGCACTCAGCCGCCAGCGCGCGGGCGGAAGGTCGGCGATAGCCGGCCGCGCCATGGCAGGTGGAGCAGACGGGCACGCGCGCATCCCCGCCCTCCAGCAGCGCGTCGTGCCGGCTCTTCTGAAACTCGACGAACGGTCCCGCATGGCACCGGCCGCACGTGACCGGGAGGTTGCGCCGGTTCACGGGGCTCGAAGGGTTGGCGCTGTTCAGGACGCCCCTGTGCGCCAGGAAGGCATCGAACGTCGTGGCGTCGCCGCCGTGGCATCGCTCGCAGCCCACGTTGTTGCGACTGTGCGCCGACCGATCCCAATCGGACAGGTGATCCGCCGCGGGAGCGTCCGGCCGGGAGAAGTGACAGTCGGCGCAGCGGCTCTGCTGCGCGGCGAGGGGCCGCGGCAGCGCCGCGAGACCGCCCAGCACCAGCGCTGCGCCAGCCACGCGCGCCGCCGAGATCCATCGCGTCATCCAGTCGTCCTCGCTTCGCCCGCCCAGCCTATCAGGCGCGGCCGCTCCTGTCAGGAGGCGCAAAGGCGACCTCGACGCGTCGTCCGATCACTCCACCCGCGCTACCCCCGCCGTCCCTCCCGGCGCAGGACCTGCAGCAGGCCGTGTGCGCGGTCGAGCCGGTTGTCGAAGATCCGCCTCGCGACCTCGAGCAGATCGCCGACGAGCGGATCCCGGAGCGTGTACCGGACGGCGACGCCTTCCTTCTGCGCCGACACGACGCCCTGATGCCGCAGCACGGCCAGCTGCTGCGAGACGAGGGGCTGGTCCAGGCCCAGCGCGTCCTGCAGCTCCTGCACCGTCCGTCCGCCACGCACCAGGATCTCGAGCGCGCGGATTCTCGTCGGGTGGGCCAGCGCGCGGAAGAACTGCGCCTTGAACGCCTGCAGCTCGCCGGCCCGGGCCGCCTCGGTCGCCGCCGCTCGCTTCCGTGGCATGCCTAGACGATAATATTAGAATATATCTATGAATGATGCCATGCGGGCGAGCCCGGTCGGCCCGCCGGCCGACATCGAGCGGGCGGCCCGATTGCTGCCCGCACAGGGCCCGATCAGCATCTTCATCCATCACAACACGCTCCACGCGTTCGAGCACCTGCCGTTCGAGGACGCCGTGGAACAGGCCGCGGCCCGCCTGGCGTGCGAGCCGTATCTGAGCGAACCGCGCTATCGGGACAAGCTCGCCTCGGGGCGGATCCTCATGGCGGACGTGGACTCGCTCCTCCGCGAGCAGCTGGCCGACCGCGGGGCCGCCGGCATCGAAGGCGTCGCCACGCGGCTCGAGCTCTGGCGCGCCGTCGTGCTGCACGGCATCCCCGACGCGACCGGCCCGGAGCTCTCGTGGGCCCTGCGGGAGACGACCATTCTGTCGCGGTTTCGAACCGATGTGCCGCCGGACGCCCGCGCCGCCATGGCGGCCATCGCCGAACAGCCGGATCGCGATCTCGAGGACCGGGCCGTCCGGCGCCTGTGGGCCGCCTGCCTGGCGGCGGCGAACCGCGCGGACCCGGTGCCCGCGGCCCCGATGCCAGCGCCGATCCGCCACCGCGAGTGTCTCTGCGCCGCGGACGGCCCGGATATCGATGCCTGGATCCATCCGCCGCTGATTCGCTTTCTCGCGGGCTATCTCGACCAGGGCCTCTCGCATTGGCCGATGCCCGAGCGGAGCCGCGGGATCCATGGGTGCTTCCTGGAGCTGTACCGCTCGCCGCTCGCGTCGCGCTGCGGCCCGTGGGCGCGGTCGCTGCCGTCGATCGTCGAAGACGACCGGAGCGCCTGCCGGAATGCCCTCGACTCGATCGACCATTCGCTCGCGCAGCTCGGCGTGGCGGAGGCCGAACGCGAGGAGTACCTGACCGGCGAGCTGCTGGCCCTGCGCGGATGGGCGGGTATGGTCCAGCAGATCGAGCTCCGGCCGGATCGCGTGCCGGCGCGGGATCTGACCGTCACCCTGCGCGGCTATCTCGCGGTGCGATTCCTCTTCGTGCGCGCGGCGCTCGGCTTCGCGGCCCGCCAGGCCGGCTTCGGGGGCGATTTGGCGGCCTTCCGATGCTGGCTGCTCGCCCGGCGTCCGGCGCCTCCGCCAGCGAACGTGGAGGAGCGTGCCTGGCCGCTCTTTCACCTCGCGCAGCTCTGCGGCCTGGACGCCTCGCTGGTCGAACAGTGGACCGGCGCGACGGTCGCCGCGCTCGAAGCCGAGCTGCAGGAGCTGGACGGCCTGCGCCGCCGGCGACTCCTGCACCAGGCGTTCGAGCGCGCGATTCGCTACCGGTTCTACGACGCGCTCGTCGGACACGCGCCGCGGGTTCGCGCCGACCCGCCGACGTTCCAGGCCGTGTTCTGCCTCGACGAGCGGGAGGAGTCCATCCGCCGCCATCTCGAGGAGGTCGAGCCCGGCTGCGAGACGTTCGGGACGGCCGGGTTCTTCAACGTGGCGATGTACCACCAGGCCGTCTCCGACGCGCACCCGCGGCCGCTCTGCCCGCCCGCGATCCGGCCCGATCACTACGTCCCGGAAGCGGAGGCCGGCGCCCAGGCGCTCGCGAGCCGATCGCGGCGCCTCCACCGCCGGGCCGCCGGATTCCTGGGCTACAACGTGCACCTCGGCAGCCGTCTTCCCCTGCCCGGGGCCCTGCTCATGACGGCGTTCGGCTGGCTGACGCTCGTCCCCCTGATCCTGCGCGTCGTGTTTCCGTGGCTGTTCTCGCGATGGAGGCGCGTCGGCGAGAAGTCCCGCTTCGCGCCGACGACGCGTCTGCAAATCGATCGCCGCGACGACCCGCCGCCGGTGGGCACGCACACCGGATTCACGGTGCCGGAGATGGCCGCGATCGTTCGCCGCCTGCTGGAGGACCTCGGGGTGGGCCGTCTCTCGCCACTGGTGCTGGTGATCGGACATGGATCGATCAGCCTGAACAACCCGCACGAGTCTGCTCACGATTGCGGCGCCTGCGGCGGCGGACGCGGCGGACCGAACGCCCGCGCGTTCGCCCAGATGGCGAACGATCCGCGCGTGCGGCGCCTGCTGGCCGCCGAGGGCCTCTCGATCGACGACGCCAGCTGGTTCGTCGGCGGGCAGCGCAACACGTGCAACAACGTCGTCACGTTCTACGACGTGGACGGCCTCCCCGAGGCATCGCGCGCGGCCTTCGAGCGAGCGCGCCAGGCGCTGGACTCCGCGAGACGACGGGAGGCGCACGAGCGATGCCGGCGCTTCGAGGCGGTGCCGCGCTGGTATCCGCCGGCCGCGGCGCTCGCGCACGTCGAAGGGCGCGCGGCCGACCTCGCGCAGCCGCGTCCGGAGTACGGCCACGCGACGAACGCCTTCTGTGTCATCGGCCGACGGATCCGGACGCGCGGGCTCTTCCTCGATCGGCGCGCGTTTCTCGTGTCGTACGAGCCGGCCACGGACCCGGATGGCGCAATCCTCGCGCGCATCCTGGCGGCGGTCGTGCCGGTGGTCGCCGGCATCAGCCTGGAGTACTACTTCAGCTACGTGGACCCCGCCGGCTACGGATGCGGGACGAAGCTGCCGCACAACGTCACGGCCCTGCTCGGCGTGATGGACGGCGCGCAGAGCGACCTGCGCACCGGGCTGCCGTGGCAGATGGTCGAGATCCACGAGCCGACGCGGCTGGCAATCGTCGTGGAGGGCACGTGCCATGTCGTCGATCGCGCCGTCCGGCTCAACCCGGCCGTCGATCGCCTCGTGAGGAATCGCTGGGTATGGCTCGCCTGCCTGGACCCGGCATCGGGCGTGTTGTGGGAGAGGCGACCGACCGGATTCGTGCGCCATCGGCCGGAACATCCGCTGCCGGTCATCGCCGGCGACTCGGCCGCGTGGTATCAGGGCAAGCGCGGATTCCTTCCGCCGGTCGCGATTCTGGGTGACGTGGCGCTCCGGCCGGACGCGTCATCCTCATCCGCAGGCCTCTCGCCCGCGTGATGCCGGCCGGCTCCCTGCCGTCGCTCGTGCTGGTCGGCGTCGCGTCGCCGGCGCTGCTGTTCGCGCTCCTGGCTGGCGCGTCGCTCGTGAACCGGCCGCTGCCCGAGCGATGGACGAGCATTCTCGCCGCCACGGCGCTGACGACTTCGTGCGCCGCACTCGCCCTGGCGCTCGGCGTCTACGGCGCGAGCGCCACTGGCACGAGGCTTCTTTCGTACGGCGCGTGGTCGGGCTCTCACGAAGGCGGCATCGCGATTGACCTGCTGGTCGATCGGCTCTCGCTGGCGTTCGCCGCCCTTTCCGCGGCCATTGCCGGCGTCGTCTCGGCGTTCTCGAACCGCTATCTCCACCGGGAATCCGGCTACAACCGGTACTTCGTCCTGCTCGCGCTGTTCGTCACCGGCATGCTGCTCGTCGCCCTGGCCGGCAACGTGGAAGTCCTCTTCGTCGGGTGGGAGTTCGTCGGCCTCAGCTCGGCCCTGCTGGTCGCCTTCTTCCACGAGCGCCCCGCGCCGGTGGCGAACGCGCTCCGCGTCTTCTCGGTCTACCGCATCAGCGACGCCGCGATGCTGTCGGCGGCCGTGCTGCTGCGGCACGTCGCCGGCACGGACAGCCTCGCGCTGCTGTTCGGCAGCGGCAGCCGGGCGGCGCCGGCCGACGCGCTCTCGGCCTCCGCGGCCACCATCATCGCCGCGCTGCTCATCGTGGCCGTCGCCGGCAAGAGCGCGCTGCTCCCGTTTTCGGGCTGGCTGCCGCGCGCGATGGAGGGGCCGACGCCCTCGAGCGCGGTGTACTACGGCTCCCTCTCGATTCACGCGGGGTGCTTCCTGCTGCTGCGCGCGGCGCCGCTGCTCGAGCACACGATGCCGGCGCGGATCCTCGCCGGCGGGCTGGGGGCCGCGACGGCGATCTTCGCGGGGCTCACGACGCGCGTGCAGAGCGACGTGAAGTCGTCACTCGCGTATGCGTCGCTCACGCAGGTCGGCCTGATCGTGGTCGAGATCGCGATCGGCTGGTATGCGCTCGCCTTCGTCCACCTCGCCGGGCACGCCTGCTTCCGGCTGTTCCAGTTTCTCAGCGCGCCGAACGTGCTGCACGATCTGCACGGCATCGAAGACGCGATCGGCGGCCGCCCGCGCCGCCGGGCCGCTCAATCCGGGCAGCGCGTCCGGCACGGGCTGTTCCTGGTCGCCCTCGAACGCGGATTTCTCGACGGACTGATCGACCGCGCCATCGTCGATCCGTTCACCCGCGGGGCGCGCGCGCTGAGCCGATTCGATCGCTGGCTCTGCGAGGCGGTTCTCCGGCCGGCCCGGACGGTCGGTATCGATGGCGGCGAACTCGACGAGGATCGGGATGAGTGAACCCCTGCTCTGGATCTCCGGACTTCCGGCGCTGCCGGCCCTCGTCGCGGCGGCGTCGCTGTTCCGCGTGGACGCGGAGCGGCTCCGTCGCCTGTCGGTCGCGTCGGCGGGCGCGATGCTCCTTCTCGCGCTCGTCATCGCCGTGGCGCCGCCGTTTCACGCGGTCTGGGTCCGCAGCGACGCGCTCACCCGGGCGGTTGGCGGCGAGGCGATCCTTCGGATCGACACGCTCTCGGCGGTCCTCCCCCCGTTGGCCGCGGGTCTGTGGCTGCTCACCGTCGCAGTCACGCCGCGCGCGGCGCTCGACAGCGGCGGGCTGCGGCGCACGGCGCTCGCGACCCTGGTCACCGTCGCCTCGTTCCTGACCGAGAGCGCGGTCGTGCTCTGGGTGCTCTCGCTGGCGTCCGTGTGGATCTTCTTCTCGGCGCTCACCAGGCACTCGCACCAGCGCCGCATCGTCGCCGCGTACCTGGGCGGCGCCTCGCTGCTCCTTGGCGCGGGCGTCGCGCTCCTGGTCGGGCCGGGCGCCAGCGACGGCCGGGTCGGAGCCGCCGCGGTGGCGCTGATCGCGATCTCCGCCCTCGTGCGGAAGGGGATCGTGCCGTTCCACGCGTGGGTACCGGAGGTGTTCGATCACGGACGGCTCGGGCCGGCGATCCTGTTCAGCGCGCCCCAGACGGGCGCGTACATCACGCTGGTGCTCATCGTGCCGCGCGCCTCGCCCGACATCCTGCGGCTCATCGCCGTGCTCGCGCTCGGCACGGCGGTCTACGGCGCGGCGCTGGCGCTCGTCCAGTCCAGCGCCCGCCGTGCCTGCGGCTATCTCTTCGTGAGCCAGTCCGCCCTCGTCATGGCCGGGCTCGACTGCACCAGCGCCGCCGCGCTGGCCGGGGGTCTGGTGGTATGGCTCTCGGCAGGCCTCGCCTTCGCGGGACTCGCACGATGCGTTCTCGTGCTCGAGGCGCGTCGCGGGCGCCTGGATCTGACGACGTACCACGGCGGCTACGAGCGGATGCCCGTGCTCGCGATCAGCTTCCTGGTGATGGGCCTGGCATGCACGGGGTTCCCGGGGACGCTCGGCTTCGTGGGTCAGGAGCTGCTCGTGAACGGCGCCGTCGCGAATTTCCCGGTGATGGGCTTCGCCGTCGTCATCGCCGGCGCCCTGACGGGCCTGGCCGTGCTGCGGATGTACTTCTCGCTCTTCTGCGGGCATCCTGCGGCGCGAGCGCCCGCGGCGCTTCGCCTTGGACTCACGCGACGCGAGGCGTGGACGTTCGTGACGCTCGTCCTGGTGCTCGTCGGGTTCGGCCTGTTTCCTCGTCCGCTCGTCGACTCCAGGTTCGCGGCCAGCGAGGGGATCCTGCGCCTGCGCCCGACGACCACGACACGCGAGCGCGGGTCGAGTTCGCGCCCGACGCCTGGCGACGTGCGTCAGTCGGCCGATCCCCGCAGCGTGCTCACGATCGCGCCGAACAGCCGGGCGTCCCCCCGCAAGTAGGTCCACCAGGGATCGATCCGATCCGGACCGGCATCCAGGACCTCGTCCGACAGCGCCGCGGCCTCGCCGGGGCGGCCCCGAGCCAACTGCAGGGTCATCAACGCCACCCGCGCGGATTGAGCCCCGGGCGCGATCTGGAGCGCCGAGCGGTACGCCGCAGCCGCATCGTCGAGCCGATTGCGGGCGCGCAACACCTGTCCGTTCGCAAGGTCGTGAAAGTAGCGCACGTAACTGTCCCGCGCGGCGCCGGCCGCCGGCGGCAGCAGCGCCTCCGCGCGCGCGATGTCGCCGTGGCGATAGGCGAACAGCGACGCTCGCACTCCAGCCTCCAGCCCTGCGTCCGATCCGGCGGCGACTTCCTGGTACGCGGTCAGGACCCGCCCGATCACCGCGGGATCGCGCGAGTCTCGTGATTGCTGCTCGACCAGCACGGCGCGCGCGAGCGCCAGCCGCGGCTCGGCGGGACACCGTCGGCGCGCGCGATCCACGAGGGCGAGGCCCATCTCCGGCTGCCACAGCCCTTCGAGGCCCGCCGCCTCGGCGACGTCCCAGCGGCACGCGAAGTCGATGTCGGGCGATCGCTCGACCGTGACGTGGGTCTGCGTCAGGAGCCTCAGCGCTTCGTCGCGAGCGTAGCGATTGGGGCTCGACAGCCCCGCGATGGCCACCTCCAGCAGGAACACGGCGCCACGGTGGGGCGCCTCCGGCCACGGCACGTCGGCCTGGCGCAGATCCATCAGCAGATTCGCAAGGTTCGGCGCGTGCGCCAGCAGATCGGCGGCGGCGGCGTAGTCACCGCGCGCGTACGCCTCGGCCAGCGGACGCACGGAATCTGGCAGGGGCTTCGGCGGGCGCGCCACCGCGACTTCGATCGCTGCGGATGCCGGCGGATTCGTCTTCGGAAGCGTCACCCATGTCCGGCTCCGCACGATGACCCCGCGCCGCGTAACTTTCACGCGAAGCTGATGCGGCCGGCCGTCGCGGTCGCGGGCATCCGGTTCGACGCCCAGCAGGTAGTAGGCGGACGTCTCGCAGAGGATGCGGTCGAACGCAAATTCCCCGCCCCCCTGCACGACGAGGAAGAACGCCCCGCCGGCCGCGTCGGCGATGGCGCCGAGCGGCGCCGCCAGAATCGCCCCGTCGCGCGCCAGATCCTGCTGCCGCACCGTTCGGCGCGACGCCGACATCATGTCGGCGCGCACGCGATCGAAGAAGAGCGTGTAGACCGCGCAGTTCGCCTCGGCGGCGCGCTGCCCGACCGTGCGCAGGAGATTGCTCAGGTCGGGCCTGCCGTCGCCGCGATCGGCGCCGAGTATGCCTCCGCTGACGAGCACGACGATCTTGCGGCGCGGACTCGCCGCCAGCGACCGGAACAGGGCGTCCAGCGCGCCCAAACGCTGCTCGATCTCCATTTCATGGACCTGGGCTTCCATGTGTCCGACGGGCACGATGAAATTGCTGCACGACTCGGGGTCGTCGCTGCTCGCGCAGATGCGGCCGATCGTGGCAACGACGTCCGGCGGGTTCGGGAACGGCGGCGGAAGCGCACGGGAGAGATCGACGATTTCCGACGGCGCGAGCTGGTACGGGTCGGCCGAGTTCGGGACGGCCTGGCCCGTGAGGCCGCCGAGGGCCGCCAGGAGCGGCGCGCGATCCGTGGAGAGCTCGACCGTCGGTCCGGTCGGAAATGCCGCGAGCCCCGCGAGATCGTTCGGCTGGAGGCGCTCGATCAACGCCCGGGCCGCCTCCCGCGCCGGCGCCACCTCGAGCGGCGAGAAGCTCATCGAATCCACAGCCAGAATGTAGATGCGGCCGGGCGCCTCGGCCGGCTGCCGGGCGCTGCCGACGGCGGGCACGACCGTCGGCGGCGTCGCCCGCGGCGCGGCGGCGGACGACGATGGCGTCTGGACGCGGACGAATTCGGCCGAGACGAGCTTCCGCGGCTTGCCGTCGATCGACACCTGGAAGTCGTCCGGGCCCAGGTCGGCGACCGGCGCGCCGTCTCTGTCGACGATGTCCACGTCCACCGCCACGAGGTCCACGCCGGATCGAAACGGCGGCGGCGTCTGCGCGAACGTCGCCGCGCCCGCCAGCATCAGGGCGCCGAGGCACGACCAGACCGTTCGGGATCCCACCCGCCTCAATCGATCGCGAAGTCGTGACAGGCCTGGACGATTTGGCATCGGCTCCACGCGTCAGGGTGAATCGCGCCGTGCGTGCTTCTGAAGTCCCGGGGTGGGAACGACGGCCCCGAAGACGTGGCCCAGCGCGTCCGCGGCAACGCCTTCGGCCGCCGTAATCGGCGTCGCGGTCGGCGTCGGATCGGGAATGAACGCCGTGACCCGGCCGTCGCGCGCGTTGCCGATCCGAATCCCTCGCGCCCATCCGGGATGCGTGTCGGCACTGGAGAGCGAATCCGCCACGTAGAGCACGTCGTGGCGATCGATGAATACGCCACCCGGCATGCCGAACTGCGTCCACTGATCGAGGAACCTCCCTTCCTGATCGAAGATCTGGATCCGGAAGTTTCGCAGGTCGGCGACGAACACGCGGCCCTGCGAGTCCATCGCGAGGCTGTGCGGCGTATCGAACTCGCCCGGCGCGGTCCCTCGCCGGCCCCACGTCTTGACGAAACGCCCGTCCTTCGAGAACTTGACGATGCGCGCATTGGAATCGCCGCCATGCCCGTCGGCCACGAAGATGTCGCCGTTCGGCGCGACGACAACGTCCGAGGGACGGTTGAACTCGTTCTCGCCCGCGCCGGGGACTCCGGGCGTGCCGAGCCTCATGAGGAGCGTCCCGTCAGGCGCGAACTTCAGCACCTGATGCCCCTTGCCCGACGACGGGCCGGTCGCATCGTCTGTCACCCAGACATCGCCGTCGCGATCCACGTACATACCGTGCGGCACGGCGAAGAGGCCGGCCCCGAAGCTCAGCACGAGCGTCCCGTCAGGCGCGATCTTCATGATCGGCGCGAGCGTGGAATCCACGCAGGAGACGCTCCCGCAGCGCTCGGCGACCCAGACCGACCGTCCGTCGGCGTCGATGTCGACGCCGCTGACCGCGCCGAGCATCCGGGTCGCGGGCAGCGACAGCCAGGCCTTCACCGTGGTGTAGGGGTTGGGCGGATCGTCGGCCCGGCTCACGCCGGCCTGCGCCCAGGCCAGCGTCGCGCACGCGAGGCACGCGAGCGAGGAGCGCCATGCGACGGCGAGGTGTCGTCTGCGGTTCACGGTCGTCTGCGATTCTAGCCGTTGTGACGGGCGGCGGCCACGGCGGCGGGCCCGATCCCCGCACGGCCCGGATCTCGCCCGGGTCGTGCGCCTTGACAGCTGAGCCCTGCCTCCATAAGGTCTGTCTATGACAGACTTACGGGCCGGGTCCCGGGCTGCCGCACGCGCGTGGACGGGCGCTCTGACCGACGCCAGACGCGCCGTGCGGATCCTGGTCCGCCAGTGGGGCTTCACGGCCGTCGTGGCGCTGACGCTCGCGCTGGCCATCGGCTCGACCGCGGCGCTGGTCAGCGCCGTGCGCACGATCCTGATTCAGCCGCTGCCGTACGCCGGTGCGCCGCGTCTCGTCAACGTGTGGCTGACGCGATCGGGACGCCCGAACTGGCACTTTCACGTGCCGCCTTCCGACTTCGAGGTCATGCGGGCCACCAACCATGTCTTCGAGGCCATGACCTTCTACGACACGGACATCGTCAGCCTGACGGGCGACGGCGGATCGAGAGACGCCGCGGCGGCCACCGTGTCGGCGGATCTCTTCGCCACGCTGAACGTGCAGGCGAGGCTCGGGCGCACGTTGGCTGCCGGTGACGAGGAGCCCGGACGTCAGGCGGTGGCGGTCCTGAGCGAGGGCCTCTGGCGCGACTACTACGGCGCCAATCCGGCGGTCGTCGGGCGCACGATCCGGCTCGACGACCAGTCCTACCGCATCGTCGGCGTCGTGCCGGCGGCGATGCGGTTTCCCGCGGGCGCGGACCTCTGGCGGCCGCGCGACGCAGCGGACCAGGGCCACAACGCCTACATCCTCGCCAGGCTTCGCCAGGACGTCGGTCTCGACCGAGCGCAGGCGGACATGGCCCAGGTGGTCGCTGCCATCACGGGAGGCCGCACGAACCCGGGGATGGCGTTCGTGATCGAGCCGCTGAAGGACACGACGGTCCGCGCCGCCAGCGCGTCCTGGCTGTTGCTGCTGACGGCGGCGGCGGCTGTGTATGCGATCGGCTGCTTGAACGTCTCGAACCTGATCCTGGTTCGAGGCGCCAGGCGCCGCCGCGAGGTCGAAATCCGCCGCGCTCTCGGTGCCAGCCACTGGCAGGTCGTCAGGTGGCTCACGATGGACAGCGTGCTGCTGGGAGGTCTGGGCGCGCTTCTGTCGTTCCCGGCCGGTTACGGCACCGTGGCCGTGCTCCGCGCGCTCGCCCCGCCAGACACGCCGCGGCTTGCGGACGTCGGCCTCGATCCGCTGTTCATGGTGACGTCGGCCCTGCTCGCCATCGGCGCGCTGTTCGTGTGCGGCCTGCTGCCCGCCGTGCGCCTCGCCCGCATGGATCGCGAATCGCTCGGAGCCGGCGGCGCGGCCGGCGCCTCGTCCACGGGCCAGATGCGGCTGCGCCGGATGTTCGTCGTGGCGGAAATCGCGATGGCGATCGTCTTGCTCGTCGGCGCGAGCCTGCTCCTCCGCAGCCTGAACCGACTGATGCACGTCGAGACGGGATTCCGGACGGACCGCCTGCTGACCGTCAACCTGCACCTGCCTGTGCCGAAATACGCGCAGGACGGTCCCCGCCTGGACTTCATCACCCGCATGCTCGCGCAGCTCCGCGTCGTTCCCGGCGTGCAGGTCGCCTCGGCCAGCAGCGGGTCGATGCTCGCCGGCATGGGACTCGTGACCGCTCAGCGCACCCTCGCGCAACGCATCACGCGCGACGGCGCCGATAGGACCGCGGCGCCCGAAGAAGCGAACCTCCGTCACGTCGACCCGAACTACTTCCGTGCGATGGGCATGCGCGTCGTGGCCGGCCGAGGGTTTGCCACGACGGACCGATCGGGCAGCCCGCCCGTGGCCGTGATCAACGAGGCAATGGCAGGCCTGTACGGGCGTGCGCGCGACGCCGTTGGCCGTCGCGTGGCCTACCAGCGAACGGCGGCCGGACCGGCCTGGCTGACGATCGTCGGGGTCGTCGGCGACACGCGTGACATCGCGCTCACCGAACCGGCGCAGCCGTCCTTCTTCGTGCCGATCGGCCAGGACTCAGATGGATTCGACGCCGGCGGCCTCACCGTGCTCGTGCGCACGGTGGGTGATCCTCTCGCCGCCGCCGCCGCGATACGCGCCAGGCTCGGTTCCGTCGACGCCGATGTTGCTGTCGGTGAGGTCTCGACGGCCGACGAGGCGGTCGGCCGCTACCTCACCGCGCCCAGATTCCGGACGCTGCTCGTCAGCGCATTCGGCGCGATCGGCCTGCTCCTGGCTCTGCTGGGCGCCTACGCGGTGACCTCGTCCTGGGTCGCCCAGAGGATGAGCGAAATGGCCGTCCGGCTGGCACTCGGCGCGACTCGCGCCCAGATCGTCCACCTGGTGCTCGGCCAGGCGATCACGCTGGCCGGCGCTGGCATGCTCATCGGCCTCGCCGCCGCCATGGCAGGCGCTCGGCTGCTGTCTTCTCTTCTGTTCGGTGTCGCGCCGCTGGATCCCCCAACCCTGATTGCCGTCCCGCTGCTCGTGCTGGTTGTGGTCGTCGCCGCGTGCTGCGCGCCGGCGTTCCAGGCGGCCTCCACGGATCCCGCGCAGGTGCTTCGGGGCTAGGCTCCCCCGGCCTGAAGAGGCCCATCACATGATCGCCGACGGGTCCCAGGCGGTCGGCCCCACGCAAGTCCGAGCGAAGCCGGAGGCGGAGGGACGTCGAGCCAGCGCTGGAGCGTCGGCATCATGCTTCCTTCAGCTTGACGACCTTGGAGATGGCGGCGGATAGGCGGTTCCAGTCGAGGGTCTCGGCCTCGAGGCGATGCCGGCCCGCCCGGGTCAGCTCGTAGAACTTGGCGCGGCGGTTGTTTTCGCTCGGCCGCCATTCGGCCTTGATCCAACCGTTCTGTTCGAGCTTGTGGAGAGCCGGATAGAGGGAGCCGTCGCTCACCTGGAGCACATCACCCGAGATCTGCGTCAAGCGCTGACCAACCGCCCACCCGTGCAGGGGCTCGAGCGCCAGGATCTTGAGAATCAGCAAGTCGAGTGTGCCCTGGACGAGGTCGGACGGACGGCTCATGCAGCAGCTCCCTGGCGATTACTCGGTTACCGAGACTATATGTCGACTCCTCTCGGTAAGCAAGTGGACAGGCGAGATTCTACGCCATCGCCAGGTCCGAGGCCGGGCGCTGGCCGGGGGAGGGTCCGAAGGACGGTCATCACGAAAGGCGCTCACACGCCACGACTCGCGCACTCAGTTGCGCGGCTGCGCGACTGCCTGACCATCTGCGACAGGGCCCGCGAGAGGTGGCCCGTCACCGTCACCAGTATCGCCGCGACGCGAAGCGGCGGTTCTCTCGCGCCGCCGTTGCTGCGCACCGAGGAACTCACGCTTCATCCGCTCCAGGCGCTCCAGGCGCTCCAGGCGCTGTGCCTGGGAATCGCATTCGTCGTCAATGCTCGTCATGATGTCAATCCGCTACTGGCGAGCGTCGCGGATACTTTCGGAGATTGTCCGTTCCGGAGCATGCCAGAAGGCTCGCACCACCACGGGTGGCACGACGGCGATACAGGCCACAACGAGCCAAGTCGGAACAGACGTGATTCCGATCGCGATCGCCGCAAGGAAGACCGCAATCGACCAGGCAATGAACAGCAGTGTCTTGGTGTTCTGGGTGGACATCGGACGAGTGTAGTTACCGGCAACAGGACCCGCTGTTCCGAATCGCACAGTGTCGGATTTGGCCCAATCTCGCGAATCAACGTCTTCCGGCGCGCCGTTGCGAACGAGTACGGCGAGAGAGTGGGGGGCGTCCGAGCTATGGCTCTTGCGGGCGCTCCCAGGATGATATATTCGTTTGGTATATCTCATCCGGAGGACGTCATGGAGACGGCAAAGGTGTTTTGGTCGGGGCGATCCCAAGCGATCAGATTGCCGCGCGCCTTCCGCGTCGATGGCCGGGAGGTCCGGATCCGCCGGCGTGGCCGGGCGATTGTGCTCGAACCGCTGCCCGACTCGTGGGAGTGGCTTGACGCGCTTGCGGGCGACCTCGATGCCGACTTCGTGTCCGCCGTGCGCGATTGGCCCCAGGCGACAGAGCGGCCTGAGCTCGGCCAGGTGTTCCGCTGATGCGGTATCTGCTCGACGCCAACGCCATCATCGCGCTGCTCGACGACACGACTTCGGCGATCGCGCGCCGGATCCGTCGCTACGCGCCCCGGGATTTCGCTGTGTCGGCGGTCGTCATCCACGAGCTGTACTACGGCGCATTCAGGAGTCAGCGGGTGGAGCAGAACGTGGCCCGTGTGGACGCGCTTCAGTTTTCGGTGTTGGAGTTCGATCTGGACGACGCCCGACAGGCCGGGGAGATCCGAGCGCATCTCGCATCGAAGGGAATGCCCATCGGGCCGTACGACGTGTTGATCGCGGGCCAGGCCAGGGCGCGCGAGCTGACCCTCGTCACCCACAACACCAGCGAATTCCAGCGAGTACCTGGCTTGAAGGTCGAGGACTGGAAGGGATCGGCTTCGCAGCGGCGACGCAAGGAAGCCCGTGGCAAGGATCAATGATCTCCATCGCCGGTGGCGCAAGCGACTCGCACGGCCTACGAATCGTCTTCGAACCGCAGCCAACGCGCTGACGCGTCGGTCAGCGCGTTATCGTCGTCGCGGTCGGTTCGAATCCTGTCCGTGGTCGCCGCAGCAACACACGGCAAGTTGTCGATGGCGCTGGACTGAAAGATGGTGTGGGGGGCGTCACAAGGCGCTGGCGCTCGGCTCCGTTGCGAGATACCGAACGCGAACGCGCTCGGTCCAGCAACCGCCGACCCGGACCGACCGGTCGCGGAGCGCCGGCGCGGAAGACTCATCTCGCCCCCCGCGAAGACTTCGGCCCGGAGCCAGGCGCCGATCGGCTCCAAAGCTGTGCAATTGCCCATCTGAATCATGGCATTGCGGTTGCTAGGGCGGAATCGCCGATTCAGCCTTTCGGGGAGGTGGTAATGGTGGCGACGCGAACGGGAACGTTCACAGCAATCCGGCACGTACTTCTGAGTCTTCTGGTCCTTGTCGGGGTTGCTGCCGCTGCGCAGGCCTCTCCTCTGACCCTCGACTTCTCTGGCAGCGTGGATCTATCGGGATCAGGCGGCGCTGCGGTCAACCCGTTCAGCGGCTTCTTTACGTGGGACACGACCAAGACGCCGGTCCCGGGCGGCGGCGACGCGAACAGCGAACTCTACGAGTTCGAGGCCTATCAGTTGATCTTCAACGGCGTCGACAAGACGCTCGGGCCTGGCGGCGCCGGAGTGTATGTGGTCAACGATGCCGACCCCCTTTACACGGGCACCAACGTCGATGCGCTGTTGTTCCTCGCTGGGATCGACAATAACGTGACTGTTGGCGGCAACACCGGAGATACGCTCCTCGTCCTGGCCTTTTCGGGACCGACGAGCACCTGGGACACGCTATCCCTCCCGACGGATTTCAGCTTCCTTTCGCAGCTGACGGATCGCTTTTCGGCGGTGTCCCTCGAGGTCCCAGGTGGAGGCGACGCAAATGACGTCCTCCTCGGCACGGGTTCCTTCGAGGCCAGCCCGGTTCCCGAACCGGCGACCCTGACGCTGACCGCGCTCGGCCTGGCGGGGGTGGTTGCGCGCCGACGACGCGGCCGTCTGCGGCGCGAGCGGTAGTCTCGATACATCCAGCTCGCGACGCCACTCTTCTCGACGTGCCCACGGGTCCGTCAGCCGCACGGCCGCGTGAAGCAGCCTACGGCGGTTTCGGGAATCGTGTCGTGCGCTGTTGGCCCTCACTCGCGATCTCGCGCGCCACCAGAGCGGCGCGCTGCTCGAATTCGGGCCTACAGCCCACGACACGATTCTTGAAACCGCGTTAATCTTGTGACGCTTCCGTTTCCGCCAAGCCCAGGAATACGAAAATCGCACGGTTGAGCGCCTTCACTTCTTCGGAGGCCAATGAGCCGACCAAGCTTCCGAAGCGCCTCCTCGGCACCGCAGTCAACTTGTCCACCATCATCCGGCATGGGACACGCAGTCCGCTCCGGGCACTGGGCTGGACGGAAAGCCTGAAGATCGGTGCCGGCGTCGGATCGGTTGTCAAGGGGCATACGACGATCGAATCGTTCGCGTCGAATCGATCGTCCTGGACGATGACCGCTGGTCGCGGCTTGCCCGCATAGGCCGCTCCACCCGCGACGGTCCAGACCTCGCCACGTTTCATTCTGCATTCCAGGCAGAAATCGCGTCGACGAACGACTGGTCCCGGTTGGCGTGAGGACTCTTCGCCACGGCCAGCGACTGACGGTGGGCGGCCCGGGCGAAGGACTTCGACCGCACGTCCGGAACCCAGATCTGAACGGGACGCAGCCCAGCCTTCCTCAATCGGGTGCGATGCGCGCGGACCTTGTCGCGGGATGTGGATCGAGCGGTGGTTCGCATGGAGACCTTCCTCTGGTTACATGTAACCTAGCACATCGCCGATGGGCCTCGCAAACAAGCACCGGTCAGACAGGTTGCAACAATCGAACGTGGAGCGGTTCGATTCCTGCGCGCGGTGTCGACGTTCCCGGCCGCAAGTTGTTGACTGCCCGAAGGTGAAAACGTGGTGAGCCCAGAAGGAGTCGAACCTTCAACCAACAGATTAAGAGTCTGCTGCTCTGCCAATTGAGCTATGGGCCCAGGCGAGACAATCGGCGGAGCCGCCGGCCGATGTTCCCTATTCTATCCAAGTCCCGGCCCGCGCAACACCCGGATCACCCGGCCCGCCACTCACATCCTGAGCGCTGCGACCTCGTGCTCCGAGACGATGTCTCGCAGCGCCATCGCCGCCTTCACGCGCGCGGCGGCCTTTGGCTCCGGAGGCCCCCCGTCTACGACGAGCGGGTTGCGCGATCGGGTGATCGGCCGACAAACGGGACGTTCCGGGGATCACGACGCGCGGTCGAACACGACGACGCGCGCGCGCACGCGCGGCGTCGCCGTGCGGCCCGCCTGCGTCCACGCCCGGGCCTGGGCCGAGGGGACGCCGGCCGCGTCCGCATTCGCCCACCACTCGGGCTGCTCAGCCAGATCCGGCAGTGCCCGCCCGAGAAGGTCACCGATTTCCCCGAACGTCAGGACGACCGTATCCGCGAAACGATCCCTCAGATACTTGTGCAGCGCCCGAAACTCGTCGGGCACTGCGGCGGCGCGTGCGGGAATAGTCATCATGAGCCGACCTTTCTCGATCCGTCTGGGAAGTATCCCACCGTCTACCCTACTCGGATCCGGGCTGCGCCCTGTTCAGAACCGCACAGTCCCCGGCGGCGTGCATGTCGCGCCGCGCTACTCCGATCCGTCCGCGCGCGCGATCTGCACGTCTCGGTCATCGCCGCGCCCCGAGACGTGCACCCGCCAAGGACTGCAGCAGACCTCACAGTCCTGCACGAAACTGCCGCCGACGTCGGGCTCGACGTAGATCGCGACCTCCTCACCGCAGTACGGACACGTGACCAGAAACTCGTCGTCCACTGGTTCAGTCTGGCACACGCCACTGGCGGCGCCACCAACTGGCGCGCCGAGCACGCGATACGTCCCGCCGTCGTCAGTCGGAAGGTGTCGGGCCGCAATCGGTCACGACGCGGCGCCGAAGCGCAGCCGGCGCGACGGAGATGAGGCGTGGTGCGTCGGAGAGAATTCGCGGAATGTGGCCGAAAATGGTGCGCCCGGCAGGATTCGAACCTGCGGCCTTTGGCTCCGGAGGCCAACGCTCTATCCAGCTGAGCTACGGGCGCACAGCCGGCCGCGCGCCGCGCGGCCGGAACGTCGAACTTCGAAGTTCCGACTTCGAAGCTCCGCCGCGAAGCGGCGGGTGGCGCGCCCGGAGGGACTTGAACCCCCGACCTACGGGTTCGAAGCCCGGCGCTCTATCCAACTGAGCTACGGGCGCGCGAACGTGAAGCGTATCACAGCGTTTCGGACGAACCGGTCGCGCCATCCCAGCGCGGCGCCTCGATCGCGCCGGGCGCCCGGCGCTTGGACGACGCCCCCCGCAGCCGCGCCACGCCGGCGCCGACGCGCAGCGAGCCCCAGAAGAGCGTGCCCGCCCGCAGGCCGCCCGGCAACCGGTACCGGCCGAGGGCTTCGAGGCCCGCCGACGCGATGCACCCGCACTGGGAACAGTCCGGGGTGCCGCCGAACTGGCAGGGCGTGATCGGCCGCTTCAGATCCGATGAGAGACAGGCGGTCGTCTGCGCGAAGATGCACTCGTCCGGCGAGGACGGCGGCGTCAGATACCCGTCCAGCACCGACGGGCGCATGTCGTGCAGCTTCGGCTCGCGCTGATAGAGCTCACGCAGCTCGGCGACCACGCGCTGGCGATCCTCGACGCGCAGGCGCTCGTCCGACTCCTCGCCCTGCTGCGGCGTGTAGAGGCTGAACCAGAGGCGCTTGACGTCCGGCTGCGCCGCCCAGAATTCGGTGAACTCCGTCAGGTAGCCCGGGCGCGTCTGGGCCCTCGTGACGGTGCAGTGGACCGTGACGTGCTGCCCTTCGATGTGCTTGAGAATCCGGTCGTAGGTGGCCGGCGCGCGTCGCACGTCGTGCTCCGGCTGCAGCCCGTCGATCGAAACGCAGACCTGCAGCTTCGGCATGTCGGCCCACGCCGCCGGGATCGGCCGCACCGCGCTCGTGACGACCTGCGTGTGGATGCCCATGCCCGTGAGCTTCGGCAGCAGCACCTCCAGCTCGCGGAACCGTACCAGCGGCTCGCCGCCGACGATGGACAGATGAACCGGCCGGTAGGACTCCACGACGCGCAGGACGCCATCGACCAGGTCCTGTCCCTTGAAGTCGGCGAGCTGCCGCAGCACGACGTCGCCACCCAGATGGGCGTCGCCGTACGCATAGCAACCGGGGCAGCGGAGCGGGCACTCGCGCGTGATCTCGATCGAGAGATTCGGGCGGTATCCGCTGATGATCCGCTTCCACCCCCCGAGGACGTCTCTGGTGTGCATCCCTAGAGCTTAGCCGGTTGTCGGTCACGGAGATACAGCGGATTGCGCGCGAAGCACAGGTCCTCCACGACGCGCCCTCCGATGAGATGCTCCTGGATGATCCGCTCGGCGTTGTCGGGCGTGACGTTCCGGTACCACGCCCCCTCGGGATAGACGACTGCGATCGGTCCGCCCGTGCAGATCCGCAGACACTTGCAGCGCGTGCGATAGAAGGGCCCGTCCGGGCCGGTGAGATCGAGCACTTTCAGCCGGCGCTTCACGTAGTCCCACGTGCGCTCGCCGTCGTCGGCGTCGACGCAGTCGGGGCCCGTGCACACGAACAGGTGCCGGACGATCCGTCCGACGCCGAACGCGGCGGCCGACGCTTCGGGTGACGTGCGATCCTTTCCCATCTCTGAAGAGCATACACTTCTGGCTTTGGCTTCTGGCTTCTGGCTTCTGGCTTTCTGGCTTCGACATCCTCTCCCCATGCCCCGCTATCGTCTGACCGTCGAGTACGCCGGGACGCGCTACAGCGGGTGGCAGATCCAGAAGAACGCGCGCACCGTGCAGGGAGAGCTCGCCCGCGCGGTGAAGGAGGGACTGCGGGCGCCGAGCTTCGAGCTCTACGGTTCGGGCCGGACCGATGCGGGCGTCCACGCGCTGGCGCAGGTCGCCCACCTCGACCTGCCCTCGGTGCTCCCGCCCGAGACCATCGTCGCCCGGCTGAACGATTCGCTCCCGAGCGACATCAACGTCCTCGACGCCGAGCGCGTGTCCCCACGCTTCCACGCGCGGCACAGCGCCCTCGCCCGAAGCTACCTCTACCAGATCGCCCGACGACGGACGGCATTCGGCAAGCCGTTCGTCTGGTGGATCCGTGAGTCGCTCGACGTGGACCTCATGCGCGAAGCCGCCGCGTCCCTCGTGGGCTTCGCGGACTTCCGCGCGTTCACCGACGACGACCCGGTCGAGAAATCGACGCAGGTCCTCGTCACGACCGCCGAGATTGAAGAGCGAGGCGCGCTCGTGCTCGTCCGGATCGTCGGGTCCCACTTCCTCTGGAAGATGGTCCGCAGGGTCGTCGGAGTCCTGGTCGAAGTCGGACGGCACGCGGTCAGCCCCGGCGACGTGACGGCGCTCCTGGCCGGTGCGTCGGAGCTCCGCCCGGCGCAGCTCACCGCACCGGCGGCCGGCCTGTTCCTCGAACAGGTGTTCTACGAGGCCGACCGCGCACCGGCGCCGCTGACGCCGGTCCTCAACCTGCCGCGGCCGGCCTCGGACCGTGGGTAACTTTCACGATCGATTGGGGATTTTTTCGGAATGGCGATAGCGTAGTGATCCGGCCGGGTCGCCGTCTGCCGGGCCGTTCACGCTCCGGCAGATGGGCCGGACAGGTCCGGCACGCGCCTTGCTCTCGACTGACTCCTTATGGAACGTGCCGCCAGCCTTGAAGACTCGCCGCTGACCCAGCGTCCCCTCCGCGCGGTGTTCGAGCCGCGGACGGTGGCGGTGATCGGCGCCAACCGCGCACGCGGGAAGATCGGATCGGAGATCCTGCACAACCTGATCGCCACCGGTTTCACGGGACGGATGGCCGTGGTCCATCCCGTCGCTGAGGAGATCGACGGCGTGCGCGCGTATCGGAACGTGCGGGAGATTCCCGGCGACGTCGACCTCGCCGTGATTGCCGTGCCGGCCGACTGCGTCGTGCCCGCCGTCCTGGACTGCGTCGTCAAGGGCGTGAAGGCGCTCGTCGTGATCAGCGCTGGTTTCGGGGAGACCGGCGCGGCCGGCCGGGAACGGGAGCGTGCGCTGCTCGCAGCCGTTCGCGGCGCCGGTATCCGTCTGATCGGGCCCAACTGCATGGGCGTCATCAACACCGACCCGGCCGTACGGCTGAACGTGACGTTCGCGCCGACGGTGCCCCCCGCCGGGCGGGTCGCGATGTCGACCCAGAGCGGCGCGCTGGGGCTCGCGATCCTCGAATACGCCCGCGAGCTGCACATCGGGTTCTCGACGTTCGTCTCGGTGGGCAACAAGGCGGATGTCTCGAGCAACGACCTGCTCGAGTACCTGGGCAGACGATCCGAGAACGGACGTCATCCTGTTGTACCTGGAGAGCTTCGGCAACCCGCGGAAGTTCGGGCGGCTCGCCCGGCGCATCACGCGGGAGAAGCCGATCGTCGCCGTCAAGGCCGGACGCTCCGCCGCCGGCGCCAGGGCCGCGGCCTCGCACACCGGAGCGCTGGCCTCGTCCGATGCCATCGTGGACGTGCTCTTCCGCCAGGCTGGGGTCATTCGGACGACCACGATCGAAGAGCTGTTCGACGTGGCGATGCTGCTGGCCCACCAGCCGACGCCGCACGGGCGCCGCGTCGGGATCCTGACCAACGCCGGAGGCCCGGGGATTCTGGCCGCCGACGCCTGCGAAGCGCACGGCCTCGTCCTGCCGCCGCTCTCCGAGGCGTCGGTCGCCCGGCTCCAATCGCTCCTGCCGGCATCGGCCTCGATCGGCAACCCCGTCGACATGCTCGCCTCGGCGTCGGCCGATCACTACGAGGCGACGCTGACGACGATGCTCGAAGACGAGCAGCTGGACAGCGTGCTGGTCATCTTCATCCCGCCGCTCGTCACCCGGGAGGCGGACGTGGCGCAGGCGGTGCAGCGGGCCGCACTCGCGCACCCGGGCAAGACCGTTGCGGGCATCTTCATGTCGGCGAAGGGTGCGCCTCCGGCGCTGGCCCCGATTCCCTGCTTCCGCTTCCCGGAATCCGCCGCGGTGGCGCTCGCCCGCGCCGCCGAGCGCGGCGAATGGCTGCTGAAGCCGGACGGGACGATTCCCGTGTTCGACGATCTCGACCGCACGGCCGCCCGCGCGGTCATCGACGCGGCGCGGCCGCGAGGCAGCGGCTGGCTGACCCCCATCGAGGTCGAGATGCTCTTCGCCGCCGTCGGGATCCCGACGGCTCGGAGCGAGACCGTCACGAGCGAAGCGGACGCGGTCGCGGCCGCCGGCCGCATCGGCTATCCGGTCGTCCTGAAGGCGTTGGGCAAGGACATCCTGCACAAGAGCGACGTCGGCGGCGTGGTCCTCGACCTGGCGTCCGAAGCGGCGGTCGCGGCCGCCTGGCGCGGCCTCGGGCAGCGGCTCGGCGGCCGCATGAGCGGCGGGCTCGTGCAGGAGATGGTCGCGGGAGGCGTCGAGATGCTGATTGGCGCGACCGAAGACCGGACGTTCGGCCCGGTCATCGCCTGCGCCACGGGCGGCACGCTCACCGAGCTCATCCGCGACGCGGCGTTCCGGCTGCACCCGCTCACGGTTGACGATGCCGCCGAGATGATCGACGGGTTGAAGGGCGCGCGGCTGCTCCGCGGGTATCGCGGCGCGCCGCCGCTGGACGAAGGCGCGCTGCGCGACTGTCTGCTGCGTCTCTCCGCGCTGCTCGAGATCTGTCCGGAGATTCGAGAGCTCGACGTCAACCCGGTGCGCGTGCTGCCTCGAGGCGCCCGGGCGCTGGACGCCCGCGTGCGCGTCGAGCTGTAGGCGCGCGTGCGTCTGCTCCGCATCACGGGCGGGTTCCTGCTGCTCGGCATCGGCGCGGCGCTACTGGTCCTGCCAGGGCCGGGGTGGCTGACGATCGCGCTGGGGCTCACGCTGCTCGCGACCGAGTACCACTGGGCACGCAGATGGCTGGATTTCGTGAAGCGGAAGGCCGCCGACATCGCCGCACGCGTCGACCGCGGACGCCGGCCGCGCAACAGATGAGACCTCGGAGGGCGCGGGGCGCACCCTGCGCAGGGGACACATGATGACGTTCTTCTACCGACTGATGGGCGCGGCGATGCTGGACGCAGGCACGTTCGAGCAGGTGGAAGCCGATCGGGGCGCCACGTGGCAGGCGATTCTCGTCGTGGTGCTGTCGAGCCTGGCCGCCGGCGTCGGCGTGCGGCTGCAGATGCAGTCCGGCGCGTTGGGGTTCGTCCGCATGAGCACGATCGCGCTGGTCACCTGGATCGCCTGGGCCGTGCTGACCGTCCAGATCGGCACGCGGGTCCTGCCCGAGCGGCAGACCGAATCCGACACCGGCGAGATGATGCGCACCATCGGCTTCGCGGCCACACCCGGACTGCTGCAGGTGTTCGGCGTGATCCGCGGCGTCGCCGCTCCCGTCTTCGCCATCACGATCGTCTGGATGTTCGCGGCGATGGTCGCCGCCGTGAAGCACGCGCTCGACTACCGGAGCACCGGCCGCGCGCTGGCGGTTTGCGGCCTGGGCGCGCTGATCGTGATCCTGTTCGCACTCGGCCTCGGGATCGTATTCAGCTCGACCGCGTCGTGACCGCCTTGCCACACTTTCGGTCTTCGACCGTGACGACCGGCCCTTCGCGGCTGCTGTGCGTGGCGCTCGCCTTGTTCGCGCTCGCTGTCGCCGGCCGCACGGCGGCCGAGGCGTCGACGGGCCGGACTCGAGCCGCGTCGGCCGGAATCAAGCGCGGCGCCGCGAGGAGCCAGACCATCCACGGCGAACGCCCGAAGCCCAGCGCCCGAAGCCCAGAGCCCAAAGCCCAGAGCCCAGAGCCCAAAGCCCCACGGTATGAACTTGGTGCCATT
This sequence comes from uncultured Acidobacteriota bacterium, assembly GCA_963764505.1. GTDB lineage: Bacteria > Acidobacteriota > Vicinamibacteria > Vicinamibacterales > SCN-69-37 > CAVXSP01. The sequence continues at coordinate 1,392,163 of CAVXSP010000001.1, read as the reverse complement.
CCGATTCTCGAGTACCACAAGATCGATCGTCCGGAGGCGCGCTGGACTCGGACGCCGGAGCATTTCCGGGAGGATCTCGGCCGGCTGTGGCAGGCGGGCTACCGCCTGATCGCCCTGAACGATTTCGTGGCGGGACGGATCGATGTGCCGGCCGGCACGACGCCGCTCGTCCTCACGTTCGACGATTCGTCGCCGGGACAGTTCCGTGTGGCATTGCCGGGCCCGCAGGGCGAACTGATGATCGATCCGGATTGCGCGGTCGGCATCCTGGAACGATTCGAGCGCGAGCATCCCGGTTTCGGCCACGCGGCCACGTTCTTCGGTACTGGCCGGCGCCAGCCCACCGAACCGGCTGTTCGATCAGCCGGCGGTCGCGGCCCGCAAGCTGCAGTACCTGGCGTCGCATGGCTACGAGATCGGCAACCACACGCTCTGGCACGCGGAGCTCAGCAAGTACGACGAGACGACCGTGCGGCGGCAGCTCGCGCTGGCGCAGCGCGAGGTGGCGCTCGCCGTGCCCGGCTACCGCCTGCGGACGCTGGCGCTGCCGCTGGGGGCGTATCCACGCGAGATCGACTGGGCGATCTCGGGCGCGGCGGCCGGCGTGGCCTACCGGCACGATGCCATCCTGAGAGTCGCGGGTGGGCCAGCGCCGTCGCCGTACGATCGCGCGTTCGATCCGTACCGCCTGCCGCGCATCCAGGGCGTCGAGTCGGAGCTGCAGACGCTGCTCACTGAACAGGCCCGGCATCCGGGGCGGCTGTTCGTCAGCGACGGCAATCCGCAGACGGTGACAATCCCGGCGGCCGCGCGCGATCGCGTGGCGCCGGCGTTCGCATCCCGCGCCGTCGAACGGTGAACGGCGCTCGGCGTGCGCGGGCATGACATGGTCCAGGGAGGCCACGATGAGACTTGCCGCCCTTGCCCTCGACTATGACGGCACGATTGCCGCCGACGGCGTTTTCGACCCGGACGTGCGCGCGGCGATTGCCGAAGCGCGGCGGGAGGGCGTGGCGGTCCTCCTCGTGACCGGCCGACGGCTCGTCGATCTGCACGGCGTCGCCGGCGACCTGAGCTGTTTCGACGTCGTCGTCGGCGAGAACGGGGCCGTGCTCGAATTTCCGGCGAGCGGCCGGCACGTCGTCATGAGCCATCCTCCGAGCCGCGCGTTCCTGCAGGAGCTGCAGCGCCGCCGTCTCGATTTCGCGGTCGGCGAGATCGTCGTCGAGCTCGATGCGAACGACGCGGAGCCGACCCTCGAAGTCCTTCGTCAGCTCGAGCAGCCGCTGATCCTCGCGTTCAACCGCGGGCGGCTGATGGTGCTGCCGCAAGCGATCGGCAAATCGACCGGACTGAGGCAGGCGCTCTTCGCGCTCCGCCTGTCGGTCCACAACACGGTCGGGATCGGCGACGCCGAGAACGATCACGATCTGCTCGACGCGTGCGAGGTGGGGGTCGCCGTCGGCTGGGGCAGCGCCGCGCTTCGCGCCGTGGCCGACGAGGTGGTCGCCGGCAGCGGACCCGCGGCCGTGGCCGGCTACATCCGCCGCATCCTGCGCCAGCCCAGGCTCTCCGCCGCGCAGATGGGCCGCCGGCGCCTCACGCTCGGACACGAACACAGCGGCGAGCCGGTCAGCCTCGCCGTCCGCGGCCGCACGATTCTCATCGCCGGTGAGCCGGGCACCGGCAAGTCGTGGCTGGCTGGTCTGCTCTGCGAGCAGCTCATCCTCCAAGGCTACTGCATGTGCATCCTCGATCCGGAGGGCGACTACCGATCGCTCGAGGCGCTGCCGAGCGTCACCGTGCTCGGCGGCGACGATCCGCCGCCGCAGACGCGCGAGCTGTTCCAGGCGCTGCGGTATCCCGACGTGAGCGTGGTCATCGATCTCTCGCGCATCTCGCATCACGAGAAGGCCCAGTACCTCAACACGCTGCTCCCACTCCTCAACACGCTCCGCCGGCGAACGGGGCTGCCGCACAAGATCCTGGTCGACGAAGCGCACTACTACCTCGGCGGCGAGGAGAGCGACCAGCTGCTCGACCCGGATCTGGCCGGCTATATCCTGGTGAGCTACCGGATCTCCGGCCTCGCGCAGTCGATCCGGGAGACGGCCGACGCGGTCGTCATCGTCACGCGCGAGACCGATCCGCGCGAGGCGGACGCGCTCCTCAAGATGTGCCGGCCGCAGCCCTGCGCCGGCGTGGATCCGCAGGTGTTCCGGAGGCTGGCCTCGAACGAGGCGGCGCTCCTCCCGGGATCCGACGAGTCGCTCGGGCGCGTGCGTCGGTTCCAGCTCGCCGAGCGGATCACGAGTCACGTGCGGCATCGAGCGAAATACCTGGACATGCCGGTGCTCAGCCATCACGCGTTCGTCTTCGCAAGCGGCGGCCGGGCTGGACCGCGGGCGCGGACCTTGAAGGACTTCATGGGCCTGCTCGCCGCGCTGCCGCCGCCCGACATCGAAGGCCATCTGAAGCGGCACGACTTCTCGCGCTGGATCGGAGACGTGTTCAGGGACGGTCCGCTGCGCTCTCACCTGCGCGACGTCGAGAATCGCGCGGGCTCCGAGGACGCGCGCGACGTCGCGGCGGACATCGCGCAGGCCATCCGCGCCCGATACGAGACCGCGGACCAGACGGCCGAGTGACGCACTCAGGGGCCTCGGTCGAGAATGCCGATGCTGTGCGGGAAATCCCGCGCAGCTGCGCCCGCAAATTCGAAGATCGCCCGCTGTTGCGCCGTGTCAGCGTGGTATCCGGCTTGCAGCTTCGATCACGAGCGCCTGGGCGTCGCCAGGTGTGGGCTGAGGTCGATATGGCTCCCATCTACTCCCCGTGCCCGACATGCGGGTCCACGCACGTCGCTCTCGTGCCCTTGCCGGCACACCGGCTGGGCCGTGCCACCCCGCTCTGCTGTGTAGCGTGCAAGTCCGTGTGGATCGTCCACGAAAGCCCGAACGGCCGCTCCGAACGACGCCTCCTGACCGGAACGCGAGGCCGGCGGGCACGGGACCTGTGCCATTGGGCGAGCCAGCCAGAAGCCAGAACTTGAACGTCCGCGAACGAGCGTCGCCGAGTGCGCCCGTCGAGGGCCGGCGCGCGGCAGCGCGACGTCGAGCCGAATAGGGACGTGGCACGCCTCGTGCGGCCGCCGGCAGTGAAGCGGAGGCATCATGGGTGACTCCCGGACGCGCCAGACCAGTCTCATCCGCGACCGCGGTCTGCGGATGACGGGCGACCCGGATGAGTACAATCCGCTCCTCGAGGCGATCGGCAGCGCGCCGCTGGTGCTCATCGGCGAGGCGTCGCACGGCACGCACGAGTTCTACCGCGAGCGCGCCCTTCTCACGCGGCGGCTGATCGCGGAGCTCGGGTTCACGGCGGTGGCGGTCGAGGCGGACTGGCCGGACGCCTATCGCATCAACCGCTACGTTCGCGGCGCCGGCACCGACGAGGACGGGGTCGACGCGCTGGCGGACTTCAAGCGCTTCCCCGCGTGGATGTGGCGCAACGCGGACGTCCTGGACTTCGTCGGATGGCTGCGCGCCTTCAACGAGGCCCGCGCCGACGCCGACCGTGCCGGCTTCTACGGCCTCGATCTCTACAGCCTCGACGCTTCGATGAAGGCCGTCCTCGCCTACCTCGCCAAGATCGATCCCGACGCGGCCGGGCGGGCCCGGAGCCGGTACGCCTGCTTCGACCGCTACGGCGGCGAGATGCAGGAGTACGCCTACGCCTTGAGCTTCGGGTTGAGCCCTTCGTGCGAGCGGGACGTGGTGAGTCAGCTCGTCGATCTGAGGCAGCGCGCGGCCGACTACGCCCGGCGGGACGGGCGCATCGCCGCAGACGAGTACTTCGTCGCGGAGCAGAACGCCCGCGTGGTGAAGAACGCGGAGGAGTACTACCGGACGATGCTCGGCGGCCGCGTCGAGTCGTGGAACCTGCGCGATCGGCACATGGTGGGCACGCTGGAGGACCTGCTGCAGTTCCTCCGGCGGCCGGACCGCCCGCCGCGGGTGGTCGTGTGGGCCCACAACTCGCATCTGGGCGACGCGCGCGCGACCGAGATGGGTGATGGCGGCGAGCTCAACATCGGCCAGCTCGTCCGGGAGCGATTCGGGACGCGCGCCGTGCTCGTCGGCATGACGACGGACTCCGGCACGGTGACGGCGGCGTCCGAATGGGACGGCCCCGCGCACCGCAAGCACGTCAGGCCGGCGCTCGACGGCAGCTACGAGCGGCTGCTGCACGAGACCGGCGTCCCGCGGCTCCTGCTGCCGCTGCGAACGGATCCCGAGCTGGCCGCGAGCCTGGCCGCTCCGCAGCTCGAGCGGGCGATCGGCGTGCTCTATCTGCCCGAGTCCGAGCGGCGCAGCCACTACTTCCGCGCCCGGCTGTCCGAGCAGTTCGATTTCGTGCTGCACGTCGACCGCACGCGGGCCGTCGAGCCCCTGGAGCGCACGGCGCTGTGGAAGGCCGGCGAAGTCGCCGAGACGTACCCGTCCGGCCTCTGAACCCTCGCGACGCACGGAGGATCCATGCACACACCCGATCCAGGCTCGAGCACGACGTCGGTTCGCGTGGCGGTCGAAGACGTCGTCCTGCAAGGCGATCTGACGATTCCCGGCGAGGCTCGGGGAATCGTGCTGTTCGCGCACGGCAGCGGCAGCAGCCGGCACAGCCCGCGCAATCAGTTCGTCGCCCGCGCGCTCGAACGGCACGGCCTCGCGACCCTGCTGATCGATCTGCTGACGCCCGACGAGGAGGCGATCGACGAGCGCACGGCCCATCTTCGCTTCGACATCGGAATGCTCGCCGAGCGGCTCGTGGGCATCGTCGACTGGCTGCGTGACGAGCCGCAGACGGCGCCGTTGCACGTCGGGCTCTTCGGCGCGAGCACCGGGGGCGGCGCGGCGCTCGTTGCGGCGGCCCACCGGCCCCGCGACGTCGCCGCCGTGGTCTCGCGCGGAGGCCGTCCCGACCTCGCGGGCGCCGCGCTGGCGTACGTCGCGGCGCCGACGCTGCTCATCGTCGGCGGCCACGATACGCCGGTCATCGGCATGAACCAGGACGCAATGAGCCGGATGCGCGGCGACGTCCGGCTGGAGATCGTGCCGGGCGCCACGCACCTGTTCGAAGAGCCAGGGGCCCTCGGCCGGGTCGCAGACCTGGCGGCCGGGTTCTTCGAGCGGCACCTGAGGGCGGAAGCTCACGACCGGACGGTGGGACCGTCGGCGGGCCCTCCAGGCTGACGAGATCCCGCGGATTCAGGGGATCTGTCGGATCGCGGCCGCCGACTCCGATAGCGCGCGCTCCAGCCGCGCATCGTGGCGATAGATGTCGTCCGCGAACCGCATCGACCCATCTTCCGGGACGACGGCCGCGGTCGTGTAGAACAAGATCACCTGGATGGGCCGCGCGAGCTTCACGTCGATCGTCTGCGTCCCGGCCATGGCCGCTTCTATGCGATCGCGGGACCACTCGGGCCGGTCGCCGAGCGCCCACGCGGCCAGGCCCACCGGGTCCTCGACGCGCACGCAGCCGTGACTGAAGTCCCGCCGGCTGCGGGCGAACAGCGCGCGGGCCGGCGTGCCGTGCATGTAGACGTTCGCCTCGTTGGGAAACACGAACTTGACCAGGCCGAGTGAGTTGTCGGGGCCTGGCCGCTGACGGACGCGCAGCGTGCCCGCGCGCAACCCCGCAATCGCGCTCGCGTTCAGCGGCACGGGCGTGTCCCCGGTCCCTCGGACGATCTCCATGTTCTCGCGGCGCAGGTATTCCGGATCGCGGAGGAGCCTGGGCACGATCTCGTGGCGCAGAATGGAGTCGGGAACGTTCCAGTACGGCCGGAAGATCACGTCCTCCATGGTCTCGACGAACACGGGCGTCTGGGTGCTGAGCGCGCGGCCGACGATCACGCCCGTGCCCAGGGCTGGCGGTCCCGTCGGCGGCATCGAATTCCACGCCCAGAGCCGGAACATCGGAATGTTCACGACGACGAGCCGTTCGTTCTGCAGATCGGGCAGCCAGCGAAGACGCTCGAGCGCGAGCTCGATCTGCCGGACCCTCCACGTGAGCGGAACCCGCAAGGCCACCAGCGTGTTCTGGCCGAGCACGCCGTCCACATCGAGGCCGTGCCGGATCTGGAACCGCTTCACCGCGTCGACGAGCGCGCTGTCGTAGACCCCGGAGGCGTCGGGCGGCGGCGTGCCGGACGGCACGTCTCCAAGCGCAGCGAGCCAACGAGAGAGCGCGGCTGCGCCAGCGTACGGCTGCCCGGGTTTGACGGTCACGTCGGAATTGGGCGGCGGCTCCAGCGCGGCGTTCGCCGCGAGCGCCCGGTAGCGGCCAAGGGCTGCGCGCAGCGCCGCATATTGCGCAAACGGAGGCCGCAGCTCCGCGGCTGCGGCCGCGATCCGGTGGCGCTCGAGCGCGGCGCGGAGCACGGACGCGAAATCGTGCTGTTCGACGGGCAGGACCAGATGGAAGCCGACCGTGCGCGGGTCGACCCGGCCGAGGTGCAGATGGCGGTAGTAGTGGAGCACGGCCGCGCTCAGCGTCACGTCGAAGCGCGCCAGTTCCATGGCATCGGAAGGCGCGGCTGCGAGGCGCTGCGCCATTTCCCGAAGCCGATCGGTGTCGTAGTCGCGCGGATCGAGTCCTTCGTCGGACGCCCGTTCGAGCAATGCCAGCGCCTCGACCGCGTCAGCGCGGGCGCGACCCTCGGCATTCAGCCAGAGGAGCGACGGCGGCGAACCGTACACCGCTCTCACCGCCGCCTGCTCGAGTCGAGGCAGCGCATTCGGCCCGCCACCGGCTCCGTCGAGCAACGTGCCGAGTGCCATCCTGATCTCGGCGCCGGACTGCGGATGCCCGGCATGCTGCGGCACAGATGCCGCCGGCGCGACCGTCAGGCACGCGGCGACGGCCGCGCGCGAGAGCCTCCGGCGCCACGACGCGGGGCCGCTTGGCGTCATCGATCCCACCGGGCCGCGATCCGATCGCCGGACGTCAGCTCCGCTCGAAGACCGTACGGCCGGCTCACCCGGTCCATCGTGTCGCCGAGCCACTCCGCGTCCGCCCTCGACGCTCTCTCGAGCCGCATCTTCCTGATCCGCAGGGGCGTCATCTCGAGCGCGGTGAGCTCGCGCGTGTCGGCGGACAACGTGGCGAAGTACATCAGCACCAGATCGCCGCGGAACTCCTCGTGACCGGCAATGCCCTCGTAGTCGTTGAGAAAGTCGCCACAGCCGTACAGGATCGGCCGCCGGTGGTACACCTCGATCGGCCGCGGATGATGGGACGAGTGCCCGTGCACGAGATCGATTCCGCCGTCGATCAGTCTGTGGGCGAACTGCGCGTGTTCCCCGGGCACTTCGTATCCCCAGTTCGATCCCCAGTGGATGGACACGACGACCAGATCGCGCTCGCCTCGAGCCGCGCGCACCCGTTCCACGACGGCGGCCGCCGTCTCGTCCGAAGAGTCGGGCAGCAGATCGATGCCGGAGCGGTCGGGACCAGCCGCCCATTCGTTCGGCACGCCCGCGCTCCCGGTTCCGAACGCGAAGTTCACGATGCGTATGCCGGCGCCCGCCCGCACGATTGCCGGGCGGCCGGCGGCAGACTCGTTCGGTCCCGCGCCTGCCGTCTTCAGACCCGCGCGGCCCAGCACCTCCAACGTCTCGGCCAGCCCGGACGCGCCGTAGTCGAGGACGTGATTGTTCGCGAGACCACAGACATCCAGACGGGCGGCGGTGAGACAGCCAACGTTCTCCGGGTGCATCCGGTAGTTGACCACCTTGCCGGCCCAGCGCTCGTCGCTGGTCGTGATGCTCGTTTCCAGATTGACGATCCGGACGGCCGGCTTGACGCGATCCAGCTCCGCGAGCGCGTCACCCCAGATGTACGCGAAGTCGACCGGCGCGGGAATCGGGCCGTTCCGTGCCTCGGCGAGCTGCACGTACGCACGCGCATCCTGCACGTAGGGCTCGAGGATCCGACTCCCGCCCGGGTGCGGCAATATCTGGTCGACGCCGCGACCGGTCATCACGTCGCCGCACAGGAACAACGTCACTCGTGCGTCAGCCGCCGCCGTGTTTCCTCACCTCTTCCTGCCGATGATCCAGCCGGCGGCGATGCCGAGCGCCAGCCCGACACCGAACACGCCGCCGACCGACTGCAGCGGACGACGTCGGATTCGGAGCGCGGCCTCGTCCCGCATGTCCTCGCATTGCCGGATACGTCGCCGGATGCCTCGCTTGGCGTCGTGAATCCCGCCCTCAATCGCATCCTGGGCCAGGGACTTGAACAACCGGGCCTCATGCGAGGCGTGTGCGGTCCGTTTGACCGCGTTCACGACTCGATCGGCCGTCGTCGGCATCATCTTGGATTCGAGCCCTTCAGCGCTGATCTCGGCCATGGGTGCCTCCGCCCGATCTCAGCGCAAGCTCCGTGCCGTTGGCCGATCGCGCCGACGGGCGATTTTCAGCCGATCTCGCCCGATCTGCCGGCCGGCCCCGGCGCGGTGCGGAATCTTCCGCGTCGCAGCCGCAAGTTTCCGCGGTGCGGGGCTTCACCCCAGCGTCCTCAGTCGACCAGCAGCACCCGCGCACCGCGCCCGCGGCCCTGCTTCAGCGCCTGGAGGGCCTCGTTGGCCTCGGCGAGCGGATACGTGACCACCTCGGGCCGGATCCCGTGCTCGGCGGCCAGCGCCAGACAGCGCCGGACGTCGCTGCGGGTGACGTTGGCCACCGATCGGACAAGCTTCTCGCGCCAGAGGTGGCGCGGATAGTCCAGCTCGAGCAGCACGGACTTGTCGGCGTCCTCCTTGCGGATGGCGTTCACGACGAGGCGTCCTCCGGAGGCCAGCTGATCGAGCGCGCGAACGATCGGTGTCCACGCCGGCGTCGTATCGACGATGGCCGCCAGGGGCTCGGGCGCGGCCTCCTGCGTGTCGCCGGTCCACGCCGCGCCGAGGGCGCGCGCCAGCGCGCGTTCGTCGGCGCTCCGGGCGAAGACGAAGACCGGCGAGCGCGGATACCGCGCGCGCGTCATCGCGAGCATGAGATGGCCCGACGCGCCGAACCCCGTAAGTCCGAGCGGCTCGCCATCGACGAGCCCGGTCAGGTCGAGCGACCGGAGCCCGATGGCGCCGGCGCACAGCAGCGGCGCCGCGTGCTCGTTCGAGATCGACGGTGGAAGACGGTGCACGAACGCAGCCGGCGCGACCATCCACTCCGCGTAGCCGCCGTCCGCGTCGCGGCCCGTCGCGGTGAACTGCGCACAGAGGTTCTCGCGGCCCGATCGGCACCAGTTGCACACGCCGCACGCGCGGTAGATCCAGGCGACGCCGACGCGAGCATCCCGCAGGCCTGTGTCCACCGCGTCGCCGATCTCGTCGACGTCGCCGACGACCTGATGCCCCAGAATCCGCGGCAGCTGCGACGGCGGCGTCCGCCCTTCGATTTCATCGAGCTCCGTGTGGCAGACGCCGCATGCGCGCACCCGCACGCGGAGATCGCCCGGACCGGCGTGCGGCTCGGGCCAGTCCGCCAGGCGCAGCGGCGTACCGCCGGGCCGCAGCGGCCCGATCTCGTCCAGGACCATCGCTCTCACGGCGCCCTCCTCTTCCCGAAACCGGCGCAGCCGCCTTTCACGGCGCCGTCGTCCACGACGACGTTGCACGGCAGGATTCCCCTTCACACTAGATCGAACAACGGAGCGGGCGGGACGTGGGCGGAAAAACCACGCGCACGAGGCGAAAAAGCGCGCACCGCGGTTCGGCCCCGCCGAGAGGGTTTCGGGCACCTGGACGGCCAGCATCGATGGCACAGCTCCTGCACATCCGACGTTCGTGCCCGCGGGCGGGTGTCGAGGCCAACACCATGAGTATCCGAAGCGACCGAGAGCTGCAGAGCGACGTGCTCAGCGCGCTCGAGTGGGATCCGGGCGTCGATGCGGCCCGTGTCGGCGTCACCGTCCAGAACGGCGTCGCCACGCTCCGAGGCGTCGTCCGCTCGTACTACGAGAAGGCGACTGCCGAAAACGTGGTCCGCCACGTGTACGGAATTCGTGCCGTTGCCAGCGATTTGACAGTGAACCTCGAGGGCGCCGCGCCGCTGAGCGATAGCCACCTCGCCGAGGCGATGGCCAACGCGCTGGCGCTCGACGCCGTCGTTCCCCTGAACGCCGTCAAGGCCACGGTGACCGACGGCTGGGTGACCCTCAACGGCACGGTCGACTGGCAGTACCAGAGGGTTGCCGCCCAACGGGCGGTCGAGCATCTGCACGGGGTGCGGGGCGTCATGAACGCGATCGCCCTCAAGCCCCACGTGAGTCCGGCGGACATCAAGTCGAAGATCGAGCAGGCGTTCAAGCGGAGCGCCGAGGTCGACGCCGCGCGCGTGAAGGTCGAAGCGCGCGACGGCGAAGTGATCCTGACGGGTTCCGTCAGGGCGTTGAGCGAGCGCGACGAGGCCGAACGGGCTGCGTGGTCCGCCCCAGGCGTGACCCGTGTCGAGGACCGGCTCACCGTCTCTCCCTTCTGAGCGCCATGACTGGACTGCAGGCGCTCATTGTCTTCGCGACGGCGGCCGGCCTGGCGGGCGCGGTGGCTGCGGCGTGGTGGGTCGGCCGGTGCCACCATCCGAACCCACACTACGTACGGGCCGACGCCACGTCTGGGACGGTCGCCGAACCCGCTCACTATCTCTGCTATGAGTGCGGACGGAGCTGGCCGGTCGTCCAGCGCGATCCGGGATGGACGCCGACGGGCATTGTCCAGAAGTTCAGCGGGCACGATCCGCTCAAAGCGAGCCAGGCCCTCATGCGCGCCACGATCGAAGCGGAGCAGCGTCGCTTCCTGGCCGTGAACAGGGCCCGGGTCAGCACAACGGCGCCTGTGGCCTCACCGCGACCCGCGGTGACGCGGCGGCGTCGGGTGCCGTCGAACGTGGTGGACATCAACTCGCGGCGACCGGCCTGAACCGGGCGGCCGCTCACTTCGCGATGCGCGCTCCCTTCATATCGCTGTGGCACTGGTAGCAGGCCAGCGTCACGGCGACGTAGGCGCGCATCGCGTCCTCGGAGTTCCGAGCCGCCGCAGCCTGCGCGAGGTCGCTGGCCGCCTCCTCGAACCGGGAGCTGTCGCGTGCGTAGCGCGGGCTCGTCAGCACGGCCCAGCGGGGATCCTTCACGACGGCCGCGAGCGCCCGGCTCTCGGTCTGCAGCAGCCCGTAGTCGCTCGTCATCAACGCCTCCAGAACCTTCTCCGCATGGCCTAGTTTGGCGCGCATGACCTGGCCGGTCGCAGGTGTCTGTCCCGGGAGCGCGGAACCGGACATCAGGACGAGCACCGACATCACGAGCAACATACGACCGGCATTGCGCATACCCACCTCCAGGGACACGTGCGCTCCCTAGATTGCCACAGCTGCGGGGTCGCGTGGGTTCACCGTCGCGGCAGGGCATTTGGATCTTCAGCGCGAAGGCGAGACACTACATCTTCATGAGACAGACCGCTCCTTCTCGCGCCGCGCTGCTCGTGATCGACGTGCAGCGAGACTTCTGTCCCGGCGGCGCCCTGGCCGTGCCGAACGGCGATCGCGTCGTCGGCGTACTGAACGCCTATGTCAAGACCGCTGCAGCGCGCGGCATGGCGATCTACTCGTCGAGGGACTGGCATCCCGCCGTGACCAGCCACTTCAAGACGAGCGGCGGTCCGTGGCCGCCCCATTGCGTTCAGGGCACCGACGGCGCGCGTTTCCATCCCGGACTCGAACTGCCCTCGACCGCCATCATCGTGACGAAGGGCGACGACCCGCGCAGCCACGGCTACTCCGCCTTCGACGGTCACACGGAGGAGGGCGCGCCACTGCTCGCCGATCTACGCGATCGCGGCATCGGACGGCTCTACATCGGCGGACTGGCGACCGACTATTGCGTCAAGCACACGGCGATCGACGCCCTCAGGGCGGGCCTCGACGTCACAATACTGGGAGACGCCATAGCCGGGGTCGACGCGCACCCGGGAGACTCCGAACAGGCCATTCGGACGATGCGGGAAGCCGGCGCTCGCGTCGCCCACGAAATCGTCGATGATGAAAGCGAAGGAGAACGCAACATGGCTCCCCAACCTGGTGACGTGCTCGTGCGCAAACGACTGGCCGAGAAGGAACACGAGGTCAGCATCATTCCGAAGCCGGCTCACGTGGTCGACTCGAACCACGACCTGGCGGTCGCCAAGGCCCGCGAGCTGGGGGAATCGCTGCGCGTCGACGTGTGGCTCACCGAAGACCAGACTCACTTCCTGAAGCTCGCGTCGCATCGCGCGCAGGAGAGTCCGGTGCCGGAGCGCTGAGCAGCGGCGGTGGGTCGCTCGCCCAGTCCAGACGGTTTGCCGCACTGACACGACCATGCGCGCGAGCATTTCGCTCGGGAGGATCGCCGGGATCCCAATCGGCCTGCACTACAGCTGGCTGATCATCGCGGGCCTGATCACGCTCTCGCTGTCCGCGCACTTCCACGCGACCGATCCGGACTGGTCCGGCGCGCTCGTCTGGTTCTCCGCGGTGACGACGGCGCTGCTCTTCTTCGCGACGCTCCTCGCGCACGAGCTGTCCCATGCGATCGTGGCCAGACGGCGCGGGCTGCCCGTGCGCTCGATCACGCTGTTCGCGCTGGGCGGCGTGACCAGCATGGAGGCGGAGCCGGCCTCTGCCCGGGTCGAATTCTGGATGGCGATTGCCGGGCCGTTGACGAGCCTGGCGATCGGCCTCGTCTGCCTCGCCGTCGCCTCCGCGATCGGCTGGCACGTGACGGGCGGCGCGTCGGGCCCGCTGGCGGCGATTCTGGGCTGGCTCGGCTCGATCAACGTCGTGCTGGCCGGTTTCAACCTGATCCCCGGTTACCCGCTGGACGGCGGACGCGTGCTGCGGTCCGTGCTCTGGGGCATGTCGGGCAGCCTCGAACGCGCCACTCGAGACGCCGCGCGCGTCGGTCAGGTCGTAGCCGGCATTTTCATCGCGCTCGGGATCCTGCGGTTCTTCGCCGGTGCGGGGGTCGGCGGGCTCTGGATCGCCTTCATCGGGTGGTTTCTCCTCGATGCCGCCCGCACGAGCGAGGCGGAAGTGGCGCTGACGGCCAGTCTTCGAGGCGTCCAGGCGGCCGACGTCATGACCCGCGATTGCGACACCGTGCCTGCCGGGACCACGCTCGAGAGCTTCGTCGATCTCGTGCTGCATACCGGACGACGCTGTTATCTCGTCACGGGCGAAGACGGGGAGATTCGCGGTCTCATCACACCGCAGGAAGTCCGGCGCGTCGAGCGGGACCGCTGGCCCACCGCGCGCGTCGGCGGGGCCATGCGCCCGCTCTCGGACCTGAAGACGGTCGATCCCGCCACGCCGGTCAGCGACGTCCTGCGACTCATGAGCCGTGAGGACGTCAACCAGGTGCCCGTCGTCGCGAACGGCCGGCTCGCCGGCGTCATCACGCGCGCACATCTCCTGCAGCTCATCCAGGCGCGCGCGGAGCTCAAACCGTAGGTCCGCGACCGGCCGATTTCTCCGGGGCCTGTTCGTATTCGTCGGCGGCTACTTCTATGACCCGTACTTCGGACCCTATCCGTGGTGGTCGCGGCGCGCGTACCCGTACCCCTACTTCCCGGTCTATCGACAATCGGGCCGAGGTGCGCGTGCTCGTCACGCCGACGAACGCCGGCGTCTACGTCGACGGCTTCTACGCCGGCACCGTGGATGACTTCAACGGCTTTCTTCCAGCGGCTGCCGCTGCCGCGCGGCGGCTACGAGATCGTGTTGTACCTCGACGGCTTCCGGACGGAGCGCCGCCGCATCTATCTGTCGCCGGGGGCGACGTTCAGGCTGGAACTCGCGATGGAGCCGCCGCGCGCCGGACGATCGGAGCGTACCGGCGGGAGTGAGCATCCGGTCAGCCGGTAAGACCCTTCACGAACATCGCGCCGCCGAGCAGAGCCAGCAGCACGGCGACGGCCGGCCGGAACGCCGCGTCCGGAATGCGCGCGAGGACGCGGCCGCCGAGCACGGTGCCGAGCACGACCCCGAAAACAGCCACCGCAATCACGGTCGATAGCGTCTCGAGGGCGCGCCCTTCTGCCGCGAGGTACACCGGCATCCGTGCCGCGTCGACGATGAGTCCCACGGCCGTGGCCGTCGCGACGAACGCCCGCTTCTGCAGATCGAAGCCCAGCAAGGCGGCCGACCGGATGCCGCCCTGATTCCCGACCAGCCCGCCGAACGTGCCCGACAGCGCGCCCGCGACCCAGGCGAGCCGGCCGTGGAATCGCATCCGCCGGGTCAGTCCCGTGAGCTGGCTCGCCGCCACGAACAGCAGCAGCCCGCCGAAGAGCATCGTCAGCCACACGACGCTGGCCCAGTTGTGGAGCAGCGCCCCCGCAAGGCCGCCGGCGGCGCTCGCGACGCCGAACCGCCAGAACACCGGCAGGTCGACGTCCCTCCGCAGCGACCAGAACCGGACCAGTGTCCCGACGACGTGAGGAATCGAGACGGCGGCGACGGCGATCTTCGTGTCGACGGCCAGCCCGAAGACTGGCGTCAGCAGGCTGCCGATGCCGAAGCCGGCTACCGACGCAACGGCGCCGGCCACCGCCGCGGTCGTCAGGATGAGCGCGTGGAAGCCCATGCGGACGGATCGGGGAGATCCGCCCGTCGATTATCGCCCGAGTCCCTCACCTCGGGCGCGGACGCGCGCGCCCACTGCGCGCGCTCCAGGTCGAGCTGGCGCCGGCCTGCGGCGACGAAGACGTGCCGCTGCCGCGGCCGAACCCGAAAATGAGGGCAACGATGACCAGCGCGAGAAGGACGATACCGACCGCGTACGCCCAGGTCCTGGCCGTCGACCGGCGGACTCGCCGGCGCGGCGCGTCGGCATGCTCGCCGAACAAACGCCCCCCCGACAGTCGCTTGATTTCGCTGATCAGATGGTAGTCGCGCACCTCCTTCATGCTGTCGAGGTCCGCGAGAAACGCCTCCATCGACTCGTACCGCTGCGCCGCCGAAGAGGCCAGGCACTTGAGCACGATGGGATCCAGCTGGAGCGGCAGCTGACGGTTGAGCTCGCTCGGCAGCCTGATGTTGCCGACCGGCTTCGTTCCCGTCAGCGCTTCGTAGCCGATCACGCCGAGCGAATAGATGTCGGCGCGGCGATCCGAGGAGGCACTGGCTCGGACCTGCTCGGGCGCCCGGTAGACCAGCGTCGACAGGTTCGCGAGCGCGGCGGTTGCGTGCGACGCGCTCGGCTGCGCCCAATCCTCTTCCTCGCTTCCCATGCGGAAGCCGGTGATCTTGACCTCCGAGAAGTCTCGCGAAATCAGGATGTTCCGCGGGCTGAGCCGCTCGTGGGCGACGCGTTGGCGGTGCGCGTAGGCGAGCCCGTTGGCGACGGCCCGCACGACGCCGATCGCCTGCGACAGGCTCAGGCGACCTGCAGCCATCCGATCGGCGAGGGATCCGCCGTCGACGTACTCCATCAGCGCATACGGGGTCCCGTTCTCCTCCTGGCCGGTTTCGAGAATGGCCACGATGTTGGGGTGCCGCAGCCGGGTCACGGCGTCGAGGTCGCGCTGAAGGGATTCCAGATCAGCAGGGTCCCTGGCGTACCGATCCGGCCAGACGCGCAGGGCCACGACGTGGCCGCGGCTCTGGGAAAAGGCTTTGTACAGCGTGCCGCCGACGCCGGTGGCCAGGACATCGAGAATCTCGCAGGATCCGATACGCTCAGGATGCTCAGAGGACATCGGTTTCGAAGACCAATGTCGTTCCGCCAATCGCAATGCGATCCAGCGGCTGGAGGATCGCGTGCTCGGCCTTCACGCCGTTGACCATCGTCCCGAAACTGCTGCCGAGGTCGAGGATCACGTACGCGTCCGCTTCGCGCGAAACGCGCGCGTGTTCCTTGCTGGCCCGCGGGTCGTCGAGGCGCAGATCGCAGGCCGCATCCCGTCCGATTGTAAATGGTCGATCGGGGAGACGCACGGTGACGCCCGCGCCGTTGCCCTCGGCGATGAACAGACTGGCGCGCGGCAGCGCCTCGCCCTCCAGCCGCGGCGGCCGGCGCGGGGCGAACTCGATCGTCCGGATCGGGAACGGAATGACGATCCCGTGCCGTTTGAAGGACTCCCAGATCCGGGCGCGGAGATCACTCATGATCCGCTCCACCTCTCCGAAATCCGTAATCCACGTCCGCAACTCGTACAGGATCGCGCTCTCGCCGTAGTCGCGCACGAAGACGTTCGGCGAAGGCTTCTCCAGTACGCCGTCCACGCCCGGTGCGCATTCGAGCAGGGCCCGGCGCACCCGGTACGGCGGCGCTGAATAGTGCGCGCCGACCATGACGCGCACCAGGTGCATCTGGTTCGGGTAGTGGAAATTGAAGATTCGCTCTTCGGAAATGCGGCCGTTCGGGAGGATGAGGTTGTCGTTGGTCCGCGTACGCAGATGCGTCGTCCGCCACGTGATGTTGACGACGAGACCTTCCGTGTCGCCGACCTGAATCCAGTCGTTCAGCCGGAAGGGCTTTTCGATCGCAATCACGACGCCGGCCATCAGGTTCGTCAGAATCGGCTGCAGCGCCAGCCCGAGGACGAGCGAGGTCACGGCGCTGGTCGTGAAGAGCGGCGCCAGGCTGAGCGATGGATAGACCAGCCGGACGATGATCAGACCGGCGATGAGGTAGACGAGGCCCTGCGTGACCGGCGCCAGGAGCGGCGGCAGCTGTACGCCGCGGTGCGCCCGCAGGTGAATGTCGAAGATGTAGATGCCAAGGAACCGAAGGACCGCGGTGGCGACCAGGAACGCGAGCAGCCACGAGTACAGCTGCTCGAGCCCGGGCGGAAGCGCCGCGCCGGTGAGCCGATAGACCGCCAGGCCGACGGCGACGGCCGCCACACTCAGGACGAAGCTGAGCTGCCGGACAATGCGGAGCGTGCGCCGCAGCCGGAAGGCGGTCCAGAGGAGCAGAGCGGTGCAGCCAACGCTGCCTAGAAGGGCCAGCATGGCTGGCATGATCTGGGCCACGGATTATACACGGGCGTGCCGCCAAGCCGGCGGCCGCGAGAGGACGCGCGGAGGCCGCTCCGCACGGTGCGCGAAATGCTCTCCCAGCCACACCCATGTTCCAGCGGATTCTTCAGCACTCGCGGCGTGAAAAGTCCCCAGCGACGTGCGAAACGGCTCCAGGCGCCGCGCCCACGCAGCGTGCGTGACGGGCATGTCGATTGCACGGGCAATCCGTGGTCGCCAGCAGGCGATCGGCAATCACCAAGGGAGGACGTCATGGCATTCCCGAACGAAGGTGCATGGGATCGCACCCTGAGAGTGCTCATCGGCCTGGCGCTGCTCGTGGCGGGCTGGCAGCTCTGGTCCGGCGCGTTGATGGTCGGAGCAGTGGCGATCGGGACCATCGCCCTCGTCACGGGTCTCCTCGGCTGGTGCCCGGCCTACGGGCTGTTCGGCTGGTCGACCTGCCACCGGAAGGCATGACCCGCTGGATCATGGCTGTCGAAGCTCGTTGTGGCGTATGACGACGAGCGGCCCGATCCCGCGGTGCCGGCGGAGCGCGTTGTCGTTGGCACCTCCGCGGAGGGCCGGAATGCCGAATCGCCGTTTCGCCAGCGCATGACGCGCAGGTCAAGCGCGGCGAGGTCGAGGGCCGCGTCGTGATCACGGCGTGGCCGGACGCGGAGACGGCGCGACGCGATCGGCCAGCGCCAGCGCGTTCAAGGGCGCATTGGCGTGCTGGTCGTTGTCGAAGTACACGTACACGTCGCGTCTCCTGCGCCGCGGCGCGCGGCCGTCCGTGATCCGCCGGGCGTCGGCGGGCTCGCCGCCAGCGCGCCATCGTCTGATGCGGCGGCCCCAGTCGGCAAGCGCGGCCGGGCTGTACGCGCTGGCGTAGGTCCGCGCCGCTCCGTGCAGCCGGAGGTACACGAAATCCGCGGTCACCTCTTCCATCCGGGGCCAGTCGGCGCTGTCCGACACCACGATCGCGACTCCGTGCCGCCGGACGAGCCGCACGAACTCCGGCACGACAAATCGATTGCTGCGCACCTCGATCGCGTAGCGGATCCGGCGCCGCCGGCCCGCAGTGGGCCAGCCGGCGTCGACCCGGACGTCGTGCCTGTTCGCCAGACGCACGGCCGCACGGGTGTCGCGCGGCAGGAGGCCGAAGAACGCCTCGAGGCGCCCCTCGTCGAAGCGCGCGGTTTCGGGAAGCTGCCAGACGATCGGCCCGAGCTTGTCCTCGAGCAGCAGCACGCCCGAGGCGAAGAAGTTGGCCAGCGGGGTCTCCACGCCCCCGAGCTTCTTGTTGTGCGTGATGAACCGACTTCCCTTGACGGCGAAAGTGAAGCCGTCGGGCGTCTGCTCGTACCACTGCCGGTAGGTTGATGGCTTCTGCAGGCGGTAGAACGACCCGTTCAACTCGACCGAGTTGAACACACGGCTTGCGTAGGCGAGCTCCCGGGCGTGCGGCAGATCGGCCGGATAGAACGGGCCGCGCCAGCTCGCATAGCTCCAGCCCGATGTGCCAATCCGAACCTGCGCCTCGCGTCGTGAATGAAACATCCGCTCTGCAGGCGGCGGGTTGCGGCGTCAAGGACGCGGAACGTCCGGCCGCCGTCCGTGCGTTCGCGCGTAGTCGACTGCGAACTGCCGGAGCGTACCGCTCGTCAGCCCGAGCGCGGCGGCCTCCCGATCCGCCCGCTCCAGACCCCAACGGTCGATCACCAGACGCTTGATCATCCACATCGCCGCGGCGCGGTTGCCGCTGGCACAGTGGATGAACGCCGGCTCCGCGCCCGGTGCCGTAATCGCGGCCAGAAACCGATCCGCCGCGGCGGGATCGGGCGTCCGACCGTTGAACGGCACGTGGATATAGCGCAACCCCGCGCGTTCGGCGGTCTGACGCTCCTGGTCGATGTCGACGCCCGACTCGGTCGCCTCGCGGAGGTTGACGATCGAGACGAAACCCATCTCCTTTATCGCAGGAACGGCCTGCGCGGGCTCGATGGCTCCGGCGCAGGCGACGGTCGTGCCGAGACGGGCGAAGTTCGCCATGCCCGGCTTCGCCTCCTTGACGACGTCCTGCGCGAGGACCGCCGCGACGAGCCCGACCGCGAGGCCGGCGGTCGCGCTCGCCACGAACCATCTTCGTTCCGAGACGCTGCCGAGGATCCTCATCGTGCGCTCGCGACGGCGCTCCTGGCCGACGCCTGCCCGTTTCCAGACTGCACCCGCATTCCGTGGACCGTGAGCACCGGCACGAGCGAGCGGCGCACGACACGCTCCGCCACGCTCCCCAGGAACATGTGTCCGACGAGGCCGCGGCCGTGCGTTCCCATCACGACGAGGTCGATCTCATTCGCGGCCGCATACTCGAGGATGCGGTCCACGGGCACGCCGATTGCCGTCGCCAGCCTGACCCGGTCGGCAACCAGATCGCCCGGCGCGACCAGCCGCTCGAGCTGCGCGCGCGCGTCCGTCTCGAGGTCCGACAAGAGCGTCGGCCAGGACATGGCGGCGCCTTCGGCGGCCCAGCCGATCTGAGGACTCGCCACGACGCTGAAGAGGCAGAGACGGCTGTCGAACTGCGCCGCGAGGCCTTTCGCGTAGTCCAGGGCCGCCGCCGCCGGCTCGCTGAAATCAGTCGGCACGAGAATGTTGCGGATCGTGATCATCGGAATCTCCGCTGGTCGAAACGCAAACGTCGTGCCCGGCGCCTGTTCGAACCCGCGTCACGAATCCCGAACCGAATCGCGAACCGCCAGGGTTCGACGCCGCCCCGCTGCGCAAGATCCCCTTCCCGATCGCGATTTTTCCCCAGGCCGCGCCGGCGCTGTTCGGGACCGGTTTCACGAGCGCGCGGGTTCGACGTGCCGCCTCGTCTCGTGCAGGATCCGGACGACTTCCTCGTCGGAGACCTGGGAGAAGTCGCGGAAGTGCAGGCCGATCGCCAGCAGCGGCTCCGGGATCTCCAGGCAGACGACCTCGTCCGCCTCCGCGCGGATCCGCCGGATCGTCTCGGCCGGCGCCACCGCCGTGGCGGCCACCAGCTTCGCCGGGCGTCCGGCACGAACGGCTCTAAGCGCCGCAATCATGGTCGACCCCGTGGCGATGCCGTCGTCGACGACGATGACCACGCGGCCGGAGACATCGGTGTTCCCACGCGGAATGCCATAGAGGCTCCGGCGCTCCCGCAGCGTGGCGAGCTGGGCGCGCTCCTCGGCTTCGAGGTAGTCCTCGGTCCACAGGTCCCCGAAATCCGGCTCGAGATAGACGCGGCCGGACTCGTCGATCGATCCGATCGCAAGCTCGGGGTTGTCCGGGGCCCGGAGCTTGCGCACGAGGACCACGTCGAGGTCGCCGCCCAGCGCGTCCGCGATGATCCGTCCCATGGGAACGGCGCCGCGGGGGATCGCGAGCACCAGCGGATGGCGGTTCCGGTAGCCGTCGAGGCGTTCGGCCAGGAGACGGGCGGCTTGAAGACGATTGTCGAACGGCATGGGATGGACTCCTCGTCGACGACCGCGCGGAGGTGTGACGGTCTCGAACGCATGCAAGAAGCGGCGCCGTCGCAAGCGCGCTCCTCCCGCTCCGAGCGGCCGCGGAGGTGCCGCGGCCCGGCCCGCGCCTCGCGAAGGCGGTGCGCAGTATTTCGCGCTGCCTGCTGGATTCTGCGTCATGTGGAGTGGCTGCCCGGCCGGCCGGAGCGGTCGAACGCGAGCGATCGGCGCGAGGACGGGGCACGTCCCTTGCAGGTTAAGCGTTGTCGCTCAGGAGGCCCTATGCCCGACACATCTGCCATTCATGCGTTCCTGCAAGACGCGCAGGTGCCCTATACGGTCCTGCCCCACGAACCGGCGTTCACCGCGCAGGAAGAGGCCGCAGCCACGCACGTCCCCGGACGTGATTGGGTGAAGGTGGTGATCTGCGTGCTGGACGGCCGAGCGATACAGGCCATCCTGCCGGCGACGTCCACCGTGAACCTCCGTCGACTGCTGGACCTCTCGGGTGGTCAGATGATCCGGCTCGCGGAGGAAGAGGAGTTCTCGATACTCTTCCCCGATTGCGAGCCCGGCGCGATGCCGCCGTTCGGCCCGCTCTACGGCCAGCCGGTGTTCGCAGACATCTCGCTGGCCGCCGAGCCGAGCATCGTCTTCAATGCCGGCACGCACACCGAGGCGATCGCGATGAGCTGGCCGGACTTCGCCAGGAACATCAGGCCCATCGTCGGGCGGTTCGCGGAGGCCCTGGGCTGACGGCGATGGAGAAGGTCCGGATCGAACAGCACAGCGCGACCGGCATGCTCTGGGTGGCGGGCTGGCTCTTCACGATTGGGCTGCTGCACCTGACGTTCTGGCAGGGCGTGCTCGGGATCGTGTTGTGGCCGTACGACGTCGGCGTGATGGTTCGCGCGCTGCTGCACTGGTAGACGCGCGCGGCGCGGCTCGTCAGGTGCGGACGGTCAGCACCGGACAGGTGGCGGCGCGTACCACGTGATTGGCCGTCGAGCCGAAGAACGCCAGGTCTACGGCATTGCGTCCGTGCACGCCGAGGACGATCGCGTCGGCGCGGTGTTCCCGCGCGAGCCGCAGGATCTGCTCGGTACGGCTTGCCCGTGACCATGAGCTCGGTGATGTCACACCACGAGCGCGCTTCTTCCGGAATCGCCGCATGCAGCTCGCGCCGCGCCTCGTCTTCCAGCTGGTGCCGGAACGCGCCGGTCTCGACGGAGAGGTCGCTCGTCGGCACGCGATCGAACGGCCAATCCAGCACGTAGAGCGCCAGGAGTCGCCCGCCCGATTCCTGTGCCAGCGACAGCGCGAACTCGAGCCCCCTCAGCGACGGAGCCGAGAAGTCGAGGGCGCAGACGATGGTCTTGAACGGGCCGTTTGCGGGCGGCGCCTCGGTCACCGCCGGCGGCACGGTGAGCACCGGGCACGGCGCCTTCCGCAACACCTTCTCGGTCGCCGACCCCAGGATGAGGTGCTCGAATCCCGACGTCCCATGCGTACCCATCACGATCAGGTCCGCTGGAAGCCCCCGGGCTTCGTCGAGGATCCCTGCCACCACCGGGGATTCCCGGAGCAGCGTCTTCACGGTCACGGCCGCGCCCGAGGTCGTGTCCCTGTCCGTGAACCGGCGCAGGGCGTCGCGGAGCGCCTCCAGCTCACCGGATCCCGGCTCGATGGCCGGCGGCCCGAAGGGCACGGGCGGCACGCCGCGCCAGATGACCTGCAGGACGGTGATCTGCGAGCCGTACCACCGGGCCAGCATCACGGCGTGCTGCAACGCGTGCCGGGAGGGCTCCGACAGATCGACAGGACAGAGGATGCGTTCGATTCGGACTCGAGCCATCACCAGACTCCGACATCTACGGATGCCTCGATGCTAGCAGGATCATCGTGGCGGCGTACGTCGAGGCCAGGCCGATGGCATCCCAGGACCAGTAGAATCGTCGTTTCGTCGCGCGGAAGGTCAACCCGGCAATTGCAATGCCCGTCATCGTCAACGCCCCGATCGCGGGAACGATGTGCGTCGGCGAGATGGCGCCGAAGAACGGGCCGCGAACGAACAGCAGATCGTCGACGCCGAGCACGGCGATGTTGAACAGGTTGCTGCCGAACAGGTTGCCGACCGCGAGATCGAGCGCGCCGATGCGCACGGCCGCGAAGGAGATCACCATCTCGGGCAGCGACGTCGCGATGGCGACGAACACCGTCCCCACGAACGTGTCGCCGAGGCCGGTCATCCGTGCGATTCGGTCGCCGAGCGGCGGAAGGGCCACCGCGGCGACGACGAGCACGGCGGCGTTCAGAGCGTACCGGACGGTCGTCTGGCGCAGCGTGAGATGCCCGTACTGTTCCTCGACCAGCTCGGCCTGCGCCTCATTCGCGCGGCGTGCCTGCTCGAATCGGAAGATCAGCCGCATCGCCAGGGCGTACACCGCGAGCAGCGCCAGGCTGGGCAGCCCGATCCAGCCGAGCACCGGCGCGCCCGCGCCGGCCAGCACACCGAGGCTGGCCATCCCGATGAGCAGGATCCCCAGACTCGCCGAGAGCACGTGGGCCTGGTGGATGCGGGACGACAAGGGCGTCGCGCCGCCGACGTCGAGAAAGGACAGGATCAGGAGATTGAACATGCAGCTCCCGAATATGTCCCCGGCCGCGAGGTCCGGCACGTGGAACAACGTGACGGCGCTGGCGCCGTTGACGAGCTCGGGGAGCGACGTGACCGAGGCCATCAGAATGACGCCCACCCAGGTCCGGCCCATGCCGAGCTTCTCGCCCAGCACGTCGCCGTATCGCGACAGCCGGACGCCGGTGAGGACGATGGCCGCCGAGCACGCGGCGAATCCGAGCCAGACGAACATCACTCCGTATCGTGTCACGAGCGCCGCATCTGCGCGGTCGACCCACGATGCCTGAGCGCCCCATGCACACACGCCCGGTCGACAAGCTGCTCGCGCTGCTGTCGACGACGCTCGATCGGGGGCTCGAGCCTGGCGAGGCGCGGGAGCGGCAGAAGCGCCACGGGGCGAACGTCATCCAGGGGCGCGTCCGGCGGGGGCCGTGGACGCTCGTGCGCGAGCAGTTCACGGACGTGATGATCCTCGTCCTGATCGCCGCCGCCGTGCTGGCCGGCTTCATCGGCGAGCCGCAGGACAGCGTGGCCATCGCCGCGATCGTCATCCTGAACGCCGTGCTGGGATTCGCCCAGGCCTACCGGGCGGAGCGGGCGCTCCTGGCGCTGAAGAGCCTCGCCGCGCCGACGGCCACGGTCCGGCGGGCCGGCCAGATCGCGACCGTACCGGCCGCCGATCTCGTTCCGGGCGACGTGATCCTGCTCGAGGCCGGCAACATCGTTCCCGCGGACGTGCGGATCGCGGAATCGCAGGGACTCACGATCGATGAATCCGTGCTGACGGGCGAGTCGCAGCCGGTCGGCAAGACCGCGGATGCACTGCCGGCCGACGACCTCCCGCTCGGCGATCGGCGCAACCTGGCCTACAAGGGCACGACGGTCACCTACGGCCGCGGCCTCGGGCTCGTGGTCGCCACGGGCGGAGACACCGAGCTCGGTCGCATTGCCGCACTCCTACGGGAGAGCGACTCCGCCCGCACACCGTTGCAGAAGCGGCTCGACCTCATGGGACGCCGCCTCGCCCTCGCCGCGGTAGGCATCTGCGCGATCGTGTTCGCGGTCGGGATCCTGCGGGGGGAGCCGGCCGGGCTCATGCTGCTGACGGCGATCAGCCTCGCCGTCGCCGCCGTGCCGGAAGCCCTTCCCGCCGTCGTCACGGTCGCGCTGGCGATCGGCGCCCGTCGGATGATTCGCCGGCAAGCGCTGATTCGGCACCTGCCGGCGGTCGAGACGCTCGGCTCGGTGACCTACATCTGCGCCGACAAGACCGGCACGATTACCGAGAACCGCATGCGCGCCGCCGCGTTCTGGGT
This sequence comes from uncultured Acidobacteriota bacterium, assembly GCA_963764505.1. Classification (GTDB taxonomy): domain Bacteria; phylum Acidobacteriota; class Vicinamibacteria; order Vicinamibacterales; family SCN-69-37; genus CAVXSP01. The sequence goes on along the minus strand of CAVXSP010000001.1, from coordinate 1,367,652 downwards.
CGACGGCGTCCTGATCGACGACGCGAGGCCGGGCGAGCCGCCCGAGAATGCGCCGTTCTGGCAGGCGCTGGCCCTCTGCAACGACGCCCACCGCGACGAGACGGGCGCCTGGCGAGGAGACCCCACCGAAGTGGCCCTGGTCGAGGCGGCGGAGCGGGCCGGCTTCGATTGCGATGATCTCGCACGGTCGCTTCCGCGCGTCGATGAGGTGCCGTTCTCCTCCGAGCGCGGCCTGATGACCACGGTGCACCGCGGCCGCGAGGGGGTCATCAGTTTCAGCAAAGGGGCACCGGAACAGGTCCTCGACCGGTGCGACTGGACGCTGACGCGCGGCCGACGCATCCCGTGGGCCCGGGCGAGTGCCGTGGCCCAAGCGGACCGGCTCGCCGCCAAGGGCCAACGCGTGCTCGCCATCGCGTGCCGGCGATGGCCTGACGCACCGGATCCGCGGCCTGCATCCGCCGAACTGGAGCAGGACCTGACGTTCCTCGGGCTCGTCGGTCTCGCCGACCCGCCGCGCCAGGAAGCCGCCGGAGCCGTCGCGCTCTGCCGGCAGGCGGGGATCACGCCGATCATGATCACGGGCGACCATCCGTCCACAGCGGCCGCGATCGCGCGCCAGGTCGGCATCCTCGGCGAGGGCGACCGGATCCTGACCGGTCTCGAGCTCCAGCAGCTCGAGCCGGAGCCACTGGCGAAGGCCGTCGGAGAGACGAGGCTGTACGCGCGGGTCGCCCCGGAGCAGAAGATCGCGATCGTCGAGGCCCTGCAGGCGCGGCGCGAGTTCGTGGCGATGACGGGCGACGGCGTCAACGACGCACCGGCCATCAAACGCGCGGACATCGGAATCGCCATGGGCCGGAGCGGCACGGACGTCGCGCGGGAAGCGGCGGATATGGTGCTGCTCGACGACAACTTCGCCACGATCGTGAGCGCCGTCCGCGAGGGCCGGAGAATCTTCGACAACATCCGCAAGTTCGTCCGCTACGTCCTCACGGGAAATGCGGCCGAGATCTGGACGCTGCTCCTGGCGCCATTGATCGGCCTGCCGACTCCCCTGCTGCCCATTCAGATTCTGTGGATCAATCTCGTGACGGACGGTCTGCCAGGCCTGGCGCTCGCGCTGGAACCAGAAGAGCCGTCGGTCATGCGCCGCCGGCCCCGCCCACCCGACGAGACGGTGTTCGCGCATGGTTTGTGGCAGCACATCCTGTGGGTCGGCCTGCTGATGGCGGGCGTGACGCTGGCCGCCGGCGCGGTCGGTTACCGCAGCGGCTCGAGCCATTGGCAGAGCATGGTGTTCACCGTGCTGACGCTGAGCCAGCTCCTGCTCGCGCTGGCGGTGCGTTCGGAACGCGAGTCCCTCTTCCGGCAGGGACTGGGCTCCAATCCCGTGCTGTTCGCCGTCGTGCTCGGCACGGCCGGCGTGCATCTCCTCACGCTGTACGTTCCGGCGTTGAACGATGTCTTCGCAACCACGGCGCTCACGGCAGGCGAGCTGCTGCTCTGCTTCGCGCTCGCGGCGTCCGTGTTCGCCGCGGTCGAAATCGGGAAGTGGCGCGGCCGCTCGCGGTTGCCGTCATAATGAACGTCGCGCCGCCGCGCACAGATGCCTGAGCCCACGGTCCTCGACGTCGACGATCTGACGGTCGGGTTCGGCAAGCACATCGTTCTCCTCCACCTGACGTTCTCCGTGCCCCCAGGCGCGTCGCTGGCGATCATCGGACCGAACGGCTCCGGCAAGACGGTCCTGCTCCGATCGCTCATCGGGGCGCTGCCATCGACCGGCGCGATCCGCTGGGCGCCGGACGTGCGGCTGGGATACGTGCCCCAGAAGCTGGACCTGCAGCGAGACGTGCCGATCAGCGGGCGCGACTTCCTGCTGGCCAGGTCCGCGCTGGCGCGCACCGAACGGAGCCGCCTCGAGGAGGTCAGCGCGCTCGTCGGGCTCACGCCGCAGATGCTCCGGCAGCCCATCGGCGCACTGTCCGGCGGCCAGTTCCAGCGTCTGCTGATCGCGTTCGCCCTCATCGGCCGCCCCACCGTCCTGCTGCTGGACGAGCCCACGGCCGGGGTCGACGAGCCGGGCCAGGAGCGCCTGAACGAGCTGGTCCATCGACTGAAGCGCGAGCAGGGACTGACCGTGATACTGGTGTCCCATGAGCTCAACGTCGTGAACCGTTACGCGACCCTCGTGCTCTGCCTGCGCCAGGGCGCCGGCTGGATGGGGCCGCCGCGCGAGCTGCTGACCCCGGAACGGCTGAGAGAGGTCTACGGCGAGCCCGTCGCCCACCACGTCCATGATCATTGATGTCATCGTGCTCCCGGCGGCGATCGCCGCGGCGGCCGGCCTCATCGGCTGCTTCGCGGTGATGCGCCGGATGGCGCTCGCCGCCGACGCCCTGTCGCACGTCGCGCTGCCAGGAATCGGCATCGCCATCGCGCTGCACTGGCACCCGCTCTTCGGCGCGGCGGTGCTGCTGTTCTTCGGCGCGCTGCTCGTCTGGGGACTCGAGAGCGCATCGCGGCTTCCGACCGAGACGATCATCGGCGTGCTCTTCTCGGCGGCCCTGGCGATCGGCAGCCTGATCGCCTCGGGCGAGGATCTGCTGGATGCCCTCTTCGGGCGCCCCGGCGCGCTCTCCGGCGGGGAAGTCTGGTTCGGCCTGGCGGGATCCGTTGCCATCGCGGCGTTCGTGCTGACCCAGCGCAACCGGCTGGTGCTCGCCCTCGTCTCGCCGGAGCTCGCGCGGACGGCCGGCGTGAACGTGCGCCGGCTCGATCTGCTCTATCTCCAGATGTTCGCGCTCGCCATCGCCCTGGGGCTCCGCTATCTGGGCGTCCTGCTCATGGGCTCGCTCATCATCATTCCGGCCGCCACGGCCAAGCGGCTGTCGGGCAACCTGTCCCAGATGCTCACGGGAGCCGTCCTTCTCGCCATCGGCGCGACCCTGACCGGCACCATGGCGGCGGCCTGGCTGCACCGCGAATCCGGTCCGGTGATCGTCACGATCGCGGCCGCCGGGTTCGGCCTGGCGATGCTCCGGCGCACGGCGTAGCAGGCGCGAGCTGCGGAATCCTCATCGACAACGCCGAATTTTTCTCACCCTTTCACGTTCTCCCTTTCACGCGTTCCTCCATTTTCCCCTCCGTCCGCGGGCACATCCCTTGCATTTTTTCGTCCCGGAACAGACGGCATGGCCGCCGGGTTCATCGGAAAGGGAGGACATCATGAACATCGTTCGATGGGATCCATTCCGGGAGCTGGAAGAAGTTTCGGGCCGGCTGAACCGATTCTTCGGCCAGCCGCTCGCGCGCCGGACCGGGAACGAGGAAGCTCCGCTGCTCGCGGAGTGGGCTCCGGCGATGGACGTGCAGGAGACGGAGCACGAATACCTCATCAAGGCCGACCTGCCCGAGGTGAAGAAGGAAGACGTCAAGGTCGGCATCGAGGAGGGCGTGCTGACGGTCGAAGGCGAACGCAAGCAGGAGAAGGAGGAGCAGGGCAAGAAGTTCCACCGGATCGAGCGGTCGGTACGGAAAGTTCATCCGTCGGCTCGCGCTGCCGACCGAAGTCGACGAGGCACAGGTGCGCGCCGAGTTCAAGGAAGGCGTCCTGCAGATCCACCTGCCGAAGGCTGCCAGCGCGAAGCCGCGCGCGATCGACATCAAGGTCGCCTAGCAGGGCGGGGAGTGCGTCACTCGTGGCGACGAACGTCGTCCAAAGGTCCAAAGGTCCAGGCTGACACGGAGTTCTGGGCCTTTGGACCGTTGAACGGTCGAACGATCTGCAGACAGGTGTGTTTCGGGATCAGTTGGTCGGCAGCCTGCGCGTCGTCACGCGCCGGAAGCGGTGTCCATCTTCCGTGAACCAGACGTCCACGCGGGCTTCGCGCGCGAAGCTGTCAGCGCGATTGAGCGCCAGCTCGTACGTCTTGACGGTGTACTGTGGAGGGTTCTCGGAAACGCGGACTTCGTAGCGGGTCAATCGTCCGACGTGCCGCTTCTCGACGACGATATCTCCTCGTTTGGGACGGTGTGGCAGAGCGTCACCCTCTGGCCGACCGGAGCGGCTGCCCGCTCGGGCGGCTGAATGACGGAAGTATACGACCGCTCCCGGCTCCTGCCGCAAATCAGTCGCCGAACGAGAGCCCCAGACTTCGCGCGGTCCTGATCAAATCACAGTCGGGTGGAACCGTGCGGGTGCGTCCCGCGACGCGCTCCAGCGGCACCGCGACGACGTCCGGCGGCACGAGCGCCACCATCGTATCGAAGCGGTTCTGCCGGACGAGGTCCACGGCGTGCGTCCCGAACCTGGCCCCGAGGACGCGGTCGACGCTCGTGGGCGGCCCGCCGCGCTGCAGGTGACCGAGCACGTCGAAACGCGCCTCGTGGCCGGTCCTCGCCTGGATCTCGGCTGCGACCCGCTCGCCGATCCCGCCGAGCCTCTCCTCCCGCTGGCCCCCGCGGGGCACGGCCACGATTCGCTCGCCGCCGGCGGGCGATGCACCTTCCGCCGTCACGACAATGCTGCTCCGGGCACCGAGCCGTTCGCGCTCCCGGATGCGCTCGGCCACGCGCTCATAGGCGAACGGCACCTCCGGAATGAGGACGACGTCGGCGCCGCCCGCGATGGCGGCCGAGAGCGCGATCCAGCCCGTATACCGGCCCATGACCTCGATGACCATCACGCGATGGTGCGCGTCGGCGGAGGTGTGCAGCCGATCGATCGACTCGGTGGCGAAGGCCACGGCCGAATCGAACCCGAACGACGCCGCCGTCTCCGCGATGTCGTTGTCGATCGTCTTCGGCACGCCGACGATCCGGAGGCCCTCGCGGTACAGCGCGTGCGCGATGGCGAGCGTCCCGTCGCCGCCGATCGCGACGAGCGCGCCGAGCTGGAGCCGCTGGAATCCTTCCACGCAACGCGTCGCGTACGCTGCGGCGCCGGCCGCGGGCGGTCCCGGCCTGCCGAGCGGATTCCCGCGGTTGGTCGTGCCGAGAATCGTGCCGCCGATCCGGTGAATGCCCGCGACGTCCTGGAGCGTCAGCGTCCGGGCCCGCTCCGGCCGGAGCAGGCCGTCGAAGCCGTCCTCGATCCCGATGCACGTCAGACCAGCGCCCGTCGCGGCCTTGACGACGGCGCGGATGACCGCATTCAGGCCAGGCGCGTCTCCGCCGCCCGTGAGGATTCCGACGCGGTCGACCGCCGACATCAGCGAGGCGGGGATGAGCTCACTGATAGATGACGACCGACGGCGCCGGCGCGAGCCCCAGCACCTGCGACGGCGGCAGCAGGTTCGTGTCCTGGTGATAGAACAGCTTGAACCCGGTGAACGGCAACGTGCCCTGCTTGAGGATGGACTTGTACGTCGAGAGCTTCAGGGCGCGGTCGCCGAACCCGTCCATGTCGAGCACGACGTCGACCACCGGGCTCGTCCGGATGGCGTGCTTGTCCGGCAGCATGTTCCACGTGAACTGGTGGACGATGAGCACCTTGGGCGGCAGATGGTGCGCCTGCACGAGCTCGTCGAGGAACTCGACGGCGGCGTTGACCTCGGAGGCGGGCATGGACCCAATGATCCGTCCCGGCACCTGATCGGCGCTCATCGCGAACTCGGGATCGAGGGCGAGATACACGTCGGGCTCGAGGAGAAACGGCTCGAGCGAGGGCAGCTCCTCTGCGACGGTCGATCGCCCCGGCTGGATGTCGAGGATGAGCTTGAATCCATTCGCACGGGCATCGTTCAGGAGCGCGCGAATGATGGCTGGCGATTCGCGCCGCCGGAACTTGCCGTCCTTGCCCGGCAGGCCCTGCGCCACCACCGCGACAAGGTGATACGCCATGATGACGCGCTTGTGCGTGACCTTCTCGTACGCCGCGGCCTGCTCGCGGAGACCGGCGGCCAGCGCCGCTCCTTTGCGCTCGCCGAGAATGCCCATTCGGGCGGTATTCGGATTGCCGTACCACGTCACGAGAATCTGATCGGCCAGCACGGCGCCTTCCGTTCGGGGCGTCGCCCCGGTCGACTGGCCACCGGCAGAGAGGCCGACGGCGGCCACCCCCAGCAAGACGGCGCTCGAAAGAGCAAAGGCCGCCCGTCGAAGGGCGGCACCCGAGATCGAGAGATGAGGTTCGAGAGACGAGGACATCCTGTGCATCAATCTTAGCCGCAGTCGGCCGCGGGTCCGCGCGGGATCAGAACGTCAGGACCAGGGCGCCGTAGACGCGCTGAGCAGATCGGACGACGCGAGTATCGGGCACGGCCGCCGCCGGTGCGGCGTGTCCGATCCCCATATATCGGTAGTCGCCGCGAAAACCCCAGTGCCGGATCGGGAACCATCGGATGCCGCCGCCGACGCTGACCGTCGGATACGTCGTGTTCCCGGCGAGGCCGAAATGGCTCGTCGCGGCCAGATCGAACGTCGTCAGGCCGCCAGCGCCGACGCTCACGTACGGCACGATGGGCCGATCGCTGGCCAGCGGGTTGTAGATCAGGTTCGCGCCGTAGAGCAGCACGTTCGGCATGTCGTCGGTCGAATTGCCGGGCACCACGCCAAACAGCGCGTGCGCCTCCCGGCGCCCGAGCGCCAGACCGACGTCGCCCTCGAGGCCAATCCACCGGTTCAGATTCGTTGTCACGGCGGCGCTGACGACGTAACTGCGCGAGTCGGACTCGGACGCCACCGTCGAGGGCGTGAAGAGCAGGCCGCCTCCGAAGATCGCGCTGCCGATCTCGATGCGCTCGGCGCCCGGAGTCTCCTGGGCAGCGGCAGGACCGCACGCGAGCAGCACGAACGCTGCCGCACTGACTGCCAGCCATTTGGGAGCCATAACCGCCTCCATCTTCATGCTCCCGTTGCAAGAAGGGCGCCCATCGGCGGCTGCTCGGGCGGGCCCATCCTTCTCGATTGGATGGTCGGAGCGCGGCAGCGCCGCGGAAATGTCGGCGCTGCCCGAGGGGTTTTCACCCATCGCTGGCGCCGAACGAAGTCACGTAGGCCGGATTGCGCCGAAACGGCGATGGCAGACGCCCGATGATTGGCACGCGACGTGCTTGAGTGGAAACCGCGATGACGCCCACACCTTGGTCGATCGTGCTCGCCGCCGGCGCTGGCCGCAGGCTCGCCAGCCTGACCGGCGGCGTGCCCAAGCAGGTACTGGCGTCCCGCGGGCGGCCACTCGCTGCTCGAGGACACGCTGGCACGTCTCCATCCCCTGGCAGTGCCCGAACGGACAATCACCATCGTCGACGAGACGCACCGCGAGTACGTGCGCTCGCTGCCCCGCCAGGGGGCCCTCGGCGACGTCATCTATCAGCCGATGGATCGCGGCACGGCCGTCGGCCTGCTGCTGCCGCTGGCGGCGGTGCTGGCCGACTCCGCCGACGCCACGGTGGTCGTGACGCCGTCCGACCACGGCGTCGAAGACGAGATGTGCTTCCGCCGCGGCATCCGGCGCGCGCTGGATCGCGTGCGGGACAATCCGTCCGAGGTCGTGATCTTCGGGGTCGAGCCGGGCTCCGTCTCGGGCGATTTCGGCTGGATTACGCCAAGCGCGCAGGGCCTCGTCACCCATGACGGGTTCTGCCCCGTGGCGGGCTTCGTCGAGAAGCCGTCCCTGGGGGATGCGTCCTTCCTTTATTCTGCGGGTGCGGTCTGGAACACGCTGGTCCTCGTGGTGCGTGCGAAGACGCTGCTCGATCTTTATCGTCGCTGTCTGCCCTTCCACGTCGACGTCGTCCTGACGGCGCAGAAGATGGACCCGGGCAGCCGGGAGCGCTTCCTGCGGGAGTGGTATCCGGCGCTGCCGCTGGCCGACTTCTCCCGGGACGTGCTGATGCGGGCGACCAACCTGTGCCTGTATACCTGGCCGGCCGAAATGGGCTGGTCCGACCTCGGGACGCCCGATCGCATGAGCGACTGGCTCGCCCTCCAGCGCCGGCCCCTCGAAATCTCGCCCTTGAACGAGATCGAACAGGTCGTGTGAGATCGCCGGGCCCGGACGCGCGCAGCGCCCGCGAGCTCACGCGGCCTGCGGCGCCATCGTTTCCACCGACGTGCCGAGCCGCACGTAGGCTGTGAGCGACCGCGTGATCAGGCACATCTCTTCCGCTTTGACCAGGAGTCGTCTGGCGACCTCCAGGCTCGCCTGTTCCGGAATCTGGAGGCGCACCTCGATCTCGACGCGCGTGAACCTCGCCGCCCGGTCGACGAGATTGAGCGTCCCCGCCACGTCGCAGACCAGCCGATGCCAGGGCAGCTTCGATCGCGCCGCGAGGCCCCTGAAGGTCAACGCGTAGCAGTCGGCAATAGCGGCGACAAACAGCGTCTCCGGGGACCAGCGGCCCGCCGGCCCGCCGAACTCCGGCGGCGTGGTCGTCCGGAGGGCCGCCAGACCTTCGCTCTCGAGCAGAACCTCGGCCTCCGGGCCGGCGACTGCGCTCGCGACGTAGCGATGAGGAAACGGCTGCATATTCCCGGAATACAGCAAAGGCGATGCCGCAGCGACCGCCACGTACCGACGCCGCGGCCGGAGGGAGCGGCGCCGAGAAACCCGCGAGGCGTGGGGAATCCTCCTCAGTGAACGGGCGCCATGAACCGCCCAACGCCCGGCAATGCCGGAATTCCGGCAGGTTTCGGCGCCGGATTGCTGGCACAGCCGTTGCTGAAAGTGACTGCCGGATAGTCGTCAAGGATGTCACGCATGCCCACTCTCTCCACCATCGAAGCCGTTCTCGACCGCCTTCGCCCGGTGCTCCGGGCCGACGGCGGCAACCTGGAATTCGTCGAACTCGCGGGCTGGGTGGCGCGCGTGCGCTTCACCGGCGCCTGCGCCGCGTGTCCGACCTCGCATCTGACGCTGCACATGGGCGTGGAGGCCGCGCTGCGCCGGCTCCATCCCAGCCTGCGCGTGGCCCTGGTGTCGTGATGACTCCGAACGCGGACGTGCTCCAGCCGGCCGACTCGATCGTGATCGGCCGCAATCCCCGGATGCAGGCGGTCTTCGAATATCTGGCCGTGGTCGGCCCCGGACAGGGTACGGTCCTGATCACCGGGGAAAGCGGCACTGGAAAGGAAGTCATCGCGCAGACGCTGCACCGCCACAGCACGCGACGGGACAAGCCGTTCGTCGCCGTGAGCTGCGCCCTGTTCTCCGAGAGCCTCATCGAGGCCGAGCTCTTCGGACACGAGCGCGGCGCGTTCACCGGCGCCGTCGGCGCGCGGGCCGGCCGTTTCGAGCGCGCCGAGGGCGGCACGCTCTTCCTCGATGACATCGACGACGTGCCGATCTCGATGCAGGTCAAGCTGCTGCGGGCATTGCAGAACCGCACGATCGAACGGCTCGGCGGATCGCGGCCCCTCCCCGTCGACGTGCGCGTGGTCGCCGGCACGAAGTGCGACCTCGCCGAACTGGTGCGGGCCGGCCGCTTCCGTGAGGATCTCTACTATCGTCTCAACGTGCTGTCGGTCACCCTGCCGCCGTTGCGCGAGCGGCGCGAGGACGTGCCCCTCCTGATCGATCATTTCCTCGGCCGGTTCTTCCGTCGCCGCGGCACCGCCGTGCCGCCGATCTCCGACGCCGTGATGCAGACGATGCTCGCCTACGACTGGCCCGGCAACGTGCGGGAGCTGGAGAACATGTGCGAGCGGATCGCCGAGAGCTGCACTTGCGGGCGCGTCCGCATCGGCTGTCTCGGCGCGAGCGTCCTGTTCCCGTTGGAAGACGCTCCGGCCCCGCAAGACCTTGCTGAAGTCGCCGACACGGCGGAGGCCGGCCCTGAGGCGCCGGGGGACCGCCCGCACCCGCGATCGCCGAACGAGGACGGGCTCGAGGATCTTCCGCTCGACCAGTTCCTCCGGCAGGCCGAAGCGGCGCGGATTGCGGCGGCTCTCGCGCAGACGGGGGGGAACAAATCCAGGGCCGCGGCCCTCCTGCACGTCAAGCGATCGACGCTCGGCGATCGGATCGCGCGCTGCGGACTGTCGGCGTAGGGGCCGGCGCTGTCGTCCGGCCCGACGGCGTGTTCTTGGCGGGCGCGCCGGCGCCTACAGCGGTTAGTCGATCCCCTGAACGTGAGACGCGTGAGGCGTCCACTGCGCCTGTCCGCGGTGCCCCGCGTGATCGTGCCCCTCGCGCGTGGACAATCCGCGCGCGATGAGCAGCCCGCCGACGACCGCCAGCGCCACGGGCGCGGCGTACCGGAACCGGGCGGGCGCCCTGGGGAACAGCACGCGCGCCGAGTAGACGAGCGCCGCGAAGGCGGGCACCGAACCCAGTCCGAACGCGGCCATGAACACGGCCGACTCCGAAGCCTGGCCCAGCCCGGCCGCAGCCGCCAACGCGCCATAGAGCAGCCCGCACGGCATCAGGCCGTTCAGGACGCCGAACGCGGCCGCGCGCGGGATCGGCCGCTGCGGAAGTCTTCGTGACAGGCTTGCCAGCCGCGACGTGATCGCGCGTAGCGCCCGGGCCGGCCCCGCGCCGACGAACCGGCCCTGAATGCCAAGCAGCGCCTGCGCACCCAGCACCATGCCCGCCGTGAGCGCCAGCCCGCTTCGCCACGCCGCTCCGGCGAGCGCGCCCCCAGCCCAGCCGGCGACCGCCCCGAACGCGCCATACAGAATGAGGCGGACCAGGTGGTACGCGCCGAAGGCGAGGCCCGCCGTCGGCCGCCAGCCGGCCGGACGGTCGCCCGACGCGGCCCGGTCGGCTCCCGCACGCCGCGCGGGCCCGACCGGTCCGCGTGCGAGCAGCGCGAGCGGGCCGCACATGCCGAGGCAGTGCGCGCTCCCGGCGAGACCGAGGAGGAACCCCGCCAGGAGGGCTGTCATGGCGCCACGACCGGCACTTCCGCGTAGTACCTCGTGCCCGCCCGATCGCCACTGCACCTGCACGAGCCAGCGGCCCGCCGGCAGATCGGCCAGCGAGATCCGCTGGCGGCCAGCCGCGTCCGGTGCGGCGGCCACCTGCCGATCGAACGCCGCCTCGGAGGGCCGGTAGAACGTGACCGTCCCGGCTCCGGACGCCGGCGCGGCGCGCGCCCAGACGATCGCGATCTCGTGCCGGTCCCGCTCCACGCGGAACGCGTCGCCGAGCGCCGACGCGTTCGCCTCGGCATCCATGCGGCGGTCCTGCTGCAGCGACCGCTCGTAGTAGTCGTCACTGACGAGCTCCACTTTCTGATCCAGCGCGAACAGCGCGAACCCGGTCGTCGCCGCCGCGAAGACGGCGTAGACGGCCGCGATACCCGTGCCCCAATGCCAGCGAAGTCTCATGGCGTCCTCACCGCGTCTCCTCCGGAGCGTCCGGGTCCGAGGAATGAAGAGTCGATGACCTCGATCACCCGCCCGTCGGATTTCACCTCGAACCGCACCGGCGTGGCGGCGCCGGTCAGGTTCTCCGACGGCACCTTCACGAGGAGCCGGCTTTCGATGAGGCCATTCGGCGCGGCGGACCCGACCTGACCGAGCGGCGTGACGGTGGCGCCGGCCGGCGAGACGACGCGGTACTCGAGGTCGTGGGTCCTGGCGGTGCGGTTGATGACCTGCAGGTTGTAGAAGTTCGCCACCGTGTCGCCGTCGAATGTCGCGTAGAGCGTGCCCGGCTGCCGCAGGATCAGTACGTCGAGATCGTGGCGGACGGCGAAGAGGGTCACGACGCCCGTGACCAGCAGGGCCCAGACGGCCGCGTACGCCTTGACGCGGGCCGTGAGCCACGACGCGCGTCCCGTGCGAATCGCGTCGTGCGAGGTCCAGCGGATGAGCCCGAGCGGCCGTCGCAGGCGACCCATCACGTCGTCGCACGCGTCCATGCAGGCGGTGCAGTTCACGCACTCGAGCTGTATCCCGTGCCGGATGTCGATGCCCGTCGGACAGACGGTGACGCACTGGCCGCAGTCGATACAATCCCCCGAGGGCGTGGTCGCGCTCTCCGACGGCTGGCTTCTGGCTTCCGGCTTCTGGCTGACTCTTCCCCGCGGCTCGCCGCGCTTCCAGTCGTAGGTGACCGTGATCGTGTGCGTGTCGGTCAGCGCCGACATCAGGCGTCCGTACGGGCAAGCCAGCGTGCACGCCTGTTCGCGGAACCGCGCGAAGACGCCGTAGAAGACCAGGCTGAAGATCGTGATCGCCATCAGACCGGCCAGGTGCTCGCGCGGAGGCGCCGTGACGATCGTCCAGAGCGCCCCCGAGCCGATGATGTAGGCGAGGAAGACGTTCGCGATGACGAACGACAGCGCAAGGAAGATCGTGTGTTTGATCGCCCGGCGCCGGATCGTGTCGAGCGTGAGCGGCGCCTTGTCGCGCCGGAGCTGCTGCGCAGCGGATCCGTCGATGAGGAACTCGATCTTGCGGAACAGCATCTCCAGGAAGACCGTCTGTGGACACAACCAGCCGCACCAGATCCGTCCCACCGTCGCGGTCGTGAGCACGAGCGTCACGAGCAGCGTCAGCGCGATGAGGACGACCAGGTAGAAGTCCTGCGGCCAGAAGACGACGCCGAAGAGCACGAACCGGCGTTCGATGACGTTCAGCAGCACGAGCGGCTGACCGTTCAGCCGGACGAAGGGCGCCAGGAACAGGAACGCGAGCAGGAACCAGCTCAGGACGGTGCGCGCCCGGTAGCGCGGTCCCGAGGGCTGGCGCGCGAACACCCACTTGCGCCGCCCGTCGCGGTGGACGCTCGCCAGCTCGTTGCGGAACGTCTCGTGCTCTTCGAGAAAGTCCGCGGCCTGGTCACGGGGCCGGTCGTCGTGGGTCGTCATGAGCCGCAGACCGCATCGCGCTCAGGGTCGATCGGCTTCGGATTGGGCGGATTGGATCCCCGCTTCGACAGCACGTAGCTGACCACCTGCAGCACCTGATCGTCTGTCAGGACCTTCCCGGTGCCGAACGGCAGCATGCCCTTCTGTGGGAAGCCGCCCTTCACGTCGCGCATCAGGTCCGCGGCGGTGCAGCCGTGCAGCCAATACTGGTCGGTCAGGTTCGGGCCCACGAGCCCCCCGAGGTCGGGACGATGGCACGCGAAGCACGTGTTGTCCGGCCCTTCGAAGATCGCGCGGCCCCTGTCGAGGCTCTGGCCGTCGGTGAGGGCCGCGATCGCGGCCTCGGGCCGGTCGGGCGTCTTCCCGGCCCGGCTGGCGTGCTCCACGTCGTCGGCGTACTCGGCGGCGACGCTCGGATATCCCCACAGCGGCTTCGCGAGCACGTGGTAGTTGACCAGGTAGACGACCGCGAACGCGATCGTGAAGTAGAAGCCGTAGAGCCACCAGCGGGGCAGCGCGTTGTCGAACTCGCGGATGCCGTCCGCTTCGTGACTGAGGAGTTCGTCGCGTGTGGGCTTCACGGGCTACTCCTCCACGGGGCGTGGGGCGGCCGGCGCCCCGTCGAGCGGCAGCTGCGCGAGGCCGTCGAGTTGCCGGCGGTCCAGTCTGGCCGTCCTGAGGAGCACCAGACCGAACACGACGACGAAGACGATGAGCGACAGCACGGGATAGACCGCGATGCCACCGATGGCGCGAAGGACTTCGGCGTACACTCATCGGCCTCCTTCCGGCGCCGGCGCCGTGAGCGCCGCCGTCTGGTTCTTGTTCTTGATGTCCGTCCCGAGACGCTGCAGGTAGGCGATGAACGCGATGATCTCGCGGTCGGGCGGCGCGTCGAGGCCCGCGCGGGTGAGCCCCGCCGCGATCGACGCGGCCTGCGCCCTCGAATCCGCCTGCGCCTGCCGCTCGTAGCCCGCCGGATACGGCACGCCCAGCCGCCGCAGCGTGATGATCTTCCCTTCGAGGTCGGAATCGTCGAGCTTCTGGTCGTAGATCCACGTATACGCGGGCATGATCGAGCCCGGCGAGGTCGAGACCGGCGATCGCATGTGCAGGAAGTGCCACGAGTCCGGGTACTTGCCTCCTTCCCGCTCGAGGTCCGGTCCCGTGCGCTTCGATCCCCACAGGAACGGATGGTCGTAGACGAACTCGCCGGGCTTGGCGTACTCGCCGTACCGCTCCGTCTCCGCCCGGATGGGTCGGATCATCTGCGAGTGGCAGCCGACGCAGCCTTCGCGGATGTAGAGGTCGCGGCCTTCGACCTCGAGCGGCGTGTACGGCTTGACGGCCGCGATCGTCGGCACGTTCGCCTTGACGAGCGCGGTCGGGATGTACTCGACGAACCCGCCGACGAGCACCGCACCGACCGCCAGCACCGTGAACTGCGCCGGGCGCGCCTCGAGCGCGCGGTGCCAGGACGAGCCGGCCGCCGCCGCGGCAGGCAGGGGCCGCAGCGGCGGCGCCTGGACGAACTCGCCGCGTGCGAAGACGCCCTGGGCCGCCGTGCGGTAGAGGTTGTAGACGGCGATCAGCGCGCCCGTGAGATAGAGCGTCCCGCCCGCGATCCGGATCGCGTACATCGGGATGATTCGCACCACGGTCTCGAGGAAGTTCGGGTAACGCAGCACGCCGTCCGGCGTGAACTCCCGCCACATCAGGCTCTGCGTGATGCCGCCGACGTACATCGGGATGACGTAGAACAGCACGCCGAGCGTCGCGGCCCAGAAGTGCACGTTCGCCAGCCGCCGCGAGTAGAGCGTCGTGCCGTAGATGCGCGGCACGATGTAGTACAGCATCGCGAACGCCAACCCGCCGTTCCACGCCAGAGCGCCCATGTGCACGTGGCCGATCGTGTAGTCGGTGTAGTGCGTCAGCGCGTTGACGTTCTTCAGCGCCATCATCGGCCCCTCGAACGTCGCCATGCCGTAGGCCGTCACGCCGACCACCAGGAACTTGAGGACCGGATCCTCGCGCACCCGGTCCCACGCGCCGCGCAGCGTGAGCAGGCCGTTCACCATCCCGCCCCAGGACGGCGCAATCAGCATGATCGAGAACACCGTGCCCAGCGACTGCGCCCAGTCGGGCAGCGCGGTGTACAGCAGGTGGTGCGGCCCGGCCCAGATATAGAGGAAGATCAACGCCCAGAAGTGGACGATCGAGAGGCGGTACGAGAAGATCGGCCGGTTCGCCGCCTTCGGAATGAAGTAGTACATGATGCCGAGGAACGGCGTCGTCAGGAAGAACGCGACGGCGTTGTGCCCGTACCACCACTGCACCAGCGCGTCCTGCACGCCCGCGTACATCGAGTAGCTCTTCAGGAAGCTGACCGGCAGCTCCAGCGAGTTGACGACGTGCAGCAGCGCGACCGTGACGAACGTGGCGATGTAGAACCAGATCGCGACGTACATGTGCCGCTCGCGTCGCTTGTAGATCGTGCCCAGCATGTTGATGCCGAAGGCGACCCACACCAGCGTGATCGCGATGTCGATCGGCCACTCGAGCTCCGCATACTCCTTGCTCGTGGTGAAGCCGAACGGCAGCGTCAGGGCGGCCGAGACGATGATCAGCTGCCAGCCCCAGAAGTGGAACGCGCTGAGCCGGTCACTGAACATCCGCGCCTTGCAGAGCCGCTGCAGCGAGTAGTAGACGCCGACGAACAGCGCGTTTCCCGCGAAGGCGAAAATCGCCGCGTTCGTGTGCAGCGGCCGGAGGCGGCCGTACGCCAGCTCCGGCACGAAGCCGAGGAAGTTCGGGAAGACGAGCTTCAGCGCTTCGGTCAACCCGACCAGCATCGCCACGATCGCCCAGACGACCGTGGCGACGATGAACTGGCGGACGACGACGTTGTCGTACTCGAACGTGTCGACCTGGTCCATACCGGGAGGTCGAACGGCCGGCCCTTCAGACGTAACAGTGCTCATGTGATCAACACCTTCAGAGTGGATTCGAACCGTGCGATGACGCGTTGCCGTCCCGGACGCCGTCCGGCCTGGCCTCTTCCATGAGGACCCGCAACGCGGGCGTCGTCGTGTCGTCGAACTGCCCCGACGTCACGGCCCAGGCGAACGCCGCCAGAAATCCCGCGGCGACGACGCCGCCGGCGGCGATGAGGAGCACGATGACGGTCATACCTGTCCGGGGGGCTTCGCCCCCGCGGCTCGCAAGAGCTGGCGGCCGCCACGTCGCATGAGGCCGACGCTCAGCCCGACGATCGTCAGGCTGCTCACCGGCATCAGGATGGCCGTCATCAGCGGCGTCAGGCGGCCGGCGAGCGCGAGCGCCAGGCCGGCCACGTTGTAGGCGACCGACACCGCCACGCACGTGCCGATGACGCGCCGGCCGAGCCGCGCGTACCGCAGCAGGATGGGCAGCCGCGACAGTCCCTCTCCGGCGATGACCGAGTCGCACGCCGGCACGAAGCAGGCCGTGTCGTCGGAGACCGCCATGCCGACGTCCGCGGCCGCGAGCGCGCCCGCGTCGTTCAGGCCATCGCCGATCATCAGCACCCGCCGGCCCGACGCGCGCAGCTCGCGCACCATCGCCAGCTTGTCCTCCGGCGACTGCCGGAACTGCATGCGGGATCCGAACACCGGGTGCCACTGCGTCCCGCCGGTCTCGCGATCGCCGGAGAGCAGCCACAGCTCGTGGCGCCGGCCGAGCGCCCGCAGGGCATCGGACAGGCCCGGACGCTCGGGGCTGATCACGCGCACCTGGCCGATGGCTTCGTCGACGGAGACCCACGTGCCCTCGTCCACGCTCGCAGGCAGCCCGTTGCCAGGAGCGGGGCGAGACGTGCCAGCGCTCCCGGCGCCGGACGACCGGCCCACGAACCCCGCGGTGCCGATGGCCACGCGATGGCCGTCGACCGTGCCGGCGATTCCCTGGCCCGGCTGCTCGCGCACGTCGGCTGCCGCGCCCGGGACGGCATCGCGGCCGGCGAGCACCCGGCTGATCGGGTGCACCGACTCGCCGGCCAGGCGGCGCGCGAGCCGCCACTCGTCGGCGCTCAGCCCTTCGCACGCGACGGCGCCTTCCGCGGCGCTGCTGGTCAGCGTGCCGGTCTTGTCGAACACGATCGTGTCGATGCGGCTCAGTTCGAGCGCCACCGCCGTGCTCTTCAGGTAGCAGCCGGCTCGGCCGAGCACGCCCATGCCCGTGCCGAGCGTGATGGGCGCCGCCAGCGTCAGGGCGCACGGACACGCGATGATGAGGACCGCCGTCGCGACGTGGGCGGCCATGCGCAGGTCGGACCGCCACGCGAGCGCGCCGGCCGCCGCCAGCCCGAGCGCCAGCACGACGAACCAGAAGCCGAACGCGGCCGTGAGGCCGCTCAGCCAGTCGCTCTTGCGCTTCGCGAAAATCGGATGATTCCACAGCTCGGCCAGCCGGCTGTGGGAGACCTCGCGCGTCGCGGCCAGCCGCGCCGTGTTCGCGATCACCCGGCCGCCGGCGTACACCGGACGGCCGCGCTCGACCAGCGCCGGCGTCGCCTCCCCGCTGACGAACGCGTAGTCGATCGCCGCCTGGTCGTCGAGCAGGACGGCGTCGGCCGGAACCACTTCGTGCGGCCGGATGACCATCACGTCGCCGGGCCGGATCCGTTCGATGGCCGTGATGCTCAGGGCGACGGACTCCGGACTTCGGCCGTCGGGCGAGCTCGGCCGCTCGACCCGCACCGAGAGCGGGAAGAACGATCTGGCGGTGCGCTCGAACGCGATCCCGTCGAACGCCTTCTGCTGGAAGAGCCGGCCGATCAGCAGGAAGAACACGAGGCCGGCGAACGAGTCGAGAAATCCCTCGCCCCAGCCCATGGCGATGTCGGTGACACTGCGCGCGAAGAGCACGAGAAGGCCGAGGGCGACCGGCACGTCCAGCGACACGGCCCGGGCCCGAACGGAGGCCCACGCCCCGCGGAAGTACGGGGCGGCGCTGTAGAAGAGGACCGGCAGGGCGAACAGGACGTTGAGACCGTCGAACAGACGCTGGAACGCCGGCTCCAGGGCGGCGCCGTTCGCGTACCGCGGGATGCTGAAGAGCATGACGTTGCCGAACGCGAACCCGGCGACGCCGATTCGAAGGTACAGAATCACGGCGACCCTCGGCGATCCGGCCGGACGCCCCCTCGCTGTCGACGACCGGCTCGTAGCCGATCGCCGCCAGCCGTTCCGCGACCTTCCGCAGCGAGGTGCGATCCGGGCGGAACTCCACGCGCACCGTGCGGCGCAGCAGGTCCGCCTCCGACCGCACGATGCCGGGGTCGAACCGCCAGAGCTGCTCGACGAGCCACAGGCAGGACGCGCAGTGGAGCGCGGGCACCGGAAAGGTGACCGCCGCGCGGCCGTCCCCGAGTTCGTCCGTGAGCCGCCGCGCCGCCGCGGCGTCGTCGAGCGCCGCGAACCGCCCGTCGTCGCGGTTCGCCGAGCGCTGGGACGGTCCCGGCGCCACCTCGCACGCGTAGAACGCGCTTAGGCCGTGCGCGGTGATCACCGCGAAGACGGCTTCGCAACCTGCGCAGCAGAACGTCCCCGACTCGGTCACGAGCGCGTCGGCCGCGCAGGCCTGGCCGCAATGACGGCAGACGGCGGCGGCACGCTCGGAGGGCGCGGCGGCGAAGACAACGGGATCGGCAGCTGCTGAGAGGGACACATCCGGCGGACACAGTCCGCCGCTGGCCCTCGAGCAATTCGTGCGCCAGCCCGGGCCTCGGAACGGTCGACGCCGGCGCGGATCGGCGCGCCGGCACCGCCGGATTCCCGGCAGCGTTCCGCCGGATTCCCGGCAGCTCCCTCGGATTGACGGATCGGCGGCGCCTCACGGCCGCCGTTGCTCCCGAAGTCCGCGCGGGCGGCCCGGCATGCGGAATGCAACAGCGCCCGGCGGAGCCAGTGTGATCGATCGGGAAATCGTCAACGCGATTCTGCAGAAGCGCTTTCCCGAAGCGCGGCCGCGCGACATCGCCGCCGCCGCCAACGCGATCGTCGGACTCGGGTCCACGAAGGATCACCGGGGGGAGCGCGTCATGATTGCTCTGAAGAACATTCTCGTCGCCACCGATTTCGGCGAAGCCGCCGCGACGGCGCTCACCTACGGCTGCGAGCTGGCCCGGCGGTTCGGCGCCACCCTTCACGTGCTGCACGTCGTCGATGACATGACCGTGCGGCTGGCCTCGGCGTCGGGACTGCCGTACGACACGACGCGACTGCAGGAGGAGCTCGACGAAATCGAGCGCCGCCAGCTCGAGCAGCTGCTGACCGCCGAGGAGCGCCTGGAGCTGCACGTCAAGCTCGTTCAGGTCATCTCGGCCGCGCCGGCTCGCGAAATCGTCGAGTACGCGGACGCAGCACGGATCGATCTGGCCATCGTGGGGACGCACGGCCGCGACGCGATCGCGCACTGGTTCATGGGAAGCGTCGCGGAACGCGTCGTGCGCAGGGCGCCCTGCCCCGTGCTGATCGTCAGACATCCGGAACGCGATTTCATCCAGCCGGACGCGCTGCAGACGGTCAGGGCGGAAGCGGTCAGACCCTGAGGTGCCGGAGTCCCCGGGGTTCTGGGGTTCAGGGGTTCAGGGGTTCTGGGGTTCTGAGGTTCTGAGGTTCTGAGGTTCTCGGGTTCCAGAGCCCGGAGTCCGTGGTCCGTGGTCCGTAGTCCGTAGAGAAGCCCGATGCCAGAAGCCAGGAGCCAGAAATTGGAAGGTCGCGAGCGAGCGGAGCGAAGCGAGCCCGCGCGAGCGGAGCGAGGCGGCGCAGCGCCGAGCGAGCGCGCGCGTCGGGGGATCCGCGGGGGCGAAGCCCCCCGGATGATCATGACCGACGGGAACGAAGCCGTCGCGTCCGTCGCGTTCCGGACGAACGAGGTGATCGCCATCTACCCGATCACGCCCTCTTCCACGATGGGGGAGCTGGCCGACGAATGGGCGTCGAAGGGGCGCACGAACGTCTGGGGCGTCGTGCCCTCCATCACGGAGATGCAGTCGGAGGGCGGCGCGGCGGGCGCCGTGCACGGCGCGCTCCAGGCCGGCTCGCTGGCGACGACCTTCACCGCGAGCCAGGGCCTGCTCCTGATGATCCCCAATCTGTACAAGATCGCGGGCGAGCTGACCTCGTTCGCCCTGCACGTGTCGGCGCGCGCCGTGGCGACGCACGCGCTGTCGATCTTCGGCGACCACTCGGACGTCATGGCGTGCCGGCAGACCGGCGTCGCGATCCTCGCGTCCGGCTCGGTACAGGAGGCGCACGACTTCGCCTGCCTGGCCCAGGCGGCCACGCTCCACGCCCGTCTTCCGTTCCTGCACTTCTTCGATGGCTTCCGGACGTCGCACGAGATCAACAAGATCGAGGAGCTCAGCGACGAGCATCTCCGCGCGATGTTGCCGGACATGCTCGTCGCGGCCCACCGCCACCGCGCCCTGTCGCCCGACGCGCCGGTCATCCGGGGCACCGCACAGAACCCGGATACGTTCTTCCAGGCGCGCGAGGCCGCCAACAACTACTACGGGGCGTGTCCCGGCATCGTGCAGGCGCTCATGGACGAGTTCGCCGGGCTGGTCGGGCGCCGATATCGCCTGTTCGACTACGTGGGCCATCCCGCGGCGGAGCGCGTCATCGTGGCGATGGGCTCGGGGACCGAGACGGCGCAGGAAACGGTGGAGTGGCTCGCGGCGCGCGGCGAGCGCGTCGGCCTCGTGAAGGTCCGCCTCTTCCGCCCGTTCTCCGTGACCGACTTCGCGGCGGCCGTCCCGGCCTCCGCGCGGGCCATCGCGGTGCTGGACCGCACCAAGGAGCCAGGCAGCGCCGGCGAGCCGCTGTACCTCGACATCGTCGCCGCATTGCACGAGCGCCGGGCGCTCGCGCCGGAGAGGTCGCGCCGGGACGCGCCGGTCGTGATCGGCGGGCGGTACGGTCTCGGCTCCAAGGAATTCACGCCCGCGATGGTCAAGGCGGTGTTCGACGAGCTCTCCCGCGTCGAGCCGCGGCCGCACTTCACCGTCGGGATCATCGACGACGTGACGCATCTCTCGGTGCCGGTGGACGACGCGTTCGATCTGGACGGCGCGCGGCCCGACGTGACGCGGGCGGTGTTCTACGGGTTGGGCGCCGACGGTACGGTCGGCGCCAACAAGAACTCGATCAAGATCATCGGCGAAGACGCCGGCCTGTTCGCGCAGGGCTACTTCGTCTACGACTCCAAGAAATCCGGCGCCGTGACGATTTCGCATCTGCGGTTCGGGCCGGCGCCCATCCGGTCGCCGTATCTCATCACGCGCGCCGGCTTCATCGGCTGCCACCAGTACCGACTTCCTGGACCGGTACGACGTGCTGGAGACGGCCGAGACCGGCGCGATCGTGCTGCTGAACGCGCCGTTCCGGCCCGAGGAGGTCTGGGACGAGCTGTCCGCCGAGGTGCAGGCGACGATCGTCGAGCGCCGTCTCCGTCTCTTCGTCATCGACGCGTACGCGGTGGCCCGCGACGCGGGCATGGGCACGCGAATCAACACGATCATGCAGACGTGCTTCTTCGCGATCTCCGGGGTGCTGCCTCGCGACGAAGCGATCGGCCGGATCAAGGAGGCGATTGGCAAGACGTATCGCAAGCGCGGCGAGGCCGTCGTCCAGGCGAACTTCGCGGCGGTCGACCGCGCCCTGGCGCATCTGCACGAAGTGCCGGTGCCCGGCGAGGCCAGCGCCTCGCGGCACCGTGTCGCAGTCGTGCCGGCCGCGGCGCCGGACTTCGTCCAGCGCGTCACGGCCGTGATGCTCGCTGGACACGGGGACCGCCTGCCGGTCAGCGCCTTTCCCGTCGACGGCACCTGGCCGGCCGGCACGTCCCGGTGGGAGAAGCGCAACGTCGCCGTGGAGATCCCGGTCTGGGACGCCGGGCTCTGCATCCAGTGCAACAAGTGCACCTTCGTCTGTCCGCACGCGGCGATCCGGGCGAAGGCGTATCCCGGAGACGCGCTCGGTCCCGCGCCGGCGACGTTCAAAGCCGTCGACTTCAAGGGGCGCGAATTCGGGACGGTGAAGTACACGGTGCAGATCGCGCCGGAGGACTGCACCGGCTGCCGCCTGTGCGTCGCGGTCTGCCCCGCCAAGGACAAGACGAATCCGAAGCACAAGGCGCTCGATCTCCAGCCGCAGCGGCCTTTGCGCGAGGCCGAACGGGAGAACTTCGCGTTCTTCCTCGAACTGCCGGAGGTCGACCGCGCGGCCGTGGCGTCCGACGTGAAGCACACCCAGTTCCTGCAGCCGCTGTTCGAGTTCTCCGGCGCGTGCGCGGGCTGCGGCGAGACGCCCTACATCAAGCTCCTGACGCAGCTGTTTGGCGACCGCGCGCTCATCGCGAACGCGACCGGCTGCTCGTCCATCTACGGCGGCAACCTGCCGACGTCGCCGTACACGGTCAACACGGAGGGGCGCGGCCCCGCGTGGGCGAACTCCCTCTTCGAGGACAACGCGGAGTTCGGCCTGGGCATGCGGCTGGCGCTCGACCAGCACCGGGACCACGCGGCCCATCTCCTGCGGATGCTCGCCGGCCGCGGCGCGCTGGGCCAGGCGCTCGCCGACGAGCTCCTCTCGGCCGACCAGTCGACGGAGGCGGGCATCGCCGCGCAGCGCGAGCGCGTCGCCGCGCTGCGGGCGCTGCTGGCCCCGAGGGACGAGCCCGAGGCGGCGCGCCTGTCGCAGCTCGCCGACCATCTCGTGCGGAAGAGCGTGTGGATTGTCGGGGGCGACGGCTGGGCCTACGACATCGGGTACGGCGGCCTGGACCACGTCCTCGCCCTCAATCGGGATGTGAACATCCTCGTCCTCGACACCGAGGTCTACTCGAACACCGGCGGCCAGCAGTCCAAGGCGACTCCGCTCGGCGCCGCCGCGAAGTTCGCCGCGGCGGGCAAGTCGACGCTCAAGAAGGATCTCGGGCTGATGGCGATGGCCTACGAGCACGCCTACGTCGCGCGCGTGGCCTTCGGCGCCAAGGACGCGCAGACGGTCAAGGCGTTCCTCGAGGCCGAGTCGTACCCGGGCGTCTCCATCCTCATCGGCTATGCCCACTGCATCGCCCACGGCTACGACCTCGCGCACGGCCTCGAGCAGCAGCACCTGGCCGTGGAGTCGGGCTGCTGGCCCCTCCTCCGCTACGACCCCCGCCGCGCCGCGCGCCGCGAGCCCGCGCTCGTGCTCGACTCGGGCGCGCCAGCCATCGACCTCGGCCGGTACGTGCGGAACGAGGCGCGGTACCGGATGGTCGAGCAGACGGACCCGGAGCGCTTCAAGCTGCTGCTCGAGGCCGCGCAGGCCGGCGTGAGGGAGCGATACGCGAGGTATCAGCAGCTGGCGATGCAGAAGGTCCAATAGTTTGGACCGTGAGGAATGAGCGCCATGGACCTGTCGACGACGTACCTGGGATTCTCCCTGCCGCACCCGATCATGCCGGGCGCCTCGCCGCTCGTCGACGACCTCGACACGGTGCGCCGGCTCGAGGACGCCGGCGCCGCCGCCATCGTGATGCGTTCGCTCTTCGAGGAGCAGATCACGCGGGAGGCGCTCGGACTGGTGCACGACATCTCCGTGCACGAGGAGACGTCGGCCGAGGCGCTCTCGTACTTCCCCGCCGCCCGGGACTACGCCCTGGGACCGGACCGGTACCTCGAGCAGATCCGCCGCATCAAAGCCAGCGTCCGCGTGCCGGTCATCGCCTCGCTCAACGGCACGACGCCGGAGGGCTGGCTGCACTATGCCGGCCTGATCGAGCAGGCCGGCGCCGACGCGCTGGAGCTGAACTTCTACCACGTGGCGACGGATCCCCGCGAAGCCGCCGCCGATGTGGAGCAACGCCTCCTCGAGATCGTCCATCAGCTGAAGCGCAGCCTCGACATCCCGCTCGCGGTCAAGCTCTCGCCCTTCTTCTCGTCGCTCTCGAATCTGGCGCACCGGCTGGACGAGGCGGGCGCGAACGGGCTGGTGCTGTTCAACCGGTTCTATCAGCCGGACATCGAACCCGACATGCTGATGACCGTTCCGCGATTGCACTGGTCGACTTCGGAGGAACTGCTCCTCCGCGTCCGCTGGCTGGCGATTCTGTCGGGGCAGGTCGAGGCGTCGCTGGCCGCCACGGGCGGCGTGCACACCGGGGTGGACGCCATCAAGGCGGTGCTGGCCGGGGCCCACGCCGTGCAGATGGTCTCCGCGCTGCTCGTGCACGGACCGCGGCAGCTCGCCGTCGTGCGCAAGGACCTCGGACGCTGGCTCGAGGAACGCGAGTACGAATCGCTCCGGCAGGCGCAGGGCAGCATGAACCTGCTGCGCTGCCCGAACCCGGAGGCGTTCGAGCGCGGCAACTACCTCCGAACCCTGCAGACCTGGCGCGTATGACGCTGACCGTCCGGCGGCGCCTGGACGTCCTCGCCTGGGTCCTCGTCACGGGCGTCTTCGCGCTCGACCTGCTGCTCCCCGAGCGTGCCTCGGTCGGTCTTCTGTACGTGGTCGTCCTGCTGCTCGGCCTCTGGACGCCCGGCTCGCGCGACGTGCTCTTCGTGGCCGGCTTCGCCAGCGTGCTCAGCGTCGTCGAGTACATGGTGTCGCCCGTCGACGACCACTGGACGGTCAACCTCTCCAACCATCTGCTGCAGGTGATCGTTCTCTGGGTGACGGCAATCGGCGTGCACCGCCATCGCCGCACGCTGCTCGAACGGGAACTGGCCGAGCGCCACGCGCAGGCGGCCGAAGCGCAGCTGCGCGAACAGGCTGCCCTGGCTCAGCTCGGCCAGATGGCCGCGGTGGTGGCGCACGAGGTCCGCAATCCCCTCGCAGGCATCCGAGGCGCCGTGCAGATCCTCGCCAAGCGCCTCGGCCCGGACGCGGCGGAGCGGAACATCACGTCGGAGGTCATCCGCCGGATCGACGCGCTGGCGGCCATCGTCCAGGACCTGCTGCAGTTCGCGCGGCCGCGCCGGCCCGTTCCCGTCCAGAGGCCGTTCTCCGGGCTCGCACGGCCGACGCTCGACCTCCTGCGCGACGACCCGGCGCTGGCGCGCATGGCCCTCGAGCTGGCGGGCGAGGATGCCGTTGTCTTTGCGGATCCCGAGCTGTTCAACCTCGTCCTGCAGAATCTCCTGATGAACAGCGTGGACGCCATGGAACGCCGCGGCCGCATCGTCGTCACGGCGACAGACGGGCCGGACGCCTGCGAAATCCGCGTCGCCGACGAAGGGCCGGGCATCCCGCCGGCAGCGCGCGCACGGCTGTTCGAGCCGTTCTACACGACGAAGCACCGGGGAACGGGACTGGGTCTGGCAACCGCGCGGCGGCTCGTCGAAGCGCACGGCGGCACGCTCGATTCTCGTCTGGCCGGCGACGGGAGGCACGACGGCGGTCCTGCGGCTGCCGCACCCGGACGCGGCCACGGCGCGCGCCCGCATCACGCCTTCGTGAACGTGCCTTCGTAGATCACCGGCGGCCCGCCGGCGCGGAGCTCGCCGGGCCGCGGGAGGTCTGTACTCCGTCAAGGCTCCCGGCGGCTGCTTGATGAACCCCGCGCGGCCGAGCTCGTCCAGAATCTGCCCTTCCGTGAGGAAGCACTGCGGTTCGCCGTTCCAGCTCGAGAAGACGAACGACTCTCCAGGATCCGGCCGGGCCTCTGGCGGCAACGTGTGACGCGAGAACGTGAACAGGAAGAGACCGGCGGCCGCACGCGCGACGCGCGAGGCCTCCGCGACGGCGTGGCGAAACTCCGCTCCGCTTCGCGCGAGGTTCCAGATGCCGTGGGCCACGATCAGATCGAACGCGGCGTCTGCGAACGGCAGGGGCGCCATCGGACCGAGGACGAGCCGGACCTCGGCAGGCTCGCCGGCCGGTTCGAGGAGCCGTCGCCGTGCCGCGTCGAGCATGGGCGCAGCCAGATCGATTCCGACGACGCGATAGCCGAGCGCCGCGAGCGGCAGGGCGTTCCGACCCGCGCCGCAGCCAAGATCGAGACAGACCGGCGGCATGCGCCGCGCCTGGCTCGAGCGCAGCCGCTCGCTGGCGAACTCGAGCAGCACCTCGTTCGGCGGCGTCGAGACGAAGCCGGCGACGGTCCGGGGATCACACCAGCGAGGGCTGAGGGACATTGGGATCGGGTGATCGGTGATCGGTGATCGGCAATGCTTCGAGCTTCGCACGGCTCCGCCCTTACGGGCTATGACCGCCATCATAGGGGGAAGCGGTCGCTGCCTGTAGTCTCGAACTGACCCCATCTGGGGGTGCGAGGTGATCCATGGGGAAGGCCAGTTCCATTCCGCCGCTCGGCGAGCGGACGCTCGCCGAGATCGTGACGGCCGACACGCGCACGGCGGCGGTGTTCGATCGGGCCGGTCTCGACTACTGCTGTCACGGGCAGCAGACGTTGGAGGACGCGGCCGCGAACCGGCGCCTGCCGCTGGCGCCTGTGCTGGCCGAGATCGAAGCGCTCGGCACCGCGTCACCCGACGACGACGGGCCGCGAATGGACGCGGACCTGGATCTGCTCACGCGCGACGTCGTGAGGCGGCATCATCAGTACGTGCGCGATCGTGCGCCGGCGATCGCGCAGTGGCTCGATAAGCTGGTCGATCGCCACGGCGCGCGCCATCCGGAGCTCGGCGAGGTGCGTGCCGCGTTCCGGGCGCTCGCGCGCGATCTGGACAGCCACATGCTGAAGGAGGAGAACATCCTCTTTCCGTACATCGAGGCGCTCGCCGCCGCCTCGCGGACCGGCGGCCGGCTGCCGGGGACGCCTTTCGGGACGATCCTCAATCCGATTCGCATGATGGAGGAGGACCATCAGGAGGCCGGCGGTCTGCTCGAGGAGCTGCGAACGCTGACGAGCGGCTACACGCCTCCCGCGGACGCGTGCACGACCTACCGGCTGTGCTACGACGAGCTCGCCCGCTTCGAGGCCGACCTGCACCGGCACGTACATCTGGAGAACAACGTCGTCTTTCCGCGGGCGATCGACCTCGAGCACGGGCTGGCCTGAGGACAGGCGCGTCGATCATGCCGAGACCGAAACCACCGCTGCATCCAGCCCACCCCGAACGGACCTGCTGGGGCTGCGACAAGTACTGTCCGGCGGAGAGCCTGGCGTGCGGCAACGGGACGATTCGCACGATGCATCCCTGTGAGCTGTTCGGCGACGATTGGGACGAGTGGGAACACCGAACCGCTCATCGTCCGGAGGCTTCGCCCGGAGCCCAGAGCCCAAAGCCCAGCCCCCGATAGTATTGAGCCGATGCTCCGTCCCAGTCCGGCCACGCTGGCCAAGATCTCTCTCTTCCGGCGCGTGAGCGCCGAAGATCGCGAACGCATCGCGGCCGTCTCGCAGGAGCGCGTCTACGAGCGCGGCGAGGAGGTCTTCGCCGAAGGCGATCCGTCCGACTTCTTCTACGTCGTTCTCAGCGGTCGCATCAAGGTCTACAAGCACGCGCCGAACGGCAACGACATCATTCTCGAGATGTTCGGCCCGGGCGGGCCGCTCGGTGCGGTCGCCGCGTACGAATCGCGTCCGTACCCGGCGTCCGCGGCAGCGATCGAGCCGTCGGCCTGCCTGCTCATCCCGCGCCAGGCGTTCTTCGCGCTGCTCGAGCAGCATCCGTCGCTCGTGCGTGGGCTGCTCGGCAGCCTCTCGCTGCGACTGGTCGAGCTCACGACCCGGCTCGCCGAGCTGACCGGCGGCCGCGTGGAGGTACGGTTCGCGCGGCTGTTCCTCAAGCTGTCCGATCAGCTCGGCCGGCCGGAACGCGGCGGCCTCTTCATCCCGCTGCCGCTCTCGCGTCAGGAGCTGGCGGATCTCACCGGGACGACGATTGAGACGTCCATCCGCATCATGAGCCGCTGGAACAAGGAGGATGTGCTGCGGACCGAGAAGGACG
Source organism: uncultured Acidobacteriota bacterium (assembly GCA_963764505.1). Taxonomy (GTDB): domain Bacteria; phylum Acidobacteriota; class Vicinamibacteria; order Vicinamibacterales; family SCN-69-37; genus CAVXSP01. Next base: position 1,339,938 of record CAVXSP010000001.1, on the reverse strand, counting down.
GCTTCGTCGTCCTCGATCGAGACGGGCTGGAGGCTGTGGCCAGCGTCTGAGAAAGCCCTGTCCCGTCATGACGGCGCCAGCGAGCGCTATCTCGCGACGACTGCCGCCGATTGCGCGCCGCCAGCGGAATGTCTGGACCCCGGGTCCCCGGCTTCCGACGGCGCTCCCTGCAGAGCAACCGGCCGGCGCCACGCCTCTCGGTAGCCCATCCACAGATGCCACGCGGTCACAACGAGCAGGCCGGTGGCGAACGTCGCCATGAACGCCGTGCCCCAGTTGGGCCAGGAGTGCGTCGTGAAGTTCGCGACCTGTTTCGTGCCCAGCACCACCGGCATGAACGGCTGGATCGTCACGGCCGCGTGCGGGTCGAGGTCGTGGCCGAAGACGTAGAGCTTGTACACGAAGCGGGCGAAGGCGAACGCGGTGATGTAGGACGTGATCACCACGAGGTCGATCAGGTTGCGCACGTTGCCGATCACGGCCGCACGCAGCGTGAGGACGCCGACGAACCCGAGCGCGAACGGCAGCCAGTCCAGGTCGGCGAAGGAGCTTCGATCGATCCGCTGCATCCCGATGTAGTGGTTGAGCTCGTTGATCTCCGCGATGTCGTGGCCGTCGTGCCCGCCGTCCAGCGTGTAGGCATAGACGTCCATGTGCAGCCCCTTCGGATACTGCGGCGCTTCGAGCGAGATGCGCCAGAGCGGCTGCGTGAAGCTCAGTACCGAGCGGGAGCACGAGCATCGCGAGCGTCACCCGGCCGCCGAACCGGATGGGCTCGTTCAGGAACTGCTCGAAGCGATCGACGAGGGGACGGAGGGACATGGCGATTCGCCTCAATTCACAATGCACACTCACGACTCACGACTGACAACTCACAACTCACAACTTCCTCACACGACATCCATCCGCTCGAGACTGCGGCGCGCGAGCAGCCAGCCCAGCGTGCCGACTGCCGCCGGCCACAGCACACCGACGGCAAGAAGGCCCCCGGAGCCGAGCTGGCGGATCAGGAACATGCCGACCGGGCCGAGCGTCTCGAGCGCCGGATCGGCGCCCGCGACGACCGCAAGGCGCGCGGCCTCGACGGGGTTCAGCGCGGCGATCGCGAAGACGGCCTCGGGCCGCAGGGGCAACTGGAGCATGAGCCCGATCAGCCCGAAATCCAGGAGCGCCGAGGCCAGCGCCCAGACGACCAGCGCGTACACCATCGCGCGCGGCGGTTCGGTGACGCGCGTCGAGATCGCCAGGCCGATGCCGGTGAACGCCCAGACGAGCGCCAGGGACACCGCGAGCGTGCGGCCGAGGAACAGCCAGGGCACCGGCTGGCCGAGCGCGACGCGGCCGAGCACCGCGAGCACGGCGAGCATCAGTACCGAGCGGCGCCGACACGGCCACCAGTCGCACGACCGTCACGGCGGCCAGGTAGTCCGCGCGCGTGACCGGCTGGCTGAACAGCAGCTCCAGCGCGCCGCTCTCGCGCGCGCGACCGACTGCCGGCGCCGACGCCGACAACGCGAGGAGCGGCAGGAGCAGGACGAGCGCGTGCGCCACGGACGCGAGCACCCGGCCCATGCCCGTGAACGCGAGCACGCTGGACTCGCGCAGGCCGATCAGGACGAACAATGCGGCCAGCAGGCCGTACAGCCCGGCGCAGGCGCCGAGCCACCGCGACCGCCGCACCTCGCCCAGCTCCATCCGCGCGAGCGCCACGAGCCGCCTCGGCGCCCGCACGTGCACGGGCTTTCCCGTCCTCTCGTCCGGCGACGCCGCGTCGGCCGACGCGAGAACGGCGACGTGCTCGACTGACGTGATCACGCGTACACCTCCGTCATCCAGGTTTCACCGGCACGCGGCCGCAGCAGACCCCGGCCGCTCAGACGCTCGGCGACTTCGCCGGATCCCGCCGGCTCGTCGAACACGATGCGGCCGTCTTCGAGTCCGACCACACGGTCCACCAGCCGCTCCACTTCGTCGACCCGATGGGAGCTGAGCAGCAGCGTCGCCCCGGACGCCCGTGCCGCGAACAGCTCGAAGAACGCTTCGCGGGCACGCGCGTCGAGGCTGGCGGTCGGCTCGTCCATGACGACCAGCGAGGCGGGCGCCGCCAGCGCGAGGGCGATCATCAGCTTCTGCCGCATGCCGCCCGAGAGCGCTCGCACCGGACGCCGCGCCACGTCGTCGAGGTCCAACGCGAGCGCCGCGGCGACGCGCCGGACTTCGCCCGGATCGATCGGGCGGATCGTCTCGACGGCACGGACCACCTCGCCGACGGAGGCGGCCAGTTGAGGCGCCGCCTGCGGCACGTAGGCCATGCGGCCGGCCAGCGCCGCGCGGTCCACGAACGGTTGCCGGCCGTCCACGCGGACGCCGTCGCAGCGCACGAGCCCCATCACTGCGCGCACGAGCGTCGACTTGCCGGACCCGTTCGGCCCGACCAGCGCGACCTTCGCGCCGGCCGGAACGCGAAGCGACACGCCGTCGAGCGCCGTCACGCCACCGAACGTCTTCCGCGCGTCTGTCACGTCGATGCGCATAAAGCCTCCAGCCCTCGCCACCGTCAGCGCCCCGAAGGCGGCCAGTCCGCCTTCATTCGCGGGTGGGCGTCGATGAGCACGGTCTCCGGGGCGAGCACCGGAAACGCCTGGGCGGCCGCGTCCAGGAGCGCGAACGCCGCCGTGCCCCTGAAGAAGGCCAGGTCCGGATGCCGGGAGACGAGCCGGGCCGACAGATCGCGCAGCTCGTACGGGACGTCGCCGAAACCATCGCGATCCAGGTCGTAGCCCTGATAGTCGTCGAAGTAATTGCCGCGCCACGCGACCTCGCGCGCCGTGCCCCGGCCTTCGACCGCCGCCGCCGTGCCGTTGGCTTCGAACCGGTTCGCCTCGACCGTCGTGTGGGTCTCGCTCTTGTGAAACGTCACCCCCACGTCGCACCGCGCGATCGTGTTGGATCGCAGCACCATCACGTCGCCTTCGCGGAACGGCGAGTTGTCGAGATAGACGCACAACCGGTCGTGCACGAAGTGGTTCCGCTCGACGATCAGATCGCCGGACTCCTTCACCCCGAGGCCCATCGAGTCCGCCGCCGTGTTGTCCGCGAACACGTTGTCCCGGATCGCGATGTTGCGCGAGTACATGACGAACACTCCCACGATGTTGTCGCGGAAGTGGTTGCCCAGGACGACGCAGTCGCTCGAGTACATGAAGTGCGCGCCGTACCGGCTGCCGACCATCGTGTTGTCCGCGATGAGATTGCCGGGCGAGTACCAGACGACGATGTCGCGGGAGTGCTCGAGGCGGTTGCGCACGACCGACGCCCCGCGCACCTCCCACAGCCGGATGCCGTCGCCGCGCAGCCCTTCCGGCGCCGCCGCGTCGCCGACGACCCGATTGCCGTCGAAGACGACGCCGTAGGACTGCTCGGCCACGAGCCCGAAGAGCGCGTGCCGGATCGTCAGGCCGCGGACCGCCACGCCCTCGCCGTGGACGTACACCGCCGCGTCCATCGTGTCCGGGCGCTGGCCGCTGCCCTCGACAGTAAATCCGCGCAGCTCGGCCCGGGCCGCCAGCACGCGGATCGTGGTGCCCTGGCCGTCGGACCGGATGACGGCGTCGGCGGGCCCCTGCAGGACGACCGGCGTCCTCAAGACCAGAGGACCGGCGTACTCCCCCGGCGAGAGGCACAGCACGTCGCCGGCGCGGGCCTCGTCCAGCAGCGGCTGCAGCGCCGTGCCGCTGCGGACGGTCTCGGCGCCGGCCGGACATGCCGCCGGCGGCGGTGCCGCGGCGGAAGCGGTCGCGACTGCTTCCGCCCGCGTGCTCGACCCGCCTCCCGACGCCAGCGCGAGGCAGACGACCGCCGCCAGCCGACGTGTCACGTGCGCTCCGTGATGCATGGCCCTCACCGATGTTCCGGTCAATCGATGCATGGATCCGTCGATGCAGGGATCCATCGATGCAGGCATCGGTCGCTACATGGATCCGCCGACGTCATGGTTTCACCAGGAGATAGCCCATCATTTCCAGGTGCAGCGCCGAGCAGAACTCGGTGCAGTAGTACGGGAACGTGCCGACCCGGTCGGCGACGATGGTCACGTCCGCGGTCTTGCCGGGCTCCAGGCTCAAGTTGACGTTGTAGTTGCCCAGACCGAACCCATGGGTCGCATCGGGGGTCTGCTCGAGGTTCGTGATGTGGAAGCGCACCGTGTCGCCCTGGTTGACGCTCACGACGTCCGGCTTGAAGTGGCTGCGCACCGCGGTCATGTAGACGTCCACGACCTTGCCATGACGCTCCACGCGGGCCTCGGCCTCCGACTTCGTCGCCGCCGGATCGGGCTGGTGCGTGACGGCGTTCTCGCCGACGGGCGAATACATCTGCGCCGGCTGGAGCTTGTCGGCGCTGATGATCTGCGCGTAGTGCGGTTCGCCGAGGCCGATCGGCAGATCGGTGATCAGCTGCATCACCGGGCCCTTCGTGTCGATGAGCTGCATGTTCTGCGGGAGCAGCGGTCCCACGTTGTTGAACCGGTCGATCGACCACTTGTCGAGCGCGATGACGTACTGGCCCTTCGGGTGCTCGGTGTCTCCCTCGGGGGTGACCAGATGCCCGATGTTGTAGTGCACGGACACCTTGTCGAGCAGCTTCATGTCCTTGAGCGACCACCGGGCGACCTTCGATTCGAGGAAGAGCGACGTGTAGCCGTTCCCCTTGTCGTCCCAGTTGGTGTGCAGGGGACCGAGGCCGACCTCGATCTGGCCGAGCAGCGCCGTCTGGAAGCCGATGATCGGCACGCCGTACGGGTCCTTGCCTGCGAAGTTCCCCGCGTCGATCGCCTGCCTGATCTTCGACCAGGCGTACACCGTCTCGTGCGTGTCCAGTTTCCCGGAGACCGCCAGCGCGGTGCCGTCCGGCGTGACGTCCACGCCGTGCGGGCTCTTCGGCTCGGGCACGAAGAACAGCAGCCCCTCGGCGAGGGACGTGGACAGCGGAATCACCTTCACGCCCTGGATCGTCGTCGTCTTGCCGGGCTGGCGCGCGACCTCCGCCGCCTTGCGCCAGTTGATCACGTGGAGGTAGTCCATGTCGTTCTGCGAGGCGCCGGATTCGAGTGCCGGCTGGCCGTCCATCACCCCGCCGTGCGCGCGCTCGGTGTCGAACGAGTTGATGAAGAGCCATCCGTCGCTCGCGAGCTTGCCGGCGTCCGACAGGTCCTGCATGTAGGGCGGCAGCTCGAGCGCGAACGACTGCGCCGGGTCGATGCGTCCCGTCGCCCGGTCGAACTTCCAGAGCATCACCGCCCCGCGGTACTTCTCGTTGTAGTCGGCGAGTGGGGCGTAGCTGCCGTCGAGCGGCACGGGGTACTGCCCGCCTTCGATGACGTAGTCGGTGTTCGGCGTCACGAACGTGCCGCCGTGGTCGGTGCCGAGCAGCGGCGAGTGGAGGATCTGCGTCGTCACGAAGTCCTTGAGGCTGATGACGGCGACGCGCGCGTTCGCCTTGTCGTTGATGAACAGGAACTGGCCGTCGTAGTCGCCGTTGGTCTCGCTCAACGCCGGATGATGGCTGTCGCCCCACGTCAGCAGCTTCCCTTTCGGCGAGCTGTCTTCGAGCAGCGCCGCGCTCTGTTCGTCGAAGCCGTAGCCCTGCCAGGGCTCCGGCGTGAACACGGCGATGTACTTCAGAATCCGCATCGAGGGCACGCCGATGACGAGGACCTGCCCGCTGTGGCCGCCCGACGCGAACATGACGAACGGATCGAGACGTCCGGTCGGCGTATACGTCTTGAGCGCCGCGATGACGTCCGATTCGCTCAGATTGCGCGCCTTCATCAGATCCTGGACGGACGGGCCGCCCGGCCCGCCGCCCGAGGGGCCGCCGCACGCCGCAAGCGACACGCTCAGGGCTGCTGCGATCAGGCCGAGTTGAACGCCTCGAATTCGTGTTGATGCCGCCTTCATAGCTCTCCTCCGATTGGCCGCCTGCACTCCGCTACTGCTCGTTCCCGAAGTTCCGCACGATCTCGCGCAGCGCCGCGACCACGTCCGGCTTCGACCCCAGGTCGGGGTTCGCGACCATGGCCGGGCTGCGGCCGACGGCTGCGCCGCCGTACACGATGGCCTGCTCGATCTGCTGGTCGGTCACGCTCGCCTGCCACGCCTTGTCGTGGTAGTTGCGGGGCGTGGGCGTCAACGCCGCCGCGCCAGGACCGTCGCCGCGGCCCTCCTTCCCGTGGCACACGCTGCACCGCGTGGCGAAGATCTGCTGCGCTTGCTGCCGGGCCGCCGGCGAGACCGTGACGGCGTTGGCCGCCGGCGCGGCTGCGTCCGTGGCGCCTGCCGACGGTGCCCCGCCGCTGCAGGCCGCCAGGCTGCCCAGCCATACGATTGCCGCCGCCCACATGCCGATCCGGCTCCTCATCGTCATCGCCACGCCTCCTCGCGATCCTGCCGGCCGCCGCCCGCTGCGTCGGACCCGCCGCCGACCTCCAGGGTAGAGCGAAGGCGCCAGACGGCCTATGACGAGGGTCATACGGGCTGGGGGCTGGGGGCGACGAACCTCAGCGCTCGTAGTCGGACAGGACTGCGGGCGCGAGCGACGTCCGGACCGCATTGAGCACGGCCAGGAGGTCGATTACCTCCTGAACGACCGCTCCGGCCACGGGCGGGAGGTAGCCGGTGAAGGCGACGATCATGCCGATGGCGCTGAGCGCCATCCCGCCGACGGCGCTCTGGATCGCAATGGACCGCATGCGGTGCGCGATGTGCAGCAGCTCGTCGACTCGTTCGAGCGAGGTGTCCATCACGACCGCGCCGGCCGCTTCGGCGGCCACGTCACTGGCCCGCCCGAAGGCGATCCCGACGGTCGCGGCGGTCAGCGCGGGCGCATCGTTGATGCCGTCGCCGACGACGACGGTGGGCGCGCGGGCGGTTTCGCGCCTGACGAGCGCGAGCTTCTCTTCGGGGCTCTGGCTCGCATGGATCTCGGTGATCCCGACCCTCTCGGCGAGATAGCGGACCTCGCTCTCGCGGTCGCCCGAGACGAGCAGCACGCGGCCGACTCCATGGCGCGGACGCAGATGGCCGACGAACGACCGGCCCTCGAGCCGCGGTTCGTCGCGGAACCGGAGCGTGCCGGCGTACCGCCCCTCGATGACCGCCACGCACTCGAGACCGCCCGCCGCGGGCGGCAGGTTCGCCGCCGCGGCCGCGTCCGGCCAGCGCTCGAGCAGGCGCGCGCGGCCGGTCACGGCGACCGCCCGCCCGCCGATCGTGCCGCGCAGGCCTTCGCCCGGCGGCTCGCTCACGTCGGTCGCCTCGTCGATCGGCAGCCCCTCGCGGCGGGCGGCGCCCAGGATGGCCCGGGCGAGCGGATGGCGCGAGTAACGCTCGAGGCTGGCGACGGCGCCGAGCACGTCCGCGCGTGCGAATCCCGGCGCCGGAAGCACGTCGGTGAGCGCCGCCTCGCCGTAGGTCAGCGTGCCCGTCTTGTCGAGGATCGCCGTGCGGCACGTGTCGAGCCGCTCGAGCACCGCCGGGTCCTTGATGATGATGCCGCGCCGGGCGGCCAGCGAGATGGCGCCGATGATCGCGACCGGGATGGCAATGAGCAGCGGACAGGGCGTGGCGACGACCACGACCGCGAGGAAGCGCGTCGACTCGCCGCTCGACAGCCAGGCGGCGAGCGCGATCGCCACCGCAATCGGCGTGTAGATCGCGCCCAACTGGTCGCCGAGCCTCCGGATCCGCGGACGCCGCTGCTCGGACTCGCGCATGACGGCCATGATCTTCGCGTAGCGCGAATCCACGGCGGCCCGTTCCGCGCGGATCGTCAGCGCGCCATCGCCGTTGATCGCGCCGGACAGCACCGCGGCGCCCGGCGCCTTCGGCAGGATGTACGGCTCGCCGGTCAGATAGGACTCGTCCATCGAGCTGCGGCCCTCGAGCACGACGCCGTCGACCGGACACGTCTCGTGCGGCAGCACCACGAGCCGATCTCCGGCCCGCACCCGATCGACGGGCACGTCCACGAGGCCGCCGTTCTCCGTCCGATGCGCGAGCGACGGCATGCGGCGGGCGAGCGCCTGCAGCACCGACGAGGCATGGCGCACCGCGAAGCCCTCCAGCGCCTGCCCGCCCGAGAGCATGAGCACGATGATCGTGCCGGTCAGATATTCGCCGAGCGCGGCCGCCGTCACGATCGAGAGGCCGGCCAGCAGATCGGAGCTGAACTCGAGACGGACGACCCGGCGCGCGAGGCCGATGACGAGCGGCAGCCCCCCGATGGCCAGCGCGGCGACGAGCGGAAGGTCCGCGACCGCCAGGTCGGGCCCCCCGAACCCGCCGTACGGCGTGCGCATCAGGAGCAGGTGCGCCGCGATGGCCACGAGGCTCAGCGCGGCGATCAGCAGATCCGGCGAGGACCAGGCCCGGAAGCGTCCCGTGAGCATCGACACCGGCGCAGATTGTACCGGCCGCCGGCGCGGTATGCTGGCAGTCCCGTGAAATCCGAAGACCACGGTCCGCGCGATCGCGTGGGGCAGGAAGTCGAACGGCGCATTCGGGCGCTCACCGAACGCGCGACGGTTCTGAGCTGGCCGAGCCGCTATGGCATCGCCACGGCGGCGATCGGCGCGGCGGGCTGGTTCCGGGCGCTGATCGACCCGATCTGGGGCCACGCCTTTCCGTTCATCACGTTCTATCCGGCGGTCGTGCTCTCCGCCTGGCTTGGCGGGTTCTGGCCGGGCGTCTGGGCCGCCGGCCTGGCGGCGACGTTCACCGTCTACGCGCTCATGCCCCCGTTCGCGCCGCCGACCCTCGCCGGTGCGGGGAATCTGATCGGCCTCGCCGTGTTCGTCGTCATGAGCGTCTTCATCAGCGCGCTGAACGAAGCCTGGCGGCGGGCGACCATGGCGGCCGCCCGATCCGAGCGGCGCCTCCGGCAGGCCGAGCAGGAACGGACGGCGCTGATCGAGCGGGAGCAGGCCGCGCGGACCAACGCCGAGCGCATCGCGCGCGACCTGCACGTCGCCGAGCAGCGCGTCAGCCAGCTCGTCGACAGCGTCCCCGGCGTCGTCTGGGAAGCGTGGGGGCAGCCGGACGCCAGCCAGCAGCGCATCGATTTCGTGAGCCAGTACGTCGAGACCCTGCTCGGCTACTCGGTCGACGAGTGGCTCCGCACGCCGAACTTCTGGCTCACGATCGTGCACCCGGACGATCGCGAGCGGGCGGCCCGCGTGGCGGCGGCGACGTTCGCCCGCGGCGGGCCCCACGAGAACCAGTTCCGCTGGATCGCCCGGGACGGACGCGTGCTCTGGGTCGAGGCGCGCTCGGCGGTCGTCCGCGACGACGACGGTCGGCCCGCCGGGATGCGGGGCGTGACGTTCGACATCAGCGAGCGGAAGGCCGCGGAGACCGCGGTCGCGCAGGCCAGGCGCGAGGCCGAGCGCGCCGCCCGCCTCAAGGACCAGTTCCTGGCGATGGTCTCGCACGAGCTGCGAACGCCGCTCAACGCGATGCTCGGCTGGGCCGACATGCTGCGGCGCCACATGGTGCCCGAGGCGCAGCGCGAGCGGGCGCTCGCGTCCATCTACACGAACGCGCGGCGCCAGGGACAGCTCATCGACGAGCTGCTCGATGTCTCCCGGATCATTTCAGGCAAGCTGTCGCTCGAACGCTCCTCCGTCGACCTCCATCGAGCGGTCGCCGCCGCCGTCGAAGCGGTACACACGTCGGCGGAGGCGAAGCGCATCCGCATCGCCACGAGCGTCGAGCCGTCGCTCGGCGCGTTGAGCGCCGATCCGAACCGCCTCCAGCAGATTCTCGGCAACCTGCTGTCCAACGCCGTCAAGTTCACGCCGAACGGCGGGACGATCCTCGTCGGCGGCAGCCGCGTCGACGCCGAGACCGTGGAGCTGCACGTGACCGACACCGGCAAGGGAATCTCGGCGGAGTTCCTGCCGTGGATCTTCGAGCCGTTCCGGCAGGAGGACTCTTCGTCGACGCGGCGCCACGGCGGGCTGGGCCTGGGGCTCGCGATCGCCAAACACCTCGTCGAGCTGCACGGCGGCTCGATCGCCGCGAGCAGTCCCGGCGATGGTCAGGGCGCCACCTTTCGCGTGCGGCTGCACGCGCCCTCCGGCCCGGCGACGGCCGCCTCCGGCGTCCCCGAGGACGCCGCAGCGGCGGGCGCAGCATCCGACCCGACCGCGCCGTCGCTCGAGGGACTGTCGGTGCTCGTGGTGGACGACGACCGCGAGAGCCGGGACGTCCTGGCGGCGGCGCTCGCCGGCCACCGCGCCGCCGTCATCACGGCGGGGTCCGCGGCCGACGCGCTCGAAATCCTGAACGCCCGCGTCGTCGACGTGGTCGTCTCCGACGTCGCGATGCCGGACGAGGACGGCTACAGCCTCATCCGTCGGATCCGCGCGCTGGACAGGCCTCGAGCGGCGCGCGTTCCCGCGGTGGCGGTGACGTCGTTCGCCCGCGAGGAGGACCGGCGTCTGGCGCTGCAGGCCGGCTTCCACCTGCACATCGCCAAGCCGATCGACGCGTCTTCGCTGGCGGCCGCCATCCGGGATCTCACACATCGCGCGTAGACCCGCATTTGTGGAACACTCGCTCGATGCGCGTCCTCGCGCTCAACAGCGGGTCGTCGTCGCTCAAGTTCGCGCTGTACGACTTCGCGCGCGGAGAGACCGCGGTGGCCGTGGGCGCGGCCGAGAATCTGGGCGGGCACGACGGCCGGTTCTGGCTGCGGGGAACGGACGGCCGCCTGCTGCAGGACGAGCGCCGCACGGTCGCCGACGTCCAGGTGGCGATCGCGGCCGCCTGGGAGGCCCTTCGGCGATTCGAGCCGCCCGCACCGTCCGCGGTCGGCCATCGCGTCGTGTTCGGCGGAGCGGCGCACGCCTCGCCTGAGCCGATCGACGCCGCGCTCCTGGCCGAACTGCGCGCGCTGACGCGGTTCGCGCCGCTGCACATGCCGGCCGAGCTGGCGGCGATCGAGGCCGCCCTCTCCCAGGCGCCCGGCGCCCGGCACGTCGCGTGCTTCGACACGGCGTTCCACCGCCGCATGCCGGAGATCGCCCAACGCCTCCCGCTCCCGCGCCAGCTCTGGGACGATGGAGTCCGCCGCTTCGGGTATCACGGCCTGTCGTACCAGTACATCGTCGCGACGATGGGCGCCGCCGCGCTCGGGCGCGGCGTCATCGCGCATCTCGGACACGGCGCCAGCCTGGCCGCCGTGCGCGACGGTCGTCCCGTCGACACGACCATGGGCTTTTCGCCGACGGGGGGCGTGATCATGAGCACGCGAAGCGGCGACCTCGATCCGGGCGTGCTGATCTTTCTCGCCCGGGAGCGGCGTCTCGACGCGGCCGCCCTGGAGCGGGTCGTGACCCGGGAATCCGGTCTGCTCGGCGTCTCGGAGACGAGCGGCGACATGCGGGAGCTGCTGGCGCGCCGCGCGACGGACCCGCGCGCCGCCGAGGCCGTCGATCTGTTCTGCCGGCGCGTGCGCAAGGAGATTGGCGGGCTCGCCGCGGAGCTCGGCGGCCTCGACACCCTCGTCTTCACCGGCGGGATCGGCGAGCACGCCGCGCCGGTGCGCTGGGCGATCTGCGACGGCCTCGCGCACCTGGGCGTGCGGCTCGATCCCGACCTCAACGACCGCGACGCGGACCGGATCAGCGCGCCCGAGGGGGCCTGTTCGGTCCGCGTCATCCCGACGAACGAGAACCTGATGATCGCCCGCCACGCACGTGCCCTGGCGAAAGGAGTCACATGAGCCGCGAGATCTCCACCGACCTCCTGACGAAAATGGATGCCTACTGGCGGGCGGCCAACTACCTGTCGGTCGGGCAGATCTATCTGTACGACAACCCGCTGCTCAAGGTGCCGCTCGCGCCGGCGCACATCAAGCCGCGGCTGCTCGGCCACTGGGGGACGACGCCGGGCCAGAACTTCATCTACGTCCACCTCAATCGGATCATCCGCGAGCGCGACGTCGACATGTTCTACATCGCCGGACCGGGCCACGGCGGGCCGGCGCTCGTCGCGAACACGTACCTCGAGGGCACATACTCCGAGGTGTATCCGCACGTGCCGGAGAACGAAGCCGGCCTCAAGCGACTGTTCACCCAGTTCTCGTTCCCGGGCGGGATCCCGAGCCATGTCGCGCCGGAGACCCCGGGGTCCATCCACGAGGGCGGCGAGCTCGGCTACAGCCTCAGTCACGCCTTCGGAGCCGTGTTCGACAACCCGAATCTGGTGGTCGCGTGCATCGTCGGCGACGGCGAGGCGGAGACGGGCCCGGCCGCGACCGGCTGGCACAGCAACAAGTTCCTGAACCCGGCGCACGACGGCGCGGTGCTGCCGATCCTGCATCTGAACGGCTACAAGATCGCCAACCCGACCGTCCTGGCCCGGATTCCGCGGGAGGAGCTCGAAAGTCTGCTGCGCGGCTACGGGTACATCCCCTACTTCGTCGAAGGCGACGAGCCGGCGGCGATGCATCGGCTCATGGCCGAGACGCTCGACCTCGCGTTCACGGAGATCGCGGCGATCCAGGACGCCGCCCGTTCGCGCGGCGAGACGCGCCGGCCGCGCTGGCCGCTCATCGTGCTCGCGTCGCCGAAGGGCTGGACGGGCCCGAAGATGATCGACGGCCTGCCCGTCGAGGGCACCGCCCGATCGCATCAGGTGCCGATCCCGCACCCGCGCGAGAACCCGGCCCATCTCGCCGCGCTCGACGCATGGATGCGGAGCTATCGGTCGGAGGAGCTGTTCGACGACACCGGACGCCTGCGCGCGGAGCTGCGGGCGCTCGCGCCGGAGGGGCAGCGGCGGATGGGCGCCAACCCGCACGCGAATGGCGGGCTGCTGCTGCGCGATCTGGATCTGCCCGATTTCCGCTCGCACGGCACCGATGTCCCGAGCCCGGGCGCGGTCGAGGCGCAGGACACGGAAATTCTCGGCGAGCTCCTGCGCGACGTCATCCGCCGCAACCAGGCGCCGCGGAACTTCCGGATCTTCGGGCCCGACGAGACGGCCTCCAACCGGCTGAGCGCCGTGTTCGAGGCCACGGCCCGCCAGTGGGAGGCGGAGACGGTACCGACCGACGATCACCTGGCGAGGGACGGCAGCGTCATGGAGATGCTGAGCGAGCACCAGTGCGAGGGCTGGCTCGAGGGATACCTGCTCACCGGCCGCCACGGTCTGTTCAACTCGTACGAGGCCTTCATCCACATCGTCGATTCGATGTTCAACCAGCATGCGAAGTGGCTGAAGGTCACGCGGCACCTCGCGTGGCGGCGCCCGATTGCGTCGCTGAACATCCTGCTCGCCTCCCACGTCTGGCGGCAGGACCACAACGGGTTCACGCACCAGGACCCCGGCTTCATCGACCTCGTGGTCAACAAGAAGGCGGAAGTCATCCGCGTGTATCTCCCGCCGGACGCCAACTGCCTGCTGTCGGTCGCCGACCACTGCCTGCGCAGCCGCAACTACGTGAACGTGGTCGTCGCGGGGAAGCATCCGGCGCCCCAGTGGCTGTCGATGGACCAGGCCGCCGCGCACTGCGCCGCCGGCATCGGGGTCTGGACCTGGGCCGGCAACGAGGGCGGCCGACCGCCGGACGTCGTGCTCGGCTGCGCCGGCGACGTGCCGACGCTCGAAATCCTCGCGGCGGCGCAATTGCTGCGCCGGCACCTGCCGGAGCTGCGCGTGCGGGTCGTGAACGTCGTCGATCTGATGAAGCTGCAGCCGGCGAGCGAGCACCCGCACGGGCTGAGCGACGACCAGTTCGACGCGCTCTTCACCAGCGAGGCGCCGATCGTCTTCGCCTATCACGGCTATCCCTGGCTGATTCACCGCCTGACCTACCGCCGCACGAACCACCGCAACCTGCACGTCCGCGGCTACAAGGAGGAGGGCACGATCACGACGCCGTTCGACATGGCCGTGCTGAACGATCTCGATCGGTTTCACCTGGTCATCGACGTGCTCGACCGCGTGCCGGCGGCGGGAGCCGGCGGGGCGAACCTGCGGCAAGCGATGCTCGACAAGCTCGACGAGCACCGGCTGTACATCCGGCGGCACGGGGAGGACATGCCCGAGATTCGCAACTGGCGCTGGGTCGGATGAGGCGAGCCGCAGCCCTCGTGGGCCACGCGTCCTCTCGCGGCCGCACGGGGACACACGCAGAAGACAGTCGCGAGACGATTCCGGCGCGTCGCGCGCGATTCGGGCCAGCGTTCACCAGGTCGACGCTGGCACCTGCCTTGCAGCCGCTGACGTCCGCGGAGTGAACGACCCATCGTGCTGGCGTGGCAATCGGCGCGCAGGCTCGCGCGCGTGCTCACATTTCCGATGCTCTTGGCCTGCGTGGCGCTGTCGGGATGCATTCGAGGACAGCAGGCCACGGACGTCGGCGATCCCGGATCGCCGTTCGGGCCGACGCCAATCGACAGCCGTCCGCTGGCGTACCTGCAGGACATCAAGCCCGTGTTCGATCGCGACTGCCTGGAATGCCATGGGTCGCGCGAGGCGCGCGGCGACTACTCGGTCGCCAGCTACCAGGACGTGCTGCAAGGGCAGCGGCCCGGCGATGCGAAGAGCCGGCTCGTCGTGGACTGTTCGCCTGGCGGGAGCATGTTCCCGTACTTCACCGGCGATGCGGTGACGAAGGCCACGATGGTCTTCCGCTGGCTGGTCGTCGACAATGGCGTCGAAACCCGATAGCGCGCGCACGCTGCCTCGGCTCGCCTGGCTGGCGATCGGCGCCGGCGCCCTCCTGCTGGGAAGCCGGACGAACCGTGCGCAGAGCAACGAGCTGAATCTGCAATTCCACACGTTCCAGGACACGCGAAGCGTCACCGTGCTCAGCCCGACGGTCGATTTGAGCAAGGACTTCACCGGCCGCACGACGCTCCGGCTGAACTACGGCGTCGATGCGATCTCGGCCGCCTCCGACTCCTGCGCGCGCTGTCATCGAAATGGCGTGAGCAGCCACCGCCAGGTGGGCGGTCTGTCGATCACGAGGACGTTCAACGACTGGAAGCTGACGATCGGCGGCAGCGCCGGCAAGGAGAATTTCTACCGGTCGGCTACGGCCCTGACCTCGATCACGCGCGACCTGGCCAGGGGCAGCACGACAATCGCCGGCGGCTACGCGTTCTCCCTGAACCAGCCGACGCTGCATCCAACTCCACAGATCGAGAATCAGTACGTCCACGACGCGTACGGCACGCTCACACAGACGCTGACGAAGACGACGATCGCCCAGGTCGGGTACGAGGTGAGCGCGATGCGCGGGTACCTGGACAATCCGTTCCTGCGCGCCGACGTGAACGGGCTGCTGATGCTCGGACACGTCCCGGACCAGCGACGCCGACAGACGTTCTCGGTCCGGCTGCGGCAGGCGCTCCCCGCCGCCACCTATCTTCAAGCCGACTACCGCCGCTACTTCGACGACTGGCGGCTCTCCTCCAACACGCTGAGCCTGGGCGTGTCGCACGACTTCACGCCTCGTCTCCTCGGCAGCTTCACGTTCCGCACGTACGGCCAGACGGGCGCCTACTTCTACCAGCCGGCGTACACGGGGCCCGCGCCGGACTTTTTCACGGCCGATTTCCGGCTGGAGCCGTTCGCGTCGAAGCTGTACACCGGGCGGCTGGTGATCACGCCGACGATCGCGCGCTTCCGATTGCCCGCCGGCGCCTCCCTGCTCCTGCAGTACCGAGCAGTACCGGGCGGACAATGGCTTCAAGGCGGCGACGTTCTCCACCGGCCTGCGCATTCCCTTGGGATCCCGATGACCAGAGCTCTCGTCGTCTCCGTGCTGAGCGCGCTCGCTGTCCTGTCGGCCGGCCTCGCCGCCGATCCCCGGCCTGCGCGGGCCAACGCGCCCAGCACGCTCCCGGATGTGTCCGTCGCCGACGCGGGCGGCGGGGCGGTGTCACTGAGCCGGTACAAGGGCCACGTGATACTGGTCGACTTCTGGGCGAGCTGGTGTCTCTCCTGCAAGACGTCGTTTCCGGCGCTCGACGCGCTCGCCCGCGAGTACGAGCCTCGCGGCGTCGCGGTGCTGGCCGTCAACGTGGACGAGCGGCGACGCGACGCCGACGCCTTCCTCGCCGAGCATCCGCACTCCATGACGGTGCTGTTCGATCCCAAGGGCGTCGCTCCCCAGGCATTCGGCGTCGAGGGGATGCCCACGTCGTATCTCATCGATCGGACCGGCGTTGTGCGGTTCACGCACGAAGGCTATTCCGCCCGCGTCGCCGGACAGGTACCCGGGCCGAGCTCGATCGACTGCTCGCGGAGCCAAGATGACACTCACACCCACGATCCCGCGCGCGCTGGCCGTCGCCGGCGCGCTGATTGGCGGCCTGCTGTTCGCCGGCTGCGCGACGGTACAGCCCTGGCAGCGCGGCCGGCTGGCGCATCCGTCGATGACGTTCGACGCCGACCCCGCTCGAGTCGGCTACATGACGCACTGGCAGGAGGCGCGGGAGGGTTCGTCGGGCGGATTCGGCGTGCTGAGCGGGGGCTGTGGCTGTAAGTGATCGGCGTCCCGCCGGCTGGCTCCTTGCCGCCGCGTGGCTGACGTCCGCGGCCGCCGCGCAGGACGCCGTCACCACGCGAGAGTACCGCTACCTGATGGGCACGTCCGTCGCCCTCGAGGCCACGGGAGGCGATGCCACCGGCCGGCACGCGGCCATCGGCGAGGCCTTCGCCGCCATCGCCGAGGTCGACCGGCTGATGAGCAACTATCGCGACGACAGCGAGCTCGCGCGCATCAACCGGTTCGCCGCGGACGAGGCCGTCCCGGCAAGCGATCCGATGATCAGCGTCCTCACGGCGGCCCAGCAGGTGAGCGCCCGCAGCCACGGCGCCTTCGACGTCACCGTCGGCCCGCTGGTCATGCTGTGGGGATTTCACGACCGGCGCCCGCACCTGCCGAGCCGCGAAGAGTTCGACGCCGTCCGGCCGCTCGTCGACCCGCGCAATCTGCTCGTCGACCCGGCGCACCGGACCGTGAGCTTCTCTCGTCAGGGCGTGGCCTTGGACCTGGGCGGCATCGCGAAGGGATTCGCCGTCGAGGTCGCCGCGAACGTGCTCCGCCGCCACGGCCTCTCGGGCCAGGTCGACGCCGGCGGCAACGAGTACCTCCTGGGCTCGCCGCCGGACCGGCCCCGCTGGACCGTGGGCGTGAAGGATCCGGACGCGCGCGATCGCCTGCTGGGGCTCATCGACACCGGTGAAACCGCGATCTCGACCTCGGCCGAGTACTCCAACTTCGTCACGCTCGACGGCAAGGCCTACGGGCACATCCTCGATCCGCGCACGCTGCGGCCCGCCGAGGCCGCGCTGAGCGCGACGGTCTTCTCGCGCGACGGCACGCTGGCCGACGCCGTCTCCACCGCGGCATTCGTCCTGGGACCGTCGGCCGGTCTGGCCCTGATCGATTCGTTCGACGGCATGTCGGGGGTGATTGCCTATCGGAAACCGGACGGACGCATCGGCCTCGCGATCTCGGAGCGCCTTCGGCCGCACTTCCGGCCCGCGCACGCGCTCTGACGAGCCGCGCTCAGCCGCGCTTGGCCAGCCCGAACTTCTCGATGCGGTAGCGGATCTGGTCCCGGTGGAGGCCGAGCAGCGCGGCCGCGCGGGTCTGGTTGCCGCTGGCGCGCTCGAGCGCCTGGACGACCAGGCTCTTCTCCACTTCCTCGAGCTGGACGCCGTCGGGCGGCAGACTGAACGTGCCGTGGCCGTTCCCGAGAGCCGCCTGCGCGTGGAGCGATTCGAAATCCGAGGGCTGCAGCAGGTCGTCCTCGGCGAGCAGCACGGCCCGCTCGACCAGGTTCCGCAGCTCGCGGACGTTGCCAGGCCACGTGTGCGTCCGCAGCGTCGCTTCGGCCGCCGGGCTGAGCGTCTTCACCGGGCGCTTGAACTCGCGCCCGAACGTTTCGACGAAATGCTGCGCGAGCAGCGCGATGTCGCTCCCGCGCGCGCGCAGCGGCGGCACCTCGATCCGGAGGACGTTCAGCCGGTAGTAGAGATCGTCGCGGAACCTGCCTTCGCGCACGTGCTCTTCGAGGTTCCGGTGGGTCGCCGCGATCACCCGCACGTCCACCTGGATCTCGGCGGAGCCGCCGACGCGGCGAAACGTCTTCTCCTCGAGAAACCGCAGGAGCTTGGCCTGCAGGGCCGGCGTCATCTCGCCGATCTCGTCCAGGAACACGGTCCCCTCGTCGGCCTGTTCGAGCAGACCCCGCTTCTGCTGCCGCGCGTCGGTGAACGCGCCGCGCTCGTGGCCGAACAGCTCGGACTCGAGCAGCGCCTCCGGCAGCGCCGAGCAGGTGATGTTGAGGAACGGCCGGTTGCCGCGATGGCTGCCGTAGTGGATGACCTTGGCGATGAGGTCCTTCCCCGTCCCGCTCTCCCCGGTGACGAGCACCGTCGACCCCGGGCTGGTGGCGACCTTGCGCACCAGCGCCTTCACGCGCTGCATCGGCTCCGATTCGCCGATGATCGACCCGAGGCCGTACGGGCGCGACAGCGTGTCGCGCAGCGTGCGCAGCTCACGCCGGAGCCGCGTGGTCTCCAGGGCGCGCGCGACACGCAGGACGATGTCCTCGAGGTCGAACGGCTTCGTCGCGTAGTCGAACGCGCCCGCCTTCATCGCCTCGACGACCAGCTCGATGTCCTGGTGCGCGGTGAGCATGATCGCGAGCACGTCGGGGTCGAGCTCGCGGAACTTCTTCAGCAGCGAGATGCCGTCGCCGTCCGGCAGCTGGTAGTCGAGCACCACGAGGTCCACTCCGGCCTCGGCCTGCTCCAGCGCCTCGGCGGCGGTCCCCGCTTCGGCGACCTCGTGACCCTCGATCTTGAGCCGCTCGACGAGCGACCAGCGGACTAGTTCCTCGTCATCGACGACGAGCACCCTGCGTGACATCGAACGAAAGTATAAGACCAGTGCCCGACATCAGGCCTTGGCCGTCCGCTGCAGCCAGGCCGCGCCCACCAGATGCACCATCTCGCTGACGTCGAACGGCTTGCCCACGAACCGCCAGACGCCGAGGTTCCGCGCCTTCGCCGCGTCCTCCGTCGTGCCGTAGGCGGTCATCATGATGATCGGGGCGTCCGGCCGCTTCCGGTGAATCTCCTCGACCAGGGAGAGGTCGGCCATGTCCGGCAGCCGGAGGTCCAGGACGACCACGAGCGGCTCGTCGCCGGCGGTCTTCAGCGCCTGTCGAGCCTCTGCCGCCGAGCCGGCCAGCCGGACGACATAGCCGAACTCCGTCAGGCCCTCCGAGAGGGACCAGCGGATGAGGGCCTCGTCATCCACGACGAGAACGACCGGGGTGGGCACTTTTTCGTGGCTCATGGGAAGTATTGCGTTCCTGTCCATTTCCATTGCTCGGCGACCCCGCGATTGCTGGGCGATTCCGGCTCGGTTCGGTCGTCCGCACCGAGTATATTCAAAGGGCGCGCCAAGCTCCCCGGGCGCCTCCGCCAAGCCCCCGGGGTCCAGACCGCCCGCGCCTCTGCCCGATGCGCTCGACCGTCCGGTCCCATCTCGCCTGGTTCGGCTGGCTGCTGGTCGCGGGGATTCTCGCCGTCGACCTCTACCTGCCGCCCCGGTTCAACGCGAATCTCCTCTACGTCAGCGTGATCCTGCTGGGGCTCTGGGCGCCCGATCCACGCTATGCGGTCCGGTTCGCGACCGTCAGCACGGGGCTGAGCCTGGTGACGTTCTACCTGTCCGCGGCGCCATCGGACCCGCTGTCCTCCTCCTTCAACCTGGGCGCCACCCTGCTCGTGCTCTGGGTCACCGCCGCGGGCGTGACGTCGTACCGCCGCTCCGAGGCCGTCCAGTCCAAGGAATCGACGGCGCGGAAGGCGGCGGAGGTGGCCCTCGGACAGTCGCGCAAGGATCTGGTAGACCTGAAGGCCGCCCTCGATCAATCGGCCATCGTCGCAACGACGAACGTCCGGGGAGACATCACGTACGTCAACGACAAGTTCTGCGAGATCTCGAAATACTCCCGGCGCGAGCTGACGGGTCAGAACCACCGGATCCTCAACTCGGGACTGCACCCGCTCGAGTTCTTCAAGGAGATGTACGCGACAATCGGCCGCGGCCAGGTGTGGCGGGGCGAGATCAGGAACCGCGCGAAGGACGGAACGCTCTACTGGGTCGACACGACGATCGTTCCGTTCCTCGACGATCGGAACCATCCGTACCAGTACATCGCGATCAGGTACGACATCACGGATCGCAAGGTGTCGGAAGCCGCCCTGCGGGCGCAGGAATCGCTCGCGCAGCTCGGCAAGATGGCGGCCGTGGTGGCGCACGAGGTTCGGAATCCGCTCGCGGGCATTCGCGGGGCGCTCCAGGTGATCGGGCGGCGGCTCGCGGAGAACAGCCGCGAACGAGGCATCGCGAACGAGATCATCAGCCGCATCGACACGTTGAACGCAATCGTGCAGGATCTCCTGCAGTTCGCGCGGCCGCGCGAGCCCGTCATGGCCGACGTGCCCTTCGCGCTCATCCTCAAAGAGACCACGTCGCTGCTCCGGGAGGACCCGGCGTTCGCGGATCTCGAGATCCGGGCCGACGGCGACGTCGTCCTGCACGGCGACCGCGAGCAGCTCAAGCTCGCGCTGCTCAACGTGCTGATCAACGGCGCGCAGGCCATGCAGGGCCGCGGAGTCATCGACGTCACGGCGACGCGCAACGGCAATGCCATCGAGCTCCGGGTCGAGGACCACGGGCCGGGAATTCCGCCGGACATCCGGGAACGCCTCTTCGAGCCGTTCTTCACCACGAAGCACCGCGGCACCGGACTCGGGCTGGCGACGACGCGGCGCATCTTCGAGGCGCACGGCGGCACGATCGAGCTGCGGTGCCCGTCGTCGGGCGGCACCACGGCCGTGATCAGGCTGGCGGCCGGCGCGCGATCAGGCTGATTCGCGCGTGGGCTTCTGGAGGCCGAGCCCGCGCGGCGGCCGCTCGCCCAGCCACCACGCCGGCTTCATCACGCGCCTCAGCCCGAACGGCGCGACGGTGTGTGCCTCGATGTGGCGCACGGCCTCGTCGAGATCGTCGGTGATCTTCAGCAGCTGGAGATCGTCTGGCGCGACCGCACCCTCCCGGACCATCTCCTCGAGCAGCGTGAGAAACGGGTGCCAGTAGTCGACGCCGATCAGCACGACCGGGAAGTTCTTGATCTTCCTGGTCTGGATCAGCGTCAGCGCCTCGGAGAGCTCGTCGAGAGTGCCCAGTCCGCCGGGCATGGCGACGAACCCGTAGGAGTACTTGAACAGCAGGACCTTGCGGACGAAGAAGTGGTGGCAGGTGACGAACAGATCGAGGTACGGATTCGCCTGCTGCTCGACCGGCAGCCTGATGTTGCACGCGACCGACAGCCCGCCGCTCTCCATCGCGCCCCGGTTCGCGGCCTCCATGAGCCCCGGCCCGCCGCCCGTCATGACGGTGAAGCCCATGCTGCTGACGCGGCGCGCGAGGTCCCTCGTCCGCGCGTAGTAGGGATGGTCTTCGCCGAATCTCGCCGAGCCGAAGATCGTGATGCACGGCCCCACGAAGTGCAGCGCCCTGAAGCCGCGCAGGAAATCGCGCATCGCGCGGAACAGCGTCAGGAACTCCCGCGTCCGCGAGTGCGCCCCCTCGAGGAGGAGACGGTCCTCACGCGTGGTGTCGCTCGCGTCCGAGCCGGCGGCTCCGGCGCGCGGCGCAGCCTCCGGCGCCGTCGTGACGTCTCGCCTCATGGGTACAGCCGCGCCGACATCCAGCCGTCGCCCGACCGTTCGTAGACCTCGCGGTCGTGCAGCCGGCCGGCGCGCCCCGTCCAGAACTCGATCCGCTTCGGCATCACGAGAAAGCCCGACCAGAACGGCGGCCGCGCAACCGGGCCGCCCGCGAACCGCTGCTCGAACGTCCGCACGCGCTCCTCGAGGACGTCGCGCGAGAGCAGCACTTCGCTCTGCCGCGACGCCCAGGCGCCAATCTGGCTCTCGCGGGGACGCGAGGCGAAGTAGCGATCCGCCTCCTCGTCCGACACCAGGGCCACGTCGCCGTCGATCCGGACCTGCCGCTCGATCACCGGCCAGTACGCGCAGAGCGACGCCTCGGGGCGCTCGGCGAGATCGCGCCCCTTCACGCTGGCGAGATTCGTGTAGAAGACGAAGCCGCGCGCGTCGCTGTACTGAATCAGCACGACGCGGCCGGAAGGACGACCCGTCGCGTCCGCCGTGGCGAGGAAAGCCGCTTTCGGGTCTGGTCCGCCGGGAACCGTCCGGGCGACGGCCTCGGCGAACCAGTCCTGATACTTCGCAATGGGATCGATAGCTACTTCCTCGCCGGCACGTTCAGCGCCTCCAGGCGTTTGGCGAGATCCTCGCCCGCCGTGGCCGTGCTGACGGCCTTGTCGATGTACCGGATGGCACCGTCGGGTCCGATATAGAACGTCCAGCGCCGCGCCAGCCTCGGCGCATCGGGCCGATCGGGATTGACCGGCGGCAGGACGCCGTAGGCTTCGGCCACCTGCTTGTCCGGATTCGAGAGCATCACGAAGTCCGCCTGCTCCTGGTCCGCGAACTTCTTGTTGGTCTCCGGATCGTCGACGCTGATCATGAAGTACGTGACGTTGAATTTCTTGATCGTCTCGCCGCTCGCACGGAGCGACCTGCACTCGGCCGTTCAGCCACCGGTGAACGCCTTCGGAAACCAGGCGAGCACGACGGTCGTGCCCCGGTAGTCCGAAAGCTTGTGCGTCTTCCCGTCAGTCCCCGGCAGCGAGAAGTCGGGAGCCTTGTCCCCGACCTTCAGCTCCACCGGCGCCTGCTGACGCCCGGCGACCGCGGCCGTGAGTCCGATGCACACGGCAGCCGCCAGCCACACTCTCGACATGCGGTACCCTCCGCCGGTGATTATATGGGCAGCGACCTGAATTTCGCCGCCTCGGTGGCGCGCGCGGCCGGCCGCTTCGGCAGCCGGACGGCCATCGAGCGGATCGAGGGAGACCGGCTTCTCCCGACCAGCTACGCCGCGCTGATGACGGACGCCGGCGAATGGGCGGGCCGGCTCGCTCGCCAGAACGTCCGCCGGGGCGACCGGGTCGCGCTGCTCGGCGACAACGACGAGCCCTGGATTGCGGCCTATCTGGGCGCCCTGACCCTGGGTGCGGTCGCCGTGCCCCTCGATACGTCCTACCGGCCCGACCAGGTGCGCGCGATTCTCGACCACTCCGGCGCCTCCGCGATCTGCGTCTCGAGCCGGTTCCGGTCCAGCGCGGCCGACGCGCCATGCCCGGTCCTGGCGCTCGAGCGCGATCCGGGCGCGGCCCGCGGCGAGAGCCGCCCGCGCGATCCGGCCGAGGTTGCGCTCGAGGACCCCGCCGTCCTGCTCTACACCTCGGGCACGACGGCCGATCCGAAGGGCGTCGTGCTGACCCACGGCAACCTCGCCGCCGAGCGGGACGCCGCGCTTGCCGTCGTCACCTGCCGCGAAGACGACGCCGTGCTCGGCGTGCTGCCGCTGTTCCACGCGCTGGCGCAGATGGCCAACCTGCTGGTGCCGCTGTCGGTCGGCGCCCGCGTCGTCTTTCTCGAGACGATCGACTCCGCCTCCCTGCTTCGGGCGCTGCAGCAGCGCGGCATCACGATCTTCGCCTGCGTCCCACAGTTCTTCTACCTCATCCACCAACGGGTCATGGGAGACCTGCAGCACGGCAGCGCGATCAGCCGCGGCGGCGCGCGGATGCTGATGCGAATCAACGCTGGGCTGCGCGATCGCGTCGGCTGGAACCCGGGCCGGCGCTGGTTCGCGCGCGTGCACCGGGCGCTCGGTCCGCGCATGCGGCTGCTCGTGACCGGCGGCTCGCGATTCGATCCTGCGATCGGCCGCGACCTCTACGGGATGGGGCTGACACTGCTGAACGGCTACGGCCTCACCGAGACGTGCGGCGCGGCCACCGTGCAGCGACCCGGCGACCGCTACACGACGTCGGTGGGACCGCCGCTGCCCGGCGTCGAGATCCGGATCGACACGCGTCCGAACGCTGGTGCCGACGGCGGCGCGGGCGCCGCATCGGCGGCCGGCGAGGGAGAGATCCTCGTTCGCGGCCCGATCGTCATGAAGGAGTACTTCGGCCGACCGGACGCGACGAGGGAGGCGCTGCGAGATGGGTGGCTGCACACCGGCGACCTCGGATGGCTGGACGCCGATCGCCGCCTGCACATCACGGGCCGCAGCAAGGAAATCATCGTCCTCAGTTCGGGCAAGAACATCTATCCCGAAGAGGTCGAAGCGCAGTACCAGCGATCTGCGTTCGTGAAGGAGATCTGCGTGATCGGCCGGTCGGATCCGGGTGCGCCCGCCGCCGAGCGGCTGCATGCCGTCGTGGTGCCCGACGAGGACGCGCTGCGCGCGCGAGGGGCCGTCAACGTGCGGGAGCTGATCCGGTTCGAGCTCGAAGGACAGGCCGTTCAGCTTCCGGCCTACAAGCGCGTGCTGAGCTTCGACGTGTCGCTGACGCCGCTGCCGCGCACGACGACCGGCAAGCTCAAGCGCCACGAGATCCAGGGGCTCGTCCACGAGCGCGCCGAGCGACGGGGCCAGACCGCCGAACGGCCGCTGACCGAGTCCGAGCGCGCCTGGGTCGCCGACCCGGCGCACGCGCAGATCCTAGGGGACGTGGCCTCGGCGCTCCGGCGCGACGCGGTGCCGCCCGATGCGAATCTGGAGCTCGATCTCGGACTGGACTCGATGGAGCGCGTCGAGCTGCTGACCTCGCTCGAACACGCGCGCGGCGTCGTCGTATCGCCGGAGGCCCGGGCCACGATTTTCACGGTCCGGCAGCTCGTGGAGGCGGTCGGGGCGCCAGCACCCCAGCACCCCAGAACCCCAGAACCCCCAAGCCCCTGGCCCGCTCTCCTCGCCTCGCCGCCCGAGCCCGCCGTCGCCGCGCTGCTGACGCCGGTCGGCGTGCCGCGGGCCGTGCTGCTGTTCGTCTTCTTCCGGGCGTTCCGGATCGCCGCGCGGGTGCTCGTCGGCTTTCGGATCCGCGGCACGCGGCACCTCGCCGTCGACGGACCGCTCATCCTCGCGCCGAATCACCAGTCGCATCTCGACGCGTTGTTGGTCGGCGCCGCGCTGCCGTTCCCGGCGGTGCGGCGGCTGTTCTTCGTCGGCGCCGCCGAGTACTACCAGACGCCGCTGAGCCGGTGGGTGGCCAGGCTGGCGAGCATCGTGCCCGTGGATCCCGATCGGAACCTGACTGCCGCGATGCAGGTCAGCGCGGCGGGCCTGCGCGCCAACCGGATTCTCGTGCTGTTCCCCGAAGGCGAGCGCACGATCGACGGCGAGATCAAGACCTTCCGCAAGGGCGCGGCGCTCCTCTCCGGGCACCTCGGCGTCCCGATCGTGCCCACGGCGCTGGACGGGCCCTACACGTTGTGGCCGCGTGGTCGTCCGGTGAACTGGAGCGGGCTGCTGCCGTGGCGGGCGCCGCGCGTGTCGCTGATCTTCGGCGCACCGCAGACGGCCAGGCGCGATGCGGACGCTGCCGAGACGGCGGCGCTTCAGCGCGCCGTGCAGCAGCTGTTCGACGAGCTGCGGCGCGAGCGCGGCGCGGGCCGATGATCGCCTACTCGCGGGCGAGGAGATGCCTGGCCGCGATCTGCGCGCGGCGCCGCCGCCGTGCGAGCTCCGCGTAGACGTCCTTCTGAAGCAGGCGAAATCTCGGCAGCGGCCGCCGCGGCGCCTCGTGCCAGGCGAGCGGTGCGCTCCGGTCGTCGACGAGAATCAGTTGCCGCGCGCCCGTCCCTTCGAAGCGTTCCATGGTCTTGTGCCTCCGGATCGAGGCTACCGGCCCGCTGTGACAAAGCAGGTCAGGGGTCTTACAATCCGGCGCGTGCGCAACGCCGAAGTCATTCGCCAGTGGCAGATCCTGCGCGAGATCGAAGCCGGACGCACCGGCGTCACCATCCACGACCTCGCCGCCCGGACGGGCGTCTCGACCCGGACGATCCGGCGCGACCTGCAGGCGCTCCAGGAAGCCGGCTTCGCCGTGTACGACGAGGGGGACGAGCACGAGACGAAGCGCTGGCGGCTCGACGCGCAGCCGTTTCGGTCGGTCGAACAGGGCCTGTCGGTCGCCGATGTCGCCGCGCTGTACCTGAGCCGGTCGATCGTCGAGGCGCTCTCGGGATGGCCGCTCGCCCACGAGCTGCGCTCGACGTTCGAGAAGCTCGAGCGCGCGCTGAACCCGCGCATGCGCGAGTTCCTCTCGACGCTGCCGCAGGTGTTGTCCGCGAAGGCCGGTCCGCGCGTCGGGGAGTCCGCGGGGGCGAAGCCCCCCGGATTGATCGTCGACGTCACGCGCCGGCTGTTCGACGCGACGCATGCCCGCCGCACGGTCGAGATGCGCTACTTCTCCGCGCGCAGCCGCCGCGCCAAGAGCTACCTCGTGCACCCGTACCGCCTCGCCCTGGCGCAGGGCGGCGTCTATCTCGTCGCGTGGGTGCCCGCCTACGACGAGTTCCGGACGTTCGCCGTGGAGCGGATCGAACGCCTGTCGGTGAACGAGGAGACGTTCCGCAAGACGCGCGAGCTGCCAGCCGACATCTTCGGCGGATCGATGGGCGCCTTCTGGGCGCCGGCCGAGTCGATCGTGCTCGAGTTCGACGCGCGCGTGGCGCCGTACGTGCGCGGCCGGCTCTGGCACGACACGCAGCAGATCGACGAGCTCTCCGACGGCCAGCTCCGTCTGACGCTGCAGGTGTCGAACGACTGGGCACTGCGAAGCTGGGTGCTCGGGTTCGGCGCCTCCGTGCGGGTCGTGCAGCCCGCGGCGCTCGCCGATGCGGTGCTCGACGAGCTCAAACGCGCTCGCGCGCGCTACGAGCCGGGACTCGAATTCGACGCCGCGTCTACGCCCGAGTCCGGGCCGCCGCTCCCGATGTGAGGGCGCACCGCCGGCCCCTCGCGAAACCCCGCGGCGCCCCGGCCCGTAAAGCAGCGAGCGCGCGAGTTTGATGCAGTCCAGGCGTCCGTGCCAGCCAAGCAGCGAGCGCGCGGCCAGCGCGCGAGCCACGTGAACGGAGCGCGGCGGCGAATCGCCGCGCGAGTGAGCGTGCAGGGGGTCCGCGGGCGAAGCCCCCGGATCAAGTGAACCGATGCCTGTGTCCCCCACCGACGCCGACCTGGCCCGCCAGGCGCTGGCTGGCTCCGAGTCCGCCTTTCGGGATCTGGTCGCGCGCTACGCGCCGGTGGCGATGAGCTTCATCGGGCGGATGGTGCACAACCGCGCGGTGGCCGAGGAACTGGTGCAGGAGACCTTCCTCCGCGTGTTCCAGCGGCTGTCGAGCTACGACCCGAACCGGAGATTCCTGAGCTGGTTCCTCCAGATCGCCCACAACATCGCGGTCGACGACCTGCGCCGGAAGCGCCTCGATTCCGTGTCGCTCGACCGCCTCCTCGAACAGGGACGAGCCGTCGCGGACGAGCGGGGCCACCCGTCGCCGGCGGCGCAGGCCGAACGCGCCGCGTTCGCCTCGAGTCTCGAGGCCGCGCTGTCGGCCCTCCGCGCCGACCACCGCTCGGCCCTCCTCCTCTACTACCAGCAGGAACTCAGCGTCGCCGAGATCGCCGGCATTCTCCGCGTTCCGGCGCCGACGGTGAAGACCTTCCTGCATCGCGGGCGGAAGACGCTCGCGGGGCGGCTGACCGAGATGGGCTGGGGGCCGACTGAAACCCCAACCCGCATCGACCCGTAAAGGCATCGAGCCCATGACGACATCCGGGACCGGACACGACGACGTGCGGCGATGGCTGGCGGCCGAGGACGCGGATGAGCGCGCCGCAGAGGCGGCGTTCGCCAGGCTGTTCCGGACGCTTCCGCCGATCCCGGTCGATCCGGCCGTCGTCGGCGGGATGGCCGCCGCCGTCTGGCGCGCCGGACGCCGCCAGCGCCGGGTCGCCTGGGGCGGACGCGTGGCCGCCGCCCTGCTGGTTGCGGCCGCTGGTGCCGCGCTCGGCTACGCGACGTTCCAGTACGCCGGCGCGGCGCTCGCCGGAACCATTGCCGCGCTGGCCACCAACGCCGCGACGGGGCTGGCGGGCCTGATGCGCGTCGCCGTGGACTGGTGGACGCTGATGGGCCGTCTCGGACAGGACGCCCGAGCGCTCTTCGGGCTGCCCCAGACGCTCGCGTTCGTGTGGGCGCTCGAAACGATGGGGCTGCTTGCGGTGCTCGGGTTGCGCCGGCTGCTGCGCCACGAGGGGAATCGACGGTTTTCCATGGAGAGTCGCGTATGAGCTTCAGGACGCACGGCCGCTTGCGAACGATCGGGATCGGCGGCGCGCTCGCGCTTCTGGTCGGCGCGCTCGCGCACGCACAAGCGAGGGCAGACGTCGGCGAGCTGCGCGCGCAGCTTCGCGTGCGCTACGACGTCGTGCTGCTGCAGCAGGGCGTCGCGCTCGTGCCTCGCGCCCGTACGGCCGGTGTCCGCATGATCCAGATTGCCGACGGAATCGTGACGGTGGACGGCGAAACGCTCACCGGGCGGCAGCTCACCGACAGGCTGGGACGGGACGCCACGCTGGTGGTGCAGGTCAGCTACCTCGACCGGGCGGCGCAGCAGGAGCTCGCCGCGCCGGCGCCGCCGGCCAGTCCCGCGCCGCCCGCAATGCCCGCGCCGCCGGCCCCGCCCTCCGAACCGGCTCCTCCGGCGGCACCCGCCGAACCGGCGCCGCCGGCGCCGGAGCACGCCCGGTACGGTGACGTGGTGCGGGTTGGCGGGGACGTCGTCGTCCGCGCCGAGGAGCGCGTGGACGGCGACGTCGTGGCGATTCTCGGCGGCGCGGACATCGACGGCGAGGTGACGCACGACGTGACGGTCGTGCTCGGCCGCCTGACGCTCGGACCCAACGCGGTCGTGCGCGGCGATATCGCGCTGATTGGCGGACGGCTGGACCGCGCGGCCGGCGCCGTCGTGTTCGGCAAGATCGACATGGTCGGGTTCTCTCCCTTCGGCGCGGGACCGGGGGCTTCGCGCGCGCCCTTGCGCCTGCGCGAGCTCCGACCCGGCCCGATCGGAACGGTCGGCGGCACGGTCACGCGGATCGTCCTGCTCGTCCTGCTCGGGCTGGTCGCCATTGGAGTGGCGCGCAACGCGATCGAGCGCGTCGGCGAGCGTGCCGCCATCAACCCCGTCCAGGCCGGCCTCGTAGGCCTGCTCGCGGAACTGCTGTTCATTCCGGCCATCGTCTCGGTCGTCGTCGTGCTCGCCGTGTCCATTGTCGGCATTCCGCTCCTGATCCTGGTGCCGTTCGCCATCGGGGCGGTTCTGTTGTTGATGCTGGTCGGCTTCGTCGGCGCGGCCTACGAGACCGGCGCGTTCCTCACCCGCCGAACGATGGGCGGTTCGGCGAACGTCTACCTGACGCTCGCGATCGGGGTGCTCGCCGTCGTCGGCGTCACCCTGGTCGCGCGGATCCTGTGGGTCACGGCCGGTGGATACCTCGGCTTGCCGCTGCTGGTGCTCGGCTACGTGCTCGAGTATCTCGCCTGGACCATCGGCTTCGGCGCGCTCATCCTCGCGTGGTTCAACCGGCACGACGGCCGGATTCCGATCGCGACCGGAGGGATTCCCCCGGCGGCGGCGGAGATTTAGGTCGCCGCTGCCGTTAACCGTCACAGCGGATGCCCGTCTAAGTGGCCATGCGCTTCTCCGCCACCGTCCTCGCGGCAGCGACAGCGTGGACGATCGCGCTGCAGGCCGCGGGCACCTCCGATCCGCCGGCTGGGGCGGCGCCGCCCGCGCCGCGGACGATCGAGGCCGTGCCGGTCACCGCCGGCGCGGCCGCCGTCAAGATCGACGGCGACCTGAGCGAGCCCGTGTGGGCGCGTGCGCCGGACGTGACCGATTTCCTGCAGCGCGAGCCGACGGAGGGCGCGGCGCCGTCGCACCCGACGGCGGTCCGCGTGGCGTTCGACACGTCCAATCTCTACGTCGCGGTGCGCGCGGGCGAGCCGGACGCGGACCGGATGCGCGCGCTGCTGACGCGCCGGGACGACTCGTCGCCATCCGACTGGATTCACGTCTTCATCGACTCGCAGCACGACCACCGAACGGCGTTCCAGTTCTCAGTGAATCCCGCCGGCGTCAAGCTCGACAGCTACTGGTTCAACGACACGAACGACGACCGCGGCTGGGATGCCGTCTGGGACGTCGCGGTCAGCCGATCGCCGGACGCGTGGACGGCCGAGTTCAGGATTCCGCTCTCGCAGCTTCGCTTCCATCCCGCGGCGTCCGGCGTCTTCGGCTTCGCGGTCGCGCGCGAAATCGCGCACATGAACGAGACGGACACGTGGCCGCTGCTCGCGCGCAGCGCCAGCGGCTTCGTCTCGTCGTTCGGCGAGCTGTCGGGACTCCTGCTGACGGGTGCCGAGAAGCACTTCGAGCTGATGCCGTACGCCGTCTCCCAGGTGAAGACTGCCCCCGTCGACGCGGGCAATCCGCTCGCAAGGTCTCCGGACCCGGGCGCCTCGGCCGGTCTGGATGTGAAGTACAAGCTCGGCGCCGGCCTGACGCTCACCGGCACGATCAACCCGGACTTCGGACAGGTCGAAGCGGACCCGGCGGTCGTCAATCTCAGCGGGTTCGAGACCTTCTTCGCGGAGCGCCGCCCTTTCTTCGTCGAAGGCTCGGGCAACTTCACGTTCGACATGGATTGCGGCGACGGCAACTGCACCGGGCTGTTCTATTCCCGGCGCATTGGCCGGACGCCGCACGGCACGATCGACGCGCCCGAGCACGGCTACGTCACGCAGCCCACGAACTCGACCATCCTCGGCGCGGCCAAGCTGACCGGCCGCATCGGCCGGTTCTCGATCGGGGCCCTGAACGCGGTGACGCGGACCGAGGACGCGCGACTGGTCTCGGGCCCGGATCTGGCGCGGTCGTCGGTGCCGGTGGAGCCCGCCACGAGCTATTCGATCGTCCGGGTCAATCGGGAGTTCGCCGACAACTCGCGGCTCGGATTCATCGTGACCAGCACGAATCGCTCGCTACCCGAGGAGCTCCGCCCGACCGTGGCGGCCGATGCCGTGACGAGCGGCGTGGACGGCGACTGGCGGCTCGCCGGGCGCTACAGCCTGAAAGGCAACTGGGTCGGCAGCGCGGTGCGCGGGAGCCCGGGCGCAATCGGCGATCTCCAGCAGAACTACGTGCACGCCTTCGCGCGGCCCGATGCCGCGCACCTCGGCTTCGATCCCGCCCGGACGGCACTGGACGGACACGCCGGCGGCCTGAGCGTCAACAAGATCGCGGGGCGCAAGACCCGCTTCACCTCCAGCGTCAGCTACAAGAGCCCCGGGTTCGACACCAACGACCTGGGCTACCTGCAGCGCGCCGACGACATCTTCCTGGTCAACTGGCTGCAGCTCATTCGAGACACCCCGACGACGCACGTGCGCAGCTTCCGGCTCAACTTCAATCAGTGGGAGTCGTGGAACTTCGGCGGTGACCGCAGAGCGCTCGGCGGCAACGTGAACGCGCACTGGGTTCTCACGAACAACTGGGGCGTCGGCACCGGCTTCAACGTGAACCGGCAGGGCTTCGACGACCGGCTCACCCGCGGCGGGCCCGGCGGCGACGTGCCGGGGAACGTGAACCAGTGGGGCTATCTCAACTCGGACGATCGGAAACGCGCGTCGTTCTCGACGTTCATGAGCTGGGTCCGCGCCCCCCACGGCAGTCGCAGCTGGTCGGTGAGCCCGGGCGTCTCGATTCGGCCGTCCCCGGGGCTCGAGGCGCGGATCGGCATCGATGCGAGCCGCAACCACGCGGACGCGCAGTGGGTGGAGAACCTCACGTCCGACCCCGTGAAGCACTACGTGTTCGGCACGCTGGACCAGACCACGGTCGGCATCTCGATGCGGCTGAACTACACGCTCAACCCGCGGCTGTCCGTGCAGCTCTACGGTCAGCCGTTCGTCTCGTCGGGCGCGTACACGGATTTTCGGGAGCTGGCGGACGGCCGCGCCGCGAACTACGACGAGCGGTACGCGCCGTTCGCCTACGAGGGAGAGCCGGATTTCAACTACCGCTCCTTTCGCACGACGAACGTCCTGCGCTGGGAGTACCGTCCCGGATCCGCGCTGTTCGTCGTGTGGCAGCAGGGCCGCGAGGACACGGGCGCGCGGGGCGATTTCCGGTTCGGCCGCGACTTCGGTCGCGCGTTCACCACGCCAGGCACGAACGTCTTCCTCGTCAAGGTCAGCCGGTGGGTCAACTTCTGACGCTGACAAGCCAGAAGCCAGGAGCCAGAAGCCAGAAGCCAGGAGCCAGGAGCCAGGAGCCCGTCTCTCTTACAATCTCTCCATGGCCCAACGCCTCTTCATCGCCCTCCTCGCCCTCGCTGCCGGCGCGTGCTCGCGCGCCGCGCAGCCGACCACGGCCGCGCCGGACACACCGGCGATTGCCGTCCAGAAGTACTCGCTGTCGAACGGCCTCGACGTCCTCCTGTCGGAGGACCATCGCCTGCCGATGGTGGCCGTCAACCTCTGGTATCACGTCGGGCCGGCGAACGAGGCGGCCGGGCGCACCGGCTTCGCGCACCTGTTCGAGCACATGATGTTCCAGGGCTCGAAGCACGTGCCGGGGCAGACGCACTTCCGTCTGCTCGAGGCCGCGGGCGCGAGCGACTACAACGGCACGACCGATTTCGATCGGACCAACTACTACGAGACGCTCCCGTCCAACCAGCTCGAGCTGGCGCTCTGGCTCGAGTCGGACCGGATGGGCTACCTATTGGACGAGCTCGATCAGGCGAGCCTGTCGAACCAGCAGGACGTCGTGCGCAACGAGCGCCGCCAGAGCGTGGAGAACGTCCCGTACGGCATCGTCGAAGAGGAGGAGTACCACGAGCTCTTCCCGCGCGCGCACCCGTACTACGCGCACGTCATCGGATCGCACGCCGACATCCAGTCGGCGACGCTCGGAGACGTCAAGGACTTCTTCAAGACGTACTACCGGCCGAACAACGCCAGTCTCGCCATCGTCGGCGACCTGGACCAGGCAAAGACCCGTGCGCTGGTCGAGAAGTACTTCGGTCCGCTGCAGCGCGGCCCCGCCGTGCCGAAGATCACGGCGACGACGCCGGCCGTTCAGGCGGAGCGGCGGGAAGCGGTCGCCGACAAGGTGCCGCTGCCCCGGGTCTACATGGGATGGATCACGCCCGCCGCCTACAAGCCGGGGGACGCCGAGGCCGATCTCACGGCGCAGATCCTGGGCGGCGGCCGGTCGAGCCGGCTGTACAAGACGCTCGTGTACGAACAGCAGATCGCGCAGGACGTCAACGCCTACCAGGCGTCGCTCGCGCTCGGATCGGTGTTCACCGTGACCGCGACCGCCCGCCAGGGACACACGGCGGCGGAGCTCGAGCGCGCCATCGACGCGGAGCTCGCCGCGTTCCGCGCCGACGGGCCCACCCCGCAGGAGCTGGAGCGCGCGCGGAACACGTTCGAGACGACGATCATCGGTGGCCTCGAGACGCTGGGCGGCGTGGCGGATCTGCTGAACCGCTACAACCAGTACGTCGGCACGCCCGACTATCTCGGCCGGGATCTGCAGCGCTACCGGGCCGCCACGGCGGAGTCGGTGCGAACGTTCGCGGCCAATCAGCTCGCCGCCAACGCGCGGGTGGTCGTCGAGGGCGTCCCGGGCGAACCGAAGCGCGCGGCGGACGTGCCGCAGACGCCGGCGGCGAACGTGGCCCCGGGCACCGGAGCCGAGTCGGTCAACGCCGACGCCGCCTGGCGCACGGATCCGCCCAAGGCCGGTCCGGCCACGCCGCCGCAGGTTGCGGTCCCGGCGTCGTTCACGCTCTCGAACGGGCTGACCGTGATCCTCAGCGAGCGGACGAACCTGCCGATCGTGTCGATGGCGCTGGTGGTCAAGACGGGCAGCGACGCGAACCCGGCCTCGAGGCCCGGGCTGGCGAACTTCACGGCCGCCATGCTGAACCAGGGAACGGCCACGCGCAGCGCCCTGCAGCTCGCCGACGCGGCCGCGCAGATCGGGACGACGATCGGGACCTCCTCGTCCATGGACGCCTCGCGCATCTCGGTGCAGGCGCTGCAGAAGAACGCGCCCGCGGCGCTCGAGCTCCTGGCGGACGTCGCGCTCCATCCCAGCTTTCCACCGGAGGAGATCGAGCGGCAGCGAAAGGCCCGCCTGACCCAGATCGTCGAGCGGCGCAGCGATCCGTCGGGCATCGCCAACACGGCGATGGCCGCGGCGCTCTACGGACCGGAGCACCCGTACGGCTTCACCGAGCTCGGGACCGAGGCCGGCGTGAAGAGCGCCACGCGGGACGAGATGAGCGCGTTCTGGAAGCAGAACTTCGTGCCGAACAACGCCGCCCTCGTCGTCGCCGGCGCGATCGATTCAGGCGCGCTCAGAACGCTGGCCGAGCGGGACTTCGGCGGCTGGGCCGCGGGCACGCCGGCCAGGCCGGTGCTCGCGGCGAGCGGTCCCGCCCGCACGCGCGTCGCGCTGGTCGATCTCCCCGGGGCGCCGCAGACGGAGGTTCGCGTGGCGGCGGTCGGCGCGCCCCGTTCGACGCCCGACTACGCCGCCCGGCAGGTCATGGACATGATCCTCGGCGGCCTGTTCTCGAGCCGGATCAACATCAACCTCCGCCAGGATCACGGCTACACCTACGGCGCCTTCTCGACCTTCCAGTATCGAAAAGCCGCCGGACCGTTCTTCGTCGCGAGCGGCGTGCGCACGAACGCGACCGGAGCGGCCGTGGCGGAGATTTTCAAGGAGCTGGACCGGATGCGCACGACCGCGGTGACCGCCGACGAGCTCGCGCTCGGGCGCGACGCTCTCGTCCGCTCCCTCCCCGGAGCCTTCGAGACGACCCAGAGCACCGTCGGCACGGTGGCGGGCACCTACGTCTACGACCTGGGACTCGATTACTACACGAAGTACCCGCAGCAGATCGGCGGCGTCACGGCTGCGTCGATCCAGGACGTCGCGAAGCGCGCGCTCGAGCCGGACAAGTTCGTGGTGGTGGCGGTCGGCGACCGCGCGACGATCGAGCCGCAGCTCCGGAAGCTCAATCTCGGACCGATCGAGATCCGTGACTCGGACGGGAACGTCAAATCGAAGTAGAGCGGAGAGGAGAGCCTGCATCGACGGATCCGCGCATCGAGTGATCTCGCATCGGCTGATCCGGGCATCGCTCGATGCACGCATCGGATCCCGGCTCGGCGCCGCGATGGCGCGGCAGCGCGCGAGCCACGCGCACGGCGCGAGCCGGCGACGCGGCGAGCGCGTGCGCGTGTCGGGGGGTCCGGCGGCGAAGCGCGAGACGGCCAGAAGCCAGAGGCCAGCAGGGAGGAGCGGGAAGCCCGACGCGAGAAGATCGCGAGCGCGCGGGCAGCGCGCGAGCCACGCGCACGGCGCGAGCCGGCGAAGCGGCGAGCGAGGGCGCGTGTCGGGGGTCCGGGGGCGAAGCGCGAGAGAGGCCAGAAGCCAGAGGTCAGAAGTGAGGAGCGGGAAGCCTGACGCGAGAAGATCGCGAGCGCGCGGGCAGCGCGCGAGCCACGCGCACGGCGCGAGCCGGCGAAGCGGCGAGCGAGGGCGCGTGTCGGGGGTCCGGGGGCGAAGCGCGAGAGAGGCCAGAAGCCAGAGGTCAGAAGTGA
The DNA here is from genome assembly GCA_963764505.1 of uncultured Acidobacteriota bacterium. Classification (GTDB taxonomy): domain Bacteria; phylum Acidobacteriota; class Vicinamibacteria; order Vicinamibacterales; family SCN-69-37; genus CAVXSP01. The sequence goes on along the minus strand of CAVXSP010000001.1, from coordinate 1,304,192 downwards.
GGAGCGGGAAGCCTGACGCGAGAAGATCGCGAGCGCGCGGGCAGCGCGCGAGCCACGCGCACGGCGCGAGCCGGCGAAGCGGCGAGCGAGGGCGCGTGTCGGGGGTCCGGGGGCGAAGCCCCCGGAGTAAAGAAGACACCAACGCGAAAGTGGCGGAACTGGCAGACGCGCCGGACTTAGGATCCGGTGGCCGCAAGGCCTTGGGGGTTCGACTCCCCCCTTTCGCACCAAGTGTTTACGGGGATCGGCGACGTGGCGCCGCAGCGGCAGAGATGGAGGTGCCCGTACTCCCGCCCAACGACGGGAACGATGATCGCGGACTGTCTGATGGGGCGACGCCTCGCGCGAAATCGACCACGAAGCAGCACTGACGCATGCCGGCAAGCGTTCGGTTGTCCCTGCGGCGTCACACAGGACCCAACCCCGTGACGCGATCAGGTGATATCGCGTGCGTACCTGGCCTCGGCCTGTGCGGCTTGGCTTCTGTAAGAAAGCGGCTCTTGCACGCTACTAATAGAGATACAAGGACACGGTGCTGGAACGGGAACGAGACCGAACATTTCGCGACTGGCTGCACGGACACAAGGGCATCCTGCTAAAGGTGGTTCAGGCCTATGCCTTTACCCCGGCCGATCGCGAGGATCTCTTCCAGGAAATCATGCTGCAAGTGTGGTGCTCCGTGGACGCGTTCCGCGGCGAGTCGGCCGTCGGCACGTGGGTCTACCGGGTAGCGCTGAACACGGCCATCGCGTGGACCCGGAAGGAGAAGCGGCACCAGCACGGCAAGGAGCCGCTCGAGTCCGCCAACGCCCTGCTCGAGACGGCATTGCCGCATCGAGATCCACGGCTCGATTGGCTCTACGCGCAGATTGCGCAGCTCGACGAGGTGGACCGCTCGCTGGCGCTGCTGATGCTCGACGGCTTCAGCTACCGCGAGATGGCAGGCATTCTCGGCATCACCGAAAACCACGTAGGCGTCAAGATCAGCCGGATCAAGACGGCACTGGCCGCGAAGCTGGCCACGGAGGCTTTGCATCATGCATCTCGATGAAGTACTGGACGCGTGGCGATCGCAGGACCAGGCGCCGCTCTACGGCGTGGACGAAGGCCGGCTGCAGCAGGCGCTCCGGGAGGAGGAGGCCAAGCGGCGCCGGGGACTGGTGATCGAGGCGCGCACCACTTACGGCTTCGCCACTCTGATGTTTGCCGGCCTGGCGTTGCTATTCGCGCTGATGTTCTACGACGACGACCCGCGCACCTGGTGGGACTTTCTGATCGTGACCCTCGGCGCGGCCGCGGCCGTGTTCGCCGCGGCAAATCTGCACATCGGCCGCAGGCGCCTGGCGCTACGCGAGCGACAATTCGGGGCGTCGCTGCACGACGAACTCGGGCGCCATGTGGCGTTGCTGGATTACGAGCTGTCGCGGACCTGGCGGATGTCCGCCATCACGCGGACCATGCTGCCGTTCTACTTGTGCGCGCTGGCGCTGTACTTGAGTATCTGGCGAATCAACAACGAGCCATTCAACTGGGGCACGGACGGATTCCAGCTCGTTGTGATGAGTGGGGCGATGTGGTACGCCGCGTGGATCGCGCGGCACGCGGCGCAGGACGTGCTGTCACGAAGGCACCGGCTCGAAGAGCTGCTAGAGAAGCTGGACGCGCGGTAGCCGACGTTCAAAGGAGCGCTTCCGGCGTGCCTTGGCTGCGACTCGCTGACTGACGTTCGCCTGCGAGGCCAAGTCCTGCCCAACGCTTCACCGTATCTCTCGCGCCGACCAGCCTGCCAATCGTTGCTTGCTGTACTAGGACTCCGCCCAGTGACGAACTGGAGGGGCGGCCCGAGGCAAGTCGCCAGATCGGCGTCTTCAGCCACCGCGTAGAGACGCGGGCCCCGGGACGAGGCCGGTGAGGACGCCGATGGGCGTGCGGCAACTCGGCCCGATTGTCGCTGGGCAGAGCGTCCTGTGCGAGGATGATGTTCCGGTTACCGACCCTCTGAGCGGGCATTGGATCTTGGACCTCGCACTCTCCGACTTCTCCGCCCACACGCCAAGGGCGTGGGAACTGTTTGTCCGAGCAGACTCTTTCGGCATGTCTGTTGAGGAACATCTCACGCAGGCTGACGGCACGACGTTGCATGTCAAGTTCACCCCACGGTTCGACGGCCGAGACTCCCCCGCCACGGGCTCGCCCTTCTTCGATTCCATCGCCGTTGTCCGGCCGCACGCCGCCGTCTTGAAGTCACGGCCAAGAAGGGTGCTGTAGTCACGATTCGCGATACGACGGAGGTGTCGGCCGACGCTCAGCGGCTCACCATTCGGTTCGAAATCTTCGCCGACGAGCGGTTAGTGGCGAAGAGCCTCGCTCTCTTCAAGAGGGCCGCTGACTGACGGGCCAACGCGGGAACGCTTTCGCGTCCTGGCAATGATCGCTCTGTCCGTGTAACCACAACAAACGGCGAGTTGCTGGAGCCAAGTCAATGGATCAGCGTGTAGCGTCACAAAGGCGAGCGCCGCAGCGGCTCAGCGGTCGCGGCGCTCGCTGCTGTGATTTTCATCGCGTGCCCGATTCCCGCCTCCCGCGCGGCCAGCATCGACCCGGCGAGGCATTGCGGGGAGAGTAGGGGCCGCGCGCCGAGTCCTACTCCGCTCGAAGGGTTTCAGCGGGATTCGTCCGTGCGGCGCTCCGGCCAGGGAAGTAGGCGGCAGCCAAGGCGGTGCCGACCAGGACGGCGACAGCAAGCGCGAATGTGATCGGGTCGTCCGGCTGCAAGCCATAGAGAAAGCCTCTGGTGACGCGCGCGACTAACAGCGCTGCCGCGGCGCCGATCAGGCTGCCCGCGATCGCCAATCTCGCTATCTGCCCCAAGACCATTGCGACCACCCGACGCGCGTCGGATCCCAGGGCCATTCGAATTCCAATTTCTCTTCGCCGGCGCGAAAGCTGCAACGCCATGACGCCATAGATGCCGATCGCACTCAGAAGCGCGGCAAAAATGCCGAAGAAGCCTGCCAGCGTGGCGAGCATGCGTTCCGGCAGTATCGAGCGGGCCACGTGATCTTCGAGGCGCGCCAGGTCGACCGGTCGCAGCGATGGATCGATGCGCCGGAGCAACTGTTGAAGATCGGCGGTCGTCGGAGTCGGCCCCGCCGTGACGCGCAGCGCAAACGTGTGCGAGTTGCTTCCGATGGGCACTTGAGTGAACGGCACGTACACGGTCACTGGCGGATCAGACCGGAGGCTCTCGTACTTCACGTCCTTCACGACACCCACGATCGTGTAGTGCGTGTCGTGCTCCGGCCCGCGAAACGACACCCACCTGCCGATGGGCGAGCCTCCCGAGAAATATCGGCGAGCGAACCTTTCGTTGACAATGGCGACCCTCGGCGAGGCAGCGGTGTCCTGCTCATTGAACTCGCGGCCGGCAAGAACCGGCGTTCCATACGTCTCAAAGAACGCGGGAGCGATCGAATTCAGATGCGAAGGTACCCCCGCCTCAGGATGGCCCTCGATTTCCAGACCTTGCTGCCAACTACGGCCTCGGCTGACCGGCGGGTACTTCGAAACGGTCGCGGCCTCGACTCCTGGGATCGCCTCGAGTTCACTGACAATCTGCCGCATCAGATTGTCCATACGGGACGAGTCGTAGCCCAGGGCGGCAAGGTTTGTTGAGAACACCACTCGGCCGTCGGCGACGAACCCGGTCGGGGCGTTGACCACGTTCAGCAGCGTTCGTCCAAACAGTCCCGCCCCAATCAAGAGCAGCACGGCGATTGCCATCTGGCCGATCAGCAGAGGCTTACCGAGTCCAGCGCGCGTCTGTCGCGGCGCGGTCGATTGGCCCTGGTGGCGAGACGATGCCAGAGCGGGTACCAAGCCGAACAGCAAGCACGAGGTGAGGGAGACAGCGGAGGCGAAGAGCAAGACCCGCGTGTCCGGCCGGACGTCGATGAGCATGCGTGGGCCGCCGTTCGACATCATGGTGACCAGCGCAGCCGCGAAGACGTACGCAAACACGACGCCAAGGATTCCACCCGACAATGCCAGCAGAAGGCCTTCCACCAGCAGTTGGCGGACAATGCGACCTCGGCTTGCGCCGATGGAAAGCCGCATCACGATTTCGTGACGCCTGCCCGAGGATTTCGCGAGGAGCAGGCTCGCGAGGTTGGCGCACGCGAGGAGGAGCACCAGCACGACAGTGCCGAGAAGGACCTCGAGTGGCTGGGAAAATCGCTCACGAAGGCTGTCGAAGCCGTTGGCGGCCGGCTGCAGCCTTCCGGGATTGAACTTGCTCATGTGAACCCTCCAGAACGTGAGGGCCTCGCCGTGGAAGGCGTCCAGTTCCCGCTGTGCCTGCTCGATGCTGACACCGGGCTTCAGGCGACCCATGACGCCAAGCCACCAGTAGTCGCGTTGCTCCAAGTAGGGCCACCGAGGATCACTTCCTCGCACTTCGGCGTCCATGGTCAGGGGGACAGTGATGTCAGGTTCCTGCCCGACGGTGGCTCCGTAGAACGACGATGGAGTGACGCCGACGATCGTGAATGTCGTCTTGAGGCGCCGAAAGGTCTTACCGATGACGGCCGGGTCGGCTCCGAAGCGGCGCTGCCAGTATCGATAGCTGATTACCGCCAAAGGAGCGGCCCCAGGCGCCCGATCCGCGTCTTTCGTGAACGTGCGTCCGAGGGCGGCGTCGACACCGAGGACGGAGTAGTAGGCACCCGAGACGAGATCGATGCTCGCCGTTTCGGGCTGGCCATCCACGGCGATATCGAGAACACCCATCGGGGTCTGGCCGAAGAGGCCTTCGAAGCTGCTGAGCGAACCGGACAGTTCTCGGACGACGGGATAGGACGTGCAGCACGGCCCGATCTCGACGAGTTGGTTCGGTTCGCGCACCGGCAACGTCCGAAACATCACACGATCCATCAGGCTGAAGATGGCGGTCGTCGCGCCGATGCCAACCGCGAGCGACAGAATCGCCACGACCGCGAATGTAGGGCTGCGTCGAAGCAGGCGCAGGCCGTAGCGGCAGTCCTGGAGGAAATCCTCCAACCACCGCGTGCCGCGCACATCGCGGCAGGCCTCCTTGATTTCGTCTGGGCTGCCGAATTCCAGGCGCACGCGGCGCGCCGCCTCGCCGGGGGCTGCGCCCCGAGCGATCAGCTCTTCGGTGCGCTGAGCGATGTGAAAAGCCAGCTCCTTCTCGAGATCCGTTTCCAGACGGCGGCGGCTGAGCAGACGGCGCAGGAGGTTCACAGAGACTCGCCTTCGATCCGCATGACGAGCTCGATGGCGTCCCGCAGATGCTTCCAGTTCTGGCTCTCCGCACCGAGCGCTTTACGGCCCAGCGGCGTCAGTCGATAGAACTTCGCTTCCCGTCCTGTGTCGGAGTCTTTCCACTCCGCCGCCAGCAGTCGACGATTCTCGAGCCGGTGCAAGGCCGGGTAGAGCGAGCCCTGGCGCACCAGCAGCACGTCCTTGGAAATGTGCTGAATGCGTTGGGCGATCGCGTACCCGTGGATCGGGCCTGCCGCGACGACTTTGAGGATCAGCATGTCGAGCGTGCCCTGGGGCAGATCAGGTTGTGGGGCCATTGATACCTCGCACTTCGACACGTTATCAGGTCATATGTCGAAGTGCAAGGTGTTAGGTCGCCTGATGCATGAGGCAAGCGCAGGTGTGCGTGCCACCCACGCGATGTCAACTCGCCGAGCGGCAAGTCGCAGCGTATGTAGCGCAGGGTGCACCGTCCTTGGGAATCAGAGAGCCCTGGGCGGGCCAGCGGGGGCTGAGGCTCGCTAGATCGGCGTCACTGAGGAACTATCCGTCCTGCATGGCCGTCCGGCCCATATAATCCAACAACTTGTGCCCTCGCTCCCGGCAACCCCTGCTGGCAGCTGCAAGATCATCACGCTGATCGATGGAGGCGCAGATTCGGGCGGTCGTGAACTGGACCGAAGGGCTGAAGCAACGAGCGGCGACGAATTGACACGATGATCCTGACGCGCGACGTGATCCGGCGCGAGATCGAGGCGGGCCGAGTGGTGATCGAGCCGTTCTTCGCGGACCAGGTGGGGCCGGCGTCGATCGACCTGCATCTCGGCGACGAGATCCGCGTCATGCACACCGGGCGCGAGCCGGTGTCGGTGACCGACGATGTCGACTACCGGACGATCACCGACGCGCGCTTGCTCCAGACACCGTATCCGCTGGCTCCCGGCGAGACTATTCACGGCATCACCCGCGAGCGCATTACCCTGCCCGGCGACATCGGCGGATGGCTTGAGGGACGCAGCAGGTTCGCGCGCCTCGGCCTCATGATCCACGTCACGTCTGGCTTCGTGCAGCCGGGCGTCGTGAGCCGCCAGGTGCTCGAGATATCGAACCTGTCGGGCCGGACGCTGCTGATCCACGCAGGCGTGCGGCTGCTCCAGATCGTGCTCCAGCGCTGCGAGGGCAGCGCCGTCTACCAGGGACGCTTCGCGCTCCAAGACAATCTGTAGCCGCGTCCAGACCGCCCGGCCGATCACGCTGCCGATGACCTGGAGGTTCGACGCGAAGAAGTAGCTGCGCGGAGCATCATTCACCAGTCGCCAAGGGGCTCTCGAAGCTGACTCGACAGCTCCTGCGGCATTTGTCAGGAGTCACCATTCCACCCGTCCTGCGCGCCCATATGACGCCGCGAAGTTGGGGTGGCGGCTCGCCCCACCTACGGCTGGATATTCTGGTTCATGTGGAACAGGTTGGACGGGTCGTACTTTCGTTTGATCGCGACCAACCGATCGTAGTTCCCCTTGTAGTTGTCCCGAATCCGATCCTGATCGTCGCCGGCCATGAAGTTCACATAGCCCCCCGACAGGGAGTTGGGATGCACTGCGCGGTAGTAGTCCTTGACCCACTTGATGTTCTTCTCGTTGTCAGCCGGATCGGGCCACATGCCGGCGATGACCGTCGCGAACTTCGCGTCGCGATACGCGAATGCCGTCGCGTCGGCGGCCACGCGGTTGCACGCCCCGTTGATCGGGTAGATGTGCATCGTCGCGCTGACGGCCGGGACCTTCGGGCCGTACTCCATGTGCGCTTTGATCGCGCTATCGGTGAGCTCGCCGGCGAAGTCGGATTTCCAGTAGTGCTGGAGACCGGCCGGCAAGAGCGGATCGAACATGCCGTTGAGCACCGGATACGGCATCGGTGCCACCATCTCGGCGACGAGCGGGGCGACGCCGCGGATGGGCGCGAAGATCTGCTCGGCCCGCTCGGGCAGCCCTGCCCAGCAGCAGACGGCGATCACGAACGTCTTGCCGTGGTCGGACTCGGGAATGAACGGCAGCGGCGGCGCGATCTGGAACGCCGGGAACATGCCGAGCTCTTCGGGCGCCGTCTGGATGAACTCGCGGTAGAACTCCAGCAGGTCGCGGGCGCGATCGATGGGAAAGAAGAAGATTCCCGCGACAATGTCCTTGACCGGGTGGAGCTGGTACTCGAACGACGTGACGACGCCAAAGTTGCCGCCGCCGCCGCGGAGCGCCCAGAAAAGATCCTCGTTCTCGCTCTTGCTGGCGACGAGGAACCGCCCGTCGGCCGTGACGACATCGGCCGAGATCAGGTTGTCGCATGTCAGGCCGAAGGCGCGGCAGAGATAGCCGATGCCGCCGCCGAGCGTCAAGCCGGCAATACCGGTCGAAGCGATGATGCCGCCGGTCGTCGCGAGGCCGAACCCGTACGTGGCGTGGTTGAACCCGCCCCAGGTGCAGCCTCCCTCGGCGCGGGCCGTCCGCGCGCGGGGGTCGACGCGCACGCCATTCATCTCCGCGAGGTCGATCACAACCCCACCGTCGTTGGTGCCGAAGCCCGGGACGCTGTGGGAGCCGCCGCGGACGGAGAGATCGACACGGTGCTCCCGGGCAAATTCGACCGCAGCTATCACATCGGTGACATCGGTGCAGCGGACGATCACCTGCGGCCGCTTGTCGATCATTCCGTTGTAAACCCTACGGGCGGTCTCGTAACCCTCATCGCCGTGAGCGATTGTCTGACCATGGACTCGGCTGCGAAGGTCATCAACAGTCGGCGCCATACATCCTCCCCGGACGTGCGTCGCGGACTTTCGCACACGTGTGCGTTGCGGCGCAAGAGCCGTTTCGGTGCGGCTCCGCTGGTCCGTGGCAATGCGCTCCCACAGGGCAACAGCCGGACGCATGCCTTAACGGCGCGTCACGTGACGTCTTCGGCAGCGAACGGCGCACCAGCACAACGAGATGGACACCCGGGCCAGCCATCCCCGCGGTAGCGCCCAAGCAGGGTGCCAACCGTGACGATCACTCGAAGCAGCGCGGCTTGAATCGGCCGCGGCATGATGAGTGTGGTCTGCGTGTGACGATGCCTCAACAGGGCATGGGCCATGTAGAACAGCGGAGGCCGCCCGTCGGGGCCTGCGTTGACGACTTCGAAGAGCGCTTGAATGAATCGGTCCAAGTCCACTACGGGCCGCGCATAGCCTTCGAACACCAGGGGTTCATTCCCGTCGTTCCACCACCGGTGGGTCGATCCGTGAGGGAACGACACCCGCTCTCCCGAGCCTGCGGTGAATCGGCGACCATTGAGCACAGCCGACAGCGTGCCGGATCTGACGAATCCTTCCTCTTCCTCCGCGACGTGAATATGGAGAGGAGGCCCTTGCCGATGTGGGGGGAGCGAACCTTTCAGTTCCAGCCACACTTCGTCGCCTCGCTTGACACGCCGCAACGCCAACCGCTCGCCCGTATGCCGATTCTCGATCGTCAACTCGCGAACACCGCTGTAGGCCATCAGACTCTCCGGTTTCGACGGGCCGTCCAGCCTTCCCTTCCAGGCCATCCGATTCGACGAGTCATCATAAGCCCCGGGCAGTGGGTCGATCTCAGAACCGAGAACCACTCGTTCCAGGACATTTCGATCTCACAGGGCCGAAGCGGGACGCTGCTTGGCCGCGACCAGCCTGAACGCGTCGAAGCGCTGGCGACCTCATCCAACCTGTTCACGCTCCTCGGCGCGCAGCCGGTGTACGGCCGCCTGCTCACGCCGGACGAGGATCGTCCCGGGCGGGCGCCGGTGATCATCCTGAGCTACGCGTGCTGGACACGGCTGTTCAACAGCGACCCGCGCGTCATCGGCTCCGTCGTCACGATCAACGGCATCGCCTCGAGGACGTCGATCACTTCGAGATTGTCGGCGTGCTGCGGCGCGACTTCCTCATGAACGAGGAAGTCATGCCGACGGTCGCCAGCATCAAGACGATGGCGCGCCTGAAGCCGGACGTGACGATGGCGCAGGCCAAGGCCGACGTGCTGGCCATTGCGGCGCGATCAAGGAGAAGGACGAGCGCGACGAGACCTTTACCATCGACACGGTACCGCTGCTCGATTCCGTGGTGGGCGACGTGCGTCGGCCCGTCCTCGTGCTGCTCGGCTCGGTAGGGCTCGTGCTGCTGATCGCGTGCGCGAACGTCGCCAACCTCCTGCTCACGAGCGCGGCGGGCCGCAAGCGCGAGGTCGCGATTCGGACGGCGCTCGGCGGCCGACTGGAGGCGCGTCGCACGTCAACTGCTCGTCGAGAGCACGATCATCTCGCTCATCGGCGGCGCGGGCGGGCTGCTGATCGCCATGTGGAGCCTGCGCGTGACCGCGCGATCAATCCGGGGAACATCCCGAGGCTCGACGCCATTGGACGATGGACGATCGCGTCGGCGGATCGCTGGCGCGGCAGCGCTTCTCCGCGTTGATGCTGACGGCGCTCGCCGGGTTCGCGCTGTTGCTGGCGACGGTCGGCGTCTACGGCATCGTGTCGTATCAGGTGACGCAGAGCACCCGCGACATCGGCGTGCGCATTGCCCTCGGCGCCGATCGCGCGGCGATCGTCGGCCTCGTCGTGCGGCGGGGCATGCTCCTCGCGGTCGTGGGTATTCTCGTGGGCCTCGTCGGAGCCTTGGCCCTGACCCGCTTGATGGCGAGCCTGCTGTTTGGCGTCAGCGCCTTCGATCCGGCGACATTCGCGGCCGTTCCGGCCATCCTCGGCCTCGTCGCACTCGCCGCCGTCTATTTCCCGGCCCGCCGTGCCGCGTCAATCGATCCGGCGGTGCATTTCGCTGCGAGTAGATCGCGAGACGGATCACACGTCGACACGTGGACCGGCAGCCGGGCCGGATGCGAAACCGTGCCGCCGTCCGTGTCGGTGCCGACCGCGGTCACGGTGCACGTCCGCACGCGGGATTTCCGTTGCAGGACTCCCGCAGCGCGAAGTTGTGCCGCGCGGCGAATCCGTGGCCCAGGATGAGCGCCACGGCCGGCGCCCACCAGATCTTCCGCAGCGCCGGGTTCGCGGACTTGCGCATCGCGGCCGCCGCGCCCATGACGCCCACATCGAACGCGATGCCGGTGGCGTACGCGGCGAGCGGCCCGCGGCTGACGAACGGGGCGGCGTAGGGATTCTCCTCCTGGCACGACGGGCACCAACCTAGCGACGCGAACGTGCTGTACGTGTCGACGCTCATCGCTGACCCGAGCGCGAAGCCGAGCGCGACGAATCCCTCGTCGACTGCTCGCCGCTTGCCGCGGTCAGGCACCTGGCGGTCGGAGGCGTCGAGGGTGACCCGCGAAGCCGGTGGCAGTACCATCGCGGTGGAGGTGAATGTCTCCGCGAACGATCGGCTCGCTTCGGTTGCGCGCTCCTGAGCACGAACGGAAACCGCGCTCCCCGCAAACGTGAAGCTCAACACGACGACCCAGATGGTTCGCGCCATGCGGGCTGCGAGTGCAAGAAGCCCTCCAGACGGGGGCCGGCGACGCGCAGGTTTGTGTCTCCGGAGAGTGCACGGCTACGAATGTAGGTCGACCACGAACGCGACACGGCGGAAGTTCGGGCGGATCAATGCGAGAACTCTGTAGGCTATCTGTGCAGCCCTTCCATGATCAGCGCGATGAGCGGGCCGGGATTGCGTTGACGCGGATTGAGCGGACGGTCGAGCAGCCGTCGTCCGCCGGTCTGCTGGGCGAGATGCTCGAGCGCGTCCGCCGGATCGAGGCCGGGATTGGTGCGGCCGAGGCTGTCGCTCCCGGGCCCCTCGACGACGATGCTGATCGACACGCCGAGCCGGCGCGCGTGCTCGATCACCTCGTCGAGTCCGTCATGATTGCCGGACGCCTTGCCGTCGGAGAAGAGCACGATGGCCGAGCGGCGCGCAGGGTCGGCCACAAGGGGCAGGACCTCGTCGAGCGCGTCCCAGAGCGGCGACGCGCCGAGCCGCGCGGCGTCCGGCACCTGCAGCAGCCACCGCACCGCGTTCGAGAGCTCGCGCCGGTCGGCCGTGACGCGGCCGAGTTGCACGCGGTCTGCGATGACACCGACGGCGGCGCGGTCGCCGGGCTTCAATCCCTCGAGAAACGCGTTGAAGACCTGCGCGTACCGCGGGTCGAACCCGAGCGGCTGGTGCGTCATGCTCGCGCTCACGTCGAGCAGCAGAGCGACCGTCAGGCCCGCGGCGGCCGGCGGTGCGGCTTGCCCGGGGCCAGCCCGCAGCAGGTGGCCGGCTCCCCAGACCAGCCAAAGCACCGCCGCAGCGACGCCTGCCCTTCGCGTGGTCATCGCGCGACGGCGAGATAGCTCTTCCGCGCGCGCGCGCTGAGCCCGTGGCGGAGGAGCCGGACCTCGAGCAGGTGCGTGCGGCCGTCGAGCGCGACCGGCGTGAAGCCGAGCGCGTATTGATGATGCAGCTCGTCGAGCACCTCGCGGAACGCCGCCGCGAGATCCTCGTTCCGCTTGAGCTCGAAGTGACCGCCGCCGGTGTCGTCAGCCAGCTTGATCAGGCCGCCGGCGAGTCCCGGGCCCTCCATGCCGATGGCGTACACCAGGAACTCGCGCTCGAGCGCGAGACGTTCCACGTCGTCGTAGCCGGCGCAGGGGAACTGACGCACGTCGTCCGGAGCCGACGCTCGTCGTCCACGACTGACGGGCGTCGTCCAGGACTGACGAACGTCGTCCAGGGCCGGCACCCGGCGTGCAACGCTCCCGGGCGTCGTCCGGTGCTCATCGACGATGCCGGCGACGGATGCGCGTCTCGAGCGCGGACGAGGCCGCGCTCGAGTCCGAACGAGGAGCGTCTCGTCGACGGACGACGCGCTTCCAAAGTCCGGACGACGCCGCTGTTGAGTCCGGACGACGCGGTTCTTGTGTGTGGACGACGCGGCGCCGATCAGCCGCGGACACCCGGTGTCGATTCCGTCGGTCAGCATGACGATCACGCGGCGCGGCGTGACGTCCCCGAGCGATTCCATCCCCGCGCGCATCGCCGACCAGAGCGGCGTGTCGCCGCCAGGCCAGACCTCCTCCCGCAGCACGCGACCGAGCCGGCCCTTGTCGGAGGTCAGCCACGGGCTGAGCGCAATCTCGTCCCCGAACGTCCCGATGCGGACGCGGTCGTCCGGCAGCAGGGCGTCGACGAAGCGCAGCGCCGATTCGCGCACCCGCGCGTGCTCGCCGAGCATGCTCGTGCTCATGTCGAGGAGCAACGCGATCTGGGCGGGCAGGATGTCGTTCGAGAACGTCGTGATCGAAGCCGGCCGGCCGTCGTCGAGCACCTGGAAGTCGGAACGGGTGAGCCCCGGCACGAGCCGGCCGGCCGCGTCGCGGACGGTGGCATAGACGGCGACCGTCTGCGCGCCGGCCCGGAAGACCGGCTGCTGAGGAGCGAGGCCGATGGGCGCCAGGAGCAGCGCCGCAGCGATCGCAGCTCGACCCATAGATGGCCCGGAGTGTACCCCGGCGTCCGGTCTGCGGCCTCGTCCGCCCGCCCGTGCGGCTCGGCGACGAGGACCTGTTCGGCCTGCGGTCTGGTTCGGGCTCGACGCTGACATAATGAACGCGATGAAAACGGAATTCACGGAGGTCTCCGAGACCCGCAAGCACCTCTCGTTCGAGGTGCCGACCGACGTGGTCGCCGCCGAAATCGAGCGCGTGGCCAGCTCGTACCGCCGAAGCGCCCGCGTGCCGGGCTTCAGGCCAGGCAAGGTCCCGGCGACGGTCATCAAGCAGCGCTACCGGGAACAGATCCTGTCGGACGTGGCGCAGGGACTGATCCCGCGGGCGGTCGACGAAGCCCTGAAGGAGCGCAACCTGCAGCCCGTCGCCACGCCGGACATCCGGGACGTCGTGCTCGAAGAGGGGCAGCCTCTGACCTTCGTGGCGGATTTCGAGACGCTGCCGGCCATCGATCCGGGCGACTACACGGGCCTCACCGTTCGCAAGCCGCCCGCCGTGCTGGAGGTCGGCGCGGTCGATCAGGCGATCGAGCGGCTGCGCCAGCGCGCGGCGCGCTGGCAGCCCGTCGAGGATCGTCCGTCGGCCGCGGGCGACACGCTGCTGATCGACCTGACGCGGACGCGCCGCACGAGCCTGATCGAAGCCCCGGGTGAGGGCCGGCCGGCCAGAGGCGGCATGGACGATCAGCCGGAGCCGCTGCAGAACGTCACGGTCGAGCTCGGGGCGTCCGCGAACCCGCCCGGGTTCGATCAGGACCTGACGGGCACCTCGGCTGGGGACACCCGCTCGTTCACCGTGACGTTTCCCGCCGAGTACGAGGTCGCGGAGCTGGCGGGAGCCACCGTCGACTACGACGTCACGGTCAAGGGCGTGCGGCGCAAGGAGCTGCTCGCGCTCGACGACGAGTTCGCGAAAGAGGTCAGCGAGCTCGCGACGCTGGACGAGCTGCGGGCCCGGATCCGCGAGGACCTCCAGAAGGAGGCGGAGCGCGAGGCCGACCACCAGGTGCGGCACGACCTGCTGCACCAGCTCGCCGGGCGAATGCCGCAGGCGCCGGAGGTCCTCGTCGACCGAGAAGTCGACCGGCGCTTCGAGGAGCTGGTCCGTCGCCTGATGGACCAGGGCGTCGATCCCCGGACGGCCAACGTCGACTGGCAGCAGTTCCGGGAAGGGCAGCGGGCGCCGGCCGAGAGCACCGTGAAGAGCACGCTCGTGCTGGACGAGATTGCCCGGCGCGAGCAGATTCAGGCCACCGACGAGGACGTCGCGCGGGAGATCGAGCGCTTCGCGGAGGCATCGGGCCGCACGCCGGCGGCGGTCCGCGCGACCCTGGAGAAGGAAGACGCGCTCGATCGGATTCGGGCCGGGATCGGGCGGGAAAAGACGATGACCTGGCTGCTCGAGAAGGCGAATATCACCACGTAGGCTTTGGGCTTTGGGCTTTGGGCTTTGGGCTCTTGGCCCAGAGCCTAAAGCCCACGGCCCAGAGCCCTGTAGAATCACTCCTATGTCCCACTCCCAACTCGTGCCGATGGTCGTCGAGCAGACGAACCGCGGCGAACGCGCCTACGACATCTTCTCCCGCCTGCTGAAGGACAGCATTGTCTTCATCGGCACGCCGATCGACGATTCGGTCGCGAACCTGGTCATTGCACAGATGCTGTTCCTCGAAGCCGAGGATCCGGAGCGGGACATTCTGGTCTACCTGAACAGCCCGGGCGGGTCGATCACGGCCGGACTGGCGATCTACGACACGATGCAGTTCATCAAGCCGGACGTCGCGACGTACTGCATCGGCCAGGCGGCGTCGATTGCGGCCGTCCTGCTGGCGGCCGGGGCCAAGGGCAAGCGCTTCTCCCTGCCGAACGCCCGGATCCTGATCCACCAGCCCTGGATGTCCGGCCTGGGCGGGCAGGCCAGCGACATCGACATCCACGCGAAGGAAATCCTGCGCATGCGCGCGATGCTCAATGAAATCATGGCCAAGCACACCGGCCAGTCGGTCGAGCGCATCCAGGAGGACACCGATCGGGACTACATCCTGGGGCCGGACCAGGCCAAGGAATACGGTATTATTGATGACGTCCTGAGCCGGCGAACGTAATTCTCTGGCGGTCCGCGTCCGATAGATCGGGAGATCGCGAGCGGGCGGCGTGCCGCGGCCGGGCGACGTGCGTCGGAGGGGGTCCGAGGGGGCGAAGCCTCCCGGAGGATGAGTTGACGACGAAAAAGACCGGCGAAAACGAGGTCCTTCGGTGCTCCTTCTGCAACAAGGACCAGAACGACGTCCGCAAGCTCATTGCGGGCCCGACCGTCTTCATCTGCGACGAATGCGTCGAGGTCTGCAACGACATCATCGCCGATGACAACAAGTTCGACCGCGGCGCGCGATTGACGCTGCCGATGCCGGTCGAAATCAAGAAATTCCTGGACGAGTACGTCATCGGCCAGGAACAGACGAAGAAGAAGCTCGCGGTTGCGGTCTACAACCACTACAAGCGCCTCGAGATCCACAAGCAGGCGCGCGGGCGGCACGATGTCGAGCTGACCAAGTCGAACATCCTGCTCATCGGTCCGACCGGGACGGGCAAGACGCTGCTCGCCCAGACGCTGGCCCGGCTGCTCTCGGTGCCGTTCACGATCGTCGACGCGACGACGCTCACCGAGGCCGGCTACGTCGGGGAGGACGTCGAGAACATCATTCTGAAGCTCCTGCAGGCGGCCGGCGGAGACATCGAGAAGGCGCAGCAGGGGATCATCTATATCGACGAGGTCGACAAGATCTGCCGCAAGGACGAGAACCCGTCGATCACGCGGGACGTCTCGGGCGAGGGCGTCCAGCAGGCGCTGCTCAAGATCCTCGAGGGCACCGTCGCCAACGTGCCGCCCCAGGGCGGCCGGAAGCACCCGCACCAGGAGTTCTTCCAGGTCGACACGACGAACATCCTGTTCATCTGCGGCGGCGCGTTCGTCGGCCTGGATCGCCAGATCGCGCGGCGGCTGGGCAAGAAGACGCTGGGCTTCAAGGCCGAGGTCAAGCCGGCCGTGCGGGAATCGACCTCGCTCATCGAGCAGTTCGAGCCCGAGGACCTCATCAAGTACGGCCTGATCCCCGAGTTCGTCGGCCGGCTGCCGGTCGTCGGGACGCTGCACGAGCTCGACAAGGCGGCCCTGGTCCAGATCCTCACCCAGCCGCGCAACGCCATCACGCGGCAGTATCAGCGGCTGTTCGAGTACCGAGAACGTGAAGCTTCGGTTCACCGACGATGCCCTCGAGGCCATCGCGGAGGCGGCCCTGCGCCGGAAGATCGGCGCCCGCGGCCTGCGGATGATCATCGAGGACATCATGCTCGACCTGATGTACACGCTCCCGGGTCAGAAGAAGATCCGCGAATGCGTCATCACGCGCGAGGTGGTAGAGTCGAAGGAGAAGCCGATCACGGTCATCGAGAAGGCTGGCTGATTTCAGAGGGTGAGAGCGTGAAAGGGTGAGAGGGTCACCCTCTCGCCCTTTCCCGTGATGCACTCTATGGATCACTACGAAACTCTCCCCGTCGTCCCGCTGCGAGACGTCGTCGTGTTCCCGCACATGATGATGCCGTTCGTCATCGGCCGGCCCTCTTCCACGCGCGCCCTGGAGCACGCGCTGGCGACCGACAAGCGGATCTTCCTGGCGGCGCAGCACGACGCCGCCATCGACGACCCGCAGCCCGCCGACATCTACACGATGGGCTGCGTGGCGAACATCGTCCAGTCGCTCAAGCTGCCCGACGGCAACATCAAGGTCCTGGTCGAGGGCGTCGATCGCGCGCGAGCCGTGGAGTGGAAGGAGGACAAGGGCTTCTTCCGCGTGACGGTCAAGCTCATCGCGCGCAAGGCGGAGAGCGCGGCGGACGCCGAGAGCGTCATGGGCCGCGTCGTGACGCTGTTCGAGCAGTACATCAAGCTGTCGAACAACCTGCAGTACGACGCGATGGTCGCCGCCGTGCGGGTCGACGATCCGTCGCGGCTGGCCGACACGATCGCCGCCCACCTGCAGGTCGGTGTCGAGGAGAAGCAGAACCTTCTCGAGATCGTCGCGCCGGTCGAGCGGCTGTCGCGCATCGTGACCGTGCTCGAGACCGAAGTCGACAAGCTGCAGGTCGATCGCCGGATCCAGTCCCGCGTCAAGAAGCAGATGGAGAAGGCGCAGAAGGAGTACTACCTCAGCGAGAAGATGAAGGCGATCCAGCGGGAGCTGGGGCGCAAGGACGAAAAGGGCAACGAGGTGGACGATCTGAAGAAGAAGATCGAACAGGCCCGCATGCCGAAGGAGACGGAGCGCAAGGCGCTCGAGGAGCTCAAGCGGCTCGAGGCGATGCCGCCCATGTCCGCCGAGGCGACCGTCTCGCGCAACTACCTGGACTGGCTGATCGCGGTGCCCTGGCACAAGAAGAGCAAAGAGAGCCGCGACCTCAAGCACGCCGAATCCGTCCTGCACGAGGACCACTTCGGACTCGAGAAGATCAAGGAGCGCATCCTCGAGTTCCTCGCCGTCCGGGTCCTGGTCAAGAAGCCGAAGGCGACGATCCTGACGTTCGCGGGCCCTCCGGGGGTCGGCAAGACGTCGTTGGCCAAGTCGATCGCGCGCGCCATGAACCGCAAGTTCGTGCGCCTGTCGCTCGGCGGCGTGAGGGACGAGGCCGAGATCCGCGGCCACCGCCGGACGTATATCGGCGCGTTCCCAGGCCAGATCATCCAGATGATGAAGAAGGCCGGCACGCTCAACCCGGTCTTCCTGCTCGACGAAGTCGACAAGATGTCGATGGACTTCCGCGGCGACCCGTCCGCGGCGCTCCTCGAGGTGCTGGACCCGGAGCAGAACCACACGTTCCTGGATCACTACCTGGACGTCGAGTACGACCTCTCCCACGTGATGTTCATCTGCACGGCCAACGTGCTGCACACGATCCCGCAGGCGCTGCGCGACCGTATGGAGGTGCTCCAGCTGGCCGGCTACACCGAGCAGGAGAAGGTCGAGATCGCCAAGCGCTTCCTCGCCCCGAAGGCGATCGAGGGCGCCGGCCTGGACGCCACCCACGTGACGTTCACCGACGAGGCGCTGCAGACCATCATCCAGCGATACACGCGCGAGGCCGGCGTGCGCAACCTCGAGCGCGAGATCTCTTCGATCTGCCGCAAGGTCGCCCGCAAGGTCGTGGCCGAGGGTCGGAGCCTCAGGGAAGACGTGACCAGCGAGAAGGTCACCACTTTTCTCGGCGTGCCGAAGTTCCGTCCCTCCGTCGCCGAGGAGAAGAACGAAATCGGCATCGCCACCGGACTGGCATGGACCGAAGTCGGAGGCGAGATCCTCGTGACGGAGGCGACGCTCATGCCCGGCCGCGGCAAGCTGACCCTCACGGGCAAGCTCGGCGACGTCATGCAGGAGTCCGCGCAGGCGGCGATGAGCTGGGTGCGCTCGAACTCGGAGGTGCTCGGCATCGCGCGCGACTTCTACCGCCGCACCGACGTGCACGTGCACATCCCGGAGGGCGCCATCCCGAAGGACGGGCCGTCCGCCGGCATCACCCTGGCCACGGCCATGGTCTCGGCGCTGGCCCAGGTACCGACGCGCCGCGATGTGGCGATGACCGGCGAGATCACCCTTCGAGGGAAGGTCCTGGCGATCGGCGGCGTCAAGGAAAAAGTGCTGGCCGCGCACCGCGCCGGCGTCACGACACTCATGCTCCCGAAGGACAACGAGAAAGACCTCGCTGACATCCCGAAGAACGTCGTCGACTCGATGAACATCTATCTCGTGGAGTCGATGCACGAAGTGTTGAGGACCGCGCTCGCCGAACGGCTCCCGAACGCGCCGCCGCCGGCAACGGACGCCGACATGCCGGCGTCCTCTTCCGATCTCAGCACGCGCCACTGAGCCGTGAACGGGCTGGCACGAGCGCCGGCCCGTTCGGAACGCCGCCGCGACCGTTTTCTTGGTGTTCGGCCGCCACCTGGAACGTGCGCAGTGCCCATCGAACCCCGTCCGTCGGCCCCAGTCTTGCAGCGCCACGTGTGCGTGCGGTGCCTCAGCCCCTAGCCAGGCCCAAACTGCAGGGGTGCACCCGTCCGCCTGTAATCCCGATTACAAAGTTGTCACGAGGTAGAGATTCGTGAAGCTCGAGATTCCCTCCGGCGTGGCGTCCGCCGTCTACGAGCTCGAAGCGCGAGAACGCCGCTTCAGGGCCGTCTTCGAGTCGGCCCTCGACGCGATTGTCATCTTCGACGACAACGGCCGCGTCCTCGAGGCGAACCCCGCCGCCGCGGCGCTGTTCGGCACTCCGACCGAGCAACTGCGCGGCCGGTGCCTCGACGAGTTCTGCCCGGGAGAGGCCGGGAGCATCTGGTGGAGGGTGCGCTCGACCGGCCAGCGCCAGGCGGAGATCGAGATCGTGCGGCCGGACGGCGAGCGCCGCCTCGCCGAGTCGAGCGTAACCGCCGACTTCGTCTTCGGCCAGCACGTCGGCGTGCTGCGGGAGTTCACCGGCCAGCGAACGCACGAGCGGGAGCGGCTGCGGCTCGCCGAGCGCTTCGAGCGCCTGTTCCGCACAGACGTGCTGGGCATGGCGCTCGTGAACCGGCAGTCGGGCCGTGTCGACGACTGCAACGGGAAGCTTGCCGAGTTCTTCGGCCGTACGCCCGAGGACTTCATCGGCCGCCTCCTCGCCGAGCTCGCGGACTGCTTCCCGGATCCGGAGCGCTTCTCGCGACTGGTCGTGGCCTGGGCGTCGGGCGCACGCTTCCGGGGCCTGCCAGTGCAGAGCGTCCTGCCAGACGCGACGACCCGCCAGGGCCTCGCGACCTTCGAGTCGCTGCCGGACGTAGGTGGCCAGGGTCCCGTCGACGTCGTCTTCCTCGTCGACGTCACGGAGCAGCACCGGCTGGAGGCCGAGCTGCGCCAGGTGCGCGAACTGGAGGCGGTCGGCCGGCTGGCGGGCGGCATCGCCCATGAGTTCAACAACCTGCTCGCGGTGATCAGCGGCTTCGCGGCGCTCCTCGAGGCCACCGTCGCCGGCGACCGCGAGGGCCGCGAATCGGTGGACGAGATCAAGCGCGCGACGCACCGGGCGGCGAAACTCGTGCACGGGCTGCTCTCCTTCAGCAAGCGGGAGAGCTTCGACGTGCGTGAAGTCGACGCGCATTCGGTCGTTCAACGGAACGCCGGCGCGCTGAGAGAGCTCCTCGGCCCGCAGGTGGAGCTCGTCACGCATCTGGACGCGTCGAACCCGTGGGTGCGGACCGACCCGCTGCAGCTCGAACACGCTCTGCAGCAGCTTGCCGCCAACGCGCGGGACGCGATGCCAAACGGCGGCACCGTCATCATCGAGACCAACGAGGTTGACGCCGAGCTGCGGCTCTCGATGCGGGACTCCGGGACCGGGATGGACCCGGCCGTCCTCGAGCGGGCGTTCGAACCGTTCTTCACCACCAAGCCGCTCGGCGTCGGCACCGGCCTCGGGCTCTCGACCGTGTACGGCATCGTGGCGCAGAGCGGCGGGCACGTGAGCGTCGAGAGCGAGCCCTCGAAGGGCACGACCGTGCACCTGTTCCTGCCGGCCAGCGGACCGGGCCCGAGCGAGATCGCGGCGGTCGAGCCGGTCGACGCGGACGAGCGCATCGGCGGCACCGAGACGATCCTGCTCGTGGAGGAGCGGACGACCGTCGCGCTCCTGATTGAATCGTTCCTGAGCCGGTTCGGCTACCGGGTGGTGCGCGCCGCCACGTCGGCGGAGGCGCTACAGATCGCGGAGACCCAGGCGCACCGGCTCGATCTGGTCATCAGCCGCTTCGGGATCAGCGCCGCGACGGGCGCGACGCTCCTCGAGGAGCTGCGCGGCCTGAAGCCTGGCCTGCCGGCCGTCCTGATTGCCACCCGGTCGGAAGCGCAGGCGGGGGAATCCGCCGAGGCGCCCACCGCGATCCTCAACCAGCCCTTCACGATGGCGGATCTGACGATGATGGCGAGGAGGCTGCTCGACGCGGTCCAGGTTTGAGTAAGATCGGGGTCCATGCAGACACGCACGTTCGGCCGGCTCGGCTGGCCAGTCTCCGAGATCGGCTACGGCCTGTGGGGCGTTGGTGGCTGGACCGGATCGAATGACGAGGAGTCGGTCGCGGCGATCGAGCGGGCAATCGCGCTCGGCTGCACCTTCTTCGATACGGCGCTCGCCTACGGGAACGGCAAGAGCGAGACGCTGCTCGGCAGCGTGCTCGCGCGCCACCGCACGGCGCCGCTCGTGGTCGCCACCAAGATTCCTCCGAAGAACCTGCAGTGGCCCGCGCGCGCGACCTCCCGTCTCGAGGACGTCTACCCCGCCGATCACGTCCGACGCTCGACCGAGACGAGCCTCCGGAACCTGGGCGTCGACGCGATCGACCTCCAGCAGTTCCATGTCTGGCACGACAACTGGGCGGAGGACGATCGCTGGCAGCGAGCGGTGGCCGACCTCAAGCGCGAAGGACTCGTGCGGGGCGTCGGCATCAGCCTCAACCGCTGGGAACCGGCGAACGGCATCAGAGCCCTGCGGACGGGGCTGATCGACAGCGTGCAGGTCGTCTACAACGTCTTCGACCAGAACCCCGAAGACGAGCTGTTCCCCGTGTGCCGCGAGCTCGACATCGCCGTCATCGCGCGCGTCCCGTTCGACGAGGGCAGCCTGACCGGCACGATGACGCGGGGAATGCGATGGCCGGAAGGCGACTGGCGGAATCTCTACTTCACGCCGGAGAAGCTCGACGAGATCCTCGAGCGGGTCGACCGGCTGCGCGAGGACGTCCCGGCGGGCATGCCCCTGCCGGAGCTGGCGCTCCGGTTCATCCTGGCGAACCCGGACGTGTCCACGATCATCCCCGGCATGCGTCGGCCGAAGCACGTCGATCAGAATCTCTCGGCGTCCGACGGGCGCCCGCTGCCGGCCGACCTGCTCCAGCGCCTGCGGCGCCACCGGTGGGTGCGAACGTACGACATACCGTAGCGGGTTCCGGGGTTCCGGGGTTCTCGACCTCGTGACCATCCTGCCCCAAGGACAAGCGGCTGCCGTATACTTAGGGTTTGCTTCCGTGCGAACGGGCGGGATCAGGAAGTCCCGCGAGTGAGCGCGTAGGGAGGTCCGCGGGGCGGAGCCCCCCGGAGAATGAAGATGAAGCCCGGAATCCATCCGAAATACCACGAGGTCGAAGCGCGCTGCGCGTGCGGGAACACGTTCAAGACCCGTTCGACGAAGCCGGACCTGCACCTCGAAATCTGCAATCAGTGCCACCCGTTCTTCACGGGCCGGCAGAAGCTGATCGACACGGAAGGACGCGTCGAGCGGTTCACCAAGCGCTTCGGCGCGCAGACTGCCGAGTCGCGCAAGAAGCAGGCCGCGGCCAACAAAGCCGCCAAGGCCGGCAAGACCGCGAAGAAGACCGGCGCGACGGCGTAGGGCGCAGGCGATCGCCGACCGACTACAGATCACCGATGAGCGGTTCCCCCTGCGCGCGCCTCCGCAGCTTCCTGTCCAACCGGCTGATACGCCGCTCCGCTTCCTGTTCCCGCTGACCGTGGGCCTGGCGGCCGAGCGTCTCCGCATATGCCCGCGCGGCGACGAGGTCGCGCGCGCGATGCTCGTGATGGATGGCGAGCGCCTCGAGGGCGCGGCGCTCGAGCGGTCCATCCGGTTCGTGCGGCGACGAGAGCGCCAGCACCCCCTGCCAGGCTTCCGCGGCCTCCCGATGACGCCCCTGGCGTCTCAGGAGGATGGCGAGTCGCCCGAGGGCCTGCCGCGCGATGGCGGCGTCCTCTGAGGCGGCGGCCAGACCGTACGCCCGCTCAGCGAGCTCGCAGCGCGTCGCCTGCTCGTACAGATGCCCCAGCCCGAGCTGCTCGCACGGCATCTCGCAGGCCTCCGGCCCCTCGGCCGCGAGGCGCAGCGCCCGCGCCATGACCGCCGCCAGCGAGAGGACGTCGTATCGGTTGTGCTCGAGCACGCCGTCCACGACCCGCGCATCTCCCGTGCGGAGGAACTGGAAGTACCTCGACGGGATCTCGAGGCCGGGGACGTCGTCGATGCGATGAAATCGGAGCACACCGCGCTCGAGCGCCGTCAGCGTGCAGCTCGTCGAACCCGCTCCTCGTCCCCACAGCCGCCGCGCGACCGGCAGCATGTCGACATGGGGAAGGTCGTGCAGCGGATTGTCCCGCCGGTGGTACGCCCAGCGCGTTTCCATCACCGGGACGTCGAACGTCCGGCCGTTGTAGGTCACGAGCAGCGTCGCCGAGTCCAGGAGCTCCGCCAGCCCGTCGAGCAGCGCCCGCTCGCCGGCGGGTCCGCTCAGGAAGAACTGCCGCACGACGAACCGCCCGGTGTCGAACCAGCCGCACGCGGCGAGCAGCGGCAGCGTGCCCGCCCCGCCGCTCAGTCCGGTGGTCTCGATGTCGAAGAACACGACGCGCGAGGCACAGCCCGCCTGGTGCGCCAGCCGCGGATCGAGCAGCGCCAGCGGCGCGCCGGCGTCGATCGCGCACGCCTCGATCCGCTGCCGGCCATGCCAGGCGTCCGCGTCCCACACGCGGTCCACGGCGACGCAGGAGCTGCCTGGCGCGTCGTACCGCGTACCGCCGAGCGCCGCGGCGGCATCGGCCGGGCTCAGCGCCGCGCCAGGTGCGTCCGGGACGTACGTGAGCTCGCGTCCCTGACGTCGTGCATCGACGTCGCTCGGCCCGCTCCGGGAGGCCACGGGCTGCCGCACGATCGCACGGAGCCGCGACGCGAGGTCCGTCATGGTTCCGCGATTGCCGCCGGCGCCAGCGGCGTGTCCGACGTCGGCGCGGGGCCGGTGAGCCGCGCCAGCAGCTGCGACGCCACGGCTTTCGCGAGCGGACCGGTCGCGCCCTCCGGCCCGACGCACGAAGGACAGCCGGACTCGCACGGACAGCCGTCGATCAACTCCCGCGTGCGCGCAAGGAGATCGGCGTGCATCAGGAACAGCGGCTCGCTGAACCCGATGCCGCCCGGGTAGTTGTCGTACACGAAGATCGTCGGGGCGGCCGACGGCTCCGGCGCGACTCGCGACGACCCACCCAGGCGAGCGGCGCCCTCGAGCGCGATCCCGTCGATCGACAGTCCCAGATCGTGGCTGTCGCACATGAGCAGCAGCGGCGCGATGTTCCGCATCGCGTACGCCAGTCCCACGACGCCGTCACGTCGATCGGCGGCCGAAAACGGCAGGGCCGCGACGACGTCCGCCGGGACGGTCAACCAGTACCGACGTCGTGTGCATCTGCTGCTCGGGAAGGTCGAGCTCGCCCGATCCGACGTTCTCGTTCGTGTAGAACTTGATCTTCTTGAAGCCGACCACGCGCGAGACGACGTGAACCTCACCGTGGGAAGGGGCTCCGGACTCCTGGCTCCGGACTCCAGGCGGATCGCAGGCCTCGAGCCCCCCTGTCGGAGCCGTTCGGCTCCCCGGGGGCTCGTCGCCCGGCGCCCGACGCCCGCCGGCGAACGTCTCCAGAATCGTGACTTTCGTGTAGGTGATCGCGTCGGTGTAGTAGTCGCAGTCGACGCGGCGCACGAACGCCTTGCGGCCCTCGAAGTCGAACCGCTCCACCTGGAAGAGCTGGCCCTCGAGCAGGTAAATCGCCTTTTCGTGGAGCGTCGCCGGACCGGCCGTGAAATCGGTCTCGCCGATCACCCGCCCGCCCCCGGTGAGGTCCACGACCACGAAGTTGTCCGACGTCACGGATCGCAGGCTCACCGCGTCGGCCGGATACGACTCGTGCGTCCAGAGCCAGCGGCTGTCGGTGAACTGCACGAATCCGGCCTCGCTCAGCACGCCGAGCACCTCCTGGACGTTCAGCGAGCCGAACGTCTCGTCCGCCAGGAACGGCAGCTCGAACGCCGCGCACTTGACGTGATCGAGCAGGATGTGCAGGTTGTCGGGGTTCACGAGCGCGTGCTCGGGCGACGCGCCGAAGAAATACTCCGGGTGCCGGACGACGAACTGATCGAGCGGGGCGCTCGAACCGACCAGCACGGCCGCCGAGCGGCCGGCGCGGCGGCCGGCCCGGCCCGCGCGCTGCCAGGTCGCCGCGATCGATCCCGGATAGCCGGCGAGCACCGCCACGTCGAGCGCGCCGATGTCGATGCCGAGCTCGAGGGCGTTGGTCGAGACGACGCAGCGCACCTCCCCGCTGCGGAGGCCCCGCTCGATCTCCCGCCGCCTGAGCGGCAGATATCCGCCGCGGTACCCGCGAATGGTTCCGGCGCCCGGCCGTCCGTCGAACGCGTCCTTCAGATAGGTCGTGAGGATCTCGGTCGCCAGCCGGCTCTGCGCGAACACGATCGACTGGAGCCCGCGCTCGAGGAACGCCGTCGCCACGCGCCGGGTCTCCGACAGGTACGAGCGCCGGATGCCGAGCTGACGGCTGACGATCGGCGGATTGACGAACAGGAAGTACTTCTCCCCGCGCGGCGCGCCGCTCTTCTCGACCAGCTCGAACGGCTCGCCCACGAGCCGCTCGGCGAGCTCCGACGGATTCGCAATCGTCGCCGATGAGCAGATGAACGTCGGACGCGATCCATAGTGCGCGCAGATCCTCAGCAGCCGCCGGATGACGTTCGCGAGGTGGCTCCCGAACACACCTCGATAGGTGTGCAGCTCGTCGATGACCACGAACCTGAGGTTCTCGAACAGCTTCGCCCAGCGCGGATGGTGCGGCAGAATCCCGGAATGCACCATGTCGGGATTGCTCAGCACCACGTGCGCCCGGCCCCGGATCGAGCGCCGCGCATCGGCCGGCGTGTCGCCGTCGTACGTGAAGACGCCGATCGAC
Source organism: uncultured Acidobacteriota bacterium (assembly GCA_963764505.1). Lineage (GTDB taxonomy): Bacteria > Acidobacteriota > Vicinamibacteria > Vicinamibacterales > SCN-69-37 > CAVXSP01. Next base: position 1,278,538 of record CAVXSP010000001.1, on the reverse strand, counting down.
GGGGGCCGAGGTTCCGAGGTTCCGGCATCTGGCTCCTGGCTCCCGGCTTCCTGAAGCCGATCCGCCATGGCCTGCAGCTCCGCCAGCTGGTCCTGCGCGAGCGCTTTCGTCGGAAACAGGTACAACGCTCGCGCCGACGGATCCTTCAGGATCGCATCGAGCACCGGCAGGTTGTAGCAGAGGGTCTTGCCCGATGCCGTCGGCGTGACGGTCACCACGTGCCGACCGGCCAGCGCATGGCCGATCGCCTCGGCCTGATGCGTATACAGCTGCTCGATCCCGCGAGCGCCGAGCACGGCCGTCAATCGCGGATCGACCCCATCCGGGATGGGCGCATAGGCGGCCGGCATCGCCTCGAGGCGCCGGACCGCCGTCACGTGCGGGTCGGGATCGGCGATCGCCTGCGCGGTCGCCGGCCGGCTTCGCTCGTACTCCGCCAGCATCGGGGAGAGCGCGGTCGCGAGCGACTGCGTCTTGTCGCTGGAGACCGCCGGAAGGACCAACATCGCCCGGCATCGTATCGCCAGCAGACCGGGCGATCAAGAGGCGAAGGACGGGTGCCCCTTCAGATGTTGCTGCGCGACTGCCCGCCGTCGACCGTGACGCAGGCGCCGGTGATCCAGCTGGCGCGTGGCGACGCCAGGAACGCCACCAGCGCGCCGACTTCGTCGGGCCGGCCGAACCGGCCGAACGGGATGTCGCGTCTGACGAACTCGGCAATCCCTTCGGGGTCTTCCTGCTGGCGCCGCCACCAGGAGCCGCCTTCGAACAGGATCGAACCGGGCGCGATGCTGTTGACGCGGATGTTGTCTCGGGCGAGCTGGCAGGCCATTGCCTTCGCGAGGCTGATTTCCGCAGCCTTGACGGCGTTGTACGTCATCCGTCCGCCCGATTCCCTGCCCCAGATCGAGGCAATCATCAGCACGACGCCGCCGCCGGCGCGCCGCATGTGCGGCACGACGAGCCGCGACAGGCGAATCGCCGGGAACAGCGTCTGATCGAGCGCCTGCTGCCACTCCGCGTCGGAGGTCGATGCGACGTCGCCGCCGCCCGCCTTGCCGACATTGTTGACGAGCACGTCGATGCGGCCGAATCGCTCCAGCGTCTCCTCCACGACGCGATCGGCGCCGTCGGACGTGGCGACGTCGGCCTGGACGGCCAGCACGGCATCCTGTCGGCCGGCGAGACGATCGAGGTCCGCCACCGCGGCCCGAAGACCGTCGCGGCCTCGCGCGCAGATGCTCACCCTCGCGCCCTCTCCGACCAGCGCCCGTGCCGACGCCAGCCCCAGACCCCGGCTGGCGCCGGTCACGAGGGCGACGCGGTCCGCCAGACCCAGATCCATGTCAAACCAGGCGCGAGGAGCCTGGAGCCAGAAGGCACACGCGTCTGGTGTCGCGCTCCACCCGTCTCGCGTCCGGCGTTTGGCTTCTGGCTGCTGGCCTCTGGCTCGACGAGCGGCAGCTCACTGCGGCACTCCGCCCGTCAGGTCGTTCAAGCGCCAGTCGAAGTCGCCGTACTCCATGCGGAACGTGTTGCCCGCGAGGAACTGCTGTTCGTCCGCGAACAGGAACGGATAGACCATCGCGCCGACCGCGCGTTCGATCGGGCTGCGGTTGGGCCAGCGCTGCAGGCCGCGATCGGCGAAGGATCGGATGAACGCGGCGTCGCGCCAGCTCACGATCGGCGTCACCGACAGGACGTTCCGGTCGCGATCCACGCGGACGCAGGCGGCGTGCGAGGCGCATTCCCGGAGCACGTCGGCGAGCTGCTCCTCGAGGCGGTCGCCGCGATACGCCTCGCTGTGCAGCCGCGGGCTGCCAATCGCGCCCCGGCCGAGCGCCAGCAGCAGACGCGCGTCGCCGAATGCGGCGATCTCGTTCTTCTCGACGCCGTCGAGCGTCAGCGCCTGGCCGCCGACCCGGAACGTGCGGCCGTCGAATGCGCCGGGAACCTGCCGGATGCTCGACGCCGGATAGTCCGCGCTGCGGCCGTGAATCGGGTACGCGTCGACGACCGTGCGGAGGACGAGCGCGTTGTAGGCGTTCACCCAGAAGGCTTCCCGATCCGGGACGGGCCAGCTCTCGATCCGCGCGCGCGGAACGTCGAGCGAGGCCACGTAGGCGTCGAGTGCACGGCGCTCCTTCTTCAGCGCGAGGTAGTACACGTAGCCGTCGCGGACGTACGTGTCGAGGATGTGATCGAGCGGCGCCTGCAGGTCGCCTTGCGCGCGCATCGTCGAGGGAGCGAGGAGCAGGAGGCCGATCGCCAGGCACCAGCAGCGCAGCATCCTTGCCATGATATCGGGGTGCCGTGCCGGATCAGCCTGCTTTTTCCGCGGAGGCGGGCAGACCGTTCAGGAACTCCGCCACGGCCCGGCTGAACGCGGCCGGGGCTTCGAGGCTGGTGAGATGACCCGCCGCCGGGATCGCCACGTGCACGGCGTCCGGAATCGCACGGCGCATCGCGGCGGCGTCCTCGTCCGGAATGAGCGAGTCCTCCTCGCCCGTCACGATGAGGGTCCGACAGCGGATTGCGGGCAGCAGGCTTTCCGAGTCTGGCCGTGCCTTCATGGCCCGGAGCGCGGCTACCATCCCCTCCGTCCCATTCGCCTCGATCAGGTGCCGCACGGCATCTTCGAGGTCCGGCTGCTCGCGCAGGCTGGTCGCGCCGAGCAGGTTCGGCACCATCTCCCGCGCGAGCCCCGCCAGGCCGTCGCGCTCCGTCAGCTCGATCATGCGGTCGCGCTTCGATCGACCCGCGTCGGAGTCGGCGCCGGCACGGGTGTTCGCCAGGACGAGACCGGCGACGCGATCGGCCGCACGGCGCAGGATCGCGAACGCCACGTAGCCGCCCATCGAGAGTCCGGCGATCACCGCCCGCTCGATGCCCAGGTGCGCCATCAGGGCGAGCACGTCCGCCGCATGGGTGTCCATCGTGACCGGTGCCGGCCCGAGATAGGACAGCACCGATCGGCCGCCGCGGAATCCGCGGAGATCCGGCGCGATTGCGCGCCAGCCTGGCGGTAGCCGGTGCAACTGCGGAAGCCACTGATCCGCGCTGAGCGGGAAGGCGTGCAGCAGCACGACCGGCCGGCCGGTGCCGGCCTCGAGGTAGCGCACGCATCGATCGACGAGGTTGGCGACCTTGACGTACATGCCCCTGGGATACCGCGCTGTCCGCCGAATCGTTTACGATCCGGGGCATGCCGGCTCGGGGATGGATCGGCGTCGCCCTCCTGTTCGCGGCGGCGGCCTGCGGCGCGGCGAATGGCGCCCGTCCGGCGGCCGACGGCACCGTGCCGGCGCCGGCGGACGTGGCCGCTCCACCCCCCGATGCCCTGAAGACGCCCTCCGGCCTCGCGTCCCGGATGCTGCAGGTCGGCTTCGGCCGCGTGCACCCGGGTCCGCGTTCCCAGGTCCTCGTCAACTACACCGGCTGGACGACCGATGGGCGCATGTTCGATTCTTCCGGGCGGACCGGCGGCCCGGTGCTCGTCGGCGTCGACCAGGTCATCCCGGGCTGGACCGAAGGACTGCAGTTGATGGTGCCCGGAGAGAAGCGGCGATTCTGGATGCCGAGCGAGCTCGCCCACACGGCCGACATGCCGGGCATGCCGGAAGGGATGCTCGTCTTCGATATCGAGCTGCTGGCGATCAGGTAGGGCGGCCCCGGCGTCAGTACTTCGAGACTGCCGCCATGAACGCCTTGGCCTCGGCCGGCACGGCGACGGTACCGGTCACGATCTCGCGATTGCTGATTGCCGATCCGTAGAGCGCCGTGTTCTCGTCCGAGTCGTCGCGCAGCGTCGCGCCCTGCAGAGAGATGCCCGCGAACAGGCCGCGCGAATGCGAATAGGCCAGCATTTCCGCGCGCATCGTCGCATCGGTCTCCGCCGACGCACGGCGCCCGACCGGACCGGCGGCGACCGCCGCGTCGACGCCGACCGTGAACTTGTTCGAGAGCAGACGATCGACGCCTGGCTGGTTTCGCACGACCAGAATCACGTCGGTGGCCGACGCGCCAATCTGGAATCCCAGGCTGCCGCCCTCCACGCGCACGCCCGCCGGCGCGGACCAGCCGGACGCATCCGGCCGCCGGCAGGTGATGTACCCCCGGCCGTACTGGCCGCCGACACCGATCGCCGCCTTCTTCACGCCCGGGATGATGACGAGACACTGCGCTTGTCGAATGAGATCGTTGGGAATGCCGCGGTCCTGGGACCCGGCCATGTCGCTGAGCACTTCGACCGCGGCCTTGAAGCGGTCGGCATCCGCCAGCAGGCCCGCTGGCAAGAGCAGCAAGAGGGCGACGATCCACGCACTCCGGAGTGTCATATGGCGCTCCATCTTATTCCCGAAGCCGGGCCCGGTCGCGGTCATTCCGCGGCGGCGGCGAGGTAGCTCTTGCGCGCGCGCGCCACGAGGTTGGGATTGCGAAGGCGAACCTCCAGCTGATGGAGCGTGCCGTCGAGCGTTTCCGCCGTGAAGGCGAGCAGATACTGCTGATGCAGTTCATCGGCCACGCGCGAGAACGTCGCGCCGAGGTCGTCCGTGCCGTGGAGCTCGAAGTAGCCGCCTCCGCCCTCGCTCGCGAGCAGCTGCAGCCCCGGGTCGGGGCGTTCGCCGGGGCACCCGCCCGACCGCCAGACCATCGGCGCACGCCCTCCGCCTTCCCCGCCGCGCCCGGTCGGCACGTCCGGGCCGGGAATCGGAAGGGGTCCGCCAATCGGAGGCCGCGGCATGCCGGGGATCGGCATCCGTCCGCCGATGCCGCCGGGAATCCGTCCTCCCGGCCCCCGCGGCCCCCGCGGACCGCGTCGTCCGGGGCCCCATTGAGCCCGCGGGCGCACTTGCGGAGCCGGGGCGCTGGCGGGCGCGGGTCCGAACGCCCCGCAGCCATCGGCCAGACCGATCGCGTACACCATGATCTCTTCGGTCTGCGAGCGCTCGATGACCTCGCGCAGCGTGACGTTCCCGACCGGCCGGGTCGGGCTGTCATAGCCGTCGGTGAACACGAGCACGACGCGGCGGCCGTCCTCGTGCGCGAGCGCGTTCATGGCCGCGCTGGTCGCGTTCCACAGCGGCGTCGGCCCGGCTTGCTGCAGGTTCTCGTGCAGGATCCGGATCAGCTCGTTCCGATCGCTCGTGAACGCCGGGGGGTCGATTTCGACGCGATTGCTGAAGCTTCCGAGGCGCGCCCTGTCGTCAGGCAGGAGATCGGCGACGAACCGCTCCGCCGCCGCGCGCTCGATGACGAAGTTGCCGACCATGCTGCCGCTTCGGTCCAGCATGAGAACGATGGTGATGGGCTGGGTGTCGTTCTTGAAGACGGTCAGCTTCTGCGGCTTCCCGTTGTCGAACACCTGGAAATCGTCTTCGGTCAGATCCGGGACGAGCCGTCCCGCGCGGTCGACCACGGTCGCATAGACGGAGACGGTGTGCGTCCCGCCGTGGAACGTCGGTTCCTGCGCGCGCACCAGCGCGATGCCGGCAACGGCCGCCGTGAAGATGACGATGAGCCGGCGGAACATGCCTTCTCCCCCTGATCGGCAACATCAATCAGGTCAGGCGCGTCTCCAGTATATCCGGCGGAGACGCCTGTGCGTCCCCTTCCTCACAGTAGTCGCGCCATCAGCCGGAACGGCACGATGAAGCGATCGACCCAGAACCCATAGGGGCCCTTCGGGTAGGCCACTCCAGGGAAGCCCTTCATGAACAGCTCGTACTGGAGCAGCAGCAGCCATGTCAGGAGCAGGAGGGCCGCCAGTGCCGCGAGCCGCTTCGGCCGGACGGCTGGCGATCCGATCCAGGTGGCCGTACCGAGCACGAAGAGCGGAAACAGGGAAAGGAACCGTCGCGCGCCGAATGCCTCGCCGCCCCACCAGTCGGCGACCGCGGCATTGACGTACCACGCCGCCAGGAGCAGCCCGCCGAGCGGCAGGCGGAATCGCGCGTGACGCGCGACGAAGACGACGAGACCGACGACCGAGAGGGCGATCACGGGCGTCCAACTGAACAGCCCATGATTGTCCGAGAGGAGCACGGAGACTGGATGCGGCGCCCACCACTGGAGGAACGACGGTCCCTGCGGCAACGCGAAGGCGTGGCCGTAGAGCACGCGCCAGACGATCATCTGCGGCGAGAACACGATCGTCCACGCGGCAACCGCGGCCGCGGCGGCGAGCGCCCGCGTCGACCAGTCGGTCGAGCGGGCTCCGTTCGGACGGGCCTCCGGACGCACGGCCTCGAACACGGGAATCGCCAGCAGCAGGGCGTCCTGCCAGCGCATCAGCGTCGCGAATCCTGCGAGCGCGCCGAGCGCCGCCGAGCGGCGGATTCGGGCGGGTGCCGTCCGCTCGGGCTCGCGTCGGCCCGCGCCGTCCATCCAGGACGAGAAGAACAGCGCCGTCGCGAACATCGAGGCTGCGTGCGAGTACCGACGGCGAGACGAGCGAGTAGTACAGCGCGCTCGAGCCGAACCACACCGCCAGCACGCCGACGGCCGCGCGCGCGGGATCTGTCCACCGCCGCGCGAGCTTCCACGAGAGCCATGCGGCGGCGGTCGCCGCCAGCACGCCGGTCGCTCCCGGCACCATCTGCAGGATTCGATCGAATCCGTCCGGGCGCGGCGCCACGCCGGCGTACGAAAGCAGCCACTGGCCGCCGGCCACCAGCAGGTAGAGCGGGGCCCACAGCAGGGCCGGACCGACGGGCATGTAGTTGCGGACATGCCCTGTCGCGGTGAGGTCGGTGAAGATCCAGTTGGTCTCGGGCACGTACCCGGTCAGCCCGTACAGCCTCATGTAGTCGTTCTGAAACTGCAGATCGTGATCGAACACCATCGATCGCAGCTGCACGAACTCGTGTGTCGCGTCGCCGAACACGACGCGGCCGCCCGGCTTCGGCAGCAGGACCGTGGCGGCGAGGTACGCAACGAGCATCGCCGCGCCGGACGCCAGGATGACGCGATCGGTCCGATCGGTCGTCCACCGCAGGACGCGCCGTACGGAAGGCCACATTACAATCGAGGGAGCGGTGCCTGTGCTCAGACTGCCGATTCTAACGCTGGTGACCGTGCTTCTCGCCGGTCCCGCCCGCGTGCCGCCGGGCGCGCTGCCCGATCCGCTGCGTGCCTTCCTGAGCGATCAGATGAACTTCAGCGCGTCGGATCTCGAGACGCTGCAGGCCGGCCGGGCCGTCGCGCGACAGATGGCCACCCGGGATCCGGTCGACGTCAACATCTTCGGCGCCGTGCGGATCGACTCGCCCGCGGACGCGTTCGTGCGGCAACTGCAGGCCATCGACGACCTCGAGCGCCGGCTCGGCGTCATCCAGGCCGGCCGGTTCGGCGACCCGCCGCGGCTTGCGGACCTCGACGCGCTGACGCTCGAGCCAGACGACCTGGCCGATCTCCGGCACTGCCGGCCAGGCAGCTGCGAGATCCAGCTGCCGATGCGCGCCATCACGCGCTTCCGGCGCGACGTCGACTGGCGGGCGGGCAACTCGGCCGATTCGGCCAACCGCCTCTTCCGACAGGTGTTGTTCGAGCGCCTCGAAGCCTACCGCAGCGGCGGCCTCCAGGCGCTCGGAGCCTACCAGGATCGCGGCGAACCGATTTCGGTGGCGGCCGATTTCCGGCTGCTGGCCGCGCCCGGCGATCTGCCGGCGGATCTCCCTGAGCTCACCTACTATCTGCGCGCCTACCCCAAAGCGATGCTCCCTGGAGGATCGGATCTCTTCTACTGGAACAAGGGGGAGTTCGGCATGAAGCCGACGATCCGCCTGAATCATCTGGTCACCTATCCCGTGCCGGCCGCGGCGGCTCGTGGCGGCCTGCGATACGTCGTCGCCACGTCGCAGATCTACTCCGATCACTATTTCAGCGCCACGCTCGAGCTGCGGAGCATCGTCGATGATGCCGCGCAGCCCGGCCGGCGCTTCTACCTGCTGTACACGACGAAATCGCGCGTGAGCGGACTGACCGGGTTCATCGGCATGCTGATTCGTCCCATGGTCAGGAGCCGCGCGCGCAGCGGTATGGAGCGCTACCTGAACGTGACGAAGCAGGTGGTCGAAAAGTCGAGGTGATACGACGCCAGTCGTCCAGGGTCGTGGCCGGCGAGCGTGAGCGCCGGACGACGCGTTAAGATCACCCCGTGCGCCCTCCCGTCCTGGCCGCGCTCGCCTGCACGATTGCCCTCGGCGTCACGGCGCTCGGGTGCCGGAGAAGCCAAGACCGCGCGAATGAGGTCACGGGGGTCGAGCCGGTCGAGGTCACGGTCGAGGTCGCCCGGCCGCAGACCCTGCGCGCGACGGCCAGCGGCCCGGGCCTCGTGACGCCGGCGGCCGCCGGAGACTGGACGATCTCGGCGGCCGAGCTGGGACGCGTCCTCGAGCTGCCGAAGCACGAGGGGGACCCGATTGATGTCGGCGACGTCCTCGTGCGGTTCGAGTACGGCAGCGCGAGCGCCGACGGGACCGCGCGCGAGACCGAGGTCGCGGCGGCGGGCAGCCGGCTGGATGCGGCGCGGGCGCAGCTGGCCAAGGTGTCCGGCCTGTACGAGCGGGGCTACGTCTCGCGGAGCGAGTACCGAAGGGGCGGTGGCCGCGGTCACGGCGGCGGAGCTCGAGGCGGGCCGAGCCCGGCGGCAGCTCGACGCGCTGAAGGAAACGGCCGATCGCGCGACCGTGAAGGCGAGGTTTCCAGGCGTCGTGGCGAAGGTGTTCCACAGCGAAGGCGACCTCGTGAATGCCTCGCCGCTCGATCCGGTGCTGCGCGTGATCGATCCGACCCGGCTCGAGGTCTCGATGGCGGTTCCGGTCGAGGACGCGGCCCAGGTCCAGCCGGGCATGGCCGCGACGATCGTCTCGGCCAACGGCGCAGAGCCCGGCAGCGTGCTGTTCCGGGTCCCGCAGGACGACCCGCACGCACCCACGCAGAACATCCGCCTGGCGTTCGCCGCGCCGACGACACTCCCGGTCGAGGCGCCCGTCCAGGCCGAAATCGTGATCGCCGAGCGCACCGGTGTCGTGGCGCTGCCCGCGGGCGCCGTCCTGCAGGGCGACGATGGCGCGTCGTTCGTGATGATCGTCGGGGTCGACGGCCTCGCCCACCGGCGCGACGTGCGCGCGGGGCTGCGGACCCGGGCCCGGGTGGAGATCGTCGCAGGCATCACACCGGGCGACCGGGTCATCGTCAAGAACGTGCCCGACGTGGCGGAGGGCACGCCCGTCTCGGCGGACCGATGACCCTTCAGCTCTCCTGCGCTGCGACGTAGTTCGCCGCGATCGGGTACCGGCGGCCGACGCCGAAGGCCTTCGACGAGATCTTGATTCCCGGTGCCGCCTGGCGCCGCTTGTATTCGCTGAGGTTGATCCGGCGGATGACGTCGGTCACCACCGCCTGGTCGAATCCGAGCGCGCAGATCGCGTCCACGTCGAGATGCCGGCCGACGTAGGCGTCCACGATCGCGTCGAGCACGTCGTAGGGAGGCAGCGTGTCGGAGTCGCGCTGGTTCGGCCGCAGCTCGGCCGTCGGCGGCTTCGTGATCGTCGAGGCGGGGATGAGCGTCCGGTCGTGGTTGTGGTTGATGAAGCGGGCCAGCCGGTAGACGAACGTCTTCGGCACGTCGTTCAGGATCGCGAGGCCTCCGGACATGTCCCCGTAGAGCGTGCAGAATCCGACCGCCAGCTCCGACTTGTTACCGGTCGAGAGCAGCAGGTGGTTGAACTTGTTCGACAACGCCATCAGGATCACGCCGCGGATGCGCGCCTGCAGGTTCTCTTCCGCGAGATCGGGCGGCCGGTCCGCGAAGCTCGGCGCGAGCGCGTCGAGGGAGCTCTGGAACATCCCGTCGATCGGAATCACCTGGAACTGGATGCCCAGATTGCGCGCCAGGTCGCTGGCGTCCGCGCCGCTCTCGGGTGACGAGTAGCGGCTGGGCATCGCGACGCCCAGGACGTTGGACGGGCCCATGGCGGCGGTCGCGAGGCACGCCGTCACCGCCGAATCGATGCCTCCCGACAGCCCCAGGACGACGCTGGAGAAGCCGCACTTGCGGGCGTAGTCACGAAGCCCGAGCACGAGCGCTCGGTAGGCCGCCTCCTCGTCCGAGGCGCTCACGTCGCGCACGATCGGCGCCGGAGGCGCCTCGTCCGGACCGGCCGGCACGTCGTAGACGACGAAGTCCTCCTCGAAATCGCGCGCGCGCACGATCTCGCGCCCTTCCGGGTCGACGCCAATCGAGTGGCCGTCGAACACCAGCTCGTCGTTGCCGCCGACCTGATTGACGTAGAAGAAGTAGCGGCCGTTCTTCACGCCCTCGCGCCGGATCATCTCGCGGCGCAGCGCCGCCTTCCCGAGCTCGAACGGGCTCGCGGAGATGTTCACGAGCAGATCGGCGCCCTGCTGGACCAGATCGCAGACGGGGTTCCGATGGTACAGCCGCTCGGGCCAGAAGTCGGGGTCGTTCCACACGTCTTCGCAGATGGTCACGCCGAGCCGGTGGCCGGCCAGCTCGAACGGCGCCACGTTGTGCGCCGGCTCGAAGTACCGATCCTCGTCGAAGACATCGTAGGTCGGCAGCAGCGACTTGTAGCGGCGGCCGGCGACGCGTCCCGAACGGCAGAGGGCCGCGGCATTGAACAGCCGCTTGCCTTCCGACGCCGGATTGCGGTCGACGAAGCCGATGAGAATGCCGAGGTGCCCGGTCGAGAGCTTCGCTACGCGGTGCAGCAGCTCGAGGTTCAGATCGATGAACCGGGGATGGTTGAGCAGGTCGCGCGGAGGATACCCGGTCGCCGCCATCTCCGGAAAGACGACCAGATCCGCGCCAGCCTGGTCGGCCTGCGCGACGGCACCGTGGATCTTGGCGAAATTGGCTTCGAACGCGCCGACCGTGAAGTCCAGTTGCGCGAGCGCGATCCGCATGGCTGGCGATTGTACAATCAGCGCACACCTCCGAACGACGGCGCCGGCCACTCCATCCGGGGACGGACGCCGTCAGGGGAATCCTGTATGCGCCGCTTCTTCGGCGTCGGCGCGTTCATGCTGCTGGCCTGGGCGGCCGGAGGGGCCGCGCAGGGTCCGGCGCGGCGGCCCGACGTCATGTTCGTCCCGTCGAGCGACGCGGTCGTGACCGCGATGCTGGACATGGCACGGGTCACGAGCCGCGACGTGGTCTACGACCTCGGCTGCGGCGATGGACGGATCGTGATCGCCGCGGCGCAACGGTATGGCGCCCGAGGCGTCGGCATCGACATCGACCCGGCGCGGATCGCGGAGGCGAATGCCAGCGCGCGCGCGGCCGGTGTGACCGGGCGCGTCCGGTTCATCGTCGGCGACATCTTCTCGGACGACACGAAGATTGGCGACGCCACCGTCGTCACGCTCTATCTGCTGCCGTCGCTGAACGAGCGGCTGCGGCCCAAGCTCTGGCGCGAGCTGCGGCCCGGCACGCGGGTCGTTTCCAACAGCTTCGGCATGGGCCGCGCGTGGCCGCCGCGAGTCACGCGTCACGTGGGCGAGTACCTGGGTGTACTTGTGGACTGTGCCAGGCCACGGGTAGGTGGCCTCGCGGCGCCTTCGTGTTACCCTCTTGTGACAATTGGCTCAAGCGGTCGCCAGCGCGGCCGCGCGGGGAACCCATTGCGGCCGTGACGGCCGCGCGGGGCGAATCCGGCTGATGCCGGACGAGGACTTCTCACCTCCAGCCCGTCAGCTAACCCCGTCGGCCTTGAGGAGTGCTCGTTGATTGCATCTCGCGGCCGCCCTTCCGGCCTCCGCGCGTGGCTCGTCAGCCCAGCGACCGATCACGCCGACCGGCACGCCCACCATACGGCGCCCTGGTGGCAGGTCATGTGCCTGACCGGCGTCGACTACTTCTCCACGCTCGGCTACCAGCCCAGCATTGCCTTTCTGGCGGCCGGCTACCTTTCGCCGCTGGCCACGCTCGTGCTCGTGCTGCTGACGCTGTTCGGCGCGCTTCCGGTCTACAGCCGGATTGCGGCCCTCAGCCCTCACGGCCAGGGCAGCCTGTCGGTGCTCGAGGAGCGGCTGCCGCGCTGGCGCGGCAAGGCGTTCGTGCTCGTGCTGCTGGGATTCGCCGCGACCGATTTCGTGATCACCATCACGCTCTCGGCCGCCGACGCGACGGCGCACGTCGTCGAGAACCCGTTCGTGCCTGCGTGGCTCGATCATCCCATTGCGCTCACGCTGGGCCTGCTGGTCGCGCTCGGCGCGATTTTCCTGCGCGGCTTCCGCGAGGCCATCTGGCTGGCGGTGCTGCTGGTCGCCGTCTACCTCTTCCTGAACAGCTGGATCATCGGCTACGAGTTGATCCAGCTCTGGCTGCACCCCGCCGTGGTCTCCACCTGGCGGGCGAATCTGTTCGCGCAGGAGCCGCGGCCGTTGATGATGATCGGCGTCGCGCTGATCCTCTTCCCGAAGCTCGCGCTGGGATTGTCGGGGTTCGAGACGGGCGTCGCCGTCATGCCGCTCATCCGCGGCGACGGTGACAGCGACGAATCCGTCCTGCGGTCGCGGATCGCGAACGCCCGGAAGCTGCTGCGCACGGCGGCGCTCATCATGAGCGTGCTGCTCATCGCCAGCGCCGTGGTCACGACGACGATGGTGCCCGCCGGAGCGCTGCAGCAGGGAGGCGCCGCCGACGGGCGTGCGCTGGCGTATCTGATGCACCGCGATCTCGGGGACTGGTGGGGCACGGCCTACGATGCCTCCACGATCGCGATTCTCTGGTTCGCGGGCGCGTCGGCGATGGCCGGACTGCTGAACCTCGTGCCGCGCTATCTCCCGCGCTACGGCATGGCCCCGGACTGGGCGCGCGCCACACGCCCCCTCGTGCTGCTCATCACCGGCATCGCCGTCGTCGTCACCATCATCTTCCGCGCCGACGTGAACCTGCAGGGCGGCGCGTACGCGACGGGCGTGCTGGTGTTGATGACGTCCGCGGCCGTCGCCGTGACGATCGCGATGCCGGTCCACCGCTACTGGTTCCTGCCCATCACGGCCGTCTTCGGCTACACGACCGCGATGAACATCTACGAGCGGCCGGAAGGCATCAAGATCGCGACCTGGTTCATCGTCGCGATCGTGACGTCGTCGCTCGTCTCGCGCGTCGTGCGGTCCACCGAGCTGCGGCTCGAGGGCGTCGAGTACCGATGAGACGGCGGCGGGCTTCGTCCGAGCGGCGACCGGAAGCAAGGCGCTGCGCATCATCGCCATACGGCCGAACACCGGACAGCGGGCCGAGTACGCGCGCAAGCTGCAGGAAGCGCGGCGCGATCACCACCTGCCATCCGACGATCCGATGCTGTTCCTCGAGGTCCGGCCGGCGGACGCGTCCGAGTTCTCGAACACGCTGCACGTGCGGGGAGCGGAGGTCGACGGGTTTCGCGTCCTCCGCTGCTCGAGCCCGGCCGTGCCGAACGCCATCGCGGGCCTGCTGCTCGATCTTCGCGATCGCACGCACTCCATCCCGCACGCGTACTTCGGGTGGACGGAGGGCAATCCCATCGCCTATCTGCTGAAGTTCCTCGCGTTCGGCGAAGGCGACACCGCGCCGGTCTGCCGTGAAGTGCTGCGGCAGGCCGAGAGCGATCCCGAGCGCCGCCCGCGGATCCACCTGGGCTGATCCGCCTCACCGGGGCTCGAGCGCCCGGACCAGACGGACGAGCAGCTCCGCCTGCGCGACGTTGATCGCGCGGCGCGCGGCGTCGATCCCGAAGAACTGATACCGATCGAGCTCGGGCACCTCGATGCGTCGGCCGGAGCGCGGAGGCCACTCCGTCATCACCGTGGCGCTCTTCAGGCCGGCCGGATCACACTCGCGCTCGAACGCCCAGGCGTGCACGACCTTCCCGCCGAGCTGGATGATCGACCCGAGGGGGAGAAACGGGCCGGTCGGCGGAAGGCCGGTCTCCTCGGTGAACTCGCGAATCGCCGCGTCGAGCGGCGTCTCGCCGGGGTCGATGCCGCCCTTGGGAATGGTCCAAGCGCCCGCGTCCCGGTTCTGCCAGAACGGCCCCCCCGGGTGCGCGAGCAGCACGTCCAGCCCTCCGTCACGCTGACGGAAGAGCAGGAGCCCGGCGCTCTCCTTGCGGGACACGGCGGTCCCATTCTCCTGCGGGACCGTCCGCCCGTTACGGATTTTTTAGGCCCGCTGCTGGCATCATGGGCACGTGCCCCGCCGCGGACGCGAGATCCTGTACCTGGCCGCGAGCCTCGCCGGGCTTGCCGCGTTCATCGCGGCCTTCCGGCACACGCGGCTAGCCAATCCCACGACCATTGCGCTCGCCCTCCTCGTGTTCGTGCTCGGCGTCGCCACGCGCTTTGCGCTCTGGGTCGCCGTCGTCACGGCGGGCGTCGCGATGCTCGGCCTCAACTTCTTCTTCATGGATCCCGTCGGCACGTTCACCATCGCCGATTCGAGGAACTGGATCGCGCTGCTCGCGTTCCTGACGGCCGCCGTCGTCGTGAGCCAGCTCTCGGCCGCTGCGCGCTCGCGGACGCGCGAGGCGATCGACAGCCGTAACGAGCTGGCGCGGCTGTTCGATCTCAGCCGCGACGTGCTCCTGACCGGCGAGGGCGGCGGCGGGACACTCGACTCGCTGGCGCGGCACATCGCCCGCCGCTTCGAGCTGCCGCGGGTCGCGATTCTGTCTGGTCGAGGCAGACGGCTGGCACGTCCACCAGGGCGGGAGGTCGGACATCCAGGTGGACCCGACGCGGCTCGACCTGACGCTGGCGAGCGCAGGGCGGACCCTGGAGTTCGACGCATACCAGCGCACGTACGGCGGCGGCGCGCGCGTGCCCGACCGGTCCGGCGCGGAAGTGCTCCTCGTCCCGCTCCGCCTCGGCGTGCATCCGATCGGCCTGATCGCGGCGCCCGTCGAGACGCTGGCGCCAGGCACGCTCGACGCGGTCGCAGGGCTCGTCGCCATCGCGGTCGAGCGCCTGCACTTCCTCGTCGAGCGGAAGGAGGCCGAGGCGGTCCGGCAGCGGGCCGACTTCACCTCGGCGCTGCTGGCTTCGCTCAGCCACGACCTCCGGACGCCCCTCACGGCCATTCAGGTCGCGGTCGCGAACCTGGAGAACGACGCGCTGCCGCCGGAGCAGCGCCGGGCGCAGACACGGCTCGCGCACGCCGAGCTGGAGCGCTTGAACCGCCTGTTCCGCGACATCCTCGACATGGCGCGGATTGATTCGGCGGCCATCGTGCCGGAGCGCGACTGGGTCACCGCCGCCGACATCGTCGACGCCGCGATGGCGAAGCTGCGGACGCTGCTGGCCGACCGGACGGTCGAGGTCCAGGCGGACGGCGCCACGGCCGTGCACGTCGATCCGCGTCTGACCTCGGCGGCCCTCTCATACCTGATTGAGAATGCCGCCCAGTACTCGCCGGCCGATCGCCCGATCCAGATCCGCGGATGGACCGATGACGACGGCCTCCGCCTGGCCGTGACGGACGAGGGCCCCGGCCTCGACGCCCAGGAGATGAAGAGCCTGTTCGAGCCGTTCTATCGAGGTGCCGCCGCGGGCGCGCGTCCGATTGGCACCGGCATGGGCCTCGCCATCGCGCGCGGACTCCTGACCGCCGAGCAGGGCCGGGTCTGGGGCGAGAACGCGCAGACGGGTGGCGCGCGCTTCTCGATTGCCGTGCCGGCCGCCATGCGGCCGGTGACGGTCCCCATCTGACCATGCCTGCACGGATTCTCGTGGTCGACGATGAGCCGAACATCCTGGCGGCCGTGCGATCGCTGCTCGGCGGCGCCGGCTACGACGTGTCGACCGCGATGTCGGGGCGCAGTGCGCTCGATGCCCTGCAACGCGAGCCGCCGGACGTCATCGTGCTCGACCTGGGCCTCCCGGATCTGGACGGCGTCGAAGTCTGCCGGTTGATCCGGGAGGAGCGATCGACGCCGATTCTCGTGCTCTCGGCGCGGGGCGCCGAAGCGGACAAGGTGCGCGCGCTCGACGCCGGCGCCGATGACTACGTCACCAAGCCGTTTGGCGCCGACGAGCTGCTGGCGCGGATCCGCGTCGCGCTGCGCCGCGCCGACCTGCCGGCCGCCGCAGCGGGCCCGCTCGTGCGCGGCGATCTCGTCATCGACCGCGACCGGCACCGCGTCGTCGTCGCGGGCCGGGACGTCCGTCTGACGCCGAAGGAATTCGATCTCCTGCTCGTGCTCGCGCAGCACCCGGGCCGCGTGCTGACGCATCGCCTGATCCTGAAGACGCTGTGGGGACCGCACGCGGTCGATCAGCCGGAGCATCTGCGCGTGCTCGTCGCGGCGCTGCGGAAGAAGATCGAGCCCGACCCGACGCGCCCGCGCTACGTCGTGACCGAGCCGTGGGTCGGATACCGGTTCGTGGAGGGCGACGCGACGGCAGAGGGTGAACGGGCCAAAGGGTGAACCGGTGAGAGGGTGAACGAGTGAGAGGGTGAGAAGTCATTACAAGAGCGTGCCGTGAAGCACGACGAGCGCGACCGAGAAGTAGATCACGAGCCCCGTGACGTCGACGAGCGTGGCGACGAACGGCGCCGACGAGGTCGCCGGATCGAAGCCGAGGCGTCGCAGCAGGATCGGCAGCAGCGACCCGCTGAGCGTGCCCCAGATCACGACGCCGACGAGCGCCAGCGCCACGGTGAGCGCGATCAGCAGCCAGTGCTCTCCATAGGTCGGCGCGAACTGAGACCAGACGGTGATCCGCAGGAAGCCGATCGCGCCGAGGATCGCGCCGAGCGCGAGACCGGCGCCGACCTCCCGCCGCATGACGCGCCACCAGTCGCCGAGCGTCACCTCGCCGAGCGCCATGGCGCGGATGACCAGCGTGGAAGCCTGCGAGCCGGAATTGCCGCCGCTCGAGATGATGAGCGGGATGAAGAACGACAACACGACGGCCCGCGAGATCTCGCCGCCGAACGAGCTCATCGCCGTCGCCGTGAGCATTTCGCCGAGGAACAGCGCCGTGAGCCAGCCGGCGCGCTTCTTGATCATGCTGAAGAACGCGATCTCCATGTACGGCTGATCGAGCGCCTCCGATCCGCCGATCCGCTGGATCTCCTTCGTCGCCTTCTCCTCCGCGACGTCGAGCACGTCGTCGATCGTGACGATGCCGATGAGCATGCCCGCCGTGTCCGTCACGGGCAGCGCGGATCGGTCGTGCTGCCGGAACACCCCGACAGCGGCGTCCTCGCTGTCGGTCGCCTTCAGCGCCACGATCCGCCGGTCCATCAGCGCGGAGACCCGCGTGTCGAGCGACGTGAGCAATACCTCGCGAATCCGGATGTCGTCGATGAGCAGCCCCTGATCGTCGACCACGTACAACACGTTGAGCGTCTCGCTGTCCTGGCCATGCGTCCGGACGTAGTCGAGGACCTGCTGGACGGTCCACTCCTCGCGGACCGCGACGTAGTTCGGCGTCATCAGCCGGCCGATGGAGCCTTCCGGATAGCCGAGCAGGGTCACGGCGACCGCCCGCTCCTCGGGCGTGAGCAGCGCCAGCAGCTGACGCGTGGCGCTCGCCGGCAGCTCCTCCAGGAAGTTCGTGCGGTCGTCCGGCGCCATCTCGTTGAGCAGCGCCGCCACGTCCTCCTGCGCCATCGCCCGCAGCAGCGCCGCCTGCCGGTCGGGCGTGAGGTACTCGAACGTGCCGGCGGCGTCCTTGCGCGGCAGCAGTCGGAAGACGACGACCTGCTCTTCGATCGCCAGTTCCGTCAGCATCCCGGCGAGATCCTCGGGCGGAAGGTTGCGGACCATGTCGCGCAGGCGCGCGAAATCGCGCTGGCGGACGACGGCGGCCAGTTCGTCGGCCGGCCGCGCCAGTCGCCTGACAAGGTCCAGGGCGCTTTCGCGATCAGGGCTGTTGAGTTGTTCGGACATAGAGATCAGGGCGGCTCGAACGAGGTCGTGATGGTGGACGTGCGAACCGATGGAACCGGCCACGTCGAGCCACAGCCGGTGAATGAGATCGACGTCTTGTGGCGTGAGCATCGGCGCGTGGGCACCGAGGAAGAACGTGTCGTTGCGGCCAGTGCTGTGATGGACGACCAGACGGACCTTGAGCGCGGGCGGCGGCGCCGCGTGCTCCCAGGCCTCGCCGAGCAGCCGCGCCTGCGCGGCGGCTGAAAGCGTCGCCGACTCCCCGACGAAGACTTCCGAGGCCTGCAGCCGGACGACGGCGCTGACCACCGCCTCGAACACGTTGCGCGCGGGCACGATCAGCAGGTGAACGGCCCGGCCCGCCCGCTCGCCGAGCGCGACGACGCGCGCAAAGAGCTCCCGCTCCTCGAGGGTCGGTACCAGCTCCGGCGGCGCGTCCTCGTCACGGTCGATGCCGGCGAGCCGGACCGTCATCACGACGACGTCGCGGTCCCCGGCGCTGCGCCACGCGTCCACCAGATGCCCGAGCAGATGCGGATGCCGCACGCCCACGAGCACGCTGCCGGGCCGCACGTCGACGCGGTCGAGCGACAAATCGGCCGAGGGCAGCAGCTGAAAGAGATCCGGCGTGGGAACGGAGGCCGGCTCCGGCGCTCCCCGTCCGAACCAGAGGAAGAGCGCGGCGAGGATGGCCACCGACAGCGAGCCGATCCACGCCGTCGGAGCACCGCTCGCCAGAAGCGCGGCCACGCCGACGAGCAGGCACACGAGCGCCGGCCCCGCGCCGGCCAGGCCGGGCATCGCGACGGGCAGTTGCTGGCGCCGGAGCCGCCGCAGCGCGGCGAGGCGACCGACGTGCGTCCAGGCCGCCGCCACGGCGAACGCCGCCGCCAGCCAGGCGACGCGGCTGCCGCCCACGACGATCACGCCGACAACCGCGATGGCGCCGAGATCGACGAGTCTGGCGAACGTGCCGAATCGCGGATGCTGCTCGCGGAGCTGCGAACCGAGCACTCCCGTGTCCACCAGCCGGTGCAGCTGATACTCGATGTCGGTCAGGCCGTCCTGGACGCTCGACCCCAGCAGCAGAACGGCGGAGGCGACGACACACAGCGTCGCGATCTCCACTAGTGCCCTCGGCAGCGGCAGGTTCCGGACGATGCCGATCAGCGGCATCGACGCCCAGAACGACTGGTCCCCGGGCGGCACCAGGGCGTGGTAGACGAACGTCGAGCCGACGGCGATCGTGGCCGCCGCAGCGGTCGCCAGCAGGAGCGCGCGACGGGCCGACTGGACGCGCGGCTGCGGCAGGTCGCCCGCGATCGGCCCCAGCGTCTCGGCCGGCCCGATGGCCGGCAGCATCCAGCCGAACGCCACGGGAAGGGCCAGCAGGAAGACCGCCCAGCGCGGAAACCGTGCGCCGGCGCCGACGAGCCGCTCCACGGCGTCGCGGTCGGCCCCGGCGATCGTGACCGCTCCCCAGCCGTGCCGCGCGACGATGACCGCCGCACCCAGCAGGGCGACGCCGCCCAGGACCGCCGTGCCCGCCCAGATCCAGGGCAACCGGGTCCGCGCCCGGGCGTGGCCGAGCCGCGCCCGGATCCACGGGATCCCCACGAGCAGCACGGCAGCCGGCGCCACCAGGTCTTCGGTCACGAGCGAGCCGCCCACCGACGAACGAGACAGCAAGGCCGTCGCCAGCGATACGGCGTACTGCCCGGCCAGGATCGCCGCGAGCGCGACGAAGCTCACGCGCTCGGCGAGGCCGGCCGCCGCCGCGATCCGCCCGGCGGCGCTGCCGAACGCCTGCCGCACGCGGCCCGGCAGGCCACCGGGCAGCAGGCTGGCCCAGCTCTCGATCTCCGCGAGGCGGAGTCGCGCCCCGATCAGCACGGCCACGAGGACGAGCCATGCGCCGATCGCGCCGAGCGGCGCCGCCAGGCCGGCGATGAGCAAGGCCGGCACGGCGAGCTGCGCGACGACCGGCGCGGCCGCGCGCCAGATCGGCACGAAGGGCCGAAGGGCCGCGCCGCTGATGACGATCGGAATGCGCCGACGCATCGCGCTCTATTGTCTACGCGCGGCGGAGTTGGGGCTACGGGCTTTGGGCTCTGGGCTCTGGGCTCTGGGCTCTGGGCTAGACGAGGTGCAGGGCCGTGACCATCAGATCGATCAGCTTGATGCCGGCAAACGGCGCCAGGATGCCGCCGATACCGTAGACGAGGAGATTGCGCCTGAGGATCGCCGCGGCGCCCATCGGCCGGTAGGCGATCCCGCGCAGCGCCAGGGGAATGAGGCCGACGATGACCACGGCATTGAAGATGACCGCGGAAAGGATGGCGGACTCGGGCGTGGCCAGTCTCATGATGTTGAGCACGGCCACCTGCGGCAGCGCCAGCATGAACATGGCCGGGATGATGGCGAAGTACTTCGCGACGTCGTTCGCAATCGAGAACGTCGTCAGGGCCCCGCGGGTCATGAGCAGCTGTTTCCCGATCTCGACGATCTCGATGAGCTTGGTCGGGCTCGAATCGAGATCGACCATGTTGCCGGCTTCCTTCGCGGCCATCGTGCCGGTGTTCATGGCCACGCCGACGTCGGCCTGGGCCAGCGCCGGCGCGTCGTTCGTGCCGTCGCCGGTCATGGCGACGAGCTTGCCTTCGGCCTGCTCCTTCTTGATCAGGCGCATCTTGTCTTCGGGCGTGGCCTGGGCGAGGAAGTCGTCGACGCCTGCCTCGGCCGCAATCGACGCGGCGGTCAGCGGATTGTCGCCGGTGATCATGACCGTGCGGATGCCCATCGCCCGCAACTGGGCGAAGCGCTCCCGGATGCCGCCCTTCACGATGTCCTTGAGGTGAACGACGCCGAGCGGCCGGCCGTTCTCCGCGACGACGAGCGGCGTGCCCCCGGACCGGGCGATGCGGTCGACGATCGCCCGGAGCTCGCCCGGCGCCTTGCCGCCATGGCTCTCGACGTAGGCCGTCATCGCGTCCCCCGCGCCCTTCCGGATCTCGCGGCCGCCGAGGTCGATGCCGGACATCCGCGTCTGGGCCGTGAACGGCACGAACGTGGCCTCGCGCTCGGCCATCTCGCGGCCGCGGATGCCGTACTTGTCCTTGGCCAGCACGACGATCGATCGGCCCTCGGGCGTCTCGTCGGCGAGCGAGGCGAGCTGCGCGGCGTCGGCGAGCGTCTCGTGGGACACGCCCGGCAGCGGCACGAACTCGGAAGCCTGCCGGTTGCCGAACGTGATCGTACCGGTCTTGTCGAGCAGGAGCGTGTCCACGTCGCCGGCCGCCTCGACCGCCCGGCCCGACATTGCCAGCACGTTCCGCTGAACCAGCCGATCCATCCCGGCAATTCCGATCGCCGAGATCAGGGCGCCGATCGTCGTCGGGATCAGACAGACGAGCAGCGAGATGAGCACCGGCACGGACACGGTCGTCCCCGCATACTCCGCGAAGGGCTGGAGCGTCACGACGACGAGCAGGAACACGAGCGTGAGAACGGCGAGCAGGATGTTGAGCGCGATCTCGTTCGGCGTCTTCTGGCGCTCGGCACCCTCGACGAGCGCGATCATCCGGTCCAGGAAGGTCTCGCCCGGGTTCGACGTGATCCGGACGACGATCCAGTCCGACAGCACGCGCGTGCCGCCGGTGACGGCCGAACGGTCCCCGCCGGCCTCGCGGATGACGGGTGCGGACTCGCCGGTGATGGCCGACTCGTCCACGCTCGCGACGCCCTCGACGATCTCCCCGTCGCCGGGGATGAACTGGCCGGAGACGACGCGGACGATGTCGCCGGCGCGCAGCGACGTCGCCGGCACGACCTCGCTACGGCCGTCGCGGACGCGCGTCGCCGTCGTCTCCGCCTTCGCCTTCCGGAGCGTGGCGGCCTGCGCCTTGCCGCGCCCTTCGGCCATCGCCTCGGCGAAGTTGGCGAAGATCACCGTGAACCACAGCCAGCAGGCCACCTGGCCGGTGAACAGCGGGTGGCCGGTACGCGAGAGCAGCTCCCTGATCCAGACACCCGTCGTGATGGCGCTGCCGATCTCGACGATGAACATCACCGGGTTGTTGAACTGCACACGCGGATCGAGCTTCCTCAGCGAATCCACGATCGCCTGGCGCGTGATGGTCGGATCCCAGAGCGAAGTGGTGCGCGCGCGATCGGTCATGACGTCCTCTCCTACTTGCGAACGCCGAACGCGGCGTCGAGCGCCAGGTTCAGCTCGAGCACGTTCACGCGCGCGCGTCCGAGAAACCCGAGCGCCGGCGGGGCCGTGTGCGCGCGGATCAGCGCTCGCACTCGTGCGACGTCGATGCCGCGGGCGCGCGCCACACGCGGCGCCTGCAGCTCGGCGGCCTCCGGAGGGATGTCGGGATCCAAACCGCCGCCGCTGGCGGTGACGAGCTCGGACGGGACCTGACTGGCGGCAGCGCCCTCGCGCTTCGTCACGTCGGCCACTCGTTCGCGGACGAGCTTCAGATGTTCCGGGTTCGATGGGCCGTAGTTGCTGCCGCCGGTGGACGCCGCGTTGTAGTCGACCGCGGACGGCCGGGGCTGGAAGTACTCGTCGCGGGTGAACTTCTGGGCGATGAGGCGCGAGCCGATGACCGCGCCGTCGGCGCGGCGAATCAGGCTGCCCTCCGCCTGCGCGGGAAACACTCCGCGGCCGACGCCCCACAGGAGGCCGTGATACCCAACCGTGAGGGCCATCATCACGAGCGTGAACAGGACTCCGCGCTTGAGCTCGGTGAACATGAGGCGCCTCACCGCATCGCGAGATACTCGGCGATCGGCCCGAGCACCGCGACCGGCATGAACATGAGCAGGCCCAGAATCACGATCACCGCCCACAATGTGAACCCGAACGTGCCGGTATCGGCCCGCAGCGTGCCGCTCGTCTCCGGCGACGCGGGCTTGGCGGCGAGAAATCCAGCCAGCGCCAGCGGCGCGAGGATTGGGATGTACCGGCTCAGCAGCATGACGAGGCCGCACGAGATGTTCCAGAACGGCGTGTTGTCGCCCAAACCCTCGAAGCCCGATCCGTTGTTGGCCGTCGCCGAGGAGAACTCGTACAGCATCTCCGAGAAGCCGTGCGGCCCTGGATTCTTCAGCCACGCCAGGCTGGTGCCGGGATCGGCCGTGTGCACCCATACGTAGGAGGCGATGGCCGTCCCGACCAGGATCGCCAGCGGATGCCAGAGAAGCGCGAGGCTCGCCAGCTTCATCTCCTTGCCCTCGACCTTCTTGCCGACGAACTCGGGCGTGCGGCCGATCATCATCCCCGCCACGAACACGGCCACGATGACGAAGATCAGCATGTTGATGAAGCCCACGCCGACGCCGCCGAAGATGTTGTTCAGCCACATGCCGATCAGCGGCATCAGGCCGCCGAGCGGCGTCAGCGAGTCGTGCATCGCGTTCACCGAGCCGTTCGACGTGACCGTCGTCGACACGGCCCAGAGCGCCGAAAGCCCCGCACCGAACCGCACTTCCTTGCCTTCCATCGACCCCGTCGACTGATCGACGCCCATGGCGGTGATTGCCGTGTTGCCGCGGGCCTCCTGGGCGACGCCGACGATCACCATCGGCACGTACACCGCCAGCATCGTCGCGAAGATCACGATGGCGAGACGGCGGCGCTGCACCATGTACCCGAACGTCCAGACCATCGCCATCGGGATCACCAGGATCGACCACGTCTCGGCCAGGTTCGACGCCGGCGTGGGATTCTCGTACGGGTGGGTGGAGTTCGGCCCGAAGTATCCGCCGCCGTTCGTGCCGAGCTGCTTGATGGCAACCTCCGCCGCGACGACACCGCGCGCGATGGTCTGGGGCGCGCCTTCGACGGTCGTCGCCGTCGCGGCGCCCTGGAAGGTCATCGGCGTGCCCTGCCACATCAGGATCACGCCGAGCACCAGGGCCAGCGGCAGGAAGACGCGCAGCGTGGCACGCGTCAGATCGACGTAGAAGCTCCCCAGCGTCTTCAGCCGGTTGCCGCCGAGCCCGCGGATGATGGCCACGCACGCGGCCACGCCCGTCGCCGCCGTCACGAATTGCAGGAACGTGATCACCACGATCTGGGAGAGGTACGACAAGCCCGTCTCCCCGCTGTAGTGCTGCAGGTTCGTGTTGGTCACGAAGCTCGAGATCGTGTTGAACGCCAGCGTCGGCTCCATGTCGCCGATGCCGTCCGGGTTGAGCGGCAGGTGCTTCTGGACGGAGACGATCGCGAAGGTGGCGATCCACATGACCACGTTGGAGGTCAGCAGCGACCGGCCATACTGTTTCCAGTCCTGTTGTTCGGCCGGATCGACGCCAAGCAGGCGCAGGATGCCGCGCTCGATCGGACTCAGGACGGGATCGAGCCAGGTGCGCTGCCCCGTGAACACGCGCGCCATGTACCGGCCGAGCGGAATACTGGTCGCGATCGTGAGGACGATCGCGAACGCGACAGCAGTGAACTCCAGACCCACGGCGACACCTCAGAAGCGCTCGGGCCGCAGCATCGCGTACATCAAATACGCGCCGACCAGCCCGCTCACGATCAACATCAGCATGCCCATGGCATCACCTACACGCGACCGCACAGCTCGTTGAACGCGAACAGCGCGGCGAAAGTGACGAGACCGAGCGCGATCATGCCGAGCAACAGCATTGTCTTCCGTCTCACGCGGCCTTGTGTGTGCCGCGTCCGGGTTCGAGCATGGCGCACCAGCCGCAGGCCAGCGCCACTGTCACCGCAAAGTCCATCCAGACCGGGGCGAGCGCGATCAGGACCGCCAGACCGGCAATCCCGACGATCGCACCGGCGAGCATCCACCGTGTGGTCGGCGTCCTCATGACTCCATGCTCGCCCATCGGTTTGCAACGAAGGCGCTGAAAGTCCGTCAAAAAGCCGTAAAGCGGGGCGAGGCGGCCGATCGCCGCAGTAAGCTGGCGTCGTGGCGTCAGTCGAGCGGCCGACCGCGGACCAGCTCCTGGCGAAGATCCAGGCGACCGAGCGCCCGCGGCTGCGCGTATACATCGGCGCGGCACCGGGCGTCGGCAAGACGTACACGATGCTGCAGGAGGCGCACGCGCTGCGCCGGCGCGGGCTCGACGTCGTCGTCGGTCTTGTCGAGACCTACGGGCGGGCCGAGACCGACGCGCTCGTCCGCGACCTCGAGATCGTGCCCAGGCGGCGGATCCCCTACAAGGGCGTCACGCTCGAGGAAATGGACCTCGACGCGGTTCTCGCCCGCAAGCCGCAGTTGTGCGTCGTCGACGAGCTCGCGCATTCGAATGCGCCGGGCTCCCGGCACGAGAAGCGCTATGAAGATGTGCTCGAGCTGCTGGAGCACGGCATCAGCGTCATGACCGCGGTCAACATCCAGCACCTCGAGACGCTGAACGACGCCGTCGGACGCGTGACCGGCGTGCGCGTGCGCGAGACGATTCCGGATACGTTCCTCGACCGGGCGGACGAAGTCATCAACGTCGACACGACCGTCGAAGAACTGCGGTCGCGCCTGCGCGAAGGGAAGGTCTACGGTCCCGAGAAGATCGAGCAGGCGCTCGGCAACTTCTTCCGCGTGGGCAATCTCTCGACGCTGCGGGAGCTGGCGCTCCGCGCCGTCGCGGACGAAGTCGCCGAGAAGGCCGCGACCTACCGGCAGCGCGAAGGCCTCGAACCGGCGCTCATTCCCGAGCGCATCATGGTGTGCATGAGCTCGAACGAAGCGGCGCCGCGCGTGATCCGTGCCGGCGCCCGGATCGCCGCGCGGCTGGGCGCGCGGTGGTACGCGGTCTACGTCGACACGCCCACCGAGGCGCGGCACGCCGCGACGAGCCGCGCCTCGCTCGCGCGCAACATCGAGCTCGCCGAGTCGCTCGGCGCCACCGTGGTCCGCGTCAAGGCCGACCGGGCCGCCGACGGGCTGATCGCCTTCGCGAAGCGCGAAGGCATCACGCACGTCATCTTCGGGCAGACCGCCCGCACCCGCCTCGAGATCCTGCTCAAGGGGTCGACGCTCAACCGGTTCCTGGAGGAAGTGCGGGACGCCGCCGTGCAGGTGGTCCCGCTGAATGAGATTTGATCCGGGGGCGTTGCCCCCGGACCCCCGACACGCTCGCTCGCGGGGGCCCCTCGGCCCGCGCTGCTCGCGTGACGCACGCGCGGTCCGCGCGCGCTTACACCGCCACCCGTCGCAGCCGCAGCGCATTCCCTATCACCGACACCGAGCTGAGGCTCATGGCGGCTGCGGCAATCACCGGGCTCAGCAGGATGCCGAACCACGGGTAGAGCACCCCCGCGGCGATCGGCACGCCGGCCGAGTTGTAGACGAACGCGAAGAAGAGATTCTGCGCGATGTTGCGCATCGTCAGGCGCGAGAGCCGGCGGGCGCGGACGATGCCGCGCAGGTCGCCCTTGACGAGCGTGACCCCGGCGCTCTCCATCGCGACGTCCGTGCCGGTCCCCATCGCGATGCCGACCTCGGCGGCGGCGAGCGCGGGCGCGTCGTTGACGCCGTCGCCGGCCATGGCGACCACCCGCCCTTCGCCCTGCAGCCGGCGAATCACGTCGAGCTTCTGATCGGGCAGCACACCGGCGTGCACCTCGTCGATCCCCAGCTTGCGCGCCACCGCCTCGGCCGTCGTCCGGCTGTCGCCCGTCAGCATGACGATTCGGAGCCCTTCCGCGTGCAGCGCGCGCACGGCCTCCGGCGTGCCGGCCTTGATCGGGTCGGCGACGCCGAGCAGCCCGGCCGGTTTGCCGTCGACCGCGACGAACATCACCGTCTGCCCGTCCTGCCGCAGCGCTTCGGCTCGCGCGGCGAGGCCGCCGGCGTCGACCTCCAGCTGGCGCAGCAGGTGCTCGTTGCCGATCGCCACCGGCCGGCCCGACACGCGACCGGTGACGCCCTGCCCCGTGATCGACACGAAGCTGTCCGCGCTCACCGGCTCGAGCCCCCGCGCGTGCGCCGCGCCGACGATGGCGGAGGCGAGCGGATGCTCGCTGGCCGCCTCCAGGCTCGCCGCCAGCCTCAACGCGTCCGCCTCGTCGAAGCCGTCGTTCCACGCGGCCGACACCACCTCGGGTCTGCCCACGGTCAGCGTGCCGGTCTTGTCGATCACGATCGTGTCGACCTTGCGCAGGAGCTCGATCGCCTCCGCATTCCGGAAGAGCACGCCCATGCCGGCGCCGCGGCCCGTCGCGACCATGATCGAGACGGGCGTCGCGAGGCCGAGCGCACAGGGGCACGCGATGATGAGCACGGCCACGGCGTTGACGAGCGCGTGCGCCATCCGCGGAGCCGGCCCCGCGATCCCCCAGACGACGAACGTGACGAGCGCGACCAGGATCACCGCCGGCACGAAGTAGCCCGCGACGACGTCCGCCAGCCGCTGGATGGGCGCACGGCTTCGCTGCGCGTCGGCCACCATCGCGACGATCCGGGCGAGCAGCGTGTCGGCGCCGACCTTCTCCGCGCGCACGACCAGCGTGCCCGTGCCGTTGATCGTGGCGCCCACGACCCGCTCTCCGGGCTCCTTGCGCACGGGCACGGGCTCGCCGGTCACCATCGACTCGTCGACGCTGCTCGCGCCCCCGACGACGACCCCGTCGACGGGGATCTTCTCGCCGGGCCGCACCCGGAGCCGATCGCCCTTCTGCACGCGGTCGAGCGGGACGTCCTCCTCGCGGCCGTCGGCGAGCAGCCGGCGCGCCGATCCCGGTGAGAGGCGCAGCAGCTTCCTGATCGCCGCGCCCGTCTGGCTCCGCGCGCGCTGCTCCAGCACCTGCCCCAGCAGGATGAGCACGACAATGACCGCGGCGGCTTCGTAGTAGACCTCCACGGCGCCGGCCTCGTCATGGAACGAGGGCGGGAACGCGCCCGGCGCGACGGTCGCGACGAGGCTGTAGCCGAACGCCACGCTCACGCCGAGACCGATCAGCGTGAACATGTTGGGACTGCGATGCACGACCGAGTGCGCCGCGCGCACATAGAACGGCCACGCCGCCCACAGGCACACGGGCGCGGCAAGAGCGGCTTCGATCCAGCGTTGCGCGTGCGCGGAGATCCCCGGCAGACCTCCGCCGACGAGCATGCCGCTCATCGCGACCACGACGAGCGGCACGGCCAGCGCCGCCGCCGCCCAGAACCGCCGCGTCATGTCGCGCAGCTCCGGGTTGTCTGGCTCCTCGGCCGTCACCGTCTTCGGCTCGAGCGCCATGCCGCAGATCGGACACGCGCCGGGACCGCGCTGGACGATCTCCGGATGCATCGGGCAGGTGTACTCGAGGCCGGCGTCGGATGACCCGCCGGCCGCCGTCGTCGCGCCGAGGCGCTGCAGCCTGAGCGGCTGGGCCTGGTGCGCCATGCCTTTCGAACCGCGCGCGAGCCAGCCGGCCGGGTCCGCGGCGAACTTGTCGCGGCAGCCCGCACAGCAGAAGTAATAGATGGTCGCACCGTGCCTGTACGAGTGCTTCGCCGTCGCGGGGTCGACGGTCATGCCGCAGACCGGATCGACGACCGCGGCCGGCGCGCGGGGCGCGCTCATGAAATGCTCGCCATCAGCGGTTTCGGTAATCTTCGAACGATCGGAGTTCGGATGCGACAGCGACTCCGGGCGCGCTGACGACGACACGCGAGAGAGGCCGCCGTCGTCCTTCCCTGACTTCAGCATACCGCGCATGGGCGAACTTGCGGCAAGCGACAGCGCCGGCTCAGACTGGACGTCCATCAACGGCCGGATCCGCTGACGCGGCAACCGCCCGGCGGGAGTTTCAGATGCGCGTGCTGCTATCGACAATCGGGTCGCGCGGCGATGTACAGCCGCTCGTGGCGCTGGCCCGTCGACTCAGCGACGGGGCTGCGACGTCATCGTCGGCGCAACGGCCCTCCAGATCGCCGCTCCCTCGGTGGCGGAGAAGATGGGCATCCCGTACGTGTTCGTCGCCTACTGCCCGGCCGTTCTGCCATCGCGTCGCCACCCGCCACCGGTGCTGGCCGTGCTCGGAGATGCTCCCGCGCCCGTCATGGAAGACTACGGCGAGCTCTGGGCGCAGGACGCGCGGCGGTGGAACGACGGGTGGGCCGGCCTGCTCAACTCGCATCGGGCATCGCTGGGCCTGGCGCCGGTCGGCGACGCGCGCAGTCACATCCTGACCAGCCGGCCCTGGCTGGCCGCCGACCCGACGTTGGCACCCTGGCCCGACGCCGCTGACCAGGCGGTGTTCCAGACCGGTGCCTGGATCCTGCCGGATGCGCGTCCGCTCTCCCCCGAGCTGGAGGCGTTCCTCGACGCCGGCGAACCGCCCGTCTACTTCGGCTTCGGCAGCGTCCGCGCGCCGGAACACCTCAGCCGGGTGATGATCGATTCCGCCCGTGCGCTTCGGCGGCGCGCGGTGGTGTCCCGCGGCTGGGCCGATCTGTCGCCCGTGGACGAGCAACCCGACTGTCTGGCGATCGGCGAGGTCAATCAACAGGCGCTGTTCACTCGGGTCGCGGCCGTCGTCCATCACGGCGGCGCGGGCACCACGACGGCGGCTGCGCGAGCCGGTGTTCCGCAGGTCGTCATCCCGCAGCACTATGACCAGCACTACTGGGCGCAGCGCGTCCACCAGCTCGGCATCGGCACCGCGCACGCACCCGGCACGCCGACGACGGACTCGCTGAGGGGCGCCCTCGAGCGCGTCCTCGAACCCGGCGGGGCTGCGGCGCTGCGTGCCCGATCGATCGCCATGGCCATGCGCGACGACGGCGCGCATGTCGCCGCCCGCCGACTGATTGGCGCGGACCCGGCACGCTCGTCCTGAAGGAGGGGCAGGTCCCTGGGCTCAGGAGTCGCGTGAGGACACGACTTCCGAGCCCATCTCCGCTTCGGCCTGAAGGCTTTGTCGGTCTCGCCCGATTGTGGCGACCGCGAGCCGCCTGCCGTTCCGAAGGAAGGTCACGGCGCAATCGGCCGCATCCACCTGGCCGTCGATCGCGATGGCGTCCCACGCCTCAGCGTGTCCGACATAGTTGATGGGCACGTCGTAGTGCTGGCTCCAGAAGAACGGCACGGCGTCGAACCGCTCGCGAAGGCCGAGCATGTTGCGGGCAGCCGCCTGCCCCTGTCGCTCTGCGACGACCCAGTGCTCGACGCGGATCGCCGAACCGGTGTGCGGATCCGGCCAGCGGGCCACGTCGCCGGCGGCGAAGATGTTCGGCGCGCTCGTCTGAAGATATTCGTTGACGAGAACGCCCCGATCCATGGCGAGGTGCGCCTGTTGGGCGAGCGCGACCCGCGGCCTCACGCCGACGCCGATGACCGCGAAGTCGGCTTCGAGCGCGCGGCCGTCCGTCAGCACAACACGGCCATCGTCGAAGCGTTCGACCTGCCGCTCGAGGTGGAAGACCACCCCGTGCGATTCGTGCACGCCCTGGACCCATCGCCCGAGCTCGGGCCCCAGGACCCGTTCCATCGGTCGCCGCTCGGGCGCGACCACGTGCACGTCGAGGCCTCGCGCCCGGAGGGACGCAGCAACTTCAAGACCGATGAAGCTCGCACCGACGACGACAGCTCGGCGCGCGGCGGCCGCGCTCGCGATGATCGCGCGGCTGTCGGCGAAGCTTCGCAGGTAGTGCACCGCACGGCCGTCGGCGCCCGGCAGGTTCAGCCGCACCGGCTCGGCGCCCGTCGCGATCAGAGCCGCCCCGAAGCGATAGTCGCGTCCACCCGAAACGCGCACGAGATGCTGCCCCGGATCGATCGATGCCACGGATGCGCCGAGCAGGAGCTCGATCTGCTGGTCGCGATAGAACTCGGGCGGTCGCAGGGGAATCCAGTCTTCTTTGGCGCTGCCGGCCAGATAGTCCTTCGACAGGTTCGGCCGGTCGGGCGGTGCGTCCGGGTCCGCGCTGATCATCGTGACGGCGCGGTCGTAGCCGGATCGACGCAGCATCTCGGCAGCCGCAAGGCCGGCCGCTCCCCCGCCGATGATGACGACGGACTCCGGCCAGTCCCTGCGCGGGCTGACGGGGCCGGTTGGGGGTCCGCCGCCGAGCTTCTCGCGCACGAAGACCGTATCCCCGTGGCGCTCGACACGCCAGCACGACACCGGGTCGAGGGCCGGAGCGCGAAGGGGCTCGCCCGTGCGCAGACTGAAGCAGGCGTGGTGCCAGGGGCAACGAATCGTGTCGCCGACGACCAGGCCCTGCGAGAGCGGTCCTCGATAGTGCGTGCAGTTGGCGCCGATGGCGAACAGATCGGCGCCACGGGCCACGAGGATGACGTCCTCTTCGCCGACACGGCCCGACACGACGGCGCCCTCGGACAGGTCGGCCGCCGGAATCCCGCGGCTCAAATCTCGTGGCGCATCGCTCTCGGCCATTGGTCCTCAATCCGAGTCTCGCTCAGGACGACGACGATCGCAACGCGCCGGCGCCGGCCGAACGCCTCGCCTCAATCGCGCGGTGAACCCTTCGGCCAGACGGGACTCGTCAGCTCGATGCGCCACATCGGCCCCTCGGCGAAGAAGGGAAACTCCGACTTGACGAACGCAGGCGCGTCGCCCTGGAGGATCCACACGTGGTTGTCCGGCGGCTGCCTGCCGACGAGCGGCGCCACAAGGCCGGTCAGGCCGCCGAGATCGACTTTCAACACGTAGTGCACGGCTTCGCGCCGCTGGCCGCCGATGGAGAACGGATCCCGGCCCGCCGCCGTGACGCGCAGCTTCACGAGCCGCGGCTTGGGCGTGGCCGCCACCATGGACAGCGTGAGCGGCAACTCGCCGTCGCGCACGTTCTTGAGAAGGATGGGAATCAGGCCGTTCGCGAGGTTGTCGGGCAGCTCCATGCGTTCGTCGGCCACCTGCGGCTTTCCGTCGTCATCCGTGTAGCGTACGACCACATGGCCGGCGCCCGGATCGATCCTCATGTCGATCGCCTGCGGGAAGCTGCGGCCCTTCTGCTCCAGATGGTAGCTGAGCAGTCGAAAGGTCTCTTTCTGAGAGAACACCGCCGTCTCGTCACGAACGGACCCATTCTCGAAGTGAAACACCGCGCGCGCCGTCAGACGATCTCCCTGGCTCGTCTGGATCAGGTCGCCATCGGCCAGAGGCGTGCCGTCGGTCGTGCGCAGCGCCAGGAAGCCGTGCACGACGCCTTCCGGGTGCCGGACCCTCACGGATTGTGCGCGCAGGGCGGCGGTCATGACGACTGCGGGCGCGCACATGAGAACGACCCTGACGAGACCAGCCTGGCGAACTTGCATGGCGATCTGCGACTGCAAGAGGACTGCCATCCACTGGTGCCATAGAATCCGCAGCATGAGCGCGGCCGATCGCGTCTATTGGTGGAGCACGCTTTCGGGTCCCGAAATCGCGGAGCCCCGCCCGCCGCTCGACGGCGCGCGCGTGGATGTCGCGATCATTGGCGGCGGCTTCACCGGGCTCTCGGCGGCGCGGGCGCTGGCGAAGGCCGGCGCGGTCGTGGCCGTGCTCGAGCGCGACCGGATCGGCTTTGGCGCGAGCTCGCGAAATGCCGGACAGGTGCTCACGGGGCTGAAGCTGGACCCGGTCGAGCTCGTGCGGCGGCACGGCGAAGCCCGCGCCCGCACGCTCTTCGCTGCGTCGATCGAGGCCATGAGCGGCCTGGAGTCCTTGATCGCCGAGGAAGCGATCGATTGCGAGTACGCCCGGAGCGGGCACGTGCAGGCCGCCTGCAAACCAGCGCACTTCGAGGCGTTCCGGCGGGAGCAGGACGTGCTGGCGCGCGTGTTCCAGCACCGCGTCGAGCTCGTCCCTCGCGACGCGCAGCGCCGGGAGATCGATACGGGACGCTATCACGGGCTCCTCGTCGACGAGCGCAGCGCGAGCCTGCATCCCGCCAAGTACGTCATGGGGCTGTCGGCGGCGGCGGCGCGGGCCGGCGCCCGGCTTTGCCCCGACACGCCCGTTCGCCGGCTGACGCGGGCAGGGGATGGCTGGACCGTTTCCACTCCGGACGGCGAGATCCACGCGAGAGACGTGCTCGTCGCGACGAACGGCTACCTCGGCCATCTCGTTCCCGCGCTTCAGCGGCGGATCATGCCGGTCGGCAGCTATGTGATCGTGACCGAGCCGCTCGACCCGGCGACGGCGAATCGCCTGCTCCCCCGCGGACGCATGGTCTTCGACTCCAGACACTTTCTCTCGTACTTCAGGCTGACCTCGGACCGGCGTCTGCTGTTCGGCGGGCGCGCCGAGTTCGGCACGCCCTCGCCGGAGCGCACGCGGCGGGCCGCGCGCGTGCTGCAGCGCGGGCTCGTGGAGGTCTTTCCCGATCTCGAGCCGGCGCGGATCGACTATGCCTGGGGCGGGAACGTGGCCTTCACGCGCGACCAGCTGCCGCACGCCGGCCGGTTGGGCGGCCTGTGGTACGCCGCCGGCTACGGAGGCCACGGCATCGCGATGGCGACGGTCCTCGGCGAGCTGGTCGGCGAGCGGATCGCGGGCCGGACGAGGCCGCATCCGCTCCTCGGGCTCGCGTGTCCGACGATCCCGCTACAGTACGGCCGGCCCTGGTTCCTGCCGCTCGTGGGCGCGTACTACCGGATCCAGGACTGGGTGGGATGAACGCGAGCCGTGCTAGGCTGACGCGCAGACCAGATCCTCAGGAGGACGATCCCCATGACGCGTTCCCTCACGCTCCTGACCACGGCGGCCGCGTTCGCGCTGGCCGGTACGATCCGCGTCGCGGCCGTGCTTCCGCAGGCCGCGCCCAAAGCCGAAGCGGGTTACACGAGCCTGTTCAACGGCAAGGACCTGACCGGCTGGAAGGTCGGCGCCGCGGCCGGGCAGGGCAACACCGGCGAAGGGACGTTCACCGTGGTCGACGGCGCCATCCAGGCCAATGGCGTGCCCGGCGCGGCGCATCTGTTCTACGACGGGCCGGTGATGAACCACACGTTCAAGGACTTCGACCTCCGGCTCGACGTCATGGCGAAGAACAAGTCGAATGGCGGCATCTACATCTGCACCGAGTGGCAGCCGACGGGCTTTCCCGCCAAGGGCTTCGAGGTCCAGGTGAACAACAGCCACACCGACCGCATCCGCACCGGCAGCCTGTATCACGTCGTCGATCTGTCCTACATTCCCGCGAAAGACGACGAGTGGTTCCCGATGGAGATCATGGTCAAGGGCCAGACGATCACGATCCAGGTCAAGGGCAAGAAGGCCGTGGAGTGGACGCAGCCGGCGGACTGGGCCGGCAGCTACGATTTCCCGGAGCGGAAGATCGCCCCGGGGACGATCGCGTTCCAGGCGCACGACCCGAACAGCTTCACGTACTACAAGAACATCAGGATCAAGGGACTGTAGAGCCGTGGCGGAATGATGTGGGCGCTGTGGGCCCTCACTCGCGATCTCGCGCGCCACAGAGCCGGCGCGCTGCTCGAATTCGGGCCGACAGCCCACCACATCATTCCGCCACGGCTTCCATCCTGTACACCTTCAAGACCTCGTCGCCATAGTGATTGATGACCTTGATGGCGATCCTCCCCGTCTCGGGTGGCGCGAACGGCCGGCTGACGGTGCTGTAGAGCGTGGCCCAGGCGGCTTCGTCCGCCGCGCTTAGCTTCTCGTACGGTCGACGGCGCCCGTGAAATACGCGGCGCACGAAGAAGCTCTCGCCGTCGTAATTGGTGTCGATGAACCAGCAGGCGATGTCGTCGGTGGAGCTGCTGCGAATCGCGCCCGTCGTCGGGTCGTAGACGTCCAGGCCGTTCAGCCGACCCGCAGGTTCCCGTCAGCGTCCACGGTCTCCACGGTGACGTCGGGCTCACCGAACACCATGAAGAGATTGCCGGCGCCGGTCTTCTTCAGGAGCTCGTCGCCCATGCTCAGGTCCGGATTCATCCGCGTGATGAGCACCTGGAGCCTGCCGTAGCGCGTCGCTTCAGAACGGGTCGATGTGGGGGCTTGATTCTACTGTGGGACCTCGCCGTCACACATAGCGTGGTACCCTCGCTCCAACTTCCCGGGCCACAATCCGGACAGATCTACGGAGCGCTGTCGATCAACTCCCGGAGGCGAGACAGGCAACGGTCGAGACTCGGCGCCCGCTTGGCGGCCACCTCGGGTCGCCAGCCATCTGATGATCGGGCGAACTCGATGATCCTCGAGGTGTAAGCTGGCCCAACGGTCCGGCCGGATCGCGGTCGGGGTGTCATGTCGGCTCGAACAGCGGCCCTTCGTGATGCCGACGTGAGGGTGATGACGGTCGATTTGGCGTTCGGGAGCGCCTCCGGCCACTCTGGCAGATCGCATCGTCTCACGCCGAAGAACTGAGCGAATCGCTCGGCATCGGCCATCAGCCACGCCTCGATCTGGTGAACAACCACGCGGAGCCTCATGTAACGTGCTGGCTCGGGCAGCCAATCGGAGACCAGGGCACCGGGGCAGGGATACTCACCGTTGAGGTCCACGAGAACGAGCCAAGGACTTCGACGTGCCGCATTGTTGTATCCGCTCATTCGATGCCGGAGGTTGCTCTTCCCGTGCTGGACCTGGACACGATGCACCTGCGCGCCGGCATGCGCGGCGATTCGGCGCAGCACCGCCTCGTCCGACGGTCCTTCGACCGCGCCTGACACGTAAACGACATTCACGGGATGTCAGTCTCCGAACAGCGCCAGTTGCTCGGCATCGCGCGGTTGCGTCAGCGGGATGACGGCCTCTGCCAGCGAGGATCCCCCCGCGAGAAGATCGTTGACTTCTTCGAAGCTGGCTGCGCTGCTTACCACGGTGCCTTCCGGTGTGGGCCGCAGCAGAAGCACCTCGTCTGCGCCAATCCCTTCATCCTGCAAAAGATCCGTCGAATGCGTGCTCGCAATGATCTGGCGGAACGATCGCCGCTGCATGCGTGAGAACATCTGCGGAAGGAAGCGCACGACGCCCGGATGCAATGACAGCTCCGGCTCTTCGAGAAGCAACGGGCCTCCAGGACCCATGACGGCCCAGAGCAACCCGAGCAGGCGGAGCGTCCCGTCGGAGAACTGATCCTCGGCCTGCCATGCGCCCCGCGGTCGCCAGTGCTCGTATCGACCGCGGAGATGAGGCGCGCCGCGGTCGTCGCGGCTCAGCTCGAGTTCCGACAACTGCGGGACAGCAACGCGAAGCGCCTCGGAAATTGCTCGCAGTTTCGACTTCAGGGTCTTCTCGGGCGTGCTGGCCAACTGTTCCAGGAAATCGCCGCCGTACGGATCATTCGTCCGGCCGACGGACCGATCGGGCTCCCGGACCAGCTGCGGAACGATGTGAAGGTATCGAACGGACGCAAACGCATCCGCCACCGGGCGGAAGTCCTTGTTCGCGTTCACCTGCTGGAGGTACGTCTGCGTCAGACGCTCGCGGTCGGACTTGTCATGATCGTCCGGGCGGCTGAGGAGCTGTCGGCCGTTGTGGATCACACGCTCACGTTTGATCTCTGGCCGCTGCTTCCCGTTCTGTCCAAGCGCCAGCTCGTACTGCCACGTGTCCGCGCCAGCGGCGACGAGGTCCACTCTGATCACGACGTCCGGAGACCGGCGCGCCGACAGAGAGCGGAGCTTCGACACACCCTGGCGCTTTCGAACTGCTGCCTGCAAGCCGCCGCCGACCGACACGATGTCGTGAAGAAACCTGAAGACATCCAGAAAATTCGACTTTCCGGAAGCGTTCGGTCCAACAACGAACACCCGCTCCGCCAGCTCGACGTCGGCGACGCCGAAGTTG
Organism: uncultured Acidobacteriota bacterium; assembly: GCA_963764505.1. Taxonomy (GTDB): domain Bacteria; phylum Acidobacteriota; class Vicinamibacteria; order Vicinamibacterales; family SCN-69-37; genus CAVXSP01. The sequence continues at coordinate 1,241,905 of CAVXSP010000001.1, read as the reverse complement.
CGCCAGTTCTCGAGATGAACACGGCCGAAACGCAGGCCGGAATGCGCGCGCGTCGCATTCTTCATGACGTCCCTATCATGCCCCACCCTGGCGAGCTGGCGCTGGCCCCTCGAGGACCGCAGACGCATTCCCGATGGCCCCCGAATCGCGCTCCTTGCATCCCACGGATCGGTGATCTCCACGAACGCCCAGTCCCCCAACCCGCCGTGGCTATTGACAGCAGGCACCCACAGCGTCTGCGCGGCGTTCACCTTCGCCGCCTACTCGATGATCGGCGGCGCCACGCCGGCAGTATAGAACGACGTCGACCGAAGTGACGTTTGGGCTTCAGTGCGCGGCCGACGGCGCCCGCGAGCTCGACGGCCGTTTCAGCAGAAACAGCAGCGGGACCGCGACGATGAAGATCAGGCCGAAGGCGCGAAACGCGTACAGGTACGAGAGGAGCGACGCCTGCGCGTGGAGGACGCCGCCCATGGCCGCGTAGGCGGCCTTGGACGCCGTCGCCGGATCCATGCCGGACGCCATGAAGCGCTGCTGCATCGCCGCCAGCGTAGCGCGTGTCTGCGGGTCGAACACGTTGAGGTGCTCGCCGAGCACGCTGAAGTTGCGCTGCGTGACCCGCGCGATCACCGTCGTCGCCGCCGCGATGCCGAGGCCTCCCCCGAGATTGCGCATCAGGTTGAACAGGCTGGTGGCGTTGCCCATCTCCTCGCGCGGGATCGGGTCCATGGTGGTCGTCGTGAGCGGGACGAACATGAACGAGAGGGCGAGCCCGAGCCAGAGCTGCGGCCAGAAGAAGTTCCAGATCGTCGCGGTGGTGTCGAGCATCGAGAGCTGTACCAGCGCGAGGCCCGCGGCGAAGAAGCCGCCGGCGAGGAGCTTTCGCGGGTCCACGCCGCGCGACATCACCCAGCCGATGATCGGCATGCCGATGAACGCGCCGAGCCCGCGCGGCGCCGTGGCCAGTCCGGCTTCGACGGCCGGGTAGCCCATCAGCGTCTGCAGGAACACCGGCAGCGCCACCAGGCTGCCGTAGAGCACGAATCCCAGCGTCGTCATCATGAACACGCCGACCGAATAGTTGCGGCTCTTGAACACGCGCAAGTGCACGACCGGATCGCGCGCGATCAGTTCGCGAACGATGAAAGCCGCCAGCATGCCGACACTGACGACGAGACAGGTCACGATCAGCTGGGAAGAGAACCAGTCCTCCTGCTGCCCCTTGTCCAGCATGATCTGCAGCGCGCCGATGCCGACCGCGAGCATCCCGATCCCCCAGCCGTCCACCGCGCCGGCGCCCCGCTTGAGGTACGACGGATCGAAGATGAAGCGCTTCGTCATATACAAGGACGCGATGCCGACCGGCAGGTTGATGTAGAACACCCATCGCCAGGAATAGCTGTCGGTCAGCCAGCCGCCGAGGATCGGCCCCAGCATCGGCGCGACGACGATGCCAAGGCCCCAGAAGGCCATGGCCTTGCCTCGCTCGTGCGGCGGGAACGCCTCGAGCATGACCGCCTGGGAGATCGGCTGAAGCACCCCGCCCGTCGCGCCCTGGACGATTCGGAACACCACGAGCGCCCCAAGATTCGGCGCGAGTCCGCTGAGCAGCGACGCGATCGTGAAGCCGGTGAGCGACATCATCAGCAGGCGTTTGCGGCCGAAGTACTGCGCGAGCCATCCGGTGATCGGCAGGACGATCGCATTGGCCACCAGGTACGAAGTCAGCGTCCACGTGGCTTCCTCCACGGTGGCGGACAGATTGCCCGCGATGTGGGGCAGCGACACGTTCACCACCGTGGTGTCGAGCACCTCCATGAACGTGCCGAACATCACCGCGATCGCGATGATCCAGGGATTGACGACGGGTTGGGTCGGGGCGGTCTGATCCACGCGCAGAGAGTCGGACGTGACATTCACATCATACCGAGAGTCCGTCCGCCGGCTGGGCGCGGCGTCCTCGCGGAACTCGGCGTCGCGACTCTAGACGCGGCGGGTCGGGTCGATGCCCAGCCAGGCGACGGCCGCGACGACGTAGAAGCACGCGACGGTGACGAGCGGTGCGCTGTAGGAGTGCCAGCGATCCAGGCAGAAGCCGACGACCAGCGGGCTGAGCGCGCCGCCCAGATTGCCGAACGTGTTCATCGTCCCGGTCACCGTCCCCGCGTGATCGCCGCCGATATCGAGGCACGCGGCCCAGGCCGGTGAGACGCCGAGCGCCGCCAGACCCGCGGCGGCCGCCAGCAGCACGGCGGCGCTCAGCGAATCGCTCGTCGCAAGCGCGGCCAGGACGGCGAGCGCGGCCAGCGGAAAGCCGGCGAGGCCGGGCACGCTTCGGCCGATCCGCAGCCCCCAGCGCCGGCAGAGCGCGTCGCTCAGCCACCCGCCCGCGAACACGCCGAGCCCGATCCCCACGAGCGGCAGCGCCGCGAGCCAGCCGACGGCGCGCAGATTGAACCCGCGCGCCTCGAGCAGATACGTCGGCAGCCACGTGAGATAGAAATACCAGCCGTAGATCGCGCCGAAGTACATGACGCAGAGCGCGGCGAGACTGCCGCTCCGCGCGAGCCGGCGCCACGGCACCGCCGGGGCCTTCGCGGGCGGCGACGTGCCGATGATCCTGAGCTCGGCGGCGTTCACCCGGCGATGCCCGTGGGGATCGTCCCGGAACCACCAGAACCACGCCGCCGCCCAGACCAGGCCGACCCCGCCGAAGATCGGAAACGCGCGGCGCCATGTCGTCACGCCGAGCAGCGCGACGACGAGCGGCTGCGTGATCGCCCCGCCGAGCGCCCCGGTCATGACCGCCAGCCCGAACGCGCGGCCTCGCGTGGCCGCCGGCAGCCAGCGCGCGAAGACACGGGAGATCCCGGGAAACGTGCCGGCCTCGCCCATGCCGAAGAGCAGACGGATGACGAAGAGCGACACGAATCCGGCCGCCAGCCCGGTCAGCGCCGTCAGCGCCGACCACCAGATCACGACCCGCGCGAGCATGAGGCGCGAGCCGAACCGGTCCGCCATCCAGCCGGCCGGCACCTCCATCGCCGCGTAGGCGAGCGTGAAGGCGCTGAAGACGTAGCCCATCTGCGCGTCGCTGAGGCCGAGATCCGCCCTGATCGCCGGCGCGGCGGTCGAGATGCACACGCGGTCGAGGTACGCGACGGCCGCCAGCGCGAGCGTGAAGCCCAGCGCGCCGTAGCGGGCACCGGTGGGACGGACGTCGACGGTCTGGACTGGCCGGGAGGCGAACGACACGCGTTGCAAATGTAGTGGAGTTCCCGCCCAGGCGCGAGTAGCCTGAAGTCAATCACGAAGTGTCCGCGCCGGAGGCTGCCGATGTCACCGCGTCCTCTTCTCACACTGGCGGCCGCGACGGCCCTGTGCACCGCCACGCTCGCCGGCCAGGCCGGGCGACGGCCACCTGCACCCGACGCCGGCGACGACGGCCGGATCTACTTTCTCGACATCGGCCACGGCGGGCGCGTCCTCAGCGCCGCGCCCGACGGCTCGGACGTGCATGAAATCACCGCGAGCCGCGCCTCCGGTCCGGACGGCATCGTGGTCGATCACCACTTCGTGCACGACGGCCGCATCACCGGCCGCCTCTACTGGACGACGATGGGACGCGTCAACGACGACGACGGCACGGTCGAGAGCGCGGACCTCGACGGGAGCGCCCCGAAGACGCTCGTCCCGAGGGGCGGCACGTTCACGCCCAAGCAGATCAAGCTCGTCGGCGCGACGCTCTACTGGGCGGATCGCGAAGGCATGCGGATCATGCGCGCGAACCGCGACGGCTCCGACGTCGAGACCCTCGTCGAGAGCGGACACGGCGACGCGGATCGGCGCGACGCCCGGCATTGGTGCGTCGGCATCGCGGTCGACGCCGCGCGAGGCCAGATCTACTGGACCCAGAAAGGCAGTGGCGGCAACGGCCGCATCTTCCGGGCGCACCTGGAAGTCCCCGCGGGCGAGACGCCGGCGACGCGCACGGACATCGAGACGCTGTTCGACGGCCTGCCGGAGCCGATCGACCTGGACCTCGACCTGACGACGCGCCTGATGTACTGGACCGACCGTGGCGACCCGCCGCGGGGCAACACCGTCAGCCGCGCGCCGATGGACCCGCCGCGCGGCGTCGATCCCGCCCGCCGCACCGATCAGCAGATCCTGTTCGGCGGCCTCGAGGAAGGAATCGGCATCGCGCTCGATACGGCTCACGACCGGATGTTCGTCACCGATCTCGGCGGGAACGTCTTTCGTGCCCACCTGGACGGCTCGAATCACGAGACCATCCTCACAGGTCAGGGCACGCTGACAGGCATGGCGTACACATCGCTCGACCTGTTCGAACGATGACGTCAGCCGGGTCCACCGATCGAGGTGCGGCAGTTCAGCCGCTGGCCGATGTCAGCTCCTTTTCGAGGTGCTGAAAGAACGCGTCCATCTGCTGGCGCGCCGCCGCTTCGACGAGGCGGGACCCGACGGACACGATGAGGCCGCCAACCTGCACGTCGGCGTCGCATTGCACGCTCGCGCCTTCGCGCTCGGGCGCGATCGCCATGCGCGCCGTCGCACGGACGAAACCTGGCGCGCCCTTCCCGTTCACGACGAGCGTGAACGCGCTCGGCGGCTGCTCGTCCCTCAGCTCGGCGCGGCCCCTGTAGGTCCCCTTCAGGCCGGCCAGCCCGACCTTGATCGTCGCATCGAACTGACGGTCGCCGGCCGGAGTGAGCGATTCGCATCCAGGGATGCAGCGCTGCAGGACCGCCGGATCGATCAGGGCGGCATAGACGCGCTCGACGGTGGCTGGAAGGGTGTACCGCGCCGAGAGCTTCATCGCGCCTTCTGATCGCCGCTCGGGCCCGACCGGGTCACGCGAGCCCGAGCGCGGTCCTCAGCGCGCGGCGTGCGTTCACGACGGCCAGATGCGCGCGGTACTCGGCCGAGGCGTGGAGGTCCGAGATCGGGTCGATGCCGTCGGCGGCATGCGAGGCGGCCTCCGTGACCGCCCCCTCGGTGAGGGAACGGCCGGCCAGCGCCGCTTCCACGCCGGAGGCTCGATAAGGGACGGCCGCGACGCCGGTCACGCCCACCGCGACCCGGCCTGCCGACGCATCGACGACGGCGGCGACGCCGCACAGCGCGAACCCGCTCGCCTTCTGCTCGGTCTTGACGTAGGCGACCGAGCGCCCGGTGACGGGCACGCGCACTGCGCACAGCACCTCGCCGGGCGCGACCGCGCTCTGCAGCAGCCCGACGAAGAACTCGCGTGCCGGCACGGTGCGCCGGCCGCCGGGTCCCGCAATCTCGAGCTCGGCGTCGAGCGCGAGGATGGCCGCTGGATAGTCGGCCGCCGGGTCGGCGTGCGCGAGGCTGCCGCCGATCGTGCCCCTGTTGCGCACCTGCACATCGCCGAGGTGCGCGGCGACGGCCGGCAGCAGCGGACAGCGCTCGCGCAGCAGCGGAGACGTCTCGATGGCGCGATGCGTCGCCACGGCGCCGATGGCGATCCGGCCCTCCTGCTCGCGGATGGAGCCGAGCTCGGGCAGCCGCGCGATGTCGACGAGCGCCGCCGGCTGGGCGAGCCTCAGCTTCATCGCGGGGATCAGGCTGTGCCCGCCAGCCAGGATCTTGGCGTCCTCGCCATGCCTGGCGAGCAGGTCGATCGCCTCGGCGAGGGTCGCCGGGCGGAAGTACTCAAACGGCGCTGGAAACATGGCGGGCCTTCCGGATGGCGTCCCAGACCTTGTCGGGCGTCAGCGGCAGATCGAGATGCGTGATGCCGAGCGGCGCGAGCGCGTCCATCACCGCGTTGGCGATGGCCGGCGTGGCGCCGATCGTGCCCGCTTCGCCGACGCCCTTGATGCCGAGCGGGTTGACCGGCGACGGCGTCACCGTGCTGCCGAGGACGTATTCGGGCACGTCGGTGGCGCGGGGAATCGCGTAGTCCATGAACTCGCCCGTGAGGAGCTGGCCGTTCTCGTCGTAGACGGTGCGCTCGAACATCACCTGGCCGAGCGCCTGCGCGATCCCTCCCTGCACCTGGCCCTCCACGAGCAGCGGATTGATCTGCGGCCCGCAGTCGTCGACCGCGACGTAGCGCTGGATGGTCACCGCCCCGGTCTCCTCATCGATTTCGACGGCGACGATGTGCGTCCCGAACGGAAACGTGAAGTTGGACGGCTCGAAGAAGCTCGAGGCCTCGAGCCCGGGCTCGAACCCGGCCGGCAGCTTCTTCGCGATGTACGCCTCCGAGGCGAGTTCACCCCACCCGATCGCGCGCTCCCGGCCGGCGGCGGAGAAGCGGCCGTTGGTCACCTGCACGTCACCGGGTGCAACCTCCAGCAGATGCGCGGCGAGGACGCTGGCCTTCGCGAGAATCTTGTCGACGCACATCACGATCGCGGTGCCGCCGACGGCCGTCGCGCGGCTGCCGTAGGTATCCCGGCCGTACTGCGCCACGGCCGTGTCGCCGTGCAGCACGACGATGTCGTCGGGCGGCACGCCGAGGCGGTCGGCGACGATCTGGGTGAAGCTCGTCTCCTGCCCCTGGCCGTGCGGCGTCGCGCCGGTCACGACGGTCACCTTGCCCGACATGTCGACGCGCACGGATCCCCACTCCCATCCGCCGATCGACATGGCCTGTGACGGCCCCATCGCGCAGATCTCCACGTAGGTCGACACGCCGACGCCATGGAGACGCCCGGCCGCCCGGGCGCGGCTGCGCTCGGCCATGAGGCCGTCCCAGTCGGCGAGCTGCTGCGCTTTCCGGAGGGCCCTGTCGTAGTCGCCGCTGTCGTAGGTCAGACCGCAGATCGTGGCGTAGGGGAACTCGTCCGGCGCCGGGAAGTGCCTGCGGCGAAGCTCGAGCCGGTCGATCCCCAGCTCGTTGGCGACCAGGTCCATCAGGCGCTCGATCAGGTACGTGGCTTCGGGTCGTCCGGCGCCGCGATAGGCGTCGGTGGCCATCTTGTGCGTGAACACGCCGACCAGATCCACGCGGACGGCGGGAATCTTGTAGCAGCCCGACAGCACCAGGCCGGTGAGCGTCGGAATGGCGGGCGTGTTGAGCTGCAGATACGCGCCGAGGTCCGCGATCGCGCGCGCCTTCAGGCCGAGGATCCGGCCGTCGCGCGTGACCGCCACTTCGTAGTCGCCGATCTGGTCGCGGCCGTGCGTGGTAGCCGCCGCATTGTCGCGGCGCGACTCGATCCACTTCACCGGCGCGCGCAGCCGCATCGCCAGGTGCCCGCAGAGGGCCTCCTCCGCGTAGACGTTGAGCTTGGCGCCGAACCCGCCGCCGACCTCCGGGGCGATGACCCGCAGCTTGTTCTCCGCAATCGGGAGCATGTCCGGGAGGAAGGTCCGGACCAGGTGCGGCACCTGCGTGGACGACCAGATCGTCAGCGATCCCTCGCCCGGATGGTAGGACGCGACCACGCCGCGGGGCTCGATGGGCATCGGCGTGAGGCGCTGGTGCACGATGCGCTGGGCGATGACTCGATCCGCGCGCCGGAACGCGTCCTCGATGTCGCCGCCCGAGAGCACATCGGTGTAGCAGACGTTCGTGCCGAGCTCGGGGTGCGTGAGCGCGGCGCCCGGGACGAGCGCGGCTTCGACGTCGCTCACGACCGGCAGCGGCTCGTACTCGACGTCGACCGCCTCGGCGGCATCACGCGCGAGGTACGGGTCCGTGGCGACGACGAGCGCGACGGGATGGCCGACGAAATAGACGCGATCGCCGGCGAGCAGGGTGTGCCGCGGCGCCTTCATTCCGGGCATGGGCGAGCCGCACGGCACCGTTCCGCAGCGGTCGTTGATCTCCGCGCCGGCGAAGACGGCGACGACGCCGGGCAGCGCCCGCGCCGCGGCCATGTCGACGCGCTCGATGCGCGCGTGCGCGTACGGGCTCCGCACGATCGCCACGTGCAGCAGGCCCGGAAGGCGGATGTCGTCCACGTAGGTCGCCATCCCCTGGATCAGCCGCGGGTCTTCCACCCGCTTCATCGCGCGTCCGACCCAGCCGCCTCCGTCGCCCGTCACGACCGGGCGGCCCCCGGCGCCGCGGCGTCGCCGGCGCGGACGCGGGAGGCGTGCTCGACGGCATCGATGATGTGCGAATAACCCGTGCAGCGGCACAGGTTCCCGCGCAGGGCGTGCGCAATCTCCTGGCGCGAGGGAGACGGATTCCGATCCAGCAACTGCACGGCGGAGAGAATCATGCCGGGCGTGCAGAACCCGCACTGCGCGCCGTGGCACTCCCAGAACCCCTGCTGGACCGGGTGCAGCCGGCCATCGTCATTCCGCGCTGTGACGCTCGAAGACTCGCTCGCCTCGCGCGGGGCCAGCCCTTCGATCGTCGTGATCTCGGCGCCGTCCGCCTGCGCCGCGAAGATCGTGCAGGCCTTGACCGCGTCGCCGTCGACCAGGACCGTGCACGCGCCGCAGATGCTCGTCTCGCAGCCGACGTGCGTCCCGGTCAGGCCACAGACGTCGCGCAGGAAGTGCACGAGCAGCAGCCGCGGCTCGACCACGTGCTCGCGCGTGAGGCCATTGACAGTCAGCCGAACGGGAACGGTCACGATGTCACCTTCACCCTCCAGGGCCTCTGAGACCATTGGACCTTCGGACCACGCGCGTCAGTTCAGGACGAAGTCGAACAGCGTGCTCCCGACGGCGACGAGCACGTGCTGCTTGCCGTCGAGCGCGTACGTCTCCGGCGCGTTGGTGATGTTGCCGATCCGCGAGTGCCAGAGCGCCTTGCCGGTCTGCACGTCGCGCGCGACGAAGTTGCCGCTCCCGTCGCCCGAGAAGAGGATCCGGCCGGCCGTCGTGAGGAGCCCGCCTCCCCCGCTGCCCGTGTACTGGTGGCGCCAGGCGATCTTGCCCGTGGTCGCCTCGATCGCGGTCAGGTAGTTGTGCCCCTGGTCCACGCCCGTCGGCTGCTTGCCCGCGAGGCCCATGGACCCGCGCGGATCGGTGTCCATCAGATACAGCAGGTTCCAGCCGTTGTGCTCGTTGATGTAGAAGTAGCCGGAATCGGGCGAATAGGCCGGCGGCGGCCAGTTGACGACGCCGCCTTCGGGCGGCGAGACGAGCGAGCCGGGAACCGTCGCTTCCTTCTCCGGATTCGGGTCCGGGGTGCCGTTGGGCCGGATCCCCTTCGCCCAGTTCGTCGTCGAGCCGGCCTTCGTCGTCGTGACGTTCTCGCCGGTCACGCGATCCAGCACGAAATAGTACCCGTTGCGCGTCGCTTGCAGCACCAGCTTGCGGTTCCGGCCGTTGATCGGCGCGTCGATCAGAATCGGCGTCTGGCTGGAATCCCAGTCGTGCGTGTCGTGCGGCGAGGTCTGGAAGTACCAGGCCATCTTGCCCGTGTCGACGTTGATCGCCACGAGCGCGCACGTGAAGAGATTGTCGCCCTTGCGGCCGGCGCCCGTGTAGCCGGGCGTCGGGTTGCCGGTGCCGAAGATGTACAGCCGCGTTTCGGGGTCGAACGCGCCCGGCACCCACACCTGCCCGCCGCCGTGCCGCGCCGCGTCGAGCGTCGGCCACGTGTTCAGGCCGGGATCCCCTTCGTTCATCGGCACCGTGTAGAACTTCCACTGCAGGTCGCCGGTCTCGGGGTCGAACGACTGGAGCACGCCGGGCATGTCGAGGTCGTTGCCGGTGCCGGCGATGACGTGGTTGTCGACGATGATCGGCGGGAACGTCGAGAAGTACTGCTGGTTGAACGAGACGAACTCCTTGTGCCAGCGTTCCTTCCCCGTCCGCGCGTCGAGCGAGACGAGGTAGTCGTCTGGGGTCTCCACGAACAGATAGTCGTGCCACAGGCCGACCCCTCGGTTGCCGATGTGCGTGCCGCCGCGGGTCTTCCAGTAGAAGTGCCAGAGCTCGTGGCCGTCCCGGGCGTCGAGCGCCCAGACGTGGTCCGGCGCGGAGACGTAGAGACGGTCCTGGTACTTGAGAATGGCGCCCTTGATGGCCGGCGTGCCGCTGCCGGTCGTGAACTCGCCGGTGCCCTCGCCGGCGATGATGGTTTCGGCGCCGCCTCCCCCGCCGCCACGGCCGAACCCGCCGAATCCTCCAAACGCGCCGGCTCCGCCGCCGCCGGTGGCAGGGGGCCCCGACAGCTCCGCGGTCCACGCGAGCGAGAGATTCTTCACGGTGGTCTGGTCGATGGCCGTCAAGGCGCTGTAGCGGCGGCCGGTGTAGTCGCCGGCATAGGTGAGCCACTCGTCCTTCAGCGGCTTGTAGATCTCCTTCGGATCGAGCCCGCCCTGGCCCTGGCCCGACAGGAGCGCCGGCGCAATGACGAGCGACGCGATCAGCAGAGATTTCTTCATGCTCATTTCAGGCTCCACAGATAGGCCGTCACATCGTGCATGTCCTTGTCGGTCAAGGTCCCGATCAGTTCGCGGTGCGCCTGGCGCGGATCGTGGATCTCGACCTTGGGCACGTCTCCGTTCCGCACGAAGCTACGCTCGGTGCCGTCGGGCAGCTCGAGCACGACGATGAACTCGTCGATGCGGTTCAGCTGGCCCTCGACCTTCTGGCCGGACGGCAGCGTCACGGTCGCCGTCATGGCCTCGCCGCCGCCGCGGCCACCGCGGCCCCGTCCGCCCCCGCTCCCCCCAGAGACCCATGTGCTCTGCAGCGTCCGCGGGTCCGGGAAGCGTCCGCCGATACCCTGAAGGTCGCCGGTCGTGGAATGACACGAGCTGCACTTCGCGGCGAAGTACGCCTGGCCGGCCGCGACGTTGCCGACGAGAACGGCCTCGGGCGGCGGCGGGGTCGAGCTGCCGCGCGGCGGCCCGCCCTGTCCCTGCATGGTGGCGGCCACGCTGTGCAGATAGATGGCGATGGCGTGAATGTCGGTGTCGGACAGCTGGCTCGGCGGCATCTTGGGCGGGCGTCCACTGCGCACGATCGGCACAATCCGCTCGCCGTCCTGGTCGTTCAGGAGCTCGGTGGAGCGGAGCAGGTTGGGGCCGCCCTGATCGCCGCCGCGCAGATCGACGCCGTGGCACACCTGACAGTTGACTTCGTACAGGCCCTTGCCCCGCGCGACCACGGCCGGATCGTCGGGCGGCCGCTGCTGCGCGGGGAACGTCGCGCCGCGGCGCTGCCCGCCCCGCGCGCCGGGTGCTTCGGCCGCTGCGCCGCGTCCGCGGCCCCGCGCAGGGGCCGGCTCCTGGGCGGAGACATGGCCGATGACGAGTGTCAGTCCGAGCAAGGCGGCAATGAGCGCTCCGTTCTGCACGCGCATTCCTTCATCCTCTCTCTATCTTCTCTTTCTCGACTTCCCTGTTCCCGTTCGCTCCCCGCCTCGCGCCGAAGGGCGATGGCGCCGCGGACGCGGCATGTTACCTCACGGGCGCGCCCGATGCAGTCGAGCCCGGTACGCCTCCAATACGTCGAGTGCGCCGGAGCGTTTCAGGACCGGCCGGGCCTTTGCCACATAATGGCGGCCATGCGTTCCCCTGGCGCCGTGGCGGGCCGGGCGCGGTGATGTTCGATCTCTCCCCCGCCCAGTGGGGTCTGGCAGCGGTCGGCGCGCTCAGCCTGGGCGTCGCCAAGGCCGGCTTCAACGGCCTCAGCCTCTTTCACGTGATGGTGTTCGCGCTGCTGTTCGGCGCGCGCGAATCGACCGGCATCGTGCTGCCGATGCTGCTCATCGGCGACCTCTGCGCGATCATCGCGTACCGGCGTCTGGCGCGTCCGGACTACCTCCGCCGGATGCTGCCGCCCGCCTTCATCGGCATCATCGGGGCCGCCGCGGTCATGGGCCGGCTGAGCGAGTCGGCCTTCCGGCCGCTGATCGGATGGATCATCCTGGTGCTCTGCGTCATGCAGTTCGTCCGCATGCGGTGGCCGGACTCCTTCGGCGACGTCCCCCACGGCCACGCGTTCGCCTGGGCCATGGGTCTGCTCGCCGGCGCGACGACCATGCTCGCCAACGCGGCGAGCCCAATCATGACGATCTACTTCCTGGCGGTCTCGCTCCCCAAGCTGGAGTTCGTCGGCACCGCGGCCTGGTTCTTCTTCCTCGTCAACGCCTTCAAGGTGCCCTTCAGCGCCGGGCTGGGGCTGATCCACGGCGGGACGCTGCGGTTCAACCTGCTGCTGAGCCCGGCCATCGTTCTCGGATTCCTGATCGGCGGCTGGCTGATCCGCCGGGTACCGCAGCGGCTGTTCGACAGCGTACTGATGGTCTTCGCCGCCGTCGCGGCGCTCAGACTCATCGGCGCCTTCTAGGTACTGACGACCGTCGTCCGGCGCTGACGTTCGTCGTCCATTCGAAAGACCGGTGATTGCTCCTGGACGACGCCGTTCTCGGCATCGGATGACGCCGTTGTTCAGTCCGGACGACCCAGTGCCTGGTGCCGGACGATGGGTTCGTACGGTCCGGACGATGTGGTGGTTGACCTCGGACGACGCAGTTCTTGACTGCCTATCGCGCGACCGCCCTCGCCGTCGTGACGATGATCGAGGCGCTGTCGGACATCGATTCGTAGTAGCCGACGAACCGCTGCGGCTCGGGCGCGTCGTACGGCTCCAGGTTGTGGGCCCAGCGGAAGCCAATCGGCTGGAACCGGAGCTCCGCCTCTATCTGGTAAGGCCCGGCGCCGCTCCCCACGTCGACCGAGTACCGGACGCGGTCGCCGCCACCCGAGAAGTCCGCATCCTCCAGGGCCCCGCCGACCACCTTGACCCATGGATCGGCCGTGGCCTTGTCGAAGCCGCGCGGGAGCAGGCGGTTGTCCTTGAGGTAGCGGACGGCGGTGAGCAGCCCCGTGGTCGGACGGCCGTTCGGATCGCCCATGATCGACTCGTAGATCTGCACCTGGTCCGGCTGCCGGATCTCGGTGTAGTGCGGCTCGAACTGGAGCGGATCGGCGTCGTTGTCGTTGCCGCTGATGAGACCGGCTGGCGTGATGGCGCCGGACTCGAACAGGGCGCGGCCGCTCCCGTCGCGCACCGTGACGTGGAGCCAGGCGCGGCGCGCCGGGTAGCCGGTCGGGAACTTGTGGCCGGTGAGGTCCTGGACGTCGACGTCGAACGCGAGCCGCCCGGCGCTCAGCGCCGGCGAGTCGATGGCGACCGTCGCCGCCTTCGTCTGCACGTTCTCGATCGTGCGGGCCGCCGAGGCCTCGAGCTCGGCCGGGAGCGCGGCGACGCCAAGCTCCACGCGGTAGCGATTCAGGAGCCGCAGGAGGAAGAAGTTGCCCCCGACGAACACGTGCCGTGACAACTGGTCGCGCTGCTCTCCGAGGACCGACGAGATCTGGATGGGCCCGTCCGCGACCGGCATATGGCACGACTGGCACGTGCGCTGCTCGGCGCGATAGGCGCTGTGCTGCCATTCCTGGAACATCACCTGCTCCGGCAGCTCGCCGATCTCCTGGCCCTGCGCGTCCAGCGCCTTGGTGATGAGCGTGTGGCAGGTCGCGCAGAGCTCCGACGTGCGGATGTGAGCGCCCAGCGTCGGCTGGAACTCGGCGGACGATCGCATGACCGTCTCCAGCCCCTTCTGCAGGCCGAACGGGCCGTAGATCGGCCGCGGGGTCGACTGGGGTCCCGCAATCACGAACCTTCCGACGAAGCTGTCGGGCGTCCCGAGCTTCTCGCTCGAGATCTGATGGCACATCGTGCAGGACACGCCGTCGTGCGCGAGCTGGTCCTCGTCGCCGTCGTGATCGGCCACGGGCAGATGCGCGAACACCTGGCCCTTGCGATCGTGGGCATGCGCCGTCGCGGTCGCCATGGGCATGTGGCAGATGGAGCACTCGTTCTCGATGTCAGCGGCCGCCGTCGGATGGTCGATCGTCTCGCGCCGGACGCCGGCCTGCCAGTAGGGATCGCGCGCCGAGTTGGCCATCACGGAGGCGCGCCAGCTCACGCCAATCGACACGTCCTCGCCCGACGCCGTGTACAGATTGTTGTGGCACGGCATGCAGTTCCCGCCGGTCTTGAACAGGATGTTCGGGTCGACGTGCGTGGCGATCGTCGACGGCTCCTGGGCGTGCATGTCCGCGCGCTCGACGAGCAGGACGGCGATGCCGCAGGCGGCAACCAGCAGGAGCAGCGACAGCCGCTTCGTCAGCGTACTCAATGGGCCCTCCACAGCTCGAACAGCCCGCCGTCGAACCAGTCCCAGAGGAAGTAGGCGAGCACGGCGTTCTTGCGTGTGTCCCGTTCGTTCACCGGAATCCGCATCCCGACGTCCAGCCGGATGTGCTGAAACACGCTCAGCGTCACCTGCATCTGGGGCACGAGATCCCATTCGACGACGCCGTCGCTCGTCAGCTCCTTGGCCCCGAGGACCTCCACCATCGGCGTCCATTGCCGGCCGAATCCGCCCTGACTGACGGTCTTGCCGACGGCCGTGCGCCAGTACGCGGAGTTCGCCTCGACGTCGTGGTCCTTCGGGCGCTCGAACCCGACGTGCACCTGGACGAACGACTCGCGCGGCAGGGCCTGGTCGAAGAGCCCGAAGACCTCGAAGATCGTCACGCCGCCGCCCAGCCCTTCGTTTTCCTTGCCGGTCGGCAGCGTCACTTCCCCGCCGGCGGACGCGATCGTGCCCGAGCGGTTGCTGTCGAGGAAGGCGTATTTGAGCGCGGCGTTGATGTCGCCCAGCCCGCGGCTCCAGTTCCCCGACTCGGCCTGCTGGATGTTCAGCGGCGCGCCGAGCTCCAGCTGCGCGCGCCGGCCGATTCGGTGCTCGTAGTCGACGCGATTCTCGTAGCTGGTCGGGTGGCTCGGCACGGCGTTGACCGTGAAGACCGTCTCGTTCTCGGGATACGCCTTCTCGGTGAAGAAGGCCCGCGGAAAGTTCAGGTTCCCCCGGGGCCATCGCGGCTCGGCGCAGAGCGAATGCAGGTACTGCACGACGCGATAGATCTCATCGTCGGTCAGCACGTCGCCGAATGCCGGCATGATGTGGCTGAGCCCGCGGATGCGCCCGCCGCGGTGCACGACCGCCAGCCACATCTCGTCGGGCTCGACCGAGGAGACCGGACAGTCGGTGAAATCCGGGAAGGAGGCCGGCCGTTCGAATCCGAGGAGGGCCTGCGGCTGCCCTTTGCCGTCCGGACCGTGACACGACACACACGCCACGCGATAGATCTCGCCGCCGGTCCGCGCCGGCGCCGAATCGCGCGCCTGTGCTGCTGCGCCGGCCGGGATCGCGCAGACGAACACAACCCACGCCGCACACCCGCGCCACTTCATGGGCAGAAACTATACGAAGCCCGCGATGCGACTTCCAAATATGAGACCGATCTCAGAAACGATGGCGAAGGAATCGGGCGATCGCCGATCCGAGGAACTCCGAAGTACAATCCCCTGCTTCCAAGGAGCCGCCTCATGATCAGCCGCGCACTGGTGTCTACCCTGATGCTGACCGTCGCGCTCGCGCAGCCCACGTTCGTTCACGCCCAGGCGGGGGGGCGCGGCGGTGGTCCGGTCACGTCGCCCGAGGTCGGCGCCGACGGCCGCGTGACCTTCCGGCTGCGCGCCTCCGACGCGAAGGACGTGCTCGTGGCGCTCGCCGGCAAGCGCCTGCCGATGCAGAAGGACGAAGCCGGCGTCTGGACCGCGACGACCGACCCGCTCGCTCCGGACATCTACACCTACTCGTTCGTCCTGGACGGCGCCACGATCACGGACCCGTCCAACCGCGAGTACCAGACGTCGTTCGGCAGCTTCCAGAACATGTTCTTCGTGCCGGGGCCCGCACCCTGGCTGCCGGCGCCAGGCGTCCCCCGCGGCGCGGTCGCACGACACGCGTTCCACTCGACACTCGCGGGCGACGATCGCGAGTTCTTCGTATATACGCCGCCGGGCTACGACCCGCGCCGCCCGCAGCCCTACCCGGTGCTCTACCTGCTGCACGGCCTGGGTGACGACGCTGGACGCTGGGTGAACGCCGGCGCGGCGAACGTCATCCTCGACAACCTCATCGCCGCCGGCAAGGCCGTCCCGATGGTGATGGTGACGACGCTCGGCTACGGCACCGCCAACGGGCCGGCCGGCGCGCGCGGCGCCACGGCCACGGACAACCTGACGGGCTACACCCGGATCCTGCTCGAGGAGGTCATGCCGCAGGTCGAGAAGAGCTATCACGTCTCGCGGGATCGCACGCAGCGCGCCATCGCCGGCCTGTCGATGGGCGGCATCGAGACGGTCTACACGGCGCTGAACCACCTCGACAAGTTCGCCTGGATCGCGTCGTTCAGCGGCGCGTTCGTGATGTGGCCGGGCGTGACCACGGCTGCGCCGGCCGCGGCCGGGGCTCCGCCGGCGGCGCCTGCCGTCGGGCGGGGGAGGCGCGGCGCCGGTCCGCCGCAGGTCGTGCACCCCGAAATGTTCGACACGATGTTCCCCGGCCTCGGCGCGAAGGACAACGCGCGGATCAAGATGCTCTGGATCGTCTGCGGGACCTCGGATGGTCTCATCACGGTCAACCGCGAATTCAAGAAGTGGCTGACGGCGAAGGGCGTGCACTTCACGGAGCAGGAAGTGCCCGACATGGCCCACGTCTGGCCGCTCTGGCGGCAGAACGTCGCGGACATGGCTCCGAGGTTGTTCAGGAATTGACGAGGGCTCTGGCCTATGGGCTCCGGACTCTTGGGCCCAGCCCGTCGCCTAACGCGGTTTCGGGAATCGTGTGGTGGGCTGTAGGCCCGAATTCGAGCAGCGCGCCGCTTTGGTGATTGCGGCCCGGGGCCTGTAGCCGCGAAGCCCTCTACTGCATCGGCTCCGTGTGCCTCGGGTGGTGCATCGCGCCCATCGGGTACTGCTCGAGGTCCACGACCGACCCGCTGAAGGCGGCCGCCTTGTCGCTGACGAAGAACAGGACGGCTTCCGCGATTTCCGACGGGCGGAGCAGCCGCCCTTCCGGCAGCTTCCGGCCTTCCTGGTCGAGGAAATCGTCCGGGTGACCGAGCCGCTTCATCATGATCCGCTCGCCCTCGCTGTCGACCCAGCCGGGATTGAGACAGTGCACGCGAACGCGCGCGTACTTGAGCGCGTTGGCCATGTTCTTCGAGGCGGTCACGAGCGCCGCCTTCGACGCGGCGTAGAGCAGCAGATTCTGCCAGCCGACATGGGCGTTGACGCTGCCGATGTTGACGATGACGCCGGCCCGGCGAGTGAGCGAGGGCAGCGCGGCCTGCGAGAGCAGGAGCGCCGCGCGCAGGTTCACGTGCAGGATCGCGTCGAACTGCTCGGGCGTGAACGTCTCGAGCGAGGCGCGTTCGGTCGTCGCGGCGTTGTTGACCAGGATGTCGAGGCCGCCGCACGCCTCGAGCGCGGCGCCGGCGAGCGCACGCGTCTCGCCGGCGTCGCGCAGATCGGCGGCAAAGTAGACGCCGCCGTTGCCGAGCGTCACCGCCAGCGCCTGTCCCTGCTCTGCCGGCATGCCCGTAACGACCACGCGCGCGCCTTCGCGGGCGAACACGGTCGCGATGGCGGCGCCGATGCCCCTGGCGCTGCCGGTGACGAGCGCGGTCTTGCCTCGAAGGATCATGCGCTATCCCCACACCGTGCGCACGAGGCCGCCATCCGCGAGTGACACGTCCTTCGTGACGAGAAGGCCGCCGACGGCGCGGCAGGCGCCGACAATCAGGCGGTCGAAGGGATCGCGACTCGAGACCTGTGCGGCGAACGCCTCGAGCTGCCGGAAGTCGAGGCTGAGAAAACGCAACCGTGGCGCCCGTTCCATCGCGAGACGCAGTTCAGGGAGACCGATGCCCGTCCGGCCCAGTTGCCGCAGCAGCACCAGTTCGGCGACGACCGCCGCCGGCACCCATGCAGTGGCACGGCCCGCTTCCACTTCCCGGAGGACGCGCCGCGCCGCCTTCCCGAGTCTGGCCGGCGCGCTCAACGCGTAGACACACGCGTGCGTGTCAAGAACGACGTCGGTCACGACGCGCCCGGGTTCGCAGCTGCGCCCACAGCCGATGTCGAACCGCCGCGAACTGCTCGTCGGTCGGCACCGCGGCTCCGGCGAACGAACCGAGGAACTTGCCTGCGCGGCTCTCTTCGGGCGGAGCCGCGCCGCCCGCCTCGAGCTCGAACAGGACCTGGGCAGACAACGAGCGCCGGTTCCCTGACGCACGCCGCTCCAGCTCGCGCTTCAGAGACTCCGGAAGCCTGACCGTCAGGATGGCGTCATGCGGCATGTCTTCACTCTACATCAGATTGAATACGAGCCTCGCCCTTCCCACAGCCGGCCTACTTCTCCTTGCAACTGAAACTCGCCGCGTCCGTCGTCGAGCCGACGCCGTCGTAGACGGCGCGCTGCGGGTACGGACACAGCGGACGCGCGTTCAGCACCCGGCCGTCGCGGTCGATCTTGCGCGCGAGCAACCGGTCGGGCGCCGTGCCGCGCTCCACCCAGTCGGCGATGGCCGTGAACCAGTCGACCGTGTCAGGACCGCGGCCGCCGCCGCAGTGCAGCACGCCCGGCATCATGAACAACCGTACGCTCTCGCGCAGTCGCGGATCGCGCGCCTCGAGCCGCCCGTAGTACGCAATCGTCGACAGCGGATTGAGGGCGGGATCGGCCCAGCCGTGCGCGATGATCAGCTTGCCGTGCCGGGCCGTGAACGCGGACAGGTCCGCGCTGTCGGCGTCGACGATCGGCGCGACGACGGCCGTATCGGCGCGCCAGGTCGACAGGTCGTACGAGCTGTAGTCCCAGTCGGGCCGCCCGAACACGAGGTACTTGAAGCCTTCGGTGCCGAACGCGTACTGGAGGCTCGGCGGGCCGGGCGGATCGCCGGCTTGCCGTTCGATCACTCCGGTGATCCACGTCCGCCATCCGCCCGGCTGTCCTTCTCCTCCGAACGGCTGGCCCGGGTAGATCGGCGCGCCGTGGCTGATCGTCGGCTGATGGATCCGCTCGATCGCGGCGCGCTGCGCGTGCGTCACACAGGCCGGCGCCGGCCGCTCGTCTCCGCAGAGCGGCAGATCGGCGACGTTGAACGTGCAGTCGCGCGGATCGTCGAGCACGCCGTCACTGACGCCGTCGAGCGCGTCGCACGCCGCGAGCACGCGGGCCTCCAGGAGCTGCAGGTTCTCCGGCGAGACCGCCGACTCGGTGAGGTGATGCGGATCCGGGAACGCCACCTGCGAGTTCCTGACGAACTCGGCGGCGAGGTTCGTGATGTCGAACGCCGGCGCGCACGCGACGATGCCGTCGAAATCGTCCGGGTACCGCTGCGCCTCCATCAGCGCCTGACGGCCGCCGTTCGAGCAGCCGAAAAAGTAGGACCGGCGCGGCGCGGCGCCATAGTACGTCGCGACGAGCGCCTTGCCGACCTCGGCCGTGCGATGGATCGCGCGGTGGCCCCAGTTCACGACACGGTCGGGATGGCCGAGCGCCCACGACGCCTCGGTGCCGTCGCCCTGATGTCCCGTGTCGGTCCCGATGGACGCGTACCCGGCGTCGACGGACCCGGCCGCCTGATTCTCCACGTCCCCGACGAAGCCGCCCCCCCCGCCGGCGAAGAACCTGCCGTTCCATTCGTCGGGCAGGAGCGCCGTGAACCGGATCTCCTCCTCGATCGTACCGGAGACGCGGCAGTGGGCCGCGCGCACCGGCCCGCCGGCCTGCGCCGGCACCAGCACGGCCTCGGTGACCCGCACGTCGGGCACGCGCGCGCCGGCGAGCGACGAGCACTCGACGTGGGGACCCGACCGTCCGGCCGGCTCCGTCGGCGCGAGCACGCGCCGGGCGAGCGGGACGACCGCCAGCGCAACGGCGAGCGACAATGCCGCCGGGGCGATCAGCGCGGATCGGAACATGGGCGCGGCCTGGAGGCTCGGAACGGCCGCGAGCGATTATAGCCAACCGGTTTGCTAGACTGCGCGCATGAAAGCCACGCTGCTTCTCGCTCTCGCGCTGGTTCCGCTGTCGCTCGCGCCGGGGGCCGCCCAGGGACTCTCCTCGGACATCGACAGCCGGCTCGCCGCCGTCATGCCCAAGGTCATCGCCTGGCGGCGCGACATCCACGAGCACCCGGAGCTGTCCAACCGCGAGGTCCGGACGTCGAAGCTCGTGGCCGATCACCTGCGCGCGCTGGGTCTCGACGTGCAGACCGGCATCGCGAAGACGGGGGTGGTCGGGGTGCTGCGCGGCGGCGCGGCGCCGGCCGGCGGCGGCCGGGTCGTGGCGTTGCGAGCCGACATGGACGGTCTTCCCGTCACCGAGATGCTGGACCTGCCGTTCAAATCGACGGCGCGATCGACCTACAACGGCGAGGAGGTCGGCGTCATGCACGCCTGCGGCCACGACGCCCACACGGCGATGCTGATGGGCGTGGCCGAAATTCTCGCCGGCATGAAGGCGCAGCTGCCTGGCACGGTCAAGTTCATCTTCCAGCCGGCCGAAGAAGGCCCGCCGCCCGGCGAAACCGGCGGCGCCGGCGACATGGTGAAGGAAGGCGTGCTGGAGAATCCGCACGTCGACGCCATCTTCGGGCTGCACGTCATGCCGATGGCGCCGGGCACGCTCTGGTACCGCGCCGGCGGCCTCATGGCCAGCTCCGATCGGCTGAAGATCGTCGTGCACGGCCGGCAGACGCACGGCGCGGCGCCCTGGGGCGGCGTGGATCCGATTGCCGTGGGCGCCCAGATCGTCAACGGACTCCAGACGATCGTCAGCCGCCAGATCGACATCACGCAGGCGCCGGCGGTCGTGACCATCGGGCACATCACGGGCGGCATCCGCTACAACATCATTCCGGACACCGTCACGATGGAGGGGACGATCCGCGCGCTCGATCCGGCCGTGCAGAAGGATCTGAACGACCGCGTGCGGCGGACGACGCAGCTCATCGCGCAGAGCGCGGGCGCCGAGGCAGAGGTCGAGATCGAGAACACGGCGCCGGTGACCTACAACGACCCGGCGCTCACCGCGAAGATGATTCCGACACTCCGCCGCGTCGCCGGCGATCAGAAGACGTTCGAAGTGCAGCCGACGACGCTCGCCGAGGACTTCTCGAAGTTCGAGCAGAAGGTGCCGGGCATGTACTTCTATCTGGGGGTGAACAAGGAGGGCGCCGATCCGGCGACGGTGGCCAAGAACCACTCGCCGTACTTCTTCGTGAACGAGGACGCGCTGCCGGTCGGCATTCGCGCGATGGCGAACCTGGCGGTGGACTACCTGCAAAGCGGGCGCTGACGAGCGGCAGGAAATCGATCCGGCCCGACAACAAGCGCGCACGCGGGAAACCCGTCGCCCGTCACTCCAGGTCGTCGGCGCCGCCCGCCTGCTGGAGCGATCGGTGCAGGAGGTCGCGCACGCCGAGCTGTCCCGCCCAGCGCTCCAGATAGGCGCGATCGAGGGCGGTCGTCACGCGCAGGATGCCAAGGACGTCCCGCCACTGCCGGTCGGACACTTCGCCGCCCTCGCGGAACCACATGAGCTTGCGCAGGAGGTTGTCCTCCGGAGTCGCGACGCTGAGGCTTCCCCGCTCGCCGATCTGCACGCGCATGCGGCGGGCGAACTCACTGTCGTCCAACGGCGCCGCGCCGCGGAGGAAGAGATCGATCTTGAGGACGAGCGGCAGGAAGTAGACCTGGTGCGACCGCTGGCGTCGCACGGCCTCCCGCAGACCGGCCTCGTCGATGACGAAATCCGGGCCGAGACGCTCAACCAGACACTTCGTATTCGTCCAGATCAGCCACGACGTGCGTCGAGGTGAGGCAACAGCCGAATCCATCGGTGGGATCCTACGCCAATGCCGTGGACTCGGCGATCCTTGGATCCGCCGCCGCGCGTGGACCCAAGCGACCCATGGACCGGGCCGCCCGTCAGCTCCGGACGACGGCCGCCAGGTCCGGACGACGAACGTCAGCTCGTCCGGTGCCGCAGCCGGTCGATCGCGACCGCGACGATGATGATCGCGCCGATCAGGATGTCCTGGACGTAGTTCGGGACGCCGGTCAGCGTGCAGCCGTTGGCGAGCACGCTCATCAGGAACGCGCCGATGAGCGACCCGCCGATGCCGCCGACGCCGCCGTTCAGGCTGGCGCCGCCGATGACGACCGCGGCGATGACGTCCAGCTCCTTCCCGACGGCCGTCGTCGGATCGCCGACCGTGAGCCGCGCGTACTGCATGACGCCGGCGAGGCCGGCGAAGAGCCCCGCGAGCGTATAGATCAGCACCTTGACCCTGGGCACGCGGATGCCGCAGAGACGCGCGGTTGCCTCGCTCGACCCGATCGCGTAGGTGTGCACGCCGAAGACGGTGCGCTGCAGGACGAAACCCATCAGCGCCGCGAGCGCGAACATCAGCCAGGTTCCTGGCGCCATCAGCAGCCACGGCGGCGACGGCGCCTTGTCCATCACCGTCGCGAGCCACTGCGGCGCGGCGTCGATCTTCTGCTCGTTGGCCAGGTACATCGCCAGCCCGCGTCCAATCCCCATCGTGCCGAGGGTGACGATGAACGGCACGATGCGCAGCCGGGTCACGAGCAGTCCGTTCGCGACGCCGACCGCCGTCCCGGTCGCCAGTCCGGCGAACGCCGACGGGAGCGGCGCGTAGCCGTGCTTGAGCGCCAGCGCGGTCACGACCGAGGCGAGGGCGATGACCGACCCCATCGACAGGTCGATGCCGCCGCTCACGATCACGAACGTCATGCCGAGCGCGCCGAAGCCCACCATCACGGTCTGGGCCGCGACGGTCTGAAAGTTGTAAACCGAGAGGAACGTGCGTGGCTCGAGCACGGCGAAGAGGGTGCACACGCCGATCAGGCCGGCGAGAGGCCCGAAGAGCTGCCCGACGCGCCATCGCCCGCGTTCAGCCACGATCGCCGGCGGTTGCCGCCTCGAGCAGCGAGTGCTCCGTCCAGGCCGACACGGGCCGGGGCTCGCCGAGCCGCCCGCGGCTCATCACGGCAATCCGATCGCAGACGCCGAGCAGCTCCGGCAGATAGCTGCTGACGAAGACGATCGACTTCCCATCCCGGGCGAGCTGGCCCATGAGCCGATAGATCTCCGCCTTGCTGCTGACGTCGATGCCGCGCGTCGGCTCGTCGAACAGGAAGATGTCGATGTCGTGGTGCAGCAGGCGCGCGAGCGCGACCTTCTGCTGATTGCCGCCCGACAGCTCGCCCACCGGCTGGCCGGCGCTGCGGTAGCGCAGCCCGAGCGTCTCGGCGGTCTCCGTCGTCACCCGCTCGCGTGCCGACCGGGAGATGACGCCGAAGCGCGCCACGGGTCGCGACAGCGTGACGTTGTCGGCGATCGCCATGCCGAGCGCCAGCCCCTCCTCCTTGCGATTCTCGGAGAGCAGACCCATCCCCTGCGACAGCCGCGCCCAGGGCGGCCGGCCCGCGTCCCACTGCCCGCCGATCCGCACCCGGCCGCGGCGGATGGGCTCGAGCCCGAACAGCGACCGGAGCAGCTCGGTCCTCCCGGCGCCGACGAGCCCCGCGATGCCGAAGATCTCGCCGCGGCGCAGCGAGAACCCGGCCTCGTGCGGGAGCCTCGGCCCGGCGAGCGCCTCGAGGTCCAGGACGACGTCGCCCGGCTCGTGCGGGACGTGCGGAAACGCCGCGTCGAGCGTGCGACCTGCCATCGCCTGGATCACGTGCGTCACGAAGTCGTCGTCCCGATCGTCGGAAGCCTGCCCGGCCGCGCCGCCGCCGGTCCAGTCCGGAACCTCAGCGGTTTCCACGGTGCGGCCGTCACGGAGCACCGTGTAGCGCTGAGCCACGCGGCGCACTTCTTCGATGAAGTGGCTGATGTAGACGACGGCCACGCCCCGCGCGCGGAGCCGGTCGATGACGGCGAACAGCCGCTCGCTCTCCGGCTTCGAGAGCGAGCTGGTCGGCTCGTCCATGACGACGACCTTGGCGTCGGTGGCGAGCGCGCGGGCCACCTCGACGAGCTGGCGGGCGCCTGGCGAGAGGTCCTCGACGAGGCGGTCGGGGCGAAGTTCCGGCTGGTCGAGCCACTCGAGCGCGCGGAGCACGCGTTCGCGCATCGCGCGCCGGCTCACGATCCCGAAGCGGCTCGGCTCGCGGCCGAGCACGATGTTCTGCTCGATCGTCAGGTGAAGCGCGAGCGTCAGCTCCTGATAGATCATCGCCACGCCCAGCCGCTTCGCCTCGAGGGGATCCTGCGGAGCGTAGGGGCGGCCGTCCAGCTCCATCCGCCCGGCATCCGGGCGGTAGGCGCCGGACAGCACCTTCATCAGCGTGCTCTTGCCGGCGCCGTTCTCGCCGATGAGCGCGTGCACCTCGCCGCGGCGGACGTCCAGATCGACGCCGCCGAGCGCGACCGAGCCGCCGAAGCGCTTCTCGATCCCGAACATCCGGAGGACGAGGTCAGACATCAGGGGGGATCATGCATGCGTCTGTCGATGCATGAATCGGGTCGATGCGGGCATCTACTCCAGATACTTCGACACCGGCGGGTGCAGCAGCGCGTCCATTTCCGGCTGCTTCATGTTGTCCGGCGTGATCATGTGCTCCCCGGTGTCGATGCGCTTCGGGACCGACTTGCCCGCCATGCCGTCGAGCAGCGTCTGCACGGCCAGGTCGGCCATGTGGAGCGGGTTCTGCAGCACCAGTCCCTGGATCTTGCGCTGCGCCAGAGCCTCGATGAGCTTCTCGCTCGCGTCGAACCCGACCAGCTTGACGCGATCGGCTCGCCCGGCCGCGTCGAGCGCGAGCAGCATCCCGAAGGTCGTCGATTCGTTTGGCGTGAAGATGCCCTGCACGTTCTTGTAGGTGGACAGCAGGTTCTCCGAGGCCGAGTAGGCCGTCTCCGTCGTGGCGCCCCCGTACTGGTTCGACGAGACCACCGTGATCTGCGGGAACTGCTTGGCGATCGTATCGAGGAAGCCGGCCTCGCGCTCCATCGTGCTGGCCGATCCCTCCTGGTACCGGAGCAGGATCACGTTGCCCTTGCCGCCGAGCACTTCGGCCACGCGCTCGGCCCCCAGCACGCCCGCCTTGTAGTTGTCCGTCGCGACGAAGCTCACGTAGCCGTCCCACTTCACGCCCGAGTCCATGATGACGACCGGGATGTGCCTGGCGCTGGCGTCCTTCAGGACCGGCACGAGCGCCGTGTCGTCGAGCGGCGCCAGCACGATCCCGTCCACGCCCTGGCCGATGAACGTCTCCACGACCTTGATCTGCTCGTCGCGGTCGTCCTCCTTGATCGGGCCCTTCCAGATGATGTCGACGTTGCGCTCCTGCGCCGCCTTGAGCGCGCCGGCGTGGATCGCCTTCCAGAACTCCTGGGTCGTGCCCTTCGGAATGACCGCGATCTGTTTCCGCCGGTCGGACGGCCGCCCCCCGCCGCAGCCCGCGAACGCGACGGCGAGAACGAGAACGAACGACGCGCCGCGCAGACCAATTCGAATCATGCCGGGTACAAGACTCGAAAGCGCGTGACGTGTCAAGGCCGGGACCGTGGGTTAAGATTCGCTCATCATCATCGTCCGAAGGAGGCGCAATGCGATGCACGGGTGCCATGCTCCTCGCCAGCGGCGTGCTGCTGGCCTGCTCGTGCGGCGGCGGCCAGTCCGGCGCGCCCGCGGCCACCGGCCAGACGGCGTCTGGCGCGCAGAGCCGCCTGGGATGCGCCGGCTTCACGGCCGATGACGCCGCGTCCTATCTCGGCGTGCCGGCCGCCCAGGTGAAGGCGAACGTGCAGGAATCCTCGAAGGGCTTCTGGCTCTGCTCCTTCGGCACTCCCGCCAATGCGAATGCGATGTCGATCAGCGTGAAGATCGCCGACACCGACAAGGACGCGGTGGAGGACATGGCCTCCTACCGCAGCCACCTGGAAGTCGCCGGCGAGCAACCGCAGTGGAAAGACCTGCCCAAGGGCGCCTACAGCGACATCGGGGGTCTGGGCGACGAGGCGGTCTGGACCGATATCAGCGGCTCGCTGACCGTTCGCAAGGGCGCGACCACGCTGCAGGTGATGCAGCCCGCGGGAAAGCTGGAGCAGATCAAAGTCGCCGAGGCGTTCCTGAAGACCCAGTAGCACGCACCCGCACGCCCGGATGCTCCACGCGGCGCGCCTGGAACGGTCAGCGCGACACCGCGCGTGGCCCGTTTCGGTGTCGATCCGATATGCTGCGGCCTCATGAGTCAGCGGATCGCGCTCTTCTGGCCCGGAGACCTTCGACAGCGACCGAACGAACTGGCGCGCCCGAACGCCGAGGAGGCGACGCGTCAGATCGAGGGTGCCCTCGCCAGGCTCGGCCGGCAGAGCTATCGGGTGCCCGGTTTTCTGTCGAAGCCGCACGAGTCGATCGAGAAGCTCGGCCCGATCCAGGACCCGATGATCGGCGTCTGCGTTCACTGGTTCTACGGCCCGCACACGACCGAGGGCGTCACCGGCAAGGACAATCCCCTGCTGCTCGCCAGCAACTTCTCCGGCCAGTGGCCGGGGCTGGTCGGACTCCTGAACACCGGCGCGTGCCTGGAGATGCTCAACCGGCCGTTCTCGCGCATCTGGACGACCGCCGAGGACTGGTCGCAGGACGAGGCGTTCATGACGCGTCTCGAGGAATGGTGCACGACCGGACGCATCCGGTACCCCGACGACGACCTGACCGGCGACGTCTCGATCTCGCCGGCCTCCCGCGCGGTCGCCCAGGAGGTGGCCGCCGACCTCCGACGCCGTCGCGCGCTGCTGCTCATGCTCGGCGACACGTCGATGGGGATGATCAACGGGTACTTCGGGCCCCGTGTGCTGTCCCGCCACGGCTTCGCCGAGCACAAGATCGACCAGGCCTGGATTCTCGCGCGCGGCCCCGGGATTGCGGCGCAGCGGATTGACGATGCCCTGGCGTTCGTGAAGGACAGGGGCGTGACGTTTCACTGGTGCGAATCGGGCGGCGAGGACTTCACGTACGTCGCCACCCGCGAGCAGCTCCGCGACTATCTGGCGGTCAAGGATCTCGTCGACGAGTACAAGGCCGACTGCCTCGGCTGGCAGTACCAGCTCGGCCTCCTGCTGCTGCGGCCGCCGTCGGACTTCGCCGAAGGGCTGTTCAACTCCACCTGTCGCCCCGAGTCCACCGGTGACACCGTCGTCTGCGCCACCGAAGCGGACCAGGGCAACGCGCTGCCGATGGAGTTGATGAAGCGCCTCCTCCAGAAGAAGGGCCTGCACCAGGCCGTCATGTTCCATGACGTGAGATGGGGCGCCGAGCACGACGGACGATTTCTCTGGGTGCTCCTGAACAGCGGCTCGTGCGGCGCCTACGCGTTCAACCACGATCCCGACACGCTGACGGGCGTTCACA
The DNA here is from genome assembly GCA_963764505.1 of uncultured Acidobacteriota bacterium. GTDB lineage: Bacteria > Acidobacteriota > Vicinamibacteria > Vicinamibacterales > SCN-69-37 > CAVXSP01. Next base: position 1,214,612 of record CAVXSP010000001.1, on the reverse strand, counting down.
GCTACCGTCAGCCGGCCGCCTACTTTCCGATTTCGGGCGGCACGTTCGCCGGCGAGAGCCTGCCCGGCCGGATCACCTGGGCGCGCGCCTACATCCGCAACGACGTGCTCTGGATGGACGTCGGGCGCGGAGAGGTCGTCAGGCTGCCCGCGGACACGCGCGAGGCGTGGTGGCGCGGCACCACTCGGCAATGGCCGTTCATGGCGGCCGATCTCGGCGTCGGGCGCGACACGATCATGGCGCACTACCTTTCGAACCACATCGCGGTTGCCTACGGCGACATCTTCGAGGAGACGATCGCCGCGAGCGAGGCGCTGGGCATCAAGGTCCGCGTCTTCCAGAGGGCATCATGAAGGTCGCCATCGTCACCGGGGCCGGCAGCGGGATTGGGCGTGCCGTGGCGCTCGCACTCGTGCAGGAGGGCTACGGCGTTGCCCTCGCCGGCCGCCGCCGCGAGATGCTCGCCGAGACGGCGCAGTCGGCGGCGACTGGCGCGGGCGAGACGCTGGTCGTGCCGACCGACGTGACCGATCCGGCGTCGATCGCGGCGCTGTTCCGGGCGACGCGCGAGCGCTTCGGACGCCTCGATCTGCTGTTCAACAACGCCGGAGTGGCGGCGCGCGGCGTGCCCCTCGAGGATCTCGGCGTCGACGAATGGAAGACCGTCGTCGACGTCAATCTCACCGGGGCGTTTCTGTGCACCCAGGAGGCCTTCCGGATCATGAAGGCGCAGACGCCGCGCGGAGGCCGGATCATCAACAACGGATCGATCTCGGCGTACGTCCCTCGGCCGAACTCCGCGCCGTACACCGCGACGAAGCATGCGATCACGGGCCTGACCAGGTCGACCTCGCTCGATGGCCGCAAGTACGACATCGCGTGCGGGCAGATCGACATCGGCAACGCGGACACGCCGCTCACGGCCCGCATGAAGGAGGGCGTGCCTCAGGCGAACGGCACGATCGCGGCCGAACCGACCATGGATGTGCGGGACGTCGGCCGCGCGGTGGTCTACATGGCGAGCCTGCCGCTCGACGCCAACGTCCAGTTCATGACCGTCATGGCGACCAAGATGCCCTTCATCGGACGAGGGTAGGAGAGCGAGCGCCCACTCCTGTTGGTCTTGTCCCGAACCAGCCGGTTCCGTCGACTCGCGAGATTCCGGGCGCTCACGATGTCGCGATCGCGTGAATGCTGGCGATGGCGCTCCACACGCCAAGGCCGATTCCCTGCGCCATCTGAGAGAGTTCGAGCATGTTGTGCGAGAGGAAGACCAGCACCGATTGATCGTTCGGATCGGCCTGCCACCAGCCGCCGTACGCACCAGCCCACGAGATCGTCCCGACTCCGCCTCGGCCGCGGAGGGGATCGGCGTGCTCAGGTTCGAGCACGACGGCCACGCCCATGCCGTAGCCATGCCCCGCGGCGAAGATCCGCTGGCCGAACATGCGCGCCGCGGCCCGCTGCTCGGGCGTGAGCTGGTTCGACGTCATCAGGGCGCGCGTCTCCGCACGCAGCAGCGCGGGCACCTCCGGATCGCCGAGCAGCATGCGGGCGAACACCAGGTAGTCGTCGAGCGTCGACCACAAACCCTGGCCGCCTGACTCGAACGTCATGTCGTCCGGCCGCTCCTCGAGCGCGTGATGACCCGGCGCCGCCGTCAGCGTCGTCAAACGACCGTCGCTGTCGAACCCACACAGCGCGGCGCGGCGATCTCGCTTGTCGCGCGATACGGCGAAGCCCGTGTCGCGCATGTCCAGCGGGCCGAAGACGCGCCGCGCGAGCACTCTGCCCAGCGGCTCGCCGTCGAGGCGCGCGATCAGGAAGCCGAGCAGGTCCGTCGAGATGCTGTAGTGGAAGCCGGCCCCTGGCTGATCGATCAGCGGCAGCGTCGCGACCCGGGCAATCCACTCGTCCGGGTTGAGCTGGTTGTCGATCTGCGTGCCGAGGGCCTCAGCGCACGCCTGACGGATCGGACCTCGATGAAAGTCGCCATACGTCAGCCCCGATCGATGCGTCAGTAGATCGCGGAACGTGATCGACCGAGCCGCGTCGTCGGTGGCTTCGAGCGGGCCCTCCGGGTCGCGCAGCACGCGCAAGTGCGCGAGCTCCGGCGCGCAGCTCGTGATCGGATCGTCGAGCGCGAACCGTCCCTCGTCGAGCAACGTCAACGCCGCGACGGTCGTCACCGGCTTGCTCATCGACGCGACACGGAAGATCGTGTCGCGCTCGACCGGAAGTCCGTTCCTGAGGTCGCGGCGCCCGACCGCCGTCACGCAGCGGAGCGCGCCGTCTCGCCACGCCAACGCCGCGGCGCCGCCGAGCTCGCCCGCGTGCACGAGCGCCGAGATCTCGGTTTCCAGTGCGTTTTCAAGTTTCGTATCAATCATATAAAATAGATGTACTATTTTATGTCTGATGGCAACTGTAAAGGCAACAGGCCCGCACGAAAAGCCCTCACCCAAGGGCAAGCCGAAAGGGGACAAACGCGAGCGCACGCGCGCGGCGCTCCTGGAAGCTGCACGCGTCCTGATACGGGAGAAGGGACACGAGCGGACGACGATGGAGGAGGTCGCGAAGCGCGCCGGCATGACGACCGGCGCGATCTACGGGAACTTCAGGAATCGCGACGAGCTGTTCATTGCGCTCGGGCAGAGGTACTGGGCACCGGTCGTTCCCAAAGTGGCGAAGGGTGCGACGTTCGCCGAAGCGATGCGTGCGCTCGCAGAGGCAACGCTCGCCGCAGTCGACGAGCGGGCGCCCGCCGCTGTTGGACGACTCACGGGCGTCGCGTACGCGCTGACGCATTCCGAACTACGGACACGCGTCCTCGAGATCACGAGAGGCAGCTACGAGTACGGCGCCGCATGGCTGCGCGCGTTCGGCGAGGACGAGCTGCCGATGCCCGCCGATGTGCTCGTCCGTGTGATCCACACGCTCATCGAGGGACTCGTGATGCACCGCATCCTCACGCCAGAGCTCTACCCCGACGAGGTGTTCTACGAGGCGTTCGAGGCGTTCGCGCGCGTCCGGCGCTGAGAGCCGGGCCAGTGATTGGGGCCGAGAATAGGCCACATTAGAGACATGCGGTCCGGTCTCAGATCTTCAGACGTGGCGGGATTCGGGCACCACGACCCTCTTTTTCTCTGGGACTGTCGTTCTCGACGTCTCCTTGTCGGCGCTGGCGAGTGTGGATCCTTTCGGCGGCTGCTCCTGCATCGCGTCTGCGCTACGATCGTCTCCGGTGAGTGAGACTTCGACCCGCCCGCTACGTGCCGCCGCCGTGCAGTTCCAAAGCGCTCCCGGCGACAAGACCGCCAACTTCGCGACCATCGAGCGGTTCGTCGCAGAGGCAGCCGAGCGAGCCGCGCAGCTCGTCGTCTGTCCTGAATGCTGTGTAACGGGCTACTGGTTCATCCGGAACCTGTCCGCGCAAGATCTCTGCGCCCTGGCCGAGCCGGTGCCTTCCGGTCCGTCCACCGAGCGGCTCGTGGCTCTTGCCGCGAAGCATCGCATTGTCATTGGGGCCGGGCTGGTCGAGCGCGCCGGCCCTGACGTCTTTCACAACACATATGTCGTGGCGATGCCGGACGGCCAGGTGCACCGGCATCGGAAGCTGCACGCGTTCGAGCACGATCTGATTCGCAGCGGCTCGGAGTACACCGTCTTCGACCTGCCTGGCGGCCTGCGCGCGGGCGTGCTCATCTGCTACGACTGCAACATCGTCGAAAACGTCCGGTTGACGGCGCTCGCCGGCGCGGACGTCCTGATCGCGCCGCACCAGACGGGCGGCGTGCGCAGCCGCAACCCGCACCTGATGGGTCTGGTCGACCGCGCGCTGTGGGACCACCGGCACGCCGACCGTGACGCGATCGAGCGGGAATTTCGCGGCGACAAAGGCCGTGGCTGGCTTATGCGCTGGCTGCCGAGTCGTGCGCACGACAACGGCGTCTTCCTGGTCTTCGCCAACGGCGTCGGCGTGGACGACGACGAAATTCGGACGGGCAATGCGATGATTCTCGATCCCTACGGCCGGGTGCTGGCCGAGACGTGGGCCGCGGACGACGCGATGGTCGTGGCGGATTTGGATCCGTCGCTCCTGCCAGAGGCCACGGGCCGCCGCTGGATGCGCGCGCGTCGGCCGGAGCTCTACGCGCCGCTCGCGGTGCCAACCGGCCGCGAGCAGGACACCCGGAAGGTCAAGTTCGAAGAGTGAGTAGTCACAAAGGGACGCTGCATGGCCGCCAGTGAAGTGCCAGCCGCCGAGCGGGTTCGACCGCTCGATCTCATCACCTACCAGGATGGCTCGGTCGTCAGCCGCATCCTGCTGAAGCGCGCAACCGGAACCATCACGCTGTTCGCGTTCGACCAGGACGAATCGTTGACCGAACATACGTCGCCGTACGACGCGGTCGCTCAGATTCTCGAGGGCGAGGCGGAGATCGCGATCGACGGCCAGCCGAAACTGCTAGGCGCAGGCGATCTCATCCTGCTGCCCGCGAATCACCCGCACGCGGTGCGGGCGCGCACACGATTCAAGATGCTGTTGACGATGATCCGGTCGGCGTCATGAACGCGTAGCGTAAGATCAGGACGACGTTGGCAGTGTCGAGGAGCGTGGCGGCGAGGAGGACCCAGCCCGCGGCCCCCACGAGCGGGACGATGTCGAGCGCGAGGCCGAAGGCCAGCGCCGGCACACCCGCCAGCCAGAGCGCGAACACCGTCAACTGACCCGCCCGCCAGCCCATCACGTGCGGCGACGGCACCGGCCCCTTCTGGCCGGTGTTGGCGAACGCCCAGTACCACGCGAACGTCGGCAGCAGCCGTCCTTCCATGCCGACAACGAGCTGCGACAGGAATCCGACGAGTCCGAACACGCCGTACGCCATCACGACACCGGGCGAGAACGCCGGCGCCAGCGTCAGCCAGACGCCGAGCGCCGCCGCGATCACGAGCGACGCGAACGCGGCGGCCGCGTGCAGAACGGCGGGGTCGGGCGTTCGAAGCGCCGGCGGCCGTGGGCGCCGCCGGCGCAGCATCCAGGCGACCTGCGACAGGAACACCGCGAAGCCGGCAACGATTGTGATGGCGAAGATCCACGTGAACCAGCTGCGTAGGAGAAGGGTGGCGGCGAGACCCACCACGCCAATCTCCAGCAGCGCCGCCGTGAGCCAGAGCCGGGGTCCTTCCGGCATCTGGGCCGGCAGCACCATCGGCAGCAGCCGGTACGCGACGCCGACGACCATCATCGACGCCCAGCCGACCGCGGCCAGATGCGCGTGCGCGAACACGTTCGACAGCGTCGCGCCCGGCAGGAAGCGGTGGATCTTGTCGAATCCAATCAGCACGCCGAGCGTGGCCGCGGCGCCGATGTTCGCGAACGCCAGCATCACGTGCGCACGCACGGCTGCCGGAACGCCTGCATTGGAAAGCTCGGGCACGATGCGTGCGCCGACGAGAAGGATGCCGGTGCCGACGGTCGCAGCCGACCACGCCATTCCGCCGTACTCCTGAATCCAGAAGTGGGCGACCATTCCCATGATGCCGATCACGACGAGGCCGTACGCGGTGTAGTCGACCCAGCTCGCGGCAAACCGGACGCGCAGCGCGATCGGTCCCACGAGATAGAGCGAGCCGAGGATGGACGCGGTGATCCAGCCGAGGGTGACGAGATGGACGACGGCGAGCATCCGAGGCTGATAGAAGAACGCGGCCACGCGGCCCGGGTCGGCGACGATCGCGGCAAACGCCAGCGCGAGCGCGAGGTGCGCGGTGCCGTAGTACAGGATCGGGAGGACGCGCGGAGGCAGTTTCTGCGCGTCGATCACGGAGACGGATCCGCGTCCGCGCGCCTCATCGGAAGTTCGGAACCCACAAGGAAGGGAGGACCTTGATCGCAACCGGACGTTTCAGGTCGACGTCACGGGCCGTGTAGACGACGCCCATCCCGGCCTCGCCGAGCTTGCCGAGGACTTCGTAGCGCCCGAGTGGCTGGCCTGGCGTGAGGAGCACGAACGGCCCGGACCGCGGATCGCCTTTCGAATCTCTACTGGCAGGCGGCCGGGTGCGCTGACGATCGCGCCACCGCGCTCAAAGCGCCGACGGTACGCGCCGGGTACTTCGTAATCGCCGGCCGGTCGCCGAGTTGCAGGACGATCGAATCGAGGAATCGACCGTAGCTGCTGAGCGTGTCGAGGTCGTTGTTCACGATCGCCCGCTCCACGTCATCCTTGATGTCCGGCGTGATGAGCTCGAGACGGCCGACGAACACACGCGAGATTTCGGCCGGCGCCGGTGAGATGGTCAAGGGAAGCCGCTCGTCAACGACCGCTTTGGGGATGACGTAGAAGATCCGGGTACCTTCCTCGAACCAGGAGTCGCGCCAGGTCTCGACCATCGCCTTCGCTTCGCGAGGATAGAGACCGCTGGCCGTCAACATCGTCTCGAGATTGGTGCGGAGCGCGTCGACGCTTCCCGCGCGCGGCCGTGACAAGGTGACGCGGTCGCCGGCTACGTGTCCGACGCGGTATCCGACATGGCCGTGGCGCCGTTCAAACAGCACGAGTCCGGTCGTTCCAGGTGGCACGCTCGCGACGACGTCGCCGTTTCGCTCAACGGTGGCAGTGATCGTCGGCTGGAAGTCGGCAAGGCCGCGGTAGAACAGGAACTTCTCGAACTGTCCGCCGACCTGGAGCGGCGCGGCGTCCACGTCGCGCGCGGCGTAGTAATGACTCTTCACCGCGTCCTGCGGGTACGTCACGTCCACGCCCGGGCGGACTTCCACCGACGGCCACTCGATGCTGCCCGTGGTCGTCACGAGCGGCTGCGCGAGATTCACCGCCGGCACGCTGGCCGCCGGGTACCATTCGCTCATGACGCCCTGGCGGAAGGAGACCTTCACGTCGACATCGACGCGTTCCCGTGAGTAGAAGTAGAGCACGGGTGTCTCCATGCGGACTTTCGCGGTCATGACTGCCGGCGGGACGGCGATCGTCGGCGCCTGTCCCGACGCCGTTGCCGGTCCCGACGCGGCCGCCAACTGAGGCAGGATCCTCAGCAGCCCGTAAATGTCGCGGCCCTTGACCTGGATATTCCCCAGGCCGGGCTGCGTCGGCGTCTGGTGCGACACGAAGCAGGGCAGATCCTGAGGGCCGCTGAGCGGCGCCCAGTCCACCGACCAGCCCGTAGGCCCGGCGACCGACGTGAACGTGCCCCATTCGTGAACGACGAGCCCGGCCTGGCCGGGCCGCGCAGCGGCGACGGCCGCGGCCATCGCCCCCGCCAGGGCGGCCGACAACAGAAGAGTGGAACGGATCTGCGTCGCCATCGCATCGCCTCGGGAAGATGAACGGATCGCGCCTATTCTACGCCCAGTGGTCGGGCGTCTGGTTGCCAAGGGCAAAGCGGGCGTGAATCAACTTCACCGTTTCGACCGCATGCTCGACCCGGACGAAATCGCGATCGCCAAGGATGACGAGTACCGGAGCCGCGATCGACGCCAATGCCTCACGTGAAAATCCTCGCCAATCGAGGCTCGCCACCTTGTTCCAGAGTCGTGGCCAGGCGTCCGGGTGTGGAGCGACCTTCTTGTACGCCTCTCGCTCGAAGTCGAATGCACGGGCAGCGGCGCTCGGAGGCACGTCGAACCGCAGCGTGGTGGCGCACCGCCATCGTGATCGCGGTGGCGCCGCCATAGCTCTGGCCAAGGACGTCGGCCCGTGCGATGCCAAGGTGCGTCAACAGCGCCACGACGTCTTCGGCGTATTGCTCGAGCGAGAGCCAGTTCCGGAAACGAGTTCAACCCGGCGTGTCCGAGAGCGCCGGAGGGATGTAGACCAGTGGCGTGCCCGTGCCCTCGATTTCGTAGTACATGTGCAACGCATTGACGGGCGCGTATCCGTGGCTGGTCGTGGCGCCTCGGTCGAGTGGGTGCCGCACCGGTTCGGAAGTCATCGATCGCTCCTATCGCTGAGGGCTCGCGGGATACGCGTCCTGGAGCACGATGGAACCGGTCTCGAGCAGGGACTTCAGGTTGGACATGATCTTCGGCCAGCCGCCTGAGACGGCCGCGATCAGCGTCGACGGGTCGCGCTCGATAGTGTGGGTGATGGAGAGCTTGACCGCGGGGCCATGCGGCTCCAGTTCGATCGTGCTGAGCGAGTCGCCCTCGGCCGCGAGCTCGGCCTTCTCTGGTGCTGCCAGCGGATCACCAGGCGCCGTGGCGGATCGGCTTCGACGATTTCGCCGGCGTCGAGGACATGGCCGCACGGGTACTGCCGACAAGGCGGACGCGAGATCCCGCGGCAACCGCCCGACGACCGACACGGGATCGCACGAATGGCAATCCCGACTCCGTCAAAAGATTCTAGGAGTCACAACGGCACTGAACGGCTGCGCGGCGGACCGGAGGCCGGCCCGGGAGCGCGACGCATCCGCGCGACCGCGTGTTCAGCGTAGTCCGTGGCCCGCAGCCCAGAGCGCCCATAGCCCAGTAGCCCGTAGCCCGTAGCCCGTAGCCCGTAGCCGATAGTCGGTACTCGAATCAGAGCACGAAATTCAGGCCAAGGACGAAGATCAGCCCCAGCACCGAAATCACCGTCTCGACGACCGACCAGGTCTCGAGCGTCTGGATCACGCTCATCCCGAAGTACTCCTTCACCAGCCAGAACCCCGCGTCGTTGACGTGCGAGAAGATGACCGATCCGGCGCCCATGGCGAGCACCATGAGCTCGACGTTCGTGCCGGGCTGCGTCGCGAGCATCGGCGCCATGATCCCGGCGGCGGTCGTGATCGAGACGGTGGCCGATCCGATGGCGATGCGAATCAGCGCGGCAATCGACCAGCCGAGCACCAGCGGCGGCACGTGGAAACGGGCGGCGAACTCGGCGACCGCCCCGCCAACGCCGCTTGCGGCGAGCACCCCGCCGAATCCGCCGCCGGCGCCGATGATGAGCAGGATGCTGGCGAGCGGCGCGAGGCACTCCTCGCTGAACCGCAGGACGTCCTCCCGGCTGAATCCGCGCGCCAGGCCCAGGGTGTAGAACGAGAACACGGCCGCGATCAGCATCGCCGGCACCGGATCCCCGACGAAATCGAGGAACCGCCGGAGCCGATCCTCGGGCGTCAGGATCAGATCCACGCCGGTCGCGAGCAGCATCAGGATCACCGGGAGGAGTGCGGTCAGGACGGTGATCCCGAATCCGGGAAGGCTTCGCCCGGACGATTGCTCGGTGAACTGCGCGGCGAGGGCGCCAGCCGGCTCGAACGGCACCCGCCTGGCCACGAATCCGGCCAGCATGGGCCCGGCAATGGCCGCCACCGGCACGCCGACGACGAGGGCAAGAAAGATGGTCCGGCCGATGTCCGCGTGAAGGATGCCGACGGCGGCCAGCGCCCCGGGATGCGGCGGCACGAGGCCGTGCATCGCGGACAGGCCCGCGAGCAGGGGCAGCCCGACGTAGAGCACCGGCGTCCGCGTCCGGCGCGCGAGCAAGAACGTCAGCGGGATGAGCAGGACGAATCCGACCTGAAAGAAGACCGGCACGCCGACCAGGCAGGCGATGAACAGCATCGCCCAGTGCACGCGCTTCTCTCCCATCCACGCCACCAGCGTGCCGGCGATACGCTCGGCTCCGCCGGACTCGGCGAGCATCTTGCCGAGCATGTTGCCGAAGCCCAGGATCATCGCGATCGAGCCGAGCACGCCGCCGACGCCGTCCCGGAAGCTCGTGAGCACCCGGGCGGCCGGGAGCCCGCCGGCGAGCCCGATGAAGAGCGACGCGCCGACCAGCGCCACGATCGAGTTCACCTTGAACCGGGCGATGAGCACGATGAGCCCGACGACCGCGACGCCCGTGTAGACGAGAAGGAGCGTGCCCTGCATGTGGGCTGGCATAATATGGCGATTCTGGAGGCTCCATGAAATCCGCCGTTCTCCTCCTCGGGTGCTGCCTCGTGCTCGGCGCGCCAGTCGGCGCCCAGGCGCCGGCCGTCAATGTGCCGTGGAACCCGTCGATTCCGCCCGGGACGAACGAGCACGCGGCACGCAAGCTCCAGGAATCGCCGCGCCACGGCCAGTGGATCGACATCAAGCTGGGCGATGGCACCGCGCTCAAGTCCTGGATCGTCTACCCGGAGCGGTCGGACAAGGCCGGGGTCGTCCTGGTGATCCACGACATCTTCGGCATGCGCGACCTCGCGCGCGCGATGGGCGACCAGCTCGCGCAGGACGGCTTCATCGCGATCGTGCCCGACTTCCTGTCAGGCAAGGGACCGAACGGCGGTGGATCCGAGTCGCTCGGCCGCGGGGTCGGCCAGGCGATCTCCTCGCTCTCGCCCGCCGACGTCGACGCGCGCCTCGACGCCGCGCTGGCCTACGGCAAGGACCTGCCCGCGTCCAACGGCAAGACGGCCGTGATCGGCTTCTGCTGGGGCGGCGCCCGCAGCTTCGGCTATGCCGCGCACCAACCGAATCTCGACGCGGCCGTCGTCTACTACGGCGACGCGCCGGGGGCGAGCTCGAACGCCGCGACGCCGGATTCCGTCGCCGCGGAACTGGCCAACGTGAAGGCGCCGGTGCTCGGGCTCTACGCCGGCGACGACGCGCGGATTGGCGCGACGGTGCCGGTGACGGAGGCCGCGATGAAGAAGCTCGGGAAGAGCTACGACGTGCACACGTACGAGGGCGCCGGCCACGGGTTCATGTTCGCGCAGGCCGGACGGGAAGCGAATCTCGAGGCCGCGCAGGAGTCGTGGCCGATCGTGGTCGAATTCCTGAAGAAGCAGCTCAAGTAGAACGAGTCAGAACCTCAGAACCTCAGAACCCTGAGAGGAGGCCGTCCATGTTTCTCGTTCGCGACATCATGTACTGCAAGCCCGGCAAAGCCCGCGCCATGGTGGAGAAGTTCCTCGCGCTGTCCAAGCTCAGCCAGAAGATGGGCTTCGGCGCGATGCGTGTCATGACGGACGTCACCGCCGAGCGGTACTGGACGGTCGTCTCCGAAATGGAAGTCTCCAGCCTCGAGCAGTACACCGAGATGTCGCGCAAGTCGATGGAGATGAAGGAATTCCAGGAGGCGATGCAGGGCTACCACGATCTCGTCGAGCACGGCCGCCGCGAGATCTACATGCTCGAACAGTAGGGCCGGCCCGGAGCATCGTGTCCAAGCTCGTCGTCCGTGATCTCCGCAAGCGGTACGGCGGCGTCGAGGCCGCACGGGACGTCAGCTTCGCGGTCGAGGATGGCGAGATCTTCGGCCTGCTCGGGCCGAACGGCGCGGGCAAGACCACGACGATCGAATGCGTCATCGGGCTGCGCGAGCCCGATGGCGGCTCGATCGAGATCTGCGGCGTCGACGCCCGCCGCCGTCCGCGCGAGGTCAAGCAGAAGATCGGCGCGGCGCTTCAGAGCACCGCGCTCCAGGACAAGATCACGCCGCGCGAGGCGCTCGCGCTCTTCGGCGCGTTCTACCGCCACGCCGACGAGCCCGAGGTCGTGCTCGACCGCTTCGCGCTCCGCGACAAGGCCGACGCGCCGTTCGATTCGCTGTCCGGCGGCCAGCGGCAGCGCCTGGCGCTCGCGCTCGCGTTCGTGAACCGGCCCGAAATCGTGTTCCTCGACGAGCCGACCGCCGGGCTCGATCCGCAGTCGCGCCGCGAGCTGCATGCGGAAATCGTCAGGATGCGCCAGGACGGGCACACCGTGCTGCTCACGACGCACTACATCGAGGAAGCCGAGCAGCTCTGCGACCGGGTCGCGATTATCGATCACGGCCGGATCGTCGCCAATGGCCCGCCGCGCGAGCTGATCGCCCAGTCCGGCGTCCTGCAATCGGTCTCGCTCACCACCGCGTCCGCCCTCGATCGCGCAGAGGTGAGCCGCCTGTCGGGCGTCCAGGATCTCACCTGCGATGGCACGCGCGTACACTTCCGGACGCCCGATGCCGGACGGACGCTGGCGGCCCTCGTGATGCACCTGAACGAGCGCCAGATCGAGATCGTGGAGCTCCAGATGCGGAAGGCGACGCTCGAGGAGATCTTCCTCCAGCGAACGGGATCGGCATGAAGGGACTGGTCCGGCACGTCGAGGTGAGCCTTCGGCTCTACTTCCGGAACAGGATGGCGCTGCTCTACGGCTACCTGTTCCCGGTCATCTTCCTCGTCGCGTTCTGGGTGCTCTACCGGTACGAGCGAGTGCCGCTGATGCGGCACATGGGCGAGCTGCTGACCATCACGGTGCTCGGCGGCGCCTGCTTCGGGCTCCCTACGTCGATGGTCAGCGAGCGCGAACGCGGCGTGTGGCGGAGGTACCGCCTCGCGCCCATTGCGACCGGCAGCCTGATCGCGAGCACCGTGGCGGCCCGATACGTCGCCGTCGTGTCCGCCGGCCTGCTCCAGCTCGGACTGGCAATCGCGATCGGCATGCCGCTCCCCGCGCATCCGCTCCAGCTCTGGGTCGCCTTCTCGTTCGTCACGTTCGCGTTCCTGGGGCTCGGCCTCGTGATCGCCATGCTCGCCGACAACGTGCCGGCCGTGCAGGCGCTGGGACAGTGCATCTTCCTGCCGATGCTCATCATCGGAGGCGTCGCGGTGCAGCTCGCGAGTCTGCCCGACTGGGCGCTCCACGTCTCGGCGTTCTTTCCCGGACGGTATGCCGTGCAGGCCATCCAGGCCTGCGTCACCGGCGACGGCCTCACGCCGGTGGCCTTCAGCCTGATCGCGCTGGCGCTCATCGGCGCCGCCGGGGCGCTGGCGGGCGCCAGGCTGTTCCGCTGGGATGCGCAACAGCGCTTCGTCGCGCGCGGCGGCAAGGCGTGGCTGGCCGTCGCGCTCGGCGCGTGGGTCGCCGTCGGCGTCCTGGCCGAAGCCCGCGGAGAGGTCGGGCTGCAGACATCGACCGAGCCGGCGAGCCAGGCCGCTTCTGCCGGCGGACGCGCCGCGCCTCCGGCCTCCGAGCGGGCTGCGGCAGTGCCGGCACCAGTCCTCCGGGCCCCGGTTCCGACGCCGGCAGAACGCGCAGCTGTAGCGCCAGAGGCAGGCGCACCGGAAGGCGGCCGAGCGGCGGAAGCCGCCGCGCCCGTCTCGCCGGACACGCGGGCGGGGCGCCGTGGATTTGAACCAGCCCACGCCGAGCCGTCGCGCGGACCCGCCGCGCCCGGTGTCCCGGCGACGGCGGCGAAGGCCCCGTCGCCGGAGCCCTCGACGCCGCCGGAGCCGGCCGCCGGCGCGCAGGCGACGCTCTGCCCGTCGGCGCCGGGCTCGTGGCGGGCGGTGACGGTCGCGAACATCGACGCCGACCTGGTCTTCGACCGCGGATTGCCGCCCGACTCGGGCGTCGTCACGCCGATTGCGCGCGACGACCTGCAACCCGCCCCGGAGGTCGACGCCAAGCTCCAGCGATTCGCGGCCGCGCTGAACGGCTGGCTGCCTGGAAAGGCGATCGATCCGGTGCAGCGCGTCCGCAACGACCTGTATACGGCGGCCGTTCCGGACGTATTTCAGATGGACATCGAACGGTGGGTGCCGTGGTACGTGTTCGATCGTATCGTGCAGGAGACCCCACACGACGATCTGGTCAGGATTCTGTACTGGATTGCGTGCACGCCGGATCGCGGCGCGAATCCTGCCGTCGAGGATATGCGGGCACTTGGGCTGCCGGGTCTTCCGGATATCGAAGAGACCCGCAATCGCGCGGCCATCTACGGCGTGAAGCTGCTGGGACGGCTGCTCGGGAAGATCTGAACGGCCGCGTCGTGAAATGGAACAGCAGTAGCGCGGCGGCTGTCCGCGAAGCCGACAGCGCCGTGCGATCGTCTCGCGAGGGGCTTCGTGGCACAGGTCTTGATACTGAACGCGCGGAGGTCGACGTGGAGAGAGAATCGCGTACTGTCACGGTGGTCATCGCAGGAGCCGTGCTCGGCGGTCTCGCCGGGTATTTCTTCCTGAGCGGCCAGGGGCGCAGGCTGCGCCGGCAGCTCGAACCAGCGCTCGAGGACTTCGCGCGCGAGCTCGCCAGTTTCCGCGGCACCATCCAGAAGGCGCTTGATGTCGCCACGGAAAGTTGGGGCGCGCTGAGCGATCTTTCCGGCAGCGAACGGGGTTCGCGCCAGTCGAACGTCCACTAGAACGAAGCGGAACGGTCTGAACGCGTGAAACGGCAAAGGGGGAGAAGCATGACGGACTCCTACGATCGGCCGGAAGGCAACGGCAACAGCTTCATGATGGGACTGTTCACCGGCACGCTGCTCGGGGCGGGGCTCGGGCTCCTGTTGGCGCCGAAGTCGGGATCGGAGTTGCGCCGCCAGTTGCGGACGCAGGCCGGGGATCTCGCCGACACGGCCGAGGCGGGATACCGTCAGGCCGCCGATGCGGCCGGCGACCTGGCGGACCGCGGGCGAGAGCTCGTCGAGCGCGGCCGCGATGCCGGCCGCGACGCGTACAACCGCACCCGCGACGCCGTCTCGAAGCAGGCCGACGAGGCGCAGCGCTACGTGCGCGACACGGTCGCCAACGCGACCGACTCCGTCGACCGGCACTGAGCGCCAGCGCCAGGACCAAGGCGCCCCGCTCTCGCGCCTCGCGAGGGCTGGGCGCTCTCGTGCCCCCGGACCCGTCGGGCGCCCGATTCCCCTGTGGCACAATCGAGCCATGCGCTCCCGCCGAATGGCGGCGGCCCTGGGCGGCCTGTTCGCCATCGGAGGTCTCCTCGCCGCACGGCAGTCGACTGAGCTCCCGCCAGTCGACGCCGCTGCGGCCCTGCGCACGGTCGTCCCGGATCTCGACCGGCGGCTCGCGCAGTTCACGACGGTGCGCATGCCGTTCGACGCGGGTCGTCTCGACGCGCGCGAACGGCAGATGGTCGCCCAGCTCGTCACGGCCTGTCAGTGGCTCGAGCGGGCCTACTGGCGTCAGAGCGATCCGGAAGGACTCGCGCTCTACGAGGCGCTCGCGCACGACGGGTCGCCGCTCGCCCGGCAGGTGCGCCGATATCTCGTCATCAACGGCAGCCGGTTCGATCTGGTCGACGAGAACCGGCCGTTCGTCGGGACGACGCCGATGCCGCGCGGCCACGCGTTGTACCCGCCGGACCTGACGCGTGCCGAGATCGAGGCGTACGTCGCCGCGCATCCCGCGAAGAAGGCCGAGCTGTACAGTCCGTACACCGTCGTCCATCGGCAGGGAGCGGAGCTGGTGGGCCGGCCGTATCACGAAGAGTTCCACGAGTTCATGGCGCCGGCCGCCGACGCGCTCCGCACGGCCGCCGGGCTCTCCGGCGATCCGGCGTTCGCCAGGTTCCTGCGGCTGCGGGCCGACGCACTGCTCACGGACGACTACTACCAGAGCGACCTCGCCTGGCTCGATCTGAAGGATCCCAAGTTCGATGTCATCTTCGCGCCCTACGAGACCTATCTCGACAACCTGCTGGGCGTGAAGACGTCGTACGGCGCGGCCGTGCTGATCCGCGACGATGCCGAGAGCCAGAAAGTGGCGGTCTACCAGCGGTGGCTCCCGGATCTGCAGGAGGCGCTGCCGCTGCCGGCCGCCGATCTGCCGTCGGTGCGCGGGCACGCGACGCCGATGGAAGTGATGGACGCGCCGTTCCGGGCCGGCGACCTTCGGCACGGCTATCAGGCGGTCGCCGACAACCTGCCGAACGATCCCCGGATCCACCAGGAGAAGGGCACGAAGAAGATCTTCTTCAAGAACTTCATGGACGCGCGCGTCGGCCAGATCATCCTGCCGCTGGCCGCGCGCGTGCTCGATCCCGCGCAGGCGAAACGCGCCTCGGCCGATGGATATCTCACCTGGGTGCTGATGCACGAGATCTGTCACGGCCTCGGTCCGGCATTCGCGCGGCGCGACGGCCGCCGGATCGACATCCGGGAGGCTATCGGCGGGCTCTACGGGGGCCTCGAAGAAGCCAAGGCCGACGTGGTCGGCATGTACGCGCTCCGTTGGCTGGTGGACAAGGGCGTCCTGCCGAAGGCGCGCCTCGAGGAGTACTACGCCTCGTACCTCGCGGGCATCTTCCGGACCATCCGGTTCGGCACGGGGGAGGCCCATGGCCAGGCGGAGATGATGGAGTTCAACTATCTCGCCGGACGCGGCGCCGTCGTCGGCGCCGAAGGACGCTATCGGATCGACTACGCGAAGATCGCGCCGGCCGTCGCGGACCTCGCGAAGGAGCTGCTGGAGCAGGAGGCCACGGGCGACCGCGGCCGGGCCGAAGCCTGGTTCGCGAAGTACGACACGATGCCCGCCGGGGTCTCGGCGGCCCTGGCCGCAGCGGGTGGCGTGCCGATCGACATCGACCCGACGTTCGCGTTCCCGGAGATCTACGAGTAACGGCGGATCTGTGAAAAACTACCCGTCAGCATGACCGGAGCCGCACGAACCCGGGGAGCAGCCGGCACCAGACCCTCCGCCAGCCGAAAGCCGTCCGCGGGAAGACAGAAGCCTTCGGCCGGCCCGAAGCCAGGAGCCCGGAGCCCGAAGCCCGCGGGATCCGTCATCGAGGTGCTCGACACGACCCTGCGCGACGGCGAGCAGGCGGAGGGCGTGTCGCTCATGCCGGCCGAGAAGCTGACCATCGCCCGGCGCCTGCTGCAGAGCGTCAAGGTCGACCGCATCGAGGTGGCCTCGGCCCGCGCCAGCGAGGGCGAACGCGTCGCGCTCACTCGCATCATCAACTGGGCCGAGAGCGCCGGAGTAGCGGATCGGGTCGAGGTCCTGGGCTTCGTGGACACGGCGCAGTCGATCGACTGGGTGCGCGGCGCCGGCGCGCGCGTGATCAACCTCCTGACGAAGGGCTCGCTCCGGCACTGCCGTGAGCAGCTCCGCCGGACGCCGGAGCAGCACCTCGACGACATCCGCCGCACCGTGGAGTACGGCGCCCGGCGCGGCGTGACGTTCAACGTCTATCTCGAGGACTGGTCCGGAGGCATGCTCGCCTCGCCCGAGTACGTCATGAACCACCTGGCCGGCCTGGCGGAGCTGCCGGTGCACCGCTACATGATCTGCGACACGCTCGGCATCCTCAGCCCGGCGCAGGTCCGGGAGTTCGTCGGCCGGCTCGTCGCCGCGTTTCCCGGGCGCCACTTCGACTACCACGGCCACAACGACTACGGGCTCGGTACGGCCAACACGCTCGAGGCCGCGGTGGCCGGGGCGCGCGGCGTCCACGTGACCGTGAACGGGATGGGCGAGCGTGCCGGCAACGCCTCGCTCGACGAGGTCGTGGTCGCGCTGCGCGACCATGGCGGGTTGAGCACGCGGATCGACGAGCGGGCCCTTGCCGAGATCAGCAATCTGGTCGCCGTGTTCTCGGGCCGGCGGATCGCGGTGAACAAGCCGATCGTGGGCGAGAACGTCTTCACCCAGGCCGCGGGCATCCACGCCGACGGCGATCTCAAGGGTCGCCTCTACGAGAGCCGGCTCGGGCCGTCGCGCTTCGGGCTGCACCGGACGTACGCCATGGGCAAGCTGATGGGCAAGGCCAGCCTGGAGTTCAACCTCGAGCGCCTGAACATCACGCTGACCGCCGAGCAGAAGCAGCGGCTCCTTCAGCGCATCGTCGAGCTCGGCGACCAGAAGAAGCACATCACGACGGCCGACCTGCCGTTCCTGATTTCGGAGATGCTCGAGACGCCCGAGCTGCGCGTGTTCGAGGTCAAGGACTACTCGGTCGTCAGCAACCGAGGCCTTCGCCCCGTGGCGACGATCCTGGTCCGGTGCCGGGACCAGGAGATTCAGGCCACGGCGTCCGGCGACGGCGGCTACGACGCGTTCATGCAGGCGCTCAAGAGCATCGAGCCGCGGCTGGGCATCCGCGTCCCGAAGCTCGTCGATTACGAAGTCCGGATCCCGCCAGGCGGGAAGACGGACGCCCTGGTCGAAACGACGATCAAGTGGGAGAACGGCCTCAAGACGCGCGGCGTCGACTCCGACCAGCTCGCGGCCGCGATCCAGGCGACCGAGCACGCGCTGAACCTGACCGCGCTCGAGTCGGCGGCGCGGCGGCGGGCTGGCAGGCGCGCGCGCCCGGTGCAGCCCGCCGTCTGAGCCTCGCAGACCGACCGTCAGTTGAACCGCACGCCGACCATCACGCCGAAGCTCTGCGTCGTGATCTTCTCGTTCTGCGTGAGGTCCTTGCCGAGATTCCGCAGCCCCTTCGTATAGCGCCCTTCGATGATGAAGCGCGAGATCTCGACGCCGGCGCCCGCCGAGACGCCGACGTCGATCTCCTGCATCTGCGCGCCCGGGCTCTGGTCGAAGTTCAGCTTGCCCTTCAGCCGGAAGTCGAACGCAGGGCCCACGACCCCGTACACGTTGACGCCTCCCAGGTTCGCTCCACCGGCGTTGACGCGAAGCAGCACCGGCACCTCGAGATAGTCGAACGTCACGTCGCCCGTGGGCGTGCCGACCTTCTTGCGCGCGTACAGGACGTCCGCCTGCACGCCGAGCACGCCCGGCCGGTTGCCTCCGATGAAGAAGCCGCCGATCCAGCCAGTCCTGGTGTCGAGCGGGCTCGTCACGATGTTGCTGTCGATCGACGAGAAGAGAGGGCCGGCCTTGATGCCGAACCCGAGCCCCTCGTGTTCGGACGAAGAGGAAGAGATGGTCGTTGTCGTCGTGACCTGGCCCTGCGCCCGCGCTGCCGACGGCGCGAGGAGCAGCAGGAGACCTGTTGCAGCCGAAACCAGACCGAGCGATCGCACACGCACAGACATAGCGTCTCCCTGTCAGCGTCGATGGGGAGCTCGACGACGCGGGTCCGCTGGGGGCTAAGAGCAGTATAGAAAGCGCGGGCCGCCACGTGACCCGCGAACGGGGAGGGAAGATCACCGATCGGACGTGCGGCGGTTCTGGAGTCCCGAGGGACCCCAGAACCGGCGTGGATCTCCTACTTGACGACCAGCGTTCCCTTCATCGTGGCGAAGTGTCCGGGAAAGCTGCAGATGTACTGATACGTGCCAGGCGCGGTCGGCGCCTTGAACGACGTCTCGACGGTCTCTCCCGGGCCCGCCAGCTTGGTCGACGCAATGACCTGGTCCTTGAACTTCGCCGGGATGTAGTCGGCTGCCGCGCCCGCCATCACCGCCGCCGTCGTGAAGGCGTTCAGGTCGGTGCCCTGCTTGAGCAGCACGAAATTGTGCGCCGCCGCCATCTTGGGCATGGTGCCCTTGTTCGTGAGCTTGACCGTCAGCTGTTCCCCGGGCTTGGCCGGGATGGTCGTCACGTTGTACTTCATCGTGTCGTCGCCCGTGAGCTCGATCGTCCGCCCGGCCGCCTTCTTCGCCTGCGCCGGCACGGCCGCGCTGATCGAGGCGCCCAAAAGAGTCATGGTCATGAGTGCTGCGAGTGTGGCCATTACCTTCATCCGCTGTTTCTCCCGTGAAAGACGGTCCGATCCTCTATTGTTTCATATTGTTTCTCGACTTGCCCGGACGCCCGCCGCTCACGGGAATTGCCGCCCATGGCGCGGATATTGCTCCCGGTGAAGATAGTGGGCCCCCGAGCGATTCTGGCGCTGACGCGCGACTCGATTGCCGCATGGATCGACGACTACGCACCCAGCATGGGCGCAGCCATCGCCTATTACACGGTGTTCTCCCTGGCGCCCGTCATGCTCATCGCGATCTCCGTGGCCGGGCTGGTGTTCGGCGCCGAAGCGGCGCGGGGTGAAATCGTCGACCAGCTTCGCGGGCTGATCGGCCAGGAGGGCGCCATCGTCGTGCAAGGGCTGCTGCGGAGCGCGAGCCGGCCGGCTTCCAGCCTCGTCACGTCGGCCGTGAGCCTCGCCACGCTCGTCATCGGCGCGACGACGGTGTTCAGCGAGCTGCAGAGCGACCTCGATCGGATCTGGCGCGCGCCCGCCGTCAAGCAGAAGACCGGACTCTGGGCGCTCGTCCGCGCGCGTCTGCTCACGTTCGGGATGATTCTCGCGATCGGATTCCTGCTGCTCGTCTCGCTCGTCGTCAGCGCCGCGATCACCGCGCTCGGCAAGTGGGGCAACTCGTATTTCGTGGGACGCGAAGTGGCGCTTCACGTCGTCAGCATCGCCGTCAGCTTCGCGACGGTCACGGTGCTCTTCGCGCTCATCTACAAGATCCTTCCGCGCGTCCACATCGCGTGGTCGGATGTCTGGGTCGGCGCCGCCGTGACGTCGCTCCTGTTCACGCTCGGCAAGCTCGGCATCGGCCTGTACCTCGGCATGAGCAGCGTGACCTCGGGGTTCGGCGCGGCCGGATCACTCGTCGTGCTGCTCGTCTGGGTCTACTTCTCGGCGCAGATCTTCCTGCTCGGCGCCGAGTTCACCTGGGTCTTCGCGCATCGCCACGGGTCGCGCGCCAGAGCCGGCCGCAGCCAGCCCGCACCGGCCCCGGCGATCCCCTGCCAATCGGACGCCGGCGTCGAGCCGGGACCGGAGCACGGACCGCCGGCCGTCAGGCCGATCTGAACGTCGAGCCAATCGCAATCAAGGAGGCCGTCATGGACAGTAATCGTCATCAGCCGATGGACCGGGACCCCGCGGAGGGCCCCCGATCCGACGAACGGCCGCCCGGGCGCGCCGACGAGCCGGATCCGGTCGAACGGGAGGAGCCGGACGGGCGCGCCAGCCGCGGCACGACACCGAACAAGGGCACGGAAGCCGGCTGGACGCCCCCGCGCGAGGAGAGCCGCGACAATACCGGCAATCGTCACCGGCCGCGGCGCAATTCGCTCTGAGCACCGTCTAGCGCCCGGGGGCGCCGGTCAGCGACGCCCCTGGCCGCCCGTTCCCATGAACTGTTCCTGCCGGAATCCCTCCGGCACCTGGAACAGCGAGTCCGCGAACGCCTCGCGCGCCACCTGGGTGACCTCCGAACTGACCTGCCTGCCGGCGGCCGCCGTCGACGTCCTGACCGGAACGCCGCTGAAGCCCTGATCGCCGCCCTGTCCCACTTCGAGCATCGCCGCGGCCTGCGGGGCGACCGCCTTGAAGAAGTCGGCGAGCTGGGTGATCGTCCGGAGATCCGCCGGCGCCAGGTTCAGCACGCCCGGCGGGACAGTGCAGATGTCGGAGATTTTCGTGCCGTTCCGCAGGGCTTCGTACGTGTCGCAGGTCCATTGCCCGACGTGATCGGTGCCGACCTTGTGGTAGACCGTGGGGGCCGCCGGGGCCAACATCCCGCCCATTCCACGTCCCCGCATCATCGCTTCCATCTGCGCGCGCTGCTCCGGCGGCATGTTCGCCATCGCGCTCCGCATCAAATCCTGCGCCTGCGCGCCGAGCTGGTCGAGCTGGGCCTTCGTGATCTCCACGTACGTCTTGCGATCCGGATTGATGACGTCGACGACCTGCCGCGCCGCGTCGAAGACGACCGCCTGCTTCGCGCCGGATGCGGGATCGGCGATGTCCGCGCGCATCCGGTCCGTCGTGATCCAGATGTCGCTCGTCTGGGATGCCCCGTCGATGGTCAGACGCTGAACGATGTGCACGCCGTCCGCCGCGAGCCCGGTCCCGCTGGCGCACGCCCAGACAGCCGCCCACGTCGCGATCCCGAAGACCCGTCTCATGATCCCTCCCGCTCCCGTCCGGCCCGTCGAACGCGGACGTCCCGCCCGCGGATCCCTACTGGTCCGTCCGGTCGGCCCCCACCGCGCCCCCGGCCTCCACGATCTTCCGGAACACCCGATCCTGCATCCATTTCGGGTCCCACCACTCGACGGGGTTCACCGCCTGCCCGTCGACCATCATCGTGAAGTGGAGGTGGTCGCCCGCCGCGAGCCCGGTCATGCCGCTGCGCCCCATGACCTGCCCCTTGTCGACCGTGTCGCCGACCTTGACGTCGATCGAGGAGAGGTGGCCGTAGAGCGACTGAACGCCGAGACCGTGATCCACGACGATGCAGTTGCCGAAGATGCCGAGATCGCCGGCGTGGAGCACGACGCCGTGGTTTGCCGCGCGTACCGGCACGTGGGCCGTCACGGCCAGATCGAACCCCAGGTGCACCTGCTGATCGATCTCCTTGCCGTCGTGAACGTAGGTCCGGCGGTCGGCGAACTTCGCCTCGACCTTCGCGTTCCCCAGAGGCTGGAACGCTTCGGTCCACAACATGCGCCTGGCGGTGCGGCTGGCGAGCTGCAGCAGCATCTGCCCGTTACGCCGCCGGAGATCCCCGTTGATGCGGAGGAACGACTGGACCAGGTCCCCTGGCGCGGTCGACAACTGCATGTCCGGCGTCGTGGCCGCGATGGCGGGCACGACCTGCTGCAGGAAGCCGTCGGAAATCTGGATGCGACTGCGCACGAACGGCTTCGGAAACGCGCGGTGGTCGAGCGGCGTCACCGCTTCGTTGCCGGCCGGGTCGCGGGCGAAGATGGCGATCGGCACGTCCGAATCCTGATCGTGGAGCAGCGCGAAGAACGCGACCCGCAACGAGTCGTCGCCCCCGATTCCCGCCCCCGACGCCGGAAACCCGGGGTAGCTGAGCTCGCCCACGCGCACGCCCGACTCGACGTCCGGCGGCGTCGCGCGGTAGACGACGAACTCCGCGCCGCCCTGGTTGATGAAGTGGAAGGTCGAGACCACCTGCGCCCGCGGCGGCTCCAATCGGACCTGGACGTCGCGCTCCAGCTCCGACGTCGCCTGGCGCAGTCCGCGCAGCACCGGCCGGGACGCCCGTACGACGATGCGCGCCGCCCCCGCCTGCAGGTCCGGCCACGCTGTCTTCCCGACGCGACGGGTGACGGACAGATGTCCGCCGGACCCGGGCGCCCCCGCCTGGACCTGGTCGAGCGTCGCGATCACGTGACGGCGTCCCGCCTGCTCGACGGCGATCTCGAGCGCGGACAGCGGCGTCTCCGGGGAATCGATCGTCACCTCCAGCGGGCTCGATTGTCCGACGAAGCGAGTAGGCTGATGAATGACGACCGCCGGGCCTGCCGCGCGCCCCGCCCACCACCACGTGCCGGCCGCGGCCAGCAGGAGGACGAACACGAATCCAGCCAACCAACGCATCCGTGAATGATACGGCAAGCCCGAACTCCAGACCCGCGCCCGTCGTCGAATGAGGAGTACTCCGAGCGCTGAAATTCTGGAGGCTGCCGTGACGACACCCAAACGTCTGTATCGCCGGTCCGCAGACGGGCGCGTGGCCGGCGTGTGCGCGGGACTGGCCGAATACCTCGATGCCGACGTCACGCTCGTACGGCTCCTGTGGGTCGTGCTCTCGATCGTGCCGGGCGGATTCGTGGGGGGCGTGGTCGCCTATCTCGTGGCGTGGATCATCATGCCCGACGCCAGCGGTCCCCTCGAGGAGCCGATCGGCGTGCGGCGGCTGACCCGCTCGCTCTCCGACCGGAAGCTGGGCGGCGTCTGCGGCGGGCTGGCCGAGTACTTCCACGTCGATTCGACGCTGGTACGGGTCGTCTGGGCGATTCTGTCGATCGTGCCGGGCGCCATTATCTTCGGCGTGCTCGCCTATCTCGTGGCCTGGTTCATCATGCCGGTGGAGCGGGTGCCGCGGGAGATCGTGCCCGCCGCTTCGGCCGTCTGAACACCTGGGCAGGAAAAGTCGCGAGCCGCCCCAATCCGTGGCCGGGCGCGCGACCGACACGAACGCCACGTAGCCGGCGAGCAGGGCTTCCACCGTGAAGGCCCTGGCCATGTCCCCTCCGCCGGCGTCGGGCGGGACGAGCGCCGCGCCGAGCACGGCTTCCGCGTCAGTGCCTGCCGTGGGCTCAGCGCAAGATTCTGAACAGATCGTGGTCGTCGTCGGTCCAGGCCCGAAGACCCGGAATGTCGTCCGGCTTCTCGGTCATGGCGGTCACCGGCTCCTCCGCCAGCAGCCCACGGTCTCGCGTGACGAGCACCCAGTCGGTCTTCGAGTATTCGGGGTCGTACGGATTGTCCACCAGGAGCGACGAGTCCAGCCCGTAGGCGGCTGCGACGAGCTTGACGACCGGCGGGAGATCGAAGAAGCGGTTCGAGACGTGAACCGCGATGACGCCGTCCGGTCGCATGTGTCGCAGGTAGACGCCCAGGGCCTCCGTCGTGAGCAGGTGAATCGGAATCGCGTCGCTCGAGAACGCGTCGACGACGAGGACATCGAACCCCTGCGGCGGCTCCCGCTCGAGCGAGAGCCTCGCGTCGCCGAGCGTCACCTCGATCGCAGCGGGCGTATCGCTCAGGAACGTGAACTCGGTGTGGGCCAGCTCGACGACCTGTGGATTGATCTCGTAGAAGTGGAACCGATCGCCCGGCCGTCCGTAGGCCGCGAGCGACCCGGTGCCCAGCCCGATCACGCCGACCTGCCGTCCGGGTCGATCCTTCAGCTTCAGGAGGACGCCGATCCCGCTCGTCGGCCCGTAGTAGCTGGTCGGGTCGCGCCGCCGGGCCGGTGCGAGGAACTGCTCGCCGTGGAGGATCACGCCGTTGACGAGCTGCCGTTTGCCGTCGGCATCGTCGGCCGAGCCCCAGTCCTCGGTACGGAGCGTGCCGTAGAAGTTGCGCTCCAGCACGCGCGCCCCATCGTGCAGCTTGTGCACCTGCCGGTAGAAGTAGTGGCCACAGATCACGGCGGCGGTCAAGGCGACGATCGAGACGCTGAAGAAGAAGAGCCGGCGCAGCAGGACGACGGCCAGGAGCGCCGTCACGGCGAGGCCGATCCCCAGTTCGTAGGACGAGGCGAACACGCGCGGCGCGACGAGAGCGACGAACAGCCCGCCGAGCGCGCCGCCGGCGGCAATCATCAGGTAGAACGTCGTGAGATCGCGCGACGCAGGCTTGCGTCGCGCCAGCTCGCCGTGGCAGAAGACGCACCAGGCGAACAGCCCACCCGAGTACAAGGGCACGGCGATCCGCAGATTGAGCGTCACGTCGTCGGTCTGCAGGCCGTAGGCGGCCGCCACGAGCAGGGCCAGCGCGGGCGCGACCCAGACGCCGCGGTGGTACCAGCGCTCGTGGTCGAAGCAGATGATGAAGCTCGCCAGATACAGCGTCAGCGGCAGCATCCAGAGGAAGGGCACGGAGGCGATGTTCTGCGTGATGTGGTTGGTCACGGCCATGAGCAGCCAGGTGCCCATTGCCGGCAGCGCCAGCCACCACGCCATCGCGCGCCACCCGGGCCGGGAGGCGGACGCCTCCGGACCGGAGCCGAGGGCGGCGGGCGCGCGGACTGGACGCCGCCACCCGGCCAGCGCGATGCCGAGGCACGCCAGGACGAACATGCCGTACGCGATCGACCAGACCTCCGCCTGCCGGGTCGTGGTCAGGCGCGGCTCGATCAGGAACGGATAGGACGCCAGGCCGGCCAGCGCGGCGAGATTCGAGAGCGCGAACAGCCGATAGACCTGGCGCCCCGGGAACGCCCGGGCGAACCACGCCTGCAGGAGCGGCCCCGTCGTGCAGAGCACGAAGTACGGCAGCCCAATCGTGGCGAGCAGCAGCCCGACGATGCGCCAGGTCGGATCGGCGGCGTCGGTCGGCTTCCAGGCGGGGGACGCCAGAATCGGCAGGGCCAGGAGACTGGCGGACAGCAGCACGACATGGACGCCTGCCTGGGCGCGCGGCCGCAGCCGCCGGATCGACCAGTTCGCGTACGCGTAACCGCCGACCAGCGCGACCTGGAAGAACATCAGGCACGTCGTCCAGACGCCGACGGTGCCTCCGAACCAGGGCAGGATCTCGCGCGCGACGATCGGCTGCACGATGAAGAGCAGGAATCCGCTGCTGAAGATCGTGGCTGCGTACAGGAACCGCGACGGGCTGGTCATCGATCGTCTCTCGGCGATTGCGCCGCGGCAGCTACGATACCGCGCCCGGTCCGGCGCGCGCACGCCCGGCGCCATCCGGTCTGCTATCGTTCTTCGCGCCGCATGCCGCCGTCCCTCATCGACTGCCAGCACGTCACCGTCTACCGCGGCGCCACGCGCGCCCTCGACCGCCTGACGCTCTCGATCGGCGCCGGCGAGCACGTCGCCATCCTGGGGCCGAACGGCTGCGGCAAGTCGACGTTCATCAAGACGCTGACGCGGGAGTGCTACCCGGCCGTGGAGGAGCCGCCGTCGACGCTGCGCATCATGGGCCGCGAGCGCTGGAGCGTCGCCGATCTGCGGAAGATGCTCGGCATCGTGTCGCAGGACCTGATCGCCGAGTGCACCCGGGGCATGTCGAGCGATTTCGCGGAGTCGCCGCGCCGCGTGACGGGACGCGACACCGTGCTCTCCGGGTTCTTCTCCAGCATCGGCATCTGGGAGCACCACGAGGTCACGCCGGACATGGGCCGGCGCGCGGACGCCGTGCTCCAGCGCCTGGAAATAGCGCATCTCGCCGATCGGAAGCTGCACGAGCTGTCGTCGGGCGAAGCGCGACGCCTCGTGATCGGACGCGCCCTCGTGCACGACCCGGCGGCCCTCGTGCTCGACGAAGTGGCCAACAGCCTGGATCTGCGCGCCGCGCATCAGCTCCGCGAGATGACCCGCGCCGTCGCGCAGGCGGGCACGAGCCTCGTCGTCGTGACGCACCACCTGCCGGAGATCATTCCCGAGATCGACCGCGTCATCCTCATGAGCGACGGGCGCGTCGTGGACGACGGCCCGAAGGAGCGGCTGCTGACATCAGAGGCGCTCTCGGCGCTCTTCGGCATGCCCATCGAGGTCGGCCGGCGCGACGGTTATTTCCACGCCTGGTGAGGCGGGTTCCGCCCGATGGCGCGGCGCATTATGATGAACGGAACGCCCGCCAATTCAGACTGGAGCGCCCGATGAAGCCGACGATGCGTGTTCTCGCACTTCTGGTTGGCCCGGCCGTGCTGTACGGCGTCCTGGACGCCCAGCAGCCCACGCCCTCGACTCTTCCCGAACCGTTCGCGACCAGGTCGGCCAGCAATCAGTCGCAGCAGGTGCCGCGACCCGGGGGCGCCGCATTGAAAACACCGTCTGGCTTCGGCGTGAGCCAGTTCGCCGATCGTCTCGACGCCCCCCGCACGATGATCTATGCCCCGAACGGCGATTTGTTCGTCGCGGAGTCGCGCGCCGGAAAGATCCTCGTCATGCGGGGCGGCGATCCCAGCCAGCGCGTGGAGTACGCGACCGGTCTCCAGAACCCGTTCGGCATGGCGTTTCACGACGGCTATCTCTACGTCGGCGAGACGACCCGGCTCGTGCGGTACAAGTACCAGCCTGGCGAGGCGAACGCGTCGGGAGCGCCCGAGAAGCTCGTCGACTTCCCGGGAGGCGGCCATTCGACGCGGAACGTGATCTTCAACCGCGAGGGCACGAAGATGTACGTGGCCGTCGGGTCACAGTCCAACAAGAGCGCGGGCGAACCGGAAGTGCGCGCCGCCGTCAACGAATACAACCCCGACGGCTCCGGTCACCGCGTCTACGCATCCGGCCTGCGCAACCCGGTCGGGATCGCGCTGCAGCCCGGCACCGACACGATCTGGGTCGCCGTCAACGAGCGGGATACGCTCGGCGACGATCTCGTCCCCGACTACATCACCTCGGTCAAAGAAGGCGGCTTCTACGGCTGGCCGTACCTGGTACATCGGCAGCCACGCCGACCCGGAGCACAAGGGCGAGCGGCCGGACCTGGTGCAGCGCGCCATCGTCCCCGACGTGCTGCTGCCGGCGCACGCCGCGGCCGTCGGCCTGACGTTCTACACGGGCACGCAGTTTCCCGCGCGCTATCGCAACGGCGCCTTCGTCGGCCTGCACGGATCGTGGAACCGATCCGTCGCGCACGGCTACAAGGTCGTATTCGTGCCGTTCCAGAACGGGAAGCCGTCGGGGCCGCCCGAGGACTTCCTGTGGGGATGGCTGGTCAATCCCGGCCCCGGTCAGATCACCACGTGGGGCCGTCCCGTCGGCGTGACCGTCACGCCGGACGGCTCGCTGCTCGTCGCCGACGACAATGGCGACTGCATCTGGAAAGTCACATACGGAAAAGGGTGAGAGAGTTCTCACCCCTTCACGCGTTCACCCTCTTCCCGTCGCCCCCGGTTCTGCCGCCGATCGCCCGCTCGCGACGGCGAAAGAGTCTGGCGGAGCCGATGGTGATCGCAATCGAAGCCGCGCGCATCGATCGACGCCACCACGCGCCCGTCGTACGTCTCGTAGACGCCGACCAGACAGCCGCACGGCATCAATTGCCCGGTCAGTACTCGCAGCAGCGGCATAGGACACTCCTCGGAAGGCGAATGACTGAGCGCTGGCAAGAGCAGCAATCTGCGTGCCAGACACGCAGGTCGTGAAACCGGCAACCGTCAGGTTCGGCCTTTCGCCAGCCGTCCCGAATGCGACACAGTCGGAGGGAACACCTGTTGAACGGCGGTCTGCGCGACGAGGAAATCGCTGGAAAAGCGGCGCGGAGACTCTTATTGTCTCGCCATGGAACGCAGACGATTTCTCGGGGCTGCCGCGGCTTCGCTCGTGGCCGCGCGCCGCGCTTTCGCGCAGGACGCCGGAGCGGCAGCCTCACCGGCCCCGCGCACCGGCCGTCTCAAGCAGGGCGTGACGCGCGGGGTGTTCGGCCGGGGCCGCTCGATCGATGACTGCTGCCGCGAGGCCGCGCGGCTCGGCATCGCGGGGTTCGATCTCATCGGCCCCGCCGACTGGCCGACGCTGAAGAAATACGGCCTGGTGCCGTCGATGTATCCGGCCGGACCTGGCGGCACCATTCCGGTCGCCCTCAACAAGACCGCCAATCACGGCCGGCTCGAGCCGATGCTGCGCGCCGCCATCGACGAAGCTGCCGCAAACGGCGTGCCGAACGTGATCACCTTCTCGGGCAACCGCGACGGGCAGGACGACCGGGAGGGCGCCGACAACTGCGTGGCGTTCCTCGACCGGATCAAGGCGCAGGCCGAGGACAAGGGCGTCACCGTCTGCATGGAGTACCTGAACAGCAAGGTGAACCACAAGGACTACATGTTCGATCACATCGCCTGGGGTGTCGACGTGATGAAGCGCGTCGACTCTCCGCGCGTGAAGATTCTGTACGACATCTACCACGCGCAGATCATGGACGGCGACATCGTGCGCAACATCCGGGACCACTTCCAGTGGATCGGACACTTCCACACCGGCGGGAACCCAGGGCGGCACGACATCGACGAGACGCAGGAGCTCAACTACCGCTTCATCGCGCAGGCGATCGCCGATCTCGGCTTCAGCGGCTTCATCTCGCACGAGTACTCCCCGGCCGACGGGCACGAGCCGGTTGCGACGCTCCAGAAGGCGATCGCGATCTGCACCGTCTGAGCGGCCTGCGTCAGGCCCGGGTGCGCCTCGCCCAGTACCTGGTACGCGGGCACGCCGAGGGCCATCAGACCGAGGCCGGTGAGCGATTGGACCGGCGCGGTGACGATGGTGTTGACGAGCAGCCAGGCCGTGACGAGCACGAACGCGGCGGGAACGATTGGATAGCCCCACGTGCGGTACGGCCGCGGCGCGTCCGGGCGGCGCCGGCGGAAGATGAAGACGGATCCCGCGGCCAGGCCATAGAACGTCCACAGGGCGAAGATCGCGTAGTCCGACAACTGGTCGTACGAGCCCGAGAGCGTGAGGAGGCAGGCCCAGACGCCCTGCGCCAGCAGCGCCCGTACCGGTACGTGCGTGCGCGGGGACACGGCCGCCAGCGTGCTGAAGAACAGCCCGTCCCGAGCCATCGCGTACGGAAACCGCGCCGACGCCAGCACGGAGGTGTGCAGCGAACCGAACGAGGACAGCATCAGGGCGGCGGCGATCACCATTGCGGCCGTGGCGCCCATGAACCGGCTCGTCACCTCGGTGGCCACCGACGACGCCAGTGGCACGCTGGCGACCTCCGACGGCGAAAGCACGTAGTAGTACGCGAGATTCGCGAACAGGTACAGGCCGATGACCACGGCGACGCCGAACAAGAACGCGCGCGGCAGCGTGCGCTGGGGATCGCGGATCTCCCCCGCGAGCGGAGCGACGTTGTTCCACCCGTCGTAGGCCCACAGCGCGCCGAGCATCGCGGCGCCGAAACCAGCCAGTCCCCCACGGGCGCTGGGGCTGACGCCCTCGCAGGCGCCGCCGGCACTGGCGACGAGCAGGTGGCCCCAGTCGCCACGAGCGGCGAAAAAGGCGCCGAGGCCGATGGCGAGCACGAGCGCGACCTTGACGACGGTCAGCCACGACGCCACGGCCCCGCCCCACCGGACGCCGCCGCAGTTGATGGCCGTCGTCAGGGCGATCGTCCCGAGCGCGACCAGCTGGAGCCCGCCGATCGGGATCGGGTGACCGAACAGACGGGGCGTCGCGAACACGCCGCCCAGCGCGCCACCGGTGAGCACATTGAGGAAGATGGCGAACCCGATCGCCAGCGCGGCCTGCGAGGCCGTCCGGGCGATGAGGAACTGGGTCCAGCCGAAGAGAAATCCCCAGCGTCGGCCGTACGCATCGCGGATGTAGAGGTAGTCGCCGCCGGCCCGCGGCATCATCGTCGCGAGCTCGGCATAGGCGAGCGCGCCCGCGAAGGCGAGCAGCCCCGCGACGATCCAGACCAACAGCACGACGGCGGGCGACCCGACGTTGCAGGTCATCACGCGCGCCTTCAGGAAGACGCCGGTGCCGACCATGTTCGCGATGTTGACCGAGGTCGCGGCCGCGAGGCCGAGCCCGCGGACGAGGCCCGGCCCGGCCGGGGCGCCGAGCGCCGGCTCTGCGCGATTCATAAAGGTCGCGCTTCAGACTACACTGTCCTTGTGAGCGCCCAACCTCGATTCGGGCGCCGCCGGCTGATGGCGGGCGTGCTGGCGTCCGCCGCGCTCGCCGGCAGCGTGCTGGCGTCCGCGAGCGCGCTGCCGCAGCGCCGCCGCGGCTTCGGCGGCGCCGCTCCGCGCAGCAGCGACTGGGTCTACGACGGCGCGTTCATGTACTGCCGCGGCGCCTATCAGAGGAATCCGTACGGTGACGGGGGCGGCTGGCTGACCGACTATCCGCAGGCCGACATCAACCTGCCGTGGCGCATGGGCCAGCTCACCACCATTCCGATCAGCCACGACGCGCGCGGGGAGCCCAACCATGTCGCGGTGACCTTGAACGACCCGCACCTGTTCATGTGCCCGATGATCATCATGACGGAGCCCGGATCGGCGTACTTCGACGAAGAGGAAGCGGCGCACCTGCGCACATACCTGGACAAGGGCGGGTTCGTGTGGGTGGACGACTTCTGGGGCGAATACGCATGGGAGGTCTGGGCGCACGAGATCGGCAAGGTGTACCCTGGCGTGCCGATCAAGGACGTGCCGCTCAGCCACCCGATCTTTCACATGGTGTACAACATCACCAAGATCCCGCAGATTCCATCGATTACCTTCTGGTTTGGCAGCGGCTTCCAGACGTCCGAGCGGTACGCCGACAGTGCGGTGCCGCACGTCCGCGCCATCATGGACGAGAACGACCGGATCAAAGTGCTGATGACGCACAACACCGACTTCGGCGACGCGTACGAGCGCGAAGGAGAGGACCGGCGGTACTTCGATCAGTTCGCCGCGCAAGGGTACGCCTTCGGCGTCAACGCGATCGTCTATGCGCTGACGCACTGACGCGCGGGCGGCGCCGCCGCCCGCCGGCGCCCCGAGGGAACGTCAGGTCACATCACGACGTCCGCCGTCGAGCCCAGTTGCTGGAGGAGCCTATCCAGCAGACGCTCGGTCTCGCGGAGCGACCGCTTGAAATCGAGCTGCTCCGTCCGGTTGATCTCCGTCGACAGGTCGCGCAGCTTGGCCTGCAGCACCTCGCGCAGCCGCCGCGCCTCGTCCGGGGCCAACTCCAGGCGCACCATGACACCTCCTTTGGCCGGCAACGGTCCGAGGATGCAACAGGCGCGCCGGCGCCGGACATCCGAGGGCGCCGATCTCCGCGAAGACTCTGTCCAGGATCCCGACGGCCGGTCATAATAGGCAGCCTTGCCGCCGATGCAGCGGCGGCCCCCTGGGAGGCGATCATTTATGGCTGTCGTCATGTCGATGCACTGGCCGGAAGTCGGTTTGGACGGGTACGAGAAGGTCCGTAAGGACGTGAAATGGGAAACGAACGTTCCGAAGGGCGCGATGTTCCATGTCGCGTGGATGGCTGAGGACGGATTCCGCGTGATCGACATCTGGAAATCCTCCGAGTCCTTTCAGCGCTTCAACGAAGTCAGGCTCGTCCCGGCGGTGGCCCGGGCGGGACTGCAGGGACAGCCGAATGTGACGCTCGCTCCCGCCCACGCGATCTTCGCGCCGGACGTGCCCACGCCGCGCGCCGCGGCGCAAAGGGCATCGGGCGTCCGCATGATGCCGCGCAGTGCGCGTCCGGCGAAGAAAGCGAAGAAGGCCAAGAAGGCGCCGGCGGCCCGCACGAAGAAGGCCGCGGCCGCCCGGAGGAAGCGCTGACCATGGGGGATGGATTCCGCAGCCGGCTGCGGGCCGGTGAGGTACTCGTCGGCACGATGATCACGCTGAGCTCACCCGAGGTCGCCGAGCTGCTCGGCGACCTCGGGTTCGACTGGCTCTTCATCGACGCGGAACACACGCCGATCGGTCCGCCCGAGATCCAAGGTCTCCTGCGCGGGGCCGGTGCGACCCCCGGCATCGTCCGCCTCGCCTCGGCCGAACCGACCACGATTGGGAAGACGCTCGACGCCGGGGCGGCCGGCGTGATCGTGCCGCAGGTGAACACGGCGGAGCAGGCGCGCGGCGTCGTGGAGGCGGCCAGGTACGCACCGGCAGGACGCCGGGGACGAGGACTCGCGCGTGCGCACGGCTACGGCCTGAAGCTGGCCGAGTACTCCGCGACCGCGAACGAGCGGGTGGCCGTCATCGTTCAGGCGGAGCACAAGGACGCCGTGGCGAACATCCGGTCGATCGTGCAGGTCGAGGGCCTCGATGCTGTGCTCGTCGGGCCGTACGACCTGGCGTCGAGCATGGGCCGCCCGGGAGACGTCGATCATCGCGAGGTGCGCGACGCCATCGACGCCGTGCGCTCGGCCTGTCACGAGGCCCGCGTGCCGGTCGGGATCTTCGGGCTCACGGCCGAGGCGGTGGCGCCCTACATCGATCAGGGCTTCACGCTCATCGTCGTCGGCATCGACGTCCTGCTGCTCGGCGAGTCGGCCGCGGCGCTCCTCGGGCGCGTGAGAGCGGGGCGGCCGCCCAAGCGCTGAATCCGGCTCATCCGCACCGCGCGGGCTCGGCAGGCGGCAGGCGGTTCTGGACGACGAGGCATCCGGACGATATTCTTCCGCCATGAAGCTCGCCAGCCGCATGGCCCGCCTCGGCACCGAAACCGCGTTCGAAGTCCTCGCGCGCGCCCGTGCGCTCGAAGCGCAGGGCCGCCATATCGTCCACCTCGAAATCGGCGAACCGGACTTCGACACACCCGCCAACATCGTGCGTGCGGGCCAGGAGGCGCTCGCCAAGGGGTTCACGCACTACGGCCCGTCGGCCGGCCTGCCGGCGCTCCGAGAGGCGATCGCCGCGGACTACAGCCGCCGCCGCGGCGTGACGGTGCATCCCGATCAGGTCGTCGTGTTCCCGGGCGGCAAACCGGTGATGTTCTTCATGCTGCTGGCGCTGCTGGAGGAGGGCGACGAGGCGATCTATCCGAACCCGGGGTTCCCCATCTACGAATCGATGATTCAGTACTCCGGCGCGACGGCCGTGCCGCTCCCCCTGCGGGTCGAGCGGGAGTTCCGCGCCGATGTGGACGAGCTCGCCAGTCTGGTGACCCCTCGAACGAAGGTCATCGTCATCAACTCGCCCCAGAATCCGACCGGATCGATGCTCACGACGGACGACCTGCGCGCGATCGGGGCGCTCGCCGCCGACCGCGGCGTCTGGATTCTCTCGGACGAGATCTACTCCCGCATCACCTACGACTCGCCGCACGACACCGTCCTCAGGTACGGCGATCCCTCGCGCATCGTCGTGCTCGACGGGTTCAGCAAGACGTACGCGATGACCGGATGGCGGCTCGGTTACGGGATCATGCCGCTGGCATTCGCGCCGGTGATGGCGCGGCTCCAGACGAACGCGACGAGCTGCACCGCGTCGATGACCCAGATGGCCGGTGTGGAAGCGCTGAACGGCCCGCAGGAGAGCGTCGACCGGATGGTGGCGGAGTTCCGCGCACGCCGGGACGTGATCGTCTCTGGCCTCAACGCGCTCGACGGCGTGCGCTGCCTGCTGCCGCACGGCGCCTTCTACGCCTTTCCGGACATCCGCGGCACGGGCCTGTCCAGCAGGGAGCTCGAGTCACGGCTGCTGTCGGAGGCCGGCGTCGCGTGCCTGTCCGGCACGGCGTTCGGAGAGCATGGCAACGGGTTCCTCCGTCTGAGCTACGCCAACTCCGTGGACAACATCCGCCTGGCCCTGACCAGGCTCGCCGAATTCCTCCAGAAGGCGACCGCGACCGCCTGAGCCTTTCGGAAGGCAGCGCGTCGGCCGCCCGAGGCCGCGGCGTCAGTTCAACCAGGGCTGCGCCTGCGCTGAATCGGAGCCGGCCGGATCTTACAGGGCTGTCACATCGCCATGTCAGGATCCCGAGCCACGAAGGACCGGCCTGTCGACCCTTGGTCTTCATTCCACGTGCCCTCCTGCTTGGGTACGGGTCGCCTTCCGTCTTCGAGGAGACGTACGATGCACAGACGGATCGTTTCCGTAGTTTCGGTCAGCGCGCTCGTTGCGGGCGTCGGTTTGCTCGCGCAGAACGGCACCCCCATCAATCCGGATTCGAAGAACGTCCTGACGATCGCCGTCTACGGCGACGCTCCGTACGGGACGACGCCGACGGACACGAGTCAGACCGACGCGACGCCGCGCTTCATCCAGTCCATCAACGCGGACCCGAAGGTCGATCTCGTCCTCCACGTCGGTGACATCCACTCGGGCAAGCAGTACTGCACCGAGGTCTACGACCGCACGATCTTCGATCTCTGGACGGCCTTCAAGAATCCGGTCATCTATACGCCGGGCGACAACGAGTGGACCGATTGCCACAAGTCCGGCGAGGGCGGAGGCATCGTGGTGAACGGCAGCCCCGTCGACTACGCGAACGGCAATCCCGCGGCCAATCTCGATCTGATCCGATCGATCTTCTTCGTCAATCCGGGATATGCCCTTGGCGGGCGCCACAAGCGACTGCTGACCCAGGCGTTCTCCTACGACGGGGCGCATCCGAGCGATGCGAACTACGTCGAGAACGTGATGTGGGAGCAGTCCAGGGTGCTGTTCGTGACGATCAACGTGCCAGGTGGCTCGAACAACGATACCGACGACTGGTTCGGCGCTCCCCGAACCCAGGCGCAGACCGACGAAATCGCGCAGCGCACGCAGGCCGACCTCGACTGGCTCGAGGCCGCGTTCGGGCAGGCGCAGAGCGACCGCGTCGAAGCGGTGGTGGTCCAGCTGCAGGCGGACATGTGGGATCTCGACAGCAAGCCGGCCAGCCATCTTTCCGGGTACGAGCCGTTCGTGGCGAGCCTCGCGTCGCACGCGCTGACGTTCGGCAGGCCCGTCCTCCTCTTCAACGGCGATTCGCACCGCTACCGATCCGACAACCCGCTCGAAAAGGGGCAGCCCTGCGTGTTCGAGGCATCGACCGGCACGGACACGGTCGGCTGCAACTCGATTCCGGCGGCGCCGGACTTCTCGCCGGACGCGTGGGAGAACCACCCGGGCTACGCCGTTCCGAACTTCCACCGCGTCGTGGTGCACGGCAGCACCGAGCCGTTCGAGTGGCTTCGCCTCGTCATCACGCCAGGCACCAGCGCCCCTGCGGGACCGAGCACCTTCGGGCCCTTCCGCTGGGAGCGCATCCAGCCGCGCGGGTAGTCACAGACGGCGGGCATCCCGGCACGAGGGGTGCCCGCCGGTCGTCCGATAGAATCTGAGGGCGCCGGCTACTCCACCACGAGCGGCCGAATCGCCGCGTTCCAGATCCGATAGCCCTCCGGCGTCATGTGGAGGCCGTCCGCGACGTACAGCTCCGGCCGCGGCTTGCCGTCGGCGCCGAGCATCGGCCGTTCCACGTCGACGTAGGTCAGATACGGCCGCGCCTCGCACTCCTTGCGCATGAGGGCATTGACCGCCCGCCCCTTGTCGATCTGCGCCCAGCGCTGGAGGCTTGGCTTGACGCCGATCACGATGATGCGGGCCTCGGGCACGGCGCCGTGGACCTCGTCGACGAACGTCGTGAACTGCGCCGCGATGTCCGCCGGCGTGTCGGTCGTCACCAGGTCGTTGTCGCCCTCGTAGAGCACGACCGCCCTTGGCCGATACGGAATCACGATGCGCGAGGCGTAGCGGACGACGTCGCTCATCACCGAGCCGCCGAACCCGCGGTTGATCGCCGACGCCCCGAGCTCGGGGAACGCCTTCGCCACGTCCCATCGCACGATGCTCGAGCTGCCAACGAAGACGACGCCGTGCTGCGGCGGCGCGCCGATCTTGTCCTGCGCCTCGAACGTGCGGATGGCCGGCTCCCACCGATCCTCCGCCTTGGCCGGCGCCACAGCCTGCACGGCGAACCGAGCGGTACGGTTCGCTGCGCCGGAGGGACTCGACGCGCGGACGGGAGCCGATCCGGCGCAGAGCAGCACACCGACGCCGACGGCCAGACTGCGAATGAGCGGTCTCTTCATGAGCCCTTCCTCCCGGTGGCGTGCACGTCCATGTGCGTCTGGGCGGCCGCGAACGCCCATTCGTCCGCGAGCTCGGCGATCCGCTTGTCCGTCGGCCGGTACCCGTGCGAGGCCTGCGTCTCGACACGGATCAGAATCGGCCGGCTGCAACCCTGACCGGCCTGCAGAGCCGCGGTGAACTTGAAGGAATGACTGGGCACGACGCGATCGTCGTGGTCCGCCGTCGTGACGAGCGTTGCCGGATAGCAGGTCCCGGGCTTCACGTTCTGCACGGGCGAGTACTCGACGAGGAACGGGAACTGCTTCGGATCCGACGCCGAGCCGTACTCGGTCACCCACGCGTGGCCGCCCGTGAACTTGTCGTACCGCAGCATGTCCAGGACGCCGGCCGCCGGCAGCGCCACGGCGAACAGGTCGGGGCGCTGCTCCTCCACCGCGGCCACGAGCAGGCCGCCGTTCGATCCGCCCATGATGCCGAGCTTCGCCGGCGAGGTGTACTTCTCCTGGACGAGGTACTCCGCGACGGCGATGAAATCGTCGAAGACGTTCTGCTTCTTCTCGAGGATGCCCGCCTTGTGCCACGCCTCGCCGTACTCGGCGCCGCCGCGCATGTTGGCCGTGACCCAGATGCCGCCCTGCTCGAGCCACGCCGGCACGTCGGGCCGGTACGCCGGCAGCGTGCTGATCGAGAACCCGCCGTAGCCGTAGAGCATCGTGGGATGGCTGCCGTCGCGCGCCAGGTCCTTGCGCGCCGTCAGGAAGAGCGGCACGCGCGTGCCGTCCCTCGACGTGGCGAACAGCGCGCGCGTCTCGTACTGCGAGGCGTCGATCGGCACCGCCGGGGCCTCGAACGGCGTGCTCTCGTGTCGGGCCGGCTCGAAGTGGAACACCGTCGTCGGGAACAGGGGAGAGGTGAAGGCGTAGAAGATCGCCGGCGCGTCCTCGCGGCCGCTCAGCCCGCCGACGCTGCCGGTGCCGGGCAGCGGGATCTCACCCTGCGGCGATCCGTCGAGACCGAACAGGGACAGGCGACTCTGCACGTCCGCGAGGTACTGCACGACCAGGCGCCCGCCAATCAGCGCGACGTCCTCGACGGCCTCGCGGCGCTCGGGCACGACCGTCCTCCATCCGGCCGGCTCCGGGCGGGCCAGATCGATCGCCAGCACCTTACGGTTCGGCGTCGCCCGATCCGTGCGCACGAACAGCACCGACCCGCTGTTCCCCACCGGCTGGAACTCCGCGTCGTCGTCCTCGACGACGGGCCCGATGGCGGCGCCGACGTCCGGCTTCATCGGATTGCCGAGCGCGGCCGCGTAGAGGCGGTTGTTGTTGTCCGAGCCCTTCGCCAGAGTCACGAGCAGGTACCGGCCGTCTTCGGTTACGCTGCCGCCGACGAACCAGGTCGGCAGATCCTTCCGCGCGTAGATCAGCCGGTCCTGCGACTGCGGCGTCCCGACGTGGTGGTAGTACAGCGCCTGGTCCGCGAGGGCGGCCTCGAGCACCTTGCCCTTCGGCGGCTGCGGATACCGCGAGTAGAAGAACCCCTTCGAGTCCTTCGTCCACGACAGATCCGAGAAGCGCATCCACTCCACGAGATCCGGAAGGTCGCGGCCGCTGTCCACGTCGCGCAGGTGCAGCGTCTGCCAGTCCGCGCCTCCCTCGGAGAGCCCGTAGACGACAAGTCGGCCGTCGGGCGACGGCCGCCATTCGGCCAGCGACGTCGATCCGTCGGGCGAGAGCACGTTCGGATCGATCACGAGCCTCGGCTCGGAGGTGAGGCCGTCGCGAACGAACAGAGGCGCCTGCCGCTGCAGACCCGTGTTCCTCTGATAGAAGTAGCGCCCGCCTTCCTCGACGGGAACGGTCACCTTCGGAAAGTTCCAGAGCTCCGTGATGCGCTGCTTGAACTGATCGCGGATCGGAAGCTCGTCCAGGTATCCGAACGTGAGCCGGTTCTGAGCGGAGACCCACGCGGCGACCTCTTTGGCGTCCAGGTCCTCCATCCAGCGGTACGGGTCGGGCACCTTCGTCCCGCCGTAGTCGTCGACCACGTCGCCTTTCCTGGTGGGCGGATAGGACAGTCGCGGCGCGCTCGTGGTCTGCCGGCAGCTCATCAGCGTGACGAGCGCGGCCACGGCCGAAGCGCCCGCGACGGCTGCCAGCGCTCCGGCTCGCCGCCGGCGCCGCCGAACACGAGGGGTCGGCGCCACGTCCGGCTCAGAAGGCCAACTGCTCCGGCAGGTACTTGGCAATCAGGTCTGCGTAGAAGGGCCGCAGCTCGGCCCAGCGCGGCGGCGTGGGCGATTTCGAGTACAGGTCGTACGGATTGAACTTCTGGACCCACGGCAGCATCTCCCGATCGCGCGCGTTGCAGAGCCAGTCGTACTCGCCCTCGCGGTGCCACGCGTAGAACGAGTGATACCGAATCATGTACAACGCGGGCTCGGGAAGATACGGCTTCATCACGTGGCACAGGTACTCGTCATGCCCCCAGGACATGCGTACACGGTCCAGGCCGCAGTGCTCGTCGTAGACGCCCACCTTCGTGTTGTAGCGCGCGTCTCGGGCATCCGGATTCTCCGAGAAGAACTCGTGATACACGACGCGATCGCTGAAGCGGCAGCCCACGGGGAAGGTGTCGCCGACCACGGCCCATTGCGGCTCGCCGTAGAGGCACAGCACCTTGCCGAGATCGTGCAGCAGCCCGACGAGCACGAACCAGTCCTCGTGCCCGTCGGCGCGTATCGCCTCCGACGTCTGCAGCAGGTGCTGAAGCTGATCGAGCTCGATGTCGGGGTCGGAGTCGTCGACGAGCGTGTTCAGGTAGTCGAGCGCCTCGAACACGCTCATGCGGCGCCGCGCCAGCGGGAGGTACTCCGCCCGCTTCGCGTCCACGAAGGCAACGGTCTGGTGCCGGTGATTCTCCTCGTAGAAGCGTCGGACGGACTCGCGCGCCGGGGAATCGTAGTTCCGGTACTCGGAGCGGGCCTTCGTCCCGGGCTCGGGATAGACCTGGGCGACGACGAACTCTTCCCATGCGTGGGCCGCGTCGGGCGTCTGCGGCTTGGCGGTCGCGTCCATGTGAGTGTCTCCAGGGGAGTCGTTCCGCGGTCGGCACGCGAGCCGGCCGCTGGCCGGCGGCGCTCCGGAGAGCCCGCGAGAAGCCTATGGTCGCCCCAAATAGGGCGGAACGCAACCGCGCCCGGCTACGTCCGGGACGAAGTCCCGCGCGGCGCACGCGCCACCGGCAGCAGGACCGAAAACGTCGATCCCTGGCCCGGCCGGCTCTCGACGGCGATGGCGCCGCCCATGGCTTCGACGATCTGGCGCGTAATCCACAGGCCCAGCCCGAACCCGGCATACTGCCGGCCCGACACGGCGCGCTCGAACCGGCCGAACAGCCGCTTCTGCTCCATCTCCGGGATGCCAATCCCCCGATCGACGACCGACAGGCACGCGGTGCCGTCCTCGGCGGTCAGGCGGATCTCGATGGGCTGCCCCCTGCCGTACTTGATCGCGTTCGAGAGCAGGTTCGCAATCACCTGTTCGAGGCGGACGCGATCCCATCGGCCGACCACCGGCGAGGATGCGGCGCGCACGGTCACCTGGCCCGGCTCGAGCTCGACGCGGAACTGGTCGAGCGCGCTGCGCACCGCGTCCTGGAGCGCCAGGTCCTCGGGGTCCATCACGAGCGAGCCGCCGTCGATGCGCGAGACGTCGAGCAGGTTGCTGAGCAGGCGGGCGAGACGGCCGACCTGCACGTGCATCCGCTCGAGCCGCTCCCGGAGCACGCCACCGGAGAGCGCATCGGGACTGCGGTCGAGCGCGTGGAGCAGACCAGCGAGATGCAGCTGGATCGAGTGCACCGGATTGCGCAGCTCGTGCGAGGCCACCGCCAGGAAATCCTCGCGCGCGCGCAGGGCCGACTCCAGCTCGGCCTTCGCGCGCTCCCGCTCCTGCTCGAATCCGCCGCCGCTCGGTGACGTCCCGGAAGACCAGAATCAGCCCCGCCGTGCGGCCGTCCTCGCGCCTGATCGGCGCCGCGCTGGCGTCGATCGGCACCTCCCGGCCGTCGCGGGCCACGAGCGTTGCGTTCGGCCCGGCCGCCGCGGTCGCGACGTCGCGCGCCGACGCGGCGCCCGACGCGCTCGACTGGCGGCCGCCGCCGACCACGAACACGTCCTGCAGGGGTGCGCCTCTCGCGTCCTCGGCCGATCGTCCGGTGAGCATCTGAGCGGTCGCGTTGATATGCGTGATCCGGTCGCGGTCGTCGGTGGCGATGACCGCCTCGCCGATGCTTTCGAGCGTCACGCGAAGACGCTCCGCCGACTGCAGTGCCAGCCGCCGCTCGGTGCCGAGTCGCCGCGTGAGCACGAAGAGCGCAGCGATGCCCAGCAGCGCCACCATGGACGTGACGGCCTCGGTGACCCGTGCAACCCGATAGCTCCGCTCGGCGCGGGCGGTCCAGGTGTTCGACAGGGCCTCTTCGCGCGCCCCCATGCGATCGACAATCGCGCGCATGGCATCCATCGTGCGCTTGCCCGCATTGGTTTCGACGACGGCCTGCGCGGCCGAGAGGTCCGACGCGCTTCGCGCCCCGATGACTTCGTCCAGCTCCGCGCGCTTGACGTCCACCAGCGCGGCCAGCCGGCTGAGATCCTGCTGCTGCGCCGGGCTGTCCGCGGTGAGCACGTGCAGACCCGCCATGTCCCTGGCGAGCCGGCCGAGGGCGTCGTTGTACGGCTCGAGGTACTCCCGGGAGCCCGTGATGACGAACCCACGCTCGCTCGTCTCGGCTTCGACGAGGGTCGCCAGCAGCTGGTCCAGCTCGGCTTCGACGGCGTAGGTGTGCGTCAGCGCCGCGCTCGTCCCGTACACCCGGTGCAGATCGATCAGGCCCGAGATCAGCGCGACCACGATGAGCCCGGCCATCAGGACGAACCCCGCCGGGACCAGCCGTCCGAGAGTCACACGCGGGCCGTGGCCGGCGGCACTGGCCACCGGGACGGGCCCGGCTCCAGCCTCGAGCGCAGCGTGATGCGTCATGGATCGGACTCGCCGACGACCTTCATCGATCATACATACGACGAGCCGTCCGGTGGCGAAGTCTGCGCTCCACCGGCGCGGACGTCTGATCTATTGTGGGGGCGTGCACGTCCGCTTCGTCCAGGTCGACGCCTTCGCCGCCGAGCCGTTCACCGGCAACCCGGCGGCCGTCGTCGTGCTCACCACGCCGCGCGAAGAGGCCTGGATGCAGCGCGTTGCGTCCGAGATGAACCTTTCCGAAACCGCGTTCCTCCACCGGCGGCCGGACGGCAGCTTCGATCTCCGATGGTTCACCCCGGCCACGGAGGTCGACCTGTGCGGCCATGCGACCCTGGCCAGCGCGCACGCGCTGTGGGAGAGCGGCCAGCTCGCGCCTGGCCATGAAGCCGCGTTCCACACGAAAAGCGGCGGTTTGATCGCGCGCCAGGCGGAGGACGGCTGGATCGAGTTGGACTTCCCCGCCACGCCCGAGACGGCTGCCGATCCGCCCGCCGGCCTGCGCGATGCGCTTGGTGTCGCACCGGTCTATGTCGGCAAGAGCCGCTTCGATTATCTGGTCGAAGTGGCCAACGAGGAGGCCGTGCGCGACGCGAAGCCGGATTACCACCGGCTCGCCGCGCTGCCGGTTCGCGGCGTCATGATCACCAGCGCATCCGGGGCGCCC
Organism: uncultured Acidobacteriota bacterium; assembly: GCA_963764505.1. Taxonomy (GTDB): domain Bacteria; phylum Acidobacteriota; class Vicinamibacteria; order Vicinamibacterales; family SCN-69-37; genus CAVXSP01. The sequence continues at coordinate 1,172,265 of CAVXSP010000001.1, read as the reverse complement.
GGCACGGACTTCGTCTCGCGCTTCTTCGCACCCGGATCCGGCATCGACGAAGACCCCGTGACCGGATCCGCACACTGCTGTCTGACGCCGTTCTGGAGCCGGCGTCTCGGCCGACCCGATCTCGTCGCGCGGCAGCTCTCCGCGCGGGGCGGCGTCTTGCGGCTGCGGCTGGACGGCGAGCGGGTGCGGATCTCGGGCCAGGCCGTCACGGTGCTGCGAGGCGAGATTCTGGTCTGACCGGAGCGCGCGTGCTCAATGCGCGGCGGCGGGCCCGCTCCGCGCGCGGAACACGGAACGGGCGGCGCGATCGAGCGCGCCGCCCGTCCGCCGTACCGGTCGTACCTGGCCCCTGTGTCTCGCGTGGCGCGGCTTCTACCGCTGTTTCACCACTCCCGGTTTGAAGAGCGCCCTCAGATCGGTCGCGACCACCGCGTCGCCCAGGAACGGGAAGCCGTTGTCCGGATCGACGTCGAAGACTTCCTGCATCGTGCGGAGCGTCGACGAGTGCGAGTACTCCACGGTGCTCTTGTACGGCAGACCGTCCACGTTCGGGTGGGCGTCCTTCGAGATGACGAGGAACGGCAGCGTGTGCCCGGGGTCGTCGCCGCCCTCGCTCTCATCCCACCACAGCAGGATGGCGCCGTGGTCGTTGTACGCGTCAGAGGCCATGATCAAGGGCACGACACGGGCCAGGAAGTTGTCTCCCGCGGCGATCTCGCTGGCCTGGCCGGTGTTGGGGGTTCCGGCCGGGCCGCCGTAGCCGTTCGTGAGCGCCGAGTGCTGATCGTTGTACTGGTTCGGCGAAATCCAGTTGTAGTCGGCCACATCGTCGTTCTGCAGGTCGAACGCGAGCTGCTGCAGCGGCGCGTAGCGGAGCCGCATCGGGTTCGAGGTACTCGTATCGCAGCCGCCGGCCGTGTCGTTGAAGAAGACCATCGGGTTGTGCTTGGCGGCGTAGTTGTACTGGTTCGAGTAGTCGTAGAGGTTGAACGCGCCGGCGACACTGAACCTGCCGCTGCGGCTGACGAGCGGCACGGTCCACCCGGACGTCGGCAGGACCTGGTTGTTCGAGTAGTCGATGTCGGTGTCCTCCTGGTACGACTTCCACGAGATGCGTTTCTTCATCAGGAACGCCGTGAGGTGCTGATTCGTGTCCTGCTGGTTGCCGCTCCCGCACGGGTCGCTGTCGTTGAACACGCCGAAGTTCGTGCCCGCTTCCGCCCAGATGTAGTTCGGCTCGGATGGATGAATGCCCACGCCGGAGTTGACGTAATTGGTTGCGTACGAGACCTGATCGCTGATGCCCGACGTGCCGTTGACGAGACCGTTGATGAATGGAGCATTGGCATTCATGGAGATCGGCTGCGGGCTCGTCTGGCCGGCCGGCTGCGTCCAGTTGTGGTTCTCCATCGCGATCACGAAGATCGCTCCCAGACGTCCTTCTCCGTGGTGCCTGCGGTTCTTGGCGTGCGCGGTGAACCCGCTCACGACCACCGCGCCGGCGACGGCCAGCGCGGACGCGGTCCACTGACATGTCCTCTTTGTCACGGTGCTGCCTCCTCATGGCGACGAGTCGAGTCTCGTCGCAGCGGTAAGGAATAGCAGTCGCGTCTAACCGAGGCGTCTCGCCTGTGTAACCACTCCGTAATTTCTGGTCCGGGCGATCCTGTCGTGATGTGGCCGTTGCAGCGCGCAAAGCAAAACGGGCGGCACGACGTGCCGCCCGTTCCTCGTACCCGGCGTACCTGGCGTACCTGGCGTACCCGGCGGCTTACCCGTCGGCCTACCGGTCAATATCTGTAATGCTCCGGCTTGTACGGCCCGTCCACCGGCACGCCGATGTACTTCGCCTGCTCGGGGCTGAGCTTCGTGAGCTTCACGCCCAGCTTGTCGAGGTGCAGCCGCGCGACCTCCTCGTCGAGCTTCTTCGGGAGCATGATGACCCGCTTGCCGATCTGCTCCGCGTTCGCGTGCAGCTCGAGCTGCGCGAGCACCTGGTTCGTGAACGACGCCGACATGACGAACGACGGATGGCCGGTCGCGCAGCCGAGATTGAGCAGCCGCCCTTCCGCCAGGACCAGCACGCTGTGCCCGTCCGGGAACTGCCACTCGTCGTACTGCGGCTTGATGTTGACCTTCTTGATCCCCGCCAGCTTCTTCAGCCCAGCCATGTCGATCTCGTTGTCGAAGTGGCCGATGTTGCCGACGATGGCCTTGTCCTTCATCCGCGCCATGTGCTCGACGGTGATGATGTTGAAGTTGCCCGTGGCCGTGATGAAGACGTCCGCCTTCGCCACGACGTCGTCGAGCGTGACGACCTCGTAGCCTTCCATGGCCGCCTGCAGCGCGCAGATGGGATCGATTTCGGTGATCACGACCCTCGCGCCCTGGCCGCGCAGCGCCTGCGCGCAGCCCTTCCCCACCTCGCCGTAGCCGAAGACCACGGCGAGCTTGCCGCCGAGCATCACGTCGGTGGCCCGGGCGAGGCCGTCCGGCAGCGAGTGCCGGCAGCCGTAGATGTTGTCGAACTTGCTCTTCGTGACCGAATCGTTCACGTTGATGGCGGCGAAGAGCAGCGTGCCGGTCTGCATCATCTCGTACAGCCGGTGAACGCCCGTCGTCGTCTCCTCGGACACGCCGCGAATCCCGGTCGCCACCTTCGTCCACACGCCCGGATGCGCATCCAGCTCGGCGCGAATCGTGTCGAGGATGACGCCCCATTCTTCGGGATCGCGCTCGGGGTCGAACTCCGGCACCTCGCCCGCCCGTTCGAAGGCGTGCGCCTTGTGTACGAAGAGCGTCGCGTCGCCGCCATCATCGACGATGAGCGTCGGACCGGCGCCGTCCGGCCACACGAGCGCCTCCTTGGTGCACCACCAGTAGTCCTCCAGCGTCTCGCCCTTCCAGGCGAACACCGGCGTGCCTCGGGGCTTGTCGAGGGTCCCGCCCGCCTCCGGCCGTCCGACGACGACGGCCGCCGCCGCGTGGTCCTGCGTCGAGAAGATGTTGCAGGAGACCCAGCGGACGTCGGCGCCCAGATCGGCGAGCGTCTCGATCAGGACCGCCGTCTGCACCGTCATGTGCAGCGATCCCATCACCCGCGCTCCCGCCAGCGGCCTCTTGCCCCGATAACGCTCGCGCACGACCATCAGCCCCGGCATCTCCTGCTCGGCGAGGCGGATCTCCTTCCGGCCCCATTCGGCCAGCTCGAGATCCCGGACCTTGTACGGCAGGCGGCCGGCCTTGCGCGCGAGGTCGAACGCATGTTCGGTGGCAACAGCGGTAGGTGTCATTCACACACTCCTTGTCAGTGTGGATCTTAGCATCGACCGACACGGCCACGATCGCGAGCGAGCGGACGCGAGCGAGCCCGCGCGAACGGAGCGGGGATCATGGGGTCCCCGCGAGGAGCGCGTCAGGGGATCCGCGGGGCCGAAGCCCCCCGGAAATTTTCGATGAAGAACTCCATCATCCGCTGGGTGTTGACGCCGCTGTGCGGCAGGTCCGGTCCGACCTGCACATCGAAGCTCTTGCCAGCCTCCTGCAGCGCCGCGATGAACTGGAGCGAATTGCTCGGGTGCACGTTGTTGTCGGCCGTGCCGAAATACAGGAGGAGCCGGCCGCGAAGGTCCTTCGCGTACGTCATCAGACTGCCCGCGTCGTAGGCAGCCTGATTGTCCTGCGGCAGGCCCATGTAGCGCTCCGTGTAGATCGTGTCGTAGTTGCGCCAGTCGCTCACCGGCGACGACGACGAGGCGGCACTGAACACGTCCGGATACCTCAGGAGCTCCATCGCCGCCGCATAGCCGCCGTACGAGGTGCCGTAGATCCCGACACGCGTCCTGTCGATGTACGGACGACTCCAGAGCGCCTTCACGCCGGCCGCGATGTCGTCGATCTCCGTCCGGCCGAGCTTCGTGTACAGCGCATCGGCGCCGCGCTTGCCCGTCCCAGGCACGCCCCGGTACATCGCCTTGACGACCACGAAGCCATACTCGGCGAGCGGGTTGGGCGGCACGAAGGTCTCGACCGGCAGGTTTCCGAACGCCGCAGGGCCGCCATAGACCGGAACGAGCACCGGATAGGTCTTCGACGGATCGAAGTGAGCGGGAACGCTGATCTGCCCGTAGAGCGTCGTCGAGCCGTCCGCCGCGGCGTAGGAGTACTCCTCCGTCTTCCTGAACCCGAGCGCTTCCATCTTCGTCGTGTCGCCATCCGCGATCGACACCAGCACGCGCCCGCTGGCCGCATCGAGCAGTTGCGTGGCCGGCGGTTGGTCGTGCCGTTGATAGACATCGACGAGATACCGGTTGTCCGGCGAGATGCCGCACGTGCCGCCCGCGAGCGCCGAAGACATGGCCGTCACGCACGCGCCGATGCTGTGGCTGAAGCCGGGATCCGTCAGCCGAACGTCGCCGCGGCCGTCGAGTCCGACGCGGTGGATCTGCGTCTTCATGAAGTTGTCGCCGTCCCGGGCGGCGTAGAACATGACGCCGGCCGCCTCGTCGATCTTGAGAACGCCCGCGGCGTCGAACGCGTTGCGCGTGAGGCGGGTGACGAGCGTGCCGTCGACGTCGTACAGGTAGTAGTTGGACCAGCCCGTGCGGGCCGACTCCCAGATGAACCGGGAACGATCCTCGAGCCAGATCGGGCTCGGCGCGCCGTCCGTGTCGATCCAGCCGGTCGGCCACGATTCCCGCACGATGGGCCGGCAGGTCCCCGTCCCGGGCGAGCAGCCGGCGAACTCGACCTTCTGCTGACGCCGGTCGGCCCGGTCGAGGAGCAGTTCCGAGCCGTCGCGGCGCCACTGGACGTTGTACACGTAGTGGCCGACCACCGCGTCGTCGAAGGGCCTGCCGTCCCGAACGTCGAGTCTGGTCGTCCGCCCGGTCGGGACGTCGTAGACGAACACGTCCGCGACCGGATTGTCGGCGCCCGCGACCGGGAACGCTTCGACGTCGAGGACGTCCTGCACGCGCGTCTGGTTCATCGCGACGTAATAGTCCTTCACGTGCGTCTCGTCGAAGCGGTAGAACGCGAGCTTCCCGCTGTCGGGCGACCACCACATCGCGGTCCGCTGCGACAGCTCTTCGCCGTAGACCCAGCTCGCGACGCCGTACTTGATTCGGGAGGTCTCGCTGCCGTCACGCGTGATGGCGACTTCCTCCGTGCCGTCCGCGCGGGCAATCCAGAGATTGCGATCGCGGAAGAACGCCTTGTGCGTGCCGTCGGGCGACAACTGGCAGAAGGCCTGCCGCCCGCGGGCGATCGGCACGACGGGACAGCCCCGCATCGGCTCGCGGGGCATCTCCTCCTGCGCCTGCTCGACGGCGCCGCCGCGACCGCCCTGCGGCGGGGGCGGGAACCCCTGACGGCCGCTCCCGGCAGCGGCGAGCCGTCCGCGGTCGACGCCGCTCCGGCTGCCCGACGGCCCCGACGCGCCCGGCGTCGTCTCGCCAGATGACATCGACGCGATGTCGAACCGGTACGTCTTGCCGCGCAGGCCGTAGGTGAACGAGCGGCTGTCCGGACTCCAGCGCGGAGCGATCCCCCCGGAAGTCCACGAGCCCGCGATGAGCGGCGCCATCCGTTCGTAGTCGTCGTACCCGGGCAGGCTGGGCAGCCGACTCTGGGCGCCGAGTCCGCTGACGACGAACAGGCCGATCAGGACCTGGACCAGAGCCGCCTTCATGCGGCCAGTCTAATGGATCGCCCGGCCTCACTCGCCGCGAAGGGCGGTCACGGGATCGACGCGGATCGCCCGCCGGGCCGGAACGTAGCTCGCGAGGAATGCCACGGCGAGGAGCACGACCGAGACGAGCCCGAAGCTGACCGGATCGAACGGCGAGATGCCGTAGAACTGCGTGCGGCCGAAGCTGGTCGCGATCGGCCCCAGGATCAGACCGGCGCCGACCCCGATCCCGGCGAGCGTCAGCCCGTTCCGCACGACCAGCCCGAGCACGTCGCGCCGGCCGGCGCCGAGCGCCATCCGGACGCCGATCTCCTGCGTCCGCTGGGAGACGGAATACGACATGACGCCGTAGACGCCGATCGACGCCAGGATCAGCCCGACGATGCCGATCGTGCCGAAGATCCAGCCGAACAGGGCGAATTCCCAGAAGCTCAACCGCCGCACCTCTTCCATGGTGCGAATCAGCGCGATCGGGAGATTCGGATCGGACGCGCGGATGGCGGCGCGCACGGCGGCGGTCAGCGCAGCCGGATTCCCGGACGTCCGGATCGTGATCCCGGTGCTCAGCGTCTGCTGGTAGCCGTAGGGGACGTACGCCGCTGGAAACGACTCGGCTTCGCCGGGATTGATCGCGTCCTGCTTGATGTCGGGCGCGATGCCGATCACCGTGAACCAGGCCGGCGCCTCGTCGAGGATGCGCATGACGGGGGTTTCGACCATCCGGAAGCGCCCGCCCAGCGCATCGCCATGCGGCCAGAGCCGGGTCGCCATCGTCGCGTTCACGATGGCGACCGGCGTGAGGACACCGGCCCCGCCTTCCGCGTCGGTGAAGCCGCGTCCTCGAATCAGTCCGACGCCGAGCGTCCGATAGAAGTGCGGCGTCACTCCCGTGATCCCGATGTACGGCTCGCGGCCGGGCTCGACCGGCTCGCCGTCGACGATGACGCGCCCGCCGCTGCCGCCCCCGGCAATCGGGATCAGGTTCGAGGCGAACGCGGCCTGCACGCCCGGCACCGCCTCGATGCGCTCGAGGATGTCCTGCACGCGACGCGCCTTTGCGTCCTTCGCCTCGTAGACGTCGCCCGGCAGGTAGATCCGCATGGTCAGCAGTGGCTTCGGGTCGAAGCCGAGCCGGTAGCCGTCGAGGTTCCGGAACGAGCGCACGAACAGCAGCGCGCCGACGAGCGCGACGAGCGCCAGCGCGATCTGCACGACCACCAGCGTGTTCCGGAGCCGCGATCGCGTGCCGCTGTTGCCGCGGGTGCCCTCCTTCAGCGTTTCGTGGAGGTTGCCGGCTGTCGCGTGCAGCGCAGGGAACAGTCCGAACAGGACGGCGGTCGCGACCGCAACGGCGAGCGTGTAGGCCAGCGATCGCCAATCGACCTCCCACCGGATGTAGTACGGCACGTTGTCCACCGGCAGCGCGGCTGCAATCAGCCTGGTGCCGATTTCCGCGAGTCCGATCCCGAGCGGCACGCTCAACACCGACAGGACGAGGCTTTCGGTGATCAGCTGGCGGACGATGCGGCGTCGCCCCGCGCCGAGCGCGGCGCGCACGGACAGCTCGCGCCGGCGCCCCGTCGCCCGGGCCAGCAGCAGGTTGGCGACGTTCGAGCAGGCGATGAACAGCACGAGCGTGACGCCGGACATCATCATCCAGATGATCAGCGTCACGTCGGGAGGGATGAAGATCTTCCGCAACGTCACGACGGCGGGCGCCAGTCCCTTGTGATCGTCGGGATACAGGGCCGCCAGCCTCGCGGCGAGCGGCCGGGTCTGCTCGAGCGCCCGCGCGAGCGTGACGTCCGGCTTCATCCGGGCGAAGACGAGCAGGCTCCGATAGTCGCGCGGCTCTTTGGCCGCTTCGGACGCGAGCGGAATCCAGAGCTGCTGATTCGTGGGGAACTGGAAGCCCACCGGCATGATGCCGACAACCACCCGCGGCATCGCGTTGACCGTGACTGTCCGCCCGAGGACGGCGGGATCGCCGTGGTACCGGCTGCGCCAGAGGCTGTCACTCAGGATTACCGCGCCGCCGGCGGCCGGCGCGTCCTCGCCGCCGTTGAAGTTGCGGCCGACGGCGGGCGCGATCCCGAGCACGGAGAACATGTCGGCGGAGACCGCCGCGCCGATGTAGCGCGCCGGCTCGCCGGCGCCGTCGACGACGGTCAGACTGCGCCCCTGCACCGCGCCCAGGCCGGAGAACGCGGTCGTCCCCTCGCGCCAGTCCCGGAGGTCGAGATAGGACAGCGCGGGGTCGTTGTCGGAGTGCTCCTCGATGAGCCCGACGCACGCGAGCTGCTCGGGCCGTGCGTACGGGAACGGCTTGAGCAGGACGCCGTCGAGAATGCTGAAGATCGTCGTGTTGACGCCGATGCCGAAGCCCAGGCACAGCACGGCGACCAGCGCGAAGCCCTTGCTGCGCCACAGGCTTCTCAGGGCGTACCGGACGTCGAAGAGGAGGGAGGACATCACCTCGCCCCGTCGGTCTCCGGCCCTCCGTGGTAGTCCTCGGGGGCGGTCTGGTCCGGTGGGCGGACGACGCCGATCGCATTCATGATCAGCGTCACGACGGCCGCCGCTATCAGGTTCACGACGAGCGAATAGAGCGCCGCGTAGCCGGGCACGGTCAGCGACCCGAGGCGCAGCGGATAGATCGACCCGGCGAAGTGCAGCGACGCCACCATGGCCGTCCCGGCGACCATTCCGGCCAGCCAGCCGAGCGTCAGCGCCCGGCCATGGAACCAGCGCGTGAACAGGCCGAGGACGACGCCCGGCAGCGTCTGGATGATCCAGACGCCGCCGAGCAGCTGGAGCTGAATCGCGTACTCGGTCGGCACGAAGAGGATGAACGCGAGCGCTCCGACCTTGATGACGAGCGACACGCGTTTGGCGGCCGTCGCCTCTGCGGCGCCGGCCAGCGAACGGTGGAACAGATCGCGGTAGATGTTGCGGGTGAAGAGGTTGGCCGCGGCGATCGACATGATCGCGGCGGGGACGAGCGCGCCGATCGCGATGGCCGCGAACGCCACGCCGACGAACCAGTCCGGAAACTGGTCCAGGTAGAGCGCCGGCACCGCGTAGTTGGGGCCGTAGCGGAGGAAGCCCGCCGCGTACTCGGGCTTCGACTGGACGCCGGCCACGTACGCCATGTACCCGAGCGACGCGAGCAGCGCGAGGGCGATCGAGTAGGCCGGCAGGAGCGCGGCGTTCCGCTTGATCACCTGGCGGCTTCCGGCGCTCAGCAGGCCGGTGATCGCGTGCGGGTAGAGGAAGAGCGCCAGCGCCGAGCCCAGCGCCAGCGTCGCGTAGGCGGAGTACTGCCCGAGGGTGCCGGGCGCCGGCGGAGTCAGCAGCAGCTTGTCCGGCGGAATCCGGCGGACGATCTCGGCGTACCCGCCGAGGTGCCAGGGGATCACGACGACCGCCGCGATCACGGTGACGTAGATCAGCAGATCCTTGACGAGCGCGATGAGCGCCGGCGCACGCAGCCCGCTGTTGTAGGTGTATGCGGCGAGGATGACGAACGCGATGATGAGCGGCAGATCGCCCATCAGGCCCGTGGTCGTGAACCCCATCGCGGCCAGCACGACCTCGATGCCGACCAGCTGCAGCGCGATGTACGGCATCGTCGCGAGAATGCCCGTGATCGCGACGGCGAGGGCGAGCGAACGGCTGCCGAACCGGCCGGCGATGAAGTCCGAGGCCGTGATGTAGCCGTGCTTGTGGGAGACCGACCAGAGGCGCGGGAACACCGCGAACACGAACGGATAGATCAGCAGCGTGTACGGAACGGCGAAGAACCCGATGGCGCCCGCGCCGAAGACGAGCGCGGGGACCGCGACGAACGTGTACGCGGTGTAGAGGTCGCCTCCCAGGAGGAACCAGGTGACGATCGTGCCGAACCGGCGGCCCGCGAGGCCCCATTCGTCCAGCCGGTTCAGATCGGCGCGGCGCCAGCGCGCCGCGACGAACCCGATCACGGTGACGAGCAGGAACAGCGCGACGAAGACCGCCGCGGCCACCCAGTGCAGCGAGCGCAAGCTCTTCAGACCCTCAGCCGGTACGCGAGCACGGTCGCGAACGCGGTGACGACGATCCAGGCGAGCTGGAACCAGTAGAAGAACGGCACGCCGTGCCACGCGGGCTCGACGCGGTTGTAGAGCGGCACCCAGAGCGTCACGAGGACGATGACCAGGAACAGGAGGTAGACGAACACGGCGGCAGGACGAGCACGGCCCGCAGGCATGCGGACGCCATTATACGAGGCCGCCCCGGCGCGGGCGCCGCCCGCCGCGGCGGGGGCGCGCCCGTGCCCCGCGGCCGTGGCCTGTTATAGAGTGACTTCGGCCATGCGCATCGACCTGCTCCTCGCGCTCCTGTTCATCTTCGTCCTCTCGGCCTTCCTCGGCCTGGACATCATCAGGCGCGTGTCGCGGCTGCTCCACACGCCGCTGATGTCCCTCACCAACGCCATCTCCTCGATCGCCGTCGTCGGCGCGATCGTGCTGGCCGGCGAGGCGCACGACACGCTCAGCACCTGGCTGGGCGCGCTCGCCGTCTTCGCGGCGACCACGAACCTGGTCAGCGGGTACCTGATCACCGCCCGCATGCTGGCGATGTTCAAGCGGCGCGAGGTGAAGCGATAGATGCCGATCGGGACCGACATCTGCTATCTCGTCGCGGCGCCGCTGTTCATTCTCGCGCTCCGGTGGATGAGCCAGCCGGATACGGCCCGCCGGTCCGTGCCGGTGGCCGTCACGGGGATGCTCATCGCGGTCATCGGCACCCTGCTCGCGCCCGAGATCGTGACCTACCGCTGGATCGGACTGGCCGCCGCCGTCGGATTCCTCGTCGGCTATCCGCTCTCGCGCGTCCCGCTCACCGCCGTGCCGGAGCGGACGGCACTCTCGCAGTCGTTCGGGGGCATGGCCACGGCGCTCGTCGGCTCCGCGAAGTACTACCTGTGGCTCCAGAGCGGCGAGCTGAACCGCTTCCGCATGACGGTGATCGCCTGCGAGGTCATCCTCGGCTGCCTGACGTGCACGGGCGGCCTGATGGCGGCGGGCAAGCTGGCGGAATGGATCTCGACGCGGCCGTTCACCTACAAGGGCCAGAACATCGTCAGCTTCGTGCTCGCCGTGGTGGCGGTGGCGCTCGGCGGCGCGCTCATCTGGGATCCCACGCTCGCCTGGGCGCTCCCGGCCCTCGTGGGCCTGGCGCTGATCTTCGGCGTGCTGCTGCTCCTGCCGATCGGCGGCGCGGACATGCCGACCGTGATCTCGTTCCTCAATTCCTACACCGGCCTGTCGGCGGTCGCGATGGGGTTCGTGCTGGAGAACAAGCTCCTCATCACCGCCGGCGCGCTCGACGGCGCCTCGGGGTTCATCCTGTCGATCATCATGTGCCGCGCGATGAACCGGTCGGTGACCAACGTGCTGTTCGGCGCGTTCGGCGCGGTGAAGACGGGCGCCCATGCGGTGGAGCCGCGCACCGTCAAGAGCGCCACGGCGACCGACGCCGCCGAGCTCCTCGCCAACGCCGACAGCGTCGTCATCATTCCGGGCTACGGCATGGCGGTCGCGCAGGCCCAGCATCGCGTGCGCGACCTGTTCGATCAGCTCATGAAGCGCGGCGTCGACGTGAAGTTCGCCGTCCATCCCGTCGCCGGCCGGATGCCGGGGCACATGAACGTGCTGCTCGCCGAGGCCGACATTCCATACGATCGGCTGATCGAGATGGACGACATCAACCCGGAGATGCCGCAGATCGGCATCGCCCTGGTGATCGGGGCCAACGATGTCGTGAACCCGGCGGCGCGCACCGACAAGGACAGCCCGATCTACGGCATGCCGATCATCGACGCCGACAAGGCGCAGACGGTGCTCGCGATCAAACGCAGCATGAACCCGGGATTCGCCGGCATCGAGAACGAGCTCTACTACGCGAACAACACGCTGATGCTGTTCGGCGACGCCAAACAGGTCATCGGCGACGTCGTCAAGGCGCTCACGGGCGAGAGCGCGCATTAGGCGCGTCGACCGTCGTCCGGCGCTACCGCCCCTCGTCCAGCGCTCCCGCTCGTCGGCCGGAGCCTCGCTCGTCGTCCGGCCGGAGCTCCCCTTCCCACTTCGAGACCACCGCGGTCGCGAGGCAGTTGCCGATCACGTTCGTCATCGTGCGCCCCATGTCCATGACGGCGTCGACGCCGAGGATCGTCGTGACGCCCTCGAGCGGGAGGCCGTGAGCGGCCAGCGTGCCGGTGAGAATCACGAGCGCCGCCCGCGGCACGCCGGCGACGCCCTTGCTCGTCAGCATCAGCGTCAGCATCATCGTGATCTGCTGGCCGACGCTCAGCGTCACGCCCGCCGCCTGCGCGACGAACAGGGCCGTGAGCGACAGATACAGGGTCGTGCCGTCGAGATTGAACGTGTACCCGATCGGCAGAACGAACGCGACGATGCGGCGCGGACAGCCCAGCTGCTCCATCGCCTCCATCGCCCGAGGCAGGGCGGCTTCGCTCGAGCTCGTGGAGAACGCGATGACGGCCGGCTCGCGCACCGCCCGGACGAACCGCGCCACCGGAATGCCGACGAACCACGCCACCGGGAGCAGCACGATCAGGTAGAAGAGGGCCAGCGCGAGGTACAGCGTGCCCACCAGCCGCCCGAGCCCCAGCAGCGTCGCGAGCCCGCCCGATCCGACCGTGTAGGCGATCGCCGCCGCGACGCCGATCGGCGCGTAGTACATGACGATGTTCGTGAACTGGAACATCGCGTCGGACACTGATTGACAGAGCGCCACGACCGGCCGGCCCTTCTCGCCGACCGCGCCGACCGCCACCGCGAACACGAGGCTGAAGACGACGATCTGCAGCACGTCGCCGCGCGCCATCGCATCGACGATGGACGTGGGCACGGTGTGCACCAGGAGCTGGTCCCAGCCCTCGACGCCGGCCGGCGCCTCGCCCGGCGTCCCGGTCAGGGCCACCCCGTTCCCCGGCTGCAGGACGTTGACGACGACCAGCCCGATGACGAGCGCCAGGGTGGTGACGGCCTCGAAGTAGAGGACCGCCCGCAGTCCCATCCGCCCGACGGTCCTCACGTGTCCCGCGCCCGCGACCCCGGCGACCAGCGTCGCGAAGATCAGCGGCGCGATGATCATCTTGATCAGGTTGAGGAAGATGGTGCTGAACGGTCGGATTCCATCGACGACGGCGCGGGCGGACGCGGGATCGAGCTCCTCGTGGATGAAGAGGCCGGCGGCAGCACCCACCGCCAGCCCGAGGAAGATCAGGCGCGTGAGCGTGAAGACGGATCCATGCGGCGCGGCGCGGCCCATGCGCAGTCCCGGCGGATGATATACCCCACCCTGCGTGGGTTGGGGGCGGCACTGGATCTCTTTCGTCCTTGTCTGGTCTAATCGAACCCTCGCGGAGGGTGCCGATGAGGTCTCGTGGACGTGTCTGGCGATCAATCTTCAGCCTGGGCATCGCGGTGGCGGTCGGCCTCGCGGTCACGGCGGTGCGGGCGCAGGAGCCGGCGGGCGGCGCGCCCGCAGGGCCGCTGGCCGGCGACAAGTACAAGAACATCCAGGTGCTGAAGGACGTGCCTGCGGAGCAGATCGAAGCCACGATGCACTTCATCGAGGCGGCGACCGGCATGAAGTGCGGGGACTGCCACGTGCAGGAGGCGAACGGGCAGTTCGCGTTCGACAAGGACGACAAGCGGGCCAAGCAGACGGCGCGCGAGATGATGAAGATCGTCCTCTCGGTCAACCACGAATTCTTCAAGGACAACGTGAACGTGAGCTGCATGACCTGCCATCGCGGCGCCCAGCGTCCGGTCGGCCAGCCTCCGTTCGCTTCGATGTTGACCCCGGAGGAGGTGGCCGCGATGAACCAGCCACCCCGTGACGCCGGAACGGCCGGCGGCCGGGGTCGCGGAGGCCGGGGCGGCGGCCGCGGCGCTCCGCCGAGCTTCCCGGTCGATCCGGTCATCGACAAGTACGTGGACGCCATCGGCGGCCGCGCCGCCGTCGAGAATCTGAAGACCTTGATCCTGTCCGGCACGCTCAGCAACCGCGCCGGCCAGACCCTGTCGTTCACGATCGAAGAGAAGCTGCCGAACAGGTACCGCGAGAGCGTGCAGGCGCAGCCACCGACCGCGCGCGGCTTCGACGGGCAGGCCGGCTGGGCGCAGACCGGCGCAATGGTGTCCACCTACGTCGATTTCCGGCTCCAGGACGTCCTGCGCATCGCCGATCTCGGCCGGGCGGCGAACATGAAGGAGATCTACAAGAACCTGCACGCCGCCCGCGCGCCGCAGATCGACGGCAGGGCCGTCGTCGCCATTGCGGGCGACGTCGCGCCGAACGTGACCGAGACGCTCATGTTCGATCCGGACAGCGGTCTTCTCCTGCGCCGCGCGATCCAGACCAAGACCTCGATCGGCACGCTCCCCGAGGAGATCGACTACAGTGACTACCGTGACGTGGCGGGCGTCAAGCTGCCGTTCCTCATCAAGCGCTCGGCCTGGGACTTCCGAGACACGCTCGAGGTCGTGGACGTGAAACCCAACGCGCAGATCGACAATGCGCGGTTCGCCAAGCCGCAGGGATTGCGGCCCTGACGACGTCGGCTCGCTTTCAGGTCGTGCCGGCGTCCGGCCCCGATCGGGAGTGGGCCGCGCAGCTGATGGTCCGGTCCGAGCCCTGGACGACGCTGCGCCGGCCGCTCGAGGCCTGCCGGGCCGTGCTGAACGATCCGGAGTTCCAGGTCTACGTCGCCCGGCTCGACGGCGAGCGCAGTGGATTCCTCGTCCTCGATCCGCGCGGCGTGGCAGGCGCGCCATACCTGAAGTCGATCGCGATCGCGCCGCCGTTTCGCGGCAGCGGGCTCGGCACGAGGCTCCTCGCGTTCGCCGAGGATGCCGTCCGCCCGCGGGCGCGGCACTTGTTCCTGTGCGTGTCGTCGTTCAACGACGGCGCACGCCGGCTCTACGAGCGCGTCGGGTACGAACCCGTGGGATCGGTTCAGGACCTCGCCATCGAGGGCGCTGCCGAGCTGATCATGTGCAAGCGGCTGCGCTGAGCTTCCGCGCCCCTTGCAAGGAGGTCCGGCGATGACCGACATTACCCGGCGTCAGGCGCTCGCGGCCGGAGTCGCCGCCCTCTCCGGCGGCGTGGCGGCCGCCGCGGCGCCCGGTCCTCAGGCGTCGCCCGCGGCCGGCGCCGGCCGCGTCGTGACGAAAGGCCGGCTGAAGCAGTCCGTGTCGCGCTGGTGCTACCAGCGCATTCCGATGCCCGACTTCTGCCGGGCGGTCGCGGAGATGGGGCTCACGGCCATCGACCTCCTGCAGCCGGACGAATGGGCGCAGCTCGAGCCGTACGGGCTCGTCTGCTCGATGGGCTACGCCGCCGCGGGCCAGATCCCGAAAGGGCTGAACGACAAGGCCAACCACGACGCCATCGTGCGCGGCCTCGCGCAGAACATCCCGCTCGCGGCGCAGCACAAGGTGCCGAACGTGATCACGTTCTTCGGCAACGTGCAGCCGGGCCTGAGCCGCCAGGAGGCCATCGACAACTGCGTGCTCGGCCTGAATCGCGCGAAAACGATCGCCGAGGACCACGGTGTCACGCTCTGCGTCGAGCTGCTCAACAGCAAGGTCGACCACAAGGGCTATCAAGGCGACCACACCGCGTTCGGGGTCGAAGTGGTCAGCGCCGTGGCGTCGCCGCGCGTCAGGCTCCTGTACGACATCTACCACATGCAGATCATGGAGGGCGACGTGATCCGCACGATCCGCGACAACAAGGAGTACCTCGCCCATTTCCACACGGGCGGTGTCCCGGGACGCCACGAGCTGGACAACACGCAGGAGCTCAACTGGGCGGCGATCTGCGCGGCCATCGCCGACACGGGATACCAGGGCTTCGTCGCGCACGAGTTCGTGCCGACGCGCGATCCGCTCACGTCGCTGCGCGAGGCCGTCGCGCTCTGCGACGTGTGAGATTTCCACAGGAGGGGGACGGGTGTCGAGTTGTGGAAAACTCGCCCGCTCGGGCGAGTTTTCCACAACTCGACACCCGTCCCCCTCTACTGTCGCGCCGCCGCGGCATTCAGTAGGTCCATCCCGCCGAAGTCGCCCGCTTCCGCCTTGACGATGTTGCCGAGCGCCCGCTCGGCCATCCGGCGGTTCGCCGCCGTGGTGTTCGAGCCGACGTGGGGCAGCAGGATCACATTGGCCAGCGTCCGGACGTCCCGCGCCCGGTCCACCGGCTCGTACGGCTCGTGTTCGAACACGTCGAGCGCGGCGCCGGCAATCCGGCCGCCGGCCAGCGCCTCGAACAGCGCGCGCTCGTCGACAACGGCGCCCCGTGCCGTGTTGATCAGCCAGGTACGGTCCGGCATGTGCGAGAGCCTCCGGACGTCGACGAAGTGCCGGTTCTCCGGCGACCCCGGAATGTGCAGGCTCACGTAGTCCGCCTCGGCCACCGCGGCGCCGAAATCGCTCGTCACCATGTCGAATGCGGCGCCCTGGTCCGCCTGCGGCGCGCCAGGGCGACGGCAGCCGATGACCCGCATCTGGAATCCCCGCGACGCAATCTGCGCGACGGTCCGGCCAATCTTCCCGGTGCCGACGATCGTCAGCGTGCGCCCGGCCAGCTCGCCTCCGGTCGCGGGCAGCCATTGCCCCTCGCGCATGCCGCCAGCCATCGGCAGCAGCCGTCTGGCCGCCGCGGCGATGAGCAGCATCGTCAGCTCGGCCACCGACTGGTGCAGCACGTCGGGCGTGTTCGTGCAGAGGAGGCCGGCCGCCGTCGCGCGTGCCAGGTCGATGCCGTCGTAACCGACGCCGAATCGCGCCAGGACGGCGCCCCGCGGCAACGCCCCGTAGATCGCTTCCGGGTACTGCAGCGGACCGACGACGGCATGTCGCGCGCCCCGGGCGCGCACGGCCGCGGCGAGCTCTCGATCCGCGGGCGGCGCGGGCACGCACTCGAGCGGCTCGTACGAGGTGAAGAAGGCCTCCGCGCGCACGAACTCGGGTTCGGTCACCAGGACGAGGGGACGCGGCATCACGAGATCATACGGGAGACGTGCGCCGCGACGCTGCACCCGCCCCGGAATGCGTCTCAGGCCGGCCCGGACGATCCGGCGTCCACTCCCCGATTGCGGCGCTCGGCCTGCGGTCGTACAGTGCGAAGCAGGTGTTCCTGAACGTCGCGCTCCTCGTTGCGGCCGTTTGGGCGATCGGCTCGAGCGCGCCGCCCCTTTCCATCGTCGAGACCGCCCGCGCCGTTCAGCCGGGCGAGCTGGTCCTACTGACCGCCAGGTCGACGGGCGGGATCTCGGACCTGCGGGCGCGTGCGTTCGACCACGTGCTCGAGCCGTTTCGCGTGGACGACCACACGTGGCGCGTGCTCGTCGGCATCGACCTCGACGTGCGCCCCGGCACGTATGCCGTCGCGCTGGATGCCGTGACGCCGCTCGGTGACGTCCACGTGGTGCACCGGCTCCGCGTCACCGCCAAGCAGTTTCGGACCCGGCGGCTCCAGGTGGACGAGGGCTACGTCAACCCTCCGCGCGATACCCTCCGTCGCATCGAAGAGGAGGCAGCGAGGCTGAACCGCCTATGGACAGGGTCGACTGACACGCGGCTCTGGACGACACCGTTCATCCGTCCCGTGTCACAGCCGGCGAACAGCGCGTTCGGCACCCGGAGCATTTTCAACGGCCAGCCGCGCAGCCCCCACGGCGGCGCGGACTTCCCCAGTCCGGCCGGCACGCCAGTCAAGGCGCCGGGCGCGGGACGCGTCGTGCTCGCCGACAACCTGTATTACACGGGCAACACGGTGGTCGTGGATCACGGCCTCGGCCTGGTGTCGCTCTTCGCCCACCTCTCGCGGATGGACGTGCACGCCGGCGACCAGGTGGAGGCCGGCACGATCCTCGGGCTCGTGGGCGCGACGGGCCGCGTCACGGGGCCGCACCTGCACTGGACCCTGCGCGCCGCCGGTGCCCGCGTCGATCCCCTCTCGCTCCTGGCGGTTCTCGGACGCGATTAGCATCGGCGTCCTCGGCCCCTGCGGCATCCGTTCGGCATCCCGACGCTCATCGTCTCGTTCGAGAGCGTCCTGGTCGCCATCTTCGTGCTGATCGCTGAGAACCGGCTCAGCCGGCGGATGGAACGGCGACACCACCTCCATCTCCAGATCAACCTGCTTGCCGAGCAGAGCGGTGCGCTCACGTTGCGGCTGAGCCGGCGCGTCTGCGAGCGCATGGAGCTGAAGGCCGAGGACGTGCCGCTCCACTCGATCGACGACCTCCTGAGCGACGAGGACTCGACAAGGTCCTGGCGAGATCGACAGGCGCATGCCGTCGGGCGTTCCGAGGCCGCCGTGATTCGACGCGCGCCGGCGCCTCAGCCTCTCGGGCTCATGTCCAACCGCCGCATCTCGTCCTGAAGCGTCTCTTCCAGGCCAGCCGTAAGCGGCCGTGGGCTCCAGTCGAGCTCTCGTCTCGCCCTGGCGCTGCTGCCGAGGTACGTTCGGCCGGTGCTCACGCGGAGGTACTCGCTGGTGTAGTGGTCGGGAACCGGGGCGATGCGTTCGAGCACGCCCATGAGGACGCTCGCCGCTTCGAGTAGCCAGGGAGGCGCGGTCATGCGCGGCGCCGGGATGCCCGTCAGCCGTTCGGCGAGTTGCAGCACCTCGAGCACGGTATGGACCGGGCCTGCGAGGAAGTAGCTCTCGCCCGGAACGCCTCGGTCCATCGCCGCCAGATGGCCACCGGCGACGTCGTCCACGTGCGCCCAGCAGAACGCGGTTCGCCGGGGCACCATCGGCAGCGTCCGCTCGAGGTACTGGACGAGCAGGTCGTGGGACGGGCCGCGGTCGCCCGGGCCGTAGACGAGCCCGGGCTGCACGATGACCAGCGGAAGACCTTCCTCGATGAACTGCGTCGCGATCCGATGCGCCAGCGCCTTGGTGCGGTCGTATTCGCTCAGATGACGTCCGGTGAACCGGTAGGCTTCGTTGACGACTTGGCCGTGCGTGTCCGAGTTGACCGCGAGCGTGCTCGTGTAGACACCCTTCGGGATCCCGAGCGCCATCATCGCCGCCAGCACGTGGCGCGTGCCGTCGACGTTCACCGCGACGCCGGGCGATCTGTCGCGCGCGCCGATGCGATACCAACCGGCAATGTGAAACACGCCGTCGCAACCGGCCATCGGCGCCCGGAGCGAGCCCGGGTCGGTGACGTCGCCGCGGGCCAGCCGGATCCCGGCGTCCGCCAGCGGCTGCGCCGCCCGCACGTCGCGCGCCAGGGCGATCACCTCATGCCCGGCGGCGCGCAACTGCCGCGCGACGCGCCCGCCGACGAACCCGGTCGCTCCGGTCACGAAATACTTCATGAGAGACCTCCAGGATCCTATCGGACCGGCCGGGGCGCCGGTCGGCGGATCGGACGCCGAGGGCCGGGCCGATCGCTTGTCGCCGCGGCGCCTTTGACATAGGCTTCGCGCATGCAGCGACATCTCACGTGCGCGGCGGCGCTCGCGACGGCCGTCTTCACGGCCTCGGCGGTCGGACGGGTCGGCGGACAGGAGCTCCTCGTCTCCGCCAGCGACAACAAGGCGGTTCTGGTCGACGGCGTCATGACGGTACCGGCGACGGTGGCCCCCGACACCGTGAGTATCTTCGACATCGGCGCGAAGCCGCCGCGGCTCGTCGGCGAGCTGCGCGTCCCGACCTCGGTCGTCGGGCCGCCGCAGATGGTCGCCGTGGCCCCGGATCGGTCGATCGCGCTCGTCACGAGCGCCATGAAGATCGACCCGTCGGACCGCACCAAGACGATCCCCGACGACACGGTCACGGTGATCGATCTGCGCGCGTCGCCGCCGGCGGTGATCGCGACGCTTCATGCAGGCCGCCAGGCCTCCGGCGTGTCGTTCAACCACGCCGGTACGCTCGCGCTCGTCGCCAACCGGGCCGAGGGCAGCGTCTCGATCTTCACGATCGACGGCAAGACGGTGACGCCGGCGGGGAAGGTCGATCTCGGAGCGCCCGACAGCGGTCCCAGCCACGTCGCGTTCACACCGGACGGCCGGACGGCGCTCGTCAGCCGCAACAACGACAACCTCATCTCGATCCTCGCGATCGAGAACGGCCGCGTCACCTACACGAAGAAGGACATCGCCTCCGGCCTGAAGCCGTACGGCATCGAGATCACGCCCGCCGGCGACGTCGCGCTCGCCGGCAACACCGGCGCGGGGCCGACCGGGAGCGCCGACACGATCAGCGTGATCGACCTGAAGGCGAATCCTCCGCGCGCGGTCAATCAGGTCGCCGCCGGCCCCACGGTCGAAGGCCTCAGCATCGCCCCGAGCGGCCGGTACGTGGCGGCGACCGTCATGAACGGCACGAACACCCCCAAGGCGTCGCCGTTCTTCAACGACTTCGGCGTCCTGCGCGTGTTCGCGCTGCGCGGCACGAACCTCGCTCCCGTGGCCAGCGCCCACGTCGGCCACTGGTGTCAGGGCGCCGCGTGGACATCGGACGACCACACCATCTTCGTCCAGTGCATGGTCGAGCAGACGATCATGATGTTCGCCTTCGACGGGACGTCTCTCAAGCCGTCCGGCGCATTGAAGGTGAACGGCAGTCCGGCCGCGATCAGGACCAGATAGGCGCGGAGTTCCAGGGTTCTACGGTTTCAACGCTCCGGGATCCGCGCCGCGGCGGGTGACGAAGAGGACGGCCGCGGTCCACGTCGGGAACAGATCGACGACGGGCAGCACTTCGGCCGCAGCGGTGGGCAGGAACGCCACGTGCCAGCCGCAGAGCCAAACCATCAGGCCGGCCACGACCAGGTCGAGCGCCGCCGTCGTGGGCTCGAGCCCGCCGCCCGCGAACATCGGCAGCAGGATCCACTGCAGCAGGTCGGCCGCGGCCGCCAGGCCACGCGCGAGCCAGACCCGGCGCCGCGTCATCCGCGTGACCCGCTGACCGCGCTGCGCGCGGAATGAGCCGCGTGCAGCGCGGACGTCACCTGTCGTTCGCCGTCCGGTAGAGCGCCGCGCCGCCGCCGCCCAGCGCCGCGCCAATCAGTGCGCCCTTCCTGCCGCCGACCAGGCCGCCGATACCCGCTCCGGCGCCCGCGGCTCCGCCAATCACGAGCGCGTCCCGTTTCCAGTCGCGGGCACGGACCTTCCGCCGCGCCGACGCTCGAGCCGGCCCGACGGGAGGGTCGGGCGCGAGCGCCCGAACGGGCGCCGCGACGGGACGGTACATCGCTGGCACCGGCACGGCCGCCGGCCCAGCGGCGGCGCGGTCGAGCCCGGCGCCGTATGCGGCGGCGTCCTGCGCGCCCGCGCACTCGATGCTGACGTTCAACTCGCCGTCCACGGCACCCTGATGGACGAACGCCTGCTGCCCGGGCGCGCACGCCATCGCGACGTTGGACGTTCGAATCGCCTCGGCTGGGACGCTCGACGCATGCGCGGACCAGGGCGCCCACGAGAAGAGCGCAACCGCGATCAGAAAGGCGGCCAGACCAACGAACAGGTGGCTCGGCCCGAGTCCGGAACTGCGCATGAGAGCCTCCATCGAGCAGATGCCTGGTCCGTCTCCAACTTGTGTGCCAGACGTTCGCGGGCAACACCCCGCACCGGGCTCGCGTGGAGCGGCACTCGAGCCCGGGCGCGCGGGCCAGACTGTCGCTCGCGAGGGACGGGGCGTCCTCGTCAGGTGATGGCTGGCTCAGTGCGACTCGCGCGTCGGCGGCATGCCGCGGCAGCCGACGAGGAAGTCCAGATCGCAGCCGCGATCCGCCTGCAGCACGTGCTCGATGTAGAGGCTCGCATATCCGCCCGGCGGCACCGGCGGCGCGGGAGGCCGCCAGGCGGCCCGGCGGCGCGCCAGCTCGTCGCCGGCGACGTCGAGATGCAGCCGGCGCGCCTCGACGTCGAGCTCGATCGAATCGCCGTCCTGCACGAGCGCGAGCGGTCCGCCCGCCGCGGCCTCCGGGGCGGCGTGGAGGACGACGGTCCCGTACGCCGTGCCGCTCATGCGCGCGTCGGAGATGCGCACCATGTCCGTGATGCCCTGCTGCAGCAGCTTTGGCGGCAGCCCCATGTTCCCGACTTCGGCCATCCCGGGATATCCCCTCGGGCCGCAATGCTTCAGGACCAGGACGGACGACGCGTCGACCTCCAGGCCGGGATCGGCGATGCGCGACTTGTACTGCTCGATGTTCTCGAACACGACGGCGCGGCCGCGGTGCTTCATCAGATGCGGCGATGCCGCCGAGGGCTTCAGGACGGCGCCGTCCGGCGCGAGATTGCCGCGCAGGACGGCGATGCCCCCGTGCGCGGCCAGAGGCCGATCCATCGGCCGGATGACCTCGGCATTCCAGACGTCGGCGCGGCCGCAGTTCTCCCAGACGGTCCGGCCGTTGACCGTGCGCGCGTCCCGGTTCAGCAGGCCCGCCTCGGCCAGCGTGCGCATCACGGCCGGCACGCCGCCGGCGTAGAAGAAATCCTCCATCATGAAGCGCCCGGATGGCTTGATGTCGACGATGGTCGGCACGTCCCGGCCGAACTCGTCCCAATCGGCGAGCGACAGTGGCACGCCGACACGCCCGGCAATGGCGATCAGATGAATCACGGCGTTGGTCGATCCGCCGACGGCGCCGTTCACTCGTATGGCGTTCTCGAATGCCTCCCGCCCGAGGATCGCGGACAGCCGCACGTCCTCTTCGACCATCTCGACAATCCGCCGGCCGGCGAGGTGGGCTTCGGCGTAGCGGCGGGAGTCCGCGGCGGGGATGGCCGCATTGCCCGGCAGGGTCAGCCCCAGCGCCTCGACCATCGTCGCCATCGTCGACGCGGTGCCCATCACGGCGCAGAACCCGGCCGATCGCGACATGCAGGGTTCGGCCTCCATGAACTCGTCGAGGCTCATCCGGCCGGCGCGGACGGCCTCGCTGAACTCCCAGACGTGGCTGACGCCGATGACCTGGCCGCGGTATCGGCCGTTCAGCATGGGCCCGCCCGGAACGACGAGCGCAGGGATGTCGCAGCTCGCCGCGCCCATGACGAGCGACGGCGTCGTCTTGTCGCAGCCGCAGAGCAGGACGACGCCGTCGATCGGATTGCCGCGGATGGACTCTTCGACGTCCATGGCGGCGAGGTTCCGGAACAGCATCGCGGTCGGCCGGAGGCTCGTTTCGCCCAGCGACATCACGGGGAACTCGAGCGGCAGACCGCCGGCCTCCCACACGCCGCGCTTCACGTGCTCGGCCAGCTCGCGGAAGTGCGCGTTGCAGGGCGTCAGCTCCGAGAACGTGTTGCAGATCCCGATGATCGGCCGGCCGTCGAACACGTCGCGCGGCAGGCCGCGTCCCTGCCAGCTCCGATGGATGAAGCCGTCCTTGTCGCGCTTGGCGAACCAGGAGGCGGATCGGTACGGACGGCCGTTCAATTTCGTCTTCGTCAAGGGAGGGCTCCGGGCGGGGGATCGTATCACTGACAGGGTTGGAACCGGGTTACGCTCAAGGCCCTTCGGAAATTCGTTTCCGAATGTCGCTGGCAGTGCCGAGAGCCGGTCTCCACGGACAGCGGCGCTCGAAGCCGTGGCCTCCGTCCGCTCGGATTTCAGGCTGACGCACGTCGCGCGAGTGCGATCCGGCCCGGCGTCGCCCGGCCTACGCACGTCGCGCTCGAAATCCTCGCTCCCTCCGGCACGGCTTCGACCTTCGCGCATCGCGCCGGTCCGAGTGACCGGCTCCCGGCACCGCCAGCGACATTCGACGTCGGATGACCGCGCGGGGGACGTCGTGTGGGACGAATCGGAGTGGCCCGATGGGCGTCAGGATGAAATCGCGCTGGAGGGAGCGAGCGGTTCGAGCACGATGGCGAAGCATGTCTGGTGTCCAAGCGGGTAGCCATCGTGCGATGGGCGACAGGTGCGAAGTGAGCGGCGCGGGGCATCGGGGTCCCCGCGAGCGAGCGGAGCCAGCCGGGGTGCAGGGGGCCCCGGCGATCCAAGTGATGAACCGCGAGCGGACGAAAGCGCGATTTCGAGGGCCAGCTCCGTTGAGTCCCACACGACGTCCCCCGCACGGTCATCCGGAACCCGCTCGATTCCTGCGAACCTTCCTCTCGGTGAGCATCGCGAATTCTGCAGTCCTCCGTGCGCGAGCCGAGGTACACCAGCCAGATGCCACGGCACGAGTCGTGCTCGTCGCCGACCAGAATGGCCGCACGCCGATACAGTGAGCTCATTGCCTGGCAGCTTGCAGAAGCCTTCAAGACCGAGGTGACCGCGATCGTCGCAGGAAGTCTGGCGGCGCGGACCGATCTGCGATATCGCTCGCAGTTGCTGGAGTCCGCACGCGCGGTGGGGAAGGACATCGCGGAAGGGTTCTGGCCACACAGCCAAATCAGATACGCGAGGGAACACCCCAGAAGGTCTGGTGGCAGTCCGTCTCCTCGCGGTCCTCGTACCTGACGTACCCGGCGTACCCGGCGTACCTGGCGTACCTGGCGTACCCGGCCTTCATCTAGCTGTCCACCCTCCGTCGACGAACAGCCCGGCGCCGGTGACGAACGAGGACGCGTCGGAGGCCAGGAAGACCGCCGCGCCGCCGATCTCGTGCAGCTCGCCGAAGCGCCCGATCGGAATCTGCCGACAGAACTCCTCGGTACTTGGCGCGGTCCTCGATGAGGGCGCGATTCATGTCCGTGGCGAACGGCCCCGGGCAGATCGCATTCGCGGTCACGCCCGTGCCGGCCCACTCGAGCGCGAGCACGCGCGTGAGATTCAGCACGCCGGCCTTCGCCGACGCATAGGCGGCCCGGCCGGGCAGCGCGATCACCGACAGGATGGAGCCCATGTTGATGACGCGTCCCCATCCGCGCGAGGCCATTCCCGGTCCGACGGCGCGGGCGCAGAGGAACGTGCCCTTGAGATTGATGTCGATCACCGTGTCCCAGTCGGCCTCGGAGAGCTCCGCGGACAGCCCGCGGATGTTGACGCCGGCGCTGTTGACGAGGACGTCGACCGGGCCGAGCGAGCCCTCGACCTCCGTGATCGCGCGGCGCACGTCGGCGGCGCGCGTCACGTCGGCCGCGAAGGCCCGGGCGCGGCGACCGGTCGCGCCGGCGATGCCGGCCGCGGAGGCCTCCGCGGCCTCGAGCGATCGGCCGAGGAGCGCGACGTCGGCGCCCGCTTCGGCGAGCGCCGTCGCCATCGACAGTCCGAGCCCCCGGGCCCCTCCGGTCACGAGCGCGACCTTGCCTTCGAGACGGAATCGATCGAGGACGGATGGGGACAAAGAGGTTCTCCGAGTGGGCTGTGGGCTCTGGGCTAGGGGCTCTGGGCGCCTTTCAGAATCCCTCCGGCCTGACCCAGAAGCTGGCCTCCCAGCGACCGTCGGGCGGGACGCTCTGCAGTTCGTCGTACAGGCCCTTCTGCGCGAGGTTCATCGCGTTCGTAATGCCGGCCATCGGCTCGAAACAGACGAACTCGCGGTTCGGCTTCGGCGCCCAGACGACGACCGCGCGATAGCCGGATCCGACGAGCACGTCCACCCGCTGGGACTTCGGCCCATGCACGCTCATCGTGGCCCGGCCCGCCTCGTCGCGCACGAGATCGCTGAACACGTCGTCGAGCTCGTAGTCCCTGAGCGGAATCGCGCGGGGATCCGGGAACATCCGTTCGATCGGCTCGGTCTCGCCGGTCGGCAGCTTCGTCGGCGCGAGCCGCCAGTGCGTCCTGGCGCCGATCGCAATCGTCCATTCGTCGCGTGTGGAGTCCGTCAACCGGAAGTACGGGTGGAACCCGATCGACACGGGCATGGGCTCGGTGCTCAGGTTCGCGATGGCGGTCTTCACTTCGAGGACGCCGTCCTGAAGCCGATGCGTGATCTGCACGGTGTGCGCGAACGGAAACTGCTTCATCCATTGCGGATGTCTGTAGAAGTCCAGCTCGCTGGTTACCCACGCCCCCGCGCCGTCGGCGCCGAGGTCGGCAACCCGCCAGACGACGGGCGATCCGGCGCTCGGCGTGAGAAACCCGTGAATCGGGATCGATCCGCGGACGTTGCCGAGCTGCATGTCGAACGCGTACCGCCGTCCGTTCGCATAGAACGCCTGCTCGTCCAGCCGGTTCGCCCAGGGGCCGACGAATGGGATGCCCGTGAGACCGCCGGTGAACTGCTCGGGAGCACCCCCGGCGAACTGCAGCACGTTCTGCCCTCTCACCGAGAGCTCGAACGTCACGTCGCCCACCGAGGGCAGAAGCGACACCGTGGTCCCGGCCGCGTCGTCGTGGAGACGGACGATGGGCCCACTCTGGATCGCCGAGTACCGCGGCTGCCTGGCAGCGGACATGGACAAGAGCAGCGGCGCCACGACGAGCGCCGAGGCGATCAGGATGCGCGCGACGAGGCTGGTCACGGTGAGCTCGCGTCGGGCATTGTAATCGATCGATTCACGAGCGTGACATATACTCCACCCGGTTGCACGCGCGATGACCGCCAGATGCACGATCCGCGATTTCGAGGTCGTCGACATCCGCTTCCCGACCTCGCGGACGCTCGACGGAAGCGACGCGATGCACCGCGATCCCGACTACTCCGCGGCGTACGTGATCCTGGAGACCGACACCGACCTCCGCGGCCATGGGTTCGCCTTCACACTCGGCCGCGGCAACGAGGTCTGCACCGCAGCCATCCGCGCGCTCCAGCCGCTCGTGGTGGGCCGGAGCCTGGCGGAGATCGTCGCCGACCCCGCCCAGTTCTGGCGTTCGCTGGCGTGCGATACGCAGATGCGCTGGCTGGGACCGGAAAAGGGCGCCGCTCACCTCGCGCTGGCGGCCGTCGTCAATGCCGTGTGGGACCTCTGGGGCAGGTCCGTCGAAAAGCCCGTCTGGAAGCTGCTCGCGGACATGTCGCCGCGCGAACTGGTCCGGTGCGTCGACTTCCGATACATCACCGACGCGCTCACGCCCGAGGAGGCGGTCGATCTGCTGCAGCGGCAGGCGCCCGGGCGTGCGGATCGCGAGGCGCGTCTTTTCCGGGACGGCTATCCCGCCTACACGACCTCGACCGGCTGGATGGGCTATTCGGACGACAAGGTCCGCGCCCTGTGCCGGAAGGCGCTCGCCGGCGGCTGGACCGATTTCAAGGTCAAGGTCGGCGGCGCGGAGGAGGACGACGCGCGGCGGCTGGCGCTCGTCCGCGAGGAGATCGGGTCGTCCTGCCGGCTCATGACGGACGCCAACCAGTTCTGGGACGTCGACGAAGCGATTGCGCGCGTCCGCGGCCTGGCGAAGTTCTCGCCGTGGTGGATTGAGGAGCCCACGAGCCCCGACGACATCCTGGGCCACGCGAGGATCGCGGAGGCGGCGCGCCCGCTCGGCATCGGCGTGGCCACGGGCGAGAACTGCGCCAATCGCGTGCTGTTCAAGCAGCTGCTGCAGGCGCACGCCATCGACTTCTGCCAGATCGACAGCTGCCGGCTTGGCGGCGTGAACGAGAACGTCGCGGTCATCCTCCTGGCCGCCAAGTTCGGTGTGCCGATCTGTCCGCATGCGGGCGGCGTCGGCCTCTGCGAGCTCGTGCAGCATCTGTCGATGTTCGACTACGTCGCCGTTTCCGGCCGGATGGACGATCGCGTGCTCGAGTTCGTCGATCATCTCCACGAACACCTCGTCCATCCCGTCGTCCTGCGGGGCGCCCGCTATCTTCCGCCCGCGGCGCCGGGCTACAGCAGCGAGATTCGGCAGGAGTCGCGCCAGCAGTACGCGTTTCCGCACGGGGCCGTGTGGAGCCGGCCGTGATGTCGATCGCCGGCGTCACGAACGCGCGCCGCTGGGCCATCGTCGGCCTGCTGTTCACGGCCTCCCTCATCAACTACTTCGATCGCGCCACGATCTCGTTCGCGCTGCCGCTCATCTCGACCGAGCTGCACCTCGGCCCCGAAGCCAAGGGCGTCCTGCTGTCCGCGTTCTTCTGGTCCTACGCCCTGATGCAGATCCCGATGGGCGCGCTCGCCGATCGCGTGAACCTGCGCTGGCTGTATGCGGGAGCGTTCGTGCTCTGGTCGGCGGCCCAGGGGCTGATGGGCTTCGCCGAGGGACTGGGTGCCCTGATCGCCCTGCGCGTCCTGCTCGGCGTCGGCGAGGCCGTGTATCTGCCGGGCGGATCGAAAATCGTCAGCCTGCTCTTCCGACCGGCCGAGCGCGGGCTCCCCTGCGGGCTGTTCGACGCCGGGACGCGCACGGGGCTGGTCGTCGAAGGCGTGGTCATCCCGCTCATGCTGCTGAACTTCGGCTGGCGCAGCACGTTCGCACT
Source organism: uncultured Acidobacteriota bacterium (assembly GCA_963764505.1). Classification (GTDB taxonomy): domain Bacteria; phylum Acidobacteriota; class Vicinamibacteria; order Vicinamibacterales; family SCN-69-37; genus CAVXSP01. The sequence continues at coordinate 1,144,213 of CAVXSP010000001.1, read as the reverse complement.
CGTGGGCTTCGCCGCCCTGCTCTGGTTGGTGCCGTGGCTGCTCACGACGCCCGCACAGCTTCGTGCCCCGAAGGAGACCCGCCCGAGTCCGTCGGACGGAGGCATCGGGTCCGGCGTGCTGGCGCTCCTCACGAATCGGAACCTGCTCGGCGTCTGCCTGGCGTTCTTCTGCTTCGACTACTACTGGTACTTCCTAGTCACGTGGCTGCCGGACTACCTGGTGACCGCCCGGGGCCTGACGATTCTGCGCGCGGGCATCTACGCGGCGCTGCCTTACTTCGTCTTCGGCGCGAGCGAGCCGATCGGGGGCTGGATCGCGGACCGGCTCGTCCGGATGGGCTGGAGCGAGACCCGGGCGCGCAAGAGCGTCGTCACGGTGGCATTCCTCACGGGTCTGCTGCTGATCCCGGCGGCGCGCGTGACCAGCGCCGGCGCGGCCGTGGGGCTGATCATCGGCGGCTGCCTGGTCGGCCTCGCGACGGGCAATCTGCTCGTCATCCTCCAGAGCTGCGCGCCGCCGGCAAAGATCGGTCTCTGGACCGGCGTGTACAACTTCATCGGCAACATCGCCGGCATCCTGTCGCCGCTCATCACGGGGTTCCTGATCGATCGCAGCGGGTCGTACGCGCCGCCGTTCATGCTGGCCGCCGGGCTCATCGCCCTGGGGCCGCTGGCGCTGTGGTTCGTGATCCGGGAGCTGCGGGCCGCCGAAGAGCCGGCCGCGGCTACTGGACGACCCTGAAGGCGATCAGGCGGCGCTCGGCGCGACTTCCCTGTTTCGCCGTCAGCTCGATCAGATAATCGCCCTGCGCCAACGGCGCGAGGGTGACGTCCACATCGACGGCACCGGCGCTGTCGGTGACGGTCGCCGGTATCGGCAACGGATCGCCGCGGCGGTCGAGCACACGCGCCGCGCGGCTGTCGAGCGCCGCCAGGGCCGGCCACACGACGCGCAGGCGCTCGGTGCGCCGGAACTGGAAGTCCGCGACGGGCCGCAAGGGGATCCGGCTGGACGCGGTGCCCCGCCACACGACCGGCGTCCCGACCAGCGCGCCCGACGGAGGCTCACCGCCCGCGACCTCGACGCGGTCGGTCAGGACGCCCTCCGGATGGGAGACCTTGAGGTTGACGCGCCACGGTCCTGTCTCACCGGCCGGCAGGGCGATCTCGAGGAGGGCGCCGCGCGCGCCAGGCTCGATTCGTCCCCTGGCCGCGAGGTCGCCGCCACGCGCGCCGGCGACCGTCGCCTCCACGTCCGCTCCGGTGTGCCACTGTCCCCGCTCCGCCTCCCTGCTCGAGATCTCGACGACGATGCCCAGGCTGCCGTCGCGGGCGACGCCGTACGTGAAGAGCTCCGCGTCGGCGCGGAGACGGGACAGTCTCCCCAGCGCGTCCGCCACCGGCGCCGGTACGGCAAGACCGGAGCCAGGGGCTGCCGGCCGGATGTCCGGCGCCTCCGCGAGATAGCCGCGCCTCGCCGCCACCGAAATCCCGGGCTGACTCACCTTCACCTCGATGCGCCGGTACTTGCCATCGAGCGCCGGATTCGTCGACGAGTAACCGAGCAGGTAGTACTCGGATAGATCGTCCACGATGCGCCGCAGTCCGGCCCCGAGATCGTTCGTATTGACAATCGCGCGGCCATCCGTGTTCTCCGCGAGGTTCTGCAGCGTGGTCGTGCTCGGTCTCGCGAGCTTCGTCAGGATGACCTGCGCGAGCTCGTCGGGCCCGCCGGCAGCGATCGATCTCACGCCGGGCTGCGGCGAGGCGAGGCCCGTCCTCAATCGGCCGAGGTCCACGGTATAGAAGCTGGCGTTCGCCCGGGCTGCCAGCGTGAGCAGGTCCCGGAATCGCCGGGCGAAGTCGATGTTCGCGAGGCGGACAATCTGCTGGTCGCACCACGACGGCGCCTGGGCGATCCCGCGCCGAGGGTCCAGCGTCAGCGTGCCGCCAGGGCCCTGACCTGCCGTCGGCAGGGCACCGCTCGCCAGCGCGGAGAATCCGGTCTGCGGCTCGAGCGGAACCCAGCCCTCGGACACGAACAGGATGTTCTTCCGCTCGTCGCGCAGGTCCCGGAGCCGCGCCATCAACTGCTCCAGCCCCGTCTCCATCACGTCTTCGCGATACATCGCCACGAGCGCGTCGCCCGTGTACAGCGAGGACCGGCTGCACTGCTCGAGCTGCTCCTCGATCGCGGGCCGGCCGACCGGCGAGATCGGCCGGCCTCGCAGGCCCCAGCCGGCGTCCGTCGTCAGCTCGCTCCCGATCGTGTCGAGGCGACGTCCGAACACGAGCTGTCCGGCGGACGTGTCGGGCGTCATCACGCCGAACAGATCGGTTGCGCCGATCGTGTGGCCGAGGAACTCGAGCAGCGGTCCGCGCGATGCGACCGACGCCTCGAAGGTCGTGTGATAGGTGTCGAGATAGACGACGAAGACGCGGTTGTGCGGGTCGGCCGCGAGCTCGTCGCCCTCCTCCTTCGTGTTGGGATCGCGACGATCGGCATCTGGCGTGTTCGGCTCGGAGCGGATGAATTCGAAGGTGTCGATCTTCTGGGGCGCGCCGTCCTCGAAGATCTGGAAATCCGCTTGACGCAGCCCTTCGACGACGCGGCCATCGCGACGGGGATAGGCGTCGACGTTGACGAGCGTCACGCCGCCGCGGAAGATCCCGGGCGCCTGGTCTTGCGGGAAACCGGCGGGAAGGGCGGCCAGGCACACCACAACCAGAGCGGCGAGGCCGAGAGCGCGCGGCATGTGCCTCCTCGTCTACTTTTGCGCTGGCCGAACCAGTCTAGCAGCTACTTCTTCGCCAGCTCGTACTGAATCGCCAGCTCGATGTAGTGGAGGGGGAACGTGCTCCCGTCGGGAGCGGCGGCGCGAACCCCGTTGATGAAATACGTCGGCGTGGAGCGGACCTGCGCGGCCACGCCTGCTTCGATGTCCTTCCGAATGTCCGGCAGCTTCGACGAGTCCGCGGCCGCGACGTCCTTGATGCCGAGCATCTCCCCCGTCTTCGCCCTCACCCGCTCCAGCATCGTCTGGCGCGCGGGCTCCGTCTCGGGCTGGTTCGCGTACAGCCATTCGATCATCGCGTCGCGTTTGCCGCGATCGGCCGCCAGCCGCACGGCGGCCGCCGCCGCGCAGGACGCTTCGTGGCCGTGGATCGTCTGTGCCGCCGGATTGCATTGCGAGTTCCAGGGCCAGTCCTTCTCGACGTACGTGACCGCTCCGGGAGCCGACGCCTGGTACTTTGCGAGCACCGGCTTCATCTGCTCGTACCAGTACCTGCACCCAGGACACATCCAGTCGTTGAACTTGACGATGACGACCTTCGCGCCGTCTGCCGGAACCGCGAAGGTGACGCGCGGCTGCTGCTTCCAGGCGTCGATGAAGCGCTGGTCCAGTTCCTTCTGATTCTGAGGCGCGGCGCCGATCAGCGATGTCGCCGCCGCCAGCAGCAGCGGGATCCACGCCCGGCTCAGGGGAGGTCTCATATCCCAGAAGTATAATCGCCGGCGTGAGCGACGGGATCTGCGCCACGATTCTCGACGCGATCGGCCACACGCCGCTCGTCCGGATCACCCGGCTCACCCGCGGCCTCGTCGGCGCGGAGGTGCTCGCCAAGCTCGAACTGTTCAATCCCGGCAATTCGATCAAGGACCGCATGGCCCTGAAGATGGTCGAAGACGCCGAACGCGCGGGCCGGCTGCGGCCGGGCGGCACGATCGTCGAAGGCACGTCCGGCAACACGGGCATGGGCCTCGCCATCGCGGCCGTCGTCAAGGGCTACCGCTGCGTCTTCACCACGACCGACAAGCAGTCGAAGGAGAAGATCGACGCCCTCAAGGCATTCGGCGCCGAGGTCATCGTCTGCCCGACGAACGTCGACCCGGAGGATCCCAGGTCCTACTATTCGGTCTCGTCCCGGCTCGCACGGGAGATCCCGAACGCCTGGAAGGCCGACCAGTACGACAACCTGTCGAACAGCGAGGCCAACTACGAGCAGACCGGTCCGGAGATCTGGGAGCAGACCGGTGGCCGGGTGACGCACCTGGTCTGCGGCGTCGGGACGGGCGGCACGATCAGCGGCGCCGGCCGGTTCCTCAAGGAGCGCAATCCGCGCGTGCGGATCTGGGGTATCGACACGTACGGATCGGTGTTCAAGAAATACAAGGAGACCGGCGTCTTCGACAAGAACGAGATCTACCCCTACATCACCGAAGGCATCGGCGAGGACTTCCTGCCGAGGAACGTCGACTTCGATCTGATCGACGGGTTCGAGAAGGTGACCGACAAGGACGCCGCGATCATGACGCGCCGAATCGCGCGAGAGGAGGGCATTTTCGCCGGCAATTCAGCCGGCGCCGCCATGGCCGGGCTCCTCCAGCTACGCGACCGGTTCTCGAACGACGACGTGGTCGTCGTCGTCTTCCACGACCATGGCACGCGGTACCTGGGCAAGATGTTCAACGACGACTGGATGCACGAGAAGGGCTTTCTCGAGCGCACCGGCCTCACCGCGCGCGACCTGGTGACGACGAAGCAGACCGCGCCGCTCGTCGCGCTGGACCGCGCCAGCACGGTGGCGCACGCGGCGCAGGTGATGACCGAGCACGGTTTCTCGCAGCTCCCCATCACGGCCGAAGGGCGCATCATCGGGTCGATCAACGAATCGCGGCTGTACGCGGAGCTCGTGAGGCAGCCTGAGATTCGCACGCACGCGATCGAGACGATCATGGAGCCGGCGTTTCCGTTCGCCGACATCTCGACGGGGATCGAGGCGCTCGCGCAGATGCTCACGCCGGAGCACCCGGCGGTGCTCGTGCGCGACTTCAAGAGCGAAGAAACCTACATCATCACGCGCTCGGACGTGATGAAGGCGCTCAGTTGACCTCCGTCATGAGCTGCTTGACCGCCTTGAGCAGGTCTTCCTGACGCAGGTTGACGAAGCGGATCACGCCGTGCGGGTCGATCACGTACGTGGTCGGCCAGCCCATCACGCCCCACGCGGTCGCAATCGGACCTGCCGTGCTCTTCGCGCCACCGCCATCCCACCAGGACCGGTAGGTCAGGCCGCGCTCGGCCTTCGCGCGGCCGGCCACGCGCGGATCCCGATCGCTGTCGACGCTGAGAATCGTGAGAGGCCGGTTCTTGTAGACGTCCTGGAGCAGGCGCAGATACGGATACTCGAGGCGGCACGAGCCGCACCACTCGCCCGAAAACGCCAGCACGACGATCGTGCCGCGGTAATCGCTCAAACGCAGCGGCTTGCCCCCGAGATCGGCGCCGACGATGTCCGGGGCCACCTTGCCGACGGTCAGGGCGCTGACGAGCCGCCGCTCTCTGCCAATCGCCGGCGCGACGTCCGGCAGCGTGCGCGAGAGCGCCTGCAGATGCTCGAGCACGCGGCCCTCCTGCGAGGGTTCGAGACGGCCCGCCTGGAGGCGCTCGCGGAACGTCCAGAGATCGTTCCGCGCGTCCTCGCCGCTCGGATCCGCGGCCACGTCGTAATCGAGGAGACGATCGAGCGTGGTGATCAGATCGTCGACTTCGGCGTCGCTGAACGACGCCGCGGTCACCTTCCGGACCGGAACGTCCTTGAACCCGCGCGGCTCGTCCGCAAGCATCCGGCTGCCTCCCGCCAGCACCAACGTGAGCGAGAAGAGCAGCAAATTGTTACGAACAACCGACATACGGGAGTTTTCTCCGGACTTTCAGGGATTTCCCTCAAAGTAACGCAGCTTCCGTATGATGAAAAGCACCCAAAGTTCCAAACGGGCACTTTTTTCTCGATCGGGTGTGAATTTTTTACACGCTCAGAGGCTGGAGCGGGTGGGGCTAGAACGCGCGCTTGACGGTCTCTCCAACGAACCGGAAGGCGCCCACGAGCGAGCTGCCGGCCTCGGCGAGCGAACTGCCGGCCTTCCCGACCGACGTGGTCACCGACGCGCCCGTGCGACTGACCGAGCTGCTCGTCTTCCTCAGCATGCCCGAGAAGAAACCGCCGTCGTCCTCGTTCAACGCGAGGGATTCCGTCGCGAGGTCGTCGGTCAGACGACGAGGTTCCGCCGCCGGCGGCGGCAGCAGCCTTGCGACTGCGAACGCGTGCTCGGGCACGCCCGGGTGCGCCGGCAGCGCGAGCATCTGCGTCCGCACGCGCGGTACGCCAAGCCGGGTGGGTAGACGGTCCTGAACGAGCGGTACCTGCACCGTCCGCGGCTGCGACGGAGCGGAGGCGGTCGGGCCTGCCAGCGTGAATGGCGTGCCGGCCAGCGCGGTCGACGTGAAGCCGGGCACGACGACCATGGTCAGGACCGAAGACGAAACGGAGGCCATCGCGGGCGACCCCACATCCGGGAGCCGGCCCGCCCTGGGCCAGGAATCGACGATGGCGCCGGTCACGGCCAGCGACCCGAACCCCACGACGATCAGGGCCTTGGCGTAGAGATCCACGCGGGCGTGGCTGCGCACGAGGCGATTCTACTCCTTCGGGCCGCCGGGCGCATCAGGAACTCCCCTGGGCGGCCCCATCAGACCTTCAGGACGTCGCTGTCCCTGGCCGTGAGCAGGTACAGAGCCGGGGCGAGAAAGATGGACAGCGCGAGGCAGGAGACGAGCCCCCCGACAATCACGATGGCGAAGGGCTTCTGCGAATCGCTGCCGATGCCACTCGAAATGGCGGCCGGAAGAAGGCCGAAGCTCGCGACGAGGGCCGCCATCATGATCGGCCGGAGGCGCAGGAGCGAGGCCTCATGCGTGGCGGTCGCGATGTCGCGGCCTTCGAGCCGCAGCTTGTTGATGAACGAATACAGGATGACGCTGGTCTGGACCGCGACGCCCATCAAGGCGACGAACCCGAAGCCGGACGAGACGCTGAGATTCGTACCGGTCAGCTTGAGGGCGATCAGACCGCCGACGGGCACGGTAACGAGAACGCCGAACATGATGATGGCCGGGTACTTCATGTTTCCGTACAGAGCGAAGAGGATCAGCAGGACGACCAGGATCGTCAGGGGAATGATGACGGCCATCTGCGATCGCGCGGCCAGATACTCCTTGTACTCACCGCCCCAGTCGAACGTGTAGCCGGCGGGAAGCGGCACGGCGGCCGCGACGCGAGCCCGTGCGTCCTGCACGGCGCTGGCCAGATCCCGGCCCGTCACGCTGAACTGCACGCCGATGAAACGCGAGTCGCTCTCCCGGTAGATGAACGACGCGCCTTTGCCAATCCTTGATCGTTGCGAACTCCCTGAGTGGGAGTTGCTGGCCGTCGGGCGTCGCGATGAGCAGGTTGCTGATGGCCTCGAGGTTCGCCCGGAAGGGCTCCTCCAGGCGCAACACCAGGTCGAACTGGCGCTCGCCCTGGATCACCTGACTCACGGCCGCGCCCCCAACCGCCGTCTCGATCAGCGTGTTGATGTCGGCGACGTTCACGCCATAGCGTGCGATCTTCGCCCGGTCGGGCTCGATCGTGAGGCTCGGCTGCCCGAGCTCGCGCACGACGGTGATGTTCGTGATTCCGGGGACTTTGGCGATCGTGCGGCGGACGGCGTCTGCCTTGGTTTCGAGCGTCTCCAGGTCCGGACCGAAGATCTTGACCGCCAGCGAGCTCTTGAGCCCGGTCTCGGCTTCGTCCACGGCGTCCTCGGCGGGCTGGGTGTAGTTGAAGATGATCCCGGGAAACGCGTCGAGTTTCTCGGAGATCGCCTGGATGAGCTCGGGCTTCGTGCGTATGGCGCCCTGCCAGGCGGGGTCATCGTACGGCTCGAGCCCCACGTCGTACTCATCGTTGTAGAACCCGATCGGGTCCGTGCCGTCGTCGGGGCGGCCGAGCTCGTTCGCGACAACCGTGACCTGCGGAAAGCTCCGCAGGATGCGCCGGACCTGGGGACCGAGCTTCGATGCTTCGTCGAACGAGATCGTGTACGGCATCGTCGCCCGAACCCAAAGCGCACCCTCGTCCAGATGCGGCATGAACTCCGCCCCGATGAACGGCACGAGGAGCAGCGACGCGCCGAACAACGTCAAGCACACTACGACGGTTCCGACGGGGCTGCCGCAGGCTGACTTCGAGCACCCGGCCGTATCCTTCGCGTACCCGTTCATAGAACGGCACCGACGGGCTCGCTTGACCTGCTTGCGCAGGAAGTAGGCGCACAAGACCGGCAGCAGCGTCAAAGAGCAGATCAAGGACGCCGACCAGCGCGAATGACATCGTGTCGGCCATCGGCCGGAAGAGCCGTCCGGACGGGCCGGTCAGGACGTAGATGGGCAGGTACGCAGCGATGATGACGGCGATCGACATAGAAGATCGGGCGTTCTACGTCGCTTGCGCGGCCGCCCGGATGACCACCGATGACGGATTGAAGCTGGTCCCGTGTCGCGCTCGACGAGCTCGCGGAAGATGTTCTCCACCATGACGACCGCGCCGTCGACGATCATCCCGAAGTCGATCGCGCCGATCGAGAGCAGGTTGGCGGGAATGTGCGCCCAGTCGAGGCAGATGAAGGAGAACAGCAGCGCAGAACGGAATCGTGACTGCGACGATGAGCGCAGTACGCACGCTGAAGAGAAACAGCCCGAGGACGACGAACACGAGCAGCATGCCGCGCGCCAGGTTGCGCTCGACGGTCTTGGTCGTCTCCTCGATGAGCTGTGTCCGGTCGTAGAACGGCACGATCCTGACGTCCTTCGGCAGGACGCTCGCGTTGAGCTGGTCCGTGAGCGCCTCCACCTGCTTGAGCACGACCTGCGCCTGCTCGCCGACGCGCATGAGGATGACGCCCTCGACCGCGTCGTCGTTGTCCATGTAGCCGAACTGGCCGAGCCGCGGTGCGTGATCGATCGCGACCTTCGCGACGTCGCGGACATAGACGGGAATGCCGTTGTGGCTCGCCAGCACGATGTTGCCGATGTCCTCGACGTTCTTCACCAGGCCGAGGCCGCGGACGTAGTAGAACTGGCCGCCCTGGGGATAGAAGCCGCCGCCTGCGTTGGCGTTGTTCGCCGCCAGCTGATCGGCGACCTCGGAGACGGTCAGCCCGAAGGCGAAGAGCCGCCGCGGATCGATCTGCACCTGGTACTGCATCGTCGTCCCGCCGAGGCCCGAGTCGTCGGCGACGCCCTGAATCGCGCGGTACTTCCGTTCGAGCACCCAGTCCTCGAGGATCTTCAGCTCCTGCGCGGACCGATCCGGGCTTAGGAGCGTGTACCGGTAGATGAGCCCGCTCGGACTGAACAGCGGCGACATGCCGGGCGAGACGCCGTCGGGCACCTCCGCGTTCGGCACGCGCTCGAACACCTGTTCCCGTGCGAAGTAGGGATCGGTGTCGTACTCGAAGTTCATCGTGATCGACGACAGCCCGTAGAGCGAGATCGACCGCAGGGCCGAGAGCTTCGGGATCCCGTTCAGCTCCACCTCGAGCGGGATCGTGATCAGGCGCTCCACCTCCTCGGCCGCGTGCCCGGGCCACTGCGTCACGAGCTGCACCCGCGGCGGCGCGAGGTCCGGGTATGCGTCGATCGGCAGGTGACGGAACGAGACGACGCCCCAGCCCATCAGACACAGGACGGAGGCGACGACCAGGAACCGCTGGGTGAGCGCGAAGGAGACGATGCGATCGATCATGGGAGCCCCGGGCGGTGAGCCGCCCTCATTGCTGGTACGTGCTTGCAAACTGGAGAAAGACGCTGCCCTGCGTCACGATGGGGTCGCCGGCCTTCAGGCCGCCGACCACCTGCACGCGGTCGCCGACCTGCGCGCCGATCTTGACGAGCCGCTGCACGAACGTTCCCGGACGCACCTGGACGTAGACGAACGGCATGTTCTGTTCGTCGTACAGCACGGCCGTCGACGGCACCGACAGCTCCTGCCGGACCGCCGGGTCGTGAATCGTCAGATCGACGAACTGATCCTTCTTGAGCACGCCGCCGGGATTCCTGGTCGTGATGCGGACCGGAGTCGTGCGCGTCGCGGGATCGAGCATCGCGCCGATGTAGGACACCGTGCCGCGGAAGGTCTCGCCGAGCGCGGGCAGCCGCACGTCGACCGAATCGCCGGCGTGCACCGAGGTCAGGTCGTTCTCGTAGAGATGGCCCTGCACCCAGACCGTGGACATGTCGCTGATCACGAACGCCAGAGTCGACCCGGCCTGGATGACCTGTCCGGGCAGCACGAGCTTCTGGACGACGGTGCCCGCGATGGGCGCCCGGAGCGCGAGTTCCGGTCGGATCGACGCGTCCTGCCGCTCGGCGTCGTTGACGTCCTCCGGCGCGAGGTCGTACACGTGGAGGGCGTCGAGGCTCGCCTGCAGGTCGCTGTACGCGTCGTTGTAGGCCGCCTGCGCGTCCTCGAGCTCCCGGACGGCAATCGCCTGGTGCTCGAGCAGATCCTTCTCCCGTGCGAGCGTCCGCTTCGCCTGGTCCACGCGGTTCTTCGCCTTCCGATAGGCCGAGACGGCGTTGGCGACGTCCGCGCTCGCGACGTACAGCAGCGGGTCGCCGGCCTTCACACGCGTGCCGGTGTCGACCACGATCCGGGAGATGGGCCCGCTGACCTGCGTGATGACCTGCGTGGTCTGATCGCCGTCGAAATCGACGACGCCCGTGGTCTTGACCAGCGTCGGCCACGACGCCGTGGCGACCGGCGCCACCTCCAGCTTCGCGCGCTGTGCCGGCGGCACGGTCAGGTACCCGCTCTGCGCGGTCGTGCTGGCCGCCGGCGGCGGCGGCGAGCCGCCGCACCCGGCCGCCAGCATCAGGACGAGAATCCAGGGCCCGCGCGTCATTGCACCACCTGCCTTCCCACGACGAAGTTGATCTGCTGAAGGGCCGCCATGTAGGCCGCGAGCGCCTGCCGGAAGGCCACCTGCGTGGATCGATACGTGCGCTCGGCGTCGAGCAGATCGAGCAGGCTGCCGGCGCCCCGCTGATAGATGTAGCGGCTGATGTCGAGCGACTGTTGCGCCTGGTCGAGGTAGCCCGACTGGAACAGCGAGACAATCCTCGCGTAGGCCTGGAGCGTCGCATACGCGTTGTCGACGTCGGCCAGCACGGTCACTCTCGCGGCGGCCAGACTTTCGTCCGCCTGCCGCGCGGTCACCTCCGCGTGCGCGATGTTGCCCTGATTGCGGTCGTGGATTGGCAGATCGATCGACAGCCCCACGCCGACGCCGTTGAACGATCCGTCACGGTCGTACTCGATTTCGCCCGTGACGTCGCGGGCGGCGTTGCTCCGCTCGAGGGTCACCGAGTCGCGCGCGAGCTTGACACTCGCCTGGGCCGCCAGCAGGTCCGGCCGCGATGCCAGAGCCGTCGCCCGCAGCTCGTCGAGAGATATGGTCGTCGGACGGTAGGCGAGTTCGCCGACCGCGTCGAAGTCGTCGGTCACCGTCTCGTATCCGACCAGCTGCCGCAGCTGCACGCGGGCCTGCACGAGCTGCACGTCGGCCGCCGAGACGTCCTGCTCGAACTGCAGCCGCTGCAGGGAGACCTTGTAGAAGTCGTTCTGCGAGAGATCGCCGGCCGCGAGCCGCTGGCGGCTGATATCGACCACGTTCGAGAAGCTCGCGAGGTTCTGCTGGGCCAGGTCGAGCGTCGACTTGGCCAGAAGCACGTCGATGAAGGCCTGGGCCGTGTCCAGCCGGAGCTGCCGCTCGGCGTCGCTCACCGACCGGGCGGCCACGTCGGTCGCATCCGCGGCCGCGAGCATCCGGTTCGTCCGCTTCCCGCCGCGTTCGAAGAGGTAGCTGAACGACTGGACGTAGGTCGCGTCGTTCTTCAGGAAATCCGCGGTGAACTGGCCCGGCGAAAAGGCCGGCAGATCGGCATTGACCGAGGTGAAGGAGATGTTCGGCTTCAGCGACGCCGTCAGCTCGTCGGCCTTCGCGGCGTCGACGTCGAACCGGCGCGCGCGGATCGATTGGTTGCGCGCGAGCGCCAGCGCCAGCGCCTGGTCCATGGTGAGCTGCGCCAGCGGCTGCCCTCCGGCCTGCTGTGCCTCCGCGGGGCGGGCGGGCCACAGACAGACACAGACGACCGACAGCGCGACTCCCCCCCAGCGCAGGGCGCGCGACGGCCGCGCTCTCCGCCCGCCCGCATCAGACACGTCTCGCATCGTCGAACTCCATCCAGCGCCATTTCTGATTCAATGCGGCGCCGATCGATCCCCGCGGCACGCGCCAGGCAGGCGCGGCGAGCGGACACCGCGGCCCGCAGGACGCGCACATCACCTTCGCCGTGACAGCGACGGAAACGCGAACGGCTGTTCAGATCAGAAACGACGAGGGAGGAGCGCGAGACGAGCCGCCGGTCGAGTCGGCTTGAACGTGGCGGCTCGTCTGGAAGACGACGGCCGCGCGGACATCGCGGCCGACGGCCATCGACGCGACCGCGCAGACCCGCGCGCCGCTGAAGGTCCGAAGCCAGTGGCAGAGCGCGCAGTGCTCCGGCACGAGCGGCGGCCTGACGGACTCGATCTGGGTGTGCGGATGCAGGCTGACGAGGGCTTCGCCACCGCAGCCCGGATCGTCGAACAGCGAGTGGCACCCGGCCGTGAAGGGAAGGGCAAACGCCGCCGAAAACGTGACGAGCGCAACCCAGGCGCAGGCGCGCCGGAGGACCGAGGCCATTCCCGGTCACTGTAATGGCCGCCATCCGGCCGGTCAAGTCGAACATCCCGTTCAGCCGGCCGAAGCCGCCGGTCACCAGGGTGGAGATGCCACTCGTCGACGTCGACGGCACTGCGGCATCCGGGCCGATGCAGCGGCTGTGGTAACCTCACGTCCCAATGCGCTGGATCCGGTCGCACATCGGGCACGTCGCGGGGAGCTGGCTCGACCCTTCAGCTCTGTCTGCGCGTGTTCGCGCCGGCCAGCCTATGCCCGGTATCGTCGACCACGATGGTGGGAACGACCTGCACCTGCGGGCATGGGATAGGAGCGATGTGCCCCATGCACCGCTCCGCCCTCGGGAAGTCGGATCCCGACGCGTGCAGGTGCCGTCCCACGACCGACCCGGCGGCCACCGTCGCCGCGCTTCTGCTGGGTCCGCCCGCGCTGCTCCAGTCCACCCCGTCTTTTGCGCCGCCGAACGCCGTCGTCACATGGGTTCCGTGGCGCAATCCCGGTCCCATCGAAGCGCCCGCCCCACTCGCTCTTCCGCCGCCCCGCGCCTGAGCCCGTCGCCCCGGCAGCCCGGACCGCTCGCTGGTTCAGGGTGGATCCATCCGACCTCCGAGGCCGCGCGCTCTCGGACGATCTCGTCAGCCACTCGCTGGGTGCCAGGTTCAGGTCGCGCTGATTTCGATTCCATCTGAGGGTGTGGTCGTGAGACAGCTTCTCGTGTGTTCTCTGGTCGCCGCGTGCTGCGCGCTCGCGGCCGCCGGTGTCGCTGACGCGCAGGAAACCGTCAATTTCGGCAGCGTGAGCGGCCGGGTGACCGATCCGCAGGGGGCGGTGGTGCCGGGCGCGACCGTTACGGCCCGCCAGACGGAGACGAACGTCACCGCCGAAGCCGTCACGGACGCGGAGGGACGATTCCGCTTTGCATATCTCCGCGTCGGTCCCTACGAGGTCTCGGTCCATCTGCAGGGATTCGCCGACACCACGCGGACGGTGGCGCTCGGCGCGGGCTCGGCGTTCGACCTGCCGTTCGTGCTGGCCGTCGCGGGCGTCCAATCGAGCGTCGTCGTCACCGGCGAGTCGATGCTGCTGGAGACGGCGCGGACGCAGATTGCCGGAACCGTCCCCGAGGCCGAGGTGCAGCGGCTTCCCATGAACGGCCGGAACTTTCTCGATCTCGCGCTGCTCGTTCCCGGCGTCTCGCCGACGAACATCGCCAGCACGCAGCTCTTCGCGGAGACGTCGGCGGTGCCCGGCCAGGGCATCTCGATCGGAAGCCAGCGGAATCTGTCGAACAGCTTCCTCGTGGATGGGCTCTCGGCGAACGACGACGCCGCGGGGCTCAGCGGCATCCCGTACGGAGTCGACGCGGTGGAACAGTTCCAGGTCGTCACATCGGGCGGCCAGGCGGAGCTCGGCCGGGCGCTCGGCGGGTACGTCAACGTCGTCACGAAGAGCGGCACGAACACGGTGCACGGCACGGTCTACGACTTCATCCGCGACGACAACCTCAACGCGGCCAACGCGCTGTCGGGCACGAAGCTGCCGATGAACCAGCAGCAGTACGGCGGCAGCCTCGGCGGCCCGATCGTGCGCGACCGCGCGTTCTACTTCTCGAATTTCGAGCAGCGCCGGCTCGATCAGTCCGGGCTCGTGACGATCGCGCCCGAGAACGTGCCGATCATCAACGCCAGGCTGGCGGAGGTCGGCTACCCCGGCTCTCCCGTCAGCACGGGCACCTACCCGAATCCGTTGCACAGCACGACGTTCCTCGGGAAGGCCGACCAGCAGATCACCGGGATGGAGCAGCTCACGGCACGGTACAGCCTGTATGACGTCACCTCGGACAACTCGCGCGGCGCCGGCGCGCTCAGTGCCCCCACCGCGTCGGCCGGCCTCGACAACATCGACCAGTCGCTCGCGGTCGGCAACACCTGGACGATGTCGCCGAGCACCGTGAACGAGACGCGTGCGCAGGTGGCGTACGGGGATCTGCAGGCGCCGGCCACCGACCCGGTCGGGCCGGCGGTCAGCATCTCCAACGTGGCGTCGTTCGGCACGCTCTCGGGAAGCCCGACGCGGCGGACGAACTGGATGTTCGAGCTCGTCGACAATCTCTCGCACCAGGCCGGCGCCCACGCGCTGCGGGCCGGCGTGGACTTTCTGTACAACGACGACACGATCACGTACCCCCGCGCGTCCCGCGGCAGCTACGCGTTCACGTCGCTCGCCAACTTCCTGGCGGGACGCTACAGCGGGTTCACGCAGACCTTCGGCGATCCGCGTGTGTCGCAGACGAACCCGAACGTCGGCTTCTATGGCCAGGACGAATGGAAGGTCGGATCGGGACTGACGCTGAACCTCGGACTTCGATACGACCTCCAGTTCGCCGACACCATCGAGACCGACACGGACAACGTCTCGCCTCGCGCCGGCTTCGCGTGGTCGCCGTCCGCTTCGCAGGATCTCGTCGTCCGCGGCAGCGCCGGCCTGTTCTTCGACCGCGTGCCGCTACGCCCCGTCGCGAACGCCATCCTGTCGGCCGGCAACACGACGGATCTCGACAAGCTCCACCAGCCGAATGTCTCCGGGCTGCTTCCAACACAGGACGGCGCCCCGACGTTTCCCGACGTCCTGCCGGCCCGTCTGCTGACGACCACGCTCGTCGACTTCTCGACGATGGACCGGACCCTGCAGAACGCCTATTCGAGGCAGGGTGCGTTCGAGGTCGAGCGGCGGATCGGCGCGGGCCGGACGCTGAGCGTCGGCTACCAGTACCTGGCCGGGAAGAACCTGCTGATGTCGGTCAACCAGAACGTGCCGACCTGCGTCCAGGCGGGGAGCAACAACGGCTGCCGGCCGAACCCGGCGTATCGGAACAACAATCAGGTACTCGTCCGCCGGCGAGTCGACCTACCACGGCCTGCACGTCTCGTTCGTGCAGCGGCCGACGAACTGGGCGAGCCTGCGCGTCACCTACACGCTGTCGAAGTCGATGAACGACGTGGGCGAGGCCTTCTTCAACTCGCCGATCGACCCCACCGACGTCCGTCGGGACTGGGGCCGCTCCGACGACGATCAGCGGCACCGGCTGGTGATCGACGGCACGCTCAGCACCTCGACAACGCCTGGCGCGACCGCATGGGAGCGCCTCAGCCACGGGTTCCAGCTGAGCGGCATGCTGCAGTACCTACTCGGCGCTCCCCTTCAACATCACCTCGGGCGTCACGAACCTGCAGGGCACGACGAGCCGGCCGCTGGCGGGCGGGGCGACGACGTCGTCGAACTTCGACGTGCGGACGGTGACGTTCATCTCCAGGAATTCGGGCACCGGCAGCGATTTCTTCGGCGTGAATCTCCGGGTGAGCCGCGCGTTTCGCGTGGGGAGCGGTGCCCGGATCGACGCGCTGGTCGAGATGTTCAACGTGACCAACCGCGTGAATCCTCTGACACGGACGACGAATTTCGGGCCGGGCGCGTATCCCGCGAACCCCTCGCCCACGTTCGACCAGATCACCGCGGTGGGGGATCCGAGGACGTTCCAGATCGGGATGCGGCTGAGCTTCTGACGCCCCCGGCCGCCCACGGCGCGCGGCTCACAGGTGCAGCAGCCGCCCGCGCAGCAGTCGCGACTGGATGCGGCTGACGTCCAGCTCCTGGCCGTTCTGCAGCTTGACCGTGTAGAGCCCACCCGGCATGGGCGTGACCCGCGCGATGCACTCGATGTTGGCGATCGCGCCCCGGCTCAGGCGGATGAACTTCGCCGGATCGAGCCGCGTCTCCAGATCTTTCAGCCTGTAGGTGATGGTGTGCCGCTCCTGCCGCACCGTGGTGATGTGGAGCAGCTCCCCGTCGGCCTCGATGGCGGCAATCTGCGCCACGGGGACGAGCACGATGTCGTCCTTGCGCCGGACCGGGATCCGCTCGAGGCGCGGCACGGCGGCGAGACGATCGTAGGTGGCCATCGCCTGGCGGATGTCGGTCGTCGCGCGATCGCGAAGATCCTGACGTTCGAGCCGATCCTGCGCCCGCCGGATCGCGTCGCGAAGCCGAGCCTCGCCGACGGGCTTCGTCAGGTAGTCGACGGCGTTGACCTCGAACGCCTTCACCGCCTGATCGTCGTAGGCGGTGACGAAGATCACGAGCGGCAGGTGCCGGCGCTTGACGAGCCGGACGACGCTGAGGCCGTCGACTTCGGGCATCTGCAGGTCCAGCAGGGCCAGATCCGGATGGTGGCGCTCGATCTGCTGGATGGCCTCGGCGCCGTTGGCCGCTTCGGCGACGATCTCGATCTCCGGGAACGACCGCAGCATCGCCGCCAGAAACGAACGCGCAGGCCGCTCATCGTCGGCGATGACCACGCGCATCTTCGGCCCGCTCACCCCGCTCTCCTCCGGGAACCGACGCGGCGCTCGGCAGGAATATCGATTTCGATGACCGTGCCCTCGCCATGCGCGCTGCGGACGCGGAGCGCCGCGGCATGGGCGTAGTGCGACCTGAGGCGCTCCGCGACGCTGCGCAGCCCGACGCCGGTGCCGCCGCGGGTCGTCGCCGGCTCGAACCCGACACCCGAGTCCTCGACGACGATGTGCAACCGTCCGTCGCGCTCGGTCGCCGCGACGCGGACGCGGCCCCCGGCGCGCTGCGGGGCGACGCCGTGCTTCACGGCGTTCTCGACCAGCGGCTGGAGCAGCAGGGTCGGAATCAGCGTGTCAGGCGAGGCCCCGGCGGCGTCGATCGTAACCTGCAGGCGCTCCTCGAAGCGGGCGCGTTCGATATCGAGGTAGGAGGTCACCAGCTCGATCTCGTCCTCCAGCGTCGAGAACTCGGCGGCGGAACGTCGCAGCACGCCACGCAGCAGGCGGGTGAGCCGCAGCAGCGTCTCGAGCGCCCGAGGCGGTGAGTTCTGAATCAGATACCCGATCGTCGTGAGAGCGTTGAACAGGAAGTGCGGATTCAACTGCGCGCGGAGGGCCCGGAGCTCCGCCTCGGTCGCGAGACGCTGCATGTCCTGTTCGCGCATGTTGCGGGCGACGCGCTCGCGCGCAACCCGCAGCGCGTCGATCCGCCTGGTCGCGACGGACGCCACCGCCTCCAGCAGATGGACGTCGTCCGACAGCAGCCGCCGTCCGGCCGCGGGAGGGCCGAACAGGAGGGCGACGTGCGGCGGGTCGACGGTGCGCAGGCGGAGGAGGAGCGCCCAGCGCCCGTCCGGAACCCACGCCCTCAGGTCCGGTGCCGTGACGACGACGCGCCGGTCGCCCTCCTCCACCGGATCGCCGAGGTCGCGACTCTCCGAGACGCCAAAGGCCGAGCGCGTGGCCGCCGCCACGCGACGCGTCACGGCGGCCTCGGACTCGGCGGTCTCCACTTCTCGGGCCAGATCGGCCAGAACGGCCGCGTAGTCTGGACGCCGCAGCACGAAACGATCGACCGCCTGGCCCGCGGCGCGCCTCAAGATCGGGAACATGACGGCGGTGGCGAGCCACAGCGCCATGAACACCACTGCCAGTCGCGGGTCGCCGATGCCGTCCGGGCCCTGCGAGCGGAGCAGCGGCGCCAGCGCGCCGGAGAACACGGCCAGCGACACGCCCATCAGCAGGAGCAGCGCGATCGCGTTCTTCAGGAACAGGTCGGCCAGGGCGAAGCGGTAGTCCTGATGCAGGATCGCGAGGGCCAGCGGCAGCGACGCATGGTGCCCCACGAGATCGACCCACCAGGATTCGTTGCCCACGTGGCGGCCGAAGTGCAGCGCCGACACGGCGAAGACCGAGAGTGCCGCTACCCAGACGCCGCGACGGCTCGTCGGCTGGTGGCGCGTCATCATCAGGAGCATGGCGGTGAGCGTCGAGAAACCGCCGGTTTCGAGCCAGAGGGCCGGCCGTGATGGAACGCCGGCGCCGTGGAGCGCCGCACTCACGTGCAGGATCGCCGCGGCGGCGCTCAGACCGTATGCCGTCGCGATCATCAGCCTCGTCGCCCGGCCGCCGGCGGCCTCGCGGCCCTCGAGCAGCGAGTGCACGACAACGGCGGGCAGGCAGCCGAGGGCGGCGAAGGCGCCGGCCGCGACAATCGGGTCCGGCTCGACGTGCCCGGCCACGCGGGTCCAGAACGACGCGAGCGCGCCGAGGTTCCACACCAGGCCGCAGACGCCGGTGAGGAGCGGCAGGCGGCCACGCCTGGCGAGTAGCGAGGCGCCTTCGACGGCCCGTTCGCGCCACACCATCGCGATGAGCATCACGTACAGCGCAGCGCCCGTGAGAAACCCGAGCAGGTCCACGATCGTCCCCGTCACGGAACTCGTCACGCCGTCATTGTAGTGAGGCGCCAATCTCGTGGCGGCTTCGATCGGTGTTTCGGTCCGAAAAGCACGACCAGCGGTCGATTCATCGCCATGAGCGGTCTGAGCGGCCGTTCGCGGCGCTCCGGCCGGGACGAAGACCCCACCGACTGTTCGTGGCCGCGTTCGACCCATCCGTCTTCAGATGGCCACTGTTCGTCCGCTTACGGTCGCCAGTCGGCGGACTGATTGCTACGGTGGGCAGGCACGTCGTCATGTCCCGTGACGCGTACGAGGAGGCTCTTCATGACACGGACGGTTCGGGTCATCACATCCGTGATGTGGCTGGTCGGCGCGCTCGCGCTGGGCCTGCCGGCAGGAGCGCAGAGCCTGGGCGGCGCGGGCACCGTGCGCGGCGTGGTCAAGGATCCCTCGGGCGCCGTGATGGTGTCCGTGCCCGTCGAAATCGCCAACGCGGTGACCGGTTTCAAGAGAATCGCCGCCACCGATGCAGGCGGCCGGTACGAATTCACCAATCTTCCCCCGAACTCGTATCAGCTCTCTGCGACTGCGAAGGGATTTGCACCATTTGTGACGAGCGTCGACATTCGGACGGCCGTCCCGATCGAAGTCGACATTCCGATGACGCTGGCGACGGCGACCACGACGGTGGAAGTCGTCGGCGCGTCCGATCTCGTCGAGCGCGATCCGACGGCGCACACCGACGTCGACGAGACGCTGATCTCCAAGCTCACAGCCGGACCGACCGCCGGGCTGAACCAGGTCGTGACGCTCGCCTCGCCCGGCGTGGTCGCCGACTCCAACGGCTTCTTTCATCCGGTCGGAGACCACGCGCAGACGCAGTTCTCGATCGACAACCAGCCGGTCACCGACCAGCAGAGCCGCGTCTATTCCAATCAGATCTCGCAGGATGCGGTGGAGTCGATGGAGGTGATCACCGGCGTGCCCCCGGCCGAGTACGGGGACAAGAGCAGCCTGATCGTCCACATCGTCACGAAGTCGGGCCTGAACCAGCTCAGGCCAGCCGGAACCTTCGACGTCGGCTACGGATCCTTCAAGAGCCCGTCAGCCACCTTCAACGTCGGAGTCGGATCGCAGAACTACGGGGAGTTCCTCTCGGTCGACGGAACGCGGACGGAGCGATTCCTGGACGCGCCGGAGTTCACGGCGCTCCACGACACGGGGACGAAGCAGTCGCTGTTCAACCGGTTCGATTTCCGGCCGAGGACGAACGACGTCGTCCACCTGAACCTGCAGGTCTCGAGGTCCTCGTTCGACGTCCCCAATACCTTCGACCAGCAGGATGTCGGCCAGGCCCAGCATCAGACAATCAACACCTTCAACCTCGCGCCGGGATACGTGCGCGTCCTCAGTCCAAAGGCCGTGCTCACGGCCAACGCGTTCGTGCGGCGCGACCGGCTGTCGTACGCGCCAAGCCCGAACCCGCTGGCGGACATCCCGGGCACGGTGAGCCAGAACCGCACGCTGACCAACGTCGGCGCGAAGGTGGACGTCGAGTACACGTCTGGAGTCCACGACCTCAAGGTCGGCGGCACCGTCAGCGCGACGAAGCTGGACGAACACTTCAGCCTGGGCTTCACCGATCCGGCCTTCAACGCCCCTTGCGTCGATGAAACCGGCGCGCCGTCCGGGAATCCCGCGCTGACCAGCGTCGACCAATGCGAAGGGGCCGGCCTGTCCATGAACCCGGATTTCTCCAACACCCTCCTCCCGTTCGATCTGACGCGGGGCGGGTCGCTCTTCGCGTTCAACGGCGCGGCAACGATCAAGCAGCAGGCGGCGTACGCCGAGGACACGATCAAAGCCGGGAATGTGACGTTCAACGCCGGCGTGAGGCTCGATCACTACGACGGTCTCTCGACGGCCACCCTCCTGCAGCCGCGCCTCGGCGCGTCGTTCCTGGTGCCACGGTCGGGCACGCTGCTACGCGCCTCGTTCGGGCGCACGCTCGAGACGCCCTACAACGAGAACCTGCTGCTGTCGTCGGGCTTCGGCGGCAGCGGCGCGCTCGTCGGGACCGCCTCGCCTCCTCCCCCGGGCCGCCGGAACGAAGGCGAAATCGGGATCGAGCAGGGATTCGGCCGTTGGGTCGTGGCCGACTTCGGCTACTTCAACAAGCACACCGTGAACGCGTACGATTTCAGCGTGCTCTTCGATACGCCCATCGTCTTTCCGGTCGCCTGGGATCACTCGAGGCTGAACGGCTTCACGGGCCGCGTCAATTTCGTCGAACACGCCGGTTTCAGCGCGTTCGTCGTGATGGCGCACGCGAACGCGATCTTCTCGCCGCCGGGGGTGGGCGGCGTCCTTCTCGAGGAGAACGACCACGACTTCCGGATCGACCACGACCAGAAGTTCAACGCCACGACCAATCTCCAGTACACCTTCTACAAGCCGATGAACGCCTGGGCGGCGCTGAGCTGGCGGTACGATTCGGGGCTCGTCGGCGGTGAGGTGCCGGATTTCGCCACGGCCCTGACGCTCTCGCCGGACCAGCAGGCGGCCATCGGCCTGTACTGCGGCCCGACGTTCGCCACCCGCGAGGCGCCGCTGACCGGCTGCGATTCGCCGGCGCGCGGCGCCACGCGCCTGGTGATCCCGGCGGACGGCACCGCAGACGACGTGGCGAATCCACCGCGGATTGCGCCGCGGCACGTCTTCGATTTCGGCCTGGGCGCCGACAACGCGTTGCGCGGGACCCGGGCGAGACTCCGCGTGCGGTTCAACGTCGTGAACCTCACCAACAAGGAAGCGCTCTACAACTTCCTCTCCACGTTCTCCGGCACGCATTTCGTGTCGCCGCGGTCCTACCAGCTCCTGGTCGGCGTCGCGTTCTGAGCGTCGCCCCCGGCAGCGCTCGCGTCAGCGACGGGCGCGCAGCCGCGCCGAGGCCCAGCCGAGCACCAGCGTGATGGCCGAGCCGATCAGCGAGAACCAGAGCGTGTTCACGAGCGGCGGCACCGCCCCGAATCGCTGCAGCGCCCACAGCAGGGCCATGACGCCGATGGCCACCGCCATGGCCATGATGGCATCCGTCTGGCGCGCCGAGGGCACGAGCACGGCCAGAAGGAAGCCGCCGAGGAGCCCGCCGTACGTGAAAGACGCGATCTCGAGCGCGACGATGACGACCGGCGTGCCCTGCTGGACGAAATGGAACAGGATGGCGCCGCCGATCAGCACGGCTGCCCAGGCGAGCGTGAAGCGCCGGCCCACGTGAAACAGGTGCGCGTCGTCGCCGACCCGGCCCGCGATCGGGGCATAGAGGTCGTGCGTCGTCGCAGACGCGAGCGCGTTCAGCGACGACGCCACCGTCGACATCGCCGCGGCGAGAATCCCGGCCACGATGAGCCCGGAGATTCCCGCGGGCAGCTCCTCCACGATGAAGCGCGGGAAGATCTCGTCCGGCGTCGCGAACGAACGCCCCCCGTAGAACGCGTACAAGCCCGCACCGATGATCAGGAACAGGGCGAACTGGGCGATGACGACCAGGCCGCTGCCGATCAGCGCTCGACGCGCGTCGCGCAGCGACGGCGCCGCCAGCAGTCTCTGCACGATCAGGTGATCCACGCCGTGCGAGGCCATCGACAGAAACGCGCCGCCGATCAGCCCTGTCCAGATCCAGTTGCCGGCAGCGAATCCGCCAGAGAAATGGAAGACGCGCAGCTTGTCGCCCGCGGCCGCTGCGGCGGCCACGCCATGCCATCCACCGGGCACGGCGCCAAGCAGCACCCGCAGGGCGAGCAGCCCGCCCAGCACATAGATTCCCATCTGCACCACGTCGACCCAGATGACCGCGCGCAGCCCGCCGAAATACGTGTAGACGACGGTCACGACGCCCGTCAGCACGATCGCCTGCCAGTATGGGAGGCCGGTGATCAGCGTGACGGGGATCGCGGCCGCAAAGACGCGCACCGAATCGGCGAACGCGCGCGTGACGAGGAAAGTGGCGGACGCGAACCGGCGGGTCGCGAGACCGAACCGTCCTTCCAGCATCGCGTAGGCGGTCGTCAGCTCGCCCGCGAAATAGCGTGGCAGGAGCATCGCCGAGATGACGAGGCGTCCGATCAGATAGCCGACCGTGAGCTGCAGCATCCAGAAATCGGTGTTGTACGCAGTCGCGGGAACGCTGATCACGGTGAGCGCGCTGGTCTCCGTCGCCACGACGGAGAAGCAGATGGCCCACCAGGGGACCGCCCGGTCGGCCAGGAAGTAGTCGCGGGCGTTCTGCTGCCGGCGACCGAGGAAGATGCCCAGCCCCGTGACCGCCAACAGATAGGCGATGAGGACGCCGGCATCGAGGGCGGTGAAGTGGCGCATCCGCGCGCGGCAGCGTACCACATCCCCTCTCAGCGTCAGGTCGCGTCCACGCACGAGCGGCCGCACGGGCCGCGCGGCGAATAGGGCAGAATGGCTGCCAGATCCCATGTCCCGCAACCGTGCGATGCCGGCACTCGGCGACCTGGCGTTGAGCCGGGCCACGGGCGCGCCGCTCGTCGGCGGCAACCGTGTCCGCGTGCTGCGCAACGGCGCCGAGAACTATCCGGCCTGGGAGGCCGCCATTCGCGCGGCGCGCCAGACGGTCCACATGGAGATGTACATCGTCCACCGCGACCAGGTGGGCCGGCACTTCGTGGATCTGCTCGCCGCGCGCGCGCGGGACGGCGTCCGCGTCCGCCTGCTGTACGACTGGTTCGGCTGCGGCTGGGCGCCGGTCTTCGGGCTGTTCCGCCCGCTCGTCGAGGCCGGCGCGGAGGTTCGAGCGTTCAACCCGCCGACTCTGCGCGCCATCCTCGGATGGACGCGCCGCAACCATCGAAAGCTGCTCACGATCGACAGCCGGACCGCGTTCATCGGCGGACTCTGCCTCGGAAAGGAGTGGGCGCCCCATCCGGATCGGCCGCTGGACACCTGGCGCGATACGGGCGTCGAGATCGTCGGCCCGGCCGTGGCGCACGCCGAGCAGGCGTTCGCCGACACCTGGCGCTTCTCGGGAGGACGGCTCGATCCGGCCGCGCTCCCCTCGTCCGACCAGATTCCCGAAGCGGGATCGGTCCCGCTGCGGCTGATTCCGACCGAGCCGTTCGCGTGGAGCATGCTGCAGCTCGATCTCCTGGTCACGTCCATGGCGAAGCGCACGCTCTGGATCACCGACGCCTATTTTCTCGGGCATGGCCCGTTCGTCGAAGCCCTGCGCCGCGCCGCCAGCGACGGTGTCGACGTCCGCCTGCTGCTGCCCCAGGGCAGCG
The DNA here is from genome assembly GCA_963764505.1 of uncultured Acidobacteriota bacterium. Taxonomy (GTDB): domain Bacteria; phylum Acidobacteriota; class Vicinamibacteria; order Vicinamibacterales; family SCN-69-37; genus CAVXSP01. The sequence goes on along the minus strand of CAVXSP010000001.1, from coordinate 1,120,023 downwards.
ACGTCGGCTGGACCGTGCCGGCGTCCCGGACGCTGTACCGTACGCTGCTCGAAGGGGGCGTGCGGATCTTCGAGTGGAACGGGCAGATGATCCACGCCAAGACGGCGGTCGCCGACTCGCGCTGGGCGCGGATCGGGTCGACCAATCTGAACCTGTCGAGCTGGCTCGGCAACTGGGAGGTCGACGTGGCGATCGAGGACGAGGCCATCGCCCGCACGCTCGAGGTCCAGTACCAGGAGGACCTGGGCTCCTCGACCGAGATCGTCCTCGGGCGCCGGCGCGGGCACGGCGGACTCCCGATGAATCCCCGCGCCCGTGCCCGGCGGTCCGCCCGCCGGGTGATGCGGACCGTCTCCGGCCTCGGCCGCAGCATCGGCGCGGCGGTCACCGGCAACCGGCAGCTGGAGGACTTCGAGTACGCGCCATTGTTCACGTTCGGCACGCTGCTCGTGGTGCTCGCCGGGGTCGCCCTCGTCTCGCCGAGGCTGCTCGCCTGGCCGCTCGCGCTGCTGGCGGGCTGGACCGGCGCGAGCTTCGTCTTCGAGGCCATCTCGATGTGGTGGCGGCGCCGTCATGGCTGAGCGCGTCGCCATCGCTTCGGTGACGCGGCTGGCCGAAGGCCGGGCACGAACGGATCAGGATCTGGTCGCGGTCGAGGCGCCCGTCGCGATCGAGCTGCATCAGCCGGGCCGTTCGCCGGCGACGCGCTCGCTGGGCGTGCTCATGCGCACGCCGGGAGAGGACGAGGAGCTGGCGCTGGGCCTGCTGTACGGCGAGGGCGTGATCCGCCGCCGGGCGGACGTGCTGGCGATCCGGCTGCCCGGGCCCGCGTCGGGCACGGACGCAGACGCCGCCGAGGTCGTGCACGTGGACCTCGCCGAGCACGTGGCGCTCGACACCGCGGCGGCGCGCGTCCTGCCCGCGACGAGCGCGTGCGGCCTCTGCGGGCGACTCGAAGTACAGCGCCTCGACGCCCTCTCCGGGGCGGGCACATCGCCCGACCGTCCGAGGCTCGCGCCCGCGGTCGTCAGCGGTCTGCCCGAGGCGCTCCGTGCGAAGCAGAGCGTGTTCGCCGAAACCGGCGGCCTGCACGCGGCGGGCCTGTTCGACGCGCAGGGCCGCTGCCTCGTGATTCGAGAGGACGTCGGCCGGCACAACGCGGTGGACAAGGTGATTGGCTGGGCGCTGTCCGCCGGACGCCTGCCGGCGCGCGACGACGTGCTCGCCGTCAGCGGACGGGTGGCCTTCGAGATCGTGCAGAAGGCGGCGCTCGCCGGCATTCCGGTCATCGTCGCCGTCGGCGCGCCGTCCAGTCTGGCCGTGGACGCGGCGCGCGCGGCGCGGATGACCCTCGTCGGCTTCACGCGTGCCGGCCGGTTCAACGTCTACACGGGGCCGGAGCGGATCGCCATCTGACACCCGACGCCTGGCCCGGGCGCGACGGCCGTTGTATCGTCTTCCCGTGCCAGTCGCGCTCGGTTCGGACCTCCTCTTCGCGCAGGGGATGCTGCGCGGCCGCACGATCGGCCTCGTGTGCAACCCGGCGTCGATCGACGCGGGTCTGCGACACGTCGTCGAGCGCGCCGAGGCCGCCGGCGTGGCCGTCGGCGCCATCTTCGGACCCCAGCACGGATTCCGATCCGACGTGCAGGACAACATGATCGAGACGCCGCACGCGCGCGACGACCGGCGGCGCGTTCCCGTGTACTCGCTCTACGGCGAAACCCGACAGCCGACGTCCGAGATGCTCGCCGGACTCGACGCGCTCGTCGTGGACCTGCAGGACGTCGGCACCCGCATCTACACGTATGCCTACACGATGGCGAACTGTCTCAGAGCCGCGAACGCCCACGGCCTGCCCGTCATCGTCTGCGACCGGCCGAACCCGATCGGCGGCACGATCGTCGAGGGCCCGGTGCTGGACGAGGGGTTCACGTCCTTCGTCGGGCAGTTTCCAATCCCGATGCGCCACGGACTCACGATCGGCGAGCTGGCCCGGCTCTTCAACGATCATTTCGGCATCGGCGCCGCCCTGGAGGTGGCGCCGATGTCGGGGTGGACGCGCGCCGCCTGGTTCGACGAGACGGGTCTGCCATGGGTGCTGCCCTCGCCCAACCTGCCGACCCTCGACAGCGCCACCGTGTATCCGGGCACGGTGCTCTTCGAAGGGACGAACGTGTCGGAGGGGCGAGGGACGACCAGGCCGTTCGAGCTCGTCGGCGCGCCGTGGGTGGCGCCTGAACCGTTCGCCGAACACCTGAACGGCCTCGGCCTGCCGGGCGTCCATTTCCGTCCGGCGGTCTTCGAACCGACGTTCCAGAAGCACGCGCAGGTCGCGTGCGGCGGCTGTCAGGTGCACGTCACCGACCGGCGCGCATTCCGAGCCGTCGAGACGGGCGTCGTGCTGATCGAGGCGTTCAGGGAGGCGGGGGACGGACGGTTCGAATGGCGCCCACCGCCTTACGAATACGAGCGGATCAGGATGCCGATCGACATCCTGTACGGATCGGCGGCCCTCCGGCAGCAGCTCGACGCCGGAGTGACCGCGCGCGAGCTCGCGCGGAGCTGGACGCCCGAGCTCGAGCGCTTCGAGGAGGTCCGCAACCGGTTCGTGCTCTACTGATCTCGCGATCTTCCCCGAGCCGCTTCAATCCTGGCCTTGAGCCGGGCTCGTCTTGGCGATCGCCGGCACCTGGGCCTCGTGGCGGCCCCTCGGGGCGAGGTGGTGCGTCTCCAGATGCGTCTTGAGGTGTTCGAAGGCGCTCTCCGGCGAGTCGCAGAAGGTCAGGTACTTGAGGTCCTCCTTGCTGATCGCCTCCCACTCGACCATGGGACGGAGATCGAGGACCTGCCGCCAGGTACTCGGCGCCGTACATGATGACCGCCAGGCGGCGCGACAGCTTGCGCGTCTGCGAGAGCGTCAGGAACTCGAACAGCTCGTCCAGCGTGCCGAAGCCCCCGGGGAAGATCACCAGGGCCTTCGCGAGATAGGCGAACCAGAACTTCCGCATGAAGAAGTAGTGGAAGTCGAAGCCGAGCCCGGGCGAGACATAGCGGTTCTGTCCCTGCTCGTGCGGCAGCTGGATGTTCAGGCCGATCGTCTTGCCTCCCGCCTCATGCGCGCCGCGATTGGCGGCCTCCATGATGCCCGGGCCGCCGCCCGAGCAGACGACGAACCGGTGCGGCGGGGCGTCGAGCGTCAGCGCCCACGTGGTGAGCTCGCGCGCCAGCCACCGGGCGTCCTCGTAGAAGCGCGACCACTGCACGGCGCGCTCCCATCTGCTCAGCTCGTGGCCCGCCACGCGCGCGCGTGTCGATCGGGCGCGCGCCAGCTTCTTCTGCGCCCACTGGCGGCTGTGGACCCGCGCGGACCCGAAGAAGACCACGGTGTCCTGGATCTGCTGGTCGCGGAACCTGCGCATCGGTTCGTGGTACTCCGCGAGGATCCGAATGGGCCGCGCCTCGTCGCTCTCGAGGAACTCGCGAAGCAGGAACGCAGGCTGCAGCTCGTGGGGCTTGCGACGCCCCTGCGCCGTGCTCCGCCGCGGTGTGGTCCGACGCCCGGCCATGATCGTGCACACTCCTCAGGCGAAGCCGGGCTTGCGCCGCGGCGAACCGGCTAGACTGAAACGACCAGCAACTGCTCACACTACCAGCACCTGGAGCAGCGGGACAAATACGTGGCGTCTTCATCGACCGGCGCGCACGAGCGCTTCGAGCAGAGCTTGGTCATCGCCGGACCGGCAGCGACCGTGTACGACGCCTTCTTTGCGGCCGACGCCCTCCGGGCCTGGTGGCGGGTCGTGCGATCGGTCACGACGCCCGTCCCGTTCGGTGTCTACGCCGTCGAATGGGCGTCCACGCCCTATCGGGATGAGATCCTGGGACCGCTCGGCGGCGTCTTCCACGGCACGGTCGTCGAGGCCAGGCCCGGCCGGCAGTTCCTGGTCGCGGACTGCTGGTGGGTGCCGCCCGAGGGACCGCCGCTCGGGCCGATGGCGCTCCAGGTCCGCTGTCAGCCGCAGGACGACGGCTGCCGTCTGCACGTGCGGCAGGACGGCGGCGAGCCGTCCGCGCGCTGGCAGCGCTACTACGCCGTCATCGCCCAGGGCTGGCAGGTCTCGCTGGTCGCACTGAAACAGTACGTGGAGGCAGCGCGAGGCGGCGACAGCCCCGCGCTCCGGCGCTGACGATGGAGACGATAGAATTGAAGCCCACGCCGGACGCGCGCGCCGGCGGGACCCGAGACGGAGGACGAGTGACCGAACCGACCGCTCCCACCGGACCCGCGCCGGACCGCCCTTCCGGCGTCCGCAATCGGGCCGGGCTGCTGACCGCCGTGCTGGCGGTCGCGGCCGTGCTGGCGCTCGGAACGGCGGTTGCGACCTGGACGTCCAGCTCCCGCCAGATCGGGCAGCTCCGGCGGGATCTCGCCGATCTCCGAGCGGCGCACGACGATCTGTCCCGCCAGATCGGCGGCGGACGGGGCGGCGAGGCCGGTGCCGTCGGCCAGGTGCTCGACGTCGCCGGCGCTCCGGCGCTCGGTCCGGCCGATGCCGTCGTGACGCTCGTGGAGTTCTCCGACTACGAGTGCCCTTTCTGTATCCGGCATTTTCATCAGACGATGCCCCAGATCGACGAGCACTACATCGCCACCGGCAGGATCCGCTACGTCTTCCGCGACTTTCCGATCGATCAGAACCACCCGCAGGCGATCCGCGCCCACGAAGCCGCGCATTGCGCGCTCGAGCAGCATCGCTTCTGGGACCTGCACCGGCTGCTCTTCAGCGCGCCCGGCAGCCACACGCCAATCGCGCTCGAGGACCTCGCGCGCCAGGCGAAGCTCGACGAGGGCCAGTTTCGCTCGTGCGTCGAGAGCGGCCGCACCACTCGCGGGATCCGCGAAACCGTCCAGCTCGTGGAATCGCTCGGCGCCACCGGCACGCCGTGGTTCTTCGTCGGCCTGCGCGATCCCAGGACGGACCAGGTTCGCATTCTGAAGCCGCTCGGCGGTGCGCAGCCGTACGAGACGTTCGCCCAGGCGCTCGACGATGCGTTGAGACAGGCCGGAGCGAACTGAGCCAGCCAGCGGTGCGAGCAAGCGAATCGGATACGGTCGTACGCGCGGGACCCGAACCTCCCACGACAATCGCCGCCGCTGCGGACGCGCTGCGATCCGGCGGCCTCCGCGCGCTCGACCTCGTCGAGGCCGCGATTCAGGCGATCGAACGGCACGGCGGCCGTACGAACGCGTTCATCCGCGTGGACGCCGACGCGGCCCGGGCCGCTGCCCGCGCCGTCGACGACGAGCGGGCGCGTGGCATCCACCGCGGTCCGTTGCACGGCGTCCCGATCTCCCTCAAGGACTTGATCGACGTCGCCGGCCAGCCCACGACGGCCGCGTCGCGGGCCCTGAGCGACCGCGTGCCGGCCCACGACGCGCCGCTCGTCTCTCGGCTGCGCGAGGCCGGCGCCATCCTCCTCGGCAAGACCAACCTGCACGAATTCGCCCTCGGGACGACGAGTGAAGACTCGGCGTTCGGACCGGTGCGGCACCCGCACGACCCGGCCCGGTCGCCGGGCGGATCGAGCGGCGGATCGGCGGCGGCGGTGGCGGCCGGCATGGGACTCGGCTCGATCGGGACGGACACCGGAGGCTCGGTCCGCATTCCGGCCGCGGCCTGCGGAATCGTCGGCCTGAAGCCCTGTCCCGAGGAGATTCCCCTTGCGGGCGTCGTCCCGCTGAGCTGGTCGCTCGATCACGTGGGCCCGCTCGCGCGAACCGTTCAGGACGCCGCCTGGTTGTGGGCCGCGACCTCAGGTCGGCCGCTCGATACCGTCGTGGCGCCGCCGCTCGCATCGCTGCGGTTCGGCCGGCTCGACGGGTACTTCGGTCTCGCCGCCGGAGAAGTCAGGATCGTGTTCGAAGGCGCCCTGGAGGAACTGCGCCTGCACGGCGCCGCGCTCGGGGACGTGTCGCTTGCGCGCGCCGATGACATCCCGAAGACATACGCGGACCTGGTGCTGCCCGAGGCCGCGGCCTGCCACGCGCCGTTGCTGGAAGCCAGGTCGGCCGACTACACGCCAGGCGTCCGCTCGCGGCTCGAAGGCGGGCGCTCGGTGACGGCCGTCGCCTACCTCCAGGCCCGGGCCGCGCGCGTCGCGCTCCGCCGGGCGGTCGACACGCTCCTCGCCGGCCACGATGCCCTGATCCTGCCGACGCTGCCCATCGTGGCGCCGCTCATCGGCGCGACGGAGGTGACGATCGACGGCATCCGCGAGGCGGGGTTGTCAGTCCGCGCGGCCATGCTCCGCCAGACCCAGCTCTTCAACCTCACCGGCCATCCGGCCCTGTCGCTGCCGCTGAAGACGGCCGGCCTCCCGGTCGGGCTCCAGCTCGTCGGCGCCCCGAACCAGACCGCGCGGCTGCTGGCGATCGCCGCCGCGGTCGAGCGCGTCGTCTCGCCGCCGACGGTCCGACGGGGCTGATGGTCGCGCGATTCTTTCATGCGTGGGAGCGGCGGCTCGCGACGGTCGACACCAACCGCGTCGTGCGGCCGTTCGACTGGGGCCTCGACTGGCTCGGGCTCGATATCGACGGTCAGGAGCCGCTCCCCCACTTGATCGGCTGGGCCCGTGAGGCGGTCGTCAACAGCGATCGGCTGTTCCGCTGCGCGGCGGCCGACGGCTACGATCGCCAAGGCGAGCATCTGCGCTTTCCAAGCGCCCTGACCACGCCGTATCCGGAGAACGACGTCGTCCGGGTCCGCATCTTCGAGCCGCCCGAGCCGCGGCGCGCCGCGCCGCGGCGGGCGGTGGTGGTCGTGCCGCAGTGGAACGCGGATGCCGGCGGCCACGTCGGCCTCTGCCGCCTGTTCGCGCGATTCGGGCTCACCGCCCTGCGCATGAGCCTGCCGTATCACGACGACAGGCGTCCCGCGGAGCTGCAGCGCGCCGACTACATCGTCTCGTCGAACGTCGGCCGCACGCTCCACGCGAACCGGCAGGCGGTGCTCGACATCCGGCGGACCGTGGACTGGCTTGCGCGCGAGGGATTCGAACGCATCGGCATCATCGGGACCAGCCTCGGCTCGTGCCTCTCGATGCTGTCGATGGCGCACGACGAGCGCCTGCGCGCCGGCGCGTTCAACCATGTCTCGCCCTTCTTCGCCGACGTCGTCTGGCGCGGCCTCTCGACACGGCACGTCCGGGACGGGCTCGAGGGGCACATCGACCTCGGCGCGCTGCGCGAGTGCTGGATGCCGATCAGTCCGTGGCCGTTCATTCCGCGCGTGCGGGGCCGCCGCGTGCTGCTGGTCTACGCGCGGTACGACCTGACGTTCCCGGTCGACCTTTCGCGGCAGTTCGTGGAGGCGTTCCAGCGGCACGGAGTGTCACACGAGCTCGGCGTGCTGCCGTGCGGCCACTACACGACGGGCAAGGCGCCCTTCAGCTATCTGGACGGCTTCTACCTGACGCGGTTCTTCCTGAAAAACCTTTGAACGGCCTGGACGTGCAGCCGGACGAACGGGCCGGCCGCGGGCGCCGCCCACCTCAGAGATAACGAAACAGGCCGCGCAAGGCGTCGAAGATGACGTCGCCGATCGCCCGCATAATCGGCGTCACGTCGCCCGTGGACACCGCGTTGGCCACGCTCACGGGATCGGTGACCATGAGCCAGATCGCCGCCCCCGCGATGGTCGCGGCGAGCAGGCCGATGACGGCCACGAGGCTCATGCTCCACCGGGCGACGTCCATCTCGAGCGAGTCTAGCACTCCGAAATGAACGGCCGGACGGCAGGGATCCGGCCGAAGGCGGAGCACCGCAACGCCGTCGGCCCGTCAGAACTCCGGAGTCGTCTCGACGACCGGTCCGAAGCGCGCGAGACCGTCCCGGCACCGTGCGGCTTCGCCGACGACGACGATTACCGAGTCCGCCGGCCGCAGGGCCGCGCGCGCCGCCGCCAGGACGTCGGCTTCCGTGATGGCGGATACGCCGGGAACGAACCGGTCGAACGTGTCGTCCGGCAGTCCGAACTTGATCAGCTCGACCGCCCCGCGCACGAGGTGGGCGGCCGTCTCGAACTGCCGTACGTAGCCGCGCGTGAGGGCGCTTCGCGCTCGATCGAGCTCCTCGCCCGCGATCGGCCGCGCGTGCCGTGTGCCCTCGAACTCCTCGAGCACGTCCGCAATCGCCTCGATCGTGGCGTCGCTCTGCACGCTCGTGTCGCAGGTGAACGTGCTGCAGGTCCGGCGGAAGTCGAAGCTCGTGCGCGCCCCGTACGTGTAGCCCTTCGTCTCGCGCAGCCGCTGATTGATCCGGCTCGCGAACTGGCCGCCGAGCGCGGCGTTCAGCGTGACGAGCGCATGGAACGCCGACGACGTCCGCGCGGGACCGAGGTGGCCGATCCGGAGCTCCGACTGCGGCGCGCCCGGACGGTCGACCAGCAGCACCCGCCGGGTCGGCTCGGGCAGCGCCGCGGGCGGAGCGTTCGCCGGGCGCGATCGGGCCGCCCAGCCGCCGAACAGCCCCCGGGCAGCCGCCATGACCGCGTCCGGCGGCCGGTCGCCGGCGACGATGAGCGTGGACTTCCCCGCGACGAACAGACGCTCGTGGCAGCGCCGCACCTCTTCCGGGGGCACGGACTGGAGCACGCGCGTGGTGCCGATCGTCCCGTGGCCGTACGGATGCGATCCGAACACGCCTTCGAGGAACGCCCGTTCGGCCGTGGCGCTCGGCGAGGTCTTCAGCTGGCGCAGACGGCTCATCCGGAGCTCACGGACCCGCACGAGGTCCACGTCGGCGAGGTGCGGCCGAAAGACGACGTCGGCGAGGAGCGCCAGCGCGGGCTCCAGATTGCGCGCGAGTGTCGTGAACCAGAGCAGCGTGGCGTCCTGTCCGACGTCCGCTTCGAGATGGGTGCCCAGCCGTGCGAAGGCGTCCGAGAGCTGGACCGCGTCCCGGCCTCCCGCGCCTTCGTCGATCAGGTCGACCGTCAGTCCGACGAGTCCGTCCCGTCCCGGCGGATCCTCTCTCGCGCCGCCTTCGACCAGGAGAGCGACCGTGACGACCGGCACCGAGTGCCACGGCAGAGACCAGACCTCCAGGCCTGAACCCAGCTCCTCGCGGGCGATCGGCGGAAAGCGCACCAGCGTGGCACTGCCCGTGAGAGGCGGGCGCGTACGGGTGGCACCGCTCATGTGACGACCGCCGGCGCAGAGGCGCGGACCGCCTGATCCAGGCGGCCGCGCGGCACGACGCTCAGGACCACCGCGTCCTCGGGCCGAAGCCGCCGCGCGGCGGCGGCGAGATCGTCGGCCGTGATCGCGAGATACCGCTGCAGGTCCGCCTCGAAGTAGTCGGGTCTGCCTACGTACACGTTGTAGGCGTTCAGCTGATCCGCCCGGCCGCCGAACCCGCCGAGCGTCTGGAGCCGGTAGACGAACGCCGCCTCGGCCTGCCGCCGGCCGCGGTCGAGCTCGTCGTCGGTCGGGCCGTCCGTCGCGAACCGCCGGATTTCGTCCGCGACGATCGCATGAATCTCGTCGAGCGTCTTCCCCGGCGCGGCCGTGGCGACGACCTGGAAGATGCTGCACAGCTCGCGCGATCCCTGGCCCGCCGCGACGTCGGCCGCGATCCGCTGATCGTGAATCAACCGTCGATAGAGGCGCGAGCTCCGCCCGTTGCCGAGGACGTCGCCCAGCAGATCCAGCGCGGCGTCGCCGGGCGTGAACAGCGCGGCCGACGGCCACGCCAGGTACACGCGCGGCAGCTCCACGCGATCCTCGAGCACGATGCGCGTCCCCGCCGCGCCCGGCGAGGGGACGACGACGGGATCAACGGCCGGACCGCGCGGAATCTCTCCGAACGACGCCTCGGCCAGCCGGAACGCCTGCGCGGTCCCGATGTCGCCGGCGATGGCGAGCGAGGCGTTCGCAGGATGGTAGAACCGCCGGAAGAAGTCGTGAACGTCGTCGAGCCTGGCCGCCCGCAGGTCCGACGGATCGCCAATCGTCGGCCATCGGTACGGATGCGTCGGCGGGAACAGCGCCTGAAACAGCGCGAACTGCGCGAGGCCGTACGGGCGGTTCTCGTAGTTCTGGCGCCGTTCGTTCAGCACGACGTCGCGCTGGGTATCGAGCCGGACGTCCGTCAACGCCGGCAGGAGCCATCCCATGCGATCGGCCTCCATCCAGACCGCGAGCTCGGCGGCGTCCTTCGGGACGACCTCCCAATAGTTGGTGCGGTCGGCGCTGGTCGAGCCGTTCACGGCGGCCCCGGCCTGCTGCAGCGGCTCGAAATACCCGAGCGGCTGGTGCGCGGAACCCTCGAACATCAGGTGTTCGAACAGATGGGCGAAGCCGGTGAGCCCGGGCCGCTCGTTCTTCGAGCCCACGTGGTACCAGACGCTCACGGCGACGAGCGGCGTCTGGTGGTCTTCGTGGACGATGACGTTCAGCCCGTTCGGCAGAACCTCTTTGGAGAAAGGAATCATCCGCTGGTGTCGGGTCCGTGCAACAGGCGATCCACGTCTCGCGCGGATCAGGGGACCGGCGTCAGAGGGATCGTCGTCCGGCCGTACGACGCGATCGAGACCTGCTGCGCGGCGCGCTCCGCGGCGGCGACCAGCGCGCGCGCGGCCGGCGAGTCCGGCTCGCTCAGCACGATCGGCACGCCGGCGTCGCCGCCGGTCCGCACCGGCTCGTAGAGCGGAATCCGACCGAGAAACGGCGTCGACATCTCGGACGCGAGCGCTTCACCGCCGCCGGCGCCGAAGATGTCGCTCTCGTGGCCGCACGCGGGGCAGATGAAGTGGCTCATGTTCTCCACGATTCCGATCACCGGAATATTGAGCTTGCGGTACATCATGACGGCGCGCCGCGTGTCGGCGAGGGAGACCTTCTGGGGAGTCGTGACGACGACCGCGCCGGCCACCGGCACGCCCTGGCTGAGGCTCAACGCGATGTCGCCCGTGCCGGGCGGCATGTCGACGATCAGGTAATCCAGCCCGTCCCACCGGACATCGCGGAAGAACTGTGTCACGGCACCGTGCAGCATCGGCCCCCGCCAGATCACGGGCGAGTCGTCCTGTGTCATGAAGCCGATCGAGACGGTCTGCAGGCCGTAGCGCTCGGCGGGCACGATCTTCTTCCCGTCGGTGTGCAGCGTCGCGTTCATGCCGAGCATGATGGGCACGTTCGGGCCGTACATGTCGGCGTCGAGCAGGCCCACGCGGCTGCCGCGGGCGGCCAATGCCAGCGCGAGATTGACCGCCACCGTCGTCTTGCCGACGCCGCCCTTGCCCGCGCCGACGGCCACGACGTTCTTGACGCCATCGACGGGAACGCGGCCCGCGTCCGGACGCACGGCCCTGACCTGCGCGGTCATCTGCACGTCCACGGACGACGCGCCCATCGACGCCAGAAGGCTGCGGGCCTGATCGCGCATCAGGTCCTTGACGGGACAGGCGGGCGTCGTCAGCTCGATCGTCACCGATACGCGCGTCCCCTCGATGCCGACGTGCTTGACGAACCCGAGCGAGACGATGTCTCTGTGCAGGTCCGGATCCTGGATGGCGCGGAGCGCGTCGAGCACCGCAGCCTCGGTGAGGATGGCCATGACTTGATTCTATCGCGCAGGCGTTGACGGCGCGCCGCGCAGCGGCTGCCCGAATTCGCGGCGCGCGTCGTCGTTCAGCAGCACCCAGAGCGTGTAGATGCCGAGGGCGGTGCCGAACGGAACGACGAGGAGATCGATCGAGGCCAGGACGAGCGCCGCGCCGCGCGCCGACGGATTCCGCCGCTGCAGTCCGCGCGCGGCGGCCAGCGTGGCGAGCCCGCCGCCGGCCAGCGCGACGGAGCAGGCGCAGAGCACCCAGACGAGACCCAGCGCCGCTTCTGGCAGCGACCCGGAACGGATGAGCGCGACCGCCGTCCCGGCCGAGAGCGTGGCCAGCGACGCCGCGGTGAGCAGGCCGAAGCTGCCCCAGAGGCGCTGAAGCAGCACGAGGGCGTCGAGATGCTGGCGCATGAGCTCGGAAGGCGCGGCCGGCGAAGTGCCGATGGCCGCCGGGCCGGCCGCGAACGGAATCAGCGCGGATCCGGCACGCGCCGCGGACCCGGCCCGTCACGCCTGACGCGCGAGGTGAAAAAACTCACGCGCATCCCCTCCACCAGCGTCGCCGCGTCGATGAAGTCGATCGCCGCATCGCGCAGCTCCAGGGCGGCCGGCCGATCGAAAACGCTCGGCCGCCCGCGCGGCGCGGAAGGCACGTCGTCGCCGTCCCAGATGTCGGGATGGCTGGCGTGAACACGACGACAGCAGGCGCGCCGGATCTCGATGGGACGCGCATCGCTCGCGACGCCGAGGATGTCGAAGAAGTCGTGCACCGGAGGTACGATACCCGAGAAATGCCGGCGCGCGGAACCTGGTTCTCGCGCTCGCGCGACGACGGTCTAACGGACTCCAAGGGTCAACATCAGCTCGCGGCGGGAACCCTCGTCGAGGAGATCGAGATCGAGGGTGCTGTCACACTCGTCACACAGCAACTCGACCAGCGCGGGCCGGCCCTCTTCGAGCGGGGGCTGGATCTGGCTGTCGACCACGCGCAGGAGATGCATTTGCAACGTCTTGACCAGAAAATTCTCGGTGTTTCCGCAGTTCGGACATGTCAGCGACAAAGCTCCACTCCGTTCGGGCTGGCCACCACGGCTGGCTCGGCCTCGACCGAGTGTATCTCACTCTCCGTCCTCCTCGGCCAGCAGATCCGCGACCGCACCAAGTTCGAGGACACGCCCCTGAAGATGCACGATGTTCGGGCAGTGAGGCCCCTTGGCCTCGATCGAGACGACGGCGAGGTCCCAGGGCTTCGCGCGGTAGGCGGCCGCCACGCAGCCGCACGGCAGGCTGTCGAGAGCAATCAGTTCCAGGAGCGCCGGAGTGCGCCCTGTTCTGCTGGTTTGCGCCGTGACCGTCGAGACCATCGGACACCTCCTGGGGCTAACCGGCCCTGCTGCAAATCCATCGCCAACTTCCGGTTCCGTAGCGCGAACCCCAGCACGCGCGGGCCGAATCTGGCAGCCGTCTGCAGGGCGAAGTTCTTCCTCCGATGCAGCAACTTGAAACAAAATTGTCCCATTTTCGCCGCAATCCGCCGGTCTCCGCTCGCGCGCGAATCCGCCGTGGCCGCAACCCGCGGCCCCATCGCTCAGCCGTAGAGAATTCGGGTCTCGATGAGCCGGCCCGGAAACAACGGTCCCAGCGCTTCGCGGTACAGCTCCACCTGCTCTCTATGTTCGGCACGGGGCCGCCCCGTCTTGAATTCGAGAACGAGGAGCGTGCCGTCCGGACGTTCGACGAGACAGTCGATCCGCCCCCGAACGATCACCGGCGGCCCTGGCGGCTGAAAGGACACCGGCACTTCGTAGTGGCAGCGCCCGGCTGCCAAGAGTTTGACGACCTCCGGCCGGCTGCGCAGATTTACATACGTCCTGGCCACCGCCAGACTCAGGCGAATCCGGTCGCCGATATCGACGAGCTCCTCCGCCCGCAAGACGCGTGGGACTCGCTCCGCAATCGCCGATTCGGACAGATGCGGATCGAGTTGACGTTGAAGCAGACGATGAACCAGCGTGCCAACGAGCCGATCGTCCGGCGGGGCGGGGCCCTGCGCGGGCGTGGCGCGCGGCGTCGTGCCGGCGACACCCGAGCGGGCCGACACGCTCGTCAGGGCGACCGGCACCCGCGGCGTGGCGTCTCCATCCCCTTGCGCGCCGGCCGTGCGTGCGGTCGACTCGCGCATTTCGCCGGAGGACGGCCGGCACACGCGGAACGCGAAGGTCTCCGGTCCGGAGACCCACTCGAGCTCGGTCGCCGCGGGCGAGACCGCGGCGGCGTGGAACAACTCGGCCAGGGTCGAGGGGAGGAGGGACGCCAGGCTCCGCGGTCCGGTCCGCAGCGTGTGCTGTCTTGGATCCACTTCGGCCGCCAGATACAGCCGATCCCGCGAGCGGGTGACGGCCACGTAGAACAGCCGTCGCAGCTCCTCCCGCTCGTGCGCGTCTTCGAGGCGCGTTGCGTCGGACGCGCCGAAGGCGACCTCCGGCTCGCCGTCGGGGCCGCGCTCGATGACCGAGAAGGCCGATGAGCGCCCGCGGCCCGGCAGATGCAGGTTGACCAGGAACACCACGGGAAACTCGAGACCTTTCGCCGCGTGGACGGTCATCAGATTGACGCAGCCGGCCGCCTCTACCACCGCGTGCGACTCGTCACCCGCCCGAAGCGTTTCGAAGTGCTCCGCGATGCGTCCCAGCGTCGCGTACCCGCGGTTCTCGATCCGACGGATCAGGGCACGCATCTTCTTCAGATTCTCGCGGGCCTGATCCAGACGGGGCCCGCGGAGCTCGAACAGATACGCCGACTCGCGCAGCACGCGATCGAGGAGCTCGCTCGGCGCGATTCGATCGGCGAGCTCGCGCCATCGCGCCAGGCTGACGCGTGCGGTCTCGAGCAGCTCGCGGTCGGCGGCGTCGAGTCCGGCGGTGTCCGGCGGGAGCTCGGCTGAGCGGAGCGCGTCTGCGAGGCCGGGTGCGAGACTGGCGAGACCGGTATCGGAGATGCGCACGAGCCTCGATCTGAGCAGCTCGGCCGCGCGCAGGTCGCTCTCCGGCTGCGCGAGGTAGCGCACCAGCGCCTGGACGTCCTGAACCTCGGGCGCGTCGAAGAAGCCCAGGCCCTTGTATACGTACGTGCGGATTCCGCGCGCCGCGAGCGCCGCCTCGAAGTACCTGATGTCCCGTGCGCGCGCGGAACAGGATGGCGATGTCGTCCGGCCGCGCCGGCCGGCTGCCGGTCCGGTCCCGGACGGTGGCGCCATCCAGGAGCCGTCCGATCTCCGCCGCGACCGCCTGCGCACAGGTCTCCATCGACGGCTCGGCAACCAGCCCGAGCACTGGCGATCCGTCGCGGCGGGCACCCGGGCCGATTTCCGGCACCAGGAACCGGTCGTGCTCCTCGTAGGTGAACCGGCCTTCGACGGGCTCCGGCTCCTCGCGGCCGCGCAGCGACGCGGCCAGGGCGTTCACGAACGCGAGTAGCTCCGGGACGGCACGAAAGCTGTGGCTGATGGCCTGTCGCACGGGCCGGCCCGGCCGAAGCGCCGCCAGACGCCGCGCCACTTCGTCGAGGAGCGTCACGTCCGCGTGCCGGAATCGGTAAATGGACTGCTTGCGGTCGCCGACGACGAAGATGGAGGTCGTCTCCGGAACGCCTTCCCCCTCGCCCCACGACTCGATGAGGCGATCGACGAGCTCCCATTGCAGCCGGCTGGTGTCCTGGAACTCGTCGACGAGGACGTGATGATACCGAGCCTGCAGCTTGAGACGGCTCCTTGCGAACTCCTCCTGTCGGCCCAGCAAGGCGACGGCCCTCGCGAGCATGCCGGGAAAGTCGAGCAGCGCGTGCTCGTCGAGCAGGCGTTCGTAACGGTCGACCGCGATACCGAGCACCTGCTGCAGGCCTCGCGCGAGCAGCCCCTGCACGTCCGCGGCGAAGGTTTCGAGCTCGGCCTGGACGCGGGGCGCGAGCGCCTTGAGCGCGGCGTCGTGCCGGCGCTTCGCCTGGGGCGATGGAAACCGATCCGTCGAGAACCGCCGCGCGGGTTGTGCGCGCGGCTTGCCGCTGTCGGTCAGGAAGTACCGCTGCAGCCGGTACTGAAGCTGTCGAATCCGCCCTGGCTGGCTGGCGGAGAACGCCGCGAGATCGGCGAGCTCGTCGCGGAGCCAGCGGAACTCCGGCGCCGCGACGGGACCGTCGGCCAGCAGGACGCGCGCGTCCGGTGACGCCCCGAACAGATGCGCCACGCGGGCCACGAACGCCGTGCCGGCTTCGCCGGCCGTGGTCACCCGCGCGCGGCGCGCGACGAAGCTCGCGACCGCCGGAACCGCGACGTGCCGGCGGTCGAGCAGCGACTGCACCGCCTCACGAAGCGGCCCCAGCTTGATGCGGGCGAAGAGGAGCCGGACCGTCTCCTCGTGGACCATCAGACCGCGCGAGGCCTGCAGCGTGAGGTCGAGCGCCTCCCTGCCGAGCCTCGACATCTCGGTCTCGTCGGCGATCTCGAATGCCGGGTCCACGCCCGCCTCCAGCGGGAACTCCCGCAGCAGCGAGAAGCAGAATGCGTCGATGGTGGAGATCTGGATGTCCGCGATGCGCTCGCGCAGCTCCCGCCAGCGCAGGGCGAGCCGCGGATCGCCACCGGCCCCTTCCCGCAGGGCGGTCAGGATCCGTTCGCGCATCTCGGCCGCCGCCTTGCGCGTGAACGTCACGGCCAGCACGTGCGCCGGATCGACACCCAGCCCGATCAGCCGGACGTACCGGTCGACGAGGACGCGCGTCTTGCCCGTACCGGCCGACGCCTCGAGCACGACGTCGTGGCCGGGATCGATCGCGAAGTCCCGCGCGGCCTGGTCGGGCGGCGCATCGTCGAGCGGCTGGTCAAACAGGCTTGGCTGCATCCTGCCGCTCTCCCCGATACTCCTTCCGGCACACGCCCGAGTACCGGCACCACTGGCAATCCGCCACGCGAAGCGGACTGGGCGGATATTCGCCCGCTTCGATGCGCTCGATCGCCGCCGTGAACGCCGCGGCGCGCGCGGTGATCGCCGCCTCGGTGGCCGGCCCCGGCGCGGCCAGCCGCCCCGCGGTCTGACGCTCGTCGCCGAAGGCGATGTACATCGCGTCGGTCACCGGGTGTGCGCGCCCGTCGCGCTGCTCCAGGACCTGCCGCGCCACGTGCGCGTACACCGCGATCTGCAGCGACGTCTCGCGGTCGGGCAGCCGGCTCAGCTTGTAGTCCACGACGCGCAGCTCGCCGGTCCGCAAGATATCGATCCGGTCCGCTTTGCCGCGAACCGCGATGGCGCGCCGATCGAAGCCGTGCAGCTTCGGGAACTCGAATGTGCCCTCCAGGACCGCCTCCAGCCGCCGATCGACGATGTCGCCGCCCGCTTCGATCTCGAGCTCGAACGTCCGCTCGGCCAGGCCGCGAGCGACGAGCGATCCGAGGAGCCGGGCCTCCTCCAGCGCACGATCCGCCGCCGGCAGGCGGGACAGCGCGTTCCGCGCGACGCGCTCGAACAGCGCCAGCGCCTCCGGCAACGTCTCGTGCGTGATCGTGCCGCGGCCGAGCCGCTGCCACTCCCCGTAGAACGACTCGAAGAGCGTGTGCACGAGCGTTCCGCGCTCGATCGGCGACAACCCGGAGAGGTCGTCCGGTTCATCCGGCAGCTCGAGCACGCTTTCGGCGAAGTACTTGAACGGACAGTCGACGTACCGATCGACCCGGCTCACGCGGTACGGCGCCGGCGGTCGAGGACCCACGAAGCCGCCATAGCGGGGATCCGCGAGGGGCGGGCGCCGGGCGCGCAGGTCGAGCCAGCGCCGGCCCGGCTCGTCGAGCGCGGCCGCCACCGGAGGCTCCGCGCTGAGCAGCTCGTCGGCGAACACGGCGCCGGTCGGAGCCGGCAGATCGGCGGACGGGCGGCCCCGCGCGAGCTCGAGCACGGGAGAGGTCGCGACGATGGCATCGCCTTCGAATTGGAAGGCGTGCAGGTGCAGGGCAGAATGCGGCAGCGTCAGGAGATTGCGGAACGCGGCCTGCTGAGCGCGCGCGTGGTCGGTCGTCTGAGGCCAGCCGAGCGACCGCAAGAGGCTCGGCGTGTAGAAGATGTTCCGGCGCGGACGCTCGGGCCATTCGTTCTCCACGAGGCCGACGAAGTGGACGCGATCGAACTCCCCGAACCTGGCGGCCACCGCGTCGACCAGCGTCACGCCTTCGGCGCCGCGGTCCGGCGCGAACGTCCGCCGCTCAATCCAGTGGCGAATCACGCCCGCCAGCGACTCGGGCGCCCGCGGCCGGTCGTCGAACCGGCGGCACGCGTCCGCCAGGCCTTCGAGCACTCCGAGAATCGCGGCACGGCCGCGCAGGTGACGCGCATGCTCTTCTGCCCCCTCCGCCGGAAGCTGCTGATGGTCGCGGACGAACCGGGACAGGGCCGCGAGCTGGTCGCTGCTCGTCGAGCCCTCGCGAAAGCCGCGCATCGCCCGGGCGATCGCCGCCGCCTCTTCTGCGGCGTGGAACGCGCCATGCCACCGTTCCCGCCCGCGGTCACGGGTCGAGTGGAGATACGCCTCGAGCTCGCCCCGGTAGCCCTCCGGGTCATCGGCGGCGCGTCGCCGGGTCAGCACCTGATCGAGCGCCGCGATGTCGTCGAGCGCCAGCGGACGGCCGGAGGCGTCGACGCGCAGCAGCGGCGATCGCAAGAGCGCAATCGTGGTCGCTCGCGTGCCGCCGGTCCGTGCGACGTCGAGCGCCAGATCGAGGAACGCCGCCGAAGGCTCTCCCGCGAGCGGCAGCGCATCGAACGTCTGGACCGGTACGCCGGCGTCCGTGAAGATCTCCCGGGCCAGGTACAGGTACGGCAGGGGCCGCTGGAAGACGACGGCCGTCCGTTCCCGGAGCTCGCCCCCGTCGAGGCCGGCCCGCACGCGCAGGCCGCGGACGACCTCGCGGAGCTCTTCCTCACGATCGCGATGCACGATCCACGGCAGCTCCGGAGACCCGCCTGGACGCACGATGACCGGGCTCGCTGACGCGACGCCGGCGCCAGGGACGGCCGCGTCCGCCCTGATCTCCTCGATTCCCGGAAGGCTCTCTTCGATCCGCGCACGGAAGCCGGCATCGTGCAGCTCGTCGGTGATCACGACGTCCACGTCGATCAGGCCGGCGAGCCGGCCGAGCAGATCGAAGTCCGCTGGCCAGAGGCCCCGCGGATCCGCGGGGTCGTCGGCGACCGCGACGACGAGGTGGTCGAACGGAAGCGTGGGGCGCGTGGCGATCAGGCGCCGCCGCAGACCGTGTTCGTCCAGGGCGTCCGCGCCCGCGACACCCCGCTCGTAGGCGAGGAAGGCGAATGCGAGGAAGCACGTCTGGTGGATCAGGCTTTCGCTGCCCCGGTCGGTGCCGCGCTCGACGCGGAGATCGTCGAAGAGCACCTGCGCGAAGCGGCGCACGGTGCGCTGTCGGCGCTGCAGTTCATCGTAGAACCGCAGCATCTCGGAGACGAGCCCCGGACGGATCGCGAACGGCGCACGCCGCATCCGCGCGCGCGCCGCCGAGGCCCGGGCCGCGCGCTCCATCAGCACTTCGCGTTCGAACGGAGTCAACAGCGCGGGCGCGTCCGGGAGCGCGTCCTGCAGCCGTCCGATCCAGTCCTCGCGCGTGAGCAGCGCGGGCAGGATGAGGGCGCGTCGACCCGAACGGAAGAGTGCGGACTCGAGCGTTTGACGAAACACGGCGATCGCCGAGCGTGTCGGCAGAAGAATCGCGCGGCGCAGCGGCGCGAGTGCCGAGGCCGGTGGCGCGGAATCGTGCTGAGGGCCGGCGGCGAGCTGCGCGAGAGCGTGCCGGAACTGCGGGAGATCGCGCGCGCGAATCAGGCGCCAGCGGCTGGCCGCTGCGCGTGGAGCGCTCACCTGTGGAAAACCTGTGGAAGAAGCGTGGAAGGACTGTGCACGACCCGATCCGCGCCGGATTTTTTCGTCCACGAGCGGCGCAAAACGCGCGGGTCGCACAGTCGTGGTGCAGCTTCGCACCCGGCTTCGCTTGCGCGTCGTCGTGCAATCGTTACAATCCCTCTCTTCGTGGACATCGTCCGGTTTCAAGAAACGATCAACGGTCGATCCTACGTGATCGAAGTGCTGCCGGTCGGCGATGACCGGTGGCGCGCGCAGATCGCGCAGCATCCCGGCTCGACCACGGCGCTGATGCCGTTCTACGGCACGACGCCGGACGAGGCGGCGCGATCACTCAGCGGGTGGCTGACGCGCGCGGCCGCGAATCAGCACTGAACCTGGCCGGCGATGTTCGAGCGGCGAGCGCGCCGTGATTGAGCGCTTCGCGAACGGCCGATACCGTGCAGGTATTATACTGGCGTGTTCGCAGGGCCCATGCGCTCCACGCCACTGGTCGAACCGCGTGAACCGGGGCGCGACAGGCCATTCCATTTTCGCGGGGCCGCCCTTCCGCTGATCTTCCTCGTCCTCGCCGGCACCGCCGCGCTGGCGATCGACCTGCCTCGCGACGCGTACAGTCCGAAGAGCGACGAGTCCACGTACGTCGCCATGGCGTTGAGCCTTGCGAAGGACGGCAACCTCACGTACGAGCGCGCCGACCTGACCCGCTTCTGGGAGATCTATGGGACGGGGCCGCAGGGCATCTTCCTCAAGCGCGGATCGCGGCCGGCGCTCCGCGCCTCGAGCCACTGGCCATTCATCTCCGTGGTGCGGCGGCCGGCGACCGATCGCCTGTTCTTCGGAAAACCGCTCCTCTATGCGATCGCAGCCGTGCCCTTCGTCTGGCTGGCCGGCCTGAACGGGCTGGCGCTGATGAACGTCTGTCTGCTGGCGGCGATGATCTGGAGCGGCGTCCGGGCGTTGCGTCCGGCCTCCGAGCCCGGCGCGGCCGTGCTCTTCGCTTCGGCGTTCTTCGGCGCGTCGGTCGTGCTGATCTACGCCGCATGGCTGACGCCGGAAATCCTCAACTGCGCGTGCGCATTCTTCGCGTATCGGTTGTGGACGTCCGCGGTGTGGAACGATGCCGTCGGCGCGCGCGGCCGGCGCTGGCGGCTCGGGGCGGCCCTGGTTCTGCTCGGCCTCCTCACGTATTCCAAGCCGCCGTACGCGCTCCTCGTGGGCCCGCTGTTCGCGTGGGCGCTGTTCAAGCGCCGGGTGCTGGAGGCATTCGTGATCGGTGCGCTCTCGGCGTCGGTCGCAGCGGGCATGTTCGGCCTGAATGCGCTGGTGACCGGCGAAGCGAACTACCAGGGCGGCGATCGCAAGACCTTCTACGGCCAGTTTCCTTTCGATGCGCCCGACGGGACGTTCGCCACGCGCGGACTTCGCATGACCACGAACGACGTGGACAGCCCCTTCGCCAGCGGGTTCCTGCCGATGCTCGGGGCCAACAGCATCTATTTTCTCGTGGGCCGGGACTTCGGGTTCGTGCCGTATTTCTTTCCCGGCGTCGTGGTGATCGCGGTGTTCCTCCGGCGCCGGCAGGAGCACGCCCCGGCTCGATGGATGATTCTCGCGGGGGTCGCGGGATCCGCGCTCGCCCTCCTCCTGCTCGTGCCGACGTCGTGGTCCGGTGGTGGCGGTCCTCCCGGCAACCGGTACTTCCTGCCGGTGTACTGCACGCTGTTCTTCCTCTCCGGCAGGGCGGTCTCCCGTCGCGCCGGTCTCCTGGCGTGGCTTGGCGGCGTGCTCTTCATCGGTCAGATGCTCACCAGCCCGCTCGCGGCCGCCCGGTTCACCTACACCTATTCCCAGGAGGGGCTCCTGCGCGCTCTGCCGGTCGAGCTGACCATGATCAACGACCTGCCGATCGGGCTGGCGAAGGACCGAGCGCGCGTGCCGTATTCGGCCAACGGCCAGCAGATGCTGCTCTATCTGCTCGACGACCAGGCCTATCCGCCCGAGGGAGACGCCTTCTGGGTGCGCGGCGGCGGCCGCGCTGACGTGATCGTCCGGACCGGGGTGGCATTCGATCGGCTGCACGTCACCCTGACGACGCCAATTGCCAACACCGTGCGCATCAGCGCGGGAGGAGGCAGCCGGACGCTCCAACTCGACCGCGACGTTCGCTACGAGCTGCAGTTGCCGGCGCGCACCGTGGCGCAGGTCGGGGGCAGCGTCGGCGCGCTCCTGCAGATCCGGCCGTCGCGCAGCTTCGTTCCGCACCTCGTGAATCCGCCCTCCGGTGACGGGCGGGCCCTGGGGGTCCTGGTGCGCGTCAGTCCCGTGCCCGCGACCGGCGTCGGCGATGGTCAGTAGGTCGACCGTCGCCGGACCGAACGGCTACTGCCGAGGAGAGAGAGACGGCGGGAGGTGAGAACGCTAACTGCTTCTCGGAGAAGGAGAAAATTGGTGGACCAGACGGGAGTCGAACCCGTGACCTCATGAATGCCATTCATGCGCGCTCCCAACTGCGCTACTGGCCCACTCGAGCCCTCAATTATACGGGATGGGCGCGATTCTTGACTTGGCCGAACCTAAATGCCTAGACTGGCCTCGAAAGTCAATCTACGCAACACATTCGAGACGATGGGTCTCGCGGGAAGGATCAATCATGCCCAGTGGCACGATTGCACGACTGTTGATTGACAAAGGGTTCGGTTTCATCCGCGACGAGAGCGGCGTGGAGCACTTCTTCCACCGCTCCTCGGTGCGCGGCGCGGTCTTCGAGCTCCTTCGGGAGGGGCAGCGCGTGGAGTTCACCACGGAGGAATCGCCGAAAGGCCCGCGCGCCGCAGAAGTGCGCCTGCTCGAGTAGCGCCCGGCGCCAACACACACGAGCGCCGGGCCGTCCGCCTCCGCCACGTGAACGCCTCGACGGCCACTCCGTTCATTCGCCGCTGAGGAAGCCGACGGGGCCCGGTGGCCTTCCCGGTCTTCAAAACCGGTCGCTTCCCACCTTGCGCGGGAAGGGTGGGTTCGACTCCCACTGGCTTCCGCCACCCACGAGCCACTCGACGATCCGATTGACCGGTTCGAGCGTCTCGAGCGCCAGATCCGCTCCGGCGTCCGCAAGCGTCTCCCGCCCGAACGGGCCGGTGGCCACACCGAGCGCGCGGGCGCCGTGCGCTTTGGCGCAGTCGATGTCGTGCGGCGTGTCGCCCACGATGACGATCTGGTCGGGCCCTAGTGGCGCCGGGAAGAAGCCGGCGGCGCAGTCGCGCGCCACCGGCACGAGCGCGCGCCGGTCCGTGTGGTCGTCGCCGAACGCCCCGAACGGAAACCGGCCCCACAACCCGAAGTGGGCGAGCTTGACGGCCGCCCCTTGCCGGAAGTTTCCGGTCAGCAGCCCCGTCACGACGCCCTGCTCCCCCGCGAGCGCGTCGAGCAGCCGCTCGACGCCGGGCAGCACGAGGCTGGGATGCCCTTCGAACGGCAGCAGGATTTCGGCCCGCAGGCACTCGATGTAGGTCTCGCGCAGCGCCTCGAGGGCCGGAGCGCTGGGCTCGACGCCAATCCCGCGCATCGCGTCGACGACGATGGCCCGATCCGTCCGTCCGGCGATCGGCACGCCGTCGAGCGCGCGGTCGCGACCGTGCAGACGTCCGAACGCCCGGTTCATCCCGCGGACGCCCGCCCGGCCGGTCAGCACGAGCGTGCCGTCGATGTCGAACAGAACGAGGAGCTTCACGTCCGACGCGTTCTCAGAACCTCAGCGCCCTCACTTCACCGTGATGGTGATCTTGTCGGAGACCAGCGGCTTGTCGTGCGGCACGTGCACGTAGTCGCCGAGGACGAGCTGAAGCGTGTGCTGTCCCGGCGGAAGCGTCAGCTCCGTCTCGGTCTGCCCCCCGCCGAAGTGGCGGATGTGCTCGTTGTTCGGGAGTGGCGCGTTCATGTCGGGCATCTGCGCGACATCGATCAGCAGATGATGATGCCCGGTGTTGGGGGCGTTGACCCCGGCCGGCGCGATGCCCATCCCCTTCAACCCGAACTGCACGGTGAAGGGGGAACCAACCGTCTCGCCGTTCTTCGGCGAGATGATGTAGACCTTCGCGCCTTCCGCGGATTTGGTCTTGGTCACCTGCGCCGTGACGAATCCGACGAAGCAGAACACTGCGATCCCCAGAGCGGCCATGCGTAGTTTGAATGTCGTCATGGCGGAGATTCTACGACAACGGCCAGCGCCATCGACGATTGGGACGCAGGCGGCCCGTCGGCTCGAGCCGCAGCCGGCGTCCCCCGGAGGCGCGCGCGAAGGGATCGTCCTCGGTCAGCGCCACCCACCCGAGACCCCGCCGGGTCGCCACGGACTTCACGGCCGCGCCGATCGCGCCGGCGGCGCCGGCTTCCAGCCGGGCCGTCGGGTGCTCCAGGATCAGGACACGCGGACCCGGCGCGAGCGCGCGGGCAAGATGCGCGCGGATCCGCTCCTCCGGCGACAGGCCCTGAGCGGGCGAATCCAGCCGGTCCACGCGGAGTCCCACCTCGTCGGCCAGTCCGGCGACCCGCACGCGCACGTCGTCGGCCAGCGGGTCGATGGCGAGGGTGAACGGGAGCGCCAGGTTCGCCGCGAGCGGCATGCTCTCGAGCAGCACGGCACGTTCCGTGACGATGCCGAATCGATCCAGGGAGGCCAGCCATTCGGTGTCGGTCGCGATCTCGCGGGTGCTGCGTCCGGCGATCCGCACGTCGCCAGCGTCGGGGACCGAGGCGCCCGTGACCAGGTGCACGAACAGCTCGGCGGCCACGGCGTCGAGGCCGGCGAGCACGAATCCCTCGCCCTCGTTCACCGCCAGCGCCGAGATTCGGAGCGGCTCCCTGCCTGGAAGCTGCTTGACGACCTCGGCGAACTCGATGAGAGGGGCGGCCACGCGTCCGCTCCTCAGCCGCCGGAGGCGGACGAGTCTGGCGCGGGAGGAGGGGCCGGACGGCGACCGCCGCCGGGCCACCCGGCGCGCGTCGCCAGGCGCTCGAACTCCGCGAACGGCAGCGTGACCGACCCGAGCGCCCACGCCCTGCCCGTGCCCGGGCCATGGTAGTCGGAGCCGCCCGTGACGAGCAGCCCATATTGCGACGCGATCCGCCGGTACCGATCGGTGTCGGCCGAATCGTGGTCGGGATGATGGACTTCAATCGCGGGCAGTCCTGCGTCGACCAGCGGCGGGATGAGGGTGTCGTCGTGCAGCTTGCCTGGATGCGCCAGCGACGAGAGCCCGCCGGCGCGGGCGACGAGCTCGATGACCTCGCGCGGCGAGGCGCCCTGTCGCGCGACGAAGGCCGGCCGCCCCTCCCCGAGGTATCGCTCGAACGCCTCCGCAATCGACTGGACGTGTCCCGTGCGGACGAGCGCCTCGGCCAGCACTGGCCGGCCGGGAGATTGGCCGCTCTGCGTGACGCGCTCGCGGACCTGTTCGCGATCCACCGGCGCGCCGTTGCGCTCGAGCAGGTCCATCATGTCGAAGAGGCGCCTCCGCCGGTCCGCGCGCTGACGCTCGAGGAACGTCGCGAGCTCCTGGCCGTCGGTGCGGATGAAGTACGCCAGCATGTGCACGTCGCGCGCCTCGTGCACGGCCGTGATCTCGATCCCCGGCACGCACTCGAGCCCGCGGGCGCGCGCGGCCGCGGTCGCCTCGGCCAGCGCCGCCAGCGTGTCGTGATCGGTCACGGCCATCGTCGTGATGCCGGCCGCGGCGCACTCCGCCGCCAGCAACGGCGGCGACGAGCGCCCGTCCGATGCCGTCGTGTGCAGATGGAGATCGATCACGCGGGCCGCGTCCGTCGGGCGGCGCGCGGCGCGCGGCGACCGGGTACGGGGGCGCGCCCGGCGCGCGACCCTCGGCGCTGACGGCGCAGCAGAGCGCGGTGCTCGCGGGTGAGGAGCTCGAGATGCTCGCGTTCCTCGTCCGCGAATTCGAGAAAGACGCGCTTGCCTTCGGACTCCTCGAATCGCTCGCCGTACCGCTTGAAGAACCGGTACGAGCCTCGCTCGCACCGGATTCCGATGAGGAGCGCGCGCCGGTCGTCGATGCCGGCCTCGAGCTCCTCCGCACCGGCCGCGAACAGCCCGTTGGCCGCTCCCTTGAAGAAGAGGAACGGCGGCTGGGCCTCGAGCTCCGGGTAGCGCGCGAGCAGCGCCCGGTAGCGTCCCTCCAGGCGTTCGAGATGATCGTCCTCCTCGCCCGCAAGCTTCTGGAACACGCGGCGTCCGCGCGCGTCCCGGGTGAGCCTGGCGGCGCGCCCGTAGAACTCGCGGCCGCTCCTCTCCGTCGCGATGGCGATGCGCAGGGCGTCGCGCGCGAACACCGCCTCGGTCGGCACCTCCGGGCGCTCGGGGCCGGCCGGCATGCCGGCCCGGCACCGTTCACACGTGCCGTACACCTGGATCACGATCTGCTGCGGTGCGAACAGTCGGGCGGCCGCGATCTCCTCGATCGACGCTTCGATGTCCGAGCTGAGGAACTCGATCGACCGCTGGCAGATCCGGCAGATGAAGTGGAAGTGTCTCGGGTGCCGGTAGGCGTGCTCGAAGCGGAACCGCCCGTCGCCGAAGTCCACCCGGCGCGCGATGCCCGCGTCCACCATCCACTGGAGCGTCCGGTAGATCGTGGCGCGACTGATGCGCGCGTCCTCCCGACGGACCAGATCCACCAGCGCGTCCGCGCCGATGTGGCCCTCCTGCCTCAGGAACGTGTTGACGATCGATTCGCGCTTGCTGGAGCGGCGCCCGCCGGCCGGACGGAGCTTCTCGACGAATTCCGTCGCAGACGGAATGGGCACTGTCAGGGGACTGGGGGATCGACCGCTAGGCGCTGAACGACGACCCACACCCGCAGGTGGACTTGGCGTTCGGATTCTTGATCGTGAATCCACCGCCCATCTGGTTGTCGACGAAGTCGACCTCGGCGCCCTTCAGATACCGGATGCTGATCGGATCGACGAACAGCCGGACGCCGTTCACTTCGAACACCTGATCCGCCTCCTGATCGCTCTCGCCTTCGTCGATCATGAGGCCGTACTGAAAGCCGGAGCAGCCGCCGCCCTGCACGAACACGCGAAGCGCCGCGCCGGCCTTGTTCTCCTCGGCGAGAAGCTCCTGAATCTTGTCCGCAGCCGTCTCAGTGACGTTAATCATGTATTAATTATACCCATGTCCCTTCTGCGGCGGCTGATCGATCAGCGGACCGCGTCCCGCATCTGGCAGCGCGACGCGACCGTGTTCGCCGGCGGCTCGCCCGACGCGGGCGTGCGAACGGCGATCCACACCCGACTGGGCTGGCTCGACGTCCCGGACGGGATGGCACCGGAGACCGCGGCGCTGCGGACGTTCGCAGAGGAACTCAGTGCGGACGGCGTACACAGCGCCCACGTGCTCGGCATGGGCGGCAGCAGCCTGTGCGCCGAGGTGCTGCGCGAGACGGCCCCGCCCGGCGCGGGGGGCGCAACGCTGTCCGTGCTCGACACCACGGACGAACGCGCGATCGACGAGACGGCGGCCGGCCTGGTGCCCGCCACCACGCTGTTCGTCGTCGCGAGCAAGAGCGGCACGACCATCGAAGCCACGTCGCTCGAGCGATATTTCGGCTTCCTCGCGGCGAAGCGCCTCGGGGACGCGGCCGGCCGGCAGTTCGCGGCGATCACCGACCCCGGCACTCCATTGCTGACGCACGCGCGCGAGCGCGGCTATCGGCGGACGTTCGTGAACCCGCCCGACATCGGCGGCCGCTACTCGGCCCTGTCGTTGTTCGGGCTCGTGCCGGCCGTGCTGCTCGGTGTCGACCTCGATGCGCTGCTCGCGGCGGCTCGCGCCATGGCCAGGCGCTCCACCGCCGACGCGGAGTCGAACCCGGGGCTCGCGCTCGGCGCGTTCATGGCGGAACAGGCGAACGCCGGCCGCGACAAGCTCACGATCCTGCTGCCGGCGGCGCTGGCGCCGCTCGGCGCCTGGATCGAGCAGTTGATTGCCGAGAGCACGGGCAAGGAGAAACGCGGGATTCTGCCCGTCGTCGACGAGCCGATCGGCGAGGTGGACGCGTACGGATCCGACCGCGCGTTCGTGCTGGTCGAGCACGACGAGGCCGCGACGGACCTGACGAAGCTCGCCGACCGGCTCGCTGCCGCCGGTCACCCGGTCTTTCGCGTACGCGCGGAAGGCCTGGGCGCGGAGTTCTTCCGCTGGGAGTTCGCCACCGCGGTCGCGGGAGGGGCGCTGGGGATCAATCCGTTCGACGAGCCCAACGTCAAGGCCGCGAAGGAGGCCACGCGAGAGCTTCTCGACGGGCTGCGCACGACGGGCGCCCTTCGGGTCGACCCGCCGCTCAAGCCCGCGGCCGGCCTGATCGGCTGCCTGGTGCGGGAGCACCGCCCCCCCGATACCGGCCACGCGGCAGCCGCCGAGTACCTCGCGATTCTCGACTACCTGCCGGCCGACCCCGCACGGCGGGCCGCCGTCGATGCCGTGCGGCAGCGGATCCGGCGCGAGAGACGGATTGCCACCACCTACGGCATCGGCCCACGATACCTCCATTCGACCGGGCAGTATCATAAGGGCGGAACGAACACCGGCGCGTTCCTGCTGCTGACGGCGCCGGACGCCACGACGACGGCGGTGCCCGGAACGGACCTGTCGTTCAGCGTCCTGAAGCAGGCGCAGGCGCTCGGCGACTTCAACGCGCTCGTCCGTGCCGAACGGCGTGTCGTGCACGTCCACGTGGAGCACCCGTCGAGCGATATCGAGGCGATCATCGAACATGTCGTTCGCACGCGAATCTTCGGCTCGTAGGCCTCGGCGCGCAGCGCTCGCCCTCGCCGCCGTTCTCGCGGCGTCGATCGCGCCGCGCGTCGCCGCGCAGCAGCCGGAGCGGCAGGGCAGCCGAGAGTTCCACCCAGAGGATCTCGGCCAGCTCGCGCCGCCGGACCGCGACGAGTGGCAGCAGCCGGACCGGATCATGGACGCCCTGGGGATCTACGACGGGAACCGGGTCGCCGACGTGGGCGCCGGCAGCGGGTGGTTCACGATCCGGCTGGCGCGGCGCGTGGGCCCGAACGGGCGCGTGTACGCGGAAGACATCAATCCGCTCATGCTCGAGTCCATCAAGAACGCCGCCGAGCGCGAGGGCCTCGAGAACGTCCAGACGGAGCTGGGCACGCAGCTGGACCCGCACCTGCCGTCCGGACTGAACGCCGTGCTCATGGTCGACATCTACCTGTTCCTCAAGGATCCGGTGTCGATCCTGCGCAACATCGCGAAATCACTGGCGCCGAACGGGCGGCTGGGAATCGTGGACTACAACAAGGACGGCGCCGGCGGCCCCGGGCCGGATCTCGCCGATCGGATCGATCCGGAGGTGATCGTCCGGGACGCGGCCAGCGCCGGCCTCGAGCTGCGCAGCCACGAGCGATTCCTGCGGTATCAGTATCTGCTGGTGTTCGGAAGACGGAGCGCGCCGGAGGAACGCTGAGCCGGCGTGCGGCCCGATCAGGACCGCCCGAACAACTTCCACGCCCGCGGCAGGATCAGTGCGCCGGCGACGAGCTTCAGCACGTCGAGCGCGATGAACCACTGCAGTCCGGCCGTGAGCGCGGCTGGCACCGAGTGCGTGACGGTCAGGGCGAGCCACGAGACCCCGCCCGCGAAGATCACCGCGAGTCCGGCGAGCATGGCCGCGAACGAAGTCCAGTAGCGGCGGTCCCACCCTCGCTCGGCGAGCAGCCCCGTCACGAACGCCGCGATGGGATAGGCCATCAGGTAGCCGCCCGTCGGGCCGACCAGCCGCAGCACTCCGGCAGGCAGCTCCGGAGA
The DNA here is from genome assembly GCA_963764505.1 of uncultured Acidobacteriota bacterium. Classification (GTDB taxonomy): domain Bacteria; phylum Acidobacteriota; class Vicinamibacteria; order Vicinamibacterales; family SCN-69-37; genus CAVXSP01. The sequence goes on along the minus strand of CAVXSP010000001.1, from coordinate 1,090,648 downwards.
GGCGGCGAACACCGGGAGCCCGAGCGCGCCAGCGGCCAGATAACCGATCTGCGCGGCCGCGCCGAGCCGCGCCCCCAGAGCCGCGCTCGAAACGAGCACGGCCAGCGGCGTCAGCACCAGCGGCACGGGGGTGAACGGCAGCGGCACCGCCACCTGTGCGGCCGCGGCCGTCAGCACGACTGCGAGCGTCACGGCCGCGCCCTTGATGACCGGCGCCAGTCCGGACTGCCGAATCGAGACCTCGAGAAGGGATCCGGAAGCCTGCATGTGTGAAGATTCTAGCGTGATCGCGCCGGACCACGAAGCGCCGCCGTTTCGGCCCCCGGCCGCGATCGGTCCCGAGGTGCCGCGGTGAATCCGCCCCCTCCGGTCGCGCTGACGATTGCCGGTAGCGATTCGAGCGGCGGCGCGGGCATCCAGGCGGACCTGAAGACGTTCCTCGCGCACGGCGTCTTCGGTCTGTCGGCCGTCACGGCGGTCACGGCCCAGAACACGCAGCGCGTCGACCGCATCGCGCCGGTTTCGGCCGACATCGTCGCCGCGCAGATTGACGCCGTCGCGGCCGACTTCCGGATCAGCGCCACGAAGATCGGCATGCTGGCAGGCTCTTGCATCGTCGAGGCCGTCGCGGACGCGATCGCGCGGCACGGTCTGCCGAACGTCGTGCTGGATCCGGTCCTGGCGTCGACGTCCGGCACGCGCCTGCTCGACGACCGTGGCCTGGAGGCGCTCCGTGCGCGCCTCCTTCGGCTCGCTACCGTGGTCACGCCGAATGCCTTCGAAGCGGAGGCGCTCGTGGGCTTCCCGGTCCGCGACCTCGAACAGGCCCGCCGGGCGGCCAGACACATCGTCGCCATGGGGGCCCGTGCCGTCGTGATCACGGGCGGCCACCTGGACGGACCGGCGACCGACCTTCTCTACGCGGCCGGCGATTTCACGGAGCTGCCAGGAGAGCGGATCGAGAGCCGGCACACGCATGGCACCGGCTGCACGTTCTCGGCGGCGATCGCGGCCCGTCTGGCTCGGGGCGACGCGCTCGTGCCCGCCGCGCGCGCCGCAAAGGCGTACGTGGCGGACGCCATCCGGCGCGCGCCCGGCCTCGGCCACGGTCGCGGGCCGCTCGGGCACTGCTGAACCGTGAGCGACCGCGGGTGTCGGAGTCGGCCGCTCCTTCTATACTTGGGAAGATGTCACTGCCGCGACTGGCCATCGTGCGGGAGCCGCTGTCGATCGACGCGCTCTCTGCCGACATCGAAGCGCTGGCCCGCGGGGTCGGCGAGGGATGCGGAGCGATCGTGTCGTTTCTCGGGATCGTCCGCGCACAACATCAGGGCCGCCGCGTCCGCTATCTGGAGTACGAGGCGTTCGACCGCCTCGCGGTCCGGGTGTTCGAGCAGATTGACGCGGAGACCCGGGCCGAGTGGCCGGCGGGGCACCTCGGCCTGCGGCACCGGGTCGGGCGCCTGACGATTGGCGAGGCCAGCGTCGCGGTGGCCGTCGCGGCGGCCCACCGCAACGAGGCGTTCCAGGCGTGCCGCTATGCGATCGAGCGTGTCAAGCAGATCGCGCCGATCTGGAAGCACGAGTTCTTCGACGATGGCAGCGCCTGGGTGGAAGGGGCGCCGGCCGACCCGACGGACCTCGAGGCCCGGCGTCAGGCGCTGGCACGGGCATGCGCGTGAACGTGAACGTGCGACTGTTCGCCAGGCTCCGCGAGACGGCCGGCGTCTCCGAATGCACCTGCACCGTCCGGCCCGGCGCGGCCGTGGCGGATGTCTGGGACGCGCTCGTCGCGCAGTACCCCGGCCTCGAGCCGTTCGGCGCGACGGTGAGCTGCGCCGTGAACGCCGATTTCGCCAAGCCGGCCGCGCCGGTGCGCGAAGGGGACGAGGTCGCGTTCCTGCCCCCGGTCTCGGGCGGTGCGAACGGCAAGAGGGCAGGCCGGGCGGCCGGGCGCCGATCCCGGCGAGGATGACCATGACTCCGCAGATCGTCGAGAAGCTGCGCGCGACCGCGGCGCAGTACGAAGACCTCACGCGACGGCTCGGCGATCCCGCCGTGCAGGCCGATTCGTCCAGCTACCGCACGCACGCCCGCGCCCTGGCCGAGCTCGAGCCGCTCGTCGAGCGCTACCGCCAGTACGAACGGACGCAGACGCAGTTGGCCGAGGCGCAGGAGGTCGTCGCCTCCGCGGACGCCGATCTGCGGGCGCTGGCCCAGGAGGAGATCGACGCGCTCGACGCGGAGATCGCGCGCATCGAAGCGGACGTCCGCGTGCTGCTCGTCCCGAAGGATCCGAACGACGACCGCAACATCCTGCTCGAAATCCGCGCCGGGACGGGCGGCGACGAGGCCGCCCTCTTCGCGGCGGATCTGTTCCGCATGTACTCGACGGTACGCCGAGCGTCGTGGCTGGAAGGTCGAGCTGCTCTCCAGCCACGAGACGGGTGTCGGCGGGCTGAAGGAAGTCGTCGCGGAGGTCGAAGGGCGGGGCGTGTACGGACGATTCAAACACGAGAGCGGCGTGCACCGCGTGCAGCGCGTGCCACGGACCGAGGCCAGCGGACGTATCCACACCTCCACCGCCACCGTCGCGGTGCTGCCCGAAGCGGAGGAGGTCGACGTGCAGATCGACCCGAAGGATCTGCGGATCGATACGTTCTGCTCGAGCGGCCCCGGCGGTCAGAGCGTGAACACGACCTACTCGGCGGTGCGCGTCACCCACATCCCGACCGGCGTGGTCGTGTCGCAGCAGGACGAGAAGTCGCAGATCAAGAACCGCCAGAAGGCGATGAAGGTGCTGCGGTCGCGGCTGTACGAAATGGAGCTGCGCCGGCAGCAGGAAGCGATCGCGAAGGAACGGCGCGGGCAGGTCGGCACGGGCGAGCGGTCCGAGAAGATCCGCACGTACAACTTCAAGGAGAACCGGATCACGGATCACCGCGTGAACTTCACGATGCACCGGCTCCAGGACGCCCTGGAAGGGGAGCTCGACCCGCTCATCGACCAGATGGTCGCTCACACGCAAGCCGAACAGCTGAAGCAGGCCACGGAATCGGAGACGGCCGCCACGCAGCCATGAGCGCGCCGTCGCTGGCGGCGGCCGTGGCGCGCGCCCGCGAAAAGCTCGTGCACGCCGGCCTTTCGGCGGAGGAAGCGGCGCGCGACGCCGCGCTGCTGGCCCGCTTCGCGCTGGACTGGACGGCAGCCGAATGGCTGGTGCGCCGCGATGAACGCGCGCCCGCCGGCTTCGCGGATCGGCTCGCGTCCCTCGTCTCCCGCCGGGCCGCACGGGAGCCGATCGCGTACCTCACGGGCGAGCGGGAGTTCTATGGACGACGCTTCGCGGTCACGCGCGACGTCCTGATTCCGCGCCCCGAGACCGAGCTCGTCGTCGAGCAGGCCCTGCGCGGCCTGGCGAGGCCACCCGCGCCCGAATCGGGCGGGCGCCCCCTCGTCGCGGACGTCGGCACCGGCAGCGGCTGTCTGGCGGTGACCCTCGCCCTCGAATGTCCGCTCGCGCGCGTCCTGGCCACCGACGTCTCCGCCGCGGCGCTCGAGGTCGCCAAGGCGAACGCCGAGCGCCTCCGGGCACTCGGCCGGGTGGAGTTCCGTCACGGCGCCTACCTGGGCGGCGCGATGGGACCGTTCGATCTGATCGTCGCGAACCTGCCGTACGTCCCGGAGAGCGACCGCGCATCCCTGCCGCGCGAGGTCATCGGGTACGAACCGGAGGGGGCTCTGTTCGGGGGTGCCGATGGACTGGATGTCGTCCGGCAGCTGGTGCCGCTCGCGGCCCGTTCGCTCGCGTCAGCCGGCTGGCTCGTGTTCGAGATCGGCCGGGGCCAGGAGGCGCGGGTCCGGAGCCTGATTGGCGGCTCGGCACTCGCGATCGATCACGTCACGCCCGATCTTCAGGGCATCCCGAGAGTCGTCGTCGCGAAACGGCGGACGTAGACTATGCCGATGGCCTGTCTCTTCTGCCGCATCATCGCGGGCGAGGTGCCCGCCGCCAAGGTCTACGAGAACGAGCGCGTCGTGGCGTTCGAGGACGTCAATCCGCAGGCGCCGATGCACATCCTGGTCGTGCCGCGCGAGCACATCGAAACCCTGAACAGCCTGTCGCCCGATCACGATGCGCTGGTCGGCGAGCTGACGCGCCGGGGGGCCGCCCTGGCGGCCGAGCGGGGCTACGCGCACTCCGGATACCGGACCGTGTTCAACTGCGGCGGCGACGCCGGCCAGGCGGTGTTCCACATCCACCTGCACGTGCTCGGCGGACGGAGGCTGGGTTGGCCGCCCGGCTAGGCCGCAGCGGCCCACGCGTCAGCTCCGGCGGAGCAGCCCGAGGAGCTCGTCGAGGGATCGAATCACGGGGACGCCGGCGGCGGCCGGCGCGGGCATCCCGCCGCGCGCCAGGAGCACGCCGCGCATCCCGACGTCGAGTGCGCCCTGCACGTCGTGCATGAGGCTGTCGCCGACCATGACGGCGTCGCTCGCGACGACGCCCATCCGCTCCAGCGCCGCGCGGAAGATGCTCGGGTGCGGCTTCATGAAGCCGTGATCCGAGGAGGAGACGGCGACGCCAATGAGGCCCGTCAGCTCGAAATGCGACTCGAACGACTCGAGGCAGCGGTCGGTGTTCGAGATCAGGCCGACCCGGATTCCGAGCGCGTGCAGCTGTCGGAGCACCGCCGGGACTTCTGGATAGAGCGTGAAATGCCGGTGGTCCGTCCAGGCCAGGAAGATCTCGCGCGCGGCGCGCTCGAGACCCGATGCGGCCGGCGCACCGGAGCCGGCGGCCTCGGCCTCCGCGCTGGCAGCCATCAACTCGATGATCCGGCGCGTGTAGGTTTCGAAGATCCGGCCGTCGTGGCTGTGGTCCTCCGATCGCAACAGCGGCGCCGCGCCGGCGACGGCCGCCTCGAATCGGGCCGGATCGACGGTCACGCCGTGCTTCGCGCAGGTCTCGCAATAGCCGGAGCCCTGGAACCTCGGGCCCGGCTGAATCAGCGTGAAATCGACGTCGAAGAAGATCGCGGCGGGCAGAGCCAACGGCGCCAATTATAGAATGGTGGTTTCGGCCGCCCTATGCGCAACTGGAAGGACACGCTGAATCTGCCCCGCACGGATTTCCCGATGAAGGCGAACCTGCCGGCCGCCGAGCCGGCACTGGTCGCGCGCTGGGAGCAGATGGATCTGTACGGGCGGATCCGCGCGCGACGCGCGGGCCGGCCGCGCTTCGTGCTGCACGACGGGCCGCCCTACGCCAACGGCGAGATCCACATCGGTCACGCCCTGAACAAGATTCTCAAGGACTTCATCGTCAAGTCCCGGACGATGGCCGGCTTCGACGCACCCTACGTGCCGGGGTGGGACTGCCATGGCCTGCCGATCGAGCTCAACGTCGAGCGCGATCTCGGCGGCCGCGCGAAGATCGGAGCGCCCGTGGAGTTCCGGCGCTCCTGCCGCGAGTACGCCCGGCGCTTCTACATGTCGCAGCGCGACGATTTCAGGCGGCTCGGCGTGATCGGCGACTGGGACCGGCCGTATCTGACGATGGCGCCGGAGTATCAGGCCACGATCCTGCGGGCGCTCGGCAGGTTCGTCGCGCGCGGGCTCGTCTACAAGGGAAAGAAGCCCGTCCACTGGTGCCTTCGCGATCGAACGGCCCTGGCCGACGCCGAGGTCGAGTACCGAGGACCACGCCTCGCCGTCGATCTACGTGGAGTTCCCGCTCTCCCCAGGCGATGCCGGCACGCTGGCCTCCCGCGTGCCCGCGCTCGGCGGCCGCAACGTCTCCGTGCTCATCTGGACGACGACCCCCTGGACGATCCCGTCGAACCTGGCGGTCGCGTTCCATCCCGGACACCGGTACGGGGCGTACGAGCTGGACGACCGGGTCGTGATTGTGGCGGAGGCCCTCGCGAAGGCGGTCTCGGACGCGACGGGCCGCGCGCTGGGACCGGAAGTGGCGTCGTTCGATGGAGGGACGCTGGAGCTCGTGAAGTTCCGCCATCCGCTCTACGAACGGGATTCGCCCGCGGTGCTGGCCGACTACGTCACGCTGGAGCAGGGGACCGGCATCGTCCACACGGCGCCGGGCCACGGCGTCGACGACTACCGTACGGGTTCTCAAGTACGGTCTGGACATCTACGCACCGATTGCCGAGGACGGGCGCTTCCTGCCCGATGTCGGTGTCGTCGGCGGGCTGCCGGTGCTCGAGGCGAACACGGCGGTCGAGACGGCGCTCGCCGCGCGCGGGCGGCTATGGCACCGCGCGACCGTGACGCATTCGTATCCGCACTGTTGGCGCTGCCATCAGCCGGTCATCCTGCTCGCGACGTCGCAGTGGTTCATCAGCATGGACGCCCTGCGGGACGCGGCGGTTGCCGAGAGCCAGGCGACGCAGTGGATTCCGGCGTGGGGCCGCGAGCGCATGACGGGAATGTTCCTGGGCCGGCCGGACTGGTGCATCTCGCGGCAGCGCGCGTGGGGCGTGCCGATCCCGGCGCTGACGTGCCGCGGGTGCGGCACGTCGCTGCTGACGCCCGCGCTCGTCGCGCGGGCCGCCGAGGTGTTCGAAACGCACAACGCGGACGCCTGGTACGAGCTGCCCGTGGATCGCTTCGTCCCGGACGGCTTCCGGTGCGAGCAGTGCGCGGGAACGGACTTCGAGCGGGAGCGGGACATCCTCGACGTGTGGTTCGATTCCGGATCGAGCCATGAAGCCGTCCTCGCCAGACGGCCCGAGCTGACGTGGCCGGCCGATCTGTACCTCGAGGGCACGGATCAGTATCGCGGCTGGTTCCAGTCGTCGCTCCTCGTCGGGCTCGGCACGCGGGATCGGGCGCCGTACCGCGCGGTGCTGACACACGGGTTCGTCGTCAACGAGCAGGGACACAAGATGTCGAAATCGCTCGGCAACGACGTCGCCCCCCAGCAGGTGATTGCCGAGAGCGGCGCGGACGTGCTGCGGTTGTGGGTGTCGATGGTCGACTACCGCGACGAGGTCCGGCTGGGCCGGGCGGTGCTCTCGCGCACCGTGGAGGCCTACCGGAAGATTCGCAACACGTTCCGCTATCTGATCGCGAATCTCTACGACTTCGATCCCGCGCAGCACCTGCTGCCGACCGGCACGCTGATCGAGGTCGACCGCTTCGCGCTCGCCCGGTACGCGCGGCTCGTCCGGAAGGTGCTCGACGCGTACGACACGTACGAGTTCCAGACGATCTTCCACGCCGTCAACGAGTTCGTCACGGTCGACCTCAGCGCCTTCTACCTGGACGTCTGCAAGGACCGCCTCTACACGCTCCGGGCCGAGTCGCGCGAGCGCCGATCCGCCCAGACCGTGCAGTATCTGATCGCGGACGGCGTGACGCGCCTGGTCGCGCCCATCCTGTCGGCGACGGCCGAGGAGATCTGGAGCCATCTGCCCGGGGAGCGCGAGGACTCCGTGCACCTCGCCGAGTTCCCGGCCGGCACCGACGCCTGGATCGATCCGGCGCTCGAGGCGCGCTGGACGACGCTTCTGGAGGTTCGGAGCGCCGTCAACGCCGCCCTCGAGGTCGCACGCGGCGACAAGACGATTGGCGCGCCGCTCACGGCGCACGTCACACTCAAGACCCCGACGGAGATCCACGCGCTGCTCTCGCAGTACGAGCGGGACCTTCCGATGCTCTTCATCGTCTCGACCGTCGCCATCGACCGCGCTCGGCCGGGCGCGCCGCTGGAGCCGGTCGTCTCGCACGCCGGCGGCGACAAGTGCCCGCGGTGCTGGCGCTTCGTCGCCGACACGGTGGCCGACGGGGACATGGCCGGCCTGTGTCTCCGCTGCGCGGACGCCCTGGGAGTCGCGGGTGCAGCGACCGCCTGATCCGAACGACCTCGGGCGCCAGGTCCCGCCCGGCCACGACGCGCCGGCCGGGTCCGGCGCGGGCGCCAGCGGCCTGCCGGCCTCGGACGTGATCGAGCAGAGCGCGCACGAGGTCGGACGGCGCTTCGGCCTGTCGCTCTGGATCTGCGGCCTCGTCATCGCCGCCGATCAGCTCGCCAAGGCGCTCATCCGCTCGACGCTGGCGCCATTCGAGAGCCGGACGATCATCCCTGGGTTCCTGGACCTGATCCACGTGCAGAACACGGGAGTGGCGTTCGGCATCCTGAACGAATCGAGGATGAACCTGCAGGTCAAGTCCGTGCTGACGACCGCGCTGGCCGCGCTGGCGCTCGTGGGCATCGCCTTCTATGCCCGGCACGTGCACAACCACGAGAAGCTCGCCCGGGTCGGTCTGTCGCTGATCCTCGGAGGCGCGGTGGGCAATCTTCTCGATCGCGTCCGCGTCCATTACGTGCTCGACTACGTCGACGTGTACTGGCACGGCTGGCACTTCTGGGCATTCAACATCGCCGACGCGTCGATTACGATTGGCGCGGTGCTCGTCTTTCTCGATCTCCTGCTGGTAACCCGACATGCATCCCATTCTGTTTAGAATCGGCCCCTGGCCCGTCTATTCCTACGGGGTGCTCCTGGCGCTGGCGTACCTCGCCGGCCTGCAGCTCGCCGTCGTGCGGGCGCGCCGTGCGGGCGTGGACGCGACGCGGGTCATGGATCTCGGTATCTACCTGATCATCGCGGCGCTCGTCGGCGCGAAGCTGATGCTCATCGCCGTCGATTTCCAGTACTTCCGGCATCAGCCGAACGAGCTGCTCTCGCTCGTGCGCGCCGGCGGCGTGTTCTATGGGGGGCTGCTCGCGGCGTTCGCCGTCGGGATCTGGCTCATCCGCCGCTACGGACTTCCCGTGTGGACGACCGCCGATCTCATCGCACCCGGCATCGCGCTCGGTCACGTCATCGGCCGGTTCGGATGTCTGATGGCGGGCTGCTGCTACGGACGCCCGACCGACGTGCCGTGGGCGATCACGTTCACCGATCCCGTGGCGGCGGCCAACGTCGGGACGCCGCTCGACGTGCCGCTCCATCCGACGCAGTTGTACGACGCCGGCGCCGAGCTGATCATCCTGGCCGTCCTCCTGCTGACGGAGCGGCGGGGCCGGGCGTTCCCCGGCAGGACCATCTGGCTGTACATCCTGCTGTACGCGATTTCCCGGTTCATCATCGAGATCTATCGCGGAGACGAACGCGGGACGCTCTTCGGTGTGACCGCGCTCTCGACGTCGCAGTTCGTCTCCGTCGTGCTCGTCCCCATCAGCCTGCTCATGCTGTGGCGGCTGGGACGGCGTGCGGCCGCGCAGGTGGCGTCCCAGAGCCCCGCCGGCGCCCACTGAGGCGTTTCCGGCCGGCTGCCATGGTGCAGTTCGTGGTCGCCGCGTCGGAAGCCGGCCAGCGGCTGGACCAGTTCCTCGCCAGGCGCCTGCCGAAGATCTCCCGATCGCACATCCAGCGGCTGATACGCGCTCATCACGTCGTCGTCAGCGCGGGCCGCGCCAAGCCAGGCCTCGTCGTCGAATCCGGACTCACGGTCGACATCGAGATCCCGCTGCCCGCAGCTCCCCGGCCGGCGCCGGAAGCCCTCCCCGTGACCATCCTCCACGAAGATGCCGATATCGTCGTCGTCGACAAACCGGCCGGGATGGTCGTGCACCCGGCGGCCGGGCACGCGCGGGGCACGCTGGTCAACGCGCTGCTCCATCACGTGAGCGGGCTCAGCGGCATCGGCGGCGCCGCGCGGCCGGGCATCGTGCACCGGCTCGATCGAGGCACGTCGGGCGTGCTGGTGGTCGCCAAACATGATCTGGCGCACCGCCATCTCGCCCGTCAATTCCAGGAACGCACGGTCGAGAAGGAGTACGTCGCGCTCGTGTGGGGCGCCGTCGAGCCCGGACAGCGGATCGAGACGCCGATCGGCCGCGATCGACGACAGCGCCAGAAGATCTCCAGCCGCACGGCGCGCCCGAAGCCGGCGATCACGACCGTCACGAACGTCGAGCGGCTGGGTGGCGTGTCGCTCGTGCGCCTGCACATCGCGACGGGGCGCACGCACCAGATCCGGGTCCATCTGAGCGAGCACGGACATCCTGTCGTCGGAGACGATCTGTACGGTGGCGTGCGCGCGAGGATCCCGCCGGCGCTCGCGGCTCTCTCCGGGCTCGAGCGCCCCTTCCTGCACGCGGCGCGCCTCACGCTCTCGCACCCCGCCAGCGAGCGGCGGCTGACCTTCGAGGCGCCGCTGCCGGCCGAGCTGTCGTCCATTCTCGCCGACCTGCGTCGGACGGCCGGGAACCGCCACGCGTCCGCACACTCGAGCGGCGGATAATCAAGGCATGCCCCAGTCCTCCCGCCCGCGACGGTTGAGCCAGCGCGTGATCTACTCCGGTCGCGTCTTCCAGGCCGAGCTCGACCGCGTGCAGCTTCCGAACGGCCGGAAGGCCGCGTTCGAGATCGTCCGGCATCGCGGTTCGGTCGTGCTGATCGCGCAGCCGGCGCGTGACCGGATCGTGCTGATCCGGCAGTTCCGGTACGTCATCGACAAATGGGTCTGGGAGCTCCCGGCCGGATCGCGCGAGGCGGGCGAGCCTTTCGCCCGCTGCGCGCGACGCGAGTGCGAGGAGGAGATCGGGCTCAGCCCGGGACGAGTCCGCCGGTTGACGGCCCTCTATCCGACGCCGGGCTTCTGCGACGAGGTGATGGTCTTCTATCACTGCACCGATCTGCGGCGGCCCGTGCGCGCCGTCGAGCAGGACGTGGATGAACAGTTGGAGCCCAGGGTCTTCCGTCTCACGGAGGTTCGACGGATGATCCGCCAGGGCGCGATTATCGACATGAAAACCGTTGTCGGGTTAGGCTTAGTGGGTCCTGAGCGGCAGCTGCGTCGACCGCGATCGTAAACGCCAGGCCACAGCAGACGTAGTTATTAGGGGTCCGGAGCAGGCGCGGCTTGGCCTCGCTCCCCTCCTTGCCCGGCCTGAGGTGAAATACCGGTTGTGACGTCTCCTCGCCGATTCATTCGCCCCACAGCGCTTGGCTCCTTGGGATTGTCGTCGGTACTGCTGCTGTCCTCCTGTACCTGGTGGGACCGGAAGCGTCGCCGACCGCGAGGTCGTGACGGCCGCGGGGACTCAGACGTCGGGACGCGGCGGCCGCGGTGGTGGCCGCGGCGAGGGGACTGTGCCGGTGACGGTCGCCAGCGTCGAGGAGATGGCGATCCCGACGTTCATCCAGGCGGTCGGCAACGTCGAGGCGTTCTCCACCGTCGAGATTCGGCCGCAGGTCAGCGGTCCGCTGATGGCCGTGCACTTCACCGAGGGCCAGGAGGTCGAGAAGGACGACCCCCTGTTCACGATCGATCCGCGGCCGTTCGACCTGGCGGTCCGTCAGGCGGAGGCGCAGCTCGCGAAGGATACGGGCCAGTCGAAGACCGCCGAGACCCAGCGCGCCCGATATGCCAGTCTGTTCAAGAACGGGCTCGTGTCACAGGAGCAGTTCGACGCGATCTCGGCGCAGGCCAATTCGCTGCAGGCAACGATTGCCGCCGACCAGGTGCAGATTGACAATGCGAAGCTGCAGCTGCAGTACACGACGATCAAAGCGCCGGTGACGGGACGTACGGGCGCGCTGCAGGTTCACCCCGGGTCGCTGGTCCGGACGGCGGACCCGAATGCGATGGTAGTCATCAACCAGATCACGCCCGTTCGCGTGACGTTCTCGGTCCCCGCGGACAACCTGCCGACGATTCGTGCCGCCCAGGCGCGCCACGCTTTGGCGACGCAGGCGTTCGATTCGAGCGATCCGAACGAGCCGGTGTCGACTGGCTCGCTGACATTCATCGACAACGCGGTGGACATGACGACATCCGGGATCAGGCTGAAGGCGACCTTTCCGAACACGGATCGCCGGCTGTGGCCCGGCGAGTTCGTCCAGGTTCGCCTCCAGGTTTCGCTGGACGCCCACGCAATCGTGGTACCGGTTCCGGCGATCCAGAGCGGGCCCAGCGGCCAGTACGTGTACGTCGTCGATGCCAATCGCACCGCCGCTCTGCGGCCTGTGACGGTGTCCCGCACCGAAGCCGGCCGCGCGGTGATCGCCAGTGGCCTGCACGCTGGTGAGCAAGTCGTGACCGACGGACAGCTCCGGCTGACGCCGGGCGCCCGCGTCACGGTCAAGCCTGCGGCCGGAGTGCCCTCGCTGTGAACCTGTCACGACTCTTCATTCGACGGCCGGTCACCACGACGCTGATCCAGCTCGCCATCATCATCTTCGGCATCGTCGGCTATCGCGCGCTGCCGGTCAGCGACCTGCCGCCGATCGACTTCCCGACCCTGGAGATCAGCGCGAACCTTCCGGGCGCCAGTCCCGACACGATGGCCTCAGCGGTCGCCACTCCGCTCGAGAAGCAGTTCGCCACGATCCCCGGTATCTCCCAGATCACCTCGACGAGCAGCCAGGGCAGTACGAACATCACGCTGCAGTTCGATCTCGACCGGAACATCGACGCGGCCGCGCAGGACGTCCAGACGGCGATTGCGCGCACGACCCGGCAGCTCCCGCCCGGGATGCCGGCGCCCCCCTCGTTTCGGAAGGTCAACCCGGCGGATTCGCCGGTCTTCTTCCTGACGGTCAGCTCCGACACGCTGCCGCTCTCCACCGTGGACGAGTACGCCGAGACGACGATGGCGCAGCGGATCTCCACGGTCAGCGGCGTTGCGCAGGTGTCCGTGTTCGGCGCGCAGAAGTACGCCGTGCGCGTGGACCTCGACCCGGCCGAGATGGCGACGCGCGGCATCGGGGTCGATGAGGTGGCAGCGGCGATTCAGCGCGGCAGCGCCAACCGGCCGACGGGCACGCTGTACGGGCGCGATCGCAACTTCATCGTCCAGCCGCAGAACGGCCAGCTGTTCGACGCCGCCGGCTTCAAGCCGCTCGTGATCGCGTATCGCAACGGCGCGCCAATCCGCCTCGACGAAATCGCCCGCGTGTACGACGGCGTCGAGAACGACAAGACCGGCAGCTGGTACGGCGACGCCGGCGGCACGCACCGCATCATGTACCTGGCCATCTTCAAGCAGCCAGGCACCAACGTCGTCGACGTCGTCGACTCGATCCGGGCCTTTCTGCCGCAGCTGCAGGCGGAGCTGCCGCCGGCTATTCAGGTCCGGATTCGCGGCGACCGTTCGATCTCGATCCGCGAGTCGGTGCACGACGTCAAGTTCACGCTCGTCCTGACCGTGGTCCTCGTCATCCTGGTGATCTTCCTGTTCCTCCGGAACATCTCAGCGACGGTGATCCCGAGTCTCGCGCTGCCCGCCTCGATCATCGGCACGTTCGCGGCGATGTATCTGCTCGACTACAGCCTCGACAACCTGTCGCTGATGGCGCTCACCCTCGCGGTCGGCTTCGTCGTCGACGACGCGATCGTCATGCTGGAGAACATCGTCCGTCACATGGAGATGGGCAAGGGCCCCTTCGAGGCGGCCCTCGAAGGGTCCCGCGAAGTCGCGTTCACGATTCTGTCGATGACGCTCTCGCTCGTGGCGGTGTTCATCCCGGTCCTCTTCATGGGCGGCATCGTCGGCCGGCTCCTCCACGAATTCGCCGTGACGATGGCGATCGCCATCCTGGTCTCCGGGTTCGTGTCCATCACACTCACGCCGATGCTCTCGGCCCGATGGCTGCGGCCCGGCACGCACCTGCAGCACGGGCGGATGTACATGGCGCTCGAGCACGTGTTCGAGTGGGGACGGCAGTCGTACGGGTGGACGCTGCGCGGCGTCATCCGGCACCGCGCGGTCACCATGCTCGTCTCGGTCGGCCTGCTCGGCGCGACGGTGTACGCGTTCGTGCGGATTCCGAAGGGATTCATTCCCAGCGTCGATACCGGCCAGATCAGCGGGCAGATCCAGATGCTCCAGGGGCTTGGCTACGAGTCGTCGGTCGCACACCTCCGGCAGGTGATCGACGTCGTGCGGCAGGATCCCAACGTCGACGCCGCGACCACCAACACCGGCTTCGGCGGCGACTCGACGGCCCGGCTGATGATCGAACTGAAGCCTCGCGACGCCCGCGCCCTGAGCGCCGACCAGGTCATCGACGAGATGCGCGGGAAGCTGGCCGGGATTCCGGGCGTCCGCGTGTTCCTCACGAACCCGCCCGCCATTCGCATCGGCGGCGTCCGGGGCCGCAGCGCGTACCAGTACACGATCCAGGGCGCGGACACGGCCGAGATCTATGAAGCGGCGCCCAAACTGGAGGCGGCGCTGAACAAGATCCCTGAGCTCGTGGACGTGACGAGCGACCTGCAGTTGGCGACGCCGCAGGTCAACGTGTCGATGAATCGGGACAAGATCAGCGCCCTCGGACTGACGGTGGATCAGGTGGAGAGCGCCATGTCGGGCGCGTACTCGTCGAGCCAGGTCGGCCAGATCTTCACGCCGACCAACGAGTACCAGATCCTGATGCGGGTCCTGCCGGAGTACCAGGACCGGCCGGACGCGCTGTCGCTCTTGTACGTCCGCTCGGCCTCGACCGGCAAGCTGATTCCGCTGAGCACGGTCGCCAGCTTCAGCGAGGGGGTAGGCCCGCAGTCGGTCAGCCACACGGGACAGCTCCCCTCCGTCACGCTCTCCTTCTCGCTGGCCCCCGGCGTCGCGCTCGGTGACGCGCTGGCGAAAGTCGATGAGGCCGCCAAGGCCACGCTGCCGGCGACCGTCATCGGCAGCGCGCAGGGCACGGCCCAGGCGTTCCAGGACTCGCTCACCGGTCTCGGCGTGATCCTGGTCATGGCCATCTTCGTGATCTATGTCGTCCTGGGCATTCTGTACGAGAGCTTCATCCACCCGATCACGATTCTCTCCGGGCTGCCCGCGGCGGGACTGGGTGCGCTCGCGACGCTGATGATCTTCCACGTGGACCTGAACCTGTACGCGTTCGTCGGTGTCATCATGCTCGTCGGGCTCGTCAAGAAGAACGGGATCATGATGATCGACTTCGCACTGGAGGCTCAGCGCAACGAAGGGAAGTCCCCGGCCGACGCCATCTACGAAGCCTGCATGGTCAGGTTCCGGCCGATCATGATGACGACCATGGCCGCACTGGTCGGTACGCTGCCGATTGCGCTCGGCCTGGGAGCCGGCGCCGAGGCGCGGCAACCGCTCGGACTCGCTGTCGTCGGCGGCCTGCTCGTCTCACAGACGCTGACGCTCTACATCACGCCGGTGTTCTTCGTCTATCTCGAGTCCGCCGGGCGACGGCTGTCGCGCCGCAAGCGGGCGATGCCGGTCGACAAGCCGGTCGCCAGCGCCGCCTGAACGGCGCGGGCGAGCCGCCGCGGAGAGGCGGAGGGGTCTGCGCCGGTCTCAGTGCAGCGAACCTCCGACCCCGACGTTCTGGCGGGTCCCCTGCGAACGGCTGGCGTCGCCCGAGCGCGTGGCCTCGGCGGCCCCGGTCAGAGCGATCCGGAGGACGCTGTCCATCTCCTCGACGTAGTGCACGACGAGCGAGCGCCGCAGTTCCTCGTTGAGATCCTCCTTCACGTTCTTCTCGTTCTGCTTCGGCATGATGATCTCGCTGATGCCGTTGCGGCGCGCGGCCAGCACCTTCTCCTTGATGCCGCCCACCGGCAGCACGCGGCCCGACAAGGTGATCTCCCCGGTCATCGCCACGTCGCCCCGCACGGGACGCCCGGAGAGCGCCGAGGCGAGAGCCACAACCATGGTCACGCCGGCCGACGGCCCGTCCTTCGGAATCGCGCCCTGCGGCACGTGAAGGTGGATCTCCGCGTCCTTGTAGAAGGCGGGGTCGACCCCGTAGTCCCTGGCGTGCGCACGGAACCACGAGAGGGCGATGCGAGCCGACTCCTTCATCACGTCGCCGAGCTGACCGGTCAGCGTGAGCTGGCTCGCCCCGGGCATCCGTGATGCCTCCACGAACAGCACGTCGCCGCCCACGGGTGTCCACGCCAGCCCGATGGCCACGCCGGGCTCCTTCGTCCGGTCCGCCAGCTCCTCTTCGATGTGGCGCGGCGCGCCCAGCATCTGCTCGACCACCTCGGGCGTCACGGTCACGAGCTCCGTCCGGCCTTCGGCGTGTCCGCGGGCCACCTTGCGGCAGATGGCGCCGACCTCGCGTTCGAGGTTCCTGACGCCCGCCTCGCGCGTGTATCCGCGGACGATCGCCCGGAGGGCGTCGTCGGTGAACACGATCTGATCGGGCGTCAGGCCATGATTGACGATCTGCTTCTCGACCAGGTGCTCGCGTGCGATGACGAGCTTCTCCTCCTCCGTGTAGCCCGGCAGCTCGATCACCTCCATGCGATCGCGGAGCGGCGGCGGAATGGTGTCGAGGACGTTGGCGGTGGTGATGAAGAGCACCTCCGACAGGTCGAACGGCACGTCGAGGTAGTGATCTCTGAACGTGTTGTTCTGTTCGGGGTCGAGCACCTCGAGCAGGGCCGAGGCCGGGTCGCCGCGGAAATCCGCGCCGAGCTTGTCGATTTCGTCGAGGATGAACACGGGATTGCGCGATTCCGCCCGGCGCAGTCCCTGGATGACCTGCCCCGGCAGCGCGCCGATGTACGTGCGCCGGTGACCGCGAATCTCGGCCTCGTCCCGCATGCCGCCGAGCGAGACGCGCACGAACTTGCGGCCCAGCGCCGTCGCGATGGACTTGGCGAGCGACGTCTTGCCGACGCCCGGGGGACCGACGAAACAGAGGATCGGTCCCTTCATGTCCGGCTTCAGCTTCCGCACCGCGAGGTATTCGAGGATCCGGTCCTTGACGCGATCCAGCCCGGAGTGATCGGCATCGAGCACGCCCTTGGTCCGGACGAGGTCGATGATCTCCTCCGTCCGCTTGGCCCACGGCACCGCGATCAGCCAGTCGATGTAGGTCCGGGCCACCGTGTATTCGGCGGCCGCGGCCGGCATCTTCGACAGCCGATCGAGCTCGCGGAGCGCCTCGCGCTTCACCTCGTCCGGCATGCCGGCGGCTTCGATCTTCTCGCGCAGCTCCTCGAGCTCCCTCGCCTGTTCATCGCCTTCGCCCAGCTCTTTCTGGATCGCCTTCATCTGCTCGCGGAGAAAGTACTCGCGCTGGTTCTTTCCCACCTCCGACTGGACCTGCGATTGGATCTTCGATCCCAACTCGAGGACTTCGAGCTCCTTGGTCAGAATCCGATTCAGCTCGTCCATGCGCGCCCGAACGTCCAGCGTCTCGAGGAGCTGCTGCTTGGCGGCCGTGTTGATGGTCGTGAGGCTCGACGCGATGAAGTCGGCGACCCGGGCGGGATCCGTGATGTTCGCCGCGAGCGCCGTCAGGTCGTCGGACAGCACGGGCGAGAGCTGCACCACCTGCTGGAAGTTCGCCCGGACGTTCCGCTGCAGCGCATCGATCTCGATGGCATCCGTGTCGCGCAGCACCTCGGGTGCCTCGCTGACCTCGGCACGCAGATAGGGACTGCTCGCCAGCGTCCGGTCGAACCTCAGGCGGGTCAGCCCCTGGACGATGAGCCGCAGGCTGCCGTCGGGCAGCTTGAACATCTTGTGGATGTGCGTCAGCGTCCCGATCGGGTACAGGTCCGACTGGCCGGGCTCCTCCTGGTTGGGCTCGTGCTGCGTGAAGACGCCGACCAGCTTGCCGCCGGCAATCGCCTCGTCGATCAGCTTGACCGAGCTCTCACGCGCCACGGCGAGCGGCATGAACGAGTTCGGAAACAGGACGGTGTCACGCAGCGGCAGCACCGGCACGTCCGCAGGAACGATGTAGGACCGTTCCGCGGCGCCTTGCTGTGCACGCGTCGATTCGTCGGCCATAGCGCAAACCTCGCTATACGCGCGCGACGCCGGACGTGCCGGCGCCCGGCGCGCCAACCACTCTACTCTCTATTCAGTTCAGGACGCAGGATGCCGAAAAGGGGGGGTCGTGCAGGCCCCGCCACCGGCGAAGCCTGCACGACGCGGAGGCAAGGACGCCGGTCAGTTCAAGTCCATCAGGAAGCCGGCCGACCGGCGCTGCGAGAGCTGCCGCTCGCGCCGTTCCGCCGTCTCACGCGCTTCCTCGCAGTCCTTGCACCGCACCGCAAACGGGAGCGCCCGAAGCCGCCGCTCCGAAATCTCCTCCCCGCACTCGAAGCAGTTCCCGTAGGTGCCCTCTTCCAGACGAGCCAGCGCCTCTTCGATCTTGTGCAGCGTCTCCGACTTCATCTGGATCAGGGCGAACTCGATGTCGTCCTGGATATCGGCTTCCGAGGACTCGGCGGCGTCGAGCACGCCCTGGCCGTCTCCGGAAGCTCCTTCCGCGCGCACGTCCCGCATCTTGATCTGGACCTGATTCAGGATTTCGCGGCGGCGGTCCTCCAGAATGCGCTTGAGTTCGGCATATCGATCCCGCACATCCTCCGTGCCGGCGTTTGCCTTCTTCCCATTGACACGTGCGCTCATGACGCGAACTCCCTTCCGCTCCGCTGTGGCCGTTTGCCACGCTGGCTATGACGCCAAGCAATTAAAATGCCAATCATACGCGAGACAATATGCACTGTAAAGCCAACGACCCCTGTTCGTTCTCGCGCCGGAGGTGTCGTTTTTCCCTGCTCGGTTCCCAGGAGCGCCGCGAGTGCGTCCCACCCGGAATCGAGATGGAAGTGTCGTATTTTCAAGTACTTGCCGCCAGCGGTCGCCACGATCTCGGCAAATCCGACCGCCGGTTACGCCTTTTGACGAATGTCTTCCACGTTTGGTTCGGCCGGGCTGTCCTCGCGACAGGACGCGTCGGCCTGGCGCCGGCGCAGAGCAACGGACGGCCGAGCGTAAGTCAAGGAGCCGCGCCGGTTAAGCGGGTGATTACCTGAACGACGACGAAGGGATTCCCCGAGCGCGAAACCGCAGGCGGTGCTCCGACCCGCGGTGTTCGCTGCTATACTCGACGTTTCCGCCGAAGACGAACCGGCGTGGAAGAATCAGGGGACATGGCGAAACACTGCGAAATCTGCAACCGAACCCCGGCGGTGGGGCGGGTCCACAGCCACGCGAACAATGTCCGGTCGCGCCGGTTCGAGCCCAACCTGCAGCGGGTCCGGGCGGTCGTGAACGGCGGAGTGAGGCGCATCCGCGTGTGCACCCGCTGTATCCGCTCGAATCGGGTCGTCAAAGCCGCCTGAGTCCCGTGTCGGCGCGGGTGCCCGGGCGCCGCGTCTAGCGGCTCGCCCGCTCGACCGCCAGCACGCCTTCCACGGCGCGCAGCGATTTCATCACCCGCTCGAGGTGCTTGACGTCGCTGATCTCGACCGTCATTCGAATCGACCCGCGATGATCGGTGCCGACGTTGGCCTCGACGTCCCGGATGTTCGTGTTGACGTCTGCGATTCGTGAGCTGACGTCGGCCAGAATGCCCTTCCGGTCTTCGACGCTGATCTTCAGCCGGACCGTGTACGGCAGCACGTCCTTTCCCTTGTCCCACTCGACGTCGATCCGACGCTCGGGGTCGTACAGGAGGTTCACGACGTTCGGGCAGGTCGCGGCGTGGACCGAAACCCCCTTGCCCCTCGTGATGTAGCCGACGATACGCTCGCCGCGGATGGGATTGCAGCAGCGAGCGAGCACGACCAGAAGGTCCTCCATTCCGCTCACCTTGATCCGTTGATCGCCGCCGGCGCCCAGGGCCCGCTTGACGGCGCTCGTGACGCTCGACAACGGGCTTTCGACCGGCCGCTCGTGCAGCGCGTCCTGGCCGACCAGCTTCGTCAGGACGGCGCGCGCCGTGGTCTTGCCGTAGCCGATTGCGGCGAACACGTCTTCGGCGCGGCTGGCGCCGAGCTCGGACGCCAGCTTTCCCACCAGGCCATCCTCGACGAGCGCCTTGTCGACGTTGAACCGACGGACCTCCTTCTCGAACAGCCGCCGGCCCAGCTCGATGCTGCGAGCTTTTTCCTCGGCATGGATGAAGTGGCGGATCTTGCTGCGCGCACGCGAGGTGACGACGAAGTTGAGCCAGTCCCGGCTCGGCTTGTGCCCGCTCTGGGTGAGGATCTCGACGATGTCCCCGTTCTGCAGTCGCGTGCGGAGGGGAATCATGCGCCCGTTCACGCGGGCGCCGCTGCACTGATGCCCGACATCGGTGTGGACCGAATAGGCGAAGTCGACCGGCGTGGCGCCCCTCGGCAGGGCCTTGACCTCCCCCTTGGGCGTGAAGATGTAGACATCGTCCGGGTACAGCTCGATCCGGAGGTTCTGCATGAACTCGTGCGGATCACGGACCTCCTGCTGCAGCTCGAGCAGCCGCCGCAGCCAGTTGAACGACTGCTCGTCGGGCGCGGCGCCGATCCGGCCCTCCTTGTACTTCCAGTGCGCCGCGATGCCCTCCTCTGCCACGCGGTGCATGTCGTCGGTGCGAATCTGGATCTCGAAGGGCATCCCGAGCTCGCTGACGACCGACGTGTGCAGCGCCTGATACCCGTTCGGACGCGGGACCGCCACGAAGTCCTTGAAGCGGCCGGGCACCGGAGACCACATCTGGTGGATGATGCCGAGCACGGCGTAGCAATCCTTCGAGCTTTGCGTGATGACCCGGAGCGCGATGAAATCGTAGATCTGATCGAGGTTCACCTTCTGGCGCTGCAGCTTCTGGTGGATCGACCAGAGGCGCTTGATGCGGCCGTCGATGGACACGACGGGAATCTGCGCGTCGGCGAGCTTGACCTCCAGCTGCCTCCGGAGGGTGTCGATCAGCCCCTCGGCCGCCTGCCGCTTGGTCTCGACCTCGGCGCGGAGCGCCTGGTAGGCAGCCGGCTCGAGGTGGCGGAACGCCAGCTCCTCGAGCTCGTTCTTCAGCTTGCTCATTCCCAGCCGGTTCGCAATCGGGGCGTAGATGTCGCGCGTCTCCTGGGCGATGCGGGCGCGGCGCTCCTCCGGGAGATACTGCAGCGTTCGCATGTTGTGGAGCCGATCGGCGAGCTTCACGAGGATGACGCGAAGATCGTCGACCATCGCCAGCAGCATCTTCCGGAAGCTCTCGGCCTGCCGCTCCTCGCTCGACGAGAACTGCAGGCCGCTCAGCTTGGTGACCCCCTCGACGACGTGGGCGACCTCCTCGCCGAACAGGTCCCGGACCTTCTCGATCGTGTTGGGCGTGTCCTCCACGATGTCGTGGAGCAGCCCGGCCGCAATGGCCACCACGTCGAGCCGGAGGTCCGCCAGGATGTCCGCAACTTCGAGCGGATGGACGAGATACGGCTCCCCGGAGCGGCGAACCTGCCCCTTGTGCTCGTAGGCCGAGAACACGTAGGCCCGCCGGAGCAATTCCGTGTCGGCGTCGGGATTGGCCACCCGCACCTTCTCGAGCAGGTCCTCGAACCGGATCATCGTGGCCGGTGTCAAATAAGCGTAGAGGGCAGGGGCGGCGGCAGGCGCCACCGTCCCCTACATGATACTGGAAACCCGCCATCCTTCCCTTGACGGACTTTTTTGGGGTTCACTATACTGGCCGAGTTTTTGACGAAGTACAGGACCGGCAGAGGCGTGGGGCGGGCGCACCAGCGCAGCCTTGGGGCTTCTGCCGTTTGACTTTCTGAGAGGGGTCTTCTCCATGAGATGGCTATTCACCCGGGCGTTCGTGCTGGTCACGGCGCTGGGCCTGGCAGCGGCGGGATGCGGCAAGTACTCGATCAGCAATCTGCGCGCGACGCAGGCACTCCAGACCGGAAACATGCAGTACCAGCGGGGCGACTGGCAGGCGGCCATTCAGGAATATACGCGGGCGGTCAATTTCAACCCCGACCTCGGGTTCGCCTACTTCTTCCTGGGCAACAGCTACGACAATCTGTACAAGCCCACCAAGCGGGGCGAGCCCGAGAATGACGCCTACCTCGACAAGGCCGTCCAGAACTACGAGCTGGCGATCGAGAAGCTCAAGGGCAACACCGAGCCACAGGCCGCGAAGTACTTGAAGCTCTCGTACCAATACCTCATCGCCGCCTACGGCACCGACAAGCTCAACAACATCGACAAGGCGGTGCCCGTCGCCCAGGACCTCATCGCGTCGGAGCCGAACGACCCGACGAACTATC
Organism: uncultured Acidobacteriota bacterium; assembly: GCA_963764505.1. Classification (GTDB taxonomy): domain Bacteria; phylum Acidobacteriota; class Vicinamibacteria; order Vicinamibacterales; family SCN-69-37; genus CAVXSP01. The sequence continues at coordinate 1,068,637 of CAVXSP010000001.1, read as the reverse complement.
AGGCGCTCGGGCGGCTCTACGAGGAGAACGGCTACTACGACGAGGCCGAGGCGAACTTCAAGAAGGCCATCGACGTGAAGCCGAACGACCCGCTCTCCTGGGAGCTCCTCGCCGGGTACTACGACCGCCAGGGCCAGCCCGACAAGACGATGGAAGCGCTCGAGAAGCGCGCCGCCATGGAGCCGAACAATCCCGAGGCCTGGCATTCGCTCGGCGCCAAGTACTCCGAGATCGCCCTCAAGAACAGCCAGCTCACCAAGGCCCAGGCCCAGGAATACGTCCAGAAGGGCATCCAGGCCGAGGACAAGGCGCTCGCAATCAACAAAGACTATTTCGAGGCGCTCGCCTTCAAGAACATCCTGCTCCGGCAGGCCGCCAACTACGAGAAGGATCCCGCCAAGCAGAAGGAGCTGCTGAACCAGGCGAGCAGCTACATGGCCCGGGCCAACGAGATCCGCAAGAAGCAGGGGGCCGACGCCAAGTAGGCGCCGCGCAGGCGGTCGCCGGGCGGCGGCCGGCCTGCCCGGCCCGCCCCCCGGGACGGCGCAGGCACAAGACACAACGGGCGCAGCCGCCGGAGCGGCTGCGCCCGTTTCGTTTCCGGCCCGAAATGCGTCCCGAGCTCCGGACCTAGTTGCCGCCCTGGGCTTCGCGCCGCATGCCCTCCGTCACGATCCCGACCTTCGTCACGCCGGCGCCGAGGGCCGCGTCAATCACGCGCATGATCTCGCCGTAGCGGACGGCCGGCGCGCCAATCATGAAAAGCGTCTTGTCGCGGCGGGTCTCGAACAGCGTGCGGAAGCGCTCTTCCGCTTCCGCCATCGAGACGTCCTGGTGGTTGACGGTCAGGCGGTGGTCCGCGGTGTACTCGGCGACGATCTGGCCGAGCGTATCGGTCGCCGGGGTGTTCGGGTTCACCTCGAGCGGCAGGTTGACGTCGACACCGCGCTGGGAGAGCGGCAGGGTCGCCATGAAGATGACCAGGAGCACGAGCAGGACGTCGATGAGCGGCGTCACGTTCATGTCACAGGACGTCTGCAGGGCGGCCCCTTTGACGACCTTCTCCGCGCCGTGGTGCATGTGCGCGTGGGCCATCAGTTCCCGCCTTCCTGCGGCTTGTGGTTCTCAGTGATGAGCGCCACCTGATCGATCTGGGCCTTCCTGAGGGCGTCCATCATGTCCATGATGGCGCCGTAGGCAGCGTCCTGGTCGCCCTTGAGGAACACGAGCTTCGTGCCCTTCTGCTCCATGATGTCCTGCAGCCGCTTCGGCACTTCGTCCTTCGAAACCGGGCCGACGGCGTTGACGTAGAAGTATCCGCTGGAGTCGATCGACACGACGACCTGGTCCGAGGTGTCGGGCTTCGGCACCGCGTTCGACGCCTCCGGGAGGGTCAGTTGCACGCCCTGATTCAGCATCGGCGCCACGACCATCATGATGATCAGCAGCACCAGCATGACATCGACGAGCGGCGTCACATTGATGTCGGACTTGACGCCACCTTTTGCGCCGCCAACGTCCATGGCCATAGAAGTTCTCCTTCGCTCGTGGTTCCGGGGTTCCGGGTTCCGGGGTTCGGGAGAACCCCGGAACGCGGAACCCCGGCCCCCCGGAACCGGCGATGCTCTCAGGCCGTCTTCTTGATGAAGTAGTCGACCAGCTCAGAGGACGAGTTGTCCATCTCGACGTTGAAGTACTCGAGACGGCCGGTGAAGTAGTTGTAGATCCAGACGGCCGGAATGGCGACGACCAACCCGAGCGCGGTCTCGACCAGGGCCTCCGAAATACCGGCCGACACGGCGCCGAGTCCGCCGGACCCGGTGGTCGCGATCCCGTGGAACGCGTTGATGACGCCGACGACCGTGCCGAGCAGTCCGACGAACGGCGCCGTCGACCCGATCGTCGCGAGGGACGGGATGCCCTTCTTCAGGTCGTTGGCGGTGAGCGCCGAGGCGCGCTGGATGGCCCGGCGGACGGTGTCGACCAGGTCGTCACGGCTCATCGTGCCGCCGCCCTCGTGCTGGAACTGGTACTCCTGCAAACCGGCGAGCACCACCTTGGCGAGATGGCTGTACCTGATACGTCTTCGATTGGGACACCGAGAGCGCATCCTTGAGCCGCCCTTCCTTGAGATGCTTGGCGACCTGCGGCGCGTAGAGCTTGGACTGCTTCCGCGCCTGCATGAACGTGTAGTAGCGCTCGATCGCCACGCCGAACGACCACATCGACATCACGACGAGAACGCCGGCGACGCCCTTGGCAATCCCGCTCATGTTGCCCCACATCTCGACCAGATTCAGCCCGCCGCCAGTTGCCTGCGCAATAACTACCATTCCAGCCTCCGAGAAACAGTCCGAGTTGCCAACTGCGTGAAACGAATGAAGAGGCCCGACCCGCCGATCCAGGCGCATCGAGCCACGCGACCTCGTGAGCGCTTGTCGAAAGTCTGCCGCCAGGGCGGCGTCCGTCGAGATGTCCTCAGCTTTCCTGTCCGTGCGCGTTCCCGCCGGCTCCCTCGTCCGGCGGATGCTACTGAAGCTGGAAGTTCACGGTGACCGACATCTGGACCTCCACAGGCTGTCCGTTGAGCAGGGTCGGCGTGAACTTCCACTGGTTGACGGCGTCGAGCGCCGCCTGATTGAGCAGCGCCTGGCCGCGAAGTACCTTCGCCTCCTTCACGCTGCCGTCCTTCGCGATAATCGCGTCGATGATAACGATACCGCCGATCTTGGCCTGCCGGGCGACTGCCGGGTAGATCGGCTCGACGTTGTGGATCTTCTTGGGCGCCTGGATTTCACCGCCGACACGCACGGGGGCCGAGGGCGGCGGCGGCGGCGGCGCCGCCAGCATCGATCGGGACCCGCCGACGATGCCCATGGGCTGCTGCACCTGCTGGGTGATCGCGCGCGGCGGCGGCTCCGGCTTGATCTCACGCGGCGCCTCGACCGGGGCGGCGTTCGGATTCGCCACGATCGGGGTTGGCGGCGGCGGCGTCGCCGGAGTCGGCGGCGGCGGCGGTGGTGGGGGCGGCGGCGGCGGCGGTGGTGTCACGGCGAACGCCATCACCGATTCCGGCGTGGGCAGGGCATTGGTCGCCATCAGCGGAATGACGATCAGCGCGAACAGGGCAGCGGCGTGCGCCAGAATCGAGAGCGGCACGGTGTACCACTGCTTCGTGCCCACTTTGGTGGTCGGATCGACGATTTCCCCGAACATCTCACGTGGCACGTGTCACTCTCCCGCGTTCGTTCCGGCCGCCACAGCGGCCGGATTATAGTCAGAGCCAAAAAACGGTGTCAACCGGCCTTACGTACCGATTTGACACCATGTCCAGCGAAGTGGCCCGCCCTCACCGGCCGGCGGTCGGCACCCCCTCCTCGCCGCCGATGCGCATCCCGTAGAACGATCGCCGCACGAAGAACAACGTGATCCCGAAGAAGGCCGCAGACAACACATAGGTCAGCGACGGGCCGCTCCGGTCCGTCATGCTCACGGCCAGGTCGACGGCGAGGAGGCCGAAGAGCGTCGTGAACTTGATCACCGGGTTCATGGCCACCGACGAGGTGTCCTTGAAGGGGTCCCCCACCGTGTCCCCGACGACCGTGGCGTCGTGGAGCGCCGACCCCTTCTCCTTCAGCTCGACCTCGACGATCTTCTTGGCATTGTCCCACGCCCCCCCGGCATTTGCCATGAAGATGGCCTGGAACAGCCCGAACAGGGCAATCGAGACCAGATACCCGATGAAGAAGAACGGCTCGAAGAACGCGAACGCGAGCGTTCCGAAGAACACGGCCAGGAAGATGTTGAACATCCCCTTCTGCGCATAGCGCGTGCAGATCTCGACGACCTTCTTCGAGTCGGCCACCGAGGCCCTGGTCACGCCTTCCAGCCGGATGTTCGCCTTGATGAATTCCACGGCCCGATACGCCCCCGTGGTGACGGCCTGCGTGGACGCGCCGGTGAACCAGTAAATCATCGCGCCTCCCGTGATCAGCCCGAGCAGGAACGGCGGATGCAGGAGCGACAGCTTCGCGACGAGCGTGGGCACCAGCCCGTCGGTGAGCCGAATGATGATCGAGAAGATCATGGTCGTCGCCCCGACCACGGCGGTGCCGATCAACACCGGCTTCGCCGTCGCCTTGAACGTGTTGCCGGCCCCGTCGTTCTCCTCGAGGTTGTGCTTGGCCCGCGCGAAATCGACGGCCACCCCGTAGTTGGCCTTCAGATCCGTCTCGATCCCCGGAATCTGCTCGATCATCGAGAGCTCGTACACCGACTGGGCATTGTCGGTCACGGGGCCGTACGAGTCGACGGCAATCGTCACCGGCCCCATCCCCAGGAACCCGAACGCCACCAGGCCGAAGGCGAAGACCGCCGGCGCCATCGGCAGCACGCTGTCGAACCCTAGCGTGCTGAGGCCGTAGGCAATGGCCATGAGCCCCATGATCACCATGCCGAGCCAGAACGCGCTGAAATTGCCGGCCACGAACCCCGAGAGGATGTTGAGGGACGCGCCCCCCTCGCGCGACGAGGTGACGACGTCCCGCGTGTGCGCCGACTCGGTCGACGTGAACACCTTGACCAGCTCCGGAATGATGGCGCCGGCCAGCGTGCCGCACGTGATCACGGTGGAGAGCTTCCACCACATGGAGCCGTCGCCGAGCTCGCCAATGAGCACCCACGAGGCGCCATACGTGAAGGCGACGGAAACGACCGAGGTGAGCCACACCAGCCGCGTCAGCGGGTGCTCGTAGTTCATCTTGTCGACGTGCTGGTACTGCCTCCGCGAGATGACTTCGTTGATCAGGTACGACCCGCCCGACGCCACGACCATGACGATGCGCATGACGAAAATCCAGACCAGGAGCTGGATCTGGACCGTCGTGTCGGAGACCGCGAGCAGAATGAAGGAGATGAGCGCGACGCCCGTGACGCCGTACGTCTCGAACCCGTCCGCCGAGGGCCCGACCGAATCGCCCGCATTGTCGCCCGTGCAGTCGGCGATCACGCCGGGGTTGCGCGCGTCGTCTTCCTTGATCTTGAAGACGATCTTCATCAGATCGGAGCCGATGTCCGCGATCTTCGTGAAGATCCCGCCGGCGATGCGCAGCGCCGAGGCGCCGAGCGACTCGCCGATCGCGAACCCGATGAAGCACGGGCCGGCGTAGTCGCCGGGGACGAAGAGCAGGATGAAGAGCATGATCACCAGCTCGACGCTGATGAGCAGCATGCCGATGCTCATCCCGGCCTTCAGCGGAATCGCATAGCAGGGGTACGGCTTGCCCGCCAGCGCGGCGAACGCCGTGCGGGAGTTCGCGAACGTGTTGACGCGAATCCCGAACCACGCCACGCCGTAGCTGCCCGCGATGCCCACCAGGCTGAAGAACAGGATGATCGCCACGCGCACGCCGGGAAAGTGCTGCAGCACGCCGAAATAGAGGGCGATGATGACGCCGATGAAGAGCTCCAGAAGCAGCAGGAACCTGCCCTGCGTGATGAGATATGTCTTGCACGTCTCGTAGATCAGCTCGGAGATCTCCCGCATCGACGGGTGGACCGGGAGGTTCTTGAGCTGGGTGTAGATGACGAGCCCGAACAGCAGCCCGAGCACGCAGACGACGATGCCGGCCGATAGCAGCGTGTGGCCGTCGATCCCGTGAAACGAGACGAGACTGAGATCGGGCAACACCAGCCCCGCCTCGCCACTCGGATGCGCCGGCGCGAGCGGCGTCGCGGCCTGCCCCGCCACCGGCGCGCTCGCGGCCACCCAGGCCGCCCCCGTCAGAACGAACGCCCACACCAAGGACCTCACCTGCCCGACCATCCTCACTGCCCCCACCCCAGAACTCCCAGTCTCCAGAATGCGGCCGCACGCCGGATTCCAGCCGCTCATCATCTCACGATCCCGGCGCGTCATTCAGTCCGGCTTGCGGATCCGCACCGGCTGCGACGCGGGGACCGTCACGCCTTGCCCCTCGGGCCGCGTCGCCATCTCGGACGGCAGCGCCATGCCGCCCGTCAGGAAAATGCGGATGCCCTGCTCCACCGTGAGGTCGGGGAACGACACCCGGTCGCGCGAGCAGACCACCACGTTGCCGAGATACAGGTGGTTCGTCGGCACGTAGACGGCCAGCCGGCTCTCGGGTCCGTCGCCCCCATCGCTGACGAACTCCTTGGTCAGGAACCCGAGCGCCCACTCCTGCGGGCCCTGCTCGACCAGCACGACCCGCTTGAATCCGAACTCGTTGTCGGGCGAGAACGCCTCGGTGAGCTGCTTGAGCGGACCATAGATCGTGCGGAAGACCGGCACGTGCATCAGCAGCGACTCCGCCTGCTGCAACAGACGGCGGCCGAACACGTTGGTGGCCAGCGTGCCGACGAACAGGACCATCAGCACCGTGAGCACGATGCCGAGGCCGGGGATATGTTCGACGCCCTCCAGGCCCGGCACCTGCTGCAGGAGCCGCTCGGGGACGCCGCGAGTGAGGCCATCGATCGCCTGGACCACCCAGACGAGCGCGACCACGCTCGCGACGAGCGGCACGGTGACGAAGAATCCGGTGATGAGGCGTCGTCGCAACCAACCCATAGCCAATCCGGATCGCGGAGCCGACCTCGCGGACGCCTAGCGCGCGAGGACGAGCGCGAGCAGCACGCCGGCCAGCGCCAGCCGGTACCAGGCAAAGACGTCCAGCCGGTGGTCCGCCAGGAACCGCAGGAGAAACTTGATCGCCGCGTAGCCGACCACCGCCGAGCTCGCCATGGCCAGCGCGAAGGCGTGGAACTCGGCGCGCGAGAGCGTCTCGTGGCGCAGGTCGAGCCCGTTCTTCGCCGCGGCGGCCACGATGGCCGGAATGCTCAACAGGAACGTGAAGCGCGCGATCTCCTGCCGCCGGTAGCCGATCAGCATCCCGGTCCCGATGGTGGAGCCCGATCGCGAGACGCCGGGAATCAGGGCCGCCGCCTGCGCCGCCCCAATCAGCAGCACGTCACGCGGCGTGAGGTCCCGCTCGAGCTTGGTATGCGCCCCGACGCGTTCGGCGACGAACAGCAGGACCGCGCCCGCCGCCAGCATGCTGGCGGCCACTGCCGGCGTGCGCAGCGTCTCCTCGAGGGCGGCGCCGCCGAGCGCGCCGACAATCACGATCGGCACGGTCCCGAGGATCAGCAGGCGGATGCGCCGCGCGTCGGCGCCTGCGTGGGGGTTCAGGAGGCCCGGGACGGCGGCGGCCATCGCGAGCAGCTCGGCACGGAAGAACACCAGGACCGCAAGGAGCGTCCCGACGTGGCACGCCACGTCGAAGGCCAGATCGAGCGCCGCCGACATGTGCACGCCGAACAGGTCGCGGGCGATGAGCAGATGGGCCGAACTGGAGACGGGCAGGAACTCGGTGAGGCCCTGGACCACACCCAGCAGCAGGGCGACGGCTGGACTCACTGGGACTCTACGCTCGCTTCGCCTTCGCCGCCCCCTGGGCGCGCCCCTGGGTCTGCGTCACGGCCGGCCGTCGGCTCAGAATCATCGCGAGGGTCGCCGCGATGAACACCGTGGAATAGGTGCCCGTGACGACGCCGACGAGCATCGTGAACGCGAACCCGCGCAGCACCTCGCCGCCGAACAGATAGAGCGACACCACCGCCAGGAGGGTCGTGCCCGAGGTGATCATCGTCCGGCCGAGGGTCTGATTGACGCTCTTGTTCACGATCTGATCGAGCGGCTCGCGGCGCATCTGCCGCTGGTTCTCGCGAACACGGTCGAAGACGACGATCGTGTCGTTGACGGAGTAGCCCGTGATCGTGAGCAGCCCGGCGATGACGTTGAGGGTCAGGTCGTACCGGAACCAGGCCAGGAACACGACCGTGATCAGGATGTCGTGGAACGCGGCGACGATCGCCCCCACCGCGAAGCTGAACCTGAACCGGAACGCGACATAGACGAGCATGCCGCCCAGCGCCGCGACCGTGGCCCAGACGCCCTTGCTCTGGTAGTCCTTCCCCATCACCGGCCCGATGCTGTCCTTGCTCAGCACCTCGAACGTCCCGACCTGCGCGGCGCGAAGGGCGTCCTGGACCTGCTGGGCGTCCTCCTCGAGCCGGGTACCTTCCTCCTGTGCCGCCATCTCCGGGAGCCGGACCATGATCTCGTGGTCGGCCGGCGCGCCGTACTGCTGGACCACGGCGTCCTTCGAGACCTGGTCCACGGCGCCGCGGACGACGTCCTCGCCGACCGGCTGGCTGAACTTGAGCACGATGGCCGTGCCGCCCGTGAACTCGATCCCGAGCGGCACGCCGCCTCTCACGAAGATCGTGGCGACACCGGCCCAGATGAGGACGATCGATGCGACCAGGGCGTGCCAGCGCCACCGGATGAAGTTGTAGTTCGCGTTGTGAAAAATCCGCATGCTCTCTCCCGGACCGGCTCAGATACTCACTTTCGCCGCGACGCCCGCCGGACGCCGCGAGAGGATGAACTCGAACAGCGTTCGCGAGACGAACACGGCCGTGAAGATGTTCGAGATCAGGCCGAAGAAGAGCGTCGTCGCGAAGCCACGAATCGGCCCGGTGCCGAACTGAAACAGGAACCCCGCCGCGATCATCGAGGCGATGTGCGTGTCGATGATCGTGACGAAGACGCGATCGAAGCCGGCGTTGATGGCCTGCCGGGCGCCCCGCTTCGCGTCCAACTCCTCGCGAATCCGCTCGAAGATGAGCACGTTCGAATCGACGCCCATGCCGATCGTCAGGATGAACCCGGCGATCCCCGGCAGCGTCATGACCGCGCCCAGGTAGGACATGAACGCCAGCAGGATCGTCAGGTTGAGCGCGATGGAGACGAACGCGTTGATCCCGGAGAGCCGGTAGTAGGTGAGCATGAACACCGTCACGAGGCCCAGGCCGATGAGCGACGCGACGATACCCGCCTTGACCGAGTCGCTGCCGAGCGTCGGCCCGACTTCGCGCTCGTCGAGGTAGGTCAGCGACGCCGGCAGCGCGCCCGAGCGCAGGACCAGGGCGAGATCGTCGGCCTCCTGGGGCGTGAACCGGCCGGTGATCCGCGCCTCCGGCTGGCTGATGGGCCCCTCGATCGACGGCGCGGAGACGACGCGGTCGTCGAGGATAATCGCGAGCTGTCGTCCGACGTTCGCCGCCGTCACCCGCGAGAACTTGCTCACGCCCTCGCTGTTCAACGTGAAGCTGACGGCCGGCAGGTTCATCTCGTCGACCGTCTGCCGCGCGTTGCGCAGGTCCTTGCCCGTGACGGCGGGAACCTTCCGCACGAGATAGTACGCGGGCGTCGGATCGGTGCGCGAGACGGTTCCGACCACGACCTCCATCTCCGGCGGCACCTGCCCGTTGTACTTGGCGAGCAACGTCTCTCGATCCGGCACCGGGCCCGACTCGACGAGATTCAGCGTCAGGAGCGCCGTCTTGCCGATGATGTCCTTGGCCCGGGCGGTGTTCGAGACGCCCGGCAGCTCGACGACGATCTGATCGCCCGTCGTGCCGTAGGGCGCCACGGTCGGCTCCGAGACGCCCAGCTCGTTGACCCGGCGCTCGATCGTCTGAATCGCCTGCGTCACCGCTTCCGAGCGCCGCTGGACCTGGACGTTCTCGCGCATCCGGAACGAATAGGTGGCGCCGGCGACCTGCCGGTCGAAATCGACGAGCTGCTGGTCCGCCAGGATGCGCACCTGCTGATCCGCGCCGGCCGGCACACCGTCGAGGGTGAATTCCGTCGTGCTGACCACTTTCGGCGGGTTGACGGTGACCTTGGCGGCCTTGAGGGCCTCGTAGAACTGATCGGCCGTCGTCTCCGTTTCGACGCGCAGTGCGTCGTCGGTCTTCACCTGGAGCACCATGTGGATGCCGCCCTGCAGGTCGAGGCCCAGGTGGATCTTCTTGGACGGCGGCACGATCGCGGCCACGGCCAGGCCGGTCACGAGCAAGATGGCGAGGATCTTCCAGCGGAGATTCTTCTGCATGCCTGAAACTCTCCCGGTATCCGAGTCGGGCCTCGAGCCTCCGGACGGCTCAGCGCGAGTCCGGCTGCACGACCGGTTCCTGGCCCTGATATCCGCCGATGGACGCGCGGGTCATCTCGACCCTGACCTTGTCCGCGAGCTGCACCTGGATCGTCTTCCCCTCGTTGAGCTTCGACTCCTCGAGCCGCGTAATCTGCCCGAACAGCCCGCCCGTCGTGATGACGCGGTCGCCGACCTTCAGCGAGGACTGGAACTCCTGAACCTTCTTCTGGCGCTTCCGCATGGGCAGGAGCACCAGGACGTAGAAGATGCCCAGCATCAGGACGAACGGGAAGATCTGCACCAGGGCGCTGCCGGAGCCTGGTCCCGGTTGGGCCATGGCCAGGACGGACGGCAACGGGGTCATGTCACTCATTATCTATCTATGGCGGCGGCGGGAGCGCGAGCGCGCGGAGGAACTCTCGCTTGAATGCGTCGAATGTCCCGAACTCGATAGCGTTTCTGATTTCCCGCATCGTGTCAAGATAAAATTGGAGGTTGTGCAGCGAGTTCAGCACGGCCGCGCCTATTTCGCCGGCGATGAAGAGGTGCCGCAGATACGCCCGCGAATGCCGCCGGCACGTGGGACAACGGCAAGCCGGGTCCGGCGGCCGGCCGTCCTCCGCGTATCGCGCGTTCCTGATCGTCAGGATGCCCGCGCGCGTGAACAGCTGCCCGTTCCGGGCGTTGCGTGTCGGCAGCACGCAGTCGAACAGATCGATGCCTCGAGCCACCGACTCCAGCAGGTCCGCCGGCGTGCCGGTCCCCATGAGGTACCGCGGACACCCGTCCGGGAGCTGCGGCGCCGTGTGCGCCACGATGTCGTTCATCCGGGCGACCGGCTCGCCGACCGAGAGGCCGCCGATCGCGTAGGCGTCGAACCCGACGGCGATCGTGCCCGCCACGCTCCGGTCGCGCAGGTCCTCGAACGTCCCGCCCTGGACGATGCCGAACTGCACCTGGCCGGGGGTCGGACGCGGGAGCCCCGGCGCGCCGCCCCCGAAGACGGCGAGGAACCGCTCCCGACTCCGACGCGCCCATCGCAGCGTCCGCGCCATCGCCGCCTCCGCGTCGTCGCGGCTGGACGTCCAGCCAGTGCACTCGTCGAGCGTCATGGCGACGTCGGAGCCCAGCCGTGCCTGGATGTCCACAGCCGACTCCGGCGTGAGTCGGCACGGGCGCCCGTCGAGATGAGACTGGAACGCGACGCCCTCCTCGCTCAGGCGACGGCGCGCGGCCAGGCTGAACACCTGATAGCCGCCGGAGTCGGTGAGCAGCGGCCGGTTCCAGCCCATGAACGCGTGGAGGCCGCCAGCCCGTGCGATCAGCTCGTCGCCCGGCCGCAGGTGGAGATGGTATGTGTTCGCGAGGACGATATCGGCGCCCATCGCGTGGAGCTGGTCGACGGTCACGCCCTTGACGGCTGCGCGCGTGCCGACGGGCATGAACGCCGGCGTATCGACGGCGCCGTGCGGCAGGAGCAGCCGTCCTCGCCGCGCGCGGCCGTCGCGATGCGTGACGGTGAAGTCTAGGGCCATCGGCACGTCCGAGATCGGCGGCCGCGGGGACCCGCCGGTTTTGCGCGCATAGCCTATAATGACCCGCCGCTCGTCGCAGGTTCGCGACGGCGAGTTCCGTGCTCCCGACGTGAAGCGTCTTCGAGTCGGCATTCTCTACGGTGGTCGCTCCGGCGAGCACGAAGTGTCGCTGGCGTCAGCGGCCGCGATCTTCGCGAACATCGATCGCAAGCGCTACGAGCCGATCGCGATTCGGATCGAGAAGGACGGCCGCTGGGTGCTCGCGGATCGGCCGCCCTCGGCGGCCTCGGCGGCCGAGGTGATCGACCAGGTCAAGAGCGATTCGGCGCGGCTTCGCGGCGGACGCGAGGTGTTCCTGCCGCCGCGACCCGACGACGCCACGCTCGTGCTCGTCGATCGACGCAGCGCGCCGGACGGCGAATCCGACACGACGACGCTCACCGGCCTCGGTCTGGATGTCATCTTCCCGGTGCTGCACGGCCCGCTGGGGGAGGACGGCACCATCCAGGGATTGATGGAGCTCGCCAACGTCGCATACGTCGGCTGCGGTGTGCTGGCCTCGGCCGTCGGGATGGACAAGACGGTCATGAAGCTGCTGTTCCAGTCCGAGGGTCTCCAGGTGGCGCGCTGGCGAGTCGTCCGGCGCCGTCAATGGCGGCTGAATCCCGCCGTCGTTCTCGCCGAGATCGATGCCGCACTGAGCTATCCGCTGTTCGTCAAGCCCGCCAACCTGGGATCGAGCGTCGGCATCTCAAAGGTCCGCACGCGCGACGAGCTGACGCCGGCGCTCGACCTCGCCGCGGCATTCGATCGCAAGCTCCTCGTCGAGGAGGCCGTTCCGGACGCGCGCGAGATCGAATGCGCCGTCCTGGGCAACCACGATCCCGAGGCGTCGGTACCGGGCGAAATCCTGCCCTCGCGCGAGTTCTACGATTACGAGGCGAAGTACCTCGACGCCGGCTCGCGCGTCGAGATTCCCGCCCCGCTCACCGATCGACAGAGCGATCAGGTGCGGCGCCAGGCGATCGCCGCCTTCCGGGCGATCGACGGCGAGGGATACGCGCGCGTCGACTTCCTCCTCAGCCGGTCGAACGATTCGCTGTTCGTCAACGAGATCAACACGATTCCCGGATTCACGACGATCAGCATGTTCGCCAAGCTCTGGGAGGCCACCGGCGTGAAGTATCCGACGCTCGTCGATCGGCTGATCACGCTCGCGGTCGAGCGGCACGCCGAGAAGCGAGAGATCCGGACGAGCGCGTTCTGAGCTCGAGCGGACCAGCGGCCTAGAAAAAAACCCGGGTCCGGTCAAGAAAAAAAATACCTGAGGCGCGTTTTTTTCTTGACACGTTCTACGTTCGTCCCTAATCTACATCTTGCGTGCGAACGACTAACTCAGCCCACCTGTTGGGTACGGCGGACGCGAGGGGCTGGCAATAGTTACCGGGGGGCGCGACTTCGATGCGGCCCCCCTTTTTAGTTGAGCGTTCGGCGTGGAAGGTCTGCGGCGTGCGGGTGTGTGGCGCCGGGCTTTCCGATGACCGGGTGACGAGATGTCGGGCTCCCGCTCGGTTCTTCAGAGCGTGAGAGCTTGCAGCGAAGCACCGGCACTATTGCGCGGGTCTGCGTGCCAGGCGGCAGCGACGTCGCGCAGTGGTTGAAGCCGGCGCACCAGACCACCGTGAAGGGGGGGACCACGCGAATGGCAAAGAAAGCAGCTAAGGGCGGGAAGAAAAAGGGCGGCAAGAAGCGCTAGTCCACACCCGACCTGTTTCGTGAAAAAGGGGGCGCTGGTCGCCCCCTTTTTTTTCTTCTCCGCGGCGCGCCCGGTTCCGGCTCACTGAAAGCTCACGCCATCCCAGATCCGGACCCGCTCGACGACATCCCACTGCGAGAGCCGATCGAGCACCTCGTCGCCGTGCACGACGCGACCGAAGACCGTGTACTTCGCCTCGAGGTGCGGCTGCGGAGAGAGCGTGATGAAGAACTGGCTGCCTCCGGTATCGCGCCAGTCGAGTGCCATCCCCACGGTTCCGCGCAGGTACGGAAGCGGGCTCAGCTCGTCCATCAGCGTGAACCCCGGCCCTCCCTCGCTGTCGCCCCGTGGATCGCCCGCCTGCACCACGAAGTCCGGCACGACCCGGTGAATCTCGAGGCCGTTGAAGAAGCCGAGGTGCGCCAGATCGATGAAGCTCTGGGACGTGACGGGCGCCTCTACCAGATTGAGCTCGATCTCGATCGTGCCCTTCTTCGTCTCGATGTAGGCGTGCGGAGAGAAGCTCGGGTGCAGGAACCCGGCGGATTCGAAGAAGGCCGCGGGCTGCCGGAGCGGCGCCGGCCGCGTCGGCGCGGCGCTGGCGTCGCCGAGCCCCCGCAACAGCTCCGCGGCGCGCACACGCACGGGCCAGGCCTTGTCCTCGAGGCCGCGACGGAGCACGGCCTGCGCCGCCGCCTCGGTGCCGTACTTGGCGAGCCCCTCCAGGGCGGCGGCTCGCGCCGAGTACGCCGCGTCGCTCTCCGCGCGTGAGTACGCTGCCGTCAGGTGCTCGACGCCGCCGGCCGGCTTCTGCTCGCCAATCAGCGAGGCGGCAACCGCGCGGACAACGAAGTCGTCCGCGTCGAGCGCCTCGAAGAGTCGAGCGGCCAGATCGGGAGCGCCGATCTTCGCGAGGGCGCGCAGCGCCGGGCCCCGCACGCGCGCGTCCTGGTCGTGGGTCAGGTCGATGATCTCGCTGCGCACCTGATCCGCCGGCAGCGCCGCGTAGATGCCCGCGAGGGCGGCGCGGACGGACCAGTCCCGATCCGGCGGCAACCCGGACGCGATGAGCAGGAACCCGTCCGGGTTGACCTGCGCGGCCGCCGTGAGCGCGGCGGCTCGCATCGCGGGCCATGGATCGGTGACCAGGTTCAGCAGCGGATCGAATCCGCGCGGATCGCCGAGCGCGCCGACGGCCATGACCGCCTCCAGCGCAAGGTTCGCCGCCGCGGGTCGGCTGCCGGCGAGCTGGAGCAGCGTCTCGAGGGCGCCGCTCCCGCCCACCTGGCCGAGCGCCCGAACCGCTTCGATGCGAAGACGCACATCGGCGCCTTCCTGCGCGGCGAGCTCCCGTGCCCTCGGGCCGATCCGCCGGTCGTGAAGCGCGGCAAGGCCCCGCAATGCGAACGTGGGCGTCGAGATCGCCTGGGTCGACGCCAGCGTCAGAAGCGCCGGCGCGGCCCGCCGGTCTCCGATCCGCTGGAGCGCGAAGGCCACAGGCCACCAGCGGGAGATCGGCTCGCCCTGCGTATCGAGGGCGACGCGCGCCAACTGATTGTACTGCCCCAGCCGGACCAGCGCGACGAGCGCCTGGCGGCAGAGCTCCGCGGCCGGCGTTGGCGCCACCTCGTCGTCAGGCTGCAGGCCCGCGAGCGAGTCACGGCAGCCCGCGGCGGCGTCGGCCACGGCGGCCGCCGGCGCCGGCGGGCCGATCAGCCCGAGCGCCTCGGCGGCGCGCGCCCGGACCGCCATCGACGAATCCTGCAGCGCGGTCTGGAGCGCACCGACCGCCGACGGCGAGCCGACGAGACCGAGCGCGAACGCAGCGGACGCGCGAACCCCATCATCCGGGTCGGACAGGGCCGTACTGAGCGGCGCGACGCCATCGGGCTGGCCGACGCGTCCGATCGCCAGCGCCGCGCGCCGGCGTACGTTCGCGTTGACGTCGTTCACGAGCGCCTCCAGATCCGGCTCGCGGGCGGCCACGAATCCGCCCGGGGCGGCCGGGAGCGCCCCCACGGTCGAAGGCTCGACGCCGGGGTCACGGAGCACGCGCTGCTGCTCGAGCCGCAGAATCCAGGCGACCCGCGTGTCGAGCGGGGGCGCCGGCGGCGGTGCCGGAATCACCGGCGCCGGCGGCGTTGCGCAGGCGGGTCCAAGGGTCAGCACCGCAAGGGCGACGATCCAACCGCGGCGAGCGACGCTCGACAGGAACATCTGTTCAGAATACTAGCCGTTTGGCGCCAGGAGTGCCGGCGCCCGCCGGCCGCGCCTTTGTTGGTTATACTGGCGCCGCTCTTGGACTTCCGCCATCTCGTCATCGAGGGCCCGAGCGGGCTGGGCAAGACGACCTTGACGGAGCGGCTCGGGGCTCGGCTCGACGCCACCGTCGTGCTCGACGAGGCGGACAATCCGTTCCTCGACGATTTCTACCGTGGCCGCACGGGCAGCGCATTCCAGGCGCAGCTCTTCTTCACGCTCACCCGCCATCGGCAGCAGATGGCGCTGCGCCAGGGCGATCTGTTCAACCAGACGATCGTCTGCGACTACCTGTTCGAGCGGGATCGACTGTACGCGTTTCTGAACCTCGACGACAACGAGCTGTTCATCTATCAGCGCCTGTTCGATCTGCTCGCGCGCGACCTGCCGATCCCGGACATCGTCGTCTATCTGCAGTGTCCGACGGACGCGCTGAAGCGGAGGATACGCGAGCGCGCCCGCCGTGCAGGGGCGGAGGAGCCGCAGCCCGCGGACGGCTACGTCGCCGAGGTGAACGAGGCCTACCACCACTTCTTCTTCCAGTACTCCGCGACGCCTCTGCTCGTCGTGGAGACGTCGCAGCTGGATCTCGCCTGGGGCGACGAGGCGGTGGACGACCTGCTGCGTCAGATCGGCTCGATGGGAAGGGGTACCCGCTACTACGTGCCCCGCCACTAGGGTCCGCGACCGGCATGTTCTGTTAGAGTCCCTTGCATGGCGTGGTTCAAGAAGAGCCGCAAGGTCATCGCGCGCGCGCCCGCGTCGGTGAGTCGCATCCCGGAAGGTCTCTGGGTGAAGTGTCCGTCGTGCGCCCAGGCGCTCTTCAGCAAGGAGCTGGCCGCGTCGCTCCAGGTCTGTGCGAAGTGCGGGCACCACTTTCGGATGAGCGCGGCCGAGCGGCTGGCGATGCTGCTCGACGGAGAATGGGAGGAGCTCGGCGGGGAGCTGCGGTCGATCGATCCGCTCCACTTCAAGGGCCTGAAGGTCTATCGCGATCAGCTCGAGGCCAGCATCAAGGCGACCGGCTTGAACGACGCCGTGATCTGCGCGGCCGGGCGCCTCGATAGCCTCCCCGTCGTCGTCGCCGCGATGGAGTACGCGTTCATCGGCGGCAGCATGAACGCCGTCGTGGGGGAGAAGATCGCGCGCGCCGCCGAGCTGGCGCTGGCGGATCGACAGCCCCTCATCGTCGTCTCGTGCTCGGGCGGCGCCCGCATGATGGAGGGCGCGCTGTCGCTCATGCAGATGGCCAAGATCAGCGCGGCACTCGGCCGGCTCGATCGGGCGGGCGTGCCGTACGTCTCGGTGCTCACCGATCCGACCACTGGCGGGGTGACCGCCAGCTTCGCCATGCTCGGCGATCTCAACTTCGCGGAACCGAAGGCGCTCATCGGCTTCGCGGGCCCCCGCGTCATCGAGGAGACGATTCGCCAGCGCCTGCCGCCCGGGTTCCAGCGCAGCGAGTTCCTGCTCGAGCACGGCATGATCGACGCGATCGTCGACCGCCGCGAGCTCAAGGCGACGCTCGCGCGGGCCCTCCGGATGCTCGGCGGCGCGCCGCGCCCGCAATCCCAGGCGTGACCGGCCGCGAGTACCTGTTCTCGCTGGAACAGTTCGGCATCAAGCTGGGGCTCGACCAGATCCGCGCCCTGGTCGCCGGTCTCGGCGCCCCGGACCGGTCCTTCCGCTCGATCGTCGTCGCCGGAACGAACGGAAAGGGATCGGCGACGGCCATGGTCGAGCGCGCGCTCCGTGCCGCCGGGTACCGGACCGGCCGATACACTTCTCCGCACCTGATCCGGCTCGAGGAGCGTATTGCGCTGGGCGGAGAGGCGATCGATCCCGCCGCGCTCGACGCGATCGCCGGCCGCGTGCAGGAGGTCGCGCGGCGCCTGCCGGTCCCGCCGACGTTCTTCGAGGCGACCACGGCCGCCGCGCTGGAGGCGTTCCGCGAGGCGGGCGTCGAGGTGGCCGTCTGTGAGGTCGGCCTCGGCGGCCGGCTCGACGCCACCAACGTCCTATCGCCAGTGGGCGTAGGCATCACCGCGATCGACTTCGATCACGAACGTCATCTGGGGAATACGATCGAGGCGATCGCCCGCGAGAAGGCCGGCATCGTCAAACCGGGCGGCCTCTGCGTCCTGTCCCGCAACAGCCCGGCCGTCCGCGCCATTGTCGAGGACACGTGCCAGTCCGTCGGATCGTCGTTCACCGGCGCGGACGACGACGTGCAGGCGGACGCGGAGCTGCGGGAAGGCCTCACGCGTCTCCGCCTCCGCACGCCAAAGAGGGACTACGGAGACCTGACGCTGGGTCTGAGGGGTCGCCATCAGATCGACAACGCGCTGCTCGCGGTCCGGCTGCTGGAGGAGCTGGCCGCGCGACGCGGTCTGGCCGTCGGCGCCGGCGCCATCCGCGTGGGGCTCACCGACGTCGACTGGCCGGCGCGACTCGAACTCCGGCGGACGCCGGCGGGAGACGTGCTGATCGACGGCGCCCACAATCCGTCCGGCGCACGGGCCCTCGCGGCCTACATCGACGAGGCATTCGGCCGGCGCGTGCCCGTCGTCGTCGGCGTGATGCGAGACAAGTCGATCGGCGCGATGATCGCGGCGCTGGCCTCGTGCGCGTCCGCGTTCGTGTGCACCGCGCCGTCCTCTCCCAGGGCGGCCTCGCTGGAGGCACTGGCCGAGGCGGCGCGCGCGCACGCGCCGGGCGTCCCGATCACCGCGCTGCCTTCGCCAGCTGCTGCCGTCGCGCACGCGCTCTCGCTGGGCAGCCCCGCCGTCGTGGCGGGATCGCTGTACCTGGCGGGCGAAGTTCTGGCGGAACTGTCGTGATACGCTTCGACCCGGAAGTCATCGGAGGATGATGCGGCACGTTCTTCTGTTCGTCCTCCTCGCGGTGTGCGGCGCCATCTGGCCCGCGACGGCCCGCGCACAGTCAGACCCGCTCGCCTCCTGCAAGACGCGGCTCGTCGAGAAGGAGCGCTTCACCTATCTGCTCGTCGAAGGCAGCGACACCGTCCACGAAAGCCGGCTCTCGGGGCACGTGCGGGTCATCTGCGACGAGATGACGCTGCAGGCCGAGGAGATTCACTGGCGGGACGATTCGGACATGGTCTACGCCTCTGGTGACGTCTACTTCGACGAGCAGGGGACGCAGATCGCGGCCGAACGGGCGGAGATGAACCGCCGCACGCATCTCGGCACGTTCTTCGAGGCGTCCGGCTGGATGGAGCTCCTGACCCAGACCCCGGACCGGAGCCTGTTCGGCACGCAGGAGCCGTACGTCATCTTCTGGGCCGACTCGATCGAGAAGGTCAACGATCACACGTACGTCCTTGCGCACGGCGGGTTCACCAGCTGCCGCCAGCCCACGCCGCGGTGGGACATGAGCGCCTCGAAGGTCACCCTCGTGCCCGGCAAGCATGCCCTCCTCAAGAACATGGTGCTGCGCGTGAAGGACGTCCCGCTCTTCTACCTGCCGGCGCTCTACTATCCGATCAACCACGAGAACCGGGCGACCGGATTCCTGCTGCCGACCTACGGCACGTCGTCGGTCCGCGGCATGAGCCTGAGCAACGCGTTCTTCTGGGCGATCGATCGCAGCCAGGACGCGACCTTCTACCACGACTTCTTCGCCAGGGCCGGGCAGGGGCTCGGCGGCGAGTACCGGTACGTCGCCGACGCCGGCTCGCAGGGCAACGCGAGGGTGTACATGCTCAGCGAGCGCACCCAGTACGGACCCGACGGCGAAACAGTCGAGCGCCAGGGGCATCGATCGTTCGACATCCGCGGCAACGTCAACCAGGCGCTGGCGCACGGGATGCGGCTCACGGGCCACGCCAACTACTTCACCGACATCTCCACGCAGCAGCTCTACAACCAGAACATCTACGACCTCTCGCTGCGCACGCGGTCCTTCGGCGCGACGGTGAGCGGCGGCACGGGACGCTACCGGCTGTCCAGCCAGTTCGATCAGACCGACTATTTCTATGGGACCGAAGCGGCCCGCACCGGCAGCACGCCCATCGGGACCTTCTCGATCGGCGAGAAGCCGATCGGCCGGTCGCCCGTCTACTTCAGCGCCAGCTTCACGGGCGGGCACATGCTCCGCCAGGACGACCTCGCCGATCCCGCCACCGATCACAGCCTCTGGCGCATCGATGGGGGGCCGCGCGTCAGCGTGCCCGTCAGTCAGCTCCCGGCCCTGACGGTGACGACCTCGGCGGCCCTGCGGTACACCTACTGGACGAGCAGCCTGGACCAGGACCAGCGTCAGGTGCCGGTCGCGATCAGCCGGCAGGTCCTCGATCTGCAGGCGAGGGCGGTCGGCCCGGTCCTCTCCCGAATCTGGCACACTCCCAAGAACGGCTACGCCGAGGGGTTCAAGCACCTGATCGAGCCGTCGGTCACGCTGGCGTGGCTGTCGCCGTACAGCGACTCGGCCAGACTGGTGCAACTCGACGGCACGGACGCGATCGTGACGGGCACCACGACCATTCGCTACGGGCTGACGAACCGGCTGCTCGCCAAGCGGCGGACCGGGGGCCCCGTCGGCGAGATCCGCGAGATTCTCACCGTGGACGTGTCGCAGACGTACTATACGAACTCGCTCGCGGCGCGGTACGACCCGCAGTATCAGTCCTCCTTCAACGGGCTGTACGCGTACGACGTGCCGCCGAGCCCCTTCTCTCCGGTGCAGATTTCCGCGACGGCGCGGGCGAGCGACACGACCAGCGCCCAGTTCCGCATGGAGTACGACACGCGGTTCGATGCGGTCCGGACCTACAGCGCATCCGGCACGCTGGACAAGCCGATCGTCGACGTGACGGCGGGCTGGTCCAAGCGGCAGGTCATCCCGGACCTGCCCGGCTTCAGCGACCCCGATTCGGCCGATCATTTCCTGAACGCTCGGGCGAACGTGCACGATCGCAACAATCACTTCGGCGGGACGTTCGAATTCAACTACGATGTGCTGCGCGGGTACTTCCTGCAGCGGCGATACCGGATGTTCTACAACAGCCAGTGCTGCGGCGTCGCGTTCGATCTGCAGACCGTCGATCTGTCGCACTTCAGCGCCCTGCCCTTCGCGAGCAACGACCGGCGCATGTCGATTTCCTTCACCCTGGCCGGCATCGGCACGTTCTCCAACCCCCTCGGCGCGTTCGGCGGGAGCACGGGATCCCGGTGAACGCCGGTCTGTCACGCCCGTGGAGAGTCTGACACCATGACACGCGTGCTCGTGACCGGCGGCGCCGGATTCATCGGCTCGAACTTCGTGCGGTGGGCGCACGACGCGCACCCGGACTGGCAGATCACGACCCTCGACAAGCTGACCTATGCCGGCCGGCTGGAGAATCTCTCGGCGCTCAAGGACAGCCCCCGCCATGCGTTCGTCCACGGCGACATCGCGGACCGCGCTGTGGCCGGCCCCGCCGTGCGCGAGGCGGAGATCGTCGTGCACTTCGCCGCCGAGACGCACGTCGACCGCTCGCTGCTCGCAGCCGGCGAGTTCCTCCACACCGACGTGATCGGCACGTTCGTCCTGCTCGAAGCCGCCCGCGACGCTCGGCTGCGCCGATTCGTCCAGATCTCGACCGACGAGGTCTACGGCAGCGTGCCCACCGGCCACAGCCGCGAGACCGACGAGCTCCGGCCCCGCAACCCCTATTCGGCGAGCAAGGCCGGCGCCGACCGGCTCGCCTACAGCTACTTCGCCACCTACGGCGTGCCGGTCGTGATCACCCGTGCGTCGAACAACTACGGCCCGAATCAGTTCCCCGAGAAGGTCATCCCGCTCTTCATCACCAACGCGATCGACGGGCTGCCGCTGCCGCTCTACGGCGACGGGCTGAACGTGCGGGACTGGCTCCACGTGCTCGATCACTGCCGCGGGATCGATCGGCTCATCGAGCACGGTGCGCCGGGCGAGGTCTACAACATCGGAGGCGGCAACGAGGTCCGCAACGTCGACCTGACCCACCGCATCCTCGAGCTGACCGGGCGACCGGCGTCGCTGATCCAGCCGGTCGCCGATCGGCAGGGGCACGACCGCCGCTACGCGCTGGACACGTCGAAGCTGCGAGCGCTGGGGTGGACGCCGGCGACCCCCTTCGACGAGGGCCTGGCCGCCACGGTGGAGTGGTATCGCGCCAACCAGCAATGGTGGCGGCCGATCAAGGAGCAGGATCCCGCGTTTCGCGCGTACTACCAGCAGCAGTACGGCTCGCGCGTCGGCACCTCGTCGTGAGCCGCACCCGTCGGCTTCGCGCCTGACGCTTCCGATGGGCCCCATGACCACCCTCGTCACCGGAGCGACCGGCTTTGCCGGCAGCCACCTCGTCGACCGGCTCATCGGAACCGCGCCCCTCCTCGCGTGGCACCGACCAGCCCGGAGCGCGCCGGCGCCGAGAGACGGCGTGACCTGGCAGGCGGTCGATCTGCTCGACAAGGACGGCGTGCGCGGCGCGCTCGCGGCATCTCGGCCGGCGCGCATCTTCCATGTCGCCGGCGCCCCGCGCGTCGACACGGCCTGGACGAACGTCGTCCCGCATCTGGCGACGAACGTGCTCGGCACCCACCACCTGTTCGAAGGGATCCGCGATCCTCGGCCTGCAGTGCCGCGTCGTGGTCGTCTCCTCGGCACTGGTCTACAGGACCGCGGACGCCGCCGTCGACGAGCACGCTCCCCTCGTCCCCGCCAGTCCCTACGGTTTCTCGAAGCTCGCGCAGGACCAGCTCGCGCTCGAGGCCTGCCGCGACGATGCGATGGACGTCGTCATCGCGCGTCCGTTCAACCACATCGGACCGCGGCAGGAGGCGAGCTTCTCGGTGCCCGGGTTCGCGCGACAGATCGCGCTCATCGAGGCCGGGCGGGCCGAGGCCGCGATCCGCGTCGGCAACCTGGATGCGCGGCGGGACCTCACGGATGTCCGTGACGTCGTCGCCGCGTACGAGCAGCTCATGGCGCGTGGCGCGCGCGGGCGGCCGTACAACATCTGCTCAGGTCAGGCACACCGCATCGGCGACGTTCTGGAGCAGCTCCTGGCGCTCTCGCGGGCTCCGGTGAGAATCGAGACGGATCCCGAACGGCTGCGCCCGTCGGATGCGGCCGTGGTGCTCGGCGACGCGACGCGCATCCGGAAAGAGGTCGGCTGGAGTCCGCAGCACACGCTCGCCGCATCCCTCCGGGACACGCTCGACTGGTGGCGCCAACGGGTCTGGGCCTCGTGACATTCGCCTGATTTTCGCTATACTGGGCCGTCGACGCCATGTCGGATGGCCAGCTTCAGCTGTTTCCGCTGCCAAAGAGTGCGCCAACGCTCCGCGACGTCGCCAACGCCGTCCGCGACGCGGGCCTCGAGGGCCTGCCGCATGCGAGCCAGCGCGCCGACCATGCCCGCTATCAGGAGATTCGGGTTCGCTCGGCGCTCGCCCGCACGGTCGGCATGCCGTTCAAATGGGCCCTGAATCCCTACCGGGGGTGCACGCACGCCTGCGAGTACTGCTACGCCCGCAAGTACCAGCGCCATCTGGAGCTGGGTGCTGGCGACGATTTCTCGTCGGTCATCCTGGTGAAGACGAACCTGGTCGAGGCGCTGAGCGACGAGCTGGCGCGCGGGTCCTGGATCCGGGAGACCGTCGCCGTGGGGACGGCCACGGATCCCTACCAGCCCATCGAGGGACATTACCGCCTCACGCGCAGGGCGCTCGAGACCATGGTGGTCTGGCGCACGCCTGCCTCGATCGTCACGAAAGGTCCGATGGTCGTGCGCGACGTCGACGTGCTGCAATCGCTGACCCGGGCGGCCGGGTGCCGGGTGTACCTCAGCATTCCGACTGTGGACGACGCAGCATGGGCCAGACTCGAACCGGGAACAGCGCCGCCGGCACAGCGGCTCCGGGCCGTTCGGGCACTAGCGGATGCGGGACTGGACGCTGGCGTGCTGATGATGCCGCTCGTGCCGGGCATCACGACGGGCCGCAGCGCGGTCGACCGGACGCTGCGGGCGATCGCCGACGCGGGAGCCCGTTTCGTGGGCACGTGCGTGGCCCGGCTCGACCCCGGGGTGCGTGAACACTTTCTCGACTTTCTCGGCCGGGAGTATCCGGCGCTCGTGGATGGTTACGAGCGGCTCTACAAGGGATCCCGTGCGGCGCCCGCGTACGTGCGGGAAGTGGACGCGATGGTCGAGGTGCTGGCGAAGAAGGCCGGCCTCGATCCTGAGGGTCAGCTTCCGGGCTGAATCGACATGAGGGCCCTGATTCTGGCCTCCGTCGGCGGGTGCGTCGAGAACAGTGACATGAGGCCTCCCCCCGAGAACGGCTTCATGATGAACAGATGCGCGGTCGCGGGGTTGGCCGGCAGCGGCACGCGACGGGCCGCGGCGTCGATGTGGCGCAGAGCGCTCGCCAGTCCGACCGGCGTCCCGGCGATGCTGGCGCCGCCCCGGTCGGCCGCGAACTCGCGCTGACGCGAGATCGCCGCCTGGATCAGCGCGGCCGCAAGAGGAGCCAGAATCGCGAGGGCGAGCAGCGCGATCGGGTTGGCTCCGCCGTCGCGGTCATCGCGTCCGCCGATCCCGCCGAAGAACGCCGCGAACCGCAGCATGCTGGCAATCAGCATGATCGCACCCGCGATCGTGGCCGCCACGCTGCTGATCAGGATGTCCCGATTCGAGACGTGCGTGAGCTCATGCGCGATGACGCCCTCGAGCTCGTCCTCCGGCAGCAGATCCAGAATGCCTTGCGTCGCCGCCACGGCGGCGTGATGCGGGCTTCGGCCCGTCGCAAACGCATTCGGCGAGCGTTCCGGAATCACGTAGACGCGCGGCATCGGCAGGCCGGCCTTCATCGCGAGCCGCTGCGTGACCCGGTAGAGCGGATGGTCCGGGCCGACCTCCGTCGCGCGGTACATCCGGAGCACGATCCGATCGGAGAACCAGTAGCTCGCGACGTTCATCACCGCCGCCAGGATGAACGCGACGATGACTCCGGTCTCGCCGTACGTGACACCGCCGAGAAACATCAGCAGGCCGGTCAGGCCGCCGAGCAGCAGAACGGTTTTCACTCCACTCGCCATCGACTTCTTCCGGACGCGCGGTCCGGAACTCCCATGATCCGGCCCGAGATCCGAGCCGGACGCCTATAATAATGACATGCGGCTCGTTCCGGCGGCCTTGTGCGGCGTCACGTTCGCGCTCGCGCTTCGGGCGTTTCCCCTCGCCGCGCAGCAGCCGCCTCCACCGCAGCCCTTCCCACGACCGGCGGGCAGCGCCGCCCCTCCGCCGGCGGCACCGAGTCAGCCGGCGGGCTCACCTGCGCCTGCCGCCCCCGCGGCGACGACCGCCGCGCCTGCGCCCGGCGAGGCCCCGACGGACGCGTCGCTGGGGATTCCCGGCATCATCTTTCCGAGCGCCCAGTTTCTCAGCGCTTTCGAGCTCGGCCGCGGCCAGCGGTGCTATCTGTTCGGCACCGACATGAGCTACGCCGAGCTGGTGGCGTACTACAAGAACGTCCTGAAGGACGGCGGCCGCGAGCTGTTCAAGGCACCGGCGATGCAGCAGTTCGATCTCGGAAAGTTCCAGGACGAAACCATGGCGGCGCCGCCGAGCGTCGTGGTCAAGGACTACACCTTCGCCGGTGGCGAGGGCTATCTTCACGTCGACGGCATGGAGATGAAGCGGTTCAAGACCGTCATCCAGATCGTCCCCATGCCGGGCCGCTGACCGGCCCGATCGACCCGGTCAGCGTGACCGGTCGCGGTATTCCTGCGCCTTCTCGGCGAGCCCGATCTCCAGCGCCCGCTCGGGCGTGACGCCCTGGCGGGCGGCGGCCTCCCTGATCTGCTGCGTGATCTCCATGCTGCAGAATTTCGGACCGCACATCGAGCAGAAATGGGCGAGCTTCGCGCCGTCGGCGGGCAGCGTCTGATCGTGGTAGGCCCGCGCCGTCACGGGATCGAGCGACAGGTTGAACTGGTCCTCCCAGCGGAACTCGAACCTCGCCTTCGACAGCGCGTCGTCCCAGGCCTGCGCGCGCGGATGTCCCTTGGCGAGATCCGCGGCGTGGGCGGCAATCTTGTAGGCAATCACGCCGGCCTTGACGTCCTCGCGATTGGGAAGGCCGAGGTGCTCCTTCGGCGTGACGTAGCAGAGCAGCGCCGTTCCGTACCAGCCGATCATCGCGGCGCCGATGGCGGACGTGATGTGGTCGTATCCCGGGGCGATGTCCGTCGTCAGCGGGCCGAGGGTGTAGAACGGCGCTTCGCTGCACCAGTCGAGCTGCCGGTCCATGTTCTCGCGGATCAGCTGCATCGGCACGTGCCCGGGGCCCTCGTTCATCACCTGGACGTCGTAGTCCCAGGCGATGCGCGTCAGTTCGCCCTGGGTCCTGAGCTCCGCGAACTGGGCCTCGTCGTTCGCGTCGGCAATGGAGCCGGGCCGCAGGCCGTCGCCGAGCGAGAACGAGACGTCGTACGCGCGCATGATCTCGCAGATCTCCCGGAAATGCGTGTAGAGGAAGCTCTCCTCGTGGTGGGCGAGGCACCACTTCGCGACGATCGACCCGCCCCGCGAGACGATGCCGGTCCGCCGCCGGGCCGTGAGTGGAATGTAGCGGAGGAGCACGCCCGCATGGACGGTGAAGTAATCGACGCCCTGCTCGGCCTGCTCGATGAGCGTGTCGCGGTAGATCTCCCAGGTCAGCGCTTCCGGACGGCCGCCGGCGCGCTCGAGAGCCTGATAGATCGGGACGGTCCCGATCGGCACGGGCGAATTGCGCAGAATGCCTTCGCGGGTGTCGTGAATGTCCCGGCCGGTCGACAGGTCCATGACCGTGTCGGCGCCCCAGAGCGTCGCCCACCGGAGCTTGTCGACCTCTTCGGCAATCGACGACCCGACGGCCGAATTGCCGATGTTGGCGTTGATCTTCACGAGGAAGTTGCGGCCGATGACCATCGGCTCGAGCTCGGGGTGGTTCACGTTCGCCGGGATGATGGCGCGGCCGCGCGCGACCTCGCTGCGCACGAACTCGGCGTCGAGCCCTTCCCGCACGGCGACGAACTCCATTTCCGGCGTGATCGTCCCCTGCCGGGCATAGCGGAGTTGCGTGGGCGCCGCGCCGGCGGCGCCCCGAAGCGCCGCCCGGCGGGGCCGGACCGTCGCGCTCGTCGGCTCGACGTCTCCCCGCGCGAGGATCCACGGGCGCCGCAGGGCGGGCAGCCCGATGCGCGCGTCGAATCCGTGCGGGCCGCTCGTGTCGTACACGCGCAGCGGGGGCTCGCCGCCCGACAGCGCGATCTCCCGCAGCGGGACGCGCACGCCAGCGGGTCCCTCGAGGTAGATCTTGCGAGATGCGGGAAACGCCGTCTCGAAGTCCACTTCCGTGAGCGGCTGGTACGCATGAGTGGCCATGGTGCTACCCCATGACCGGCGGGAGTGTCGCCGCACTCCCTCCGCCGGTCTCAACCGGATCAGGTTCCAAGGGTACGGTCTCAATCTCGCCGGCGCGCCTCACGCGGCCCGTCGGCGGATGCCCCTGGCGGCTCCTGCGACTATAGCATCACCGTGCGCGCCGCCAGACGAGCCGGCGCAGCCGCACGGCGGCTCCGCCGCAGGCTGGCGCGGTCACGCCATCCGCCTGAGGACGAGACACTTGAGATAGTAGGTTTCCGGGACGTTGAGCAGCACCGGATGGTCGCGCGCCTGCATCCGCTTCTCCACGACCGCCACGGTCGCGCGGACGTCGAGGGCGGCGTTGCTCACGATCTCCAGGAACAACGCTTCGCTGACGTTGTAGGAGCAGCTGCAGGTCACGAGGTGGCCGCCGGGCGCCAGCAGCTTCAGGGCCCGCAGGTTGATTTCCTTGTAGCCGGCAGCGGCCCGCGGCACCGCGGCGCGGTTCTTCGCGAATGCCGGCGGGTCGAGCACGATCGTGTCGAACCGTTCCCCGCTCACGTCCAGCTCGCGCAGCTCGTCGAAGACGTTCCCTTCGCGCACGTCGAGGCTGGCGATCCCGTTCAACGCGGCGTTCTCCCGGACCAGGTCCAGCGCCTGGGCGGAGGAGTCGAGAGCGAGCACGCGCTCGCATCGGCGGGCCATCGACAGCGCGAATCCGCCGCTGTACGTGAACGCATCCAGACCCCGGCCGCGGGCGTACCGCCCCGCGGTCTCGTGATTCTCCCGCTGATCGAGGAACAACCCCGTCTTCTGGCCGTGCCGGACGTCGACCCCGAACCGGATGCCGGACTCGCGCGCCTCGATCCGGTCCGGGACATCGCCGAACAGGAGCTCCACCCGCCCGGGGAGGCCCTCGAGCTGTCGGACCTTCGCGTCGTTGCGCGCGAGGATGCCGCGCGGGTGGAGCAGCTCGACCAGGAGCTCCGCCACGAGCCCAGCGCGGCGGTCCATCCCCTGCGACAGGGTCTGCATCACGAGGCAGTCGCCGTAGCGATCGACGACGAGCGACGGAAGGCCGTCGGCTTCGCCGTGGACGAGCCGGTACGCGTCCCCGTCTATCGCCAGCGACTCGCGGTAGGCAATGGCGGCGCGGAGCCGCTCCCCGAAGAACGCCGCCTCGTCGGTCACCGTGGCCTCGCCGACGAACCGGAGGGCAATCTGGGACGTGTCGCTCCAGAAGGCCATGCCGAGCGGCCGGCCGCGTTCACTCCGCAGGTGCACCAGGTCTCCGGGCGTCGCGTCGACCTGCAACACGTCCGACTGGTAGATCCACGGATGTCCCGCGCGGAGCCGATCGATCCCGCGGCGGGAGACGACGACGGTGGGCGTCATGCCAGCGCTCATTCTACGGATGCCGAGCCTTCGCTGCCCGATGTGGCGCCTTGGGGACCTCTGGTATCATCGCCCCATGCGAGTCGCGGTCGGCGCCGATCATGCCGGATTCGCGCTGAAGGAACGACTCGTCGCACGGCTGCGCGACCTCGGACACGACGTCCGCGACTACGGCACCCACGACGAGCATCCGATCGACTACCCGCCGATCTGCGCGGAGGTGGCGCGCGCCGTGGCCGGGGGCCGTGCCGATCGCGGCATCATCGTCGGCGGCAGCGGCCAGGGCGAGCAGATGGCGGCCAACAAGATTGCCGGCATCCGCGCGGCGTTGTGCAACGACTTGTACACGGCCCGGATGTCGCGCGCACACAACGACGCGAACGTCCTCTCGATGGGCGGTCGGATCGTCGGCGGCGGCCTGGCGGAGGAGATCCTGAAGACCTGGCTCGAGACGCCCTTCGAGGGCGGACGCCATCAGCGCCGAATCGAGCAGATTCACGAGCTGGAACGGGAGCGCATCACATCATGACCACACTGTCCGCCAGCGCCCGTTCGCTCGCCGACGTCGACCCGGAGATCGACGCGGCCATCCGGCACGAGGTCCGGCGCCAGGACGAGGGGCTCGAGCTCATCGCCTCCGAGAACTTCGTCAGCCCGGCGGTCATGGAGGCGACCGGCAGCGTCATGACGAACAAGTACGCCGAGGGCTATCCCGGGCGGCGCTACTACGGCGGCTGCGAGTTCGTGGACGTGGCCGAGTCGCTCGCCATCGAGCGGGCGAAGGCGCTCTTCGGCGCCGATCACGTCAACGTCCAGCCGCACTCCGGCGCGCAGGCGAACATGGCCGTCTACATGGCCGCGCTCAAGCCCGGAGACACCCTTCTGGGAATGAATCTGTCGCATGGCGGGCACCTCACGCACGGGCATCCGCTGAACTTCTCCGGCAAGTATTTCGCCGTCGTGGCCTACGGCGTGAGCGAGCGCGACGAACGCATCGACTACGACGAGTTGGCGCGCCTCGCCCGCGAGCACCGGCCGAAGATGATCGTCGTCGGCGCGAGCGCCTACCCGCGCGTGATCGAGTTCGCCGCCATCCGCGCCATCGCCGACGAGGTCGGCGCGTTCATGATGACGGACATGGCGCACATCGCCGGCCTGGTCGCGGCCGGCCTGCACCCCAGTCCGGTCCCGCACTCGCATTTCGTGACGACGACCACGCACAAGACGCTGCGCGGCCCGCGCGGCGGGATGGTGCTCTGCCAGTCGGCGTTCGCAAAAGACCTCGATCGCGCCGTGTTTCCCGGCGTGCAGGGCGGGCCGCTCATGCACGTCATCGCCGCGAAGGCCGTCTGCCTCAAGGAGGCTCTGTCGGCCGGCTTCCGGGAATACCAGCGGCAGATCGTCCGGAACGCGGCCCGCCTCGCCGCGGGTCTGACCGGGGCCGGGTTCCGGCTGGTCAGCGGCGGCACGGACACGCATCTCATGCTCGTCGACGTCGTGTCGCGCGGGCTGACCGGCAAGGTCGCCGAGGCCGCGCTCGGGCGCGCCGCGATCACCGTCAACAAGAACGCGATTCCGTTCGACCGGCACCCGCCGCTGGTGTCGAGCGGAATCCGCCTGGGCACGCCGGCCGTCACGAGCCGTGGAATGCGCGAGCCCGAGATGGACCAGATCGCCGGCTTCATCGCCCGCGTGCTCGCCGCTCCCGAGGACGAGAGCGTCGCGCGGCAGGTCCGGACGGAGGTCGACGCGTTGTGTCGACGGTTCCCGCTGTACCCGGAACTGGCCCGCTGATCGAACGGGTCGAACGCGCGTTCGCCGACGACGGACCGCTCGCGGCCGCGTTCGGGGACTTCGAGCCCAGGCCCGGACAGCGACGGCTCGCAGTCGCCGTCGCACGCGCCTTCACCGAAGGCAGCACGCTCGTCGCCGAGGCGGGCACCGGCACCGGCAAGACCCTCGCCTATCTCGTCCCGGCGGTGCTCGCGGACCGCCGCGTCCTGGTTTCCACGGGCACGCGAACGCTGCAGGATCAGATCTTCTACAAGGATCTGCCGGCGCTCGGCCGCGCCCTGGGTTTCGACATCCGCGCCGCGTACATGAAGGGCCGCACGAACTACCTGTGCCACCATCGCTTCGATCGGCTGCGGGAGGCGGCAGCCGGCCTCACGGCCGCCGAACGCGAGTGGCTGACGCGAATCGCGGAGTGGACGGCGTCGACCGAAACGGGCGACCGGGCCGAAATCGACGATCTCCCCGACGACTTCCCGATGTGGGGCGAGATCAGCGCGACCACGGAGCAGTGCCTCGGCCGCGACTGCCCGAGATTCGGCGACTGCTTCGTGACGCGGATGCGCGATCGCGCCGCCGACGCGAGCATCGTGATCGTGAATCATCATTTGCTCTGCGCCGATGCGGCCGTGCGCCAGGGTGCCTTCGGGGAGGTCATCCCGCAGTGCGACCTCGCGGTCATCGATGAGGCCCATCAGCTCGAGGACGTGGTCACGCAGTACTTCGGGGTGTCGATCAGCTCGTTCCGCCTCGAGGGATTCGTGCACGATGCCCAGCGGGCGGCGGAAGCCATCCCGCCCGAAGACGGCAGATTCGCGGTCGCGCTCGTCGAGGCGATCCGCGAGGCGCACACGGCCGGGCGGGCATGGCTGGACCTCGCGCAACTGGAACTGCAGCGCGCCGGCGCCGACAGGGTCCCGCTGACTCCGGCGATGGCCGAGCGCCTGGACCTGGAAGGAGCGCGTTTCCGCGACCAGCTCGGCCGGATTGCGGGACTGATCGATCGGCGCTCCGAGCCGGCCGGAGATCTTGCCGCCGTCGGACAGCGGGCGCGGGCGCTTGGCGACGACATGCGGCTCCTGATGACCGCGGACGATCCGAAATTCGTGCACTTCATCGAGACGCGCGCCGCGATTCAGCGGACGCCCGAATCGTCGGGGGCCGCGCGGTCCTCCGCCAGCGGAGGGACCGCGCCGTGGCTCAGGAAGCCCCGCCACGTGTTCATCCGCGCCGCACCCATCGACGTGGCCGATCTCGTCCGTGACGCCGTCGTCGGCGACCGGCACGCCACGGTCCTGACCTCCGCGACGCTGACCGTCGAGGGCACGTTCGACTACGTCACGGGGCGGCTCGGTCTGTCGGATGCCGGAACCCTGCGTCTGCCCTCGGAGTTCGACTTCCGCACGCAGGCGCTGGTCTACCTGCCGGACAACCTGCCGGACCCGCGGTCGCCGGCCTTCAACAAGGCCGCGGCGGACGTCGTGGTGCTCCTGCTGAACGCGACGCGCGGCCGCGCGTTCGTGCTGTTCACGTCGTATGCGGCGATGCGGGAGGTCCGCGCGGCGGTCGAGCGCCGCATCGAGTGGCCCGTGCTCATGCAGGGGGCGGCGCCCCGGACGACGCTGCTGCGCGAATTCCGGTCCACGCCGAACGCGGTGCTCTTCGCCACGTCGAGCTTCTGGCAGGGCGTGGATGTGGCCGGCGAGGCGCTGAGCTGCGTGATCGTCGATCGGCTCCCGTTCGCGTCGCCGGCCGACCCGCTGGTCGCCGCCCGGATCGCGGCCGTGAACGCGCGAGGGGGGAGCGCGTTCCACGAGTTCCAGGTGCCGCTCGCCGCCCTGACGCTCCTCCAGGGTCTCGGCCGACTGATTCGGACGAAGAGCGACCGCGGTCTGCTGGCCGTGCTCGACCCCCGGCTGACGCGCATGCCGTACGGCGGGCGGTTTCTGGCCTCGTTCCCGCCGGCGCCCATCACCGCCGACCTGTCAGCGGTTTTGCGGTTTTTCGCGTAGACTTATGAGTCGTTTCCTCGATCGGATGTGGAGGCACCCATGAAGACGAAAACACTGTTCGCGAGCCTGCTTGTCGCCGGTCTGGCGCTCGCGATCGCCGCCGTGCCCGCTCCGGCCCTGGCCCAGGTTGGCGGCGTGACCGGCAAGGTCGTGGATGAAGCCGGCAAACCGGTCGCGGACGCCGAGGTCCTGATCAGCAATCCCCAGAACGTCGGCACGACGAAGCTGAAGACCAATTCGAAGGGCGAGTACGCTGCGATCGGGATTCCGCCCACGGATTACCAGATCAAGGCCAGCAAGGGAAATCTGGCGGGGCGGGTCGACCGAATCCGCATCGGGCTCGGCGGCCCGACGCAGATTCCCACGATCACCCTGCACGCCGGTGGTCCGGCTGGAGCGGCGCCGGCGGCGCCCGTCTCGCCCGAGGAGGCCGAGAAGATCAACAAGCAGCGTCAGGAGATGGAGGCGGCGTTCAAGAGCGCCCAGGCCGCGGCCGATGCCGGCAACCTGGACGAGGCGCTGGCGCAGTTCAACACCGTGGCCGCCGGAACGCCGAACTGCGACCTGTGCTACATGCAGATTGGCCAGGTCCAGCTCAAGAAGAAGGACACGGCGGCCGCGGAAGCGGCCTTCAAGAAGGCCGCCGAGATCAACCCGAACAACTCGGCCCCCTACTCGGCGCTCGCGTCGCTCTACAATTCCGAGAAGAAGTTCGACGAAGCCAACCAGATGAGCGCGAAGGCCACCGCGCTGATGAGCGCAGCTGGCGGCTCGGACCCGACCGCCTACTTGAACCAGGGCATCATTCTCTGGAACCAGGGCAAGATCCCGGACGCCAAAGCCCAGTTCCAGAAGGCCTCCGAGCTCGACCCGAGCAACCCCGACGCCCATTACTGGCTCGGCATGTCGTTCGTGAACGAAGGCAATATGGCCGAGGCCGGCAAGCACATGCAGGAGTACCTGAAACTCGCCCCGAGCGGCCAGTACGCCGAGACCGCGAAGGCGATCGTCGACTCCAACAAGTGAGCGCATCAGGCCCATTCCTCCGCTCCTGACCGCGCACATCGCTGCGCAGCTCGCGTCCGTGCGCCGCCGCCTCGAGGCCGCGGCGCAACGGGCCGGCCGCGCTCCCGCCGACATCGTGCTCGTCGCGGTGTCCAAGACCTTCAGTGCCGATCACGTCAGCGCCGCGGCAGCCGCCGGCCAGCAGGATTTCGGAGAGAACCGGGTTCAGGAAGGGCTGGACAAGATCGACGCACTGCGGACCTCGGGGCTCACCTGGCACCTGATCGGCAGCCTGCAGAGCAACAAGGCGAAGAGAGCCGCCGCGGCGTTCGCCTGGATCCATTCGCTGGATCGCCTGGAGCTCGTCAGGAAGCTGGATGCAGGAGCGCACGATCTGGGCGTCCGGCCGCGAGTGACTGGTGCAGTTGAATCTGGCGAGCGAATCCAGCAAGCACGGCGCCGAGGAGGCGACTGCGTTCGACCTCGTGCGGGCGGCGATCGACGCGCGCGCGCTCGACCTTCGAGGACTGATGATCGTGCCGCCGTTCCCCTCCGATCCCGAAGACTCCCGTCCCTGGTTCAGGCGGCTGCGCGAACTGCGGGACGGCCTGGTCGCCCGCGGCCTGCCGGCCGACCGCCTGCGCGAGCTGTCGATGGGAATGAGCCAGGACTTCGAAGTGGCCATCGAGGAAGGCGCGACCATCGTCCGCGTCGGCACGGCGATTTTCGGTCGGCGTCCGGCCCCGGCGTGACGGACGAGCCGCTGCGGGTGCGCTCGGCGCCTCGTGGCGTCAGGCTCGACCTTCGTGTCGTTCCCCGAGCGCCCATCGATCGGATCGGGGGCATCCGCGACGGCCGCCTGCTCGTGCGCGTGACGGCGCCTCCCGTCGACGAGGCCGCGAACAGGGCCGTGATCGCGCTCCTCGCCGGCGCCCTGGGCTGTCCGAGGCGCTGCGTGCGCGTCGTCTCGGGAGAACGGTCCCGGAACAAGACCGTGGAGATCGAGGATGTGGACCTTCTCCGGCTGGACCGTCTGCGAAGAATGGGCGCTTCTCATCGGTGATACGTGAGCGCGCGTTTCACACCGCTCTCGTCCGCACGCCGCTCGACACTGCTGGCGCTGGCCGGCGTGCTCTGGGTCTGGCATTCCGGAGCGGCTGCGCCGCAGACGAGGCAGTCCCTCGACCTTCGCGGCCGCGAGCAGCGGCTGTACTTGTACGGCCCGACGCAGGGCGACCCGCTCATTGTCTCCAGCGGGGACGGAGGATGGATTCACCTGGCGCCGCAGATCGCCGAGTTCTTGGGCGGGCGCGGGTCGTTCGTGGTCGGATTCGACGTCCGCGGCTATCTGGAGAGCTTCACGTCGGCGCGCACCAGCCTTCAGCCCTCCGACGAGCCGGGAGATTACGAGGCGCTGGCCGATTTCGCCGGCCGCCGCACGGGCCGCAGGCCGATCCTGATCGGTGTGTCCGAAGGTGCCGGCCTTTCGGTGCTCGCGGCCACGGACGCTCGCACGAAGAGTCGCATCGCAGGGGTCATCTGCCTGGGACTTCCCGACCTCAACGAGCTCGCGTGGCGGTGGAAGGACGCGCTGATCTACGTGACGCACGGAGTGCCCAACGAACCCCTCTTCAGCACGGCGGCGATTATCGGCGGCGTCGCGCCCGCGCCGCTCGCCGCCATCCACTCCAGACACGACGAGTTCGTGGGGGAGGCGCAGATCCGACGAATCGTCGATGCCGCCGGCGAGCCCAAGCGCCTCTGGCTCATCGACGCCGCCGACCATCGATTCAGCAACGCGTCCGACGAGCTGAATCGATCGCTGCTTGACGCGATCGCCTGGGTAGACGCCCACGCCCAGCACTGAGTTCGCCCGTGCTCGAGCGCCTTCGCCGCGTCGTTCCCGCCGTTGTCGGACTGGTGCTGTTCCTCGCGGCGCTCGACGTGCTCCGGACCGAGCTGCGCGACGTGACCTGGCGCGCGCTCACGGCCGACCTGGCCGCGATGCCAGCGTCCCGGCTGGCCGCCGCGGTTCTGCTCGCCGCCCTCAACTATCTCGTCCTCACCGCGTACGACGTCCTGGCGTTCCGCTACATCGGAAAGCGCCTGCCCTGGCGGCGTATCGCCGTGGCCTCGTTCCTGGCGTACGCCGTCTCGAACAGCGTAGGCTTCGCGATGCTCTCCGGGACCTCCGTCCGGTATCGGTTCTACTCGCGCTGGGGCGTGAGCGCCGACGAGCTCTCGAAGATCGTCTTCGCGTACGTCACGACGTTCTGGCTCGGGCTGCTGCTGGTCGGCGGGCTCAGCCTGGCGTTCGGTACTCTGCCGCGGGAGGTGGGCTTCGGCGCGGCGGGCCTCTTCGTGCCCGTGGGATGGCTGCTGACGCTGCTGAGCGCCGGCTACGTCGCGCTGTCGTTCGCCCGCCTCCAGCCGATCCGGATCCGCCGGATCGAGCTCCGCCTCCCGCCGCCGGGGATCGCGGTCGCCCAGCTCGGCGTCTCGGTTCTCGACTGGCTGCTCGCCGGCGGCGTGCTCTACGTGCTCCTGCCACCCGGTACCGCACCGTTTCCCGCGTTCATCGCCGCGTTCCTCGCCGCGCAGCTGGTGGGACTGGCCAGCCACGTGCCCGGCGGCGTGGGAGTCTTCGAAGGACTCATGGTGCTGCTCCTCCAGCCCTTCATTCCGTCGGCGACGCTCTTGACGATCCTGATTGCCTATCGGGCCGTCTACTACCTCCTCCCGCTGTCCGCTGCGCTCCTGGTGCTGGTGGCCGACGAAGTCCGCCTTCGGCGAGCGCAGGCCGCGCGATTCAGCGCGACGCTGGGCTGGCTGACGGAACAGCTGACGCCCCACGTGCTCGCGGTGTTCACGTTCCTGGCGGGCGTCGTCCTGCTCTTCTCCGGCGCGACGCCGGCTGCGACGGGCCGGCTCAGGATTCTGGATCGGGTGCTGCCGCTGGGCGTCATCGAAGCCTCGCACTTCCTCGGGAGCATCATGGGCGCGGCATTACTCGTCATCTCGCAGGCGCTCGCGCGCCGGCTGAACGCCGCGTTCTTCCTCGGCGCGCTGGCGATCGGCGTGGGCATCGTCACCTCGCTGCTGAAAGGCGCCGATTACGAGGAAGCGGCGGTTCTCGCGTGCGTGCTGGCCGTGCTCTGGCGCGCCCGGCCGGCGTTCGATCGCCGCACGGCGCTGCTCGACACGCGATTCTCGCCCGAGTGGATCGTGGCCATCGTCGGTGCCCTGAGCGCCACGGCCTGGCTCGGGCTGTTCGCCTTCAAGCACGTGGAGTACTCGAACGAGCTGTGGTGGCAGTTCGAGCTCCGCGCGGAGGCCTCTCGCACTCTGCGGGCTGGCGTCGGCGCGGCCGTGACACTGCTCCTGTTTGCCTTCGGGCATCTCCTCGGCCGGGCCCGGCATCACATCCTCGAGCCGTCGTCAGACGAGATCGACGAGGCGGGCGCGATCATTGCCGGGCAGACGTCCACGTTCCCCTATCTGGTCTACCTCGGCGACAAAGCGCTGCTGTTCAACGAGCAGAAGTCCGCCTTCGTGATGTACGGGGTGCGGGGTCGCAGCTGGATCGCGCTCGGCGATCCCGTGGGGCCGGCCGATCAGATGAGTCCCCTGATCCGCCTGTTCGTCGAACGGTGCGACGACTATGGCGGCATCCCGGTCTTCTACGAAATCTCGAGTGAGCACCTGTTCCGGTACGCCGACGTCGGACTCACGTTCGTCAGACTGGGCGAAGAGGCCCGCGTCGACCTCTCCGCCTTCACGGTCGCGGGAGGCCCCGCCCGCCGGCATCGCCAGGCGCTGTCTCGCCTCGAGAAGACCGGAGCGACCTTCCGCGTCATCCCGCCGGAAGGAGTGGGCGCGCTGATGAGCCAGCTGCGCGACGTGTCCGACGAGTGGCTGGCCAATCGCGCCGGCGCGGAGAAGGGGTTCTCGCTCGGCTTCTTCGATCCCGCGTACGTCGCTCGGTTCCCCGTTGCCGTCATCGAGCGTGATGCGCACGTGCTGGCGTTCGCGACGCTCTGGCCCGGCCCGCAGGGCGTCGAGATCTCGACGGATCTGATGCGCTTCGCCCGGGCGGCCCCCAAGGACGTGATGGAGAGCCTGTTCGTGCACCTGTTCCTGTGGGGCAAGGCGCAGGGATACCGGTGGTTCTCGCTGGGCATGGCGCCGTTGTCCGGGTTCGAGGCCTCGCCGGCGGCCCCGCTGTGGAATCGGCTCGCCTCCTTTCTCTACGAGCACGGCGGCGCCGTCTACAACTTCAGAGGTCTCAGGGCATACAAGGAGAAGTTCGATCCGGTCTGGCAGCCGCGCTATCTCGCGTATCCCGGCGGTCTTCACCTGCCCCGGATACTCGCCGACGTGGCGGCGCTCATCGCCGGAGGCTATCGGCGGATCTTCCTCAAGTAGACCATCGTCACAGGAGGGACGCGAGATCATGCGCGTGCTGGTCGTCGAGGACGACCGTAAGGTCGCGAACTTCATCCAGAGCGGTCTCGAGCAGGAGGGCTGGGCCGTCGACGTCCTGCACGAGGGGAACGCTGCGGGGGCGCAGGCTCAGGCACTCGACTACGATGCCGTCGTTCTGGATCTGATGCTGCCGGGCCGCTCCGGCTTCCAGGTCCTGCGTGATATCAGGGCACGAAAGCCTTCCCTGCCCGTGCTCATCCTGACGGCGAAGGATTCGCTCGAGGAGCGCGTCACGGGTCTCGACAGCGGCGCGGATGACTACATGGTCAAGCCGTTCGCACTGGCGGAGGTCTCGGCCCGGCTCCGTGCCCTGCTCCGACGGGGACACCCGCGGGAGAACGTCCTGCGCGTGGCCGATCTGGAGCTCGACACGATCACCCGAACGGTCCGTCGCGCCGGACGACGGATCGAGCTGAAGCCGAAAGAGTACGCCCTGCTCGAATATCTGATGCGCAACAGCGGCCGGCCCGTGACCCGCTCCCTGATCATCGAACACGTCTGGGACATCCACTTCGACAGCGTCAGCAATGTCGTGGAGGTGCACATCAACTCGCTCCGGAACAAGGTCGACCGAGGCTTCGCCGTGGCGCTCATTCGCACCGTCCGCGGCGTCGGCTACATGCTCGCTGACGCCCCATGACACTGGCCCTGCGCTCCCGCCTGACCTTGGTCTACGCGGCCGCCTTCGGCATGCTCCTGCTGGCATTCGGCGTCGTGTCCTATCGGGTGCTCGCCTATCAGCTCGACGCCGATCTGGATGCCAGGCTCGAGGAACTGACGAGCGGCCTGCACGGGTATCTGCGCGTGGAACAGAACAGCCCGGTCGTCGTCTACGACCCGACGGATCCAGCCGAGACCGCGTTCGTGCAGGAGGCGTCACGGTACTACCAGCTGTTCGACGCCGCATCCGGGCGCCAGCTCGCGGCGTCCGAAGCCATGGGACCGCTCGGACTGCAGTTCACGCCCGCCGAAGTCGCTGCGCTGCGCGAGGGGCCGAAGACGCAGGAATTCCGGACGGACTACGGTCGTCTGCGGTTTTCGAACAGCCTCATCGCCGCCGGCGACGGCCACCGCTATCTGCTGCAGGTCGGGATCTCGCTCGCCTCGATGGATCGGGCCCTCCATCGGTTTCTCGTCGTCCTGCTCGTCGGTGCGCCGGCCGGCTTGATCGTCGCCCTGGCGGCCGGCCGCTGGATGGCGGGCCTGGCGCTGCTTCCGCTGGCGCGATTCGCGGCTGCCGCGCGCGCGATCGACATCAACGACCTGCAGCGGCGGATGCCCCTCCGGGGCGCCGGAGATGAGCTGGACGCCCTCGCCGTCGCGTTCAACGAGACCCTGGACCGGCTCCACGATGCCGTCGGAGAGATGCGCCAGTTCAGCGCGGCGCTCGCCCACGAGCTCCGAACGCCCCTCGCGGCGCTCAGGGGCGAGATCGAGCTCGCGCTGCTCCATCTGTCGAGCGGCGGGGAACGCGTCGAGGCGCTCCTGGCCAGTCAGCTCGAAGAGATCGACAAGCTGAAGCGGCTCACCGACCGGATT
This sequence comes from uncultured Acidobacteriota bacterium, assembly GCA_963764505.1. Taxonomy (GTDB): domain Bacteria; phylum Acidobacteriota; class Vicinamibacteria; order Vicinamibacterales; family SCN-69-37; genus CAVXSP01. The sequence goes on along the minus strand of CAVXSP010000001.1, from coordinate 1,029,434 downwards.
CTGACGCTGGCCCACGCGGAGGCCGGGGAGATCCCGCTGGCAACGGCCCGGGTCAATCTCGCGGAGCTGGCCGCCGGCCTCGCAGACCAGCTGGCACCGGTCGCCGAGGCCCGAGCGATCCAGCTCCACTGCGAATGCGCGGCGGATGTCGTCGTCCTGGGTGACGGCGAATGGCTCAAACGCCTCGCGCTCAACCTGCTCGACAACGCGATCAAGTTCACGCCGGACGGTGGAACGGTCACAGTCCGCATCACCGGGTCGGACGGGTTCGCCCATCTCACGGTGCAGGACACGGGGATCGGCATCACGGCCAGCGCCATGCCGCACCTGTTCGAACGCTTCTTCAGAGCGGATCCGGCGCGCTCCCCGGAAATCGGCGGCGTCGGGCTCGGGCTGAGCCTGGTCAAGTGGATCGCCGACCGCCACCGGGGTCGGATCGAGGTGCAGAGCGAGCCCGGCCGAGGCTCCCGGTTCACGGTGCACCTGCCTCTCGCTTAAGAGAGTTTAATCTGCGGTTCATGTCCCACTCACGCGCGTGCCGTCCAATGTATTGGGATGACCGAGGACGTCATCCTCACCGAACAGGGAGAGGCACTCATGCGAAGGATATGCACCGTGGCAACGCTGGCCCTCGCGCTGGCGGCCGTGCCCGCGATCGGCTTCGGATTCACGCCGTCGAGTCCGAATCAGGCTGCCGCGTCCGCGAAGTCGAAACCGTCGAAGACCACCGTGGCGACCCAGACCACCAGCGGCGTGGTCAAGTCGGTGGACGAGTCGAAGCTGGTCATCACGCGCGCTGGCAAGAAGCCCGGAGACATGACGTTCATGCTGAATGGCAGCACGCATCGCGCGGGGACGATCGAACCTGGGGCTCGCGTCTCCATCCGCTACACCGTGGAGCAGGGCTCCAACCTCGCCGCGGCGGTGACGGCCCAGGCGCCGAAGACCGCCTCCAAGAAGCCCGCCTCGAAGCCTGCCGCCAAAGCCACCCCGAAAGCCGCGTCGCGCTGACACCGTTCCCTGCGCCCGAAGGGGGCCCGCGCCCCCTTCGGCCCCGCCCGGCCCGTCAGGAGCCCGGCGGCCTCACCGCACGCGCTTGAGCAGCCGGTTCCACCGCGTCGAGGTGAGCACGGACCAGAACGAGCCGGTGTCGTCGAACGAGTAGTAGATGAACAGCGCCTCGCCCTTGACGTAGGTCGCCGGCATGAATCCCCAGTACCGGCTGTCCTCCGAATTGTCCCGGTTGTCTCCCATCATGAAGTACTGGCCGGGCGGCACGGTTACCGGTCCGTATTCCTCGCGAAGATCGTCGGTACGCGGCGGGCCGCCGCTCGACGGCGGCTCGAGCCAGTGGATGTACGGCTCCTGGAGCGGCTGCCCGTTGATGTACACGACCTTCCTGTGCAGCTCGAGCCGGTCGCCCGGCAGGCCGATGACGCGCTTGACGAAATCCCGGTCCGGCTCTTTCGGGTACTTGAAGACGACGACGTCGCCGCGCCGGATGGACCGCATGGGCAGGAGCAGACGATCGAGGCCGGTCGCGGCGGGCGCGAAGATCGTCTTGTTCACGATGAGGTGGTCGCCGACCAGCAGGTTCGGCTCCATCGATCCCGTGGGAATCTTGAAGGCCTGGAACACCCAGGTCCGCACGAACAGCGCGAGCACGACGGCGATCACGAGCGATTCGAAGTACTCACGCGCGATGGACTTCTTCACGACTCCTGTCCCACCTTCAGCACCGCCAGGAACGCCTCCTGCGGGATCTCGACGCGGCCGACGCGCTTCATCCGCTTCTTGCCTTCCTTCTGCTTCTCGAGGAGCTTGCGCTTGCGGCTGATGTCGCCGCCGTAGCACTTCGCGAGCACGTTCTTGCGCATCGCCTTGACGGTCTCGCGGGCGATGATGCGGCTGCCGATGGCCGCCTGAATCGCGACCTCGAACAGCTGCCGCGGGATGAGCTCGCGCATCTTCGAGGCGAGCAACCGGCCGCGGACGTAGGCGTTCTCCTCGTGCACGATGATCGAGAGCGCGTCGACCGGCTCGCCGTTGACCAGGATGTCGAGCTTCACGAGCGGCGACGTCCAGTACCCGGTCACGTGGTAGTCCAGGGACGCGTACCCCCGCGACATCGTCTTCAGGCGATCGTAGAAGTCCAGCACGACTTCGTTGAACGGCAGATCGTAGGTGATGAGCACGCGGCCGGTGGAGACGTATTCCAGCCCCTTCTGGACGCCCCGCTTCTCCTGACAGAGCTCGAGAATCGCCCCGACGTGATCGGTCGGCGTGAGGATGGTCGCCGTGATGACCGGCTCTTCGATTTTCTCGATCCGTGCCGTGTCCGGAAGCTTCGCCGGGCTGTCGATTTCCTGCACGACGCCGTCGGTGGTGGTCACGCGATACAGGACGCCGGGCGCCGTGGTGATGAGATCCTGGTTGAACTCGCGCTCGAGCCGCTCCTGGACGATCTCCATGTGCAGGAGGCCCAGAAAGCCGCACCGGAACCCGAAGCCCAGCGCGGCCGACGTCTCCGGCTCGAAGAAGAACGAGGCGTCGTTCAGCCTGAGCTTCTCCAGCGCCTCCCGCAGCTCGGAGTACTTCGAGCCCTCCACCGGATAGAGCCCGGCGAAGACCATCGGCTTCAGCTCCTTGAACCCGGGAAACGGCGTGGCCGTGGGGCGATCCGCCTGCGTGATCGTGTCCCCCACCTTCGCGTCGGCCACGTTCTTGATGTTCGCGACCATGAACCCGGCTTCGCCGGCGCCGAGCTCCTCCACCGGGGACGGCTTGGGGGAGAAGACGCCGAGTTGCTCGACCTGGCCTTCGTGGCCGGTCGCCATCAGCCGGATCCGCTGTCCGGGCCGCAGCCGGCCGTCGATCACGCGCGTGAGGATCACGACGCCCCGGTAGGAGTCGTACCACGAGTCGAAGATCAGCGCCTTCAGGGGCGCCTCCAGGTCGCCGGTCGGCGGCGGAAGCCGGTGCACGATTGCTTCGAGGATCTCCTTGATGCCGCGGCCTTCCTTGGCGCTCGCGAGGATCGCGCCGCTCGCGTCGAGCCCGATGATGTCCTCGATCTGGCGGCGCACTTCGTCCGGCTGGGCCCCGGGCAGATCGATCTTGTTGATGACGGGAATGATCTCGAGGTCGTGTTCGACCGCGAGATAGGCGTTCGCCAGCGTCTGCGCCTCCACGCCCTGGGACGCGTCGACGAGCAGCAGCGCGCCTTCGCAGGCCGCCAGCGATCGCGTGACCTCGTAGGAGAAATCGACGTGCCCGGGCGTGTCGATCAGGTTCAGCACGTACTCGTGACCGTCGTCCGCCTGATAGGTCAGGCGCACGGCGTGGGCCTTGATCGTGATGCCGCGCTCGCGCTCGAGATCCATGCTGTCGAGCACCTGCGCCTCCATCTCGCGCGCCTGCAGCGCGCCGGTCAGCTCCAGGAACCGGTCGGCGAGCGTCGACTTGCCGTGATCGATATGCGCGATGATGGAGAAATTTCGAATGAAACGGGCGTCCATCGGACTCGGGACATTATGACAGGTGGATCAGGTGCGCTGGGTGCGGCCGGGTACGCCGGGTACGCCAGGTACGCCAGGTACGCCCCTGCCGACGTCCTCTATCTGCTCTCCAGTGGCACGAACCGCTGCGGATACGGCGGACCGATGTAGTCGGTTCTCGGGCGGATGAGGCGGTTGTTCCGGTACTGCTCGAGCACGTGGGCGGTCCAGCCGGACATGCGGCTGACGGCGAAGATCGGCGTGTACAGATCGACGGGAATCCCCAGGGCGTAGTACATCGACGCGGAGTAGAAATCCACGTTCGGATAGAGCTTCCGCTCGCGCAGCACGAGCGCCTCGATGCGGCGCGACATCTCGTACCATTGCGGCTGGCCGACCTTGTCGCCGAGCGCCTGCGACAGACGGCGCAGATGGGTCGCGCGCGGATCCTCGGTCCGGTAGACGCGGTGCCCGAACCCCGGGATCTTCTCCTTGCGCGCGAGCTTCTCGCGCACGACCTGCTCGGCCCGGTCCGGTCCGGCCTCGCGTCCGATCTCGAGCAGCAGCCTCATCACGTCGGCGTTCGCGCCTCCGTGCAGCGGCCCCTTCAGCGCGCCGATCGCGCCGACGACGGCCGAGTGGATGTCGGTGAGCGTCGCCGCCGCGACGCGCGCGGCGAAGGTGGACGCGTTCAGCTCATGGTCGGCGTGCAGGATCAGGGCGACGTCGAAGGCCCGCGCCGCCAGCTCGGACGGCCGTTCGCCCGTGAGCATATAGAGAAAGTTGGCGGCGTGGCCCAGCGCCGGATGTGGATCGATGAGCGCGCGCCCCGACGCGAGGCGCCCCCAGGCGGCGACCAGCGAGGCGACCTGGCCGGTCAGCCGGACGGCCTTCCGCTCGTTGGCGTAGGGCGTCCGCTCGTTGGCATCCGGGTCGTAATGGCCCAGCATCGACGTCAACGTGCGGAGGGCGTCCATGCCGTCGACCTTCGGAAGGGCCCGCATCGCGCGCACCACGGAATCCGGCAGCACCCGCGCCGCGACGAGTTGCGTCTGGAGATCACCCAGCTCGGCCCGGCTCGGCAGACGGCCGTGCCAAAGCAGGAAGCAGACCTCTTCGAACGACGCGCCGCGGTCGACGTTCGCCAGGTCGTGGATGTCGTAACCCTGATAGGCGAGCACGCCCCTCGCGCCGTCGAGAAAGCAGATGGCGGACTCGCCGGCGACGACGTCTTCGAGGCCGGCCTTCGGTTTGACGTCCGTGGACAGCGCCGTCACTTCCCACCGGCAATCTGCGGCGCCTTGACGAGCAGATCGTGGCTGCCTGTCTGCTGGAAGATCGACAGCAGGCCGGTGTACAGAAAGCCGAACTGGAACAGCAGCAGAAACGGCAGCGTTCCGTAGATCTCGTGCTGGAGCGCGTAGAAGACGGTCAGCGTGAAATACAGCCCGAGCGCGACCTCGATCAGCGGCTGGATCGCCATCGATTGGTGATATCGCTTGTGCTGCCATCCGTCGTCCTGCCGCTCGATGCCGTACTTCGGCGTGCGGGTGAATTCGCTCGGCCGGTCGAGCAGCGCTTCGATCACCGCTCGCGAGTTGTTGACGGCCAGGCCGATCCCGATCGCCATCACCGCGGGCAGATACTTCACCCGCGACATCCAGTCCTCGTAGACCTCGCGCTGCGAGATGAAGTAGAAGCGGAAGACGGACAGCGTCGCCGCCACGAAGAGCGGCACGTCGATGAGCAGCATCTCGTTCCAGCCCATGCTGTACCGGAAGTACATCGCCGGGAACATGAGCACGGAGAGCACGACCATCAGCAGGTAGTTGAAGTTCGCCGTCAGATGGAAGAAGGCCTCGGCCTTCACCTTGAGCGGCAGGTCCGACATCAGGATGAACGGCAGCAGCTTGCGGCAGGTCTGAATCGACCCTTTGGCCCAGCGGAACTGCTGCGTCTTGAAGGCGTTCATCTCGACCGGCACTTCGGCCGGCGTGACGACGTCCGGCAGGAACAGGAACTCCCATCCGCGCAGCTGGGCGCGGTAGCTGAGGTCGAGATCTTCCGTCAGCGTGTCGTGCTGCCAGCCACCGGCGTCCTCGATCGCCGTACGGCGCCATACGCCGGACGTGCCGTTGAAATTGAAGAAGCAGCCCGACCGGTTGCGTCCGCCATGCTCGAGGACGAAGTGGCCGTCGAGGAGAATCGCCTGCACACGCGTCAACAGCGAGTAGTCCTGGTTCAGGTGTCCCCAGCGCGCCTGCACGAGGCCGATCTTCTCGTTCCGGAAGAACGGGATCGTCCGCTTGAGGAAGTCCCTCGGGGGAACGAAATCCGCGTCGAAGATGGCGACGAACTCGCCGCGCGCCGCCCGCAGACCGTGGCCGAGCGCGCCCGCCTTGTAGCCGGTCCGGTCGGTGCGGTGCCGCCGGGTGATGTCGATCCCCCGGCCCGCGAGCCTCCGCACGGCCAGCTCCACGATGTCCTGCGTCTCGTCGGTCGAGTCGTCCAACACCTGGATCTCCAGACGATCCGTCGGATAGTCGAGCGCGCCCACGGCTTCGATCAGCCGGTCGGCGACGTACATCTCGTTGTAGATGGGAAGCTGCACCGTGACGACGGGATACTCGGAGAGCGGAGGCGGGGGGCCGGGCAGTCGATCGAGATTCTTGCGGTATTCGTGGACCAGGTAGTAGCGATGCCAGCCGTAAATGCCCAGGATGCTCAGCACGAAGAAATACGCCACGAGGACGAAGGCATCGGTCGTCATAGAATGAGTAGTCCGAGCCCGGGCACGACCCCCAATTCTATGGACGCGCTCTCGGCAGAGTCAAACACAAGTCCTTGGCAAATCAAGACCATACCACGCATCCTCGCCCGCGGCCCGGTTCCCTCCGGGCGCTTCTCGACGCGGTCCGTGACGGCCAGATCGATCCGATCGACGCCGAGCGGCATGCCCTCGAATGGCTGGTGCGTGAACCGGTCGAGGACCTCGGGTTCGCACGCGTCGACCATCACCGCGCCGCGCGCCAGGGGTTCCCGGAAGTGATCTACGGTCAAGGGAAGACGCCCGAGCAGGTGGCTGGAATCGCCCGAGCGATCGCCGACCGCGGTCACAGCCTACTGGTCACGCGTACGGATCGACGCGCGCACGAGGCGGTTGCGAAGGTTGTGCCAGATGCGCGGTTTCACGAACAGGCCCGGATCATCGAGCGGCGCGCCCAGTCACACCCCGGCCGGGGTGTCGTGCTCGTGGCCGCAGCCGGTACATCTGACATACCCGTGGCGGAAGAGGCGGCCGTCTCCGCCGAGGTCATGGGCAACGTCGTGGACCGCCTCTACGACGTCGGCGTCGCCGGCCTGCACCGGCTGCTGGCCGAGGGCACGCGCCTGCAGGCGGCCCGCGTCATCATCGTCGTCGCCGGCATGGAGGGCGCGCTCCCGAGCGTGGTCGGCGGGCTGGTCCGCGTGCCGGTCGTGGCGGTCCCGACGAGCGTGGGCTACGGCGCCAGCTTCGGCGGTCTGACGCCCCTCCTGGCGATGCTCAACAGCTGCGCGACCGGGGTCGCCGTCGTCAACATCGACAACGGCTTCGGGGCGGCTGCGTTTGCGAGCGCCATCAATCACCTGACGTGAAGGGCTCCGGACCCCTGGTGCGTTTCCCGCCATGCCATAATTGACGATTGTCCCTTCCGCAGGGAACGTTCCAATGCAGCCGGCCGCCCTTCGTGCGCTCGAGTTCGATCGCATCCGCCAGGCGCTGTCGCTCGAAGCGCTGACCTCGCTCGGCCGGGAGCGGGCAGCCGACCTCGAGCCGATGTCCGACCCGGGCGACGTGCGGCGCCAGCTCGCCCTGACGGCCGAGGCTGCCGCGTTCGTGCGCGGCGGAGGCTCGCTCGCCGTCGGCGCGCCCGAGGACCTGGCCGGCATCCTCGAGACGCTCGCCGTCGACCAGCAGCCGCTCGAGCCCGTGCAGCTCCTCGGACTGGCACGGTTCGTCGAGTCGATCGAGGACATCGCCCTCCGCCTCGCACGCGCCGAGACGCCACGCCCGCTGCTCTCCGCGATCTCCGCGCGGGTCGCTTCCTTCGAAGACGAGATCCGATCCGTGCGTCGCGCCATCCACAGCTCTGGGGACGTGAACGACGACGCCACGCCGGCGCTCCGCGAGCTGCGCGAGAAGCTCCGCCGGCAGCGGGCACGGCTGCGATCCGCGCTGGACGCCCTCGTGCGGGGCCGCGACACCGCCAAGTATCTGCAGGACCAGATCGTGACGGATCGGAACGGGCGCTACGTGCTGATCCTCCGGACCGAGCACCGCGACGCCGTTCCGGGCATCGTGCACGGCGCATCGGCGAGCGGCGCCAGCCTGTACGTCGAGCCGCTGTCGACGGTCGAGTTGAACAACGAGATCGTGGCGCTCGTCGATCGCGAACGCGAAGAAGTCTGGCGGATCCTCCTCGCGCTCACCGACGGATTCAGGAGCCGCGCGGGGGAGTTCGCTTCGCTCGTGGACGTCGCCGGCGATTTCGACGAACTGCACGCGAAGGTGGAGCTCGCCCGTCGCATGGACGGCATCGCTCCGGGGATTGCCGACGACGGGCGCGTGGCGTTCATCGGCGCGCGGCATCCGCTCCTGGTGCCGGCGGTCCGCGACCTGCTCGAGGAAACCGGAGGCCCGGCGGTCGTCGTCGGCGCCGATCTCGTGGTCAGGCCGCCCACGCGCGCGCTCGTCATCTCGGGACCGAACACGGGCGGCAAGACCGTGGCACTCAAGGCCGTGGGGCTGCTCGCGCTCATGGCCCAGGCGGGTCTGCTCGTCCCGGCCGAGCCGGGCAGCGAGTTCACGCCCTTCCAGTCGATCTTCGCCGACATCGGCGACGAACAGTCGATCGCCGCGAGCCTGAGCACGTTCTCGGCGCACGTCTCCAATATCGTCGCGATGGAGCGGGCGCTCGCGCTGCCGGCGCTCGTCCTGCTCGACGAAGTCGGCGGCGGCACGGACCCGGTCGAGGGCGGCGCGCTCGGCACGGCGGTCGTCGACCACTTCCGCACGCGCGGCGCGACGGTCGTTGCGACCACCCACGACGACGCCTTGAAGTCGTACGCGGCGACGACGAACGGCGTGGCGACCGCCGCGTTCGGGTTCGAACCGGAAACCTACGCGCCCACCTACAAGTTGATTTACGGCGCACCCGGGCGCAGCCTCGCCTTCGAGATCGCCGAGCGCCTCGGCATGCCCGCCCCGGTGATTGCCGAGGCGCGCGCGCGACGCTCCAATCGAGAATCGCAGCTCGCCGAGCACCTGGCCCGAGTCGACCGGGAGCTCGCCGCGCTGGAATCCGAGAAGCGCCGGGTCGCGGCCGAACGGCACGCGGCGGCCGAGGAGCGCGGCGCGCTGCTGGCGCGCGAGTCGAAGCTCGCCGAGCGCGAGGCGGTTCTCCGGCGACGTATGGACGAGAAGGTCAACGATTGCTTGCGCGAAGCGCGCGAAGAGGTCGATAGAATTGTCGCGGAGGTCAAGGGCAAGGCCGGCGCGCTGGTACGGCACGCGGACCGCGGGGCCAAGGCCAGGCCGTCGACGGGCGAGATCGGCGGGCTGCGCGCGGAGGCACGCACCGCGCTCGAGGCGGTGGCGGACCGCCTCGACGTCTCCGGCAGCGAACCCGACGCGGCCGCCGGGCCCCTCGAGACTGCCCCGGCCATCGGAGAGTCGGTCGTCGTGGCCCCGTTCGGCACGACGGGCATCGTCCGCAGTCTGGCTGGCAAGCTGGTCGACGTCGAGGTCAGGGGCAAGCGGATGCGCGTCGGGCTGAAGGATCTGCGGAAGCACGCCGGCGGACCTCCGGCGGTCGCTCGGCCGCCCGGCGGCCGGGCGGCAGTCTCCGCGCCTGGCGCGTCGCTCGAACCCGCGCGTGAGCTGCTGCTCATCGGCTCGACCGTCGACGACGCGATCGCGCGCGCCGAGCGCTTTGTCGACGATGCGCTCCTGGCAGACGAGCGGCGGCTTCGCCTGATTCACGGACACGGCACCGGGCGACTGCGCGAGGCGATCCGGCGCCACTTCCGTGATCACCCGCTCGTCGCCGCCGTGAGCCCCGCTCCCGCGCAGGAGGGCGGCGATGGCGCCACGATCGTGGAGCTGAAGGACTAGCATGGGCCTGTTTCCGCAGTCCTTCCTCGACGACCTGAGATCGCACGTGGACATCGTGTCGGTCGTCGGCGACGTGGTGCCGCTCAAGAAGGCGGGCGCCACCTGGAAGGGCCTCTGTCCGTTTCACCAGGAAAAGACCCCTTCGTTCAGCGTGAACCGTGACAAAGGCGTCTTCAAGTGCTTCGGATGCGGTGCCGGGGGCGACGCGATCAGCTTCGTCGAGCTCCAGCAGAAGATCGCGTTTCCGGAGGCGGTCCGCTATCTGGCGCAGCGCGTCGGGTTGACGGTCCCGGAATCGCCGGGCGGAGCGGACGATCGCGCGGCGATTGCCGAACGTGAGGCGCTCGTCGGCCTGCACGAGCAGGCCGCCGCCTTCTATGCCGACCAGCTGGCGGCGCCGGCCGGCGCGCGGGCGCGGCAGGAGCTCGACGCGCGCGCCCTCTCACCGGAGACGCGCCGGACCTTCGGCTACGGCTACGCGCCGGCCGGAGGACGGGACACGCTGCACGCGCTCTTCGCCGGCCGGAAGATTCCAGCCGATCTCCAGCTGAAGAGCGGGCTCGTCGTGGACCGGAATGGCCGGCTGGCCGATCGGTTCCGGCACCGTCTGATGATTCCCATCCTGCGCGATTCCGGCGCAATCGTGGCGTTCGGCGGGAGGGCGCTCGATCCCGGGCAGGTGCCGAAATACCTGAACTCGCCCGAGACGCCCCTCTACGCCAAGGGCCGGACATTGTACGGGCTGGCCGTGGCAAAAGAAGCGATTCGGAAGCACAATTACTGTGTACTGGTCGAGGGCTACTTCGATCTCGCCCAGGTGTGGCAGGCAGGGGTGCTGCCGGTGGTCGCCTCGTGCGGGACGGCGCTGACGGCCGCGCAGGCCCGGTCGTTGAAACGATTTACGTCCAAGGTCGTTCTGAACTTCGATCCGGATACAGCCGGACAGGGTGCGGCGGCACGGTCGTCGGAGCTGCTGGTTGCGGAAGGGTTCCAGGTCAACGTGCTGGTGCTGCCGGAGGGCGCCGATCCCGATACGTTCATCCGGCGTCACGGGTCCCGGGCCTACGTGGCGCATCTGACGGCGTCGCGGCCCTATCTGGACTTCCTGCTCGATCGGGAGGCCAGGCGGCACGATCTGGGCCGGCCCGACAGCCGGCGGGCGTTCTTGCACGGGATGCTGTCGGTGGCCGCCACGATTCCCGACGCCGCCGCGCGCGACCAGTTCGCCGACCGTTTGGCGCACAAAGCCCGGATTACGGAAGCTGTTGTCAGGGACGAGATTCGCAAGGCTGCGGCGCAGCGTCGCACTGAGGCGCCGGCCGCGGCGATTCCCGGCGAGGGGCGCCTGCGCCCGGCCGAGCAGGGGCTGTTGTGGCTGATCGTGCATCGTCCGGTGGAAGGCCTGGCGGCGCTGGCGATGCTCGAGGTCGGGGACCTGGACGGGATGCTCGCCGGTCCGATTCTCGCGCTGGCCGCGAGCCTGAGCGAGGTCCAGCCCGATACGCTTCCGCGGCTGCTACGGGAGCGGCTGAACGAGGCTGAGCGGGCGCTGCTCGACCGCGCCGCGCGGCCCGAGGCGGCGACGGCGACGCCCGAGGATTGCGTCGGCGCGCTCAAGCGGCTGCGATACGAACGGGAGCTCGCCGCCATCCAGCGGGAGATCGAGGAGCTCGGCGAACGGCACGGCACGACGGATCTGGGGGCGTTGTGGGAGCGCAAGAAGGCGCTTCTGCATCGGATCGAGCGTACGAGCGGGTGAGCCGCGGCCGGACGCCGCGGGATGCCGGTTACGGAATCAAGGAGACTGCATTGTCCATCGAAGAGAAATACGACGAGATTCGGCAGCTCATCACCATCGGCAAGGAGAAGGGCTATCTCCTCTACGACGAGGTGAACGAACTGCTGCCGGCCGACATCACGTCATCCGAGGAGCTGGACGACCTCTTCAGCACCTTCGGCAACGCGGGCATCGAGGTGGTCGACTCGGAGAAGACGTACCGCGACGAGAAGCTGCAGGGCGAGGGCGGAGACGAGGCGGATCTCGACCTGACGCCGGGCGTGCTCGACAAGACCAACGATCCGGTCCGGATGTACCTCCGCGAGATGGGCACCGTGCCGCTCCTCACGCGGGAAGGCGAAGTCGCGATCGCCAAGCGCATCGAGCAGGGAAAGCTCGCCGTCATCAAGTCGATCTCGCGCACGCCGAAGGTGACGCAGCAGGTCCTCGAGATGGGGGACCAGCTCAAGCGCGGCGAGCGGACGGTCCGCGAAATCGTCGTCTTCAACGAGGAAGAGGTCACCGAGGAGAAGCTCGACGCGCGGCGGCGCCAGCTCGAGCGTCAGATCGATCGGGTCCGGCAGGCGCACGAGATCCTGCTCAAGCTCGACGAGAAGTTCGGCGACGTGCCGAAGAGCGAGAAGCGGAAGTACCGGCGCGCGCGGTGGAAGATCGGCCGGGCGCGCGTGGCGCTGTCGCGGACCATCCGCAAGATTGAGTTCACCGAGATGGTCAAGCGCCGTCTGATCGACGGGATCAAGAATGCCGTCGAGGACATCCAGGCCAAGCAGCGCGAGGTCCGGATCATCGACCAGAAGCTCGAGCCCAAGGGCAGGCGCCGGCTGCGCGAGGAGGAGAAGCGGATCCTACTCAAGCACAAGGACGAGCTGCGCGCCGAGATTCGGGCGATGGCCAGGCGGCTCGACCAGCCCGTCGAGGAACTGACCCGCATGCTGCGGACGATTCTCGAGGGCGAAGCGCAGGCCGAGCAGGCGAAGAAGGAACTCGTGGAGGCCAACCTCCGGCTCGTCGTCTCGATCGCGAAGAAGTACACCAACCGCGGCCTGCAGTTCCTCGATCTGATCCAGGAGGGCAACATCGGACTGATGAAGGCGGTCGACAAGTTCGAGTACCGGCGCGGCTACAAGTTCTCGACCTATGCGACCTGGTGGATCCGACAGGCGATCACGCGCGCGATTGCCGACCAGGCACGCACGATCCGCATCCCCGTGCACATGATCGAGACGATCAACAAGCTGATCCGGACCTCCCGGGCGCTGGTGCAGGAGCTCGGCCGCGAGCCGACCTCCGAGGAGATCGCGCAGCGCATGGACATCCCGGTCTCGAAGGTCCGGAAGGTCCTCAAGATCGCACAGGAGCCAATCTCGCTCGAGACCCCGATCGGCGAGGAGGAGGATTCGCATCTCGGCGATTTCATCCCCGACATGAACGTCGTCTCGCCGTCGGAAGCCGTCATCAATCTGAACCTCAAGGAACAGACCGACTCGGTGCTGAAGACCCTCACGCCCCGCGAGGAGCGGGTCATCAAGATGCGCTTCGGTGTCGGCGAGGGCTCGGAGCACACGCTGGAAGAGGTCGGCCAGAGCTTCGCCGTCACGCGCGAGCGCATCCGCCAGATCGAAGCCAAGGCGCTTCGGAAGCTGCGGCATCCGTCGCGCAGCCGGCGGCTGAAGCCGTTCCTCGAGGGCAGATAACGCGAGCATCGATCGATTCACGCATCGGAAGCGCCGCCGATTGCATCGAGCCGTCCGATGTCGCCGGAAGCGGCCGATGCGCCAGTCATTCGATGCCGGATCGGCCGATGCAGGTGTCCCTGAGGGCCCCTAGCTCAGCGGTGAGAGCTGCCGGCTCATAACCGGTTGGTCCCAGGTTCGAATCCTGGGGGGCCCATTTCCCGCCGCAGCGAACCGCGGCGGCCGCGTCGGGTGCTAGACTCTCTGCTCCGATGATCACCGCCCTTTCCGCTCTGATCGACCTGCAGTTGCTCGATAGCGCTGCGGAAGCGTCACGCCGCCGTCTCACCGATCTGCCCGCGGCCGAGCAGGAGATCGACAGCGGCATCGCGGCGGCCGGGGCGCGGGTCGACGCCGCGAACGCGCAACTGCAGGAGAACCAGGCCGCCCGCCGCGCGCTGGAGAAGGACGTCGCCGCCGTGGACAGCCGGCTCTCGCGGTTCGAGGACCACAAGGCCGCGGTCAAGACCAACCAGGAGTACACGGCGCTCCTGCACGAGATCGCCACGGCCAGGAAAGACAAGGAAGGAATCGAGGATCGCATCCTCGCGTTGATGGAGGAGGGCGAGGGTTTCACGGCGGATCGGGTGGCCGCGGAAGCGGCGCTGGCCGGGGCCCGCCGCGAGGGCGATGCCGCGCGGGCCCGGTTCGCGGCGGAGCGGTCGACGCTCGAAGCTGAGCTCGCGCGCCTCGGGGACCAGCGGACCATGCAGCGATCGAAGATCGAGCCACGGGCGCTGGCCGTTTACGACCAGCTCCTGAAGGGCCGCCGCGGCATCGCGGTCGCCCGGATGGAGGGCGAAATCTGCGTCGCGTGCCACGTCCGTCTGCGGCCGCACATCGCACAGGTCGTTCGCCGGAACGACGAGATCGTGCAGTGTGAGAGCTGCCAGCGGATCCTGTACTACGAGCCGCCGGCGCCGAGCGCCGAGAGCTCGCCGCGGATGTGAGGGGGCGGCCGCATGTCCTCCTATGTCGCGTGCATCGACGGCGGCGCGCGGGGCAATCCCGGCCCGGCCGGCTGGGGCGCCGTGATCAGATCGGCCGACGGCGCGACCGCAGCAGAGCTCTACGGATCGATCGGATCGGCGACGAACAACGTGGCCGAATACCATGGATTGCTGTCGGCGCTCGGCTGGTGCATCGAGCACGGCGCGACCAGGCTGCACATCCGATCGGACTCGCTGCTGCTGGTGCAGCAGATGCTTGGCAGGTATCGCGTCAAGAACGAAGGCCTCAAGCCGCTGCACGGGCGGGCGCGGCTCCTCGGAGCCCGAATCGGTCAGGTCAGCTACGAGCACGTGCCACGTGAGCTGAACCGCGAAGCCGACCGGCTCGCGAATCTCGCCATGGATGAGGCCCAGAAGACCGTCCAAAGCTGAACCGGCGCAGCCGGGTGCGAGCGCCGGGCCGCCGGCCTCAAGAACCGGATGCGGCGGTCGATTACAGCCGAGGGCCCGATACGTCGGTCGAGGACCGCGCATCCGGCCTCGGAAATCGGCAGTGCCCCGAGAAGGGCGCGAGAAGAAGGCAGAACCCGGGAGATCGCGAACCAGCGAACGCGAGTGAGCCCGCGCGCACGGAGGGAGGATCGTCGGGGTCCTCGCGACGGCGCGCATCAGGGGGTCCGCGGGGGCGGAGCCCCACGGAGAAAGAAATGTCCGATCGAAAGTATCGCCAGCGGGGGTACCAGGACAGCGGCATGGACCGGCCGCCGCGGGATGCCGGCGAACAGCCGAAGCCCGCGCTGCGTGATCCACGGGTGCCCCGCGACCCGCGCGCCCCCAACATGCCGGGATTCCGCGAGGTGTTCCGCTGCACCCGGTGCGGCAACATCGAGAGCCTGGACGTGACGTCGCTCAGCCGCTGCGGAAAGTGCGGCGTGCCCCTGCACGCCTGCATCCAGTGCGAGTCGTTCGATCCCGGGGCTGTCTTCGAATGTCGTGAGAAGATCCCCGTGCGCGTCAGTCCGAAGGACGCGCCCAACGAGTGTGCGCTCTTCTCGCCGCGGCGGACGGTCGAGCGCGAGACCGGATCGACCGCCCCGACGAGCGCACGGAAAGCCTTCGACGATCTGTTCAAGCTCTGACGGCCGCGCGGCCTCCGGTTCAGGCCCTCGAGCGGATGGCCGCAACCATCCGCCCCCCGTCCGGCCCCTCAGCCCGGTACGAGAAGCAGGATTCCAGGTGATGCGCCGTGCACAGGCCGGCGACATGAATCGCCGATGCCGGCACGCCCGCGGACACGAGCTGATCCCGATTGGCCCGCCAGAGATCCAGGCGCCAGTGCTCTGGACCGTCCGTGGCGGCCCAGCGCTCCCAATCGCTCGCCGGAAAGGCCGCCCTCACGCGTTCGTCGACCCGATAGCAGCAGGGCCCGATGCTCGGGCCAAGTACGGCCATCAGGTCATCAGGTTCGACCCGCAGCGTCCTGATCGCCTCGACTGTCGCGCCAGCCACGCCTGCGCAGGTTCCGCGCCAGCCCGCATGCACCGCGGCGACCACCCGGCCTCCGGCGTCCGCGATCAGGATCGGAACGCAGTCGGCGATTCGAACCGCGATGACCCGCGACGGATCGGTGGAAACGATGGCGTCGGCCTCGATGGGCTCGGGGGATGTCCCGGGCCGCACAACGAGGACCGCACGCCCGTGGACCTGCTTCACGACGACGCACTCGCGCCGGGTCAGGCCGAAGGAAGCGGCCAATCGATCGTAATCGCCGGCGGCCTCCGGACCGCGGAAGGAGGCGTCGCGGGACGTGAACAGGTGGGACGCCCGCGCGGAAAGCGGCTCGCACCGGAGGATCCGCCCGGCGGCCGCGTGCGCCCAGCGGAACGACGCGTCAACCTGGGAAGTCATCGAAGCCGCTCATTCCGCCGATCGGGAAACCAGGGTAGTCGTTCCGCCTGATCCTCGCACGGGCGACCTGCCGACTCGCGCCGGCAACCCGTCTGATTCCAGGCACTTGCCGTGGCCCAGCCCCCGTCCCTGGGCCTGGCGCGCCGCTTGCTCTCCAGGAGACCTGTTCGATTCCACTGGCGGAGGCCGCACATGACAGTCAAGTTCTTCCCCAACGACAAGGGCAATCCTCCTGGCAAGCTCGCGGACGCCGAACTGCACTTCTCTGGCGGGCCGCTCGACGGACTCAAGCTCATCGGTTTCGGGATCTGGGAGCGGCGGGCCGGCGGACGCAACGTCACGTTCCCGGCGAGGCAGTACACGGTCAACGGCGAGCGCCGCAGCTTTGCGCTCCTGCGGCCGACGCTCGACACGAGCGCGCAGGACAGGCTGCGCGACGTCATTCTCGACGCGTTCAAGGACTACGAAGCGGCGCTGGCAGAGGCGGTGTAGCGGCTTTCTGGGGCAGCGTCCATTCGGCCCGAAGGCTCTTCCCGAGCTCAGCCTTGAAGAAGCTGGCCTTCATGCCGCCGTCGATGATCTGCCACGGCAGGAACGCATCGGACGACCGATCTCGATACAGGTAGGCGTCCGCATCGAGCGCCGCGCCGGCGACGGCAGCGCGCCAGTCGCCGCCGTTTCGCTGCGCCAGCTCGACGACGTCGGCGACCCGCCGGTCGCCCAGCGAGAGCAGGCCCTGGTAGTACGAGTGGCGCTCGGATTTGATGTTGAAGTACACGTTCTCGAGGCCGGCGACCAGCGCGCGGAGGCGACCGACGCGCCGCTCGAGATCCGCGGCGTCGGTCATTGCCGTCCACTGGTACGTCGTTCCGGGCTTTGGCACGAGCGGATTGACGGAGGCCACGATGCGTCCGATCGCGCCGCGCGAGCGGCCGTGGGCGAGCATGCGATCCCGGATCTGGACGGTGAGATCGCGGATCGCGACGAGGTCCTCGTCCACTTCGGTAGGGAGCCCAATCATGTAGTAGAGCTTCAGGTTCTCGACGCCGGTCGCAAAGATGAGATCGGCCCGGTCCAGAATCTGTGCATTCGTCACTGTCTTGTTGATCACGCGGCGCAGCCGATCGGAGCCGGTCTCGGGCGCGATCGTGATCGAGCGTTCACCGCTCTCGCGCAGCAGGCGCACGATCGGCTCGGTCAGATCGTCGAGCCGGAGCGACGCCGGACTGATCCCGTAGCCCATGGCCACGAGCCGCTCGAGAATATGCACGATGTCCGGGTGATCGCAGAGCGCAATCGAGACGAGACCGACCCGGCTCGCATGCGGCCGCGCGGCCTCGGCGATCTCGAGGATGCGCCCCGTATCGAAGGGCCGGACGGGCAGGTAGTTGTAGCCGGCCCAGCAGAACCGGCACAGGTTGGCGCATCCGCGCACGACCTCGATGAGGAGGCGGGATCCGAACTCGGTTTCCGGCGTGAAGATCCTCGTGCTCGGCGGATCGAGCCGGTCGGCGGCCCGGACGGCGGCCTTCCGCACCACCAGCGGGGCGTCGGCCCCTGGCCGGGGTGCGATCGAGGCCACCCGCCCCGGACCGTCGTACGCGACGTCGTAGAACGATGGGATGTAGAAGCCGGGCCGGGCGGCGAGCCGCGCCAGCAGATCATCCCGATCCTCGGCTCCCTTCCAGGCGGCGATCAGGGCGGGCACGAGCAGCTCGCCGTCGCCGGCGGCGATGACGTCCGCGAACGGCGCGAGCGGCTCGGGATTGACGAATGTGACGGCGCCGCCAATCACGACGAGCGGATCGCGAGGGTCCCGGTCCGCCGCGCGGACCTTCAGCCCCGCCATCTCGAGCAGCGTCAGGACGTTGGTGTAGTCCCACTCGAACGAGACCGAGAAGGCGAACACGTCGAAGTTCCGGATGGGGACCTGCGACTCGAGCGAGAGGAGCGGCGCACGGCGTCGGACCAGCGCCGCGATCTCCTGGCGGCCCGGCAGGAACACGCGCTCGCAGACGACGCGTTCGTCGGCGTTGAACAGACCATAGACGGTCTGGAGGCCCAGATTGGACATGCCGACGTAGTATGTGTTCGGGAAACACAGGGCGACGCGCAGACGGCCGCCGTGGGACTTGCGGACGAACCCCACCTCGCGCGCGAGCGTGTCGTGGGCGCGCGCGCGCGGATCCGCGGCCGCCGGGGAGATGCCCGGTCGAAAGAAGCGGCCGGGCCGGATTCTGGTTGGCACGATGGAACAGGCGCCCTCCGGATCCCGCGCCTGAGGCGGCGCCGGGGCCGGGGACACTGGCTCTATCGATTGTACATGCGCGGGCCGTGAGGCGCCGGCCGCCTTCGTTCCGGCGCCATCTCCCGGCCTGGCCCGGCTAGCCTTCCTGCCTCCGCAGAAACGCCGGCACGTCCAGGGGAGAGGCGTCGTCGGCCACGTCCCGGGCGCCGTCGCCCGAGGTCGACGTCACCCGCGCCGGGCCGGCCGCGGGCAGCTCGACGGGGCGCCGCCGGGTCAGCGACACGCGTCCGACGCCGCCGTTCACGGCGACGCGGTCCTCCTGCGCGCGAAGGGCGTAGGCGTTCGAGATCCACCGGCGTGGGGACCGATGCTTGCGAGCCGGGCGCCGTCGCCGAGCGCGCGCGGTCGAATCCCGTCGCGATCACGGTGATCTTGACCTGGCCCTCCATCTTCGGGTCCTCCACGGCGCCGAAGATGATGTTGGCGTCCTCGTGCGCCGCCGCGTGGATGATCTCCGACGCCGCGCTCACCTCCGCGAGCGTCAGGTCGCGGCCGCCGGTGACGTTGATGATGACGCCGCGGGCGCCCTGCACCGACGCGTCCTCGAGCAGCGGGCTCGAGACGGCCGCGATCGCCGCTTCGCGCGCGCGATCGTCGCCGCTGGCGATGCCGGTGCCCATGATGGCCAGACCCATGCGCGCCATGATCGTCTTGACGTCGGCGAAGTCGAGGTTGATCAGCCCGGGCACCAGGATCAGATCCGAGATGCCCTGAATCGCCTGCCGCAGCACGTCGTCTGCGGTCGCGAACGCGCCGGACATGCTGGTCCGCTTGTCCACGGTGGCGAGCAGGCGCTCGTTCGGGATGGTGATCATCGTGTCGACGCTCTCGGCCAGATCGTTGAGGCCCTGTTCGGCCTGCAGCAGCCGCGTGCGGCCTTCGAACTTGAACGGCTTGGTGACGACGGCGATCGTCAGCGCGCCGATCTGGTTCGCGAGGCTCGCGATCACCGGAGCGGCGCCGGTTCCCGTGCCGCCCCCGAGCCCGGTCGTGACGAAGACCATGTCGGCGCCGTCCAGGGCCTCCAGAATCTTGTCCGTGTCCTCGAGCGCGGCTTCGCGGCCGACGTTCGGATTCGCGCCGGCCCCGAGGCCCTTCGTGAGCTGGGCGCCGATCTGGACCTTCACCGGGGCCGCATTCTGCGCGAGCGCCTGCCGATCGGTGTTGGCGACGATGAACTCGACGTCCGGGAACCCGGCCTGGACCATCCGGTTGACCGCGTTGCCGCCGCCGCCGCCCACGCCAATCACTTTGATGCGGGCGCCGGAGCGCGCGGCGTCCTCGTCGAGCAGAATCCGCAGCTTCTCGGAATGTCCGGTCATCGGTTGGCGAAAATCCATGGGTGTACGTCTCCTTCGAAGAGCAGCAGGGTGATCAGAAGAATTCCTTGAACAGCGTCCGGAGCCGGTCGGTGATTCGCCCGAAGGCGCCCGCCGTCACGCGGGGCAGGTCGTTCTGGAGGTTGCGATGAGCGTAGAGCACGAGCCCGACGGCTGTGGCGAACGCGGGGCTGTTCACGTGGTCGGCCAGGCCGCCGACACCCTCCGGCGAGGCGCGCCGCACCGGCAGATCGAAGATCTGCTCGGCGATTTCGGCCATGCCTTCGAGCATCGCGCCGCCTCCCGTGAGCACGATGCCGGAGTTCAACGAGCGCTCGTAACCGGCCTTGCGTATCTCGTCCCAGAGCAGATGACAGATCTCCTCGGCGCGCGGCTGCAGGATCTCGGAGAGCACGCGGCGCGGCATCACGCGCGGCCGGCGGCCCGCCATGCTGGCGACCTCCATGGTCCCGTCCTCCGGCACCAGCGCCGTCAGCGCGCAGCCCGCGCGCCGCTTGAGCTTCTCCGCGTCCGGAATCGGCATCCGCAGCCCGACGGCGATGTCGCTCGAGCAGTGATCACCGCCGACCGCGATGACGCCCGTGTGCCAGAGACTGCCCCGCTCGAACACGGCGAAATCGGTGGTCCCGCCGCCGATGTCGACCAGCGCGACGCCCAGCTCCTTCTCGTCCGGCATCAGCACGGCCTCGCTCGCCGCGAGCTGCTCGAGCACGGTGTCGACGACCTCGACCCCCGCGCGGTTGACGCACGCGACCATGTTCTGCATCGAGGACGAGCTGCCGGTCACGACGTGGACGTTCACCTCGAGGCGGCTGCCGGTCATCCCGACCGGCACGGCGATGCCGTCCAGGTCGTCGACCACGAAGTCCTGCGGCAGGACGTGGAGGATCTCGCGTCCGCTCGGCAGCGCGACGGCGCGCGCCGCGTCGATGGCCCGCTTCACGTCTTCGCGCGCGATCTCCCGGTTGCGCCCGGCCACGGCCACCACGCCGCGGCTGTTGAAGGCCTTCACGTGCGCACCGGAGAGCGCCAGGTGAACCGTGTCGATCTCGACGCCCGCCGTGAGCTCCGCCTCGTCCAGCGCGCGCTTGATCGCCGCCGCGGCGGAATCGACGTTGTTCACGACGCCGCGGCGGATGCCTTTCGAGTCGGCCAGACCGATGCCGATGATGTCCAGGCTGCCGTCGTCCATCATCTCGCCGACGATCGCCGCCACCTTCGAGGTGCCGACGTCGAGTCCGACCAGGTACCGTTCCTTCGACATGCCCTTATCCTCGATGCCGCGCCACGGCGCAGCTCGCCACACGTTCCCCGCAATGTCGCCGCCCGGATCGCGGCCTCACAGGCCTCCCGACGGCGCACGCGGCGACCCGGCTGCCGGCTGCGGGCCCTTCGATTTCACGTACACGCGCTCGTCGAAACGCATGTCCACGTAGTCGATGTCCCGGAGCCGTTCCTGCAGCGTCGGCGCCAGATCCTCGTACGTCCTCAGACGATCGACGAACCGGTCGTCGCCCAGGCGCACCACCGTCGAATCGCCGTCGAGGAGGACCACGACGTCGCGATCATCGGACACGTCGATTTGAGAGAGGCGCCGGGGCAATCGACCGGCGCCGCGGAGCGCCTCGAGGAACCGGCGCGTCAGCGCCGCGCGGGCGCTGTCCACCGCCGGCGCTCCGCGTCCCGGCGTCCGCACGAGCCCGTCCACGATCGGCAGATCGAGATCGTGGTACTGCGGCCCGAACTCATCGACGATCACGCCCTCCTGGTCCACCAGGTAGAGCCGCTCGCCGACGCGCGCGATCGCCATCGGCGTGCGTTCGACGACGCGGATTTCGATCGTGCCCGGCAGGACGCGGCGCAGCACGGCTCCGGCGACCCAAGGTGAGTCCATCAGGCGGCGCCGGTACTCGTCGAGATCGACGCGCAGCACTTGGCGCCCTCGCAGACCCTCCACGAGCGCCTCGATCTCTCCCGTCGACAGCCGGGCGTTGCCGCGAACGACGAGCCGATCCACCAGGAACAGGCGGCTCGCGAGCATCGTGTGGGCGGCGGCGTACGCCACGGTGCCGAGCAGGCCGACCCCGAGCACGGCGCGCGCGACGCGCCAGCACCATCGGCCGAGGCGACGCCGTCCAGCGGGGCGCACGTCGGGCCGTCTGAAGCGACGGTCCCCGGCCGCGGCGAAGCCGACGGTAGGAAGCCCGGCACGAGCGACGGCGTCCGAGCGAGCCATCACGTGCGCCCGTCCGGACCGCCGCGCGCGCGGTCCGATGTGTCGCTCGATGGCGGACCGGCGGACGGACGCGGCGCGCCGCCGCCTTCGAGCTCCAGCAGGATCCGTTCAGCCACGGCACCGATTGACCCGGCCCCGAGCGTGAGGACCAGATCACCCGGCTGAGCCAGCCCCGCCACGAACGGCGCGATATCGGCCAGCACGGGAACGACGTGCAGCTGGCGCGCATCGCGCCGCACGGCCGCCGCCAGGCTCTCGAGGGTGACCCCCGGAATCGGCGCCTCGCCCGCCGCGTAGATGTCCGTGAGCACCACGACATCGGCAATCGCCAGCGCCGAACCGAAGTCGTCGCGCAGGTCGCGCGTTCTCGTGTAGCGGTGCGGCTGGAACACGGCGATCACCCGGGCCGGGGCACCGTCGCGGGCGGCGCTGAGCGCCGCGGCGAGCTCTGCAGGATGGTGGCCGTAGTCGTCGACGACGGTGACGTCGCGCGCCACTCCGCGGACCTGATAGCGTCGCTCGACGCCGCGGAACTCGGCGAGCGCCCCGGCGATCCGCTCGAACGGCACGCCCAGCTCGAGGCCGACCGCGACGGCCGCCAGCGCGTTCTGAAGGTTGTGTCGACCGGGCACGCGCAGCTCGATGTCCCCGGCGCCGGTTCCCTCCGGGACGCCGCGCACCTCGAAGCGGACCTGACACCGGCTCGACCGGCCGTCGCTGATCGGGACGAACCCGCGCACGTGCGCCCCGTCCGCGAACCCGTACGTGATCGTCCGCCGGGAGATCTGGCGGAGCATCGCGTGCACGGAAGGGTCGTCGGCGCACGCCACCACGGCGCCATAGAACGGCACCTTTCCGGCGAACTCGACGAACGCGTCGACGAGCCGCTCGAACGATCCGTAGGTGTCCATGTGCTCGCAGTCGATGTTCGTCACCACGGCGATCGTCGGCGACAGGCGGAGGAACGAGCGGTCGCTCTCGTCCGCCTCGGCGACCATGTACTCGCCCCGTCCGAGCCGCGCGTTGCTGCCGAACGCGCTCAGCCGCCCCCCAATCACCGCCGTCGGATCGAGGCCCGCCTGCTCAAGCACCAGCGCCACCATCGACGTCGTGGTCGTCTTGCCGTGCGCCCCGGCGACGGCGATGCCCGTCTTCAGCCGCATGAGCTCGGCGAGCATTTCGGCACGCGGGATGACCGGCACGCGCCGGCGCCGGGCTTCGGCGATCTCGACGTTGTCGCGTCCGATGGCCGAGGAGATCACGACGACGTCCGCGTCGCCGACATTCGCCGGATCGTGCCCGACCGCGACTCGGACGCCGAGCTGACCGAGGCGATCGGTCAGCTCCGAGCGGCGGGCGTCCGACCCGCTCACCGCGTAACCCAGGTTGGCGAGCAGCTCGGCGATGCCGCTCATGCCGATGCCGCCGATCCCGACGAAATGGACGCGGCGCGTACGACCCAGCACGACTTCCTCCTTGCCATCCGTCCGGACCCGATCGCATCCCCCGGGCGCGTCACGTCCGTGCCGCCCCCAGCTCCAGCACCCGTTCGACGATCTGCGCGGCCGCGTCGGGCCGCGCGAACCTCCGCATGGCCTGGCCCATCCGCGCCAGCCCGTCCGGATTCGCGAGCAGCCGGCCCACCAGCGCCGCGAGCGCCGGACCCGAGAGCTCGCGCTGATCGATCACCTCCGCCGCACCCGCGCGGGCCAGCACGGCTGCGTTCTTGCGCTGGTGGTCGTCGGTCGCCGCCGGAAACGGCACCAGCACGGCCGGCCGCCCCGTCGCCGCCAGTTCGGCGAGGGTCGTCGCGCCGGCGCGGCCGATGACGAGATCCGCCGACTTCATCTCGTCTGCCACGGCCTCGAGATACGGCTCGGCGCGGACGTCGAGTCCGGACGCTCGATACGCCCCGCGGACGGCCTCCAGATCGCGCTCGCCGGTCTGGTGCACGATGACCAGACCGTCGCGCGTGCGCGCCAGCTCCGGCACCGCCGCCACCATGGCCAGATTGATCGCGTGCGCGCCCTGCGACCCGCCGAGGACCAGCAGCCGCGCGGCCGCCCGACGGCCGTGCGTCGCTGGCGGCGCAGGCTCGAAGAACTCGGGTCGGACCGGATTGCCACTGACGAATCCCCTCCCGCGAAAGAACGGCAGCGTCTCTTCATACGTCACCGCCGCAGCCCGCACCCAGCGAGCGAGGAGCCGGTTGGTGAGCCCGGGCACGACGTTCTGCTCGAGCACGAGCGTCGGGATGCCTCTGAGCGCGGCCAGCAGCACCACCGGACCCGCGCTGTAGCCTCCGACGCCGATGACGACGTCCGGGCGCCGGCGCGCGAGCACGCGCCAGGCATCCCGCACCCCCGGCGCGAGCAGGGCCGCGCCCCGGAGCCTCGACGCGATCGACTTGCCCTTCAGGCCGGCGCTCCGGATGAAGTCGAGATCGAACCGCTCGCGCGGCACGACGCGGGCCTCCAGCCCCTGCGCCGTGCCGGCGAACGACACGCGCGCGCCTGGCACGCGCCGCACGAGCTCCCGGGCGACGGCGATGCCCGGATAGAGGTGACCGCCCGTGCCGCCGCCGGCGATCACCACCGCCATCGATCGGCCGCTCACGCATCCGTTCCCTGCCCGACCTTGTCGGCGGTCAGCCCGCGCGGCCGGTCGGTCGGACGTCCCATGGCGCCGGCCGGGCCCACGCCGCCGAACGCCAGCGCCGCCGTCGCCGAGGCCTGCTGCGAGATGTTCAGCAGAATGCCCATCGCGACCAGATTCACGATCAGCGACGAGCCGCCATTGCTCACGAACGGCAGCGGAATGCCCTTCGTCGGCAGCAGCCCGACGACGACGCTCATGTTGAACAGCGCCTGGATCGCCACCATCGACGTCAGCCCGAGCGCGAGCAGCGAGCCGAAGCGGTCCGGAGCCACGAGCGCCGTGCGCAGTCCCCGCCAGGCGATGACGGCGAAGCAGAGGACCACCACGGTCGTCCCCACGAGCCCGAGCTCCTCGGCGATCACCGCGAAGATGTAGTCGGTGTGCGGCTCCGGAATGTAGAAGAGCTTCTGCACGCCACCCATCAGGCCCTTGCCGAACGCGCCGCCGGAGCCCACGGCGATGAGCGACTGGATCGTCTGGTAGCCGGCGCCGAGCGGGTCCTGCCAGGGATCGAGGAACGTCATCACGCGTCGGACGCGGTACGGGCGGCTGGCGACGAGCAGCATCGCCGCGGCCATCAGCACGAGCCCGGTCCCGGCCAGATAGCGGTAGCTGAGGCCGGCCGCGAACACGACGGTGGTCACGATCAGCACGAGCATCATCGACGTGCCGAAATCGGGCTCGATCACGATCAGACCCGCCAGCGTGAACGTGACCAGGCCGACGGGAAGGAGGGCGTAGGTCGCATCGTTGATCCGGTGCATCCGGCGCTCGAGCAGCGCGGCGGCGAAGACGATGGCCGCCAGCTTCGCCAGCTCCGACGGCTGCATGGACACGCCGGCGATGGCGATCCACCGCCGCGCCCCGTTGTTGGGACCGAAGAGGAACACGGCGAGCAGGCCGGCCGTGACGATCCCCAGCAGGCTCCAGATCAGCACGGGCCTCCGGTACTGGTGGTAGTCGATCCGCATCGCCGCGAGCAGGAGGGCGAAGCCGAGCGCGCCCGCGGCGAGCTGCCGGAAGAGGAAGTAATACGGCCGGTGATACTTCATCTGCGCCTGGACGGCCGACGCGCTGTAGACCATGACCATGCTGGCGCACAGCAGCAGCAGCGTGGCCCAGAACAGGAATTTGTCCGATTTCAGCGTTCGTGCCATGCGTCACGCCATGCGAGCCGTTGACCGGTCAGCAGTCATCAGTTGAGCTCTGGATGGGGACACCAACCTCATGGGCCGGGGCGGCCCATGTTCCCAGCGGCTGGCTCCTCACCGCCAACACCCGAACTGATGACTGCTCACCCGTCAACCACCACGCCTCCAGGTCGCCGCCGCCTTGCCGTTCTCCTGTCATCGTCCCGCGCGCCTTTCGCGCGCGAGGCGCGCCACCTCGTCCTTGAACGCGCGGCCCCGCTCCGCGTAGTCGCGGAACATGTCGAAGCTCGAGCACCCCGGCGCGAGGAGCACGACGCCGCCGGGCTGGGCCGCCTCGAACGCGGTGCGAACGGCCGCCGCCATGGTGGCCGCATCGTGGACCGGGACGAGGTCGCCGAATGCCGCCTGCAGGCGCGGGGCCGACTCGCCGATCGCCACCACGGCGGTCACGCGCCCGGGCAGCCGGTCGCGCAGGTCCTCGAACCGTCCGCCTTTGAACCTGCCGCCCATGATCGCGACGACTCCTCGGTCGAAGCTCTCGATCGCGCTCCGCGCCGAGGCGACGTTGGTGGCCTTCGAGTCGTTGACGAACCGCACGCCGTCGATCTCGCCCGCGCGCTCGAGCGCGTGCTCGAGCCCGGAGAATCCCTCCACGGCGCGCTGCATCGCCTCCGGGGACACGCCCGCCAGGCAGCCGACGGCCGCGGCTGCCAGCACGTCGCTGAGGAGATGCCGTCCCGGAAGCGAGACGGCGCCGAGCGGCAGGAGCGGCGCGGCCGCGCCGTCCTGGCGCCGCACGATCGCCCCGCCCTCGACGGTGACGCCATCGCGGATGACGCGCTCGAGCGCGAACTCGAACCGCCGCGCCCGTCCGCCCTGTGCCAGGTCGGTCGCCCCGCCATCGTCGGCGTTGACCACGGCCCAGTCTTCCGGCGTCTGGTTCCGGAAGATGCGCGCTTTCGCGGCACGATACGCCTCGAACGTCGCGTGACGGTCGAGGTGATCGGGCGACAGGTTCAGCAGCACCGCGATCCACGGATGGAACGTGTCGGTCATCTCGAGCTGGAAGCTGCTGACCTCGACGACGTGCATCGAGCCGGGCCGCGATCGGTCGACCTGCGCGCTCAGGGCCTGCCCGAGGTTGCCCCCCGGGATCGCATCGAATCCAGCCTCCGACAACATGCGGGCCGCCAGCGTCGTCGTCGTCGACTTCCCCTTCGTCCCGGTGATGGCGATCACGCGTCCCTGCAGCCAGCGCGAGGCCAGCTCGACCTCGCCGACGATCGGCACGCCGGCCCGGCGGGCGGCGGCGACGGCGGGCTGCTGTGGCGGCACGCCGGGACTGAGCACGACGAGATCGGCGGCGGCGAAGCGATCCGGCTCGTGCGGACCGAGCGCAAGCGTCACGCCCAGACGCGTCAGCCGATCGGCGTGCGGCGTCGATTCCGCGGCCTCCGCCAGCGTCACGTGCGCGCCGCGGGCGGCGAGCAGCTCCGCCGCCGCCAACCCGCTGCGTCCGCCCCCGACCACCACGACGTGCATCCCGGCCACGCTGAATCCCATCGGCTACCTCAGCTTCAACGTGGTGAGACTGAGGAGGGCGAAGAAGATCGAGAGGATCAGGAACCGCGTGATGATCTTCGGCTCGGCCCAGCCGACCAGCTCGAAGTGGTGATGCAGTGGCGCCATGCGAAGGACGCGCCGGCCGGTCAGCTTGAACGACGCGACCTGCACGATCACCGACAGGCCCTCGAGCACGAACACCCCGCAGACGATGGGCAACAGCAGCTCCTGTTTGATCAGAATCGCCACGGTGCCCAGCGCGCCGCCGAGCGCGAGTGAGCCGACGTCGCCCATGAACACGTCGGCCGGATGCGCGTTCCACCAGAGGAATCCGAGGCTGGCGCCGACGAGCGCGCCGCAGAAGACCGTCAGCTCGCCCACGCTCGGGAAATGCACCAGCAGGAGGTAGTTCGCGAGCACGCGATGGCCGGTGACATAGGTGAGCGCGGTGAACACCGCGGCCGACACCGTGAACGTGCTGATCGCCAGCCCGTCGAGCCCGTCCGTGAGGTTCACGGTGTTCGACATGCTGACCAGGACGATGACGACGAACGGCACGTACATCCATCCGAGGTCGGGGATCTGATTCTTGAAGAAGGGCGGGATGAGCCGCGTGTTGTAGAGCGGCGGGTTCTGGTCCGCGAGGACGAGGAGCGTGAATCCCACCGCCAGGCTGACGGCCACCTGCGCGGCGAACTTGTAGCGCGCGAACAACCCGTGGTGACTGTGGCGCGTGACCTTGAGATAGTCGTCGAGGAACCCGATCGCGCCGAATCCCGCTGTCGACACGAGCGCGATCCACACGTACGCGTTCGTGAGGTCGGCCCACAGCAGCGTCGGAATGAACACCGACGCGAGAATCAGCAGTCCCCCCATCGTGGGCGTGCCGGCCTTCGGGCGGTGGCCGGCCGGGACGTCGGATCGGACGACCTGCCCGATCTGGAACGCGCGAAGCCGAGCGATGAGCCATGGACCGAGCGCCAGACTCAGACTGAGAGCGCTCAGACTGGCGATGGCCGTCCGAAACGTGAGATATCCGACGACCCGGAGACCGGAGACGTGGTCGCGGAGGCTGTACAGCAGGTAGTACAGCATCAGGCCCCCGCCTTCAGGCGGTCGGCGACGAGTTCCGTCAGGGTGCCGCGCGATCCCTTGACCAGCACCAGATCGCCGGGCCGCACGAGCGCCGCCACCGCGGGCGCCGCGGCGGCGCTGGTCTCGAAGCAGTGGATGTGATCCGGCTCGAGCCCCGCCGAGACCGCGCCTGCGGCCAGCGCCTCGGCCGCGCCGCCCCCAACCACCACCAGCTCGTCCACGCCGGCGGCGGCGGCCGCGCGGCCGCAGGCCTCGTGCAGGCGCCGGGCGGCATCGCCGAGCTCCAGCATCTCCCCGAGGACCGCGATGCGGCGGCCCGCCGTCGAGGTCACCTGCAGCGCGGAGAGCATGGCGCGCATCGCCGAGGGGCTGGCGTTGTACGAGTCGTCGACGAGGCGGGCGCCGCCGGACAGTTCGCTCACCGCGCCGCGCCGGCTGGTGGCGCGAAGGGTCGCAGTCCGCGCCGCGATGCTCGACAACGGCACGTCCAGCTCGATCGCCACCGTCGCGGCGGCCAGCACGTTCGACAGCTGGGCCCGGCCGGCCAGCGGCACCGACAGGTGCAGCCGGCCCGCCGGCGTCTCGACATCGGCCTCGGTGCCGTCGAATCCGCGATCCACGACGTGGACGGCTCTGACCTGGGCCCCCGCCGATTCGCCGAACGTGCTCCGGCGTCCGGAAAAGCGCGCCGCGTGCGCCATCACCAGGGGATCGTCGGCGTTCGCAACCAGCAGGTCCCCGGGTTCCGCCCGCTCCAGAATCTCCGCCTTGGCCTCGGCAATCGCCTCGGCCGAGGCGAAGTGGCCGATGTGCGCGTCCCCCACGTTGGTCCAGACGCGGACGTCGGGCACGGCGATCTCCACGAGGCGCCGGATCTCGCCGGCGTGGTTCATGCCGAGCTCGACGACGGCGACATCCGGGTCGTGCCGCAGCTCGAGCAGCGAGAGCGGCAGGCCGATGTGATTGTTCAGGTTGCCGGCATTCCGGAACACGCGATAGCGGGCCGACAGCAGCTCGGCGGCGACCTCCTTCGTCGTCGTCTTGCCGGCGCTGCCGGTGATCGCAATCACCTTCGCGGTGGCGCGCAGCCGGACCGCGTGCGCGAGCGCTTGCAGTCCGGCGAGCGTGTCCTCGACGACGATCACGGCGGCGCCGATGTCGCCGGCCGGCGGGCGCGCCACCAGCACGCCGGCGGCGCCCCGCGCGATCGCCTCGTCCACGAAGTCGTGGCCGTCGTAGCGCGGGCCCACGAGCGCGACGAACAGCGCGTCGGCCGGCAGCGCCCGCGTGTCGGTCGACACGGCAGCGAACGCGCGGTCCGGCGCACCGGCGACCAGACGGCCGCCGGCAGCGGCGGCGACGAATCCGGCGGTGAGCGCGAAGGCCGCCATGGTCGCCGTCACACCTTCGACGCGGCCCGGCGCTGTCCGAGCGCCGCGCGCGCGACCTCGACGTCGTCGAACGGCAGCGTCCGCGTGCCGACGACCTGATACTTCTCGTGCCCCTTGCCGGCGATCAGAACCACGTCGCCCGGACGGGATTCCCGGATCGCGAACTCGATCGCGGCGCGTCGATCCGGATACGTGACGAACGGCGTCGCCGGCCTGGGCGGCGCGCCGGGCTCGACGGGCGGCGCGAGGCCGCGCTTGATCTCCTCGATGATGCGCTCGGGATCCTCCGAACGCGGATTGTCCGACGTGAGCACGACGAGATCGCTGAGACGGGCGGCGACGGCTCCCATCAGCGGCCGCTTCGTGCGATCGCGATCGCCGCCGCATCCGAAAACGGTGACGATCCGGCCCTGCGTCAGCGAACGCGCCGTCTCCAGCAGGTGCTTGAGCGCGTCGTCGGTGTGCGCGTAGTCGACGACGACCCGCACCGGGTCGGTCGACTCCGAGACCATCTGGAAGCGCCCGGGTACCCGGGCCAGCCTGGCGAGGCCCTTCTCGATGGCCGCCATCGGAAGCTCGAGGCCCACGGCCGCTCCCACGACGCCGAGAAGGTTGTAGACGTTCGGCCGGCCTATGAGCGGCGAGCGGATCGCGAGCGTGCCCCGAGGCGTCCGCACGTCGAAGCCGAGGCCGCTGAAGGAGCTCTGGATCGGTCCGGGCTGAACGTCCGCCGGCCGATCGATCGCGTAGGTGATCACCCGCGGCAGGGTGCGACTGAGCTCCTGGCCGCGCGGATCGTCGACGTTGAGGACGGCCGGCGCGCCGGCCGGCAGCATGTCGAACAGGCGCCGCTTGGCCTCGAAGTACTGCTGCATGTCGCCGTGGAAGTCGAGGTGGTCCCGCGTGAGATTCGTGAAGACGGCCGCCGCGAAGCGCACGAAATCGACGCGATGGAGCGCCAGCGCGTGCGAGGAGACCTCCATCGCACACGCCCGGAGGCCGCGGTCCCGCATCTCGGCGAGCAGCCGTTGCACTTCCGACGCCTCCGGCGTCGTGTGCGCGGCGTCCTGCTCGTCGGTGACGCGCGGGCCCACGCGAAAGCTCACCGTGCCGATGTGGCCCGACGGGACCTGCGCGGCCTCGAACACCGACTCCAGCAGGTACGTGGTCGTCGTCTTGCCGTTCGTTCCGGTTACGCCGACCACCGTGAGCCGCTCGCTGGGATGGCCGTAGAAGATCGCGGACAGCTCGGCCAGCGCCAGGCGCGCGTCTGCGGTCTGCAGCCAGGGCACGGCGATCGACTCCGCCGGCGAGGCTTCGGACACGACCGCGAGCGCGCCGCGCCCGACCGCCTCTGCGGCGAAGGTCACGCCATCGGTCCGTTGGCCGCGAATCGCCACGAACACCGCGCCGGCAGTGGCCGCGCGCGAGTCGTGCACGACCGCCGTCACGGGCTCGTCCGGACGGGACAGCGCCGCACGGGCGTCAGGCGCCAGCGTCCTGGCCGCACCGACGAGCTCGGCCAGCGTCATCGGAGGACCCCGGTGTCGCGGACGCGCCGCTCGAGCGCGAGCTCGGTCGACATTCCCGTCTCGATGGGCTGGCCGGGCGCCGGCTCCTGGGCTGCGACGATCCCGTTGCCGCGCAGCCGGACGACGAGCCCCGCCCCGTTGAGGGCGCGCAGCGCCTGGCGCGCGCTCAGGCCCCGCACGTCCGGCATCACCGGCGCGCCGCCTGCCGGCACGACCGTCGGCCTTCCTGCGGTAGCGGCCGCCGGCCCGGCGTCGAGCGCTGGCGACGAGTTCGCCACGACGACCGGCGCCGGATGAATCGTGGGCGGCACGCCCATCTGCCGCAGCGCTGCGTCCGCGATCCGCCGGAAGATCGGCGCCGCCACGGTGCCTCCGTACGGCGATCCGTTACGGGGCGTGTCGATCACGACCAGAATCGTCAGGGCGGGCGCGCGCGAGGGCACGAATCCGACGAAGGAGACGTTGTAGTCGGTTGCAGAGTAGCGTCCGCCCACGAGCTTCGCCGCCGTGCCCGTCTTGCCGGCAACCGGATAGTTGTCCAGTCGCGCCTGCTTGCCGGTACCGCGCTCGACGACGCCTTCCATGATCGTGGTGAGCATTGCCGCCGTCCGCTGGCTGATCACGCGCCGCAGCGGTTTGATCGGCACCGGCTCGCGCACATCGTCGCGCACGACCGCACGCACGACGTGCGGCCGGTACAGCATCCCGCCGCTCGCGACGATGCTCGCGGCGGTCGCCATCTGCAGCGGCGTCACGCCGACCTGGTAGCCCATGGAGATCGACGCCAGAGCGCTGTCGTTGAGGTTCGCCGGATTCCAGACGATCCCGCGGCTCTGGCCCGACAGATCCGGCAGCAGCGCCTGTCCGAAGCCGAACTGCCGGATGTACCTCCCCATCCGCTCCGCGCCGACCTGGAGGCCGATCTTGATCGCGCCGATATTGCTCGATCGGACGACGACGTCCTCGACGGTCAACACGCCATAGTTGTGGTGCTTGTCCTCCGTAATCGCCTTCCGGCCCGGAAAGGCGATTACGCCGGGGTTGGTGTCGATCAGATCGTCGATCCGGAACACGCCGTCCTCGAGCGCCGCTGACGCGGTCACGATCTTGAACGTCGACCCCGGTTCGTAGATGTCCTGGATCGCTCGGTTGCGCTTCTGATCGTCGCTGAACTCCTGGAACGCGTTCGGGTTGAACGTGGGATAGCTCGCCAGCGCGAGGATCTCCCCGTTCCGGGGATCCATCACGACGGCGCTGCCGCCGCGCGCGCGGCTGGCCTCCACGCCGGCCCGGAGCTCGCGCTCGACGATGTGCTGGAGATAGAGATCGAGCGTGAGCTCCAGCGTGGCACCCGGCGCCGGCGACTGCTGGACGCGGGCGTCCATCCCCTTCCGCCGCGCGTCGACCTGCAGCAGCATCCGCCCGGCGGTCCCGCGGACCACGTCGTCATAGGTCCGCTCGACGCCGCCGAGACCTTCGTTGTCCACGCCCACGAAGCCGAGCACGTGCGCGGCCAGCTCGAGCTTGGGGTAGTAGCGTCTGGGCTCCGGAATGAGGCGAACGCCCGGCAGCTTCAACGCATCGAGCCGTGTAGCCTGATCGGGGGACACCTGGCGGTCGAGATACGCGAACGCGGAGCGGCGGGCCAGGCTGCGCCGGAGGCCGGCCAGCTTCTCGGCGTCGCAGTCGCCGAGCGCGTGGCAGACGCGGGCCGCCGTGCCGCCGGCGTCGTCGACGGCGTTCGGATCCGCGACGAGCGCCTGGCCGTCGACCGAGTAGGCGAGCAGCTCGCCGTTCCGGTCGACGATGTCGCCGCGCGGCGGGACGAGCTCGATCTCGCGCTTCTGCTGCCGTGCGGCCAGGGCGACCATATCCTTGTGCTGGACCACCTGCAACTGGACGAGCCGGGCCTCGAGACCCGCGGTCCAGAGCGCGAGCGCCCCGAGCACCACGAGCACGCGGCCGCGCAACGCGCCGCGCCAGCACGCCTCGAAGTCGTCGTCCGGGAGCGCGCCGGGGGCCGCTTCGGACGGAGCCGAGGCCGCGACGGCGCGCGCGACGGCGCTGCTCGCCGCCGCGGCCCGATCGCGGCGGTCCCCGCGGCGACGACGCCGCCGGCGCCGGAAGAACTCCATCGTCGCCTCGAGGCTCACCGCGCCTCCGCCACGACGGCGCGATCGGGCGCCGTCGAGGTGACCCGCTCGATCACCAGCGTGTCACCGGCCGAGGGCGCCGCCATTCGGAGGTCGTGAGTCGCGAGCCGTTCGATGCGCTGCGGCGACCGCAGCGTCTCGACCTCGAGCCGCAGCTTGCGGTTGAGCGCCTCCTCGGCCGCGCGGGCCTGCCCGAGCTTCTGCACGTCGTACCCGTTCTGAACGATCCGGAAGTGCTGCCACGCGGCGAACAGCCCCATCGCGAGGATGAGGAGCGCGAGACAGGTCACGCGGACGAACTCGCGCTTCTGCCGCCCGTCGATTTCGCGCACGACAGGGTTGTTGCGGATGTCCTTCTTGATCGCGTACTCGACGTCGATGTTCATGCGATCCTTTCCACGGCGCGCAGTCGCGCGCTGCGCGCCCGCGGATTCCGGGCTGTCTCTTCCAACCCGGGCACGACCGGCTTGCGCGTGAGCAGACGGATGGTCGCTCCCCCATTCGCGCGCGGCGCGCTCAACGCCCGCAGGGTCCGCTTGACGATGCGGTCCTCGAGCGAGTGGAACGCGATGACGACGAGCCGCCCGCCGACGCGGAGAGCGGCCACCGCCGCCTCGATGAAGCCGTCGAGCCCCTCGAGCTCCCGGTTTACCCAGATCCGCAGCGCCTGGAACGTGCGCGTCGCCGGGTCGATCCGCTGCCAGCCGCGGCCGCCCGCGGCGCGGCGAACCACGCTCGCGAGCTCCGCCGTACGGGTGAGGGGCTGCCGCGCCCGCGCCTGCACGATGGCGCGCGCGATGCGGCGGGCGTGGCGCTCCTCGCCGAACCGGAAAATCACGTCGGCGAGCGTCGCCTCGTCGCTCGTCCGAATGAGATCGGCAACGGGCACCCCGCTCGAGCGATCCATCCTCATGTCCAACGGACCGTCCTGACGAAAGCTGAAGCCGCGCTCGGCCGTGTCGAGCTGCAGGGACGACACGCCGAGGTCGGCGAGCACACCGTCGACCGCCGCCACGCCGCGCT
This sequence comes from uncultured Acidobacteriota bacterium, assembly GCA_963764505.1. GTDB lineage: Bacteria > Acidobacteriota > Vicinamibacteria > Vicinamibacterales > SCN-69-37 > CAVXSP01. The sequence goes on along the minus strand of CAVXSP010000001.1, from coordinate 994,944 downwards.
GCCCGAGCACACGCGCGAGCTCGCGAAAATCCGCGTGCACGAGCTCGACGCGGCCGCCAGCGCCGCTCAGCCGCTCGCGTGCGGCCTCGAGCGCCGCCCCGTCTCGATCCATCGCAATCAGGCGGCCCGCGCCAGCCGCCAGCAGCGCCGCCGCGTGCCCACCCGCACCGGCGGTACAGTCCACATAGAGGCCATCCGGCCGCGGCTGCATCAACGAGACGGTCTCCGCGACGAGAACCGGCTCGTGTCCGCTCAGATGCCGAACTCCGCCAGCGTCCGGGCGTCGTCGTCGGTGAACGGCTCGCGGGCGAGCTTCTCGAGGAAGCGATCGTGGTTCCAGACCTCCAGGTACTCGACCTGCCCGAGCACGTCGACCTCGCCCGCCATCCCGGCCGACTCCCGGAGCCGCGGCGGAATCGACACGCGACCCTGCGCGTCGAACTCGCCGACCTGGCCGAAGTAGTTGACCCGATCGAGAAACCGGCTCCGCGCGGGATTGATGCTGGGCACGCGCGCGAGCCGCTGCTCGACCGCCAGCCACACCGGCATGGGGTAGATGCGCACCGACGTACCCGTCAGGCTGGTGACGTACAAGCCAGTCCCGTGCTCTTCCTCGACGAGCGCCCGGAAGGCGTTCGGAATTTTGAGCCGCCCCTTGTCATCAATCTTGGCGGAATAGGTACCCCGGAGCACGTAAACTCCACTTGACTCCAAATAGGTCCACAGGATGGTAAGAGGACGCCGCAGGAGTGTCAATCGCAAACTGCGGACAGAATTGATGTTACGTCTGATTTTCGCTCCAAGGCGAAGCCCTGATTAAGGCGAATACCCTCAGACGTGGTAGGATGTTCGGTCGTCGATGCTGCGTGCCGGACTGGTTGGGCTTCCGTCGGCGGGAAAGACCACTCTCTTTCAACTCATGACGAGCGCGCGGGAAGCGCCCCGCGCTCATGGCAAAGCGGAAGCGCACGTCGGCGTTTCACGCGTCCCCGATGAGCGGCTCGATCGACTCACGGCGCTGTTCCAGCCGAAGCGGCGCGTGCCGGCCACGGTGGAGTTTGCCGACATGGCTGCGGCGCGCGCCGAGACGAAAGCGCTCCTGGACGTCGCCGCGTATCGGAACGCCGACGCGCTGCTGCACGTCGTTCGGGCGTTTCGCGACGAATCGGTGCCCCACCCGAACGGCTCCGTCAACCCCGGCCGCGACGTCCAGCTCATCGAGGACGAGCTGGTGCTTGCCGATCTTGGCGTCGCCGAACGCCGGCTCGAGCGGCTCGACAAGGACCTGAAAAAGACCCCATCGGCGGAGCTGAAGCTCGAACAGGCCCTGCTCCTGCGCTGCCATTCGACGCTCGAGGGCGGCCGGGCGCTTCGCACGCTCGACCTGACGAGCGACGATCTCAGGCGTCTCCGTGGATTCCAGTTCCTGTCGGCCAAGCCGATGCTCCTCGTGCTGAACGTCGACGAGGCGGATCTCCCGCATCTGAACGAGAGCGTGGCGACCGCGGGGATCTCGGAGTGGCTCGGCGCCGCCGGCGCCGCGGCGGTCCCGGTCTGCGCCAGGATCGAGCTCGAGATCGCGCAGCTCGAGCCTGCCGACGCGCAGGCGTTTCTCGCCGATCTCGGCCTCGCGGAATCAGGGCTCGACCGGGTGATTCGAGCCGCGTACAATCTGCTCGGCTACGTCTCGTTCTTCACCGTCGGCGAGGACGAGTGCCGGGCCTGGTCGATCCCGCACGACAGTCCGGCGCAGGAGGCGGCCGGGACCATCCACTCCGACATTCAACGCGGGTTCATCCGCGCCGAGGTCGTGCCGTGGGATCGTCTGGTCGCTCGCGGCTCGCTGGCGGCCTGCCGGGATCACGGCGAGCTCCGGCTCGAGGGAAAGGACTATCCTGTCGCCGACGGTGACGTCATCACATTCAGGCATGCGACGTGATCATCCGGGGGGCTTCGCCCCGCCGGACCCCCCGACACGCGCTCTCGGTCGGCGCTTCGTCGCCTCCCTCCGCGCGCGTGGCTCGCGCGCGGCCGCGCGCTCGCACATGCCGGGGGGCTTCGCCCCGCCGGCCCCGCCGGATCAAGAAAGACAGTGAACACGATTCTGGTCTGCGACGCGCAGGTGCCGTTCGTGCAGGGCGGCGCTGAATCTCACGTCGACGAGCTCGTGCGCCAGCTGCAGGCCCACGGCTACGGTGTCGAGCGCGTGCGGCTGCCGTTCAAGTGGTATCCGAAATCCGAGATCCTCGCCCACGCGGCTGCGTGGCGGCTGCTCGATCTGACCGAAAGCAACGGACGGCCCGTCGACCTCGTGATCGGCACGCGCTTTCCGACCTACTTCGCCCGCCATCCGCGCAAGGTGACGTGGCTCATCCACCAGTATCGCGCCGCCTACGAGCTGGCCGGCACGCCGTTCAGCGACTTCTCCCACCATGAGGACGATGTCGCGCTGCGCGCGCGGCTGATGGCGCTCGACACCGAGATGCTGGGGGAGTGCCGGCGGCTCTTCGCCAATTCGGAGAACACGGCCGCGCGCGTCCGTCGCTTCAATGGCGTCGCGGCCGAGGCGCTGTATCATCCGCCGCGACTGGCCGCGCGGCTCCGGGGCGGGCCGGCGGGCGCCTACGTGCTCTCGGTCGGCCGCCTCGAGCATGTCAAGCGCGTCGACCTGGCCATTCGTGCGATCGCGCAGGTGCCCGGATCGCTCGAGCTGCTCGTCGCCGGAACCGGAACCCAGGCGTCGGCGCTCGAGGAGCTGGCGAGCGCACTCGGCGTCGCGTCGCGCGTGCGGTTCCTCGGGGCCGTTGCCGACGAGGACATTGTCGCGCTCTATGCAGGCGCACTCGGGGTAATCTTTGCTCCGTACGACGAGGACTACGGGTACGTGACACTCGAGGCATTCCTCTCGCGCAAACCGGTCGTCACGACGACCGACTCCGGCGGGCCGAACGAGTTCGTGGTCGACGGAACGAACGGCTTCGTCTGCGCGCCCGCGCCGGAGGCGCTGGCGGACGCCATCGCGCACCTCGACGCGGATCGGCGGCGAGCCGCGGCGATGGGCGATGCCGGCTACGACCGCGCGCGGCTGATCACGTGGAGCGGCGTCGTCGAGAAGCTCGTGTCCGCGTAGGGGCCGCCCGTGGGCCGAGTGCCGGAGGTTGACGCGTCTCCCCGATGAAGAAGCTCATCATCCAGATTCCGTGCTTGAACGAGGCGGCGACGCTGCCGCTCACGCTCGCGGATCTGCCGCGCCACGTGCCGGGAATCGACGCCATCGAGGTGCTGGTGATCGACGACGGCTCCAACGACGGGACGGCGGAGGTGGCGCGGGCGCACGGCGTCCAGCACATCGTCCGGTTCCGGCGCCCGAAGGGCCTTGCGGCCGCGTTCACGGCCGGCATCGATGCGTGCCTGAAGCTCGGCGCCAGCATCATCGTGAACACCGACGGCGACAATCAGTACGCCGGGCACGACATCCCGCGTCTGATCCAGCCGCTGCTCGACGGCCGGGCCGACATCGTGATCGGCGACCGCAACATCCGCGACCTCGCCCACATGTCCTGGCCGAAGAAGGTGCTGCAGCGGCTGGGCAGCTGGACAGTCCGGCAGGTCTCGAACACCAACGTGCCCGACACGACGAGCGGGTTCCGGGCCTACACGCGCGAGGCGGCGCTGCGCATGACGATCGTGTCCGATTTCTCCTACACGCTCGAATCCATCATCCAGGCGGGCAAGAAGAAGATGGCGGTCGCGCACGTCGAGGTCAGCACCAATCCCCACACGCGCCCGTCCCGCCTGTTCAGGAACGTCTTCTCGTACGTGAAGCAGTCCTCCGCCACGATCGTGCGGATCTACTCGATGTACGAGCCCCTGAAGGTGTTCACCTATATCGGCACCGGTCTGTTCCTGGTCGGCTTCATCGTCTCGTTGCGGTTCGTGATCGACTACTTCACCACGGGCGGATTCGGCCACATCCAGTCGCTGATCTTCTCCGCCGTGCTGATGATCGTCGGATTCCAGATCGTGCTGATCGGGCTGCTCGCGGATGTGATCTCCGGCGCCCGCAAGCTGCTCGAGGACCTGCTCTACCGGGTGCGCGTCATGGAGCTGCGCGAGCGCAACATCCCGGTGGATCCCGAGGATCCGGCGGCCTGACCGTGGCCGATCCGCGCGACGTCTCGGTCGTGATTCCCGCCTTCAACGAGGCGCCGTCCATCGCGGCCGTCGTCCGCGAGCTCTCGGCCGCCGGTCCCTGGCGCGAACTCCTGGTCGTCGACGACGGCTCGACCGACGGGACGGCCGCCGCGGCCGCGGCGGGCGGCGCGACGGTGCTCAGGCACCCCTATCAGAAGGGCAACGGCGCGGCGGTGAAGACCGGACTGCGCGCGGCCACGGGCGAGCACGTGCTCATCATCGACGCAGACGGCCAGCATCCGCCGGCCGACGCCCGGCGGCTCGTCGAGCTCCTGGGCGAGTACCAATCTCGTCGTGGGCGCGCGGGCGGGCGAGACCCAGGCGGGCCTCGCGCGTCGCGCCGGCAACGCGCTCTTGAACCGGCTCGCGAGCTATCTCGCCGAGCGGCCCGTTCCGGATCTGACGTCCGGCTTCCGCGCCGCTCGCCGCAGCGTTCTCCTCGAGTTCATCCATCTGCTGCCGAACGGCTTCTCGACGCCGACGACCACGACGCTGGCCTTTCTCAAGGCCGGGTACAGCGTGCGGTTCGAGCCCATTCACGCGCGCGTGCGGTCCGGCCGCTCGAAAATCCGGTTCTCACGCGACGGCGTGAAGTTCACCCTCATCGTCCTCCGCGTGATCACGATCTACAGTCCATTCAAGATTTTCCTGCCGATCGCCGGCCTGTCGTTCCTGCTCGGCGGCGGCTACGCCGCGTGGACCATCCCACGGCAGGAGCACATCACGCCGACGTCGGTGCTCCTGCTGCTGTTCTCGGTCATCGTCTTCCTCGTCGGCCTGATCTCGGAGCAGATTTCGGCCCTGCGGTTCGAAGGCCGGAAATGAGCGTGAGCCGGCCCCTCGTCGTCGCGGCGATTCTGGGCCTGGCGCTCCGGCTGGCGTTCGCGCTCGGATACTGGACCGGCCAGCCGCTGACGCGCGACGAGCGGGAATATCTGGCGCTCGCCCGCAGCCTCGCGGCCGGGCGCGGATTCGTCTACGACCCGGACCTGATGGCCGGTCAGTCCGATCCGTTCGGACGCGCGCCGGGCTATCCGGCGTTCCTGGCGCTCGTGGGCGGTGGCCGCGCCACCGGGATCGGCGTGCCCACCGCCGTCAAGGTCGCGCAGGCGATCGTCGGGACGATGGGCGTGCTGCTCGCCGGCATCATCGCCAGCCGCCTGGCCGGACCGGTGGCGGGCGTGATCGCGGCGTCGATCGCGGCCTGTTATCCGCCGCTCGTCTGGATCGCCGCATATGCCTACAGCGAGGCGCTCATCTGGCCGGTCGGCCTGGCGCTGGTCTGGCTGTTCGATCGCACCGTCATCGGCCGGCGGACCGCGCCTGACGGCGGCAATGCCCCGCGCGCCCGGCCGCGCGCGGTCTTTCTGGTGGGCATGCTCGCCGGCGTGGCCGTGCTCGTCCGGCCGGGAATGTTGTTGTTCCTCGGGCTCACGTGCCTCTGGCTGCTCCGGAAGCGTTCAGTGGCCCTGGCGCTCGCCTGGTGTCTTGGCGCCACGGCGCTCCTGGCGCCATGGACGATCCGGAACTACCTGCACGACGGCCGTCTCGTCCTGGTGGCCTCCGAGGGCGGCGTGACCTTCTGGACGGGCAACCACCCGCTGGCGATCGGAGAAGGCGATCTCGCGGCGAACCCGGAGCTCAAGCGGGCGAGCCTCGCCCTGCGCGCGCAGCATCCCGGACTGACCGAGCAGCAGATGGAGCCGGTCTATTATGAGGAGGCGTTCGCGTGGATGCACGCGCATCCCTGGAAGTGGCTCGTCCTGGAGACCCGCAAGATCTTCTACCTCGTCGTTCCGATCGGCCCGTCCTACCGGCTGCACTCGCTGCGATACTATGCGGCGTCGGCGCTGTCGTACGTGTGCCTTCTGCCGGCGGCGCTCGTCGGTCTCTGGCGGCTGGGCGCGCGGCGGCGGGCCGTGCCCGGCCTCTGGCTGCTCGCGAGCTCGGGTGTGCTCGTCTGTCTCATCTTCTTTCCTCAGGAGCGATTCCGGATTCCGGCGATTGATCCCGTGCTGATCGTCTGTGCCGGCGCGTGCACGGCGCGACCGGCGCCCCACTTCAAGAAGGCATGACGTTCCTGGTGGTTCTGCCGACGTACAACGAGCGGCCGAACATCGAGCGGGTGGCCGCCGGCATCCTCGAGCACGAGGCCGCGCGCCTGCTCGTGGTCGACGACCAGTCGCCGGACGGCACCGGCGCGCTCGCCGACGGGCTCGCGCAGCGTTTCCCGGGACGGGTGGAAGTGATGCACCGGACCGGCGAGCGCGGCCTCGGGCGATCGTACGTCGATGGCCTGCGGCGGGCCCTGCAGACCGACGCGGACGTGATCTGCCAGATGGACGCCGACCTCTCCCACAACCCGACGTATCTGTCTTCACTGGTGGAGGCGGCGGCCCGCTTCGACGTGGTGATCGGATCCCGGTATCTCGGCGACACCGTCAGCGTCGTCAACTGGCCCGTGCACCGCATCATGCTGAGCGCCTTCGCCAATCGGTACATCCGTCTGGTCACCGGCCTCCGCCCGCACGACTGCACCAGTGGATACCGGGCCTGGCGGCGCGAGATCCTCGCGAAGCTGCCCCTTCACACGCCCAAGACGAGCGGCTATGCGTTCCTGACGGAGATGCTCTTCGACGCCGCCCGGCTCGGGGCCACGATCGGCGAGGTCCCCATCGTGTTCGTCGAGCGGCAGGAGGGCTACTCGAAGCTGTCGAGACGGGTGCTGGCCGAGTCGCTGGTCACGCCGTGGCGCCTCGTCTCGCGGAGCGGGCGGCTGCGCGGCGGCGGCGGGTAGGCACTGCGGCATGCCGCACGTCGTGGTCATGGTCGCGACCTCGTACCCGAGGTTTCCGGGAGACGGGGTCGGCAGCTTCATGGAGCCGATCGCGAAGGGGCTGGCCGCGCGCGGCCATCAAATCCACCTCGTCGCCCCCTGGCATCCGGCGATCCGTCGGCCTCCGATCGACGAGGGCGTCCACTTTCATTTCTTTCACTACGCGCCGGCGCGGGCGCTGAACGTGTTCGGTTACGCGGAAGGCCTGCGCGCGGATACGCACCTGCGCGCGGCGGCCTGGGCGGTCGCGCCGGCAGCGATGGCGGCAGGATGGCTCAAGGCCTGGCGCGTAGCGTCGAAGCGGCGCGCCACCGTTATGCACGGGCATTGGGTCGTGCCCGGCGGCCTCATCGCTGCGGCGGCGGCGGGCCGACGGCCGCTCGTCGTCAGCCTCCACGGCTCCGACGTGTTCGTCGCCGAACGGCACCCGGTCGCCGCCGCGGCCGCGCGGCGCGTCTTCCGGCGGGCGGTCGGCATCACCGCGCCGAGCGAAGATCTGTGCCGGCGCGCCGAGCGCCTCGGCGCAGACCCCGCCCGCCTGCAAGTCATTCCGTACGGCGTCGATCCGGACCGGTTCGCGCCGGCGCCGCAGGCTCGCCTCGACGTCCGCCGGGAGCTCGCGCTCGGGACGGACCCGGTCGTGGTCACGGCCGGCCGGCTCGTTCGCAAGAAGGGGTTCGAGTACCTGATCGACGCGATGCCGCGACTGGCGCGCACCCACCCGGGCGCCACGCTGCTCGTGGCCGGCGACGGCGATTTGCGCGAAGAACTGGAGCGGCGAGCGGCGCCGGCCGCGCCGGGGCGGGTGAGGCTGCTCGGTCGTCTCTCGCAGGACGAAGTCGCGCGCCTGGTCGCGGCGGCCGACGTCGTGGCGGTGCCGTCCGTCCGCGACGATGCCGGCAACGTGGACGGGCTACCGAACTTCGCGCTCGAGGCGCTCGCCTCGGCGACGCCGGTGGTCGCGACGCGAGCGGGCGGCCTGCCGCAGGCCATCGAAGACGGCATCACCGGCCGGCTCGTGCCGGAACGCGATCCGGCGGCCCTGGCCCGCGCCATCGCCGACCTGCTCGACGCGCCCGAACAGGCGTGCGCCATGGGCGCGCGGGCGCGCGCAAGCGTCATCCGGGAGTTCGGCTGGGCGGGCGTGGCCGAGCGTTTCGAGGCGGTCTATGACGCGGCCCGTGAGCGTCTTGGCCCCGGCCGCCCGCCGTATTAGAGTGTCTGGCCCAGCATGGATCCTGGTGCGGTGACGCCGGTCGGCCTCAGCATCTTCTTTCCCGCGTACAACGACAGCGGCACGATCGCCAGCCTGGTGATCACCGCGCGCCGCAGCGCCCGCAGGCTGACGCCGGACTTCGAGATTCTCGTGGTGAACGACGGAAGCGTGGACAAGACGGCCGAGATCGCGGACGAGCTGGCGCGCACCTATCCGGAGGTGCGCGTCATCCACCACGAGCGGAACCGCGGCTATGGCGGCGCGCTCCGGACGGGATTCCGCGAGTCCCGCAAGGAGCTCATCTTCTACACGGACGGCGACGCGCAGTACGATCCATCGGAGGTGGAGCTGCTGTGGCCCTACATGCGTCCGGGCGTCGACTTCGTGAACGGCTATAAAATCAGCCGATCGGACCCGCTGCATCGGATCGTCATCGGTCGCGTCTATCACTACACGGTGAAGTTCCTGTTCGGCCTGAAGGTTCGGGACGTGGACTGCGACTTCCGGCTGATCCGGCGGTCGGTGTTCGATCGTGTCGATCTGGTCGAGAGCAGCGGCGTCATTTGTCTGGAGATGATGAAGAAGGTCACCGACGCCGGGTTCGTGATTGCCGAAGTGCCGGTCCACCACTTTCACCGCGCCTACGGCAAGTCCCAGTTCTTCAATTTCAAGCGGCTGTTCCGCACCGCGATCGACGTGGGCAAGCTCTGGCTGCAGCTCGCCGTGCTCGGTCGCCACCGCCGCGAGCCGCGCCCATGACGACCCCCTACCTCGAGTTCTACCGGGGCCGCCGGGTCCTGATCACCGGGGGCCTCGGCTTCATCGGCTCCAATCTCGCGCACCGGCTCGCCGCGCTCGGCGCGGACGTGCTCGTCGTCGACTCGCTCCTGTCCGACTACGGGGGCAATCTCTTCAACATCGCCGGGCTGCAGGACCGGATCAAGGTGAACATCGCCGACGTCCGGCAGGGCACGACCATGAACTACCTGGTGCGGGGACGCGAGGTGATCTTCAACCTCGCGGGCCAGGTCAGCCATATCGACAGCATGCGGGACCCGCACACCGACCTGGAGATCAACTGCCGCAGCCAGCTCACGATCCTCGAGGCGTGCCGACAGCACAACCCCGGGACCAAGGTCGTGTTCGCCAGCACGCGCCAGATCTACGGACGGCCGAGCCGGCTTCCCGTCGACGAGTCCCACCTCGTGCGGCCGACCGACGTGAACGGCATCAACAAGGCCGCGGGCGAGAACTATCACATCGTCTACAACAACGTGTTCGGCGTGCGCGCCTGCTCGCTCCGCCTGACGAACGTGTACGGACCGCGCCAGCTGATCCGCCACAACCGTCAGGGCTTCATCGGCTGGTTCATCCGGCTGGCGCTCGAAGGCCGGGAGATTCAGATCTACGGCGACGGCTCGCAGGTGCGCGATCTCGTCTACGTCGACGACGTCGCGGATGCGTTTCTCCGGGCGGGGGCGACCGACGCGGTCAACGGCGACGCGTTCAACGTCGGCGGCCGCGAGCCGATCGCGCATCGCGACCTGGTCGCCGCGCTGATCGAGGAGGCCGGACGCGGGTCGATGCGCCTGGTCGACTGGCCCGAGGACATCAAGCGGATCGACATCGGATCGTTCTACTGCGACTCGTCGAAGTTCCGCGCGGCCGCCGGCTGGGAGCCGCAGGTCGACCTGCGCGAGGGGTTTCGGCGCACGCTCGCGTACTACCGGACACATTTCGACGAGTACGTCGTCGACCTGCCGGCCGGCGCGCCCGTCCTATGACGCGGCGCGTGCCGTTCCTGGCGCTGACGCCCGGGCCAGACGCATCCGCCGTGAGGGACGCGATCGACCGGGTCGTCGATCGAGGCTGGTTCGTGCTCGGCCCGGAGCTCGCCGCGTTCGAGGAGGAGTTCGCCGCGGCCGCGGGCGCGCGGTACACCGTCGGCGTCGGCACGGGAACGGACGCCCTCGCGCTCGCGCTTCGCGGCCTCGGCATCGGCATCGGCGACGAAGTGATCACGTCGCCGGTCTCCGCCGCGTTCTCGGCGCTCGCGGTGCAGATGGCGGGCGCCACGCCGGTGTTCGCCGAGATCGACCCGGACCGGATGACGCTGGATCCTCGCGCGGCCGCCGCTGCCGTGACCCCGCGCACGGCGGCCGTGCTGCCCGTGCACCTGTACGGTCAGCCGGCGGACATGCCGGCGTTCCAGGCGCTCGCCCGCCGCCACGGACTGGCCCTGATCGAGGACGCGTGCCAGGCGCACGCCGCGACCTGCGGCGGGCGTCCGGTCGGCACCTTCGGCGCTGCCGGCGCGTTCAGCTTCTACCCGACCAAGAACCTCGGCGCCCTGGGCGACGCTGGGGCCATCGTCACCGACGACCCCGGGCTGGCGGACCGGCTGAGGCGACTGCGCAACGGCGGACAGGCCGAACGGTATCGCCACGTCGAATTCGGCGTGAACAGCCGGCTCGACGAGATGCAGGCGGCCGTGCTGCGGGCGCGACTGCCGCTTCTGCGCGAGTGGACGGCGCGGCGACGGGACCTGGCGGCGCGGTATCGACGCGCGCTCCGGAACGCCGCCGTCATCGTGCCGCCAGAGTGCGATCCCGGGCATGTCTACCATCTGTTTCCCGTGCGCTCGCAGGATCGTGCGGGACTGCAGGCGGCGCTGGCGGCGCGCGGCGTCGAGACGCTGATTCATTACCCCTTGTCGATTGCCCGGCAGGCGGCATTCGCCGCGCTCGAGCCCGCCGTCTGTCCGGTCGCCGACCGCCTCTGCGCCGAGGTCTGCTCGCTGCCGCTCTATCCGCACCTGGGCGACGCAGACGCCGACCTCGTCGCCGAGGTCGTGGCGGGTTTTCCACAATAGGGGGACGGGTCTCGACCTGTGGAAAACCCCAATTGGCTTTAGAATTGGGGTTTTCCACAGGTCGAGACCCGTCCCCCTATTGTGGAAAACTTCCTGCTCCTGATCGGCCAAGCGCTTCTGGTCGGATATCTGCCCGGCGCGCTGCTGTTCCGACTGCCCGTGCTCGCGCCCGCCCGCCGCGCCGAGCTGCCGGCCGAGGAGCGCGCGTTCTGGCGCGTCGTGCTCAGCATCGTGTGGTCGACCGGCATCGCGCTGGTGCTCGCCGCCCTCGAGCGGTACCGCTTCGATCGAGTGCTCGTCGTCAACGCGGCGCTCTGCGCGGCGCTCGCGCTCGTTGCGCGCCGCCGGCTGTTTCGCCGCGGCGGCTCCGCGCCCGCGACGTGGACCGCGGCGCTGCCCCTCGTGCTGATCGTCCTGGGCCTCTGGCGCTTCCTCCCCCCTTCGGAATACGTCATCGGCGGCAAGGATCCCGGCGTGTACGTCAACGAAGGAATCCAGATCGCCCAGCGCGGCACCTTGACCATCCACGATCCCGTAGTCGCCGCCGTCCCGGACTACGCGCGCGATCTCTTCTTCCCGAGCCACTTCGCGACGACCTACTACGGCACGCGGTTCATGGGCTTCTTCCTCCGGGACGTTCGAACCGGCGAGGTGACGGGCCAGTTTCCGCAGGCGTTCCCGCTGTCGGTCGCCATCGGCTATGGGCTCGACGGCCTGACCGGCGCCCGCCTCGCCACCGAGGCCTGGGCCATTCTCGGGCTGCTGGCCGTCTACTTCCTCGGCGCCAGATTCGTCGGGCGTCCTGCCGCACTGGCCGCCGCGGCGCTTCTCTCGCTGAACGTCATCGAGGTCTGGTTCGGGAGATATCCGAACAGCGAACTGACCGCGCAGGCGCTCGTCTTCGCCGGTCTCCTCGCCTTCGCCCGGTCGCATCAGGACGACGACCCGTTCTTCGCGCCGGTTGCGGCCGCGGCAGTCGGTCTCGCGCTGTTCGCCCGGGTCGAAGCCGTCGCCGTGGTGGCCGCGATGCTGTCGGCCGGGCTCCTCGTCTGGATTGCGAGAGGAACCGTGCCGGCCGCTGACGCAGGTGCCCGGACGGGCGGCCCGGCGGTCCGGGCGGCATTCCTCTTGTGGCTCGCGCCCTGGCTGATCGGCGCCTGGGCGTACCTACACCGGCCCCCTGCTGCCCTACTTCGCGCTTCCGGCCGGTTACGTCGAGCACCTGCCACCGCTGGGTGTCGCCGCGGGGGCGGCGGCGCTCGTCGCCGCGCTCATCGGGCTCTTGATTCTGCGCGCGCGTTTCGGCGGGCGCGCGCGGTCGATCATTCCGACGATCGTCGCGACCGCGCTCGTCGGGGCGGCCCTCTACGCCGCGTTTCTTCGTCAGCCCGGTGGGCGGCTGGCACCCCACGACGCGTATGCGCTCCGCAACTTCACCAACATCTACCTGCTCTGGCCCGGCCTCGCCGCCGCGCTCGTCGGAATCGTGGTCGTCGTGCGCGGCGCGTTCTGGCGCGACCCGGCGTTCGTCCTGGCCTTCGGCGGCTTTTCGGTGCTGTTCCTGTTCAAGATCCGCGTCGTGCCCGAGGAGTTCTGGGCCGCCCGGCGGTTCGTGCCGATCATCCTCCCCGGGGCCATGCTCTTCGCCAGCGCCGCGGGCCTCGGGCCGCCCTGGGGACGGCAGTGGGCGCGGCGCGCCGCCGGTCTGGCGCTCGTCGGCGTCCTCGCCTGGCAGTACATCGCGGACGCCGCGCCCGTCATGCCCCACGTCGAATACGCCGGCATCATCCCGGCGCTCGAGCGGCTCGCGTCGCGCTTCGGCGACCGCGATCTGGTGCTGGTGGAATCGCGCGACGCCGGATCGGATACGCACGTGCTCGCCCTGCCGCTCGCTTACATCTACGCTCGGAACGTCCTGGTCCTGAACTCGCCCCGGCCCGACAAGCTCCAGCTGCGGCTGTTCCTCGAGGACGCGCGACGGCGGTACGCGCACGTGTACTTCGTCGGAGGCGGCGGCACCGATCTGCTGTCGCGACGCATCAGCGCGCGCGCCGTGGCCGACGAGCGGATCAAAGTGCCGGAGTTCGAGACGACTGCCGACCGTCGGCCGGCGGCCGCGCACCGGAAGGACTTCGATTACAGCGTATACGAGCTGCGGCTCGACTCGCCCGCCGGCGGTCCGTTCGTCCTGGATGTCGGCGACCGAGACGACCTGAACGTCATCCGGTTCTACGCGAAGGAGGTCAGCGACAATCGGACCGTGCGGTGGACGGGCCCGCAGTCGTTCGTCGCGGTTCCCGGGATGACCGGCTCAGAGCGAGAGGTCGTGGTCGTCATGCACGATGGCGGCCGGCCCGCGCAGGCGCCGCGGGCGCACGTGGAGCTGTACCTGAACGGCGCGCGGCTCGGGGGGGCCGACGTGCAACCCGGCTTCCAGCCGTACAGCTTCTCCATCCCGCCCGAGGTGGCCCGCCGCGCCGCCGCGGGCGAGGATCCGGCGCAGCTGACACTGGTCTCGACCGTCTGGAGCCCGCGGGACTACGTGGGCGGCCCCGACGACCGACGTCTCGGCGTGATGGTCGACCGCGTCGAGGTCCGGTAGGCGAGCGATGTTCGAGCATCTGCAAATCTACGATCCGAAAGAGCGTCTGCTCGTCGGCCTCGCGGACGTGCTGGCGGCGCCGCTCGCGGCGGTCCGGCGGCGGCGCCGGATGCCCGATCCCCCCTCCCGCGTGCTCCTCCTGCGTCTCGAGCGGATCGGCGATCTGCTCATGGTGCTGGATGCCATTCGCGCGGCGCGAGCGTGCTGGCCGAAGGCCGAAATCGATCTGGTCGTCGGGAGCTGGAACGCCGCGCTGGCGGCGCTCGTCGCCGACGTGACGCGCGTGGAGATCGTGGACGCTCCCTGGCTGGCGCGGGACGACCCGCACGTTTCGTGGCCGGACCTGCTGGCCAGGGCGCGGCGCTGGCGGACACGGCGGTACGATCTCGTCCTGAACTTCGAGCCCGACATCCGGAGCAACTTCCTGGCCTGGCTGAGCGGCGCCTCGCGCCGCGCCGGCTACTGGACCGGCGGCGGCGGCGCGCTCCTCACCGACGCGCTCGCGTACGAGCCGTCCCGCCACGTCTCGGCCAACGCGCTGCAGCTGGTCGCCCACCTCGCCCGACGGACCGTCCCGGACGTCCTGTCCGGACTCGGGACCTGGCCGCGCCTCGTGCCGCCATCCGACGCGATCGACCGCGCGCGCACCGTGCTCGGGACGAACCCGCGCCCGCTCATCGGCGTCCACGTCGGCGGAGGACGGCTCTCGAAGCAATGGCACGTCGATCGGTTCGCCGCGGCGGCGCGGCTCCTCGCGCGAGCGCATGGCGCGACCATCGTCCTCACCGGCGGACCCGGGGACCGCGCGATGGTCGACCTCGCGCGCCGCGCGCTCCAGGACGTCTCCTTCGTGGACGCGAGCGGCGCGTTGGACCTGCCGACGCTGGCCGCGCTGCTCGCCGAGCTCGACCTCTTCATCGCCAGCGATACCGGCCCGATGCACCTCGCCGCCGCGATGGGTACGGCCGTCGTGGCGCTCTTCGGACCATCCGACCCGCGCAGGTACGGACCGCTCGCCCGTCACGCCCGGGTCGTCCGGGCCGGCGTCGCATGCAGCCCGTGCGGCCGCGTCCGCCTGCCGCCGGAACGGTGCCGCGGCCACGTCCCGGAGTGCATGGACGGCATCAGCGTCGAGCACGTGGTTGCTGCGGCCAGCGAGCTTTTGTCGGTCGCTCGGACGTGACGATCACGTGGATCACCGCCGGTGGCGTCAGGACGACCACCGACCGCGCTTCCCTCCTGCCCCCCGCGCTGCGCGAGGGCGCCCGGGTCGAGACCAACCGCTGGATCAAGAGCCTGCGGCTCGTCCGGTACGGGTCGGTGAGCATGCGCGAACGATTCAGGTACCGGGGTGAATCGCTGTGGTGGTTCACGGAGCTGTACCTGCAGAAGATGCGGCGCCTCGACGCCGCCGTGGAGACGATCCTGGCGCTTGACGCCGCCCGTGAGGCCGGGGCGCGCCGCGTCGTCGTGCATCAGCCGGATTCCGCCAGCGGGGCGGCGGCGCTGGCGTTCGGTCGGGCCCGCGGTGTGCAGATCGACCTGGAGGGGATGTCCTCCGGCGGCGGGGACGCACGCTGGCCTGGCTGGCTCGTCGGCGTCAGCGGCCGGCTCACGCGCCTGCGGCCGCGCGCCGCCCAGGCGCACCCGCGTCGTCCGACCGTCGCGGCCTTCGTCCATACGGCGTTCTGGCGCGCGGAGGATCCCGAGGGCGAGACCTACATCGGGCCGATTCTGGAGGCCCTCGCCGCCGACGCGTCGTCCGACGCGCTCTGCTTCGTCGGTCTGGGCCCGCGGCGGAACTTCCGCGCGCGGCGGTGGTGGGATCCCGTCACGGCCTCCGACGGCCGCTCGCGGGTCATCGCGATCGAGCGGCTGGCGCCGATGCGGGCCCTCGCGGGCTCGTGGACGGTCTGGCGCCAGCGGCGAAGGTTGGCCGCTGAGGTTACCGATGGTGCCGGCATTCGAGAGGCCGCGATTGTGCGGGGCTGCGATCTCTGGCCGGTGCTCCGGCGCGAGCTGGAAGACGCGGCGACCGTGCAATGGCCCTGGTCCGCGCGCTCGATGGACGAGGCCGGCGCCGCAATCGACGCGCTCGAGCCCGGCGTCGTCGTGACGTATGCGGAGGCCGGCGGCTGGGGCCGCGCGCTGATGCTCGAGGCGCGCCGGCGCCGCGTGCCCTCGGCGGCGATCCAGCACGGCTTCATCTACCGCCACTGGCTGAACTACCAGCACGAGCCGGACGAGATGCGACCACTCGACGGCGACGGGGGATTTCCCCGGCCCGACCGGACGCTCGTCTACGACCGGTATGCCGCCGAGCAGCTCGTCGCGGCCGGCCGCTTCCCGGCGGACAGTGTGGCCGTCACCGGCAGCGCGCGGCTCGAGAATCTGGCGGCGCGGCTCGCCGCGTTGCGCGCCATCCGGCCGGAGCTCCGGCGCAAGTACGGCGCCGAGCCCGAGCGGCCGTTCGCCGTGCTCGCGGCGAAATTCAGCGAGATCCGCGCGGAGCTCCCGCCGCTCGTCGAGGCCGTGTCGCGCGTGGCCGGGCTGCAGCTCGCCATCAAGCCGCATCCGGCCGAAACGGCGGATCTCTACGCGCCAGGTGTCGCAGCGCATCGCAACATCCGCGTCGTGTCCGCTACGGCGGATCTTGCCGAGCTGCTCGCCGCCGCCGATCTCATCATCACGATGAATTCCACCGTCGCGATCGATGGCCTCGTGCTGGGCGTCCCCGCGCTCGTCGTCGGCCTCCCGAACAACCTGAGTCCGTTCGTCGAGGCCGGCGTCATGCTCGGCGCCGCCGACCGCGCCGGCATGTGCCGCGCACTGGAGTCGGTCCTGTATGATCATCAGGTTCGCGAAGGGCTGTCGGACCGGGCCAGGGCGTTCGTCGCCCGCTACGGCCTGGCGCCCGAGCCGGGCGCGGCCACACGGGCCGCGCGTGAGATACTGACACTGGCCAGGCCCCATAGCCCATAGCCCATAGCCCGAAGCCCGACAAGGATCTCCATGAAGGCACTTCTCACCGGCGGCGCAGGGTTCGTCGGATCGCATCTGGCCGAGGCGCTGCTCGACCAGGGACATGCGGTCCAGGTCATCGACGACCTGTCGACCGGCTCGATGGAGAACATCGTTCACCTCAAGGGCCGGCCGGGCTTCGAGTACGTCATCGACTCGATCATGAACGAGTCGCTGACGGCCGAGCTCGTCGACCGCGCCGACGTCGTCTTCCACCTGGCGGCGGCCGTCGGCGTCAAGCTGATCGTCGAGGCACCGGTCCGCACGATCGAGACGAACGTGCACGGCACCGAGATCGTCCTGACCCACGCGAGCAAGAAGGGGAAGCTGGTCGTCATCTTCTCGACGTCCGAGGTGTACGGCAAGAACACCGACGTGCCGTTCCACGAAGACGCCGACCTGGTCATGGGCCCGACGCCGAAACATCGCTGGGCGTACGCCTGCAGCAAGGCGCTGGACGAATTCCTGGCGCTGGCGTACTGGAAGGAGCGCAAGCTGCCGGTCGTCGTCGTGCGGCTGTTCAACACCGTCGGCCCGCGCCAGACCGGGCGGTACGGCATGGTGATTCCCACGTTCGTCCGGCAGGCGCTGCTCGGGCTGCCGATCACCGTCTACGGAGACGGGCGCCAGAGCCGGTCGTTCACCTACGTCGGCGACGTGGTCAACGGCCTCGTGGCGCTCGCCGAGGAGCCGCGGGCCGTCGGGCAGGTCTTCAACATCGGCAACTCGGAGGAGATCACGATTGGCGAGCTGGCCGAGCGCGTGAGGGCGCTGGCCGGCAGCGCGTCCGACATCGTCCGGATTCCCTATGACGAGGCGTACGAGGCCGGGTTCGAGGATATGCCACGGCGCGTGCCCGATTTGACCAAGATCCGCACGCTCGTCGGCTACACGCCGACGATCGGGCTCGACGAGATCCTCCGGCGCGTGATTGCCCACACGCGGACGGGGCTCGAGGCCGTTACGACTCGGAGCGCCAGGCCCTAATCGGCCGAAGCTTGACTGTCACACGACGCGTTCGAGACGTGGCGGAGCGCGCGGTGCTGGCGAACGCGAAGGCCGTTCGCCGGCTGCTGCTCGCGACCGGGCGCGACCGCGCCCGGCACCTGCCCGACATCGTCCAGATCGAGAGCACGAACCTCTGCAACGCGAAGTGCGTCTTCTGTCCGCGCGACGAGATGCACCGCCGGCAGGGCGTGATGGACATGGACCTGTTCACGAAGGTCGTGGACGAGTGCGCCTCGCTCGGCATCACGCACGTCCGGATGCACAACTACGGCGAGCCGTTCCTCGACAAGCAGCTCGTGGAGAAGGTCCGGTATGCGAAACGCCGGGGCATCGCCGAGGTCGGCATGATCAGCAACGGCTCGCTCATCACCGAGGAGCTCGCCCGCGGGATGATCGACGCCGGCCTGGACGCCATCAACGTCAGCGTCGACGCGGCGGGCAAGGACGTCTTCGAGAAGACGCGGATCCACCTCGATTTCGACGCAGTGGTCGGAAACATCCGCACGCTCGCGCGGCTCCGGGACGAGTCGGGCAGAAGGCACCCCAAGCTCATCCTGTCCTTCGTGCGGCAGGGGAACACGGCCGACGAACAGGCGTTCATCGAGGAATGGAGCCGCGTCGCGGACAAGATCCACATCACGGACCTGCACAACTGGGCCGGCACGCTGAACGACCGCTCCGACGTGCGCTTCCCCTGCTACCGGATCTGGCTGACGTTCACGGTGCTGTGGGACGGCCGGGTCTCGCTCTGTTGCGCGGATTTCGACGGCCGCCACATCCTCGGCGATTTGCGGACGTCGACGATTGCCGAGATCTGGAACTCGCCGCTCTACCGCGCCGTGCGCCGCCAGCAGCTGCAGGACGGCGGACCCGAGATCTGCCGCACCTGCGACCTGCCCAAGAAAGACTCGCCGTTGTGGGTCACGCGCTTGCTCTGATACGCGCACCGGGGCCGCTCCGCCCGCGTGAGCCGGCGGCGCGTCTTATACTTGTCCGACGCGCGGTTTTCCTGGAGCCCTGATGAACGACCTTCGTCTCCTCGGCGCACTCACCCTCGCGGTTGCCCTGCTCGGCGCGGGACCGGTCCTGGCCCAGAGCTCTCCGGTCGCCGTCCCGATCGTCGGGTCACCCGCAGCCGAGCAGGGGAACGTGCCGATGCCGCCGGCGCTGCCGCAGCTCCCGCCGTCCGAGAGCCCGCCTCCGTCGGTGTCGGTGCCGCCGGCTCCCGTGACCCCGCCGAACGCGATGCCGGGCCCGCTGCCGAAGCGCGGCGTGCGCCGACTCGAGCTGTCGCTGACGAACGGGACCGTGAAGCTCGAGGCCGAGAACGTCAGCCTGCGCGAGATTTTCGCGGAGTGGCAGCGCCAGGGCGGCTGCCAGTTCGTGAACGCCGACAAGCTGCCGGCGACGCCGGTGGCGCTGCAGTTTCCGGCCGGCACGCCGGAGCTCGTCGTCATCGATTCGCTGCTGCGCAACCTCGGCACCGCCACGACGGGCTACGGATACATCGTCGCGCCGCGGGCGGCGCGGACCTCGGGCGGGTCGAGTTGCGGAGCGGTCTATATCCTCCCGAGCAGCCGGCCGACCATGATGGCCGGCTTCGGCGCGCCGATCCCGTCCGCGGTGCCCGGCGCGATGGCCGGCCCCGAGGACGAGATTCCTCCGGTCATGCCCTTCCCCGCCGGCGTGCCGCCGGCGCGCCCCGTGCTGCCCGGCCAGTTCGTCCCCAACCAACAGGCGCAGCCGCCGCCGCGGTATCCGGTGCTTCCGACCCGATCCCCGGCCGACCCGGCTTCACCGCCATCGCCGTCGACCGCCCCGACGACGCCTCCGCCAGCCGGGCCGGGATTCGGCCCCGTGGCGCCGTCTGCACCTGGCGCAGGAAGGTTGAACGAGCCGCCGCCGCAGACGCAGACGACGCCAGAGGCTCCGAATGGACGGTGACTCCCCATGGCCGAGCCCGTCGACCGGACGGGAGAATACGCACTGCGAGGCGACTATCATCGCGAGCTCTCTCGCGACTGGGAGTTCTACCCCACCTACCTCGCCAAGATCGAGCTCGTCCGGCGGTATCTGTCCGCGCTTCCCGCCGGCACGCGCGTCCTCGACGCCGGATGCGGCGAAGGCGTGCTCGTCGCGGAATTCCAGCAGCGGCTGAACATCGGAGGCGTCGACGCGCACTACGCGTCGGACCTTGTGCGCCGCGGGTCCGTGCTCGCGCTGCCATTCGCCGATGCGTCGTTCGATCGGGCGCTGTGCCTGGATGTGCTCGAGCACCTGTCGTTCGCCGAGCAGCCGCTCGCGCTCGCCGAGCTTTTTCGCGTCGTGCGTCCGGGAGGCGAGCTCTTCGTGACCGTGCCGAACCTCGCGCACCTGCAGTCCCGGGTGCACTTCCTGCTGACCGGTCGCCTGATTCGCACGGCGAACCCGTTGAAGCATCCCGGCGACCGGCCTGCGGCCGAGTACGTCGACCTCGCGCGCCGGGCGGGATTCGAGCTCGTCGAGCGGCGCGGCATCTTCCCGACCGTGCCCATCCTCACGCGCTGGATCCGCCGGGCGCCGGCCGGGCTCGCGCCGCTTCACCGCGCGCTGACGCGGCTCCTGCCGGTTCCGGGCTGGTGCTTCCTGAACGCGCTGCGCCTGCGGCGCCCCTGATCGGATCCATTCGTGCGAGGCCCTGCCAAGCACCTGACGAAAGGCGTCGCGATCTACGGCGCCGGGGACGCCATCACGACCGTCGTCAACTTCTTCCTGCTCGGCGTCTACGTCAAGTTCGACATCCTCACGACGGTCGACTACGGCGCGCTCGCGCTCATCATCTCGGCCGAGACGTTCGCGAAGGTGCTTTCCCGCTGGGGCCTCGACGGAGCCTTCATGCGCTTCTACTACGAGCGCGAGGACGGGGCGCCGCGCCGCCGGATGGCGAGCACGATCGTCTGGTTCATGATCGCGGTCAACGCCGCGCTCATGACGGCCGCGCTGCTCGGATCGCGCGCTATCGCGTCGGCGCTCTCGCTCGCGCCAGGATATCTGCCCGCCCTGCGGTTCATGTTCCTGCACATCGGCCTGGTGGCCTTCACGTTCGTGCCGATGCACGCGATGCGCATGCGCAATCAGGCGGCGGTCTACAGCGCGTTCACGTTCGCCCGCTCCGCCGGCACCGTCGTGCTGCGCATCGTCCTGGTCATCGGCCTGCGCATGGGCATCACCGGCATGTACCTGACCGACGTCATCCTCACCGTCGTCCTGCTCGCGTGCATGTGGCCGTGGTTCAGGACGCTCGTCGGCTGGACGTTCTCGTTCGACGAGCTGCGCCAGTCGCTGCGGTTCGGCCTGCCGCGCCTGCCGGCGGGCCTCGCCTCGCAGGCCCTGGACAGCACGCCGAAAATCCTGCTCGGCCAGCACTTCCCGCAGAGCGAGGTCGGCGTCTACCAGAACGGGACGACGCTCGGCACGGCCGTCGCGTTCTTCAAGTCCGCGTTCGAGACGGCGTGGGCGCCCTTCTACTACGAGACCTCGAAGAAGCCGGACGCCAGGATCGTGTTCAGCAAGATGACGACCTACGGGATCGCCGTCATCGTCCTGCTCGTTGCCGGCACGACCGCCGTGGCCCGGGACGTCATCCTGCTCGTGCTCGAGCCGGAGTACCTGGATGCCGTGCCGGTCGTTCCGATGATCGGCCTCGCCATGGGCCTGCAGGGTGTCTACCAGCTCACCTCGATCGGCCTGAACCTCACGAACCGGACCGAGTTCTACTCGCTCTCGACGATTACCGCGGCGCTCGCCGGGCTCGTGGCCGGACTCCTGCTGATTCCCCGCTTCGGCGTGGCCGGCGCGGCGGCGACCGTGCTGCTGGCCTATGCGACGCAGGCCGTGATGGCCTGTACGCTGGCGCAGCGGCTGTATCCCGTCCGCTACGAGGGCGGACGGCTCCTGCGCGTCGTGCTCGCCGGCGTCGGCGCCACGGTCGCCGCGCGGGCCCTGCCGGCCATGCCGCCGCTCGCCGGCTTCCTCGCGCGTGGCACGACGACGGTGCTGGCGTATGCGGGCCTGCTCTGGATGACCGGCTTCTTCCGCGCGACGGAACGCGCTTTCCTCCGGGAGATGATCGGCCGCGCGCGACGCCGTTCGTCGGCGGCCGCCCGTCCCTCGCCCATCGATGTCGCCTGAGACCTCATTGCGGTCGCGGGGTTCCGCGGTTCCCAGGTTCTGGAGTCGGGCGGGCTGGATCCTGGCCGGTATCTCTCTGGTGGCGCTCGGTCTCCGGCTGTATGCCGTCGACTGGGGCCTGCCCGACGTGCACCATCCGGACGAGCCGTACATCCTCAACCGCGCCCTCGCCTTCGCCAAAGGCGACCTGAACCCGCACAACTTCCTCTATCCCACGCTGTACTTCTACGTCCTGTTTGCGTGGGAAGCCGCGTTCTTCGTCGTCGGACGCGTCTCCGGAATGTACAGCTCGCTCGCCGCGTTCGAGCGCGAGTACTTCGTCGACCCGTCGCACCTGGTGGTTGCCGGCCGGGCGCTGACCGCCCTCTTCGGCGTCGCCGCCGTGATCGCCGTCTACCGGTTCGGGAGGCGATTGTTCGATGGCCCCACCGGTCTCGGCGCCGCCCTGCTCCTCGCCGTGGCGCCGTTCGCGGTCCGCGACGCGCACTACATCAAGCACGACGTGCCGGTCACGCTGTTCGTCGTCCTCGCTCAGGCGGCCTGCGCGCGCCTCGTGGCCGATCCGGCCGCCGCCGCCCGCCGCTGGCCCTGGCTGCTGGCAGGCGGGATGGCCGGTCTGGCCACGTCGACGCAGTACTACGCCTTTCCGGTCGTGGTGCCGATCGTCGTGGCCGCCGTGATTCACGCCCGCCGGACCGGCGAGTGGCCGGGCGCGTTCCGACTGCTCGTCCTGGCCGGTGCCGCGTGCGTGGTCGCGTTCGCGGCCACGAGTCCATTTCTGCTGATTGAGGTGAACACGACGGTACGGGACATGGTGGCGGTCCGGCAGATCGACGTCGATCGCGCGGTCGTGGGCGCGGGCGCGTTCACTTCGCTGGGTGCGTACCTCTGGATGATCGCCACTGACGCGGTCGGCTGGCCGACCGCGCTGGCGGCCGTCGCGGGCTTCGCCGTCGCGCTCGCGAAGGACGCGCGGCGCGGTCTGCTGCTCCTCGCGTTTCCGGCGGCCTTCCTGGCGTTTCTGGCGAACACCGTGCCGATGAGCCGCTACGTCAACGCGATGCTGCCATCGATCGCGCTCGCCGCCGCGTACGCGATCACGAGCGGATTCGCGGCGGTGAATCGGGCCGGCCGGCGCGTCCCGCAGTGGGCGCGGGCCGGCGCGCTGCTCGCCGTCGCGGTGCCCGGACTCGTCGGCAGCCTGCGCTCCGACTGGTTCTACGCGCAGCCCGACACCCGCACGCTCGCGCGCAAGTTCATCGAGCGGACGGCGCCCGTCGGGTCGACCGTGCTCGTCCAGCCGCACGGCGTGCACCTGCGTCCCTCCCGCGAGGCGCTCGTCGAAGCGCTGCGCGCGCACCTCGGATCCGAAGCGGCCGCATCGATCAAGTTCCAGAAGCAGCTCGAGGCCGCCTCGTCGGTCTCTCCGACCTATCGGGTCCTCTACCTGGGCAGGGTGACCGACGGCGGCTTCGATCCGGACAAGATCTACATCTCGCCGGACGCGTTCGCCGAGGGCGCGGGGCTCGCGCCCCTGCGCGCGCAGCAGGTGGCATACGTGGCGGTGAACCGGTACAATACCGGCAATTCGGCATTCGAGTCGCTGGACGCCGCGCTTCAGCGGGAGGCGCACCTGCTCGCCACGTTTTCGCCCTATCGGGCCGATGTGGGCCCGAATCGCCGCTCGGCCGTCGCGCCGTTCTTTCACAACACCGCGGACCGGATCGATCCCGGGCTCGCACGGCCGGGGCCGACGGTCGAGGTCTGGCGGATTGGCGGCTGATGAAACTGAACGCTCGCATCAAAGAGCAGATCGCCCGGCGCGCACGCCGAGTGCCGGCCCTCACCCGGGCCTGGGCGCGGTACCGTCGCCAGCAGTACGAGCGCCGCATCGATTCGTTCCTGAAGGACCGCGACGGCCGCGCCGGGCGGCTTCCAAGCGGCGTCGTCTACGAAGCGACGATGCGCTGCAACCTGCACTGCGAGTTCTGCTACGTGGGCGATCTCCTGAACATCGAGGGCGAGTGGCGCCAGGAGCTGCCCCTGGACCTGCTGCGGCACGCCTTCCCCGACGACGCGGGGCTGCAGGTGAGCCTCACCGGCGGCGAGATCTTCATGCGCAAGGACATCCTCGGCGTCATGGAGGTTTTCAGGGACAAGGGCTACACGTGCGGGTACCTGACGACGAACGGCACGATCATCAGCGAGGCCAGGGCGGAGGCGCTGGCCGAGCTGGCGCAGACCGGCTTCCTCAAGCACATCAGCGTGTCGATCGACGGGCCGGGCGAGCTGCACGACCGCGCGCGAGGCGTGGCCGGCACGTTCGAGCGGACGGCGGCCGGGCTCCGGCGGCTCCAGGAGGCGGCGCGGCGCCGCCATGCGCCCCTGCGCGTGAGCATCAACACGACGGTGGCCCATGAGACCCTCGATGCGCTCGATCGGATGGTCGATGTCGCCGAGGAGCTCGGTGTCGACGCGATCGGCCTCAACCACCTGATGTTCAGCACACCCGAGGAAGTCGCCGAGACCGTGCGCCTCACCGGTGCGCCCGGGCCGTCCGCCATCTCGACGTTCGTCACGTCGGATCCCGGCATCGACGCCGCGCGGGTCCGGAAGCAGGTCGACGCCCTGGCGGCGCGCTGCCGGGAGCGCCGCATCCGCTTCGACATGCGACCCAAGGTAGGCCCCGCGATTCTCGACCGGTACTACACGCCGGGCGCGCCGCTGGAAGGGCGGTGTCTCTATCCGTTCCTCAACGCGCGGGTCTCCTTCAGCGGGAAGGTATACTTCTGCCCGTTCATCCGGGTCGAGGTAGGGGACTTGACGACGCAGACGCTGGAAGAAGTGTGGACGGGGGAGCGCTACGTGGCCGTGCGCAAGCGCCTGCTCGACGAGGGACTGTTCCCCGTGTGCCGCCGCTGCTGCAAGGTCGAGCTGGCCGCGACCCGCGCGCCGCGCGCCGGGCTCCCTGCCTCGCCCGAGGAGCACGTCCTGGAGACCAGTTGATTCCCCCCATGCTGGGCGCCCGAACCCTGCTCGTCAATCCGCCGCGCGTCGGCGGCATCGCGTTCACGCGGCAGGGCCGCTGCCAGGAGCGCGAAGAGGTCCTCGGCACCACGAAACCGCCGTACACGCTCGCCCTCTGTGCCGCGCTCCTCCGCGACCGGGGCTGCCAGGTCCGGCTGGTCGATCTCACCGCGACCGCGCAGTCGATCGACGACCTGATCGCGCGCCTCGACCGGGAGCCGTTCCACCCGACGCTGATCGTGTTCCCGAGCACGACGCCGACGCTCGACGCGGACGTCGCCGAAATGGCGCGCCTGAAGGCCCGCTACGGCGTTCCCCTGGTCTGCTTCGGCCCGCACGCGTCCACGACTCCGCAGGAGTCGATGGAGCGCGCGGCCGGCGTCGACGGCATGTTCGTCGGCGAGCCCGAGGACGGTCTTCTGGCCCTCGCCGCCCTCGAGACGGCCGACGACCTGGACTCCATCCCGAACCTCACGTTCCGTCGGGACGGCCGCATCGTCCCGCACCGGGCGCACGGATCGTTCACCGGTTTCCTTCGGGCCCCCCGTCCGGCCTGGGACCTGCTCGATCTGGATGCCTATCGCGTTCCCCTCGCGGATCGGCCGTATGTCATCGTCGAGACGTCGCGCGGGTGTCCGTACTCCTGCGACTTCTGCGTCGCGCCGATTCACCAGGGGCACAAGTTCCGGGAGAAGACCGCCAAGGCGATCGTCGACGAGATCGAATACTGTCACCGCACGTACGGCCTGGAGTTCTTCTACCTGTGGGCCGACACGGTGACGCTGAACGTGAAGACGTTCAGCGCGTTCTGCGACGAGCTGATCGCGCGGAGGCTGCCGATTCAATGGTTCGGCAACGCGCGCGCGGACAATCTCGGCAACCCGGAGTTCGTCCAGCGCCTCAAGGCCTCCGGATGCTGGATGCTCGCGCTCGGCATCGAGACCGAGTCGGACGAGACGCGCAAGGACATGATGAAGCGGCTCGAGGGCGAGAAGATCCGCCTCGCGATCCGGAACATGCGCCAGGCGGGCGTCAAGTCGTTCGGGTTCTTCATTCTCGGATATCCGGGTGAGACGCGGGAGAACCTGGATCGCACAATCCAGTACGCCGTCGATCTGGACCCCGACTTCGCCAACTTCTACCCGGCCGTGCCCTACCCCGGCACCGAGCTGTACGCGAAGGCCAAGCGCGATGGCCTGCTGGCGAGCGAGGACTGGTCGCGGATGGAGTACCTGGTACTACCTGCTGCGCGGCAACGGCCTCGACGAGCCGACGGTCATGGCGGCCATCAATCGCGCGCGGCGGCGATTCTTCCTCCGGCCGGGCTACCTCCTCCGGCACAGCAGCGACATCGTCCGCCTCGCCGTGTCCAAGTGGCGCGTCGTGCTGCGAGTCGCGTCGCAGGTGGTGTTCGGCGCGAAAGCCACCGACCCGGCCGTGCGGCCGCCGGCCGCGGGCCGGCGCGCGGCCTGAGCGCGCCGCGCCGGCACGCGACTCATCGCGTCCGGAACAGCTCGAGCAGCGCGGCGACTTCCGCGCGGATGGCGCCCTTGATCGTGGGCTCGAAATCGGGCGCCCACTCGGGCGAATGGGGAGCCGGAACCGGGATGCCCGTGCGCCGCGCCTCCGCCAGATTGATCGGATCGACGGCGCCGAGGTGCAGGAGCACCGACCGCACGCCCGCGCGCCCGTACTCCGCGAAATCCTCCGACGTCATCTTCTGCGGCATCTCGACGACCTGACCGTCGCCCAGGGCATTCCTGAGCGCGGCCGCCAGCCGGACGGTGAGGTCCGGGTCGTTGTAGACCGGCGCGTTGCCCTGTGCGGGGACGTCGACGTCGGGTGCTCTGGGGGCGCCGGCCGCGATCGCTTCGCCCCTGGCAACGCGGCGGATCGCGTCGAGCGTGCGAGTCCGCACCTCCGGCGTGTAGGTGCGGACGGACAATTGCAGCCGCACTTCGTCCGGAATGACGTTGCCCTGCGTGCCTCCATGGATCGAACCGACGGTGATCACGACCGGATCGATCGGGTTGTTCTCGCGCGAGACGACGGTCTGCAGCGCGAGCACGATGCGCGAGGCGAGGACGACGGGATCGACGGTGTTGTGCGGCATCGCCGCGTGTCCGCCCCGGCCGAAGACGGTGATCGTCACGGCATCCGACATCGATCGGAAGGCAGCCGGGATGATAGCCGATCGTCCCCGCCGGCATCGTGTCGTCGTCGTGCAGCGCCAGCGCGACGTCCGGCCGCGGGAAGCGGGTGAACAGGCCGTCGTGCAGGACCGCCAGCGCCCCGCCGCCCCGCTCTTCGGCCGGCTGGGCGAGCAGCACCAGCGTCCCGTGCCACGCGTCCCGGTGTTCGGCCATCATCCGCGCGGTCCCGCTCCAGGCCGCCATGTGGACGTCGTGGCCGCACGCGTGCATGACGTGCGTGGCCTGCCCGCCGGCGTCGGTTACGACCGCCTGGCTCGCGAACGGCAGCCCTGTCTTCTCCTCGACCGGGAGCGCGTCGAGCTCGGTGCGCAGCATCACGGTCGGACCGTCGCCGTTCTTCAGGATGGCCACGACGCCCGTGCCGCCGACGCCCGTCGTCACGTCGTATCCCAGCGCGGCGGTCCGCGCCGCCAGCAGCCCGGCCGTGCGCGTCTCCTCGAACGCCAGCTCGGGATGGCCGTGCAGGTCGATGTACAGGGTTTCGATGTCCGGGTAGATCGCGTCGACGTCGGCTTCGCGGGGGCCGGTCCACGCGGCGCCGCGGGTCTGCGCCATGGTCGAGGCGGAGCCGAGCGCCGCCAGGAGGGCGAGCGCGACGAGGAGCCCACGCATCGCCCTCATCCCCGGCGCTTGAAGAACTGGACGGCGCGCTCGTGCCGCTCGGCCGCCGCTCGCGTCTTGAAAGTGCCGAGATTGCGCCGGCGACCCGTCTTCGGATCCTTCTTCCGCGAGTAGAGCCGATAGCGGCCGTCGGACAGCTTTCGGATCATTCGGCCGACTCCAGTGTGCGGCACACCCACTCGACGACGGTGGGCTTGCCGAAGATCACATCGTAGCGTCCTCCCGGACGATCGGTGACGGCTTCCTGGTTCACGTCGGCGAAACAGGCCGCCGGCCTCGCGGACCAGGACTTCGGTCGCCGCCACGTCCCAGACGTGGAGGTTGTAGTCCACCATGGCGCCAGCCGCGCCCTCGATCGCGAGCGCGTGGCCGAAGCAGTCGCAGTACGTCCGGACGCTCTCGTGCGCGCGCTGCAGGGTGTCGAAGACTTCCGCCTGCCCGCAGGCGGCGAACTGGCGGCGCTCGCCGATGGCGATGACCTCGCGCGCGACGGCATCCGCGCTCGCCACGTCCGCCAGACGCACGCGACGTCCGTCTGCGTACGCGCCGACGCCCGAGGCGCCAACCAGCGTCCGGGACAGCATCGGGAGATCGATCAGGCCCACCACCGGCTCGCCCGCGTGCCGAAGCGCCAGCAGCGTGCCGAAGAGCGGGATGCCGTGGCGCAGGCTCTTCGTGCCGTCGATGGGATCGACGATCCATTCGTACTCGGCGGCGCCGGAAGCGGGCGCCCGTTCCTCTCCGAGGATCCCATGGTCGGGGAACGCGGCTCTCAACCGCGCCCTCACCAGATCCTCGATGACGAAGTCGACATCCGTCACGAACGAACCGTCGGCTTTCAGCCGGGGAGAGATGTCCTGCGCGAGCATGCGCAGGATGGCCGGGCGCGTCTCGCGCGCGATCGCCTCGGCGGCGCGCATGAACCCGGCGAGCTCCTCAGGATCGGGCCGCACGCCGCCCCGCCAGGAGCGCCAGCTCCCGCCACTTCCAGTAGCAGTCGACGTCCGTGAACCCGATCGTCCGCAGCCATTCCAGCTGCGTGTGGACGTCCAGCAGCTTGTTCGAGGGATCCTCCTCCTCCGGCGTCGTCCCCAGGGCCTCGAGGAACCGCCCGTGGCCGTAGGCCGACGCGGAGGCCACGTGCTCGAGATTGCAGAAGACGCCGCCCAGCTCCAGCGCCGACCAGATCTCGCCATAGAGCGCCCGCTTCCGCGCATGATCCAGGTGGTGGATGGCGAAGCTGGACGTGACCACGTCGAAGCGGCCGAGGTCCGGCAGCGGCCGGCCGAGATCGTGCTCGACGACCTCGACGGCCGGCGTCGATCCGAAACGCGTCCGCAGCCGATCGAGCATGAGCGGTGAGAAATCGACGGCGACACCTCGGACGGCCGGCCGCGAGTGCAGCACGAGCGCCAGCAGCCGGCCGTCTCCCGATCCGAGGTCGAGCACGCGGTGCACGGAGGCCGGCAGCTCGTCGAGCAGCGCCGCCTCGCCCTCGGCACGGTGCGGCACGCGGTCGGCGCGCTCGAGATACGCGGACGCGTGGTCTGCTGACTGCCACTCGCTCATCGGCTGCGCTCGCGACGGAGGCGCCGGCTCATGCCGGCGCGCGTACCGCGCGGTCGGCGTCCAGAAAGATCAAATCGAACGCGGCGTCGCCCGCCGCCCGAAGCATCCGCGCCGCGTCCTCGTGGACGAGCTCGATGAGCGAGGCCAGGCCGGAGCGCGTGAAGTTCGCCGACGCCAGCCGGACCTTGTACTCCGAACGCTCCACGCTGGTCACTCCGCCGCCGACGGCGCGGGCGGCCTCGGCGAGCCAGAGCGTCGAATAGCCGTTCGAGGTGCCGATCTCCAGAATCCTGCGCGCGCCGGTCGCCCGGACCAGCACCGACAGGAACTCGCCCGTGTCCCGCGTGACGTTCAGCATCCGCTGCGGCCGATCGCCAATCGCCGCGTCGTTCGCCTGGCCGAAACGCTCGAGCTCGGTCCTCAGCGCATCCAGAGCGCTCGTCATCGCGGACCGACGCCCTGCCGGAACGGCCGCCGACCCGGTTGCACGGCCGACAGAGGCGCGCTCGGCGCCTCAGCCACGACATATGTCCTCGCCGGGCGCGGCGCCGACCAGCGCAGCCGGTACAGATCGCGCAGCTGCACGAGATATCCTGTCGCCTCGCGCAGGCTCATCTTGCTTTCGCCGAGCTCGCGGTCGTCGAACCGGTACGGGACCTCGACGAGCCGCCTCGGCCAGCCGCGAACGAGCAGCTCCAGGCAGATCTTGAAGCCGCCAGCCTTGATCGTGACGCGGCGGGCGATGGCGGCGCGAATCAGAAAGAAGCCCGACGCCGCGTCGTGAACGGGCGAGAGCGGCCGCGCCAGCAGACACGCCAGGCGCGAGAGCAGCCGTCGGCGGATCGGCCAGTCCGGCGTGCTGCCGCCCGGCACGTACCGGCTCGCGACGACCAGATCGGCCCGATGTGCCCGCATGGCCTCGAACAGGTGCGGCACGAGCGCCGGCGGATGACTGAAGTCGGCGTCCATCACGCCGACGATGTCCGCCGAGGCGACGCCGAAGCCGGCGACCACGGCCGTGCCGAGACCGAGCTTGCCGGACCGGTGAACGACGCGCATGCGCCGGGTCCCGGCGAGGTCGTCGGCTACCTGTCCCGTGCCGTCCGGCGAATGGTCGTCGACGATCACCACTTCGAGCGCGAGGCCCGCGCGCCCGGCGCTCTCGAACAGCGCGTCCACGAGCTCTCCCAGCCGGTCGCGCTCGTTGTAGGTCGGCACGACGATCGTCAGGTCGGGCGGGTGAGCGAATGTCACGCGAGCACTATAATTCAAGCGCTCGCTGCCAGGCCGATGACCGCTGAAGGCAACTCTTCGTGCCGCTTCCGAGCGCGCCATTGAATAAATCGGCCGCGCCCTGGGTCCTGGTCCTGCTGTTTCTGCTCGCGCTGCGTGTGCCGTCGCTCGTCGAACCGGCGGGGGCCGACCAGAGCCTCTACGCGTACGTCGGCCAGCGGATCAACGCGGGCGATGTGCCCTATCGCGATGCCTGGGATCAGAAGCCGCCGGCCATTCACTTCCTGTACGCGGCCCTCTGGCGCGTCTGGCCGCACGAATCGGTGGTGGCGGCGGCCGACCTCGTGGCGGCCGCGTTCGTGGCCGCGCTGCTCCTCGCGCTCGGCCGGCGAACGTTCGGCGCGGGCGCGGGCGCGACCGCCGCGGCGGTGTTCCTGACCTTCGGCAACCCGGCCATCCAGCGGCTCAGCGGCGTCCGGGTGCGCGCCCAGTGCGAGACGTTCATCGCCGTCGCCGTCACCGCGGCGCTGGTCCTGGCGGCTCGGCGCGAACGCCGCCCCGGCGCCTTGATGCTCGCTGGTGTGTTCCTGGGCGTCGCCTTCTGGCTCAAGTACAACGCCGGCATCTACCTCGTCCCTGCGCTCCTGTCCGCCGCGCTGATCGATCCGGACGTCCGGGCGACGCGAGACGGGCTTGGCCGCCGGATCCTCCTCGGCGCCGCACCGATTGCGCTCGGGTTCTCGCTCGTCTGCGCCGCCTTTCTCGCCTACTTCGCCGTGCACGGCGCGCTGACGGACCTGGGGCTGGCGACCGTGACCTACAACCTGCAGTACTCCGGCGAGACCTATGCCGGGCTTCGGAGCGTCTTCGGATATCTGACGTTTCCGCTCGACCGGGCGCGCCTCGATTTCCTCTGGTATCTCGGGGGAATTGGGGTGGTGCTGCTCGTCCTCTCGGAACGGCGCCGGCCGGCGACCTGGATGGCGGTTGCCTGGATCGCTGCCGCGTGCGTGTCGGTGGCCGTGAACGGCGCGCGCGACCTGCCGCAGTACTTCGTGCAGGCCAATCCGGCGCTGGCGTTCGCCGCCGGCGCCGGCCTCTGGGCCGGCCTGCGCCATCGGGGAATCCTTCTGCGGCTCGCCGCCGCCGTGCTGGTGTCCGCGGGGCTCTGGCGCGTCGGCGACGAGCCCGTCGGCGTCCGGCTCGGCGGGCTGCCGGAAGCCGCTCGGAACGTGCGCTTCGATCTGGACTACGCGCGCGGCCGCGTCGATCGCAGGACCTATCTCGCGCGGTTCCAGGAGCAGGCCGACACGAAGTACGTGCCGCTCTCGGCGAGCGAACTGACGAGCGTCGTACGGCAGACGACCTCGCCCTCCGACCGGATTCTGGTGTTCGGTCTCGCGGCGAGCGTGTACGTCGAGGCGCCGCGCCGGAGCGCGTCGCGCTTCTTCTGGAGCCGGCCGGTGGTCGTCGAGTTCGAGGCCGGCCGTTCCGGATACGGGTCGGCGGGCCTGCTGACCGATCTGCAGCGCTCGAATCCCGCCATCGTGGCGCTCCAGAAGCACTGGGGCGAGCCGGGGCCGGAAGCGTTCTTCATGAGCGTCCCGCCGCTGCGCGCGTGGCTGGAAGCGGGTTACGTCCTCGAACAGGATTCCTCCGAGTTCGCCGTGTGGCGTCGTCGATCGTGAGATGAAGCGCCCAGCGTTCCTCGCGGCGGTAATGGCGATCCTGACCTTCGCCGCGGTCCTGCGGTTCGTCTGGCTCACGGCCGATCCGCCGAACACCGCCGGGAACGGCGTCGGCGTCGTGTGGCACGACGAGGGCGCGTGGGTGCACAACGCGCGAAACCGGGCGCTCTGGGGCGTGTGGCGAACCGACGACTGGAATCCCGTGTTCCTGTCGCCGGTGTTCACCGGTCTCGAATATGCCGCGTTCCGCCTCGCCGGTGTCGGCCTCCGGCAGGCGCGCCTCGTCCCTGCCGTCTCGGGTCTCGTCGCGATCGCGTTTCTCATGGCCGGCGTCCGCGTGCTGGCGGGTCGGAGAGGGGCGCTCATCGCCGGCGCACTGCTGGCGGTCAACTACGCGTTCGTGATGTGGAATCGCGCGGCCCTGATGGAGTCCACCATGACGACCTTCATCGTCGTCAGCTGGGCAGCCTGCGCGCTCGCGGCGCAGAGGCGTGGCTGGGGCATCGTGTCGGGCGCCGCCGCGGCGCTCGCGTTCTTCACGAAGGCGTCCGCGGCGTTCTTCGTCGCCGCACTTCTGGCCGAAACCTGCGGTGCTGGCCTGCTCCGGCTCTGGAGCGCGGGCGTTCGAACACCGGGCAGCTCGGACACGAACGAACCCCAGAACCCCAGAACCCCAGAACCCCAGAACCCCTTCGTCCCGCCGATCCTGCTGGGCCTCTCCGCAACCGCTGCCATCATCGGCCTGTCGTTCGTGCTGCCGCACTGGTCGGAGTTCCGCTTCTACAACTGGCAGATGTCGGTGGCGCGCAAGCCGGAGTACACGCTGCGGGCGCTGGCAATGCGTGCGTCATGGCTCCCGCTCGTCCATGACTTCTTCACGTGGATGTGGCCGGTGCTCGTCGCGTCCGCGCTGTCGATTGTGGAGATCGCGACGCGGGCGCGAACGGCCCGGCCCGCCGAGCGTCTCCTGGTCCTCTGGGTGCTGGTCGGGCTGGTCGAGCTGATCGTGCACGATTCGGGGAACGAGCGGCGCTACGTGATGTTCCTGCCGGCCCTGATCGCGCTCGCGGTCGTGTGGCTGCTGCGCGAGCGCCGGCCAGGGGCGGCGGTCGCGGCCCGCCCGGGGCGCTGGCCCGCCGCCCTCCTCGCGCTCGGCCTCGGATACCTCGTCGCCGGAAGCGCGATCCGGATGGCGTGGCTGGCCTCGGTCCGCGCGGGGCATCTGCACACCGTGGTGGTGCTGTCGATGGTCGCCGCGCTCGGGGCGGCAGCGGCGGTGGCCGCCGGATGGGGGCGATTCTCGCTGTGGCTGGGCGCGCCCCGTGTGCCGCCTGCCCTTCTCGTCGCCGTGATCGGGACGACCATGGCGTTCGACGGGGTCCGGTTCACGGCATGGGCGCGGGCGCGCCAGACCCTGAACTACGAGGCGTCGGTGGCCGTTGGCCGGCTGCTCCCGCCCGACACGCTCGTGCAGGGCAAGCTGGCCAACGGCCTGGCGCTCGAGAACCGCATCCGTCCGCTGTTCATCGGGCACGACTTCGGCAATTACGCCGATCGCCTGCGCCGCGACGATGTGCGCTACGTCTTGACATACACTTCTCCGAGCGTCGGCTTCGAGAGCCAGGCCGGTTCCGGGCTGATTCAGGAGATCCTGGAACGCTATCCCAGTCACCGCACGATCGCGACGTTCCCCGTCGACGAGACCGGCGGGCCGGATCGGGCAGCGCTGATCGACAAGGTCCCCGGACCATGACGAAGGCACGTGCGGCAGATTGACGAACCCCTGATCAAGACGCACGCCGATCGGCGCTTTCGATCGGAGTACGATTACGCGCTGTTCGAGTACTACCGCAGCGCCAAGGTCATCGCGTTCCTCGAGCGGGCCGGCGTCCCCATCGGCGGACGCGTGCTGGACGCCGGGTGCGGCGGAGGCGGCATGCCGCTGTCGCTCGCCGAACACGCAGACGAGGTGGTGGGCATCGACCCGATCGAACGGTTCGTGGACGCGGGCGCGGCGTTGGCCACGGAACGCGCCGTGCGAAACCTTCATTTCGTGCTGGCCGACGGAATGGCCCTTCCGTTCCGCTCCGAGAGCTTCGACCTCGTTCTCTCGCACGCCGTGATCGAGCACGTCGCCGACGCGCCGCGGTACCTGCGAGAGTGCCGTCGGGTGATGAAGCGCGACGGACGGTTCTACCTCTCGACGGCGCCGTATCTCTCGTTCGCTGGCGCGCACCTGCCCCGTTTGCGCGTTCCGGTGCCGCTGCACCTCCTGGCCGGCCGGACCGTCGCGTTCCGCGCGTTCCGCTGGCTCGCACGCCGCGCGCCGTGGACCCTGCGCGAGCCGGCGCACGAGAACTCGTTCATCCGCGACGCGCGGCGCGGCGTGGCGAAACAGGACGACCTGCTCGAGAAGGTCCGCGTGGCGCGGCTCCGGGCGCAGATCGCCGCCGCCGGCCTGCGGGTCGTCCGGGAGGAGCTGCACATGAGCGGCACCGTGCGGCGGGCGCCGGCGCCGCTCGGGCGCTGGGTCACCGGCAGCCCGCTCGTCCAGGACCTCTTCGTCAGCAACATGGAGTACGTGCTGGCGCCGGGCGAGGCGGGACCACGTGGCTGAAATCGATCGCTTCCAGGCAGGTGACCGGCGCCAGGTCGAGGCGCTCTACCGCCGTGTGTTCGGCAACGACTCGGCCGACGCGAACCGGCTGCGCTGGGAGTGGCAGTACCGCCGGAACCCGAACAGCCCGCCCGAGGGGCCGCTCATCT
This sequence comes from uncultured Acidobacteriota bacterium, assembly GCA_963764505.1. Taxonomy (GTDB): domain Bacteria; phylum Acidobacteriota; class Vicinamibacteria; order Vicinamibacterales; family SCN-69-37; genus CAVXSP01. Next base: position 959,908 of record CAVXSP010000001.1, on the reverse strand, counting down.
GGGTCGCCCGCGAGGGGCACACCGTCATCGGCCAGTACGCGGCGATGCCGGTGCGCGCCGTCGTCCGCGGACGCGAGATCGATGCCGCGTGGGGCATGGACGTGATGGTCGCGCCGGAACGGCAGCGGCAGGGCCTCGGCGAGATCCTGTTTCGCACGTGGGACCGGTCGGTCGGGGCGTCGCTCGGGCTCGGCCTCTCGGCCGCGTCGGCCCGACTGTTCGAGAAGCTCCGCTGGCCGAACGTCGGGCCAGTCCCCTGTCTGGTCAAGCCGCTCAGCCGGCGCGCGCTTCGGCGGCCGACGTGGCCGGTCGGCCTCAACCGCTTCGTCTCGGCGCTGACGCTGCCGTGGGTTCGCCTGATCGCGCGCGCACGGCCGCTGCAGGGCGAGGTGCGGACGATCCGGCAGTTCGACGAGCGCTTCACCCGCCTCTGGGAGCGGCTGAGCGGCTCGTTCGACTTCGCGGTGCGGCGCGACGCTGCCTACCTGAACTGGAAGTACGGGCAGCCGCCCCACGTGCGCTACTCCATCGCGGCGCTCTGGCGCGAGGGCGAGCCAGCGGGATACGCGGTCTACCGGCACACGCAGGAGCCGCGCGGCCGGGTGACGCTGCTCGTCGACTTCCTGGCCGACCCTTCCGACCGCGCCGGCGTGCTGACGCTGCTGCGCTGGATCGATCGGGAGGCGCGGTTCGCCGACTCGGACAAGATCCGGACCTTCGCCCTGCACGCCGCCTTCAGACGGCTGCTCCGGAAGTCGGGCTACTACCCGGTCCGCTCGACGATGGAGTTCGTCATGAAGGTCAACGCGGTCGACGTGCCGGCGGAGTTCTACGAGAACACCAGCCGCTGGCACGTCACGCTGGGCGACTCGGACCAGGATCGATGACCACGGCCGACCCGCCCGCCCTGCTCGTCGGGATCGACACCGAAAGCGACAACCAGTGGGACGTCCGCGCGCGGGCCGTTCCGACGTTCGACAACATCCACGTGCTGGAGCGTCTGCACGAGTTCTTCGAACGCCACGGCGTCCGGCCGACGTACCTGGTCACCTACCCGGTCGCACGCGATGCGCGCTCGGGCGAGGTCCTCAACCGGATCGCGGCGCGCGGCGACGCCGAGATCGGTGCCCACCACCACGCCTGGGAGACGCCGCCGTGCGAGCCGGGCGATGCCGCCCGTCATCCGTACGCGCTGTCCCTGCCGTCCGCGCAGTTCGCCGCGCAGCTCGAACGGCTGACGCAGGCGATCGAGGCGATGGCCGGTCGGCGGCCCGTGTCGTATCGGTCCGGCCGGTTCGGGTTCGCCGCGACGCACGTGTCGCCACTCGAGCGCCTCGGCTACCTCGTGGAATCGAGCGTCGCCCCGCTGTTCTACGAGAGGCACAAGGGCGGCCCCGACTTCGTCGACGCGCCGCTCGCGCCGTACTTCCTCAGCTACGACAACCCCGTGCGGCCCGGCACGAGCCGTCTGCTCGAGCTGCCCATTTCGGCCGCGCTCAGCCGGCGCGTGCCGCCTTTCCTCGAACGGATGTACGCCCGCGCGCCCAGACCCTACGAGACCAGACGTCTCCTGCGGCTGCTGGGGATTGCCGAGGTTCGCTGGCTCCGGCCGTCCTACAGCTCCGCCGACGACATGATCGCCCTGGGCGCCCAACTTGCGCGGCGCGGCGCGCCGCTGCTGAACGTCCTGTTCCACTCGAGCGAGGCGATCCCCGGCGGCAGCCCGTACAACCGCACGCCGGCCGAGGTCGACGCATTCCTCGGACGGCTCGGCGCGTTCCTGCGCTACGCGATCGGCGACCTCGGTGCCAAGGCCGCGACGTTCGCGGAATTCCGGGAGGCGTTCTGTGACGGGGCAATGCGAGCGTCATGCACATCTGTCACGTGACCCCGCACCTCCCGCCCGACCAGGCCGCCAATGCCCTGCTTCCAGCCCAGCTCGGGGCGTGGCTGACGAACCGGGGCGACCGGGTGACGTTCGTCGCCCATGAACCGGCGCAGGCCGGCGCGATCCGCGGCGAAGCGCGTGCGGATCCCCGCATCCGATGGATCCCGCGTCGCGCCGGAGCGGCCGGGCTGCGACGCCTCCTGAAGGTCGACGCGTTCCGGCAGGTCCGTCGGATCAACGCCGCGCTGGACGAGGTCGCTGGCCACGCGGATCTCCTCCATCTGCACAGCAACGGCCTCATCGTCGAGGCCGCCGCAGCCTGGGCGCGGCGCCGGCGGCGGCCGTACGTGCTCACGCTCTACGGGACGGAGATCTGGCACTATCGGCGGCGCCGGCCGGTCGACCCGTTCACGCGCGCCTACCGCGGTGCCGCCAGGATCACGTTCTACAGCCGCGGGCTGCTCGCGCGCGCCGTCGCCGAAGGTCTGGACCGCGAGGGTCTCACGGTGGTCTATCCGCCGGTCGGCGACAGCTTCACGCCCCAGGACGAGATCTCGCGTGCCGCGTTGCGGCAGGCGCTCGGCATTTCCGAGCGTCACGTGATCCTGAACGTCAAGCGGCTGCACCCGTTGGCCGGCCAGCGCGTCCTGATCGACGCGTTCGCGCGAGTGTGCCGCGCGCGACACGACGTGCGGCTCGTGATCTGCGGCGAGGGCCCTGAGCGCGACGCCCTCACCGCTCAAGTCCACGCGCTGGACCTGGGCGCCTGCGTGACGTTGACCGGTCTGTTGCCCAACGAGACGATCGCGCGCTACATGGCCGCGGCCGACGTGTTCGCTCTTCCCTCGCGCCTCGAGGCGCTGCCCACCGTCGCGGTCGAAGCGCTCGCCAGCGGAACTCCCGTCATTTCCGCCGACCATCCGGGCGGGGTCGAGTTGCACGGCCTCTTCGGAGACGACGTCACCGTCGTGCCCCGCGAGCAGGCCGAGCCGCTGGCCACGGCCCTGCTGCGGTTCCTGGAGCACCCGCGTCGCGTCTCCGGCCAGACCGCGGAGCACGTCGACCGCACCTTCAGACCTCCGGCCGTGCTCACGTCGTTCGACGAGGTCTACCGGGCCGCGCTGGACGGCCGGCCATGAAAGTGCTCGTCACCGGCGCGAGCGGGTTTCTGGGCACCGAATGCGTGCGGCAGCTCCGCTCGGCGCAGCACGACGTGATCACGACCGACAGGCGCGGCGCCCCGGACGTCCTCGCCGATCTGGCCGACCCGGCGGCCGTGCGGCGGCTTCCCGACGTCGACGCCGTCGTGCATTCGGCGGCCGTCCAGTACGTCTCGGACGATCTGCCGCTCGTCCGTCGCGCCGTATGGTTCCGCCGGAACAATGTGATCGCCACGACGAACCTGACCGCGCGGTACGCCGGCACCGGCACGCACTTCGTGAACGTGGGAACGAGCATGATGTACGCGCAGACGGGCCAGGCCGTCTACGGCGTCGACAGCCCGTGGAGGCCCCAGGGCGTCTACACCGCGTCGAAGATCGAGGCCGAACGGGCCGTGGAGAGCATGCCCGATCCGACGGCGTGCGTGATCCCCTGCATCATCGCGGGCGAGGGACGCGGCGGCCTGTTCGCGTCTCTCGTCGGCGGCATGCGCCGCTGGAATCTCGCCGCCTGGCCGGGCCGCGGCCGCCACAAGGTCCACCTCGTCCATGTGCGCGACGCCGCCTCGCTCATCGCAGCGGTCCTGGCGCGCCGAGCCACGGGCCGCTTCAACGCCGCGTCGCCGGACCCGCTGTCGATTGTCGAGTGGGTGGACGAGATCGCATCGGCCCTGCGGCTCGAGCGCGTCCGGCGCCTCCCCCTACCGCTGGCGCCACTGTCCGCGGCGGCCACGCTCTCCGGATACCGGCTCTTCGCACGCGAGCAGCTCCTGATGCTGGAGCGGCCCCACACGCTCGCCGTCGAGGAGAGCCTTGCGCTCGGCTGGAGACCCCGCTACACGAACGCGCAGGCCGTCCGGGAAACGGCGCTGGCGCTGGCCGGAACGCGCTAGCCTCAGGACCACCAGCCCATCCACGTCCTGCCGGCGGCGAACGCCGCCAGGCCGACCGAGCCGAGCGCCGCGAACCGGAGCGGGCCGCGGCTCCTCCACGCCCACGCCCCGCCGCGGCCGGCCAGCACCACGACGCCGGGCGACCCGGCGTACAGCGCGCGCGCGATGAATTCCATCGCCTGCCGCTGGTGACCGACGCCGCCGGGCGCGACAACGCCGAACACGAGAAACACGGCGCTGGCAGCGAGCCATCCGGCCACGGCCCAGACCAGCCGTCCGGTGACCTTCTCGGCCAGGGTGCGCCAGACACCGAGCAGCGCCAGCGCCAGGATCGGCCAGCCGAGCGCGTCGCCCGTCGCGCCGACGGCGCTGGCGGCGCGGCCGGCCACGCTCATCACGGGGATGGCGCCTTCGGCCAACCGGTCGCCGGCAGGCCCGGCGTTCTCCGGCGCGGCCGCTGACGCCGCGGCCTCGGCTCTAGCCGCGCGGACGGAGGCGTAGGCCGGGAAGAACTCCGGCCGCCCGTAGTACAGGGCCACGGCCATCACGACAGCGGCGCCGACCGCCAGCAGGATCGACCGGGCCACGGGCAGCAGGGCGCGGCCGCCGCGCCAGGCGTAGATCACGGCCGTCGTCACCATCGTCGAGGCGAGCAGCGCGAACGTGCTCACGTGGGAGAGCAGACCCACCGCCGCGAGCAGCGACAGGCCCAGGATCTCCAGCCACCTGCCTGGGCCGAGAGGCCAGACGATGAGCGCCGCCATGGCGACCACCGCGGCAGACTGTCCGAAGGCGTTCGTGAGATTCGCGTTTCCCACGACCCAGTACGAGACCGGCACGAGATGGAACAGGACGAGCGCGCCGGCGGCGGCGAGCGCGTCGCGCCAGGTGCGCGCGATCGCCCAGTAGATCAGCAGGCCCGCGAAGGTCTCCGACGCGGACACCACGATCCGCAGGAGCGCCACGTGATCGCGGGTGAGCGCGGCCCACGGCGCTGCGAACACGTACAGCGCGATCGCGTACGGGAACTGCACGCCGCCCGGCATCACCTGCGTGAAGAAGTAGCGTCCGCCGAGAACGTACTCGAGCCGGTGCGCGTGGAACAAGGCGTCGATCAGGGCCTTCGACGGATGCAGCAACGCGAGGAGCTTCACGAAGAGGATCGCGCCGGAGAAGGGCACCGCGAACCAGAACCCGGGACTTGGAGCAGCCCGCCGGCGCCATGAGTGCGCCAGGACGGCCACCGACGCGGGTGCCACGATCCACACGGCCAGCCAGAACGCCGTCTCCCCGTAGTCGGTGTACGGGGCCAGTCCCCTGGCCAGGGGAAACGCCTGGAGGATCGCGACGGCGAGCGTTGCCGCCGCCGATGGCCACCAGCCCACGCCAAGGATGCCGAACAGCGCGCCGAACACGGCGGCGCTGCCCGCCGAGGCGACGAGCGACTGGACCGGCGGCAGGGGAACGCGTCCGGCGTCCGGCACGCAGGCGAGCCGGTCGACCTGGACGCCAAGCGCGCGCGGGTCCCCCGGTCCCGGCTCGAACGTGTCGGAGCTCGTCAAGGTGAGTCGAAGGCCGCGGGCCGGTCGCGGCGGAGCGACCACCACGACGTCTTGGTATTCATTCGATGCCGCCTGCGACACCAGCGTTCGACCATCGACCGCGATGTCGAGCGTCGGCTGCGCGATGCCGGCCGGCCGGCCCCCTCGAAATCGAACGCTACACCGCCATTGCGTGCCGCGGTCGAGGCCCGGCAGACTCACGCGCACCCGGTCCGAGGTCCAGGCGAAACTCTCGTTTCCCACGATCTCGACGTCGTAAAAGCCCGAAACCAGCCGCGCCGGCAGATCCCGGTCCATTTCGAAGACGAGGCCGGGGTGCAGGGACAGGGCGCCGACCAGACAGAGCGGGGCTGCCAGGGCGCCGAGCAGAGCCATTCCGGCGGCGCGCGGCAACGAGCGGTGCATCGGCGCGGCAATTCTCGCACGGAACCCGCGGATGGTCCCTGCGATCGGCCTTCCGGAATGCCCGTGCGGGCCGGTATGCTGGCGTCATGCCTCGTCTCGTCGACACCGTCACGCAAGACATCGCCACCGCCATGCGGCAGAAGGACCAGGCGAGTCTGGCCCCCCTCCGGATGCTCAAGGCCGCCCTGATGAACCGGGAGGTCGAGAAGGGAAGGCCGCTCGACGAGACCGAAGCTCTCCAGGTCGTCGGACAGCTCGTCAAGCAGCGGCGCGACTCGATCGAGCAGTTCCGGGCCGGTGGGCGGCAGGACCTGGTGGAGCGCGAGCAGGCGGAGGTCGTGTTCCTCGGACGCTACCTGCCGCCGTCCGCAGACGAGGCGACCATCAAGGCCGCCATCGAGGCGGCGGTAGCGGAAACGGGCGCTGCAGGCCCGAAGGACATGGGCAAGGTGATGAAGGCCGTCATGGCCCGCCTGGCGGGAGCCACGGTCGACGGCCGCGCGCTCAGCGAGGCGGTCAAACAGCGGCTGCGGTAGGCCAAACTTTTCGGCGAACGCTCCGTCTAAGTGAATGAAAGGCCCAAGAGCCTCTCATCCATCCTCCGGGCAGGGGTCTCAGCGTGACGGTTGAGACCCCTTCTTTTTTTCGGTACCCTGGCGGCCAGATTCCGCCGGCCTTGCCACCACAGCACGCCCCAGAGTCACTCGAGCCTGCGAGCGAGCGAATGCGAAGCGAGCCCGCGCGAGCGGAGCGGGGCCGCGGGGCCCCCGCGAGCGAGCGCGTTGGGGGGTCCGCGGGGGCGAAGCCCCCCGGATCCACTCGATGAGCGAGCGGCTCGCCCGATTGGCGGGACTGATCGGGATCGCCACGTTTGCGAGCCGGATTCTCGGAGTCGGCCGCGACATCCTGATGGCCGTGTACTTCGGGACCGGCCGCGATGCCGATGCGTTCGGAGTGGCGACGCGCATCCCGACACTCCTGCGTGATCTCTTCGCCGAAGGCGCAATGAGCGCCGCCTTCGTACCCACCTTCACCCGCTATCTCACGCGCGAGGGCCGCCCGGCGGCCTGGCGGCTCGGCTCCCAGGTCGTGAACGCCCTCCTGCTCGTCACCGGCGTCCTCGTCTTGCTGGGCATCGTCTTCGCGGGCCCGATCGTCGAGCGCATTGCCTCGGAATACGCGCAGGTGCCCGGGAAGCTCGAAGAGACGATCGTCCTGACGCGCGTGAACATGCCCTTCCTGCTGTTGATCGCCATCGCGGCGGCGTTCATGGGGATGCTCAACGCGCTCCGGCGGTTCTTCGTCCCGGCGTTCTCGCCGGCGATGTACAACGTCGTGTTCATCGCATGCGTGGCGGCGGGCGTGCCGCTGTTCCGGGCCGTTGGCATCGAGCCGGTGATGGCGCTCTCCGCGGGCATGCTGCTGGGCGGCCTCGCGCAGATCCTCTTCCAGTGGCCCGTGCTGCAGCGCGAGGGCTACCGGCACGCGTGGGTCCTCGATCCGCGCGACCCTGGATTGCACGAACTGCTGATCCTGATTGGGCCCGGAGCGCTCGGCGTGGCCGCCGCCCAGGTCAACCTGCTGGTCAATACGGTGCTGGCCACGAACGAGAACGGCGCGGTGGCAGCGCTGCAGTATGCGTTCCGGCTGATGTACCTGCCGATTGGCATCTTCGGCGTCTCGATCGCGACGGCGGCGATCCCCGACCTGGCGCGGCAGGCCGCGATCGGTTCGCATCCCGACATGCGCCGTACGCTGTCGTCGGGTCTTCGCCTGATGCTGATGTTGAGCGTTCCGGCGACCGTTGGGCTGATGGTGCTCAGCGGGCCCATCGTCGAGCTGGTCTTCCAGCGCGGGCAGTTCGGCGCCGAGTCCACGCTCCGAGTCGCGAGCGCGCTCTTCTTCTATGCGCCCGGCGTGATCGGCTACTCGGTCGTGAAGATCGCGTCCCCCAGCTTCTACTCCCTGCAGGACGCCCGGACGCCGGTGGCCGTGAGCGTCGTCACGATTCTGGCCAATATCGGCCTGAACATCTGGCTGGATCGTCTGCTGGGATTCCGAGGGCTCGCGCTCGGCACGGCGATTGCGGCCAACATCAACGCGGGGCTGCTCCTAATCCTGCTGGCGCGGCGAATCGGCGGGATCGACGAGCGTCGCGTGCTGCTGTCCTCGATCAAGATCGGGGCGGCCTCGGCCGTGATGGGAGTGGCGGCGTTCTACGGCGAGGGCTGGCTGCACGCGGCGCTTCCGGGGCGGCTCATCGGGATGGCGCTGGTGCCCCGCGCGCTGCGCGTCGCCGGCGGCATCGGCGCGGGCCTCGCGACACTGGCCGTCACGGCATGGCTCCTCCGGATCGAGGAGTTCAGCCAGGCACTCGGGAAGACCGTTCAGAGGCTGAAAGGGTGAGAGACCTGATAGCATCGCCGAGTGAGCCCTCGTCCTGCTGTCAGCTACGCCCTCGGCCCCGGCCCGATGACGCCGGCGGTTCGCGCGATCGTGTACGCGAACGTCGTCGTCTTCGTCGTCACGCTCCTCGCGCCAACCCTGATCGTCGACACGTTCGGGCTCTCGCCGGTGTTGGTCGTCAGGAATCTGGAAGTCTGGCGGCTCGCCACCTATCTGTTCGTCCATTCGCCGACGCACATCTCGCACATCCTGTTCAACATGCTCGCGGTCTGGATGTTCGGCGTGGATCTCGAGCGCCGATGGGGGACCCGCGAGTTCGTGAAGTACTACTTCATCACGGGGGTCGGTGCCGGGCTCTCGATGATCGCCGTGTCGATGCTGCCGTTCGACGCAACGCGGCCGACGTTCTATGCGGTGACGATCGGCGCCTCGGGCGCCGTCTACGGGCTGCTCATGGCGTGGGGCCTGCTCTTCCCGCACCGTGAGATTCTCTTCATGCTCATCTTCCCGCTGCGCGCTCGAACGTTCGTCCTGATCATGGGCGCCATCGCGTTCTTCTCGGCGGTCGGGAGCAGCGGCGGCCCGGTGGCCAACGTCGCCCACCTCGGCGGCCTGCTCGTGGGGTACGTCTACCTGAAGGGCCCGCGCAATCTGCAGTTCGATCTCCGATATCGCCTGATGCGATGGCGCATGGACCGCATGCGCCGGCGCTTCAACGTCCACAAGGGCGGCCGGAACAACTGGGGGGATCGCATTCATTGACCCCCCGGCTCCCGGCGACCCGCCGCTGGCGAGCCGTTGCCGCGGGTGCGGCCGGCGCGGCGCTCACCTTGGCCCTCGTGCTCCCGACCTAGATCCTGCGCGGCAAGCTCCTGGTACTCGCTGCGCTTCGAAGCCCCGACTTCAGGAGTTCAGCGGTGTGAGTATGCCATCGCCTTCAGCGCCGCGATGCGACGCGCCATCGGCGGGTGCGTCGCGAACAGATCGGACCAGGTGCTTTCGGACTCGTTCAGTCCGCGTCCGAGCGGGTCGGCGATGCATAGGTGCGCCGTGCCCCGCTTGATGGCGGCCGTCGGCTCGACGGCCGCCTCGATCTTCTCGAGCGCGCTGGCCAGGCCGAGGGGATTGCGAGTCAGCTCCGCCCCGCTGGCGTCGGCGAGATACTCGCGGCGCCGCGACACCGCCAGCGCGAGCATGCGGCCGAGGATTGGCGCCAGGATCGCGGCCACGATCCAGATCACGAGAAACAGCAGCGCCAGCGAGCCGCCGTTTCCCTCTCTCCGGCCGCGGGAGCGCGACGAGCGTCCGATGCCGCCGAAGCGCATCGATCGTGCCGTCCAGTCAGCCAGCAGCACGACAGCCCCGGCGAGGGCGGCGACGACCGTCATGAGGCGGATATCCAGGTTGCGCACGTGCGACATCTCGTGCGCGATCACGCCCTGGAGCTCATCCCGGTCGAGCGCTTTCAGCAGTCCGTCGGTCACGGCGATCGACGCGTGCTCGGCATCGCGGCCGGTGGCGAACGCGTTGGGGTCCGGGTCGGGGACGATGTAGACGGCGGGCTTCGGCAGCCCGGCGGCAATCGCCATCTCTTCGACGACGTTGTTCAGTCGCGTGTACCGGAATCCCAGATCGTCGGTGGGCGACTGCGCGAGAAGATCGTCGAGCCGCCGCGCCGATGCCGACTGGAGCACCGCCCGATCCCCGAAGCGCAGGCTCCACCAGGCCTGGCCGCCGCCGAGCGCCAGCGCCAGCACCGAGCCGACCGGAACGAACGTCTGCCCGCCGCCGACGATGAACAGGTCGAACCCCGCGCCGACGCACAGCAGCAGGGCGACGAACACGGCCATCACGAGCCGGGTACGGCGGCGATTGGCGCGCTGCTGTTCGTAGATGTTGCGGGGGGCTTCGCTCCCGCGGTCCCCCGAGCGCGCCTGCTCGCGGGGACCCTGCCATTCCCCCTGCCCCGCTCGCGCGGGCTCGTTCACGTTCCTTGGCTCGCGCTCCATCTCCGGGCCGAGGCTGCCAGAGACAGCCGGCTATTTCTTGTTCATCGTCAGATCGACCGTCGGCACGGCGCGATCGGCCTCGTCCGTGATCTGGAACAGCTCCGCCGGAGCGAAGGCGAACGAGGACGCCAGCAGGTTGGTCGGGAAGCTCTCCCGCGCGATGTTGTACTTCGTCGCGATGTCGTTGTAGAACTGCCGCGCGAAGCCGATCTTGTTCTCCGTCGAGGCGAGCTCCTCCTGCAGCATCCTCACGTTCTCGCTCGATCGCAGCTGCGGATAATTCTCCGCGACCGCGAAGAGGCGGCCGATGGCCTGCGTCAGCTCGCCTTCCTTGCGGCTGGCGTCGGCGGGCCCGGCGGCGGCCATCGCGCGCGCGCGCGCATCCATCACCGCCGTGAGGGTGTCGCGCTCGAATTCCATCACGCCCTTGACCGTGTTGACGAGATTGGGAATCAGGTCGTGACGGCGCTTGAGCTGGACATCGATCTGCTTCCAGCCGTTCTGGGTCTGGTTCCGCAGCGTCACGAGACGGTTGTACCCGGCAATGACCCACAACACGATGACCGCGAGGACGACGAGCGGGACGAAGAGAAGCATGGGGGCTCCTGAGGAATCGGCGATCGGCGATCGGCGATCACCGATCACCGATCACCGATCACCGATCACCGATTAGTACATCTCACATCCAGCACGAACGTGTCGTCGAGCGCCTCGGCCTGGTGCGGTACGTTCGGCGGCACGTGCAGCACCTCGCCTTCGCGGATCGTGAGCTCCTGGTCGTCGACCAGGGCGCGAAGCGCTCCTTGCAGCACGTAGATCATCTGCTCGCCCTCGTGCGCGTGCCACGGCGACAGAGCGCCTTTCTTGAAGTATGTCTGGGCGAGCGTTTCGGTGGCGCCGATGATCGCCTTCCGGGCGATCATCTCCGTCACCTTTTCCAGCTCCAGCCCGTCCCATCGAAACAAGGAGGCGCGACGATTCATGGGGTATGTGCAGGGAATGCGAGGAGTATAATCGACTGTTGCGCGTGTCGCGAACGGGCCGGGCGGAGCGAGCCTCCGGCGCGGACGTTCGCCCGAGGATGCCGGACCTGGAATGAGCAGTTCGCCTCTGCCGCACGAACGACGCCGGCCTGTCGCCGCGGACGAGCCCGCCGCCACGGCCCTGGGTCCGCGTGACGTCGCGAACGCGCCCGTCCCGAGCTTGGAGGGCCTCGCGCCAGAAGCGCTCCGGGCCATGTATCGCACGATGCTCCTCTCCCGGCGCATCGACGACAAGGAAATCCAGCTCAAGCACCAGAGCCTGATCTTCTTCCAGATCAGCGGCGCCGGTCACGAGGCCATCCTGGTGGCCGCCGCGGCGGTGCTCAGGCCCGGGTACGACTGGTTCTATCCGTACTACCGCGACCGGGCGCTGGCGCTCGGCCTTGGCGTGACGCCCTACGAGATGTTCCTGGCCGGCGTCGGCTCGAGCGAGGATCCGGCCAGCGGCGGCCGGCAGATGCCATCGCACTGGGGCGACGAGCGCCTCCATATCGTCTCGCAATCGAGCGCGACCGGCACGCAGTGCGTGCAGGCCATCGGCTGCGCCGATGCCGGGCGCCTCTACGAGCAGCTGCCGGACATCCCGGATCGCGGGGCACGGTTCGCGCGCGACGAAGTGGTCTATCTGTCTGTCGGCGACGGCGCCACGAGCGAGGGCGAGTTCTGGGAATCGCTCAACGCGGCCTGCCTCGGCAAGCTGCCCGTCCTGTTCCTGATCGAGGACAACGGCTACGCGATCTCGGTGCCGGTCGACGCCCAGACGGCGGGCGCCGATCTCTCCCGGCTCGTCGAGTCGTTCCCGAGCCTGAAGGTGCTCCGCTGCGACGGCACCGACGTCCTGGCCAGCTACCGCGCGCTCTCGGACGCCGTCGCCTGGTGCCGCGCCCGCAAGGGTCCTGCGCTGGTCCACGCGCACGTCATCCGTCCGTACTCGCACTCGCTATCCGATGACGAGAAGCTCTACAAGACGCCGGCGGAGCGGGCGGAGGAGGCTCGCCGCGACCCGATTCCGAAGTTCGCCGAGCTCCTGAAGCGGCAGGGTATCCTGACCGCGACCGATCTCGACGCGATCGCGAAGGACGTCGACCGCGAGGTCGCCGAGGCCGCGACCCGCGCCACGCGGGCGCCCAGGCCGGACAAACGCTCGGTCGGCCTGTTCGTCTATTCGCCGGACGTGGACCCGACGTCGTCGGCCTTCGACACCCGGCCGGAACCGCACGGCGGCGGTCCGGAGACGATGGTCACCGCGATCAACCGCACGCTGAAGGACGAGATGGCCCGCGACCCCCGCGTCGTCGTCTTCGGAGAGGACGTCGCCGACGCCACGCACGAGCAGAACCTCGAGGTCGTGGCGGGCAAGGGCGGCGTGTTCAAGGTCACGCACGGCCTGCAGAAGGCCTACGGATCGACCCGCGTGTTCAATACGCCGCTCGCCGAGGCGAGCATCATCGGCCGGGCGATCGGGATGGCCACGCGCGGGCTGAAACCGGTCGTCGAAATCCAGTTCTTCGACTACATCTGGCCCGCGATGATGCAGATCCGCGACGAGATGTCGATGCTCCGCTATCGCTCGGCGAACCACTTCTCGTGCCCGATGGTGATCCGCACCGCCATCGGCGGCTATCTGCGGGGCGGCGCGTTGTACCACAGCCAGTCCGGCGAGAGCATCTTCGCGCATTGCCCCGGCATTCGCATCGCGTATCCCTCGACCGCGTCGGATGCCGCCGGCCTGCTCCGGACGTCCATCCGCTGCGATGATCCGGTCCTGTTCCTCGAGCACAAGCACCTGTACCGCCAGACCTACAACAAGGGCGTCTATCCGGGCCCCGACTACATGATCCCGTTCGCGAAGTCCGCCGTCAGGCGCGAGGGAACCGACCTGGTCGTGATCACGTGGGGCGCCCTCGTCCAGCGCAGCCTCCTCGCGGCCCAGCAGGCCGAGAAGGAGGGGATCAGCGCAATGGTCGTCGACCTGCGGACGATCATGCCGTTCGACTGGGACGCGATCGCGAGCGCGGTCCGCAGGACGAACCGCGTGATCATCGCCCACGAGGATCAGCTCACGTGCGGGTTCGGCGCCGAGCTCGCCGCCCGCATCGCCGACCATCTCTTCGACGAGCTCGACGCGCCGGTCCGGCGCGTCGCCGCGCTCGACACGCCCGTCGCGTACTATCCCGATCTGGAAGACGCCATCCTGCCCAGCCACGCCGACCTGCTGACCGCCATCATCGACACCGCGAAGTACTGATCCGGCCCATCGCTGCACGATTCTGCGCGGCCGCGGGGCGTTGACCCGAGGCCGATTCAGGGTTTTCCGGTATTGACCCTCCTGCTGCCGCCTCGTACCGTGGCGAGAAGTTCACGGAGCCAATCGAGACGTCGAGGGCGCAGAGCGCCCGGGTGTTTGATTGGGGAACGCTCCTCTCAAACTGGGTCGTGCCCTGGGCAGTGGAGTTGTAGGAACAAGGAACACGTCGTGCCACTGCGGTCAGCCGGGCAGTCCATGCCGACCATTCTCGTCGTCGAAGACGATCGCGACTCGCGGGAGATGCTGTGTACGTGGCTGCAGCAGCACGGCTACCGCACGCTCGCGGCTTCCGAGGGGGGCGAGGCGCTCCAGAAGATGGACGAGACGTCCGACCTCTCGCTCATCCTGCTCGACCTGATGATGCCGGGCATGAGCGGCTGGGAATTCCGGGCGTCGCAACGGAGCCATCGGAAATTCCGGAAAGTCCCCGTCGTCATCATGACCGCCCACCCGAACCCGGCCGGCGAGGCCGAATGGCTCGATCCCGAGGACGTGCTCCTCAAGCCGCTCGACCTTCAGGCCGTGCTCGACATCGTCAGCCGGTGCTGCGGTGCGGTCGCGGCGTCCTCGGAAGCCGCATCGGGAAGTCATAGCGGCAAGAACCAAGGAAATACCTGAGCGCCTTTCAGGCGATGACCTGAGGCGCGCCTCGCGAGCGGTGCACGATCATTGTCCGCTTTCGGAACTTCACCATGGCACAGCATGTCGCGTCGGGCCGATCCAAGGTGTCACCGGAGACGTCATCGCTCGCCGGCGCTTCGGGCCGGCCGAACGGGCACGCCGCGGATCGAGCGGCCGAACTGAGCCCGGAGCAGGCGCGCGAGCTGCTGGTCGCGCTGCTCGCGCTCCGGGACGGCGACTTCTCGGTGCGCCTGCCCCAGGTCTGGACGGGCGTGAGCGGCAAGATTGCAGACACGCTGAACGACATCGCGGCCGCGAACGCGAAGATGGCCGACGAGCTGCACCGGGTGGGGACCGTCGTCGGCAAGCAGGGGCGAACGCGGCAGCGCGTCAAGTTCGAGCGGCTGTCCGGGGCCTGGGGGCAGATGGAGACGTCGGTGAACGCGCTCATCGACGACCTGCTCTGGCCGACGACGGAAATGACCCGGGCGCTGGCGGCGGTGGCGCAGGGCGATCTGCTGCAGACGGTCCGGCTCGACGTCGAGGGCCGCCCGCTCGAGGGCGAGTTCCTCCGCTCCGCGAGCATTGTCAACACGATGATCCGGCAGCTCGGGGTCTTCACGTCCGAGGTCACGCGCGTCGCCCGCGAGGTGGGCACTGACGGCAAGCTCGGCGGCCAGGCCCAGGTTCAGGACGTCAGCGGCGTCTGGAAGGACCTGACCGACAGCGTCAACCTGATGGCGAGCAATCTCACGGCGCAGGTCCGGAACATCAGCGACGTGACGATTGCCGTGGCGAACGGCGACCTGTCGAAGAAGATCACGGTCGACGTCCGGGGCGAGATCCTGCAGCTCAAGGAGGCCATCAACACGATGGTCGACCAGCTCCGCTCGTTCGCGTCCGAGGTCACGCGGGTCGCGCGCGAGGTCGGCACCGACGGCAAGCTGGGCGGGCAGGCGATCGTGCCGGGCGTCGCGGGCACCTGGCAGGACCTGACCGATTCGGTCAATGCGATGTGCGGCAATCTCACCGACCAGGTGCGCAACATCGCGCAGGTCACGATCGCCGTGGCGCGCGGCGACCTGTCGCGCAAGATCACCGTCGACGTGCGCGGCGAGATGCTCGAGCTGAAGGACACCATCAACACGATGGTCGACCAGCTCAACGCCTTCGCATCGGAGGTCACGCGCGTCGCGCGCGAGGTCGGCACCGAGGGCCGGCTGGGCGGGCAGGCGGTCGTGCCGGGCGTCGCGGGCACCTGGAAGGATCTCACCGACAACGTCAACTTCATGGCGAGCAACCTGACGGCGCAGGTGCGCAACATCGCCGAGGTGTCGACGGCCATCGCCAAGGGGGACCTGTCCAAGAAGATCACGGTCAACGTCAGCGGCGAGATCCTGCTCCTCAAGGAGACCATCAACACGATGGTCGACCAGCTGAACGCCTTCGCGTCGGAGGTCACGCGCGTCGCGCGCGAGGTCGGCACCGACGGCCGGCTGGGCGGGCAGGCGACCGTCATCGGTGTGGCGGGCATCTGGAAGGATCTCACCGACAACGTCAACTCGATGGCGAACAACCTGACGTCGCAGGTGCGCAACATCGCCGAGGTCGCGACGGCCATCGCGAAAGGCGACCTGTCCAGGAAGATCACGGTCGACGTGCAGGGCGAGATTCTCGAGCTGAAGAACACGATCAACACGATGGTCGACCAGCTCAACGCGTTCGCGGCCGAGGTCACGCGCATGGCCCGCGAGGTCGGCACGGAGGGCCGGCTGGGCGGGCAGGCGATCGTGCCGGGCGTGGCCGGCACCTGGAAGGACCTCACCGACAACGTCAACCTGCTCGGGGCGAACCTGACCACGCAGGTACGCAACATCGCCGAGGTCACGACGGCCGTCGCACAGGGCGACCTCTCGCGGAAGATCACGGTCGACGTGAAGGGCGAAATCCTGGAGCTGAAGAACACGATCAACACGATGGTCGACCAGCTCAACGCGTTCGCCGCGGAGGTCACCCGCGTCGCGCGCGAGGTCGGCACCGAGGGCAAGCTCGGCGGCCAGGCGACGGTGCCGGGCGTCGCGGGCACCTGGAAGGACCTCACCGACTCGGTCAACGCGATGGGCGGCAACCTGACGGTGCAGCTCCGCGACGTGTCGAAGGTCGCCACCGCGATTGCCAAGGGCGACCTCAGTCAGAAGATCACGGTCGACGTCAGCGGCGAGATCCTGCAAATCAAGGACACCATCAACACGATGGTCGACCAGCTCAACGCGTTCGCGTCGGAGGTGACGCGCGTCGCGCGCGAGGTGGGCACCGACGGACGGCTGGGCGGGCAGGCGAACGTGCTCGGCGTGGCGGGGACCTGGAAGGACCTCACCGACAGCGTCAACTCGATGGCCAACAACCTGACGGCGCAGGTCCGGAACATCGCCGACGTCGCGACGGCGATCGCCAAGGGCGACCTCTCGCGCAAGATCACGGTCGACGTCAAGGGCGAGATCCTCGAGCTGAAGGACACGATCAACACGATGGTCGACCAGCTCAACGCCTTCGCGGCAGAGGTCACGCGCGTCGCCCGCGAGGTCGGCACCGACGGGAAGCTCGGCGGCCAGGCCGCCGTGCCGGGCGTCGCGGGCACCTGGAAGGACCTCACCGACAGCGTCAACTTCATGGCGACGAACCTGACCGACCAGGTGCGCAACATCGCCGAGGTCGCGACGGCCATCGCGAAGGGCGACCTGTCGAAGAAGATCACCGTCGACGTGCGTGGGGAGATGCTCCTGCTGAAGGACACGCTCAACACGATGGTCGAGCAGCTCCGGTCGTTCGCGGCGGAGGTCACGCGGGTGGCCCGCGAGGTCGGCACCGAGGGCCGTCTCGGCGGTCAGGCCATCGTGCCGGGCGTCGCCGGCACGTGGAAGGATCTCACCGACAACGTCAACCTGCTCGCCGCGAACCTGACGACGCAGGTCCGGAACATCGCCGAGGTGACCACCGCGGTGGCCCGCGGCGATCTCTCGCGCAAGATCACGGTCGACGTCAAGGGCGAGATCCTCGAGCTGAAGAACACGATCAACACGATGGTCGACCAGCTCAACGCGTTCGCGGCCGAGGTCACGCGCGTCGCGCGCGAGGTGGGCACCGACGGGAAGCTCGGCGGCCAGGCCGCCGTGCCGGGCGTCGCGGGCACCTGGAAGGACCTCACCGACAACGTGAACGTCATGGCCGCCAACCTGACCGAGCAGGTCCGGGGCATCGTCAAGGTCGTCACGGCGGTCGCCAACGGCGATCTCACCCAGGGCCTCACCGTCAAGGCGAAGGGCGAAGTCGCCGCGCTCGCGGCCACGATCAACAACATGACGCAGACGCTCGCCACCTTCGCGGATCAGGTCACGACCGTCGCGCGCGAGGTCGGCGTCGAAGGACGCCTCGGCGGACAGGCGAACGTTCCGGGCGCCGCGGGGACATGGAAGGACCTCACGGGCAACGTCAACCTGCTCGCGGCGAATCTGACGACCCAGGTCCGCGCGATTGCGGAGGTCGCGACCGCTGTCACCAAGGGCGACCTCACGCGCTCGGTGCAGGTCGACGTGCGGGGCGAGGTCGCCGAGCTGAAGGACAACATCAACACGATGATCGGGAACCTTCGGCTCACGACCGAGCGCAACACCGAGCAGGACTGGTTGAAGACCAACCTCGCCCGGTTCACGAGCATGCTGCAGGGGCAGCGCGACCTCGGCAACGTCGGCCGCATGCTGCTCTCCGAGCTCGCGCCGCTCGTCGGCGCGCACCAGGGCGTCATCTACCAGATGGAGGCCGACCCGATGCGGCTGCGCCGCGTCGCCGCGTTCGCCGACCGGCCCGGCGGCCACTCCGACCACGTGCAGCTCGGCGAGGGGCTGCTCGGCCAGTGCGCCATCGAGAAGCAGCGCTTCCTGGTGACCGACGTGCCACGCTCGGCGGTGCTGGTCGGCTCGGCCCTCTTCGAAACGCGCCCCCGGAGCCTCGTGGTGCTGCCAGTCCTCTTCGAGGGGCACGTGAAGGCGGTGATCGAGCTGGCCTCGCTGAACGCGTTCACCGATCTGCACCTGATCTTCCTCGACCAGCTCACGGCGAGCATCGGCATCGTGCTGAACAGCATCGAGGCGACGATGCAGACCGAAGGGCTGCTCAAGCAGTCGCAGCAGCTCGCGCGCGAGCTGCAGTCGCAGCAGAAGGAGCTGCAGCAGACCAACGAGCAGCTCGCCCAGAAGGCCCAGGAGCTCGCCGACCAGAATGCCGAGGTCGAGCGCAAGAACCGGGAGATCGAGCTGGCCCGCCGCGCGCTGGAGGAGAAGGCGGCCGAGCTGGCGCTGACATCGAAGTACAAGTCCGAGTTCCTGGCGAACATGTCGCACGAGCTCCGGACACCGCTCAACAGCATCCTGATTCTCGGCCAGCAGCTCGCCGAGAACGCCGACAGCAATCTCAGCGCCCGGCAGGTCGAGTTCGCACGGACCATCCACGGCGCCGGAACCGACCTGTTGAACCTCATCAGCGACATCCTCGACCTGTCGAAGATCGAATCGGGGACCGTCACCGTCGACGCCGAAGACATCTACTTCGCCACCCTGCTGGACAGCATCACGCGCACGTTCAAGCACGAGGCCGAGGGCCGCGGGCTGTCGTTCGAGGTGGCCGCCGATCCGCGGCTCGGCCGCACGCTCGTCACCGATCCGAAGCGGCTGCAGCAGGTGCTCAAGAACCTGCTGTCGAACGCCTTCAAGTTCACCGAGCGGGGCGGCGTGCGGCTGACCGCCTCGCCGGTCTCGAGCGGCTGGAGCCCGGAGCACCCGGTGCTGAGCCAGGCCCAGACGGTCGTCGCCTTCGAAGTCGCCGACAGCGGAATCGGGATCCCGTCCGAGAAGCAGCGCATCATCTTCGAGGCGTTCCAGCAGGCCGACGCCAGCACGAGCCGCAAGTACGGCGGCACCGGCCTCGGCCTCGCCATCAGCCGCGAGCTGGCGAGTCTGCTGGGCGGCGAGATCCAGCTGCGCAGCACGCCGCACGTCGGGAGCACGTTCACCCTCTACCTGCCGCAGCGCTATACGGGACCCGCGACGCCGCAGGCCGCGCGCGCCGCCGAACCGGCACCGCCGCCCGGGTTCCCGGCCGTCCGGCTGCAGGAACGGCCCGCCGAGGTCGAAGACGACCGGCACGCGATCCAGCAGGGCGACACGACGCTGCTCGTCGTCGAGGACGATCCGCACTACGCGCGGGTGCTGGCCGACCTGGCCCGCGACCAGGGATTCAAGGTGCTGCTCGCGATGAGGGGCGACGACGCCCTGAAGCTCGCGAGGGAGTTCCACCCGACCGCCGTGTCCCTGGACGTGTTCCTTCCCGACATGCTCGGCTGGACGGTGCTCAGCCACCTCAAGCAGGACCCCGGGCTCCGGCACATCCCGGTCCAGATCGTCACGCTCGACGAAGACTCGCGGCACGGCCTGGCGCGCGGGGCGTTCTCGTTCGTGCCGAAGCCATCGAAGGCGAGCGAACTCAACCGGGCGCTCGAGCGGATCCGCGAGTACGCGCAGCCGCGGCGCAAGCACCTGCTCGTCATCGAGGACAACCCGGCCGAGCAGTTGAGCATCTCGGAGCTCCTGGGCCACGACGACATCGACATCGTCACCGTGGGGACCGGCCGGGAGGCGCTGGAGCAGCTCGACCGGGGCGGGTTCGATTGCGCGGTGCTCGACCTCCGCCTGCCGGACATGTCCGGCTTCGAGGTCCTCGAGGCGATTGGCCGGCGCGAGGCGCTGTCGGAGCTTCCGGTCGTCGTGTTCACCGGGCGCGAGCTGTCCTCCGAAGAGGAGGCGCAGCTGCACGACTACGCGCGCAGCGTCGTCGTCAAAGGCGTGGAGTCGCCGGAGCGGCTCCTCGACGAGACCGCGCTGTTCCTGCACCGGGTGATCGCCCGCCTCCCCACGCCCAAGCAGCAGATGCTCGAGCGCCTGCACCGCTCGGACGAAGACCTCGTCGGACGCAGCGTGCTGGTCGTGGACGACGACGTGCGCAACATCTTCGCGTTGAGCAGCCTGCTCGAGCGGCACGGCATGAACGTGTTGACCGCGTCCACCGGCCGCGAGGCGATCGCGGCGCTCGAGTCGCGCCCGGACCTCTCGGTCGCGCTGATGGACATCATGATGCCCGAGATGGACGGCTACGAGACCATCCGGACCATCCGCGGGCGCTCCGAGTTCCGCCGCCTGCCGATCATCGCGCTCACGGCCAAGGCGATGAAGGGCGACCGGGAGAAATGCCTCGAAGCCGGCGCCTCCGACTACCTGGCCAAGCCGGTGAACACCGACCAGTTGCTCTCGTCACTCAGAATGTGGTTGCATCGATGAGGCAGACGGTGGAGAAGAACGCACCCGTGGTGCCGCCCCGCAAACAGGCGAACATCCTGCTGGTCGACGACCAGCCCGCCAAGTTGCTGACCTACGAGGCGATCCTGGCCGACATGGGCGCCAACCTCGTCTCGGCGACGTCGGCGCGCGCGGCGCTCGACCTTCTGCTCAAGCACGAGTTCGCCGTCGTCATCGTCGACGTATGCATGCCCGAGCTCGACGGCTTCGAGCTGGCGGAGATGATTCGCGAGCATCCGCGCTTCCGCCACACGGCTGTCATCTTCGTCTCGGGCGTGCATCTCTCGGAGCTGGACCGGCTGAAGGGCTACGAGCGCGGTGCGGTCGACTACCTGCCCGTCCCGATCGTCCCGGAAATCCTGCGCGCGAAGGTCCGCGTCTTCGTGGACCTGCACCTGAAGACGCGCGAGCTCGAGCGGTTGAACAAGAACCTCGAACGGAGAGTCGCGCAGCGGACCGAAGAGCTCGAGGAGGCCGGCCGGCGCAAGGACCAGTTCCTGGCGGTGCTCGCCCACGAGCTGCGCAACCCGCTCGCCGCCATCCGCATGGCGGCCCAGTCAGTCGGCTTGCCCGAGTCGAATCAGGGCGAGCGGGAGCGGTGGGCTCACGTGATCGAACGGCAGGTCGGGCACCTGTCGCGGCTGATCGACGACCTCGTCGACGTCTCGCGCATCACGCGCGGGACGATCGAGCTGCAGCGCCGTCCCGTCGACCTCACCGCGATCGTGGGCGAGGCCGTCGACGCCTCCCGGCCGATCATCGAGGACCGCCGGCACGAGCTCGTGATCAGCGTGCCGGAAGGCCCGATCAGGGTCTTCGGCGACACGGCCCGCCTCGTCCAGGTAATGGCGAACCTCCTGCACAACGCGGCCAAGTTCACGCCGAAGGGCGGCCGGATCAGCGTGTCGGTCGAACGGGAGGCGCAGGACGTCGTCCTGCGCGTGACGGACAACGGCATCGGCATCGAGACCGAGCTGCTCCCGCGCGTCTTCGAGATGTTCTCGCAGGTCGGCCGCCCGCTCGACCGCCCGTCGTCCGGCCTGGGCATCGGTCTGGCGCTCGTGCGCACGCTCGTCGAGCTGCACGGCGGAACGGTTCGCGCGCTGAGCCAGGGTCGCGGCGCGGGAACGCAGATCGTCGTCCGGATGCCGCAGCTCGACGCGCCGGCCGAGCCGGAAGCCGCCGCGCCCGCCGCTGCGGTGCCCTCGGACCTGAAGCCGTCGCGCATCCTCGTCGTCGACGACAACGCCGACGCGGCCGACGCGCTCGCCTTCATGCTGCGGGCCGCCGGTCACGAGGTGAACACCGCGAACGACGGGATGGAGGCCCTGACCATCTCCCCGACGTTCCGACCGGACATCGTCCTGCTCGACCTCGGCATGCCGAACCTGAACGGCTACGCCACCGCGCACCGCATCCGGGAGGAGCCCTGGGGCCAGAACGTCCTCCTCGTCGCCCTGACCGGATGGGGTCAGCCGAAGGACCGCGACCGCACCTCCCGGGCCGGGTTCAATGCGCACCTGGTCAAGCCGGTCGGCGTCGAGGAGCTGTTCGGCACGCTCGCGCAGCTCAAGCCCGCCGCCCAATAGCGCGACCGACACGCCGGCGTGATACTCCGGCGCCCGGTCCGTATACTTTGCACGCGTGTCCGCGAACGACACCGTCTCGCCCCGCGTGCTGTCGTGGACCGCGGCCGCTGAGGCCGAGTGGGAGAACCTCTACCGTGCGCAGCTGCCCCGCGTCTACAACTTCTTCCGCTACCGCGTGGGGTGCACGGCGGACGCGGAGGATCTGACCGCCCGGACGTTCGAGAAGGCCTGGCGTGCGCGCCACCGGTATCGACGCGATCTGGCGGGATTCTCGACCTGGCTGTTCACGATCGCGCGCCACGTCGCCATCGACCATTTCCGGTCCCGGCGACCCGCAGCGCCCCTCGAAGCCGCCCGGGAGATCGCCTCGCCGACGCCGACGCCGGAGCAGGACGCGAGCCTCGGGCAGCAGGCCGAACGCCTCTCGCGGCTGCTCGAGCACCTGCCGGCGCGCGAGCGGGAGATTCTGGCGCTCAAGTACGGCGCCGAGATGACCAACCGCGCCATCGCCGCCGCAACCGGACTGAGCGAGTCGAACGTCGGCACGATTCTTCAGCGGACGCTGCTGCGCCTGCGCAATGACTGGCACGGGCACGGGCCCGAGGAGCGAGACCATGACCGATGAGTTCCTGCACGTCCTCAGGGAAACGCCGTCGCCGGAGTTCGCGACCCGTCTGCTCGGGCGGCTCCGCACCCAGGAGACCCCGGCCGTTCCGCGGATCGCCCGGACCCGTTGGCGCCGCGGCGCGCCCGCCGCGATCGCCGCCGCGGCGCTGGCGACCCTCTTCGTTCTGCCAGGCGTGCGCGCGTCGGCGCAGGCCTTCCTCGACCTGTTCCGGGTCGTCAACTTCACGGCCGTGCCGGTCGATCTCGGGCGGCTCGATCGACTCGGCGACGCCGGGCTCGACCTGCGCGACCTGATCGGACGGCAGGTACAGGTCCTCGTCGATCCGGGCCCACCGCAGCCCTTCGCGACGTTGCAGGCGGCGGCGGTTGCCGCGGGGATCCCGGGGCGCGAGCCGTCGGCGCTGCCCGCGAACCTGGCGCGCGTCAGCGTGCTGGTGCAGGGCGAGCGCGTCGCCCGCGTCACAGCGGACAGCCAGCGGCTCCGTGACGTGATGAGCGCGCTCGGCGTCACCGATCTGGCCGTGCCCGAGGGTCTCGACGGCCAGACCGCCACGGTGCGGGTACCGCCGGTGGTCCGGATCGAGTACGCCAACGGGGACCGCACGCTGGCGTTCCTCCAGGGACGCAGCCCGGAGATCACGGCGCCGGCCGGCCTCGACCTGCCGCGCCTCGGGGAGATCGCGCTGCGCATCGCCGGCATGGAAGGCTCGCAGGCGCATACGCTCGCGCAGGCGATCGACTGGCGCACCACGTTCCTCGTCCCGGTGCCGGCCGGGGCCTCGGCGTTCCGGCAGGTCGACGTCCGCGGCCAGCGGGGGCTCCTCGTCTCCTCGTCCGCGCCGAACGCGAGCAGCCTGCTCGTGTGGTCGGAAAGCGGCGTCGTCTACGGACTCACGGGGAACGTCGGCGATCCGAATTTGCTGATCGCCGCCGAATCCGTCCAGTAGCGGCCGGCAGGCGGCAGCAGGATGGCCGACCTCGCGGTCGAGACTCGGGGCCTGTTCAAGCGGTTCGGCGGGCACGTCGCCGTCGCCGATCTCTCGCTCGCGATCCCGCGCGGCGAGATCTTCGGCTTTCTGGGGCCGAACGGCGCTGGGAAGACGACGTCGGTCAAGCTGCTCCTCTCGCTGATTCCCCTCGAGGGCGGAGAAGGCACCGTGCTCGGCGCGCCGATCGGCGATCGTCGCACCCGCGCGAGGATCGGCTTCCTGCCGGAGCACTTCCGCTTTCACGACTGCCTCACGGGCCGCGAGCTCCTGCGGTTTCACGGCCGACTCTATGGCCTCCGCGGCGCCGGTCTCGAATCGCGGATCGAGGCGCTGCTCCTGCGGGTGGACCTGCTCGACGCTGGTGACCGCCGGCTCCAGGGATACAGCAAAGGCATGCTGCAGCGAGTGGGCCTGGCGCAGGCGCTGCTGAACGAGCCGGACCTGGTCTTCCTTGACGAGCCGACCTCCGGGCTCGATCCGCTCGGACGGCGACTCGTCCGTGACCTGCTCGGGGAGCTGCGCGACGGCGGCACGACGGTGTTCCTCAACTCGCACCTGCTGGGCGAGGTGGAGGCGACGTGCGATCGGGTGGTGTTCGTCAAGCAGGGCCGGATCGTCTCCGAGTTGCG
Source organism: uncultured Acidobacteriota bacterium (assembly GCA_963764505.1). GTDB lineage: Bacteria > Acidobacteriota > Vicinamibacteria > Vicinamibacterales > SCN-69-37 > CAVXSP01. The sequence continues at coordinate 935,375 of CAVXSP010000001.1, read as the reverse complement.
GCTCGCCGCGGATCGCGCCGAGGTCGCCGTCAGCGTGCGGGTCGGACGGATGGACCGCAGCGTCCTCGATGGCCTTGCCGGCTTCGGCCATCGGGTCGACCAGCTCGACGACGAGATCCAGGTGCGGGTGCGATCCGAGGAAGCCGCGCCCGCGATCGTCAGATGGCTCGTCGAACGCGGGGTCGACGTGTACGAAGTCCGGATCGGGCGCCGTTCGCTCGAACAGATCTTTCTCGACGTGATGGGAGAGGACGCGAGACCGGGGTGACCAGAGCCCAAAGCCCAACATGACTCACTCCCTCGACCCCCTCATCGCCATCGTCGGCGTCACCGTGCGCGAAGCACGGCGGCGGCGGCTCGTGCTCGCCGGCGTCGCGCTCGGTCTGGCGTTCCTGCTGCTCTACGGATTCGGGCTGTGGCTCATCCTGGGCCGCGTCGGGTGCGCGCCGCCGCGACGGCCGTGCCGGACGCCGTTCGACGCCGCGCAGTTCACGATCGGCGTCAACATGCTCTCGCTGGCGGGCCTCTACGTCGCGAACTTCCTTGGGATCATGGCCGCCGTGCTGCTGCCGATCGACACGCTCTCCGGCGAGATCGACTCCGGGATCGCGCAGACGGTCGCGTCGAAGCCCATCCGGCGAGGCGAGATCCTGGCGGCGAAATGGCTGGCGCACTGGCTGCTGGTCGCCGGGTACGTCGCGCTCACGGCCGGGGGCGTCGTCGTCACGGCGTGGGTGGTCACACGTGCGCTCACCGGCGGGCGCGGCTTCGTCGTCCCCGGTGCGGCAGCGGGTCTCGGCTTGATGCTGCTCGAGGCGACCGTCATGCTGACCGTCTCGATTGCCGGCGGCACGCGATTCAGGACGATCACCAACGGGATGGTGGCGTTCGGAATCTTCGGGCTGGGCTTCCTCGGCGGCTGGATCGAGCAGATCGGAGAGACGTTCGTGCAGGCCGATCTCGCCCGCGTGGCGATTCGCGACGTCGGGACGGTCGTGAGCCTCGCCATCCCGACCGATGCGATCTGGCGGCTCGCGGCCGCGCAGATGATGCCGGCCTTCGCGCGGGAGCTGGCGCTGACGCCCTTCGTGCCGATGTTTCCACCGACGCGCGCGATGGCGATCTGGGGAGCGCTCTACACGATCCTCGTGCTCGCGCTCGCCTTCCGGCAGTTCGACCGGCGCCCGCTGTAGGCGCCGAGTCTGCCCGCGCGGCCCGACGGCCCATCCTTCGGAACTCGATGCGCTATCATCGGCCCGACAGAGGGGGGAACCATGCGTCAGGCTGCAGCGTTCACGTGGGCCGCGGGCGTCGTCGCCGTGCTCGTCGTCGGAGGTTCAATCGGGCGCGCGCAGGTGCCGACCAACCGCGCGCCCTACCCGGGCGAGCAGTGGGTCGATCTCTTCAACGGCAAGGACCTCACCAACTGGGTGCTCGTGGGGAAGGAGAAATGGACCGTCGAAGACGGCACGATCCACGGGCAGGGCGTGACGTCGGCCTACGGCTATCTGCGCACCGAGAAGAAGTACAAGGACTTCTGGCTGTCCCTGCGCTTCAAGTGCGAAGCCGACGGGAACAGCGGCGTCTACTTCCACACCGACTTCAAGCCCGGGACCGTCGACGTCTCCCAGGGCATGCAGTTCGAGATCGATCGCACGCTGAACCACCACACCGGCGGCCTCTACGGCGACGGCCGCCAGTGGATCGCATGGCCCGCGCCCGAGTACGAACAGGTGATCCGGCCCACGGACTGGAACGAGTTCCTGCTGCGGGTGGAGGGCAATCACTTCGTCGCCGTCCTCAACGGGATCGAGATCTTGAACTTCACCGATCCCACGCCCAAATCGTCCGACGGCTACATCGCCCTCCAGCTGCATTCCGGCGGCGAGGGCAACATGCGGTTCAAGGACATCTACGTGCGCGATCTGTCCGTGAGGTAGCCGGCGTTCGCTCCGGAGGATCGCGCGTCACGAGCCTGCGGAATCGGGTTTTCAGCTTCCTTCGTAGCCCCTGCGCGCGCGCACGATGGCGCCGGGGCGGCCGGGCAGACTGATGGCAATCTCGTGCCATCCGCCGCTCGCGACGCCTTGCGGCGAATACCGCAGGACGTAGTTCGTTCGAAAATCGTCCAGGGCCCGCTGAAACAGCGCCGGCAGCGTGTCGTCGGGCGCCGCGGCATAGAACGCCCCTCCCGTGACGGCGGTAGCCGCGCGCAGCGCCTGCTGGAAGGGCGCCTCGACACGCACGCGCATGGCCGGCTGGGCGGCCAGGTCCGCGCCGAACCGGTTCCCCTGGAGAGGCCCCATGTTGGACCCGCCTCCTCCAGGAACGGTCGTGAAGACGCGCGAAGGCAGCAGCGCGATGTACAACGCGGCGCTCGAATCGCCGGCGAGGTCGACCAGCTCGTGCGCCGTCACGAAACTGGCGTTGTCGAAGCCGTCCGTCACGCAGAACACCAGGTGCGGCCGATCGGCGCTGGGGCTCAGCATCAGCGCGGCGCTCAGGGCATTGTGGAAAGACGTGCTCCCGCTGGTCGTCAGACGATCGAGCGGCAGGTCGGCCGTGCCGGATCGAAGCCCCATGACGTCGACGACACGGGACGAGAATGCCAGCAGTCGCACCCGATCGCCGGTCTCGAGCAGACCGCCCATCCGTCGGATATCCGCCTTGAGCCGCTGGAACTCCGCGCCGGACACGCTGGCACTGGTGTCGAGCACGAGCGTCGCGTCGACCGGCGCCGCTTCGGCGGTCGTGGACGTGATCGCCTGCGGCGCGCCATTGTCGAGCAACTGGAAATCGGCGGCGGTCAGGCCGGCGACGGGCCGGTTCTTCACCCGGACGGCCACGGACACGACGACGGCGTCGGCGCGAGCGCGGAAGACATTCTCCTGCGCGTCGTCGGCGGCCGTCAGCGCACCGACGCCGAGGACGAGACGCAACGGCACCGCCACGACGAACGGCATGCGTCCACTCACGGCGTCACCGCGGTTCGCAGCGCATCGAGTGCGCCCGGCCAGAGGCGCACATCGGGCGACTGGTACATGGTCCATGGATCGGGCATCGAGGCATTCGCGTCCGCAGCGACCGCGCGGCTCACGATCGCCGACGCCTCCGTCGTGCGATGGACACCGACCAACGCCGCCGCGAGCCCGAGCGCGCCCGACTGTGCTGACGGGAACTCGAGCATGGCGCTCCGATACGCGACAATCGCCTCCTCCGGGCGATTCAGCCGTCTGAGCGCGCGGCCCCTGAGCAATCCGAGCCAGTAGCGGAGGAATGGGTCCCGGAGATCGCCAATCTGGTCGAACCGCGCGAGCGCCGCGTCGGGGTGGCCGAGCTCGGATTCGTACGCACCCCAGCGAAGGAGCGCCTCCTGCCGCACGGACGGCCTCGAGGCCGCCTCGTCGAAGTGCCGCGCGGCACGTGCCTCCGTTCCCTCCGATACCGCCAGCGTGCCGTCCTCGCGCGGACGCCCCTGACTTCTCCGCTCGTCAATCAACGCGCGAACCAGCGGCCATCGGTCGCCGTCGGGCACACGTGACTCCGCGTGCTCGAGCTGCCGCTCGAGCACCGTGACCGTGGACGAGCGCTCGAGCAGGGCGATCGCCGCCACATGCCAGGCGCGCTCCGCATCGACCGACAGCGGCGGGGCCTCGCGCAGCTTCGCGCACGCCCATTCGACGAGCGTCGGCGCCGCCTGCGAATCCTGCCAGAGCGACGGCTCCTCGACGTCCTTGAGCAGGTCGAGGACGTACGTGGCGACGACGAGACGGCGCCGCGGCGCGTCCGTGGGACCGCCGGCGTCGACCCACGAAGAGGCCTCACGCCGAAAATCGCCCGCACCCGACCAGAGGACGTCTCGCGGCAGCGCCGCAACAACCGATCGGCCCGGTTGGTAGTGCTCCAGCGCGTCGGCGATGCTGCCGGACGGCGGACGCGCGTCCTGCGCGGCCGTCGCCATGACGGCCAGGAGCGCCCACGCAACACCGCCAAGGCGCTGCAGATCGGGCCGCATGTCTGTTCTGGGACTCGCGCCCTGATACTAGCGCAGTTCGCCCTGAGGACGCGGCCAGGCGACTGCCTCACCGGGCGCCGCCGGCCGTGCCGGTCAGCGCGCGACTCAGGAAGGCTCGCCCTCGCCCGTGAGCGCCGCGAACATCCGAGGATGAGTCTTCGCGTTCTCCTCACTCAGCCAGTCCGGTTCCACATGCGCTCCCGCGGCGACGAGCCGCGCGACGATCTCATAGTAGGGTTCCCGTCGCGCGGGATCGCCGTCCCGACGTTCCCGCCATCCATGCATCGCCCAGGCGAGCGGTGTTCCGTTGAAGGACGCATCCCGGACGTCGAGCCTTGGCCGGCGCTTCAACAGCGCGTTCACCGTCTCCACGTGGCCGCCGTACGCGGCCCAATGCAGGCCGGTTTGCTCGTGCGGACGCGGCAGTATGTCGCTGGCGTCCACGCCATGATCGAGCAGGTACTCGACGATGTCGGTCCGGCCGTATTCGCACGCCCAGGTGAAGCCGTCCCTGAGCTGGGCAACGGTTGCCGACGGCTTCAGGCTGCCGTCCGGGTCGAAGAACGACTTCACGAGATCGAGCCGGCCCACGCCCGCAGCGCCCTCCAGATCGAGCGGTGCTCCGCGGCCGGCGAGATACGCGGCCGCTTCCGGGCGTCCGTTCGCCAAGCAGCCGTTCACGAGCGCGTGCCCGTTTCCTGCGCCCAGCGCGTCGATGCGCGCACCGCAGGTGAGCAGGACATCGATGAGCGGCTGCTGCAGCCCGGCATCTCTTGGATGGCAGCTCGTCGCCACGAGGCCCAGGGTCGTGCAGCCGCCCCCGTACATATCGGCCGTGGCATCAACGTCGGCGCCGGCGGCGACCAGCGTCTCCAGAATGTGCACGGCATTCCCTGGCGTCCGCTGACGCCAGGCTTCGACGCCGTTGGCGCCGACGTAGTGCAGCAGCATCGAGTGATGCGTCCGCTGGGAGCGGACGCGAAGCAGTTCGGGATGCTCGCGCAAGGCGCGCTCGAGCGACGAGGCGTCGCCCGAGACGACCGCGTCCACCGCGCGTTCGAAGCGCGCGACAGTCGAGGAGGAGTCCTTCACCTTGTCAGCGAACTCGGCGAACTGGTCCCAGCTTTCGAAGAAGTGGCCGCGCGCGATGATCGCGCGCGCGTCGCCGCCTTCATGGTGAGGCGTCGGTCCGCCAAACCAGGACGATCGCGGCCGCTCGGTCCGGAACATCTGCTGGTGCGTGCGGAGGAGGCGAGCAAGCGTCGCGTCGTCCCCGGCGACGAGCGCGTCTTCTGCCGACTTCCAGATCGCGGCCTTCTCTGCGAGGCCGGTGCGTCTGGCCATCTCGTCGGTGAGGGTCGTACTCAGTTGTCGGCGGTGGGTGGGCACGGCCCCTTCCGCGGACTGGATGCGCCCGTTGCGCGAGGCGAGTCTAGCACAGAGACCGGCACGTGACGTCCCGACGCGCCACTGGCGAAGGCCTGCCGCATCGGCGTACCCTGGAAGGATGTCTTCGCTCGAACACAGCCCGCCCGAGATTGCCAACGCCCTCCGCCGCAACGTGGCCATCGTGGCGCACGTCGACCACGGCAAGACGACGCTGGTCGACGCCATGCTGCACCAGAGCGGGATCTTCCGCGCAAACGAGCGGGTGGCGGAGCGGGTCATGGACTCGAACGAGCTCGAGCGCGAGCGGGGCATCACGATCCTGGCCAAGAACACGGCCGTCCACTACCGCGACGTGCTCATCAACATCGTGGACACGCCGGGCCACGCCGATTTCGGCGGCGAGGTCGAGCGCACGCTCTCGATGGTCGACGGCATCATGCTCCTGGTCGACGCGTCCGAGGGCCCGCTGCCGCAGACGCGGTTCGTGCTCCGAAAGGCGCTCGAGCGGCGGCTCACGCCGATCGTCGTCCTCAACAAGATCGACCGGGCGGATGCGCGGCCCCAGGCCGTGCTGAACGAGGTCTACGACCTGTTCATCGATCTCGACGCGACCGAGGCGCAGCTCGACTTCCCGGTCCTGTACACGAATGCGCGGCTGGGAACGGCGACGGCGGACCTCGAGCGGCCGGGCGCCGACCTCCGGCCGCTGTTCGACGTCGTCATCGACCGCATCCCGCCACCGAGCGGATCGGCGGCCGCGCCGCTGCAGGCGCTCGTCGCCAACCTCGATGCCAGCGACTACCTCGGCCGGATCGCCATCGGGCGGATCTTCAACGGTCAGGTCAAGGTCGGGGATCCGATCGCCGTCTGCAAGCTCGACGGCGCGATCGCGCGCACGAAGGTGACGAAGCTGTACATGTTCGACGGGCTCAAGCGGATCGACGTCGAGGCGGCAGCCGCCGGCGACATCATCTGTCTCGCCGGAATCGAGGACATCATGATCGGCGAGACGATCGCCGACGCCGAGCGACCCGTCGCCATCGACCCGATTTCGATCGACGAGCCCACGGTGTCGACGATCTTCGGGGTGAACACCTCGCCGTTCGCGGGACGCGACGGCCAGTTCGTCACCTCGCGCCAGATCAAGGACCGGCTGGACCGGGAGCTGCTCGGCAACGTGTCGATCCGCGTCGAGCCCACCGAGACGCCCGAGCAGATGAAGGTCATCGGCCGTGGCGAGCTGCAGCTGTCGATTCTGATCGAGATGATGCGCCGCGAGGGCTACGAGCTCCAGATCTCACGCCCCGAGATCGTCACGCGCGAGATCGGCGGCACGCTGATGGAGCCCGTCGAGGAGCTGGTCATCGACGTCGCCGAGGAGTTCCAGGGCGTCGTGATCGCGCAGGTCGGGATGCGGCGCGGGTCGATGGCGCGCATGGTCAACCACGGCAGCGGGCGCGTGCGGCTCGAATTCCGGATCCCCTCGCGCGGGCTCATCGGCTTGCGCTCGCAGTTCCTCACGGAGACGCGCGGCACGGGCATCATGCACCACGTCTTCGTCGGCTGGGAGGCCTGGCACGGCCCGATCGCATCCCGTCCCACCGGCGCGCTCGTGTCGGACCGCGCCGGCGCCGCGACCGCCTATGCGATCGCGAACCTGCAGGAGCGCGGCGAGATGTTCATCGAGCCCGCCACGCGTGTCTACGAGGGCATGATCGTCGGCGAGAACTCCCGGCCGAGCGACATGGACGTCAACATCACCCGCGAGAAGAAGCAGACGAACATGCGCGCGTCGACGGCCGACGAGGCGATCCGTCTCATCCCGCCCCGCCAGCTCGGCCTCGAACAGGCGATCGAGTTCATCAACGACGACGAGCTGGTGGAAGTCACGCCGAAGACGCTGCGAATCCGCAAGAAGGTGCTCGCCGCCAACCAGCGGCCGCGGACGTAGCAGACTTCGTCCTCGTCGGCGAGGGCCGGCCCGCAAGAAAACTGTCCGGCGACCACCTGCTCGGACGTCGATCGTCTGAAGCCACCGGAGCGACGGTGCGCGAACGGAGGACGCAGATGAGCCAGTTTCTCTATCTCTATCGGATGACCGAGTCGGCGCGGAACGAGGCGATGGGCAGCCCGGAGCGCGCGCAGCAGAACATGCAGCGCTGGATGGCCTGGATGCGCGAGCTCGACGCCAAGGGCCACCTCAAAGACCGGGGCCAGCCGCTCGAGCGCACGGGGAAGGTCGTGCGCGGTGAGCGGAAGACCGTGACCGACGGCCCGTACACCGAAGCGAAGGACCTCGTGGGCGGCTTCACGGTCGTGGAGGCGGCCGACATCGACCAGGCGGTGGAGCTCTCCCGCGGCTGTCCGATTCTCGAGGGCGGCGGCTCGGTCGAAGTCCGCCCCGTCATGAAGATGGACCTCTGACGATGCCGGTGCGCCGACCGTGGAGCTGAGCGAGCACCTATTCCGTCGCGAGTCCGGCCGCCTGGTGGCGGCGCTCACGCGCCTCTTCGGCCTGCACAATCTCGGGCTGGCCGAGGACGTCGTACAGGACGCGTTCTGCCGGGCGCTCGAGGTCTGGAAGGTACGCGGCGTCCCGGACAATCCCTCCGCATGGCTGATGGCCGCGGCGAAGAACCGCGCGCTCGACGTCTTGCGGAGGGAGCGCACGGCGCGCACGTTCGCGCCCGGGCTGACCCGCGCGCTGGAATCGGAGTGGACGCTCGCGCCGTCGGTGGAGGAAGCGTTCGCCAGCTCGACGATTCGCGACGAGCAGCTCCGAATGATGTTCTCCTGCTGTCATCCCCGGCTGACCGGGGACGTGCAGGTGGCGCTCGTGCTCAACATCCTCTGCGGGTTCGGCGCCGCCGAGATCGCCGGCGCCTTCCTTCTGCCGCGCACGACCATCGAGAAGCGGATCGCCAGGGGGAAGAAAGCGCTGGCGCGTGCGAAGCGCCTCTTCGATCTCGCGGACGCCGACTTCGCCGCCAGGCTCTCGGCCGTGCGTCGCGCGCTGTACCTGCTCTTCAGCGAGGGCTATCACGGCTCGTCCACCGAGACCTCGGTGCGCTCCGACGTGTGCGGCGACGCGCTCCGGCTCACTCTGCTGCTGCTCGAGGCGCCCGCCGCGGCCGAGCCGGAGACGCACGCGCTGGCCGCGCTGATGTGCCTGCAGGCGGCGCGGCTGCCGACCCGCGTGAACGAGGCGGGCGACCTGAGCTCGCTGTTCGAACAGGACCGATCCCGATGGGATCGTGGGCTGATCCAGCAGGGGCTCGCGCTGCTGGATCGATCCGCGACCGGACCCACGATCACGCCGTATCACGTGGAAGCGGCGATTGCCGCCGTGCACGCCACCGCACCGACCGCAGAGGCGACCGACTGGTCTGCGATCGTCTCCCTCTACGACCGCCTGATGACGCTTTCGGGGTCTCCTGTCGTCGCCCTGAACCGCGCCATCGCGATCGCGCAGCGCGACGGTCCCGAACAGGGACTGGAGGCGCTCACGACGATCGCCGACGTCGAGCGCCTCGAGCACTATCCCTTCTACGAAGCGGCGCTCGGCGAGCTGGAACGCCGGCGCGGCAATCCGGCGGCGGCGAAGCGCCACTTCGTCGCCGCGATGGCGGCCGCGCGCAGCCCGGCGGAACGCCGCTTCCTCGACCGTCGGGCGCGGGAGGGCTGAAGATCGCGCGGCCGGAGCTCGGCTTTTCCGCCGACGGACGGTGGTACGCTGGGCGCCGTGCCCGGACGTCTCCAGCGGCTCCTCTGGCCGCTGATCGTGGTCCTCTTCGCGGCCGGCGCGTACGGCCTGCTCCGGTACAAGCGCCCCGAGCTCGTCGACTTCGCGGTGCCCCGGACGGCGGCGCTGCGCGTCCTCCATGCCGAGCCCCTGTACCGGCCCGAGGACGGCCACTACCAATACAAGTACTTCCCGGCGTTCGCGTTCTTGATGGTGCCGTTCGCCGCGCTGCCGAAAGAAGCCGGCGAGGCCGTCTGGTTCGCGCTCACCGTGGCCATGACGTGGGCGTTCGTGCGGCTCTCGATCCAGGCGCTCCCCGACCGGCGCATGCCGCCGCGCCGGCTCGTCTGGCTCACGCTGCTCCTGAACGGCAAGTTCCTCGTCAAGGAACTGGCGTTCGGCCAGTTCAACCTGCCGCTTGCCCTGCTCCTCCTCTGGGCCATCCTGGCCGGCCGCCGCGGACGACCCGGCCTCGCTGGATCGCTCGTGGGCGCCGGCGTGTTCGTCAAGCCGTACGCCCTCGTGCTGCTGCCCTGGCTCGCCTGGACCCAGCGAGGGCGATCCCTGGCGGCGCTGGCCGCCGTCATGACCGCCGGGCTCCTGCTGCCGGTCGTCGCATACGGCTGGCACGGCAATCTGGCGCTGTTGCGCGAGTGGTACCGCACGGTCAGCGAGACCACCGCCCCGAACCTGCTCGATCTGGAGAACATCTCGTTCGCCTCGATGTGGGCCAAGTGGCTCGTTCCCGGGCGGGCGGCATCGCTCCTCGCCGCCGCGACGGCTGCCGCAGCGGTCGGCCTCGGCCTGGCGGTCCTGCGCCTGCGGCACCGGGTCGCCGAACCCGACTATCTGGAGGGAGGCTATTTCTTCCTCCTCGTGCCGCTGATCTCGCCGCAAGGCTGGGATTACGTCCTGCTGCTGGCCCTGCCGGTCTATGTGTGCCTCGTGGATCGATGGCGCGATCTGCGGCCGGGCTGGCGCGCCATCGCGGCCACCGGCTTCGTCCTGACGAGCTTCAGCATCTTCGATCTCATGCGGCGCCCGCTCTACACGTACCTGATGCACTGGGCGGCGATCAGCGTCGGGGCGATCCTGCTGGCGGTGGCCGCCGCGCGCCTGCGATGGCGCGCCCTCGCGTGAGGCTCTCGATATACTCTCACCAGGAGATGACCGCGAAGCTCCCGCCGTTCGTGCTGCCGCTGCTGCTCGCCGTGCTCGCGATCGTCGTCTACAACAAGCGTGTGCAGCACGAGATGGTGGACTTCACGACGTGGCGCCAGGCCGCGGCCAGGGGCCTGCACGCCGAACCGCTCTACCGTCAGGAGGACGGACACTATCAGTTCAAGTACTTTCCCGTCTTCGCCCTGATGATGGCGCCGTTCGCGGTGCTGGATCAGGAGACTGGCAAGATGATCTGGTTCGCCGTCTCCTTCGGCCTTCTGGCCGCGTTCCTGCGCTGGTCGATCGTCGCGCTCCCGGAGCGGCGTCAATCGGAGCGGACGCTGCTCTGGATCGCGCTGATCCTGATGGCCAAATTCTTCGCGCACGAGCTCCTGCTCGGGCAGACGAATCTGCTGCTCGGCGCGCTGCTCGTCGCCGCCCTGCTGGCCATGCAGATCGATCAGCCCGTCATGGCCGGAGGGCTGGTCGGCGCCGCCGTGTTCGTCAAGCCGTACGCGCTCGTGATGCTGCCCTGGCTGGTCGTGACCCAGGGGTTCGCCGCCGGGGCCATGGCCGCCGGAGTCGTCCTGACGGGACTCGTCATTCCTGCCGCGGTCTACGGGTGGCACGGCAACCACGACCTGCTGGTCGGCTGGTACCGCAGCGTGACGGAATCCACCGCGCCGAACCTGCTCGGCAACGACAACGTCTCGCTCGCCGCCATGTGGGCCAAATGGATTGGGCCGGGGCGGCTGGCCGCCGGGCTAGCCGTGTGCAGCGCCGCGGCGGCGCTCGCGCTGGTCGTCGCCGCGTGGCGGCGGCGGCGGGGCATCTCGACGCCGGACTACCTCGAGTTCGCCCTCCTGATGCTGCTCGTGCCGCTGCTCTCACCGCAGGGATGGGACTACGTGCTGCTGCTCGGCACGCCCGCCGTCGTCTGCCTGGCCGATCGCTGGCGGGAGCTGGAGCGGCCGTGGCAGTGGCTGCTCGGCCTCGCGCTGGCCCTCATGTGCCTGACGATGTTCGATGTGATGGGACGCAGCCTGTACGGCGAGTTCATGGCGCTCTCGATCGTCAGCGTCAGCGCGCTGGGCGTGGCCGTCGGGCTCGTGCACCTGCGCTGGCGCAAGCTCGCGTGACCTCGTCACCCCCGACCCGAACCGTCCGGCTGGTCCAGCGACTCGGGAACCTCCTGCCCGACGCGGTCGCGCTCGGGTAACAGCTACCCACGATCCTTGCGTTCGTCCGGTATCCGGCGCCGTGTGGAACGACGGGCGTTCGCTGGACCAGGTGGCATCCGCATTGCGTTGCGTCGGTAATGGCCCGAGAGCCGTCTGGAGGACCGGCCATGCACCGGCATCGACAACTGCATCTCTGGATCACCGAGCATGACTACGCTGAGCTGCAGGCGCTGGCGGTCGAGCGCCGGGAGACGCTGTCGTCGCTCATTCGACGGCTGATCAAATCGCATCGGGCCGACCGCGCGCCGGATGCGGCGCGCGTGTCGACCGGATGGCCCGCAGCGCGGGCGCTCCCGGATCGCACGAGCGTCGAATCGGAGGTGTCGGCGTGGAGCCTTTGGCTATAATCTGCGGTGGCGCGCCGGTCTTCGCAGGACCGGCCGATCGTTTCACGCACCCAGATGGAGCCGAGGACATGAGCATACGACGATTGGCGATGGGAGTTGTGCTGGCGGTGAGTTTCTTCGCCCCGTTTCTGCTGCTGACCGAAGAGTCCGCGCAGGGCCAGGGTCGAGGCCGGGGTCCGGCGCAGCCGATGTCGTTCTTCGTGACCAGCGAGCCGATCGGAAACGGGGGCGATCTGGGCGGCCTGGCGGGCGCGGATGCGCACTGTCAGAAGCTCGCGACGGCCGCGGGCAGCACGAAGACGTGGCATGCCTACCTGAGCACGCAGGGACCGAACGCCCTCAACGCGCGCGACCGGATCGGGAACGGCCCGTGGCACAACGCGCGCGGCGCCCTCATCGCGAACAACGTGGCGCAGCTGCACGGCGACACGGCGGAGGACGCGCGGCTCTATCCGAACCTCAACAAGAGCACGGCGTTCACCGAAAAAGGCGAGATGCACAAGGGCTTCGGCGATACGCCGAACGAGCACGACATCCTGACGGGCACCCAGCCGGACGGCCGCGCGTACACCGACGGCGCCGACCATACGTGCTCGAACTGGACCAGCAGCTCGAGCAGCGGCCGCGCGCAGCTCGGCCACTTCGACCGGACGGGCGGCCCCAACGCCTCCTGGAACTCCGTGCACGCCAGCCGCGGCTGCGCCCAGGCCGATCTGATACCGACCGGCGGGATTGGACTGCTGTATTGCTTCGCAATTGACTGAGACGGGGGTGCGGACGCGGGGTGCGGACGAGAGTGCGGACGGGGGGTGCGGACGCCGCATCCTGGATTCGCACCCTCATCCGCACTCCTGTCCGCACCCTCGTCCGCACTTTCGTCCGCACCCCCGTCCATCACTCCTCCGCCGGGACCGCCGTCGATCGGCCGAGTCGTGTGAGGAACACGCCGCCCAACACGCCGGCCGCGCCGACCAGCTTGCGGAGCGAGAGCGGCTCGTGCAGCCAGACCGTCGCCACGAACATGGCGGCGATTGGCACCAGGTTCGAGTAGATCGCCGTTCGCGCCGGCCCGATCCGCTGGACGGCCGTGTACCAGATCAAATAGGACAGGCACAGCGCGAGCAGCGCTGAACCGATGACGACGCCCCAGACCCACCAGCCGACCCCGGCCCAGCGCACCTGGCCGACCTGCGGGATCATCAGCAGCGCGTACGGCAGCCCGCCGTACGCCATCGTCATGCCCGTGACGTAGAGCGGCGAATGGCGGGCCATCAGCCGGCCCGACCCGAGCGTGTAGACCGCCCAGCACGTCACGGCCACGCCAACCATGAGGTCACCGCGGACGCTCGCCACGCCCGCCGCCGGCTCGGCCCCGACCACGAGCGAGAGCCCGAGCGTGGAGACGGCGGCGCCCACCCAGTGAACGCGCCCGATCCGCTCGAGTCCGAGCAGCGCCGAGAGCACCGCCACGAGGACGGGCGTCGTGCCCAGGATCAGCGCCGCGTTGGACGCGCTGGTCCGCGCAAGCCCGCCGATGAAGAACGACTGATAGAGAAAGTGGCCGACCAACCCGACCCACACCAGGTCCCAGCGGTCCCGCCGCGTCAGCGGCTCGGGCGTGTAGAAAACGGCCCACAACGCGGTGTCGGGCCGGCGCTGGCGGGAGCCGGCCCAGCGAATCGCCGCGAGGAACACGAGCGAGGCGATGCTGACGCGGATGGCGTTGAACGCCTGCGGCGGGATCTCGTCGAACGCGTGCTTGACGACGCTGTAGTTCGCGCCCCAGATGAGGACCATCAGGAGCAGCAGAGCGTCCATGGGAGAAGGACCCGGACTCGCCAGGCCGCAGAGCCCGGAAGCGGGAAGGGCGAGCGCCGACGCGGGTCAGTCGGGTCGCGCGTCCAGCTTCCGTTCTCTGAGCGCTGGCGCCGCCCAGCCTCAGCTGGCGAACGGCTTGTAGAAGAACAGGATCAGCGAGACGAACAGCACGTAGATGACGAGCGATTCGATCAGCACGAGGCCGAGAATCAGCACGCCGCGAATCTCGCCGGAGGCCGACGGATTCCGCGCAATCGCCTCCGCCGCGGATCCGATCGCGCGGCCCTGGCCGAGGGCGCCGAGTCCGGCCGCGATGCCGAGCGCGAAGCCGGCGGTGAGAATCGACGCGACCACGGGCGTGAGCCCGCTACCCGACGCACCCGCCTGCGCCGCCTCCGGTGCCTGCGCCGCCAACGGCGCCGCCGCCGCCAGCGCGAGCATCACCACCATCCATGCGAACACTGAACGCCTGCTCACGATCCCATCCTCCTTGGCACCAAGACCGCCCTAACCCAGAAGCCAGAAGCCAGAAGCCAGAAGCCAGAAGCCAGAAGCCGAAAACCAAAACACGCCGGGCGCCTACACGGCGGCCAGCTCCGCCGTGTCCATCTCCTGGGTGTGTCCCGCCGCGTGCTCGTCGTGGTGTTCCACGGCGACCGCGCCCTGCAGATAGATGATGCTCAGCAGCACGAAGATGAAGGCCTGGAGCGTGTCGGTGATGAGCTCGAGCACCATGATCGGCAGCGGCACGAGATACGGCACGAGAAACGCCAGGATCGCGACGATCATCTCTTCTCCGAAGATGTTGCCGAAGAGCCGGAGCGTCAGCGACAGCACGCGGGAGAAGTGGCTGATCACCTCGATCACGAGCATCAGCGGCGACAGCCAGAGCGGCACGCCCGGCGGCAGCGCGAAATGCTTCAGGTAGGACACGAGGCCCTGCGCGCGGACGCCCTCCAGGTGGTAGTACACCCAGATCGTGAGGGCGCATCCCGCTGTCACGTTGATATTGCTGGTCGGGGACATCAAGCCCGGCAGCAGGCCCGCATAGTTGCCCACGAGGATGAACGCGCCCAGCGCGCCGACGATGGGCAGGAACCGCCGGCCCTTGGGGCCGATCCATTCCTCGAGCAATCCGACGAGCGCGAGGACGAGATCCTCGAGCACGATCTGCAGCCGGCTGGGGTGCTCGACCGAAAGACGCGACCGGATCGCCAGCCCGAACACGGCCCAGCCGATCACGACCAGGGCGCTTACGATGAGATAGTCCGGCACGAGCGAGGCGCCGGCGGCGGGGTGCCATCCGAGCGCGGTGAGGAGCGGCCGGACCAGCGGATCGAGCAGCCGGTTGCCTGCCCGCACGATGAGTAGCTCGTGTTCGAGACCGTTCATTGTCGTGGTCGGCCGGGTCGGTTCCGCTCTGGCGGGCTACGACCGCTGACGAATGGCTTCGAGCACCGCGGCGATCGGTATCACCGATGCGCCTCCTAGCAGCCCAATCGGGTGCAGCCGCAAACGCGCAATCATAACGTACGCCATTCCGGCCAGTAAAGCGTACCGGAGGATGAACGCCGCGAAACCGCGCGGGCTTCGGGGTCCGCGGCGCGTGAGCACGGCGTCCGCCAACCCGGTCACGCCGCGTTTGATCGCCCAGTAGCTCGTGCCCGTCAGCAGGGCGCCGCCCGCGACGCTGGCCGCCATCCACACGCCGCCGCCGGGCAGGACGAGCGCCAGGCCGATCGCCGCCACGGCGAGCGTCAGCGCCGCGCGCTCGAAGTGCGCGAGGTCCGGACGGTCCCGTCCGCTCACTTGATTCTCGCGATGGTGCGATACACGTTCAGCACGCCCGCCGCGAACCCGAGGATGAAGAAGGTGATGAATCCCCAGGGCGCCCAGCCCGTGACGCGGTCCAACCAGGTCCCGGCGGCCACGCCGATGACCAGCGCCACGACGAACGACAGTCCGAGCGTGCCGAGCTGTCCGAAGGTGCGCATGGCCTCGAAGCGCCCGCGCGCCGCCGACTTCAAGGGATCCTCGGGCTCGTTCGACGGCGTGGATGGCATGAATGGGGACACCAATGGGTGCCAGTGGCGTCACCCCAGAGTACCAGTATCCAAAGGTCGGATCGAGATCGCGTCCCGTCCTGGCCGTATACTCGCAGAAGGAGTTCAAGGATGCGGATCACTGCTGCTGTCCTGGCCGCGACGCTTGGCGCCGCACCTCTTGGCGGACGCGTCGTCGCCCAGACTCCGGCGCGCGCCCAGCGCGATCAGCAGGTCGTCGTGTCCGTGCTCGGGCCCGATGGCAAGCCGGTGCCCGGCTTGACGCCGGCGGACTTCGTCGTGCGGGAAGACGGCATCGCGCGCGAGGTGCTGCGGGTGCAGCAGGCCGACGCCCCGATGCAGATCGTCGTCCTCGTGGACACGAGCGCCGACATGCAGCTGGCCCTTCAGGACGTGCGGCCCGGGCTGAGGGAGTTCTCCAAGGCCGTATGGTCGAAGAGTCCCCAGTCGGACATCACGCTGATGGAGTTCGGCGAGCGGCCGAACCAGCTCGCCTCGCGCGCGACGGGCGCCGCGCGGCTCGATCCCGTGATCGACCGGCTGTTCGAGCACCAGGGCTCGGGCGGCTATCTCCTCGACGCGATGGTCGACGCGACCACGCTGCTGACCAGCCGGAACGCCGCGCGCCCGGTGGTGGTCGCGTTCGTGCGTCAGAGCACGCCGGAGTTCAGCACGCGGCGGGCCGAGCAGGTCCAGGCCGCCGTGAAGGACTCGCATGCCGAGCTGTGGGCCCTGGTCCTGCAGGAGGGACGCCAGGAGACCCTCTCGGACGAAGCGCGCCAGCGGGATCTCGTCCTGGGCGATACGACGTCGCGGAGCGGCGGCACCCGCGAGATCCTCCTTCACCGGATGGCCGTCGAGTCGGCGTTCGACCAACTGGCCGACCGGCTGACGTCCGAGTACGTCGTGACGTACGGCCGGCCCGAATCGCTGATTCCCCCGTCACGACTCGAAGTCACGGTCAAGCGCGCGGAGGCGCACGTGCTGGCCCCGCACTGGACGGCCCAGTGAAACGGACGCTCGCCGCCCTCCTGCTGGTCCTCGGCACGGCGGCGCTCTCCGCCCAGCAGATCTTCCGGGGCGGCGCCGACATCGTCCTGCTGAACGTGACCGTCACCGACAGCGACGGCCGCTTCGTCGGCCATCTGGACAAGAGCGACTTCCAGGTGTTCGAAGACGGGGCCCTCCAGGAGATCTCGAACTTCACGCGCGATCAGCAGCCCATCGCGTTGTCAATCCTGCTCGACACGAGCACGAGCATGGAGAAGCGGCTGCCCGTCGCCCAGCAGGCCGCGATTGGCTTCGTCGGACGGCTTGGTCCGCGGGACATCGCCCAGGTCATGAGCTTCAACACCCGCGTCGAGACGCTGCTCGATTTCAGCGGCGACCACGAGGCGCTCGAGACCGCCATCCGACGGACCCACACCGGCGGCTCGACGGCCCTCTACAATGCGGTCTACACTGCCCTCAGCGATCTCAAGCGGGTCGTGGCGCGTTCGCCGGAAGAGGTCCGGCGGCAGGCGATCGTGCTCCTGTCGGATGGCGAGGACACGTCGAGCCTGGTCGACTACGATCAGGTGGAGGAGTCGGCGAAGCGATCCGACGTGGCCGTCTACACGATCGGTCTCCGCGCCAAGGACGAGACGCCCCAGCACAGCTTCAACGAGGCCGACTTCGTCCTTCGGACGCTCGCGCAGGACTCCGGCGGCCGCGCGTTCCACGTGCAGGAGATCTCGCAGCTGCCGGGCATCTACCAGCAGATCGCGGACGAGCTGGCCAACCAGTACACGATGGGCTACTCCTCGAAGAATCCGAAGCGCGACGGCGCCTGGCGCCGCATCGTCGTCAAAGTGAGCCGGCCCGCCGTGAGCGCCCGGACCAAGAGCGGCTATTTCGCGCCGACCGTCAGCCGGTGAGCGAGACGCCCGGTCGCGTGGCTCTCATCGGGGCCGGTCCCGGCGATCCCGGGCTGATCACGAGGCGTGGCCTCGACCTGCTCGAGGCTGCCGACGTCGTCGTGTACGACCGCGACGCCGAGGCGCTGCTGCGCTGGGCCCGTCCGGACGCGGAGAGGATCGAGGTCGGCGCGCCGGCCGAGAAGGACACCGCGCAGGACGCGATCTCGATGCTGCTGGCCGAGAAGGCTCGCGAGGGCCTGGCGGTCGCGCGTCTCAAGTGGGGCGACGCGTTCGTGTTCGACAGCGGCGCGAAGGAGGCCCTCTTCCTCCACGAGCAAGGCATCCGGTTCGACGTGGTGCCCGGCGTGCCCGCCGCGGTCGGCGTGACGGCGTACGCCGGCATCCCGCTGACCTATCCGGGCGGCTCGGACGCCGTCGTCCTGCTCCGCGGCAACGAGGCCGAGACCGACGCCGCTCCCGACGTCGACTGGCACGCGCTCGCGCGCCTGGATGCGACGATCGTCTGTCATGCCGGCGGCCGCACCGCGGTGACCGTGCTCCGGCAGCTGCTGCAGCACGGGCTGCCGGCCGATCGTGCGGCCGCGCTCATCCGCGGCGGCACGCTGCCCGCGCAGCGGACGCTGACCGGCACCGTCCGCGAGCTCGCGGACCGCGCCGCGGCGCTGGGCGACGACCCCGGCCTGCTCGTGATTGGCGACGTGGCGCATCTCCGCCGGCACGTCCGCTGGTTCGACGAGCGGCCCCTGTTCGGGCGGCGGATCGTGGTGACCCGCTCGCGGGAGCAGAATCGCGATCTGTGCGAGGCGCTCGAAGCTCTCGGCGCGTACGCGATCGAGACGGCGACCTTCACCGTCGCCCCGCCGCAAGACCCGGAAGCGGTCGACCGGGCGGCGGCGTCGGCCTCCACATACGCCTGGATCGTGTTCGAGTCGGCCAATGGCGTCGACCGCTTCCTCGCCTCGCTGGATCGCGGTCCGCGAGACATCCGGACGCTCGGCGGCGTGTTGCTGTGCGCGATCGGCCCGTCGACGGCGGAGCGGCTGCTGGCGCACGCGATCAAGCCCGACGTCGTCGTCCCCGAGTTTCGCGCGGATCTGATCGGCGACGCGCTCGACGCCGTCGCCCCGGTGGCCGGCCGGCCGGTGCTCGTCGTGCGGCCGGATCACCTGCGCGATGCCGTCGCCATCGACCTGATCCGCCGCGGCGCCGAGGTGACCGATCTCGTCGCGTATCGGACGACGCCGGAATCACCCGACTCGCCGGCCGCGCAGGGCCTCTATCGCATGCTGCTCGACGGCGCCATCGACGCCGTGACGTTCACGAGCGCAACGGGCGTCCGCCGGTTCGCCGATCTGTTCGGCCAGGAGCAGGCGGTCGATCTGCTGAACACGACGGTCGTCGCGTCGATCGGTCCCGTGACCGCCGCGGCCGCCGCCGAGCTCGGCATCCGGACGACGGTGCTGCCGAGCACGTACACGGTTGACGCGCTCGTGGACGCACTGGTGGGCTACTTCTCGGATCGACCCGAACGCCAGAAGCCAGAAGCCGGAAGCTAGCTTCCGGCTTCTACCCCCCGAAGTACGACGGCAGGACCATGTCGCGCATGGTCCGCAACCCTGGGGCGGCCTGGATGATCTTGGGAATCGAGTTCACGACGATCGACGCCGTGGCGACATCGCCGTGCACGCCGCCGGCGAGCTTCATCGAGAGCGGAGGGCGGCCCGTCACGCGCACGGCGTCGTACGACTCCGGTGCGCCCAGGTACGCTTCCATGTGCAGCTTGATCACCGGTTTGCCCTTGCGGTACCCGGCGCCGTCCTGAATCAGCCCGACGACGCGGCCCGCCTCGACGGTGAAGAACTCGCTGGAGACCGGCTCCGACGCCAGCTTGGGCTGGATCTCGTCGGTCACCCTGTCGAGCTTCCAGCCGAGCGCATCGCCGATCATCGTGATCGACTCGGCCAGCCCGACGTGGCGGACGGTGCCGGCTCGAACCCGCTCCATGAACTCGTCGCGCGTCAGCCCGGCCCCGATCTTCTGCTGGAACGGCAGGCGCCGAATGCGCGCGTCCTGCACCCGGTCCACCTCGATCGCGGTGACGCTCTCGCAGACCGCGGTCAGCGCGATCGGCAGCGCGTCCATGACGAAGCCGGGATTCACCCCGGTGCCGAGCACGGCCACCCGGGCGCGCGTGGCGAGCGCGTCGATTCGCTTCGCCACGGCGGCGTGGCTCTTGACGGGATACGCCAGCTCCTCGGTGGTCGACACGATCGGGACCTTGAGCTTGAGCACCGTCTCGAACTCGACCGCCGCCTTCTGCAGCGACGAGCTCGTGCACAGCACCGCGACGTCCGGCCGCACCGCCTTGATGGTGCGCGTGAGATCGCCGGTGATTTTCACTCGCAGCTTCCGCCCGACGCCGCAGACGGTTCCGAGATCCTCGCCGACCTTCGCCGGATCGATGTCGACTGCGCCGACGATCATCAGCCCTTTGCGGGCCGCCACCTGACGCACGATGCCGGCGCCAATCGGCCCGAGCCCGACATGCAAGACCTTGATGGACATTCCGCTCCGCTCCTGGTGCCCCAATTGTGTACCATCCATCGTCTTGGCCGTGCCGCCTGGTCCAATCCCGCAACGGCGCACCGCGTCGCCGCTCGCCGCGTTCCTCGATGGCTGGCGGGAGGTCCTGCGCGCCCCGGCCGTGCTGGTCGGGACCTGGCTCGTCTGGTGGGGGGCCTGGCAGCTCGTTTCGGCGCCGAGTGCCGAGCGCCTCGCCGCGGGCGTCTACACAGGCCACGGCGCGTGGCTGGAGCTGATTCGCGCGTGGCTGGAACGCCTATCGGACGGGTTCGCGCCAGAGCTGGCGCCGTTCATGGTTCCCGCTGGCGGCGACGCGCCGATCCCGTCCCCGCTCATCGTCCAGACGGCGCTGCTGGTGTTCCTGACTGGCGGCATCCTCGACCGCTACGCGCGGGCGCGGCCAATCCGCACGGCGGCGTTCTTCGCGGCGTGCGGCGTCTACTTCGTCAGGTTTCTCCGGCTCGCGGTGCTCGTCGCCGCGGTGATCTTCGTGCTCTCGCGGATCGAGCTCGCGCTGCCGTCGCCTCTCTGGGGCGAGATCGTCGCCCTGGGGTCGATCGTTCTCCTCGGCATCCTCGTGGATTTCGCGCAGGTCCGGGCCGTCGTCGAGGACCGGCACAGCATGATTGGCGCGCTCGCGGCGGCGATCCGGTTCATCCGTCGCCGCGCCTGGCGTGTCGGCGGGCTCGCCTTGCTGAACGGAGCGGCCGTGCTGACGCTCGCCGCCACGATCGGCCGGCTCGGCCAGCTCGCGCCCGCCTCGACGGCGGTCTGGTTCACGATGGCGGCGTCGCTCGCCCACATCGCGGTGCGCCTTGCATGCCGCGCCTCGGAAGTCGTGTTCTTCCAGCACGAGCTGGCGCACGCCGGGTACACCGCGGCGCCACTACCGCTCTGGCCCGACTCACCGGCCGTGGAGGCGATGCAGAATCTCGTCGACCGACGAGACAGACTCAAGACGCGGAACTGAGCGACTCCCTGACGGCCGCGATGATGCTGCGGGCCGAGATCCCGAATCGATCGATCAGCTCTTCGGGCGTGCCACTCCTCGGCACCTCGGTGACCGCGAGGCGCCGGACGCGGAAACCCTGATCCCACACCGCCTCGCTCACTGCGTCGCCGAGACCGCCGTGCGGATAGTGGTCTTCGACGGTGACGATCCGCCCGTGCGTTGCCCGGCCGGCGGCCACCAGCCCCTCGCGATCGATCGGCTGCAGCGAATAGGCGTCGATGACGCGAATGGCGATTCCGTCCTTCGCGAGGGCCTCGTACGCCTTCAGCGCCTCGAAGACGGTGATTCCCGCGCCGACGACCGTGGCCTGATCGGCCGTGCTCTGGCGGAGCGTCTTCGAACCGCCCGCGATGAACGTCTCGTCGGCACGGTAGATGACCGGGGTCTTGGGCCGGGACGTGCGCAGGTAGGCGGGACCGGGCGTCGAGGCGGCCAGGGCGAGGAGCCGCTCGGCGCTGACCGCGTCGCATGGATAGAGGACCGTGCAGGTGGGCACGGCGCGCATGGCGGCCAGATCCTCGAGGGCCATCTGGGACGGGCCGTCCTCGCCGATCGAGACGCCGGCGTGCGATCCGGCCAGCTTGACGTTGAGGTCCGAGATGCCTGCCATCCGCACGAAGTCGCTGGCGCGTGACAGGAAGCAGGCAAAGGTCGACGGGAACGGCAGGGCGCCGCGGCTGGCGAGGCCCATCGCCGCCCCGACCATGACCTGCTCGGCGATGTACATCTCGAAGAACCGGTCCGGGAAGGCCTTCTGGAACGTCTCGCTGAACGTGGAGTTCTCGACGTCCGCGTCGAGCGCCACCACGCGTGCGTCGAGGGCGCCGAGCGCCGCCAGCGCCGTCCCGTAGGCCTCGCGCGTCGCGACGTGGTCGCCCAACGTGTAGGACGGAGCGGGCAGCTCCCGGACGAAATCCGGCAGCGGGCCCTCGTCGCGCCTGTGCGCCGGCTTCGGAATGGCGGGCACCGAATCCTTCGTCTCGACGTACTGCGCCTGCAGCTCCGCGAGGGCGCGGTCGAGCTCGTCGCCCTTCTTGAACGCTTTCCCGTGCCACCCTTCCCGTCCCTCGACGAAGCTCACGCCCTTGCCCTTGATCGTGCTCGCCACGATCATCGTCGGCCGCGACGGCGTCCGGCGCGCTTCGTCGAGCGCCGCGACGACCGCCGCGAGGTCGTGCCCGTCGATGGCGATGGCGTGCCAGCCGAAGGCCCTCCACCGGGCCGTCAGCTCGTCGACGCGGTGCCCCCATTGGGTCGGCTGACTCTGGCCGAGCCCATTGACATCGGTGATGCCGCAGAGATTGTCGAGCTTCAGGTTGGACGCCACGTCGGCGGCCTCCCACACCGATCCCTCCGCGCTCTCGCCGTCGCCGAGCAGCACGTAGGTCCGGTAGTCCGACCCGATTCGGCGGGCGTTCAGCGCCATGCCGACGCCGGCGGCCAGGCCCTGGCCCAGGCTGCCGGTCGCCACGTCGACGAACGACAGCCGCGGCACCGGATGGCCTTCGAGATCCGAGCTGATCTTTCGAAGGCTGAGCAGGTGCTCGCGCGGAAACGCGCCGGCGGCAGACCAGGCGGCATAGAGCAGGGGCGCGGCGTGCCCTTTCGACAGCACGAACCGATCAGCTTCTGGATGACGCGGATCGTGCGGATCGAACCGCATCTGCGCGAAGAACAGCGCGGCGACGACGTCGGCCGCCGAGAGGCAGGACGTCGGGTGGCCCGACCCGGCTTCCGACGTCGCCCGCACGGAATCGATCCGCAGCTGCGTTGCGACATTGCGCAACTGCGCGAGTGAAGTCGCCATGGCCACCAGACTACCACCCTATAATCGCAGCATGACGCTGCTGCGGTTCCTGTCGCTGGTCGCGCTGGCGGTGTGGATCGGCGGCCTGGGCGTGCTCGGCGCCATCGCGGCGCCGGCCGTGTTCCAGACGCTCGAAGCGCACGACCCGTCGGCCGGCCGCGAAGCGGCGGGTGTCGTCTTCGGCGCCATCTTCCAGCAGTTCCAGCCTGCGGCGTGGATCTGCGGAGGCCTGTTGCTGGCGCTGTTCGCGGGTCGTGCGGCGCTCGGCCCCCGTCCCCGCCACACCCGCGTGCGCGTATGGCTCGTCGTCGCGATGCTCGCCGTCAGCCTGACAACGGGGCTCGTCCTCGTGCCGCGGATGGATCGCATCCGGGTCGAGGCCCCCGGCGGCGTCACGCGGCTTCCCGCGGAGGACACCCGGCGTCTCGCCTTCGATCGGCTGCACGGACTGTCGAGCAGCCTGATGCTGCTCACTCTGGCTGGCGGGCTGGCCCTCTTCTGGTTCGAAGCGAAAGACCCGATCTGATCGCGCGGACGGAGGCTCGTCGTGCGCCTCTGCTATAGTCCAGAACGGTGACTCGGGACGACATCGCGGAAGCCGTGCTGGCACGCGAGGACGTCGGCCGCTATCTGCAGGGCGGGGGCGGCGCGGCAAACCCCGATGCGCGACGGCGCGTCGAGGTGTACCTGGACGAACTGCGCACCAAGCAGCGATACCGGTTCTATCGCGCGCTGCAGCACCCGCTCTACCCGATCCTTCGCAAGGTCAAGCGGGTCACCGAACGGATCGAGCACGCCCTCGAGGCCACGTCACTCGGCCACGTGGTCTACGTGTCCAACCACAAGAGCCATCTCGACTATCTCGTCGAGGGGCTGGTGCTCGACGATGCGGGCATCCGCCCGCCGCTGATGATCGCCGGCATCAACCTGTTCGGCGGCCCGCTCGGGCTGCTGCACCGGCACGTCACCGGCGCGATTCCCGTCCGCCGCAACAGCAAGGACCCGCTCTATCTGATGACGCTGCGCGCGTACGTGGCGGAGCTCCTCAAGCGGCGCGACATCCTGTTCTATCCGGAGGGCGGCCGCAGCTACACCGGAGAGCTGAAGTCGCCGAAGACGGGATTGCTGCAGGCTGCCCTGCTCGCCGAGCGGGACGCGCTGTCGGTGCTGCCCATGGCCGTGGCGTACGACCTCGTGCTCGAGGCCGGAATCCTTCCACGACAGGCGGCCCGTCGGCGTTCGCGGCCCTTCGGCCAGGAGCTGACCGAGATGGTGCGGCACGCCGTCGGGTTCCACACCCGGGCGTTCGTCACCTTCGGCGTGCCCATCCCGCTGTCGCAGTACGACCCGGACTCGCGGCGCGATCTCGTCGCGCTGGCCCACCGCGTCCAGACCGAGATCGGGAGCCTGTACAAGGTGCTCCCAACCGCGCTCGTCGCCTCCGCGATGCGCCCGCAGCTCACGCGCGGCGAGCTCGTCGCCCGTGTCGACGACCTGATCGGCCGGCTGGCCCAGACGGATGCGAACCTGGACGTGTCGAGCGGCCGGCAGGCGGTCGACGACGGCATGCCGCTCCTCGTGGAACGCGGCGTGATCGTGGGCGATCGACAGCGCCTGCGCGTGCGCGATCGGATCGTCCTGCGCTACTACGCCCGCACCATCGAGCATCTGCTCGCGCCACGGCCGCGGGCCGTGCACTAATGCTCGAGACGCTGCCGAGGGCGGTCTTCTCGATTCTCGCCAGCAGCCCGCTCCTCAAACGACTCGCTTCGCGCTACGGGCTCCGTCAGCCGGACGGCTTCGCGCGGCGGTTCATCGCCGGCGACACGGTGACCGAGGCCATCGAGGTCGCCCGGAGTCTCGAGCGGAGCGGCCTGACGACGACGCTCGACTATCTGGGCGAGCAGGTCAGGTCGACCACTGCCGCGGCGACCGCGACGCGCGAGTACGTCGCGATCATCGCGGAGCTGCAGAAGGCCGGCGTGGCGCGGAGCCTGTCGGTCAAGCTCACCCAGCTCGGCCTGAACGTCGATCGCGCGACCTCGGTCGACAACCTCCGACGGATCCTCGACGCCGCCGGCGAGGCCGGCTTCTTCGTCCGCGTCGACATGGAGCAGTCCGCCCACACCGACCAGATCTTCGACGCGTTCGAGACCCTCTGGAACATCGGCTATCACAACAGCGGGATCGCCATTCAGGCCTACCTGCGCCGCTCGGGTGCGGATATCGCGCGCATGAACGCCCTCGGCGCGAGCGTGCGGCTCGTCAAGGGCGCATACAGCGAGCCCCGCGAGGCGGCCTACGCGCACAAGGCCGAGGTCGACGCCGCGTTCGTCAGTCTCATGAGAACGCTGCTCGAGCACGGGGAGCATCCCGCCATCGCCACCCACGACCCGGCGATGCTCGACGAAACCATCCGGTTCGCCGCCGAGAAGAGCATTCCCCGGGATCGGTACGAATTCGAGATGCTCTATGGCGTCCGGCGCGACCTGCAGACGGAGCTGGCTCGCCAGGGGCAAGCCGTGCGTATCTACCTCCCGTTCGGCCATCTGTGGTTCCCCTACTTCATGCGGCGCCTTGGAGAACGGCCGGCCAACGTCACGTTCGTGCTGAAGAGCCTGTTCAAGGACAAGGCCTGATCAACACGCGAGATCGGCCGCGTCGGCCGTCGAGAGCCGGCGGGCCGACTCGACCAGCACGTCCCGACAGAGATAGACGTCCTCGACGCCGACGTACTCGACGGGGCTGTGCAGGCCGGCGCCTCCGGGTCCGAAGAGCACTGTCGGGATCCCCGCTCCGCCCAGGATCGCGGCGTCGGTCCAGAACGACATCCCCGCGGGCGTCGCCGCGCGACCGTGTGTCGCGAGCACCTCGCCCAAGGTCACCGGCAGACGGTGCGCCGGGTCGAGGCGGTACGGCGGGCGGTAGGTCAGCAGCCGCGCCGTGACGTCGAGTTCGGGATCCGCCCGGCGCAGCTCGCTCAGGATCCCGTCGATCTCCCGCGCAACCGTCCCAGCGGTCTCACCCGACACCGTGCGGCGCTCCATCCGGAGCGTGCAGAGATCGGGATAGCTGCTGAGCTCGCGGCCGCCCGCGATGATCGACGCGTGGAGCGAGCCCGTGCCTTCCATCGGAACAACAGGGCGGGCCTGCAGATCGCGATCGAGACGCTCGAGGGCGCCGAGCACCCGTCCCATCCCGAGGATCGCATCCCGTCCGTCGGCGGGGCGGCTGCCGTGCGCCGCCCGGCCGCGAACGACGATCTCGAACCACGCGAACCCCTTGTGGGCCACGACCACCGCAAGGCCGGTCGGCTCGGTGACGATAGCGGCATCCGCCCGCCAGGAGCGCACGAGCGCGTCGGCGCCAATGCTCTCGTGCTCCTCGTCGGCGACCGCGGCGACCAGCAGCCGGCCGTGCGTCCACGACGTGGCCAGCACGCCGGCCGCGGCGATCATGGCCGCCAGTCCGCCCTTCATGTCCTGAGCGCCTCGGCCGAACAGGCGGCCGCCCTCGATGCGCGGGACGAACGGATCGGCCATCCCCTCGACGCCCACCGTGTCCAGGTGGCCGCAGAACAGTATCGACGGTCCTGGCGCGCGCCCCTCGAGAACGCCCACCACGTTCGGCCGGCCCGCCTGGACGGTCTCGACGACGACGTCGAGACCGGCGCGCCGCATCGCCGCGCGACAGACCTCGGCCGCCGCGGCCTCCCCGGGCGCTCCGGGGACGAGCCCCGGATTGACGGAGTTGACCGACACCAGGTCGCGGAGCAGCGGAAGGGGATCGATTGGCATATGGTAATTTCGAACTTCGAACTTCGAACTTCGAACTTCGCCCCATGTCCAGACTCAACGGCCGGGTGGTCGCGGTGACGGGCGCGTCGGCCGGGATCGGGCGCGCGACGGCCGAGCAGTTGGCGGCCGAAGGGGCGGCCGTGGTGCTCTGTGCGCGTCGAGCCGAGCGGCTCGACGAGATCGCGGCCGCCGTTGTCCGGCGCGGCGGCCGGGCGCTGGCGGTGCCGGGCGACGTCGCCGCCGTCGCGGACATGCGGGCGCTGGTCGCGCGCGCCGTCGAGACGTTCGGCCGTCTGGACGTCATGATCTGCAACGCCGGCATCGGATTTCACGACGCGTTCGAGAAGACGCCGCCGGACGTCATGCGCCGGGTCGTCGACGTGAATCTGATGGGCACGTTCTACGCCGCGCAGGCTGCGCTCGACGTCTTCCTGCCGCAGAACGCGGGCCACGTCATCGCGGTCTCGTCGATCGTCGGCCGCCGCGGCATGGGCGGCTCGGCCGTCTACGCGGCGACGAAGGCGGCGCAGATCGCCTTCATCGAGGCCCTCCGCGCGGAGTTCGTCGGGACGAACCTGCATGCGTCGGTCGTCTATCCGGTCGGCACCGAGACGGAGTTTCACGACGCGCTGCGCCGCGACTTCGGGCGCACCGTCCAGCCCCGCGGCCCTCGCCAATCGGCCGGCCAGGTCGCGCGCGCCATTGTCGATTGTGTCGTTTCGCCCCGTGTGGAGGTCTATCCCTTCCCGAAAGCCAAATGGCTGTCGGTCCTGAGCGTCGTCGC
The DNA here is from genome assembly GCA_963764505.1 of uncultured Acidobacteriota bacterium. Lineage (GTDB taxonomy): Bacteria > Acidobacteriota > Vicinamibacteria > Vicinamibacterales > SCN-69-37 > CAVXSP01. The sequence continues at coordinate 907,697 of CAVXSP010000001.1, read as the reverse complement.
ACCGGGCAGGGCCGACAGGCTCGTTCAGCGGTGGGGACGGCGAGTGGAACGGTGAGCGCCCCCCTTCCCGAGCTGGCCGTCGCGATCGCGCGGGCGGTCCGGGACGAGGGCGGCCGCGCGCTCGTCGTGGGCGGCTGGGTTCGCGACGACCTGCTCGGCCATTCCTCGAAGGATCTCGACCTCGAGGTCTTCCGGATTCCGGCTGCGCGGCTCCGCGCGATTCTCGAGCGGTTCGGGCGGGTCGACAGCGTCGGCGAGAGCTTCAAGGTCTACAAGCTCGGACAGATCGACATCTCGCTCCCGCGCCGCGAGTCGAAGACCGGCCGCGGGCACAAGGGCTTCGCGGTCGAGGGCGATCCGACTCTCTCGGTCGACGAGGCGGCGCGCCGCCGCGATTTCACCATCAACGCGATCTCGAGAGACCCGCTGACGGGCGAGCTGGTCGATCCGTTCCAGGGCCGGCTCGACCTCGTCGCCCGCATCCTCCGCGCCGTCGACGCCGGGACGTTTGGCGACGACAGCCTCCGGGTGCTGCGTGGAATCCAGTTCGCCGCCCGCTTCGAGCTGACGGTCGACGAACCGACGAAGGCCCTGTGCCGGGCGATTCCGCTGGACGATCTGCCCGCAGAGCGCGTGTGGGGAGAGATCGAGAAGCTCCTCCTGCGCGCCCAGCGGCCGTCGCTCGGCCTGGCCCTCGGCCTCGAGCTCGGAGTCGTCGATCGGTTGTTCCCCGAGCTCCGCCCCCTCGTCGGCTGCCCGCAGGAGCACGAGTGGCACCCGGAAGGCGACGTGTGGGTGCACACGCTGATGGTCGTCGATGAGGCCCGGCGGCGCGTGGACGATCTCGGCCGCGGCCCGGCCACCGCCGTGATGCTGGGCGCGCTGTGCCACGACCTCGGGAAACCGGCGACGACCGCGTTCAGCGAGGGGCGAATCCGATCGATGGGCCACGAGGAAGCCGGCGTCGCGCCCTCGACCGCGATCCTCGATCGGCTGAACGTGCACTCGCTGGACGGCTTCGACGTCCGCGCCGCCGTGCTCGGGATCGTCGCCCACCACCTCAAGCCGGGGATGTTCCGCAAGTCGCCGACGCCGGTCGGCGACGGCGCCTTCCGGAGACTGGCGCAGAAGGTCGATCTCGAGCTGCTGGCGAGAGTCGCGAAAGCCGATTGCCTCGGGCGGGCGGGGGACTTCGATTGTTCGGCCATGGACTGGTTCCTCGAGCGCGCGCGGGCGCTCGGCGTCGAACACGCGGCGCCCGCGCCGATCGTGATGGGACGCCACCTGCTGGCGCTCGGCGTCTCTCCCGGTCCCCGCGTCGGCCACATCCTGAAGCAGATTTACGAGCGGCAGCTCGACGGCGAGATCAAGACCCTTGACGAGGGACTCGAGGTCGCGCGGACGCTTCTGGACAGAGGGTAGGAGGGTGAAAAGCGTGAGAGGGTGAAAATCTCCAGGCAGGCAACGCGGTCGCGCCCCCGCGCCCGCTGCGCCAGATGTGCCAGCTCGCTTGGCCAACCGCGTCCGCGGCTGGCCGGTCCCGGCTTTCGTGATGGCCCCCCGATGCCGCCGGTCCGCCCAGCTGTCTTCGCGCGGCACCAAGCCGAGGTACGCCGTAACGCGCCGTGAGCGCGTGCAATCCTGATGGAGCCCTACCCTACCACCCCGAATCAGCCAGCCGCTTCATCCCATCTGTCCTCGACCGGGCCGCTGAGCTAAATTGGTATGGACGCGGCTCGTCCAGCCTCCATGCCTCTCCGCATCAGCCGGTTCTCGGCGCGAGCGCTCATCGTGCTTCTGGTCGGCAGCGCCGCGCCCGCCTGTGCGAACCGCGCGGCATCGCCGGCCGCGAGCTCGACGCGCGCGGTGCCCGCAGCTCCAAGGCCGGCCGACGCGCAGTCGCTCTACAAAGATGGGCGCTGGCTGGAGTTGCGCGCCGCGATCGCTTCGGTCCCGGCATCGGAACTGACGCCGTCACTCGAGCTGTACGCGGGTGCGGCGGCCGCGGCGCTGCTTGATCGCGAACAGGCCGAACAGTACCTCCGCGGCGTGCTGCAGGAGCGTGCCGGGACCGAGGACGCCGTTCGCGCGTTCGAAGCGCTGATCCATCTCTACTTGCAGCTCGGTCAGTACGAGACACTCGGCCGCACGCTGGAGTTGCGCGCTGCGGCGTTTCCCGGGCGGGCCGATTTGCAGGCCGAGCAAGCCACCCTCACCGCCTTCACGCGGGGGCCTGACCAGACCACGCGCGAGATCGCGCCAGCGAGACTGCGGCACGATGGAGACCTGACGCTTCCCGTGTCGATCAACGGCCGGCCGGCGACTTTCTTCTGGGACACCGGCGCGGCAATCAGCGTCGTGTCCGAGCAGGAAGCCCGACGCCTCGGACTTGCGGCCCAGGATGACAGCGCCGCGATGCAGGACGTGACGGGGCAGTCGGTCGGCTTCCGTCTCGCCGTGGCGAAGACGGTCGTCGTGGGCGGCGGCGTGCTCCAGGGCGTCTCATTCGCCATTGTCCCGGACACTCAGGAGCCGTGGTCGAGCCGGCCCCTCGGTCGCCGCGGTCTGCTCGGCATCCCGGTCCTGGTCGCGTTGCGCGACTTCCGATGGGCGGCCGACGGCACCGTGGACGTGAGCGTAACTCGTGAAGCGCCAGGCGATCCGAACGTGTTCTTCGACAACGACCACATGGAGGTTGCCGCCGTCATCGAAGGCCGGACCGTCCCCCTGACGCTCGACACCGGAGCTGTCACCACCGACCTCGACGGCGGGTTCGCCGACGCGTTTCCGTCGCTGGTGGCCACAGGCCACGCGACGTCGCGCGAGATCCGAGGCATCGGCGGGGGCCAGACCTTCGAAGCGGTGACCGTACCCGAGGTGCGCATCGCCATCGGTGGCGTGCCGATGATGTTGCGTCCCGCTGAAGTCATCCAACGCCCGCTCGGCCCGCGCGGCACCGTCGGCAATCTGGGGTTCGACCTGCTGGGGCAGGCGCGTGCGTTCAGGATTGACTTCCGTACGATGCGGTTGTCAGTCGAGGCGCGCTGATTCCTGAACGATCTACCATCTGGGCGAAGGGAACATGACCGACGCGCAGGCGCTCGAGCGTGGCCGTGAATGCTTCGCGCGAAAGGCGTGGGCCGAATCGTATCGCCTGCTGCACGCCGCCGATCGTGACGCGCCGCTTGCACCCGAAGACCTCGAGCGCGTCGCGATCGCGGCCTACCTCGTGGGCCGGGATGACGAGTGCGAGGGATTCACCGCGCGCGCACATCAGGTCTTCTTCGATCGCGGAGACCGCGAAGGGGCCGCTCGAACGGCGTTCTGGCTCGGGTTCGCGCTCCTGGCCCGCGGCGCCATGGCCCCTGCAGCCGGCTGGCTCGCCAGAGCTGAACGCATGCTCGACGAGGGCCAGCTCGACTGCGTGGTACGCGGCTATCTGCTGATCCCCTCCGCTATTCAATACATCGTGCAGGGCGACCCATCTGCGGCCCACGCCACCTTCAGCCAGGCAGCGGAGATCGCCCGGCGCTTTGGCGATCGGGATCTGGTGTCGTTGGCCGGCCACGGACGCGGGCGGGCGCTCATCCGCCTCGGACGCATTTCCGAAGGTATCGCCCTGCTCGATGAGGCGATGGCCTCGGTGATCGCCGGCGACGTGACACCGCTCGTAGCGGGCGATGTCTACTGCAGCGTGCTGGAGGCCTGTCAGGAGACCTTCGACCTGCGCCGCGCGTACGAATGGACGAATTCGCTGGCGCGATGGTGTGCCGCCCAGCCGGATCTCGTACGGTACCGCGGCGAATGTCTGCTCTACCGCGCCGAGGTCCTGCAGCTGCGCGGCGAATGGGATGACGCCGCCCGCGACGCGCAGGACGCGTGTACGCTCCTGATGTCCCGGCCAGCGGTGGGTGCGGCGTTCTACCGCCTCGGCGAGATCCATCGACTTCGCGGTGAGTTCATCAAGGCCGAAGAAGCCTACACGCGCGCGCACGAGCGTGGACGCAAGCCGCAGCCTGGACTGTCGCTGCTGCGTCTGACGCAGGGCCACGCCGATGCCGCGGCCGCGGCGATCCGGAGCGTTCTCCTCGATACGCAGGCTCGGGCCGCCCGCGCCGGAATGCTGGCCGCAGCCGTTGAGATCCTGCTTGCCGCGGCGGATCCCGCGAGCGCACGCGAGGCGTCTGCAGAATTGTCGGAGATCGCCACGTCTTTCGGGGCGCCGCTTCTATCGGGCGCGTCAGCACACGCCACGGGCGCGGTCCACCTTGCCGACGACGACATCGGCGCGGCTTCGACATCGCTGAGGCAGGCGTGGGAGATCTGGCGCGACCTGGAGATGCCTTACGAGGAAGCGCAAACCCGTGTGCTGCTGGCGACCGTCTGTCACCGGCGGGGCGACCAGGACGGCCGTCGTCTCGAGCTCGAAACCGCCCGGCGGCTGTTCGAGCAGCTCAACGCCGAACCCTGCCTGGCGCGCATCGCCGAGCCATCGGAACGCCACACGCGGCAGTCTGCCGGCTCACTCAGCGAACGAGAGGTGCAGGTCCTACGTCTGCTTGCCGCCGGCAAGACGAATCGCGCCATCGCCGCCGAGCTCTTCATCAGCGAGAAGACTGTCGCACGGCATGTGAGCAACATCTTCGACAAGCTTGGCGTGTCGAGTCGTGCGGGCGCGACCGCCTGGGCGTTCCGGCACGACCTCATCTGAGACGTACGCAGAAATACCCAATTTCAAGGCCCCCGTGATTTTGGGTATTCCGTCCGATGTCAGGGCCTCGGGCCTCCGGTAACGTCAGCTTCGACGCGGAGGCTCAGATGTACGACGCCATCATCGTCGGCGCGCGGTGCGCGGGCTCGCCGACCGCCATGCTCCTGGCGCGACAGGGGTTCAAGATGTTGCTCGTCGACAGGGCAACCTTCCCGAGCGATACGATCTCGACGCACATCCTCTGGCCCCACGGCGCCGAGATCCTGGCGCGGTGGGGTCTCCTCGCCACGCTGGCGGCGACGGGGGTACGGCCGATCTGCCGCCGCATGACGTTCGATGTCGGCCCGCTTGCCCTTCGCGGCGCCGTTCCCGACGCGAACGATGGGCTGGGCGGGTTCTGTCCGCGCCGCACCGTGCTCGACAGCCTCCTGGCGAATGCAGCGGCCGACGCCGGCGTCGAGATTCGGGAGGGATTCACCGTCGACGAGCTGCTGGTGACGGACGACACCGTCACAGGCGTGAGAGGCCATGGAAGAGACGGCGGGCCGGTCCAGGAGCACGCCCGGATGGTGATCGGCGCCGACGGCGTCAACTCGTTCGTCGCGCGGGCGGTGCGAGCTCCGGAGTACGACGTTCGCCCGGTGGCCGCCTGCGCCTACTACTCGTACTTCAGCGGCGTCAGCCAGGACGATATCGAGCTGTACGTCCGAGACCGTCACGCCTTCGGCGGCGCGCCGACGAACGATGGTCTCCATCTCGTGATGGTGAACTGGCCGGCCGAAGACTTTCCCGCCGTGCGAGCCGACATCGAGGGGCACGTCCGGCGGGCGCTCGACTCCGCGCCCGAGTTCGCTGCTCGCGTCCGCAACGGCCGTCGCGAGGACAAGTGGTACGGCACGGCGGGCGTGCCCGGCTACTTCCGCAAGCCGTATGGCAAGGGATGGGCCCTCGTCGGCGACGCGAGCTACAGCAGAGATCCGATTACAGCGCAGGGCATCAGTGACGCATTCATCGAGGCCGAGATGCTCGCGACGGCCCTCAGCACGGCGTGGACGAGCGCCGGTCCGCTCGAAGACCGATTGGCGGCTCACGAGACGGCGCGCAACGAACGGGTGCGACCGATGTATGAGTTCACCAGCCAGCTCGCGACACTCGAGCCCCCTCCGCCGGAGATGCGGGCCCTCTTCGGCGCGCTGTACGGCAACCAGGATGCCACCAACGCATTCTTGTCCGCGATCACGGGCGCCATTCCGCTTCCCGATTTCATGTCGACCGAGAATGTCGGCCGCATCATGGCTGCCGCAAAGGTCCACAGATGAATCACGATGTGAAAGGAGTGAGTCATGTACGTAATCCGTGAGGTCCTCAACTGCAAGCCCGGGAAGGTCCGCCAGATGGTCGAGAAGTTTCGGGCCATCTCGACGGCCTTGAAAGAGATGGGGCAGGAACCGCTCCGCGTGCTCACCGATGTCACGGGCGAGCCCTACTGGACCCTCGTCGCCGAGGCGAGAGTCGAGCGGATCGATGATTTCTTCGCCATGGAGCAGAAGCTCATGACCAATGAGACGCTTCGGACGACCATGGCCGACTATCACGACCTCGTCGACCGCGGTCGGCGGGAAATCTATCGACTCGAGAGCTGACGTCCTTGAGTGATCAGCACCCGGAAACCGTGGTGATCGGCGGGAGCCAGGCTGGTCTGGCGGTCGGCTATCACCTCAGGCGGCGGGATCTGTCGTTCGTGATCCTGGACGAGAACGACCGGATCGGCGATGCCTGGCGAAGGCGGTGGGAGTCACTGCGGCTGTTCACGCCCGGCCGTTACGACGGACTGCCGGGGATGCCGTTTCCAGGATCGCCGTCCTCGTATCCGACCAAGGACGAGACCGCCGACTATCTGGAGGCGTATGCCCGCGAGTTCGAGCTACCCATCCGGACCGGAGTCAAAGTCGACAGACTGTCCAAAGCCGGGGATCGATTCCAGGTGAGCTGGCGCGAGCACACGCTGTTCGCCGAGAACGTCGTCGTGGCGACCGGCGCGTTCAACACCCCGAGGGTCCCGGTATTCGCACGCGAGCTGGAGGAAAGCATTCTCCAGCTCCACTCGAAGCAGTACCGCAACCCGGCCCAGATTCAGAAAGGAGGCGTGCTCGTCGTGGGCGCCGGGAACTCGGGGGCGGAGATCGCGATCGAGCTCGCTCCCCATCACAAGACATGGCTGTCCGGCCCGGACACGGGGCAGGAACCTGCCCGCGCCGGAAGCCGGCTCGATCATCTGATCACGCCCGTCATGTGGTTCGTGGCGACGCGGTTGACGGTGAAGACGGCGCTTGGAAGGAAGCTCCGGGACCACTTCACCGATCCGCCTCGTGGAATCCCTCTGGGCCGGGTACGACGGAAGGACTTCGCCCCCGCGGGCATCGAACGAGTGCCGCGGATGACCGCGGTGAGGAATGGATATCCCGTGCTGGAGAACGGAAGGGTCCTCGAGGTGTCGAACGTCATTTGGTGCACCGGATACGCACCCTGTTACGACTGGATCGATCTCTCGCTGCCAACCCACAATGGCCTTCCCGTTCACGATCGGGGCATCGTCGAGTCCTGTCCAGGCCTCTACTTCGTCGGCCTCCTCTTCCTCTACTCGCTGAGCTCGGCGCTATTGGGAGGTGTGGGGCGGGATGCCAAGCACGTCGTCGACCACATCGCGTCCACGCGGCACGCAAGGACGGGGAGATTCGTGACGGGAGCGCGCAGAGGTGATGGCGGCCGGGAATGAAGCGTCCCAAGTGAATTTCGGCCTGTGATACGTGGCCTTCAAATCGGACCGGCCCGGCGGGCCCTGAAGCGGCCCGGTGCGAGTGTAACAGTCAGGCCAATTGATCGATGGTCCGGCTACGCGACGGGTTCCCGGCGGCTGACGGCGGTGTGGCCATCCGAGGCGCGCCTGCGCGGGATCAGAAACCCCCAACCGATATATGCGAGCGGCAGGAGCAACAGGACGTCCGCCGCATGGGCCGCGAGCGCCACGCGCGGGACTCTGCTGACCGGAAAGGCAAGGCCGGACACGCAGAGGAACAGGCCGGCCCACCGCGGGACGGATCGCGTGCGAACCAGCATCGCGCCAAGAACCAGCAGACTCAACGGAAACAGGGGGCCTGGCCAGAAGAGGGCCACGTTGAACGCCGTGGGAAATCGCGCCCAGGCGTCGAGGCGCGTCTGGTGCGACAGCCCGAACGCCGGGGATCCAGAAGACAGTCGGAATCGCAATGAGGGCGCCACCCGTGGCGCCGTACTCGGCTCGTCCGTCGGCACGAATCCAGAAGAACGTCGACAGCCCGAAGAGCGCGGGCGCCGCGATCAGGGAGCATCCCCACAGTGAACGTTCGATCTCACGCGCGTCAAATCTCTTCGCGTTTTCCGCCATCTCCCGTTCCTACGCAGGCGGCGGTCATCGGTTAACGATCCCGGAACCCGGAAGCCGGAACCCAGAACCCGGAATCGCGCTACTTGTGTATGAGAAGGGACGGGAAAAGGGCCAGGCCACCGTTTCACCCTCTCAGGCTCCTTCCCTCTGCGCGATCTCGCCCAGTGTCTCGATCGCGACATTCCCGCCGCTCAGCACCGCGACGACCGTCCGGCTCCGGTCCGCGAGCGGGCTCGTCTCGTCCGGCCACAGCACGGCCGCCACCGACGCCGCGCCGCTCGGCTCGACGACCAGCCGCGGCTCGGAGTACAGCCAGCGGACGGCGCGCGCGATCTGCGAGTCGTCGACCGTCACGATGCGATCGACGAACGCGGTGACGTGAGCGAACGTGATGTCGCCCGGCCGGACGGGAACGAGACCATCCGCGATGCTCGTGGCCCGCTCGAGCGTGACCGGCGCCTTGGCATCCAGCGAAGCGGTCATCTTGGCGGCGCCCGCCGGCTCGACGCCGACGACGGTCACGCGGGGGTCGGACTGTTTCAGCGCCGCGGAGATGCCGGCCACCAGCCCGCCGCCGCCGACCGGCGCGACCACGACGTCGACGCCCGGGACCTGCTCGAGGATCTCGAGCCCGCACGTCCCCTGCCCCGCGATGATCCACTCGTGATCGAACGGCGGCACGATGGTCAACCGTCGAGCTGCGGCTTCCGCTTCGGCCCGGCGGCGGCGATCGGCCGAGGTCGTGCCGTCGAAGATGACCTCGCCGCCCCAGCGCCGGACGCCCTGCACCTTCACGTCCGGCGCCGTGGTCGGCATGACGACCACGGCCGGTACACCCAGGCGCGCGGCGGCCAGCGCGACCGCCTGCCCGTGGTTGCCGGACGAGTAGGTGATGACGCCGCGCGCGATCTGCTCCGCCGGCAGCCGCAGCAGCATGTTCATGGCGCCGCGAATCTTGAACGCGCTTCCATGCTGCTGCGTCTCGCACTTCAGGAACAGGGGCCGCCCGGCCATCTCCGACACGTCGATTACCGGCGTGCGCCGCACCGCGCCGCGCAGGCGCTCGGCGGCCTGGCGGATCTCCTCAAGCGAGACCATGAGGAGAGATAGTCTAGACTAATCGTCTGGATGCGCCATGTGCCCGCGATTCTGTTGCTGCTCGCGATGGCCGCTCCCGCGCACGCTCAGCAGACCGAGCCGCTGCCCCCGTTCGTGATCGACGCGCGCGGCGCGTTCCTCCTGCTGAAGCAGGATCCCGTCACGGCGACGACGCTCGACGTGAGCGTCGACGATCTGGCGACCCATGGCTTCGGGTTCGTCGTTGGCGTGCAAACCTATCCCCTCCGGGGACGCCGCATCGCGCTCGGGCTGGGCGGCGAGCTCGCCCTCGGCCGTGGAACCCGCCACAACTTCGACGACGACGGCAGCGAGCTCGGTCCAGAGGTCCGCCGGCAGCTGCAGTCGGTCTCGCTCCAGGTGTCGTTGAACTTCGGCCATCGGCAGGGCTGGAGCTATCTCACTGGCGGCATCGGCCCACTCGCGTTCGACACGTACCTCGGCGGCACGCTTCCGGACCGGCCCCGCCAGCTCTCGCAGAACTACGGCTTCGGCGCACGCTGGTTCAACACGCCGCACCTCGCGTTTACCCTCGACATGCGACTCTACCTGACGCAGCCCTCCGAGCCGACCACGATCGTGGGCGGACGCGAGCGACGGTCGGTGACCGTCCTGTCCGCGGGCATCTCGCTCAAGTAGCCTCGGGATTCAGCATGCCTCGCGAGACCCTCCTCGACTTCTTCGAGGACTTCGCCTCGTTCGACGACACGTTCATCGTCCACGACGACGGCTACCGCGTGCGGCAGGTCACCTACCGGGAGCTCGCGTCGGCGGCGAGAACCTTCGCCGGAAGGCTCGAGCGCGAAGGCGTCGCCGCCGGCGCGAAGGTCGTCGTGTGGTCGGAGAATCGGACCGAATGGCTGATCGCCTTCTGGGGCTGCCTGCTCGCCGGCGCCGTCGTCGTTCCCATCGACTATCGGGCGTCCGAGTCCCTGCTGCGGCGGGTGGCCGATATCGTCGAGGCCCGGCTCATCCTGGTCGGCGGAGAGGTCCGGTGGTCGCCGAACCAGCGGGCGCCGGTCTGGGAGCTGCGATCGCTGTTGGAGGGCGGGAGCGGTTCCACAGCCCCGCCGGCGCCCGAACGTTCCGGCCGCACGACGCCGGACCTCGCGGGCTCATCCCTCGCCGAGATCATCTTCACGTCCGGGGCCACGGCGGAGCCGAAGGGCGTCACGATCACGCATCGCAACATCCTCGCCAATATCGTGCCCATCGAGCGCGAAGTGGCGAAGTATCGCAGGTACGCGATCCCGTTCCATCCGCTCCGATTCCTGAACCTGCTGCCGCTCAGCCACATGTTCGGCCAGTCGATGGCGACGTTCGTCCCGCCGATGCTGCGCGGAACCGTGGTGTTCTCGCACGGCTACAGCCCGACCGAGATCCTCCATCAGATCAAGTCGCGGCGGGTCTCCGTCCTCGTGTGCGTGCCAAAGGTGCTGGACGTGCTCCGCGAGCACGTCCAGCGCGTCGTGCCGATCACGAGCGAGCCCGACCCGCTGAGCCACAGACACTGGTCGTGGCGCTGGTGGCGCTACCGGGCCGCGCATCGTCTCTTCGGGTGGAAGTTCTGGGCGATCGTCTGCGGGGCCGCCCCCCTCGAGCCCGATCTCGAGGCGTTCTGGCGCAAACTCGGGTTCCTCGTCGTGCAGGGCTACGGGCTGACGGAAACGGCGCCGGTCGTGACGCTGAACCATCCCTTCCACGCCTCGCGCGGCACGGTCGGCACGCCTATCGGGGGCGTCCGGATCCGGATCGCGCCGGACGGCGAGATCCTCGTCCAGGGCGAGAACGTGACGTCCGGCTACTACCGGCCGCAAGACGGTGGAGGGGCCGTCGAAGCGACGCCGGCGTTCGAGGACGGCTGGTTCCATACCGGCGACATCGGCGAACTGGACAGCCAGGGCAGACTGCAGATCAAAGGTCGCAAGAAGGAGATGATCGTCACGCCCCAGGGACTGAACGTCTTCCCCGAGGACGTGGAGCGCGCCCTGACGATGCAGCCCGGCGTCAGGGAGGCCGGCGTGGTTGGGCGTCGGGTGGGCGGCGAGGAGCGCGTGCACGCCGTCCTGGTCGTCGACCCGGGCGCCGACGTCGACGCGATCGTGCGCGGCGCGAACGCAACGCTCGAGGACCACCAGCGCGTCTGGAGCACCTCGATCTGGCCCGGGCGCACGCTGCCGCGGACCGAGGGCACGCAGAAGCTCAAACGGCGCGAGCTGCAGCGCTGGGCCTCGGGCGAGACTCCCGCCGCGGCCGGCGCGCCTTCGAGCGACGCGTCCGTGGAGTCGATCGTCGCCCGCTTCGCCGCCGGGCGCGACCTCACGGCCCAGACGACGCTGGACGAGCTGGGCCTGAGCTCGCTCGATCGGGTCGAGCTCATGATGGCGCTCGAAGACGCGTTCCACACGACGGTCGAGGAAGACGCGCTGGCGGGCGCCAGGACGATCGCGGATCTGAAACAGCTCGTCGAACCGGAGCGGGCGCCGGACCACGTTCCGGGAGCCGGAACGCCGCAGGCCGGCCAGCGCGCGCCCGAGGAGGCGTCCCGCTCCACGGCTCCTCTCGCCTTTCCGACCTGGAATCGATGGGGCGCGTCCTGGCTGCTCCGCCGGATGAGCCTGCCCACCTGGATCCTGCCGCTCGGCCGCGTGTTCCTCGAGCTGCGCGTGGACGGGCTCGAGCACCTGGCCGGACTGAAGGGCCCGGTCGTCTTCGCCGCCAATCACCAGAGCCATTTCGACGTGCCGGCCATCTTCCTGGCGCTGCCGGCGCGCTGGCGGTATCGGGTGGCGCCCGCCATGTCGCGGGAGTTCTTCCATGCCCATTTCCACCCGCGATCGGTCGGATGGGGCCGTTGGCTGACCAACAGCCTCAACTACTTCGGCGCGTCGATGTTCTTCAACGCCTTCCCGCTCGCCCAGAGCGGGACCGGCACGCGGCAGACGCTCCGGTATATCGGGGAGCTGACCGCGGCAGGCTACTCCATCCTGATCTTTCCCGAAGGCGCGCGGCACGGCGATCGCGATATGGCCGCATTCCGCCCGGGCGTGGGCATGGTCGCCGCGCGGCTCGACCTGCCCGTCGTGCCTGTCCGGCTCGAGGGCCTCGACAAGGTCCTCAGTCCGACGATGCGGTGGCCGAAGCGAGGACCGGCTCGAGTGGCGTTCGGACCGGCGCTGACGGGACTGACCGGCGAAGACTTCCCCGCGCTCGCACGGCAGGTGGAGGATGCGGTCGAGAAGCTGGCCGGGGGAAACACCTGAACCTGCTATGCTTGTGCTATGAGGGGACGGCACATTTGAGCAAGGACGACCTCATTGATGTCCAGGGCACGGTCGTGGCCGTGCACAGCGGCGGCCTCTATCGCGTGCATGTGGATTCGGGTCACGAAGTCCTCGCCCAGTTGAGCGGCCGGATGCGCCGCTTTCGCATCAAGGTGGTGCCAGGAGATCGAGTGACCGTCGGCGTCTCGCCCTACGATCCCGTCCGCGGCATCATCACCTTCCGCGCTCGATAGCTCACAACGACTTGACGACTGGAACGACAATCCGCAAGCACAAACCCACCCGGCGGCGTCGCCGGCGCGGGGGTGGTACCGGCGCGCACGCGACGGCCGCCCCGACCGCCCATCCGCCGCGCGAGGCGAGGCCTGCGGCCGCCGGGCGCGCGACGGCGCCGTTCGATCCCGAGCCCCTGCCGTTCGCGTCTCTGATTTCGGAGCCGGCGCTGCTCGACGCGCTCGAACAGCGCGGGTTCCAGCAGACGCGACCGGTTCAGAGCGCCGTTCTGCCGTATGCGCTCGCCGGCCGGGATGTCATCGGGTGCGCGGAGACGGGGACCGGCAAGACGGCGGCGTTCGTGCTGCCGATTCTGAGCCGCCTGCTGCGCGAGGACCGCGAGGCGGGTCCGCGCGCGTCCCACGAGGCCACGCGCGCCCTGATTCTGGCGCCCACGCGCGAGCTGGCCACGCAGATCGACGACGAGATTCAGGGCTTCGCCTATCACGCGCCGGTCGCGAGCGCGCCGGTCTACGGCGGCGTGCCGATGGAGCCGCAGGAGCGCGCGCTCAAGGCCGGGGTCGACATCGTGGTGGCCACGCCGGGGCGGCTGCTCGACCACATGCGCAGCGGCGTGGGCGACTTCTCGCGGCTCGAGATTTTCGTGCTCGACGAAGCCGACCGCATGATGGACATGGGATTCTGGCCGGATGTCCGGCGGATCGCCGAGATGCTGCCGCACGCGGCCGCACGCCAGACGATGCTCTTCTCGGCCACGATGCCCGAGGAAGTCATGCGCTTCGCCGACACCCTGGCGCCCAGTGCCGTGTTCGTCCAGGTGGGGTCGCGACGAGGTCCCGCCCAGACGATCTCCCACGAGGCGCACATCGTCCCGGGACGCGAGAAGGCCGCGTTCCTGGCGAAGGCGCTGCGGCGCAATCACGAGCCCGCCATCGTGTTCGTGAACACGAAGATTGGATGCGACCGGCTCGCCCGGCAGCTCGCCGCGGCCGGGCTGCGCGCACGCGCCATCCATGCGGATCGATCGCAGGAGGACCGGACGGCGACGATTGAGGCGTTCCGCGCCGGCCGCGTCAGGGTGCTGGTTGCGACCGACGTTGCCGCGCGCGGGCTCGACATCGAGGGGATCGGTCTCATCGTCAACTACGAGGTGCCGCGCGGCCTCGACAGCTACGTGCATCGTGTCGGTCGGACCGGCCGGAGCGGCGCGGCGGGACACGCGCTCACGCTGGCCGATCCGGCGGAACGCCGCGGTCTCCAGGACATCGAGCAGGCGTTCGGCTTGAAGCTCATCCAGTAGCGGCACCGCCTTCGCCGGCCGCTGACGTACCATCGGCGGATGGCCCTCACCGCCCCGCCGGATCGCGAGATCGCTCAGAGAACCGCCCTCGTCACGGGAGCCAGCCGCGGCATCGGCCGCGCGATCGCGCTTGCGCTCGCGCGCGCGGGTTGCTCCGTGGGGGTGCATTTCCATGCGCGCGAGGCCGACGCCCAGGCGGTCGTCCAGGAAATCGAGGCGTCCGGGGGCCGTGCCTGCGTGGCGCGGGCGGATGTCTCGCGATCCGCGGAGGTCGCAGGCCTCGTCGACACGGTCCAGGCCCAGCTTGGCCGGATCGACATCCTCGTCAACAACGCGGGCATCACCCGACCGCAGCCGCTCGAGGCGATCACCGAACGCGACTGGGACGAGCTCATCGACGTCAACCTGAAGTCGGCGTTCCTGCTCACGCAGGCGGTGCTGCCGCCGATGCGCGAGCGGCGCTGGGGCAGGATCGTGAATCTCTCCTCGGTCGCCGCGCAGCTCGGCGGCGTCGTCGGCCCACACTACGCCGCGTCCAAGGCGGGCCTGCTCGGGCTCACGCACGCGTACGCGGCGCTGCTGGCCAAGGAAGGCATCACCGTGAATGCCATCGCCCCGGCGCTCATCGCGACCGACATGGTCGCCGCCAACCCGCGCGCCCGGCCCGATCTCATTCCGGTCGGCCGATTCGGACACGTCGGCGACGTCGCGGACGTCGCGGTCATGCTCTGCCGCAACGGCTACATCACCGGACAGACGATTGGGGTGAACGGAGGGTGGTACATGACGTAGGTGCGGACGGGGGTGCGGACGGGGGTGCGGACGAGGGTGCGGACGAGGGTGCGGACAAGAGTGCGCACGAACGTGCGCGCGAAGGTCATGACCCGCACCCTCGTCCGCACCTTCGTGCGCACCGTCGTCCGCACCTTCGTGCGCACCCCCGTGTCGGGTCTTCACCCGGCTGACACCATCGCCATGCCGTACCACAATGCTGTAAACGTGGAAGGAAGGATCGACATGGCGAAATACGGGAAGAAGGCGCAGAAGAAAGTCGAGAAGGTGATGCGCGAGCGCAAGCACGGCACGCTGCGCAGCGGCAGTTCAGGGAAGAAAGTGAGGAGTCGCAAGCAGGCGATCGCGATCGGGTTGTCCGAGGCGCGGCGTTCCGGCGCGAAGGTTCCAGCCAGGAAACGCTCGTCGCGCAGCAGGAGCAAGACTTCGAGCCGCAAGAAGTAGTGGCCCGTCGGCGCGCGCCCCGGACGTCAGGTCCGGGAACGCGCCAGGCGGCCGATGGGTACTGAAAGCAGCGCGTACAGCGCGGCGGCTATCCAGAGATTGACCTGGATCCCCAGCCACAGCGACGCCGCGACGGCCAGAATCGACGCGAGCACCCCGCATGCGCCGTTGACGCCCCAGTACCAGGCCGTCACCGGGGAGTGCCCGTCGGGCCGGCCGCGCCGCAGCCGGCTGACCAGCCGCATGCCCAGCGGGAAGCAGAAACCGAGCGCGGTCGCCAGCGGCACGACGAACAGCGCGACGATGGCCGTGCGGCCTGGCAGCCGCCACCCGACCGTCGCGTCCATCGCGCGCTGGAGCAGCAGCGCCTCGACAACGATTCCCACCGCAATCGACAGGCTCACCGTCCGCAGCGTGGCCACCCGATCGATCCCGATCCTCTCGGAGGCGAAGCTGCCGCCGCCGGCAGCGACGATCATCAGGAACAGGATGATCGAGAACGTATAGGTCGGGTGTCCCAGATATACCGAGAAGCGCTGCAGGAACGGAATCTGCACGAACATGAACCCGCCCCCGATCAGCGCGAAGTACAGGAGCCCCCACAGGAACGGCCCGAGCGGCATCGCCGGTCGTCCGGCGGCGGCGAGCGGCCAGCCGATGATGACCATCACGAGCAGCGTCGCAATTCCCAGCAGCGTCAGCAGCGTGGACGTCGCGACGAGATTGCCCCGGATGACGCCGCCTTCGGGCAGCCGGGATGCCGCTCCGTGCAGGACACCCCGAAGCGTGAGCATGTTGAAGAAGAAGGGGCGTCCGTCGGTCGGCGGACTGAAGTCGAAATCGGGGTTGGCGACCGCCCGGCTCAGTTCGTCGAGCGTCCTCGCGCCCGCGACCCGTCCGAGCCGGTCGTCCACCGGGCGAGACCACGGGCTCACCTGGATGTCGAATCCCACCTGTCCGGAGGCGTCCCGGAGTGTCGCCCCGTCCGCGTCGGAAAACGCGGCCGGCGAGATCAGCAGCGTCGCCACGTTCCCCGCCGAGGCGAGAATCACGTGGCGGGAGGGCGTACGTACGCCGGCATCGATGAGCGCCGCCACGCCGAGCGACAGCAGACGCGTGCTCTCCGACACCGCCCCGGGCGCGTACCAGCGCGAGATGCTCAGGACGCCGCCGGGCGCGAGCGCACGAAGGAAGACCCGCCAGCCCTCGCGTGTGTAGAGACCGTTCTCCGTCAGCGTGAACGCGCCGGCGCCGGTGGACGCCCAGGTATCGATGAGCGACATCTGGAGCACGTCGAACTGCCCGCGCGTTCTGGTCAGGTACGACCGGGCTTCGTCGTTCACGAGCGTCACGCCAGCGCGGCCGGCGATTCCGGCGAACCGGCGGTATGGCCCGTTCAGGAGGTCGACGAACGTCCGGTTCACCTCGATGCCCGTGATGGTCCGGTTTCCGGCCCAGATCGCGGTCAGCAGGTCGCGGCCGCCGCCGACGCCGATGACGCCGACGCGGCCACGCCGAAGCCGGTACGGCAGCGCCGTGACGTCGTATTGGACCCAGGCGAGCGACGCGGGATTGCCGTCCCACTTCGTGATCGGCGTGCCCGCTTCGCCGTCGATCATCGCCCAGGCGACCGTGGCGGGCGTCTTCGGCGCGTGCGTCCCCGGGCCCCACAGCCAGGCCGTGCTCGGCTCGGGGCGCCGCACCATCACGTACGAGTACCAGTTCCACACGGACTGCTGCACCGTGTTCATGAGCGGCCAGACGCTCCGGTTCTTCGGATACAGCACGCCCAGCGGATGCTCGACGTGCGCGTTGAGCACGGCCGCGCCGACAAGCGTGCACGCGATCGCGGCGAGCCCGACCGTCCGGCGCCCGGCGGCCCGGGCGAAGCACCACCCGCCGGCGGCGGCGGCCGCGGCCACGACGAACGCTGCCGAGGTGATGTCCGTGAGGTTGAGCAGCGCGATGATGCCGAGGCACCCGGCGCCCGCACCGAGCAGATCGGCGCCGTAGAGCCGGCCGATCGGCGCCGGCGTGCGCGTGAGCGCCAGCGTCACCACGATGCCCGAGACGACGAACGGCAGGGTCAGGGCGGTCGTCGCGGCGAGCAGCGTTCCCAGATCCGGCCACGACCCGACCCGCACGGACGGAAACGGGATCGCGAGGTTGGCCAGGTGCGACAGCGCCAGCACGACCGCGAGCGCCCCGGCGAGGCCGGGCAGCGCCCCGGCGCGCAGCCAGGCCCGCCGCGCGCCGCCCGCGAAGACGAGCGTCGCGCCCGCGGCCATCCCCAGCATGGCGACCGAGACGGCGAAGAACGACAGGTGATACCAGGCGAGCACCGAGAGAAGGCGCGAATCGAGCACCTCCAGCATCAGCGTCGCCATCGTGACGCAGAACAGGCCGGCGAAGATCAATCCGAGAACTCTTTGGCCAGATCCACGAACTCGCCGTCGGGGGCCAGCGTGCGGTACTCCTTCCAGTGCGGCCGCGCCTCGGCCGATCGGCCGAGCTTCTCGAGCGTCACCGCCAGGTAGAAGTGCGCCTCCGGATAGCCGGGATTGATCGTCAGCGCATCGCGATAGGCGGACACGGCCTCAACGTAGCGGGTGAGGTCGTGATGGATGTTGCCGAGGTTGAAGTACCCCTCGAAACACTCGGGGTCCACGCGAATCGCCTTCTCGTACAGGGCTTCCGCCTCCACCAGCTCGTCGCGCTCGTAGTGGATGTTGGCGAGGTTGACCAGCGCCGGGACGAGCTGCGGGTCGAAGAGCAGCGCGCGCCGGTAGGCCGAGGCGGCCGATTCCAGGTCGCGTGCGTCGCCGTCGTCGAGCTCCGCGCCTTCGAGGAAGTACTTCGCCGCCAGGGCGTAGTTCGCCTCGGCCGGGGGGCCGGCGAGCTCGGTCGCGAACAGCGACGCCTCGCGGGGCGATGGCCGGCGGAGCGAGACGACCCGCGCCGGCGCCCGCTCGGATCGCGGCGGCTGGAAATCGAACGCGAGCTGCCCCTCGCGCGCCGACGACAGGGCGCGCAGCACGCCGTTGAGCGACGCGCCGCGCGCCATCTCGGCGGCGGCGTGCTTGATCACGTGCACGTCGCTGAAGGAGAAGCGTCCGCCGATCGGCCGAATCAGCCCGGCCTTCTCCAGGTACCGGAGATGATCGTCCCTCACGGCGGGGTACATGCCGCGCAGATCGCGCGTCGAGTAGTAGCGGGCGCGGAGCGTGTCGAGATCCGGCAGACCGGCCTCCCGGCAGAAGTCGGATTCGCTGAGCACGCGCGCACCCGCGGACGGATCCGCCTCCAGCCGCTCCGGATCGCGGCCGGTCCTCTGGTCCGGCGCGACGATGACGGTCGTGGTGCGCGGTGTCAGGGCCGGAGAGAACGTGCCGCCGAGCCGTTCGACCAGCGCGCGGATGTCGCGCTTCGAGAGCACGGTCGGCCTGCCGACGACGGCCACCTGCTGGCCGGCAAACGGTCGATCGGACGGCACGGACGCGGGAACAGCCACGTGCCGCTCAAGATGCGTCTCCCGTGCGTGGAAGTCAAGCTGCCGCACCGGACGCTGCCGCACCGGACGCGAACCTTCGAACGTCGACGAGGTAGAATCCGTGCGCAAAAGGAGCGCACGTGTTCCTCGCCGGCGACATCGGTGGCACCAAGGTCCTGCTCGGTCTGTTCCGTCCCGGTCCCGGCGGCCGCGCCGACGCGCGACCGGTGCCGGCCGTCGTGCGCGAATACGCGACGCTCGATTTCGACAGCCTCGACGACGTCGTCGCCGCGTTCGCGGAAGAGACGAACACGAGGAGGATTGACGCGATCACCGTCGGCGTCGCCGGACCGGTCACCGGCCACGTCGCTCGGCTGACGAACGTGCCCTGGGTCGCCGATGTCTCCGTCGTCGCGGAGCGATTCGGCGGCTGCCCGATGCTCCTGCTGAACGACCTCGAGGCGATGGGGTCGTCGGTCGCCGTGCTCGAGCCCGACGAGCTCGCGACGCTGCAGGAAGGCGTCGCCGTCGCCAGCGGCAACGGCGCGCTCATCGCCGCGGGCACCGGCCTGGGGGAAGCGCTCCTCCACAACGTCGGCGGCCGGTTCGTTCCGGCCGCGTCCGAAGGGGGACACGCCGACTTCGCCGCCCGCACAAGGCGCGAGCTGGCGCTCGTCGACGAGCTCTCGCGGATTCATGGCAGGGTCTCGAACGAGCACGTCATCTCCGGACACGGGTTGATCAACCTGTTCCGTTTCACGCACGGCACGCAGGATCTCGCCAACGCGTGCCAGATCGTCCGGCCGATGGCGGGGATGGCCGGCACGCCGCGCACCGCCGCCGGCCAGAGCGGGGCGGCTCCCGGCGACGCGAATCCGGCGGCGGCGATCGATCCGGTCGAACTGCCGGCGATGATCACGACCGCCGCGCTCGAGGGGCGGTGCGAGCAGTGCATCGAAACGCTCGACATGTTCGTCGACGCCTACGGCGCCGAAGCGGGGAATCTCGCGCTCAGGACGGTGGCGCTGGCCGGCGTGTACGTCGGAGGAGGCATCGCCCCCAAGATCCTGGCCGCGCTGAAGCGCGGGGCCTTCATGGACGCCTTCCGCGACAAGGAACCGATGGTCGATCTGCTCCGCACGCTGCCGGTGCACGTGATTCTCAACCCGGCGGCCGGTCTCGTCGGCGCAGCGGTGCGGGCGGCGAAGCTCGTGCGCGAGCACCCCTAGGGCCTGGCGGCCCTACCGCATCAGACGCATGATGTCGTTGTAGATGACCGTCGCCATGAGTGCGACGATCAGCGCCGCGCCCGCCATCAGGATCCGCTCCTTGACCTTCATGCTGAGATCCCGACGCGTGAGCCCCTCGAAGCCGAGAATCGCGATCTGGCCGCCGTCCATCACCGGGACCGGCAGCAGATTGATGAGCCCGAGATTCAGGCTGATCATCGCCATGAACTCGAACAGGTACTTCCAGCCGAGCTGAACGGCGCTTCCCGAGAGCTGCGCGATCGCGACCGGCCCCATCAGCTGCCGCATCGGGGTCGATCCGTGGAAGAGACCGCTGACCGTGCGGCCGATGAGCACGGTCGTCTCCCAGTTGCGCTCGACGCTCATCTTCGCCGCCTGCAGCAGCGTCGGCTCGATCCGCCGCACTTCGTACTCGACGATCCCCGCCCCAATCAGGCCGACGTCGCCGTGCTTCTCCGGGACGACGGTCAGGTCCCGGGTCGATCCGGCATGCTCAATCGTCAACCTCACGGGCACGCCGGAGCTGTTCTGGAAGACCTCGATCGCCTTCGCCCGATCGGCCCGCTGGCCGTTCACGTCCACCAGCACGTCGCCGGGCTGCAACCCGGCCCGCTCGGCGGGACTGCCCGGGATGATGGTCATGACCTGCGGCCGCAGGATCGGCACGATGCCGAGGCTCCCCACCTCGAACTTCCCGACGGACTCCGGCGTGATCTGCACGTGAATGGCCGTGTCGTCCCGGCGCGCGACGATCGCCAGCTGTCGATTCGCCTGCGGCATGACCGCCTGATCCAGCTCCTCCCACGTCGAGACGTCGCGCTCGCCCACGCGGACGATGCGGTCGCCGGCCCGGAGCCCGGCGCGGTCGGCCGGACTGCCGGCCACCACCTGGCCGATCACCGGCGGGGCCGACTGGAACAGCGGCACGTCCGCGCCGCGCGAGAGCGTAATCGTGAGGAGGACCAGCGCCAGGAGGATGTTCATCACCGGCCCGGCGAGATAGACCTGGAAGCGCACCCACTTGCTCTTCGAGAGGAACTCGTCTGGCGCCCCTGTCCGCTTCTCGTCGACCGTCTCGCCGGCCAGCTTGACGAAGCCGCCGAGCGGAATGACTCCGATGCTGTACTCGGTTGGGCCGCGGCGGATGCTGATGATCTTCGGATCGAAGCCCAGCGAGAACCGCAGCACGCGGACGCCATTGAGCCGGGCCATCACGAAATGGCCGAGCTCGTGGACGAAGATCAGCACACCCAGGACAAAAAGGAACGCGAGGATGGTCGTCAACGAAGAATCCCCCAGATGACGCGGCGCGCTGTGTCTGGCAAGCTCCCGCAGCAAGTGCCAGTGGTCGTCTGGGGGCACTTCCGTCCGCCTGGCACCACAGCGCGTCTGCTCTTGTCCGTCCTGGTCACGATCGTAGCGTACTAATCGCCTCGAGGGCCCCGGCCCGGGCCCGGGCATCCACGGCGCGGATCTCCGCCAGAGACGCAGGCTCCCGGATTTCTCCGGTGCTCTCGTCGAGGACCTGCTGGATGACGCGGGCGATGGCCGGAAACGGCAGCCGCCCCCCCAGGAACGCGTCGACGGCGACCTCGTTCGCCGCGTTCAGCACGATCGGGGCGCTGCCGCCCGCGTCGAGCGCCCGGTACGCCAGGCTCAGACACCGGAAGCGATCCCGGTCCGGTGGGAGGAACTCGAGCGGGGCCAGGCGCGCCAGGTCGAGCGAGGGCACGGCGCCGTCCCAGCGCTCCGGATACGAGAAGGCGTACTGAATCGGGAGGCGCATGTCGGTCACGCCGAGCTGGGCGATGACGGAACCGTCGCGGAGCTCGACCAGGGAGTGCACGATCGACTGGGGGTGAATCAGCACGTCGATGGCGGAGCTCGGGACGCCGAACAGCCAGTGCGCCTCGATGACCTCCAGACCCTTGTTCATGAGCGTCGCCGAATCGATCGTGACCTTGCGGCCCATCTGCCACGTCGGGTGCCGCAGGGCCGCTTCGGGCGTGACATCGGCCAGTTCGCCGGGCCCCAACGTGCGGAACGGCCCTCCGGAGGCCGTCAGGACGAGGCGCCGGACCTCCTGCGAGGAACGGCCGCAGAGGCACTGGTGGATCGCGTTGTGCTCGCTGTCGACCGGGAGGATGTCGACGCGGCGCCGCCGGGCGGCCTCGATCATCAGCCGGCCGGCCATGACGAGAATCTCCTTGTTGGCGAGGGCGATCGTCTTGCCGGCCTCGATGGCCGCGAGCACGGCCTCCAGGGCTGCGCTCCCCGACGTCGCGCAGAGCAGGACGTCGATCTCGGGATGCGTGGCGACGGCCGTGAGGCCCTCCGGGCCGGCAATCACGGTCGGACGGTCCCGGCCGAGCCGCCGATCCAGCTCGGCACGGGCCGCCTCGGATCCCACGCCGACGAGTCGGGGCCGGTGCCGCTCGATCTGCTCGGCCAGTTTCGCGGCATTCTCGCCGGCGGCCATCGCCACCACCTGCAGCCGATCGGCATGCGCTTCGACAACGGCCAGGGCGCTGCAGCCAATCGACCCGGTCGATCCGAGAATGCCGATCCGCTTCACGCGAGATATCTCAGGAGGATGTAGTACACCGGTCCGGCGAACAGCCAGCTGTCGATGCGATCGAGCACGCCGCCGTGGCCAGGGATGAGCGACGAGCTGTCCTTGACGCCGGCGCCCCGCTTGAGGAGCGACTCGAACAGGTCGCCGACGATCCCGAACGTCGAGACGAGCGCGCCGAGCAGCAGGCCTCCGGAGAGCGTGACGCCCGGCACCCATCGCACGCCGAAGATGCCGCCCGCCAGCGCGCCGGCTGCCAGCCCCGCGACGGCGCCTTCGATCGTCTTGCCGGGACTGACCAGCGGCGCGAGCTTGCGTCGCCCGAGGGTGCGTCCGACGAGATACTGGGCCGAGTCGCTGGCAATGACCAGCAGGGCAAGCACGCTCACGACCTGCGGGCCGTCCAGGAGCCGCACGCGCGCGATCGCGCCCAGGGGCAATCCGACGTAGAGCGGCGCCATGACGGTGACCGCCCCGCGCGCGAGAGCGGACGCGTCCGGCGGGGCGGCGGCGAGCGTGAGCACCCCCGCGGCCACGACGACCGCCAGCAGGACCAGCGGGAGGACTTCCGTCCGGGGCGGCGGACCTGTCGACAGACCGAGCGCGAACAGGCAGCAGAACACGCCGGCCAGCGGACCGACGAACCGCGCCGAGACCGGCGCGCCGACCCTGACGGAGAGGCCCGCGACTTCAGCGGCGCCCACGACCGCGATTACGGCCGCCAGGACGACCGTGGCCATCGGGTGCAGCACCCACACCGTGAGGACGAGCAGGCCGATGAGGGCGGCCGCGGAAAGAACGCGCGTCATCGCGGCCCCGAGCGCATGCGCGCCGGCGCTGGCGTCATCCGTTCGCCGCCGCGGCCGCCTCGGACGCGATCGCGCCGTAGCGTCGATCGCGCTTCTGATAGTCGACGACGGCCTCGAGGAGATCGCGCGCGCGAAAGTCTGGCCAGAGCGCATCGGTCACCCAGATCTCCGCGTACGCGATCTGCCACAGCAGGAAGTTGCTGACCCGAAGCTCGCCGCTCGTCCGGATGAGCAGATCGGGATCGGGCTGGCCGGCCGTGTAGAGCAGCTCCCCGAACGTCCGCTCGTCGAGGCGCTCGGGATCGAGGCCGGCGCGGATCGCCTTGCGTGCCGCGTCGACGATCTCGGCGCGACCGCCGTAGCTGAGCGCGATGTTGAACAACATGCCCGTGTTCCCCGTCGTGTCGGCCTCAGCCGCCTCGAGCTCGCCGCGGATCGTCGGTTCCAGCCGATCGCGCTGGCCGATGACGTGGAACCGGATGTTGTTCCGGAGAAGATTCTTCAGCTCGAGACGCAGGTAGTGTCTGAGCAGTCGCATGAGCGCCCGGATCTCGGTGTCGGGCCGCTTCCAGTTCTCCACCGAGAACGCATACAGCGTCAGCACGGACACGCCCAGGCGCGCGGACGTCTCCACCGTGTCCCTGACCGCGTCGATGCCTGCCCGGTGCCCTTCGACCCTCGGAAGCTGGCGGGTCGCCGCCCAGCGGCCGTTGCCGTCCATGATGACGGCGATGTGGCGCGGCAGCCGCCCGAAATCGATGCGCCGGGCGAGCGCCTCCTCCGGCGAGCCCGGAACGATGGCGGAGAGCACGTCGGCCAGGGGCATGGGACGACGCGATCTTAGCAGGGTCACGAGGCAATGGGGCAATGGGCGATGGGCCCCATTCCGCCGCGAGCGTCAGTACCCGAACCGCCACGAGCACGAGCCCCGCCGCGGGTGCCGTGCGGCCGGCCGCGCGCCGATCGCGCGCGGCCAGAACGTCTGGCAGGCTCCCAGCCGGGCGTCGGCCGGCGCCGACCTCGATCAGCGTGCCGGCGATCGCCCTGACCATGTGACGCAGGAATCCATTCCCCTCGATCTCGAGCACCAGCTCGTCCCCTTGCTCGCGCAGGTCCACGCGGTGCAGCGTGCGGGTCGTCTCGCAGCCAGGGCCGGCGGACGGCCCGGCGCGCAGGCTCGATCGCGGTGCCGACGAGTCGCCTCCCGATCCGGTCTGAAAAGACGCGAAGTCGTGGCGGCCCACGAGCGCCGCGGCCGCCTGTCTCATGCCGTCGACGTTCCGAGCCTCCGGCGCGTGGTGCACGAACCAGCGGTCGAACGGCGACAGCACCGGCGCGACCGCGATCCGGTACCGGTAGCACTTGCTGACCGCGTCGAACCTGGCATGGAAGTCGGACGCGGCATCCTCCACGTCGAGCACGCGCACGTCCGCTGGCAATCGGAAGTTGATCGCGCGCCGCAGCACCGCCGGGGCGAGCGTGGTCGGCAGCCTGACGCTGGCGACCTGCCCTAGCGCATGCACCCCGGCATCGGTGCGGCCTGCCCCGGCGACGGAGGGAGGGCGCACACCGCCGGCCAGCGGCGCACAGGCGTCCTCGATCAGCTGCTGGATCGAGACGCCGCGGGCCTGCCGCTGCCAGCCGACGTAGGTCGTGCCGTCGTAGGCAATGCTGAGCTTCAGGCAGCGGGACTCCGGCTCGGGAGGCGCAGGGCTCGGCGGCATGCCCCGAGTCTTCCACAGAACCCCCTCCCCCTCCATGGAGGCGGTCCGCGACTCCGCCAGACTCCGTCGCGCACTATTGTCGGATGTCGTGGTCTATGGGATGCTCGTGCGGCCCGCGGCCGGTTTGCCGGCGCGGACAGGCCTCAACATGCAGGTGATTCGCCCGCCTCGGGTCTATCCCGTCGTCGTGATCGGCAGCGGTGCGTCGGGCGGTATGGCGGCCTGGAACCTGACGCGGCAGGGCGTCGACGTCGTGGTGCTCGACGCCGGCGAACGCTTCGATCGGTCGAAGTTCTGGACGCACGTGACTCCGTGGGAGGCGCGGGCGCGGCGCGCGCGCGGAGAGGCGCCGCCGCAGTTCTATCTCGACACCAAGGAGCAGCCGTATGTGACGCCGCCGGATCGGCGCTTCGATCTCGTGCGCGTGTGGGGCCACGGCGGCAAGACGAACGTCTGGGGACGGGTGAGCCTCAGGCTTTCCGACCTGAACTTCAAGGACGCCGAGCGGGACGGATGGGAGATCCCCTGGCCCATCTCGTACCGCGACATCGCGCCGTACTACGATCGCGTCGACCAGCTCATCGGCGTCTGCGGCGGCACCGACGACTCCGATGCGCTGCCTGGCAGCCGGTTCCACCTGCCGCCCCCCGGGCCCCGGTGCGGCGAGCGTCTGCTCCAGAAGGCCGGCAACTCGATCGGCATCCCCATCGTCGCGGGCCGCCGCGCCAACATGACGCGGTCGGTGCGCGGCTTTCCCGCCTGCCACTACTGCGGCGCCTGCGGGCAGGGCTGCGATACGGCGTCCTTCTTCAATTCTGCGGACCACCTCCTGCCGTTCGCGCTGCAGACGGGCCGTCTCGAGATCCGATCGAATGCCGTGGCCGCGCGAATTCTCGTCGACGAGCGGGGCCGGGCCAGCGGCGTGCAGTATTTCGACAGGCAGACGGGCGCCGAGCAGCAGGTGCTGGGCCGGATCGTGATCGTGGCCGCGAGCACCGTCGACTCCACGCGCATTCTGCTGAACTCGAGGTCGTCGCGCCATCCGAACGGGATCGGGAACGGCTCGGACGTGATCGGCCGCTATCTCTGCGAGCAGATCCGGCTGCACGTGCGCGGCTATCTTCCAGCGCTCGCCGGCACGGCGACCCGGAACGATCGCGGCATCAGCGGCGCCCACATCTACATGCCGAGGTTCAACCACCGGCCCGGCCGCGGGCGGGACTACCTGCGCGGGTTCGGATCCCAGTTCTGGAACACCGGCGCGAGCTGGGCCGGCGCTCACGCGGGCAGCGAGGCCATTCCGGGCTTCGGCGCGGCGCTCAAGCGGGAGATCAAGCGGCGCCACCCGGCCTGGTTCGAGATCCATCCCTACGGCGAGGTGCTCCCCTACGCGCACAACCGGATCACGGTCGGGGAAGCCGGCGAGGACCGGTACGGCGTTCCTCTCCTGAAGATCGACTATCGCATCGGCGACAACGAACGGAAGATGGCCGAGCACATGGCCGACACGGCCGAGGAGATCGTCAAGGCCGCCGGCGGCGAGCTCGTCGACTACAAGCGCGCTGCGATCGACTACAACGGGTCGGCCATCCACGAACACGGCACGTGCCGCATGGGCGCGGATCCGAAGCGCTCCGCCCTGAACGGCTTCAACCAGATGCACGAGGTCGCCAACGTGTTCGTCGTCGACGGCTCGGCGTTCACCACGGCGACCGAGAAGAATCCGACGCTGACGATTCTGGCGCTCGCGTGGCGCGCCACCGACTATCTGGTCGACGAGATGAAACGGGGGCGGATCTGATGGGGCGTCGGGCGCCGGAAGCTGAACCCTCGCGCGCGAGCGAACGCGAAGTGCGCCCGCGCGAAGATCGACCGAGCCGGCGCGACGCGCTGCGCGCGGTGGCTGCGGGCGCCGCGTCCGTTCTGTGGGTCGACAAGCTGCGCGCGGCCGCGACGGCGTACGAAGCGTCCACGCCCCTGCCGGTGCCACAGGGGGCCGCATGGACGCCCGCCGTCCTGTCCGAGCAGCAGCTCGCCACGGTCGGCGCGCTGGCCGACCTGATCATCCCGGCCACGGAGACGCCGGGCGCCCGCGCGGCGCAGGTGGACCGGTACATCGACGGCGTGCTCGCCGCGTCCGCGCCGCCCGATCGCGACAGGCTCCTCGACGGGCTCGCATGGCTCGATGCGCGCAGCCGATCGCTGTTTGCACAGGACTTCGTGGCCGCCGGCGCCGCCGGACAGACGGAGCTGCTGACGCGGCTGTCTTCCGACGATGCCGCGGCACGCGAAGAACGAACGGGCGTCGAACTCTTCACGGCCATGAAGGCGCTGACGATCGCCGGCTACTACTCCACGGAGATCGGTCTCCGCCAGGAACTCGGCGACGACGGCCGCCTCATGCTCCCGAGCTTCGAAGGTTGCACGCACCCGGAGCACCAATAGCGGTGCCGGCCGCCATGCGGCTACTTCTTGCGGTCGCGGGCCCGCTCCTCGAGATGGAAGCGGTGGAGCATCCGATGAAAGACCGGCGCGAACAGGGTCGCGGCAACCGCCAGGAACGCGAGACCCGCATACAGCGCAAAGACCGTCGAGAAGAGCTTTCCGGCCGTCGATTTGATCTCTCCGACCGGCCCCATGCCGCCAAGGAGCATGGCGGCGTTGAGCAGGGCATCGACAGGCGCCTGTTCCGCGAAGTACCAGAACCCGAACGTCCCGACTCCCAGCGAAGCCAGGAGGAGCACGAACGCGTAGGCACCGAAACGCGCGACGCGTCTCCTGAACGCCTGCCACGGCAGCAAGGGCGCCGTGCGCTGTTCGAACATCGGGATGACCTGGCCCCGGGGAGGCCGCTACGCTCGCGACCCCGGCTTGGTCACGGGCAGTCCCTTCGCGCAGAGCGGACACTCATCCGGCCGGTACGTCGGAAGCGACAGCGTCGCGAGCGCCTGGAACGGGACGTCGAGCGCAGCGCCGCCGCTCCGGTCGACGATGGCACCAGCCGCCACGATGGTAGCGCCCGCACGGCGTGCCACGTCCATCGTCTCGCGCGTGGAGCCGCCGGTCGTCACCACGTCCTCGACGACGAGCACGAGGTCGTCCGGACCGAGCGTGAATCCCCGGCGGAGCGTCAGGGCGCCCTCCTGCCGTTCGGCGAAGATCGCTCGAACGCCCAGCGCCCGGGCGACCTCGTGACCAATGATCAATCCGCCGAGGGCGGGCGACAGAACGGCCGTGACGGGGCGCCCGGCAACCCGGGCGGCCAGCGCCTGGCCGAGCGCCTCGGCCTGATCGGGGTGCTGGAGCACCAGCGCGCACTGCAGGTATCCAGCGCTGTGGAGCCCGGACGTGAGACGGAAGTGGCCCTCCAGCAGCGCGCCGGAGCGGCGAAACAGATCGAGCACTGACGCGGAATCCATGGGCCTCCCGCGGCCGATTGCCGCACGGCCGGTCCTCGAGACGACGGATGGGGACGCGAGCGGGCCGCCCCGCGGCTTGCCTGTCGTCAGGCCTCCGCCGGGCCGATAGTATAAGTCCCAGCACGCGAACCGCCCGGCGGCGGGGACCGTCTATAGACCGGAGACTCCCATGTTCAAAACTCTCGGTTTCCTGTGCGTGAGTGCCGCGCTCGGCGTCGCGGCCCCCGCGGCCGCCCAGCAGGCCGCGCAGCAGCCTCCGCCGCAGCCCGCGCCTTCCGCCAGCGCCGCCCCTTCCGGTCCGACGCTCGAGCTCTCGATGGAGCAGGCCGTGACGATGTCCCTCGAGACGAACCTCGGGCTCAAAGCCGATCGGCTGGGCACGGACATCGCGGCGCAGAACATCGCGGCGGCCCGGGCGGCCTTCCGGCCGGCGCTCTCATCCCAGTTCTCGAGAAACACCTCGGACCAGCTGCCGTCGAACTTCACGGAGTCGGACGTCGCCGTGGTGTCGACCGGCGCGACGAACTTCTCGTCGACGATCGGCCAGCAGCTCCCCTGGCTCGGAACGGTCTACAGCGTGTCGTGGGCCGGCAGCCGGAACACGACGACGACCGAGCTGTCGTCGTTCAATCCCCGGCTGGGTTCGAGCCTGTCGCTCGGCCTCGAGCAGCCGCTCTTCCGGAACTTCCGGATCGACAGCAACCGGTTCGAGGTGCAGTCGGCCGAGCGGAACCGGCAGATTGCCGATCTCCGGCTGCAGCAGCAGATCACCCAGACGCGCAGCAATGTCCAGCTCGCCTATCTGAACCTCATCGGGGCGATCGAGCAGTTGGACGTGGCGAACAAGAACATGGATCTGGCGCAGCAGACGCTCCAGAACTTCCGGGCGCGCGTCGCCGTCGGCGTGAGCGCCGACATCGAGGTCATCCAGGCCGAAGCCGAGGTCGCCAGCAACGAGGAACAGGTCGTCGTGGCGGAGGCGAACATCGACACGGCGCAGGACGCGCTCCGCGCGCTGATCCTGGATCCGTCCAGGGCCGACTACTGGCAGGTGCGTCTGCGGCCCACCGACACGATCCTTGCGACACCCCGTCAGATCGACGTCGAGGGCGCGGTGCAGAACGCTCTGGCGAACCGGCTCGACGTGGCGGCCGCGCGCCGGCAGCAGGAGCTCACGTCGCTCGCCATCAGGCTGGACGAGAACCTCACGCGGCCGGAGGTCAATCTCGCGCTGAACTATCGCGCGCAGGGCACCGGCGGCACGCAGCTCACGTTCGGCAATGGATTTCCTCCCGAGATCCTCGCGCGCACCGACCGCGCCTTCTCGACCGTGCTCAGCGACGCGTTCGTGGGCACGTATCCGAGCTGGACGACGGGCGTGACGTTCACCTATCCGATCGGTCTGAGCACGGCGAAGGCGACGCTCGCGCGCGACCGGCTGGCGAAGCGCCAGCAGGATCTCAGTCTGCAGGATCTGGAGCTGCAGGTGGCGACCCAGGTCCGCTCGGCCGCGCGTGACGTGCAGACGAACCTCAAGCGGGTCGAGGCCACCCAGAAGGCGCGGGAGGCGACCGAGCGGCAGCTGGACGCCGAGCAGCGCAAGTTCGGCGTAGGGCTGTCGAGCAGCTTCGAGCTGCAGCAGCGCCAGCGCGACCTGGCCACGGCGCGCATCAACGAGCTCCGCGCGATGATCGACTACAACCGGGCGCTCATCGTGTTCGAGCGGTCGCAGAGGATCTCCGCGGGCGGAGGATTCTGATTCGGGGCGGCGGAAGCTTGCTATAGTTCGGCGCCGTGCCCGGCGTCTGCGTCACGATCATCACACTCAACGAGATCGCGAACATCGACGCGTGCCTCGACAGCGTCGCCTGGGCTGACGACGTGGTGGTCGTCGACAGCGGCAGCACCGACGGCACCGTCGACCGGGTGAGGGCGCGGGGCACCCGGCTCGTCGTCCGGGACTGGCCCGGCTACTCGGCGCAGAAGAACTTCGCCGCCGGCCAGACCGCACAGGACTGGATCCTCTCGGTCGACGCCGACGAGCGCGTCTCGCCAGCGCTCGCCGCTGAAATCCGCGCCGTGCTCGCTTCTTCGCCGGCCGCCGCCGGGTTCCGGATTCCGCGGGTGACCTGGCATCTCGGGCGCTGGATCCGCACGACCGACTGGTATCCCGACTACCAGCTCCGTCTCTACGATCGGCGGCGCGCCGCATGGCCCCCCCGTCTCGTGCACGAGTCGGTGCGGGCCGACGGGCCGGTCGCCTACCTGTCGAACGAACTGCAGCACTACGCCTACCGCGACATCGGCCACCACCACGAGGTGATGAACCGATACACGACGCTCGCGGCGAGGCTGATGCACGAGCAGGGCCGGCGGGCCGGCATCGTCGACCTGGCGCTGCATCCGCCGGCGGCGTTTCTGCGCAACTACGTCTGGAAGCGCGGCGTTGTCGATGGCCTGCCGGGGCTCGTCATCTCCGCGATGAACGCCTACTACGTGTTCCTCAAGTTCGCCAAGCTCTGGGAGCTTCGGCGCCGCGAGCGATGAGGGCCGCCCCGCCGTGATTCGATCGCTGCACGTCGACACGGCGCGGACGTGGCGGGGCGGGCAGAACCAGGTGCTCCTCACCGTCAACGGACTCGAGGAGCTGGGCCATCCGGCGGTGCTGGTCGCGCACGAATCGGGCGAGCTCAAGCGCCGCGCCAGTGAAGGCCTCAGGTTCGTCGGGTTCGCGCCCAAGAGCGAGTTCGACGTCGCCGCCGGCTGGCAGCTCGGCCGGATCCTCGCGGACGTCAGGCCGCAGGTCGTCCACGCCCACGATCCGATGGCCGTCGCCCTCGCCGCCATGGCGCTGACGATGGCGCCGCGCGCGCCCCGCCCGCTGCTCGTGGCCGCGCGCCGCGTGGACTTCCACCTGAAGGCGCACGCGTTCTCGAAGTGGAAGTACCGGAAAGTCGATCTGTTCATCGCCGCATCGCACGTCATCGCCCGCATGCTCGAGCAGGACGGCGTCGCGCCGGATCGCATCGTCACGGTCCACGATGGCGTCAACCTCGGCGCCATCGACAGGCAGCCCGCCGTCGATGCGCACGCTGCGTTCTGGCTGCCGCACGGCGCGCCGATCGTCGGCAACGTCGCCGCGCTCGTCGGCCACAAGGGGCAGCGGCACCTCGTGGCCGCCGCGGCACAGGTCGTCCGAGACGTCCCCGACGCGCGCTTCCTGATCCTCGGCGAAGGCGAGCTCCGCGCGCCGCTGGAGCGCCAGATTCACGAGCTCGGCCTCGACCGCCACGTCCTGCTGCCGGGATTCCGCCCGGACGTGATCGGCCTCCAGAAGTCGTTCGACCTGTTCGCGATGAGCTCGGTGACCGAAGGGCTCGGGTCCGCCATGCTCGACGCCATGGCGTGCGGGACGGCCGTCGTCGCGACTCGGGCCGGCGGGATCCCCGAAGCGATCATCGACGAGCAGCACGGGCTGCTCGTGCCGCCGCAGAACGCGCCCGCGCTCGCCCACGCCATCGTGCGCCTGCTCCACGACCCCGACCTTCGTCGGCGCCTGGCGGCCGCCGGACGGCAGAGGGTCATCGCCGAGTTCAGCGTCGAGATGATGGTGCAGAGGACGCTGGCGGCCTACGAGAGAGGCGGAGCGGATCGGTGATCGGCGATCGGGTGATCGGCGATCGGTGATCGGGCGATCGGGCGATCGGGTGATCGGTGATCGATACGATCACCGGCGGTCCGGCCGACAGACTCCGCGCAACGGACAATCCGCGTCGCGCCTGGCGCGGCCCTGGCCGCAGCCGCCCATCATGCCGAGATGGCACAACGCGAAGTCGTAGCGCACCGGATCGTCGCCGTCCAGCTGCCGAAGCGCGCCCGTGATGTCCACCGCCATCCGCCAGCCCGGCGAGACGCGCCGGGTGAGGCGCAGGCAGCGCCCGGTGCGGATCGTGTGCGTGTCGAGCGGCACGATCAGCTGGCGCGGCAGCACCTCGGTCCAACCTCCCGGATCGATGGCGTCGCGGCGCACCATCCAGCGCAGGAAGAGATTGAGACGCTTGCAGGCCGATCCCGCAGACGGGCGCGCGAAGAAATAGAACACGCCCGGCCGCCGTGGACGCCGGCCGTAGGACGGACGGCAGTCCACGGCGCGGGCCCGGGTGGAGAACGCCTCCAGCGCCGGCCCGACATCGGTGGCGGCAGGGACGTGGCCGAGGGCGAAGCACCGCTCCAGCGAGCCGTGCTGCTCGATCAGCGTGCGCAACACCCAGAGAAGGGCCACGAAGTCCTCGCCGCGCGTCCAGCGGTGGACCAGGCCCCGGAGCGGCGTCCCGTCGCGCGCGGGATCGAACTGCCGGATGAACTCCGCCGGCGCCGGGCCGAGCACGCGGCAGACCGATTCGACGGAGGCGATCACCGAGGCGACCCTCCCGAAGGCCAGGGCCGACGCGATGAATCCGACGACTTCACGGTCGTCGAGACGCGGGTACCGCCGCACGACGTGGATCGGATCGGAGGCCGAGTCGGGCACGTTGAACGCCCCGTAGAGGCGGTCGAGCGCCGGCTTCAGAACGTCGTGACGGGCAATCCGCGCTTGCACAGGGGACATTCCGCCGCGGGATAGTTCTCCGGAGCACGATACTCCGCCAGCGCGATGTTCGGGACGCCGACGTCGACAATGGCCTCGAGCCGGTCGCAGATCACCGCGGTCGCGATCACCGTTCCGCCCGCCGCTTCGATCAGGGCCTTGCCGCGCTCGAGCGTCTTGCCCGTGTTGCGCACGTCGTCGGTCAGCAGCACGCGTCTGCCGTCGATCACCGTGCGATAGAACCGCCGGAGCGTGAGCGCGCCCGCGTCGTCGATCGAGATGGGGGCGAAGCTCGTCGGCGGCCGGCGGAGATCGCGTCGGCCGTCGAGGAGCCCGGCGACGGTGTGCGCGAGGAGCGCGCCACCCATCACGGGACCCGCCACGACCTCCGCCGCCGACACGATCGGCTCCGGCATGAGCTCGATGAGGTCCTGGGCGAGGCGCCAGATGAGGGACGGCTGGCGGAAGATGCGATGCGCGTTCAGGTACACCGGGCCGTGGTAGCCGTTGCCGTAGTCGAAGTGCCCGTCGAGCATGAGCACCCCGAATTCCTGGAGCGTCGCCATGGCCTGGCGCCGCCGTCCTTCTGCAGCATTCATGTCAGATCTCGCGTTCCGTGCACGTCGTCGTTGAGAAACACCACGCGCCCGCCGACGATCGTCGCGGCAACCGCTCCCTTCAGCGTCCAGCCGTCGAACGGCGTGTTCCGGCTCTTCGAGCGGAACGTGTCCGCCCGGACCGTCGTGGTGGCATCGGGGGCGATCAGCGTGATGTCGGCGAGGCCGCCCTCGGCGAGCGTGCCGCCGGAAACGCCGAGCAGGCGTGCCGGGTTCGCCGAAAGGAGCTCGATCAGGCGCGGGACGCCGATCGACCCGCCGTGCACCAGCCGGTCGAAGCACAGCGGCACGGCCGTTTCGAGCCCGACGATGCCGAAGGGCGCCCGGTCGAACTCGAGCGCCTTCTCGTCGGCGTGGTGTGGCGCGTGGTCGGTCGCGATCGCGTCGATCGACCCGTCGCGAAGCCCGTCGATCATCGCGAGCCGATCGGCCTCCTCGCGCAGCGGCGGATTCATCTTCGTATTCGTGTCGAAGCCGCCGCCGGCCGCCAGGGCGTCGTCGGTGAGCGTGAAGTGGTGCGGGGTCACCTCGCAGGTGACCGGCAGTCCTCGCGCCTTGCCCGCCCGCACGGCCCGCAGCGACTGCCGCACGCTCATGTGCGCGATGTGGACGCGGCCGCCGGTCAGCTCTGCCAGCTCGATGTCGCGCGCGACGGTGATGGATTCGGCCGCGGCGGGTATGCCGCGCAGTCCCAGGAGGCCCGCGACGGCGCCTTCGTGCGCGACACCCTCGCCTTTGAGCGACGAGTCCTCGGCATGCTCGATGACCGGGATGCCGAACACCGAAGCGTACTCCAGCGCGCGGCGCATGAGCAGCGCCGTCGCCACCGGACGGCCGTCATCGGAGAGCGCGACGCAGCCGGCGGCGCACAGGTCGCCGATCTCGGTGAGCTGCTCCCCTCTGGACCCGATGGAGACGGCGCCTATCGGATAGACCCGCGCCAGGCCGGTCTGGGCGGCGCGCGCGAGAATGAGCTCGGTCACCGACGCGCAGTCGTTCACCGGCTCCGTGTTCGGCATGCAGGCGACGGCGGTGAACCCGCCGGCGACGGCCGCGGCCGTGCCGGTCGCAATCGTCTCCTTGTGCTCCTGGCCTGGCTCGCGCAGGTGCACGTGCATGTCGATCAGTCCCGGCGCCACGATCCAGCCGTCGGGGACGACGAACACGCGCGCGCCGTCGACCGGCAGATCGCGTCCGATCCGGGCCAGGCGGTCGCCCTCGATGAGCAGATCGAAGCGCCCGTTCCGCCCCGCGAGCGGGTCCACCAGATGGCCGTTCTTGAGAAGAAGACTCATGCGGGCCCGCCCTCTCCTGCGAGCAGATACAGCACGGCCATGCGGACGGCGACGCCGTTGGCGACCTGGTCGAGAATGACCGACCAGGGCCCGTCGGCGACGGCGGAGTCGATCTCGACGCCGCGGTTCATCGGGCCGGGATGCATCACGATGACGTCGGGGGCGGCGCGCTCCAGCCGGCGCGGCGTCAAACCGTACTGCGTGAAGTACTCGCGGACGGACGGGAGGAACAGCCCGTGCATCCGTTCCTGCTGGACGCGAAGCATCATGACGACGTCGGCGCCGTCGAGCGCGGCGTCGATGGAGGGCGTCACCTGCAGGCCGAGCCGGTCCAGCCCGAGCGGGAGCAGCGTCGGCGGGCCGCAGGCCCGCACCTTCGCGCCCATCTTCGTCAGCAGCCGTGCGTTCGAGCGCAGGACCCGGCTGTGCAGCAGGTCGCCGACGATCGCCACCTGCAGGCCGGCGAGCCGCGCCTTGCGTTCGCGGATCGTGAACGCGTCGAGCAGCGCCTGCGTCGGATGCTCGTGCATGCCGTCGCCCGCGTTGATGATGCTGGCCCGGCACACGCGCGACAGCATCTGCGGAGCGCCGGACGAGGCATGGCGAATCACGATCATGTCCGGAGCCATGGCCTCGAGCGTGCGCGCCGTGTCGGCAAGCGTCTCGCCCTTGACCACGCTCGACCCGGCGGCCGAGATCCCCATCGTGTCCGCGCTCAGCCGCTTCTCGGCGAGCTCGAACGACAGCCGCGTGCGCGTGCTCGCCTCCAGGAACAGGTTGACGACGGTGCGGCCGCGCAGCGCGGGCACTTTCTTGACCGAGCGGGTCGCGACTTCCTTCATCGCGAGCGCGGTCTCGAGGACGAGTTCGATCTCGTCGGGCTCCAGCTGCGCGATGCCGAGCAGGTGCCGGCTGCGAAGGCCCGTGGCGGTCGTCATCCTTCCACCTCCACCTCGTCACGGCCGTCCGTCTCCACGAGCCGCACCTGGACGCTCTGGTGCCGCGACGTCGGAATGTTGCGGCCGACGTAGTCGGCGCGGATGGGCAGCTCGCGATGGCCGCGATCGACCAGCACGACGAGCTGGATGGCGCTCGGCCGGCCGAAATCGACGAGGGCGTCGAGGGCGGCGCGAATCGTCCGGCCCGTGTAGAGCACGTCGTCCACGAGCAGGATGTGGCGCCCGTCGATCGAAAACGGAATCTCGGTCCGCCGAATGACCGGCTGCGGCCCGACCGCGGTGCGCATGAGGTCGTCCCGATAGAGGGTGATGTCGAGCGCGCCGATCGGGACCTTCACGTCGGCGATTTTCTCGAGCTCGGCCCCGAGCCGCGCGGCCATGGGCACGCCGCGCGCGCGGATGCCGACGAACGCCAGCGCATCGACGCCGCGGTTCCGCTCCAGAATCTCGTGAGCGATCCGTGTCAGCGTCCGCCCCATCCGGTCCGCGTCCATGACGATGGGCATGGACTTAGGCCGATCGTGCGGACGAAGGTGCGCACGTCGGTGCGGACGAAGGTGCGGACACCGGAGCCGATGCTCGTGTCAACGCTGGTGTTGCGAGAGTGGTGCAGATGGAGTGGCAGCGCATGAGTCCTCTTCGCGGCCTCGCGGGACCGCGTTAAAGAGATGAGAAATCATATCACGGGGGTGCGCACGAGGGTGCGGACGAAGGTGCGGACGAGGGTGCGGACGGGGGTGCGGACGTGCGCGCCTTCCGCATCCCGCCAGCACCCTCGTGCGCACTCCCGTCCGCACCTTCGTGCGCACCCTCGTGCGCACCCCCGTCCGCACCTTCGTCCGCACCTTCGTCCGCACCTTCGTCCGCACCTTCGTCCGCACCTTCGTCCGCACCCCCGTGCCTACGACTCATGCGTCGCAATGTAGGTGACGGGATGCTCGATGGTGTAGCTGCGGCGGAACAGGTCGACGCGGGCAAACCCGTCCATGTCCCGGCCCACGGGAAGGCCGAGATAGTAGAGCACCGTGGGCGCCAGGTCCACGACCGCGCCACGCGGCAGCGAGGAGTTGGGCTGGACGTTGCTGCCGTAGGCGATGAGGAATCCGTCGGGCGCTCGATCGTGCGAACCGGGGCGCTCCGGTTCGCCACGGACGCGCGCGACGAGCTGCTTGAGCAGCGTCTCGCGGTCCATGCCGAATCCGGAGACGACGAGCAGCAGGTCGTCCGGCGCCAGACCGTCGGCGAGCCGTCCAATCTCGACGTCCAGCGAAGCGTAGACGCGGTCGAGCAGCGATCGGTGCGGATCGGTCCGTCCGATCTGCCCGAACAGCTCGGGCTCGGCCTCGCGCAGGTCCGCGTGTCCGAACAGGTCCAGCGCTTCGTACCGGATCGCCGTCAACTGCGTGCGGAACTCCCAGTCGACATCCGTGGCCGCGGCCCGGTAGGCGTCATCCCATCGGAGCCGCTGCAGGCCGACCGGCTCCGGCTCCTCGCCGGATACCGGCGGCATGATCGCCTGCCACGGCAGCGCCCGCCAGTAGTCGAACGCGTCTCGCGCGATGGCGCTCGCCGTCGTGGGCGCGCCGGCCTGCGCCAGTCGAAGCGGATAGCTCTCGCCCTCGTCGAATTGATCGCTGATCAGGTAGCCGTTCTCGGCGTGCGCGGGGTAGGTCATCGGCCAGTTCACGATGCCCGAGGCGATTCCGTAGTCGGCCAGGATCTCCCACACCGGCCGGGCGCGGAGGAACGCTGGCGTCGCGACGTCCTCCTCGGTGACGAAGCTCTGCGCGACCAGCGCCTGCGCGAAGCAGTAGTCCGGCAGCAGATCGACGGGATTCACGTCGTCGGGCCGGACGCGCCGGATGCGCGAGCGGATGCCGTTCTTCGGGGGGTACTTGCCCGTGGCGGCGGCGGCCCAGACCGTCTCGGCCTGGGTCGGCCTGAGCGTCGCGAGATCGATGGCGGCGCCGGCGTCGAGCAGGTTGGCGAAATTCGGGAACTGGCCGGCCGCGACGCGCTGGCGGATGAACCGCATCGATGCGCCGTCGAGGAGCACGAGGCGCACGTGCGGCAGCGGGGACGAGTGACGCGCGACGGATCCCGCCGGCCGGCTCGGCCCGGCAGGCCTTGGCACCGGAAGCTCGCCGGAGCCCCGGAACCATAGCGGCAGGCCCACCGAGAGCGCCATCGACGCGAGCAGGAGCACCGCGGCCGGCCGAGTGCCACGGCGGCCGAACGAATACCGCAGGATCGCCAGAACCAGCATCACGACCGCGAACACCGTCGTGGCCGTGGCGCCCTGCCGCAGGCGATCGGCCGCGGTGGCGCTGAGCATCGCGCTGAAGCCTCTGAGGTTGGCCCATGTGACGAGCGCCGCCGCGCCCGCTTCCAGCGCGCCAATCCATGCGAGCAGCCGCACGCTGAACCAGCCGGGCGAGAGGGGCCGGATGGCCAGCAGCTCGCGCGCGAACAGGAGCAGGCACACGGCGACGCTGAGGTACAGGCCGTAGAAGGTCAGCAACGTGCCGAACCAGCGCACGGCCGTGATGGATCCTGCCGGCACCTGCGGGTTCAGCTGCAGCACGAGCACCGCCAGGTACGCGGCGCCCAGCACACCTCCGGCCACCGCGTTCGTGCACAGCCGCAGATAACGCATGGCTCGTCGCGTGCCATTCTCTCCCGGTTCGAGCGCCCACGCTCCTCGAGCCGCGCCCCGGCGATGCCGTTCGCTATACTCTCTCGGATGATTTTCGACGTCGCGGCCGAGGTGATCGCCAACACCCGGCTGTCTGGCGACTACAACATCCTGTCACTGGCGGCTGCCGAGATCGGCCAGGCCGCGGCGCCAGGCCAGTTCGTGATGGTCAAGCCAGGCACGGCGATCGACCCGCTGCTGCGACGGCCGTTCTCGATCTTCGAGATCCTCCGCACGGGACGGCAGGTCGACGGCATCAGCCTGCTGAACAAGCGGATCGGCGTCGGAACGACGCGCCTCTACGAGGCCAGACGGGGCGACCGCCTACCCTGCCTTGGTCCGCTCGGCCGGCCGTTCGTCCCGGTCGCCCCGCCCCGGGAAGCCTGGATGGTGGCCGGCGGCGTGGGGCTGGCGCCCTTCGTCACGCTGGCGGAATCGCTCGCCGCCGGCGGCACCCCCTCGACGCTCTTCTACGGCGGACGCTCGTCCGGCGATCTCTTCCGGGAGGAACTGTTCGCCGGATTGGGGGTACAGCTCGTGCTGACGACCGAGGATGGCAGCCGCGGCGAAGCCGGACGCGTCACGGACCCGCTCGCGCGGGCCCTGTCCGGCCGGTCGCCCGGCACCCTCGCGATCTATGCCTGCGGGCCGACGCCGATGATGCGCGCGGTGGCGGAGCTCGGGTGCCGGTTCGACCAGCCGACGTACGTATCCCTGGAGCCGGTGATGGGCTGCGGCATGGGCGGCTGCTACAGCTGCGTCGTGCCAGTGAGCCGCCTGCCGTCGGGTGCGGGCCATTTCGTCCGATCCTGTCTCGACGGTCCGGTCTTCGATGCCTCCGCGGTCCTCTGGGAGGCGCTCGGAGGAGGACACTAGTGGACCTGTCCGTTCGCATCGGCGCCCTGCAGCTCAGGAATCCAATCATCGCGGCGTCCGGCTGTTTCGGCTACGGCGTCGAATACGCGTCGGCGGTCGACCTGGCCTCGCTCGGCGCCGTGGCGGTCAAGGGCCTGTTCCTCCACGAACGCGAAGGGCATCCGCCGCCGCGGATCGTCGAGACGCCGGCGGGCATGATCAATGCGATTGGTCTTCAGGGGATCGGCGTTCACCGCTTCGTCGCGGAGAAGCTGCCGGAGCTCCGCCGGCTGCGGGCGACCACGATCGTCAACATCTGCGGCTCGACGCTCGACGAGTACTGCGAAGTCGCCAGGGTGCTGTCGGATGCGGAGGGCGTCGCCGCGATCGAGCTGAACATCTCCTGTCCCAACATCAAGGCGGGCGGCATCCAGTTCGGGTGCAGCCTCACGGGGACGCACGACGTCGTGAGCGCGGTCCGGAAGGTGACGCACCTCCCGGTCATTCCCAAGCTCACGCCGAACGTCACCGACGTGGCCTCGTTCGCCCGCGCCGCCGAGGAGGCCGGCGCGGACGCCGTGTCGCTCGTCAACACGTTCCTGGCGATGGCGATCGACATCGAGACGCGCCGTCCCAGACTGTCGAACGTGATGGGCGGACTGAGCGGACCGGCGATCCGGCCGATCGCCGTCCGGATGGTCTACGAGTGCCGGCAGTCGGTGAAACTGCCCATCATCGGCATGGGTGGCATCGCAACGGCCGAAGATGCGCTGGAGTTCCTCATTGCCGGCGCCCACGCCGTCCAGGTAGGAACGGCGAACTTCGTCGATCCCCTGATCTGGGGCAAGTTGATCGACGGCGTCGAAGCGTATCTCGTCCGCCATCGAATGGCACGGGTGGAGGACCTCGTCGGCCGCCTCGAGCTGCCGTCCGGGGAACACGAATGGACCGCGTCCTAGTCGCGCTCGACCTGCCGACCGGGGCCGAGGCGCTCGCGCTTGCCGATCGGCTGCGCGGCGCCGTCGGCGGGTTCAAGATCGGCAGTCAGCTCTTCACGGCCGCCGGACCCGCCATCGTCCGGGAGCTCGTCGGCAGGGGCGACCGTGTCTTCCTCGATCTCAAGTTCCACGACATCCCCAATACGGTCGCCGGCGCGGTCCGGGCTGCGGCCGATCTGGGCGTTTGGATGGTGAACGTGCACGCCGCGGGCGGCGCGGCGATGCTGGCAGCCGCGCGGGCCGCCGTCGAGGCCTACGGGGCGGCCCGTCCGCTGCTCATCGCCGTGACCGTGCTCACGAGCCTGGACGAGGCGGCGCTGGCGTCGGTCGGCGTCGACGCGGCGCCGCTCGAGCAGGTGCAGCGACTTGCGCGGCTGGCGCAATCCGGAGGACTGGATGGCGTCGTCGCCTCGCCGCTCGAGACGGCCGCGCTTCGCGCGGCGTGCGGCCCGGAGTTCCTGATTGTGACGCCGGGCATCCGAGGCGGCGAGGCGACCACAAAGCCAGAGGCCAGGAGCCAGGAGCCAGAAGCCCGCGAGCGAGCGGAGCGAAGCGAGCCCGCGCGCGCGGAGCGAGGCGGCGAAGCGCCGAGCGAGCGCGCGCGTCAGGGGGTCCGCGGGGGCGGAGCCCCCCGGATCGAGAACGACGACCAGCGTCGGACGCTCTCCCCCGCCGAAGCGATCCGGGCAGGCAGCTCCTATCTCGTCGTCGGACGGCCGATCACGGGCAGCGCCGACCCGCGCGCGGCCGCCGAGCGCATGGCGAGCGAGGTCGCGTCTACTTCGCCGTGACGACGAAATGGCCGCGGCGGTTCTGCGCCCAGCAGGTCTCGTTCTCCTCCGTGCAGAACGGCTGCTCTTCGCCCTTGCTGACCGTGTTGAGGCGCGCGGTCGGGATCCCCAGGCTGACGAGATAGTCGCGCGTCGCCCCGGCGCGGCGCTCGCCGAGCGCGAGGTTGTACTCGTTCGTGCCGCGTGAGTCGGCGTGCCCCTCGATCGTCACGCGCGTCGACGTCCACTTCTTCATCCAGTCCGCGTCCTTCTGCAGGCTCGCACGGGCCGCGTCGCTCAGGTCGGACTTGTCGAATTCGAAGAACACGTCGTCGAGCGGCTTCTGATCGTTCAGCTCGGACAGCGACATGCGCGCGAAGATCTCCTCTTCGCTCGGCGGCGCGGGCGGCGGGGGCGGCGGCTCGGGCTGAGGCGGCGGCGGCGGTGGCGGCGGTGGCGCACTCACGGCGGGCGGCGGCGGTGGCGGCGGTGGCGCCGGCACGACCGGCGCCGTCTTGTGACAGGCGGCGAGGGTCACGATCGACCCGGTCGTGAGTACCAGAACCAGCAATCGCAGGGATCGAGGCATCGAAGGTGCTCCTGTGGAAGGACTTTCGACGAGCGGTGCCGCGCGCCGGGACAAGGCGCACCGAGCGCGATGCGGCACTAGCACATGCTCAACCTGGAGATCACAATCATAGGGTCAGAGTTCCGGTGACGGAGCTTATCGGGAC
This sequence comes from uncultured Acidobacteriota bacterium, assembly GCA_963764505.1. Taxonomy (GTDB): domain Bacteria; phylum Acidobacteriota; class Vicinamibacteria; order Vicinamibacterales; family SCN-69-37; genus CAVXSP01. Next base: position 865,617 of record CAVXSP010000001.1, on the reverse strand, counting down.
GGACCGGGCGTGTCAATCGACATGCGCGGGATTGCGCGCCATTTCACGCGTAGAATCGCGCCCGTGGACTGGATGCTCGAGGCCACCGCGCGCGCCGAGGACCGGCATTTCTGGTTCCGCGGCCTCCGGCGCAACGCCCGCATCCTCCTGCGCGAGGCCCTCGGCGGACGCCGGAACGTGACGATCATCGACTGCGGAGCCGGCACCGGCCGCAACCTCGACTGGCTCGGCGAGTTCGGCACGGCGATCGGCGTGGAGCGATCCGGCGTCGGGCTGCGGGTCGGGCGGGCGCACCATCGGCGGCTCGTGTGCGGCACCGTCACGCAACTGCCGCTCGCCGACGCGACGGCCGATGTCGCGACCTCGTTCGACGTGCTCTACTGTCTGGACGATCGCGCGGAGCGGCAGGCCGTCCTGGAGATGTGGCGGGTGCTTCGGCCCGGAGGCGTTGCGCTGGTGAACGCGGCGGCGCTGGACCTGCTCCACGGATCGCACTCGACCCTCACGATGGAGCGGCGGCGCTACACGCCGCGACGCCTGAGGGAGCTGCTGGCGGACGCCGGATTGATCATCACGCGGATGACGTTCACCAACACGACCACGTTCCCGCTCACGCTGGCCGTCCGGCTCGCGGATCGATTGAGCGGGCGCGCCGCCGTGGCATCGGACGCCGACCTTCGCGTTCCCGCGGCACCGGTCAACGCACTGCTCAGCGGCGCCGTGGCAATCGACGGCGCCCTCCTGCACGTGGCCAATCTGCCGATCGGATCGTCCTTGATGTGCGTGGCGCGAAAGTGGTGAGACGCCCGCGGCGCGGGCGACCGCGGATCAGGAAGCGACCGGGCTCAGCCGGATGGCCTCATTGAGGCTGCCGAGCCGGTATCCGCGCAGGTCGATCGTCACGTACCGGAAGCCGAGGGCGCGAAGCGCCGTGTCGATGGAGCGCGCCGTGTCCGGCTCGAGGGCGCGTGCGAGCTCGTCGCGGCCGAGCTCGATCCGGGCGATCTCGCCGTGATGGCGGACGCGCAGCAGCCGGAAACCGAGCGCTCGGACCGCCTCCTCGGCGCGCTCGATGGCGCGCAACTTCTCGTCGGTCACCTCCGAGAGGTACGGGATGCGGGATGAGAGACAGGCCGACGCCGGCTCGTCCCATGTCGGCAGCCCGGCTTCGTGCGACAGCTCGCGAATGTCGGTCTTGGAGAGCGCCGCCTCGTCGAGGGGACTCAGGACGCCGAACTCGCGCGCCGCCTGGCGGCCCGGCCGGTAGTCGCCCCGATCGTCGGCGTTGCTGCCGTCGGCGATGGCCGCGAATCCCCGGGCGCGAGCCAGCGCGGTGAGCGCCGAATACAGCTCGTGCTTGCAGTAGTAGCACCGGTTGGCCGGATTCGCACGGTACTCGGGCCGTTCGAGCTCGCGGGTGGCGATGATCTCGTGCTGCAGCTGGAAGTCCCTCGCGATCGCCAGCGCCATCTGGCGATGCCGTTCCGGATAGCTCGGACTCTCCGCGGTCACCGACAGCGCCCGCCGTCCGAGCACCTGGTGCGCCTTCCAGGCGAGGTACGCGGAGTCCACGCCGCCGCTGTACGCCACGATGAGCGAGGGCAGCGCGCGGAGCCGACCGACGAGCACGGCCTCGCGCGCACGCAGGCCAGCCGCCCCGGGCTCAGCAATCGTCGTCACTCCTCCCAGTCCTCTCCGTCCTCGTCCGGATCGTCGGCGTCGTCGTCGACGTCCTCCACGGCCGCCTCGTCGCCGTCCTTCGCCCCGTCTTCCTCCTCCTCGTCGTCCTCGTCATCCTCGTCGGTCTCGAACTCGAGCGGATCGAGGTTCGTCACGCGCATCCGGGTGCCGCATGCGTCGCAATCCCAGGGATCGCCGATTTCCATCTCCTCCAGGTCGTCCTCGTCGATCTCGATTTCAGCGTCGCATTCCGGACAGATCGCCATACACTCTCCTTGAAGAGTCGCCACACCTGTCGTGCGGGCGAACTCTGCGGGCCAGTGGAATGTGGTCGCAGTCCGATTATAACGACCGGCTTCACGCAGTCGCAATCGGCCGCCAAGGCCTCGATGCGAGCGTGGAGAAGGTCGTGCTCATCGCGCATCGACGCGCGGAAATCCGCGACCGATTCGCGGCCGCACTGGCCGACGCGCGTCACGGGTACATCACGGCCGACAGCGAAGCCTCCGTCCGCGATGCCCTGCGCGGAGGGCACGCGCCAATCAGCCTCGCGCTCATCGACCTCGGGCTCGGCGACGACGGCCTCGCGCTCGTCGAAGCGCTGCATCACCGGACGGGGCGGACGTTCCCGCTCGTCGTGTTCGCCGGCACGGTGACGTCCGCCGAGCAGGTGCGTCGACTCCTGACCCTGAACGTCGCCGGATACGTGAACGAGCACGCGGCCACGCCGCTGATCCTCCCGGCGCTGGCGCCTCACCTCTTTCCCGACAGCTTCAACCGGCGGGTCAGCCCGCGCGTGGTCGTGGGCCTCCCGGCGTCCTATCGCGCCGGTCAGGCCGTCGCGGCCGCGCTCACGCTCAATATCGGCAGAGGCGGACTGGCGATTCGCACGCTCAGCCCGCTCGCCGCCGACACGACCGTGCAGGTGAAGTTCCGCCTGCCCGGGCGCCCGTCCGACGTCGACGTCGACGGCCAGGTGGCCTGGAGCGACCGGATGGTGGGCATGGGCATCCGGTTCGACCGGCTGAGCGCCGACGATCAGGCGGCCATCGACGCGTTCGTCGAACGCGCGGCGGGATAGCGGACGCAAGCCGAGCGCCGATCCGATTGTTGACACATCTTTTCCAGTACCCCTAGGATTAAGGGTTGGTAATCGGTCGTTTTTCCATGGGTTAGCGCAATCTTTCATACTTCCTGAACGAGGCAGCCTTCATGATCGAGGTCCAGCACCTGACGAAGCGGTACGGACCGGTCACAGCGGTCGACGACATCACCTTCCGAGTCGAACCCGGCGAGATTCTTGGTTTCCTGGGACCGAACGGCGCGGGCAAGACCACCACGATGCGCGTGCTGACCGGCTACATGCCGGCCACCGAAGGACAGGCGATCGTGGCCGGTTACGACGTGTTCAGCCATCCCATCGAGGCCAAGCAGCGAACGGGCTATCTTCCGGAAACGCCGCCGCTGTACCCGGAAATGACGGTCCGTGAATATCTCACGTTCGTCGCCCGGATCAAGATCTCCCGGCCGATGACGAAGGCGGATCGCGCCCATCGCGTCGAGAGCGTGATGCGGAAGGTTCACATCGACGACATGGCGGACCGGCACTGCGCCAAGCTGTCGAAGGGCTACCGGCAGCGTGTCGGCCTGGCGCAGGCGCTGATTCACGAGCCGGACGTCCTCATCCTCGACGAGCCGACCGCCGGCCTGGACCCGAAGCAGATTATCGAGACACGGGAGCTCATTCGCGGCCTCGCCGGCAATCACACCATCGTCCTCAGCACCCACATTCTTCCCGAAGTCGCCCAGACCTGTCAGCGCGTGGTCATCATCAACAAGGGACGGCTCGTCGCGGTCGACACGCCGGAGAACCTCACGCACCAGCTCAAGGGCGCGTCGACGCTCTACGTCCAGGTGGACGGCAGCGCCGAGGCGATCGACGCGCTGAAGGCGGTCCCGGGTGTCCGCCACGTGACGGTGGCCGACCGGCACACCCACTTCGTCGGCTACGAGATTGAGGGGGAGATGAACCGGGACGTCCGCCGCGACGTGGCGCGGGCCATCGTCGACCGCGGGTGGGGCCTGTTGGAGATGCGGCCCATGCGGATGAGTCTCGAGGAGATCTTCCTGCAGTTGACCACCACCGAGGAGCAGCAGGTCGTGCCGGCCGGGGAGGCGCTCAGTGCGTAACACGGTCCGCAACATCGTCGCCGTGGCCGGCAAGGAACTGCGGGGCTACTTCGCCTCGCCGGTTGCCTGGGTCATGATGGGGCTCTTCGCGCTCATCTTCGGCTGGTTCTTCCTGAGCTACCTGACGTTCTTCGTCCGCAGCAGCATGCAGGCGGCCTTCGGCGGCGGTCCCCAGACGATGAACGTGAACATGGAGCTGATTCGCCCGCTGCTCAGCAACGCGAGCGTCCTCGTGCTCTTCCTGCTTCCGATGGTCACCATGCGCGCGTACTCGGAGGAGAAGCGGTCCGGGACCATCGAGCTGCTGCTGACCTCGCCGTTGACCGACTTCGAGATCATCACCGGCAAGTTCCTGGGTGCGGTCGGGCTGTACCTGGCGCTGCTCGCGGTGACGGCGATCTACATCGGCATCCTCTTCCTCTACGGCAGCCCCGAATGGCGGCCGATCGTCGCCGGGTACCTCGGGCTGCTGCTGCTCGGCAGCTGCTTCATCGCCGTCGGGCTCTTCATCTCGAGCACGACGAAGAACCAGATGGTCGCAGGCGTCGCCACCTTCGTCATCGGCCTCCTCTTCTGGATCGTCAGCTGGTTCGCGGACAGCGCCGGCCCCACCGCATCGCAGATCCTGTCCTATCTGTCGATCACCGAGCACTTCGACGATTTCAGCAAGGGCATCATCGATTCCAAACACCTCGTGTACTACCTGAGCTTCATCTCGTTCGGCCTGTTTCTCACGCTGAAGTCGGTCGACAGCGAGCGGTGGAGGGGCTAGTGCGACGCATCCTCGGACTCCTCGGCTGGCTCGGCGTCGTGCTCGTGCTCGCGGCGGTGGTCCTTCGCTTCCAGGGCTACAAAGCCGAGTGGCAGCAGTGGTCGCAGCCGCTCGCGCTCGCCGGCCTCGTCGTCACCGCCATCTTCGCGCTCAGCCAGTGGCGCGACATCGGGCGGTCGTTCCAGGGCCGCAACGTCCGCTACGGCTCGCTCGCCGCGGGCAGCGTTCTCGTGTTCCTGGCGATTCTCGTGGCCATCAACTGGATCTCCAACCGCGAGCACAAGCGGTGGGATCTCACGGCGAACAAGGTGTTCTCGCTGTCCGACCAGACCCGCAAGGTCCTGTCCGAGCTGCAGAAACCGCTCGCCGTGAGGGCCTTCTACGAGGGCGGCGCCCAGGGACCGACGAGCCTGCAAAGCATGCGCGATCAACTGAACGAATATCAGTACGCGTCCAAGCAGGTGTCCGTCGAATACATCGACGCCGTGAAGGATCCCATTCAGGCCAAGAACTACCAGGTGCAGGCCTACGGCACCGTCGTCCTGCAGTACGACGGCCGCACGGAACGCTCCACTCAAATGGACGAACAGAGCGTGACGAACGCGCTCAAGAAGGTCATCGAAGGCCAGGCGAAGAAAATCTACTTCGTCCAGGGTCACGGCGAGCACGACATCACCGACTCGGATTGCCGGACCGGCTACAGCGGCTTCTCGGACGCGCTGAAGAGCGACAACTTCGAGGTCGCCAAGCTCCCGCTCGCCCAGCAGGGCAAGGTGCCCGACGACGCCACCGTCGTCGTGGTGGCGGGCCCCAAGACGGACTATCTCGCGCCGGAGGTCGACGCGCTGCGCGCCTTCCTGAAGAAGGGCGGCAAGGTGCTGCTGCTCCTCGATCCGCCCGAGAAGGGGGACGCGCCGCCGATGACCAACCTCCTGGCGTTCGCCAAGGAGTGGGGCATCACGGTCGGGACCGACATCGTCGTGGACGCGAGCGGCGTCGGACGCCTGATCAACGCCGGCCCGGAAGTCCCGATTGCGATGCCGGCCGAGCCGTCGCACGCGATCACGCGCGACTTCCGGCTGATGACGGCCTTCCCGCTCTCCAGGTCGGTGACGCCGATCCAGGGCGGCACCGGCGGCAACGTCGCGCAGACGCTGCTCGAGACCAGTCCGCAGAGCTGGGCGGAAACCGACCTGAAGAGCCTGTTCGCGACCAGCCGCCCCGAGCTGAACCCCGACAAAGGGGACAAGCCGGGCCCCATCTCGATCGCCGCCGCCGTGTCGGCCACCGCGGCCGGGGCGCCGGCCCCTGCGTCGCCGGATCTGCCCAAGCCCGAGTCGCGAGTGGTCGTGGTCGGGGACAGCGATTTCGCGAGCAACGCCGCGCTCGGGATCCAGGGCAACCGGGACATGGCGCTGAACATCGCGAACTGGCTCGCGCAGCAGGAGAACCTGATCGCCATCCGGCCGCACGATCCGCAGGACCGGCGCATCCAGCTCACGGAAGACCAGACGCAGCGGATCTTCTGGATCGCGCTGCTCATCATTCCGGGGGTCCTCCTGGGCAACGGCGTGAGGGTGTGGTGGAAGCGCCGCTGACGCGGCACGCTGGCCGGGTGTCGGGATCCGCTGGCAGAGACTGAAATGCGCGGTGCAAAGTCCTTTCTCGTGCTGCTCGCCATCGCCGTCGCGATTGGCGCCTACGCCTACTTCGTCGAGTCCAGGCGGGAGGGCTCGGACGCGTCCACGACCAAGAACGAGAAGGTGTGGTCGATCGAGGCGGACAAGATCGAGCAGATCGACGTCAAAGCCGCGAACGGCGACCAGACGACGCTGAAGAAGAACGGCTCGGACTGGCAGATCACCGCACCCACGACGGCGGACGCCGACCAGTCCGCGGTCGGCTCCATGGCCTCTTCGCTGGCGTCCCTGGAATCGACGAAGACCGTCGACGAGAATCCCGCCTCGGCGAAGCCGTTCGACCTCGATCCGCCCAATGTGAGCGTCCGCGTGCACGTCGCTGGCGAGTCCGAGCCCAGGGAGCTCGACCTCGGCACCAAGACGCCGACGGGGACCGACATGTACGCGCGCGTCAAGGGACAGCCGAAGGTGTTTCTCGTCGGAAGCTACCTCGACGGACAGCTGAACCGGACGACATTCGATCTGCGGGACAAGAGCGTCCTGAAGTTCGACCGAGCCAAGGTCGATTCCCTCGAGCTGAAGCCGTCCGGCACGCCCGACGTCTCGCTCGCCAAGAAGAGCAGCGAGCAATGGCGGCTGACGGCCCCGGTCAGCGCCCAGGCTGATTTCAGCGCCGTCGACAGTCTGCTGAACCAGCTGTCCCAGGCCCAGATGAAATCGATCGTGGAGGGCGACGGCACGGCGAACCTGAAGAAATACGGCCTCGACAAGCCCCTGGCCGAGGCCGTGATCGGCGCGGGCTCGACGCGCGCGACGCTCGCAATCGGCTCCGAGTCCCCGGACGGCACGCGGTACGCACGGGACTTGACCCGGCCGATGGTCTTCACCGTCGAGGCCTCCCTGCTGGACGATCTGAAGAAGAAGCCCGATGACCTCCGCCAGAAGATGCTGTTCGAGTTCCGGTCCTACACCGCGCTCGGCCTGGATGTCACGCACGGGACCGAGACCTTCAGCTTCGCGAAGAGCGCCGCAGCGGCCCAGGGCAAGGAGGGCGCCGGCGCCGCCGAGGTCTGGAAGGAGACGAAGCCGGCAGCCCGCGACCTCGACCAGACGAAGATGACCGATTTCCTCGTCGATCTCGCCAATCTCAAGGCCGACTCCTTCACCGACCGCGCCGCGGGCGGCGGCGACGAGTACGTCGTCACCGTCCGCTTCGGAGACGAGAAGGCGCCCAAGGACGAGCGCGTCACGCTGCGGAAGACTGGCACGACCGTCTACGCCAGCCGGCCCGGCGAACCGGACGCCGCCGTGGTGTCGACCGCAGACTTCGACAAGGTCGTCTCCGAGCTGAAGGGCATCACCGGAGCGAAGTGACGGGCCTCCCGGGCCGGCGCTGGCTCGTCTGGGCGGTCGCGCTCACGACCTTCCTCCAACTGCACTCGTCCGTCCTCCCGGCGCTCCGCACCTCGACAGGCCAGCGGCCCGATCCCGCGACGCTGCGGTCGGATCTCGACACGATCTTCGCCGACCCCGTCCTCTCACGCGGCCTGATGGCCGTGCGCGTCGACTCGCTCCGCGACGGACGACGGCTCTACGCGCTCAACGACGACAAGCACGTCATGCCGGCGTCGAACATGAAGGTCGTGACGCTCGCGGCTGCTGTCGAGCGCCTGGGATGGAACTTCACGTACGAGACCCGGCTGGAATCCAGCGGCGAGGTCGTCGATGGCGTGCTTCGGGGCGACCTCATCGCGGTCGGCGGCGGTGATCCGTCGATCGCGTCGCTCGACGGCGGGCCGGCGCCGCTGTTCGGGCAATGGGCCGACGCCCTCCTGCACGCCGGCATCCATCGCGTCCGGGGCCGGCTGATTGGCGACGATGACTTCTTCGACGACATCGGACTCGGGGCAGGATGGTCCTGGGACGATCTCGGCGCGGGATACGCCGCGCCGTCGGGTGCGCTCAGCTACAACGAGAACGGCGTCACCGTACGTATCCGCCCGGGCGCCACTCCGGGAAGCGTCGCCCTCGTCGATCTCGCCCCACCCGGGCACGAGCTCAGGGTCGAGAACGACGTGCGCACCGCGGCCACCGCATCCTCCGTCGATCTGGATTCTGATCCGGCTGCCGGGCAGCGCAAACCTGACGGTTCGCGGCACGGTGCCGGCAGGCGGCCCTCAGGTCGCGCGCAGCGCGTCGGTCGACAACCCCACGCGATTCTTCGTCGAGGGCCTGCGGCTCGCACTGGCGGCGCGCCAGATTCAAGTCGACGGTGGCGCCTGGGACATCGACGACGTGCCCTCCTCGGTGCGGCCGGCGGACCGCCATCTGATCGCCGCTCACCAGTCTCCGCCACTCTCCGTGCTGGCCGGCTACTTCATGAAGGTGAGCCAGAACTTCTATGCCGAGACCCTGCTGAGGACCATGGGCCGCCTGGTCGCCGGACAGGGAACCGCCGCGGCCGGCCGCACGGTCGTCCGAGACACGCTCGTGGCGTGGGGGATTCCGGGAGATGCGATCGTGATGGCGGACGGGTCCGGACTGTCGCGCTACAACTACGTCACCGCGAGCGCCGTGATCACGATCCTCGAGCGGATGTGGCAGGACGAGCGGTTCCGTGGAGCCTTCGCCGCGGCGCTCCCGGTGGCAGGCCACGACGGCACTCTGGCGAGCCGCATGAAAGGGACCGTGCTCGACGCGCGTCTCGAGGCGAAGACCGGGACCATCTCGAACGTCCGCGCCCTGTCCGGGTATCTCGAGACGCGTACGGGCGACCGGCTCGCCTTCTCGATGATCGCGAACCACTTCACGGCGCCGTCGAGCCGCATCGACGCCATCGTCGAGCGCGCGCTGACGAGACTGGCCGACGAGTAGCCGCGTGCCGCGCCGCGGCTACTGTCCGCCCGACTTCGTCGGCCGCCGATTGGACAGGTCGCGGAAGTAGCTCTCGACCTGCTTCTGGAATTGCGGCGCCACTTCGTCGGAGCCGGCGAGGAAGAGCTGCTGGTTCTCGGTGTCGAGCTTCTTTCGCACGTTGGTACTCGACCTTCTGCAGCTTCTCCAGCGCCGACGCCGTCAGGCTCTGGATCGACTGGGGATCGGCCGTCACGCCCATCTGGCGGAGCCCGTTCAGAGCGTCATCGAGGCTGCGCAGGTCCCCGGGCTCGAGGTTTCCGCCCTGAAGCTGCCGGCGGAGGCCCTGGAGATCGTTTGCGATCTGGTTCGCCTCGTTCCTGAGCTGGCGGAGATCGCCGTTGCCGAGCACAGGCAGCCCTTCACCGCCCGTCTGTGACAGGGAACCGCCGTTGCGGAACCCGCCCGGCTGCCCGTTGCCTCCAGCAGTCTGCTGGTCGCCCTGTCCGCGCTGCCCGTTGCCACGGCCACCCTGACCGTTCTGGCCCTGGCCCTGCTGACCGCCCTGACCCTGCTGACCGCTCTGGCCCTGCTGGCCGCCCTGGCCCTGCTGACCGCTCTGGCCCTGCTGACCGCTCTGGCCTTGCTGGCCGCTCTGGCCCTGCTGGCCGCTCTGGCCCTGCTGACCGCTCTGGCCCTGCTGGCCGCTCTGGCCCTGTTGGCCGCTCTGGCCCTGTTGGCCGCTCTGGCCCCGTTGGCCGCTCTGGCCCTGCTGGCCGCTCTGGCCCTGTTGGCCCTGACCGCGCTGGCCGTTCTGGCCCTGCTGGCCGTTCTGACCGCGCTGGCCGAGCGCCTGGTTCATCTGCTCGTTCATCGACGAGAGCGTTCGAACGCTATCGGTCAGCCTGTCGGCAGCCTGCGCCAGCCCGCTGCCCTGCTGCGCACGGTCCGACGCCGCCGCGGCATCGGCGACCTGGCGCGCCAGGGCATCCATCTTGTTGTTCAAATCGTTCTCGACCGGCCGGGCGGCCTCCGATCCGCCCGTCATCTGGCGCTTCGACCACTCGATCTCCTGGGGGATCTGCCCGTTCGAGATCGCCCCGGCCGCTTCCTGGAGCTTGCGGGCGGCGTCGCGCTGATTGCCGGCCATGGCCTGATTGCTGAGCTGGTTCAGGCTCTCCTGCAGCCCGGTGACGCCGGCCCGCAGCTGGTCTTTCTGATCGCCGAGCTGCTGCATCCGGTTGACGCGCTCGGTCGCCGACGCCGCCTGATCGAGCCGGCCGACGTCGCCGGCGATCTGGCGCTGCTGGCGCGCCAGCTCCTGCGCCTGCTGCGCCGCGGAGCGGACATCCTGCGTCGCCCGCTGCGCGGCGTTCTGCTGCAGCAGCCGCTGTGTCCGGTCGAGCAGCTGCGCGGCCTGCTGCGCGAGCGCGCCGCCGTCCTGCGTCCCATTCGCCGCGGCGCGGCGCATGGCGTCGGCCGCGTTCTGCAGGTTGCGCTGCGCTTCGGAAAGGTCCTGGCGCTGCTGGCCCTGCCGCTCCGAATCGCGACGGAGCTGCTCGAGCTGGCGTGCCATCTGCTCGACCTCGTCGGCGAGCGCCCGCTGGCCGGAGCCGGTGCCGCCGTTCTGTGACTGCTGGCCGGCGCGCCGCTGCTGCTCCGCCTGCTGCAGCTGGCGCCGCGCGAGCTCCTTCAACTTGTCGGCCAGCTGATCGATCTGCTGCTGCGCATTCTGCTGGCTCGCGCTCTGCTGCTGCTCGTACTGGTTGGCCATGCGGTCGGCCTGGAGCTGGAACAGGTCGGCAAGGTCCTCGGCGAGCTGCTGCCCGCCGGCGCCGCCGCCTCCGCCACCGCCGTTCTGCCGGCGCACCTCGAGGTCGTACATCTCCTCGGCCTGCTGGAGCACCTGGAGCGCCTTGTATTCAGGAGGCATCGCCTCCTTGGTCTGCTGCGCCTGCAACGCCTTCTCGGCGCCCTTCATCTGGTCGATGGCCTTCGGCAGCACTTCGGCGATCTTGCGGATGTTGTCCGAGAGACCGAGGCGCTGCTGCATCTGGTCGACGAGCTCCTGCACCTGGTCGCGGAGCTTGGCCTGGGACAGGCCGATGGCGACAGTGTTCTCCTTGAACTTGTCGGCCGGCGTCTTCGGACGGTCCCGATCCACGTTGTGCGTCGCCGAGATGATGTCCTTCTGCTGCTGCGCGAGCCCGGCCGCCTGGTTGCCGCCGCCGCGGCCGCCTCCGCCGCCGCCACCGCCCATCGACTGCGCTTCCCTGAAGGTCCGATCGAGCGATCGCACCCGGATGAAGTAGATGTCGCTCGTCGTGACCTGGGCTCCCCGCACGGCGTCGTTGTCCGCGGCCTGCGCGTAGTAGGCCACGAAGTCGCCGGGCTTGACGCCGAGCTCCTCCAGATACACGGTATGTCCGGCACTCACCTCCTTGAGCGCCTTGGCGCCGCCTCCGTACAGGCTCACCTTCTTCTCGGGGCCGCCGTTCACGGAATAGACGAGATCGAGCTGCTTCACTCCGTAGTCGTCATCGGCGCGCGCCTGCAGGAACACTTCCTCGATCGGGTTCGCCTGCACGTCGCGCCGCGGGCGCTCGAACGAGACGGTGGGCGGCTGATCCTCGAGCGCGTCGATCGTGTACTTCGGTGACGCCGCCACGTGCTCGCCGCCCGGGCCGTCCAGCTCGACGTGATAGAACCCGTCCGCGCCAATCTTGAAGCTGCCGGTGAGCGCGCCGTCCGACTGGGCGCTCAGCTCGGAGGTGGCGGCCGGCTCGAGCTGCAGCCGGCCGGTCGGCGTCGACATCGTCGGCTTGACGCGCACCCGGACCTCCGTGCCCCGAAGCGCCGCGACATCGCCGCCGTGCTCGATCTTCTGCGGCGGCAGACCGGTGTAGGCCGGGAACACGTATTCCACCTCGAGGTCCTCGACCGCCGGAAGGCTGACGACCTTCATCGAGTAGGTGGGCGACCTCACGCCGTCCGAGTCGACGTAGGTACTGAATGCCCTTGCCGACGCCAAAGAGCATGCCCTCGAACTTCGAGGCGTCGCCGGTCGCGACGAGCGGCATGCGCTCGAACTCGCCCGCGCCGTCCTTCTTCACCATCAGGACGACGTCGTTGGAGCGGAACCCGGACAGCGTAGCCGCGATCATCTGATCGGAGCCCTTCGGGATCGTCACGTTGCCTGGCGTGACCTGGATGGCGTACGGGCTGGCCGCCTCCGCGCTCGTCGTCAGCACGAGGAGGGCCGACGCGCCCTGCCGAAGGAATTGCGGTCCGACGGCGAGCAGCAGCAGCGCGCCCGCGCACACGGCCGCGAGGACAACCGACGCCCGGCGGATATCACGGCGGCCGACGGTCTGGTCGGCCTTCAGCGTGCGGCACTTGTCGATCGCCTGCTCGACGAGGCGCTCGACGATGGCGGGATGGACCTCCTGGTCGCCCATGCGCCCGGTGGCGCCGACTTCGACGGCGCTGAGAATGGCGGCCTGCAGAGACGGCTCGTGCTCTTCGACGAAGAGCGCCACCTGCATGTCGGAGACTCGACGCCGCATGGGCCTCACGAACCACAGGAGCACCAGTCCCGCGAACACGGCGAGGATCGCGATCCGGAAGCCCCAGATGGCGCCGGGGCTGAACCTCAGCGTCTGCAGTCCGAACGATGCCAGCAGCAGCGCGAGCAGCGCGCCCGCGACGATGACGATGCCGCCGCGCAGCAGCATGCGCGTGCGCCAGCGGCCGCGGACCTCGCGGATGACCTCGAGCAATTCCTCGTGGCGCGGGCCGCCGCCGTGCGTGTCAGCCATGGGTTGGTTCCCCCGAATCGAGTTTACACCGACCGTTCGAGCCGGCCTGCCGCGTCAGTTGTGACGATTTCGTGGCGGCCACCCGATAGACGCCTGGACGGAGCCGCCGGCCGGGGCCGGGTCCTCACGTCCGCGGCAGTCCAATCAGCCCGGCGCCGAACTTGGGCGACAGCCGGTTCGACAGCACCGCTTCGCCGAGCAGTGCCAGCACGCCGGCCAGGAGCAGGAACCACCAGAGATGCTGCTTCTTCTCGACGTCTGCCGCCGTCAGTTCGGGATGCTCGAGCGACTGGCCGGCCAGCGCGACCGTTCCCGGACGCCCCGTGGCGGCGACAACGAACTCGTTCGGCTCCATGGGGGTCAAGTCGGATTCCGCTTCGTCGATGTTGACCGCGACGTTGTACGGCCGCCGGTCGCCTGTGCCCTGCATCCGGGCGGAGTAGAAGCCCTGTTGCTCCAGCGCGATGCTCGGAACGCCCCCCTCTCCCAGCGTGGTCTGCTCACCGGATGGCGACACGACGACGCCGCTCAGCCGGCGTGGCGTCGCGTCGCGCTCCGCGACGGCGCCCTCGCGCACGAGCTGCCCGACCGGCGCGGACACGTCGAGCATGCGACCGACGGTGTACCACGCCGCCGGCTCCTCGTACCGCGCCAGATAGCGGAACGAGAGCTGGACGAGCGGGACGAACACGGGCGCGCGCGGCAGGAGATTCCAGGACGTATCCAGGCTCGACGTGAACGCGATCACGCGTCCGCCGCCGACGCGCCGCTCCGCCATCGCGACCGCGCCATCGTCGAAGCGCGCCAGGACCGCGTCGGTCGCGGCCGGCGCCAGCGTCCGGTATCGGTAGAACGGCGCGGACCTCAGAATCGCCGTTGCGCGGCTGCTGGAAGATCTCGAATACGGGGTGGCTGTATTCGACCGTGCCCAGCCGGCCCTGCACGACCGGACGGTCGACCATGGCGCCGAGCCGCCCCGGCAGGAGCGCGGCCTCGCTCGCGGCCCATGGCGTGCGCTCCGCGACCACGACGAACAGGCCGCCTCCCTGTTCGACGAACTGCTTCAGGAGCGCGGTCGTGGAGTCCGGCACTCCGGCGACGTCGTTGAGCACGACGACGGACCGGCGCTCGAAGCTGGCCGCCGTCACCCGCGAAAGCGCCACGACGTCGGTGTGAAAGACCGGCGCCCGGCCCTGGGCCAGCGCCGTCGTGAGAAAGAGGCTGGATTCGGCCGGGGCACCGTTCGCGTCCACGACGAGCACGGACACGGGGCGGCTGGGGGACAGCACGAAATAGAACGCGTTGTCCGCGGGGAGCTGGTCGGATCCCGCGCGCACGACGCCGCGCATGTTGGCGTCGGCGATCGTCACGGGAGCGAAGGTGACCGAACCGGAGGAGTTCGACTCGAGATCGAGCGAGCGGGTCTCGACGTCGTGCCCGTCAATCTCGAGCCTGACCGGCAGCCTGGCGACCGCCGAGGCGCCGCGGTTGGTCAGCAGCACCGTCACGCTCACCCGTTCGGCGCCGGAAAACGGCTCGCGGGCGAAGTCGGCCTTCGACACCCACACGTTCGACGTCCCCGGCGACACCACGGAAATCGGCGTCAGCGTCGCACCTTCGGGCAGATGGATCTCCTCATGCTGCGTCCAGCCGGTCTTCTGGAAGTCGCTGATGAGCACGGCCTCCTTGCGAGGCAGGGGCGATCGGCTGAGGAGGCTCTGGGCGTAGCGCAGCGCCGGCCCGTAGCGCGTCGCGTCGGACGTGACCTTGGCCGCCCCGATCGCCTCGTCGAGCGCCGCGCGATTGGAGGTGGCGCGCAGCGCTTCTTCCTCGCCGGTCGCGAACAACACGAGGGTGGCGCGGTCGCCGCCGCCGAGGCCGCTCACGACCTTGCGGGCCGCCGCCCGCGCTCTCTCCCAGTGGTCGCCGTAGCCCATGCTGGCGGAGTGGTCGAGGAGGATGACGACTTCGCGCGCGCCCTCGCTCGCGGCGACGAGGCGGCTCGGATCCTGGGTCAGGAACGGCCGGGCGAACGCCAGGACCAGAAGGCCGATCGCCGCGCAGCGCAGCAGCAGGAGCAGCCAGTTGTGGATTTTGCGCCGCTGCACGGACTGGTACGGGATGCGCCGCAGGAACATCAGGGAGGGGAAGTGGACGACCTCCTTGCGCTCGCGCTGGATCAGGTGGATCAGGACCGGCACGGCGATGGCCGCGAGCCCGACGAAGAAGATCGGCGCCAGAAACGACATGGCTAGCGCACCCGCATCAACCGCTCGCGGTTGCCGAGATACTGGAACAGCGCGTCATCGAGCGGCCTGGACGTATCGAGCAGCACGTAGTCGATCCGCGCTTCGGAGCACTTCGTGCGCAGCGCCTCGATGTGCTCGCGCATCAGCTTGCGGTACTGCTCGGCGAACGAATCCGGCACGACCGGCAGCTCCTCGCCGGTCTCGAGGTCCTCGAACCGCGAGGCGTTGGTGTACGGGAACTCCAGCTCGGCGGGGTCGAGGACGTGGAACACGACCAGATCGTTGCCGAGGATCCGGTACGGCTTCAGCGCCTCGAGGAGATCGTCCGGGTCCTCGTAGAGATCCGAGACGAGCGCGACGATGCTGCGGCGGCGGAAGTGCTCGGCGATGTTCTTCAGCGGCTCGAGCATCCGGCCCTGGCGTTCCGCCTTCGCGCGATCGAGCGTGTGGAGCACGACGTTGAAGTGCTTCGCGGAGACCGGCACGTAGGTGACGACCTCGCTGTCGAACGTCACGATGCCGACCCGATCGCGCTGCCGCTGCGAGAGGTACGCGAGACAGGCCGCCAGGTACGACCCGTACTCGAGCTTGGAGACGCCCCGGCTGGCGAACCCCATCGATCGCGAGACGTCGAAGAGCACGGAGAAGTTCGCGTTCGTGTCGGCCTCGTACTGCTTCACGAAGTACCGGTCCGTGCGCGCGTACACCTTCCAGTCGACCCGCCGGATGTCGTCGCCGGGCACGTAGCCGCGGTGTTCGGCGAAATCGATCGACGCCCCGAAGTACGGCGCGCGATGCAACCCGTTGATGAACCCGTCGACAACGGTCCGCGCGAGCAGCTCCAGGTTGCGGATGCGCGAAAGGACCTGCGGGTCGACGAACCGGGCGCCCGGGATGGCCTGCGTCTCGAGAGCCATTGCCTCACATCCCGCTGCGCGGCAGCGGCACGATCTTGATCAGCTCGTCGACCAGCGAGTCGCTCGTCACCCCTTCGGACTCGGCGCGAAAATTCGTCAGCACGCGATGCCGGAGCACCGGGTGGGCGAGCGCGCGCACGTCGTCGAAGCTCACGTGGTAGCGCCCGTCGGTGAGGGCGCGGGCCTTCGCGCCCAGGATCGGGTACTGGGCGGCGCGGACCGACGCGCCGAACGCCACGTACTTCTTGATCAGCTCCGACGCGTTCGCGCCCTTCGGCCGGCTGGCGCGGACGAGCCCCAGCGCGTACCGCATCACGGGCTCGGCCACCGGCACCCGCCGCACGAGCCGCTGGAAGCCCACCAGATCCGCGCCGGTCACGGGCCGCTGGAAGTGTGGATCCAGGACGGCGGTCGTCGTGCGCACGACGTTGTACTCCTCGTCCTCCGGCGGATGGTCGATCACGATGTGGAACATGAACCGATCGAGCTGCGCCTCGGGGAGCGGATAGGTGCCCTCGAGCTCGATCGGGTTCTGGGTCGCGAACACGTAGAACGGCTCTTCGAGCGTATAGGTCCGCCCCTGGATCGTGACGCGGTGCTCCTGCATCGCCTCGAGCAGCGCCGCCTGGGTCTTGGGCGGCGTGCGGTTGATCTCGTCCGCCAGGACGATGTTGGCGAAGATCGGCCCCGGCGCGAACACCATCTGACGCCGACCCGTCGACGGGTCCTCCTGGATGAGGTCGGTGCCGGTGATGTCGGACGGCATCAGGTCGGGCGTGAACTGGATGCGGTTGAAGTTGAGGTCCAGCACCTGCGCGAGCGTCCGGATGATCAGCGTCTTGGCGAGACCGGGCACGCCGACGATGAGGCTGTTGCCGCCGACGAACAGCGTGAGCATCACCTGGTCGAGCACCTGCTGCTGGCCGACGATGAGCTTCGCGAGCTCGTCGGTGATCTTCTTGCGCCCCGCGTTCATCCGGTCGGCGAGGGCGATGTCCTCGGCCGACTCCATCTTCACGACGTCTTGCTGCACTGACTCCACGACGCCCCCCACTTCATCGGTTCACCGATACATCGACTGATCCGTGCATCGGCTGATTCGCGCATCGACTGCTTCGTGCATCGACTGACGTGCGCATCGACGGATGCGCGCCGCCGTCGATATCAATGCGTCAGTCCGTAGATGATGTAATTCACGCCGAGCTTGTACGCCTCGTTCGAGGAGTCCACGGGATAGTACCCCCGCCCCGAGAACTCCCAGAAATCGGAGAGGTCCGTGTTGTAGTTGATGATGGCCATCAGGCGCTTGGCCGGATTGTTGTCCTCGAACAAGCCGAGGAACACCGGCCGCGTCCAGCTGTCATAGGCCTGCGGCACGACGTCGAACGAATCGATCTCGAAGAACGAGTGAAAGATCGGGTGATGGACGTCCATCGGCAGGAACTGCGCCCCGGGGATCACCCGCTGCATGTTGTACGCGAAGTTGTCGAAGCCGCCGCCGCCGCGCGGCGGATCCCGGAAGTCGTCGAAGATGACGAAGCCGCCCTTCTTCAGATAGTCGCCGAGCGCCTTCCCTTCCTGATCGTTCATCACCCAGAAGCCCGCTTCCGTCATGTAGGCGACCGGGAACTTGAACAGCTCGGGATCGTCGAGCGACACGACCACGCCCTCCTCGACGTGCGGGCGGAGGAGGCTGATCGAGTCCATGATCTTCATCAGGTTCTCTTCCGCGAAGGGCTCGCCGTGGGCCCACGCCGGAAGCATCCGGTAGTAATAGCCGCCCGGACCCACCGTGTACTTCAGGCGCGCGAACATGAACCGGCCGTCATAGCGCGGATTGTTCGGCTCGACGAACGGCGCGAACCGGTAGCCCCCGCGCTGGGCGACCGCGGTCGCTCCAGCCATCAGCAGCAGCACCAACGCCAAGGGGAACGGAGTGGTCCAGCGCTTCATGCCAGCCCTCGCGATCGCCGATACGCCCACTCGCCGCCCATCAGGGCAAGCGCGAGCAACAGGACGATCGGCATGTCCCAGAGCTCGCGCTCGTCGATCACGGTCACGCCGCGCCCGCTGTAGGTGATCGCGTCGACCAGCCCGCTGGCATCGTCGGCGTGGAAGAACCGTCCTCCGGTCTCCTCCGAGAGGCGCCGGAGCAACGGTGCGCGCATGGCGGCGTCGAAGTACTCGGCGTCGCTCGGGGCTACCCGCAGCGCCATCTCGCCGGTGCCGACGTCCTTCGCGTCCTGCGTGCCGCCGACGCGAATCCGGAAGAGGCCGTCCTCGTCGGGGGTGAACCGGGCCGTGTACTCTCCCTCCCGCTTCACCGACCACTCCATCGGCACGTCCTCGCTCCGGCCGGACGGCGCCGTCACGTGCGCCGTGATGCGGGCGTTGTCGATCCCGCGGTACTCCGGATCCACGACCTCCGCCGTCAACGTGACGGGCTCGCCGCGCTGCACCTTGTCCGGCGCGGCCGCGACCATGACCTTGTCGGGCACGCCGTCGACGAGCCAGCGCAGCAGCCGCTGCCAGAACGTATGGTGCGTCGTGTCGCTCACGGGCATCTTGGCGTGCATCCGCCAGAGCCACGAGTCCTGGGGCGTGAAGACCAGCGACTTGCCCCGGCCGTACCGCTGGTAGGCGAGTACCAATCTGCTCCCGCCCCCTCGCGTCCAGCCCCGTCAGGAGCGTCGTCGCGCCCGGCTTGGCTTCGTAGATGGGGTTGACGCTGGTGAGCGGCGGCAGGTCGCGCCACTTCGCCGCGACATCCGCCTCGCGCTCCGTGATCTGCGTCGCCGGATGGTTCACGCCGGCGGGCGTCGGCTTGACGATCAGCTCGTCGACTTCCTCGGCCGCCTGCTTGACACCGGGGGCCTCGATCACGACCGGGAGCGCCGCCGCGAGCGGTGTCCCCGTCCAGCCGCCTTCGCCGAACGACAGGCGTCCGCCCAGCGCCAGGAGCCCGCCGCCGCGGATGTCGACGAAGTCCGCGAGCATCCGCTGCTGCTCGAGCGTGAAGGCGCTCGCCTCGGCGCTGCCGAGAACGATGGCACGATAGCCGAACAGCTCGGCGCGCGAGGTCGGCAGCCCGTTCTGGAGCTCTTCGCCGGTCTCCACGCCGAACCGGTAGTACTTGTCGGCCGCCGTCCGCTGCAGCACGACCAGCGAGAGGTTCTTGTCCTCGTCGGCGGCGTACTTGATGAACTTCATCTCGGGCCGCGGCTCGCCCTCGAGATACAGAATCCGCTCGCTCCGGTCGGAGACTTCGATCAGCGCGTCGCGCTGGTTGTTCTCCGCCACTTCCTCACCCGCCTGCACCGGGACGCGGAACTTGAAGAGCCGGGCCCCCGCCTCCGAGGCCGGGAACCGCACGTGCACGGTCGCCGCCTCCCCGTCCCGGGGCAGCTCGATCTCCTGCTGATTCACGATCCGTCCGGCGTCCTCCACGATGAGCGGCACCTTCGTGCCCGCGTATCCGGTCTGCGTGACGACCACGTCGACGACGAGATGAGACCCCTTGAGCGCGTGACGCGGCGTCTCCGCCCGCGTGATCTGGACATCGTGGCCGAGACGCTCCTTGCCGACGCCCACGGAAAAGACCGGCATCGCCTGGCTCTTCAGCGAGGCGATCGCCTCGTCGAGCGTCGCCGACGAGTTGTCGGCCCCGTCGCCGACCACGACCAGCCCGGCGACGGGCAAGCCGCTCAGTTCGTCGCGCGCACGGTCGAGCGCCTCGCCGTAGCGGCTCCCCGTGCCGCCGAACGTCAGGTCGGCCGACGACTGCAGCCGCTCGCTGCGCGACGAGAATCGGAATAGCCTGAGCTGAAAGCGCTTGCCGAGCTCGGCGAGCAGCGGACCGTCGACTCGGCCGAACTGATCGCGGACATAGTCGCTGCGCGGCTTGCTCTGCTGATCGGGAATCTGCATGCTGCGGGAGTCATCGAGCAGGATCCCGACGAAGTTCTGCTGAGGGACCGCGAGCTTGAGCTGCAGGACGGGACGGAGCAGCGCGAACAGCACCATCGCCAGCAGCGCCATGCGCAGTCCGAGCAGCACGGCGCGGTCGCGGCGCGCGATGGCCCCGAGGCGGCGGTACGTCCAAAGCACCCACAGGCCGCCGACGGCCGCCGCGGCGGCCGCCAGCCACATGCCCCTGGACGCGCCGAGCACGAATTTACCCTGTTCGAAGACCAGCAGCTGGTACTTGAACAGGAATCTAAAGACCGCGTTGAACACGAGGTTGCGATTGTAACCCTAATGATAGCGGGGCCGCGGACGCGCCTGCCTACTCATTACTGCTGAAGGCTCCCGCTGTTTACTCCTGATCACACCGAGGCACTTCCCAGGCTGCTCCGCGCGAACATTACGATGGTCTCCGGGGACGCCGCGAGGCCTCCCTGGGCGTGTTCCGACCGTCCACCTCCGCGACCGCCAAGTCGCTCGACGGCCAGCCGCATCCACGATCCCGCGTCGAAGGCGAGGTCGCGCGACCGGGCGATGACCACGGGCGCGGGATCGCCGCCGCCGACCAGCACCGCGACGAGCCCCGGCGCGGAGACGACCGCCGCAGCCACGCGCGTGAGCGCCGCCGAATCCCAGTCCGGCCGCTCCCTTAAGACGACGCGGAGACCACCAATGGTTTCCGCCGCCTCCCGCAGCGCGTCCGCCCGGAACACGTCGATCTCCCGGTCGACTCGCTCTCTGGCCCTGATCGCCGCGCGGAGCTCGGTCTCCAGCCGCTCGATGGCCGCGGCCAGCTCGCCCGGCGCCACCGACAGCCGGCGGGCGGCCGTCGTGACGGTATCCCGGAGCTGGCCGTGGGATCGGCGGGCCCGTTCGCCGCAGACGAAGGAGAGCCGGCTGCCTCCCTTGAACCGTTCCCAGCTCGAAACGGCGACCATCCCGACCATGCCCGTCCGTGGCACGTGCGTGCCGCCGCACGCGGAGCGATCGACATCCGCGATCTCCACGACCCGCAGCTCGCCCGACCGCGCCGACGGCTTGCGCAGCCCCATTCCGGCGGCATCCTCGGCGGCCACGAGGCGGATCGCCACGGAGTGATCATCCCAGACGGCACGGTTGGCATGCTCCTCGGCGAGGACGATTTCGGCGGCGGAGACCTCCCGCGAGAGATCGATCGTCGACGCCTCCGCGCCCATGTGGACGCTGACCGTCCGGACCCCGAGCATCCGGTCGAACGCCGCGGAGAGGAGATGCTGGCCCGTGTGCTGCTGCATGTGATCGAAGCGGCGGGGCCAGTCGATCGCGCCTACGACGCGCGCGCCGACGCTCAACTCCCTCGCCACAACGTGGGCGATCGTCCCGTCGTCCCGATCGATGACCTCGCTGACCCGGACACCGTCGAGCGTGCCCGTGTCGAAGGGCTGGCCGCCGGACGTCGGATAGAACGCCGTCCGGTCGAGGACGACCTCCACACGGCCGCCGGTCCGATCGGACGACACGACGACCGCATCGAACGATTGCTGCATCGAGTCGAGGTAGTACAGACGCGTCGGACTGGCGAGGGGTCGAGTCATCGAGTCACGCGCGCCGGAGTGCCGGATCCTCGACGCCGGCCTCGGCGAATCCCTTCGCCCTGAGGCGGCAACTGTCACAGCGCCCGCACGGGCCGCCGTCGGGTCGCGGGTCGTAGCAGCTGTGCGTCAGACCGTAATCGACGCCGAGCTCCATACCCAGCTGGATGATCGCCGCCTTCCCGAGGTGCTGCAGCGGCGCCCAGATCCGGAGCGGGCGGCCTTCCACGCCGGCCCGGGTCGCGAGCTGCGCCAAGCGCTCGAACGCCTCGATGAACTCGGGCCGACAGTCCGGGTATCCCGAGTAATCGAGCGCGTTGACGCCGATCACGATGCGCTCGGCGCCGAGGACCTCGGCCCACGCGAGGGCGAGCGACAGCAGGACGGTGTTGCGCGCGGGCACATACGTCGGCGGGATGTCCCCAGCCTCGAGCGGTCGATCCTTCGGCACGGCGCCGGTGCCGGTGAGCGCCGACCCGCCGAAGCCGGCGAGGTCGACGGACAGCTCGACATGGCGAGCGAGCTGCAGCGCGGCCGCCACCCGGCGGGCGGCGTCGAGTTCGCGCGCGTGGACCTGGCCGTATCGCACCGTCAGTGCGTAGAGCGTCCAGCCCTCGCGCAGGGCGAGCGCGGCGGCGGTCGCCGAGTCGAGCCCGCCGGACAGCAGAATCACCGCTCGGCCGGGCGACTCTCGGCGGACGGAGCCAGCCGCGGGACCGGGATCGGTCATACGCCGCGCGCCTCCGGACTCCAGATGTACTTGTGCGCCTGAAGCTGCAGCCGCACCGGCAGACGCGCCTCGAGCAGCCAGCGCACGAGCTCGACAGGCGCCAGCACCTGGTGCACGGGCGAGAACAGCACGGCCGCCGTCCGATCGGTCAGGCCGAACCGCCGCACGACGTCGGTCGCGTAGTCGAAATCCGCGCGGTCCTGAATCACGAACTTCACTTCGTCGGTGGACCGAAGCCGCTCGAGATTCGGCCAGTGCATTCTCCCGGCTTCCCCGCTGGCCGGGCACTTCACGTCCAGGATCGTGATGACGCCGGCGGGCACGCGTTCGGTCGAGCGGTGGCCGCCGGTCTCGAGCAGCACCTGCTGCCCGCGCCCGAGCAGCCGATCCATCAGGTCGTAGACGCCGGACTGGAGGAGCGGCTCGCCTCCCGTAATCTCGACGAGGCCGGTGCCATGCCGCTCGACCTGCTCGACGACCTCGTCGACGTTCATCCGCGCGCCGCCCGTGAACGCATAGGGCGTGTCGCACCATCGGCACCGGAGGTCGCACGCGGTGAGCCGCACGAACACGCAGGGACGCCCCACATGCGTCGACTCGCCCTGCACGGACAGATAGATCTCGTTCACCGTCAGCATCGCGCGCTGGAGTCATTCTGACACCCGCGCGGGCAATTCGCCTGGCGGTCTGCTAGTGTCGTCCGGTGAGCGCGCCGGTGCGGATCGGCACGTCCGGGTGGAACTATCCCTCCGGCCGGGGGGCCTGGAACGGCGTGTTCTATCCGCTACCCCGGCCGCGCGGGTTCGACGAGCTCCGTTACTACGCAGAGCACTTCGACACGGTGGAAGTGAACTCGACGTTCTACCGGGTCCCGGAGCCGGCGACCACACGCCGATGGGTCGACCGGACGCCCGCGGACTTCCTCTTCTCCGTCAAGCTCTATCAGAAGTTCACCCACCCCGACATGTACCTGGCGCGCAACGGTGTCAGCGACTGGAATCTCTCCATCGGCGACTTCGACGAGTTCCGTCGAGGTCTCGAGCCGCTCGCCGCTGCGCAACGGCTCGGCGCGCTGCTGGTCCAGTTTCCACCGAGCTTTCACGCGTCGCCGGAAACCCGCGCCTACCTCGACTGGCTGCTCTCCGGGCTCGCGGATCTGCCGCTCGCGGTCGAGCTCCGGCACCGGACATGGAGCGACGAGGCCGCGGACACCCGCGTCCGGCTGCACGCGTACGGGGCGACCTGGGTCCTCATCGACGAACCGAAGTTCAAGGACTCGGTCCGCCAATCGACGAGTTTTCCACAGGAGGGGGACGGGTGTCGGATTGTGGAAAACCCGGAGGCCTCGACATCGTCGGGAGGACCGACGGACGGGCCCTCGGCGCCCTTGTACGTTCGCCTGCACGGCCGGAACAGACCGGCCTGGTGGGATCACGCCGAATCGGAGGATCGCTACGACTACCTGTACTCGCCCGCGGAGCTGAAACCGTTCGCGGAGACCGCCCGGCGGACCGCCGCAGCCGGGCGGCGCGTATTCATGTACCTGAACAACCACTTCTCGGCCAAGTCGGTGGCCAACGCCGCCGTCCTCAAGCACGAGCTGGGTCTGCCGGTCACCGGCGAATACGGGCCGGCCATGATCGACCGCTACCCCGATCTCTCAGCGATCGTGCCGCGTGCCGGTCTGCCCTTCTGATCGCGCCTGGCGGGAAACGCCGACCTTCGGACACAGCCGCTCGACGACACAGACGCCGCAGCGCGGAAAGACGGGACGACAGACGTTCTGGCCCCACGTCACCAGATAGAGATTGACGGCGGGCCACCACTTCCGGGCGACGACGCGGTAGAGATCGGCCTCGGTGCGGTCGGGCGTACGGGTCCGGACCCAGCCGAGCCGGTTGGCGATGCGGTGCACGTGCGTGTCCACGCAGATGTTCTCGCGGCTGCCGTGCGACAGGATCAGCACGAGATTCGCGGTCTTCCGGCCGACGCCAGGCAGGGCGAGCAGGTCCGCCATGCGATCGGGCACGCGGCCGCCGTGCTGCTCGATCAGCTGCCGGCAGGTCTCCCTCACGTGACGGGCCTTCATCCGATAGAAGCTGACGGGATAGATCAGCCGTTCGATCCGCCGGACGGACAGGGCGGCCATGGTGCGCGGCGAACGCGCCACCCTGAACAGCCGCATCGAGGCCGCGTGGGTCACGGCATCCCGCGTCTGCGCGGACAGCATCGTCGCGATCAGCACGCGAAACGGATCGTCCCGGCTCTCCTCGCTGATCTTCTCGACCGCCAACTCGTCCATCCCGCGGATGGCGCGGCCGATGCGGCGAAGGACGCGGCCGATTGGAAGGGAGGGTCGGATTCCGGTTCCCGGTGCGGAAAGGTCCGGACGCCCGAGCCTGGCGGGCGCCGCCGCCGCGCGCTCGCCCATCAGTGTCCGTGACTCTTGCAGTAGCCGCAGTGATCGCACACGACGGCGGGCTCGATGACGCAGGCGTCCGTGTCGTTCACGAGCTGCAGGTACAGCGCATGGCTGGCGTGACCGGAGGCGGTCGCCGGCACACTCCGGCCCGGAGGGGATCCGGCCGCGCCGCCGAGATGCCGAGCCACTGCCTGACGCACGAGTTCGCGAACGAGCTGCTCGTCCATACGAGCCCCGCGTTCAAACCTTCTGAGCGGTCCGGCCAATCGGCAGGACGTCTTCGAGGCTCGAGGCGGGACGCGGAATCACGTGTACGGAGACCAGCTCGCCGACGCGCCGTGCGGCGGCGGCACCTGCGTCGGTTGCGGCCTTGACCGCGGCCACGTCGCCGCGCACGATCGCGGTCACGTAGCCGGCGCCGATCTTCTCCCAGCCGACCAGGGTCACCTTGGCAGCCTTGACCATCGCGTCGGCGGCCTCGATCATGGCGACCAAACCCTTCGTCTCGACCATTCCGAGCGCCTCACCCATGCCTTCCTCCCGAACGGCTCGGCACCGGCCGTCGCCGGCGCGCAGTCCGCCGCCCCGATGCGTCCGTATGGTAGCCGAGTCCCAGGCGCGGCGCTACGTGCGGTGCTGGTACGCGTCTCGACACGACGGCGAGCAGAAGTAGAGCGTCTCCTGACCGGTTCGCAGGCGCAGCGCGCGCGCCTCCGGGATGTAGGTGCCGCAGTTCGGATCGCGCACGAGCGTGCCGCCGAGGCGCTCGGGCGTCCGGCCGCGCCCGCCGGACGCCGGCCGCTGGCGGTGCAGCACCGCGCGTCCGCCTGCGACCAGCTGCAGAACCAGTCGGATGAGCAGATAAAGGACGAACGCGTCGGCGAGCCAGCTGAGCAGCCGCACCATTACTTCGAGCCCTGTCCCGGTGCCGGAGGCGCCGCCGCACCGGCGTTGCCGGCGTGGCCCGACTGCATGGCCGCGAGAATCTGCTTGGCGCGTCGACCCTCTTCGCTGTCCGGCGCAATCGCGATGACGCGCCGCCAGGACTCGGCCGCGCCCTCCAGGTCGTGCTTGCCGAGACCGCGGACGATGCCCTGGTTGAAGAGCGTCTTCACGTGGTCGGGATCGATGGACAGGGAATGCTCGAACTGCGCGAGCGCGCGATCGTCCTGTTGCGTGTAGTAGTAGCAGATGCCCAGGTCCGTGCTCGCGTTCACGTCGTTGGCATTCAGCTTCAGCGCCGCCTCGTACCACGGCACGGCCTGATCGAACCGCTCCGCGTTGAAGTAGAGGTTTCCGAGCTCGACGCGCACCTCTTCGCTCGCCGGCTCCGCGCTCGCCGTCCGCTCGAGCTCGGCCACCCGCTGCGTGTCGAGCGGCGGAGTCGCGGGCTGCGCGGCCGGTTGACCGGCCGGCGCCGCCGCGACCGCGTTCGCGGCGGGCGTCGTCGGGGTCCCCTGCTGGCTGCCGATCACCCAGCCGATGAGGAGGCCGAACACGATTCCGGAGACGAGAAAGACGATCGACTCGCGCTTCACCAGCAGACCCCGTGGACGATCATACCGTGCGCGCGCGGAGCTCCGACGGGGCTCGGCGCCTCTTGGGCCTACTGCCCGGCTCTGTGCACCGCTCCGCCGTCCTCCCGCGGCCCGCCGGCCGCGAGCACGTCCAGGTACTCGCGGACGACGCGATCGAGTCCAACCCACAGCGCCCGGCTGATGAGGGCGTGGCCGATCGAGACCTCGGCCAGCTGCGGCAGCGTCCGAAACAATACGAGGTTGTCGAGATCGAGGTCGTGGCCTGCGTTGACGACCATGCCCATGCTGGCCGCCAGCTCCGCGGCGGCGGCGTAGGCGGCAAGGCTCTCGCGCGCCGCCCGTTCACCGCGCCCGAAGGCGCGGGCGAACGGCTCGGTGTACAGCTCGACCCGATCGGCTCCCAGCCGTCCGGCCCAGCGGATCGACGCCTCGATGGGATCGACGAACAGGCTGACCCGAACGCCCGCGGCTTGCAGGCGCCGCACGACGCCGCCCAGCCACTCGGCCGAGGTCGTCTCGGGCCATCCTGCCTGGCTCGTGATTTCGCCCGGGGCCACAGGCACGAGCGTGCATTGATCAGGCCTGACGGCCAGCACCATGGCGATGAGATCCGGCCGCGGATCGCCCTCGATGTTGAACTCGACGTGGGGCTGGAGAGTCTTCAGGTGGCTGGCGATTTCCGTCACGTCCGCAGGCCGGATGTGTCGCTCGTCGGCGCGCGGATGCACGGTGATGCCCGGCGCGCCCGCGGCAATGCAGGTGTCCACCGCGTGGAGGACGCTCGGGTCGTGGCCGCCGCGCGAGTTCCGCAGGGTCGCCACCTTGTTGACGTTCACCGACAGCTTGATCATCGCCTCACGCCAGGCTGCTCCGCGCGGCCGCGGCAATCTCCTCGGCCCACGCCTGGACGGTCGCCTGGTCCTGGCCCTCGATCATGATCCGGAGCAGCGGCTCGGTGCCCGAATATCGCACGAGCAGCCGTCCGTTCCCGTCGAGAGCCGCCTCGACCAGCCGCATGGCTTCGGCGATGGCCGGCACCTGCTCCACGGGCGGTTTCTCGCGAACCCGGACGTTCACCAGGGTCTGAGGATACGTCACCAGCTCGCTGGCCAGATCCGCCAGCTCGCGACCCGTCTCGCCCATTACCCGGAGCACCGCCAGCGTCGTCGCGAGCCCGTCGCCTGTGAAGAGGTGCTCCGACAGGATGACGTGGCCGGACTGCTCGCCGCCGAGGACGTAGCCGTTCTGGAGCATCGCCTCCATCACGTGCTTGTCGCCGACGGGCGTCCGCACGAGGCGAATTCCGTGCGCGCGCAGGGCGATCTCGAGGCCGACGTTGCTCATGACGGTGGCGACGACCGTATCGGCGCGCAGCAGGCCCTGGCGGTGATAGTGCAGGGCGAGCATCAGCAGCACCGCGTCGCCGTCGACGATCCGGCCGCGGTGGTCGATGAGGATCGCGCGGTCGCCGTCGCCGTCGAACGCCACGCCGAGCCGGCAGGCGTGCGCCGTCACCGCGCTCGCGAGCGCCGCGGGATGGGTCGACCCGCAGGCAAGGTTGATGTTGCGGCCGTCGGGCGCGTCGCCGAGCGCGACGAGGTCGAATTCCGCCGATTCGAGGACCCGTCGGGCCGTGGCAATGGTCGCGCCGTTCGCCATGTCGATCGCCAGCCGCGCGCCGCGGAGCGCACCGGTCGCCGGCAGCAGCGCGCGCACGTGGTCGAAGTAGGGCTCGAGCAGGTCGGCGCGTTCAATCTTCGCCTCGACGGCGCCGCTCACCTGCCAGCTCGCGTCGGCCATGACGGCCTCGACGGCGCGTTCCTCGGCGGCGCCGAACTTCTCACCACGGCCGGAGAACACCTTGATCCCGTTGTCCTGGTACGAGTTGTGTGACGCCGAGATGACGACGCCGAGATCGAAGTCGAGCGTCCTCGCGAGGTACGCGACGACCGGCGTGGGCACGACTCCGGCGCTGACGACCACGGCGGACTGCGACGTCACGCCGCGCGCCAGCTCGCGTTCGATCCACTCGCCCGATTCGCGCGTGTCCCGGCCCACGACGAGGCGCGCGGGCCGGTCGAACGGCAGCGCACGCACGATCGCCGCGCCGATCCGCGCGACCGTCGGCGGATCGAGCGGCCACGATCCCGCCACGCCGCGGATCCCGTCGGTGCCGAAGAGACGGGAAGAGCTCATGACACGGCCACGTTGCGCCAGTTCACCTTCGGGCTACTGAATCCGGACGCGGACGGTCGGAGGATCGATGCCCGCCAGCGCGTAGCCTTCGTCCGCATCGACGCGCACCTGCAGCCTGTACTGGCCCGGTCGAAGGCCCGTCAGGTCGACGTAGGCGGTGACCGGCCGATCGCCGCCGGCTGGGGCGGCGCCGCGCACCGAGACCGACACCGACGCCGGTTCGACGGTCGCTCGCCGGCCGGCGGGCAGGTGCCGGAATTCGATCGTCAACCCCGGCCACTGTGTCAGCGGCGCAGGGACGATTTTGATCGTCACGCGAGCGGACTGCGCCTGCTGCAGACGCACGGAGGGATCCGTGAGGCCCAGCCCGACGCTCTCGATGACCGTCGCCGTCGCCCCTTCGATGGAGATGCGTTCGGTGACGGCGGCCGGCAGGTCCTTCAGGTGGCTTTCCGGGCCGACGACGTCGACGATCGACGGCTGGCACGTGATCTCCGCGATCGCGTATCCGGCCGCTGGCTCGCCGTCGATGGTCGGCTTGATCTGCACGCGCGCCGTCGCGCTCCGTTCGAGCACGAGCGAAATCGTCGAGGGGTCGACGCTCTTGACCTCGACGCCGAGCGGCACGGTGATCTGCTCGTTGGTCAGAGGCAGGACGCGCAGCCCGGGCCGGGCGTTGGTCAGATCGATGGTGGCCACGACCTGGTACGCCTCGAGCGCGCCGATGAGGCCGGCGGCGCCCCGCACGCGGACGTCGACGGTGCGGGGCGTGTCGCCGGTGAGCTCGAGCGCCGCGGGAATGTTCCGGAACTGCAGCTGCACGAGAACGTTGCGCTCCACCTGCTGGCCGCTGATCGTCACCCACAGCAGGACTGCGAGCCCGAGGGCACTCAGCTTCAGGCCGATGTTCCGAAAAGGATGCCAGGCCATGGTCAGGCGTCGACCGCAGCGATCGGCTCGGCGCGCGCGCGCCGCCGATGCAGGATCAGCTGGTGCAGCCGGACGCGAAGGTCCTCGGCCGTGAGGCGGCGCTCCATGTTGCCACGCTGCGCCAGCGAGATCTCGCCTCGCTCCTCGGAGACGACCACCGCCAGTGCGTCGCTCTCCTCGGTGAGCCCGATCGCGGCGCGGTGCCTCGTCCCGAGGTCGCGGTCGAGCTTCGGGTTCACCGTGAGCGGCAGGAAGCACGCGGCCGCCGCCAGCCGGTTCTCCGAGATGATCACGGCGCCGTCGTGCAGCGGCGTGTCCGGCTGAAAAATCGTCACCAGCAGGTCATAGCTGATCGCGGCATCGATGGGTATCCCGCTCTCCACGTAGTTGCGCAGGCCGATCTCACGCTCGAACACGACGATCGCGCCGACATCCGCCTTCGCGAGCAGATCCGCCGCCGTGACGATCTCCTCGATGATGTCCGACACCTGCTCCGAGCGCGCGAGATAGCGGAAGAACGGCGCCCGGCCGAGATGCGACAACGCCCGCCGGATGTCCGCCTGGAACAGCACGATGGCTGCGATGACCGCATACATCAGCACGTTCCGGATCAGCCAGTTCACCGTCTGGAGCGGCACGTGCTGCGACGCATACAGCAGCAGCAGCACGAAGAAGAGCCCGATCGCCATCTGCATCGCGCGTGTTCCGCGTATCAGCATCAGCGCCTGATAGATCAGGAACGATACGATGAGGATGTCCGCCACATCCCACCAGGACGACACCCGGGGCCGGTGCAGCAGGCTGGCGAGCTGGTCCATTGACAGGAGATTATCAAACAAGGTTCCGGCGTTCCGGGGTTCTGGGGTTCTGAGGTTCTGAGGTTCTGGGGTGCTGGGGTTCTGGGTTCTCTCGTGCGGCGAGAGCTCCGGGACCTCAGCTCCCGCCCGTTCTGATGGCGTCGGCCACGCGGACCACCTGCACCATCTCGGCCGGATCGTGCACCCGCACGATGTGGGCGCCCGCGAGGACGGCTGCCGTGACAGCCGCCGCCGTGCCCCAGAGCCGGCCGGAAGGAGGCACATCGCCCAGCGCCGCTTTGAGGAACGACTTGCGCGACGGACCGACCAGCAGCGGTCGCCCCAGGGCTGCCAGCTCGTCCAGGCGGGCACACAATTCGAGCGTGTGTTCCGCGCGCTTCGCGAACCCGAGCCCGGGATCCAGCACGACGCGCTCGGGCGCGACGCCTCCGGCGGCGGCGCGGGCCATCGCGTCGCGCAGCTCGGCCGCCACGTCGGCAACGACGTCGCCGTAGGTCGCCAGGCCGTACATGTCGGCGGACCGGCCGCGGGTGTGCATGAGGACGAGCGCGCCGCGCCGCCGGGCGACGACGGCGGCGAGGGCTGGATTGGTACTGCAGCCCGCTCACGTCATTGACGATGTCGGCGCCCAGCTCGAGGGCGCGATCCGCCACCTCGGCCTTGTAGGTGTCGATCGAGAGCGGCACGGTGACGCGGCTGCGGAGCCCCTCCAGCACGGGCGCGATACGACGGAGCTCCTCGTCCGCGTCGAGCGGCACGGCGCCGGGACGCGTCGACTCGCCCCCGATGTCGAGCAGATCGGCCCCCGCCTCCGCCATCCGCACGGCGTCGCGTATCGCCACTTCCGGATCGATCCGACCGCGGTCGCCGGCGAACGAGTCCGGCGTGACGTTGACGATCGCCATCACGAGCGTGCGCCGACCCAGCTCGAGGGTCCGGCCGGAGGGGAGGGGGAGCGAAAACGAGGGGCGGGAGGGGAACGGCAAACTTCGAACTTCAAAGTTCGAACTTCGAAGTTCGAACTTCGAAGTTCTCCTATTCCTGCCCCACCGGCTTGCCGATGTTCGGCACGAGCGCGGGGCGCTCGGGCGTGGCGCGCGGAGCGGGCTCGTCGGTTGCGGGCGCCGGCTTGGGCGCACGGTCCTCCAGCGGCAGCCCTTTGGTGATCCGCACGACCTGATTGGCGTCGAGCACTTCGCGGGCGAGCAGCTCCTCGGCGATCTTGAGCAGCACGTCCTTCTTGCTGGTCAGGATCTCCTGCGCGCGGGCGTAGTTGTCCATCACCAGGTGCTTGGTCTCCTGATCGATGTGCACCGCGGTCTCTTCGCTGTAGTCCTGCTGCTTCGAGATCTCGCGGCCGAGGAAGATCTGCTCCTCGCGCTTGCCGAACGTGAGCGGACCGAGGGCGTCGCTCATGCCCCACTCGCACACCATGCGGCGGGCCAGCTCGGTCGCTCGCTCGAGGTCGTTGCCCGCGCCGGTCGTGAGGTTCCCGTTCGTGAGCTCTTCGGCGATTCGCCCGCCGAGCAGGATCGCGATCTGATCCATCAGGTAGTCACGCGAATAGTTGTGCTTGTCGTCCACGGGCAGCTGCATCGTGACGCCGAGCGCCATGCCGCGCGGAATGATGGTCACCTTGTGAATCGGGTCCGCGTGCGGCAGCAGGACGGCCAGCAGGGCGTGCCCCGCCTCGTGAATGGCGGTCACCTGCTTCTCCTGTTCCGTGATCACGAGGGACCGGCGCTCGGAACCCATCATGACCTTGTCCTTCGCGTACTCGAAATCCGACATCCTGACGACCTTCTGGTTGTACCGCGCGGCGCTCAGAGCCGCCTCGTTCACCAGATTCGCCAGATCGGCGCCGCAGAATCCTGACGTTCCACGCGCCAGCACCCGGATGTCGACGTCGTCGGCGAGCGGAATCTTCTTCGTGTGGACGACGAGGATGCCCTCGCGCCCTTTCACGTCCGGCCGGCTGACCACGATCCGCCGGTCGAACCGGCCGGGACGCAGCAGCGCGGGGTCGAGCACGTCGGGGCGGTTGGTGGCCGCGATGAGAATGACGCCCTCGTTCGACTCGAACCCGTCCATCTCGACGAGCAGTTGATTGAGCGTCTGCTCCCGCTCGTCGTGCCCGCCGCCGAGGCCGGCGCCGCGATGGCGGCCGACCGCGTCGATTTCGTCGATGAAAATGATGCAGGGCGCATTCTTCTTGCCCTGCTCGAACAGGTCGCGCACGCGCGACGCGCCGACGCCCACGAACATCTCGACGAAGTCGGACCCGCTGATCGAGAAGAACGGCACGTTCGCCTCGCCTGCGACCGCGCGCGCCAGCAGGGTCTTGCCCGTGCCCGGGGACCCCATCAGCAGCACGCCTTTCGGGATCCGCCCGCCGAGCTTCTGGAACCTCTGCGGCTCGCGCAGGAACTCGATGATCTCCTGCAGCTCCTCCTTCGCTTCGTCGGCGCCGGCGACGTCCTTGAACGTGACCTTCTTCTGCGTGCTCGACGACAGCTTCGCGCGGCTCTTGCCGAACGACAGGGCCTTGTTCCCGCCGCTCTGCATCTGCCGCATGATGAAAATCCAGAAGCCAATCATCAGGACGATGGGCGCATAGGTCAGCAGCAGCATCGTCCAGGACGTGTTCGACTCGCGCGTGGCCGTAATCGTGACCTTCTTGGCAATCAGGTCCTTCACCAAGTCGGGATACGGCGGCGCGTACGTACGGTAGCCCGGCTTGGCCGCGCCGTCGGCGCCCACCGCCTTCGCGGTGATCTCGTTGCCGGAGATCTCGACGCTCGTGATCTGGTTGTTGTCCACGTACTCCATGAACTTCGTGAACGAGACCAGCTCCTCCGTCTTCTGCAGCGTGGACGAGAACTGCCAGATCAGAGCACCGATGACGACGAGCACGAGCCAGAACAGCAGGCTCTTCAGAGTCGAATTCAAGTGGTCCTTCCTCAATCCTCGATCGGTCGACAAGAAGAGGGATTCCGACCGGCACCCAGAGCGCCCGGCCCACCTCTCCGTGGTCTACCTATTCAGTTTCAAGACTACCACGCCTGCCGACGGCGCCGTGACGCGGCACTCGTCGGCAATCGTCACGCCTGCGACCCAGACGATCCGCCCCGCGGCATCCACGACGATGGGCACGCGATCGCGCGCGTCCCGCGCGATCTTCCGGTCCACGAGGATGTCCTGCAGCTTGCGACGGCCCGGCGCGCCCAGTGGCCGCAGCCGGTCGCCGGGCCTCCGGCTCCGGATCAAGAACGGGAGCTGCACCGACGCGGCCTGGATCAGGGCCTCGCCACGGTCGTGCGTCGCGCGCACCGGCGCATGGTCCAGAGCGCACGCCGAAATGGAGCCGTCACCGCCCGGCAGCCCCGCACAGCCGGGCACCGGGAGCGGAACCTCCCCTCGCGCGGGCATCCGCGGCGCCTCCTCCTCCAGTCGCGCGCGCACGAACGAGAGTATCGGTCCCAACCGTTCGACCGAGATCCCCGCGAGATCCAGGTGCCCGCTGTCGCGCGACGAGCCGGCCAGCCCGAGCACCGCGTCGATATGGCCTGCCGACACGCTGCGGGACGGCACCACCATCTCGATGGCCGTCCGGACGATGCGCCGGCCCAGAGCCGGCGGAAGCTCCTCGAGGCGGCCCGCATTCATTTGGACGCCGCCCTGGGTACCTAAGACGACGGCCGGCATCGATTCGCTGACCCGATCGGCGAGGTACGTCTCGTCCTCGGCCTGCAGCGCGGCGAAACGGGCGATGGCTCGGATCCCCCCCGGCGCGAGCTCCCGGATGACGGGGAGCAGCTGGTGCCGTACGCGGTTTCGGGCCATCGCCAGGCTCAGATTCGAGGAGTCCTCGCAGAAGTCCTCGCCGCGTGAGTCGAGATAGCGCCGGAGCTCGTCGCGGCGACACTCGAGCAGCGGCCGGACGACGGAGCCACGGCGGATCCGGACGGCCGCGAGCCCCCGTGCGCCGGCGCCACGCAGCAGACGCAGGAGAACGGTTTCCGCCTGATCGTCCAGCGTGTGCCCCGTCGCGAGGATCGTCGCTCCGAGGCGAGCGGCGGCTTCGGCAAGGAACTGGTAGCGTTCGTCGCGCGCCACCGACTCGATCGACCGGCGTTCGGCGCGCGCGCGGCCCGCGACGTCGCACCGGCCGACTTCGATGGGGAGCGTCAGGCGGTCTGCGAGCCTGCGGCAGAACGCCTCGTCGCGGTCGGCCTCGCGACCGCGCAGTCCGTGGTTGACGTGAACGAGACCGGCCAGCGCGCCAAGACGGCCGGACGCCGTGAGCTCGCGCAGAATCCAGACCAGCGCGACGGAATCCGGCCCGCCCGAGAGGGCCACCGCCACGCGGTCGTCGCACCCCACGAGCGCATGGTCGCGAATCGTGCGAAGGACGCGCGCCGCAAGAGAACGGGCCAAAAGTGGTGCCGGTGCAGGGACTTGAACCCCGGACACTGCGGATATGAGCCGCATGCTCTAACCACTGAGCTACACCGGCGGTAGGAAGATCTTAATCAAGCCAGGAGCCAAAAGCCAGAAGCCAGAACGCCGGCGGAATCACTCTCCGCGAAACGTCTCGGCGCTGCCCGGCGCGCTGAACTCGACCTGCCGCCCTGCCACCTGTCCCGTCACGCGAAACCGCCCGCGCATCTGCAGGAACTCGATTCCAGGGCCGGACCGGGGCCGCTGCCCTGTGACGGTCGTCTGACTGACGGCGAGATCCAGCGTCAGCCCGATGGACGAGCTGCGGGCCTCGACCACGATCCGATCCGGCCGGTCGCCGCCCGGCGCGTTCACTTCATCGATTCGCACGTCGGTGGCGTAGCCGAGCGGGCCGTCCGGCCCAATCGCCATCAGAAATCCGGGCACGCGGCCCGCGTCGGCGGCATCGGCAGGCGGATGCACGCGCCCGTACACGACCGCGAGCCCCTCGCTCTGCACCTGCCCCCATTGCCAGGTCACGCCGTCCCAGAATCCCCAGTTGTGATCGTGGTACCCGGCTCCCCCCTGAAACTCGGTGCTGGTGTCGCCGGTCCTGATCGATCCGTCGAGCGTTCCCGACATGACGGGAACGACGTAGCCGGACTGCCATCCGCCGGCGCCTCGAATCGACAGCGGCGGCAGCGAACGTCCGGGCGTCGCGCCGATGACGAGATCGCCCACGGCCCGCGCGCGCCCCGACTCCGCCGGAAGGTCGATGGTCAGGTGATAGGCGCGTCCGACCAGCCGCACCTGGCTCCTGCCGACCGTCAGGTCCG
This sequence comes from uncultured Acidobacteriota bacterium, assembly GCA_963764505.1. GTDB lineage: Bacteria > Acidobacteriota > Vicinamibacteria > Vicinamibacterales > SCN-69-37 > CAVXSP01. Next base: position 830,054 of record CAVXSP010000001.1, on the reverse strand, counting down.
GCGCTGACGCGAGCAGTGCGGCCGCATCGACCTCCTGCGCCTCGGAGAACGACGTCATCACGCCGCCGCGCTCGAGCTGCAGGCGGACGGTGACGACCCGCCGGCCGAAGGCGAGGCGCGGGCCGGCGATGAAGCTCAAGTAGAAGCGGGCCGCCTCCACGCGGCCGTTGAAGTAGAGCCACTCGGCCCACGAGGAGGCGCGCGCGGGCACGTCCGGGATCGGATGGAAACGATCCACCGCGCGCAAGACCTGTTCCGGATCGGGCGCGACCCAGGTACGGTCGGCCGTGGTATCGGTCCATGCGGCCGTCGTGCTCGTTTCCGGATCGCCCACGGCGCGCTCGCGGCTCGGGATTCCACCGCGAGCGCTGATCGACGTCGCGCCGTGCGCGTCGATCAGGTAGAGACCTGCACGGTCCGAGGGCGCGACGGCGGCGACGCGCGGGGCGAACGGCGGGGCGCCGAGCACATCCGCGATGACGAACCTGGCGTCCCGCAGCCGGCCGGCGCTACCGACGACCACGACGTCGCCGCCGCCGACGAGCGCCGGCGCACGCGCCTGATCGAGAATGACCGCTCCGATGCCGAGCAGCGCGGTCATGACCGCCACGCCCAGGCCGAACCCGCACGCCAGGACGGCGCTCCGCACCGGCCGCACGAGGAGCGATCGGATCGCGAGCCTCAGCAGCATGGGGCCGAATCCTCCACGATGCGGCCGTCGCGCATCTTGAGGAGCCTGGAGGCGCGAGCCGCCACGGCAACGTCGTGCGTCACCACCACGACGGCGGTCCCGTCGGCGTGCAGGCGTTCGAACAGGCCGATGATCTGCTCGCCGGTCGTCTGATCCAGCTCGCCGGTCGGCTCGTCGGCCAGCAGCAGACTCGGCCGGTTCGCGAGCGCCCGCGCAATCGCGACGCGCTGCATCTCTCCGCCCGAGAGCTCCGAGGGCCGATGGCGCCCGCGATCCGACAGCCCGACGTACTCGAGCAGTTCGCCGGTGCGCGCCCTCCGGGCGGCGCGGGCGACGCCCGCTTCCGCCTGTGGAAGTTCCACGTTCTCCCACGCCGTCAGCATGGGAAGCAGGAAGAACCGCTGGAAGACGAACCCGATCTCGCGCAGGCGCAGGCGGCTGCGTTCGGCATCCGGCAGCGCGCCGACATCGCGGTCCTGAAACCGCACTTCGCCGGCGGTTGGCACGTCGACGCACCCGAGCACGTGGAGCAGCGTCGACTTGCCGCATCCGGACGGGCCGATGACGCCGACGAACTCCCCTGGCGCGACGACGATGGACACCTCGTTCAGGGCCACCACCGGACCGGCCGGCATTGGAAAGACTCGAGACACCCGCCGCGCCTCGACGATGGCCGCCGTCATGAGATCGCCTCGCGGCGCAGCGTCGCCGCGATAGGGAGCCTCGCGACGATGGCCATCGGGTAGAGCGCGGCGCCGACGGCGGCGGCCGCGAGCAGCGCCCCGTAGGTCACGATCACGCGCGGCTCGAACACGAAGAAGTGCACGCTGACCGGGATGCCCGGCAGCGCCCGGAGAATGCCGTCGAGCCAGGTTGACAGCAGCAGTCCCACGGGCACGGCCAGCGCGCCGCCGGCGCCGACGGTCATCAGCGACTCGCAGAGCACGCCGGCCACGACGCGCGCCCGCGACAGGCCGATTGCCCGCAGCGCCGCGACGTCTCCCAGGCGCTGGTTCACCGACACGGTGAGCAGGACGGCGATCAGGAGGAATCCAAAGAAGAGGGTCACCGTGGCCAGCACGAACGAGACCTGCCGGAAGTAGGAGAACTCGACGCGGCTGACGCGTTCCACGAGTTCCTGATTGGTGAGGACGTGGAGTCCAGGGGCGATCCGCCGGATCGCGGCCGCGGCGGCAGACGAGCCGACGTCCTGTCGGGACCGGACCATCAGCATGTCGGCGCCGCCGCCGATCGCGCCTCCGCACAACCGCGCGAGATCCGCCATGCGTCCCGCCACGGTCGCCGCGGCGTCATCGTCGAACGGGAACTCGGCGATGCCCGCAATGGTGAATGTCACGGGCGGCAGGACGTTCAGGTCGGCACCGCAACGGGCGCGCAGCGAGAGCGGGACGCCAGCGGCGAGGCCCAGGCGTCGGGCCAGATTGCGATTGACGATCAGCGGGGCGTCGCCGGAGGCGCTCTGCAGGTCGGCCCCTTCGAGGATCGTCCAGATCGGATGGCCGGGCGGATCCGCTCCGATGAAGTCGATCTCGTCGCGCCCGTCCTGCGAGCGGCCCGGCTGGTCGGCGGCTTCAACCGGACGGACGCGAAGCTGGAGCACGGCCTCGATCTCCGGAAGGTCCGCAATCCGGCGGGCCAGTTCGCCGGAGTGCTCGATGGAGGGACCGGCGAACGGCGGCGCTTCGGTCGCGAGCACGCGCACGTCGAACCCCGCACGTTCGAGCAGGTCGCGGAAGGAAAGGACCAGCCCGCGCGAGAGAAGCAGCATGTCGAACAGCAGGGCCCCGATGGCGACGATGCCGAGCACGCCCAGCACGACCCGCGCCGGCTGCCGGACGCTCGTCAGCCAGGCCGCCTGCCACGCACGGCCAATCATCGGCGGATGAGCGCCAGGACGCGCCCTCGAAGGAACGTCCAGGACGCGAGCAGGGTGGCGCCCACGCCGAGCGGCACGGCGAGAAGTACCGACTGCACCACGACGGCCGGCGTGATTCGCAGAAACACCAGGGACGTGTCGTATCGCCACTGGAAGAACTGGTTGAACCACCGCTGCGCGGCGAGGGCGAACAGCAGGCCGAACGCGGTGCCCGCTACGGCAATCAACGTGCCTTCGGCCACGACCTGGATCAGGATGCGGGCTCGCGTCAGGCCGATCAGGCGGAGCGCGCCGACGGTCTCCCGGCGCTCGTCTGCCAGCATCACCATCAGCGCCAGCAGGAACACGGCGCTGCCCAGCATCGTCACGACGGCGATGGCCAGGTGGAACCGCTCGATGACCAGAAACGTGCTGGTGCGCTGATCGGGCGCGGCCGTGGATTTGGCCACGACCGCCGGGAATCGGGCGGACAGGTCGCGGGCGAACGCCTCGGCACGCGACGGGTCGACCAGGGCGACGTTGAGCGCGGCGACCGCGCCTGCATCGGACGCGTCCGCCGGGTCCTGCGTCAACGCCAGCAGATCGGGCAGATGAAGCCGCGCTTCGAGGTGCGGCTGCGCGAAGCGCATCGGATCCGCGATCGGCTCGTAGACGCCCGCCACGTGGAACTCCCGCGAACGCTCCGCCGACTGGTCTGGCGACAGCCGGACCGTATCACCCGCGTGCAGGCCACGCGCCTCGGCGAGCTGACGCGAGATCAGCACGTCCGGGAGCTGACGGACTCGAGCGGCGCCGACTGCGGCGGCGGCCGCGAGGACCATCGAACACGCGCAGCCGAGCCCCCTGCGGTGCATGCTACGTCCCGTCGATGACCTTCCCGTCGCGAATCCTGATTGGCCACCCTTCGTACTGGCCATTCGGATCGGACGCCGGATCGGCGCCGCGCGGCCAGCACTCGATGCGGATCTCCCGTGCGAGCTTGTCGAAAACGACGAGTCCGTAACCCGTGGCCCGGTCGTGAATGATGGCGGGCTGGCGTCCCGTGCGCCGCGGATTGGCCGCCGCGAACATCGTCAGGCGATTGCCGAATGCATCGAAGAAGTTGCCCGTGTATGCCGGACGGCCCTTCAGTGGCTGGTGCCCGGGCGAGAGCGTCGGCCACCAGCGGCGCGGCCAGATGTTGTTGAGCGCGGGTCCGGTGAACGCGAATCCGGCGTCGCCGAAGTCGTCGAGGCCGTACTGGATCACGGTCGCCAGGTGCTGATCGCCCGCGAGGTGGATGGCTCCGGCCTTGCGCAGGGCGCGCACGGCGTCGTGCCGACCGTTCTGGGGCCAGCCGTTCGTGTCCATGTCCGGCGCGGGGGCGTCGCCGTTCAGGTATTCGCCGGGCACGGGGATCGGCAGTCTCGGCACGTCCTGATCGCCCGTGCTGCCGGCCGGGAGCGTGTGCGCCGCACAGAACGGCGACTGCGAGAGGACGGCCTTGAAGACCGCGCCCTGGCTCCAGTCGTCGGCCCAGGCGTCGAGAAAGCGCAACTGGCGCTCGCCGAGCAACTGCGCGGCGGCCGGCGGCGGGTACCGACGGACGTCGAACGCCGGGTTCGTCGGAAACCCGTTCACGACGCGCGCCTCCGGCGGCAAGACGTGGGCGGGCGCCGACTTGAACTTGCGGTCTTCGAGGATGGCCAGGCTCAGGCCGGCGTAGTTCCAGTGGGTGTAGTACACGCCGATCCCCTGCGCCACCGCCGTCGGGTCGTAGGGGTCGGGCAGGTGGCTCGTCTGACTGCGCTGCGCCATGTTGACCCACGCCGGCGGCATCTTGTAGCCGCCGCGATCCTGCGCCGGATATCCCCAGCCCTGGTCGGTCGGCGCGGCGACGCCGCCTTCGCCCCAGATGTTGCCGTGGTACATGTCGTGATCGTCCGGGATCATCGCGGCCGGAATGTGCCGGAACAGATCGCGGTAGGACCAGCCGAACATGTACCACTTGCGCAGGAAGTCCAGGCTGGCCTTGTCGAGCGGCGCGGTCTGGATGCCGAACCCGCCCTGACTCTCGTAGTACCTGATCGCCCAGGAAGACTGCGAGATCCGGTCGATGTTGCGACACCTGACGAACGACATCGGCGTCGGGAAACCCGTGGTCCGCGTTGCAGCTGAAACACGCCACGCGCACCTGGGCGCGGTCGGCGGGCTCGCGCGCAATCGTTCCTTCGTAGGCGAATGCGGCCGGGCCGCTCACGAGCGGCAGGATCACCCGCAGGCGATACGGCGCCTCGGCATCGCCGGGCCACTGCTCCAGGCGAACGTGGGCCGTCCGCGACAGCGGGTCGAGCGCAGGCTCGGCCGCCAGGCGCCACGACGAGCCGTCGCGGATCTCGAACAGGATTCGGTGTCCGGCGATCGTCTCGATGGGCGCGAGCTGGGCCGTGAGCTTGAGCGTCTGGCGGTGCAGGGTGTACTGCGCGAAGCACACCGGCCCGAAGGCCGCTTCGTCATCGCGGACGACCTTGCTGCCGGCGAGCTGCCAGGCGGCAAACCGCACGCGCGCGCTCGAGGACGCCTCTTCGTCGGCATCGACGTGGCTCAGGAGCGCGATGTTGCCCGTCAGGGCACCGGCGGGCACAGCATCGATCTCGAGCCGCGCGCGCGCACGGCCGTCGTCGGCATCGCTGGCCTCGAGGGTGAGACGGTAACGGGCGGCGGCGACCGGCTCGGCGCTCACCCGCAGCCGGATCCGGGGAGCACGGCCGATCGAGCCGCCGAGCTGACCGCCTGCGCGCAGGCGGCCGTTCGTCGTCACGCCGACGTCGAGGCCGGTGCCGTAGACCGCCGCGGAGCGGTAGTCATCGCGCGGGCCCCTGGCGCCCAGACGGAATCCGAGGCAATCGTTCGGCGACGCCCGGCCGCGCAGGACGCCGCGGTCGATCGTGACGCTCGCCGTGAAGTCGCCGTCGGCAGCGCCGAGCCGCCGGGTCAGGCAGTGGAGCGTGCGATTGCGCCCCGCGGCGACGCACTCCACGGCGCCCTTGTGGATCCGCCAGTCCTGCAGCCGGTTGGCCCAGTAGTCCGGACCGGTCCAGATCGCGTCGGGCCAGTCCTGCCAGGCGCTCTCGAACGGCTCGGACTGTGCGCGCGTCCGGCGCGCGCGCGGCCACCCGCACGCCACTGCCGCCGCGGCCAATCGTCTGAGCAGATCGCGACGCCGCATGCGGTCACCTCCGGACTGCTACGTGCCGGCGATGAGCGCGGCCGCGAGGAGCGGCAGCATGATCTCGTGGTGGCCAGTGATCGAGTAGCCCCGCCCGATGCCGGCGACGGGTCGACGGACGACGTTGGTTTCCGGGCGGTACATGCGCACGAAGTCGAAGTTCACCGTGGTGAGGCCGTCCAGCGACAGGCCCCGATTGCGGACGAGCGCCACCGCCTTGAGGAAGACCTCGGGCAGCAGGACCGCGGATCCGCAGTTCAGGTAGACGCCGCCCTCCAGCCGGGACACGAAGGAGACGAAGTAGCGGAAATCACGCAGGCTCGTCGCACCGAGTGCCTCGCCGGAGGCAGCCGGGTGCATGTGGACGATGTCGGTGCCGATGCCGAGGTGAACCGTGACGGGAATCGATCGCGCCGCGGCGGCGCAGAGCACGCTCAGCCTCGCGAACGGCGGTTTTCGGTCGGCGAGGACCTCCAGCGCCGACTGGCCGAGACCGAGGTCGCGCTTCGCGCCGTCGACGATCGCTTCGTTGAGCAGGCGCCCGGTCTCGTCGGCCATGCCGAAGCGACCGGTGCCGAGGCTGCTGTCGACGTCCTCCGACGTGGCGCCTGCGAGGGCGATCTCGAAGTCGTGGATCAGTCCTGCGCCGTTCAACGCGAGCGCGGAGACGAACCCCCGCGCCATCAGATCGATCAGCACGGGCGCGAGTCCGGTCTTGATCACGTGCGCGCCGAGCCCCCAGACGAGCCCGCGATCCAACGCCTGGGCCTGGCGCATCGCGCCGACCACCGAGCGGAAATCGGCCGCCGCGAGCAGATCCGGCAACGAGTCGAGCCAGCCGCCGATCCCGGTCGCCGGATCCCAGGGGCGCGCGAACGCGCGATGGTCGACCTTGCTCGGGCGCGAGCTCAGCGGGTAGGTCCGGACGCTGGACAGATCGAATTCTTCGTACGGGAACGGCATCACAGCACCCGAGCGGTTCGAAGCCCGCTCATACTATCAACATCGCATCGCCATAGCTGTAGAAGCGGAATCCCCGCGCGATCGCATCGCGGTACGCGTCGAGAATCAGCTCGCGTCCGGCGAAGGCGGCCACCAGCATCAGGAGCGACGACCGCGGCAGGTGGAAGTTGGTCAGCAGGCCGTCGATCACCCGGAAACGGTATCCGGGAAAGATGAACAGGTCCGTCGAGCGCGATCCCGGGCGCACCGCTCCGGCGGAGTCGGCCGCGCTCTCGAGCGCGCGAACGGACGTCGTGCCGACCGCGATGACGCGGCCGGCGCGGCGCCGCGTCTCGGCAATCGCCTCGGCCGCGTTCGCAGGGATCTCGCAGGTCTCGGCCTGGACGCAATGCTCCTCGACGTGCTCCACGCGAACCGGCTGAAACGTGCCGTAGCCGACGTGGTGGGTCAGCGTCGCCTGGTTCACGCCAGCGGCCGCGAGCGCGCGGAGGAGCGTCTCGTCGAAGTGGAGGCCGGCTGTGGGCGCCGCCACCGAGCCGCGCACGCGCGCGTAGACCGTCTGGTAGCGTTCGCGATCCTCGTCCGTGTCCGGGCGATGAATGTAGGGCGGCAGGGGGACGTGGCCGAGCCGGTCGATCGCCTCCTCGGCCGTCGGGACGCCCTCGGCGCGCAGCCGGACGAGCCGCCTGCCGAAGTAGCGGCGCTCGAGCACTTCGCCGTGCAGGATCAGCCCGGGCGCTCGCGCGTCATCGGTGAAGACCATCCGGGCGCCGGGCTTCAGCTTCTGGCCGGGATGCACGAGCGCGTGCCATCTCTCAGCGTCCACCTGGTCGAGCAGCAGGCACTCCACCGCGCCGCCGGACGGATCCGCCGGCCCACCAGACGCGCCGGAAACACGCGGGTGTCGTTCAGCACAACGAGATCACCGGCTGCGAGGAGGCGCGGCAGGTCGGAGACGACGCCCTCCCGCCAGGACCGTTCGGCGCGCGAGACGACGAGCAGGCGGGAGGCGCCGCGCGGCCCGGGGGTCTGCGCGATCGCCTCGGGCGGAAGATCGAAATCGAACTCGGAGACGAGCATCAGCGCTACCCCGCCGCCGTGGCAGGCGGCGCCAACCACGTTGATACACTGCTGCCATGCGAGTGTGGCCCGGAGTCCCGTATCCGCTCGGCGCGACCTGGGACGCCGGCGGCGTCAACTTCGCGCTCTTCTCCGAGCACGCCACCAGCGTCGACCTGTGCCTCTTCGATTCGGCGAGCGCCGTCATGGAGCACGTCTGCGTCGCGCTGCCGGAGCGGACGGACATGGTCTGGCACGGTTATCTTCCCGACGTCCGGCCCGGTCAAATCTACGGGTACCGCGTGGACGGACCGTGGGCGCCCGAGAGCGGCCACCGGTTCAACCGCGCCAAGATCCTGCTCGATCCGTACGCGAAGGGCATCGGCCGTCCGCTGCGGTGGGATCGCTCGCTGTTCGCGTTCGCGGAGGGCTCCGATGGCAACGGGCCGGCGGACAAGACCGACAGCGCGAAGGACGCCCCGCTCGCCGCGGTGATCGATCCCGCGTTCACCTGGGGCGACGACCGGCGCCCGCGGCACCCGTGGCACGAGACGATCATCTACGAGCTGCACGTCAAGGGCTTCTCGGCGCTCAACCAGCACATCCCGACGCGGCTCCGCGGCACCTATCTGGGCCTCGCGTCCGAGCCGGCGCTCGAGCACCTCCTGAGTCTCGGCGTCACGGCCGTCGAGCTGATGCCCGTGCATCACCATACGGACGAGTGGCTCCTGAAACAGCGCGGGCTGTCGAACTACTGGGGCTACAACACGCTTTCGTACTTCGCGCCCGACGGACGGTTCGCCACCTCCGGGTCACCGGTCGACGCCGCCCGGGAGTTCAAGATGATGGTGCGCGCCCTCCACACCGCCGACCTCGAGGTCATCCTCGACGTCGTGTACAACCACACGGCCGAGGGCAACCATCTGGGGCCGAACCTGTCGCTGCGCGGCATCGACAACAGCTCCTACTATCGACTGCAGCCCGACCGGCGCGCCTACTACGAGGACTTCACGGGCTGCGGCAATACGCTCAACATGAAGTCGCCGCAGGTGCTGCAGCTCATCATGGACAGTCTGCGGTACTGGGTCGAGGAGATGCACGTCGACGGATTCCGGTTCGACCTCGCGGCCGCCCTGGCGCGCGAGCTGCACGCGGTCGACCGGCTCTCGGCGTTCTTCGACGTCATCCGGCAGGATCCAGTCGTCTCGCGCGTCAAACTCATCGCCGAGCCGTGGGACATCGGCGACGGCGGCTACCAGGTCGGCAACTTTCCGCCGGGCTGGGCCGAATGGAACGGACGCTATCGCGACACGATCCGCCGGTTCTGGCGCGGCGACGCCGGCGTGCTGCCCGAGCTGGCCACTCGGCTCTCGGGCAGCAGCGACCTGTACGGCACCTCCGGCCGTCAGCCGCACGCCAGCATCAACTTCATCACATCGCACGACGGCTTCACCCTGGCCGATCTCGTCTCCTACAACGAGAAGCACAACGAGGCGAACGGCGAGGAGAACCGCGACGGCGATCCCAACAATCTGAGCTGGAACTGCGGCGTCGAAGGGCCGACCAGCGACCCGGCCGTTCTCGCCCTGCGCGCGCAGCAGCGACGCAATTTCCTGCTGACCCTCGTCGTCTCCCTGGGGGTACCGATGCTGAGCGGGGGCGACGAGGTCGGCCGGACGCAGGACGGCAACAACAACGGGTACTGCCAGGACTCGCCGCTCACCTGGACGCCCTGGGACGTCCTGGACGAACAGGAGCGTTTCTGCGACTTCGTCGAGCGGCTCATCGCGCTGCGCCGCTCGCAGCCCGTCCTGCGGCGCCGCACGTTCCTGAGCGGCCGCGGCCCTAGCGCGCCCGACGTGCTCTGGCTCCGCCCCGACGGCCAGGAGATGACGGACGCCGACTGGGGCGATCCCGAGCGTCGCGTCCTCGGCGTGCTGCTCGACGGCAGCGCGATCGCGGAGACGGACGCGCATGGACGGCCGATTGTCGGCGATACGCTGCTCATCCTGCTGAACGCGGGCGCGAAGGACGTCCGGTTCGTCACGCCGCTCCACAAGGCCCGCCGGTGGGAGCGGCTGGTGGACACCGCCGACCCGGAGGGGCCCGCCTCGTTCATCGACGCGGGGCTCGGCCGCCGCCTCAGGGCGCGGTCGGCGGCCGTGTTCAGACGGCTCTGACGCCGGGGCCGGCGATCGCCTCCGAATCTGCCCGGACCGATCAGAGGCTCCAGCGCAGCAGCAGCGCACCGGCGGTGATGCCGGCGCCCACCGACGCGAGCAGCACGAGGGCGTTCTTCTCGAGGCGGCCGTCCGCACGGGCATCCGCCAGCGCGAGCGGAATCGTCGCGGCCGTCGTGTTGCCGTAGCGATCCAGGTTGATGACCACCTTGTCGCGTTCGAGCCCGAGCCGGTGGGCCGTTGCCTCGATGATGCGCCGGTTGGCCTGGTGCGACACGAACAGGTCGATGTCACGACCGGTCAATCCGTTCCGCTCGAGCAGCCGGGCCGTCAAGTCCTGGCTCTTCTTCACGGCGAACTTGAAGACCACCTGCCCGTCCTGCTTGACGAAATGCAGCCGCCGGTCGACGGTCTCGTGCGAGGCGGGCAGCCGGCTGCCTCCGGCGGGCATGCACAGCGCCTGGCCGAGCGACCCGTCCATCTCGTGGAGGAAGTCCAGGAACGCCGGCTCCCCCGGCGCCGCCGGCGAGAGGATGGCGGCGCCCGCGCCGTCGCCGAACAGGACGCACGTGGCGCGGTCCGTGTAGTCGACGATGCTCGACATCACGTCGGCGCCAATCACCAGCGCGTGCTCGATCGCGCCGGTCGCGACGAGCTGCCAGCCCACGGTGAGCGCGTAGGTGAAGCCGGAGCACGCGGCGCCGAGATCGAATCCCCACGCACGCGCCGCACCGATCTTCGACTGGATCACGCACGCCGTGCTGGGAAAGATCGTGTCGGGCGTGGTCGTTCCGACGACGATGAACCCGATGTCGGCCGGCGTCAGGCCCGCCTCCCGGATCGCGTCGAGCGCTGCCGGGACCGCCAGGTCGGACGTCGCCATGCCGGGATCGACGATGTGCCGTTCGCGGATGCCGGTGCGCTGCAGGATCCATTCGTCGGAGGTGTCGACCATGCGCTCCAGATCCGCATTGCTCAGCACCTTCGGAGGGACGTACGTCGCGAGTCCCGAAATCTTCACGGACCGGAGAGTCACCACAGGCGATCCTTTCCCGGAGCCATCAGCCCGAAGTACTCATAGGCGCGGGCGGTCGCCACCCGGCCGCGCGAAGTCCGATCGAGGAAGCCGATCTGAATCAGGTACGGCTCGTAGATGTCCTCGATGGCGTCCTTCTCCTCCCCGATGGCCGCCGCCAGGCTGTTCAGGCCGACCGGGCCGCCGCCGAACTTGTCGATGATCGTGCGGAGCAGGCGCCGGTCGCCTTCGTCGAACCCGTGCTGGTCGACTTCGAGCAGCTGCAGCGCCCGATGGCAGACCTCGGCGGTGACGTGGCCGTCAGCGCGCACCTCGGCGAAGTCGCGCACGCGCCGCAGCAGCCGGTTCGCGATCCGGGGCGTGCCCCGCGACCTGGCCGCCAGCTCCGCCGTCGCCTCGGAGTCGATGGCCACGCCGAGGATGCGCGCCGAGCGCGTGACGATTTCGGCCAGATCGGTCTCCGTGTAGAAGTCCAGCCGGTGCACGATGCCGAACCGCGACCGCAGCGGCGAGGTGAGCAGCCCGGCCCTCGTGGTCGCGCCGACGAGCGTGAACGGCTGGAGCGGCACCTTGACCGAGCGCGCGCTCGGCCCCTGGCCAATGACGATGTCGAGCTCGAAATCCTCCAGCGCCGGGTAGAGAATCTCCTCGATGGTGGGGCTCATCCGGTGAATCTCGTCGATGAAGAGCACGTCACGAACCTGGAGATTCGTCAGAATGGCCGCCAGGTCGCCCGGCTTCTCGAGCACGGGGCCCGAGGTCGAATCGAATCGGCACGCCGAGCTCGTTGGCGACCACGTAGGCGAGCGTCGTCTTGCCGAGTCCCGGGGGGCCGAAGAGCAGCACGTGGTCGAGCGCCTCGCCGCGCTGCCTGGCGGCGGCGATCGAGACGTGCAGGTTCTCGCGCACCCGATCCTGGCCGATGTAGTCGTCGAGCGCCCGGGGCCGCAGCCCCGCCTCGTACTGCGCATCGTCCTGCACGCGATTCGCCTTGACGAGATCGGAATCCGACATTGGCCGTTACGTGCAACGGGGCAGCGCGGCAATGGGGCAGCGCGGCAATCTCTTCTCGTCGCTAATCATCGCCCATGGCCTCGCTGCCCCGGTCCATTCCCCACCGGCCCACGACACATCTCCCGACACTCACCGCGCCAGATCCCGGAGCACTTCGCGCAGCAGGCTTTCGAAGGCGCGCTCGCCCGCGTGGCCCGCCACGCGCTCGAACGCCTTCTCCGCCGCCGCCCGTTGATAGCCCAGATTCGCGAGCGCCGACAAGACATCGTCGCGCACCTGGTCCGCCGCGCTCACCGGCACCTGCGGCGCCAGGTCGGGCGGCAGCCGGTCGCGGAGTTCGACCACGAGACGCTCGGCCGTCTTCTTGCCGACCCCGGGTATGCCGGTGAGCCTCGCCACGTCGCCCTGGCGAATCGCGCGAGCCAGCTCCGGCGGCTCGATGCCCGACAGCACGGCCAGCGCGAGTTTCGGCCCGATGCCGCTGACCCCGATCAGGCGGTCGAAGAGCGCGAGCTCCGGGGCCGTGGCGAACCCGAAGAGTTGAATCGCATCTTCCCGCACGTGGGTGTGCACGTGGAGCGAAACGGTCGACCCGGGCTCGCCGACGACATAGAGCGTGGAGAGCGGCACCTGGAGCTCGTAGCCGACGCCGCCCACGTCGACAACGAGCCGCTGGACCTGCTTGTGGAACAGCGTGCCCGCCAGGTGAGCAATCAATCGCGTTTCCGGACTGCGCGGTCCCTCGGCCGTGCCGGCGTCGTCGCCGCAGGCGGTGCCGACGAGGATCGTGCCGCCTCGGCGGCGGGCCGGTACGCCCGCCAGTTCGTCAGGTGCCGCGGCAGCCGCGCCCTGGCGCGCGCGGCCGGCGCCGACGACCCCGAATGGGCATGACAGATCGCCACCGCGAGCGCGTCGGCGGCATCGTGCGGACGCGGCGGCGCCGCCAGCCCGAGGAGCAGACGGACCATCTGCTGCATCTGCGTCTTGTCGGCGCGCCCGTAGCCGACGATCGCCAGCTTCACTTCCGCCGGGGAGTACTCGACCAGCGGGAGGCCCGCCTCCACCGCGGCCAGGACGGCCACGCCGCGCGCGTGGCCGAGAACGAGGGCGCTGCGCGCATTTCGCGCATGGAAGAGGGCTTCCACGACGACGCAGTCGGGCGCGGACTCACGAAGCAGACGGGCCAGCCCATCATGGATGACGTGCAGACGCTCGGGCAGGAGGGATCCGGGCGGAGCCGAAAGCGCGCCGCAGGTCACGAGTCGATGCCGGGAGTGGCTGGTATCGACGCACCCGTAGCCCGTGCGGACCGACCCGGGATCGATCCCGAAGATCCTCACGCCAGAGAGGCCTCGATTTCCTGCTCCTCGACGTCGAAGTTCGACCAGACGTGCTGCGTGTCGTCGTGATCCTCGAGGGCGTCGACCAGCTTCAGCATCTGCTGAGCCTGCCGGCCCTCGAGCTTGACGTAGTTCTGCGGGACCATGGCGATCTCGGCGGTGTCGGGCTCGATACCGAGCGCCTTGACGGCCTCGACGACGGCGGGATGGTTCTCCGTGGACGAGACGATCTCCCACGCGCTGCCATCGTCCTTCATGTCGTCGGCGCCGGCGTCCAGCACCGCGGCCATGAGAGCCTCTTCGGAGGTCTTTTCCTTGTCGACAGTGATCACGCCGCGCTTGCCGAACATCCAGCCGACGCTGTTGGCCTCGCCGAGGTTCCCGCCGAACTTCGTGAACGCGTGACGTATCTCACCGACGGTCCGGTTCTTGTTGTCGGTGAGGGTGTCCACGAGCACGGCGGCGCCGCCGGGGCCGTAGCCCTCGTAGGTCACCTCCTCGTAGTTGACGCCCTCTTCTTCACCGGTGCCGCGGCGGATCGCCCGCTTGATGTTCTCCGCCGGCATGTTGGCCGCCTTCGCGTCGGCGATGACGGTTCGCAGCCGCGGATTCGTATCCGGATCGCCGCCGCCCACGCGCGCCGCGACGGTCAATTCCTTGATCAGCCGCGTGAACAGCTTACCGCGCTTGGCATCCGCGGCGCCCTTCTTGTGCTTGATTGTGTGCCACTTGGAATGGCCTGACATGGCGTCTGCTCCAGCCCCCAATCTTACTGCGATCCGGGCCGCACGGACCGCGCCGATCGCCGGCCGCCGACGCGAGACTTCCTCGCCAGGATGAGCCATGCGCCGGAGTCGGGCGACCAGGGACCGCTCTCGTAGTCGCCGAACCGGGCCTCGACGCGAAATCCCGCGCGCTCGATCCGTTCGAGCATCTGCGGCATCGGCCGCGTACGAAACGTCAGCGTGAAGCGATGCCGCCGCGTGCGGCCGGCGCGCCGCTCGATGAATTCCTCGTCGAAGATCGTCATTCCGCGACGGCGGTCCTGCCGCACCGCCTCGACAAGCGTGATCCGGCCCCCGCCCCGCCGTCGCCCTTCCAGCTGGACGCGTGGTCCGTACTCCGCCCACGCCGGCAGATCCGGCACCAGATCGATCCCGAGCAGCCCCCGGCTCCGCAGGACCCGTGCGGCCTCGCACAACGCGCGATCGAGGTCGCGTCCCGCGAGCAGGGACTGAAGGATGCCGTACGGCGCGAGGACCACGCCGTGCGACGCGTCAGCGAACGGGAGCCGTCGGATGTCGCCCAGGATCAGCGTCGGCCTGCGGCGGCGCGACAGGCGCACGCATCGTTGCCGGGCCGCTTCGAGCATCGCCGGGGACCGATCGATTCCGGCCACCTCGCCCCGGTGCCGCGCCAACGGGGCCAGCAGCCGCCCCGTGCCGCAGCCGAGCTCCAACAGCCGCCCGGCCTCGCGGGAGGCGACTTCGCCCCAGAAGGCGAGATCGCGTCCACCGAAGGTCCGGACGTTCTCCCAGTCGTAGAACGGGGCGTACGCGTCCCACTCGGTCAGACCTGCTGCCTCGTTGGGACTCACGGGACTCACCAAGTGGCCGATAACTTGCACGGGCATTCTAGGAACTCGCGAGTCACTCGTCAATTCGGCTCCGGAGCTGGAACCAGGGCGGAAACGGCGGAAAAGCGCGCGGGAACAGATGACCAGTCCGCTGGGGCGGATCAAGTCGTCGCCTTGGTTGCGAAATTGTAACGAGCGCGGCTCCCGGGCAACCGGACCGCATCCAGCTTCATGACCGACTCGAACGCATCAGAGTCAGTTTCGGTTGAAGGGCCCGCCGCGGGAGAGCCGGCACCGGCCCGCGCGAGCCGGCCGGCGGGGCTGCACGCGCTCTCCCGCTACCGCACGACAGCCGTGGCGCTGATCCTGATTGCCCTGGTCCTGGGCCTCCTGCAGACCTACACGACGAGTCCGAGATACCTGGGACGGGCGGTCTTGCGCATCGAGCGCGAGCCATTCAAGCCAGCGGTGCCTACCCGTCGCGGGATGCCGCTCAGCTCTGCGGCCGACAGGTTCGCGCAGAAGGAGATTCAGCTTGCGCAAAGCCGCGAACTCGGGCGCCAGGTCGTCCGGCGGCTCGGGCTCGCCGACGATCCGGAGCTGCTGAATCCAGCGGGGCCGCAGGGCATCGACGGCAATCTCGTCGCGACCGCGGGGCGCGTCGCCCGCCCGCTCCGATCGATCCTCGCGTCGCGGCCGCGGCCGCGGCCGGCCGATCGGGCCGCGGGCTCCCCGGCCGACGAGGCGAAGGCCGTCGAGGCAATCGGATCGAATCTGACCGTCACGGCGGATCGGGCAACGGATCGCTTCACGATCGCGTTCACGTCCGGATCGCCGCACCTGGCGGCGCTCGTCGCCAACGCGGTGGCCGAAGAGCTCGTCGCAGAGACGCTCGACCAGCGCCGCACGATGCTGCGCGACCGGCTGGCGACCGCCGCAAGGGTCATCGCGACCGTCGATCACGAGATCGCGGCGGATCGCGCGCGCCTCGCCCAGGGCTCGTCCGACGGCAGCGCGCGCCGGGGAGCGCTCGAGGAACGGCTCCGTCGGAACGAGCAGAGCCGGGACGAACTGCGCATGGAGCGGAAGGCACTCACGATCCTGCAGACGAGCGTGTCGGCCACCGCCGGGATCGTCGAACGGGCGGAGGTGCCGGCGCAGCCGGTACGCGCCGGATCCCGGGCGCAATCTGCTGGTCGCGCTGCTCGTCGGTGTCGCGCTCGCGTTCGGCGCGGCGTTCGGCCTCGAGTATCTGGACGACACGATCCAGACGCCGGAAGACATCACGGGCAAGCTCCACCTCCCGTTTCTCGGCCTGGTGCCTGCGGTCCGCAGCCACCGGCAGCCGCTGCTCTCCGGTCCGGTGCCGCACGACTTCGGGGAGGCCTATCGGGCGCTCCGCACCTCGCTCGTGTTCACGACCGGCGGGGAGTCGACGCGCATGGTGGCGATCACGAGCGCGCGTCCGCTCGAGGGCAAGACGACCACCGCCTGCAATCTGGCGATGGTGCTCGCGTTCGGCGGGTCGCGCGTCCTGCTGATCGACGCCGACCTGCGGGATCCGGGCGTTCACAAGCTCCTGGAGCTCGGGAACACGGTCGGCCTCTCGCAGCTCCTCTCCGGCCAGGCGCGCGTCCGCGAGGCCATCCAGCGGACGCGTGATCCGAATCTCTGCGTGATCAGCGCCGGCCGGGTGCTGGCCGATCCCGGGGAGCTGCTCGCCTCGAAGCGCATGGTGCAGCTTGCCGCCAGTCTCAAGCAGGGGCCGTTCGACTGGATCGTGATCGACACGCCGCCGGTGCTGTCGTTTGACGACGCGGCGGTGCTCGCGCCGCTGGTCGACAGCGTGACGCTCGTGCACGGGGCCGAGATGACCCGGCGAAGCGTGGCGGAGGCGGCGGTCCGGCGGCTCATGGCGAGCCAGCCTCGCGCCATCGGCGGCGTGCTCAACCGCGTCAAGGTCGAGCGGAACAAGTACCACTATTCGCGCTACTACGGGGGGCAGGACGCCGCGGAATACCACGCCGGCGCCGCCGACGCGACGGCCGCGCGCGCCTGAGGGGGCGCGGCGGGTCAGTCGGAGACGGCCACCTCCCCGGGCAGGATCGGCCGCGTCCGCGGCAGCAGTCCGCGCCGTGCCAGCTGTCCGACGTAGGCCAGGATCGACACGAACACCGCGAGCTTCACGGTGTCGGCGGCGCGCGAGTGCGGCAGGACCTTCCAGAGCATCCAGAGCACCGGCTGCGCGATGCAGACGGCCCACACCGACCCGTAGAAGTAGCGGCGCTCGGAGCCTTCGCCCCTGGTGGACGCCCTGACGCGCGGCAGGAGTCCGGCCGCGCCGAGCGCGAGCATCAGCAGCGCGAAGGGAAAGTACCAGGCCGCGTAGATCGCGCGGATTCGCCAGACGCCGTGCACGATTGCGTCCGCGCACGCGACCAGGTTGAGCACCGCAAAGACAACGGTGTCGCTCCAGGCGAACGTGTAGCAGATCCGCCGATAGAGCGGGTTCGGCCGATCCTCCGAGAACCGCACGATGTAGGGCGCGGGCTCGACGCCGGGCAGGCGCCCGAACAGGCCGGCCAGGCCGGTCCCCGCGATGACGATCGCGAGCCACAGCCAGATGCGGCGATCCGCCCCACGGGCGAACAGGTCGGCCGTGACCGGTCCGGGAAAGACGAAGAACACCCAGATCCAGATCGGCCAGTGGGCGAGACGATAGCCGACCTTGTTCTTCAGCCGGAGCCGGCGGTCATCAGCGCGCTCGACGCGAATCGCGTGTCCGTGACGCAGCTCGTACGACGGAGGGAGCAACCCCATGGCGCTACTTTTCCACACTCAGGGGGACGGGTCTCGACATGTGGAAAACTCCGTCCACCGGGCCGAAGCCGGGCGGCGCCCGTTCACGCCATATGCCGCCGGATATCGCGATTGATCCGGTGGATCTGGCGGCGGATGCTCTTGAGCCGGCCGTGATCGCGCGACTCGAGGGCAGCGTCGCGCTCCTTCTTCAGCATCTTGATCCTGAGCTTGAGCCCCGGCTTGTCGATGCCGACGACGCCGTGTTGCTCGTGCATCTCGATGTCGAACGCCCGGCAGAGCGCGGGCAGCAGATGCTCTTTGTTCATCTGCGAATATCCCTGCACGGCGTCATGCGCGACGTCCTTCGCGATATCGCGCAGCTCCACGATCGTCTTGCCCTTGAGCTCGTGGTACGTGTAGGCCATGGCGTCCTTCCGGGCTCGCCGCCGGCGCAGGGCGGCATCCTCAGTCTATCGGAAAACCGGCGCGAGTCGCGCGCCCATCATCTCATCCGGATATCGGTGCCATGCGAAAAGCTGGCCCATTGCCTGACGCCGAGGATGTCAGATATCGTGTGATCACCTTCGCTCGTGCTCAGCGCGGAGTTTCCTTGGCCGACCCACGCGTCACATTTCTTCCCGTCCGGCACTTCGGTGAGACATCGCGCCGGGACCTCTGGTGGGCGCAGCCGGCCGTCACGTTCCTCGGCCTCGCCGCGTTCATCGTCTACGCCACATGGGCGGGCTACGGCAACGCCAATTTCGAGTACGGCCCCTACCTATCGCCGATGTACTCGCCGCTGCTGTTCGGCCCGTCGGCTCACTCGTGGTTCGGGGGACCGGCGCAGCCGGCCTGGTGGCCGCCCTTCGTTCGCTACTCGGCGGCCGCGCTGGTGTTGTGGGCGCCCGGGGGATTCCGGCTGACCTGCTACTACTACCGGGGCGCCTACTACAAGGCCTTCTGGGCCGACCCGCCCAGCTGCGCCGTCGGCGAGCCGCGCAACTCGTATCTGGGCGAGCGCCGGTTTCCCCTGGTGCTTCAGAACATCCACCGGTACTTCATGTATCTCGGCGTCGTCTTCATCGTCATCCTGTCGTATGACGCGTGGCAGGCGATGTGGTTCCCGACCGACGGCTCCGCCGTGCTCGTCGCCGGCGCGCCGAGGCAGTTCGGGATCGGCATCGGCACGCTCGTGCTGACGCTCAACGCGGTGTTCCTCGCCTGCTGGACGTTCGGCTGCCATTCGCTCCGGCACCTGGTCGGCGGCGTGCTCGACGCCATGTCCGGCCGCCCCGTGCGCAAGACCGCCTACGCGTGCGTGAGCTGCCTGAACCGCTGGCACATGAAGTGGGCCTGGATCAGCCTGGGCTGGGTGGCGTTCACCGATCTCTACATCCGGCTGTGCGCGATGGGCATCTGGCATGACTATCGAATTTTCTAGCGCGGTGCCCGACTTCCGAGTTCGACGTTTGCTGTTCGCAGTTTGAAGTTTCAGCGATGACCCATCCCATCATCGATCGCGACGTGCTCGTGATCGGCGCCGGCGGCGCGGGCCTGCGGGCGGCGATCGAGGCCTCGGCGCAGGGCCTGCAGGTCGGCGTCCTGTCGAAGTCGCTGCTCGGCAAGGCGCACACGGTGATGGCGGAGGGCGGCATGGCCGCCGCGCTCGGCAACGTCGACGACCGCGACAACTGGCGCGTGCACTTCGCGGACACCATGCGCGGAGGGCAGTATCTGAACAACTGGCGCATGGCCGAGCTGCACGCCAGGGAAGCGCCCGATCGCGTCCGCGAGCTCGAGGCCTGGGGCGCGGTCTTCGATCGGACGGGTGACGGCCGCATCCTGCAACGGAATTTCGGAGGGCACCGATACCCGCGTCTGGCGCACGTGGGCGACCGGACCGGGCTGGAGATGATCCGAACCCTCCAGGATCATGGCGTGCACCGGGGGCTCGACGTCTACATGGAGCATACGGTCGTCGCGCTGCTCACCGACGACGGGCGGGTCGCCGGCGCCGTCGGGTACGATCGGGAGCGGGGGCGCTTCAGCGTGTTCCGGGCGAAGGCGGTCGTGATTGCGACCGGCGGCCTCGGGCGGGCCTTCCGCATCACCAGCAACAGCTGGGAGTACACCGGGGACGGCTACGCGCTCGCGTACGAGGCGGGTGCCGCCCTGCAGGACATGGAGTTCGTCCAGTTCCATCCGACCGGGATGATCTGGCCGCCGAGCGTGCGCGGCATCCTGGTGACCGAGGCGGTCCGCGGCGAGGGCGGCATCCTGCTGAACAAGGAGGGCCGCCGGTTCATGTTCGACGACATTCCCGAGAACTACCGGAAGCAGACGGCGGACAACGAAGACGAAGGCTGGCGCTACACGCAGGGCGACAAGTCCGCGCGCCGGCCGCCCGAGCTGCTGACGCGCGACCACGTGGCGCGTTGCATCAACCGCGAGGTCAAGGCCGGCCGAGGCAGCACGCACGGTGGCGTCTATCTCGACATCGCCTGGATCAAGAAGCACCTCCCGGATTCGGCCGAGCACATCAAGCGCAAGCTGCCGAGCATGTATCACCAGTTCAAGCAGCTCGCCGATCTCGACATCACGGAACAGCCCATGGAGATCGGGCCGACGACGCACTACACGATGGGCGGGATACGGGTGGACGGCGACACGCAGATGTCGACGTTGCCGGGACTGTTCGCCGCGGGCGAAGCGGCGGCCGGCCTCCATGGTGCGAACCGGCTCGGGGGCAACTCGCTCTCGGATCTGCTCGTGTTCGGCAAGCGGGCGGGCGAGCACGCGGCCGCGTTCGCCAGAGAGCACGCCGCGGGCCGGATCGACGAAGGGCAGGTCGAGGCGGCCACCGCCCGCGCGCTGGCGCCGTTCGACCACGGCGCCGGCGGGGAGAACCCCTACGCGATCCAGCACGATCTGCAGGCCGTGATGCAGGATCTCGTCGGGATCGTCCGGCGCGAGTCCGAAATGCGTGAAGCGCTCGACCGGCTCGCCGTGCTGCGCGATCGCGCCGGCCGCGCCGGCGCCGGCGGCAACCGCGAGTACAACAACGGCTGGCACACGGCCCTCGACCTCCACAATCTGCTCACCGTCTCCGAGGCGATCGCGACGGCGGCGATCGAGCGCAAGGAGAGCCGCGGGGCGCAGTTCCGGGACGACTACCCGGCGAAATCCGACGAGTTCAGCACGTTCAACATCGTGCTGCAGAAGGATCGCGACGGCCGCGCGACCCTGTCGCGCGTGCCGATTCCTCCGATACCGGCCGAGCTGAAGCAGGTCATCGAGGAGAACAAGTAGAGGCGCCATGCCGACCGCCACGTTTCGCATCTGGAGGGGCGCCAGCGGAGAGGGCGGACTGGTCGAGTACACGACCGACATCAGCGAGGGGATGGTCGTCCTCGACGCCGTCCACGCCATCCAGGCCGCTCAGGCGCCGGACCTCGCCTGCCGGTGGAACTGCAAGGCGGGCAAGTGCGGGTCCTGCTCGGCCGAGATCAACGGCAAGCCGAAGCTGATGTGCATGACGCGGCTGAACTCGCTGCCGGCCGGTCAGCCGATCACGGTCGAGCCCATTCGGGCGTTTCCGCACCTGCGCGACCTCGTCACCGACGTCTCCTGGAACTTCGAGGTCAAGAAGCGGATCAAGCCGTTCAAGCCGCGGCCGCCCGACGCTCCGGACGGCACGTGGCGCATGGCGCAATCCGACATCGACCGCGTCCAGGAGTTCCGGAAGTGCATCGAGTGCTTCCTCTGCCAGGACGTCTGCCACGTGCTGCGCGACCATCACAAGCACGCGGAGTTCATCGGACCGCGGTTCCTCGTCCACGTGGCGGCGCTCGAAATGCATCCGCTCGACATCGAGGATCGCGTGACCGAGCTGCGCAACGGGTTCGGCATCGGCTACTGCAACATCACCAAATGCTGCACGAAGGTCTGCCCGGAGTCGATCACCATCACCGACAATGCGATCATCCCGCTCAAGGAGCGCGTCGTCGACCGGTTCTACGATCCGGTCAGGAAGCTGCTACGCGTGATCAGCGGCAAGCGCTGAGCGCGACCGCATGGATCCGCGCCTGGACCGTATCCGCGCGTTCCGCCGCCTCCACGAGTCCGGCTGCTTCGTCGTCCCGAATCCCTGGGATCTCGGCAGCGCGCGCGTGCTGGTCCAGCTCGGATTCCAGGCGCTGGCCACCACGAGCTCCGGCTTTGCGTGGTCGCTGGGACGGCGCGACCACGGCGTGTCGCGCGACGAGATGCTCGAACACTTCCGCGCCCTCGCCAGCGGCGTCCCGGTGCCGGTGAGCGCCGATTTCGAGCGCGGGTTCGCGCGCGATCCAGACAGGGTGGCGGCGAACTGCACGGCCGCCGCCGCGACGGGCATCGCGGGGCTCTCGATCGAGGACGCGACCGGGGATCCGGCGACGCCGCTGTTCGATCCGGCGCTCGCGGTCGATCGGATCCGCGCGGCGCGGGAGGCGCTGGATCAGGACGGCGGCGGCCTCGTCCTGACGGCGCGCTCCGAGGGGTTCATCGCCGGCCGGCCGGACCTGGCCGAGACCATCCGCCGCCTCACAGCCTACGCCGAAGCGGGCGCAGACTGTCTGTACGCGCCGGGCGTGCAGTCGGCCCCGGAGATCGACGCGATCGTCCGCGCCGTCGCACCGAGGGCGGTGAACGTCCTGGTGGGCAGCGACTTCACCACGGTGGCGGACCTCGCGGCCATCGGCGTGCGGCGCATCAGCACCGGCGGCGCGCTCGCGCGCACGGCCTGGGCGGGGTTTCTCCGCGCGGCCGGCGAGATCGCCGCGTCGGGCACCTTCAGCCAACTGCGCGAGGCCGTGCCCTCCGGCACCATCGACGGACGATTCTCCGAGCTCCAACGCTGACAGCGGGATTCCGAGATCGGGCGCCGTGAAGAACGCGCTCGATCGGCGCGCGTGGAGTGTGTAGACTGTGCGCGCCTCGAGGCCCCAGGAGCCCACCTCATGAACGCTGCCGATACCGCATGGATGCTGATCTCCACCGCCCTCGTCCTGTTGATGACGCCGGCGCTGGGTTTCTTCTACGGCGGTCTCGTGCGATCCAAGAACGCCCTGAACACGATGATGATGAGCTTCGCGGCGCTCGGCGCCGTGGGCCTGGCGTGGACGATCGTCGGCTATACACTGGCGTTCGCCGACGGCGGCGGATACGTCGGCGGGCTGCAGCATCTGTTCCTGCGAGGCGTCGGGCTGGAGCCCAAGGGCACGATCCCGCACGTGCTGTTCTTCTGCTTCCAGGGCACGTTCGCCATCATCACGGCCGCCCTGATCTCCGGGGCGATCGTCGAACGGATGCGGTTCGGCGCATACGTCGTGTTCCTGGTTGCCTGGTCCATCGTCGTCTACAGCCCGGTCGCCCACTGGGTCTGGGGCGGCGGCTTCCTCGGGTCGCTCGGCGCCCTGGACTTCGCCGGCGGCACGGTCGTGCACGTCAATGCGGGGATGGCGGCGCTGGTCGCGGCGATGGTGATCGGCCCGCGCAAGGACTTCGCGCGCCAGGCGATGATTCCGCACAACGTCCCCTTCACGCTGCTCGGCGCCGGCCTGCTGTGGTTCGGGTGGTTCGGATTCAACGCCGGGTCGGCGCTGGCGGCGAACGCCTCGGCCGCCCTGGCCTTCGCGACCACGATGCTGGCGCCGTCCGCGACGCTGGTCGTCTGGACGCTGCTCGATCTCGTGCGCAACGGCAAGGCGACCGCCGTCGGAGGCGCGACGGCGATCGTCGTGGGTCTCGTGGCGGTCACTCCGGCAGCGGGCTACATCAGTCCGATCAGCGCCGTCCTGCTCGGCGCAATCGCCGCGCTCCCCAGCTATTTCGCGCTGCTGTTCCGGGTGCGCACACGGCTCGACGACTCGCTCGACGTGGTCGCGGCGCACGGCGTCGGCGGGATGGTCGGCGCGCTCCTGACCGGCGTGTTCGCGCAGAAGCTCTGGAACGGCGCGACCGACGGGCTGCTCTTCGGCAACCCGCGCCAGCTCGGTATCCAGGCGGCCGCCGTGCTGGCGACCGTGGCCTACAGCGGCGTGGCGACGTTCGTCCTGCTCAAGCTGATCGGGCTCGTCGTCCCGCTCAGGGCGGCGCACAACGAGGAAGGCATGGGCATGGACATCAGCCAGCACGGCGAAGAGGCCTACGGCACGGGCGAGGGCGCGATTCTCATCCTGCCCGACCACGTCGGGTCGCAGTCCCAGGCGTTCGCGCCGCGGCTCGGTCCCGAGCGGCCATAGCCCGCCGCGGCGGGCCTGGCGAGGGCAAACCTACCGGAGGACGATCATGAAGCTCGTTGTCGCGATAATCCGTCCCGATCGGCTGAACGCCGTGCTGGAGGAACTCTACAGGGCCGACGTGCAGGGCCTCAGCATCAGCCGCGTCCACGGCCACGGAGGCGAACGCGAGAGCGTCGAGACCTACCGCGGCACGACGGTGAAGATGGAGCTCTCCGAGAAGGTGCGGCTGGAGATCGGCGTCTCGAACCATTTCGTCGAGCCCACCGTCCGTGCGATCCTCGAGGGCGCGCACACGGGCACGGTCGGCGACGGGAAGATCTTCGTGCTGCCGGTCGAGAAGATCTATCGGATCAGGACGCGCGAAGAGGATCAGGCGGCCGTGACGCCAGTCGGCGTGCCGACACACGCCTGAGTGGCGGGCTACTGGGCCTGGCGGGCGACGTCGAGGACGTCCTCCGCCGGGAGCACGCCGGTGGCACCGGGACCGCGGGTGCCGGCGCCGCGCATGACGACGATGCCGACGAAGCGGCCCGCGGAGTCGAACACGGGAGACCCAAGCAGACTTCCGCCGATCCCCGGCAGCGCCACCTGGTAGTACAGGCGCGGCTTGTCGAGAACGAACTGCACGGTCCCGAAGGCCGCCGCCGTCGCCCACCCCGTGGCCTCCGGCGTACGCTGAATCACGAACACCAGGTCGAGGATCGACGGCTGCGCGAGCGGCGGGCCGACCCAGGCCGCTGCGGGCGAGAGCGGCTCGGCGGGCTTGATGAACGCCAGGTCCAGATCCTCGTCTCGCAGCACGAGCTTCGCGGGGATTTCCCGGCCGTCCGCCAGATGCATGCGAATGCCCGACGGCTCGCTGCTGACGTCCACCTTCGTGCCCGGCCGCATGCGCGCGCTGAGTGAACGCGCCATGAGCTCGTCCGGCTCGAGCGTCGAGAGCGACAGCACGGTGAGCCCGGTGCGATCGAGCACGGTCCCGTTTGCCTGGGCCTGCTGATCGATCGTCTGCTCCTGGCCGGCCAGGCTCGCCCGGATCTTCAGGGTCGCCATGACCATCACGACAGCGTCGGCCTTCTGTCTCACGACGTCGCGGGCGGCCGCGCGCTCTGCCGGCGTCTGCGCGGCGAGCGCGGCCGAGAGCGCGACCGCGGCCGCAGTCACGAGCGGGATCCCGATCCGCCGGCGTCGGGCGCTCATTTCCACGCCGGCTGAATCTCGATGAACATCGTGCGGACGCCGCGCTTGATCTGGAACACGACGGAATCCGGATGCCCGGCGTCGATCTCCGCCATGCGCGCGCGCAGGTCCTCGACGTTGAGCACCGGACGCCCGTCGATACCCAGAATGACGTCGCCGCCAAGGAGGTTGCCGAGCGCCGCCCAGCCACGGACGGCGACCGATTCGACGAGCACCGATCCGAGCGCGCTCTTGAGCTGCGGATCCTGCAGATCGACCTCCGCCACGTCGCGCGCGCGGAACTCGAACACCGGATCCTCGTAGCTCTTCATCTCGCGCGGCTGAGTCGGCGTGCGCCCCAGCACGACCGCGACGTCCTGCGGCCGCTCGTCGCGGACAATCGCGAGCGTGACCGACGATCCGACCTTGTAGCGGCGGATGGACGCGGCGAACAGATCGTCGTCGTTCGGCGCCGACGCACGGATCGGATCGCCGTCGATCGCCAGGACGAGATCGCCGACCCGCAGCGGCGTGGACGCGTCGAGCAGGCGCGTGACGCGCACGCCCGTACGCCCCTTCACGCCGAGGCGCTCGGCCAGCGACGGCGTCAGCACCTGCACGTCGATGGGCACCCACGCCTTGCGCGCGTCCCGCGGCGGGTCGTCGGTCGGCTCGGCGCCGATCTCCACGACGGTGAGCAGCCGTTCGCCCGCCCGGTCGAACGTGACGAGGGCCCGCACTCGCCCGCTCTCCTCGACGAGCGCGGAGGTCTCGCGCTCGAGGTCGGAGACCGACCGCACGGCGTCCTCCTCGACGTGGACGATGACGTCGCCGCGACGAAGCGGGGGCCGCGCCCGGTCGGCGGGCCCGTTGGGCCGCACGCTGACGACGCGCGCGCCATCGGTCGACTCGCGCGCGAGATCGCGCGCTTCGAAGGGGGTGAGATCCGCCGCGACGAGGCCCCACGTCCGGACCTCGACCGCAGTGGACATCGCGGCGGGCCGCTCCACCGGGCGCACGCGGAGCGTCTGCTCGCCACCGCGGCGGCGGACCACGAACGCCGCATCCCGGCCGATGGGCAGGCGCAGGAGCATCTGGTTGACGAGCGGCAGCTGCTCCGCGTACGTCGCATCGACCGGCCCGCCGTTCACCCGGACGAGGATGTCGCCGGCCGCGACGCCGCCGGCCGCCGCCGGCGATCCCTCGGCCACCCAGGCCACGAGCGCTCCCGTCGAGTCGGCCGTCCCGATCCTCGGCTGCAGCTCGATGCCCGTCCAGCTGCGCTCGACGCGGCCGTCGCGAATCAGGGCCTCGACCACCGGACGCGCAAGATTGCTGGGGATGGCGCCGCCAAGTCCGAAGCTGATCTCGTTGATGCCGACGATCTCTCCGGCGAGGTTGACCAGCGGCCCGCCCGAGTTTCCTGGGTAGATGGCCGCGTCATGGCCAATCCAGCGCACGATCGTGCCCACGTCCTCGCCGTCGAGCCGTTGACCTCCACCGCCGACCGATCCCGGCATGATCATTTCGGGGTTGCTGACGATGCCGAGCGTCACCGACTGCGACAGCGCCAGGGGACTGCCCATCGCGAGCACGGTCTCTCCGCGGCGCAGCAGGGACGAATCGCCGAATCGCGCGGCCGGGAACCGCCGCGTCCGCGTGGGGCGGAGCTTCAGGACCGCGATGTCCGACAAGGGATCCGTGCCGACCAGATCCGCCGACACCTCCTCGTGCGTCGAGAGCGTGCAGACGATCCGGCGGGGCCGCCCGGCGACGTGATGGTTGGTGACGACATACCCGTCGGGCGAGATGATCGTCCCGCTGCCGAACGCCTGCCCTTTCACTTCCCTCCCGGCCTGCTGGTCGAGATAGACGACGGAGATTCGGACGAGGCTCGGCAGGATGGCCTTGATGGCCGGATCGACACCGCTCCTCTGCGCGACCGCACGGGCCGCGACCGGCGGCGTCTGGTCCGCAGCTGCCCGGGACAGCGGCGCGAGCAGGGTGAGCAGAGCGAGGACGAAGAGGCGCTTCACGCGCGGATCTTGGCCCGCCGGGGAGCCGGAGTCAATGCGCGGCAAGCGCCCGCTACCCGCACTTGACGCCCGTGCCTCCGAGGCCGCAATAGCCGCCGGGATTCTTCGCGAGATACTGCTGGTGATAGTCCTCGGCGTAGTAGAACGGCGGCGCATCCCGAATCTCGGTGGAAATCGCGGGATAGCCGTGGCGTGCGAGCTCCGACTGATACCGGTCGCGCGAGGCTTCGGCCGCGCGCCGCTGCTCGTCGGAGTAGACGTAGATCGCGGATCGGTACTGCGTGCCGACGTCGTTTCCCTGGCGCATGCCCTGGGTCGGATCGTGGCTCTCCCAGAAGACTCTGAGCAGATCGTCGTACCCGATCTTCGCCGGATCGAAGACGACGAGCACGGCCTCCGCATGGCCGGTCTGGCCCGAGCAGACCTCCCGATACGTGGGATTCCGCGTGAATCCGCCGGCGTAGCCGACCGCCGTGGTGAAGACGCCGGGAAGCTGCCAGAACTTCCGCTCGGCGCCCCAGAAGCAGCCCATCCCGAAGACGGCCTGCTGCAGCCCGGCCGGAAACGGCCCTTCGAGCGGCGCGCCGTTCACGAAGTGCCGGTCGGACACCGGCATGGACGTTTCTCGTCCCGGCAGCGCCGCGTCGGCATCCGGAATCGTCGTCTTGGCGAAAAAGGCCATCTGTCTCCCGGCGCGTTCTCAGGCGTCGATTACTCTTTGGGCGCGAACTCCATCGCCGCGCCATTCATGCAATAGCGCAGGCCGGTGGGTGCGGGCCCGTCCTCGAAGACGTGGCCGAGATGGCCGCCGCACCGCCTGCAGTGCACTTCCGTGCGCGCCATGAAATGGCTGCGATCGACCGACGTGCCCACGGCGTCGTCGAGCGGCGCGTAGAAGCTGGGCCAGCCGGTTCCGCTCTGGTACTTCGCGTTCGACTCGAACAGGGGCTGTCCGCAGCCGGCGCAGGTGAACGTGCCGGCCCGCTTCTCCCGGTTGAGCGGACTGGAGCCGCGCGGCTCGGTGCCGTGGTTCCGCAGCACCTCGTATTGCGTCGGCGACAGGTCGTGCCGCCATTCTTCGTCGCTCTTGACGACCTCGGACTCGGATTTGCTGGCCATGGCCGGCTGACCTTTCTTCCTGAAGCGTACGCGATCTCGAGCTCCGCCGGGGGCCGTTTTCACGATCTATAATTCGCACGGGTTGTCCGCGACGCGCCTCGTGTTCACCGTCGTGCTGCTGGCGCTATTGGGGCTGACCTACGCCGTCTTCATCGCTGCGCCGCCGGGTCCCCGTTCGCTCCGCGTGTTCGATCCCGACCGGATGGCAGATCTCGAAGTCGACATGTGGCAGGCGTACTACGCGCACGAGCGGGTGCGTCTGTTCAGGGATCTCGTGGTCTCGCTGCACGAGCAGAACCGCTACCCGTGGGCCAAGGCCGTCGGCGCCGGCTTCCACCTGGCGCGTGCCGCGGCCACGTTCGCCGATCTCCGATCCGGCTACGAGCAGGTGCTTCCGGATCTGGAACGCGCATACGGCACGGCGAAGCAGTGGACCGGCGCGGGGTTCGATCCGCGCGCCGTGGCGCGCGCGGAGCTCGCGTGGTGGGTGGCCCGCCGGGTGCCCGGACAGAACAGCCCCGAACAGGTGGGCGGCCTCATCGCCGACGAGAACGCGCTGCTGTTCGAGGTGCCGCGCGATCGCGTGCTCGAAGCCTCGATCCTGCGCGCCCGCGCGGGCCGGCTGCGCGACGACGGGGGCGAGCACGCGGATTGGGCGGCGGTGTCCCGTCTGCTGCACGAGTCCTATCGCGCGCTGCGGGCGGCGTTCGCGCCGTGAGCTGCGGGGGCCGAGGCTGGTGAGCGCGCAGAGCCGCAGGTGGACGATCGGCGTCGTGCTCGCCGGACTCGCGCTCGGCGGGGGCGGCGTCTGGCTGCTGACCCGCCGGCCGCCGCCGCCGCCGCCAGCGACGGGCATCCCGCAGTCGCTCGCCGAGGAGCGCGCGGCGCGCGTCTCGAATCTCGCTTATGCGCTGTCGCTCAGCGTGCCGGAGCGTCGCCGCGATCCGGTGCGCGGCCGCGTCATCGTCTCGTTCTCCCTGAAGGACGCCCGCCGACCCCTGGCGTTCGATTTCGCGCCCGGCGCCGATCACGTCTCGGCGCTCCTCGCCAACGGCCGCTCGGTCGCCGTCGGCGCGGCAAACGGCCACCTCGTCCTGCCCGCCCGCCGGCTGAAGGAGGGCGCCAACCGGATCGAGCTCGAGTTCACGGCCGGCGACGCGTCTCTGAACCGCAGCGACGACTTTCTGTACACGCTCTTCGTGCCGGCACGTGCCTCGCTCGCGTTCCCGTGCTTCGATCAGCCGGACCTGAAGGCCCGATGGACGATTGGCCTGGAGATCCCCTCCGGATGGGTCGCGCTGTCCAACGGGGCGGAAGTCGGGCGGGAGAGCCGCGCGGGCCGGGTGCGGCTGGCGTTCGCGGAGACGCCGCCCCTGCCGACCTACCTCGTCGCCATCGCGGCCGGCAAGTTCTCGATCGAGACCGCCCAGCGCGACGGCCGCACGTTCCGGATGTTCGATCGTGAGACCGACGCGGCCAAGGTGGCGCGCAACCGGGACGCGATCTTCGACCTGCATGCCCGCGCCCTGCGGTGGATGCAGGACTACACCGGCATCGCGTATCCATTCGGCAAGTTCGATTTCGTCCTGCTGCCCGCGTTCCAGTTCAGCGGGATGGAACACCCCGGCGCGATCTACTACAGCGCCAGCGCGCTGCTGCTCGACCGGTCGGCGACGCAGAACCAGTCGCTCAATCGCGCGAACACGATTGCCCACGAAACCGCCCACATGTGGTTTGGCGATCTCGTCACGATGCGGTGGTTCAACGACGTCTGGATGAAGGAAGTGTTCGCCAGCTTCATGGCGGCGAAGATCGTCAATCCATCGTTCCCGGACGTGAATCACGACCTGCGCTTCCTGCTGCAGAACTATCCTGCGGCCTACGATGTCGACCGCACGGCAGGCGCGAACCCGATTCGGCAGCCGCTCGCGAACCTGAACGACGCCGGAACGCTCTACGGCGCCATCATCTATCAGAAGGCGCCAATCGTGATGCGCCAGCTCGAACAGATTGTCGGTCCGGTCGCGTTCCGCGACGGACTGCGCGCCTATCTCCGCCGGTTCCAGTTCGCCAACGCGAGCTGGCCGGATCTGATCGCCCTGCTCGACGAGCGCACGCCGGCCGACCTCGCGTCCTGGAGCCATGCCTGGGTCGACGAGCCCGGACGGCCCACCGTCCGCATCGACCTGCAGGTCTCCGCCGGCCGGATCGCGCAGCTCTCGTTGGAGCAGGACGACTCGCAGACCCCGCTCGTCTGGCCGCAGCGATTCGAGCTCCGGATGGACGGATCGGATCCGATCCCGGTCGATCTCGACTCGCGCGAGACGGACCTGCCGGCCGCACGGCAGCGGCCGGCGCCGCGGTGGATGGTGCCGGTCGGTGGCTACGGACTGTTCGATCTGGATGCGAACACGCTCGAGTACCTCTCGAGATCGCTCGTCAGGATCCAGGATCCGTACGCACGCGGCACCGCGCTCGTGGATCTCTGGGAGGCGATGCTCGAGGGCCAGGTGGCCGCCGGGCGTCTGATCGACGACCTGCTCGTCGCGCTTCGCCGCGAGCCGGACGAGCTCCTCGTGCAGCAGATGCTCGACGACGTGCAGGTCGCGTTCTGGCGGTTCACCGCGGCCGACGACCGGCCCGCGGTCGCCCACCGGATAGAAACGGTGCTGCGCGCCGGGCTGGCGGGAGCGCGCTCGACGAGCCTGAAAGCGGCCTGGTTCGCGGCGCTGCGACGGACCGCGACGACGCCGGAGACGCTGGCCTGGCTGGCGGCGGTGTGGCGCCACGACGCCAGCATCGAGGGGCTCCCCCTCTCGCCCGAGGACGAGACCGACCTGGCCGCGGACCTCGCACTCCGCGGGGCGCCGGACGCCGGCGAGAGGCTCCACGCGCAGCTCGAGCGGCTCACGAATCCCGATCGGAGGGCGCGGTTCGCCTTCATCCTTCCGGCCTTGTCGAACGACACGGCGGAGCGTGACGCATTCTTCGAACGCCTGAGGGACGTCAGCGGCCGGCAGCACGAGGCCTGGGTGCTCGACGCCGTCCGCTACCTCCATCATCCGCTGCGCGCGGGAAGCTCCAGGAAGTACGTCCGGTCCGCGCTCGAGCTCACGCGGGAGATTCAGCAGACGGGCGACATCTTCTTCCCGAAGCGCTGGCTGGACGCGACGCTGAGCGGATATCAGACGGTCCAGACGGCGGCGGATGTCCGGCGATTCATCGACGAGCTACCGGCCGACTACCCGCCGCGGTTGAAGCTGGCGCTGCTCGCGTCGGCCGACCCGCTGTTCCGGGCGGCCCAGCTCCTGAACCAGTAGACGGCTCGTCCGCCGGAGCCGCAGCTACTGCCCGCCACCCGCCGCGGGCGGCTGGGCGTCCCGGACGTACAGCTCGAGCCGGGGAAACGCGAATCGCGCAGCGACCTCGTCGATGACGTTCACCTGACACGTGTAGAGGCCCGGCTTGAATCTTGCGGCGGGCACCTCGAACTGGAACACGGCCGCCTTGCGGTCCGCGGCGTCGAGCGCCGTCCGTTCGACGGCAGGCGTCTCGTAGACCTTCACCTTGCCGCGATAGAACGCCAGGCTGGTCCGGATCTGCGGCCCCGCGCCGCTCTGATCGGGGTCGTACACCTCGTAGTAGAAGTACAGATTCTGGTCCCGCCCGACCACGTGCGTCAGATTGGGCACGATCGACACGTCGTCGCGCACCAGCGGGCTCGAGGTCTTCGTGTTCGGCGCCACGCGCTGCAACTGCGTGCTCAAGACCACGGTGCTGATCTTGACCGGCGCACGCGACAGGTCCGGCACCGTGACCGGCATCTCGAACGTGCCCGTCTGTCCGGTCGTGTTCTCGCGCACGGCGATCTTCACCGTGAAGTGTCCAGGGCCGAGAGTCGTGCCGGTCTGGTAGAGCACCTGCTTCGACGCGAGCGTGTCGCGCGACGTGGGCGGGACGACCAGCGTGTCCTTGATGGTCCCGACCGGAAATCCCCGCTCGTCGCGGATGTAGCCGCGCACGTCGAGCGTGACGGCCTGCGTCGAGACCGGGATGGCGTCGCCCGGCACGGCCAGCGAGAATCGGCACGTAGTAGCAGCCGGAATCCGACTCGGCGGCGGGCGGGCCGAATCCGCCGCGGCCGCCGCGGGCGCCGCGGCCGGGCTGGCCTCCCGGACACGAGGTCTTCTGCGGGAGCCGGAAATACCCGGACGTCACGAACAGCGGCACGTCGGTCGCCGGCAGCGCCATCATGAGCTGCTCCTGGAGCTGCGCCTCCCGGTCGTCCTTCGCGGTGTGCCCGAAGTCGCGGTCGGCGTAGTAGCCTTCGCGCGCCTTCAGCTTCGCGTCCGCCTTCTTCTTCAGCCGCACCGAAATGCTGCGATACCGCCCGTCCTTGGTCGTGTTGGTGCTGACGTAGCCGAGAACGTAGTAGGACGAGATGTCCTTCTGCACCTTGTCGAAGGCCTCGCCGAAGTCGTTCGTGTCCGTGAAGGCGGTGCCGCCCGTGTCCACGGCGAGCGCCTGCAGCGTCTCCTGCTGCGACGCCAGCTGGGCGAACTGCTGCGCGACGTTGCGGCCAGAGAACGCGCCCACGCCGCCCCGGCTGCCTTGACGTCCGCTGCCACCGGGCACCACGGCCTGAAGGCCGCGCGCATCGACGGGATCGATCATCACGTTGGCGCGGTTGCAGGACTGTGTCGCCGCCCGCATCTCGATCTGGTTGTCCGCACCGCTGCGCTGCATGCCGGAGCTGAAGTAGAGCAGCGCCTTCTTCTGCTGAATCTCCACGAGCCCGTCGCAGATCGTCCTGATGCCCCGCAGACGCACGTCGTTGTTGAACGTGTCGAGTTCCTGTGCGCTCACGTCGACCGCGGGCTCGTCGGATGCCGTCGCGGCGTTCGCCGCCTCGTCGCTGGCCATGGTGCTGGCGTCCACGTCCGCGACGCTCGTGCCGTCCGAGGCGGCAAACGCCTGGAGCGCCCGACCGACGGCCTGCCGGTCGGTCGTGAAGTCCTGCAGCACCTGCAGCGTCGCGCCAATCGAGGCCACGGCCACCAGGTCGGCGGGCGCCATGCGGTTGTCCGTCCACTTCAGCGCCGCGTCGACCGCCCGCTGCACGTCCTCGGGCTGCATCGAGCTCGTGTCGAACAGCAGCACCCACACGCGATGGCCCGCCACCTCCTCCGACGTGAGCGGAACCGCGCCCCTGTCCGCCGCTACCACGGCGGGCGGCGGCGCTCCGCCGCCCGCGCCGGGTGCCTCGGCCCGGCCGGTCACGACCGGCACGGCGCCCGGCTCGGCAGCCGCGGCCGCGGCGGCGAGCGTGCGGCTCGCGGCGATGGCCCTCGCCGTCGACGTGATTTCCTCGAAGGCGAACGTGACGATCTCCTGTGGTTTGCCGTCCTCCCGCAGGTCGAAGTCCGAGTTCTGCAGCCCGCGAATCGGCGAGCCGCTCTTGTCGCGCACGTCGACGTCCACGAGGATGACGTTCACGTCACGCCGGAAGACGGGCGGCCGGCCCTGCGGCGGCGCCGCCGCGCCGGGCTGCTGTCCGGAGACGGCCGCTCCGACGGCGAGGACGAGCGTCACGAGCAGGGCGAGGCGTGGGTGGGGCATCGCTCAGAACCTGAATCTGGCGTTCACGGTCATCGTCCGCATCGGCGCGAACCGCGTGACCTGGCCGAACGTCGCCGAGTTGACGTTCGTGTCGACCGCCGTCCACTGGATTGTGTTGAAGAGATTGTTGACGTTGAGCTGAATCGTCACGGCGCGCGTGCCGCCGACGCGCATGTCACGGCTGAACGACGCGTTGGTCACGTGTCCGCCGGGTCCGATGATGACGTTCCTCGGCGAGTCGCCGAACTGTCCGAGCGCCGGCGGCGCGAACGCGTTCGTATCGAAGAAGTCGAGCAGCGACGGATCCGCGATCGCGATCGGCTGCCCGGTCAGATCGGCCCTGAGGGAGCCGCTCGTCCCGCTGGCGACGCTGGTCGTCGCACCGATCACGCGCGCCGTGAGCGGACTGCCCGAATGCGCGGAGAAGTTCAGCGACGCCGACCACTCGCCCACCAGCGCCGCCAGCGTGCCGCCGTTCTTCAGCCAACGGCGCCCGACGCCGAACGGCAGCTCGTAGAACACATTCGCCTCAAGCTGGTGCCGCCGGTCGAAGTTCGACAGCGCCCACTCCGCGCCGAGGTCCTGGTCGTCCTGCGCGACGACGGCGCCGCCCGCCCCGAGCGAGGAGGCGTTGTCCATGGACCTGGCGATCGTGTAGCTCAGGCGGCCGCTCAGCCCCTTCGAGTAGCGACGCGCGAGCTGGACGTTGCCGAGCTGCAGGATCGAATGGCCACCCGAGGACTCCCACGTGAACGCCTGGACGCCGTCGATCCGCAGCGTTCCGTCAGGGTTCCGGTTGGGGGCGCGCAGCAGATCGAGATCCGTGCCCTTCGTCCCGGTGTAGCCCGCCGTCACGAGCCACGTCCGCCCCAGGTCCCGGGTGAGCGTGGCGTTCCACGTCTGGATCTTGCCCAGCGCGTACCCGGGATCGACGCCGAAGTTGTTCGTGGTCGCCGCCTCGGCCGTCATGAGCCCGTCCCCGAGCGTGATGGGGTTCGCCAGCGTCCCGGTATTCGTCTCGGTGAAGGCCCACGGCGGCTGGCCGACCAGCGAGCGGGCGATACTCGCGTACGACCCGCTGTTGTACGTGATGCTGTAGCCGCCCCGCAGGATCGTGTTCCTGGCAAGCCGGTACGCGACGCCGAGACGCGGACCGACGTTGTTCGTATCGGTCCGGACGAGCGCGGCCGGAAAGACCGTTCCCGAGAGCGCGCCCGTCGCTTCGCACACGCCGGCCACCGGCGCGGAACAGACGACCTGCGCGGCCGTGAAGCCCGGCGAGACGTCGAGGTTCGCCATCTGCCCGTCGGCCTCCACGTAGGGGCGCGTGAGCTCGTACCGGAGCCCGAGACTCAGCGTCAGCCGCGCACTGCGCTGCCAGTTGTCGTCGACGAACACGTCGAACGCGCTCTCGCGCAGCCGCGTGGTCCCGCCAGCCTGCAGCGTCGCCTGTTGCGGCAGCCCGAGGAGGAAGTCGGCGACGTCGGCGCCGGTGCCGCGCGAGACCTGCGCGCCGTTCGACGTGTAGAGGCCCGTAAAGGTGAACGAGCCTCGCGCGTTCCCGTTGCTCTCGGTCGAGCTCGCGTCATGACGGAAGTCGGTCCCCACACGGATCTGATGCTTGCTGAACGGGTGCATGAGGGAGTAGCTCGCCGTCAGCCGGCGCTCCTCCCGCCGACTCGCAGCCGGGAGCCGCAGACTGAAATCGGAGAACGTCAGGTTGGGCACGCCGTAGTTGAGCGGCAGCGCCGAGGCCGTGTCGCCGCCCGGGTACGCGACGCCGGCGATCCCGGCGGCGTCCAGAACGTTCGTGAACGGGTTGCCGGAGGTCGAGCGCGCCGTGTTGACCTGGACCGAGATGTTCTGCGTCGTCCGGTTGCGGGAGACGTTCAGCGAGACCGGCACGCCGACCGTCGTACTCTTCGTGGTGCCGCTGAATCCAGGAATCGCGTTGAACTGCTGCCCCTCGT
Organism: uncultured Acidobacteriota bacterium; assembly: GCA_963764505.1. GTDB lineage: Bacteria > Acidobacteriota > Vicinamibacteria > Vicinamibacterales > SCN-69-37 > CAVXSP01. The sequence goes on along the minus strand of CAVXSP010000001.1, from coordinate 794,084 downwards.
TCTCGCGATACTGCACCTGCGCGTTCAGGAGCACGCTGGTCCCGCGGCCACCACGACCGCCTCTCCCGCCTCCGCCGCCGCCGAAGCGTCCCCCGCCACCCGGGCCGCCACGGCCCCCACGGGCTAGGACCGTCGGCGAGAGATTCTGCGTGACACGGAGACTGAAGCTGTTGGACGTCGACAGTGTCGTCGCCGCGCTGTGGAAGTTGTTCGTCGAGACGCCCGGCACGTTCGGGGACGGTATGTAGGCGAGCAGCGATCGCGCGGTCGGATCGAGCGCGGCGACTGGAATCACGTTGTCCGCGAACGGCTGCCCCGTGGCGGGATTGACGATCGGAATCGGGCTGGAGGAGAAATCGCACAGCAGACCGGGATCGGTGGCGCACTGGCGCTGCTCGGCGGTCGGCACCGTGAGATACGCGTCCTGAAGCTGAGTCGAGTGGCTGCCGCCGTAGTTCAGCTGGAAGTTCGTCCGGCGGCTCGCGTCGCGATAGAGACCCGGAATGCGCACCGGGCCGCCGAGCGTGAAACCGAAATTGTTCCGGTTGAACGGGAGCTGCGACACCGGCGTGATCACGCCGTTGCGCGGCTGCAGATTCGTGGCATCCAGCCACGAGCCGCCGTAGTTGTAGGTCGCGGATCCCTGGAAGAGGCTCTGTCCCCGCCCGCCGCGGCCGCCGAGGACGAACCCGCCCGGCCCTCCGCGCCCGCCTCCGAAGCCGCCGGCGCCGCCTCGGCCGCCGCCAGATCCGCCCCGGCCGCCGGCCGCCGGACCACCCTCGCCGGCCTGCGGGCCAAAGCCCGCCGCGAACTGTCCGGTCGCCTGGTCGAACTCACCGCGGCCGATCGCCAGCATCCGGTCGTTCATCGCGCCGCGATCCACGCTCATCGCGTCGGCGCTGCCGTTGATGGCGACGGCATCGGCCTGGGCGGTCTGCAGCGTGAATCCCGCGGGCAGGAATCTCGCGAGCTCGCCGGAGTTGTCTGGCGGCGCCGCCTCGACGGCCGCAGTGCCGCTCGCGTCTTCGCGAACGTCCAACTGCTGGAACCGCTGCCCGGCCTGACCTGCAGGTCCACCGCGACCGCCGGTGCGCCCGGCGCCGCTGGCGCGGCCGGGCGTCGCCCCTGGCGTCGACGCGCCGGTCCGGCCAGGCGCGGGCGGCGCTGACCCGGCGTCGGCGCTCGCCGCCGCGCCCGGAGCCGAAGACGCCGTCGACGGCGCCGCCGCGGGCTCCAGCTCGGTCCTGGGCCGCAGGCTGAGTTGGAACTCCAGGGCGGTATCGCACGGAACGGGCCCGAGTACCAGCTCGCGTGTCGCCGCCGCAAAGGCCGTCAGCTCGACGCTCACGCGGTAGGTCGCATTGGGACCGAAGAGGATCGTGAAGGTGCCATCGGGCCCGCTGGAGGTCGCCGCCTTGACGGTTTCGCCGATGGACACGACGACGGCGGCGCCCGGCAGCGGTTGCGATCCCGCTTCGACGCGCCCGGTCACGCGACAACCGGCCGGCGCGGAAGGCGGATTCTGGATTGCGCGGGCGGCGATTGCTGCGCGACCGGTCGCCACGACCGGAAGCTCGGCGGCGAGCGCCAGCGAGACGACGCCGCCGACGGCCACCGCCCAGGCTCGCGGGCGGCCACCGGGCCACCGCCGCATGCTCCCCGATGAGGAAATCGCCAACGCGTTGTCTCCGATATCCGACGTCCGATGTCCGACGTGCGATCCCGTCCGTGCCGTTACTGTTACGACTGCGCCGCGGGCGATGTTGCGGCGGCTGTGTGGCAAAACCGTGGCAGGAACGGCATGTTACGATTGCGGCAACCGTCGTGAAGGCGTTCCACGCTCTCCGCTTGTGGCCCCGCGCTGTCGTGGGCCTGCTGGCTGCGATTCTGCTGGCGGCTTCGGGGGCCGTCGGAGCAACTGGCGCGCAAGCGCGTCGGCCGGCGCTCGAGCCGACGCCGCAGACTCGTCCGCGGGCCGCCACTGCCGCACCGCAGGCGCCCGCGTCGTCCGGGCCGCTCGCCGAGGCCGTGCGCCTGGCGGACAAGCACCTGGCGAACGGCCTCGACGTGATCGTCATGGAGGATCATTCCGTGCCGCTCGTGACGGTCGAGCTGGCGGTAAGGAACGGCTCGTTCACCGAGCCGCCGGAGCTGAACGGTCTGTCGCACCTCTACGAGCACATGTTCTTCAAGTCCAATCGGGCGACGATCGACCATGCGTCGTATCTGGAGGACATCGATCAGCTCGGCATCATCTACAACGGCACGACCCAGGAAGAGGTGGTCGAGTACTACTTCACGACCACCAGTCCGAACTTCTCCGTCGCGATGCGGTTCATGCGCGATTCGGCCCGCTACCCGGCGTTCGACGAGCGCGAGTTCGCGAACGAGCGTGAGGTGGTCGTCGGCGAGATCGATCGGAACGAGTCGAATCCGTTCAGCGTCGTCAGCGACGAGATGAACAAGCGTCTGTTCTTCAAGTATCCGAGCCGCAAGCGGCCGATCGGCGATCGGGAGACCGTCCGGTCGGCGACGACGGACATGATGCGGCTCATCCAGTCGCGCTACTACGTGCCGAACAACTCCGCGGTCATCATCACCGGCGACGTCGACCCGGCCCAGGCCTTCAAGGTGGCCGAGGACCTGTTCGGCGACTGGGCGCGCCGGCCGCGCGATCCATTCGAGGAGTTCCCGCCGGTCGAGCATCCGCCGCTGCCGAAGAGCGACGCCGCCATCATCACCAAGCCGGTCCAGAACATCATCGTCAGTCTCGGTTGGCAGGGCCCGTCGATGGGGAAGGACGACGCGGCGACGTATGCGGCCGACGTGTTCTCGTTCATCCTGCGGCAGCCGAACTCCCGGTTCCAGCGCACGCTCGTCGACAGCGGACTCACGACGGGCGTGAACCTCGGCTACTACTCCCAGCGGAACGTCGGGCCGATCAACCTCGTGATGCAGACGACCCCGGACAAAGCGCGTGCCGCGGTGCGGGCCGTGTACGACGAGATCGCCCACTTCAACGACGCCGACTACTTCACCGACGAGGAGCTCGAGAGCGCCAAGACCCTGCTCGAGGCCGACGACCTCTACCAGCGAGAGAAGGTCTCCTCCTACACGCACGTCATCGGGTTCTGGTGGTCGTCGGCCGGGCTCGACTACTTCCGCGGCTACCTGAAGCGCCTGCGTGCGACCTCGCGCGCCGATATCAATCGGTACGTCAGCACCTACATCCAGGGCAAGCCGCACGTCGGCCTGGCGGTGCTCTCGGCGGACTCGCTCGCGACGTCTGGCCTGACCGAGGGTGACCTCCTGGGCGAAGCTGCGGTCGCGCCTGCCGCGGCGGCCGCAGGGGTGGGTCGATGAGGCTCCGATGGCTCGCGGCCTTCGTCCTGGTCTCGCTCGTCCTCCCGCGCTCGATCCGCTTCGCGGCCCAGCAGCCGCCGGCCCGTATACCCGCACCCGCCGCCCGGGACTCGGCGGGCGCCCGCGTCGAAGTGGGCGACGCGCTGCGGCAGGTCACCGAGTTCACCGTCAATGGCCTCAAGGTGCTGGTCAAGCGGCGCGAGGGCAGCCAGACCGTGGCCGCCGCGCTGTACTTCAAGGGCGGCGCCCGGAACGTCGATGCGGACACGGCGGGCATCGAGTCGCTGATGCTCGACATGGCGACCGAGTCGACGGCGAGCTTCCCGCGCGAGCGGCTGCGCCGCGAGCTCGCACGCACCGGCACGATGCTGAGCGGCGGCGTGAATCCGGACTACTCGGGGCTGACGCTCGGCAGCACGCGGCAGCACTTCGACCAGGCGTGGGAGATCTTCACCGACGCTGCGCTGCATCCCAGCTTCGCGGCCGATGATTTCGAACGGATCAAGCAGCAGGAGGTCGTCGCGCTCAGCGACGACGAAGACACGCCGGATTCGTACCTCGAGCTGCTGGCCTCGCGGCAGATCTACGCCGGACATCCGTACCGGAACAGCCCGCACGGAACCGTCGAATCGATGCAGCGCCTGACCCTCGACGACCTCAAACGCTTCCATCAGCAGCTGCTGCAGACCTCGCGCATGCTCCTCGTCGTCGTCGGCGACATCGATGCGAAGGTGCTGCAGGCCAAGATCGCCGACTCGTTCGGCAAGCTGCCGCAAGGCAACTACCAGGACCCGCCGGTGCCGCCGCTCTCGTTCCCGGCGCCGACGGTGACCGTGACGGCGCGCGACCTGCCGACCAACTACGTGAAGGGGTTCTACGCCGCGCCGCCCATCACCTCGCCCGACGTGTATCCCATGCGGGTCGCGACGACGATCCTCCGCGAGCGATTCTTCACGGAGATCCGGGTGAAGCGAAGCCTCTCGTATGCGCCGGACGCGAGGCTGGACACCCTCGCCGCGAACACCGGGACGCTGTACTTCACGGCCGTCGACGCGAATCAGACGGTGCAGGTGATGTTGAACGAAGTCGCCAGGCTCCAGAACGAGCTGATCCGGCCGGACGAGATCAGGGCGGTCGCGCAGCAGTTCCTGACGACGTACTACATGGATCAGGAGAGGAACGCGGAGCAGGGGGCCGAGCTCGCCGAGTACGAGCTGATCGGCGGCGGCTGGCGCAAGTCGGCCGAGGTCCTCGACCAGCTGCGAGCCGTCACGCCCGAGGACGTCCGTCGCGTGGCCAGGACCTACATCCGGAACATCCAGTTCGTGGTGGTGGGAAATCCGCGCAGCATCGACCGCGCGGCGTTCATCGACAACTCGCCACGCTGAGCGGGCGGCGGCCGGACGTCACGAAGGTCGAGCCGGCGTGCCACCGGCCCAACCCTCGCGGCGACCTCACTTCGGCTGCGGGGCGATCCTGATGTACGGCCGCGGCGTCTTCCAGCCTTCCGGATACATCTTCCTGGCGTCGTCGTCCGAGATCGCGCCGGTGAGGATCACGTCCTCGCCGGGCTTCCAGTTCACCGGCGTCGCCACCTTGTGCCTGGCGTTGAGCTGCAGCGAGTCGATCACGCGCAGCACCTCGTCGAAGTTCCGGCCCGTGGTCATCGGATAGACGATGATCAGCTTGATCTTCTTGTCCGGCCCGATGACAAAGACGTTGCGGACCGTCTGGTTGTCGGCGGGCGTGCGCCCCTCGCAGGTGCCCTCGAGCGTCGCGGGGAGCATGCCGTACGCCTTCGAGATCTTCAGGTCCGTGTCGCCGATCATCGGGTAGTTGGGCGCGAAGCCCTGGGTCTCCTCGATGTCGGTCGCCCACCTGGAGTGGCTCGTCACCGGGTCGACGCTCAGGCCGATGACCTTCACGTTCCGCTTGTCGAACTCAGGCTTGAGCTTGGCCATGTAGCCGAGCTCGGTCGTGCACACGGGCGTGAAGTCCTTCGGGTGCGAGAAGAGCACCCCCCAGGCGTCGCCCAGCCACTCGTGGAACCGGATCCGGCCTTCGGTGGTCTCGGCCTCGAAGTCCGGAGCCGTATCGCCAATCTGGAGAGCCATTCAACAACCTCCCGATTTCAGTCTTGCTGGTAGGACCGTAGGAATACCGTAACCGCCGGCCAAAAGCCAGTCCCGGAGCGGCAGCCGATCAGGCCATCAGACGGAGGAGCTCGTCGCGTTCGAGGCTGCCGCAATCGAGCAGCGCCTCGGCGACGGCGTCGAGCGCGGCGCGATGACGCGTCAGATCGCGGCAGGCCCGCTCGAACGCCTGCGCGAGCAGGGTCTGGACCTCCGCCTCGATCCGCGTCGTGACCTCGTCGCTCATGGCTGCGCCGTGCTCGGCGCGATCGCGGCCCGCGAACGACACGGGCCCGACCACGCCCGACATGCCGAACTCGCAGACCATCCGGCGCGCGAGGTCGGTCGCGCGCTCCAGGTCGTTGCTCGCGCCGGTCGACAGCTTGCCGAACACGATCTGTTCGGCCGCCCGGCCCCCAAGCAGGACCGCCAGCCGGTCCATCAGCTCGTCCTCCTGGAGCAGGTGCCGGTCTTCGGGCGTCTGCTGCATGTAGCCGAGCGCGGCGAGACCGCGAGGGATGATCGACACCTTCCGGACCGGATCCGCCGTGGGGGCCAGCTCGGCGACGAGGGCGTGGCCGCCCTCGTGGTAGGCGATGATCCGGCGCTCCTTCTCGTTCACCAGACGGCCCTTGCGCTCGAGCCCGGCGACGACCCGGTCGATCGCCGCGTCGAGCTCGAACATGCCGATCGAGGTCTTGTCGGTGCGCGCGGCGAGGAGCGCCGCTTCGTTCAGCACGTTCTCGAGATCCGCACCGGCCATGCCGGCCGTGCGGCGCGCGATCTTCGAGAGATCGGCGTCCTCGGCCAGCGCCAGTTTGCGTGCGTGCACGCGGAGAATCGCTTCGCGGCCGAGCCCATCGGGGCGATCGACCAGCACCTGCCGGTCGAAGCGGCCCGGGCGCAGCAGCGCAGGGTCCAGCGTGTCGGCACGGTTGGTCGCCGCCAGCACGATCAGCCCGTCGCGCGCCGCGAAGCCGTCCATTTCGACGAGCAGCTGGTTGAGCGTCTGCTCCCGCTCGTCGTTGGCGCCGCCGGGCGAACCGCCGGAGCGGCTCTTCCCGACGGCATCGATCTCATCGATGAACAGGATGGCCGGCGCCTTCGCCTTCGCCTGCGCAAAGATCTTGCGCACGCGCTGTGCCCCCACGCCGACGAACACTTCGACGAAGTCCGAGCCGCTGACGGGGAAGAACGGGACGTTCGCCTCGCCGGCGACGGCGCGGGCGAGCAGCGTCTTGCCCGTGCCCGGAGGCCCCACGAGCAGCACGCCCTTCGGCGTCCGCGCGCCGAGCACGGCGAATCTCGCCGGCTCGCGCAGGAACTTGACGATCTCCTCGAGCTCGTCCTTGGCCTCGTCAACGCCCGCGACGTCCTGAAACCGCGTCGTCGATTTCGCGCTCGCGTCCCGCACGCGAGAGCGGCCGAGCGCCTGAAACCCGCGGGCGCCGGACCGGCTCATCCGGAAGGCCGCGAAGCCGATCACGCCGGCGCCGAGCAGCGTGAAGAGGATGGGCACCGCCACGCCGACCCAGCTCTCGGCCCGCCGGTACGCGACATGATGCGACTCGAGCAGCGGCACCAGGCCCGTGTCCGCCGCCACGGGTTCCGTCGTCCAGACCACCGGGGCTCCTGCCGTGCGGGCGGCGGCTGTCGGGACCGCTTCGAGCCGGTCGCTGCCGAATCGCACTTCCGCGACCTCGCCCGCCGCGATATGCGCTTTGAACTGACTGTAGGGCAGCTCTCCCGCCTCGCGGCATCCGGCTACGGCCAGCAGCGTGAGAATTGGGAGGAGTCGCCACAGGCGACGGAGGGAAGAGCGGGCCGCGGAGGCGATGCCCCCGATCACGGGTCGGTGTGTCATGACCAGATCGAGCAGGATATCGGGTCGAACCGTGTTCTTCTGTGATTGCGGACGAACGGGAAGCGAGGACGTTCACGACTCGCGCGGCTGTGGAGGAGCACCCTGCCGAATCGAGCCAGACTGTCGCGGCGACTACCCTTTTTGAGCGTAAACGACAGCTCCACGAAAGGCAAGCCGCAATCAGGTGCAGACCCGAAGGACCGCGGAAATATCCTTCATGGTTGTCCTGTTCCAGGACATATGGACGACCGCAGATCCGGGGATCAGGTACTGCCGAAGCGTCAGATTCAGCCGACCCGTGAACCCGAGTTCGGCCGGCGCCGTCCCCGCGACAATCCGGGAGACGCCATGATAGCGAAGGCGAGCGGGCCCGCCGAACACGAATGCGTCCCCCGACTCGAGAAGAATCGACTCGACGGGCTCCCGCCGCCGGAGACCACCGAACAAGAATCGGGCCGTATCCCCGATCGAGATCGAGACGACGGGCGCGCCGGCCTCGATCGACTCGCGGCTCTCGTCCTTGTCCTGATGCAGCCCCATCCGACTCCCGGCCACGTACCAGTTCACGATGCAGACGTCGGCGCGCACGGCGGCGCCCGCTCGCGCGGCGATGCGTCCCGCCAGGGCTTCCCAGGCCGGCGGCAGCGGCGGCACGGGTCTTCCGTCGATGTCCGTGCGCACGTCTTCGTACGTGTACGTCAGCGCATTCCAGTGCCGGCCGAGACAGAGCATGCGAACGCTCATGGGATGGCCGCCGCGAACGACCGGCAGGTAGAACCCCGCATCGGCCCCGCCGAGACGCAGGCACTCTGACGCGATGGCGTGCTGCTCGCCAACTGTGAGATACCGCTTCAGATGAATCGCGCCGGGCGCCACCTCCCGCACATCCATTGTCGTCAGGAAGGGAGCCAGATGGCGAACCGGGCGCCGCCCGACGATCCATTGGCGACGGAGATGGTCCCCGCGTGGCGCTCAACGATCGCGCGGACGATCGAAAGGCCGAGGCCACTGCCCGACGGCATCGCGGTGCCAGTCCGCGAGACATCCACCTTGTAGAAGCGATCGAACACCCTCCCCAGATGCTCCGGAGGGATGCCGGGTCCAGTGTCCTCGACCAGAATACCAACCCCGGTCGTCTCTCGAGTGGCCACGACTGAAACGCGCCCGCCTTCAGGCGTGTGCCGCGCTGCGTTCGAGACGAGGTTCTGCAGGGCCTGTTCGAGCCGCTTGGCGTCGGCACGGACGACGAGCCCAGGAGGGTCCTCGGCCGTGTCGAGCCGGATCCGCTTCTGCTCGAGCACCTGCGCATGCCGGTGCCGGAGCCGCTCGAACAACTGCGCAACTGGAACGTCCTCGATGGCCAGCGTGCCGCCGCCTCCTTCGAGGCGCGCGACGTCGAGCAGGTCTCCGACGATGTGGTCCAGTCGATCCGTCTCCTCCTCCACGATCCGCAGATACCGGGACCGGGTCGCCATGTCCAGCGACAGGTTGGGCATGGCAAGCGTCTCGATGTAACCGCGAACCGCCGCCAGCGGCGTCGTCAGCTCGTGCGACACGTCGGCGACGAGCTGGCGTCTGGTGCGGTCGGCCGCTTCGAGCGCGGACGTCCGCTGCTCGAGCTGCCCGGCCATCTCGTTGAAAGAGCGCGCCAGGGCGGCGACCTCGTCGCCGCCGGCTTCGGGAGCCCGAGCGCCCAACTGGCCGGCCCCGACGGCCCGGGCCGTCTGCTGCAGCGCCTGCAGGCGGCGGTGCGTCGGCCGGAACACGAGGAGCGCGCCGATCGCGCTGCCGGCCAGCAGCAGGCCCAACCCGACCGTCAGCAAGCGCGGCCAGAGATCGCGCATCGCCAGCGAGAGCGGGGGCGGGTCGACCGGCACGGCCACGACGCCGGCTTCGCGATCGGCGATCGTGATCGGCGCAAACACGAACGCCAGGCTGGCGTCCCGGGAATACCTGTCGCCGCGGCCGGTGAACTGCAGGTTGGGGCCGTTCTGCCGGCCATTCTGCCGACCGTAGACCCGGCGGCCACCGCCGGACCTGGGTCCGCCCCCACCGAACCCCGGACCGGTCCGGTCCTGCAGCGGAACGCCGTCCGCCGTCAGACGTGCGCGGCTCGCCACGCCGATTGACGGCGGCGGAAGGACGCGGCGACTGTAAGCGACCCGGCCGGTGGCCATCACGACCGCGAACGACCGGAACGTGCCCTCGTAGCGGGTGTTCACGTAGACGTCCAGATCGGTCCCGGGTCGCGCCGTCAGTTCCCGCGCCACGTCGGCGGCGATGGCCGTCGCCAGCTCGGTCGCGGACCGGCCGGGCCACGCGGCGGCGACGCGGCCGGTCAGCCAGAGGAAGACGAGTCCCTGCGCTGCAAGCAACGCGGCGAGGAGCGCCACGAATCCCAGCGCGATTCGCCAGTACAGGCTCCGGTACCAGACGGGATCAGGCATGTGCTGCTTCGCGCTATGCGCGCGGTGCGTCCGATTCGCGCTCGCCGGGCTCGGCGAACTTGTAGCCCGTTCCCCACACCGTCAAGATCCACGCCGGCTGCCGCGTGTCGGGCTCGATCTTCTGACGGAGACGCTTCACGAGAGTGTCGACGCTGCGGACCGTCACATGGGTGTCCTGGGTCCAGACGCGCTCCAGAATCCTCTCGCGCGTGAACACGATCCCCGGACTCGCGGCCAGCAGGTGCAGCACGTCGAACTCGTGTGGCGTGACGTCGACGATCCGCCCGTGCAGCGATACCTGGCGCTTTCGGGGATCGATCATCAGCGGCCCCGCCTGCACCACCGGCGGCTCCGGTGTCCCCCCGGCCGGCGATGCCCGGGGCCTTCTGAGCAGCGCTCGTACCCTGGCCACCAGCTCGCGCACGCCGAACGGCTTGGTCAGATAGTCGTCTGCGCCGCTTTCCAGGCCGAGCACCTTGTCGGCCTCCTCGCGCCGCGCGGTCAGCATGAGGATGGGCGTGTCGGCGTTTCGCGGGTCGCGACGGATGCCGCGGCAGACGGTCAGTCCGTCGACCCGCGGCAGCATCAGATCGAGCACACACACGTCGAATGGCGCAGACCGGACGAGCCGGAGCGCTTCGTCTCCATCCTTCGCCTCCACGACCTGCAAACCCTCCAGGCCGAGGTGAAACGCGACCAGCTCGCGGATATGCGGCTCGTCCTCGACGACGAGCACCCGGCGTCCCGGCGGAGTCGGAGACGGCTCGGGATTCGCGTCCATCCTGTCTATTGTCACCCGCGGTCGTCGGAGACGACCCCAGGGAAAGATGGCAGATTCGTGGCAGGCATATGAATTTTCTGGCGCGTCGGTCCTCGGCTCCCTCCGTACGCCGGCCCCCTCCTACACGGCGACGCCAACCACATCGCGGGCGCCCGGCTCCGCGGCAAAGAACTCCGCGGGCCGGAAGCCGAGAGCCCCAGCCAGCACGACGGCCGGGAACCGCTGCAGGCGGGTGTTGTAGAGCTGAACCGCGGCATTGTAGTAGTTCCGCGCGTGCGCGATCGTGTTCTCGGTCGCGACGAGGTCGGACTGGAGGCTGGCGTACCGCTCGTTGGCCTTGAGGTCCGGATACGCTTCTGCCAGCGCGAAGAACGCGCCGAGCGCGCCCGTCAGGGCCGCGTCGGCGCTGGCCGCGGTGCGCGGACCCGCGGCGGCGCCCACTGCCTCTCTGGCCTCGACGATGCCGCGCAGCGTGTCGCGCTCGTACCAGGCATATCCCTTGACGACGTCGACGAGGTTCGGAATGAGCGAGGCGCGTCGCTGGAGCTGCACATCGACCGCACTCCACGCCTCGCGCACGCCGAGGCGGGCGCTGACCAGGCTGTTGTAGAGCGCGGCCACCGCGGCGGCCAGTACGACCACGGCCGCAACGCCGGCGGTCACGCCCATTCGAGCGTCCTCTCTACCATCCTCCGCCGCCCCCACCGCCTCCGCCGCCGCCCGACGAGCCGCCGCCGAATCCACTGCCGCCGCGCCCGCCGGGCGTGGAGCCAATCGTGCTCGAAACGGACGCCGAGAACGTCGCAAGACTCGACGAGAAGCCCGCCGCGTTGAATTCGGACGGGCCACGATACCACCCGGCCGCCGCTCGCTGGACGTCGAGGTCCCTGAACGCGCGCGCCCAGCGCTCCACGCACTTGAACGCAATCGCGTAGGGCAGATACTCCGTGAAGACGTGCGCACGTTCGGCGAACGCCTGCGTCTCTGTTTCGGCGGTCCGGATGTAGCGGATGAAGCCGAGCACGCGCCGCAGCATCGCCGTGCCTGCGGCCGACCGCCGCGGCATGCCCCTCGAGGTCAGGGCGAGCAGCAGTCCTCCGGCGACCACCGGCACTCCCACGAGCCCGGCCCCCCATCGCCGTCCGAGCTGGACGATCGAGGCTACCCCGGCACAGACGATGACGAGTCCGACGGACGTCCAGATCACCCGTACGGCGTTCGGGTTCCGCGGAAACCATCCCCGCTCCACCGCATCACGGTAGAGGGCGCCCTTCGCCGATTCGAGGTCGCGATGGAACGTGTTCTTCAACTGCGAAAGCCGGCGGACGTTTCCGCTCTTGAACAGGCCATCCAGCACGATCCGCTCGTACGGAAGGAGGCTTCCGTCGGACGTCTTCAAGCGCTCGATCTGCCAGTCCTTGTGACCGAACCAGCCCCGCTTCGGGATCTCCGCGATGCTCAGGTAGCCGCGCACGGCCAGATCGACGATGGTCGCGGTCACGTCGAGGGTGTCCGCCCGTTCGTCCATGAGCAGGCCCGCCTGCGCCGGACGGATCCGCTCCGGCGGCTCGAACTCCACCGCAATCGGGCGCCCGCCGAACAGAGGGATGCGCTCCTGCGGATCGTCGGGCGTCGATTGGATGAGAGAGACGTAGCGCCGGTCTCGACCGGTCCACCACCAGAGGGTCGCTACCCCGGCGAGCACGAGCGCGAGGACGCCCGCCGCGGTTGCCACGATCGCGTGCGTGAGGGCGAAGAATTCCCCGGGCTCCCGGAGCCGTCCGACGAGCCTTGGCGTCGGTTCCGCGACGGCGCCCTTGCGAAGGCCGGCGACGATCGTCAACTGCTCGCCCGGAGCGAGCATTCTCGAGGCGCCGAAACCCGCTTCGTTCGGAGACGATGCCGAGCGGCACGGCTCGGTGGAGCCGGCCGTCCCCTGAAAACAGTCGACGCGCGTGAGGTCGGGCCCCGGCGTGCGAAGGGAGACGGTGACGCGCTCCAGCGCCACCGGCCAGACTCCCGTCACGTTCCAGTACAGCTCGTCGTGATCGGCGAACCCGTTCAGTGCGCGGCTGACGCGGTAGCTGAGCTGGTATGTCGCCTTCCCGCTGATTGTGCGATTCGGGTTGCCGATCTTGAAGCGCCGGAGCGCGCCGTTGGTCGAGCTCTCAACCGGCTGGGGCCGCCCGTCGGCGGACGAGGCGGCGATGAAGTGGACGTCGTACTCGCGCAGGTGGTCCTGGTCGTAGGCGAACTGGAACCGGATGTCCCGGAAGATCCCGTGATGTGGCTGACCCCGAAAATCGACATCGAACTGCTCGAAGGCCAGGAGGTCGCCGGACGGCTCGATTTGGAGGCGCACGGCGAGACGTTCGATGACCCAGCCCTCGTCGGCGGCGATCGGCGCCGCGAGCACGACCAGGAACCAGCAGCAGACGAGCAGGCTGGCGAGCGGCCGACGGCAGCACACGGGACGGAGGAGTCTAGCATGGCGGCGGGCGGCCGCGGCCGTACGGACGAAGGGCCCGCCCGGCGTCAGCCGAGCGGGCCCTCGAAGAATAATCCCGGCAGTGACCTACTCTCCCACACAGTTACCCATGCAGTACCATCGGCGGTAGCAGGCTTAACTTCCGTGTTCGGAATGGGAACGGGTGTGACCCTGCTCCTATAGCCACCGGGAAACGGGTGAACGTCGAACTTCGACGTTGAATACGATCGTGGCGCCGGAACATCCGCCCGGCGGCACGGCGCGTCGTGTCGCTCGAGAGCGCCACGCCGCGCGAATACGAGACGACTGAATACCCTGCAAACGGTAGTTTCCCTCCTCACGAGGCACGCGCGTGCGCGTGCGGGCCTCCGCGGCGATTCGCGGAGCCATCCGACCGCGCCGATGCGCGGCGGACGGGAAAGGAATCAATGGTCAAGCCTCACGGCTGATTAGTATCGGTAAGCTCCATACCTTGCGGCATGTCCACACCCGACCTATCGACCTGGTCATCTTCCAGGAGCCTTCAGGGATCTTGCGATCCAGGGAGATCTCATCTCGTGGAGCGTTTCACGCTTAGATGCTTTCAGCGTTTCTCGCGTCCGCACATAGCTACCGAGCGCTGCCGTTGGCACGACAACTCGTACACCAGAGGTGCGTTCAACCCGGTCCTCTCGGTACTAAGGTCAACCCCACTCAAATCTCCTGCGCCCATGGCAGATAGAGACCGAACTGTCTCGCGACGTTCTAAACCCAGCTCACGTACCACTTTAACCGGCGAACAGCCGGACCCTTGGAACCTGCTACAGCTCCAGGATGTGATGAGCCGACATCGAGGTGCCAAACCTGAGCGTCGATGTGAACTCTTGGCTCAGATCAGCCTGTTATCCCCGGCGTACCTTTTATCCGTTGAGCGATGGCCCTTCCACGCGGAACCACCGGATCACTAAAGCCTGGTTTCCCACCTGCTCGACTTGTAGGTCTCGCAGTCAAGCTCGCTTGTGCTTTTGCACTCTCCGGCTGATTTCCAAACAGCCTGAGCGAACCTTCGCGCGCCTCCGTTACCCTTTAGGAGGCGACCGCCCCAGTCAAACTACCCACCTAGCAGTGTCCCGGCCCTGGATGACAGGGCTCGGTTAGAACGCCGCAGCAGTCAGGGTGGTATCTCACCGTTGACTCCCCCAAGCCCAAGAGCCTGGGTTCAAAGTCTCCCACCTATCCTGCGCAGACGGCGGCAGCATTCACTACTAAGATGCAGTAAAGGTGCACGGGGTCTTTTCGTCTAGCCACGGGCAACCGGCGTCTTCACCGGTACCACAAATTCGCAGTGCCCCTCGTTGAGACAGCGCCCAAATCATTACGCCATTCGTGCAGGTCGGAACTTACCCGACAAGGAATTTCGCTACCTTAGGACCGTTATAGTTACGGCCGCCGTTTACCGGGGCTTGAGCTCGAAGCGTCGCCTTGCGGCTAACCTCTCCCTTTGACCTTCCGGCACCGGGCAGGCGTCAGACCCTATACGTCGTGTTCGACTTTGCAGAGTCCTGTGTTTTTAGTAAACAGTTGCTTGGGCCTCTTTATTGCAACTCCTTCACGCTTCGGGGGTAAACCCCTACACGAGAAAGAGCACCCCTTCTTCCGAAGTTACGGGGCCAAGTTGCCGAGTTCCTAAACGAGGGTTCTCACTTGCGCCTGAGGATTTTCTCCTCGCCTACCTGTGTCGGTTTGCGGTACGGGTACCAAGACCACTCCTTAGAGGCTTTTCTCGGCAGCGTAGCGTCTGCGGCTTTATAGGCCTTGCGGCCATCGCTTCGGACCCTCACCATTGACGGCCGACCGGATTTTCCTGATCGACCTGGCTACATCCTCAACCGGCTAATCCAACAGCCGGCCCGCATAGCTTCCTGCGTCCCCCCTTCGTACAAACGTGATCTCGGTAGTTCCGGAATATTAACCGGACATCCATCCGCTACGCCTTTCGGCCTCGCGTTAGGTCCCGACTAACCCTGAGCGGACGAACCTTCCTCAGGAAACCTTAGGCTTACGGCGGAGAGGATTCTCACCTCTCTTCTCGCTACTTATGCCGGCAGGGTCACTTCTCCAGGCTCCACGGCTCCTTTCGGTGCCGCTTCGACGTCAGGAGAACGCTCTTCTACCATTCACCCGCCCCGCAGGGCAGGCTGAATCGACGGCTTCGGTCTCGTGCTTAAGCCCCGTTGGATTGTCGGCCCAAAGACGCTTGACCAGTGAGCTATTACGCTTTCTTTAAAGGATGGCTGCTTCTAAGCCAACCTCCTGGTTGTCTGAGCATCTTCAGATCCTTTCCCACTTAGCACGAAGTTAGGGACCTTAGCCGGTCGTCTGGGCTGTTTCCCTCTCGACAATGAAGCTTAGCCCCCACTGTCTCACTCCCGGACTGCGGTCATTGGCATTCGAAGTTTGGTTGGATTCAGTAACCTGGTAAGGCCCCTAGTCCATCCAGCGCTCTACCACCAATGCCGACCATCCGAGGCTGCTCCTAAAAGCATTTCGAAGAGAACGGGCAATCACGAAGTTTGATTAGCCTTTCACCCCTACCCTCAGCTCATCCGAGCTGTTTTCAACCAACACCAGTTCGGGCCTCCACGCGGTGTTACCCGCGCTTCACCCTGGCCAAGGGTAGATCACCTCGCTTCGCGTCTTTTCCCAGCAACTTGTCGCCCCATTCGGACTCGCTTTCGCTACGGCTCGCTTGCGCTTAACCTCGCTACTGAGAAAAACTAGCCGGCTCATTATGCAAAAGGCACGCGGTCAGGCATTGCGCTTGTCCGAAGACGCGCGCCATAGCCCTCCCACTGCTTGTAGGCATACGGTTTCAGGTACTTTTTCACTCCCCTCACAGGGGTGCTTTTCACCTTTCCCTCACGGTACTGGTTCACTATCGGTCGCCAGAGAGTATTTAGCCTTGCGAGATGGTCCTCGCAGCTTCCCACGGGATTTCACGTGTCCCGTGGTACTCAGGAACCTGCCCAGCGAGTCAGCAAGGCTTTCGTCTACGGGGCTCTCACCCTCTGTGGCCGACCGTTCCAGGTCGTTCGACTAGACTGCTGATTGATAACTCGCCGCCTTGCGGCCTGACAGGCCCTACAACCCCGAAGTGCAAGCACTTCGGTTTGGGCTCTTCCGCGTTCGCTCGCCGCTACTAGCGGAATCACTGTTGTTTTCTCTTCCTGCGGGTACTGAGATGGTTCACTTCCCCGCGTTGCCTTCCTGGCCCTATGGATTCAGGCCAGGATACGGTGGCATGACCCACCGTGGGTTTCCCCATTCGGACACCCCCGGATCAAAGCTTGTTTGCAGCTCCCCGAGGCTTATCGCAGCTTACCGCGTCCTTCGTCGACTTCTGGCGCCAAGGCATTCACCGTACGCCCTTAGTAGCTTGACCATTGGAATTTGAGACTGACGATTATCGGCCCCGGACGCCGCGACAGCCGCGGTCCCGGAACCTGCAAGCGCCAACCTCTCCTTCCGAA